>NZ_CP096509.1:952500-4381257 GCF_056530265.1 Bacillus sp. PK6-025
CTGTTAACCGATCGGTCGCAGGTTCGAATCCTGCCTGCGGAGCCATTTATTGGAGAGCTGTCCGAGTGGTCGAAGGAGCACGATTGGAAATCGTGTAGGCGGCCAACGCCGTCTCAAGGGTTCGAATCCCTTGCTCTCCGCCACTTTAAATACATCTGGCCCGTTGGTCAAGTGGTTAAGACACCGCCCTTTCACGGCGGTAACACGGGTTCGAATCCCGTACGGGTCACCATTCTTTTTTGGACAGCACGTTAAAAAGCAAAAGGCGAATGCCAGAGCTTTTTAAAGGAAGGTATGCTAAGATCGCAACATCCTGTTGCAACGCATACACTTGTACGTCCTGTACTGCGGAGGATTAGCTCAGCTGGGAGAGCATCTGCCTTACAAGCAGAGGGTCGGCGGTTCGATCCCGTCATCCTCCACCATTTCTATGAAAATCATATTATCGCGGGGTGGAGCAGTTCGGTAGCTCGTCGGGCTCATAACCCGAAGGTCGCAGGTTCAAATCCTGCCCCCGCAACCAAATTACTCATTAAATGAGGAGTACCCGAAGGGTGCAACCAAAATGGTCCGGTAGTTCAGTTGGTTAGAATGCCTGCCTGTCACGCAGGAGGTCGCGGGTTCGAGTCCCGTCCGGACCGCCATTTAAATAAAGGCTCGGTAGCTCAGTTGGTAGAGCAACGGACTGAAAATCCGTGTGTCGGCGGTTCGATTCCGTCCCGAGCCACCATTTGCCGGTCTAGCTCAATTGGTAGAGCAACTGACTTGTAATCAGTAGGTTGGGGGTTCAAGTCCTCTGGCCGGCACTGTTTTGGAGGGGTAGCGAAGTGGCTAAACGCGGCGGACTGTAAATCCGCTCCCTCAGGGTTCGGCGGTTCGAATCCGTCCCCCTCCACCATGTTTTTAGGGGCATAGTTTAACGGTAGAACAGAGGTCTCCAAAACCTCCGGTGTGGGTTCGATTCCTACTGCCCCTGCCAATTTTAATTCACAATTTATGGCGGTTGTGGCGAAGTGGTTAACGCACCAGATTGTGGCTCTGGCACTCGTGGGTTCGATTCCCATCAATCGCCCTTCATATTGGGCTATAGCCAAGCGGTAAGGCAACGGACTTTGACTCCGTCATGCGCTGGTTCGAATCCAGCTAGCCCAGTTTTCATCTTTCTTTATCATCCTGCATATGATAAGATGAATATTAGTTAAAATGCGGAAGTAGTTCAGTGGTAGAACACCACCTTGCCAAGGTGGGGGTCGCGGGTTCGAATCCCGTCTTCCGCTCCAATTCTTAAAATGATGGCGGCATAGCCAAGTGGTAAGGCAGAGGTCTGCAAAACCTTTATCCCCGGTTCGAATCCGGGTGTCGCCTTATTTGCCTCGTGCCGGGGTGGTGGAATTGGCAGACACACAGGACTTAAAATCCTGCGGTAGGTGACTACCGTGCCGGTTCAAGTCCGGCCCTCGGCACCATTGAATCACACACATGCCGGTGTGGCGGAATTGGCAGACGCGCACGACTCAAAATCGTGTTCCTTCGGGAGTGTCGGTTCGACCCCGACCACCGGTATCACTAAACATCGTATTGCCAAACGATGAAAGAGCGTTCCTTACAAAGGAACGCTCTTTTTATTTATTCTTTATCTTGGAACAAGTCCGTAAGAATTTTTTTTAAAGGACTGCGAGCTCCGGAAGCTGCGCTGCTGGCGGCTGTCTACTATGATCTCGGCTTTTTAAAAATTCAAAAGGATAAACACGAAGAAGCACTCGAGTATTTCGGCCTCTCATTTAAAACGGATGATATCGAAAAAATGCGCCTATTATGTACATGCAATGCATATACGAGTCAGCTAGGTCAACTTATAAGATAGGTGAGGTTGATAAGGCGCTTAAGTGGGTTCATTTTGTTTTTGAGTTTGCTCAGAAAACGAATAATATCAACTTTTCGCTCAAATTCTCGATTCTAAATATATGCTATAGCGCTCCTTTTCGCTGGTTAAAACGAGTCCAAGCGATGTAGTAAGGAAAGCAGTTACAATAAGTTTATTAAGAAGCCGTAGATGAACGAAAAAGGGCGCCGTAATTGGCGCCTTCTCATTTTATTGTTGTTTTCGGTTTAAAAGATTCATAATGACTATACACATCAAAATGAGGCCAATAAATGTTCCGCTACTATCTGGTTCTATGTTAAAAAAAGTTGGAAAAGCGAAATAGTTTATGACGAAAATTAGGATCGCCATTTTTAATAAAACTCTATATAACACTTAATTTTCCTCCCGCTCTATTGTCGCCAAGGCACACCGATGCCCTCGATAACCTCTCCGGTGAATGGATTCCTCGCGAAGTGGAAACCTATTCCATATTTTCCGTCCCCGGAAATCGCCCTAAAACCAGCACCTACTGCCCAAAGCGCTCCGGAAATCGCGCTTACGTAAGGTACAAATTTAGCGACTTTGATCAAGACTGCTCCAATTCCTGCTATAGCGGATGTTGCATCTTTAGTTTCGTTTATTACATTAACTATTTTTTTGGTTATACAAGAGCTGAGATAAAGGCTGTACCTAGTGCCAGCCCAACTCACTTTAGACCCCGTTACACCATGACAGCCAGCCAGCGCATTCGCACTGCTCTCTTTGTGAGCAGAAGCGGTTGAGCTTTCTAAAAGTGTTTTCTTTCCGTCCTTAGATACAGAATATTTCTTTGCCCGGACCTTCATATCCTTAGTATTTGCATTTAAGGTTTCTACTACGTATTCGTATATTTTACCGCCTTCTTCTATTCTGAATGATGATGCGTTTTCGGATATTTTGGTGAATTTAATCCCTTCTAAAGGATTCGGATCTTCAAATGTTTCTTTAGCGAAAACATTTGATGGAAAAGTGGCGACTAGTAAGATAATCGAACAAAGAGCCATAGTGAATAAAAATAATTTCCTTTTTAGCATGCTTATTCCTCCCTTGGTTTACAATTCTACCAGAGGGAGGATATTCAGTTAATGACTAGTTTTAATTTGGTGAATTTATCCTAGAGAGGGGGTGAAAAACGCCCAGTCTCTGACTAATTAGAATACGTTAATTGTCCGGTGTTTAAATGGAAGAACGAAGACGCCGTGGCTGGCGTCATTGAAACAGTTTGCCCAGGCTTTTCCGGTCTGCTTTCCGGCTGTTCCTTTCTTAATCGCGTTCACATCGCCAAGCAGTCGAGATAGTCCGTAGAGAAAGCTGCGTATTTTATCTTGGACGACCTGTACAGAACGATTGTGTTGATACTCATTTTTCTTCGCCTATGCAGCTGTACGTATTATTAGCAATTTAAAATTTTTGCGCCAAATTTTGTACAAAGGCAGACAAAAACCTTGATATATCAATGGTTCTCTGGATATATTCACCCTGACCACCGATATCGCTGAAAACCGTATTGCCAAACGACGAAAGAGCGTTCCATATAAAAGGAACGCTCTTTTTGTTTATTCCTCATCAAAAAGGAGAGCCGCCAACATAAACGCAATGACCAACTGTTGTCCGCACTCTTCATTTATCGCACCGTGAAATAAGGCACCTTGTCATCAGCAAGGTGCTTTTCTTTATGCAATGATATGTTCTGATCCTCCGATCCACCTTTTTACGTTTTGTTTACAAGTTGATCAAACTTTAGCGACATCTGCCCGCTATATTGAATACAGCCAGATCTCATCTAGATATAGACAAAGGAACAATGGAACACGTAAAGGATTAATTTTTTGAGGAGGAATACAGTTGTCAATTCGCATTAAATTGCCTGACGGGTCCGTCAGAGAATTTGAGGAGGAAGCAAGCATTGAAGATGTCGCTGCTTCTATTAGCTGTGGCCTGGAAAATGCGGTTGCAGGTAAATTAAACGGAAAGCTTGTAGATTTATCAACTCCGCTTCAGGACGGTGCGCTCGTTGAAATTGTCACCCGGGACTCGGCTGAAGGTCAGAAGTTCAAGCGTGAAAAAGCGCGGGGGACAGGGCGTATTGTGGCACTTGATGCAGCTCGGGGGCTGGCGGTCATCGGGATGTATTTGCAGCACTTCGCCTTGAACGAAACGAACGGTTCAATCGTTTCCGGGAATACGACGCTTCTATTTGTGCTTTGCGGCGGCATCTCCTATTCGATCATGGCCGGGCGCATGTTGGATCGAGGAATGGAGCCGGCCGCATTTCGGACGCGGATGCTTGCCCGCGCGGTATTTATCGATATTATAGGATACCTTCTCATCATGCTGAATACTCCGTTCGGGGTGATTTTGCCAGCTTATGCGGCACTGTTTGTGCTGGCGTTGGTGCTGATTCGTCGTTCGACACGTGTGTTAGTTACAACAGCAGCTGTTTTGCTTGCAGTGAGCCCGCCGCTGATGATTCTCGGAGGCAGCGTCCTGTCGAAAGCATACTTACTTGGTGATATGGCAGGCGGCCCGATGTCGGCGCTCGCACTTGCACCCGCTTTTGTCGCCGGTATGGCAATCGGGCGCTTCGATTTGACCAGGATGCGGACCGCACTCTCGCTAGTGGGCAGCGGCACAATCATGGTTATCGTCTCTAAAGTTTTGGGCACTTTCGTTCTTCCGGGGCTGAGCCGTTCATTCGAAGAGTGGCTCGTAAGTGTTCAAGGCACCGCCGGCGCTGAGCCGGATCAGTATGCAATCTGGCCGCACAACGTGGCACCGCCGTTGTGGCACAATCTTCTTTCGATCGCTCCGCACAGTGCGTCAACTTTCCAGACGATGCTGGGGCTTGGGGTTGCCTTTCTGGTGCTTGGATTGGTATGTCTCGTGCCGCAGAAAAACTCTGCCGTGTTAAAGCCGTTCGCGGGAGTCGGACGTGTGGCGTTGACGATGTATGCAGCTCAGTTTGTTGTTATATGGACTCTTGAAATCTCGGGGGCCAAGTATGATATCGGGGCCATTCCATTCAGTGATCTGTTCGTCGCGGCCATGGTGACGG
Organism: Bacillus sp. PK6-025; assembly: GCF_056530265.1. Classification (NCBI taxonomy): domain Bacteria; kingdom Bacillati; phylum Bacillota; class Bacilli; order Caryophanales; family Bacillaceae; genus Bacillus; species Bacillus sp. PK6-025. The sequence goes on from NZ_CP096509.1 coordinate 957,459, forward strand.
TGACAGGGTGGCTGATTGCACGGCTTCCTGCCGGTCCGCTTGAGACAGCGATGCGCCGCTTTGACCGGGCCTTCAGCACCTTGGGACCCGTCACGGGAACGACAACATCCAGGTAGGCGGTCTTTTAACATTTTACCTGAAGAAACCGTCTAAGGAGGCAGTTCCTTCAGGCTGTTAGCCTGTCGGGAGCTCCGGAAGATATTGGAGGAGGAGGGCATGCTGAATCAGAGTGTGAGGCAGGCAAATGAAATGCAGCCAGAACTCCTCACTCTTGTAATGGTTTTCTCTTATCAAGTTTGCAATTTGAAAATATCACGAAATGGGGATGGCATTTTTCTATGTTTAAGAATTCGTTCACAAAGTGTTATCTGATCTTGGTTTTGTCGCTTATGATGCTGCTTGGAGCGATAACCCCCGGTGTTGCTATGGCGCAGACTGGCAAGGGGACGGCGTCCGGTCAGCAGACAAAAGTAAAGACTAAAAAATCTCAGAAGCTAAAACTGGACAACAATGTTGCTTCGATGACAGAGAAACGAACGCTTCATGCTGCGTTTAAGCTTCCGCAAGGTGTTGATGTGAAGAGCTTAAGCTGGACGTATGACGGCAAACCGCTGTCTCAATGGAAAAAATATAAGGTCCGTGATTACAGCGGTGCACCTTTCATTACTGTTAGCCATGTAAAAGTGACCAACGGCAAGGTTCATGCTAACATCAATTTCGATCTTCCATACGATACAGACAACCTGTCAGAGCCGCGATTGCAACGTCCGCTATACGCATCGCTGATGGGCACATATGATTTGGCGGCAACAGTGAACGGACGAGTGGTTGCCCATGCTCCCGTAAAATTGACGCCATATGACAGCTTCCGCACTTACGATGAGCTGAAACCGGAGATCGATGCCGTTACAGCAAAAGCTGCGCAAAAAAACAACAGATATATCAAAACGACTTCTATTGGAAAATCGGTCGAAGGCCGTGATATCTATTTGACAGTGCTTGCCAAAGATAAAGCCGCTGTCGATAAGTATCAGAAGGTGACTCACCCTGCCATGCTCAATGACCCGAAGAAATTGCAGGCCGACATTAAATCCGGCGCATTTGGCGACTATCAGGTGCCGATCTGGTTGAACAATATTCATCCGAATGAAGCGCCTGGCGTCGATGCGATCATGAATTACTTTAAGTCAATGGCATTGGATAAGAGCATGACGTACGATACAGTTCTGCCGAATGGCAAGAAAAGCAAGACAACGTTGAATATAGACGATGCATTGGAACATGTTTTTTTCCTGTTCGTTTATACGGACAACCCGGATGGCCGGGTTCATACAACACGTTCCAATGCTGAGGATTTCGATTTGAACCGGGATAATTCTTATCAAACCCAGCCTGAAACGCGCAGCGTAACGGAACAAATCGCGAAGTGGTCGCCGCTGTCTTTTCTGGATATGCACGGGTTCGATGCCAATTTCCTGATTGAGCCTTCTACTCCGCCTCATAACCCGAATGTTGAGTATGACCTTTTGATTGACCACATGGTGGAACAGGCAAAGGCTATGGGTGAGGCCGGGATTGCTAATACGAAGTATGACTACTATCACATCCCTTATGAAGAACATCGGAAAACTGCGAAAGATCCAAATTATGTGTCAAAAGGCACGGCTTCGGGATGGGATGATGCATCTGCAGCATATACCGCTGCATTCGCCATGTATCACGGTGCGATGGGTCACACGCTGGAAACGCCCGAGTCGAATGAAGAGTCTACCAAAGCTCTGTATTACAGTTCTGCGGCAGCCACAAAATATGTAGCGGGAAAAAAAGAAGAGCTGTTCCTGAACCAATTAAAAATATTCGAGCGCGGCGTGGACAATATCGATGATCGTGCTGTCGATCATTACTTGGTCAACGCCAAAAACGAAGAGATCGGCCGTCCGCGGCAGGGCAATCAAAACTTCTTCCCGGAATATTACGTACTGCCGGTCGATAAAAATATTCAAAAGAATGTGTTGGAAACCTATAAGATGGTTGAGTACTTCCTTCGCAACGGCGTAAAGATTGAACGATCAACAAAAGCGGTAACCGTTAATGGAAAAACATATCCGGCAGGATCATTTATTGTAAACATGCACCAGGCAAACCGCGGCCTCGCGAACTTGGTCTTGTATGATGGAATAGATGTATCTGATTATGAAATGATAGCCGGTGAGATGATTCAAAATTTCCATGATATGCGAGGTTTTGACCGTTATGTAATTCGAGATGCCGGGGTGTTCAAAGGCAAGACTTCTGCCATCACCTCCGTGTCGTTTCCGGGGACTAAAATGCCAAAACGCTCAGCTTATGTGCTAATCCAGAACACAAACAATGATGCGATAAAGGCAGTCAACGAGTTACTGGCAGCCGGCAAGACCGTTACAATGCTCACCAAGAGCGGATCAGGCTATCAAGCGGGCGACTTCGCGGTTGCCTACAAGGACCTGGCCCCATTGGCTTCCAAGTACTATCTTGACGTGAGCGCATCCGGCCATAAGAAACCAAGCGGCAAAGTCCTCAAGGCTTCTACTGTAGGAGCACTGGGTGAAGCGGCATATGTACTGAAAAATCTGGGCTTTAACGTCACCTCAGAACAGGCGGGCGCAGATGTGCTTGTCAATACGTTCGACTCTTCTAAATATGTTAATAAAGGAAAGCCTTACATTGCATTTGGAAACATGGGGATGACGAATGTTCAGAAGTGGATACCCGGATTTTCTTTTAAAGGACCTGAATGGGAGAGATACGAAGGCGTCTTCTTGGCAAATGTCATGCAAGATCATGCTATTACAGCTCCTTACAATAAACAGGAATACTTCTACACAGTCACTGGTTCTTATATTACCGCTGTTCCTAAAACGGCAAAAGTGCTTGCGGTGATTGCTGATGAAGATCACTTCTTCAAGGCAGGCTGGTGGCCTGGACATGATGCTGCCAAAGGAAAGATTATGGCTTTCACGTATAAAGATAACAACAAGAACTTAACTGTTTTCGCTAACGATCTAACCAATGACGATCATCCGCAGCATCAATATCGGTTGCTGGCGAATTCGATTTTCAATGCCGGTCCCGGAAAAACCGAAAATGCTCCATCATCAAAACGATGAGAGGCTGGACAGCTGAAGTGCAAGCGGCTCCCGCAGTGGAGGTGTCTCGTCTAAACAGCTGGATAGACAAGCTTTGGAACGAACATTGAACCATCGTTAGCAGTGCCATGATTTTAGATCATGCTGCCTTTCTTTTGAAGGGCAGTTTTTTCGTGTCTGACGGGTCTTCATCGTTTGCTTTGCTTCTAGTCAAAGGGCCGGAAGCTTCCGTAAGTGCCTGCTTTTCATATGCGGCCATATGCTTCCAGCCTTTCTTGAATCCTCCCCATTTTTTTATGCAGAAACTTAAGGTTAAAAAAGACGATAAGTGTTCCGGATAGGGCTGATAAGATCATTGCAGGAAAACTGAATTTTTCTATCTCTGCGGCAGCGGTCAGCAGATAGCAACAAAATGGCAGCATAAAGATCGACGTTAATATGCCGGGTACATAATGTTTAAATGTGAACCATAGGACGATATGAACAAGGAAATGAACAGTAAAAGCAAAAAAGAAACCAAACCAGATAATATATTGATTAAAATAAATACTGAGAACAGTTACACCAACAGCTAGTATAAATTCTTCGAGCACAGCGCAAACAAAAGAAGCGGTTTTGGCATGTCCAAATGGAGCTTTTTTCAGTTGTTTCAGTTTGCTTCGATATCTTTTGCCCCATGCCTCGACCATCACCATCTCTTCAAAATCATGCAGTATAAATAATATCGGCAGCATCCAAGCTATAAATTGCATGTTTTCCATTTACATTCCCCCTCTTATGTGCCACAATTGTGACATTTCATAGAGAACAAAGTCAATGAGCCAACGAAAAGTGCTACATTGCCATAAAAAGTGCGACAGGAGAGAGAATATGAAGCAAATGCCCTCAAAAACAGCTCAGCAATCTAAAAGCTGGCTGACGCTATCATTGTTGGAGCTTATGAAGGAAAAAAGCTTTTCAGACATCACCATTACAGAGATAGCGGAAAAAGCGCAGCTTGACAGAAGAACATTTTATCGGCATTTCCATTCAAAAAAAGATATATTAGACCGCTATTTTGAGCAGCTTTGCAGTGAGTATTCCAATTACATTGTTCAGGAAAAACATATTGACTTATCCAGTCTTGGACATGCATACTTCAACTTTTGGAGCCGACATGCCGATTTTTTACAAGCCCTTCATCAGAACCATTTGTTTTATTTGATTGTTGAGAAATATAATGAACTTCTACCGGATCTTCATAAAAAATTTAAAGAAGAAACCTTTCATTTTAAAAGCAAAATCGACTTGGAGTACGGGCTTTCATTCAGCGCAGGGGGCTTTTGGAACATCCTTTCAAAATGGTTTGAGAGAGGCCGGAAGGAAACTCCTGAAGAAATGAGTCATATTCTGCAAGGAATAGTAGATTCATTTTTAAACAAGCAAGCTATCGAAAGGTGATCTCTGTTGGTATATGAGTGCTTTAAGCGTTTAGCCTTCTTTCTTAATTTCTGCTTGTGCTTACGGCCAATCTTCGGTACCGTTAATGCAAAGACCCTTGTAATATAGAGAACAGGAGTGAGGCCGTTGTTGAATACGGTGAAGATCAGAGGGGTGGCTATCGGAGAAGGAGCCCCGAAAATTTGCGTGCCGCTCATCGGAAAAACGCATGAACAATTGAAAGAAGAAGCTGCTTTTCTTCTATCGATTAATCCGGATCTTGCCGAATGGCGGGCGGATTTTTTTGAGGATGTCGAAGACGTTGACAAAGTGAAAAAGGTATTGGCTGACATCCGGGAGATCTTAAAGGATATCCCGTTGATATTTACATTTCGTAGCGCGGAGGAAGGCGGCGAAAAAGAAGTCAGTAAGGAATTTTACTTTTCCTTGAATCATGCCGTAGTCAAAACAGGGCTGGCAGATGTGATTGATGTCGAGCTGTTCAATGAAGAGCATCATGTGGAAAAACTGGTTCAAGCGGCTCATATGCAGCATGTCTTTGTCATTATATCCAACCACGATTTCGGGAAGACGCCGAGAGCGGAAGAGATCGTTTCCCGTCTCCGAAAAGCCCAGGATCTTGGCGCCGATTTCCCTAAGATCGCGGTGATGCCTGAAACACCGGCAGATGTGCTGGTGTTGCTTGAGGCGACTCATATGATGCATGAGCGGTATGCGAAGCGGCCGATTATCACGATGTCGATGGCCGGAAAAGGCTTGATCAGCCGGCTCGCCGGAGAGGTATTTGGCTCGGCCGTGACGTTCGGCGCAGCGAAAAAAGCATCCGCACCTGGCCAAATTGAGGCGACGGATTTGAAACATATACTTGATGTGCTTCATCGCAATTTATAATCATTGGGTGCGCCGCTCTGATCCCTTTTATAGTGAAAAAGATTCATATATTTTTCCATCCTTTTCACTTGCCAAATCGGTGTGTTACGATAAAAAATGAATTGAATAGCTTTACTAGGGGTGCCCGACTGCGGGCTGAGAGAGAAACATGTGTTTCTTAACCCTTTGGACCTGATCTGGTTCGTACCAGCGTGGGGAAGTAAAAAGGATTCGGGAGAAGATGGGGAATGGGTATGGTCCGTCTGTCTTCCAGTGATTTTACTGACTGTAAAACCAGGTTCATCATATGAGCCTGGTTTTTTTGTGCTGGTGCTGTTCCGGAGTTTCGTCCTGATCAATTTTTTAGAGGGGAAGGATTTTTACATGAAACAGGAGTCAGTACAGCAAAAAAACATCTCGATTATGTCAAGTTTTTCAGGGAGCCGCAAAGTGTATGTCGAAGGGGCGCGACCTGACATTCAAGTGCCGATGAGAGAAATTTCGCTAAGTCCGACGACGGGTTCATTTGGCGCCGAAGAAAATCAGCCTGTCCGCGTCTACGACACGAGCGGTCCCTATACGGACGCGAATGCAGAGGTTGATATTCTTAAGGGGCTGAAACCTTTGCGGGCGACCTGGATCAGGGAGCGCGGCGATACCGAAGAATATGAAGGCAGAGAAATCAGACCGGAGGATAACGGCTATAAAAGCAAAGAGAAAGCGAGCAACAGCTATCCAGGGTTGAAACGAAAACCGCTGCGCGCGAAAAAAAGTCAAAATGTCACCCAGCTGCATTACGCAAGAAAGGGGATCATTACGCCCGAGATGGAATTTATCGCGATCCGAGAGCATGTATCTCCCGAATTTGTTCGTGATGAAGTGGCAAGCGGACGGGCGATTATTCCGTCAAATATCAACCATCCGGAAAGCGAACCGATGATTATCGGCCGCAACTTCCACGTGAAAATCAATGCCAACATCGGCAATTCCGCTGTCACCTCTTCGATTGAAGAAGAAGTAGAAAAAATGACATGGGCCATCCGCTGGGGCGCTGATACGATGATGGACTTGTCCACAGGTAAAGATATTCATACAACGAGGGAGTGGATCATCCGCAATTGTCCAGTTCCTGTAGGGACTGTGCCAATTTATCAGGCGCTTGAAAAAGTAAACGGCGTCGCGGAAGATCTCACTTGGGAGATTTACCGCGATACATTAATCGAGCAGGCTGAGCAAGGCGTTGATTATTTTACGATTCATGCCGGCGTCCTTCTTCGGTATGTGCCGCTGACGGCAAAGCGCGTCACTGGAATCGTATCCCGCGGCGGGGCAATTATGGCGCAATGGTGTTTGGCTCATCATGAGGAAAGCTTTCTGTACACGCATTTTGAAGAGATTTGCGAGATTATGAAAACATACGATATCGCATTTTCGCTCGGGGACGGCCTTCGGCCCGGCTCGATTGCGGATGCGAATGATGAGGCCCAATTTGCCGAATTGGAGACGCTCGGCGAGCTGACGGAAATCGCCTGGAAGCATGATGTTCAAGTGATGATCGAAGGACCGGGACACGTGCCGATGCATAAAATTAAAGAGAATGTCGACAAGCAGATGGAAATTTGCAAAGAGGCGCCGTTTTACACGCTCGGCCCGCTGACGACCGATATTGCACCGGGCTACGATCATATTACATCGGCAATCGGAGCGGCGATGATCGGCTGGTACGGCACGGCCATGCTTTGCTATGTGACGCCGAAGGAGCATTTGGGACTGCCGAACAAAGACGATGTCCGCGAAGGCGTCATAACATACAAAATCGCGGCCCATGCGGCTGACCTTGCCAAAGGGCACCCCGGCGCGCAAATCCGCGATGACGCGCTTTCCAAGGCGCGCTTTGAATTCCGCTGGCGGGACCAGTTCAATTTGTCGCTCGATCCGGAAAGAGCGCTTGAATACCATGATGAAACCCTTCCGGCGGAAGGCGCCAAAACGGCACACTTTTGTTCAATGTGCGGGCCTAAATTTTGCAGTATGAGAATTTCCCAGGATATTCGCGACTATGCCAAGGAAAACGGCCTTGATGAACAAAAGGCTATTCAAAAAGGATTGGAAGAGAAGGCGAAGGAATTTAAAAAAGCAGGCGGCAGCATTTACAGTTAAAAACGGGCAATACTGCAGATGAAAGGGGAACCTTTCATCTGTTTTTTTATAATATGGGGTTGACAGGTCGGAATAATATGAATTAGTATGTTGTTTAATATTTCGGAAAATTCCATCAGCGCTGATCGGTCAACCGAAGGCTCTTATCTCAATTGGGATAAGAGTTTTTTATTTTCAGTTTAGAAAAGAAAGGGGAACAAGATGTCTTTATCAATTCGTGTAAATGAAAAAGCATTTGGAAACGGCAGCCTTAAAACAAGCGTGCTTCAAGACGTGAAACTGACGGTCGAAAACGGCGAATTTCTGACTGTCATCGGTCCAAGCGGATGCGGGAAAAGCACGCTCTTAAAAATCGCTGCCGGTCTTGACGGGAATTATGAAGGGCGAATCAGCATGAACGGAAGAGAAATCAAGGGCCCGGGGATTCAGCAAGGTTTCATCTTTCAGGAGCATCGGCTTTTTCCATGGCTGACGGTCGAGCAAAATATCGCCGCTGATTTAAGCCTGAAAGAACCGGCGGTGCGAAAAAAAGTCGATGAATTGATTGAAACGGTGCGGCTGAAAGGCGCGGAGAAACAGTATCCACGCGAGCTGTCCGGAGGTATGTCGCAGCGGGTCGCGATTGCCAGGGCTTTGCTCAGGGAGCCTGAGATTTTGCTGCTTGATGAACCCTTCGGCGCCTTGGACGCCTTTACGAGAAAGCATCTCCAGGATGTTCTGACAGACATTTGGCGAGAAAAGAAGATGACGATGATCCTCGTGACGCACGATATTGACGAATCGGTTTATTTAGCCAACCGGGTCGCGATTCTTACCGCAAAGCCGGGGAGAATCCACAAGCTGATTCCGGTCGATCTGCCATTTCCGCGCAGCAGAACATCGCCCGTTTTTCAATCAATCAGACAAAAAGTGCTGAAAGAATTCGAGACAACGGAAACATTCAGCTTTCAGGAAGGTTCAGGGATTTGAGCAGAAAGGAGCGGAAAAACGTGAAAAAGTGGCCGTTGTATATGCTGGGCTGCCTGATGCTTCTTGCGGGCTGTTCAGCAGCCCAATCAAGCGGAGGGGGCGGAGATTTAAAAGAGATCAACATCGGAGTGCAGCAAAGCTTAAGCCCGTTGCTCCTTGCGAAAGAAAAAGGCTGGTTTGAAAAAGAGTTCGCAAAAGAAGGGATTCAAGTGAAATGGACAGAGTTTCAAAGCGGTCCGCCGCAGTTTGAAGGTCTTGCCGCAGGTAAACTTGATTTTTCCCAGGTCGGAAATTCACCGGTGATCGCAGGGCAGGCGGCTGGCATTGATTTTAAAGAAATCGGTCTTTCGCAAGACGGTTTAAAGGCGAACGGCATTCTTGTGAAAAAAGGGAGCGGCATCGATGACATAAAAGATTTGAAAGGAAAGAAGGTGGCGGTGGCAAAAGGCAGCAGCGGGTTCGATTTTCTGTATAAAGTGATCGATAAAGCAGGTCTGGAGCCAACAGACGTCAACATCATTCAGCTTCAGCCTGACGAAGCCATGCCGGCATTTGACAGCGGCGCGATTGATGCATGGTCGATTTGGGAGCCGTTTTTGTCCCTTAAAACGATCAAAAGTGACGCGGCAATATTGGTTGACGGGGAACAAATCGACAAGTATTCCCCTGGTTTTACGCTTGTACGAAGCGAATTTGCCGAGAAGTATCCTGATGAGGTGATCCGTTTTCTGAAGGTGTATGACAAGGCCGTGAAATGGCATAAAAACCATAAGAAAGAAGCGGTTGAAGCGTATGCGAAAATTAAAAATCTCGACAAAAAGGTCGTTGAAAACGTGCTGAATAACACCGAACCGTTAAATGAGCCGATCACAGACCGCATTATTGAAACGCAGCAGGAGACTGCCGATTTTCAATTCAAATTAAAAGCGATTAACAAAGAGATTGATGTAAAAGAAGTGGTTGACAATTCATTTATTAAAAAAGCGCTGAAAGGAGGAGATGACAAATGAGGGCTGTTTCATCAAGCACCCCCTCGATCCAGCCGAAAGCAGGCGCAAAACTGAGACCGGCCGCTTTTCGGCTGGCATGGGGGAAGGGAATTGTATTACCTGTGATATTGATTTTATTATGGCAGCTTGTCGGGTCATTTGAGCTCATATCAAAAACCGTGCTTCCGGCTCCTTTAGATATATTGCTTACATTTCGGGATCTCATCGTATCAGGAGAGCTTTTCACTCATTTAGGCATCAGCATTCAGCGCGCCGCGCTCGGCTTTTTCCTGGGAGCCGGACTCGGGCTCCTGCTGGGGCTTGTAATCGGCTTTTCAAAAATCGCCGAGGATTATCTCGATCCCTCTCTGCAAATGCTGAGAACCGTTCCGCATCTCGCCGTCACGCCGCTGTTTATCTTATGGTTCGGTTTCGACGAACTGTCAAAGGTGCTCTTGATCGCGCTCGGCGCCTTCTTCCCGGTATATATCAACACATTTTCAGGAATCAGGGGTGTCGATTCGAAACTGTTCGATGTGGCGAGAGTATTGGAGTTCCATTGGCTGAAGCAGGTGACTAAGCTGATTCTTCCCGCATCGCTTCCGAACATCCTCTTAGGCATCCGCCTGTCGCTCGGTGTTTCGTGGCTGGGCCTTGTTGTTGCCGAACTGATGGGATCAAGCGCGGGAGTCGGCTATATGATTATGGATGCCAGACAGTTTTCACAAACCGATAAGGTGTTTGTCGGAATTTTGATTTTCGCAGCCGTCGGCAAGCTGACGGATTCATTCGTCAGAATTCTGGAGAAAAAGTGCCTTGGCTGGAGAAACAGCTATCAAGGTAATCAAAAGTAAAGGGGAGATCTTTTTGGACATTTTATGGTTTATTCCTACTCATGGGGACGGACGTTATCTCGGCACAGACACGGGAGGCAGAGCCGCAGATCACACCTATTTTCAGCAGGTAGCGCAAGCGGCTGACCGGCTTGGGTATACAGGGGTTCTTTTGCCGACGGGAAGATCGTGCGAAGATCCGTGGATTACCGCCGCCGCTCTGGCGTCAGTCACGAAAAATCTGAAGTTTTTAGTCGCTGTAAGACCCGGTTTGATGCAGCCGTCGGTTGCGGCGCGGATGGCTTCCACATTCGACCGGCTTGCAGAGGGCAGACTCCTCATCAATGTGGTCGCCGGCGGGGATCCGTATGAATTAGCCGGCGACGGCCTGTTTATCAGCCATGATGAACGGTATGAAGCGACAAATGAGTTTCTCGACATATGGCGGTCGCTTTTAAAAGGCGAGACTGTCAGCTATTCGGGGAAACACTTGAAGACCGAAAACGGCCGCTTACTCTTTCCGCCCGCCCAACACCCTCATCCGCCGATCTATTTTGGTGGCTCGTCAAAGGCCGGGCAGGAGACTGCCGCCAAACACGCGGATGTCTATTTAACATGGGGAGAGCCGCCCCATCTCGTTAAAGAAAAAATCCAATCTGTCAAAAGACAGGCTGAAAAAGAAGGGAGGAACGTCCGTTTTGGAATTAGACTGCACGTACTCGTCAGAGAAACGGAACAAGAGGCGTGGCAGGCGGCAAATAGACTGATCAGCCACTTGGATGATGAAACGATTGCCGCAGCCCAAAACGCGATGAAACGGACGGATTCATCAGGGCAAAAGAGGATGGTTCAGCTTCATCAGGGAAACAGAACCAATCTTGAGATCAGCCCGAATCTTTGGGCGGGCATCGGACTGGTCAGAGGCGGAGCGGGGACAGCGCTCGTCGGTGATCCGGAAACGGTTGCCTGCCGGATAAAAGAATATGCTGATCTCGGCATCGAATCCTTTATCTTCTCAGGTTATCCTCATCTTGAAGAAGCGTACCATTTTGCCGAAAAGGTCTTTCCGCTCCTTCCGTTTCGCCCGAAACTTCAAAGAAAAGCGTCTGGCGAAGTCATCGGAAATGACCATTTTCCGACGAGGCAAAAGGAAAAAACGATTTAAATAAAAAAACTCCAGACATTCTGGAGTTTTTTATCTGTTTTTATAAAATGAAAACATATACGAAAGATGCTGAATAATGATCAGCACAAAGATGACGATGATCGGGAAATACGGGATCCTGGCTTGGAAAAACGGGTAAAAGATCAATAGAAGCGCTGCGACTGGCATCGCCACATACAGCACGATATAAGATGTTCTGCATGCTTTTGCGGTAATCATCTGTTCTCTTTCATCCTGTTCTTTAAATTCGTCAGGGACGAGCATAAAGCGCTGCTTGCGTGAACCGCTTTTTTTCTCCAAGTATGTGTAAATCGAAAGCGCGAGCCCAAAGAGAAGGATGGGAATCAGGTTAAAAACAAAATGGAGCTCTGAAGCGTTTGTTTTCAAGCTTTTGGCGATTTGTTCCGATGTGTGAAAAAAGGTTATAAACGTCCAGCATGCGAGTCCGAACAGAAGGATGTGAAAGAAAGTCCGTGTGATCATATTCATTCGTGTTTGCCTCCCTCTAACCAAAATACGTCTTCCATTTTTAATTGAAATTCCTCGCAAATTTTCAAAGCCAAAAGAAGCGACGGGATGTAATTGCCTTTTTCAATGGCCGCAACTGTCTGCCTTGTAACTCCGATCGCGTTTGCAAGGGCTTCCTGTGAATACCCGTACCTTGCTCTCAATTCTCTAACCCTGTTGTTCATCCTACCACCTGCAATTCTTCGTTTATATAGTATATTTGACATATTGTTAAATGGGTTTGACATAATGTTAACTTGATTTTACAATGTAATCAACATCTTTTGATCTAGGATCGGCAGGTTATTAACTGTAACATTTAAATTTATACATAAAATTAACAGAAATGGAATAGAGAAAATAGAATTATCTCACTTTTTGAAAAAAGGGACTTTGAGGGTATTTTGGGGTTCGGATTTCAGGAGAAGGAGGGTCTTATTAGCTGGTTCTTTTTCCTTAACATCCTTGAAAGACACGAGATTTATAAAAAGAAAAAATGAGAGAGAAAGAAGGAGGAGAAATAAGACAAAAAGATTATAAAGACATCATAAAGTGGAAACGGGGCTTTCATCTTCTCTTCCAAGCCGAAAAGCGTGGGCCATTAGATTGAAAAACCGCGAGATCCTTAAATAAATAGTTGGAACGTAGTGTTTATGAAATAGGAAATTTCATAGATTTCAGTATGATTTTGGATATGTTACTCTTTGGTTACTTGATAGAAAGGAGGGGGAAAAATGACATACGCAGCACCTCAGGTTGACTATTCTGTCAATCCGTCGATCGAAGATCAGGCTTGGTTCTTGGTGTTTGTTGCAGTGCTTTTGGCACTTGGCGCAACTGTTGTTCTTGGCGCCGCTGTATGGTGTGTAGTTAACGGAAACGGCAGCTTCACAGGATCCGTCCAATGGGTCAGCGGTTTGAAAGTCAACATTGAATGTAGGAAATAGCCATACTTAAAGTATCTGTTCACAACAAGAGACATATTTGATGAGGCTTAACCGTCTGTGGGGGGCGGTTAAGTCTTCCTGATATTAATCATACCCTGGAGGCATTATGTTTATTATAGATAACCTATCTAAAACATATAAAAACAATGTGACTGCCGTTAGCGGGTTTCATATAAAGATTGAAAAAAACCAGATTGTCGCGATAGCGGGTCCAAACGGTTCAGGAAAGACGTCGATTATTAATTCCATTTTAGGAATCATTACGCCTAGTGAAGGAACCATTCTTTTGGATGACCTGCAGAACACGACGGCGGAATTCAAGCAAAAGCTGGCGTATGTTCCCGATGAACTGCTTTTGCCGGATGCCCTTTCAGCTGCCGAATATTTGGATTTTGTTTCTTCTATGTATAATTGTACATCAAATGAAAAGCGGAGACAATTAATTGAGCTTTTCGATATGAAAGAGGCTTTGCAGGAGCCGATTGAAACGTACTCACACGGAATGAAAAAAAAGACGCAGCTGATCGCTGCTTTTATGCTGGAGAGCGAATTTGTCATCATGGATGAGCCGTTTCGCGGGCTTGATATTGAAGCGGTCATCAATACGAAAAAGCTGATGAAGCGCTATGCGGCCACACAAGGGTCGATACTGCTTGCGACTCATGACATGCTTTCTGCGGAAGAATTGTGCGATAAGATTGCGATTATTTCCAAAGGCGTCAAGATGGATGAAGGAAAAGTCAAAGAATTAAAGGTTAAATACAGCTGTAATTCGCTTGAAGAAGTGTTCTTGAAAGCTTCGATGCTGAGTGATAGGGGTGCGCATTTTGATCAAATCATTCGAAATTTCTAAAATGATGCTGAAAATGTGGCAGAAGGAAATGGGCAAGCTCTTAAATACCGGCACCAAAAAAATGATCGCCGCCCTTTTTTTAATTTTGGCGGTTGCGATGGGGAGCATCATTGGCTACAGCTTTACGGGGATGTTTTTAAGCGCTTTTCTGAATGGAGAAATTCGCTCACTCGGGTTGTTCGTGATTTCAATGTTCATGAACGTCTCGATTTTTACGTTTGTTTTCTTCATTTTATTTAAAGTAAGGACGCCTGAACAGAACAGCTTCTCCATGCAGCTGAGCTGGTTCCCGCTGACGGCTTTCGAGAGGAGTCTCGGATATTTTATTCCGTTTGCCGGCGCGGTTTCATTCCTTGTCCTGTTTATCATGTCTATTCTGCTGATTCCGAATTTTGTCGCCAGCGGTGTAGGCTTTTGGTTCGCTTTTACGTTTTTTGCCCTGCTTTTTGTGCAGATCATTTTTTTCTTTTCGCTTCTCAACCTTGTTTATAACCTGGTGTATATGGTGATCTTGAAATTCGGTTTTCCGCTGCAAAAATTTTTTTCAATGTTTGTTCTTGTCGTATTAGCTGTTATTTACGGATTCACCTCTTTTGATCTGGGGAAGATTCAGAACGCTTATTCAACCTTTGATTATAATCTGACATATTTTGCAGCGCCGCTGTTTCTCGTGCTGAACGGTCAGTCGGCAGGCGCCGGAATCATACTGGTGGTGCTGATCTTGGCAGCCGCAGTAACTGCTTCGTTTATGTCGCTGAATGTTGTGCCGATCCTCACTGAAAAAAAATCATCCAAACTGTTTTCATTTATTAAAATCCCGTCGTCAAAACCGCTGTCTTTGGCGGTGAAAGAAATAAAATCACAGGCCAGAAATGAAGAAAATATTTTAAACTTCATTTTTTTACTTTTGGCTCTATGCTTTTTAAAATACAAATTTCAGTTCGGATTTACCGGGGAGAGCTATTTGGTGCTTGGAGGCGTGACGGGCATCATCGCCTTCAATTCATATGGGAATGATCTGCGGATGATGCAGGTGTACAAGGCGATGCACTTGAAAATAACAACGGTTTTGTGGTCAAAGTATCTCGGGCTGTGTGTGCTTGGCCTCATTCAACTCTGCTTGTTTTCCGTGTTGACGTGGACTTTTCCTGAGAGCTTTGCGGTCTTTGTAAAGACGATTGCCGTGCTGTTAAACGCAATTGCGATGTTCTATTTAGCGGGCATTATTTTTCCGCTTGACCGCAACAACCCTTATATGGGGATCTTCTCTTTCGGAATGCTCCTCATCTTTATGATTCCGCTGTTTTTCATCGTGAATTATGCGGTCGATAAAGTCACGGGCGAAGCGCTGCTGTTTCTCATACCGTGTCTCGAATTACTGCTGATCCTGCTGTTATACGGAGGGTTTAAATGGAGGTACCATTATGATCATTAGGATGTTGAAAGCATTGGTCGGAATCAAAAAAATTCCCTATTTTCCAGAGCATGTGAAGCTGGATCGGAAGCATATTTCAGATCGTGATCTCGATGCGGATTTTCCCATCAACCCGACAGCCTATCAAATGCTGAAAGAAGTCGACGGAAAAAAAGACGAACTGGAGATAGCCGGGGATCTGGCCGGCGTCTTTCGCGTCAGTGAAGAGGTGTTGCTAAAGGATTTGCACCAATTGCTGACAGGGCTCAACCGCAACTATTTAATCAATTGGAAGTACGGTGAACGCCCGTCTTTCCTCGGTTTTCTCTATCAGTTTTTCGGCCAGTACCATATTCGCTACAAGGAAAGGTTTTCAAGCGATTCTGATTCATTTCTGTTTTTGTACATGAAATTTCTTCATGTGATTTCTAAGAAAATTATTGTTTTCTGGCTCGTCTTTTTGATGCTGTCGCTTTCGGCTTACATTTTCGTTCCGGACGGTTCAATCATCAGCATTGCCGCTTATTTTTCCGTCATCTATTTCGGGTTGATCACCGGCACAGCACTTCATGAAGTGGTGCACGGCATCGCGCACCGGAAATTTGTCGGAAAAAACGGGCCTCAAGGGTTTTTAGCGGCTGATATGATGTCCGTCAAATTTATCAGGCCTGTCATATCGCCGTATGATAAAAAGTCGATTTGGATTACGGCGTTGGGGCCGCTTATACCAGGGGCGCTCGGAATAGCCGGCGTGCTGTTTACGATCTTTTTTCTTCAGGAAAACGCGGTCTCGGTCGGCATGCTTCTGTTCTTTTCCACTTATGCTCTGCATATGATGTATCTGCTTCCGTTTATGGGTGACGGAAAGTCGATTATGAAACAGCTGATGATCAGAGGAATTGGAGGTAAATCATCATGAATACAAACTCTTTAAAGCAGGGACTAATCTTTGCCAGTTTCTCAAGCTTTCTCGCATTTCCGATGCTTGCGGCTGCGCTTTTGTTTTATCATCTTTTTTCAAATCAAACGAGCAACGATATCCTGTTTAACAGTTTGTCGTTTGTCATGGAGAGCGAATCGGCTTTTTCATTCCAGGTGAAGCCCAACTTTTTCTTCATTATGATCGGGCTGTTTATCGGCATTTTTATTATAACGGCCGCGATTTCATCAATTTATCAGAAAAAAAAGGGTGAATCTTAAAAGAGCTTGCTACTTGAGGCAGGCTTTTTTTATTTGCATCGGAAGACGGGTTGTGATAAATTTAAATCGTAATCATTACGCTTTATTGAGAAGGAGGATACTCAGAGTGGCCAAGAAATCAAAAATTGCTAAAGAAAAAAAGCGCCAAAAGCTTGTTGAACAATATGCGGAACTCAGAAAAGAACTAAAAGAAAAAGGCGATTACAGAGCTTTGAGCAAGCTTCCGCGCGACTCGGCGCCATCAAGGCTGCATAACCGCTGCGAAGTGACCGGAAGGCCGAGAGGATATATGAGAAAGTTTAAAATGTCGCGGATCGCGTTCAGAGAGTTAGCATATAAAGGCCAGGTACCAGGTGTGAAGAAATCCAGCTGGTAATCTGTCAATGTCCGGAAAAAAGCTGCCGATGTTCATATCGGCGGCTTTTTTTCGACAAATTTTTAATATACCCTTGACGAAATTTTAATAAACGTGTAACATAATAAAAGTCAAAACGATGATGTTGTTTTTAGAGATCATATGCGGGTGTAGTTTAGTGGTAAAACCTCAGCCTTCCAAGCTGATGTCGTGGGTTCGATTCCCATCACCCGCTCCATACATACTGTTTATAACGCAGTGTTTCGTTTCTCAGATTAAACGAAGCATTGCGTTTTTTCATGTATGAAATCATCGTAAAAAACCTGCTCTCTTTAAGAACAGGTTTTTAAGGAAAGACGGTTGAGATATGTTCGCCGCCGTGAATTTGTTCGAACATTTTTGTTAAAGACTCGAGCAGGCGGCGGGATTCTTCTATAGATAATGAGGGCCTGAAAAAGACGAGCTGCAAGGCATCTTTTGTATCCGTTCCTGCATGATGAAGGCTGAGGTTTCCGGTGATCGTGCCGAATGCTCCAGCATCATCGGAGAACGTGATGATCTCGCCGGGACTGCCGGGTTCGATTTTGATCGGACCGTTTAATTTCCGGGCATCATATATATGAACCGGTATCAAATATTTGAGGGAGAAAAAACGGCTCAGATCAATCGCTGAATTTTCCGGCTCAACAAAGCGTTGTTCTTTGATATCTTTCAGCATCCGTTCGAGTCCGCTTTCCCGTCCTGAATAAGACGGGTTCAGCTCACGGAAGGCATCATGCCATTCTTTAACGGCCGATTCATCTTCGGGACTGCGATCGGCATAGTCAAAAAACAGCGATTCCTGAAAAAGGCGGAGCCGGCCTTTGAGCATTTGCGGGGAGCCGGTGATCTCAATATCTTGATATAACACAGCGCCAACCTTAAATGAAGGAATGCGGTTTAAAATAGCAGGCGCGATTTGCAAACGAAGTTCCAATTTAAATTCATCTCCCGTGTCATGGTACACTCTATTATACAGAGAGCGAAAACGAAAACAAAGAAAGGAGGCTCTGCACGATGGATGTGAAAAAACTGAAACAGGATGTCATCGAATTCGCACAGGAAATCGGCATCGATAAAATCCGATTCGCCAGTGCAGATACTTTTGAAACATTAAAAGAACGATTGATTGAGAACCGGACCCTCGGCTATGAATCAGGCTTTGAAGAACCCGATCTTGAAAAGCGGACGAACCCGGATCTGCTTTTGCCGAAGGCGAAATCGATTATCGCCATCGCCCTTGCTTACCCTTCAAAAATGAAAGATGCGCCGAGAAGCAAGAAAGGCGAACGGAGGGGCATCTTTTGCAGAGCTTCCTGGGGAAAGGATTATCATCATGTTCTGCGGGAAAAGCTTGATCAGTTGGAAGAATTTTTGAAAGCGCAGCGCAGCGATGTCAGAACGAAATCGATGGTTGACACCGGTGAGCTGTCGGACAGAGCTGTCGCAGAGCGCGCGGGCATCGGCTGGAGCGGAAAGAACTGCATGATCATTACGCCTGAATTCGGGTCTTACGTTTACTTGGCGGAAATGATTACGAATATTCCGTTCGAGCCTGATGAGAGAATCGAAGATCAATGCGGCTCATGCAATAAATGTATCGAGGCATGCCCGACCGGTGCGCTCGTCAACCCCGGGCAGCTCAACTCCCAGCGCTGCATCGCTTTTCAGACGCAGACAAAAGGTTTTCTGCCCGACGAGTTCCGTACGAAAATCGGGAACAGGATCTACGGCTGTGATACGTGCCAGATGGTATGCCCGAAAAATAAAGGGGTCGATTTTCATCTGCATCCTGAAATGGAGCCGGACCCTGAGATTGCCAAGCCGCTTTTAAAACCGCTTCTGACAATGTCGAATCGCGAATTTAAAGAAAAGTTCGGCCACGTGGCCGGCTCATGGAGAGGCAAAAAGCCGATTCAGAGAAATGCGATTATCGCACTTGCCCATTTTAAAGAAACGGACGCTCTCCCTGAACTGATTGAGCTGATGCACAAAGATCCGCGGCCGGTCATCAGGGGAACCGCCGCATGGGCGGTCGGAAAGATCGGCGGAGCGGATGTGATGGGTGAATTGGAGCGCGCGCTCGCGCACGAGCAGGATGAAGAAGCAAAAGTTGAAATCCAAAAAGGCATCGGCCTTTTAAAAGAAACGAGTGCGACTAATTGAGGGCTGTCCTGACATATGTTTAATGATGAGAAATGAATTAACAAACATATGGTGGTGTAGCCCTTGAAACAGATCATCGAGCAGCTCCTGAAAGCCAGACTTCATTACTTAATCAACGGCAATGATGAAACAAACTGGCAGGATGCCGGGGGTTTTGAAGTCATTGAACGGAAGCGGAGGCTTTTTCAAAACCGCGGCGTGCAGATCGTGAAGGCCAATATGAAAGCAGCTGTAAAAGAGCACTGGCTTGATGAAGACGGCGCGTCGCATGTGAACTATCAAACCCATACCGCATACTTGTGCAAAGACGGGGATGATATGTATATGGAAGAACATATTGAAGACAGAAGCGCCATTTTGTATGATCAGATGGTCATCAAAGACTCCAAGGCCCCGCGTCCGGCCGCACAGTCTTATCCTGACCCTGAAAGCGGCGATGATGAGATGCGCGAATTGCTGGGAAGGGCGTTCCGCTATGACCGGCTGGCCGCGGTGCGCTATGCGGAAACGTATTGGAATAAACGAAATCCCGCTTACAAAAACTTTGAAGACAATTGCACAAACTTTATTTCCCAGTGCATAAGGGCCGGAGATGCGCCGATGCGCGGCTATCCGAACAGAGGCAAAGGCTGGTGGATGCAAAACCATTCCTGGAGTTACAGCTGGACTGTCGCTCATTCGCTCAGAACCTTTTTGAAGCAGTCAAAAGCCGGCCTCCGAGCGGTTCAAAAGCGGGCCGCGAAAGAGCTGATCGAAGGCGATGTCATTTGCTATGATTTTAACGGAGACGGAAGATTTGACCACGTGGCTCTTGTGACGGCAAAGGATAAAAGCAATATGCCGCTGGTGAACGCGCAAACGCACGACTGCCGGATGAGGTACTGGTCTTACGAGGATTCGCCTGCTTATACTTCATCGATTCGATATGCGTTTTTTCATATATCAGATGATACGACAAAATCGTAATGAGTGGTATAATAAACAGCGGATCAGAAAAACAGAGGTGAATACTTTGGCATTGCATGTCGTACTATATCAACCAGAAATTCCTGCAAACACAGGAAATATCGCACGGACTTGTGCAGCAACAGATACAACGCTTCATTTAATCAGACCGCTCGGCTTTTCAACCGACGATAAAATGCTCAAGCGGGCAGGTCTTGATTATTGGGAATTCGTCAATGTCGTCTACCACGACTCATTGGACGAATTGTTTAATGCCCATCCTGACGGCCGTTTTTTCTTCATTACAAAATTCGGTCAAAAACCGCACACTTCATTTGATTATTCAGATCAAAACGAAGATCACTTCTTTGTCTTCGGACGAGAGACGAACGGCTTGCCGAAAGAGCTGATCGAACAAAACATGGATCGCTGTCTGCGCCTGCCGATGACAGAGCATGTCAGATCACTGAACTTATCAAATACTGCAGCAATCCTCGTGTACGAGGCGCTTCGCCAGCAGAATTACAGAGATTTGACTTAAGCTTTATCAGGAAAAGAGCCCTTTTAAACAGAGGGTCTTTTTTTCACTTTCTAATGTAACAGTGTTATGTTACAATGTGTGTAAAGGAGCTGAAACAGATGGTTCAGGATGATTTAATTTCAAAAAAAGAGCTGCTGGATTTGACTTCGATCTCATACGGGCAGCTCTATAGATGGAAACGGAAAAATTTAATACCGGAAGAGTGGTTTATCCGGAAATCGACGTTCACCGGACAAGAAACGTTTTTTCCGAAGGAAGACATTTTAAAAAGAATCGAAACCATTCAAAGCATGAAAGAAAATCTTTCCCTTGATGAAATGGCGGAAATGTTCTCGCCCGGTCTGAACGAACTAAACGCGAGCCGCGGGGAACTGCTTGAAAAAGGCATCGTTTCACAAGCGGTCATGACGTTTTTTGAAGAATGCACCGGAAAGCGCGATGATCCATTTCATCTGACAGAAGCGCTTGCGGCTTATGTGCTGGAAGGCCTGCTCCAATCCGGCGACATCAGCCTGGATGAAGGAAAAATGGTGCTGGATGTCATCATGTCACACGAGGCGGAGAACAAAGGGAGGCTGATTGTGCTTCGGAAGCTCGGCATTGCAACATGTCTGATCACCGAGGGCAGCATCGTGTTGGAAAAAGGAGTCAAGGTCGCCGCTGACATCAATCTGGCAGCGAGCAGCGAAGAATTGAAAACAAAATTCATGTAAATGGAGGATCAAAAGATGGAGAATTTATTGATAAACGGATTTGGCAGTTCAGGTGGAGGCACGTATCAAACGGTTGAATTAAACGGCAAAGGAACGATTAACGGCGATATTGACTGCGAAAGGTTCAGCTGCAGCGGCACCGGGACTGTAAACGGAGACGTGAAAGCGGGGGAGCTGAGAATCAGCGGCCACGCCAAACTAAACGGCGCAATCGCAGCTTCCAAGGTCAGAATCGACGGTTCTGCAAAGGTGGATGGCGATGTCGAAGCAGAACAGCTTAAAGTCTTAGGCTATGCCGGCATTAGCGGACATGTGAAAGGCGACGAAGCAATCGTTCGCGGAAAAACGTCAATCGGCAAAGACTGCGAAGTGGAACATTTTACTGCGGAAGGCTATTTTACAATCGACGGGCTTTTAAACGCGGAACAAATTGAGATTAAGGTTCACGGCGGTGAAAGTAAAGTGAAAGAAATCGGGTGCCGGCGGATCGTCTGCACTGCACATCAATCGAAGCTGTTCTCGTTTTTAACGCCGCTTATTTCTCCTCCGAGACTGTCTGCCGAGCTGATTGAAGGGGATCAAATTGAACTCGCCAATACGGCCGCGAAAGTTGTCCGGGGCAATTCGGTTATCATCGGCGAAAATTGCGACATCGACCTGATTGAGTATAAGGAAGATATCCGGGTGGCGGAAACGGCAAAAGTCGGAGAGAAGAGGAAAATATAGCGGAGGGATAGGACATGAAGAAACACGACTTGAAAATACACGGCTCCGGAAATGCCGGAGGCGGATCATTCCATCATGTTCTCATCAGAGGTGAAGGAACGATCACAGGAAACATTGAATGTGAAAAATTCAGTACACACGGCACAAGCGAATTGTCAGGCGATGCGACAATCAAAAACTTTAGTGTACACGGGGAAACAGAGATCCGGGGGAGGCTGAAAGCTGACAAAGCCAGAGTGTACGGGACGGCGGATGTTTCTGAGGACGCCGACATCAGCGATGCAGCCGTAAAAGGCATTATCAATATCGGGGGTAATATGGCGGCTGAAACGTGCGATGTCAAAGGCGCACTGAACGTAAGAGGCGATTGTGAGGCAGAGGATTTTACACTGACGGGCAGCTTGGACGTAAAGGGTCTGCTGAACGCCGGCGCGATTGACATCGGCTTAAAGTTCGGAAACAGTTCGATTGGCGATATCGGCGGCACGCATATTAAGATTGTCAAAAAACGCGGGCTCTTGTTTAATAGAAACGGAGGTTTTCTCTCAGCAGGGACAATCGAAGGAGATGATATTTACCTGGAAAACACGGAGGCCCGCATGGTCAGGGGAAACCGCGTGCATATAGGGCCCGGATGCAAGATTGAGAAAGTTGAATACAAAAGCAGCTGCCGGGTATCTCCTAAGTCTGAAGTGAATGAAGATCAACAGGAATAAAACAGTGTTATGTTACGAAAAAAGGATGGCTTCAAAAGTGAGCCATCCTTTTTCCTTTGAATTTTATTTGCCGGGTTTACTTTCGTATCCGGCAGTAAAAATGGATACGAGGAACGCGAGGATGACCCCCATCATGATCAACGTTCTCATTAAAATCCCTCCTCATCCTTATTCCCTTGTTGTCATCTGCACCGATGCCGTCAGCCGTACCGCAGGAGCACTTGCGGACGGAACTTTTCTGCTCTTATTATGAATGGTTTGCTCCATCCTTGTCAATTCGAGGAAAGTACATTTCATTTTTTATATGAAAAGCATCTAAAGGGACATCTCCGCATAGATTGAATGTAACAGTGATTCACTTGGCACCTTGCATTTATCATCATATAGGAGGTTCTTATGGATATATTAAAAAAGATTGAACAGTATAGAGAGGAAGAGCAGCGTCTGAAATGGGAAGGAACCTTCGCTGAATATTTAGAAATCGTAAAGGAAAATCCGACTGTCGCGCAATCTGCTCATTCCCGCGTTTACAATATGATTAAAGACAGCGGCATTGAAGAGAAAGACGGGAAAAAAGTATACAGCTTCTTTGATAAAGAGCTGTTTGGTCTTGAAGAGCCTTTGGAACGCCTAGTTGAAGAATACTTTCATCCGGCCGCGAAGCGCCTTGATGTCAGAAAAAGAATCCTGCTTTTGATGGGGCCTGTCAGCGGGGGAAAGTCGACTTTGGTCACCATGCTGAAAAGGGGGCTTGAAGCATACTCTCTTACAGATGAAGGGGCTGTCTACGCGATTCAGGGCTGTCCAATGCACGAAGATCCGCTTCATCTAATTCCTCAGCATCTGCGGGACGATTTTTACAATGAATACGGCATCCGCATTCAAGGCAACCTGTCCCCGTTGAACATGATGAGGCTGGAACAGGAATACGGCGGAAGAATAGAAGACGTGAAGGTTGAAAGAATCTTTTTTTCAGAGGATAAACGGACGGGGATCGGCACGTTCAGTCCGTCGGACCCTAAATCGCAGGATATCGCTGATCTGACGGGAAGCATTGATTTTTCGACGATTGCCGAATACGGATCGGAATCCGATCCGCGCGCATACCGGTTCGACGGAGAATTAAACAAAGCGAACAGAGGAATGATGGAATTTCAGGAGATGCTGAAATGCGATGAAAAATTCCTCTGGCATCTTTTATCGCTTACACAGGAAGGGAATTTCAAAGCGGGCCGGTTCGCGCTCATCTCAGCGGATGAATTGATCGTAGCCCACACGAATGAAACCGAATACCGTTCATTTATATCCAATAAGAAAAACGAAGCGCTCCATTCGCGGATTATCGTCATGCCGATTCCATATAATTTAAAAGTATCAGAAGAAGAAAGAATTTATGAAAAAATGATCGCTGAAAGCGATGTGTCTGATGTTCATATTGCGCCGCACACGCTAAAAGTGGCTGCGATGTTTTCGATTTTGACGAGACTGAAAGAGCCGAAGCGGTCAGACATTGATCTTGTCAAAAAAATGAGGCTGTATGACGGAGAGAGTGTTGAAGGCTACAATTCTGTCGATGTCGAGGATTTGAAAAAAGAATACACTGACGAAGGAATGAGCGGAATCGATCCGCGCTATGTCATCAACCGGATCTCATCGACGATCATCCGCAAAAACATGGAATCGATCAATGCGCTTGATGTCCTCCGTTCTTTAAAAGAAGGGCTTAGCCAGCATCCATCGATTTCGGCAGAAGACCGCGAGCGTTATTTGAACTTTATTTCCGCCGCCAGAAAAGAATACGACGAAATGGCGAAGAAAGAAGTCCAAAAAGCGTTTGTGTACTCTTATGAGGAATCTGCGAAAACGCTGATGGACAATTATCTTGATAATGTCGAAGCGTACTGCAATAAAATTAAGCTTCGCGATCCGCTGACGGGAGAAGAAATGAATCCTGATGAAAAGCTGATGAGGTCAATAGAAGAACAAATCGGCATTTCCGAAAATGCGAAAAAGGCATTCCGCGAAGAAATTCTCATTCGCATTTCTGCCTATGCAAGAAAAGGGAAACGGTTTGACTATAATTCGCATGAGCGGCTCAGAGAAGCCATTCAGAAAAAGCTGTTCGCAGACTTGAAAGATGTCGTCAAAATCACGACATCGACAAAAACGCCGGACGAACAGCAGCTCAAGAAAATCAACGAGGTCGTCGCCCGTCTCATTGATGAGCACGGCTACAACTCGACTAGCGCAAACGAACTCTTAAAATATGTAGGAAGCTTATTAAACCGGTAACTTGAAGACCCGTCCGGAGAAGGGCGGGTCCTTTTGTCCCATTTTCAAAATTGTTTGTCAAAAGTTATTTGCACCTGCATAAGATAACAATAAACATTTTAGACTTGCATCCGCAGGGCTATAAACCGAAGCCATTTAAGGGGATTATCAATAAGGAGGGGAATTCATGTCCCATAAAGACAATGGCCATTTTATTATTTCTCAGGAAGACTGGTCCCTCCACCGAAAAGGGTATGATGACCAACAGCGTCACCAGAAAAAGGTGCAGGACGCGATCAAAAACAATCTGCCTGACCTGATTACAGAAGAAAGCATTATTATGTCCAACGGCAAAGATGTTGTCAAAATTCCGATTCGATCGTTAGATGAGTATAAAATCCGCTATAACTATGATAAAAATAAACATGCCGGCCAAGGAGACGGCGACAGCGAGGTAGGAGATATCGTCGCAAGGGACGGTTCGGATAAACGGGGCGCCGGCAAAGGCCAGGGAGCGGGCGATCAGGCCGGTGAAGATTATTATGAAGCTGAAGTTTCGTTAATCGATTTGGAAGAGGCGCTCTTCAGCGAAATGGAACTGCCGAATTTAGAACAAAAAGAACGGGATGATATCGTTGTCGAAGATATTGAGTTCAACGATATCCGCAAAACGGGTTTGACCGGTAATATCGATAAGAAAAGAACGATGCTCAGCGCTTTTAAGCGAAATGCAATGACGGGAAAACCTTCATTTTATCCGATCTACCCCGAAGACTTAAAATTTAAAACGTGGAATGACTCCGTAAAGCCGGAATCAAAAGCCGTTGTGCTCGCAATGATGGATACGAGCGGATCGATGGGCGTTTGGGAAAAATATATGGCGCGAAGCTTTTTCTTTTGGATGACACGTTTTTTACGGACAAAGTATGAAACGGTCGATATTGAGTTTATCGCCCATCACACTGAAGCCAAAGTGGTATCAGAAGAAGATTTCTTTTCGAAAGGGGAAAGCGGGGGCACGATTTGTTCATCTGTATACCGCAAATCCCTCGAACTGATTGAAGACAAATACCATCCGACACGCTATAACATTTATCCGTTTCATTTTTCGGACGGCGATAATTTGACATCCGACAATGCGCGTTGCGTTAAGCTTGTCGGAGAGATTATGGAGAAAGCGAATATCTTTTGCTATGGCGAAGTCAACCAGTACAACAGACATTCAACGTTAATGTCAGCCTACAAAAATATTAAAAACGAAAAATTCAAGTATTATGTGCTGAAACAGAAAGCCGATGTTTTTCAGGCTCTGAAGAGCTTCTTCAGCAATGAAGAACGGCATCAATATACATGAAAAAACGCGATTGAAACCTCCGGCAGCGGAGGTTTTTTGTTTGGAAAATATTTAAATCAAAATTTTAAGTGCAAGGTTATTGACATTCTTTATTACTTTAACTAATATTTAATCTTGTTAACTATTTATTTTGTTGTGCAGAGGTAAAAACAAATTTACCGCTTCCGATCTTTCTTGCTCAGTTTTGAACAACTTTTTCAGTACACGTCCCGCAAGTTGCTGGGCAGGAAATAGGAAAACGCAAAACCGCGGAAGCCGATCAAACCGGCTTCATCCAAAATATAAGGATATGAAAGGAGAAATAAACATGAGCAAAGGACGTTTAATTGCGACGAACATTATCGGACTCATCATCGTGCTTGCCATCTTAGCAGGAGGTGCGTATTTCTATTATGACAGCATCAGCTATGTGAAAACCGACGAAGCACACGTGACAGGCGAGATGGCCGACATTACGGCGCCTGCATCAGGGAAGCTCTCAGATTGGGATTTGAAAGAAGGATCAAAAGTTTCAAAAGACGAAAAAGCAGCGAAAATCAAAGGGGAACAAACGGTTGACGTGAAGTCGATCATGGACGGAACGATTGTCAAAAACGAAGCGAAAGAAGGCCAGATCGTACAAGCCGGTCAAACGCTTGCGAAAACCATCGACATGGATCATCTGTACATTACAGCTAACATTGAAGAAAACGACCTGAAAGACATCGAAAAAGGGGACAAAGTCGATATCGTCGTTGACGGTGATTCAGGCACTACATTTGAAGGAAATGTCGAAGAAATCGGCTATGCGACAAACTCAACATTTGACTTGCTTTCTCAAAGCAATTCAAGCGGAAACTACACGAAAGTGACGCAGAAAGTACCTGTGAAAATTTCAATTAAAAACCCGTCTGACAAAGTGCTGCCGGGAATGAACGCATCCGTGAAAATTTCAAAATAACCGGGGGAAATAAAAACGAGCGAAAGGAGGATGTCATAAGTGGCTTCTCAGAAAAAAGGAAATATGTCACTGCTCATCATTTTAATGGGCGGCTTGTTTCTGGCCATTTTAAACCAAACGCTACTGAATGTGGCGATGCCTCATCTCATGACAGAGTTCAATGTGAGCGCCACAACGATTCAATGGCTGACAACCGGATATATGCTTGTCAACGGCGTTTTGATTCCTTTATCAGCCTTCCTGATTATGCGGTTCGGCGGACGGAGCTTGTTTTTAACGGCGATGTTGCTGTTTACGGTCGGAACGCTGATATGCGGAATTGCGCCTAACTTCTCGACGATGTTAACCGGACGCCTCATTCAGGCAGTCGGCGGAGGCATACTTCAGCCTTTGGTCATGACCACGATTCTCTTTATCTTTCCTCCGGAAAGCCGCGGGAAAGGAATGGGAATCTTCGGGCTTGCGATGATGTTTGCTCCTGCTGTCGGTCCGACGCTATCCGGCTGGGTCATTGAAAACTACAGCTGGCGGATCATGTTTTACGGCCTTGTGCCGGTTGGTTTGATCGTCATCATTTTCGGTTTTTTCCTATTTAAAAATATGACGGAACCTAAAAAAATCAAATTGGACACAGCAGGCGCGATTCTTTCAATTGTCGGATTTGCGGCGTTGCTGTATGGTGTGAGCGAAGCCGGCTCAGACGGCTGGGATGATCCGCTCGTACTTTCCACAGTTGTGATCGGTGTGATCGGCATTGCCGCTTTTATCATCCAGCAGTTGAAATCGAAAGAGCCGATGCTTGACTTCAGAGTGTTCAAATACGATATGTTTTCACTGTCAAGCGTGATCAACGCCATCATTACAGTTGCTTTGTATGCAGGAATGTTCCTGATTCCGATTTATTTGCAAAACCTGGTCGGCTTTACAGCGCTTCAGTCGGGGCTTCTGATGCTGCCGGGCGCACTCGTCATGCTTGTGATGTCGCCGATCTCAGGAATTTTATTTGATAAAGTCGGCCCAAGGCCGCTAGCGATTGTCGGATTATTGATCACTGTTGTGACGACCTACGAATTTACGACGCTTACGATCGATACACCGTATATGCACATCGTGTTGATCTATGCGATTCGGGCGTTTGGGATGTCCATGTTGATGATGCCGATCATGACTGCCGGCATGAACCAGCTTCCGCAGCATTTAAACAGCCACGGAACGGCGATGTCGAATACGCTTCGCCAAATCAGCGGTTCGATCGGAACGAGCTTGATCACGACGATTTATACAAATCGCACGACATTCCACTATGCATCAATGGCCGATCAGACAAATACGGCTGATCCGTCATTTATGAGCACATTGCAGTCAACCATTCAGTCAACAGCGCAATCGATGCATATATCTCTTGAACAAGCACAACAATATGTCGTGAAATATTTGACCGGACAGGCTCAGCTCAACTCGAATGTCATGGGCATCAATGACGCATTTATGTGGGCGGCCGGGTTCTGTGTCATCGGCCTCGTTCTCAGCCTGTTTTTGAGGGATGTCAGAAAAGACAAGCTGCGCAGGAAGAACAAGGCGGAGGAGCTGACATTGCTTCCGGCTCCTAAAGAAGCGAAAGAATCTTAAAATGAGGAGGTTCTGACATGAAAATTTATGTTGTTTACGACAGTGAAGGCGAGCATACGAAAAAGCTGGCTGAAGCCATTGCGGAAGGCGCAGGGGAACATGAGGCTGCAGACGTGCTGATCGATCATGTCAGCCAGGCGGATATTAGAAAGCTCGAAGAAATGGATGCTATCATCTGGGGCTGCCCAGGTCATTTCGGTACAATCAGCTCCGGATTAAAAACTTGGATCGACAGGCTGGGCTACCTTTGGGCGGAAGGGAAGCTGATCAATAAGATCGGCGCAGTCTTCTGCACAACAGCGACAACTCACGGCGGTCTTGAGGCGACAATGCTCAACTTAATAACACCGATGCTTCATCAAGGCATGATGGTCGTCGGCTTGCCTGGAAATGTACCTGAAAATGCTTTATACGGGTCTTATTACGGTGCAGGCATCACGTGTCCTGTCGACAGTGACGAACTGATCGGCGAAGAAGGCCTGGAGCTGGGCCGGGCTTTAGGCAGACGCGTCGCCCAAGTGACAGACCGCTTTACAGCAGGACAGTGAGGAGCGATTTGACATGACCATTATATTGACCATCATCGCTGCTGTCCTCGTCATTATCGGTCTGGTGGTATTTAATGTGCGGTCGGCGTCTTCACAGGATAAACTCGAACATGAGGATCACGCGGCAGCTGAAGCTGGCATTCCTCATGTTCAGGAAGAAGAAGCGCCTGAGCAAGTTGAAGCCGATCAGCAAGATCCGTTCGAAATGAATGATCAAACCTATCGGGCGATTCTGCAAAAACTTCAACATCCAAAAGAGGAAAAAAACCATTCCGAGAAAACGGAAATGGACGATATGGATTACCGAAAAGCATTAAAATCCATGAAAAAGCGGGAACAGGATTAAAGGCAAATTCGCTGGGAACCAGCGGGTTTGCTTTTTTTTTTTGCATTTTTTTGTAATATTTGATTGCGATTTTTACTGTATCGGTGTACTATTGATGTAGTACACCGATACAGTGACTAGAGGAGGATATGTTTTGCGGTCTTTCAGCGGTTTATTTAAAAAAGATTTTCTCATGGCAAGGTTTTGGTTTTTGGTTTGGATGCTGTGCATGATTTGTGCGATTATTGCAAGCTTTTGGTTTGCTCATTATACAGGCGAATCAATGGCTCTTTTTGGGGCGCTAGTGACCATTTTATTATTTCATAGTCTGTTTTGTCCTTTAATGATCCTAGCTCAGCTCCGTCTGGAAGGGAAGACGCAGCTTTGGTTATATAATCCGAACAACAGTGCGTTATTGCTGGTGTCAAAGCTTGCTTCAGCTGCCGTATACCAATTGATTTCCCACGCTGTTTTATTCATTTTCGGGCTGGTTGTCAGAAGCGTTCTGCTCTCCAGCAGCGCCGGTCTGTTTTCCGTGTCAGATTTGCTTCTCGTCAATATCGCTGTCTTTTTAGGCTCCATCAGTTTTTCCACATGGGTGATGTTTCTGTGGACGGTATATGAAGCGCTCAGAAAATATCCGGCTATCAAAAAAATCCGCTGGATCATTCCCTTGCTAATCTACAGTGCTTACGGATTAATCGAGGCGCTGTTCATCGAGAGCGGCTTATTCCAGGAATTGCAGAAATTGTGGAGCATTTCTTTAAAGGCTGAATTCAAACTTCATTACGAACATTCAGGATGGACTGTTACATTTTCTCAAGTTGATTTGCCGGGTGTTCTCCTGGTGTATTACACAGTCTTAGGCGTCTGTCTCTTCTATCTCTCCTGCAAATTACTGAACAGAAGAGTTGAGGTGTAAAAGAATGGCAAATGAATTTTCTGCTTCAAAGCCGATCTATAGGCAAATAGCCGAACAGCTCTTTAAAAAAATGATTCGCGGAGAGATCAAGCCGGGAGAAAAATTGCCTTCGGTCCGTGAGCTGGCTGTTCAGACACAGGTAAATCCGAATACAATCCAAAGAACCTACAATGAAATGGAAAGGATGGGCGTGGTGGAGACCAGAAGGGGACAGGGCACCTTTGTTGTTGAACATACGGAAGTCATCGATGATTTAAAGCGGGAGATGAGGACGGAAGTTATCGGGCAATTTGTCCAGAGCATGGAAGAGCTTGGCTTGTCTAAACAAGACATGTTGTTGGAACTTGACCGTTTTCTTCAGAAAGGAGATCCCAAATGAAGATTGAGCTGAAAAATGTCACGAAGAAGTTTGGCAAAGAGTATGCGCTCAAAGAGGCCGATCTGTCACTTTCTCCCGGGAAAATTTACGGGTTGACAGGACCGAACGGCAGCGGCAAATCTACGATCTTGAAGCTGATCACAGGGCTCTCGTTTCCGGATTCGGGCTCGGTGCTGATCGGAGGGCGGCCGGCAGCCAGAAAGGAGACGAAGAACATCGCCTATTTAACAGAGCTCGATATGTTCTACGATCCATTTCGGGTCAAGGATATGATTCACTTTTATGAAACCCAGTTTTCCGATTTCCGTATAAATAAAGCGTGGGATCTGTTAAAGGACATGAAAATCGACGGGGATAAAAAAATCGGCAAGCTTTCCAAAGGCAACCGGGGCAGGCTGAAGCTCGCGCTCACATTGGCGCGCGATGCAGCAGTCGTGCTGCTTGATGAGCCGTTTTCCGGTCTTGATCCGATGGTGAGAGAATCGATCGTCAAAAGCCTTCTTACATATTTGGAGCTTGATAAGCAGACAATCGTCATCGCCACCCATGAGATTCATGAAATTGAACAAATTTTGGATGAGGTCGTTGTCGTCTTAAATGGCCGAATTGAAGAAAAAAAGGATGTCGAACAGCTGCGCGAGGAATCCGGAATGTCGCTTTTGGAATGGCTGAAACGGTTTATTGAAGAAAAAAATTGAAAAGGCTGGAGGAGAAACAGTGGAAACACTTTTGGAATTAAAAAATGTATCAAAAACGATCAGGGGGAAAAAGATTATCGACGGCTTGAGCTTTGACGTGCGGGCAGGCGAAATATTCGGCTTCCTGGGTCCGAACGGCGCCGGAAAAACGACGACGATCCGGATGATTGTCGGGCATATGAACATCACCGCCGGTGAAATCGCCGTGTGCGGCGTCAGCGTAAAAGAAAATTTTGAAAAGGCCGCGCGGCATATCGGAGCGATCGTTGAAAATCCGGAACTGTATAAATTTTTAACGGGCTATCAAAACCTTCAGCAATACGCGCGCATGACGAAAGGCGTGACGAAACAGAAAATTGACGAAATCGTCGAGCTTGTCGGATTGAAAAACAGGATCAATGATAAGGTCAAAACGTATTCTTTAGGAATGAGACAAAGGCTTGGCCTGGCCCAAAGCCTTTTGCACGATCCGAAGCTCTTGATTCTCGATGAGCCGACGAACGGGCTTGATCCGGCCGGTATCCGGGAAATTCGCGATCATTTAAGAAAGCTGACGAGAGAAAGAGGTATGGCGGTCATCGTTTCAAGCCACCTGCTTTCAGAAATGGAGCTGATGTGCGACAGGATCGCCATTATCCAGAACGGAAAGCTCCGGGATATTCAGCATGTGCACGGACCCGCTCAGGATGAAAAGAAGCGCTATTATATTCAAGCGGATGACAATCAGGCTCTGATGCGGGAAGCGGCTGCCTTCAAAAAGATGAAGGTTGACGAAGCGGATGGCGGGATAGAGCTCAGCCTTCAAAAGGATGAAGTGCCTGATTTGATCAAACACTTGTCAGACAACGGTGTCCGCCTATATGAAGTGAAGGCTGTGAACAAATCGCTGGAAGACCGGTTCCTGGAAATCACCGCAGAGAAGGAGGAAGCTCAGCATGTTTAATCTCATCGTAAATGAATGGATCAAAATTTTTAATCGAAAAGGCACATATGTCATGATTGCGATTTTGCTGTTATCTGCCATCGGGCTGGGCGTTCTCACAAAGACGATCGGAGAGACAGACCAAAACCCGGACTGGAAAAAAGAATTGATGCAGGAAAATAAAGATATGAAAGAACAACTTAAAGGGGTCAATAATCCGGCACTTGAAAAAAGCTATGAACGGTTGACCGCCATTAATGAGTATCGAATCAAGCACGATTTGCCGGAAGACGGGGACTATTCGGCCCTGTCGTTCATCAGCGACGCGAGCAGCACCATTCCTCTCCTCGGTCTGTTTGTGATCACGGTGGCTGCGGGAATCGTTGCGAATGAATTCAACTGGGGAACGGTGAAGCTGCTTGTCATCAGGCCGATCAGCCGCTTTAAAATTTTGCTGGCAAAATATTTTACAGTTCTGCTTTTTGCATTGGCTTTGCTTTTCATTCTGTTCGCAAGCGCGGGTATCACAGGCATTGCTTTATTCGGGGCAGGCGACGGCAGCCAGGTTCACTTGGCGTACGCCGATGGAACAGTTGAAGAAAAAAGCCTGCTGCTGCACTTGGCCGGCAGCTATTTGCTGAATTCAATCTCGCTTTTGATGATGGCGACAATGGCCTTTATGATTTCAGCTGTTTTCAGAAACAGCTCGCTTGCCGTAGGTATTTCAATTTTCCTTTTGGCAATGGGCGGAACGGTGACAAACTTGCTCGCAACGAAATTTGATTGGGTGAAATACATCTTATTTGCCAACACTGATCTCACTCAATACTTTGACGGATCTCCGCTTGTTTCAGACATGACGCTGGGATTCTCGATTGTGGTGCTGGCTGTCTATTTTATCGTTTTTCATGTGCTCGCCTTTGGTGCATTCACAAAAAGAGACATCGCTTCATAAGCGGTTTTCGCAAAAAAAGCCTGACGCCGGTTTTCCGGGCGTCAGGCTTTTTTTAAATATAAAAAGACTGCTGACATTCGGTCAGCAGTCCTGTATGAAGATCAGCGGTTCACAGCTTACGCTTTTGTTACGTTAGCAGCTTGTGGTCCGCGGTTTCCTTCAACGATTTCGAAAGATACAGATTGGCCTTCTTCCAAAGTTTTGAAGCCTTCGCCTTGAATAGCAGAGAAATGAACGAATACATCGTCTTGTCCTTCAACTTCGATGAATCCGAAACCTTTTTCAGAGTTAAACCATTTTACTTTACCTTCTAGCATGAAATTTCCTCCTAAAGCGATAACGCTTAAATTCACTATTCTTGCTCTAAAACAAACTTCCAAGACGAAAACTCTTACAAAACTTTCTTCTTAAAGATAGTTCGAACAAAAATAATTACCTTTACTTTACCAGTGTTTAAGCGAAATTACAACTGCTAAACACAATTTTTTTAAAAAAAGTGAAATTTAATAATCAGGGCGAAAAATAAAGCATTAAAAAGCGGGTTTTTGAAATTTTCACAATTCTGATTGACAACATTTCAAAGAAGCTGTAAAGTTAGGTAAAACTTCATGCATCAACACTTCTTATTCAGAGAGGCGGAGGGAATTGGCCCTATGAAGCCTCGGCAGCGGGTTCTGCATACAGCAGAATACTGTGCCACATCCAACAAGCCGTACGGGCTTGGAAGATAAGAAGAGAGCGGACCACTCTATTTACTTCGTGTCGTCTAAGGCTTCTTCTTATTTTTTAAGAGGGAGCCTTTTTTGTTAGCCAAAAAGAGGAGGAAGATCATCATGATTACATTTGAAGGCGTTGAAAAGGTCTATGAAAGCGGCGGACAG
Source organism: Bacillus sp. PK6-025 (assembly GCF_056530265.1). Taxonomy (NCBI): domain Bacteria; kingdom Bacillati; phylum Bacillota; class Bacilli; order Caryophanales; family Bacillaceae; genus Bacillus; species Bacillus sp. PK6-025. The sequence continues at coordinate 991,956 of NZ_CP096509.1, forward strand.
AAGGTTCATGCGCTCAATGGAATCGACCTTCATGTAGATAAAGGGGAAATATACGGCGTCATCGGATTCAGCGGCGCAGGGAAAAGCACGCTGATCCGCTGTGTGAACTTCCTTGAAAAACCGACGGCCGGAAAGGTATTCGTCGGCGGAAGAGACTTGATGTCTCTGTCGAAAGCTGAGATTCGAGCTGTTAAAAGGAAGATCGGCATGGTATTTCAGCATTTTAACCTGTTAAATTCAAAGACGATTTTCGCTAATGTCGCTGAGCCGCTCGCGCTTGTCAAAACACCGAAAGCCGAAATCAAGCAAAAAGTGACGGAACTGCTCCATTTTGTCGGACTTGAGGATAAAGCCCGCGATTATCCGGATCAGCTGTCGGGCGGCCAAAAGCAGCGCGTCGGCATTGCCCGGGCGCTGGCGACAAATCCGGAGGTTCTGCTCTGTGATGAAGCGACATCCGCGCTTGACCCGCAGACGACCGGCGATATTTTGAAGCTGCTGAAGCGCGTCAACGAACAATATAACATCACGATTTTGTTGATCACTCATGAAATGAATGTGGCAAAAGAAATCTGCGACAAAGTCGCGGTCATTGAAAAAGGAAGGATCATTGAATCAGGCAGCGTGTTTGACGTGTTTTCCGCGCCGGAAACCGAAACGGCCAAAAGCTTTGTCAAATCAGCCATCGACCACGAGATACCTGAATCGATTCAAAAATTAAATGTGAAGCATCTCTACCAGCTTCAATTTGTCGGCGAATCTTCCGGGAAGCCATTTCTTTCGCAAGTGGCAAAGCGGTTTGACGTAGAAGTCAACATTCTGCACGGAACGATTACAGAGCTTCAGGGAATTCCGTTTGGCAGTATGACGGTTGAACTGCAGGGGGAAGACGGTGAAATCGGGCGGGCGCTCGAATATATCCGCAGAGAAAACATTCGCATCAGGGAGGTATAAGCATGCTTGTTACATATGACCAAATCATTGACGCACTGGTTCAGACGATTCAAATGACGGTTTTCTCGCTTTTATTTTCAAGCGTGATCGGCATTCCGCTCGGCATTTTGCTGGTTGTCACAAGGAAGGGGCATCTGCTTGAAAATCCGGCAGTTTTTACGGTTGTCAATATGATCATTAACATTTTCCGTTCCGTTCCGTTTATCATCTTGATGGTTGCTTTAATTCCGGTGACAAGGCTGATTGTGGGGACGTCCATCGGCACATCGGCAGCGATTGTTCCCCTGACTTTTTATGCGGGGCCTTACATCGCAAGGCTCGTCGAGAACTCTCTGCTTGAAGTCGATCCGGGAGTCATTGAAGCCGCTGAAGCAATGGGAGCGACTCCGCGGCAGATCATCTTCCGGTTTCTGATTCCGGAAGCGCTCGGTTCGCTTGTGCTGAGTTTTACGGTGGCAACGGTCGGATTGGTCGGAGCGTCGGCGATGGCTGGTGCGATAGGCGCCGGCGGTCTTGGGGATTTGGCGATCACATACGGCTACCAAAGGTTTGACACGCTGACGATGATCATCACGGTTGCAATTCTCGTCATCGTTGTGCAGGGATTGCAGACATCCGGAAACGTTCTGTCCAAAAAATTGAGAAGAAGATAAACAGAGAGGGAGACAGCTATGATGAAAAAGTTCACATTTGTTATCATTTTACTGCTGCTTGCGGGAGTGATCGCGGGGTGTGCGGCAGACTCTGATGCGAAAACCATTAAAATCGGCATCAGCGGAACGGATACAAGAATCTGGGACTTTGTGAAGAAAAAAGCCGAGAAAGAAGGCTTAAAGCTTGAAATCGTCAAATATTCTGATTATGTTCAGCCGAACCAGGCTTTGGCGGGCGGTGACATTGACGCCAATGCATTTCAGACGATATCTTACTTTAATGCATTCAAAAAGGAACGCAATCTTGAACTATCGCCGATCGGCACAACGATCATCGCTCCGATGGGCATTTATTCCGAGAAGTATGATTCGCCTGACGATATACCAAACGGCGCGGAAATCGCTGTTCCGAGCGAAGCGACGAACATGGGCAGAGCCTTGCTCCTGTTGGAGTCCGCCGGCCTGCTTCAATTAAAGGACGGATTTGACGGAAACGGAACGCTTGATGCGATTAAAGAAAATCCTAAAAAACTCAAAATCACAACGGTGGCCGCAGAGCAAACGCCGCGCGTGCTTCCCGACGTCGCTGCATCTGTTATCAACAACGGCATAGCGGTTGACGCCGGCTTCCATCCTGTCAAAGATTCGATTAAACTGGAAGACGAAACAGCGACACCGTACATCAACATTATTGCGGCCAGAACAGAAGACCGGGACCGTGAAGATTTGAAAAAGATCGTTGAGCTGTACCAATCAGACGATACCGCTGAATTGATCAAAAAAGAGTTTGACGGTGCACAGCTGCCGACTTTTGTTCCACTGAAAGACATCGGCGAATAAAATGTCAGTCGCGCAATTGATTCCCGGGTCATATATTGAAATACATCGATAATTCCTACTTGACCAATCAGGTTTGTTGTACTATAGTTTTTAAATGTAAAAAATTCTGGGGGTGCTTTTGTTACCATGACATTATTTGTTGTTATTAATATTATCGTCATGCTCGGCCTGATGGCGCTCCTTTATATGATGCAAAAAAAACATGTTTCGTTTTCTAAGCGGGTATTTACCGCTCTGGGAATCGGCATTGTTTTTGGATTCGCTTTGCATTTTATATATGGTTCGTCTTCAGAAACGATTACGCAGACATCTGATTGGTTTAATATTGCAGGCGGCGGCTATGTGAAGCTTTTGCAGATGATCGTTATGCCGCTTGTATTCATCTCGATTTTGGGTGCTTTTACAAAGCTTAAACTGACGCACAATATCGGAAAAATCAGCGGATTGATCATCGGCCTCTTGATCGCGACGACAGCTGTCGCTGCTGCGGTGGGAATCGCGTCCGCACTTGCTTTCGACCTGCAGGCTGTCCATGTGGATCAAGGCCAGGCAGAGTCAATGAGAGGGGCGGAACTCGAACAGAAATCGCAGGACATGGAAGCCAAAACACTTCCACAGCAAATTGTCGAGCTTCTTCCGGGGAATCCGTTTTTAGATTTTACGGGAGCAAGACCGACATCAACGATCGCCGTTGTTATTTTTGCGGCTTTCCTTGGAATCGCGTATCTCGGGGTCAATCGAAAACAGCCTGAACAAGCTGAGCTTTTCAAAAAGATGGTTGATGCCGTGTATGCGATCATTATGCGTGTAGTGACGTTGATTCTGAGGCTGACGCCTTACGGTGTATTGGCGATCATGACAAAAACGATTGCAACGAGCGATCTCGACAGCATTGCCAAGCTCGGCAAATTTGTCATCGCTTCATATGTGGCGCTGATCGTCATGTTCATCATTCACCTGCTGCTCATTACATTCAGCGGTTTAAATCCTGTCACATATTTGAAAAAGGCGTTTCCGGTCCTTGTATTTGCGTTTACATCTAGATCAAGCGCAGGCGCTTTGCCGCTGAACATTAAAACGCAGCGCAGCCTCGGTGTTCCCGAAGGCATTGCAAACTTTGCCGGTTCCTTCGGACTGTCCATCGGACAAAACGGATGTGCCGGAATTTACCCTGCAATGCTCGCGATCATGATTGCGCCGACGGTCGGACAAAATCCGCTTGAGCCGTCATTTTTGTTCACGGTTATCGCTGTTGTTGCGATCAGCTCTTTCGGAGTGGCAGGCGTCGGCGGAGGTGCGACATTTGCAGCGCTTCTCGTCCTTTCGGCGTTAAATATGCCCGTAGCGCTTGCTGGACTGCTGATTTCGGTTGAGCCGCTCATCGACATGGGGCGTACGGCTCTTAATGTCAGCGGCAGCATGACGTCAGGACTTGTCACAAGCAAAGCAACAAATGAACTTGAAAAAGACACGTACCAAGACCGTACTAATATCATTGAAGCAGAAGTGTAAAAGAAGAACGGCCCGCACAGCTTGATTGCTCGTGCGGGCCGTTTTTTATGAATAGTTTTGGTCGTTATCGAACATCGTCTGGTTTGCAGTCTGATCGTTCATGACATTAACCGGGGCAGTCATATGGCTTGATTGATGCTGGTCGTTTGCCGTATGGCCTGACTGGCGATGTTCCTGTGACTGTCCTCCGGAATTGAAAGCCTGTTTGATCATGTCAGCCGGATTCATCATCATCTGGTTTCGGCCGTTACCTTGCTGTCGACCTCCCATGCCCTTCGCGAACATGCCTGTCAATCTTTTGCGGATTTCGGGAGAAAAAGCCGCGGTCAATGCAGCTGATCCTAAAACCAATACAGCGGGATGGATGCCTGATCTTCTTCTAAACAAAGGGTCAACCTCCTTTTTACGTATACCATCCCCAGTCCTGATCGGTTTTATTCTTCAAGTTGTGCCGCGAGATATAAGCGGTTACTTTCGAAAAATTCGAAAATTTTATGGTAGGCTTTTATTTTATTTTCTGTTTTAGAAAAACCGTGCCCTTCATTTTCCAAAACAAGATACTCAATATTCCGCCCCCTTGCTTTTAACCGATCGACGACCTGATCGGACTCTTCCTTTACGACGCGGGGATCGTTTGCGCCTTGGATGATCAGCATCGGCTGAGTCATATTCTCCAGGTATGTAACAGGAGAATCGGCTTTCAGTTTTTCATAATCCCGCTCAGGCTTGCCGACCCATTTTTCCATCATCGGCTGCCAGAAATCCGGTACGGATTCGACAAACGAAAACAGATTGCTGACTCCGCATATATCGACGACGGCGCGGAAATACTCTGGATGCCTTCCGTGAAGCAATAGCGACATATACCCTCCGTAGCTGCCCCCCATTAAAAAAAGTTTTTCGCGGTCCGCAAGCTTTTGATCGATAAGCCAGTCGATGCCTGCAGTCATATCGAGGCGCGGTCCGTCTCCCCAATCTTGTTCAACCATTTTAAAGAAGGAATAGCCGTAATTCGCTGATCCCCTGAAATTAGGGGCGAATAAACTGGTAGCCCATTTTCGCAGCGAGTTGAAAGAGATCATAGAACATAAAGGTTTCTGCATCTTGCGGTCCGCCGTGCGGCCAAATAATCGTCCAGCCGTTCGCTTCTTCCGGGTCCGGCTTAAACAGCAGCCCTTCTATAGCGAGACCGTCAAAAGAAGGATATGTCACAACCTCCGGATATGACAGCTCCTGTTCGGAGAAACCCGGAACCGAATGTTTCGTTAATTGCCGCCATTTCGTCTGTCCTTTCGTTAATACATAGAGATTAGCCGGCCTGGTCGGCGTTGAGCCGAGAATGTACAGCGTGCCCGAAGAGGCGCAGTGTATTTTCGAAATGGATGTGCAAGGGCAGTCCACCTCCCGGCTTCCTCCTGTTGCTGTGTTGTACTCATACATCACCTCTTTGACGCCTTTTTTTCCAATCAGATAAAGGAAAGTTCCGCTCGGATCAGCGTGGATGGCTGTTAAATCAGTTTTGTCAATCGAAAGCACCGGCGCAAAAATACCGGATGAAACGTTGTACAAGGCAAGGTATGAAAACTCGGCTTCGTAGTTTGTCGTGACGAATAACCGATCATCAGATGCAAAGCGGGAAGAATAAACCATATGAGGCAGCGTCTCATCGGGGACGATTCCTGTCGTCACACCTTCAGCGGTATGGATCATGCAGACATTGTGGCTGTTGACATAGTAGACATGGATGCTGACGGCTTTCTCGCCCGGGCTTACATCAGCCAGTATTGAAGTTCCGTCTTTTCCTTCAAAAATAAGCTCTTCTTTTTCAGCGAGACAATCGTATCTGTATGTATTTAAAAATGTCGGATTGTCCTTTGTGGAGGAGTAGTAAACGGCGTTTTGGACAGGGATGGGCTCGAAGTGGCGGTCCGTTTGATTTCCGTTTAATGAATGGAACGACCCGTTTTTTGACGAAAGCTTGTACAGTCCGCTTTGTTCGTTTCCGTCATGGTCAAAACCGGCATACAGAATAGAGCCGTCGGGATTGTAGGCGATTCCTTTTGCATCCTAATTCAAGAATGACAGCTGGTACGGGTATGCATCGGGAAGATCCATCGCCCACAGGTTTGATGTTCCGTTGAGATTTGTATCAAAAACAAGCTGCGTCTCATTGGAATGTACCGCAAAGTCTTTAATTCGCAGCACATGCAAAATGCTTTTTGCTTTTTCCATTTTATATACATCTCCGGATTTATTTGGGTATTTTTACATTCAATAAGATCATAACAAAAGTCGCGTATAAAAAATATGCTTTAGACAAATAAATAACACGAAAAAGAAAAACCTATACGTCAATCATTAAAGGAGGCAATTTTAATGTTTAGTATGAAAAAAGGCGCGATTGTTGCTTTGCTCCTTCCGTTTTTGTTCACAGCCGGATGCGGCATGGCAAACCAGGGGGCGGATAACAACCGTCGCAACCAGGACAATGCGCTTCAAAATGTAACAAACAGAGATAACGACCGCACGAATGTCAATGACGGCAGAAACGTCAACGACCAAATGAATGTGACAGACAACCGCGATGCCAACCGGGATAATAATAATATGGAAGTGGCGGATAAAGCCGCAGACAAAGTGACGGAACTGAAAGAAGTCAGAAGTGCAAACGTCATTACGACAAACCGCAACGCTTATGTAGCGGTCGTTTTGAAAGGCAATCCGAAAGGCGACGTAACGAATGAGTTGAAAGGGAAAATCTCGAAAAAGGTTAAAGAAGCAGACAATAACATCAACAATGTATTCGTTTCGGCAAATCCTGATTTTGTTGACCGGATGAGAAATTATGGCGACAGAATCCAAAATGGCGAACCGATCGAGGGCATGTTTGAAGAATTCGGTGAAACGATCAACAGAATTTTCCCGAATCAAAGATAATGAAAAGCCGCAATGAGCGGCTTTTTTTGTTGGCTGCTTTTCATACAGGCCACTTCCTGAACCTTCCCGCATAGTGTGTAGTACAGTGAAGCACATTGCGGATGGAGGGATGACATGTGACGGGAGAGATGAAAGCAGCCTTTATTTTAATTATGGCGGGCACTCTATCCGCTCTGTTATTGGCTGTTTTTGTCGTGTTCAGCCAAGAGAGCCCAGAGGCGGCTGTTTTTTCGGGGAAAAAAGAAAAACTGAAAGAATCGCTGGAAATGGTTAAATATGAAAGTGTCAGCATTTATTACGCTGAAGAAGATAGGACGATTCTGGAGCTGACAAAGGAGACGCTTCAGGAAGCAGCTGACATGAATCGAGAACTGTTTGCGAGTCCTCTTCAAGACAGCGTTGATTTGATCTTTTTTTCAAACCGCGATGATATGGAGTCATTTTCAAAATTAAAGGATATCACCGGATTTTACTCAAATGATATGCGGATGATCGGGCTGTTGCTCGAGGAGAAAAAGCATCTGAATAGCGGCGAGGGATTCGCCGTCTTCCTGTACAAACGGGTGCTGATACATGAGTATACCCATTATGCTTTTCACGTCAAGCTGAGAGAACTGAATGCCGACCCGGCAGCTTATCCGCTTTGGTTTCACGAGGGAGTGGCGGAATGGGTTTCTGCGCATGACGCCGTAGAAATCCGGACTTTGCCGTCAGCCGTTCCTTTAAGCAAGCTGAAGACCGACCGGCAGTGGCAAAAAGCACGCATTGGATATGAAACCGATATTTATTTGCAAAGTTATTATTTGATCGAAGAGCTCGCGGAGAAAAAAGGAAGGGGTATCATCCTCGACATGATAGAGGAAACGGCTGCTCGGGGAAGTTTTGAAGACGGATTTAAGGCCGCCGTCGGTCAGTCTTTACCGGGCTTTGAAAAAGAATTCAAACGGAAATATGAAGCGAAAAAAACGGCATGGAACGTTTCTCTTCCGTGCCGTTTTCATTATCAATGAATAGGTCTCTGCTGCCCGTTCGGAGGCATTTGCGGCTGACCTTGCACCGGAGCGAATGCTGAAGTCATCTTCTGCATGTCTTGCGGTGCAAGCTGAGGAACTTGATAGTACCCGTGTTTGTTCTGATAAAGGAAAATTTCATAAGCCATTTCGATATAGTGAGGAATCTGGTCTGCGAGAACCCTTCTGCAGACAGGGTTTGTCACTTCGGGAGCCGCCATGGCCAATGCCGAACAATTGGTTTTCATCAAGCCGAGCATAAAGCTGCTGATACAGGCGTCATCAATCGCCTGCACGGATTGCTTCGGCTGTTTTGGCTGGGCATCTTTTAACCCGTAGACAAATTGGCGATCCTCTTTCATCATATATGTTGCCGTTTCCTGGCTCGGCTTTTGCCCCGTTCTGAAACATTCTGTTGTGATGTTGTACTGAGACGAAATAAACCGGTGCTGCCTGTCCAAAATATCGAGCAGCTCCGGATCTTTGACATGCTCTCTGAACATCATATATTGCTCAAGAACGCCGATCATACCGGACAACACTTCATGCATGTCAAACACTTCGTGGCCCCCGTGATTCATATGCTGCATTCCTTCATTGCCTTGATTGATTTGCATTTGCGGCTGGTTTTGCTGTTCCACTCTAACGTATCCTCCTTAAATGTAATTCAACTATTATATTTCGTTTTTGCCGTCATGTTTATTCAAAAAAGGAATAATCGATAAACTGGATTTAAAGGGATTTTATTCTAACCGTCGAATAGTTTAGTTCAGAGAAAATATTATGGGGGTCTTGTGTTCAAAGACAATATATCATCTCATTGGTCGAAAGTGGAAATGAGGTCATTTTGGCGTCAAACTGAAAAAAACTGAGGATCAGGAGAGGAAATTCTGGCCGGTTTTGAGATCCCTCGTACCTTTGTAAACGGAGCACATATCTGCCGGGCGATGATGAAATGTTCATGCATGCTTCCGGCAGTTAAAGGAATTCGGTGAGTGGATGGATGTCTGATATCCAAAAAAACAAATAAGCCAAAACAGGTCGGATTCAAATAAAGGCTGCCGGAAGAAGAATAAAAGACGGATGTCGGTCTTGTGTTCATGCACTTTTGTTTAAATATGGACTGAAAAACAATCGATTTGCAATGCCCGGGTGGATATCGGCATGAAGAACTTTGGCATTTAAAGAAGGTGCCTGCAAACTTTTTATTGCCCCTGCGCGATCTGTAAAGGATTCTCCCTCCGTAAATGATTTCAGCTGCCAATCATCATGAAAATGCAAAAAAGGTGTTTTCCTTTTTGATTTTGCACTTAGAAAAGGAGGAGTTTTGTAATGCTGGGCTCAAGTGAGACGGTTGGAAAAATGTCAGGTTTATTTGGTAATGATTCTGTGTATCCGAAGGTGCAAACAGAAGTATATAAAAAAATCAATGAACTGAGTGGTTTTCATAGGCTGGATGATATTTATCTTTCCTTGATCGACCAGTATATGTTTCCTTGTCTGATCCTGAATGACCGGGGAGAAATTGTCGCGTCCTCAGAAAGTGCCGATCAATATTTGAAAAGTTCAAAAGGCAACATTCATCAAGCTTTTCCCGCGAGCTTATCCGTGCAGGTCAATGCCGCTTTACAACGGGCAAAAAAAGAGAAAAAAGTGTCGTTTAAAAACGTTCCGATTTATTTAAGCGGAGAACTATCCTTTGTTCATTTGACATTAAAAAGTTTCTTCCGCCAGTATCACAAGCTTTATGTACTGTTTATCGAAAAAGCAAAAGAAGAGGCTGCCCGCGCGCCGGTATCCGGCGGAGAGGACGGCCAGCTTCATCTCCAACATCTGTACCGGACGGTAAAAGAGCTCGAAGCGTCCAACGACGCTTTGGTGTCCGCCAATCAAAAGCTTCAGGAAGAAAACAAAAAATTAACAGCGCTAAACAGGGCGTTTGAAAAGAAAGTGAATGAGCTGAACACCCTTAAAAATGATCTGAACAATCTGCTGACGAGCACGAACATCGCCGCCGTTTTTTTGGATCAGGAATTGAAATTGAAATTATTTACGCCAGAAGCCGCCAATATGTTCGACCTGAAAAAGGATGACCTTTCAAGGCCTGCCGATAAGCTGACAGAGAGGTTCAACTATGAGGAGTATGCCGATGACTTAAAGCGGACGCTTTATGAAAACAAGACGGTCGTAAAAGAGTTCGAAATGCCAAACGGCGGCTGGTATGCCGTGAAAATGATGCCTTATTATGCGTCGGGGAAAAAGATTGAAGGCATTGTTGTCACGTTCACGAATGTCACTGAACTGAAAAAGACAAACGAGGCCCTGCACATCAGCTCACAGGCTATTGATCAAAGTCCGGCCAACATATTGCTCACTTCGGTCGACGGTTCGGTTACTTATGCAAACAAACGCTTCTGCCGGATGCTCAGAAAACAACAAGATGACATCATCGGCAGGGATGTATTTGACATTTACCGCAAGCATTTTCACTGTGATGATCTCCATCGCTACTGGAAGCACGTCCTTGATAAGAAACCATGGTCAGGGGATCTTCATTACCAGGATGGGGAGCGGCAGGACAGGTGGGAGCAAACCTCCCTTGTTCCTGTGGAGGACAGCGCAGGGAACGTGCATCAGGTGATGCTGATATCCGAGGACATTACAAACCAAAAGCGGTCTGAAAAAATGCTTATGAAATCGGAAATGCTGTCAGCGGTCGGGCAGCTCGCTGCCGGGATCGCTCATGAAATACGGAATCCCCTCACATCTCTGAAAGGGTTCCTCCAGCTGATGATCCAGTCTAAAAAATATCAAAAAGACTATGCGGAAGTGATGATGTCCGAATTCATCAGGCTTGAAGCGATTATCAACGAATTTCTCGTATTGGCCAAAACAAAATCGACTACATTTGATCCGGTTCAGGTCAACTCGATTGTTGAAGATGTCTGCATGGTATTGGAGTCGCAGGCCGTGCTGAACAATGTGCGGATCGAGAAACAGCTGAGCGGAGATCTCCCTGAGATTCTTGCTGTATCAAATGAACTGAAACAGGTTTTCCTCAACATATTAAAAAATGCGATCGAGGCGATGGAGGATGTTGAAGGCTTTATCACAATACGTTCCTACTTTGAAAAAGACAGCGTATTCATCACCTTTGAAGATCAGGGAAAGGGCATCTCAAAAGATGTGCTTGAAAAGCTTGGGGAGCCATTTTATACAACGAAGGAAAAAGGAACCGGGCTCGGATTAATGGTTACATTTAAAATTATTGAAAATCACGGCGGAAGCATTCATTTTGAAAGCGAGGAAGGAAAAGGAACGACCGTAAAATTGAAGCTTCCGATTAAAGAATGAGAATGCGGTCATCCCTGTTCTCATTCTTTTTTGAAAATTTTACAAAAAAATTATATGTTCTTTATCATCATCAGATAAACTTGACAGGAAGCAAAAAACGGGAGGCGAATATATGGTCAATGTTCTAAAGTGTCGTTTTTTAGCTGGTTTGACGATCACCCTTATGATGATTGCGTCTTTTTTAGCGCCGTTTGCGGACGTATCGCGCGCTTCAGAAACGATTACCGTAGAAGAAGCGATTAAGCACAACGAAGGGCATGCAGCCGTTGAAGGGTATGTCGTCGGGCATACTGTGTCGAGCGGCCATTATCGTTTCAGCGGAAATTTCGCCAACGATTATAACATCGCAATCGCAGATAAAAAAGAGGAAACATCACCTGAGAACATACTCCCCGTGCAGATACCCGCATCTTTCAGAGACCAGTTCGGTTTAAAGACAAACCCTCATCTCATCGGAAAAAAACTCATCATTGAAGGCGAACGCTCTACATATTTTAATTCCCCCGGTTTGAAATCCGTTCAATCCATCACATTTTCCGGAGGCGATGCGCCGCCAGTCCAGCCGGAGATCAAAACGATAGCCGAGGCGCGCAAGCTTTTAAATGAAACGGTCAAAATCAAAGGAATCGTCACTGCGGATCAAGCAGCTGTCGGAGGAGGAAAACTGTCCACATTTATTCAGGACGACACGGCGGGAATCAATATTTATTCCGCTGTACAAGGCGATTTTCCGGAGCTGAAAGAGGGGATGTCTGTCTCGGTCACAGGGAAGATCACGACATTCAAAGGTTTGACAGAAATTGTTCCTGTACCGTCAGGCATTGAAGTAACCGGAGAAGGAGCGGCACTGCCTGACCCTGTTCCGTTGACCATTAAAGATGTGCTCGATCACGGAACGGCAGCTGAATACGAAGGCCGGCTTGTGAAGATGAAAGGCTTTATTGAAACAAAGCCGGATGCGCCGGCAGGCGGCGGCTATAATATCACGATGATCGATGAAAACTATCATCCGCTCACACTAAGGGTGATGGAACAAACGAACGCCGCCGAATCGATAGAACAAGGACAATGGTACGAAATTACCGGCGTGTTAAGCCGTTATGATACGGTGCAGCTTCTGCCGAGAAAGCAGGACGACCTTCAGATATTAGACGGCGTCGCGCATCCTCCCCCCGCTGCTGAAGGGGAATACGAAAGTGTTGTCGAACGAGTTGTTGACGGGGATACGATCCACTTAAAAGAGCCGGTTCTCGGATCTACAAAAGTCCGCTATGTCAACATAGATACAGCCGAAACTTATCATACGCCGAAAAATGAATTAGATGAAAACCAGCTGAAACATGGAAACAAGGCGAAGGAATATTTGCAGTCTATATTGGCTCCGGGAGACAAAGTCACTGTGAAGGTGGGCAAAGAAGCAAAAGACAGCTACGGCCGCCTGCTTGCCCAAGTCATCACTGAAGACGGCGTCAATACGAATTTGCAGCTTGTCCAAAAGGGGATGGCTGTCACCTATTTCATTTGGCCGATTGGAAGCGATGAAGACTATCAATTGTTTCAAAGCGCCGTCAAAAAGGCGAAAGACGAGAAAATCGGCATTTGGAATCCCGCTGATCCCCTCCTCGAAATGCCGTTTGAATTTCGTGCCAGGGAGCAAGGCAAAGGGCTGACGCGGCACGTCGGAGACTCTGCGGAAAAAACGTATGTCGTGCCTGAAAAGTGGCGAGAGATTCCGGTGGAAAGACGAATTTTCTTTGCGACGGCTGAAGAAGCGGAAGCTGCAGGCTATTCGAAAAAAGAGCAAAGCGGCAATATTCCGCTGCGTCTGTTAAGCATGAATGATCTGCACGGAAAGATCGATCAGCAATATGAGCTCGATCTAAACGGCGATGGCCGGACGGATGGAACATTCGGCAGGATGGATTATGCAGCAGCATTAATCAAAGAAAAAAAATCCGAACGTGAAAATACGCTGATCGTCCATGCAGGCGATATGATCGGAGGAAGCTCGCCGGTTTCTTCCCTGCTTCAAGACGAACCGACAGTTGAAGTCATGGAGGAAATCGGATTTGACATTGGAACCGTCGGGAACCACGAGTTTGATGAAGGGACCGAAGAGCTGCTGCGCATGTTGAACGGCGGCGAACACCCTGAAGGGAAAGGGACAAAAGGTTATGACGGACAGAATTTCCCGCTTGTCTGCGCCAATTGCAAGTTGAAAACAAGCGGGGACAGCTTTCTTCCTCCATATGAAATCATTGAAGTTGAAGGAGTGCCTGTCGCTTTTATCGGCGTCGTGACACAGGCGGCTGCCAATATGGTCATGCCCGAAGGGATTCGCTCAATTGAATTTACAGATGAAACAAAGGCCGTCAACCAGGCTGCAAAAGAATTGAAAGCGAAAGGGGTCCGGGCGATAGCGGTGCTCGCCCATATGACAGCTTCCCAGGACGGCGGAGTTGTGACCGGTGAATCAGCCGAACTTGCCAAAAAAGCAGATCCCGAGATCGATGTTATCTTTGCCGGCCACAATCATGAAGTGGTCAACGGCCAAGTCAATGATATTTTAATCGTTCAAGCATACGAATACGGGAAGGCAATCGGTGTTGTCGATCTTGAAATCGATCGGGAATCGAAAGACATTGTTCAAAAGAAAGCGGAAATCGAATATGTGAATCAGGAAAAGCTCAAGCCTGATCCGGCGGTCGGTCAGATACTGGATAAATATGAGCAGATGGTTGCGCCGATCATCGGTGAGAAAGTCGGTGAAGCAGCGCACGACATGGCCGGCGGCTATTCAAATGACGGAGACACCCCTCTTGGGAATCTGATTGCTGACGGCATGCGGCACGCGATGAATTCAGATTTCGCATTGATGAACGGGGGCGGGATCCGCCAAGATTTAAAAAAAGGAACGATTACATGGGGAGACTTATTCAATATCCAGCCTTTCGGCAATGTACTCGTCAGGCTTGAAATTAAAGGCAGGGATTTATACGATATTATAGACGCACAAATATCCCCATCATATGGCCCGGATTACTCGATCAGCGGCTTTACCTACACATGGGACCCGAAAACAAATAAAACCGCGGATATCTTTCTTGAGGACGGAACGCCAATTGATTTAGACCGGACATATACGCTGACCGTAAACAACTTTATGGCATCTGCTTCGGGCAGCAAGTATTCGCCGATTTCCCGGCTTGGAAAAAATTCGGTCACAGGGCCGGAGGATATCGAAGCCACAGTAGAATTTGTCAAAAGCTTTAAAGAACCGATCGCTTATGCTGCCGAAGGACGAATCAAAAAATTAGCAGAAGATGATTCGCGTCCGGGAGAAGAGCCAGCTGATCCTGATGACGAAGAAAAACCGGCTGGAGATAAGGGCGATGGAGAAAAGCCCGGCAATGACAGCGGAGAAAAGCCGGTTCATGGCGATACGTCAAAGAGCGGAGCTGCTCCTGTTGCAGGCGTGACGATCGGTGAAGGGGCAGATGCGCCGGAGGAGAAGATGGACGGTCTGTCAAATGATGCGTTTCTGTCAGATTCGCGTGAAGAGCACAAGCTGCCCGATACGGCGGCCTTTTACGGCGGTTTCCTTTTGTACGGCTTCCTGACATTTATGTTTGGAGCGATTCTTTATATGCGGAAAAGGGGTATTGCAAAACTATGAAAGTCAAGATGTTATCGTTTCTGCTTATGACGGCGGGGCTTGCCATTTTTGCATACGGCGGCTGGAAAATATTCGATATGAACAGACAGACCGATATTTCTTTAACTGCAGCAAAAGAAGCCATTGCATCGAGTCAATCCGTCCGTTCAGCAAAGCATCCCTCAGCGCCCGCATCGTTTAAACCCGACAACGGCGAAGCGGCAGGCATCCTCCATATTCCCAGACTGGACGCTGAGCTTCCCATCGTTGAAGGAACCAGTCCCGATGATTTGAAAAAAGGTGTCGGTCATTATAAAGACAGCTATTATCCAAAACAAAACGGGCAAATTGTTCTTTCGGGGCACAGGGATACGGTTTTTCGCAGAACAGGAGAGCTTGAAATCGGAGATAAGCTGAAAATCGAGCTTCCATACGGAAGCTTCGAATATGAAATCACACACACGAAAATTGTTGATCAAGATGATACATCCATCATCACGCTGCAGCACGAAAAAGAAGAACTGCTGTTAACGACATGCTATCCGTTTTCTTATGTCGGAAATGCGCCTGAGCGCTATATTATGTATGCAAAACCGCTTTAAGGCTGTCCTTAATGGACAGCCTTTTTTATGTTTAATCAATCGTGCCGAACAGTCGTCCGATTTCGTCTTTCAAGTCATCCGGCAGTGGTGCTGTGACAGTGACGGGTTCTTTTGTGATCGGATGGGTCACATTGATTTCGATCGCGTGAAGAGCCTGCCTCGGAAAAAGCCCCTCTGAACCGCCGTATAAATTGTCGCCTGACAAAGGATGGCCGATGCTTGCAAGGTGAACACGTATTTGGTGGGTTCGGCCTGTCTCCAGCTGCAGCCTGCATAGTGTAACATCGTGCCGGCTGTCATACTCTTTCGATTCAAAATGGGTCACGGCGGGCTGTCCGGAATCGGACACCCTTCTTCTGACGGGGTGGTACCTGTCTCTGCCGATCGGCGCCGAAATGGTTCCTGTTCTTTTTCTGAATTTCCCTTCCGCTACAGCTAGATATGTACGCGACAGTTCTTTTCTTTGCAGCTGTTCGTCTAAAAGGGCGTGGGCGAGGCGGTGCTTTGCAAAAACGACAGCGCCGCTCGTATCCTTATCAAGACGGTGGACGTGCCGGACTTTCCGCTCCTCGCCGTTCATTTGAAAATAAAACGCCACAAGATTGCTCAGCGTGCCGGTCTGGCCAGCTTCATTCGGATGTGTCGCCATTCCCGCCGGCTTATTGACAATGAGCATATGATCATCTTCAAACAGAACGGGAAGTTCCCCGTATTCAGGGACGATTCCGCTTTCTTCCTCCTCCCTGAGATCGATCATCACGCTGTCTCCGCTCTCCAGCCGAACGTTATGATCTACGGGTTTATGATTCACTTTAATTTTCTCGTTTGCGACCCAGTATTGAATGACAGGCTTCGATGCTTTCGCTTCTCTTTTTAGAAATGCAAATAAATGTTCGCCGTCATGCCGGCTGCCTGCACTAAAGATTAAGCCGTGGTTTTTTTGGTTCATTTTTACTGCTCCTTTCTGTAAAAAGCGTTCAGCCATTAGGAAACACTTACCTTCACAGCCCATTGTTTATGTATGATATTCTGATTGAAGAGATTTGAACAAGGGATGAAGGGTGATCAATTTGCGAATTGTAAAGGCAGCAACTGAAGAACAAGAAATTTATATAGAAGAGCTTGTATCAGAGCTGTATCAAATATTTCCATTGTACTTGAATAAACAAAAAATAAAAGAACTTAAAAAGCAGGGCATGCTTGAATTGAAAGAGGATGAATACAAAGGAACGCTCGATGAGGCGTTTCAGATTATGACAAGCCTGCAATTGATCCATGCCTTATTAACTAAGGCGAAGCGCCGGTGGATGCTGAAAGACCGTGATTTGTTCGATAAAAACTGCCGCAAGCTGAATGACTGCGGTTTGTACTTCCCTCTGACATCCGCCGACTTTCATATCGTGAATACCGAGAATAAAATGCTGATGTAAAATCGGCTTTTGCCTGAATTGAAAGAGCTTGTTCCGTTTTCGGAAAAGCTCTTCTTTTTATGAAAAGATGATATAAGAAATAAGCGGAAAACACAATGAAATGGTGCCAACTTCCTTTTTAGCATGTGCGCGACCTGTACATACTAACAATCGAAAGGGGTGCAGTCTATTGACGACAATCAGCAATGCAATGTCTAAGCAAGTGGCGACAATTTCTTCCAATCAAACGGTTCAAGAAGCGGCTGAGTTGATGAGCCGTCATAATATAGGGGCGATCCCGGTCGTAGATCAAGGCGTGTTAAAAGGAATGATCACAGACCGTGATATCACACTCAGAACGACAGCGGAAGGCCAGGATGGACAGACACCTGTTTCAAACGTGATGACAACCAATGTTGTTTCAGGGAATCCGAACATGAGCCTTGAAGAAGCATCACAGCTGATGGCTCAAAGTCAAATCCGCCGTCTGCCGATCGTCGATAACAACCATTTAGTCGGGATTTTGGCGCTCGGGGATCTGGCGGTAAACGAAATGTCCAACGAATCTGCCGGACAGGCGCTTACGAACATCTCCACTCCGGCACGGACTCAGTAAGAACGGAAGAGCTTGCCTCTTACAGCAGGCTCTTCTTCATTTATACATACCGGTTTTTAGTGTCTTCTCTTTTCAAGGGGCGGTAAGAAGGATACAATGAATGGTGCAAACAGTCAAAAGGAGTTGGGCTAAAGCGCGATGATTAAAGCAGTGATTTTTGATTTTGACGGTCTTATTTTAGATACAGAAACGCATGAATATGAAGTGCTCCAGGAAATTTTTGAAGAACACGGCTCAGAGCTGCCTATGTCGGTTTGGGGAAATGTCATCGGCACGGCCGCCGGATTCCAGCCGTTTTCTTATCTGGAGGAACAGCTGCAAAAAAAGCTGGACCATGAGCAATTGACGAAATTGAGGCAAGAGCGTTTTACGAAAAGAATGGAAAGCGAAAAAGCGCGTCCCGGTGTGGAAGCTTATTTGTCCGCAGCGAAAGAGCTCGGTTTAAAAATCGGCTTGGCGTCAAGCTCGGATTATAAATGGGTGTCTCAGCATTTGAAACAAATCGGCCTGTACGATGATTTCGAGTGCATCAGAACGGCCGATGATGTTGAGGAAGTCAAACCGAACCCGGAACTCTATTTAAAAGCGGCGGAATGTCTCGGTGTGAAGCCTGAGGAGTGCATTGCATTCGAAGATTCTGTCAACGGATCAATCGCCGCGAAAAGAGCCGGAATGAAATGTGTGATTGTACCGAATAAAGTAACGAAAAGCCTGCTGTTCGAGCATTATGACCACCGTTTGGAATCAATGGCGGAAATGGAGCTTGAGCAGCTGATCGAAATAATTTCCAATCCATCATAAAGAAGGCAGAGGAGGAATGGGACGTGTCTGAAAAACTGGATCTTTCCCGCTTTGAAAAAAAGATTGTCATCCGCAATATTGAAGAAAAAGATATCGACAGCATCATCGGGCTTCAAGAGCTATGTTTTCCGGGAATGATCCCATGGAAACGGGAACATCTGGAAAGCCATTTGGAACACTTCCCGGAAGGCCAGTTTTGCGCAGAGCTTGACGGAGAAGTCATCGGTTCCTGTTCAAGCCTGTTGATCAACTTTGATGAATATGATGACAGACACACATGGCAAGATATTACAGACGACGGGTATATTACGAATCACAATCCCGACGGTTTAAACATGTACGGGATCGAGGTCATGGTTCATCCTGAATACAGACGGATGAAGATCGGCCACCGTCTCTATGAAGCGCGTAAAGATCTGGCAAGGCGCTTGAATTTAAAGAGCATTATCATCGGCGGCAGGATTCCGAACTATCATAAGTACGCTTCCGAGATGACGCCGAGGGAGTATGTCGAACAAGTCATCCACCACCAGATCTATGATCCGGTTCTTTCGTTTCAACTGTTGAACGGATTTACGATGATGAGGATCAATCCGAACTATCTCCCGGATGACAGAGCATCAAGCAAATATGCGACATTGATGGAGTGGAATAATGTCGACTACTTGCCGCAGACGAAGCGCTATTACAAATCAGCTTTTCCGGTGAGAATCTGTGTGATTCAATATGAGATGAAGCAGATTCATTCCTTCGAGGAGTTTGCCAACCAAGTCGAATACTATGCAGACGTGGCTTCAGACGCGGGAGCGGATTTTGCCGTCTATCCCGAAATCTTTACGACGCAGCTGATGTCGTTTCTT
The DNA here is from genome assembly GCF_056530265.1 of Bacillus sp. PK6-025. Taxonomy (NCBI): domain Bacteria; kingdom Bacillati; phylum Bacillota; class Bacilli; order Caryophanales; family Bacillaceae; genus Bacillus; species Bacillus sp. PK6-025. The sequence continues at coordinate 1,011,159 of NZ_CP096509.1, forward strand.
GAAGAGCGTTCACCGAGCCTGGCTGTTCAGCGGATCACCGAATATACAGAAGACTATATCAGCCTGTTCACAGATCTTGCCGTTAAATACAATGTCAACATTATCGGCGGTTCCCACTTCGTTGAAGAAGAAGGGAAGATCTACAATATCGCTTACTTGTTCAGAAGGGACGGAACTATCGAAAAGCAATATAAGCTTCATATTACCCCGAATGAACGAAAATGGTGGGGCATCAGCAGGGGGGACGAGGTGCGCGTCTTTGACACAGACTGCGGCAAAATCGCGATCCAGATCTGCTATGACATCGAGTTCCCGGAGCTCGGCAGAATCGCAACCGAAAAAGGGGCCAAGATTATTTTCACCCCTTTCTGCACGGAAGACCGCCAAGGCTATTTGCGAGTCAGATACTGTGCTCAAGCAAGAGCGGTTGAAAATCAGGTGTACACGGTTATTTCCGGTACGGTCGGCAATCTGCCGCAAACCGAAAATATGGATATCCAATATGCACAATCCGCGATTTTTGCTCCTTCAGATTTTGAATTCGCAAGGGATGGAATCGTCGGAGAATGCAATCCGAACATTGAAATGGTGGTCATCGGCGATGTCGACCTGGAAATTCTCAGAAGGCAGCGGCAGGACGGAACCGTCCGGCAGCTCAAGGACAGACGCCATGACATCTACCGGATTCATTATCAAAAATAGCAGATTCGTGTGCCGGCCGTTTTAGGCCGGCTTTTTCATGTTGACTTTTATCTTTATTTTTCATATATTGTAACTATTAAAAGGAGGTGGAAAAGATGAATCAAACTGGTAAGCGTATGACGGATATGCAAGCTCATCTGTATATTTGTCGCGCGATTTTTTCCGGGGAATGCGTATTACGGGATCAGTCTGCCCTTTTTTACACATTCAATTGGAAAAAATACCAGTGAGAGACATCTGCCCACAATCGGATTTTTGATGCTGACGGCGGGGTGTAAGCTCTGCCGTCTTTTTTTATGCTCGGTGTCTCTTTACGGAGTGCGGAGGAAAAATAGATGATGATATGCAGTTTGCAACATGTCGGGCAAACATACGGAGGACATACGATTTTCAGCGGGCTGTCATGGGACCTGCACCAAGGGGAGCGAATCGGTCTGATCGGACGAAATGGGGAAGGGAAAACGACGTTGTTGAAGCTGATCGGCGGCCAAACGAAACCTGATGAAGGCCTTGTGACTTGGAAAAAAGGATTATCAACGGGGCTCTTGGAGCAGAATCCCGCATGGGACGGCAGCCAAACGGTAAAAGAGCTGCTGTATGATGTTTTTTCGTCATTATGGGACACACAGCAGAAGCTTTCCCGGATTGAACGGCAATTGGCCGTTGAAAAGGACGAGGAAAAACTCAGTCTTCTTTTGGAAAAGTACGGGGCTTTACAAGATGAATTTCAACGGAAAGGCGGCTACGGCATCAGTGCGCAAATCGAACGGGTAGCGCACGGCTTAAATATCGAGCGGCTACTCGATGCCGAGTGGCGGGAGTTAAGCGGAGGAGAACGGACGAAAGCGGGTCTTGCCAGGCTTCTCTTGGCAGCTCCGGATCTGCTTTTGCTGGATGAACCGACAAACCATTTGGATTTGACAGCGATCGAATGGCTGACGTCTTTTTTAAAGCAGTACAAAGGCACAGCAGTCATTGTATCGCATGATCGCTATTTCCTGGATGAAGCGGTCACCTCAATTCTTGAAATCGACCAGGGAGAGCTTCACTTTTCCAAAGGCAGCTATACACATTATGCCGATGAACGGGAAGAGCGCCTCATGAGAGAATTTCATGACTATCAGGATCAGCAGAAGAAAATCAAAAAAATGAAGGAAACGATCAAGCGGCTGAAGGAATGGGCGAATCGCGCCAATCCTCCGAATGATGGCCTGCACCGGCGAGCCAAAAGCATGGAAAAAGCTTTGGAGCGCATGGAGAAGGTGAAGAAACCCGTACTGGAACGCAAAAAGATCGATTTAGCTTTCAGCATGGATGAACGAAGCGGAAAAGATGTCGTCAGGCTTGAGGATGTCTGCAAAAGCTTCGGTGAGCGGTTGCTTTTTGACAATCTCAGTATGCATGTCCGTTTTCAGGAGCGCGCCGCCATCGTCGGAGAGAACGGCAGCGGCAAAACGACGCTGCTCAACATCATTAGCGGAAAGGAAACACCGGACAGCGGTGACGTGCAGCTTGGCAGCAATTTATCGGCCGCATATCTGACGCAGCATGTCGGCGAAATGGAGGAAGAGCGCACGGTTTTAGCCGAATTCCGTGAACATGTTTCTGCATCAGAAGGCGAAGCCAGAATGTTGCTTGCAAAGTTTTTGTTTTTCGGCCAATCCGTCTTTCAAAAAGTGAAAAATTTAAGCGGAGGCGAACGGATGCGGCTTCGCTTGGCCCAGCTCGTTCACCAAAACCATAATGTGCTGATCCTCGATGAGCCGACAAACCATTTGGACATCGAATCGAAGGAGATGCTTGAAGAAGCATTAAGCCAATTTCAAGGGACGATTATCGCAGTTTCGCACGACAGATACTTTCTTGACCGGCTTTTCAATGTCACCTGGTGGCTTGACGGCAGAAAACTCGTCAAGTATGAAGGGAACTATACATTCGCAAGAGAGAAGCGGCGGCAGGGTTGACACATTTTTATCACATTTGATAGGATATTGCTACAGTTATAGAAGGCAAAAGCAATGGAATGTATGCACGGACTGTATATATTCTCTTTCGATATCTTAATTCTGCTTGATTTTGTTGTATGGGTATGCATACAAGTTAGGCAGCATTCAAACGCCTGGTTGACACAGGTTATTTGAGTGCTGCCTTTTTTTATTGTCTTTCTGCCATAACTGTGAGAAAAGAAGAAATAATGGAGGTTTTAGTATGGCTTTTCGAAAACCGGATGAAATAGCGGATGCGGCAATTGAAGCAGGAATGAAAAAAATACAGCTCTCGCTGCCGTCTCTGCTTGTATTGGGGTTTTTAGGCGGCGCATTTATCGCGCTTGGGTACTTGCTTGATATCAGGGTAATCGGCGACCTGCCGAAAGAATGGGGAAGCCTGTCCAGCCTGATCGGAGCTGCCGTATTTCCTGTCGGTCTGATCCTTGTGGTGCTCGCTGGCGCTGAATTGATCACAGGGAATATGATGTCCGTTGCGATGGCTTTATTTTCAAGAAAAATATCACTGAAACAATTGGCGGTTAACTGGGGAATCGTTACGATTATGAACTTAATCGGGGCACTGTTTGTTGCTTACTTTTTCGGACATTTGGTTGGATTGACTGAAACAGGTCCTTATTTAGAAAAAACGATCGCCGTTGCACAAGGGAAACTCGATATGAGCTTCGGCAAGGTTCTCATTTCCGGCATCGGCTGTAACTGGCTTGTATGTCTTGCTGTATGGCTTTCTTTTGGCGCACAAGACGGAGCAGGGAAGATCCTTGGCATCTGGTTCCCAATTATGGCTTTTGTCGCAATCGGATTTCAGCACGTTGTCGCCAACATGTTTGTGATTCCCGCAGCCATTTTTGCAGGCTCGTTCACATGGGGGCAGTTTATCGGAAACATCATTCCGGCTTTTATCGGCAATGTCATTGGCGGATCCGTGTTCGTCGGTCTCATTTATTTTATTGGATACTACAAGAAAGACCGCTCCAGAAAAGAAATGAAGCGGGTATCATAAACAAAGGGCAAACATACAAATGCCGTCCGTTTTTGGAAAAAGATGATGATGAAATGGGATTAGGCGGGTGTACTTCAAAGTAAGAAAAAAGCAACGGAGGCTGAACAGCATGACAATGAGACAGCAGAATGTGATACACAAGGAAAAGCTCATGGCTCATTCAGCCTGTGGAAGAATTCGTGTCCTTCCTTAACCAATGCTTATCGCACCTATTAAAATCGGAATAGACGGACATCCGCAACTCCCCGCAGGCAGTAGAGACAATGTATGTCTTCTTTTGTCTGCGGTTTTTATTTGCCCGCGGCAGAAAAAATGATGCCCTTTGAAAGGACAGTGAAAAAGACAGTTGCATTCGCCTAAACCAGCAAGACCGAAAGGCTGCCGGTCATATAAAAATCCTGAAACATGCCCATTGCTTGAGCACTGCCAAGATCAAAGAACCGCCAGAAAGTCATCATCCGACATGTACGGGAGGCCCGCAAAATCGTTTGTCTGTTTCAGGGGAAACGGAATGTGAGTGAACAAATTCTCCTTACAGCCGCATCCCAGTACATGAAGAAGATTGCCGCATACCTAGCCAAGCAGGGCCGGGTATGCGGGATCTCTTTTACTGCAAACGGGCTGGAAACACCGTTGAAAACAAACGGAATTTTCTATATGATTGATAGTATTAATGAGAACGGTTATACATAAAAAGAAGGTGCATCATGGAGTTTGTGCTTGTTTTACTGCCGGTTTTCGGGATATTTGCGATCGGGTTCATCGGACAAAAGCTGCTTCATTTTGATATTCAGAACCTATCTAAAATGTCCCTGTATTTAATGTCTCCGTTTTTAGCGTTTGATACGTTTTATGAGAACAAGCTGACGATGGATTATATCTATATGTCTGTCTATTGTCTCGGCCTCTGTTTCATTTTGATTCTATTTGTCTACCTCATTTCATATGTTCACGGGTATTCCAATCAGGAGCGATGCGCTCTCGTTTTATCATCCGCTTTCATGAATAACGGAAACTACGGCACTCCCGTCGTCCTGCTTGTCTACGGCACGGCCGGGCTTGATATCGCCGTTGTGCTGATGGTGCTTCAGCAGCTTGTCATGAGCACGATCGGCATATATTATGCAGCGAAAGGAAGCCCTGAAGCGGGCGGATTTAAAATTGTGATGACAAGGGTTATCCGGATGCCGGTCGCATACGGTGCGCTGCTCGGCATATGCTTTCAGCTGGGGCATATTTCGATTCCCGAACAGTTAATGACGGGAATTAAATTGGTGGGGGACGCCGCGATTCCGACGATTATGATTATTCTCGGCATGCAGCTTGCGGTGATTTCCTTTCAACATATCGAATATCGGAAAATTTCTTACTCGCTTTTGCTGAAACTATTCGTGTCTCCGCTCATTGCCTTGGGGTTTGCGCTGATTCTCCCCGTCGACGGGCTGGTTAAACAGATCATGGTGTTGGCGGCGGCCATGCCGACAGCGGCGAATACGACTTTGATGGCGGTTCAGTTTGAAACAAAGCCGGAAATCGTTTCAAGCGCGACTTTTATCAGTACAATGCTCAGCATCGTCACCCTTCCGGTCGTGCTGTGGCTGCTTTCATTATGGGGCTGACCTCTTTTTTCGGTCAAAACCAAAAAACGGCGGCTGATGACTGGCAAGCCGCCGTTCCCCAGAGGTTACCCGCCTATTTGCAAAGCGATATTTCCAAACTGCTCCCCGTCTTTCATCCGTTTAAAGGCTGCAACCGCTTCTGATAAAGGAAACACTTGATCAAGCACCGGCTTAAGGGAATGGCGTTCGATAAAATCAATCATTTGCCGAAATTCTTCGAGGCTGCCCATCGAAGTGCCGATGATGCTGATCTGCGGGAAAAAGAGCGAGCGCAGCGGAAGCTGGATGCTGTCTCCCGAGCTGGCGCCGAAATTGATGATCCTTCCGTTCGGCTTGATGACATCGAAATAATTCGCAAAAGTTGCCGGACCGATGCTGTCGAGGATTAAATCAACCCGTTCCCCGCCCAAGCTTTCTTTCCACAGACCGCGGCTTTCAATTGCGAGATCCGCCCCATAGCGGAGCGCTTCTTTTCTTTTTTCTTCGCTTCGGGAGGTTACAGTCACCCGTGCGCCTGCTGCCTTTGCCATGAGCACTGCGTTTGTGGCGACGCCTCCGCCGACTCCCGGTATTAAGATGTGTTCGCCTTTTTTTAAATGTCCTTTCGTAAATAAAGCCCTGTAAGCGGTCAGAGCGGATAAAGGCAAGACGCCTGCTTCCTCCCAGGAAAGGTGCGCCGGTTTTTTCAACACGTGCTTCGCCGGGACGATGACATGGTCTGCGAAGGTTCCGTCAGATGGGCCGCCGAGAATGTCGGGTACTTGCGGAACAGAATCCGTATATTCCCAGCCGATGCTCGGATTGATGATCACCTCTGTATGAAAGGCGAGGCCCTGAACGCCTTCGCCTGTCTCTTCGATCGTGCCAGCTCCGTCGGAGCCGGGTATAAATGGGGCATCACCCGCCTCCCTGGATTGAAAGAGGAACAAGTCACGGTGGTTCAGCCCGGCCGCTTTCAGTCTGATTTTGACTTCACCCGGACCGGGCGTTTTGTCGGAAACGTCTGTATATTTCAGTCCTGAAAGGCCCTTGATTCCTTCATGGATGATCGCTTTCATAAAAAATTCCCCCATTCGAGTTGGTTGTGTTAAATTATGGACATGACTGAAGGTAAATGTAAAATGATTTGCCCGGGGACCGTGAGAGGCTTCTGTTTATAAAGGATTGCAATGAGGCGGAAATTCCATTAGTGTAATACAGAAGCAAGATAGCAAGTGAAGGAGATGGAACATGAGTTTTCACGATCAACAAATTTTACCTGCGGTACGTAATATGAAGCAGTTTGATACATTCCTGGACAGCCCGTTTTCATACGGGGTCCTGCTTGACATCCACCTTGGACAGCTGGGAGGCGTCATCAGCGCGGCCAGATCCCATGGGAAAAAAATGTTTGTGCACGTCGATCTGATCCAAGGAATTAAGCATGATGAATACGGTGCGGAATTCATTTGCCAGGAAATGAAGCCGGCGGGCATTCTCTCTACAAGATCAAGCGTTATCGCAAAAGCAAAGCAGAAGAAAGTGTATGCGATCCAGCGCATGTTTTTAATAGACACAAGCGCCATGAAGAAGAGTATTGAATTGGTGAAAAAGCACAGACCCGACTATATAGAAGTGCTTCCCGGAGTGGTGCCGGAACTGATCAAGGAAGTCAAAGAAATAACCGGCATTCCGATCTTTGCGGGCGGGTTTATCCGTACCGAAAAAGACGTCGAGCAGGCGCTTGCAGCAGGGGCGTCCGCAGTCACCACCTCAGACACTGATTTATGGAAAAAATACTGGAAGTAAAAATTTAAAATGTGAAAAATTATTGACAACGCTTTCACTATACGATACGATCTTACTAAGTTAATACATTGTGACGGAGACCCGGAGACCACAGCAGTTCTTTACTCAGTATGATGTAAAGAAAGTTTGCTGTGTTTTTTTATGGTCTTTTAGACACAGTGAAGAAGGTGAACCCATGGTGTTCATCTTAGAATAACACTTCATAATAGATTTTAGGAGGGATAGCCTTGACAGCATTTTGGGGGGAAGTTATCGGAACGATGCTGCTCATCGTCTTTGGAGCTGGAGTTTGTGCAGGAGTTAATTTGAAAAAATCGCTGTCCCATCAATCCGGATGGATTGTGATCGTCTTCGGCTGGGGGCTTGGCGTGGCCATGGCGGTATATGCCGTCGGCGGCATCAGCGGAGCGCATTTAAATCCGGCCGTGACATTGGGGCTGGCATTTGTCGGAGATTTTCCTTGGGAAGAAGTGCCTTCCTATATTTTAGGACAGATGATCGGCGCATTTTTAGGAGCGGTGCTCGTTTTTCTTCACTACTTGCCGCACTGGAAAGAAACCGAAGATCAAGGCGCGAAGCTGGGAGTATTTTCGACAGGGCCGGCGATTCCAAATACATTTGCAAACCTGTTCAGTGAAACATTGGGGACTTTTGTTCTCGTTCTCGGACTTTTAGCGATCGGTGCAAACAAGTTTACTGACGGACTGAATCCGCTCGTTGTCGGATTTCTGATCGTGGCGATCGGGCTTTCGCTCGGCGGAACAACAGGCTATGCGATTAACCCTGCCCGCGATTTGGGGCCGAGAATCGCCCACTTTGTCCTTCCGATTGCAGGAAAAGGAAGTTCAAATTGGAAGTACGCGTGGATTCCTGTTTTAGGACCGGCGCTCGGCGGTTCATTTGCAGGCGTTTTTTACAACGCCGCATTCAAAGGGCACATCACCAACACATTTTGGATTGTAAGCGCTATACTAGTTGTGATATTGTTAGGTTTCTATATTCATATGAAAAAACAATCGGTTGATCAATCGGTCAACATTTAAAAAAAACGCAAATCTTAACAGACATATAAGGGGGAGTTTCCAAAAATGGAAAAATACATTTTGTCTCTTGATCAAGGCACCACAAGCACAAGGGCGATTGTTTTCAACAAAGCAGGCGAAATCGTCCATATTGCGCAAAAAGAATTTCAGCAATATTTTCCAAACCCCGGCTGGGTTGAACACAATGCAAATGAAATCTGGGGCTCCGTTCTGTCGGTGATCGCTTCTGCGCTTTCAGAATCGGGAATCGAAGCCGCGCAAATTGCCGGAATCGGGATCACCAACCAGCGGGAAACGACCGTTGTTTGGGATAAACATACCGGTAAACCGGTCTACAATGCGATTGTGTGGCAGTCCCGCCAATCGGCGGAAATATGTCAGGAATTGAGAGAACAAGGCTATGAAGAAACGATCAGAGAAAAAACAGGCCTTTTAATCGATCCTTATTTTTCAGGCACGAAGGTGAAATGGATTTTGGATCATGTGGAAGGGGCACGGGAGAAAGCGGAAAACGGCGACCTTCTCTTCGGTACGATCGATTCTTGGCTGATCTGGAAAATGTCCGGCGGAAAAGCGCATGTGACAGATTATTCAAACGCCTCAAGAACACTGATGTTCAACATCTATGACCTCAAATGGGATGATGAACTTCTCGATATTCTCGGCGTACCGAAATCGATGCTTCCTGAAGTCAAGCCTTCATCGCATGTATACGCTGAAACGGTCGATTATCATTTCTTCGGCAAAAACATTCCGATTGCAGGTGCAGCCGGCGACCAGCAGGCAGCATTGTTCGGGCAGGCTTGCTTTGAAGAGGGAATGGTTAAGAACACGTATGGAACAGGCTGCTTTATGCTGATGAACACCGGCGAGAAAGCGATCAAATCAGAGCACGGCCTGCTGACGACAATCGCTTGGGGCATCGACGGAAAGGTGGAATATGCGCTGGAAGGCAGCGTCTTCGTCGCTGGTTCCGCTATTCAATGGCTCCGTGATGGGCTGAGAATGTTTAAGGACGCCAAAGAAAGTGAAAAATACGCTGTAAGAGCAGAATCTGCCGATGGTGTTTATGTGGTTCCTGCATTTGTAGGTTTAGGCACGCCTTATTGGGACAGCGATGTCCGCGGCGCTGTATTCGGACTGACCAGGGGTACGACGAAAGAGCATTTTGTTAGAGCAACGCTTGAAGCGCTTGCCTATCAAACGAAAGATGTTCTTGACGCAATGATGGAAGACTCCGGGATCTCGGTGAAAACGCTGAGAGTCGACGGCGGAGCTGTCAAAAACAACTTCCTGATGGATTTTCAGGGCGACATTTTGGATGTCCCTGTAGAACGTCCTGAAATCAATGAAACAACCGCGCTCGGTTCAGCCTATTTAGCGGGTCTTGCTGTCGGCTTCTGGAGTGATCGTTCCGAGATCAAAGACCAGTGGCAGCTTGACAAACGTTTTGAACCGAAAATGGAAGAAAAAGAGCGTGAGAGTCTGTACAGCGGGTGGAAGAAAGCTGTAAATGCAGCTAGGGCTTTTAAATAAGCCGCATGTATGTTACAATCTAATTAAGTTAATAGAAACGGTTGGAGAAGAGGAGAGACCGCAGGCACCAAAGCAGTATTAGCGCTTTGGATGTTTGTGGTCTCTTTTTCTATTTTTTTACCGTGACAACAAGGGAGGACATGAACATGGAATCATTATTTTCAAGCCGCAAACGGGACGATATTTTACAGAATATGACGAAGCAGAAGTATGACGTGTTTATTATCGGCGGAGGTATTACAGGCGCAGGGACGGCATTGGACGCCGCATCGCGCGGAATGAAAACGGCGCTTTGCGAAATGCAGGACTTTGCGGCCGGAACGTCAAGCCGCTCCACGAAACTCGTACACGGCGGACTTCGTTATTTAAAGCAATTTGAAGTGAAAATGGTAGCCGAGGTCGGCAAAGAGCGGGCGATCGTCTATGAAAACGGTCCGCACGTGACAACGCCTGAATGGATGCTGCTTCCGATGCATAAGGGAGGCACTTTCGGCAAATTCAGCACTTCAATCGGACTGCGAGTGTACGACTTTTTAGCAGGTGTCAAAAAAGCTGAGCGGAGGAGCATGCTGAATGCCGAGGAAACGCTTCAAAAAGAGCCGCTTGTGAAAAAGAACGGCCTGAAAGGCGGCGGCTATTATGTCGAATACCGGACGGATGACGCCAGGTTGACGATCGAAGTCATGAAAGAAGCAGTTAAATTCGGAGCCGAGGCCGTCAATTATGCGAAAGTAAGCGATTTTATTTATGAAAACGGCAAGGTCACCGGCGTGGTCATTGAAGACGTCTTCACGAAAAAAACGTACCGCGTCCACGCGAAAAAAATCGTGAATGCCGCGGGTCCGTGGGTTGACCGTCTACGGGAAAAAGACCATTCAAAAGAAGGCAAACACCTTCAGCATACAAAAGGCGTGCATCTTGTTTTTGATCAATCGGTCTTTCCTTTAAAACAAGCCGTTTATTTTGATACGCCCGACGGCCGCATGGTGTTCGCGATTCCGAGAGACGGAAAGGCATATGTCGGCACAACGGACACCGTCTACAACGAGGATCTGGAACATCCTCGAATGACGACTGCAGACAGGGATTATGTCATTAATGCAATCAACTATATGTTCCCTGAACTGGGAATCAAGGCTGAAGATGTCGAATCAAGCTGGGCGGGGCTCAGACCGCTGATTCATGAAGAAGGAAAAGACCCGTCCGAGATTTCCCGGAAAGATGAGATCTGGACTTCTGAATCCGGACTGATCACGATTGCCGGCGGAAAGCTGACCGGCTACAGAAAAATGGCTGAGCATATCGTCGATCTTGTCAGAGACCGATTAAAAGAAGAGGGCGGCAGAGACTTCGGTCCTTGCAGAACAAAAACGATGCCGATCTCAGGCGGCCATATCGGCGGTTCCAAAAATCTGGAGGATTTTATTCAAGTGAAAGCAGCCGAAGGGATCAAAGCTGGACTGTCCGAAGAGACGGCAAAACAGATCGCCGCACGATACGGTTCAAACGCAGACCGCCTGTTTGATCGTGTCCCATCCCTGAAAGATGAAGCAGCAGACCGCCGCATTCCTGTCCATGTACTGGCAGAAATGGATTACGGGATCGAGGAAGAAATGGCTGCCGTCCCGGCAGACTTCTTCGTCCGCAGAACGGGTGCGCTGTTCTTTGATATCAATTGGGTCCGCACTTACAAAGACAGCCTTGCCGACTACATGAGCGAGAAGCTGAACTGGGATGGCGAAACGAAGGCCCGGCATGTCCAAGCATTGGAAGGACTTCTTCACGACGCTGTTGTCCCGCTGGAAAGCAGATGATGTATCGGGTCAAATGCCCTTGATGGAATTTCGTTAAAAATCAACCGAATGGCCTAACGTGAGGCTGTCTTGATCAGGCAGCCTCATTTTTTTCGTTCGGCATGCTAAATTTGGACAAAGCGGCTGTTTGTCGATATGATAAAAGAAAAGCTGCAATTACTTAGCTAGAACATTGGAGGTAATCATGAGCTGGAGAACGAGCTATGAACGCTGGAAAAACAAAGAAAACTTAGATTCCGAATTAAAATCGCTTCTTTTGGAAGCTGAAGGAAATGAAAAAGAACTAGAGGATTGCTTTTATAAAAAACTTGAGTTTGGTACAGCCGGCATGCGCGGAGAGATCGGACCCGGTCCGAATCGCATGAACGTTTATACGGTTCGCAAAGCATCGGCGGGCCTTGCCGCATACATAGGAGCGAACGGCAAAGAAGCAAAAAAGCGCGGCGTTGTGATCGCGTACGATTCCCGCCACAAGTCGCCTGAATTTGCAATGGAAGCTGCTAAAACGCTCGCGGAAAACGGCGTTCAAACGTACGTGTTTGACGAACTGCGCCCGACACCTGAACTTTCCTTTGCGGTAAGAGAACTGAATGCGTTTGCAGGTATTGTCATCACGGCGAGCCATAACCCGCCTGAATACAACGGCTATAAAGTCTACGGAGAGGACGGCGCGCAGCTTCCGCCTGCTGATGCCGACAAACTCATCGGCTATGTCAATGCGATTGAAAATGAATTGGAAATCGAAGCAGGCGATGAAGCTGCCTTAACCGAAAAAGGGTTGATCCAAATAATCGGCGAGGAAATCGATCAAGCGTATCTCGATAAACTGACATCGATTTCTGTCAATCCTGATCTGGCAAAGGAAACTGAAGTCAAAGTCATTTTCACCCCGCTGCACGGCACGGCAAATAAATCCGTGAGACGCGGCTTGAAAGCTCTCGGGTATGAGCATGTCACAGTCGTTCCGGAACAGGAGCTGCCTGATCCTGACTTTTCGACCGTGTCTTCTCCTAATCCGGAAGAGCACGCCGCTTTTGAATATGCGATCAGGCTCGGAGAAGAAAAAGGAGCCGATATTCTGATCGGAACCGATCCCGACGCGGACCGCCTCGGCGTTGCTGTAAAGGATCAAGAAGGCCGTTACGCGGTGCTGACAGGAAATCAAACCGGCGCGCTGCTTTTGCATTATCTGCTATCGCAAAAACAGCAGAAAGGCACGCTGCCTGATAACGGAGTCGTTCTAAAAACGATTGTGACGAGCGAAATGGGGCGCGACATTGCCGCTTCTTTCGGACTTGACACGATCGACACGCTGACCGGCTTTAAATTCATCGGAGAAAAAATCAAACAATTTGAAGCATCGGGCGAATATGCTTTCCAATTCGGTTATGAGGAGAGCTACGGTTACTTGATCGGCGATTTCGCAAGAGACAAGGATGCCGTCCAGGCAGCACTGCTTGCGGTTGAGGTATGCGCCTTCTATAAAAAGCAGGGAAAATCGCTGTATGATGGGCTCCTCGAATTGTATCAAACGTTCGGCTTCTATAGAGAAGGCTTGAAGTCCCTGACCTTAAAAGGAAAAGAGGGAGCGGAGCAAATCGCAGCCATCCTCAGCACATTCAGAGAACAGCCGCCTCTTTCCATCGCCGGAAAAGACGTTGTATCCGCAGAAGACTATTTGACAGGGAAGCGGACGCTGCTGAAGGAAAACAAAACAGAAACGATCGATCTTCCGACATCCAATGTTTTGAAATATTTCCTTGAAGACGGCTCATGGTTCTGCCTCCGTCCATCTGGCACAGAGCCTAAAGTGAAATTTTATTTCGCGGTCAAAGGCCCAACCAATGAAGACAGTGAAGCGCTTCTCCATCAATTGACAGATGAAGTGATGAAAAAAATCGATGATATTGTAAAAGCGACTTCAAATTGATAATCGCTGAAAACCCGCCTTGCTACACGGCGGGTTTTCAATTTTTATTGATAAGCGGCCATAAATGATGTAATATATATTTAACAATAAGTTAGATATAAATTGCATATGAAAGGGGAAAATGGCTGACATGAAATGGATCAAAACCGGGGATGAATACGTAGAAAAGAAAATGACGCAATTTTTTAGCGAAGCCGGTACGATTGTCGCTGCTATCTTATTTTTGGATATGATCATCCGGGGCCTCATTTTAGGGCGACCGGCATCCGAATACATCGTCAGTGCCATCGGTTTTGCAGTCTATGCAGGCTGGATATTGTTCCGCTATCTTTTGTCGGGGTTTGAATATCCGGAGATTGCAGGTCAAGCGGCGTACAGGAAAAAAAGAAAAGAGATCACGGCTCTCAGCCTCGCTTCCGGCATCATATTTGCCATTTTAGTGCTTATTTTTACCGGCATACCAAAACACCCCGGCAGTTGGTTTGACTTTATTATGATGGTGATGTTGTTTGTATTTTTTCATTTTCTGATCAACTTTATCTCGTTGCGCAAATCCTTTCGGAAAAATCAAGATCTATTAGATGATTAAATGAAAATGGCGGGTGAGCATATGGTTAACCGGGTCAAACTCGCCCGGGTCGAAAAGTCTTTGACACAAGCCCAGCTTGCCGAGCGGGTCAATGTGACAAGACAGACGATCGGGCTGATCGAAAAAAATAAATACAATCCGACATTGCACCTTTGCCTCGCGATCGCAAAGGCGCTGGACAAAACGCTTGACGATTTGTTTTGGGAGGAAGAAGCTTAACGATTCGCTTTGTCCCTTCTCGGTCAAAAGTCTTAGAAAAGTTCATCTCATGAGGTGGCCTTTTTTTTATCAAATATCGATATAATAAAAGAAACTCCGGGTTAAGGGGATGAATTTTTTGCGGGAAGACACGCAGTTTGAAAAATTGAAAACGCTCAAAGAAATAGCGGAAGCTTTAAACGAAGGGAACCATCTAAAAGAAACGCTACATGCTGTTTTAAAAAAGCTGCTCAGCTTAACGGGACTCAAAACGGCGTGGCTTTTTCTGATCGATGAAAAGGGGCGCTTTGAACTGGCCGCTTCGGTCTGCCTGCCTCAGGCGCTTTCTTACCGGCACAACCGTTTATTATGCGAAGGAAGCTGCTACTGTCTTGAACAATATAGGGACGGAAAGCTGGACAGGGCGAAAAATATCATTCATTGCCGGCGAATTACGACGGCAATGAGACAGAAGACCGGAGATCCGGAAGGCATCACACATCATGCAACCGTCCCTCTCAGCGATCAGAAGAAACGGTTCGGTTTGCTGAACGTTGCGGCTCCGGACAAAATTCATTTCAGCCGCGGGGAACTGGCGCTCCTCGAAGCTGTTGCTTTGCAAATCGGGATGGCGATCAAACGGATGCGGCTTGCTGAACAACAGCAAAAACACATGCTGCTGACCGAAAGAAACAGATTGGCTCAGGACTTGCATGATTCCGTCAATCAAATGCTTTTTTCGCTCAGCTTGACCGCTAAAGCGGCGGGGGAAATGACAGACCAGCCTGAGATCAGGGAAATGCTCGAGTTTATGCAACATCTTTCTCATGAAGCACTGCTTGAGATGCGGGCGTTAATATGGCAGCTGAGGCCCCAAGGCCTTGAAGAAGGGTTGGCGGCGGCTCTTGAAAAATATGCGGAAGTGCTCGGCCTTCAGGTGATCTTCACGCTCAGCGGTGTGCTCCGGCTGCCGCCTGCTGCTGAGGAATTGATGTGGCGGCTGAGCCAGGAAGCTCTCAACAATTGCAAAAAGCATGCCGATGCTAGCCGCATACAAGTGAAAATCGATGTATTCCAATCGTCTGCCGTCTTGGAGATCGAAGATGACGGCAAAGGGTTTCAGTACGATCCTGACGCGGGGCTTCCGACGCTTGGGCTGAAAGGAATGAAGGAGCGGACGGAAAAAGCGGGCGGCACGTTTTTGATCGACTCCGCAATCGGTAAGGGGACGAAAATCCGGGCGGTTTTGCCTTTGAAGGAGAAGGGGGAGGCAGGATGGAAAAGGTGAAAATCATCATTGCCGATGATCATCATATTGTCAGAAAAGGCCTCTTGTTTTTTTTCAAAACAAAAAGCGATTTTGACGTTGTCGGAGAGGCATCAACAGGAATTGAGGCGCTCGATGTCTTGCGAAGACGGGAGGCAGACATCGTATTAATGGATTTATCAATGCCTGAAATGGACGGAATTGAGGCGACAAAGCGAATAAAAAAGGAATATCCGTCTGTCAAAATCATAGCGCTGACAAGCTATGCGGATGAAAGCTATGTGATTCCCGCCATCCAGGCTGGAGCCTCTGCCTATCAGCTCAAAGACGCCGAACCTGATGAACTTGTCGAGACGATACGTGCTGTTTATGGAGGGAGATATTCCTTGGATCCAAGCATCATGTCCCACGTCTTTCACCATATGTCACAGGCTGATGAGAAAGAAAAAATACATCAATTGACAAAAAGAGAAAAAGATGTTTTATTGGAAATTACAAAAGGGAAAAGCAACAAGGAAATCGCCGCTTCTTTATTTATCAGCGAAAAAACAGTGAAAACTCATGTATCCAATCTGCTGTCAAAGCTTGGCTTATCCGATCGCACGCAAGCCGCGCTCTTTGCAGTTAAACACGGACTACAACAAAATGACGGGAGATGATCAAATGAAAATAACCGTAGTCAGCGGAACCGCAAGAAAACAGGGCAGAACGCGGATCGCCGCTTCCTATATCGCCCGCACGTATCAGGCCGAGCTTATCGATCTAAGCGAGTTCATCCTACCGATTTTCAACGGAGAAGAAGAGCAGAGCTCGCTGGAGAATGTTCAAAAACTGAAAACTTCGGTCAAAGAAGCAGACGCTGTCGTTTTATTATCTCCCGAATACCACAGCGGTATGAGCGGCGCTTTGAAAAATGCGCTCGATTTTTTAAGCAATGAACAGTTCTCGGGCAAACCGGTGGCGCTTTTTGCTTGTGCAGGAGGCGGCAAAGGCGGGATGAACGCGCTCGCCAATATGCGTATTGTCGCGCGCGGAGTTTATGCGAACGTCATCACAAAGCAGCTTGTGCTCGATCCGATTCATATTGATGAGGAACACCATACGGTTACTGAAGCAGCCAAAGCCAATATCAAAAATGTAATGGAAGAGCTTCTGCTCTTTGCCGAATTTCAAAAAGCCTGACGCCGATTAGAGCGCCAGGCTTATTTTATTTTACGTAAAAACGAGCACGCCGTTTTCGTGTTCTTGTCCCGAAAATGAGGCGTGATCAATGTATTGCAGCAGATCATAAAGCCTTTTTTCGACAATGGCGTCATCTCTTTCAAAATTGTAGGCGTGCAAAAAATGCTCGATCCGCTTTGATAATAAATCGTCTTCTGTCCGCACCATCAGGATCAGCAGGTTGTCCCACTGCGAGCGGTGCGTATAATACAAAGCTTTGTCATAGTCAGCGTAATTCAATTTCGCCACTCTCCCTTCTTTCTGAGGAGTCATGATTATTTTATGTGGCGGGGTGTTTTTTTCTCCGGGCAAAACTTGGTCTCCCTTGTTTGACGGCCTAGAAATATGAGGATGGTATACGCTATACCGCGAAAAAATGTCTGCATGACATTCTCCGTTTCCGGTCAAGCTAACGTATGTACAATACATGCGGAGCGAATGGAAATGAAAAAACGATATTGCACGTACTTTTTTTGCATATTAACGCTTTTGTCATTCCCGGCGAAAAGCCACTTTCAAGCAGGTGTTTCCGATGCGCCAGAACGGTGGGAGAGAATCGCCTGGAGCGCCCTTGAAGAAAAATACGAAGGCGCAAAGCTTGAGGATTATGAATATTTAGGGCGCACTCAAGTCAATGATGAAGAGACAAAAGATGTCTTCAGGGTAACCGTCAATCAGGAAGGCAAATCATTTTCGGCGCACGCCGAGGTGTATTTTCACCCGGTGACCAATGCGATCATCAACGTGAATATTTTTACTCTATAACAAAAAAAAACGAAGGAAGCAGCTTCCTTCGTTAACTCAATAATTTACGTATATGGTCCTGATTAACGATAATATCCTGCAGAGTGTATTGATCCAATACGTCCAAATAGGCGGAAAGGGCTTTGTTTAAAACATGCTTTAATCCGCAGATCGGAGAAAGTATACAATGGTTTTTTTCTCCGTTAAAACACTCGACAAGGTTAAAATCATCTTCTGTATTTCTTATGACTTCACCGATATTAATCAGTTCAGGCGCTTTTCCGAGACGAATCCCGCCGTTGCGGCCCCGAATCGTTTCAACGTAGCCAAGCTTGCCAAGCTCGTAAATCACCTTCATAAGGTGGTTTTTTGAAATGGAATAAGATTCGGCGATGTCTTTTATATTGACAAGCTCGTTTGAGTTTTTGGTTGCTAGAAAAATCAGTACTCTCAATGAGTAATCCGTATAATTTGTTAATTTCATCGCATTACCTCAATCAAACAAGTTTCCATTATCTTATCACATTTGCCTTCGGTTATGAGGGTGAAGCGGAAATTGTTACAAAAATATAAAACATTCATTGAAAATATTGCTTTAATTCCATTAAAAGTCTAGTATAAAGATGTATTCAAAATACATCTTTAATCAAAAGTAACAGTCCCATTTAAAAAAAGATCTTATTGCACCTTTAAAGATGTATTTGAAATACATCTTTAAAGTGACTGGAGAGGAGAAAGCGTTATGCTATCTGAAAAAACCATGCAAATTGTCAAATCGACCGCCCCTGTTTTAAAAGAAAAGGGAACAGAGATCACCACTTGTTTTTACAAGCGGATGTTTAATGCGCACCCTGAATTGAAAAATATCTTCAACATGTCCCGCCAGCAAACCGGCGGACAGCCGAAAGCTTTGGCTTTTACTGTTTTGCAGGCGGCTGAGAACATCGACCGGCTCGGAGACCTGCTGCCGGTTGTCAAACAAATCGGACATAAACACAAAAGTTTGCATGTGAAACCAGAGCACTATCCTATTGTCGGTCAGCACCTTTTGGAAGCCATTGAAATCGTGCTCGGCGAAGCTGCGACAGAGGACATTCTCCAGGCATGGGCAGAAGCCTATGAAGAGATCGCCCGCGTATTTATTGAAGTCGAAAAACAAATGTATGAAGAAGACAAAAAGCAGGATGGAAACTGGGAAGGATTTAAACCGTTTGTCATCATGGATAAGCGGGTCGAATCCGCTACGATTACTTCCTTTTACTTGAAGCCTGCCGATGGAACGGATTTGCCCGCTTTCAGTCCCGGACAGTACGTATCTGTCCGCATTAAAATTCCCGGCGAACCATATTTCTTAACAAGGCAGTACAGCTTGTCAGATGCCTGGAATAAAGACTACTACCGCATTTCAGTCAAACTGGAAGCGGAGGAAGGGCAACCGGTCGGAAGGGTATCAAGCTATCTGCATGAGAACATGGAGATCGGGGGCAGCTTGGAAGTGAGCGCTCCGGCCGGAGATTTTACCCTTTCCGAAGGAACGGATCGTCCGGTTTACTTCATCAGCGCCGGATCAGGCATCACGCCTGTCATGAGCATGGTGCAAACATTGGCTCAAAAAGAAAGCAGCCGCGAGATCACATTCGTGCACGCTGCGAAATCTGAACAGCACCACGCTTTCAAGGAAGAAACGGAGAAGCTGCTCGGCGCCAATCCGGCGAACCGTCTCCTGTTTGTCTACAGCAGGGGTGCTGAAGCGACGGAAGATCATATTGTAAAAGGCCGGGTGAATGAAGAGCTTTTGAAATCGATCGTGAAAGATCCAAATGGCGAATTTTATGTATGCGGTCCGCTTTCATTTATGAAAAGCGTGATTGAAGGATTGCAAAATCTTGGCGTTCAGATGGAAAACATCCGCTATGAGAGCTTTGCTTCATCCCTTGACATGCAAATAGCGAACTAACCAAAGAGGCAGCTGTCAAACCGACAGCTGCCTTTCATCTTTTCAAATCCCGGCTCATACAATAAAGATAAGTCCAACCGGGGGGGATTTGAGTATTGAGCATACGGGAGCAAAAAGAGCTGCAGCGGGCGATAGCAGAAATTACGGAGATCGCGGAAGGATTCGGCCTGGATTTTTATCCGATGAGATATGAAATTTGTCCGGCTGAAATCATTTATACATTCGGCGCATACGGGATGCCGACAAGATACAGCCATTGGAGTTTCGGCAAGCAATTTCACAAAATGAAGCTTCACTATGACTTTGGCTTGAGCAAAATATATGAGCTTGTCATTAATTCAAATCCGTGTTACGCGTTTTTGCTGGACAGCAATTCATTGATTCAAAATAAGCTGATTGTCGCACACGTTCTGGCTCATTGTGATTTCTTTAAAAATAACTGCCGTTTTCAAAATACGAAGCGCGATATGGTTGAAAGCATGTCGGCGACAGCAGAGCGGATTAAACATTATGAGACGGTCCACGGCTCAAAAGAAGTCGAGGCATTTCTCGATGCGGTGCTGGCGATTGAAGAACACATTGACCCTTCGCTCGTGAGGCCGAAGCTGTCGTGGAGCATAGATGACGAAGAGGAAGAAGAAACAGACGCGTCGCCCACTCCTTATGACGACCTCTGGGAACTGGATCACAAAGGATCGAAAGAGAAGAAGAAAAGGACGAAAAAAAAGTTTCCGCCGAAGCCGGAAAAAGACATTCTGCTGTTCATTGAAGAACATTCGCGGGAGCTGGAGCCTTGGCAGCGCGACATCTTAACGATGATGAGAGAGGAAATGCTGTATTTCTGGCCGCAGCTTGAAACGAAAATCATGAATGAAGGATGGGCGTCCTATTGGCATCAGCGAATCATCCGCGAGCTTGATCTGACATCAAGTGAAGCGATCGAATTCGCCAAGCTCAACGCGGGAGTGGTTCAGCCGTCCAAAACGGGCATCAATCCTTATTATCTCGGATTGAAAATATTTGAGGACATAGAGGAGCGCTACAACAACCCGACAGAAGATATGAAGAAGATGGGTGTAAAGCCGGACTCGGGGAGAGAAAAAATATTTGAAGTCAGGGAGATCGAATCAGACATTTCATTTATCAGAAACTATTTAACGAAAGATCTCGTGATGAGGGAAGATCTCTACTTGTTTCAAAAACAGGGAAGGGATTATAAAATCATCGACAAGGATTGGAAGGCTGTGCGCGATCAGCTTGTCAGCATGAGAGTCAACGGAGGATTTCCTTATTTGACAGTTGAGGATGGAGATTACTTAAAGAACAATGAATTATACATTAAGCATTGGTATGAAGGGATCGAACTCGATTTAAAGTATCTTGAAAAAGTTCTACCTTACCTTCACCAGCTATGGGGAAGAAGCGTGCATGTCGAAACCGTGCTCGAAGATAAGCCCGTCATGTTTTCCTATGATGGAAAGGCTGTCCATCGCAGATATTTATAAAAAGTTTCAGGCTGCATTCGGGCAGCCTTTTTTTATTTTAAAGCGCAGCGACGTCCGTCACTATGCAGTTTTACGAGTTAATAATAAAAATGTAAAATAAAGTATTTAACACTCTTTCTAAAATTGTAATTTTCGCTGCAGGAAAGTGCGAAAATGTAGTATTTAAGTTACCTTTGAAATGTAAATGAAATATTATCGACCCTTAAAAACTTTTTTTAAAAACGAATAATTAAGGAATTTGACTTAGTAAGTCAAGACTATACCTGATGGAAACCCCTCCTTATAATAGAAGCAGAGGAAGGCTGAAGCAGCCGTTCTCAAAAATCATGAAACTGCTAATTTTTGTCTTTGAAAATATAAAGAATTCTGCTAGTGGGAGGACAACATGAAAAAACAAGTAATAACAGCAGCATCAGCGGTTGTTTTAGGATCGACTTTATTTGCGGGAGCGGCTTCCGCGCAAACCATAACGGTGAAAAAAGGCGATACGTTATGGGGATTTTCGAAGAAGTACGGTACAAGTATCAGCAAGATTAAACAGGAAAACAAGCTGAAATCCGATATCATTTACATAGGGCAGAGGTTGTCGATCAATGGAAGCAGCTCATCGTCTGCAAAAGTGTCGCAAGCTTCATCAGCTACGCATAAAGTGGTCAAAGGAGACAGCCTTTGGAAAATTTCTCGGACATACGGCATGACCGTCAATGAACTGAAGTCTCTGAATGGTTTAAAAACAGATTTAATCCGGATCGGACAAGTATTAAAAGTTAAAGGGACGAAAAGCGTAAAAGCTGCATCAACGACAAAGCCTTCTTCTTCAAGCGGGACAAGCAAAACAAGTAAGGCACCTGCGCAAACCTCTTCAGCGCTGAATACGTCAAAGCTTGTTTCAGATGCAAAAGCCCTTATCGGAACGCCTTATAAATGGGGCGGAACATCTACATCAGGATTTGACTGCAGCGGATTTGTCTGGTACATCCTCAATAAACAGACAAATGTGGCGAGAACGAACACAGCCGGTTACTGGAATTCGATGAAGAGCGTATCAAGCCCTGCAGTAGGTGATTTCGTATTCTTCACGACATATCAGCCGGGACCTTCGCATATGGGGGTTTACATCGGAAACAATCAATTCGTTCATGCCGGTTCTGACGGCGTAACGATCAGCGATATGACAAACAGCTATTGGAAGCCCCGCTATCTTGGAGCAAAACGCTTCTAATGTTGCAGGGACAAGCCCGTTCATCATGATGAACGGGTTTTTTTCGTTTAGAAACGGAACTCGGCTAAAAACGCTAAAAAGTGTTCGACCTTCTCATTATCTTTCAGACTAATTGCATATCCCCCTGCAACAGGAAGCTTCATGAAATCGCACGGCACCTCTATTAATCTTCCTTCCATCAGCTCGCGGCGCACAGTCGACAGCGGCAAAAATGATATACCGAGTCCTTCTGAAATAAATCGTTTCGTAATATGCGTCTGGCTTACGAGCATTGTTCTGACAAACGGAAATTTGATCCTCAGCTGCCTGACGAGGTCGTCCCAGTATTCGGGGTGATTATGGGTCAACAGCAAATATTCTTCAAGCAAATCTTCGACATCGAGCGGCGGCGCTTGTTCTGAATCGCGGCCGTCATGAGGGGCAACCAAAATCACGGGATCGCTGTACATGGAATAGCAGTTCAGGTTTGACGATTGCACGTTTAAGCAGCTTAATCCGATATCTGCATGGCCGGCTGAAATCAGGGGAGCGATTTCAGCTGATTCGGCGATCTTTACTTTGATCTCCGAATTCGGATGCAGCGCTGTGTATTTTTTTAATACAAATGGGAGAATCGTATCGGCGATAAGCGGTGAAACCGCTAGATTCAATGTCTGCGAATAGCCCTGTCTGATTCTGTGAAGCTCTGCCATGCTCGATTCATAGTCTTCCAGCAGGCGAAGGGCGAAAGGAAGGTAAGCGCGGCCTTCTTTCGTTAAATGAATGCTTCTTCCTTTGCGGGTGAACAGCTGGCACCCGAGTTCTTCCTCAAGCAGTTTAATTTGAACGGTGACGGTCGGCTGAGAAATAAATAAGGTTTCCGCCGTCTTTCTGAAATTTTCGTATTTTGCGGCAGTAACAAAGGTATGAAGCCATTTAAAATCCATTGCAGTCCTCCTGATTAATTTTGTTAATCAAAGACATCAATATAATTCAATATTTTTTAAATATTATATCAACTATAATGATATTTACAAAGGAAAAAGGAGGAATTGATATGGTTTATCATGGATTAAAAGGGATTACTTGTGTTGAAACAGCCATCAGCCGCATTGACGGTGAAGAGGGAAAGCTGATCTACAGAGGGTACAATGCTGATGAACTGGCGCTTACATCCACATTTGAAGAAGTCGCTTATCTGATACTCAACGGGTCATTTCCGACGGAAGTGGAACTCAGCCAATTCAATGAGATGCTCGCTTCATTCCGTGTGCTGCCAGAAGCATGCGAGCGATTGATCCGCAGCCTTCCTGCCGAATTAGACGATATGGCGGTTCTTCGCACGGCCGTTTCTTCATTCGGGGATAAATCGTTTGCGTTCAAGCCGACAATGGAGCAGGCTCTCAGACTGATAGCAGCCGCCCCGTCGATTATCGCCTTCAGAAAAAGGCTGACTGATGGCAAAGAGCCTGTTCAGCCGCTGGATGAGCTTGGCTTTGTGGAACATTATTTTTACATGCTGAAAGGAAAGCGCCCGACAGAAGCTCAGAAAAAAGCGCTCGAAACGTACATGATTCTTGCGATGGAACACGGCATGAACGCTTCAACCTTTTCGGCAAGGGTTACGGTGTCTACGGAATCCGATCTTGTTTCTGCCGTCACATCTGCACTTGGCACAATGAAAGGACCTTTGCACGGCGGAGCGCCGTCAGCGGTTACCGATATGCTGGAAGGCATCGGGGAAAAACAGCACGCAGAAAGCTATATAAGAGAGAAGCTTGAAAAAGGCGAGAGACTGATGGGATTTGGACACCGCGTCTATAAAACGCATGATCCGAGAGCGAAGGCTTTAAGGGTGAAAGCTGAGGAAATTGCCGGGGGCGACCGGGATATCGACCTTGCTCTTCATGTTGAAAATACGGCGATCCGCCTTTTGGAAGAATACAAACCGGGGCGCAAGCTTTATACGAATGTCGAATTTTACGCAGCGGCTGTCATGAAGGCGATCGATTTTGATGCCGCATTGTTTACCCCTACTTTTTCGGCAGCGAGAATGGTCGGCTGGTGCGCCCATGTGCTGGAGCAGGCTGATAACAACATGATTTTCAGGCCGTCGGCTAAATATATCGGGGAATTGGTTTCTCAGTAATGCGGACACACGCCTTCTCAGCGAAGGGCGTGTTTTTTAATAGATTTTTGTATGTTTAAGTAGGGAATTATGCCGGTGTTCTTGAATGTATTCATCAAGAAAATCCTTTAAGGGGGAGACGATGAAAAAAGGATTCCTGATGTTGATCATGCTGTTTTTTCTGAGTGCATGCTCGGAAGGCCGGGATTTTGATGCTGAAAATGAAGCGGCGGCGACAAAAGAAGGCGGAAGCGGCACCGAGGTCATCGCAGAGCGCTTGGATGTACCTTGGACGATCGGTCACACTGGCGGGATTTTTTTCATTACCGAAAGAAACGGGGGAATCGTATCCATTGCCGAAGGCAAAAAGGAGCGCATGCAGCTTCAGCTGAAAAAGCCCGTTCATCAAGAAGGGGAAGGCGGGCTGCTCGGATTTGTGCTCCATCCTGATTTTAAAAACAATCAGGAGGCATACGTTTACCATACATACAAAGACGGGAGCCATCTGAAAAACCGGATCGTAAAATTGACGCTTGACCGTCTTACTTGGACGGAAACGGAGGAGCTGCTTGCCGATTTGCCAGGAGGCGTGATTCATAACGGCGGCCGGATGGCGATCGGGCCCGATCAAAAGCTGTACATCACGACAGGTGATGCGGGGGAAAGGGAATGGGCCCAGCAGCCTGAAAAGCTGCGGGGGGTGATTTTAAGGATGGAGCTTGATGGTGCGGTCCCTGCTGATCAGCCTTTTCGCTCGTCTTATGTATACAGCTTTGGACACCGGAATCCGCAAGGCCTCGCATGGATCGGCCGGCAGCTTTACAGCTCCGAACACGGGCAGTCTGGACATGATGAAGTGAACAAAATTGAACCCGGAGCCAATTATGGCTGGCCGGTGATTGAGGGAAGCGATGAGAAGCGGGGAATGAAAGCGCCGCTCATCCATTCGGGAGAAAAAACGTGGGCCCCATCCGGTTTAGCGCAGAAAGGGGATGTCCTCTATATGGCCGGGCTGCGGGGAGAGGGGGTTTTCCGGGTCGATCCTGCGGAAGCCAAAGCGGTCAAGTGGCTTGGCGGATACGGCAGAATCAGAGATGTAAAAGTAATCGGAGATGATCTGTATTTCATTACGAACAATGGCGACGGAAGAGGCGAAAAAAAACAGACAGATGACCGGCTCATCCGCGTGCCTCTGTCTGACCAGTAAACATGTCTCGCTGAGTTCTTGCGTTTAAGGATGCCGGAATCGTGGTAACTGTGCACTAAACAATGGTGAAGAGGTGAGACGAATGAATCCGGCAAACAGACAGACGGATGGACAGAAAGCGCAAAAACAAGAAAAACAACCCGGGGCTGAGCACAAGATGGTGCCCCTTCCGCTCTCGGAAGATCGCGACTACAAAGGAAGCGGCAAATTAAAAGGAAAAACCGCCATTATTACCGGAGGAGACAGCGGAATCGGCAGAGCGGCCGCCATTGCATACGCCAAAGAAGGTGCCGACATTGCCGTCATGTACTTGGACGAACACAAGGATGCCGAGGAAACGAAAGAACGAATCGAACAGGAAGGCGCAAAATGCCTGTTGATTCCCGGAGATGTCGGGGATGAAGCACATTGCAAAACATCTGTCGAAAAAGCGGTGAATCACTTTGGCGGACTCGACATTCTTGTCAACAACGCTGCCGAACAGCATCCGCAAAAAGGGATCGAAGATATTTCGACCGAACAGCTTGAACAAACGTTCAGAACGAATATTTTCTCCATGTTTCACATGACAAAAGCCGCGCTCCCGCATTTAGGGGAAGGAAGCGCGATTATCAATACCGCATCGATCACAGCTTATGAGGGCAGTCCGGCGCTGATTGACTATTCGAGCACAAAGGGTGCGATTGTCGCGTTTACCCGTTCGATGGCTGCATCCCTTGTCAAAAAAGGAGTACGCGTCAACGCGGTAGCGCCGGGGCCCATTTGGACGCCGCTCATTCCGGCTACTTTTTCGCCGGAAAAAACGGAAAAACACGGTACAAATACGCCGATGGGAAGGCCCGGACAGCCTTCTGAACACGCTGCGGTGTATGTTCTGCTCGCTTCAGACGATTCTTCTTATATGACAGGACAGACGATCCACATCAACGGCGGAAGATATGTGACGACATAACCTTTCAACCGGCTGCTATTGTAAGGCAGTCGGTTTTTTCTGTTTATTTTTTCGGAAAAATAAGAATTTGAAAGATCACTTTCAAAAGAGCTGCCCCGTAAGAGATAATAGAAACAGAAAGAGAAAGGATGTGTATGAATGAGCGATCGCAGAATGACAGCAAAATGGGCATCCAAACTTGGTTTTGTTCTCGCTGCAGGGGGATCCGCCATCGGCCTGGGGGCGATTTGGAAGTTTCCCTATGTGGCTGGAACGAGCGGAGGAGGCGCATTTTTCCTTGTATTTGTCCTATTTACGATCCTGCTGGGATACCCCTTGCTTTTGGGGGAATTTATATTAGGCCGAAAAAGCCAATCGGATGCTATCGGCACCTATCAAAAAATAGCGCCGGGGACGCCTTGGGTGATCACAGGCTGGATCGGAATCGCCGCCTGCTTCCTTGTTCTGTCGTTTTACAGTGTGATCGGCGGCTGGATTTTGCTTTATATCATCAAAGCAGTAACCGGTTCATTGTCGGGTCTCACGCAGGCCGGATACGGGGAGCTCTTCGGTTCGATCATTCAAGATCCGCTGCAGACACTGGCAGCGCAGCTTGCGTTTATCATCATGACGATCCTCGTCGTGGCGAAGGGTGTGCAAAAAGGAATCGAGCGCGTCAGTTCGATTATGATGCCGCTATTATTTATTTTATTTATTGCGCTCGTTTTAAGGGCTCTGACGCTTGAGCATGCGATCGACGGCGTGCGTTTTCTGCTTGTGCCCGATTTTGGCAGCCTGACGCCGCAGGCGATTCTTTTTGCGCTCGGACAAGCTTTCTTTACGTTGACGCTTGGCGTATCTGTGATGGTAACGTACAGCTCCTATTTGTCAAAGTCACAAAACCTTCCGAAGTCGGCGGTCTCGATCGTGATCATGAACCTTGCCGTCACGCTGCTTGCCGGTTTGGCGATTTTTCCGGCCGTCTTTTCATTTGGGCTTCAGCCCGATCAGGGTCCGACTTTATTATTTACGGTTCTGCCGGCAGTTTTTGACCGGCTTCCATTCGGGATGCTGTTTTTTATCGGATTTTTGACGGCCTTTTTATTTGCTGCGCTGACTTCGGCTTTTTCGATGATTGAGATCATTGTTGCCGCTATTACAAAAGGCGATCAAACAAAAAGGGGAAAATGGACGTGGGCGATCGGCCTTTTGATTTTTGCCGTCGGCATTCCTTCCTGCTTGTCTTACGGAGTGCTCGATGAGCCGTTCATTTTTAAGAAGACGTTTTTTGATGCGGCGGATTATGTCGTCAGCAATATTTTGCTGCCGCTTGGCGCGCTTTTTATTTCGATTTTTATTCCGCTGAAATTGTCCAAACACGATCTATATGAAGAAATGAAGAGCGGATCAAAAGCGGGGAAAGGCTTTTTTATCGTGTGGTTTTATCTTCTCCGTTTCCTTGTGCCGCTTGCAATTGTACTTGTCTTTTTAAATTTAATCGGAGTGTTTTCATTTTAAAAGATCAGGAGATGGGTGAATATGGTGTTAGACTTTCAACAGATGTTTCCGAGCGAGGATGGCAATCACGAGGCGCGGTATCAGCTGCTGGCATTGCTTGAAGCGGTATTGGCCGGAATGGACAGGCTGAAGGATCCCGCCCGGATGACGCTTGGCCGCGAGTCTGAAGTTTCCTCTGACTACTATCAAAGCGTCATTGAAGAGGCCGCCTTGCCGGAAAAAGGCTTCGGGGCGGAAAAAAGCGTTGAAGAGCTATTGAAATTGCTTGACGGCCACCGTTTTTTAAACAGGCATTATGTGGCCAACGCGACACCTTTGCCGAACACCGCCAGCATCGCCGGGAATCTTTTAATGGTTCTTTTAAACGGAAACAATTTATGGGATGTAGACGGCACGGCTGCAGCAAGGACGGAAGTGCAGATCACGGCGATGCTTTCGGACATTGTCGGCTATGACAGGCACAAGAGCGGCGGTTTTACCACATGGGGCGGGCAGGGAGCTGTTTTTCAGTCGCTCAGGCTGGCGATCGCAAGCGCGTATCCTGAAGCGAATCAGCAAGGAACGCCGCATCACCTGTACGCGTTCTGTTCAGAGCTTTCGCATTTCAGTCTTTACAAATCGATGGAAGCTTCCGGAATCGGGACGGACCATTTGATCAAGGTCAAGACGAATCGCGATCATTCGATGGATCTGGCCGATTTGCGGGAAAAAATGCAAGCCGTGATTGAAAAAGGCGGACATCCGATCTATGTATTGGCAACGCTTGGCACAACCGACTCATTTGGCATCGATGATTTGGCCGGTATCAAAAAAGTGACTGAGGAAATAGAGGCCGCCTACGGTTTGCCTCCTGTCTATATTCATGCCGATACGGCGATGGGCGGGATGTACGGTTTTTTTAACGGATACGATTTCATCGGAAACCCGCTTCATCTTGAAGATGAGGTGCTTGAGACGCTTGCCCGCTACAAAAAACATTTTCAGCATTTGCACCTGGCGGACAGCTTGGTCTTTGATTTTCATAAACTTGGACAAACGCCGTATATCACAAGCCTTTTCTTGGTGAAAAACCGTGAGGCACTGAAAGTCGTTGATTTGGATCCGGATGAGACGCCTTATGTCGGTAACAGAGGGTTTGGCAGCTATCATACGAGCTATACGCTAGAGTGTTCGCGAATGGGAAGCAGCATACCGATTTATGCTTCTCTGCTCGCATTCGGAATCGAAGGCTACCAGGAGATCTTGGCCAATTACATCAGAGTTAACCTGGCATTTCGAAAAAAACTCCTGCAGGCTTTTCCGAATGCAGCCGTCACCAATGATGTATCACCTGTAACGACATTCCGCTTCTATCCGGGAAATGTCCACTATCACGAAGAAATCAGCGGCGCCATCACGGAGGAAGAAGTGCGGAATATTAACAAATTCAATGAAAAAATCGCCGAAACATTGGGAAGGCACCGCAGTCACACCTATTTTGGCAGCACGAAAAAGCAAACATACGTTTATCCTGCTGACAGCCGTTTGCCCGTGCCGCTTTATGTCCAGAAATTCTACAGTGTCTCGCCTTACACGACGGTTGATACAATTGACCATTATATCGCCTTTTTAAAAGCGCATGTTGAACCGTCCGATGTAGCAGCCGGATAAAATTTAAACGGGAGGGTTAAACCTCCCGTTCTTTCTTTAGTCTTTATATGCCGTTCTTTTTTGGACAGGTATCCATATTTCGCTTTTAAACGTTGGGGAGCTGATATCTTGATCCTGATTCCAAAGGATTTCCGGCCCTTTCGTTTGCTCGTAATGTGAAGACGGGAACCATTCAGCATAAATGCGTCCCCAGACATTTTGAAGGGTGTCCGGAAACGGACCGGCCGATTCAAAGACAGCCCATGTCGAGGCGGGAACTTCAAGCTGTTCATATCGGTCCGGGCATTCCTTCGTTGTCGCTGCACCGATATAATGGTCAAGTTCTCCCTGCTCTTCCATCCGGCCTTCGGAGAAGTTCGCTGATGCTTGAATCAGTCCAAGCGGCTCGACATTTGACAGCTCTTTTAATTCAGCGATGTTTTCACTGCTTAAAGCTTTCCACATCGAGGCGATTTCCGGATTGATTCCGTGAAAGACGACAGGGACCCTTTTTTTGATTCCGACGATCCGAAATGCCTTCTTTTCTACAATACGGTAGTTCATTTCGTTTCCTCCTCTAATTGTTAACTGGAAGGTCATCGGAGGATATGCTTTCAGTGTGCTGATATCGTGCCTTGCCTCTGTCGGCGTGATGCCGTGCAGCTTTTGAAATGCGCGCGTAAAAGCATCCGGCGAGTGATAGCCGTATTTCACAGCGATATCAATTACTTTTTGATTTGTGTTTTTCAATTCAAACGCTGCAAGGGTAAGCCGCCTGCGGCGAATGTATTCGGACAGCGAAATCCCTGCAAGAAAAGAAAACATCCTTTTAAAATGATATTCAGAGCAGTAAGAAAGCTTCGCAAGCGTTTGAAAGTCGATTCTGTCCGTCAGGTGTTCTTCAATATACGCCATGGCTTGATTCATGTTCTTCAGCACATCCATTTGATGACCTCCTCTGTTTACAAAAATATCAGAATCAGAATCCCGGGATCCGACTTTCCATGCCCGATTGTGCAGGATCATTCCCGAGACTGTCCGCCGCTCAACCATGCTGTCTTCAGCTTTTTGATGCCGTCTGCGATGCTTTTTTCAGAAAGTCCGCCAAACCCGAGGAGCACCGCGTGGGTTTCAGGAGGAGTCACATACGAGACAGAGGCTGGATATACTTTGACCCCTTTTTCCAGCGCTTTTTGGGTCAGCCACTCTTCACTCGGAGCGCTTTTCACCTCAAGGATGATGTGAAGACCGGCGTTCTCTCCTCTGACTGCGGCATGAGCGCCAAATTCACGCTTGATGGCATCAAGGAGCGTTTTTCGCTTTTTTCGGTAGAGTGTTCTCATTCGGTTCAAGTGTTTTTGATAATCCCCGTTTTTCATAAAAAGAGCAATGGCTTGCTGCACATGGCGGGAAACCGTTTGTTTAAATAAGGATGCCATGTTGAGCCCTTCTTTGACGAGCGAAAAGGGGAGAACCATATAGCTGATCCTGAGGGAGGGAATCAGCGATTTTGAAAAGGTCCCTAAATAGATGACCCGGTGGTTCCGGTCAAGTCCCTGAAGGGAAGGAATCGGCTGTCCTGCATAGCGGAATTCCCCGTCATAATCGTCTTCGATGATATAAGCTCCGGTCGATGCTGCCCAGTCAAGCAATTGCAGCCTGCGGCCGACCGGCATGATCATTCCGAGCGGAAACTGATGGGACGGGGTGGTGTATGCGAGCTGCGGCTGATTTTGCTCAAGATCTTGCACGGAAATCCCGCTCTCGTCGATTGCTATAGGCATCACATTGAAGCCGCCGGTTTTCAGGACCGTTTTCGAGCGATGAAATCCGGGATCTTCAAAACCGACGGTTGTGCCTTTAGGAAACAGATGGCACAGCAACTGCAGCAAAACCGGTGTGCCGGCTCCGATGATGATTTGCTCGGGTGAACAGACCACGCCGCGAGACTCTCTGAGATAAACCGCAATCATTTTCCGCAGTGGAATGTCTCCGGCCGGCGGGCCGCTTTGAAAAAGGTCGTACCCTGATTCACCAACGGTTTTGGCGAGCGTTTTTTTCCATTGGGAAACAGGAAATGACGCGAGGTCTACGTGGCCGTGGTGAAAATCGATCATGTTAGCCGCCGTCTCATGTTCTTCCAGTTCTTTTTCGGCAGGGGGAGGAGGCGCAGTCTGTGCAAAGTCTCCTTCCACTTCAGCCGCAAACCAGCCTTTTCTAGGCTTGCTGAGCAAATATCCTTCTGCAGCCAGCTGTTCATACGCGTGTTCTACAGTTGTCAGGCTGACATTTAAGTGTTTGGAAAGCATTCGTTTGGAGGGAAGCTTTGTTCCAGGCTTTATGTGTCCCGAATGAATGCTGCGTTTGAAAAACGTGTACAGCTGCTGATAAAGCGGCTCGCTGCCGCTGCGGTTTAAAAAAGGGGTTATATCCATTCGATCAGCCCTTTCAATTCATCTGGTATGTTTTATTTTATCAAAACTGGTCATTTTAAAAAGGCCAGTTTTCGGGTTAAAGTAGTTTCATAACCAACAGAAGGGAATGATGATGTTGCTTGATTATAGGGAATTGCATTGTGAAACAGAGCTCAAGGAAGTCTATCCGATCATGAAACAGCTCCGGCCCCATTTGGATGAAACGTCTTTTTTGGAGCTCGTCAAAGAAGCTCGGGAGGCTGAAAGCTACACATTATTTGCGCTGTACGACGGTGATATTCCGGTGGCTTTGGCCGGCTTTTTGCCGAGGGTTTCTTTGAACCAAGGCCGTCATGTTTGGGTAGCGGACCTGGTGACGTGTGAAAAACACCGTTCAAAAGGCTATGGAAAGAAGCTTTTAGGCGCTGTTGAAGAGTGGGCCAAAGGGAACGGATTGGCTTCAATCGCTTTATCATCAGGCTTGCAGCGGGCAGACGCTCACCGTTTTTACGAAGAGAAAATGGGGTATGAAAAAGCGAGCTACCTATTTCGCAAGGCTCTGAAATGAAAAACTCCCCGGTATAACCGGGGAGTTATTAAAAGCCGAGCTGCAGATTCGTATCGATGGAGACGATGGTCCATACGCAAACGAGAATGAAAATGTTCAGGACGACGCCGAGAAATCCGAGACCGGTCCGTCCTTTTTTTATGAACAGCTCGATAATTCCGAGCGGAACGGCGGCCATCGCAAAAGGAAGCATCTTATACGAATATGCGATCGTGTCGCTTAAAATGGCCAAGTTTAAGACGAACAGGGACAGAATGGCCGTGCCGACAGACACCCATCCAAATACGTTGTGCTCCTTAAAGATTCTTACCAGTTCCATAATTCCACCTCACCTACTTTAGCTGCTTTGACAGGCCCTTTTTTGATCAGCCGTTCAACCTCTTTTGACGGTCCGGTAATGACGGCTCCATACACGTTCACACCATTCTGTTCCACATAGTCAAGCCGTTTGGAAAGCTTCAGGTCTTTCCTGCCTGAAATGGTTTCAGCCCATTTCTTGTTCTTGATCATGTAGGAAAGCGCCGCTTTAAACTGCTCGTCATCGTTTTCGGCAGGTTGCTGAATTTCAAAAATCCGGTTTGAATCTTTTCCGGGAAATCCGATCGGCTCTGCGTATGGATGATCTTTTAAATCGCCCTCTGTTTCAATCGCATTCCACAGAACGCGAACATCATAGCCTTTTAATTTTTCATACAGCTCCTTTGTCGGGTATGCTTTTTCAAAGGAAAGGAAAGCTTCGGTTACGGTTCCGTCAGGCAGCTGTTTTAAAATCGACTCGGCTTTGGACACTGATTTTTCTTTGATGCCGTCAGGGTAGACAAAATGACGTTCTTCTTTTGAAAGCTCCTGATTGTATTGATGAATCTGCGGAGACTTCAGCTGATCGAAGAACATTTCCACTTCTTCATTTCCAACTACTTTTGTGACGTTTCCGATTTGCTTCTTTAACGGGAACTGTGTTTCGATTCCAAAGAGTTTTACTTTGTTGACAAGGGCTTCAGTATCGACTTGAATATTCGGGTTTGTGACGGCAACTGTCATTGAAGCGGTTTGCACCAGTTCATTCCCTTTGCTTTCATGCCCGCCCAACCCGTAGTATAGATAGCTGCCGAGTGTGCAGATCGGCAGAATAATAAGCGTAGAAATAACAGCAAGGGTGGAAATCCGCATATATGATTTATTTTTTCCGTATCTTAAAATCGCTTTTTGCTTTTCAGGACTGATCGCCAAATCCCAGTCTTCGTCTTTCATTTCCTGTTCCAGCATGTCCTGGTATTCTTCAAGCTGTTCAAGCTCTTCTTCGACCCGGAGCATTTCCGATTCGGAAAGTTCGCCGTTTTTATATTTTTCCCAACGTTTTTTAAAATCTTCATTCATCGTTAACACCTCTGTTGTAAAGTGCTTTCAGCCGCTGTCTGGCACGAAATAAAACACTTTTAAAATTAGCCTCTGAGATATTCATCAAGCTTGACGCTTCCTTGTAGTTCAATTCTTTTAAATAGTACAGCGTAAGCGCTTCCCGGTAGTTATCGGGGAGCTGGTTCATATATAAGGTTAACACTTCCTTGATTTCGACCTGGTGAGCAGGGCTTTGCACCGCGTTTTGAAACAGGTTTCCGATCATGTCGTCAGAAATCGTCACTTCCTTTTTATGCTTTCTGACATAGTCGATAAACGCATTGCGTGCCACTTGAAAAAGCCATGGCTTCACTTTGCTGTGGTCGTAAGAATGGATGTGTATGTAAGCTCTCATAAAGGTTTCCTGAAGCAAATCCTCTGCTAGATGTTTATCTTTCGTCATGGAGAGCAGGAACCTGTAAACATCATTCATATACATTTGGTAAATTTCGTCGATAGTCACTGCCTTTTCTCCCCTCTATGTTATAAACGCATAAGAAAGGTTTGAAGTTGCACTAAATATGCCCACGGCTCATTTTTCCTCCAATTTCTTACCTTTAAAATCATCTACCCTATATAATAACTGAACACGTTCAAAAAAACTAATCTTCATGGCGATTTTAACGACTGAACGGCCGAAATATAAAGCACAGCAGCAAAATAAGCCTTTAAGCATATCAGATCTTTATTATATGCTAAAAGGCTATTTGATTAGAGGATATCCTTCATTATCAGCTGTTTTTATCGTCTGTCAAAAATATTGGCCGTGACCGCGGCGGCCTTCTGCGGCCAGCGCATCGGCTTTCGTTCGATGGACGGTGCCGAATGGGTGGTTGGGCGGAGCATAGATTGAATAGAGTTTCAGCGGAGTATTGCCTGTATTGGTGAGATTGTGCCATGTTCCGGCAGGGACGACGATAGCGGTGTCATCGTAAACATTTCTTTTAAATTGCAAATGATGTTTGCTCGGCCCCATTTGAACGATTCCCCTGCCTTGTTCAACACGAAGGAACTGGTCAACGTGAGGGTGCATTTCCAATCCGATGTCTTCGCCGGGGTTGAGGCTCATCAGGGTAACTTGCAAATGCCTTCCTGTCCATAAAGCGGTCCGAAACGTTTTGTTCTGTTTGGCCGCTTCGTTGATGTTAGCGGCAAACGGCTTTTGTCCATAATCTCTTAATACGATGCGTTCTTCGCTGCCGGGTGTTCGAAAAGCGCCTGCATAGTCTGATTCGTGAAACCAAACCGGGTTATAAGAAAAAGGAATATAATATGGGTATTGATTTGGATGCATTTGTTCTAGGTCCCTTCATTAGCTTTATTGGGATCATCGTATGCAATAGGCATATGAAGTGTCCCGCTGTAAGATGGTTTTTAGTCAAAACACGTTTTTTTAAAAAAGCTTCCGGGAAAATATGATATCAGACTCACAACAGGAGGGAGAGGAGCATGGAATACATCAACATATCCGGTACATCGATCGAATCGTCGCGCATCGGTCTCGGAACATGGGCCATCGGAGGTTTTATGTGGGGCGGAAGCGATGAAAAAGAAGCGATTCAGACGATTCATACTGCGCTTGATGAAGGAATCAACCTGATTGATACCGCTCCGGCATACGGTTTCGGGCAGTCGGAAGAAATCGTCGGTAAAGCCGTACAGCAATACGGAGAGCGCGACCGAGTCATTCTCGCGACAAAATCAGGACTTGATTGGAAGCAGGAACAGCTGTATCGCGACGGATCGAGGGAGCGGATCATCAAGGAAGTTGACGATTCGCTGAAAAGGCTCAATACGGATTACATCGACCTGTATCAAGTGCATTGGCCCGATCCACTCGTCTTGATCGAAGAAACGGCGGAAGCGATGAAAGACTTGTATGATGCGGGGAAAATCAGAGCGGTCGGCGTCAGCAATTTTTCCCCGGAGCAGATGGACACATTCAGAGCTGCGGCGCCGCTTCATACCGTACAGCCGCCGTACAACATGTTTGAAAGGGAAATCGAGCAAGACATTCTTCCGTATGCGCAAGATCAAGGGCTGACAACGCTATTATACGGAAGCTTGTGCAGGGGGCTCCTGTCAGGAAAAATGAATGAGGACCACACGTTCAAAGGGGACGACCTTCGAAAGCGGGACCCTAAGTTTCAAAAGCCGCGCTTTAAAGAATATTTTGAGGCCGTCAGGAAACTTGATGAGTTTGCAAACGAGCGGTTCGGCAAATCGGTTCTCCATCTGGCAGCAAGATGGGTGCTTGATCAGCCTGGCGCAAGCATTGCTTTATGGGGGGCAAGACGCCCTGATCAAATCCGTCCCGTCAGCGAAATCACCGGCTGGAGTTTAACGGAAAGTGATCAAAAAGCAATTGACGACATATTGGACAATACGATTTCAGAACAGATCGGGCCTGAATTCATGGCGCCGCCGACAAAAGAAAAAGTCTGAAAACCGGGGAGAAAATTCCCCGGTTTTTTTTGTGAAAAATCATTTTTTAGTACCAGGTAATAAAAAAAATTGTTATAATAATAAAGGGAAACCTCATACGACTACATCAATAAAGGAAGTGCCATATGTATAAATTTACTGGTTATGCTGCAAAAGCGATTCTTTCTTTGCGCGGCGGAATTAAAGTATACAATAAAGAAAATCTTCCTAAAGACACAGGTTTCGTTATTGCGTGCACACATGCAGGATGGGTGGATGTCGTCGCACTGGGTGTCGGCATTTTGCCTATGGAAATTCATTACATGGCGAAAAAAGAGCTTTTTGAAAATAAATTAAGCGGTTCTTTTCTTTCAAGCATCAACGCATTTCCCGTCGACAG
Organism: Bacillus sp. PK6-025; assembly: GCF_056530265.1. Lineage (NCBI taxonomy): Bacteria > Bacillati > Bacillota > Bacilli > Caryophanales > Bacillaceae > Bacillus > Bacillus sp. PK6-025. The sequence goes on from NZ_CP096509.1 coordinate 1,047,899, forward strand.
GGAAAATCCCGGGCCAAGCAGCATCAAAACTCCGATCAAGCTGTTGAAAGAAGGAAAAATCGTCGGCATTTTTCCAAGCGGAACGAGATCATCTGAAGATGTTCCATTGAAAAGAGGGGCTGTCACGATCGCCCAGATGGGAAAAGCGCCGCTTGTGCCCGCCGCATACAGCGGTCCTTCCAACGAAAAAGAGCTTTTCAAGAGAGGCAAAATGAAACTGGTCATCGGCGAACCGCTCAATCAGGAAGATTTCGCTCAATATTCGTCAAAAGAAAAGCTGGTCAAGATGACGGAGGCTTTGAATGACAGTATTAAAGCTTTAGAGAAAAAGCTGGAGCAGCTATAATTCAAACATACGCAAGGAAAAACAGCTTCTCACGCACAGAAGCTGTTTTTTAATTTTTTGGGCAGTATTTTAGAACGATATTTATTGGTGAGGAGCTTATATATGAAATGGTATTTGAAAGCAATAAAAAACTATGCAGGATTTACAGGAAGGGCGAGACGAAAGGAATTTTGGCTGTTTTGCTTTTTCTCATACATGATTTTGGTCCTCTACGGTTTTTTTAAAGCCATTCTGCATCTTCCGGAATATGAAATAGAGACATTTTTAGGGATGGTTTATTTGCTTGCCATTCTTGTGCCGGGCTTGGCTGTCACGATCCGCAGATTGCATGATACGGGTAAAAGCGGCTGCTGGATCTGCATCGGTCTGATCCCTCTCATTGGGCAATTTATTTTGCTGATCATGCTTTGTCAAAACAGTGTAAAAGAGGAAAATCAATACGGGCCGAACCCGAAGGGAGCTATCTAAGCGAAAACCGCCTGTCCCCAGGCGGTTTTTTAGTTGTTTGTGGCAGTTGATTTTTCTAAAAACAAAAGCAGTTCCCGCCAAAATGTTTGAGCTGCAATGGCATCGGCTTCAGTTTTTCCCCCATAGGCTATTTTTCGGCTTTTCCGCCCGGATGTCGGAAAGTATGGAGGCCTGATATTATGGCCGGCATCTTCGAAATATAGATGTTTAACAGAATAGGGAAATCTCTTCTTTTTCAGCCGTTCAACGATTTTCTCGTTCATAGAGGCGGAGGGCCATACCAAATCATCCGTACCTGAAGTTAACAGAATAGGCCCATTAATATGTTCCGCTTTTATAATTGCTGGATGATCCTCTTTCACTTTCCGTAAAGCTTTTTTGTAAAGATCAGTAAAAGCATGAGGCTGTCTTGTAAGCTTATGTGTCACCATATTCCACAGCTGAGAAAGCGAAAACAATGGCAGCGGGGCAAAGGCGAGCGGTGCGCCGTCCAGACTCCAGGAAGATGTCTGCCGAAATTTTTTTAATCCAACGCCTTGAAAGACGACCCCGCCGCCTACATGAGAAACCGCAAAACGGATTTCAGGAAAATGGGAACCTATCAGCAGCGCCAGTTCGCCGCCTTTTGACCTTCCGCATATTCCGATCTGACGATGATGAAGTCCTTCTTGGCGTCCGAGCCAATCGATCGCTTTCCGGAAATATTCAAGCGGGATTTCAACCAGTTTTTTAGGAAGCTGTTTGTATTGAAAATAAGGGATTGCAAATGTTGCATATCCGTAATTTGCTAACATGCCTGCCATTGTTTCATCAAGACCGCCGTCAGATCCCCCTAATACGATGACTGCGGGAGGCCGGTTGACAGCAAGCGGACGAAAAAATGTGCCGGACAACCCATTTTCGCTTACTTCCTGTCTCTCTACTGTTTCAGAAAGCAGCACTCGTTTTATTTCTTTACTCAGGATCGTGCGTTCTTTTTGCTTCACCTCAATCCTGTAAACGGAGGAATTAACCGATTTTTTATGGAACGAGCAGGAGGATTCAACCGCCTGCATTGACCAAAAAAGCCCCATTTGATCTTTAGACTGGTAGGTTCCTTTTATTGGGGCTGCTGCTGCAGGGTCGACTTCTCCCAATCGATTCGCTTGAAAAACAGCATGTGATCTCCACTCTGCGTCAGCTTCATCTTTCACAGTCAAGATGATTTCAATGATGTCAAACGGTCGGAGTCCGCTTATCTTCAGGTTTATTTTTTCATCCCATTTGGAAACTGCAGGTATGTGCAAAACCGGTTGCAGAGTAATCAAGACGGCACTTCCTTTTCAAGTTTTGTATAAAATAAATCGACGCACTCCTCAACATAGTCATCAATACGATCATCGAACGACTCCTTGAATGCGGGCAAATGTTGAAACATAATGTATTGATTCAGCAAACCGAAAAACATTTGGCTTAAAATTTGAAAATTGCCGCCTGAAATTTTTTTTTCGGCATAGAGGTTCGCAAAATAAGTCTCTAAAAAGCGATTGAGACGGCGGGGAATATCCATGATTAATTCGCAAACTTCCTTATCCTGTACTGCATCATTAAAGTAAAGTAAAAAAACAGTACCTTTTTCCAGGTTTTCTTTTAGATATGCTTTCGCAATGAATGAGAGGTCTTGTCGTAAATCGCCGCTCAGTATTCCTTCAAGTTCTCCAATAAAATCTCCCGATGACACATGTTGAATAACACTTTCCCGAAATAAATTCTGTTTATTTCCGAAGTGTCTAAAAAGGGTCAAATGATTGACGCCTGCTTTTTGGGCAATTTCCCTGGTGGATGCGGCTTGATATCCTTTTTCTTTGAAAAGGGCAAGCGCCGCTTCGATTAATCGATCCTTTGTAGATTGTGCTGACATAAGTCCCTCCTGAAATGTAATCACTTGATTACATGATAATTGAATTTTGCTCTGTAATCAAGTGGTTACATATTTTGAACGCAAAAAAAAGAGGATACAAATTCATTGTATCCCCCGGTTTGTTCACAATGTTATTCCGCTTCTTCAAGCAGCGGCGTTTCCGCAGCTTTTTTCACCTCAACGTATGAAACGTGGTGGCCGTCGATTTCGTTGATCGTGAATTCAAATCCCTGATCTGTGATCATGTCGCCTTTTTGTACGTCATATTTTTGCGTCAGGAACCATCCGCCGATCGTGTCAATTTCCTCATTGTCGAGCTGAATGCCGAGCAGATCGTTGACTTGGTTGACGAGCACTTTACCGTCGAGAATGTAATGGTTTTCGCCAATCTTGCGGATTTCATTAATTTCATCGATATCGAATTCGTCACGGATTTCGCCGACGATTTCTTCAATGATGTCTTCGACCGTCACGAGTCCGGCCGTTCCGCCGTATTCATCAGAAAGGATCGCCATATGAACGCGTTCTTTCTGCATTTTCAGAAGCAGATCGTGGATCGGAACAGTCTCGATCACATGAATGATCGGATTGATAAACTGTTCAATCGTGTCTTCTTTGGAGCATTCTCCGCTGATGCAGGCCGTTAGTATTTCCTTGACATTGATGACGCCGACGATGTTGTCCTTATCTCCGTCTTCGACGGGATAGCGGGTATAGCCTTCGACCTTCGTGATGTCGATCATCTCGGCGATTTTCATATCATTTGGAAAGCTGACGACTTCTGTTCTCGGGATCATGATTTCCTTGGCAAGACGGTCATCGAATTCAAAAATTTTGTTGACATATTTGAACTCAGATTGATTGATTTCGCCGCTTTTGTAGCTTTCTGACAGAATAATTCGCAGCTCTTCCTCTGAGTGCGCCATTTCATTTTCAGAAACCGCTTCAAGGCCAAACGCTTTCGTCAGCAGCCTTGCCGATCCGTTCAGCGCCCAGATGAATGGGAACATGATGCGGTAGAACCAGATCAACGGTTTTGCAAAAAGGAAGGAAACGGCTTCCGCTTTTTGGATCGCAAGCGTCTTCGGAGCGAGCTCGCCGACAACCACATGCAAAAACGTAATCAAGCTGAAGGCGATCACGACTGAAACGATGTGTGATACAGAGCTCGGAATGTTCCACTTCACAAATAGCGGTTCAAGCAGCCGGGCAACTGTCGGCTCCCCGAGCCAACCGAGACCGAGAGCCGTCAAAGTGATGCCGAGCTGACAGGCCGATAAATATTCGTCTAAATGCGTAATGACTTTTTTCACCGAAACCGCTGTTTTGTTTCCTTCAGCAATCAATTGATCAACCCGCGAGCTTCTGATTCTGATAATCGCAAACTCAGACGCTACGAAAAATGCTGTTAAAGCAATTAATACAGCAACAAAAACCAAATTAACTATTTCCAATTAGGACCTTCACTCTAGCGTGAGAATGAAGGTAACACCTCCTGTTTAGTAAAAGATTAACTAAAGCAGCAGTAAAAAGGACTGGATGACCGTCATTTTTTCAGGAGAAAGCCGGCTTTTCAGAATCTTCCGTTCATCGGGATTCAACCGTTTCAATCTGTTTATGAGCACGGAAATATTGTCATTGACATGATCAATTTCCGTTGTCAGGCTTCCAATTTCATCATCATTCACAGTTGAAGAGGGAAACTGGTTTTCCAGCCTTACTTTAATGTCGGACAGGGCCAATCTCTGCTGCTTGCAGTCCATAATAAACTTCAGCCGTTTGAGAGCGGCTTCATCGTAATAACGGTAGTTTGAACATGATCTGTCAGGCGTTAACAGCCCGAGATTCGTATAATAATCGACAGTCCGTTTTGTTACGCCTGCAGCAGCTGCTAATTCGCCAATGCGATATTTCTCTGCCCCATCTGCATCCCTCCTCAACCATCACGTTATAGTTATAAAACATTTTAATATATTAGAAGCTGTTTATACAAGTTAATTGATCAAAAAAAGGCGTAAAATTGATGCGAAAACCTTTATTTATCTAAATATTCGAGAAAATATTGTTAGATTTAAAGTTTAGACATTTGACTGACTCTTTTTTAATAAAGTAAGATAATAGTATATATTTGGCTTGGAGGTGGTTAGATGGGGCCCTCTGCATAGTCATTTTTACAGAACGCACATCAGCCTTATTAAGGGAATTTGAATTCATCAGGAGGTGACTCCTTGTCCTTTGTGAAGGATAAGGTTAAATGGACGATATTGTTAGTCTGATAATCATCGGGATTCTGATTGCATTAACCGCTTTTTTCGTGGCATCGGAATTTGCGATTGTCAGAGTCAGAAGCTCCCGCATTGATCAGCTGATTGCTGAAGGAAACAAAAAGGCGGTTCGCGCAAAACAAGTGGTGTCGGATTTGGATGAATACCTTTCAGCTTGCCAGCTCGGCATTACGATTACAGCACTCGGACTCGGCTGGATGGGGGAGCCTACGGTTAAAAAGGTGCTGCATCCGGTCTTTGAAAGCTTGCATGTTTCTGGCGCTGTATCGCACGCTCTTTCAGTTGCCATTGCATTTTTAGTGATTACATTCCTGAACGTCGTGGTTGGAGAACTTGCCCCAAAAACCATCGCGATTCAAAAAGCCGAACAGATGACACTGTGGCTGGCGGGACCTCTGCACTTTTTCAATGTTGTGATGTTCCCGTTCATTTGGACGCTGAATGCCTCAGCCAGAGTGCTGACCGGGTTATTCGGTTTGAAGCCTGCTTCGGAAAAGGATGAATCCCATTCGGAGGAAGAGCTGCGAATCCTGTTATCAGAAAGCTACAAAAGCGGAGAAATCAATCCGTCTGAATATAGATACGTTAATAAAATCTTTGAATTCGACAATCGGATCGCCAAAGAAATTATGGTGCCGCGCACTGAAATCGCCTCCGTCCCGGTGGATATGCCGATCGATGAGGCCATTTCGGTCATGCTGCAGGAAAAGTATACGCGCTGGCCTGTCTATAAAGGCGATAAGGATCATGTCATCGGCATGATCAATACGAAACAGCTGTTTACGGATATGCTCATGATGTCAGAGGCTGAGAAAAAGCGATTGTCCCTTGAAGCCTATGTCCGTCCGGTTATTGAAGTCATTGAAACCGTGCCTGTTCAAAAGCTGCTGATCAAAATGCAGCGGGAGCGGATTCACATGGCGATCTTAACGGATGAGTACGGCGGGACATCTGGTCTTGTGACGGCCGAGGATATTCTTGAAGAAATCGTCGGGGAAATCAGGGACGAATTCGATGAAGACGAAAAACCGCTTATCGAAAAAGTCTCCGATCATGAATACATCATGGACGGCAAAGTGAGAATCGATCAGGTCAATGAGCTGTTTGAAGACGATCTCGAGGAAGAGGAAGTCGAAACAGTCGGCGGACTTGTGCTGAAAGAAAACATAGATATCGCGGAAGGCCAGGCGGTGCATATCGGCTCTTACACGATAACGGTTCTCGAAATGGAAGGGCGTCTGATTAAGCACGTCGAAGTTAAGCGGGAACAAACAACAGAACATGTAGAGCTGGCACCGGCAAATCCGGTCGTCGTTAACGAAGTCACCTTGAGCGAAAAATAGCTCAAGGTGATTTTTGATTTTAAGAAAAAAGTCATTTGAACAGGAACTTTTGTTCGTATATAATGGGAACAAACGTTCTGTTTGAGAGGTGATTGATTTGCTGTGGTACGAAATCATTTCGGAGGAAGAGAGGAAAACGTATATTAAGCGGATCGAATTTCATTTGCGGAATTGGAAAAATTACAAAGCCGCCGTGCTCAATTTAGAAAGGAGGATGGAGAAGGAGCAAAAGAACGGGCTCACCGTCAAAGAAAGAAACGCTGAATATCAGATCGACGCGGAAAAAAGGCTCTATCAATTTTTGCTTGATTCGATGGAAACGGCTGTCTCAGAATTGGATGAGCTCGAGCGGAAGTTGGTGGAATGCCGGTATATTCATAATTGGAGCATGGGAAAATGCGCGATGGAAATCGGCTACAGCGAAAAAACGCTGTTTTTAATGAAGAAATCGCTGCTGGACAAGCTGCTTGTCAGCTTGGCGGCGATCACGAATATTTAACGGATGCGAGGGCTTGTCTCAAACAAGCCCTTCTTTTCTGGCCGCTTCAGTTTTTTTTCAGGTTCTTGACGCGATGATGACACGGGAGAGGGCAGCTTTTCTTTTATGATAAAGACAAGCTTTAAACAGCGGGGAGGTTTGACACATGTAATGAAACAAATGCCGGTCATTTTTTGAGACAAACGCTTCAGGAAAGGAGAGGAAGAACATGGATTTTTCTGAAATTGCGCTCGTTCCGCTGATTACGGGATTGGTGCATACGGTAAAGCTTGTCGGCATTCAGAAACGATTTCTCCCCATCTGTGCAATTGTCTTCGGCATCTCGATTTCTCTCTTGTTTACCGCAGGGGACTGGAAGGAAGATATGATGATCGGAACTTGGCTTGGCTTGTCATCAGTTGGATTTTACTCCGGCTCAAAAAACGTCTTGAAACCATTATCAAAGGAGGAGATTGAACATGAAGATTTATTTGGATCCGGGACACGGCGGAAGTGATCCGGGAGCATCGGGAAACGGTTTGCAGGAAAAGGACGTGACGCTTGCGATTGCTCTCAAAATGAATGACATTCTATTAAAAGAGTATGATAACGCAGAGACGAGGCTGAGCAGAACAACAGACAAAACGGTCACGCTTCAGGAGCGCACAGATGATGCCAATTCGTGGGGGGCCGATTTATTTGTCTCCATTCATACAAACGCTTTTGACGGTACGGCGTACGGGTATGAAGATTATATCTACAGCGGCTTGACCGATGAGTCGGTTACTGCTCTTTATCAACGGATCATTCACGGCGAAGTGATCAAGCAGAACGGACTCAGGGACAGGGGAATGAAGAAGGCGAACTTTCATGTTCTTCGGGAAACAGCGATGCACGCCATATTGACGGAGAACGGCTTTATCGATCATCCCGAAGATTCGGCAAAAATGAAAAGCGCCGCCTGGATCGAACAGACGGCGCGGGGACATGCAGCCGGCATCGCACTCTGCCTCGGTCTGACACACAATGAGTTTCCCCTGTATAAAGTGACGATGGACGGGGGACAAATTGGAGCTTACCAAGAAAAAGACGATGTTTTGAACGTTATTTCTGCGAATTGGGACAGCTTTCAAACAGCGGCCATTGAAAAAGGATAAAAAGGGAAGAATCCATTTTGAAGCATTCAAAATGGATTCTTTAATGTGTTTGTATCTTTTTTAGTTGTCCGTGGTGTTCCTTTCTGAACAATGCCATTCAAATCAGGGCACAGCTTTTGCGACGGCGGGCGCAAGAAAAATGACAACCGGAAGTACATGTGCAAGCGCCTGTTCATAGCCGAACGAGCATCATTGTTTCATCATCTTTACAAAATCAGCATGCTGCCGGCCCAGAACCCCCCGAGTGAGCATGCCATTGTAAGCAGCATGTAAACCGCTGAATCCTTTACACGTTTTGCAGCCAAAAGCTGAACCGCTTCGACGCTGAATGTGGAAAATGTTGTGAAGCCTCCGAAAAATCCAGTTCCGACCAAGATAGAGACCGTTTGATTGTCAATGCCGAGGCTGACGAATATGCCGAGGGCGAATGAGCCGACAATATTGACCACCATCACGCTGACAGGAATGCGCGGGCGCGGAAACATCGCCATGAGCATATTGCCGAGCCAAAATCTTAAAACGGAGCCGAATCCTCCGGCGATCATAAATCCAACTGCCATCATGATTGATACCGCTCCTTTTCTTTCCCTGACGCTCCGCTCATCCTTTTGCCGATCATGATGCCCAAAAATGCGGAGCACACCCCGCAGGCAAGCGACACGATCAAGTACAGAACCCCGATGTGCGGAGCGGCCGATTGCAGCAAAAATACGGTCTCTTTAGAAAAAGCGGACATTGTCGTATATCCTCCGCAAAACCCCGTTCCTAAACATAACTGGACGAGCGGCTTTTTTGCCCGAGCCGCAAAAAAACCTGTCAAAAGGCCGAGGAGAAGGCTTCCAGACGCATTTTCAATAAAAGTCGGCCAAGGAAAACCGGCGGTGCCGCCATGCAGATTGACGAAGTAGCGCAGCAGCGAGCCGAGGGCTCCTCCGATAAAAACGGCAACAGATGATTTCATACTCTTCCTTCTTTCTCAAAAATAATCCGGGTAGTCGGTAATGATCCCGTCGATTTTCCAGCTTTTCAGGCGGCGTCCCGTTTTCTTCCCGTTGACCGTCCAGGCCAGCGCCTTCAAATCACAGCTGTGAATCGATTTGATCAGAAAAGGGCTGACCATCGTAGCTTTCAGGCTGACGTACCGGGCAAACTCCGCGATTTGCCGCAGCCGGGCGCGCGGCAGCATTCCGAATCGCGGCCTGATCAAAACGGCGGTCGGAATCGAAGGATACATGTGATGAAGCGCCCTCATGGCGCCTGCGTCAAACGACTGGACAATCGTGTTCATCGAATGGCCGAACCGGCTGATCAGTTGTCCGGCCGCTTTTTCGATTCCGGGCTGGGTTTTGGACGACTTGATTTCGATGAGAAGGCCCGTCTTGTTGTGATATTTCCCTAGAACAGCTTCAAGTGAAGGGATTTTTTCGTCCTGAAATTCCGGGCTGAACCAGCTTCCCGCATCAAGCTTTTCGAGCTCATTCATCGTATACTCGCGAACGAACCCGGTACCGTTTGTCGTTCTGTCAACTTTGTCATCGTGGATGACGGCAAGTCTGCCGTCTTTTGTCAGCTGTACATCGAGTTCGATAAAATCAGCCCCGAGCTCCACCGCTTTTTCAAAAGCGGCAAACGTATTTTCAGGGGCGTAAGCCGAGGCTCCGCGATGTGCGATAATATGCAAGCATGTCAGCTCCTCTTGATAAAATCTTTCCATCACAAGGATACCCGATTTTGACGATGCAAGTAAATCATTTGACTGAAGCGGACAAAGGGCAGGGAGAAGAGACAAGCGACAAATTTCGGCAAAATGGTACAAAAGGATCATTTACTAAAGATTCTGATATTTTATAATGGACAAAAGGAGGCGAGATGATGGGTAAAGGGAGAATTAAAGTGGAAGAACGGATTAAGATCGAAACCGATGCTGAAATGTTTAAAGCGACTCTCCTTGATCAAACACAGTCTCAGAAGAAGAAATAGCGGTGTTGGCCCGAATCACGTTGTCTCTGGAACAATAAAATATGATGATCATCAGGCTGCCGAAGTGTTCGGCAGCCTTTTATGTGTGTCGACGGTTATTTTTGGTGCACAATAAAATGAGAAATTTTTTTCTCGTTTTAGTATAATTAAAGCTTGATGAGTGAAATAAGGGAGAGAAAGCAATGTTCGAAAAGTATATGACAATGGATTTCGCTGTCGATATCGGAATCAGCATCGGTATCCTTCTTTTATTTTTCGCGTTTCGAAAAATATTTACGAAGTACTTGTTCAACTTAATACTGAAATTGACGAATAAGACGAAAACAGACTTTTTTAATCAGGTGGCGCTGGCGTTTGAAAAGCCGGCCCGGTGGTTTTTTGCGATACTCGGTATTTATCTGGCCATCATTTATTCCCCGTTTTTTGATGGGCATATGGCGATCGTTCATAAACTGTACAGAGTGTCCGTGATTTTGGTTATTGTAAGCGGCCTATACAACTTAACGGCGGCTTCGTCGGTTTTATTCGATAAAATCAACAAGCGGCTTGAGCTTGATATGGATGATATTCTTGCGCCGTTTTTGTCCAAGATTCTCCGCTTTATTATTGTAGCGCTCGGAATCAGCGTCATCGCCGGAGAGTTCAATTATGATGTCAACGGATTTGTTGCCGGACTCGGGCTCGGCGGCTTCGCTTTTGCTCTTGCGGCAAAAGACACTGTCGGCAACTTTTTCGGCGGAATTGTCATTATTATGGAGAAGCCCTTTACAATCGGCGATTGGATTGAAACAAATATCGTCACCGGATCTGTTGAAGATATATCGTTCAGAAGCACGAAAGTCCGCACGGCCGGAGAAGCTCTCGTGACCGTCCCCAACTCGGTGCTGGCTAACGAAGCGATCATGAACTGGACGAAAATGCGAAAGCGTCAGGTCACCTTTACGCTCGAAATCGATCCATCCACCCCGCGCGAGAAAGTCGAACGATGTGTGGAGCGTTTCAAAGAAATGCTCAAGTCGCACGAAGGGGTCAACCCGGATGTCATTATGGTCAATTTCGACGTCCTGAAGGATACGCATTTAAGCATCTTCTTCAACTACTATACCAATACGACGGTCTGGGCCGAAAACTTGGACGTCAGACAGGATGTCAACTACCGAATTCTTGATATTATGAAAGAGGAGCAGGTTGATTTTGTTTCTCCGGGTCACAGCCTCTTTGAGTTGAAGAAAATGAAAGATCAGCAAGGAGAAGCTTAGGTAACGCTTTTGGAAGGGAGACAAGCCAAATGGAGGAAAAAGCCCTGAGATTTGTGGAGATGATCGAAAATGCCGAGCGCATTACCGTTTTGACAGGCGCCGGTATGAGCACGGAATCAGGTATTCCCGATTTTCGTTCAGCCGGCGGCATATGGACGGAAGATCTGTCGAGAATGGAAGCGATGAGTCGTGATTATTATGAACGATATCCAAAATTGTTTTGGCCGAAGTTTAAAGAGCTTTTTCAAATGAAAATGACCGGAACTTATCAGCCGAATGACGGGCACCTTTATTTAGCCGATCTCGAGAAAAGCGGTAAGGATGTCAAGGTGTTCACGCAAAATATCGACGGACTGCATCTTAAAGCGGGAAGCCGCCATGTTTATGAACTGCACGGTTCGATCCAAACTGCCACATGCCCAAAATGCGGGGTGCGCTATGGTCTTGACCACATTCTTCAAGAAGAAGTGCCAAGATGCCATCGCGTCAATGGCAAGGGGAGAGAATGCGGATTCATATTAAAAACGGATGTCGTGCTGTTCGGCGATGCCGTTCAGCATTTTGACACGCTTTTTGAAGTCCTCAACGAATCCGACCTGCTTTTGGTGATCGGCACTTCACTCGAAGTGGCGCCTGTCAGGTTTGTTCCTGAAGAAGCGCACTTGATCCCAGGCTTGAAGAAAGCGATGATCAATCTCGATAAGACACCTTACGATCATTTATTTGATATTGTCATCCATCAAAAAATCGCCGAGTTTGTTCGGAAGCTTAACTGTTAAAAAGGCGCTCCAGACCGGAGCGCCTTTTTCTGAGCTTCATCACAATTTTTTATAATAAAAAACGGATGTATCGAAGCTGCCGTCTGCAGATTCCGCGTATGCGGGAATGCGGCCGGCTTCGGCAAAGCCGAGCGAAGCGTAAAGAAGGTTGGACGGGTCTTTTTCCCTTGTATCTAGCACGAGAAGAGATCTGCCTTCCTGTTTCGCCCTGTCGATCGCTTTTTCCATTAATGATCTGGCGACGCCCTGCCGCCTGAAGGCGGGATCTGTCATTAACTTGCAGATTTCCGCTCTGTGGCGGCCGTTTTGTTTTGTGCATAAGTGCAATTGAACACTTCCTGCGATCCGGCCGTTTTGTTTGGCAATCCATAACACCGAATCCGGTGTGACGGCTGTTTTCCAATAAGCCTCCGCCAGCTGCTCATCAAGCGGGGGCAGAAAGCCGATCGATGCCCCGTCATCGACGACCCGGATGAGAAGCTCGGCCAATTGATTGGTATATTCGGCAGTCGAATGCAGCTCTTCAATTTTCATTTATTCACCCCATGATATAAAGATAACTGCATCATAATCAGAAAACGGTTTGTTTGGCAACAAGTGTGTCAGATAATCACACTTGCGGGAGGAAATAAAAAAAATCCCCTTCAGCAGGGGATCAGGTATGGGGTGTTATTCATGAACGGGTGTCATCGATTCATCAAGCGTTGCAAATGAATACCCCATGTTTTTTAAATTTGTCAGCAATAACGGCAACGATTGAACCGTTGAAGGAATATCGTGCATCAGGATCACGATCGGCTGTTTTGTCTGCCGCTTTTCCAGCGTATTCAGCTGGTTCATGACTTCCGGAACGAATTTTTGGCTTCTGTATTTCCAGTCCATGCTGTCAATATTCCAGTCCCAATAAACAAATCCGTTCTTTTTCAGCACTTTTTTCTGCGCTTCGGTCAGCGAAGGTTTGCTCCCGTAAGGCGTTCTGATTAAATGGGTTTCAACCCCGGTGATAGACTTCAGCGTTTTTTGAGCCTGCTTCATTTCCAGCTGAGGAGAATTGGCGCCTTTATAAAATTGCTTTTGGTCATGGGTCACTCCGTGAAGTCCAAGTGCATGGCCCTGCTGCTTCATATTGAGAACGGCTTTTTTGTGAAGCTTCATGTTCGGTTCGAGCATGAAGAACGTCGCTTTAGCGTCATGTTCGGATAAAATTTGCAGCAGCCTTTGGCTTACGGCTGAAGGCCCATCGTCAAACGTCAAATAAACCGTTTTTTCCTTCAATTTTTCTTGCTTTTTTTCCGCGGCAGCTTTTTGCTTCTCTTTTTCCTGCTTGCGCTTTTCGATCTGCTGTTTTGTGCTCAAGTGATCGAGAAGTTCGCCTTGCGTTGCTTTTTTGAGCGGAACGCTGTCTCCTTCATGCCTCATTTGGCTGTTTTCCGACACCGTAAGCTCTTTTTTCTCAGCGGCGGCAGAGGACTGTGAAAGGTCCCACACGTACAGGAGAATCAGACACAAAACAAAAAAGCACGCTGCTTTCGTCAACAGATAAGCTACAGATGGGGCAGTTTTTTTTGATACTTGGCGCATGTCACTCTCTCCGTATCATTTTTCTCGTTCCAATGCCATTATAGAATGCTAGTCTCATAAAATAATGGATCACAATGTTTAAGTATACAGGATTGGAAAGAAGATGAATACAGGATGAAGGGAAAAATATATCAAATTTTAATAGAAAATGCTGAACGATGGGGAATGCTGTTTTTTTGATCATGAAGGCGGAGAAAAGTTTTTGGAAATATTGCACTATTTTGAAGGGCAGGGTCGTGTTAGAATGGAATGGAGAAAATTCAGAAGTCAACAAAAAACAAGGGGATGGAGAAATGAAAGTTCTTTTTAACGGCCGGCTGATGGAACGGAGCGAGTGTGCGGTTGATATTGAAGACAGAGGCTACCAATTTGGAGACGGCGTCTATGAAGTCATCCGCATTTACAATGGAATCTTGTTCACGCTTGATGAACACATTGCCCGCTTATATAAAAGCGCAGCCGAAATCGGAATCGACTTGTCTATTTCAGAAGCCGAGCTGAAAAGCCAGCTGAAAGAGCTCGTCGACATCAATCAAATGCGGGACGGCGGGCTGTATCTTCAAGTGACAAGGGGAAAAGCCCCGAGAAAGCACCAATACGGAGCAGGGCTTACGCCTCAGGTGACGGCTTATACATTTCCTATTCAAAAGCCTGAAAAAGAACAGCAAAACGGCGTTTCAGCTATTACTGCGGACGACATGCGCTGGCTGAGATGCGACATTAAGAGTTTAAATCTGTTGTACAATGTAATGATCAAGCAAAAAGCGCATGAAGCTTCTTCATTCGAAGCGATCTTAATTCGCGACGGGTTGGTGACGGAAGGGACGTCCTCAAATGTTTACGTCGTCAAGCAAAACGTTATCTACACCCATCCTGTGACAACGCTCATCTTAAACGGCATCACGCGGATGAAAGTGCTTCAGCTGTGTGAGCAACACGGCTTGAACTATGAAGAAAAAGCGGTGACAAAGGCTGAATTGCTGAATGCAGATGAGGTGTTCATCACGTCAACGACAGCCGAAGTCATTCCGGTCACATCGATTGATGGGCAAACTATCGGCTCCGGAGCGCCCGGACCGCTCACCAAAAATGTGCAGACCGCATTGCAAAACAGCATTTTGTCAGAGACAGCCAAACCGGTTTAACAAAAGAAAAACGCCGCTTCCAAGGGGAAACGGCGTTTTTTTACTTGCGGAAACCGAACAAAATTGAAAAGAGCGGCGATAAATATAGGAAAAACACAAACGGCAAATATTCAATAACGGGAACGCCGAGCGCGCTGGACATGAACGCGCCGCTGACTCCCCAAGGAATCATCGGATTGATTAATGTCCCTCCGTCTTCAAGCGATCTCGACAAATGTTTCCGGTCGATTCCGAGCTTGTCATACAGCTTTTTAAAGGACTGTCCGGGAATCAAGATCGATAAATACTGTTCGCCTGTCGCCAGGTTCATGCCGATGCTTGATGAAACGGTTGAGAACACAAGCCGGCCTTTCGTATGAATGCCCTTGATCACACCTTCAAGCAGGCTTGTAATCAGGCCTATCTTTTCCATGAGACCGCCGAGCGCGAATGCGATGATAATCAGGGAAACAGAGCCCATCATCGATTGAAGGCCGCCGCGGTTTAAAATTTTCTCAACGGCTTCAGTGTCGGCTGAGAAAACAGGACCATTCTGCATCGCTGACAAAAACGATGAAATGCTGGCGTCAGGCTGTATCAACGCGGCAAGAATTCCGGCGGAAACGATCCCCGCTGCAAGCGACGGAATGACGGGCGTTCGTCTGACAGCAAGTACAATCACAAGAAGAGGCGACAGAAGCGCCCAGACGCTGATGTTGACTGTACCTTCTATTCCGTTTATGATCGCTTGAATGTTTTCGGTAGAAGCCGGTGCCGCCGTTAAAGAACGGCCCATGAAAAAGAAAAGCAAAATCGTGATCAAAAGAGCGGGGATCGTCGTTCCCGCCATATGTCTAATATGCTTGAAAATGGGAAGCTCTCCGACTCCTGCGGCAAAATTGGTCGTGTCAGACATCGGAGACATTTTGTCGCCGAAACAGGCGCCGCAAATCACAGCTCCCGCCGCCCATGTCAGTGGAACGCCGGCCGCTGCGGCCACGCCGATGAGGGCGACGCCGATCGTGCTGACCGTCGTAAAGCTGGAGCCGACCAATGAACTGATCACAAGACAGCTGAAAAGTGCGGTGAGCAGCAGGTGCTGCGGTTCAATCAGATTCAACGCGTAAACCGTTACCGTCGGAATCGCGCCGCTGTACTCCCAGACTCCGATTAAGATGCCGATTAAACAAAGGACGATAATCGGCTGAACGCCATTCCGGATGCCTGAGACAATGCCGCTTTCAAGGTCTTTCCAGGAATGGCCTTTCACCGCGCCGACCGCAGCTAAAAAACCAACGCAAATCAACAGCGGTATGTGCGCTTCTGCTTTAAATATGAATAAGCAGGTGAAAATAATGAACAATATGGCTAAAAACAATAGAGCCGATATGGAAAACGATAGACGTTTTTCGTTTGACAAGTCACACACCTCATTAGAAGAAATATCTCTCTTTAATACTTTGATGCTTTTGTGCATAAACGTATTATAACAGAAAAATAGATTATATACTTAAATTAAAATATTTCAAACATTTTTCAAAGGTTCGCCCATTCTATTTTGAAAGCGCTGACTTTTTTAAGATATAATAGATTGGAGATAGGCATGTACTTGATACACGTTTCACTGATCCTTTAGCCAAAATAGGGGGAAATGCGAATGTCTTACACTGTTCAGAAAAGCCGGTTTTTAGATGAGGAAGCGATCTGGTTGGAAAATGATGATTTAGAGGCTGTACTTGTGCCCGGGTGGGGAAGCAATTTAATTTCACTGAAGTGGAAGCCGAGCGGTTTGAAATTGTTGAAAACGCCTGAAACAAAGGAAGAATATAACGCGAATCCGTTTTTATTCGGAATTCCTGTTCTTTTTCCTCCCAACCGGATCGATCACGGAAGATTTACATATGCGGGAAGAACGTACGAGCTGCCGATCAATGAAAAGCCGCTCGAAAACCACCTGCACGGATTTCTTTACGATAAAAAATGGACGGTCGAAAAAGTGGAGGCAACAGAAGAGATGATCATCGTGCAGACGAAGCTGGACTCTGATGATCATCCCGATATTAAAGCGATCTTTCCGCACTCGTTTTCCATCACCATCACTTACACGTTAGAAGGACAGCATCTGAAAATCGATGCATCGGCTGTCAATCGCGGTCAAGACCCGATGCCGATCGGATTGGGGTACCACACATCTTTCCGCTATCCTTTAAACGAAGCAGGAGATAAAGAAAGGTGTCTGTTTACTCTTCCTGCCTCAAAGCGATGGACGCTGACAGACCGCATGCTGCCGACAGGCGAGTATCGGGTGACAGAGGAGTTCAAAGCGGGAAAAATGGCAGCGGGAGAAAGGCTTGACGATATATTGGCAGCTGAACAAGACCAGGAAGGAAACAGCGCGGCCGTCATTGCGGACAGCCTCGCCGGCATTCGCGTCCGCTACCAATGCGACGGTCATTTTAAGCACTGGGTTGTGTTTAACGGTACATCTGATCAGGATGACCTGCTTTGTATAGAGCCATATACTTGGATGACGAATGCACCGAACCTCAACCTTCCGAAGGATGTGACCGGATTTCGGGATTTGGGGACTCAGGAAGAGCTGACGATGCGAAGCAAAATTGAGGTGGGCGGAATATAATCGATATTCCGCCTTTTACCATGAGCTTTTATCAAGCGTAAATGCTGTATGGGACGCTTGTTTGCCCTCTCTCCAATCCAATTGAACCGTGATCTTGCGGCCGGCGAATTCGGCTTCTTCAAGCTCTTCCAAAAAAGAAACGGATTGTTCTTTTGACCCTCCGCCGGGGAATTCGCCTCCCGCGTAATCTTTCATCGGCGTCTCGACTTGGGAGTTCAAAACGATTTCATCACCAAACTTTACGACCAACTTTTCCAAATATATATCGTCCAGCTCCCCGCGGTCGCCTGTCCAATAGAGGTCTCCGCCAAATAGCGTGCGGCCGTCTATCTTTTTGATCACGGCCTCCCAATTTCCATCGGCGCTTTGTCCGTTCCATTTCGGGTATTCCGTCATATAGAAACCGATCAGTCTGCCGCCGAAATAAACGGTGCAAAAGGCCGTGAAAAGGGAAGCAATGAAAAGAAGCGGCCGCTTGTATTCCTGTTTCATATTATCCACCGCCTAAAAAGTTCTGCTTTATGATCATAAAGCAGAACAATCGGGAAAAAAAGTCATTCTCTTAAATTTTAAGGGAACGGGTGCGGGTGCAGGTTCAGCTGTTCTGGTGTTAACGGCTCTTCTGCAAAGCCGAGCTCCTTCGGCACCGTGAAAATTCTCTCAAGTCCTTCCAGGCGGATGAAGCGCTGTCCGAATGTCATCGGAATCAGGCCCGGGATAAGCACTTTCACACAGTAAAGTCCGTTCCGTTTGATAACAGGGGAAGTCTGGTCAACGACAATCACTTCAAGATTGAGACTCCGGAAAGCTTCAAGCAGGTCGCAGAGATCTTCGGTTAAATCAAGGTGTTTCTTTCTTTTTTTAAAGGCATCGTCGAATGTTTGTAGAGGCCGGCTTTGATTCAGCAAAAACCGGAGTCGCTCTTCAGCTTCAGGCAGTCCGTACATGAAGCTGTGATCCTCCATTTCCTGCACTAAAGCAGGATTGCGGAGCATCTGGTGATATTTGCTCCTTTCAGATTCAAATTTGCGGTCGTGCTTCAACATCATGCCTGCCAGCTCATGAAGGGCGCTTTTCACCGCTTTTACGGGATCGGGGTGGGCCCCTGCGGAACAAATCAGATTCAATCCTTCCCGTTTTCTGTTTTTGGCGATCGCCCAAACGCTTGGAATGCCGTATTCCATCGTTGAATTAAAGACATGCAGATCATATCCCGCCACACTTCGCACCCTCTCTGTCATGAGGCGTAATTCCGGATCTTCTGAAGAGCCGAGATCCAGCTGCCGAAGTGGGAGCCTGGCGTACCAGGCAAGCAAAAATGAATCGCGCTCAGCGGCTTCTAGTATGGCATGGAAAATCGCTTCCTCCAAACTCCCTCCAAGTGCACAGCCGTTCGATGTTTCATAGACGAAGCTGTCTTCGCGCCCCAGGCTGTAATAGGCGAGCGATTCAGGAATGAGAATCGGCCGTTTCTGCAAAAATGAATAGCCCCATACCCAGTGAAGAGGACGGGCCGGGTGAAATGGCTGAAAAGGAAAATCGGGATGCATGTATTGTTCCGCTTGATGGAGCCCGACTTTTGCCGGGTTGAGCGCACGATCCTTTACATTTTCATAGGTGTCATGTACGACCGTCCGTTTGCCGCGCGGTTCAATTCCGGAATAACGTTCCAAACCCTCTAAAATGGCGGTCAATTCGCTGTCTTCATACGAATGGCTCCGCCCTCCGACACCTTCATTTCCCGTCCATAAAGGCATATTGACGATCATATCGGCGAACGGCAGAATCGCGTCATAAATTTTGGTGTTGAATATCCCCGTTCTATGATCCAGATAGTCTTTGGCGAGCGTTTGTTTTAAATCGTCCGTGTTTCGCACGCGAAAGCTGTCCGGGTTCGTTTTCAGACTGGGCCGAAGCGATATCCGTGCGGATTCCGCTCCGTCTTCAGGCAGACTGCCGCATATAGGGCATGTCGGTTCCGGGATGAAAGCGTGGAGCGAACTTTCTAACGTTTTCAAATTGACGATGTATAGGTTTTTTTTCAACCGGCCGCACCCGCCGTTCATGATGTTGTCGACTTCTGTGCAGATCAGGCTGACCATTTGGCGGCAGCCGGTCTTTGAAACCCACGGATCGCGGCTTATGCCATTGCTTTTTTGTTCCAGTTCAAGGGTCTCTCTGCTGTCGGGGCCGGAGATATACCGCCTCATATCGGCGCATTGGGAACATCCTGACGCTGACGGAATAACGAGCGGTCCGATGACCCCTTCGCCAAAAGATGCAAACCCGCGAAGCCACGGAATCCCTGCTGCCCTTAGCACCTTTTCCGCCTCGCGGTATAATAAAGGCCGCCAAGCATCGTGCAGCACAAGAGCGAACGCAGTCTCCTCCGGTATGCTGTTCTCAAAATCAGACCTTCGGATAATGTTATATTCAGCAGATAATTGTTGTGATGCGTCTTCTGCCATCAATCCTTCGCCAATGACCAAAATGCAGCGGTTCATCAAGATTCCTCCTTTCGCAACTGCACGCAGTAAATGCCTGCCAGTTTTTCTTTGAAAAATGGTTCAGCAGGCAGCTCATAGACATAAAGCTGCAAGTCGCAGTTGTTTTTCAAGGCGGAAAGCAGTGTTTGCTGCAAATCAGCGGAAACGGGGGTAGCAAGCTTCAGGTCACTAGACTCCAGCAAAACATCCGCGCCTTTCACAGGGTCTTTGTCTGTCAGCGCCCGTTCGAGCGCTTTTCTGAGAGCAAATGTGATGTTGAGTCCAGAACTTCCGTACCAGCGGCCGCGAATTCCCGCCCATGCGACAGGGAAGCCTTGTATGTTTTTTCCTAAACCGATTTCCGGTTTGCCGTACAAGACTGTCAGCGCTTTTAAATAAAATGCGGTATGCCGGTCTTCCATTCCGCCTAGCTGAACGAGGGAAATCGTTTCTTTTCCGCTTTTGATCCGTTCTCGCAACCGGTGTTCCAAGCATTTCTCCAATCCCCTTAATACGCCTTCAGCCAGCGTTTCCCCGGCGGCGATCGCGAACAACTCCCCGTTATTCGGATAAGAACGGTTCAACCTTGATGCATACATTTCAATACCCGTCAGCCCGGCTTCCCGCCGCGCCTCTTGATGGGTCAAACCGACCGACTCCGTCTTGGGCAAAAGCTCCGCAGGTCCGGAAGAGAGCGGGTCTGCTGTCTGAACAAAGCATTGTGCTAAAGGAAGCTGCCGCAAATGTTTCTCTTCCCACAGATGAAAAATGCCCGTTACAGGTGAGGTCAGTTCACTGAAACATTGAAATAACCTGCTTTCTGCTTCTCTTCCGGGGCGCTCCGAAAGTTTCGCTTCAAGGTCGCAGATGAGTTCAGGCGAATCCTTGCCGCATTCGAAGTCCGGATGCGGAAGAAACATATGCCAGCCGCCTTCGAGCGTTGCCAAATCAATCAGATACACTTGATTCTTCTTAGATAATGGTGCAATCTCAGCAGTTGCTTTCATCAATTCGAACACAATAACGTTTGCCAGCATGTCTTTCCCTGCCGAAGGAAAAGTTCGAAGAGCCCGTTCTTCATGGAGCGCAGACCGATGGAGGCGCCTCCAGGCATCCTTCAGGCAGCCGTCTCCTTGTTGATGAAAGACAGGGCCTGCCAGTCCGACTTGTTTCAGGCAGATCCCGGGTATGAAGCCTTTGTTCTCTTCGAGGCAAAACGTTGGAAGATCGCGGAGCTCATCTGTGAAGCCGCGGTCAGAGACATACAGAACCCAATCGGCAGATCGCACCGCTTCCCGCCAGTGTTGCGTTTCGGCGCAGCAAATCTCCAGTCCGCTTTCTGTTTGCCCTGATATTTCTGCCAGTTCGTCTAAAGCGCGCCCGGATGCATCCGTCACGATCGCACGGATTCTTGAAAAACCGGAATCGATCAGCGACCGGACCAATTTTGTGAGAAAGGAGCCGGCCCCTATAGCCAATATTTTGGTTTGACGCGACAGCTGAAAGCGGTAAGCGCCGGAATCGGCAAAGCTCTCAATAAATTCGATTTGGGCTTCAAACGTTTGAAGCACTGAGCTTTCCAGTTTGTGCGGGTGATCCCGGCTTACGTCGCGAACGAACCCGTTTTTATAAAGCATTTCTCCGATTTCATATACTCTCTTTCGGTACGGAGCCTGCAGCCCTTTTGTCAAGTCTTCAAGCGAATGTTCCCCGTTGAACATCGGCAGAAGTTTTTCGATCCATTGAGCAATCGAAGATCCTTTTATGCGAAACGACCCGGAATTATTTCTAAAATATGCGCCGCCGTTCGGATCAGGAAGAAACCATGTATCCTGGTTTACTTTCAGGCGAGCGGAAGCAGTCAGGTGTGTCATGCTCTTCCTCCTTCAATGTTTTAAAAACAAGGCATACCATTATATGTAATTTTGTTTGTCCTTTATGCAATAGAAGACCCCTGCGGCAAAAGAGGCAGGGGAAGTCTTCTTTTTTATAAAAAAACTACATGCCTCCGCGCCAACAGCTCCAACAGCAATGGCCCGCGCAGCTCCAACAACTGTGGCCCATGCAGCTCCAACAGCTGTGGCCCATACAGCTCCAGCAGCTGTGGCCCGCACAGCTCCAACAGCTGTGACCCGCGCAGCTCCAACAGCTGTGACCCATGCAGCTCCAACAGCTGGCACAGCTTCCGCAGCTCCAGCAGCTTGCGCAGTGTTTAACATTGGCGTGATGACGGTCCGCATCCCAATGCGTCATATCTTCTGCCTGGAATTGATCCATCTCCAACGACTGCAGTTCATCATGGAATGGTTGCATTTAATATCCCCCTCATCGATAAAATTTTTTGACCAAAACACAATAAAAAAAGAATGAAACATAAGCAAAGTCAGATTAAGTCAAATACCCCGGGTACTCACAAGATCAAATTATGAGGTCTGTTAGGTGGTTGTTACTAATTTGAACGCCTATTTTTCCTGTTATTGGATTTCGCTGGAGAGGGGCTTTTATTTTGCGGCAGTTTATTGATATAAAGATCGTTGGGACTGAAGAGAGGGGGGACACTAAGTAAAACCAAGAATGCGGGGCAAGGCGGAGAAAGAAATCAATTGTAAGTCATGTGGAGTGAAAGTCAAATTTCAAGGGAAACGTCTAAAGTGAAGAAAGCCTAGAGGATAAAGGTAACCATTCGGCTTAGCAGGAAAAAATCAATTGGCGTTGTATATAGCAGTAGAGGATCATTCGCGGGAACAGTGCCCTTGCAGTTTTATACTGATGCAAATGCTTATGTATGACTGCAAAAACAGGTTCTTTCTACAAGTATGTTTTCATAGAGAAGGAGAGATTGCATTGATTCAATAATAAATGCGGTCATAGTATTAGGAGTCTTCCTATCCATTGTGTGGGGCATGATCTATATTATGAACAGGAGAAGATCGTAACATGATGAGAGGCCGGACATTTGACCGGCCTCTTTTAAAATCGTTATTTTACAATTAGCACAGGGATCTCCGATTTTGTCGATATCTTGTCACTGACACTGCCAAACAGGAGCTTTTTCAGGCGGTTTTGGTCGCGCGTACCCGTGATGACAAGGTCAGCGCCGATATTTTCCGCATGTTGTAGAACTGCGTTGGCCGGGTCGCCTTCCAACACCTCTATTTCCGCGTCGTACTGGTTTTCGCTCAATATGATTTTCGCTGCCGCAATCGCTTCTTCCGCGCTGTCCTCATAGATCATGGGTTCACCGGCCAAGTCTGAATCGTGGGGGACCCGGGGCGCGGCCGGGAAGCCGCTGTAAAGGTATGGCGCGCCGGCAGCGGGTCTTTCAGTCGCAGCCTCTGTTCTCACTTGCCTCGGTTCATGGACATGGGCGACGGTCAATTGCGAGCCGAGCCTTTTCGAGAGGTCGATCGCTTTTTTCAGCGCTTTTTTGCTTTCCTCTTTTCCGTCAAACGCGACAATGATCCGGTCAGCTTTAAACAAATTGATCATTCCTTTCAGAATGGATTTACTTTTATATTACCCGTTTTCCCAACAAATCTAACGAAATATGAGAATATGAATCAAAAGCCCGCCATTCGCCAAAAAAACAAATTGACAAATAAAGGGCCGTACTATAAGATGGAAAATATTAATAAGATTGGAGGGTATCGTCATGTTTAGAAATATCAAAGCATCAGTTCAACAACAAAAGCACCTTAACGTGACATTTTTATACCTTCCTTACGATCAGGGCTCTGTTTCACTTTAACAATTTTCAAAAGGAAGGCGCATGTCGCGTGAACAAGCGTACATGCGCCTTTTTATATGAAAAAAGGCATGCTGGTACACAGTGTGCCTTTTTTTTCTGAGAAAAAACATTCTGTTCCCGATGCGGAGCAGCATGTTTTTCTAATAAATAAACCGCACATAAGGAGGAATTTTTTATGCCGAGTATCAGAAAAAACGAAATCAAAGATTGTAAGGAAAAACTTGAAGGCGGCTAAAAAAGGAGAGGATATTAGATGTTTTCTGTTTTATGGAAGCTGGGCTGGTTTTTTAAAGCCTCTTGGCGGCGCTACACGATAGCAGTCGTCCTATTGATTATTGTAAACGTATTGGAAATGTTTCCGCCGAAGCTGCTTGGCAACGCGATTGACGACATGCAGGCAGGCACTTTTTCAAAGGCCGGCATGTTCGGCTATATCGGTTTATTTCTCGCGCTTGGCGCAGTTGTTTATATCTTGTCCTATTATTGGATGTATCAGCTGTTTGGGGGAGCGAACCTGGTCGAAAAAATCCTCAGATCCAAGCTGATGGGCCATTTGCTGAAAATGACCCCGTCTTTTTACGAGAAAAACCGTACAGGGGATTTGATGGCGAGGGCGACAAATGATTTAAAAGCGATTTCCATGACGGCGGGCTTCGGCATTTTGACCTTGGTCGATTCGACGATGTATATGCTGACGATTCTTTTGACGATGGGTTTTTTGATCAGCTGGAAGCTGACGCTTGCTTCGATCATTCCCCTTCCGCTGATGGCGGCTGCCATCAGCATCTACGGGAAAAAAATTCATGAGCGTTTCACGGAAGCGCAGGATGCGTTTGGCGCTTTAAATGATCGAGTGCTTGAGTCCGTGTCAGGGGTAAGGGTGATCCGGGCCTATGTACAGGAGAAAAATGATGTCAGCCGGTTCAACAGCATGACGGCTGATGTGTACAAGAAAAATATGAAAGTCGCTTTGATCGATTCGCTGTTCGAACCGACGGTGAAGTTTTTGGTCGGGATCAGCTATTTAATCGGTCTTGGCTACGGCGCCTATCTTGTTTTCCGCAGCCAGCTGACATTGGGTGAACTCGTCTCTTTCAACGTGTACCTCGGCATGCTGATCTGGCCGATGTTTGCGATCGGAGAACTGATCAATGTCATGCAGAGGGGAAATGCTTCGCTTGACAGAGTAAATGAAACATTGGCATATGAGCCTGATGTGAGAGAGCCCGCCGAACCTGAAGCAGCGGAACCGGGCGATATTGTGTTTGACGGGGTCGCTTTTACGTACCCGAGCTCCGCGTCGGAAAACCTGGCCGATATTTCATTTACCGTATTAGAAGGACAGACGGTCGGAGTCGTCGGAAAGACGGGAAGCGGCAAAACGACGTTAGTCAAGCAGCTGCTGAGGCAGTACCCGAAAGGAAAAGGAACGATCACCATTTCGGGCGTGCCGATTGACCGCCTGCCGCTTGATCAGCTTCGCAGCTGGATCGGGTATGTGCCTCAGGACCACGTGTTGTTTTCAAAATCCGTGAAAGACAATATTTTGTTCGGCGGACGACTCGCCGAGGAACGCGATTTATACGATGTCATCTCTGCAGCACATCTGAAAAAGGATATTGAGATGCTTTCAGACGGCTTGGAGACAATGGTCGGAGAGAAGGGCGTCGCTTTATCCGGGGGGCAGAAACAAAGGATTTCAATTGCGAGAGCGATGATTGCGGAGCCCCATATTTTGATCTTGGATGATTCGCTGTCCGCCGTCGATGCGAAAACGGAAGCGGCGATTATTGAAAACATCCGCAGCAGGCGGAAAGGCAAAACGACCTTTATTACATCACATCGGATGTCGGCCGTCGAACACGCCGATTTCATTCTCGTCATGGAAAATGGAAGGATCGTTGAAAGAGGGACGCATCAGGAACTGATCGGCCGGAAAGGCTGGTATTTTGCACAATACGAAGCACAGCAGCTTCCTTCGGGAGAAGAAGGGGGGACTGTAGCATGACAACAGGAAAAAGGCTTTTCCAATATGCGCTACTTTACAAAAAAATTCTCATCTGGGCGCTCGTCATGCTGACGATTGCCGTCACAGCCGAGCTGACGGGACCGATGATCGCCAAAAAGATGATCGACGATCATATTCTTGGAATTGAAAAAACGTGGTATGAAACGACAGAGAAGACGAAATATACCGTTTCCTATAAAGGAAAGGAATATATCAGGGAGGACAGGACAGACTCTTCAGCTGAAAAGCTGCAGGAAGTTCACATCTTTCAAGTCGGCATGAACTACTACTTTGTGGAGGAACCGGTTTCCTTTGACGGAGAGCGGACGGTATCCGGAGAAGAGCTGAGAATGACAAGCGGAGACCGGACGGAAACCTACAAGGCCGATCGCCTGTCTTTGTCAGAAGTGTATGCTTTTTACGAGCCTGAAATAGGAGGGCTGATTTCACTCGTTTCTATTTATTTCGGCCTTCTCGTCTTCTCGATCTTTTTCCATTACGGGCAATTCTACCTCTTGCAGATGAGCGCAAACCGCATCATTCAAAAGATGAGGCAGGATGTATTCGCCAACATTCAAAGGCTACCTATCCGCTATTTTGATAATTTGCCGGCAGGAAAAATCGTTGCAAGGGTGACGAATGATACCGAAGCGATCCGCGACCTGTATGTGACCGTTCTTTCGACGTTTGTCACAAATATCATTTATATGGCCGGAATATTCGCCGCGCTGTTTTTCCTTGATGTCAGGCTGGCCGGCGTCTGTCTGTTGATTTTGCCCCTGATTGTCATTTGGGCGGCCGTTTATCGAAAATTCGCTTCTGGCTACAATCATAAACTCAGGTCAATCAACAGCGAGATCAACGCCAAAATGAATGAATCGATTCAAGGCATGCCGATTATTCAGGCATTCCGGCGCGGACAGGACACAAAAGAAGAATTTGAACAGCTGAACGAGAGCCACTTTCATTACCAAAATAAAATGCTGAAATTGAATTCGCTTATGTCCCACAACTTGGTCAACATTCTTAGAAATGTGATGTTCACCGCTTTAATCTGGTATTTCGGGGGAGCTGCCCTGAACGCGGAAGGAATGATTTCAATCGGCGTCCTTTATGCATTCGTTGATTACTTGAATCGTTTATTTCAGCCGATTACGGGCATTGTCAACCAGTTTGCCAAGCTTGAATTGGCTCGCGTATCATCGGAGCGGGTTTTCCGCCTGCTGGATGAGCCAGGCGTCGACGTCAAAGAGCCGGGCAGCGAAAGAGCGCGGGGGCGAGTCGTATTTGAAGATGTATCTTTTCGCTATCATGACGGTGAAGATGTGCTGAAAAACATCTCATTTGAAGCGCAGCAAGGGGAGACCGTTGCATTGGTCGGCCATACAGGCTCAGGAAAAAGCTCCATTTTAAATGTACTTTTCCGCTTTTACGATATTGAAAAGGGCGATGTCAAAATCGACGGCAGAAGCATATACGATATGTCAAGGCAGGAAATCAGAAAGCAGATGGGCATCGTTCTCCAGGATCCTTACTTATTTTCCGGCACGATTGCTTCAAATGTCAGCCTTGACAATGCTGATTTGACCAGAGATCAAATAGAAGCCGCCTTGAAACAGGTTGGGGCACTTGAAATGCTCGCCCGCCTGCCGAAAGGTCTTGACGAGCCGGTCATCGAAAAAGGAAGCACCCTTTCGTCAGGGGAAAGACAGCTGATCTCGTTTGCGCGTGCGCTGGCATATGATCCGGCTATTCTTATTTTAGACGAGGCAACGGCCCATATCGATACGGAAACAGAAGCGGTCATTCAAAAAGCGCTTGATGTTGTTAAACAAGGGCGCACGACCTTTATCATCGCCCACAGGCTGTCAACGATCAAAAACGCCGACCAGATTCTCGTTCTTGAAAAAGGCCGGATTATCGAAAGGGGAAATCATGAAGAGCTGATGAAGCAAAAAGGACAATACTATCAAATGTATGAACTGCAAAAGGGAAAAGGAACCCTGACAGGGTAAGCCGGATCTTCACCCGGCTTTAATAAGCAAGCCCCACCCTTGCCTTGACAAACTGGTCTGATTCAAGCTGTTTGAAAAGAAAATGGGCGGTGTCGCCGGTCGATATTTCTTTTCCGCCGTCCGGCAGAACATCCTGTTCAAAACGGTATGTCTTCAATGCCGGCCCGTCGGGGAGATATGTCGGGCAGACGATCGTCCAATCCAATTCAGACTCGCGGAGACGTTCGTACACACGGGCATGTTCTTGCGCTGCGCGCGCCGAGCGCCGTTTTGATTCGTTTGTTTCAAAGCGGTAAAGGTCCGGGTTCTGCCTCGCGTTTAAAATACCGGCCGTTCCGATGGTAATCAGCCGTTTAATCCGATGTGCGTTCATGGCATTTATCATATGTTCGATGGAGACGGTCAATGTATCGTCTCCATCTGTGTTTAAACAGCTGACAACGATATCCGAATCTTTTATTAAAGACTCGACGTCATGCTGGTTCCTGGCGTTCCCTGCAAGCGCTTGGCAGCATTTATCCGTAATGCGGGCGCCTTCCGTCCTCCTAACAAGTGCGTAAACGGAATAACGCCCATCCTCTTCAACAAAATTGAGAAAGGCCTGTCCGACACGGCCTGTACCTCCAAAAAGCGCAATTTTCAACATAATCACTCCCATCGGATCTATCATACGTCAGATCGTCCGGAAGAAAAAGCCCCGCGAAAGCAAAAAGTTCCATGATAAGGGTGGACATTTGAGACATACTCATTCAATAGAGAAATCCCGACAAATTGAATTAATTCCCAATTGATGCTCAACATCAGCTGCATGCCGACTCCTCCTTTATATCAGCATATGAAAAAAGGAGAAGCGGGTGCGGGCTTTCATAAGATATGCCAGAGGTGCGGGCCGCCGCCCCGGCAATGAATGTGAAAGTTTGTCGACACGCTAAAGAAGGTGCAGGATATGCACCTTCTGTTATCCATGAATATGAAGTTGTTTAAAATTGTTGACCGCCCATAGATGCTTGAGCTTGGGAAACTAAACGTTTTGTAATTTCTCCGCCGACAGAACCGTTTGCACGGGAAGTCGTGTCAGCGCCGAGGTTTACGCCGAATTCAGAAGCAATTTCGAATTTCATTTGTTCGATCGCTTGAGCTGCTCCTGGGACAACCAGTTGATTTGAAGAATTTTGATTAGCCATTTGTATCAAACTCCTTTATAAAAATGGTATGGTTGGGCTGACTGGAGTTGCACCAGCTGCCGGCTTTCACCAAAAGAAAACCGCTGCCTTCTCGGCTAAAGCCCAATGTTGGTTTGTACTACGTATTATGGTGGAATCGATAAAATAAATGCGTGCTTCAATCTGGTAAATGTTGAAAGGCGAAAAGGCCGGGAATGGGGCAAGCTAAGGAAAAAAGCAGGAGGATGAAGCAGATGATGTGTCCAGTGTGCAATGGGATTCTCGTCCAGACAAGGCATTGTCCGAAGTGCGGCGGGGAAATGGCGGACGCGGGGAGAGCAACCGATTTTTTCGGTCCGTACAGTCCGTATATGGAGTTTGATTCATTTAAACAAACGCAAACCGTATGCGTTCATTTATATACTTGCCAGGACTGTACTTATGAAGAAACCGTTGAAATTGAAACGACCGAAGCATAGCAGCACGGAGGGCCGCAGCATGCTTCGGTCATGGAGAGTGTTTAAATCCGCTATTCTTCAGAACGGATGCGAAGCTCCGTTTCTTTATCAAAGAAGTGGGCTTTATTCATGTCAAGCGCAAGAGGAAGCGTATCGCCGGCCTGGACGTCGGTTCTTGAATCGACTCTGGCGATGAACGGCTGCGTGCCGGCTTGCGAATAAAGCATCGTTTCGGCGCCCATCAGCTCAGCTACCTCAATTTTCGCATCGATTTTTGAGTCTTTTGACGCTTCAATGAAAACAGGCTCGTCATGGATATCCTCAGGTCTGATTCCCATGATGATTTCCTTGCCGGCATAGCCCTGGCTGCGCAGAACTTTCATTTTTCCTTCCGGCACGCGAACCGAAACGCCGTCAAATGTAAACAAGTCTTCTTTTAGAGTGCCGGTGAAAAAGTTCATTGCGGGAGAACCGATAAAGCCGCCGACAAACACGTTTTCCGGATTTTCATAGACTTCCTTCGGCGCGCCGACCTGCTGGATGATTCCGTCTTTCATGACGACGAGCCGCGTAGCCATCGTCATCGCTTCAGTCTGGTCGTGGGTGACATAGATGGTCGTCGTCTGCAGGCGCTGATGAAGCTTTGTGATTTCGGCGCGCATTTGTACGCGCAATTTGGCATCAAGGTTTGATAACGGTTCATCCATCAGAAACACCTTTGCGTCCCGAACGATTGCCCGGCCTAAGGCAACGCGCTGGCGCTGACCGCCGGAAAGCGCTTTTGGCTTTCTGTCCAAATATTGTTCAAGGCCCAGAATTTTGGCCGCTTCATGGACGCGCCGTTTGATTTCATCCTTCGGAAACTTCCTCAGCTTTAAGCCGAAAGCCATATTGTCATAGACGTTCATGTGCGGATAAAGGGCATAGTTTTGGAATACCATCGCAATGTCGCGGTCCTTGGGAGCGACATCATTCATCCGTTTCCCGTCGATTGTGAATTCGCCATCCGTAATTTCCTCAAGTCCTGCGATCATTCTGAGCGTTGTCGACTTGCCGCAGCCTGACGGTCCGACAAAGACGATAAATTCCTTATCATCGATATGAAGATTAAAATTATCCACAGCCGTGACTTTGTTGTCATACACTTTGTATATCCGATCGAGCACGAGTTCCGCCATTTTTTCTCCCCCTCTTTTATGTAAGCGCTTTATCTGGTCTTAGTTTATAAAAAACGGCAGGTCGGTGTAAATGGACATGGTGCACAATTTCTTTTCGTGCAAGTTGCTAAAGCCGCTAAAGGAGATACATCATCAAATAAACAGCGGCTGCTTCTTCAAACTGTCTGATGTCAATCCCGGTCCGTTCGATGAATTTATCAATTCTGTACTGCAGGCTGTTTCGGTGGATAAACAAACGTTTTGCTGTAAGAGAGGCATTCAGGTTGCATCTCATATACGTTTTGATGGTCAGGGATGTCTCGGGATCAGACAGCGCCTCTCTTACGGCGTCCGAAAACGAAGAAGCATGAACCCGCTCGGGTTTTGCCGTCAAAAAAGACGGGAGACACTGGCAAAACGTGGCGACGTTTCCGATGTCACCCGCTTCCAGCATATAATGAAACATTTGTTTTTCAAAGCGGATTTTGCCTTGAAGCGATCCGTTGACTGGATGAAGCTGGCCGCTGAAAAACACAGGGTTTGCCATGAAATCGCTTGTCAGTGCATGCGCAAGCTCGGACAGCTCTTTTTTGGCGAGAAACGGCGAAGGATTTTCGTGGACGATGACAGCTTCGTGCCGGTCGTACCATACCACAAGCGGGTCTTTAAAAAAGCCGCTGACCGCTTCTTTGATCGCCTGTCTTTCTTCAGGTACATGCTCCATTTTAAAAAAATGTCCTTGCATCAGCTGAATGTTCCCTGGGTTTGGAAGGGGGGCATTGCGAAAAAAATATTGATGCCATTCTTTCTCCCGCTTTGTCAGCTGCTGTTCGGGACGCGGTTCTGAGAAAGGCCGGAACAGGCAATGGAGCAGCTCTTTTTCCCGGTCGGTGACCGCGTTTTTCAAAACGCCGAAGGTCTCGCCTTCGTCCGTTTGAAACCATAATGCATCGTGTTTTGAAACAGCCTCAGATACAATCATCCGTTCACCGTAAAGCGTCTTTAATTTCTCCAGCATACGACAACGTCCTTTTCTTTATTCGTAAATATGGAAGAGCATTAATTCATGAATTTCGCTTTTCAGGGAAGGCTCGTCATCGTGCGGGGGATAGGTGCTGCCCCACTCGATTTCCCCTGATTTATGATAGATTCCTTCATAGTGAATCCCTTTATGATAAAACGATATTTTCCAGCCGGGAAGCCTTTCTTTTTTAAACAGCGGCTTCCATTGAAAATGAGAAATCATAAACGCCACGCTCCTTCATTGATTTCAGGTGGGTCAAATCCAGCGAGCTGTCTACACGTTGATTTGTTATCATTGTATCTCATTCACAGAAAAGATCATAGATTCTTTTCAAGTGGAGCTTTTTCAAAAAAATACCGTGAAGAAGCAGGTTCTTCACGGCTTGAGGTCATGCCACATGTCCTCCGGATTAAGGATGGACTGTTCAGTTAAATAGGAAGCATATTCGAAGCTTCTTTTCTTCGTTAAGCTGCTGACAGATGCCAGACGGGGATGGGAGAAGATCCCCCTGCCGGGCCGGGAATTGGCTTCAAACAGCCACACTTTTCCCGAACGGTCCAATCCGAGGTCAAAGCCGATTTCCCCGATGAAACCGTCAAGCTTTTCGTCAAGGATCCGGCTGAGGAGGAGCGCCGCTTTTGTCAGTTTTTGCAGAGTGTGAAGCCTTTCCTGAGGATCATCATATAGCTCTGCAAGCGTTTTGACGGCACCGCCGCTCGACATGTGGGTTGTAATTCCGTCTTTTCCAGCGATTTTGACCGCGATGGCTGTGACGGTCCATTGGCCTTTTCCGTTTTTGTTTGTATGAACCCTGAAGTCTGCCGGATGATGATCCACTTCGATCCGTTCGATGCCCTGCTGGGCGAGATAAGAAGTATGTTTGTGCAGTCTCTGCCATTCATCTAAACATTCAGCAGCGGACGAATAAGATGTGACGCCTTCGGCATGTCTGGCGAGAATTCCGTTTTCTTCCCGTTTTGAAAGCTGGAGTATGCCTTTGCCCAAACTGCCGCCGGCGGGCTTTACATAAATGAAGCCGTATTGACCGATCATGTCTTCGATTTTACCGGCATCGGGCTCCAATGCCGAAAATGGAAGCAATTCCGCTGTCCTCTCGTCTTGCTGCAGACATTTATAGATCTCCCATTTGTTAAAGAAGCCCGGGTTGAACCACGGAATCCGGTATTCATCCATAAGGCGGGTTTTTGTTTCCCGCAGAGCGGCGGATTCTTCCGCTTTGCGGTTCGGCAGTCTGTCGTAAACGACGTTGGGAAGGGGGACTGTGGCCTCCTCCCAGCCGTTTTCCCTGAAAATGAGAGCCTGCACTGTACCTTCTTCCCAATCTATCTGGTGCGCTCCGAACAGATAGCTGTAGCCTCCTGCCGGGAGATCCATCGTCAAAAGCTTCGAAAAAAATAAAGACCTCCCTCTGACAGGGTCCAGCTGCGATTTTGTAAAACCGGCCGTGAAAATCCCGATTAAAGGTCCGATATAGACGGTATTGTCGCGGAAAATCAGGGAGGCTTTGCCGCGGTACGGAATCCGCAGGTTTTTGTACAGATTTTCAGATAATAAAACGGTGCGCTTCAAATGGCTGTCAAATGAGACGTGGCAACGTTCAACACTTGTACCGAAAGCCGCGAATAGCAAACCGTCCTGTTTAAAAGAAGCGGGCAGGAGCATCGTGTTTTCGCTCGTCTGGTGGATGCCGACGGTCAGCGGTTGACCGGTCATCTTTTCTCAGCCCCTTTCGCGCCGGCTGAAGCCGTTAAGAATGAGCAGTACTCCAAAGGACCTTTATACAAAAGCTCCCTTTTTTCAGGAGAGTGCTTAATAAAAGCGTGCTTTCCGGGCTTTGAATTGACATCCAGAAGCCAGACTTTTCCGTCTTTCGTCAGGCAGATATCAAGGCCGAGCTCGAATAATGGTCCGTGATTTGATTCAAGCACCAGGGGTACGGCCTGCGCCATTGTCTCTAAATCATCGAGAAGGACGGCCTGGCGCTTTTTCGGCACTGATAAAAGCCAGCTGTCAAAGCTCACCGCCTCTGAGCCCCCGGCCAGGTTTGCAAGCAGTCCGTGCTGATAGCTCCGCCTTACCGTTTTGCCGGCTGTTTCCCATTCTCCACTGCCGTTTTTCTGAAGCAGCAGCCTGATATCGCACGGAAAACCGTCTTTGTCTTGAATATCGAGGAACGATTGCAGCAAATAGCGGTGCTGAAGAACTTTCTGACACCACGTTTCAAATGAAGCCTGTTTCGAAAATGACTTCAGCTGTTTGTGTTTTCCGGTTTGGTAGGCGGCCTTGACCGTTTTTCCCGTAAGCTCGAGGTGAATGATGCCGCGGCCTCCTGATCCGGATGCAGGCTTCAAGATGCACGCTTTTTCTTTTGCAAGCTTGCGCAGGATATCCTGGGCGTTTTCTGCAATCGATGTGGCAGGAAGGTAGGACTTGATGACGGGATCGGCATTCAATGCTTTGAAAACCGTCCATTTGTCAGGAAGTCCGAGTCCTAAAAATGTTGTTTTAGGATACTTTTTGAGCCATTCGACAATCGGTTTTGCTTTTTTCGATTGCTGATCTCTGCCGTAAAAGCAGCGGTCATAGATCAATTCCGGGATTTCTCTTTCAATTTCATTCCACTGTCCTGACTTCGGGTGAAAGGAGAGCCCTTTCACAAGCAGGGAACCGGGGGAAATATCCAGGGGCGTGAAACGGATAAACCGGATTCCATAGTCCGAAGCCATTTTGGCCAGTTCTTCGGCATAGGCTTTTTCATGTTCGTGCGACAGCGACATAAATCCAAGCGTCATCATGATTATACCTCCTTCATGAAAAACAAGGCTTAACAGGCTGAGACTGTCAAACTTCGGGCAAACTTTAATATATAGACTTCTGTTTCATGATACGCTTGAGATTGCAGAAATAGGCTTTTGTAAATTGGAAATGATTAAAAATTTTAGAGCGCCCTTCATACAATTGCCATCTGACCCATTGTATTTTGAAGCGGCTTGCTCCATTCCGTTATTTGCCCGTCTTTTATTCAGCTACTATAATAACGTTAGGCAAGACGGTGAGGATCGACCATAAGGCCCACGCTGTGCAGCTAAGATGTCAGGTAAAAAGGAAGGCAGTTGAAAAGAACATGTATGTATTTGGGGTTTTTGCCGTTATGATTGCAGTCGGTGCACTTATCGGCGCTGTAACGAACCATTTTGCGATTAAAATGCTTTTTCGCCCATATAAAGCGGTCTACATATTTGGAAAGAGGGTTCCTTTTACACCCGGATTAATTCCGAAAAGGCGCGATGAATTGGCGAGACAGATGGGACAGATGGTCACAGGCCATCTGCTGACAACAGAAGGGATCAAAAAAAGGCTTGCATCCGATGCGGTTAAAAGCCAGGCGGTGCAGGTTGGGGAGCGGATCTTGGCGCACCTCTCGCAATCAACGGCCACCGTTGAAGAAGCATTGGAAAGCATCGGAATTTCAAATCCCGCCCAAAAAGCGGATCGGGCGGTATCCAGATGGACGGATGAGAAGCTGTCCGCATTGTTAGAGGCACATGAAAATGAACCGCTCAAAGAGCTTATCCCTCTTGAGGCCCAGAAAAAGCTGAAAGAGAAAATTCCGATGGTGTCCGGCTATATTTTAAGCCGGGCTGTCACCTACTTTGAAAGCGGCGAAGGAAAGGAACGCCTCGGACATATGATTGACGATTTTTTGAAAGAACGGGGCATGCTCGGCAGCATGGTGCAGATGTTTTTAGGCAACAGCAGTCTGGTTGACCGCGTTCAGCCGGAGATTGTGAAGTTTTTAAAGAACGGCGAGACCGTGCGTCTTTTAACGGATCTGCTTGAAAACGAATGGGACAAGCTGAAAGAATATACGTTCAAGGAAGCGGATGACAAATGGAATCTCAAATCTCTCATTTTCGATTTGAAGGAAAAGCTTTTGAAACGATTCTCGCTTCAGCCGTTTTTCGAAAAAACGATCGGCTCCTCTATTGCCAGTGTTGAGCGGGATATCGCTTTGCGCCTGCCGCAGATTGCCGACCGGCTTCTCGAAGAGGCGGGCCGCCGCCTGGATCAAGTGCTCAAGCAGCTGGAGCTCGAGCAAATCGTCAAGGAACAGGTGGACAACTTCCCTGTTGAACGTCTTGAAGAAATGGTGCTGTCCATTTCCAGGCGGGAGTTCAAAATGATCACGTATTTAGGCGGTCTGCTTGGCGGAATTATCGGAGCCGTGCAAGCCATCTTTGTAATTTTGATCTGAGGCTGAAGACGGCCTGTTCAAACGGAATTATCGTATAACTGTGAAAAACGCTCCATAGTTTGTTATAGTGGAGTGGTGCCGATTCCATAAGAAGAATACAGGCAGGAAAGGAGCGGATTAGGATGACGGTCAATTTACATGACTCGGCTTATGACTTGGGGCAAGCCTTGCGACAAAGCGATGAATATTCCCGATTGAAAAATCTTTATGATGAGGTGAATGGCGACCCATCTGCTAAAAAGATGTTTGATAACTTTCGCGATATTCAAATGAACCTTCAGCAAAAACAGATGAACGGCGAAGACATCACACAGGAAGAAGTCGAACAAGCGCAAAAATCCGTGGCGCTCGTCCAGCAGCATGATAAAATCTCGCAGCTGATGGAAGCGGAACAGCGGATGAGCATGCTGATTGCTGAATTAAACAAAATCATCATGAAGCCTTTGGAAGAGCTTTACGGAAACCCAGAGAGCTGATAAAAAATCCCCCCTTGTCAAGGCAAGAGGGGATTTTTTCACTAAGTGAACAAATAACGTTCATAAAGATTTAAAAAAAGACTTGTCAATTCATGAAATAGTTGCGATAATATTAAATGTAAGTGCTTTCATTTTTTGCCGGGATACGATCATGAAAAACGGACTGGCGGCAAAATGATAAGGGGTATAGAGGAAATTAACAGACTGAAAGCACGTCTGCTGGTCAAATAAAGGGGTTATCAATATACGGTGAATTGAACGAAAGGGGCGTTGAATTCACTGTTTTGAATATGAGGGAGAATCATGATCGTATCCACAAGATGCGAAGTAAAAAGTCTGTGAAAACAGGCTTTTTTAGTATTTGCATCAAGAGGGCTGTTCTAAAAAAAGGGATCGGGACATATCCTCTATAACAGATTCAGTCATCAAAGAAGGGGGACCTCCTGGTGTCAAAACAAATGCTTGCGCTGAATATAGACGGAACGCTGCTTCGGACAAACGGACGGCTTCATCCCGCAACGAAGGAAGCGATCGAATATGCAAAGAAGAAAGGTGTATATGTTACGCTTGTGACGAATAGACATTTTCGCTCCGCTCAAAAAATCGCCAAATCTTTAAAGCTGGATACGAAGCTGATTACGCACAGCGGAGCCATCATAGCGGACAAAATCGACGATCCTTTATTAGAAAAAAGGATTTCCGAAGAACAGACATTTAACCTTGTTCAAATACTGGAAAGCTATGATTGCAATATCAGAATCCTCCATGAAAAATATTCGATTGGAAACCGGAAAAAAAACGAATTCAAACCTGCTGGGGAAAACGATGATTCACCCGTCTGACCCGATTTTTTATCCCGTCCAGTTTGTCGATTCGCTGAGCGACATGCTGATGGATGAACCGGTCAGCGCACCGGTGATCGAGGTTTATTGCTCAACAGGACAGTCCGAAGAAATCAGGCAGACGATCACAAATGCATTTCCTCTCGTCGACATCATTGGAGCGGGGGAAAAAATGCTGATTGTCCATAAAGGGGTTTCCAAAGAAGCAGGCTTGACGATGCTCGCCGCCGACCTCGGTCTAAAAATGGAAGATGTCGTTGCGATCGGCCATGAAATCGACGACCTCCCGATGATCGAGCTTGCCGGACTCGGAGTCGCAATGGGCAATGCTCCTCAGAAAGTCAAACAAAAAGCGGATTGGGTGACGCGCTCCAATGATGAACAGGGCGTCGCTTATATGATTAAAGAATACTTCAGAATGCAGCAAAGCAAAGGGTTTCTTAAAAAATTCCATATTAAAAAAGTCTGATTCTGATAGAATCCCCGCTTTCAACTCGAATGCGGGGATTATTCATTCATCGCTGCCACGTAGGAATGTTTGTTTCCCGGATTGATTTTGGCCATTTATTTTTGTACACTAAAGAAAGTTTTGAAACGAAAAAGGTGATGACATTGCGCATTTATATAGAAGGGCTCCAAGATGAAAGGTTCCAGAGACCGCTTGAGCATATAGCCAACTTATTCTTTGAAGAAAGCGAAGTCGCTTTTGGCGAAGAAGCGCCGGCAGACCTTGCGATCGTTCTCGGCTACGACCGGGAAGAGAACGGCGTCAAGGCTTCGGGTATGATAAAAGATACGGACATTAGAGCGGAATATGCAAAAAACATTGACCCCAAACTGACGGAAAAGGAAGCGTTTAAGCAGGTGAAAAATACCGTTTCCTACGTTTTTTTGAGCATGCTTCAGGAGCATACCGGAATCATTCAGAAATGGGGGATTCTCACCGGTGTTCGTCCGACAAAGCTGCTTCATAAAAAGCTGGAGAGCGGCATGCCAAAGGAAGAGGCACATGCCGAGCTGAAACGGGATTATTTAATTCACGACGAAAAAATCGAACTGATGCAAAACATCATTGACCGTCAGCTGAAAGCGGTACCCGATTTGTATGAGCTGAGTCAAGAGGTCAGCATTTACATCGGCATCCCGTTTTGTCCGACGAAGTGCGCCTACTGTACGTTTCCGGCGTATGCGATCAGAGGACAAGCCGGACGGGTCGGCTCATTTTTGTGGGGGCTTCACTATGAGATGCAAAAAATCGGCGAATGGCTCAAGGAGAACGATGTCAGAATAACGACCGTGTATTTCGGCGGCGGAACGCCGACAAGCATTACCGCTGAAGAAATGGATCTATTGTATGAAGAAATGTACCGTTCATTTCCCGATGTAAAAAACATCCGCGAGGTCACAGTTGAGGCTGGACGGCCCGATACGATCACAGAGGAAAAGCTCGCAGTCTTAAAAAAATGGAATATCGACCGAATTAGCATTAATCCGCAGTCTTACGAGAATGAAACGCTGAAAGCGATCGGACGCCACCATACGGTCGAAGAAACGATCGAAAAGTATCATCTGTCGCGAAATGCCGGCATGTCGAACATCAATATGGATTTGATCATCGGCCTTCCGGGCGAAGGGGTAAAAGAATTCAGAAACTCTCTTTCCGAAACCGAAAAATTAATGCCCGAATCATTGACCGTCCATACGCTGTCATTTAAGCGCGCGTCTGAAATGACGAAAAACAAACATAAGTATAAGGTGGCTGACCGCGAGGAGATTGTCGCGATGATGGATGACGCTGTCTCGTGGACGAAACAGCACGGCTACCATCCCTACTATTTGTACAGGCAGAAAAACATTCTCGGCAACCTGGAGAATATAGGCTATTCCCTTCCCGGCCAGGAAAGCATCTATAACATCATGATCATGGAGGAAAAACAGACGATTATCGGGATCGGCTGCGGAGCTGCGAGCAAATTCGTCGATCCGGAAACGGGAAAGATCACACACTTCTCCAACCCGAAAGACCCGAAAACGTACAATGACAGATTTGAACACTATACAAACGAAAAAATCCGCTACTTGTCTGAGCTTTTTCAGAAGGAGGCAAAAAGCGGTTCTCAACAGGAATAGAAGCTGCTGCCGGTATCGCCGGCAGCTTTTTTATTGCGGAATCAAACCGGAATCGGCAACAAAAAAAGGTTTTAAAGGGCGAAGGTGGAATAGTTTAAACAGTATCAATTGTAAACGTATTCACGGAGGTGCAAGATGGAGTATATCAAATGGAAAGACGAAGACGGGATTTTTGAAATTGTGCTGAATCGCTCTGAGGCGTACAATGCCTTGAATGAAAAAATGCTTGAAGAACTGAATGAAGCTTTGCGTATTGCAGAGGAAAGCGAATCGCTGCTTCTCCTTGTAAGAGGCAGCGGCAAAGGATTTTCGGCAGGCGGAGACATTAAGATGATGCTGTCTTCCGGAGATCAAGACAGCTCTGCCCGCGTCATTGACACAATTTCTGAAATTGCGGTGAAGCTTTACAGCATGCCGAAGATGACGACAGCGGCTGTCCACGGGGCGGCCGCAGGTCTGGGATTGAGCCTCGCGCTCAGCTGCGACCATGTGCTGGTCGAAAAAGAGGCGAAGTTGGCGATGAATTTTATCGGCATCGGGCTTGTTCCCGACGGAGGCGGACACTTCTTTTTAGAGCGGAGAATCGGTGAAGCTGCGGCCAAAGAATTGATTTGGAGCGGGAAACAATTGACGGGGGCCGAAGCGCACGAACTTCGGATCGCAGACGCTGTATTCAGCGGGGACTCCGGCCGTTTTGCGCGCATCTATCTTGAAAAGCTTCTGCACGCTCCGCTGGCAGCGATGATTGAGACAAAAAAGATCTATCAGGCGCTGAATGGCGGTAGGCTGCAGAAAACGCTTGAACTCGAGAAAGCGGCCCAAATGAAAATGAGGCTGACAAGCGACCATCAGGAAGGAATCCGCGCATTTTTAGAAAAGCGCCAGCCGCAATTTAACCGTCAGCAAGTATAACAAGAGGGCCCGACAGGAAATTGACCTTGGGAAATGATGTGCAGAAGCAATTGTAAAAAAATTTAAGTTTCTATAAAATGATTCATAAGGACACAGGTCTGTACGAAGTCTTGGGAGGCGGGGAAATTGAAACAGAAGATTCCATCTGAATACGTTGCTAGTAAGCTGAATGATTGGTACAACGCCATTCGGAAAAATCAGATCGCCGCCAGTGAATCATTGAAAGCGGAAATTTTAAATGATTTTCAAGACATGGAAGAAAATCAGGACGTCCTGCTCTACTATTCGCTGCTCGAATTCAGGCATAAGCTGATGCTCAGCTATTTGAAACCACAAAAGACTGAAAATATTGAAAAAAACCTCCGCGACTTAGAAGAGAAAAAGGACCAAATGACAGGTTTACTAAACTATTATTACTGGTTTTTTAAAGGGATGTATGAGTTCAAACAAAAGCGGTTTGTCAAAGCAATCGGCTGCTATAAAACGGCTGAACAAAAAGTCAGCGCCTTGGAAGACGAAGTTGAAAAAGCGGAATTTTATTATAAGCTGGCGGAAATCTACTATTATATCAGCCAGAGATATTTATCGATCAACTATGCGACGCTCGCTTCCGACATTTTTAACCGGTATGAGACGCTAAAAGAAAAAAAGATTTTCTGCGATTTTATCATTGCCGGCAATTGGGTTGAATCGATGACATACGGACCAGCGCTGAAAAGCCTGGCCAACGCGCTTGAAGACGCCGCGAAAATCAAAAACAGCCATTTGACGGCAGCCGCTCATTTTAATTTGGGAAATTGCTATTTCCATCAAGAATCGTACCGGGAAGCCTCAGATCATATGGAGAGCGCCCTTTCCATTTTTGAACAGGAAAGTTCATCATATATTCCAAAAGTGCTGTACAACTTAATGTACGTCCGTCTAAAACAGGGAAATCATGTCGGAGCGGCCGACTGTTATGAAAAAGGCATCCGAAGTGCGGCATCGCTCGGAGATGAAGAACACGCGGCCAAGCTTAACATTCTATCCGGGCTGTATTTGGACGGCGGGGATCGGAAAGCCGTGGAAATCGGATTTGATTATTTGGAGTCAAACCATTTATATGCCGCTGTTGAAGAGCTGGCTTTAGACGCAGCCCAGTACTATAATCAAATGGAGCGGCTTGAAGATGCCATTTTTTACTATGAGAAGTGCGCTCAGGCAAGACGAAAAATCAAAAGGGGAGATGCGTTGTATGAAAGCTAAACTGTTGTTCGTCGCGGTGTCGCTGGCTGTTGTGTTAACGTCTTCAGGCTTTTTGGCAGATGTGGGAAAAGCTCCTTCCTTGTACGCGGACAAAATGATCACGACTGACAAGGAGGCCCGAGTTTAAGAACATGATTTCATCTGAGAATGAGCGGGCTGACGCAGCGAAAGAATGGACGATGTATATTACAGTTTCTTGCCTTTTCATCCTGATCGTCTCTGTGATTTGTTTATTCGCTCCGGCCTACAGCTTGCAGGATCTGCTGTTTCGACTGTTTGATGCCGTCATCATCTGTGTGCTGGCGGTCAATGGCCTTTATTTTCTGCGAAAAAATAAAGGCGTCGCTTGCTTATCGTTTTTACTCTGTTTCATCAACATGGGACTGCTCATTGTTATGATGATCCACTAGTGTTTGGCGGATTAAAGGGCAGGCGGCAGCGGGAGACCTTCCCCAAAAGAGCCGCCTTGCCCCGTATTTTAGTCAGCTCCGGAAAACAATGATTTTACCGGACGAATGTACTACCCGGTGTGTATGCTCCAAAAATTGCTTTTCCTTCAGCATTCCTCTTCCTTTCTCTTTCGCTTCTTCATCATCGGCCGCTTCAAATCGCTCATTCAAAAGCGTTTCTCCATCAGTATCGAAAACGGTTACATAATAACTTTCCATTTCTCTTCCCCTTTCTCAAAATATGATCTATTTGTTTAAAATTATATAAAAATCAAAAAAATCCTTTTTAAAATGGTATGACTAACGTATGATTGTAAATTGGAAGGAGGAGTTATTATGCTCAAAATCGATCACGTCACGAAAAAGTTCGGTTCATTTACAGCTGTAAACGATCTGACGCTGGAGATTCCAGACAAGCAAATGTTCGGTCTGCTCGGCGCCAACGGAGCAGGGAAAACGACGACATTCCGAATGATATTAGGCCTTTTGAATGCGACAGAGGGTACTGTCACATGGAAAGAACAGCCGATTAACTACGGTATCACAAACAGCATCGGCTACTTGCCCGAAGAGCGCGGACTGTATCCGAAGCTGAAGGTGAAAGATCAGCTCGTATACCTTGGCCGCCTGAAAGGCATGACAAAGCAAAATGCGCTCAAGGAAATGGAGAAGTGGCTCGAACGCTTCCATATTACGGAATACGCCGACAAAAAGGTTGAGGAGCTCTCGAAAGGGAACCAGC
The DNA here is from genome assembly GCF_056530265.1 of Bacillus sp. PK6-025. Lineage (NCBI taxonomy): Bacteria > Bacillati > Bacillota > Bacilli > Caryophanales > Bacillaceae > Bacillus > Bacillus sp. PK6-025. The sequence goes on from NZ_CP096509.1 coordinate 1,090,368, forward strand.
AAAAAATTCAATTCATCACGGCCGTGCTGCACAAGCCGGAGCTTTTGATTCTTGACGAGCCGTTCAGCGGTCTCGATCCGGTGAATGTCGAGCTTTTAAAAGACGCGGTCATTTCTTTGAAAGACGACGGCACTTCGATTGTATTTTCAAGCCACAGAATGGAGCATGTCGAAGAGCTGTGCGAACACGTCTGCATTTTGCAGCGCGGGACGCCTGTCGTTCAAGGGAAATTAAAAGAAATCAAACGTTCTTTTGGCAGAAAGAATGTCACGATTCACGCAGACGGCGACTTGAGCTTCTTGAAAGAGGCGGACGGTATCGTCAAATGGCGCGATCATTCCGAAGGAGTCCGCCTGCAGGTCGAAAATGAAGAAGTCTCTCAAGAGCTGTTTACAATGCTTCAAGGACGCGGGTTTATCAGAAAATTTGAACTTGAAGAGCCTTCTTTGCATGATATTTTCGTCGAAAAGGTAGGTGCCCGTTATGAATAAGTTTTGGATTGTTCTTTTTCATACATATTTCAGCAAGCTGAAAACAAAGTCGTTCATTATTTCAACGGTGATCACGCTTGCGCTTGTCGTGCTCGTCACAAATCTGGGATCGATTATTTCCATGTTTGATGACGGCGGAGAGGGTGATAAAATCGCCGTCATTGACCGTTCAAATCAGCTGTACGACACGTTTGCCCAGCAAGTGAAAGCACTCGACACTGATGAAGCGCTGGAAGTCGAAAAAGCGGATAAACCGGAAAAAGAGCTTGAAAAAGACGTCAGAGACGAAAATCTCGAAGGCATTTTAATCCTGGACAGAGATAAAAAAGGCGTGCTGAAGGGAACGTATAAAGCGCTCGAAATCGCTGATTCCACAGCTGTCTCCACGATTGAACAGGCGCTCTCACAAGCAAAGATTGCCGTTGGAACGGCTGAATTGAACGTACCACAGGAAAAGCTGAGTGAACTGTTTACACCGGTAAAAGTCAACAGTGTCGCCTTGAAAGAAGGCGCGAAAACCGAGGAAGAGCTTCAAAAGGCGACAGGGCTTGTATATGTTGTGCTGTTTGTCATCTATTTTTCGGTTTTGACGTACGCGTCAATGATCGCGACAGAAGTTGCGACGGAAAAGTCTTCCCGCGTGATGGAAATTTTAATTTCCAGCGTGCCGCCTGTCCAGCAAATGTTCGCCAAACTGTTCGGCGTCGCTCTGTTGGGATTGACACAGATTGCCGCGCTGTTTCTTGTCGGCTATCTTTCGCTCCAGTCCAGTCAGGAAAAGGGAGGGGATGCAGCCGATATGATTAAAGGATTTCTTGACATTTCCGGCGTACCTACTGCAACGCTTGTGTACGCGGCCATTTTCTTGATGCTCGGCTACTTCCTCTACGCAACTCTTGCGGCATTTCTCGGAAGCGTCGTCAGCCGGATTGAAGATGTTCAGCAGATGATTTCGCCGATGATTCTGCTGGTCGTCGCAGGATTCGTAATTGCCATGGTCGGGCTAAGCACACCGGATTCAACGTTCATTACCGTTACTTCATTCATTCCGTTCTTTGCGCCGATGATCATGTTTCTCAGAGTCGGCGTGCTTGATATTCCGTTTTGGGAAGCGGCACTCGGCATCGGCATTACCGCTCTCACCATTGTGATTCTCGCCGTCATCGGGGCGAGGGTGTATAAAGGCGGCGTGCTCATGTACACGAGCGGCGGCGGATTGAAAAATATCAAACAGGCGCTTCGTCTGTCAAAAGATCGATAATGAAAGAGAAAAGCAGCTTGAAAGAAAAGCTGCTTTTTTCGTGCAAAGAGTAGAACGTGCATTCGCTTTCAACCCGTGATAGAATGGGAGCAGAATATTTTATGAAAAGGAGCAGAAGATTGACAAACATCACTTTCATTCATGCGGCCGATCTGCACCTGGACAGTCCGTTTCACGGCATCAGCCGGCTACCTGAAGAGGTTTACCGGCGGATCAAAAACAGCACATTTAAAAGCGCTGAAAATGTGTTTAAGCTTGCGATTGATGAAGAGGCCGACTTCATTTTGCTTGCCGGCGATCTTTTCGACGAAGCAAACCGCAGTTTAAAAGCACAGATGTTTTTGAGAAAGCAATTTTTAAAGTTGAAAGAGAACAACATCCAAGTCTATGTGATTTTTGGCAATCACGATCATCTGGGCGGCGATTGGACGCCGATTGATTGGTCGGACAACGTCCACATTTTCTCGTCGGAAGACATTGAAGAAAAATCGTTTTACAAAGATGGCCGGCTCGCCGCAAGCATCTACGGCTACAGCTATCCCGAGCGCTCTGTTTTTGCCAATAAGGCTGCTGAAATCAAAAAAACGACCGACGCGCCCTTGCATATCGGCATGATTCATGGGACGCTTTCCGGGGAGAGCGGCCATGATCCGTACTGTCCTTTTTCCCTTCAAGATTTAAAAAACGGCCGGATGGATTACTGGGCGCTTGGCCATATACATAAAAGACAGGTCATTTCAGCCTCCGAACCGGCGGTGATTTATCCGGGAAACACACAATCGCGGCACATGAAGGAAACGGGAGAGAAAGGCTGCTATCTCGTCAATGTTTGCGGCGGAGAACTGTCCTTCGAATTTAAAGCCTTATCGGATGTTCTGTGGGAAACGGCCAGCATCGATATCTCCGGGACAAAGAAGATGACAGAGCTGATCAGCCTGATGCAGGATGCCCTTCAATCTTTCAGAAACAGAGGCAAGCCGGCATGCGTCAAGATGGTATTGACAGGAGAAACACCCTCTTATTTGGCGGAAGGACAGGCCGGCATCGTGGACGAGATCCTTGACATCTTCCATGAAGAAGAGCGGGAGGAAGACGCGTTCATCTGGCTTACCGCGATCGAAGATCAAACAGATGCCGCCTTGTCTGGAATTGAACGGGACGCTTTTTTTCAGGAGCTATTGCAAGAAATGCAGGAATTTCAGGATTTCAGCCTGATTTTTGACGATTTGGAGCGGCATCCGGTCTTTAGAAGGCACGGAGAGCGGTTTCATGAAGAAGACTTCCGGGACATTCGCGCGCAGGCGGAAAAACTGCTGCTTCATGAACTGAAGACATTGAAAAGATAAGGGAGGGTGCAGGGTGAATATACATGCGATACATATATACGGATACGGTAAATTTGCCAATCAGACATTTCGCCTGTCTCCTTCAAATCTGCATTTGGTCTACGGGCTCAATGAAGCCGGGAAAACGACGCTCATGTCGTTTATTGAAAGCGTGCTGTTCGGTTTTCCGAAGACGAAACGGTATGAGCCGAAAACGGGCGTCATTTACGGGGGGATGCTTGAGGTCGGGCACCCTGATTTGGGGCAGATCCGGATCGAACGAACGGCCGGAAAGCCTGAGCGGGTCACCGTTTATCTGGAAGACGGCAGCACGAAGCCGGAAGGTTTTTTAAATGAGCTGCTGTCAGGCGTCGACAGACAGCTGTATAAAGCGATCTATTCATTTGACGTGTTCGGCCTTCAGGAAATTCATAAATTCAACCGCGACAAAATCGGCCGTTTTCTGCTGTTTTCGAGTCTGTTCGGCTCTGATGCGATTTCAAAGATGGATGCCGGCCTCGTGAAAAAGCAGGAAGAGCTGTTTAAACCGAACGGCCGGAAACCTGAACTGAATCAGGAGCTCGACCGGTTAAAAAAGCTTTCCGAAGATTTGAAAAAAGCGAAAGCGCGGGAAGGCGACTACCACCGCCTGTTAAACGAAAAAAAAGGCGCTGAGGCCTCAATAAAGGACAGCGGACAACTGCTGAAAGATCTTGAGCATCTCGTCTCACAAATCGAGCAGGCGATTGAGATTCTGCCGGCGGCCGCGGAAAAACGCCAGCTGGAAGAGCAGCTCGCATCTTTCGGCGGCTCAGGGGAAAGCCGTTTTCCCGAAGGCGGACTTTTTGAGCTTGAAAAGCTCGAATCCCACCTGCATCCAAAAGCGGCTCAGCTGAAGGCGCTGGAAGAGAAAAAGCGCCGTTTGGAACAGCGGGCCGCCGCTTTTGCACCGGCTGAAGACTTTCTCGAGCACGAAGCGGAAGAGCTTTTAAAAGCATATCCGTTTTACCAGTCGTATTCCGAAAAAATCGCGTCTTTGACTGATCAGCTTCACCAGATTAACGGACGGGTTCAAGCGGGGCTTGGGCGCCTGAAAATCGAGGAATGCGATATCCTCAATGCGGACACCGCGTATGAATATGAGTGGAAGCTGCAGGAAACCGCTCAGGCATACATCGAGCTGCGTGAACTGAAACGGTCGCTTGACGAACACTTTGAGCAGGCGAGAGCTGATCTGGAGGAAGCTGAACAGGCCCACGCCGCTCTCAGCAATGAAGTGATGCCGGAAGATGTCCGCAAGCAAAAGGAGGAAACCCTCAGCCGGCTTGCGTCAGCCGGCGGCCATGCCGGAAGACGGGAAGAGCTGCTCCTTCAGCTGTCCTATCTGAAGCAAGAACAAAAGGTTCGGATGAAAAGAAGAAAGACCGCTTTTGCAGCAGCGCTTTGTGCTGCTTTCGCGGCCGCTTTTGCGGCGCTCTTTTTCAAGGAGTGGTTCCCGGGCGCTTTACTCGTGCCGATCTTGCTCATATTTGCCGCTGTTGTTCTAAAAAAGCCCGAGCCTTCCGCGGCAGCGGCTTTTATTCAAAAACAGCTGGACGACATTGATCGCAGCGGTACAAAAAGCGGAGTGAGTGACAACGCTTTGAGGGAAGAGCTGTGGAAGGACGACCAAACCCGGCAGCTCCTTATCGCAAAACAAGCAGAGCTCAGACAGAGAGAAGCGGAATATGAAAGAGCGATTCAGAAGTTCGAAGCGTGGGAAAAGGATATCCGTCCGTATCAGGAGAAGACCGAACGCTATTTGAGAGAGCTGAACCTGTCAATCGACCCGTCATTTTTAGCCGATGCGTACGCTTTGATCAAGGAACTCCGAGAGGAAATGTTGAAAAAGCGGGATATCGAGCAAGAGCTGAGCCGCCTTCAAGCTAAAAAAGCATCCTTTGAAGCGGAATTGAGAAAGCTTGTCTCATCTCTCGGCCGCGCTGGCGAAAGCGTCCAAGAGCAGGTGTTTCAGCTGAAAAGCGCGCTTGATTCCCAAAAAGAAAAACTTCGGCAAAAACAGGAAGCGGACGTGTCTTTAAAGCATACCGCCGAACAAATCAAAGAGCTGACAAAAGAGACGGAATACTTCCAATCCCAAATTGGCGAACTCTTTCAAAAAGCAGGGGCGGACGGCCGTGAGATGTTCATCGGTCTGGCGAAGCGCGACCAAGCCAAAAAAGAATTAACGGCAAGGCTCGGGCAGCTCAAAAGAGAGCTCGGCAGGCAGGACGAGAAGGCCGTCATGCTTGCATCAGAACACTCTCTTGCAGAACTGAAAGGAAAGCTGGCCGAGGCGCAGGAAAAAAGAGCCCGTATAGAAAATAAGCTTGCAGAAGAAAGACAAAAGGCGGCGAATGTCCATGCGGAACTGGTCAGACTTGAGGAATCGGGAGCGGTATCCGAGCTCGCCTATCAGACCGGAATGCAAAAAGAGCGGGTCGCCGAACTGGCCAAAAAGTGGGCAGCCGTCAAGCTGATCCGGCAGGCGGTCAAAAACAAGATCGATGAACATAAGAAGGTTCGGCTTCCGAAGCTGTTACAAACGGCTGAAACATTACTGAACCCATTGACTGCCGGGCAATACGAAAAAATTTATTTTTCTGAAACAGATGAATCCATGATGGTCATGCGGAAAGACGGGGCTGTTTTTTACGCCCACGAACTGTCCCAGGCAACTTGTGAACAGCTCTATTTAGCGATCCGATTCGCTCTGGCCCTCTCCCATCAAAAGGAAGTCAAATTGCCGTTCCAGCTGGATGACAGCTTTGTCCACTTTGACGAGGAGAGGTTTAAACAAGTGCTGAACATCTTAAAAAAGCTTTCAGGCGAAGAACAGCAAATCTTGTATTTTACGTGTCATGAACATGTAAGAGAAGCTTTTCACGACGAAGATGTGATCCTGCTGCCTCCCGTCATGAAAAACGTGGAAGTAAAGGGTATAACTAACAAATAAAAGTGTGTGCTATAATGATTTTATGTAGGAAAACGGAGGGAGCTTTATCATGGCAAAAGGTATCATGCTGCACGAAGTTGGCGAGCAGGTTGATTTGTATTTGCTCATTAAATCGTCAACGAAAGGAATCGCGAGCAATGGGAAACCGTTTTTAACGCTGATGCTCCAGGATCAGTCCGGAGATATAGAAGCGAAGCTTTGGGACGCCAAACAGCAGGACGAAGTGACCTACGGCCCGCAGACGATCGTGAAAGTGGTCGGCGACATTCATCATTACCGCGGGCGGAATCAGCTGAAGCTGAGAAACATCAGACCTGCGGGCGACAATGACAATGTCAAAATCGATGACTTTCTTGAGACTGCACCGATTCCCAAAAACGAAATGATGGATGCGGTCACTCAATATATTTTTGAAATGAAAAACCCGAGTATTCAGCGAATCACGAGGCACCTCGTCAAAAAATACGGCAAGGAATTCATTGATTATCCAGCTGCGACGAAAAATCACCACGAGTTCGTATCAGGTCTCGCATACCATGTTGTCTCCATGCTGAACCTGGCCAAATCGGTCGCAGACCTGTATCCGTCGCTCGATCGCGACCTATTGTACGCAGGTGTTATTTTGCATGACCTTGGAAAAGTAAAAGAACTATCCGGACCGGTGTCCACGACCTATACTGTCGAAGGGAATCTGCTGGGGCACATTTCGATTATGGTGACAGAAATTGCAAAAGCAGCCGAAGAGCTTCAAATTGATTCAGAAGAAGTGCTGATTCTCCAGCATTTGATTTTAAGCCATCACGGCAAACCCGAATGGGGCAGTCCAAAGCCGCCGATGGTCAAGGAAGCGGAAATTCTTCACTATATCGACAACCTTGACGCGAAGATCAATATGATGGACAGAGCGCTCGAACGGGTCAAGCCGGGAGAGTATACCGAACGCGTCTTTGCATTGGATAATCGTTCCTTTTACAAGCCTGTTTTTCACAAATAAGTGTCATAACTTGTCTCCCTTTTGCATAATGTCTGATATACAGTTTATTCAAAAAAGGGGGAAAAGCCGTGCTGCTGTTTCCGTGGTGGGTGTACCTTTGCATCGTCGGCATTATTTTCAGCGCCTATAAGCTGATGACGACGGCAAAGGAAGAGGAAAAGATCGATCAGGCTTTTATCGAAAAAGAAGGCCGCATTTATATCGAACGGATGGAAAAAGAAAAAGCACAGCGCATGAAGCGTTCATTGGATGAAGATCAAGAACAGCATGAAAAATCGGCTGACAGTCATTCCATCGCATAAAAAAAGCTGTCCGGCCCCGCGAGGGGAGGACAGCTTTTTTGGCGTCAGCTGCTGCTGCTTGTCTGAGCTTGGCGCTGGTCGACTTGTTTTTTCAACTCTTTGTCTTTTACTTTTAGATCAGCATCTTTGACAAGTTTGTCGATAACAGATTGCAGTTCAGTTTGATCGTTTTGCTTTTGTTCTTGGACCTCTTTTTTGAGATCTTTTTTCATGTCTTCATATTTGCCGCGCTCTTCGTCTTTCTTAATGATGTGATAGCCGAATTGCGATTTCACAGGGCCGCTGATTTCGCCGGTTTTCAAAGCAAACGCAGCTTTGACGAAATCCTTGTCCATGTTATCTTCCTTGCCGACCCATCCGAGGTCGCCGCCTTTTTCGGCTGTTCCGTCAGTTGAATACTCTTTTGCAAGGTCTTCGAATTTTTCGCCTTTTTTCAGCTTTTTCTCAACTTCTTCAGCCGTTTTCTTTTCCTTCACAAGAATGTGGCTTAAGTGGATTTTGCCTTTTAGGCCGTCATAATATTCTTTTACGTCATCATCGGTTACTTTTATGTTATCCTTTGCGGCTTTTTTCATGAGAAGTTCGTATTTGATCTGTTCTTTGACGAAGTCTTCGCCTTTCTGCTCAATGAGCTGGTTGAGCTGGTCACCCATCGACTTTTTGTACTCGTTCAGCTTTTTGTCGATTTCTTTGTCGGAGACATTGTATTTATCATCGAGTACTTTTTGCTGAACGAGCATGTTCAGTGCGTCCGCTCCGGCATTGTCTTTTAATGTTTGATAAAGGTCTTCTTTTGTAATATTTCCAGCTTTTGTTTCTGCAACAACCTCAGAGTCTCCTCCGCTGCATGCGCTGAGAGCCAGCACACTTGTCGCTGTAATCGCCGCAATTGCAATCTTCTTCATAAATGCAAACACTCCTAATCATAACAGTTTAAACTTTCCTTTGAATTGTATCATATCATATTCTGACATGCTGTAAAAAGATTTTCAACAGAGGGGCATCCGTCTAGTCAAATTTTCTTTCCGCTCATACAAATATATTGATCAAGAAAAGGAGGTCAATAACATGAGCGGAGGATACTCAAGCGGTTTTGCTTTATTGGTCGTGTTGTTCATTTTATTAATCATCGTTGGTGCAGCTTATCTGTACTAAAACCTTAGAAAATGAGAAAAGAACCGTCATTTTTTCAGGCGGTTCTTTTCTTTTGGACGATAGCCTAATCGTTTCATGACATTCGTGCATACACTAATGTAACGACTGGGGCAGAGGAGGTGTCAATATGGGCGACGGTTATACAGGAGGTTTCGCTGGCGGCTTTGCGCTGCTTGTGGTACTGTTCATCTTATTAATTATTATTGGTGCTTCTTGGATATGCTAATCAAAAAAAGGATAGCTGCCGGATCAATACGATCGGCAGCTATCCTTTTTTTCTTTACACCGTAAAGGAAATCTCAATGAATGATGAGATCAATAAAATTAAGATCAGCACATTAATCATTCTAAACACCTTATCCTGCCGTTCTTCAGGAATCTCTCTGACAAGGCATAAAGAGTTTGTAAGCTTGTTTATGTTGAAGACAGTAAAAACCGCAAACAAGATGAAATAAAAAAGGATGATAGGAGATCCCCCTCTCTGTTTCTGCTCCATACTACATTACCAAATATTTATTAAAAAAGATAGAAAATAGACTGAAAAAAAGGATTTTCCAAGTGCCGAGCGGCTGGATTATTTTTGTATTAAAATATCAAAATCGTCGGCTTCCTGATCGACATAGCAGTTTTTAGGCGCTTTGATCAGTTTCCAGGCAAACAGAAAATCAGGCAGACAATAGCCGAAATGAATGCTTGAAATGATGCAGAAATAATGAGCAAAGCTCGGCATCACAGCCCCCGCGTAAAATAAAGCAGGCGTGATGACGAAAAAAGGGCAGAGAAGAGAGACAAGCATCGTGTTTTTTGGAACTTCTCTCCATGTTCTCATTTTCAACCAATAAATCTTTTTTTCTATTTTTTTCTTGCTGATCAACGGCAAGATATGAAGAATTTTATGGGCAATTATAGCCGCAACCAATAGTCCTGCAAACAAAAGGGCATGATCGCCTCTCTGAACAGTTTGCGGATGAATCAGCTGCATCGCTAAATATTCGGGAATAAAAAATAAAATCATTAAACTGACGGCAGTAAGCACGATGCGCATGCCTCCATAATCTTTAACGAGATTGATGGTTTTCCAGCAACTCATAAATGACATCCTTCCGTTTCAACAAACTGTTATATGAAATCCTCAGAATAATTTACTCCTCTGGATGAGAAAAATCAATCCCTTTTTCGAAAAAAATTTCGTCATTTTCCAAAGAATTTAGAAGGGTGTAAAAGGAACAGAAATCTCCCGTGTTGAACTTTCATCAAAAGGGAATATCGGCTAAAATAAGAGAAAGGGAGAGAAGGGACAAATATGAACTCTATGGAGCAACGCCTTGAGCGGCTGGAATATTACATCAAACTGTTATTGAACAATGCGGATATGGAAGAGTATCCGTATTATAAAATGTTGATCGAAAAGGGCTTATCAGAGGAAGAAGCAAAGGAAACGGAAAAGCTGTGCGAAGAGCTCTCAAAGGAGCTTGAAGCACAAAAAGCGCAAGGATATGTGATGTTCGATCATCTCCTCACGCTTTTTGCGGGACAGTTAAATGAAAAACTTGAAGTGCACGAAACGATTTTCGCCCTTCACAGACAGGGTCTGTACAAACCGCTGATGAGCGAATTCATCAGCATTATCAGGCAATACGATCTGGCTTAGTTTTTAAGAGGCTCAAGCGGTTTGTCCATCTCTATCGATTCCCCGGCTTCTTTTGCTTCTTGTTTTTTCCTCATTTTGCCCTCTTCGCTCGTAAATTCACTTTCGATGTTTGAAAACGATTTTTCGAAAATTTCCATGAAATCATCGCCGTAAATATGGCGGATGATCGACATCATCTCGACGATTTCTGGAAACTTCCCGTACAGCTGATGAAGGGGCTGAGCGCCTTTTAAGACGGCATTCCGGGTCGGATCGTAAGACTCGAGGATTTTAAGGAAAACGTCTTCACCTTTCGGAGTCAGCTGAATGTAAGTGTTTCGTTTGTCATTCAACTTTTTGGAAAACTCCAGGTAACCTCTTTCCTCAAGTTTTTTTGAAAAATTAAACGCTGTGGATACGTGCATGACGCCGAACTTGGCGATTTCCGAAATGGATGCACCGTTCAGCTGGTAGGCGATCCACAAAATATGATGCTCGTTAATGTTCAGATCATAAGGTTTAATCCACTGCTGCCAATCCTTTTCTATTGACTTCCAAAGCGCCTTGCTAAGCTGTGCCATTCTTTGACTGAATAAAAGGGCTTCTTTCACCGTATAGGGCTCTTCCGCTCGATTCATTCACTTCACCTGCTTCTCTTTATCTTATAATTTCTATTATGCCAATAAAATAAAGATTAATAAAGATGTAAATTTACGAAATTTTTAAAAAATCCAGCTTTACGGTGTGAAATCAGGATTTTACCCAAAAAAAGAGCGTGAAAATTTTCCATTCACACCCCTTTTTTAAGGTTCATTTTTTTCGCTGAGTATATTAGTTTTGTAAGGTTTTCTCCAGCTGTTTTATCTTTTCTTCAATCTCAGCGATTTCCTTTTTTAAGTCCTGCTGGTGAGGTTTGATTTCATCGCGCCATTCCTGGATGGACGTTTGCAGTTCGCTGCCGACGTCTTTGATGATTTCCGCGCCTTCTATGGCGGTTTTGACGAATTGCTCTTTTAATGCGATTCCGTCGTTTTTCAGCCTTTTGACGGTGTCTTCCCATTTACCGCAGTTGGCTTTTAGCTGTCCTCTCAAGTTTTTTCCTGAAGTCGGCGCGGTCAGCAATGCTGCAACACCGCCAATAACACCGCCTACAATCAGTCCAGCTGCTAAAGATCGGCCTTTTGACATGTACATCACCCCGGTTATATTTTTAAAGATCAGGCTTGGCAGGCGCCCGTCTTCTCATGATTAGATACTGGCGTTCGAGCCGGGCCATCCGTTTCTCTTCTTAGAAACTTCTGCATAGCTTGCTTTATTTTAGCATACTTTTAAAAAAAGGAGGGAGAGGGTTGTCTGTCATTATCATTGTTTTGACAATTTTAAGCGCTGTGTTTACCGCCGGCTCCTTTTATTATTTAAGGCTTCTCGGATATTCTGCATCTTACCCGCCGAAACGCATTCTTAAACAAAAAGCGCTTTTTTGCACGGGAAGCGCAGGATTGGCGCTCCTGCTCCTTTTTTTTATTCAGCTTCTTATATAAAATATCGGGCGGATTCCCCTTTTTTTGACCATCAAAATGAAAAAAACCTCTTCAAAAAAAGGATAACCCTTTTCAAGAAGAGGTTCTGGTTTTATTTGACTTGTTCAATCAGCCTTGAGCGCTTCATGATCGACTGCACGATCGGGAAGATGACCGCCATGGCGATCGTGTTGATCAAGGCAGCAGGTAAAACGACAACAGAAAACAGGGTAATGAACCCCTGGTTTCCAGGCAGGCCGACGATGAACAGCGCAGCCGTAAGGAAAATGGTTCCGGAAAGAACCGTTCCTGCAGCAGTTAATCCGGCGGCGGCAAGCGTTTTGCTGTTCAGCTTTTTCACAAGCAGAAATACGCCGAAGAACATCAAGGCTGTTAGCGGTTTGTCGATGATGTTGGGCAGCTGTCCTCCCGGAAAAGCCGTCGTCAACGCGGAAATGACGCCTGTCACGATTCCGATGACAAGAACATTTTGCAATCTAGGGAACAAAAGGATTCCCATAAACATCATGATCAGCATCATATCCGGCTTCATTCCGTAGAAAAAAGGCGGAATCACAGCGTGAAGCGCCGCTCCAATGGCGACAAACAGGGCCATAGCCACTAATTCTTTTGTTTTCATGTCTATTCTCTCCTCATCTAGGCTCTTTTTACGCTTTCCAATAATATGCTCGTCATTTATTGCGAAAGCTTTCTAGTAGTATATCAAACTTTCGAAGGAATGGGGAAGCCTTTTTCGCCATCTTCCATCATCAGGATAAACCATCAGTTTTCTTCGTGGAATTTCTTCATAAAGGCTGCCAGCATTTCGCAGTCTTCAACAGATACGGCATTGTAAATCGAAGCGCGGCAGCCTCCGACCGAACGGTGTCCGCCAAGCCCTGACATTTTTTCTTCCTTTGCCTTTGCGATGAATGATGCTGTCAGCTCATCATTTTTGAGCGTAAAGGTGACGTTCATGTTTGAGCGGCTGTCTTCTCTCGCATGGCCGCGGTAGAATCCGCCGCTTTCGTCGATCGCGTTGTATAAAATACCGGCCTTTTCTCGATTGCGTTTCTCAATGGCATCGAGGCCGCCTTTTTCCTTGAGCCACTCCAGCACGAGAGACAGCATATAAATCGCAAAAGTCGGCGGGGTATTGTAGAGAGAATCCGCTTTGGCATGTGTTGAGTACTTCAGGATTTTGGCAACTTGCTCGTTTTCTTTGCCGAGCCAGTCTTTTTTCATGATGACAACGGTCACCCCTGACGGTCCGAGGTTTTTCTGAGCGCCGGCATAGATGATGTCAAATTGGGAAACATCGATTTTTCTGCTTAAAATATCGCTGGACATATCAGCGACAACCGGAATCGGAGCGTCAGGGAACTTTTGCCACTGCGTTCCGAAGATCGTGTTGTTGGAAGTCAGGTGGAGGTAAGCACCGTCTGCCGGAATCTCCGGTACTTCGGGAATATAGCTGTACGTATTTTCTTTACTGGACGCGATGATCGATGTGTTTCCGAAGAGCTTCGCTTCGGCGAGCGCTTTTTCAGACCAGGCGCCTGTCATTATGTAGTGCGCCGTTTTGTCTTTGGAGAGGAAGTTCATCGGAATCATTGAGAACTGAAGGCTTGCTCCGCCTTGCAGAAACATGACTTCATAATCATCAGGTATGTCCATCAGTTCCTTTAACAGAGCTTTCGCTTTTTGATGAACGGCGTCATACTCTTTGCTGCGGTGGGACAGCTCCATCACGGACATCCCCGCACCGTTGAAATCAAGAAATTCGTCTTTCGCCTTTTGCAGTACTTCTAAAGGCAGTGCTGCCGGTCCTGCGTTAAAGTTCGTTGTACGTATCATCACAATCGCTCCCTGTTCATGTATAAAAATATAAAACCATCCTATCACAAAAGGTTCCGGTTATACATAAAAAATTTGAATTGTGTGAAATATAGAACAAAGTCTATTTAGTCGTGCCGGGCGATCTGATAAATGTGGAGTTTTTTTGAACGAAAAAAAGACGCCGGCAGCTGCCGGCGCCCTTGGACAATGTCTCGATTACAGGTGCTTGTTGATGGAAGCTGCAATGTTCTGCAAGTCTTCCGGTGAATAGTCGTCCGCATGTGTTTTCCAGACGGCTCCGAATCCGTCTCCTTTGCCGTAGCGGGGGATGATGTGCATGTGATAGTGGAAGACGGACTGCCCCGCTTTTTCGCCATTGTTATTCAGAAGGTTTAAGCCGATCGGCTCGTATTCGTCTTTGATAGCTTGGGCGATTTTCGGAACCGCTTCAAAAAATTCCCTTGAAACATCAGGTGTCATTTCGTAAATATTGGTTTTATGAACTTTTGGAATCACAAGCGTATGCCCTTTTGTGACTTGGCTGATGTCGAGAAAAGCCAGTACATGTTCATTTTCAAATACCTTTGCACAAGGGATTTCTCCGTTTATGATTTTGCAGAAAATACAGTCGCTCATACTTTTCCTCCTTTTTCCATCAGGGAAAGGTTATGTATAAGCAACATATTACCACAATTTGCGCGAAAACACGAAAAACAGGATGAACGGCTCCAACGTTCACCCTGCCTGAAGAAGGTACGCTTTAATGAAGAAACGTTAACTGCCTTTTGCAAGCACCCCATTTTCGTCAAAATGAAAGCTTGTAACGCCTATACATTTCCTGCGACAAACACCTCATTTGATCGTCACACCTTTTTTATATGACGGAGATGTCAAATAAAGCAGGTGCTTTCTCAATTCAGTGGATGAAAGAAATTTCTAAGCTTGACATGTTTCATACTCAGGAACTCTTGCCGATTTTGTCTTTGACAAACACCTCATTCGCCAGAGTTGATAAGCTTTCCCTTCTTCAAGAATTAGAATGTCCTGATGCGCATTCGATTATTCGTTTTATTTTAAGGCCGAAAAGCGGGAGGGAAAACGTTTCAAATACATTCTTGTTTTTGGTACTATTAAGAAAAATGCAGGAAAGGAACGAACGTATGTCACTACTGACTGTTAATGAGTTAACTGGAGGGTATACAAGAAACCCGGTGCTGCGCGATGTTTCATTTGCGATTGAACGGGAGCAGATCGTCGGGCTGATCGGTTTGAACGGAGCGGGGAAAAGCACGACGATCCGGCATATCATCGGCTTAATGGAACCGCACAAAGGATCGGTTGAATTGAACGGCAAAACGTTCATGGACGATCCGGAAAGCTATCGTTCCCAATTTACGTTTATTCCGGAAACGCCGATTTTATATGAAGAGCTGACATTGAAGGAGCATTTGGAGCTGACGGCGATGGCGTACGGCCTTTCGAAGGAAACGTTCGAGAAAAGGCTTCCGCCGCTTTTGAAAGAATTCAGAATGGAGAAGCGCCTGAAATGGTTCCCTGCCCATTTTTCAAAAGGTATGAAGCAGAAGGTTATGATCATGTGCGCTTTCCTTGTCGAACCCGACCTGTACATTATAGACGAACCGTTTCTCGGTCTTGATCCGCTGGCGATCAATGCCCTTCTCGAGCGGATGAACGAAGCGAAGAAAAACGGAGCGGCGGTTTTGATGTCGACGCATATTTTGGCAACGGCAGAGCGGTATTGCGACTCCTTCATTATTCTTCATAACGGCGAAGTGCGGGCGAAAGGAACGCTTGATGAGCTCAGAGAGCAGTTTTCGATGGAAGAAGCGAGCCTCGACGACCTGTATCTTGAACTGACGAAGGAAGAGAGCTATGAATAGCATTCTGGGGATTTGGAAGACAAGAATTGAGGAGTATGTCAAAGAAACAAGATCATATTTGAAATACATGCTGAATGACCACCTTGTCATCGTCATGATTTTTTTCCTTGCAGGAGCTGCGAGCTGGTACAGCAAATGGCTGAAAGAGATGCCCGAAGGTTTTCCCGCCTATTGGGTGATGGCCGTCATCTTTTCGTTCATTTTGACAGGCTCATACGTCCGCACGCTAATTAAAGAAGCGGATCTCGTCTTTTTGCTGCCGCTCGAAGCAAAGATGGAGCCGTATTTTCAGCAGGCTTTCCGATTCAGTTTGTTGACGCAGCTTTTTCCGCTGGCCGCCGCGGCCCTCGCTTTGGCACCGCTCTATTTTGAAGCGAGCGGCCAGGCATTTTCCGCGTACTTCATCTTGCTGATTCAGCTGCTCGTCTTAAAAGGATGGAACACAGCGATGCAATGGCGGATGACGTTTTTCGGCGAAAAAAACATGAGGGTCACCGACTGGATTGTCAGACTGCTTCTCAACACGATCGCGATCTATTTCGCTTTAGCGTCTTCATACGGATTTGCAGCAGCTGTCTACCTGATCATGGCCGCTCTGTATGTGTATTTTAAAATGATCGATAAGAAAAAATCGTTTAAATGGGAGCTGCATATTGAAGACGAAATCAGAAGAAAGCAGCGGTTCTACAGAATTGCGAACCTATTCACAGACGTTCCCCATCTTAGAAAGCAGGCGAAAAGAAGAGCATATCTCGATTGGATGCTCCGGTTTATTCCGTATGAACAGCGCCGGACATTTACATATATGTACGGAAGGGCCTTTATCAGATCAAACGACTATTTCGGTATCGTCGTCAGGCTGACCGCAATTTTTGGTATCATCATCGCTTATTTTTCGACATATGAGTGGGTTTCTGCGGCGCTCATCGTCTTTACCGTATTCATTACAGGAATTCAGCTGACGCCGCTGTTTGATCATTTTTCACACTTGTCCTTGCAGGAGCTTTATCCCGTCAAAGCTGCAGAAAAGCGGAAGAGCTTTTTCGGTCTGCTTCACATTGTTCTGAGCGTCCAGGCGCTTGTTTTATCTGCCGTTGCCGGAGCCATGATGCAGTGGACCGGGATGCTCGCCGGACTGGCCGGCTCCGCATTGCTTATATTTGTAATTTTGAAGCCTTATTTCAACAGCAGATTAAAGAAAAATGCCAAGAGATCATGAATCCTTTTCTTTTTAAGCAAGTATGATGAAAGAAGAGGTGAGAGGCGCATGAATGAAAACCAGCTTTATTTGGAGGAAGCAATCCGCTGGAAAATGAAGTTTCTCAGAAAGCCGTCGATGGCTGAGCGGATGTCGAAAGGCGTGCAGTCGAAAATCAATGCCCGCATTCCCGCCAAAGTTCATAAAGCGATAACAGAAAGCATTAAAAAGATGGTCGAGGCCACTTTGCTCGGCTCGAATTTGACGACTTTTGACAAGAAAACAGGCACGCTTTCACTAAGGGAAAAAGATGAGCTGGCTCAGAAGACGATCGCCCAGTATCAAAAGGCGGCTGCCGTTGAAGGGATCGGAACAGGCGCAGGCGGGATTTTTCTCGGACTGGCGGACTTTCCGCTTTTGCTCGGCATCAAAATGAAATGCCTGTTTGAATTGGCGTCGATTTACGGATACGATATCAAGGAAAAAGAAGAGCGGATGTTTCTTCTGTATATTTTTCAGCTCGCCTTCTCAGGGGAAGCTCACCGAAAAGAAATTTTCCGTATGATTGAACATTGGGAAACCGAAAAGCGCGAAATCGATTGGCTGGCATTTCAGCAGGAATACCGGGACTATCTCGATCTTGTAAAGCTGTTTCAGCTTGTGCCGGGCTTCGGCGCGGTCATAGGCGGAACGGCTAACTATAAGCTGCTTGGGCATCTTGGGGAAACAGCGAGACACGTTTTCCATATGAGGTTGATACATGAGACAGCCGGATATTGTTGATCCGGCTGTTTTTTGCTTTTTCGGTTGTTACATTGCAGGCGTTTCGCGGAGCGACTGCTCTTTCTCCTGATAGGAGACAGCGGCATTTGCCAGCACCTTGGCTGCGATCAGCAGCGCTTTTTCATCAAGATCGAATTTCGGATGGTGGTGGGGAAACACCGCGTCCGGATTTTCAGGACGGGCGCCTGTAAAGAAAAATGTCCCTTTGACGCGCTCTAGGTAGTAAGCGAAATCTTCCCCGCCCATTTGCATGCCGCTTTCCTCAACGTTTTCGACGCCTTCTGTCTGTTTGGCGATTTTTGCGAGAAAAGCCGTTTCTTCCGGATGATTGCAGACAGGCGGATAGCCCCTTTCAAAGGAATAGTCACAGTCAGCGCCATGCATGCCGCATATACCTTTTGCAATCTGTTCAATTTCGTTTTCAATCAAGGTGCGGATTTCATCATTGAAGGAACGCGCCGTCCCGATTAAAACGGCTTTATCAGCGATTACATTAAAGGAGTTTTCGGCAACAAATGAACCTATCGAAACGACTGCCGGCTGAGTCGGATCGAGCCTGCGGCTGACAATCTGCTGGAGTGAAGCGACGATCTGCGATCCGATCAACACGGCGTCTTTTGTTTTATGAGGCTGTGCGCCATGCCCGCCTTTGCCTTTAATCGTAATCGTAAAACGGTCCGCAGCGGCCATGATCGGTCCTGTTCGATATTGAACGGTTCCCGTCGGCTCAGTAGCCCACAAATGGGTTCCGAAAATCACGTCAACACCGTCAAGACAGCCGTCTTCAATCATCGGCCTGGCTCCACCCGGGGAATATTCCTCGGCGTGCTGATGGATGAGGACGATCTTTCCTTTTAAACGGTCGGCATGTTCGTTCAAAATTTTCGCGAGGACGAGCAGGGTGGCCGTGTGCCCGTCGTGTCCGCAGGCATGCATCACTCCCGGCACCGTCGACCGGTAAGGCACATCTTTTTCATCATGAATGGGCAGCGCGTCAAAATCGGCTCGAAGCGCAATGACGGGGCCGGGCGATCCGCCTTCGATGTGCGCGAGAACTCCGCCCCCGCCGACATTGGTGCGGATAGGAATACCGAGCGCTTCATAGTAAGAAGCGATAAATGCGGCTGTTTTCTTTTCTTGAAAAGAAAGCTCCGGGTGCTGATGAAAATGACGCCTCAATTTGACCATTTCATCGTAGTGTGCATCAAGCTGCTCATTAATTTGTCGGATGAATGCGGATGCGCTCAAAAAAATTCCTCCTTTTAGGAATGACAAGTTTTTATAATTTTATGACAACTGAAGCCGCTGTTCAACCTTGCTGTCACGTTTTATAGAAGAAAAATGGCGGCAATCGTTGTGACAGTTAATCCGGCTGCTACAGGAATAAAGTTTTTTCTGGCAAGATCGAACGGGTCCACTTTACAAATCGCTGCTACCGGAATGAGCGCCCATGGCACAAGCGTACCGCCGCCGACCCAAATGGCTGAGATTTGGCCGAGTGCGGTCAGAACGGCCGGGTTGCCGTCAACAGCCGCAGCAAACATCGAAGCAGCTGATCCGGCTAGAGATATTCCTGAAAAACCGGAGCCGTCAAGACCGGTCACCGCTCCCGTGACAGTGAGCGCCACTGCGGCGAGTTCTGGAGAGAGCGGGACGCTGTGGGCAAAAGCTGAACCGAGGTCCTGCACGATCCTATTAGAAAAACCGGGTATCTCGGCTGTCAGTACTTTTTCGAAACCCGCGTCGCCCAAGTAAAAAAAGGCGGCGATCGGAATGACGGGGGCAAACACTTTAAAGCCGAACTGAAATCCGCGAATGAAATAACCGGTGATTTTCTCAAGACGACGGTGTTTGTGGACGATAAAATGAATGAGAATCATGACGAAGACAGCTGTTCCTCCGACAAGCGCCGTCGCTTCGTCTCCTTGCAATTCCAGGATCAGCATCGCGGCGATATCCCCTAAAAAAATGACCGGAATCATCAGTGCGAGCCATTTTCTTGGGGCTGGGGGAAGAAGCCATTCAGGCTCGCTTTGCCGCCGCTCACTGTTTGCGGCTGCTTGATTGTCTTTCTCTTTCCTGAGCATAAAAAAGGCTGCCGCCGTTGTCGAAAAGCCCATGATCAGGACGAGCGGAACGCTTGCAGACATCACTTCTGCAACGGACAGTCCGGCTGCATCTCCGGTCAATTTAGGCGCCGCCTGGATGATGTAATCGCCTGATAGAGCGAAACCGTGGCCGAACAAATTCATGGCGCACGCTACCGCTATCGGGGAGAGGCCGGCTTTCAGCGCGGCAGGCAGGAGGACGGCGCCGATCAATGCGACAGCCGGGGAGGGCCAAAAAAATGAAGAAATGATAAACATTAAAGCTCCGGTGATCCAGTAGGCCAAGGCAGGACCTTTCATCCATTTGGCGATCGGAGTGACCATTGCTTCATTAACGCCGGTCTTTGCCAGCAGTTCGCTCATCGAAACGGTAAAGCAGATGATGAAAATGGTCGGGAGAAGTTCTCCGGCGGCGTAGATTAAGCTGTTGAACAGGCCCATCACAGAGGCAATGGCAGAATGGGTCGCCGCTAATGAAATGAAAAAAACCCCGGCAAGCGATATAAAGGTGGTATCAAGACGAAGAAGCATAAATGCGAGAATTGCAGCGATAAAGCCCAAATATATAAAGTGAACGGACGTTAATTCAATTTCCATTTCCCGATCCCCCCGTTAACATAACCTCATACAGCTTATTCCTGGGCTGTCAGAGTGTGAAGGAAGGGCTCATTTCCTCGGAAATAAAAAACTGCCTTAAAAGGCAGTTATTCGACAGAATGATACGAAGAAATATAGGATGGGCGGGAAAAAATCGTTCCGCCTTGGTTGATTCCAGCTGAAGATTCCTTCTTTTGATGGGCTTCGCCGAACGATTTGGAGCTTTTCCAGTCCTGAAACGACTGTTCTGTGTCCCACAGCGTCAGTACGATATACGTATCGCTGTCTTTCGGCCTCAGCACCCTGAGGGCTTTAAAGCCAGACTGATTTTCGATTTTTCCGGCTCTGTTTTTAAAACGGGTTTCGAAAAGCGGTCTTCCTTCCGGTGTGACAGGGATGTTGTTGAGGACGGCGAATCCGGAATGTTCCAAAGTTCCCGACTGATCGATGATTTCGTAGCGGTGAGGAGAATGAAAGACGCTTTCTCCGTCGGTTTCGTGAAAGAGAATGGCGGAATCGTGGCTTTTCATAAATAACATGTTTTCAAGACCGTGCTGTTTGGCGAGCTTTTTTAAAAACTCGACAGTTCCGTATGTAATGTAAAAATTCAATTTTATCACCCCTTTTTTGATAGTATAACAAAAGGACGATTTAAAATTCTATCTATACCCGCTATAAATGCTGCAACATAATTTGAAGAAAAAATTCCCATACTAGCTATAGAAAGGAATGAGGTGACCATATGAGAAAGAGATTTTTCATTCCAATCATCATTACAGCGGCGATATTCCTTTTATCGTTAATCGGATATATTACGATTTTGTTTCTGGGGGATTATGTGATTGATGAAAAGAAACTGATTTTCCATGCTTCTTCTAAAATCGTCGACCAAAATGGAGAAGAAGTCACAAGCCTCTATACTGAAAACAGAAGACCTATTTCAATTGCCGAGGTGCCGGACGGCGTAAAAAATGCCTTTATCGCGGTTGAAGACAAGCGCTTTTATGAGCACCACGGCATCGATTTTAAATCCGTGAGCCGTGCGGTCTATAAAGATATATTAGCGGGAGGAAAAGTGGAAGGTGGAAGTACGATCACCCAGCAGCTCGCAAAAAACACTTTTTTGACACACGACAAAACGTTTTTAAGAAAAACGAAAGAAGTCATAATCGCGATCAACTTGGAGCGGGACTACAGCAAAGACAAGCTTTTGGAAATGTATTTGAACCAGCTTTATTTCGGGCACGGCGTCTATGGAATCCAGGCGGCTGCAAACTACTTTTTTAGCAAAGATGTGAAAGACTTGACGGTCAGTGAGGGAGCGGTGCTGGCTTCCATTCCTAAAGCGCCGTCCACGTATTCGCCCATTCTCAATCCGGAAAAAAGCCGTGAGCGGCGCAATGTCATTCTCGGCATGATGAACGAGCAGGGATATATCAGCTCAAAGGAAACCGTCAGAGCCCAAGGCAGCACATTGGGCCTCCACGTGAAAGAAAAATCAAAAAATCCGTGGCTTGACAGCTATATTGATCTGGTCATGAAAGAAGCGGAAGACAAATATTCGATTTCGAGTGAACAGCTTCTTCAAGGCGGATACACAATCAGTGTTCCGCTCGACGTTTCGATACAAAAAGCGGCTTACACGCTGATGAAGCAGGACGGCTATTTTCCCGGAACAGACAATAAAGCTGAAGGGAGCGCCGTTTTTATCGATAACCGGACAGGCGGCGTAGTGGCCGCTCTCGGAGGTCGGGAATACGCTCCGAAAGGCTACAACAGGGCAACAGCCCCGCGTCAGCCGGGTTCGACTTTTAAACCGCTTGCCGTTTACGGCCCCGCTCTTGAAGAAAAGCGGTTTAAGCCGTACTCCATGCTTGAAGATAAACAGCTGTCATACGGCGGCTACTCGCCGAAAAACTATGACGGCCAGTACGAGGGCAAGGTCTCTATGGTGGATGCGCTGACCTACAGCAAAAACGCGCCTGCCGTATGGACGCTAAATGAGATCGGAATCGAAACGGTGAAGCCTTATCTCAGCCGCTTGGGCATGAACGTGCCGGATGAGGGCCTGGCATTGGGGCTGGGCGGCTTAGAGAAAGGAGTGTCGCCGCTTGAGATTGCCGGGGCATACCGGACCTTTGCAAATTCAGGACAATACACCGAGCCGTTCTTTATTAAAAAAATCACGGACGAAAACGGGGATGTCATATTCCGCCGCGAGGAAAAATCAGAAAAGGTATTCAGCAAACAAACCGCTTGGAACATGACGCGAATGCTAGAGGAGGTCGTGAAAAGCGGAACGGGAAAAGCCGGTGATTTTTCCGGAGAGATTGCAGGAAAAACGGGCTCGACCACGTATACCGGAAAAGAGGGCGGAACAAAAGATGCCTGGTTTGCGGGGTATACGCCCGAAGTGACGGGAGCTGTCTGGATGGGCTACGATAAAACGGATGAATCCCATTATTTAAAAGGCGGCAGCGCTTATCCGACAAGGCTGTTTAAAGACATTTTAAAACGCTCCAACCATAAGTCTGAACGATTTAAGGCGCCTGAAGGTGTAAAAGATCTGGACAGGCCGATCCGCCTCGAAGATTTGGAAAGTGTTAAAGCAGACTATTCCTTTACGCCGATGGGGCTGATTACGGTGTCATTAAAATGGCATGAACAAGAGGATAAAAGGGTTGAATACCGAATATATGAAAGGAAAAACGGAAAAGAAACGCTCATTGATACGGTTAAGGGGAAAGGAAGCTATTCAATCCCTTATGCAAACATCTTTTCCAATGCTTCCTATAAAATTGTTCCGTACAATCCGCAGACGAAAACAGAGGGGAAAGGGACTGATTATATCGAACCGAAAGTGTTTCCTTCGGGTCATTAGGTACCCGAAATTCATCAATTTCTTGAACAATAAGTCTCATGAGTATACCGTTCAATAAAAAAACGGTATATTGGAAGGAGTAATTTTGCGAACGTATGGTTGCAGCTTGAAAGGTGGATATCATGATGAAAAACGACAAGGCTTTTAATGACACATTCTTAAAAGCGTGCCGAGGAGAAAAAGCCGCCCATGTACCGGTATGGTACATGAGGCAGGCTGGAAGATCACAGCCTGAGTACAGAGCGCTCAAGGAAAAATACGGACTGTTCGAAATTACGCATCAGCCCGAACTGTGCGCTTACGTGACAAGGCTCCCCGTCGAACAGTACGGTGTCGATGCGGCAATACTTTATAAAGACATAATGACACCGCTTCCAGGTATTGGCGTTGACGTCGAAATTAAAAACGGCATCGGTCCTGTTATCGATCAGCCGATCACATCTCTCACAGATGTTGAAAAACTTGGCGAACTCGAGCCGGAGGAGCATATACCATATGTGCTGGAGACGATCAGGCTCTTGACAGAAGAACAGCTGAACGTTCCGCTGATCGGTTTTACTGGGGCGCCGTTTACACTGGCCAGCTATATGATCGAAGGCGGCCCGTCCAAAAACTACAATAAAACAAAAGCGTTTATGTACAGCCAGCCTGCTGCATGGGACCTCTTGATGAAAAAGCTCGGGAAGATGGCGGCTGTATACGTCAAAGCCCAAATCCGCGCCGGTGCCAAAGCCATTCAAGTGTTCGATTCCTGGGTCGGGGCGTTGAATGCCGGTGATTATTGCCGCTATATCAAGCCGACGATGGACATTCTTTTCAAAGAGCTGAAAAAAGAAGGCGTGCCGCTGATTATGTTCGGGGTCGGCGCAAGCCACCTCGCGACTGAATGGCACGATCTTGACCTTGACGTCGTCGGGTTGGACTGGCGGATGAGCGTGCAGGAAGCCAGGGATAAAGGGCTGACAAAAACGCTTCAGGGGAATTTGGATCCTTCGATCCTCCTCGCCCCGTGGGAAGTCATTGAAGAGAGGACGAAAGCCATTCTCGATCAGGGCATGCAGACGGACCGGTTTATTTTCAACCTCGGTCACGGGATTTTTCCCGAAGTGAGTCCTGACACACTGAAAAAATTGACGGCATTTGTTCATGAGTATTCCGCCTCAAAAAAATCGAGCCTGATGACATGAGCATTTCAGTTGGTCTTTTCAATATAAACTGTCAAAATACGTATAGATCATGATCTTTAAAGAGGTGTTCACGTTGGGTAAAAAGAAAATGGGGCTTCTTGTTATGGCGTATGGGACGCCGTACAAAGAGGAAGACATTGAACGTTATTATACACACATCAGAAGAGGCAGGAAGCCTGAGCCTGACATGCTTCAGGACTTAAAAGACCGCTATAAGGCGATCGGCGGAATTTCTCCGCTTGCAAAGATCACGAAAGAGCAGACGAAGCAGCTGGAAAAACGCTTAAACGAGCTTCAGGATGATGTGGTATTCAAGTCATATATCGGTCTCAAACATATCGAACCTTTCATCGAGGATGCCGTTCAGGAGATGCATAAAGACGGGATTACAGAAGCCGTCAGCATCGTGCTTGCGCCCCATTTCTCCACCTTCAGCGTACAGTCGTACAACAAGCGGGCGAAAGACGAGGCTGAAAAGCTCGGCGGATTGTCGATCACATCGATCAACAGCTGGTATGATGAGCCGAAATTCATCGCATATTGGGCGGATCAAGTGAGAAAAATCTATGACGAAATGCCTTCGGAAGAAAGGGAAAACGCCGTCTTGATTGTATCGGCGCACAGCCTTCCCGAAAAGATCGTCGAAATGGGTGATCCATATCCTGAACAGCTTAAAGAATCAGCGAAGCTGATTGCCGAAGCGGCGGGTGTAAAAGATTACGCCGTCGGCTGGCAAAGCGAAGGAAACACCCCTGATCCGTGGCTTGGGCCGGATGTTCAGGATTTGACCCGTGACTTGTCAGAGCAAAAAGGGTACAGCGCTTTTGTTTATGCTCCCGTCGGCTTCGTAGCTGACCATTTGGAAGTTCTTTATGACAACGATTATGAATGCAAAGTCGTCACAGACGATATCGGAGCAAGCTATTACAGACCTGAAATGCCTAACGCAAAACATGAGTTTATCGATGCTTTAGCAGATGTTGTATTAAAACAATTGGAGAAAGAACAGTAAAGAAGGCGATTGTAAATGAGTGGAGAACGCAGGCAGATTGTCATCATCGGCGGCGGTATTACCGGATTGGCCGCCGCCTTCTACTTGGAGAAGGAAATCAAAAAGAACGATCTCCCGGCCGAAGTCACGCTTGTTGAAGCAAGTCCGAGACTGGGCGGAAAGATACAGACGGTACACAAAGACGGCTATGTGATTGAACGGGGGCCGGATTCATTTTTGGAACGGAAGCAAAGCGCACCTCAGCTCGTGAAGGATCTCGGGCTGGAGCACTTGCTCGTGAACAACGCGACAGGCCAGTCTTATGTTCTTGTCAGCGAAACGCTCTATCCGATTCCGGAAGGAGCTGTGATGGGGGTGCCGACAAAAATCGGACCTTTTCTGACAACCGGCTTGTTTTCCTTGCCGGGGAAGTTGAGAGCCGGAATGGATTTGCTGCTTCCAGCGAGCAAGCCGCAGGAAGACCAGTCGCTCGGAGAATTTTTCAGAAGGCGTGTCGGCGGTGAAGTGGTGGAGAACCTGATCGAACCGCTTTTGTCAGGCATTTATGCCGGGGACATTGACCGCCTCAGTCTGATGTCAACTTTCCCGCAATTCTACCAGACAGAACAGAAGTACAGAAGCTTGATCATCGGGATGAAAAAATCGCGCGGCGCCCAGAGCGCCAAAAAGCCTGCGAACAAAAAGAAAGGCCAGTTCCAGACGGTGAAAACCGGCCTGCAGACGATTGTTGAAGAACTGGAAAAGCAGCTCGATATCACAAAGGTTTATAAAGGCACAAAGGTCGTCAGCATTGAGCGCGCGGGCTCGGGCTACAGCATGAAGCTTGACAACGGCAAGGTGCTTCACGCTGATTCGGCCGTGGTCACCGCTCCCCATAAAGCAGCTGCCGCGATGTTTCCAAAAGCGGATTGGCTGAAGGGTTTAGAAGATATGGTGTCAACATCTGTCGCCAATGTGGCGCTCGGATTTCCGGAAGAAGCCGTCCAAATGGAGCATCAAGGAACAGGCTTTGTCATTTCAAGGAACAGCGACTTTTCGATTACGGCGTGTACTTGGACAAACAAAAAATGGCCGAGCACAACGCCTGAAGGAAAAGTTCTGTTAAGAGCTTATGTGGGGAAAGCCGGCGATGAGTCCGTTGTCGAACAGTCAGATAACGAAATGGTGAAAATCGTCCTCGACGATTTAAGGCGGATTATGAAGATCGACGGCGAGCCGGAAATGACCTGCATCACAAGATGGCATGAAGCGATGCCGCAATACCATGTCGGCCATAAGAAAAGAATGAAAGAGATCAGGGAAGGGTTACAGGCGTCATATCCGGGCGTTTTCATGACGGGGGCCTCTTTTGAAGGGGTCGGCATTCCGGATTGCATCGACCAAGGCAAGCAGGCCGTAGCCGATGTACTCTCACACCTTTTCGAATAAAGAAGAGCAAATAAAGCTGTCCGAATCCATTCGGCGGCTTTTTTTATTTCACTCTTTTTACAGCTTTCATCATTTTAAAGTTTGTTTATGGAAAAGATAACATTTAAATTATTGCATTTTATATTCAGGTGTGTTACATTACTTTTTGTACTTACTGACCAAAATGTTCAAATAGTCAATTTCGGGGTGAGAAACCGTGAGCAAAGATCGAAAAGCACTGATTTTAGAAGCGGCGACAAAATCGTTTACACAATTCGGCTACAAAGCGACGACGATGGATCTGGTGGCGAAGCTTGCCAATGTCGGCAAAGGTACGATTTATACTTTTTTCAAGAATAAAGAGGAACTGTTCGACGACATTTTTTCTTCGCTTCTGATTGAGATGAAGCAAACGGCTGATCAAGCGATTGATCCTGATCTGCCTTTTCACGAAAATGCCCATCGCGCGATGATGGCGATATTGGAGTACAGAAAGAAGCACCAGCTGACTATTAAGATCTTTCAGGAAGGTGCGGAGCTCGGCACACCGGCGGCCCGCGAAGTGATTGAAAAGCTGGAACGCATGGTCATCAGCTATATTAAGAGAAAGATTAAAGAAGCGATTAAAAATGACGATATTAGACCGTGTGACCCCGAGCTGAACGCGTTTGTCATCTTCAAGCTTTACATCGCGCTCATCTTTGACTGGGAAAAAAACCATGAACCGCTGAAAGATGAAGAGTTGGCAGAGATGCTGAAAATGTATATTTTAAAAGGATTATCTCGTTAGATTGTCCTTTCTTTGTTTAAAGGGGTGCTTATCCGCATAGAGAGCGGCTACTAACTAGGAGGCGTATCAACATGAATGTTTTCAAAAACCAGTGGAGAGAACTGATAACCAATAAAAAACTACTGATATCCGTGATCGGGGTTCTCTTTATACCGCTGATTTACAGCAGCATATTTTTGGCGGCGTACTGGGACCCATACGGAAACGTCGATCAGCTCCCCGTAGCGGTTGTGAATTCCGACAAGGGAACGACATATGAAGGAAAAGACCTTCACATCGGCGACGACCTTGTCAAAGAACTGAAAAAAAACGATAAATTCGACTGGCATTTTACGACGAAGGAAAAAGCGATGAGAGGCTTGCAAAATGAGGAATACTACATGGTTGTAGAAATTCCTGAATACTTTTCGAAAGATGCCAGCACGGTGATGGATAAACATCCGAAAAAGCTGAATCTGATTTATCATACAAACGCCGGACGAAACTATGTCGGCGCCCAGATCAGCGATAAAGCGATTGAGCAGCTTCAGCATTCAGTCGGTTCTGAAATCACGCAGCAATATGCTGAAGTCATCTTTGACAATTTCGGCAAAATCGCAAAAGGTCTCGGTGAAGCCAGCGAAGGAGCCGGAAAACTGGATAAAGGACTGAAAGATGCGAAAGAAGGAAGCGAAACGCTGAAAAAGAACCTTGAAAAGCTCGCGAAAAGCCAAATTCAGTTCAACAAAGACGGAATGGAGAAGTTCGGCACAGCATTCAATACGCTGAACGACAAAATTCATGAGCTTGATTCAGGGCTTGCGCAATTTTTGGAAAAAAGCGGCCAGCTGCACAGCGGTGCTCAACAGCTCCAACAAGGCATGCCTCAGATTGTGGCGGGATTGGAGCAGATGAATGAAAAAGCGCAGATGATAAGCAAACTCGAAGAAGCGATTTCAAATGAAAAGATTCAGCAGCTTGAAACGGCACTTTCAAACGCCGAAAAGGCGAAAAAAGAAATCAGTCAGATTTCAAAAAATATTGATGAGCTTGAAGCGGCATTGAAAAACCAGCATAGTGAAGTCAAACAAATTATTGAATCCAGCAACATGCTGACACAAGAACAGAAAGCCGCGCTTATGAAACAAGTCGATGAAAAAATGGGAACGGTGAAGCTTCCTGAGTTTGACAAGTTGAAAGCGCAAATTCCCGATGTAAGCGAACTTCCCGATTTATCCGGGCTGAAACAGAAGCTTGAGGAATTGAAGCGAGTTCCTTCGGATGTGAACAAGCTTTATAAAGGATCGCAAAAGATTCAGCAAGGGCTCGATGCGCTGACAAACGGTTTGGGTGCTTACAACGAAAAATTCGCGGAGGCGAAAAGCGGATCATCCAAAATCGCCGAAGGCAGCCAGACGTTAGTCGGGAAGTTCGGCGATCTGCAAAGCGCGGCTGATAAACTGAAGGACGGTTCTTCCAAGCTTGCAGAAGGGGCTAAATCTCTTGATGAAGGTCTTGGCAAGCTGTCTGACGGAAGCGGGGAGCTGTTTGACAAGCTGTCTGACGCTGCTGATCAGACCGGCGATATTCAAGCGGGAGACGAAAACTACAATATGTTCTCAGATCCCGTCGATGTGAAAGGCGATAAAATCGATCCGGTTTCCAACTACGGAACAGGATTAACCCCGTATATTTTGTCGCTCGGCTTATTTGTCGGTGCATTAATGATCACCGTCGTCTTTGATGTGAAAGAGCCGGCCGTCCGGCCTGACTCAGCTTTCGGCTGGTTTATGAGTAAATTCAGCGTACTTTTTGCAGTGGGGATTCTTCAAGCGGCGATCGCCTGCACGATCATTCTCTCTGGCATCGGGCTTGAAGTGCAAAGCGTCTGGAGATTTTATGTGTTCAGTATGATCATGAGCATTACATGTCTTGCGATCATTCAATTTTTGGCTGCGACCATGGGAAATCCGGGACGTTTCATTGCCGTCATTCTGCTCGTGCTTCAGCTTGGAGGAAGCGGAGGAACATTCCCTCTTGCACTTGTTCCTAAGTTCTTCCAAGTCATCCATTCCGCACTGCCGATGACCTACAGCATTGCGGGATACAGAGCGGTGATTTCAAGCGGAGACTACGCGTATATGTGGGAGCAGGCTGCCGTGCTCGGCGGTGTTGCGATCGTCATGATGGCCTTGACGCTGATTTATTTTAAAGTGCTGCTGAGAAAAGGAAAAGTTGAAGAGCAGCACGCATAAAAGAAAAAACATCTTTTCAAGCCCGGCAAGGGCAAGAAAAGATGTTTTTTTTTTTGAAATCAGGAAGCTGGCGCGCCCCATTTTACAATCAGTCCTGTATATGTAAGACCCCCGCCGAAACCGAACAGAATCAAGGTATCGCCCTCTTTCAACTTTCCGTTTTTGACGGCTTCATCAAGGGCGAGAACGATTGATACGGATGAGGTGTTGCCAAACCATTCGACGCTCGTCAGCGCTTTTTCGAGTGAAATTCCGGTTTTTTCGCAAATTGATTCGACCATTCGCAAATTCGCGCTGTGCGGGACGAACCAATCGATATCCTTCAGCTCCATTTCAGCTTGGCTAAGCAGCTTTTTGACGCCTTCGGGAATGGACCTGACCGCCCATTTATACACTTCGCGGCCGTTTTGAACCATTTTTCCTTCACCTGAGAGCGGCTCCCCTTTAAGGTCGCTGCGCAAGCCGGTTCTGTATAAATGGCGGGCTCCGTCACCTTTCGTATCCTGGGCAAAAGTAATGAAGCTTGGGGAATTGTCGTCCCGTTCGACAAGCAGGGCGCCCGCGCCGTCGCCGAACAAAATGCAAGACGCGCGGTCTGTGTAGTCGGTTGTTTTGGATAAGGTTTCACCGCTGATCACAAGAATTTTTTTGTGCAGTCCGGAAGTGATCAGGCCGTTGGCGATATGCAATCCGTATGTTAATCCCGCGCAAGTCGCATTTACATCCACCGCGCCGACTTCTTTCCATCCGAAGTGCTCCTGAACCTGGCATGCCGTGCTTGGAAAAGCATAGTCCGCCGTTGTGGTAGAGACGATGATCATGTCAATATCGTCCAGCGTGCCGTTGTATCTGCTTTGTAGATTTTCAACGGCCTTTATGCAAAGATCTGATGTGAATTCGTGACTTCCTGCGATTCGCCTTTCTTTCATTCCTGTCCGCTGAACGATCCATTCATCAGAAGTATCGACGATTTTTTCAAAGTCTTTGTTTGTCATGCGCTTTTCGGGAACATAGGTGCCGATGGCGGAAATTCGCGCTTTTGATAAAGTTTTCATGAAGTTCACTCTCCTTTTTTTTATTATAACACCTAGTATTAGTATCTGGTACTAAAATATTGATCTGATGTATACTATAAACATCACAAGTTGGGAGGAATGAACAATGTCAGGACAGAAAACGCTGGAGCTCATCAAGGAGCTCGTCTCCATCCCGAGCCCTACCGGGAATACGTATGACATCATAGACTATATCAATCGCCTATTACAGGAAGAAGGAGTCGAAACAAAGTTTAACCGTAAGGGCGGCCTGATCGCGACGATACCGGGCCGCGACAAAGCCCGGCACCGGATGCTCACCGCTCATGTCGATACCCTCGGAGCGATGGTGAAAGAGATTAAGCCGAACGGAAGGCTGAAAATTGACTTAATCGGGGGGTTCAATTACAACTCGATTGAAGGCGAGTATTGCAAAATTGAAACAGCATCAGGGAAAACTTACACCGGCACGATCTTAATGCATCAGACATCAGTGCATGTTTACAAAGACGCCGGAAAAGCCGAGCGGAACCAGAAGAATATGGAGGTCCGCATTGACGAACCGGTCCGCAGTGAAGAAGAAACCCGGGCGCTCGGCATCAATGTCGGTGATTTTATCTCCTTCGACCCGCGCGTTGAGATCACACCGAGCGGGTTTATCAAATCGCGTCATCTTGATGATAAAGCAAGCGTCGCCCTCCTTATTGAGCTGATCAGAACGATCAACACAGAAGGGATGACACTGCCTTACACAACGCATTTTTTAATTTCCAACAATGAAGAAATCGGTTATGGCGGCAACTCCAATATCCCGCCTGAAACGGTGGAATATTTGGCTGTTGATATGGGAGCGATCGGCGATGGGCAGTCAACCGACGAATATACGGTATCCATTTGTGTGAAGGATGCCAGCGGGCCATATCACTACGGGCTTCGCAAGCGTCTGACCGCTCTTTGTGAAACATACGGAATCGAGTATAAGCTTGATATTTACCCGTACTACGGCTCAGATGCTTCAGCAGCCATCAGAGCGGGCCATGATATCGTCCACGGGCTGATCGGCCCGGGAATTGACGCATCCCACGCGTTTGAAAGGACGCATCAGTCGTCCTTGGAGCAGACGGCAAAGCTGCTGTATCATTATGTCCTGTCTGACATGGCATAAAAAAGCTCCCAAAGGACCCCGGTCCCTTGGGAGTAAAAAAAGAGTGGAAGTCATCCATCCGTAGAGGATGGCGTTTACTTACCAGTAATCATAGTGTTTTTTCTTTTTGCAGTGATCAAAGTGGTCAAACTTCTTGTAGTCATAGTCATAATCATACTTCTTATAGCATGGATAATAGTAGTAATAATAGTAGTAGTAGTATTTCTTGCAGTCGTGGTCTTTCTTGTGGTAGTCAAAGTCATAATCTTTCTTGCAATGGTCATGGTAAAAATACATTAAACTTCCCTCCAGTTTTCTTTTCTAATTTAACTACAGTACATCGTATGTAAACGAAAGGAAGTTGTTTGGACAGGTTTCTTGAGCAAAATGCATATTTTTAAAAAAACGTATGTTTCTCCAAAAGCGGGAAACATACGTTTTTTTGCGGGCTGTCAGCCGGACATTTTCATATCTGCCGGCTCCCTTTGATTTAAGACGGTCTGTCCTTTAACGGCGTCATATTCACCTTCCCATTTTGACATGACCACAGCGGCAAGAGCGTTTCCGGTCAGGTTGACGACCGTTCTCGCCATATCCATAATCCGGTCGACTCCGGCAATGAAGGCCAGCCCTTCAGCAGGAACGCCGATCGTGCCCAGAGTCGCGAGAAGAACGACGAATGATGTGCCGGGAACGGCAGCCATTCCTTTAGAAGTGACCATCAGGACAAGGATGAGCGTGAGCTGCTGCCCAATGGACAGATCGATGCCGTAGACCTGCGCCAGAAACAGCGCCGCGATTGCCTGATACAGGACAGAGCCGTCAAGGTTAAATGTGTAGCCGATCGGAATGACAAACGACACAATGCCTTTCGGACAGCCGATTTTCTCCATTTTTTCCATGACGCGCGGAAGCACAGTTTCAGAGCTTGATGTACTGTATGCAAGAAGAAGCTCATCTTTCATATAGGCCAAAAATTTAAATATATTGATACCGCACAGCTTGCCGACGATCCCAAAAATGACGATCAGGAAGAAAGCAAGAGCAAGATAGACAAGCAAAACGAGCTTTCCCAATGATAAAAGCGAAGAAAAACCAAATTTTGAAACCGTTACACCAATTAAAGCAAAAACGCCGAACGGCGCGAATTTCATGACGATGTTCACGACGTGGAACATGGCTTGAGACGTTGCCTCAAAAAAGGAAAGCACAGGCTTGCCTTTTTCGCCTATGGCTGACACTCCGAGTGCGAACAGAACAGTGAAGCAAATGATCGCAAGCAGATCGCCTTCAGCGAGCGATTGGAAAAAGTTTGTCGGCACAATGTGCAGGAACGTGTCTGCGACAGATTTGGTGCTTGCCTCTTTTTCTGTTTCTACATATTGGCTGATATCCTGTTTTTCAGCACCAGAAAAGTTTACGCCGTGTCCAGGCTGAATGATATTTCCAAGGAGCAGTCCGAGCACGATCGCAAAAGTCGTAATGATTTCAAAGTACAGAATCGTCCGAAAACCGAGCCTGCCGACCTTTTTTCCGCTGCCGGCCCCTGCAACCCCGACAATCAAGCTTGAAACGACAATAGGAATCACAATCATTTTGATTAATCTTAAGAACAAATCACCGACGGGCTGCAGATACGTTGCGACCGCAGGGTTTCCGAACCAAATCGCTCCTGCTGCAACACCTAAAATCAGCCCGAGGAAAATTTGTGTGGCTAATCCGAATTTAAGTCTTTTCATAGATGCCCTCCCAACGCATGCTTAATTTATACTAGAATATTAAACTTGAGATCGTAAATTAAGTATAGCGAAAGAAAATACAGCTCGTCCATTAAAAAAATATCGTCTGAATATATTGAAAATTCAAATATGAGATGATCATCCCAGCTTAAATTCAAATCGGGACGTTCATCGGTGTATATTTCCCTAAGTGAAATAGTAAAATGTTATTAAAATAATGAATTTTGACAAGAATCTCTCTCTTTATAACTAACTTTATGACAAAAAAACGCCCCGGGGAGATCCGCCGGAGCATTTTTTAATGACGTCTATATATCTTTTACATTTAAGCATTTAGAGCAAGTGTTTCCGTAGCATTCGTGCTGCTCATCAATATCGTGACCGCATTTTGAACATTTTTTGGAAGGCAAATTTCTGAAGAACTCGGTGATTTTAGCGAGCATGTTGATTCCCCCAATTCGTTTGTTGTCATCATTGTATTATAACAGTATCCAGGAAATCAATGTCTGTTTTATGACAAAATATAAAACATGCAATTTTTAAGAAAAATGGGTATATTGAATAGGGGGACGATAGACACAAAAAAGAGGTGTGTATATATGAAGATGACAGTCATCGGCTGCTGCGGAGGATTTCCGGCTGCAAATGAAGCGACTTCAGGCTATCTCTTTCAATCCGGGGATTATTCCGTTTTAATCGACTGCGGCAGTGCCGTTTTATCGAAGCTTCAGCTGTTTCTGCCCGTTGAGGAGCTTGATGCCGTTATATTATCCCATTATCATCACGACCATATTGCGGATGTCGGCCCTTTGCAATTTGCCAAACTGGTCGGCTCATTCCTCGGCAAGGGAGCGAATGCCCTTCCGATATATGGACATCCTTTTGATGAAGAGCAGTTTTCAAAGCTTACATATAAAACGCATACCGCTGGATTGGCCTATGATCCGAAAGAGTCTTTGGCAATCGGACCGTTTACGTTCACGTTTTTAAAGACGGTTCATCCTGTTGACTGCTTTGCTATGAGGGTGACGGACGGTGTTCATTCTGTC
Organism: Bacillus sp. PK6-025; assembly: GCF_056530265.1. Taxonomy (NCBI): domain Bacteria; kingdom Bacillati; phylum Bacillota; class Bacilli; order Caryophanales; family Bacillaceae; genus Bacillus; species Bacillus sp. PK6-025. Next base: position 1,124,944 of record NZ_CP096509.1, read on the forward strand.
GTTTATACAGCCGATTCGAGCTTTCAGGAAGCTTTCATCCCGTTCAGCGAAGGAGCCGATCTATTGATCTCGGAGTGCAATTTTTATGCGGATCAGGATGGGAGAAGCGCCGGTCATATGAACAGCCTCGAAGCGGGACGCATCGCTGCAGAAGCGGGTGCGGGACATCTGCTCTTGACACACCTCCCGCATTTCGGGGAACATCAAAAACTAGCAGAAGAGGCCAAAACCGTTTATAAAGGCGCGGTTGATCTGGCGCACACCGGTTATGTGTGGGGAGAATAGAAGGAGGAACTGACAAACATGCTGTTTATCGATAATCAAAATATTACAGATCCGAGGATCAACTTGGCGATTGAGGAGTACTGCTTAAAGCACCTCGATCCTGAAGAGACGTATCTGCTGTTTTATATCAACCAGCCGTCGATCATCATTGGCAAAAACCAAAATACGATTGAGGAAATCAACACAAAGTATGTGGATGAAAACGGGATCATTGTCGTTCGCAGGCTGTCAGGCGGCGGAGCTGTCTACCATGACCTCGGGAACTTGAACTTCAGCTTTATTACGAAAGACGACGGCAACAGCTTCCATAATTTTAAGAAGTTTACGGAGCCCGTTGTGGCCGCTTTAAAGCGGCTTGGCGTCGATGCGGAGCTGAGCGGCCGAAACGACTTGATGGCAAACGGCCGGAAAATTTCGGGAAACGCCCAGTTCTCAACGAAAGGGAGAATGTTCAGCCATGGCACGCTGTTGTTCGATTCTGAGATAGAACATGTCGTATCGGCTTTAAAAGTAAAAAAAGATAAAATCGAATCAAAAGGCATCAAATCGATCAGGAGCCGGGTAGCCAATATCAGCGAATTTCTCGATCAGAAGATGACGACAGTGGAATTCCGAAGCATGCTTCTCCGCTATATTTTTGATACCGAAGGGGAAATACCGGAGTATAAGCTGACTGAAAAAGACTGGAAAATCATCAATCAAATTTCAAAGGAACGCTATCAAAACTGGGATTGGAACTATGGGAAGTCTCCGAAATTCAATCTTCAGCATTCAAAACGATTTCAAGCGGGATCGGTCGACATCCGCCTGGAAGTGCAAAAAGGCGTGATCTGCGAGTGCAAAATATTCGGTGACTTTTTCGGAGTCGGCGATGTCAGCGATATTGAAGAGAAGCTGACAGGCGTACAGTATGAAAGAAAAGCGATTGAAGAAGCCCTTCAAGGCGTCGACATCAAGCATTACTTCGGCAATATTCAAAAAGAAGAATTTTTGGATCTTGTCTACTAAAAGAGAGGCTGCGGTTTCCGCGGCCCCTTTTTAACTTGAGAGGAATGGAAGATATTTCCCAACAGCCCTTGAGTGTTTTCTGTTCATTTACTATAATGGGAATAGATTTTGATTATCACAAAATGAATGGTCATTCATTCATTTTTAAGGGGTGGGAGAATGAATTTAGTTTCAAAATTAGGGGAAACAGCTCAATCAAAGCCTGACAGAACCGCTTATATTTTTGGGGAACAGACGGAAACATACGGGGGATTACAGCAGAAAATTGATTGCTTTGCAGAAGGTCTGCGCGAAATCGGGGTGGAAAAGGGAGATCATGTTGCTTTGCTTCTCGGCAATACCCCGCATTTTGTGATTGCGTTTTACGGTGTGCTGAAGGCCGGAGCCGTTGTCATACCGATCAATCCGGCCTATACGCCGACTGAGATCGGCTATATGCTGACAAATGGCGACGCAAAAGTGATCGTGGCTCTGGGACAGCTGCTTCCGCTTTACGAAAAGGTGCATGAATCCCTTCCGAAAGTCAGCTGCGTCGTACTTTGCGAAACGGGAGAGCCGCTTCGCGAACCGGAAAGCACTGAGGTTAAGATGAAATTGAAATCGTTTACAAACATTATGAAACCTCCTGTCCGGCCGTTTCCTGAAATCGACGCCGAAGATACGGCCGCCATCCTTTATACGTCAGGAACTACGGGAAGACCAAAAGGGGCGATGCTCACACATCAAAATCTATTTTCGAATGCAAATGATACAGCCCGCTATCTAACAATGAATGAATCTGACCTTGTCGTCGCCGCCCTGCCGATGTTCCACGTTTTTTGTTTAACGGTCTGCATGAATGCGCCGCTCATGAACGGCGCAGCGATTTTGATCGTGCCGAAATTCAGTCCCGCCGAGGTTTTCAAGCTGATTAAAAAGCATCAGGCGACGATCTTCTCAGGCGTGCCGACAATGTACAATTACCTGTACCAGTATGAAGGGGCGGATGAAACCGGTTTTCGATCCATCAGGATTTGCATCTCAGGCGGAGCGGCCATGCCTGTCGCTCTCCTGAAAAGCTTTGAAGAAAGATTCGGCGTTCTCGTTTTAGAAGGCTACGGTTTGTCGGAGGCTTCTCCTGTTACATGCTTTAACCCGTTCAGCACCGGCCGCAAGCCAGGATCGATCGGCACGAACATTCTCAATGTGAAAAACAAAGTCGTCAATGAAATCGGGGAAGAGCTGCCTGCCGGTCAAGTCGGGGAGTTGATCGTTAAAGGGCCGAATGTTATGAAAGGGTACTACAACATGCCGGAAGAAACGGCCCATACGATTAAAGACGGATGGCTGTATACAGGTGATTTGGCAAAACGGGATGAAGACGGTTATTTTTATATCGTCGACAGAAAAAAAGACATGATTATCGTCGGCGGCTATAATGTCTATCCGAGGGAGATCGAAGAAGTGCTCTACCTTCATCCGGAAATCGCAGAAGCGGTGGTGATCGGAGTGCCCGACCCGAATACGGGAGAAGCCGTCCAGTGCTATGTCGTTCCGAAGAATAAAACGCTGACAGAGGATGATGTCTTGTCGCATTGCAAAAAGCATCTTGCCAAATACAAGCGCCCGGCGGCGATCGTCTTCATGGATGAAATACCGAAAAATTCGACCGGCAAAATTTTAAGGCGCGCTTTAAAAGACATTTTGACAAATCAATCTTGACACGTTAAAAGGGACGCCTGCCGCGTCCCTTTTCTGCAGTTCTCTGAGAAGAGCGTCTTTTTCCTTTTGTCGGAGAACAAAATATGTGCCCTCCTCTTCTTTCAGGATGACGGCTTCATCTTTCTTCAGCCAGACGGTGAAGTGAACGCGATGTGTGTCGGTCATGCTGATGTATCCGTGATACGCCGGAGAAGGCAGGCTATGCGCCGACTTTTCTTTCATTCTTTTCCCTTTGTTAAATGTATCAAGCAGAACGCCTATGTTGTGCCTATCTTTGATGCTGACCGTTTTTTCGCTGTCATTTGCCTGCTTCAAGATGATTTCTTCGGCATTTCTTGAGTCGAAAGGCTCCGCCATCAAGTGGAATACATAAAAGACAGTGATAGATAAAATACCGAAAAAAAGTATGATCCCCATTATTTTTTTCAGAATGATCACCTCAGGCTATTTATTTTCTCCGTTTAATGGCTTTTCATCCTAAAAAATTATGCTATAATGTTCAATAAATTATACAAATGTTCAATTTATTGAGAGGAGGCAGAAGATGAATTCGATTGAAAAACAAGTCGCAGAAAACATAAAGAGGCTGCGAAAAGTCCGCAATTATAGTCTTGATCAATTGTCATCGATGACTGGCGTCAGCAAAGGCATGCTCGCGCAAATTGAAAAAGGCTCTTCAAGTCCGACGATCACAACTTTGTGGAAGATCGCAAACGGGCTGCAAGTATCATTTACTTCCTTGGCAGAAAAGCCCGCGGGGGAGCCGACGGTCGTCAGAAAGCATGAGAAAACGCCCGTTTTGGCCGGAGAAGAAAAATACGCGGCATTTCCGCATTTTCCCTTCGACCAGAAAAAGAAGTTTGAAATCTTTTATATTGAACTTGCGCCCGGCTGTGTACACGAATCAGAGCCTCACCACGGAGGGATTGAAGAGTATGTGCTCGTCTCTAGAGGAGCGATCGCGGTGACGGCGTGTGATTACACCTGCAGCCTGAACGAAGGCGATGCGATGCATTTCACCGCAAACACCGTGCATACGTACGAAAACAACACGGAACAAACGGCATCATGTTATACACTCATTTATTATCCGTAAAGAGGTGTCAAGATGGAAAAGCACGATTCACTCAATTTTCTAGACGGGCTTCGTTCAGGGGTTTCCCTTGCCGTCGGCTACATTCCGGTCGCTTTGACATTCGGGCTTTTGGCGAAAACAACGGGGCTGTCGCTTTTTGAAACGTTTTTGATGAGCGCCCTTGTTTTCGGAGGAGCGTCCCAGTATATGTCTTTAAGCATGCTCGCCGTTCAGACGGGAATCATCGAAATCGTTATGACGACGTTCATTGTGAATATCAGACATTTTTTATTTTCGGCGACTTTGAATCAATTGGTAGAAAAAGATTCGCCTTGGAAAAAAGCGTTTTACTCATTTTTCGCGGTGACAGATGAATCGTTTGCCGTCGCTGCTCTAAGAAAGGAAAAGCTGACGACCGGGTATATGATCGGCCTCGGTTCGATCGGATATGTAAGCTGGGTTTTTTGGAGTGCGGCCGGGCATTTTGCAGGGGCCGCCATGCCGGCTGTTCTCCAGGAAAGCATGAGCATCGCCCTTTATGCCATGTTTATCGGATTGTTGGTACCGCCTTTGAAAAAACAGCGAAAAGTCCTGCTGCTGGCGGGGGCGGCTGCGCTATTCAATACCGTTTTCCAAATGAACGGAATATTGTCGGCAGGATGGTCGATCGTCTGCGCTACGCTTTTATCCGCCGTCCTGATTGAATGGCTGTACCAATTTAGAACAGAGGGGAAGAGAAACTATGTTTAGCCCGATCATCTGGATGATTATCGGCATGGCTGCCGTTACATATGTGCCGCGGATGGTGCCGCTCATTGCTTTTGAAAGCCTGAAGCTTCCCGGATTTTTGGAGCGCGTGCTGAAAAATGTGCCGTACGCCGTCTTAGGGGCTCTCATTTTTCCGGGAGTTTTTTTGGTGCAAAGCGGTATGCTCTACGGACTTGCCGGCGCTCTTATCGCATTTTTATTTTCCTATTTTGGAGCAAGCGTCATAGTCGTCGTGATGGGGACGATTTTGACGCTCGCAGGCGCCGGCCTCTTGCTCTCATTGTAAGGCTTGGTTCTAACTTTCGCATGAAAAGCTTACAATAGAAGTAACTGCTATGTGAGAGGAAGTGATTCGCCATGCGGAAATGGATCGCGGGAGCCGGTCTCCTGTATGTGCTGTACGGCCTTTTTTTCTATTGGTATCTCTTTATGGCCGGTGAACCCTCCGTTCCTGAGGCGCTGAAAGGGACAAGCGCAGACCCGGCGGCATTTATGAACGAAAGAGAACTCATGCTGACGGAAGAGTACTCGAAAATAAAGGACTTTATGTTTTTTATCCGGATTCCGTTTGAATGGTTTTTATTTTTTATATTGTTGATTGCCGGTTTATCCAGGAAAATGAAAAATTGGGCGGAGCAGACCTCGAAGAGGAGAAGCATTCAAATCACGGCATATGTTTTTGCTTTGTTTCTGATCGTCACGATCGTTTCTTTGCCGCTTGACTGGATCAGCTATCAATATTCGCTTGACTACGGCATATCAACCCAGACAACCGCGAGCTGGATCAAAGACCAGGTGATCGACTTCTGGATCAGTTTTCCGATAACGGCTGCGGCGGTGATCGTCTTTTACTATTTGATCAAAAAGCATGAAAAACGCTGGTGGTTTTATGCCTGGTGTCTGACGGTTCCGGTTACGCTGTTTTTATTTTTTCTCCAGCCGGTTGTCATTGATCCTTTATACAATGACTTTTATCCGCTGAAAAATAAAGATCTTGAACAAAGCATTCTGAAGCTGGCCGATCAGGCGGATATTCCTGCGAATCACGTCTATGAAGTGAACATGTCTGAAAAAACGAATGCGTTAAATGCCTATGTAACAGGAATCGGCGCCAATAAAAGGATTGTGCTCTGGGATACCACGCTGAACAAGCTGGATGAGCCGGAAATTTTATTCATCATGGCGCACGAAATGGGACATTATGTGATGAAGCATGTTTACATAGGACTCGGCGGGTATCTGCTTTTATCCCTTGCTGTCTTTTATGTGATCGACAAGCTGTACAAGCGGATCATCGGCCGCTATGGAAGAAGCCTTCATATTGCGGGAAAATCCGATCTAGCCGCACTTCCGCTTCTTCTGATGCTGATGGGGGTTATCTCTTTCGCGTCGTCTCCATTTACGAACGCAGTTTCGAGGCATCAGGAAAAAGCTGCTGACCAGTATGCGATTGAACTGACGCAAAACAGCGATGCAGCGGTTTCGACGTTTCAAGAGCTCTCAAAAGCCGGGCTGAGCGAGGCAAACCCGCCGTTTCTCGTCAAGATTTTTAAATACGGCCATCCGACGATCATGGAACGGATTCAAAATATTGAACAACCCTCATCAGAATGAAGAAAAAGCTAGTGCTAAAAACACTAGCTTTTTCTATATGCTATTTGTTAGAATATGTTATTGAGCGGCAGCTTCGACATTGATCAGACCTTTCCCATAGTAGAAGGAGCTTCCCAAATAAGTCGCCGTGCTGGAGAGACGGTTGCGGACTTGTGAAGCTGAAAGGTTCGGATGTTTTGACAAGATCAAAGCTGCTGCTCCCGCTACATGAGGAGAAGCCATTGACGTTCCGTTCAATGTTGCATAAGTGTTCGTTGGGTAAGTGCTGTATACGCCTGCGCCAGGAGCCATGACTTCAAGCTCTGCTCCCACACTGGAAAATGAAGCTCTGTTGCTGTTAGAGTCTACCGCACCAACAGCGATGACAGAATCGTATTTCGCAGGATAGCCAATTGTATTCGTGTTTCCTGAAGATCCGCTGTTCCCTGCTGCAGCTACAACGACAACCCCTCTTGCATATGCATTGTCGACTGCCTGTTTCATCGCTGTCGAGCCTGATGCTCCCCCAAGGCTCATATTGATAACATCCATGCCGTTTGTTGTCGCCCACTCGATTCCGCTTACAATGCCGCTGTATGATCCGCTTCCGCTTGAATTCAGTACTTTAACCGCGTACAAGGATACGCTTGGCGCAACGCCTAATACACCCGTTGTATTGTCAAGCGCAGCTACTGTACCGGCAACATGTGTGCCGTGTCCGTTGCCGTCGGTGTTATAAGCTTCGCCAGCCACAAAGCTTGCTCCGCCGACTACGTTCAAGTCCGGATGAGAAGCTTGGATTCCTGTATCCAGGACGGCTACTTTTACATTCGCTCCCTTAAAGCCTTGAGCCTGCACTTTGTCCGCTTTAATGAGAGGAATGCCGTAAGGAACGGTTTGCGCCAAGGCATGGGCCACATGATCCTCTTCCACATAAGCGACATCCGGATCATTTTTGACTTCCTTAAGCGCTTCTTTGTCTAGCTTCGCTTTTGCCGCGTTGATGATTCTAAACTGCTTGTCCACTTTTCCGCCGCTCTCTTTGATGATGTCCTTTTTGACAGATGCGGTTTTCACTCCTGACTTAAATCCGACAATATAATCCTTTTCAACATTTTTCGCCGGTTGAGCAGCAGAAGCGGAATCGCTGAATGCCATCGTGAACACGAGCATGAAGGCCGTCAGCATCCCAAGCCAAAAACTCTTTTTCCTCATCATTACTCACTCTCCTCCTCTTTATTCAGAATAATTTAAATAGAAGGATAATATAATCTATTCCAATTATTCTGTTAATTTATTATAGAAAAAAAATGAATTATATGGTAGGCCTATTTTTTTGGAGGACCAATTTAAAATTTTTTGGTTATTAATAACTGTTTTAGAAAAATGTTCAGTTCGAAAGTATGAATAGACCGCTTCAGCCTGGCAGGGAAAGAGGTCCCGAGGGCCGCGAATGACAGGAGATTGCTCCATCTGATTCATTTTATGAAAATACTATTCATTTATTTTAAGAGATCATTTTTTGCCGAAGGAGGTTGCGGCCTTGTCGATCATCTATTAAAATATGCAATATATCGCATACAGAAACGGGTGAAAGATATGAAATCAGCTCATGTGAAAGGCGTATTGATGGTGCTTGCAGGGGCTTCATTGTGGGGATTATCGGGAAGCGCTGCACAGTACATATTTGAAAGGGGAGCGGTTGAAGCCGGCTCGCTTGTCTCTGTCAGGCTTCTGGCATCGGGAGTCATTCTCTTGTTATATGTTTCAATGAAAAACGGTTTTCAACATGTGTGTCAGATATGGAAGAAAAAAACAGATATTTGTTCGATTTTAGTATTTTCCATTTTTGGAATGCTTGCTGTTCAATATACGTTTTTTGCTTCAATCGAAAAGGGTAATGCCGCGGCTGCTGCAATTCTTCAATACTTGGCGCCTTTTTTCGTATTGTTTTACCTATATGTTAAAAAAGAACTTCCGCCTAAGGGGAAAGATGCCGTACTTACTTTATTGGCGCTTTTCGGCGTGTTTCTTCTTTTGACAGGCGGAAGGCCAGACAGTTTGTATATTCCGGCCGAGGCCGCCGTTTGGGGCATTTTGTCCGGTGGAGCGCTTGCTTTCTATACGGTTTTTGCAGGAGGATTAATTCAATCGTTTGGTGCTTTGACGGTTACGGGATGGGGTATGCTCGTCGGAGGGGCCGGAATTTCTTTTTTGTTTCCGCCGTTTCGGTTTGACCTTTCGCACATTGGGGCAGGGGAGGCGGCAGCCATTCTGTTTGTTGTATTGTGCGGCACAGCTTTGGCGTTTGCCCTATACATCGGCAGCCTTTCTTATCTTTCCGCAAAAGAAACGAGCTGCCTGAGCTGCGCCGAACCGCTAGCGGCTGTTTTGTCGTCGGCGGTCTGGCTGGGTGTGCCGTTCAATGCCTTTCAAGGTGCCGGTACGGTAATGGTGATCATCACGGTCATCATTCTTTCCCTCAGCAGAGAAAGCAAAGCGGGGGATTCCGTGAATGAACGGGTGTAGAAAGGAGAAGGAGGCTCCTTTCTTTTTCTATAATGATAATGATTATCGTTGTCATTGGTATGAAGTGTTGCTATAATAATTTCGTCTACTACCAGAAAAGGAGATACATATGAAGCACAAGTATTTTGCTATTTTATTCCTATTGATGATATCAGTGTTGACAGCCTGCTCGGGGGGAAGCGAAAGTACAAAAACCTCCAGTCAGGATTCCGTGACAGTTAAGCACGACTTAGGAGAAACGAAAGTAAAGAACAATCCGAAAAAAGTTGTGGTTCTTGAATTGGGTTTTATTGATGCGCTCCTTGATGCGGGCATTAAGCCTGTCGGGATTGCGGACGACGGCAAACCTAAGTTTATTAACGAGAAGGTCAGAGAAAAAATCGAAGGGTATACTTCAGTCGGTTCGCGCGCCCAGCCAAGTTTTGAAAAAATTGCTTCTTTAAAGCCCGATTTAATAATTGCCGATTCGAGCAGGCACAGCGGTGTCTATGATAAACTGGCGAAAATTGCGCCGACAATCGCGCTGAAAAACTTGAATGCAGATTATCAGGACACGCTTGACGCGTCTCTTACGATTGCGAAAGCCGTCGGCAAAGAAAGCGCAATGGAGAAAAAGTTGGCTGAACATAAACAAAAGCTGAATGAATTGAAACAGAAATTCGGGAGCCGGAAACAGAGTATTCTTCTGCTCGGAAACACAAATGAAGCAATCACTGTGCGCGACGAAAACTTTTTCACGTCTCAGCTTCTGACGAAAATCGGCTATACATACGGTGTCAGAGACAGCAGCAAAGGCGATGGCGAAAACGGTGAATCCGTCAATATTAAAATGACGCTTGAGCAGCTGCTTGAGAAAGACCCCGACACCATTGTCCTGATGACGGGAGAAAAAGATAAAGTTGATGAAGACGGGAAAAGACCGATCGAAAAAGACCCTCTTTGGAAAAAGCTCAGCGCTGTCAAAAACGGCAAGGTTTATGAAGCCGACAGATTCGCCTGGTCGCTCCGCCGCAGTATTGACGGAGCAGATGCGCTGATAGATGAAATCGGTCAGCATCTTCTGTCTGAGGATCAAAAGAAATCTTAAGAGCCTGCCGGCTTGCTGGACACGCTGGCGCATGCTTTTTACAAAAGCATGCGCCAGCGTGTCGACAAACCCTCGCATTCGTTGTCAGGTCTGCGCGTCGGTGCTCACGAATAAGAGGAAGGATCGGCGGCTAACCGCCCAGGCGTCCTGCCTGAACGCCGCCGTCATCACATCCTGTGAAAGTCAGCTTCCGATGCTCGGCCTTCCTAGACTGCAAGGGTTGAGGGTCACGCTGAAAGGATGACAAAATCCCAAAACTAAGAGCCATTTTGGGATTTTGTCAACAATCTGACGCATGCTTTTTACAAAAGCATGCGCTTGTTTTTTTCTAAAGGAGTGACCTGTTTTGATATATATGAAACGTTTTGCACCGCTCATTTTTGTTTTTCTTTTGCTCGCGGGTTTTGCGCTTTCTGTTTCAATCGGTTCGTCAACGATTGCGCTGCCCGACATTTGGGCAGCTGTGTTTATGTACGACGGTTCAAAATTGCACGCGATTATTCAGTCCATCCGAATTCCGCGCGCCTTGGCCGCCGCATTCATCGGCGCGAATCTAGGGGCCGCGGGCGCACTGATGCAGGCGGTGACAAGAAATGCGCTGGCATCTCCGAGCATCTTCGGAATCAATGCAGGGGCCTCTCTTGCTGTCGTATGTTTGACGGTGATGTTTCCTGCGCTTGCCGCTCCCCAGACAGCGATGGGAGCCGCTTTTGCCGGCGGTGCCGCGGCCGCGCTGGTCGTGTACGCGGTTGCCTCAGTATTCAGCGAACACGACAGGGATATCAGCTTTGCCTTAATCGGTGTCGTCATTCAGGCGATCATTGCTTCGATGACGCAAATGCTGCTCATTTTTCATGAAGAGTCGACGGAAACGCTATTGTTTTGGCTCTCCGGTTCTTTAGCGGGGAGCTCGTGGGATAAGCTTCATTTGTTGATTCCGGTAAGCATTGCAGGTTTGTTGACGGCTTTGGCCTTAGGGAGGGCGGCTTCCGTCATGAGTCTCGGAGATGATGTGTCACATGGGCTGGGACAAAATGTATGGCTCAGCAGATTGTTCATCGCTTTCACTGTTGTCGCGCTGGCAGGAGCATCCGTGTCCGCTGCCGGACCGATTGGTTTCATCGGTTTGATGGTTCCTCATATGATCCGGTATCTGATGGGGGCTGACTATCGGTTCGTGATTCCGTATTCGGCATTGCTTGGAGCCGTTCTTTTGCTGTTTGCTGATATTCTGTCCCGCTTTGTCTATTTTCCGTACCAAACGCCGGTCGGAGTTGTCACGGCAATGATCGGGACGCCGTTTTTCATCTATTTGGCGAGAAGACGGAAAAAGGGGGCGGCATGATGAACAATGCGGAAAGAAAAATGAAAAGACGGCGCGGGCAATCGGCGCTTGTCCTCTCTGCGTTATGCGCATGTTTGTTGATGCTCATTGTACTCAATTTGGCGATCGGCGATGAAAACATCGGACTGTGGGACGTAATGAAATCACTGGCAGGGCAAGGGGATGCAGGAGTCCGCTTCTTGGTGATGGAATTTCGAATGCCGCGCATCCTTCTCGCTGTGCTTGCCGGAGGGGCGCTTTCAATCGCAGGTGTAGTCGCACAATCGCTGATGAAAAATCCGCTGGCCGCCCCTGACACGCTTGGCATTACAGGAGGAGCGGGATTGGGCGCTGTGATCGTTACGGTCTTGTTTTCACAGCAAAGTCCGCTTCTGCTGACAGGCGCCGCCTTTTCAGGAAGCGTTTTGGCTGCGGCTCTCGTCTATTTATTGGCTTATCGAAACGGGATTTCTCCTGTGCGGCTGGCGCTTGTCGGGATCGCGGTCAATGCTTTTTGCCATTCGGGTATTCAGCTACTCATTTCAAGGGGGAGCCCGAATGTCAACAACGCATTAATTTGGCTGAATGGAAGTCTGTGGGGGAGAGACTGGGATGATGTACTGTCTCTTTTCATATGGTGTTGTCTGGTCATTCCTCCGTTATGGTTTGCGGCAAAACCGCTCGATATCATCAAATCAGGGGACGGGATTGCCGTCGGCCTCGGCATCCGGCTCGAAAGAACGCGATTTCTGCTGCTTGCCGGTGCGGTCCTACTGACAGCTGCGGCTGTGACCGCCGTGGGAACAATCGGTTTTATCGGGCTGATGGCGCCCCATATCGCAAGAAAGCTGGCAGGGGCTGAAACGAGGATCTTGATTCCCGTTTCAGCGCTCGTCGGCGGCATCGTTCTTTTGATAGCCGATGCCGCCGGAAGAGGCCTTGTTCCGCCGCTTGAAATACCGGCTGGATTGATCGCAGCCATTATCGGCGGTCCGTATTTTATCTATTTACTGCGCCGCGAAGCGAGGCAGGGGAGAGCATAAAAAAGACGGCATCAACCTTGCCGTCTTTTTTTAATTTGACAAATGGTGTGAAAGATTGTAATCCTTCACATGCCATTTATTTTCATGGAATTTGATGTTGCTTAGGCACGCATTGACGAGCTTCGTATTTTCCAGGTTGATGTCGCCGTTTGAGATTTTTGACAGAAGGGCGTGTATCGCGGCTCCGTGTGCGACGATCAGCACTTTTTTGTCCGGATACTGCTCGCTGACCTTTTGAACGCCGGCCATCAGCCGTTCGGCAAGCGCTTCTTTTGATTCCTGATTCGGATATTCTTTATCGGGGTAGAGCCTCGTTCTTTCTTCGAATGGCATCCCTTCTGCATCTCCGTAATTCCTTTCGATGAAATCTTCCATTTCGATGATTTCAAGTCCCAGGTATTGATTGATGATTTCAGCGGTTTCTTTCGCTCTTCTTAAAGGGCTTGTAATGATGACGTCCCAGTCGGACCCTTTCAAAAACGCCCCGGTTTCTTTTGCCTGTTTTTGACCGGTTTCATTTAAAGGGATATCGGTTCTTCCCTGCAGTTTTCCTAAAGCATTCCAGTCTGTCTCGCCATGCCGGATCAAACAAATCGCAGTCATTCTGAAAAATCTCCTTTCGATGTCGGCTTTCGCGTTTTTCGGTGATATGGCTATTATACTAAATTTAAATACAATGACTACGAATGATGACTGGAACAGAGAAAAATTCAGACGATTTTTTCAAAAAGGAGCGCTATACCGACTCCGCCGCCGCTGCCGATCGCCGCGACGGCATACTTCAAGTTGTCTCTTCTTGCCGCTTCGTAAAACAGGCGGGTTACCAACACGGCTCCTGAAGCACCGTACGGGTGTCCAAGCGCCAAAGCGCCTCCCCTGACATTCAGTTTGTGATAGGGGAGGCCAAGCTCTCCGGCGCAGGCCGCGATTTTGACGGCGAACGCTTCATTGATCTCAAACAAATCGATGTCTTTGACAGACAGGTTTCGTTTCTTTAAGAGTTTTTGAATCGCGGGCACCGGGGAAATTTGCGGAACGTTTGGGTCGACGCCGGCGACCTCGCTGTCAACAAATCGGAGAACAGGCTGCAAGCGGAGCGCTTCCGCTTTTTCTTCGTTCATCACGACAACCGCGCTTGCGCCGTCGTGAATTCCGCAGCTGTTTGCGGCTGTTACGGTTCCTCCTTTTTTAAAGACTGGTTTTGCTCTTTCGATGATGTTTTCCAGCGGTCGTTTGCGAATCATGCTTTCATCGGCCGCCAATCCTTGAAATGGCAGAATCTCGTCGTCATAATAGCCGTTTTCAAACGCGGACTCGCTTCTTTTATAGCTTAACAGGGCATAGTCGTCCTGCATCTTGCGGGTAATGCGGTACCGATCCGCCGTCAGCTCAGCGGCAATTCCCATATCCGGATCACCCCATTCATCGGGAGAAAACCTCGCTCTTCCCGGAAAAGGGGAGAGGCTTGCACTTTCTGTTCCTCCGGCAATATAGCAGGATCCTGCCCCAGCTTGCACGAAACAGCAGGCGGTCCGGATCGCTTCAAGTCCAGCGCTGCATTGACGGTCTATCGTCATTCCTGAGACGGAAGCGGGAAGACCGGCGGCAAGCGCGGATAAACGGGCGATGTTGCCGCCCGGTCCGACCACGTTTCCGAGGATGACCTCGTCCAATATCCCGTTCAGCGGCTTTGCGAGGTGCTTGATCAGGGAGGCGGCCAGATCATGGGGCTCGGCATTTTTCAATAAGCCGTTTTGTCTGGCGAGCGGCGTTCTTTTGGCGGCCGTGATAACAGCTTTCATCTGATCACGTCCTTCAGCTGTTCTTTCAGAAGGTGACGGGCGACTTTTCCTCCGGAAGTATGCGGAATCTGTTCGAGATAGTGCCACATTCTCGGCACTTTGTACGGAGCGAGTCGGCTTTTGCAATATGTTTTAAGCTCTTTAACCGGGGCTTTACCCTTAATGACGGCTGCCGCTTTTTCTCCCCAGTAATCGTCGCGGATGCCGATTACTGCAGCTTCTTCCACTTCCGGGTGTGACAGGAGAACACCTTCAACCTCTTCGGGGAAAATATTGATGCCGCCGTAGACGATCATGCTGTTCTCCCGTCCTGTTATGTACAGGTAACCGTCTTCATCCATCCAGCCCATGTCATCGACTGTCATCCAGCCGTTTTCATCAATCGGGGAGGCGGCGGCCGCTTCTTGGAGGTAGCCTGAAAACAGCATCGGGCTTTTCACGAAAATTTTGCCGACCTCCCCGGTTCGGACTGCTTCCCCTGAGCTTGAACGGATGGCAACGTCAACATTGTGAAAAGGCCGTCCGACAGAGTCCGGCTTCACATGAAAGTCTTCCGGAGCGGACACAGAGACGAAGCTCATCTCAGAAGTTCCATAAAAATCGAATAAAGAAAGATGCGGATACGCTTTTTGAATCGCTTTTTTTGCCTGCCTGCTCCAATTGGCGCCTGAAGAAATGACCTTGACCGGTTTATCGATTCGCCTGTTCTCCGCTCTCAGGGCTTCAGTCATCGTCGGCACCGTGAACAGCGTTGTCACGGGATTCCGGGCGACTGCGTTTTCGAGCCGGGACGGTGAAAATTTTTTCAGAAGGTAGACGGTTCCGCCGAGATACAGCGTTGTCATTGCTCCGTATAAAAAATGCGAGAAGAAGAGCGAGCCGGGTATCACGACGCTGTCTCCGGCTGATAGCTGAAAATCCCTGCTGCTGATGCGGAAGCTTTCGACCCAGGAGCGATGTGATCTGATGAATGCTTTCGGAGCTCCGGTAGACCCGGATGTAAAGCCGATGTAAAACGGTTCATCATCAAATGTGCGAGGTTCCAGGACCGGAGCGTGATTGATTTCGTCAAGGCATTCGTTCAGAAGCAGTGTTTGTTCAAGAGCAGGGAACGGCTGATCCGAGATGAACAGTTCGGCTTTGCAAAGAGAAAGCTTTTCCCGGCATTCAGACGGGCTCCAGCGCGGATCAAACGGAACGGCCGTCCAGCCGGCCATCGCCGCTCCCGCGAACAGCAGCAAAAAAGGCAGTCCGTTTGGAAGCGAAAAGGCCATCCTTTTATTCTTTGTTTTTTTCGCGCTGAGCCAGCCGGCCGTCCTGCATACTAACTGGTGCCATTCCAGATAGCTGACAGACATTTCATCTATTTGAACAGCCGTTTTCTGAGGATAGCGTTTGGCATGGTATTGATAAGTCTCAGTAATTGGCACGGTTTCATTCCTCCTAAGCTGCATTCCTGCTTACGTCGTTTTTGAGCGCTTTTCTCAATCTTAGCACGAGAAAGGCGGCTGCGGCGGATTTTAGCAGGTCTCCGGGTACATACACCAGGCAGAGCTTCATCGCTTCGGTAAGAGGAATTTGCATCAGAAACGCCTGGACAGGGACGCCTGCCGTGTATAACAGCAATACGCCGAATAAGAGATGAATGAAAAAGAGGTTTCGAACATGTAAAACTTTAAGTTTGCCGACGGCCCATGAGATGCAAAAAGCTGCGACAGGGTAGGCGAGCAAGTAGCCGGCGCTTGGTCCCATGAAGACGCCGATTCCGCCCCTTCCTCCTGATAGGAGAGGCAGCCCGCTTGCGACTAGCAGCAAAAAGACGATAAGACTGAGTGCCGCGTTCCGCGGTTTGTTGACTCCGCCGGCGAGCATGACGCCAAGCGTTTGAAACGTAATCGGTACGGGCGTGAACGGCAGGGAGATCGGCGGGAAAAAGCCGAGCACTGCCATGATGGCTGTGCTAAGCGAGATAAATGTCATATCTTTGACTTGCATAGTAGACTCGATTCCTTTCAAATAACGTAATAGAATCAAAGTATCACTTGAAGCTCTATAATGTCAACTTTGTTTTTGTTTAGGTTTACAAAAAGGAGATCGAAAGAAAAAACACAGGCCATGAGTTGACCTGTGTACAGGAATGATTTATTTTTTTGTCAGCTCTACGAGAGAATCGACTGAAACCGCGACTTGTGACACGGCGGCATTCACATCTTGAAGGCCGCTTAAAAATGCCTGCAGATCGCCTTCGATTCGGCCGCTTTGCTCTTTGCTCGTTTTCATATTGGAGACGATATCATCGAATAGATGATTGATCTCCGACATCTTGTCTTTGCTTTCGTTCACGAGCTGGTTTACATCTGTAATATGCTTCGTGACGATCGAGATTTGCGCGTTTGTGTTATTGACGAGCTCAGATACGGTGGAGACGGTTTTTTTCGTATCATCGGACAGCTTTCTGACTTCGTTTGCGACGACTGCGAACCCTTTGCCGTGCTCCCCCGCTCTTGCAGATTCGATCGAGGCGTTGAGCGAAAGCAAATTCGTCTGCTCGGCAATGCCTGTTACGATTCCGAAAATCTTTTCGATCTGCAGCGCGATTTCTTCCAGCTTTTTAATTTCCTGCTCGATTTGCGTCATGCTGCTTCCCATTTGATTCAGCTGGTGTTCCTGCTCCTCAAGCTCCTTTTTTCCGCCGATCGATTTTTGTTCGACAGAAACAGCTGTCTTCGTTCCGGCTCTTGACGTTTCGGCGATTTCGGACGATTTGTCGACCAATTCCTGTACAGCGCCCGTTGTTTCGGCAAATAAAGCGGCCAAAGAACCGGAAGTATCTTTGATTTGCCGGTGAAGGTCATTTTTGCTCTCTTCATCAAGTCTGCGGAGCCTTGCATGCTCGTCTTCAAAGGCCTCGAGGACGATCTGCTGTTCGATGTTGAGAATTTTGGTGACGGCTTTGACTGACCGCCTGTATTCCTCATCGGATAATGCGTTTTCAAAGATTGACAGCATGGAAAGAAGGAGATCTTGAAATGCCCCCAGATACCACTTTGGCAAGAGCCCAATCCGAAGATGAACGTGGGCGATCCGGATCCTTTTTTCTAAAAAGGCTTCGTCGATGACACCTGAAAACATTTCCTGGATGTGGATCGTCAATGTCTTTTTGAGACGGTCAACTGAGCTGTGGTCATGGATGATCTCCATCAAAGAGTTTTCATGCTCAAGGTTTTGGTAAAACCGGGTGACGATGGTTTCGATATGTTCAGTGACTAAAGGCTTCAGCCTGCTCAGCACCCAAAGATCCTCATCCGTCAAATCGACCATTGCCAGCTGTTTTTTAAATTCTGCGTGCTGATTGAGCCTGATTCTTTTTGTTTGGTCAGGACCTTCTTCAGCAAAGAATGATCGTTCTGTCTTTCTATCCTTTTTGAATAACACGATCGTATCCCCCTGTAATCGTTAATGATAAAACTGCCGTTTTTATGAAATTTCCAGCATTTATCTTTTTATCGGCAATTTTTCATTACTTTTTAACTTGTACACCTCAGCTTTCCGGATCTTTCAGAGGTTCTACGGCAGGACCCTCGATGACATCGCCGTCGACCGAAAACCTTGAGCCGTGGCACGGACAGTCCCACGTCTTTTCTCCGTCGTTCCACTCGACTTCGCAGCCCATATGGGTGCATGTTGTGTCAACCAGATGAAGCTCGCCTTTTTCATCGCGATAAGCACCCGCACGTTTCCCGGCATGTGATACGACCGCACCTTCTCCGTTGACAAGGTCTTCCGGCTTCCTGATCGGCTGTTCGAGTTTTCCTTCGGCAAAGTGTTTTGCAACATCCGCGTTATAGGAAATGACTTTTTTGATGCTTGGATCCGGGTGGAAACGGGCCGGTTGAAAGACGGCTTGATAAGGATTGTCTTCGCCTGCGATATGGTCTGTCATCAACTGCGCGGCGAGGGTGCTTGTTGTCATGCCCCATTTCCGAAAGCCGGTGGCGACGAGAATGCGCTTTTCTTTCGGATAGATCGGCCCGATATACGGAATTTTGTCAAGCGTGATTAAATCTTGCGCTGACCAGCGGTAAGGGATCGATTCAATGCCGAACACGCCTTCTGCAAATGATTCAAGCGCCTGATAATGCTTGATTGTATCCTCTCCCTGGCCGGTTTTGTGGCTTTCACCGCCGACAAGAACCATTTCTTCTCCGTCAATCGTCACCGAACGGAGCGAGCGTGAAGGCTGATCTATACTTAAATACATGCCGCCTGGATACGGCGTTTTCGGCTTGACGGCAAGCACGTATGACCGGCTCGGCTCAAGCCTTGCAAAATAGAAGCCTTTTTTATCATGAAACGGAAAGTGCGTGCAGCACGCGACATAATCGCTGAAGATTTGATGCACGTTTCTTGTCAGCACTCTTGGCCGGTCGCCTTCTTTGATTTCTTTAGCCGCCGTGTTTTCGTAAATTTTTCCGCCGGCTTCCAGGACGGCCTCTGCAAGGTGTTTCAAATAGTGGAGCGGATGAAACTGGGCCTGGTTTTTCATAACAAGTCCTGCTTTCATATCGATTGGAACGGGGAGATCTTTGATGAATTCCCTGTCAATCCCGAGCTTTTGGTATGCCTCATATTCCTTTCTGATTTTTTGTACCGATTGTTCTTCAGTTGTGTAAATGCACGCGTCCTGTTCTTCAAAATCGCACGGGATCTTTTGCTCAAGCACGAGGTTTTTGATAAAGGACAGCGCCTTGAGGTTTGCTTCATAATACAGTCTCGCATTCGGCATTCCGATGTGCCCGATCAGCTCATCATAGATCAGATCATGCTGTGCGGTGATTTTGGCTGTCGTATAGCCGGTTGTTCCGTCAAGTATCCGCCCGGATTCGATCAAGACGACGCTGTAGCCTTTTTTCGTCAGTAAATAAGCAGTCGTCAGTCCGGTCATGCCGCCGCCGATGACGGCGACATCTGTTTTGACATCTTCAGACAGTTCTTCGAATTTAGGAAGATCTGTACTGTTTCTCCAATACGATTCAGGCGAGTCCGGCAGTTTTTGTTCTTGATTGCTCACAAGGTTCCCTCCATCATCCATCTGTTTTGTTCTTAAATTTTCCCAATTGAGAAATATTCATGCATGTGAAACGGCTTGTCATAAAAAAGGGGCGTTTTCATAAAATAGTAAGGTTGAATCGATGTGAAGGAGGGAATCGTTTTGAGCAAACAGCCGAAGAAAGTACTGCCTCCCCAGCACCAAACGCAGCGTCCGGGATTGGAGTATTTGATGGATCCCCGGCCCGTTTTCGACCGGCCGAAACGAGAGCGGAAACTGGCCGGGAAAACCGCGATTATTACGGGAGGAGACAGCGGAATCGGCCGTGCCGTATCCGTTTTGTTTGCGAAAGAAGGCGCGAACATTGTCATTGTCTACTTAAATGAACACCGCGATGCAGAAGAAACAAAGGGGTATGTGGAAAAAGAAGGGGTCGGATGCAAGCTGATCGCAGGAGACATCGGAGGCGAGGCTTTTTGCAACGATATTGTGCGCCAGGCAAAGGAAGCATTCCCAACGATCGATATACTCGTCAATAATGCGGCTGAACAGCATCCGCAAAAGGGAATCGAAAAAATTACAAGCCATCAGCTGATCCGAACGTTTCAGACGAATATTTTTTCAATGTTTTATTTGACAAAAGCTGTGCTGCCGCATTTGAAAAAAGGCAGCTCAATCATCAATACCACTTCGATTACGGCTTATGCCGGCAATGAAAGGCTGATCGATTATTCTTCGACGAAAGGAGCGATTACATCATTTACGCGTTCGCTCGCTTTGTCGCTTGTCGATCAGGGCATCCGTGTGAACGGGGTGGCGCCGGGTCCGATTTGGACGCCGCTGATCCCGTCGACGTTTACGGAGAGAGAGGTCGAAATATTCGGTTCAACAACGCCGATGGAACGGCCCGGACAGCCTGCTGAAGTGGCGCCGAGCTATTTGTTTCTAGCCAGCGACGATTCTTCCTACATGACGGGCCAAGTGCTCCATGTCAACGGCGGAACGATTATTAACGGATAAAAAGGCCGGGACTATTTCATAAGCCGGCTTTTTCCGCGTAAAAAAGCCAATCCGGGAGGGATTGGCCGTTAAGCGTGCTTTTTCAGCGCTGTATATTCTCTTGAAAGCTCAAGGAAAGATTGCTTATCTCCTTTGTCTAATGCTTCATTAATC
Source organism: Bacillus sp. PK6-025 (assembly GCF_056530265.1). NCBI lineage: Bacteria > Bacillati > Bacillota > Bacilli > Caryophanales > Bacillaceae > Bacillus > Bacillus sp. PK6-025. The sequence goes on from NZ_CP096509.1 coordinate 1,145,382, forward strand.
TTCTTGTTCAGCGTGTGCAAACGCCGTTTAAAAAGCGATTCATCAAGGACCATTTGAATGTAGATATCCGTGATGGTTACATCAAGTTCTTTCACCTTTTGGGTATTGCGGGACTTCATGAGCTCAGCGTACGACTTTTTCTCTTTCATAAAGATTCCCCCTGATGCCTTTTTTATAGTATATGGATTACGCAACAAAAAATCAATAAGTATTTATAATTTTTAGATAATTATTTGGAGATGCGTGTTTATAAGAATAAAAGTTTGTATATTTGGACTAAGAAATACGGATTTAATCGAACAAAATATAAAAATTGCATTTTAAAAACATATTTTCAAATTAATTGGAAAAAATCCTGTCGTTTTGTAAAGGATAATGTTAGATTAATAGTATAAATTTACTAACGATTAGGAGGATCAAGATGAGCACAGAGGATATGACAAAAGATACGTATGAAGTAAACAGTTCGACAATGGCTGTCCTGCCTCTGGGAGAGGGGGAGAAACCCGCTTCAAAAATACTCGAGACCGACAGGACTTTCCGCGTCAATATGAAGCCGTTTCAGATCATCGAAAGAAGCTGCCGCTATTTCGGATCGAGCTATGCGGGAAGAAAAGCGGGCACATATGAGGTCATTAAAGTTTCCCATAAACCGCCGATCATGGTGGATCACTCAAACAATATTTTTCTTTTTCCCACATTTTCCTCAACTCGTCCTCAGTGCGGGTGGCTTTCCCATGCGCATGTTCACGAGTTTTGCGCGGCAAAGTATGACAACACGTTTGTCACGTTTGTCAACGGGGAAACGCTGGAGCTGCCCGTATCCATCACATCTTTTGAAAACCAGGTTTACCGAACGGCATGGTTGAGAACAAAATTTATCGACCGGATTGAAGGAAACGCCATGCAGAAGAAACAGGAATTTATGCTTTATCCGAAGGAAGACCGGAATCAGCTGATATACGAATTCATCCTCAGGGAGCTGAAAAAGCGCTATTGATCGGGAGCGGCTTTGAATAAATAGTGCTCAAGAAGCGCGGATACCTGATTGCGGATGCGGGGATTAAAATAGTTATGCTCTTCTTCGTATCCTTCATATATAAAAGAGTACATCGTAAAGGCTTCGTCCCGTGACACTTCGTGCACCTTGATTTTCCGTCGGCGCAATTCATTTTTCACGTCGTACAGATCGCGCTGGGCAAGCTTTAACGCCTGTTCGATCAGACGTTGATAGGGGTCTTTCAGCTTGAATGGCCCCTGCTGGATGATTTTCATGTCCCGGTTTAATATGCTGACGGTCATCGGGAGGTAAATCGCCTTTTCAATCATATCCCTGGCTTCGGCGGGAATTCTTGTCATGGCTTTTCTCCTCATTTCTTTTGTTGATAAGGAACGTTTGTTCTGTTTTTATTTTACACGAAAGACGGCCTTTTAATCAAGAACGGGAAAAAATGACTAAAATGATCAAGTTGTTTCAGACTAATACAGAAAACATCGAGACGGATGATTTAAAGTTTTTGATTTAAAGTGTAGAATAGAAGTAGACAACCGCCCTGAGGAGAATCAATGTTGGAGCAATTATTCAGCTATTTTACAGAAGAGAATTTAACAGAGTTTTTTCAGAGCTACAGGGCTTTTGGTCCTTTTGTAGCCGTTCTGCTGCCGTTTATTGAAGCGCTGCTCCCGTTTTTACCCCTGCTCGTGTTTGTTGTCGCCAATGTAAATTCGTTCGGTTTATGGCAGGGGTTCTTGTTGACGTGGATCGGGGCATCTTTAGGCTCTATAGCAGTTTTTCTTTTTATCCGCCATTTCGGCCAGCAAAGAGCACTCGGTTTTATCCGCAGGCATCCATCCGTAAAAAAACTGATGATCTGGGTGGAAAAACGGGGCTTCGGTCCGCTGTTTCTCCTGCTTTGCTTTCCATTCACGCCTTCGGCTGCGGTAAATGTTGTGGCAGGACTTTCGAGAGTCAGCCTGCTGCCTTTTTCACTGGCGGTGCTTTGCGGCAAGTTCGTGATGATTTTTATGGTGAGCTTTGTCGGCCATGATCTGAAGGCGCTTTTTACCCAGCCTTTGCGGACAGCTGCCGTGATCATCGTCATACTGATCTTATGGTACGCCGGAAAACGGGTTGAACATCGTCTGAACGTGAGATTCAGCCAGAGAGAGAAAGACTAGGGGGACACAGAATTGAAAAAGCGTTTTTTGGTCATAGCCGGGGTGCTGCTTGTCATCGTCGTCGGAATTCAGGTCAAAAATGCCGTTTTCATTGAATATAAAGTAGAAGGCGTCAGCATGAATCCGACCTTTCAGGAGGGCAACGAACTTTTGATCAACAGGTTCGCCCACCACTTTAAAACAATCAGCCGATTTGACATCGTGCTGTTTAAAGGACCTGACAAAGATATATTCATTAAAAGGGTGATCGGGCTTCCGGGCGAAACCCTCCGGTATGAAGATGATCAGCTGTATATCAACGAAGAAAAGATCAAAGAGCCTTATCTGGACGATTTAAAGGCCGTCACTGCCGGAGGGGACTTGACAGGGGATTTTACGCTGAAGGAAGTGACCGGAGAGGAAAAGGTGCCTGAAAATGAGTACTTCGTCCTCGGGGACAACCGGATCCACAGCTTTGACAGCCGCCATTTCGGCTTTGTTTCAGACCGGGACATCGTCGGGATTGTGACGGAAAGAATTGATAAAAAGTGATTGGAGAATGCGGCGGAAAGCAAGCGCCCGGCCGAAAGGAATACGATGTCGCAATTGTCGTGTCCGAAAATGCCAAATTGCAGAACAGCATCAAAAAAGACGTATTCGCAAGAAAAGCCCGGGATTCCGGGCTTTTTTTCTTGCTATTTCAGTTTGATCGCATTGATTCGTTTTTGCAGCTTCGTTTTTTCGGCGGATGCTTTCAGCTTGCTGACCGCTGATTGCGCTGCCGATTTTGTTTTTTTCGTTCTCTTTTGTTCGGCCGTTTTAACTTTGGCTTTCGCCGCTGCCACTTTTTTGTTATAGGCTGACGCGGCTTGCTTTTTCGCGGTGTTCAGCTTTTTTTGCAGATTTGATTTGTTTTTTCCGGCAGGCAGCTCATTAATCGCTTTTTGCGCTTTGCCGAGGTTTGAGTCTGTGGCCGCTTTTTCAGCTTTGGCAACGGCCTGCTTTGCGGTGTTCAAGAGGCTTGAGCGGACCGCGTTGATCCGTTTTTGCAAATTCGTTTTGAAAGTGCCGCTGTCGAGTTCATTGACCGCTTTTTGGGCTGCGTCGGCATTGGTTTTCTTTTTTTGCTTCTCTGCGAGTTTTACTTTGCTTTCGGCTGTCTTTTTAAGCTGCTCTTTAACAGCATCGAGCCTCTTTTTCAAAGCGGTTTTATCGGCGTTTGCAGGCAGCGGTTCGATCGCTTTTTGCGCGGTTTGAATGTCCGCTTTTTTCTTTGTCTTTTCCGCTTGTCCGACTGCTTTTTGCGCTTTCTCCAACGGCTGTGTGATCTCTTTGAAGCGGATTAATCCATAGCCGAACAAATGATCACGGCCGGGAGCGCCCAAATCGCTTGTATAAAACTGCATTTTCTTGCGCAGCTCAGCATTTGAAGCGGTTGGGTACAGCTGTTTCAAAAGTGCAAACATTCCGGTGACGTGCGGCGTTGCCTGTGAAGTGCCGCTTCCGATTGCATAGCCGCGATCGGAAGATGTACTGATAATCGATGTGCCCGGAGCGGCAAACTCGACGGCGCTGCCGGTGTTGGAAAATGAGGCGATCTGATTTTTTTCGTTGGTGGCCGAGACGGCAATGACGCTGCTGTAGGCGGCCGGGTAATAAACGGATTTTCCGTTTCCGGCATTTCCGCTTGCACCGACTAAAATCATTCCCCGTTTGTATGCTCTATCTACTGCATCGTGGAGAACTTGACTGTCGCCTGAAACGACGAGGCTCATATTGATGATATCGATTCCGTGCTGGATCGACCAATCGATGCCTTGTAAGATGCCTTTCAGATCCCCCGAACCATTCCGGTCCAGCGCTTTTACGGCATACAGCTGCGCGCCGGGCGCGAGACCGTCGATCCCCCGTCCGTTATGCTTCGCTCCGATGATTCCGGCAACATGTGTTCCGTGGCCGTTATCATCACGGTATGAAGCGGTATAGCCGACCATCGATGCACCGCCTGCGATTGACAGCTCTTCATGGGGGGAAATCCCGCTGTCAATAACCGCAATTTTCACCTGTTTCCCTGTCAAACCTTTATTCCAAGCCAGTGCGGCTTGAATCGGCTTGATGTTCCACTGTGAAAACGCGGAGGCGGTTTGCGCTGTGCTGCTGGAGACAGCTTTTAGAACGGTGCTGTCGGCAGCAGCTACCGGGAGGTTGTCTTCGACATACAGGACGTCGGGATCTTGTTCAAGTTCCCGCACTGTTTTGTCGTCCGCAGTAACAGCAGCTGCGGGAATGTGCCGGTAAACGTGTTCTACCGTGTCTGCTTGTTCGATGACGTTTTCTTTTCCGCTGGCATTTTTATATACGACAATGACTTCGTTTTCCTGCTTATTGCTTTCCGCTTGAATGCGGGGTGAATTTGCGGAAAAACCGACGAACATTGCAGCGGACACCGCGATTTTCCATAACTTTCTCATCCGGCTCTCCTCCTTATTTAGCGGCATTCGCTATATATATCGGAGAATTTTTGAATTTTCAAAGAGAAAGAAAGCCGGTCTTAAGGGCGCTCGTCGTGCAACTCAGTTCTTGAAATGTTAAGAACGCTGCTATATCAACGTTTGGGGAGCCTTCCTGTTTATTTGGGAAGTGCTTTTTTAATAAATTGTAGGTTTGTTTAAAAAAGAGCCATCTTTTTTACCTGATTGCTTTTATAGAAATGAGAGAGATGGGAAAAATAGGACTAGCTTCTATCGATGAATCTTTCATCGATATTTTTAAGCAGATGCCTTTTGTCTAAAATGTATAATGTTACTTTTGTTTTTGTTGAAAGTGAACAATGTTATTGACTGGCTTATAACCTACAATTTAATTAAATAATAAAAAGGGAGCGTGTCATACCGTGGAAAAAACAAAGAAACATGACCCCGATTATTACAAAAAGATCATTATTGCATTGTGTTTAGGGTGGGTAGCTATTTGGATTTATCGTACAATCCTTACGCCAATATATCCACAGATTCAAGAATCATTAGGACATATTAGTGATACACAAATGGGGTTGGTTGCTTCTATTTATTTCTTTGCCTATACGGGTATGCAAATTCCGTCAGGAGCACTTGTCGATAAATTTGGACAGAAAAAGGTGTTAATTCCTGCATTTATCGTCTTTGCGCTGGCTGCATTTGTAATTGGCACAAGTTCAACTATCATGCAAGTATACATTGGTTCGTTATTGGCTGGTATTTCGACTGGTTCATATTACGGTGCAGCCTTTTCCTTATCAGCCAAACATACGCCAAAAGATAAAAAAAGCTTTTCCAATGCGATAATAAATAGCGGTTCAGCATTAGGAATGGTAATTGGACTAATCGGATCATCGGTTTTAGTAGGCGGTTTTGAAATTCAATGGAATTATATGCTTTTTATAACAGCTATCGTTATCGTAGCTGTAACATTTGTGTTTGTGTTGTTTATTAAACAAGATAAAACATCAGACAAGGAAGTGGCTGAAGAGAAGAAAGACGCCGTACAAAGCACAGAGATTCTAAATGAAAGCTTATTTTCTCCAAGACAATTAGTTGTATATTTTGTGTATTTTGCAACATGCTATGGCTATTATATGATTGTCACTTGGCTGCCATCCTTCCTTGTAGCAGAAAAAGGATTTGCTCAAGGCTCAGTAGGATATGTAGCTGCACTAGTTGCAGTCACTGCAGTGCCTGGTGCTTTGATATTTACTAAATACATAGACAAACATGCACATTTGCGTCTGCGTTTAATTTTATTTCTATTAATTGCTGCGGCAATCACAATTAGTTTGACAGTATTTGCACCAAATCCTGCAGTGCTGTATATTGCATTAATTTTATATGGCTTATTAGGTAAACTTGCGATTGATCCAGTTTTAATAACCTATGTATCTGATTCCGTATCAGGAGATAGAGTGGCCAGAGCATTAACTCTCTTTAACTTCTTTGGAATGAGCTCATCTGTTATTGCACCAACACTTACTGGTTATATTGGTGATGTAACCGGCTCGCAAGTATTAGCATTCTATATTGCAACCATCCTTCTCGCAGCAGCAGCGTTGCTATTTTTCATTGTGGTTATGTTAAGACAGAATAAAACAGTAGCTAACTAAATAAATAGAAAAGAAAACTTCCGGTGGTTCTACTTTTGATTTACAACGATATTTTCTCTGAAGCAAATAATGCCAATCGAATGCTCAGGGATGTATCAGGAGATTCTACAGATTGACCTAATATTTCTTCGCATTTTTTAATACGATATTTCACAGTATTACGGTGAATGAAAATATCCTCTGAGGTCTTTGTAAGATCACATTGGTTTGCCATATAGACATTTAACGTAAACCTTAGTTCTTTTTCCTTCGTTGTTTGGGGATAAGCTAATGGACCGAGTGTATAAATGATAAATGGTTTTAATTTATTCGTTGGAATGAGTTGTAATAATTCTTCTACGCTTTTAGATTTATAGGGCTCTACAAATTCTATTTCGCCTTGTTCATATTTATTATCATAAGCCTCATTCGCTTCGAAAAAAGACAGTGGTAATTGTGAAAGCTCGGAGACCTCATTACCAATGCCAAATGAAAGGGAGCTATTAAAAAATAGCTGATACTCTTTTTGGATATATCTGCAGTATTCCAAATAATAATGATGTCTTCTTTGTAAAAGTATCGTAAATCTGCGTTCACCCTGAGACATATATATACTAATGGAAGGGTCAATCCCAGTAAACTTATGCGTTAACCACTCAAAAGTCATCTGATATCGCTCATTTAAGTAGGCGCTATTTTCTACATTCTTTTCTTTGTCTATCCCGCAAATCATCACTTGGTAGAATTTAGAGGGTTGAATGTGATATTTTTTTAAAAGGTCGGTGTGTTGTGTTAGTGAAACAAGGTTATCAGGATGTTCGGACATCAGAGATGTAAAAAAATGGTTCGTATCCTGCTGCTCTGCTTCTTTGATTTTACTATTTTTATAAATTGCGAGACTAAGTGTGTTAACTGCTTGTTCTATTGTTAATAAACTAAACGGATAGTTGAGCAAATTAACATTTGAAATCATTAGATAATACGGAAAATATTTAAATGCAGGAACCTTAAATATAGCATATTCTTCCTGGAAAACACCATTGTGATTTGGTTCGATTTGCTCTGAATTTAAATATCTTCGGAAATAATTGAGGTTTTTTTGAACATGTTCTGAGTGTTGATGAAAGTGATGACTCGCTGACTCAACTTGATGAAAAGAATTTAGCAGCATGACAGGAACCTTTATAAGTCTACTTAAACGTTCAATCATCATGTTCAGGCTTAACCCTTGCATAAGCATAGCATTTAACTCTTGTTGGATATCTAATGCGAAGTGTAATTTTTCTGTTTCTTCATCCAGGATAAATGACGATATATGATGAGTAATGGATCCTAAATTCCAACTTTCCGGAATTTCAATAATTGGGAATTTTAATTTGTTTGCAAATGCAATAACCTCATCATCTAATTTTTTTAAAAATCGGGATAGCTTGATACCTAGACCAGCAACTTGTATATCATTTAACTCACTAATAAGACTGATTAGTCCGGATTGATCATCCTGATAGCTCATTCCTGTTGTGACGATAAGTGAGTGCGGCGTTGTAAAATTTTTAATATCAGGCGTTTCTGTAATATCAACCATTTCTACCACTCGTTCCAAATCGCCCTGCTCATTTAGCAATGTTAAATCTGAAAATTGTAGTACAGATAATATTTCTTTTAATGTTGTCATAAAGGCTGCCTCCTTATCTTTGTTAGAAAAAGATAAAATAAAAATGAAATATGTAAGATGTTACAAGGATAACTTTTCAATCTGATCGTACACTGTTTTTGAAGGTAATTATACGTATAATCCTTTAGTTAAAAATATTAAAGGAGAATCATTAATGCTTGAACATGATTCTTCGTTTTTTGAAAAGTGTGATTATAACAAAGATATCATGCCGAAGATCACTTGAACAAAGAATTTCATCCTCATTTACTTTTTTTAACGTTGGGGGTGGGACTAGTGCATAATATTCCGGATTATATAGCTGTTGGTGATGTTTTACATCACCATTTCAAGCAACGATATCACTTGTCGGATAGCCTTATGACTTGTTGCGAACGGATACACAGGTTCAAAATATGGCGTCCCGTTTTCATTGATAGTGGGGCGGGGTTGCCATTTATTATTCTTGATCATTAACTTTGCTATCGGTGAAACATTAAATAAGTGCTATCTTAAATCTAATGATTTGCATTTTTTTGGTATTTTGGCTATCCGGGGAATTAATGCTGTCGGTTGCGAAAGGCAGTATTTTATATCCAACCATTAAAAGAGGAGGATGATTTTAATGAACTTTGATTCAATTATCAAAAATGGATTAGTCATTCTGGAAAATGGTGAACAAGAAGTCGAAGTAGGGATTAAAGATGGCAAAATCGCAGCAATCGGTCAGGATTTGGGTACAAGTGCAAAAATTATCGATGCAAAAGGATCGATTGTATCTCCGGGTATGGTTGATGCACATGTTCATATCACAGAGCCGGGCGGCGGCTATCGTGATGAATGGGAAGGCTATGACACAGGAACACGTGCCTCTGCAAAAGGCGGTGTCACAACGATCATCGAAATGCCATTAAATCAAGTGCCAGCAACGGTAGATGAGGAATCTATTCAAGAAAAATTTAAAGCTGGAAAAGGAAAATTATCTGTAGACGTTGCGAGTTACGGCGGTTTAGTACCATTTAACTTGGATGGGGGTATTCAAGAGTTAGATAACAATGGTGTTGTTGCATATAAATGTTTTTTAGCAACATGTGGTGACCGTTCTATAGAAGGAGATTTCATGAATGTGGACGACTATTCCCTCTACGAAGGTATGAAACAAATTGCGAAGACAGGCAAAATATTATCTGTACACGCTGAAAATGCTGCAATTACGGACAAGTTAGGGGAAATAGCATCTAAAAATGGTGAAACCTCATTACGTGCTTATGTAGATTCTCGACCCGTATTTACTGAAGTAGAACCGATTAGAAAAATAATTCTATTTGCGAAAGAAACGGGATGTCGTGTACACATCGTTCATATAGCTTGTGAAGAGGGCGTAGATGAAATTGTCAAAGCACAACAGGAAGGGGTCGATATTACATGCGAAACATGTACACACTATTTATATTTCTATAAAGAAGAACTAGATCATATCGGACCAGTTGTAAAATGTTCTCCGCCAATCCGTGAACAATCACGCTTAGAAGGCATGTGGAATCGGGTATTAAACGGAGATATTTCATTCGTAACATCAGACCATTCACCATGTACCCCAGACTTAAAAGCTACGGATAATGCATTTGAAGCTTGGGGGGGTATCGCAGGTATACAAAATAATGTTGACATATTATTTGATGAGGGGGTGCAAAAACGTAATATGTCATTATCCAAATTTGCAGACATTATTGCTACAAACCCTGCGAAACGTTTTAATCTATCATCAAAAGGCAGTATTGCAGTAGGGAAAGATGCGGATTTCGTATTTATTAAGAAAGATGCACCTTATGAATTAAAGGCTGAGGACTTAGCATATCGACACAAAATTAGTCCGTATATTGGCCGCAAAATTGGTGCTCAGGTAGTGAAAACAATCCTTCGCGGTGTCGAAATCTATGATAAAGAAAAAGGGATTTTAAATGAAAAAGTAGGAAGATTTATTCCTTGAGTGACGGACTAGCTATCCCGTCAGGAATTTGAGGCATAGGAAGGTGTGAAGGCGACCTGAGATTGTGTTACATTCGCAAATTCAGTGTGTCATCAGCATTTCTTATGGCAGCTAATATAGCTGAAGTGAGCATGGCAAAGTTGACTTCATCACAATCTTTCGCTATTACAGCAGCAGTTGTTAATCAATATGTATCCTGACTCTTGGCATATCATTTATGATGTAATGAAACAGATAAATGACCCTATAAATCAATGTTTTTTATTGATTTATAGGGTCATTTTTTTATTTGCACCTTATTTATTTGATTGGTAAAAGAGAAGTTTCGCTCTTTTGAAGCGAGCGATCTGCGATTTTCTTTAGGAGACATTCAATGCAAATTTAATTTGTTATAAAGCGTATTTTTTTATGTAATCGAAAGCCAACAGTTTCTTTTTATATCTGGCATTAGCCCATTATTTAGATACCGTAAATTGATTAAAAGGTGTCTTTGTTAAAAGTGCATAAAATGTTTTTTCATTATTGTTGGTTATGTCAATGAATGGTTGTAAACAGGGTTCTATGATGAAAGTAAATAAAAGAAAGGGGGAGAAAAAGAATGGATATTCAATCAACCTTTGAAACGTTGGATAAGAAATTCACAAGATTTGGCGGTTTAGAAAAAGGGGGAATTACGCGGCTGTTATACTCTCCTGAATGGATTGATGCAGTTCGCGAACTGGAAGCAACATTCAAGGAAGAAGGTTTAGAAGTAAGCTTTGATGATGTTGGGAACTTATCTGGTCGTCTTGTTGGAAGTAAATATTCTGAAGAAACCATTTTAACAGGATCACATATCGACACAGTTGTTGAAGGCGGTCATCTAGATGGACAATTCGGTATCTTATCTGCACTGGTTGCTGTGAAATATTTAAAAGAAAAATATGGTCAACCATTACGAACAATAGAAGTATTATCGCTCGCAGAAGAAGAAGGAAGCCGATTTCCATATACATTTTGGGGAAGTAAAAACTTTTTTAACCTAGCCAAAAAAGAGGATGTTGACACAATAGAAGATGCTGAAGGAATTAAATTCGAAGATGCTATGCACGAATCGGGTTTTGATTACCGTAAAACAGATGATGTTCGTGACGATATTAAAGCATTTATTGAAGTACATATTGAACAAGGGAAAGTATTAGAGACGGAAAATAAAGCGATTGGTGTTGTAACTGGGATTGTCGGTCAAAAACGTTACTCAGTTAACTTGAAAGGTGAAGCAAACCACGCTGGCACAACACCGATGTCATTACGAAGAGATACAGTTGTTGCATATAGTGAGATTGTAACAGACTTAACGAAACGAGCTAGAGAAATTGGGGAGCCTCTTGTATTAACGTTTGGACATGTCACTCCTGTTCCAAACACGGTAAATGTCGTCCCTGGAGAAATTACCTTTTCGATAGACTGTCGTCATATTGATCAACAACTATTAAATGATTTTGCGAGAGAAATTGAAGATAAAGTTAAAGCGGTGGCAGAAGCAAACAGCATGGCTTATGACATTAATTTATGGATGGATGAAGCACCGTCATTGATGGATAAAGAAATCATTCAAATAATTGAACAAGCAGCTAAGGATAATGTGGGGGACAGCTATAAATTGATGCCATCTGGTGCAGGTCATGATGCACAAATTTTTGCGGATTTTGTCCCTACAGCAATGTTGTTTGTACCTTCTATTGGCGGAATCAGCCACAATACCAATGAAGAAACGAAGATAGAAGACCTTGTGAAGGGGATTGAAGTATTGAAAGATGTATTGTTTGAACTAGCTTATAAGGAATAATAATGAAAAGGAGCCAGATACTCATGAGTTACTTAAATCATAATCAAGGATACAGAGAAGGTTTATTAGAAACACGTTCAGTAATAAAAAAGGATAATTATGCGGTAATTACACCCGATGGCTTGGTTAATAATGTTGTACCTGGCTTTGAAGATTGTGATGTAACCATTTTAGGATCCCCGCGTTTAGGTGCAAGGTTTGTAGATTATTTGGTAACAGTTAAAAACAAGGGCGGAAACAAAACCGGTTTTGCCGGTGATGGTATCCAATCATTTGTGTACGTTGAATATGGTAAAATCAACGCTTTTGCGGATGGTAAAAAATACGAATTGGCAAAAGGCGGATTCTTATATGTACCTCCACACTTACAATTGACGTTTGATAATCATAATAATGGTGAGGACAGCCGTTTGTTTTTATACAAAAAGCGTTATCAGCCGCTTAAAGGACATACGCCAGAAATTGTTTCAGGTAATGTGAATAACATCAAACAAGAACCCTATGAAGGGATGAAAGAAGTACTAATTCAAGATTTACTGCCAAAAGAAATCGCATATGACATGAACATTCATATTCTTTCATTTAAGCCGGGTGCTTCGCATGGTTACATTGAAACGCACGTTCAAGAACATGGTGCTTATATATTAAGTGGACGAGGTGTTTACAACTTAGACAACGAGTGGATGCCAGTTGACAAAGGTGACTATATTTTTATGGGAGCTTATACGCCGCAAGCAACCTATGCAATTGGTTTAGATGAACCATTCTCGTATATTTATTCAAAGGATGCGAATAGAGATATTAATCTATAAAGAGGGGCAATTTTAATGAGTGAACCATTAGTGTATGTAGAAAGTAATCGTCTCCGGCAGCTAATGAAAGATAAATTAGTGAAAGCAGGCTTACCTGAAGAACATGCGGATAAAACAGCTGACTTACTCATCTTTGCAGATGAACGAGGTGTTCACTCACATGGTGCAGTGAGAATGCAATACTACTCCGAACGTACATTAAAGGGTGGATATAACCTGAACCCCGACTTAAGCTTCGTAAAAACGGGTCCAGCATCAGGGATTTACCATGGAGATAATGCGTTAGGACATTATGTGAGTTATCAAGCAATGAAAAAGGCAATCGAATTAGCAAAAACATCAGGTATCGGTGTTGTCGGTGTAAAAGAAATGGGACACAGTGGTGCGATTGGTTATTATGCACGTCAAGCAGCATTAGAAGGTATGGTGGCATTAACAGTATGTCAATCTGATCCCATGGTTGTGCCATTTGGCGGTACCGAACCGTACTTTGGCACCAACCCAATTGCTTTTAGTGCGCCTCGAAAAGATGGCAGTCCAATACTGTTTGATATGGCAACAACGGTACAAGCCTGGGGGAAAATCTTAGATGCAAGAAGTAAAAACAAATCTATTCCAGACTCATGGGCAGTGGATAAAAATGGAGCACCAACAACAGACCCGTTTAAGGTAAATGCATTATTACCAATGGCTGGGCCTAAAGGATACGGGTTAATGATGATGGTGGATATTTTATCGGGGAGTTTACTCGGCTTGCCATTTGGCAAGCATGTCACTTCCATGTATAAAGATTTATCAGAGTACCGTCGCTTAGGGCAGCTTCATCTCGTGATCAATCCTGAATACTTTGGCGGGAAGGAGCAATTCCTGGAAAAAATATCTCAAATGGTTGAAGAATTACATGATAACCCGCCTGCTGAAGGATTTGACAAAGTGTATTATCCCGGTGAAATTCAAATAGATGTGATGAAACAGTATAAAAAAACAGGTATCCCAGTTACAAAGGAAATTTTAGATTATTTAGAGTCAGACAACATTTACTAATTATGTAATGGAAGGGGGGAGGATCAGATGCGAGTATCTAAACAGGAGCTGTTTCATTTAATCAAACAGAAGCTAATCAAAGCTGGATTAAATGAAGGAGCCGCACACGATGTTTCAGATGTATTGACATTCGCCGATCATAGAGGGATCCATTCCCATGGAGCAGTACGTGTGGAATACTATGCCGAACGAATCGCAAAAGGCGGTATTACAGCAAACCCAAACTACACATTTGAACAAACAGGACCTGCATCCGCTGTCTTTAGCGGAGATAATGGTCCAGGTCACCAAGCAGCAAAACAAGCGATGGAAAAAGCAATCGAAATGGCAAAAAATTCAGGTGTGGCTGTTGTAGGCATGAAGAATATTTCGCATAGTGGTGCATTGGGTTACTTTGTTGAAATGGCAGCAGAACAGGACATGGTTGCTTTAAGTATGTGCCAATCAGATCCAATGGTCGTACCGTTTGGAGGAACAGAACCATACTTTGGCACCAATCCGATTGCTTATAGTGTACCATCGGCTGATGAACGCATAATCACATTTGATATGGCGACAACTGTTCAGGCATGGGGAAAAGTATTGGATGCCAGAAGTAAAAATGAATCGATCCCGGAAACATGGGCAGTAGATGCAGCCGGTGCACCAACAACGAATGCAAGAGATGTTCATGCACTTGTGCCAATTGCTGGTCCAAAAGGTTATGGATTGATGATGATGGTGGATATTTTATCGGGCAGTCTTCTTGGAGTACCTCATGGCGTCCATGTATCCTCCATGTATCAAGATCTGACAAAAGGCCGCGATTTAGGGCAAATTCATATTGTTATCAATCCCGCATACTTCACAGATTTAACTGCTTTTAAACAACAGATTTCGACGATGCTCGATGAATTAAAAGCACAACCGGCAGCTGAAGGCTATGGAGAAATTTATTATCCGGGTGAGCGCGGTAAATTAAGAAGTGCCAAATATGATAAAGAAGGAATTGAAATTGTAGACGATATTTATAACTACCTCGTTTCAGGCGATGTTCATTACAATCGCTATCATGGAAAGAATAGATTTGCAGAATAACAAAATGGAGGATCATTATGTTATACACAATTATAAAAGAAAACACCTATCAAGATTCTATCGTGTTAATGCTTTTATCAAACAAGTTATCTGCAATAGATGGTGTAAACAAAGTATCGATCATGATGGGAACACCAGCTAACAAAGATATTTTTAAATCTTCGGGTTTAGGCACAGATGAATTGGAAAAAGCAAATCCAAATGACATTGTTATCGTTATAGATACAAATCAAGAAGAAAAAGTAGCGGCAGTGAAAGAAGAAGTAGAAGCAGCTTTAAAAGGTGATGCCGCTTCACAAGACACATCTAAAGGCCAAGAAGCACATAACTGGAAGCGCGCAATGGAACTTGCGAACAACCCTAATTTGGCATTGATCTCCATTCCTGGTCAGTATGCAGCAATGGAAGCGGAAAATGCATTGAATGAAGGGTTACATGTATTTGTATTCAGCGACAATGTATCTAAAGAAGATGAGGTTAAGTTGAAACAAAAGGCGCATGAAAAAGGATTATTAGTAATGGGACCAGACTGCGGGACCGGAATTATCCATGGCGTGCCACTTGCATTTACAAATATCGTGAATGAAGGAGATATTGGCGTTGTGGGTGCATCAGGTACAGGGATTCAGGAAGTGACAAGCATCATTGACCGTTATGGTAAAGGTGTAACAAACGCAATTGGTACAGGTGGTCGGGATTTATCGACAGAGGTTGGTGCTATCACGGTTTTAGATAGTATCAAAGCATTGAACCAAGATCCAAAAGTAAAAGTGATTACAGTAATTTCCAAACCACCTGCAGAGGAAGTGCAGCAAAAAGTATTAAACGTATTAAGAAATATTGAAAAACCGGTTGTTACGTTATTTTTAGGAGATCAACCAACTTATCAGGAAGAAAATATTTATCATGCGTATACACTTGAAGAAGCAGCGGTTGTATCTGTTCAATTATCCAATGGTGACAAACCGAATTTTAAACCGACATTGGCTGAAGATGTAAATGTGTCGTTAAAAGATTCACAAGTTGGTATTAAAGGTTATTACTCAGGTGGTACTTTGGCATCTGAAGCAGCTATGTTATTGAAAGAGGCATTTAAAGAGGAAGTACTTGAAGAGAAGAAAGAAGCCTATATCCTAAAAACAAAACATCATGAAATTATTGACTTAGGCGATGATATGTATACCCAAGGGAAGCCGCACCCGATGATTGATCCTGAAAAGCGTATCGAAATGCTTGAAACATCGGGAAACGATCCTGAAACAGCAGTCATCATGATTGATAACGTTATTGGCTATGGCAGTCATGATGATATGGCAAGTGAATTAGCACCAGCCATTAAACGTATGTTAGCCAATGCACATCAGGGAGGCCGCGAACTTGCAGTTCTTGTAACAGTTGTAGGTACAACTAAAGATCCTCAAGGTTATGAAAAGCAAATTGAAACCTTAAAAGAAAGTGGTGCAATCATTTGTGAGACAAACGACCAAATGGTTCGTACCGCGATTAAACTGGCAGGAGGAAAAGTGGAACAGCCAGTCCTTGATATACAAAAATTTGAACATACCCAAGAAGACTTAACAGTAGACGAAAAAATTGTGTCCTTAATTAATAAGAAGCCAAGTGTCATCAATATTGGGCTGAAAAGTTTTACAGCAGCTGTTCAGAACAGCGGATCAGAGTGTGTTCAATTTAACTGGCGTCCAATTGCTGGCGGTGATGAAAAGTTAATGAAAGTACTTCAATTTCTAAACTACTATGAAGGAGAGACAATCTAATGGGGTACAAAACAATAAATGAAGCGAACGAAGCTGTTATCCAGAAGATCATAGCAGCTGAACCATTCTTAACGGATGTTGTACCTGCCAAGTCTGTGATTCCTGAATTGGAAGATTACGTGTTATTACATGCCGGGCCTCCAATTAAATATGAAAATATGACAGATCCTATGCAAGGCTCTTGTGTTGGAGCGATTCTTTTTGAAGGATGGGCAGAAGATGAAGAGGGAGCGCGTGAACTGCTTGAAAACAATAAGATTACATTTATTCCATGTCATCATGTGAATGCAGTTGGACCAATGGGAGGCATTACATCACCTAATATGCCGGTTCTTGTTGTGGTGAACAAAGAGAGCGGCAACGAGGCGTACTGTCAAATGAACGAAGGCATCGGTGCAGTATTACGCTTCGGTGCTTATCATGAGCAGGTAATCAATCGCCTGCACTGGATGAAAGATGTGTTGGGTCCGGTGTTAAGTAAGGCATTAAGAAAAATTGATGGAGGCTTAAACGTTAATGTATTGATGGCTAAAGCTATTGCAATGGGGGATGAATTTCACCAGCGCAATATTGCAGCGTCATTGGTGTTTTTAAAAGAAGTTGCTCCAGTAATTGCAGCATTAGATGATGTTGAAAACGAACAAAGAACAGAAGTGATCCAATTTTTAGCTGATACAGACCAATTTTTCTTAAACATTGCCATGGCGACAGGAAAAGCAATGATGGATGCAGCGCGTACAATCAAACATGGTACAGTCGTTACCGCAATGTGCCGAAACGGTGAAAACTTTGGCATCCGTATTGCAGGTATGGGAGATGAGTGGTTTACAGCACCTGTTCATACACCACAAGGGTTATATTTTACCGGCTACTCAGCGGAAGATGCAAACACAGATATCGGAGATTCAGCGATTACAGAAACAATCGGTGTTGGCGGTGTAGCAATGATTGCTGCCCCTGCAGTAACACGTTTTGTTGGAACAGGCGGATTTAATGATGCGCTTGAAACAAGCAATCAAATGGCTGAGATCTGTGTTGGAGAAAATCCGAACTTTGTGATTCCGACGTGGGACTTCAAAGGTGCGTGTTTAGGTATTGATGCACGTAAAGTTGTTGAAACAGGCATCACGCCGGTAATCAACACAGGCATTGCACATAAAATTGCCGGATATGGGCAAATTGGTGCTGGTACAGTTCATCCTCCAATCGAATGTTTTGAGAAAGCAATCACAGCATATGCTGAAAAACTGGGTTTTCAAGAATGATTTTACAGGCAAGTGCGATTGGTTCAATCGCACTTCAGCTATTAATTGAGGGAAAAACATTTACTGTGCACAGCATTTTTGAAAAAGGTATAAATATTGTTGATCAGAATGATGAATTGATATTTATCGGCACAAATGAAAATGGGACCTTTCCATTTGGAATTTTGCTTGGTTCACAAACGAAGCAAACATTAAAAGCAGGTCTTGAGGTGGGAGATTCATTACACGTTCGCAATAACCATCTTTCCCACAACTGCTTTAAACTCAATTTTAATGCGAAAATACTTCCGCTATATACGGATTTTAAACATGCAAACATCAATAAATTAAAAGAAAACGTGAAACAGATTTCATTTAAATCGTATGAATCTACTGATTTTGAATCAGTTCATGTGTCGGACTTGATAAATAAATTACACGATCCAACTGAAAATTTGGAAAAAGAATTTCGTTACTTTATCGGACGAGGCCAAGGTTTAACACCAACAGGTGACGATATACTGGTCGGTATATTATATGGACATTTCATCAACTCTTTTATCGCACAAAAACACCTCGAAACATTGGGGAATCTCATCAGAAAACCCTTAACAACCCTTGTTAGCACGCGCTTTTTAACTTGTGCTATAGAAGGTTTATTTAGTTCGAAAATTACAAGATTACAACATGATCCATCTTTGAAAAGTATGAAAAGCCTTATAAAAGTAGGTTCTTCTTCTGGGATGGATACTTTATACGGAATTTATATGGCTTTAACAAAGGAGTGAAAGAAATGGAGAAAAGAGTAGTACTGGCACTAGGAGGTAATGCAATTTTACAGCCAAAACAAGAAGCAACTTATGCCAATCAACTCAAAAATGTAATCTCTGCAACACGTCATATGATTGAAATCAAAGAGGCAGGACATAAAATTGTGATTACACATGGCAATGGTCCGCAAGTGGGGAATATTATTGCTCAAAACGAAGCTGCCAAAAATGTCGTTGAACCACTGCCAATCTATGCTTGTAATGCAGAATCACAGGGATTCATTGGTTATATGCTGGAAAAAGCTTTGAAGAACCATATTAAAGAACGGGGCATTGCTGCGAATGTAGCTACATTTCTAACCATGGTCGAAGTGGACAAGGATGACAAAGCATTTGAAAAACCAACGAAACCAATAGGAGTATTTTATTCAGAAGAAGAGGCGAAGCAATTAGAAGAGAAAGGGTTTACGATGTCAGAAGATGCAGGGCGAGGCTACAGACGAGTTGTGCCTTCCCCGGAACCGAAAGTGATCCATGGAATAGAAGAGATTCGGCGTTTAATTAATGAAACGATTGTTATCTCCTCTGGCGGCGGCGGTATACCTGTATATCGTGATGAGAGCGGTCTATTACACGGTCTTGAAGCAGTTATAGACAAAGATCGTTCAGGATTAAAGCTTGCACAACAAGTAAATGCTGACGTTTTCATGATGTTGACAGACGTACCAAATGTATTTATCAATTTTGGCAAAGAAAATGAGCAAAAACTAAGCCGAATTACAGTAGAAGAAGCTGAACAATATGTGGCAGAAGGGCAATTTCCTGCTGGCAGTATGCTGCCAAAGATCCAAGCGGCTATAGAATTTGCAAAGTCAGGTAAAGAGGCCATGATTTGTTCATTGGATCAAGCGGTAGCTGCGCTAGATGGAAAAGCGGGGACACGCATAACAAAATAAGACAATCCGTGTTGTGCATAAGGAGGATAAAAAGCCAAAATTCCTCCTTTTTTCAGATATGACCACAGACAGATTTCGAAAAGAAACAATCTATGAAGTCTAAATCGAAAGTCAAAGGAAGAGTAGAAAATAATGGATCATTTAAAAGTTGAAGGAGGAAGTTTGATGACAAAAGAGACGGGATCAGTTGAAGGTAAAGGAAAACAACCACTGATTCCCTATTGGGTTAAAGTTGTTATCGTATTTTTCTTCGGTTGGGTAGCTCTTTATGCAACGCGAACAATATTAAACCCGATTATGGGGGATATTGAATCAGCGTTTTCATTAAGCAAGGCACAACTTGGCTTAATTATGAGTATATTTTTCATCGGTTATGCAGGTATGAACGTTCCTGCAGGAATATTAGGAGATAAAATTGGAAAAAAGCGAGTGTTGGTTCCGGGTGTTATTCTATTTGGATCGCTAGCAGCAGTTACAGGAATGATGCCTACATTTTTTCTATTTATCTCTGCATGGCTTATGGTTGGTATGGCTCAGGGGGTATATTATGGGCCGCAATATGGAATATCATCCGAAATGATCCCGAAGAACCGTTTAACATTAGGTAGTGCTGTAATTAATGCAGGGATGGCTTTCGGTACTTCAATTGGCTATTATATCTCCAGTTATGTTGTAGGAGAATGGGGATTCGGATGGAGAATTCCATTTTTTATCATCGGAGTGCCGGTTGTACTTATTGGTATTGCAATGGCAATTGTAATTAAAGACAAGCCCAAAAATGATAAAGAGGTTAAAGGCACCGCTGAACCGTTTAAGTTTTCATCTTTATTTAATAGAAACTTAATTTTGGCTTATATTATTATTTTCTGCTCTATTTACGGATTCTTTATGATTATTACTTGGTTGCCATACTATTTAGAAACAGCACGCGGTTTAACCGGAGGAAATATCGCCTTTGTTGCATCACTTGTTCCGTGGGCCGCGATTCCAGGTTCATTATTTTTTAGTTGGCTGTCAGATAAGCTAGGCCGGCGTAAACCAGTATTGCTCATGATGTTACCGTTTGGTATTTTATCAACAGCTGCAATTGTTTACTTTGATAGCTTACCAATTCTGTATATGACACTAATTGTGTATGGAATTGTAGGGAAAATTAGCGTTAATCCCGTTTTAATTGCGGTTGTAGCTAATAATGCACCAAAGCAATCATTAAGTACAGCATTTGGATTCTACAACTTTGTTGGAATGTTAGGTTCCATTTTAGCTCCGTATATTACAGGCTGGCTTACAGACGCTACAGGAAGTATGAATATAGGATTTTATTTTGCAGCAGCTCTGTTAGTCATCGCATTGATTGCAACATATTTAATAGATGAAAGTAATTTGCCCTCTGTTGATAAAGCAGCTAAAAATCATTAGTCAGTAAAAGCTTATGACTT
Source organism: Bacillus sp. PK6-025 (assembly GCF_056530265.1). NCBI lineage: Bacteria > Bacillati > Bacillota > Bacilli > Caryophanales > Bacillaceae > Bacillus > Bacillus sp. PK6-025. Next base: position 1,166,242 of record NZ_CP096509.1, read on the forward strand.
CTTCACTGTAATTGTGATTCAAGCAGCATAACAAAGGCGACAGCCAGACTGATAGATGCAAATAATAAACAATTCGGGATCGCGGTATTAAAATTCGGCTGCGTCTGCAAAACAGCATGGGTTAAAATGACGCGACAAAGCAGCGCGCTCAGGCTTGGAGGCAAATGCATATGTGAAAAGAAACAAGACGGGAAAGAACTGAGCGGCAGCTCAGCTGGAGGAAACGGAAAAGTGCTCCCGGGTCAGACATCCTGTTATACACCGATGGTTTATGTTCTCGATCCGCGTTCTTATATGCGATGTGGAAATATTATCATTCATCAAGCGAAACCCTCGCTTATGCCCTAGATAAGTTCGTATTTATATTGAAGCACTGAAAGCACCCTTTCAGCAAGGGTGCTTTTTGCTGTCTTATCAGTCCCGGTTTCTCATTTCTTGAAGAGTCATTTGACCTAATGAAGGGGCAGAAATAGCGGGGTATTCAAAAAAACTGTGCAAAATGAACTATTACTATTAATTTATATAAGGGGAAAAATATAGTATGATAAGAAATGAATAAAATACAAAAAAATTGAATATCGGCAGAAAGGAGCTCCATATGAACAAAATCGCCGCGGAAGAAGTCGCCAACATGCTCAATACATGGTACCGCGCCATTAGAAGAAGCGATGCTGAACAGTCGATCAGGCTGTTTGAACAAATCAAGCCGCTGCTGGCAGACATGGAGGAAGATCAGGAAGTTTTGATCTACTATTCCCTGCTGGAACTGCGGCATAAAATTATGCTCTACGATTCGAGAGGCAAAAAGATAGAGCAGCACGACGTAACGGCCGGCGACAGTGCTGCATCACATATGACATCCTATTACTACTACCTGTTTTCAGGAGCTTATGAAGTGTATAAAAAAAATTATGAGCAGGCAATCAGCTTCTATAAAATTGCCGAGAAGAAGCTTGCTCATGTACATGATGAAATTGAAGTTGCCCAATTTCACGATAAAGTCGGAAAGCTCTACTATTACTTGGGCCAGAATATCGTCTCTTTAAACCATACCCGGCAGGCGATGGAAATTTTCAAAGGACATGGCGACCATGACATGAACCTTGTCTCAACTTATATTACAATGGCCGGAAATTATACTGAGATGGGGAAATATACAGAGGCGGAAGAATATTTAACAGAAGCAATCCATACTGTCAGAAAAGCCGGCGACCATTTTAAAGAAATGCAGCTCCTTCATAATTTTGCCTTGCTTTATGCGGCGATGGACAAATCGGACAAGAGCATTCAATTTTTGGACATCGTTTTGAATGATCATGCATATGCTGCATCGGATTATTATTTCAATGTCGTGTTTTTAATGATCAAAGAGCTGTTTAAAACCGGAGACTATGAACGCGCCGCAGCCTTTTACAAAGAAGGGAAGGAAAGGTCGCAATCTGCGGCGAATGAAATATTTGACGCTAAAATCGATCTTTTATATGCGGCTTATGCTGGATGTGGTGAACAGGCGGTTAAAGACTGCAAAGACAACATAGAAATCCTCTTTCAAGCAAAGCAATACGACAGTGCCAGAGAACTATCTCTCTTAACGGCCAATGTTTACAGATCAAAGTCTCTTTATAAAGAGGCCGCACATTTCTTTTTGGAAGCGATTAAAGCGGAAGAAAAAATGAAAAAAGTGGAGGGAATGTGATGAAAAAACTGTTCATTGTTGCTGCGATTGCTGCCGTCGTATGTTCGGGATGGTTTGCGGCAGAAACTCATTCGCCATCCGGCGACATGCAGATTGCTGAAAAGATGGTCGGTTAAATCGAATACCCGGTACGAATATTGAACATCCGCTCCTGAGCTAAGGGGCGGTTTTTCTTCGGATAAAGGTAAAGGATTGGAGGATATGAACAACACATAAGCTCTAAAATATTTAAAATTATGGCATGATAAACGCGGCTATGGCCTTGAATACATCTTCACCAATACTTATGGTGATTGAACTTGGGTCAAATTTTATAACAAAATTGTATATTTAAATTACAACAAAAAGAGAGGAATAGTCATAAATGGGTGAAAAAAATAAAGGAAAAAACTACTCTATTGAGGATCATATTTTTTCAATTTTGGTTGTTCTTCTTATGTGTGTATTTCTTATTTCTTCCCCTTTTCTGATATTCTTCGGAGTCTTTAAATTGGTGGCTTTGGCACCAGATGTGTCAATCAATACAAAAGGTACTTTTGATTCTGTGATCGTTTTATTTAAGTTTTTTGTTCTCACTGTGGTAGTTGTAGGGATTGTAGACGTAGTCTTTTCTCAGATTTTATTGAAAAAAAGGAGATTTCTCAATTTTATTATTGAAGCTTTGTTGATGTTTTGTGTTTTTTATCTATATGTATTGATTTATTCAATGAATTCTCAGGAGATTGTTATACGGAATCATGGTGTATTCTTAGTATCTTTATTTTTGTTTATTTTGTATTTGCTAATAAATGTAGCATATATCGTTTCACGACGGTTATATAAGGCAACTATGAAAAACATACAGAAAAAAAACAACTAATAGAGCAGGCTGCTGTCTGCTCTATTAAAATTTCAATTGCCAATAGTTCCATGTCTTATTTTGAATCCATAAATTGAATAGACTATTAATCCAATTAATAATTTTTTCCTTTGGGTTTGGTGGGTTTGAGGCTATGTCAAGGATGTTAGAATCTAAGTTAATCTATGTGTTCAACCTCTGATGTTTTGGGAAGTAATGTCTGATGAGGCAAGGATTCAGATAAGCAGCTTCAGGAACAGCAGCCGCATCTAGAGAAGTCCTAGCTGCGTTGCTTGATCCGCATACGGCTGCGGAATTATCGATGGATGATATTGTAAGCATGTGCGATGAATTGATCGAAGCACACGGCGACTGGCTGCCGGAATTTGAATAAAAAAATAAAGCCCGAGCGAAGGGATCAGCCTTCAGCTCGGACTTTTTTCATGCGGGGGTGTGAATATTTTTCCGACTTTTGATGAAGCAATCGGAAGAATGGAGGAAGCATCGCGATCACGAGCACCACCCGCAACACTTGGACGGCGACAACGAACGTAGAGTCGGCGTGAAGCGTGACAGATGTTGTCGCCATTTCCGCGATTCCCCCCGGAGCAAACGCCAATATGGCCGTTGTCAGGGAAATGCCTGCCGCTTTAGCGGTGACGGCGGCGCTTAAAATCATTGCAATGATCAGTCCGACGGAGCTGGCAAGTGCGACGATCAGCGTTTTTCTGACGCCGATAAACATTTCTTTGCTGATTTTTGAACCGATCGTCGCGCCGAGACAAATTTGCGACAGCACTGAAAAGCCGTGGGGCCACCAGGCTGTTGCGCTGAGCCCGGTCATTGAAGCGCCTGCGATTTGCAGAACGGCCGCACCGGTCATGCTTCCGAGCAGCCATGGCGCCGGAAACCGCAGTGCTTTCATCGCTTTGCATACCCCGAATCCGCCCAGCATGATCAGCGCAGTCCATGCGATATGAGGCGCTTCAAAAGCCGATGTTCCCGCGGCGATCACTTGGCTGCCGGCAGCATGGGCGTCAGGCTGCTTCGCATTTATCAAAAAAACGAAAAAAGGAATGGTCATGACGACCAGAAGCACACGTATCATCTGCACGAGACTGACGATTGCCGTGTTCGCTCCCACTTCCTGAGCGATGCCCGGCATCGCGGAAAGCCCGCCGGGGGCCGTTCCCACAAAACTCGTCAGCATATCGGTCTTGCTGAACCTCCATAAGACAAAGCCCGACAGCATGGCGAACACGACGGAAAGGAGGAGCATGACGCCGACAATCAGCCAATTTTCCTTAAAAATCGAAATCACGGACATATTGATTTTCTGGCCGAGCTCAATTCCCAATAGCATTTGGCCGAACTGAAGCCAGCCATGATGGATGCCGTTTTGTCTGACAGCAGCCTTTAACGGTGACGGGCGAAACAGCGACAGACAAGCGGCTGCTGTCATTGTGCCGACCATCCAGCCGATCGTCATGCCGGTCAAAGAGAGAAGAAATCCCCCAAAACTGCTGATTAATATCAATAATATATCCCGAAGGAAATCTCTTTTTTCCCTCAAATGAAAAACCTTCTTCCTGATTACTGCAATCATTTTGTTCACTAAGTAAAGTATTTCTATATATCACTATATAATAATTTTAGTGATTGGTAAAATACGAATTTATTTAAAAGATTAATAAGAAAAACTGATCGTTCATTTTTGAACATAACAGATGGAACATATGAATACATTAAATTAGATTCGATCACAAATAGAGGTGAACCGATATGAAACATTCCAAGGAATCATTCACCAAAGTCAAATCGTATCGTCCGTTTCACAGCGCTTTTGATCCGTGTCCTCCGATCGGTAAAAGATATTATAGAACCCCTCCAAATCTATATCTAGGTTTTCAGCCCCGCGGCCTTCCGCAGTTTTCCCCGATGGAGGCGCTGCAAAAAGGGACGCTTTGGCCCGTATTTTACGATCATTATGAAAATCCGTATGAAGATGGGAGGTAAGGGGGGTGACGAACTCTTTACCGCAAGACTATTATCAAAGGCTCCATGAAATTCAGGCCGTCGATTTTGTCATCGTTGAGCTGATGCTTTACCTTGATACACATCCCGATGATACCGACGCCATCAGACAATACAACCAGTATGCCGGATATTCAAGAAAACTGAAAGCAAAGTTTGAATCAAAATACGGCCCTTTGACGCAAGGGAGCCCGGATCAGACGGAATCCTATTGGAGCTGGAAAAAAAGTCCCTGGCCGTGGCAAGTTTAATAGAGGAAGGGAGTCAGGTTCATGTGGCTTTATGAGAAAAAACTGCAGTATCCTGTTAGGGTGAGAGAATGCAATCCGAGACTTGCCAAATTTTTGATTGAGCAATACGGCGGAGCGGACGGCGAATTGGCTGCGGCGCTTCGCTATTTGAACCAGCGCTACAGCATTCCTGACAAAGTCGTCGGACTGCTGACGGACATCGGTACGGAAGAGTTTGCTCACCTTGAAATGATTGCGACGATGGTATATAAATTAACAAAAGACGCGACACCCGAACAGATGAAGGAAGCCGGGCTCGGCGATCATTACGCAGACCATGACAAAGCCCTGTTTTACCATAACGCTGCCGGCGTTCCGTTCACCGCTACATACATCCAGGCAAAAGGCGATCCGATTGCCGATTTATATGAAGATATAGCGGCTGAAGAAAAAGCGAGGGCTACGTATCAATGGCTGATTGACATGTCGGATGATCCGGATTTAAATGACGGGCTGGCATTTTTACGGGAAAGGGAAATCGTTCATTCACAGCGCTTCCGCGAAGCTGTCGAAATTTTGAAGGAAGAGCGCGACAGTAAAAAAGTATTTTAAACAGCAAAAAGCCGAAAATACGATTGGTATTTTCGGCTTTTTGTTTACTGCACAGGGCTCGCAAGCAGCTCTTCTGCGCGGTCGCGAAGCACATACTTTTGGACTTTTCCGGAAGCGGTCAGCGGGTATTCGTCGATCAGAAATACGTACTCCGGAATTTTGTAATATGAAAGCTGTCCTTTGCAAAAATCTCTGACATCTTCAAGCGTCAGCTTTTTGCCCGGTTTGCATTTAATAAAGGCCGCCGTTTTTTCCCCGTATTTTTCATCAGGAACGCCGACAACCTGTACATCGACAATATCCTCATGTTCATAAAGGAATTCCTCTATTTCACGCGGGTATATGTTTTCACCGCCGCGGACGATCATATCTTTTAAGCGGCCGGTAATCCTCACGTATCCGTCCCGGTCCATTTCGGCCAAATCGCCGGTATGGAGCCAGCCGTCTTCATCAATGGCCTTTTTGGTGGCTTCGTCCATTTTATAGTATCCCTTCATGACGAGATATCCTCTTGTGCACAGTTCGCCTTGCTCGTCCGGGCCGAGCGTTTCCCCCGTGTCAGGATCGACGATTTTCATTTCTACATGCGGATGCACTTTACCGACGGTTTCAACGCGGCGTTCGATCGTGTCGGTGACCGTTGTCTGCGTAATCACGGGTGAAGACTCCGTTTGTCCGTATGCGATTGTGATATCCGTCATATTCATTTGCTTCATCACTTTTTTCATGACTTCTTTAGGACACGGGGAGCCTGCCATGATCCCGGTCCGCAATGAAGATAGGTCATAGTTTGCAAAATCGGGGTGGGTGAGCTCGGCGATAAACATTGTCGGCACACCCTGCAGTCCTGTACATCGCTCTTTTTCGACCGTTTGCAGGACGATGTCCGGTTTGAATTCGATGATCGGCAGCATGGCCGCGCCTGACGCGACACAGGCAAGCGTGCTTAGCACACAGCCGAAGCAGTGAAACAGAGGAACCGGAATGCACAGCCTGTCTTCGCTCGTCAGCCCCATTCTGTCGGCAACGATCGCCGCATTATTGACGATATTGTAGTGAGTCAGCATCACACCTTTTGGAAAGCCTGTTGTTCCCGACGTATACTGCATATTGATCACATCATCGTGTGTGAGTGATTGCTCTCTTTCGAAAAGGTCGGCATCAGAGACCGTTTCGCCCAGTTTGGCGATGTCGGCAAAAGCCGTCATATGTTCAGGGACTTTATTCTTGCCAAGGTAGACGAGATTTTTCAGCTTCGGCAGCTTTTCCGGATTTTTCATGATCTCGTCGACCATATCGATATAGGATGTCCCTTTGTAGCCGTCCATTAGAAAGAGGGTGGTGGAATCGGAATGTTCCAATAAGTACTCAAGTTCTCTCGCCTGATAGCTTGTATTGACGGTGACGAGCACAGCGCCGATTCTTGCCGTCGCAAACTGGAGCAGAATCCATTCCGGTATATTGGATGCCCAGATGGCGACATGCTCTCCTTTTTGAATGCCGAGCGCGAGCAGCCCTTTTGCAATTTTAGAGGTTTCTTCAACAAGCTCCTGATACGAATATCTTAAATCGAGCTCAGAATATACAACCGCTTCATGATTCGGAAACCGGCCGGCGGTTGATTTTAAAAGCCCGCCGATCGTTTGTTTTTTTAATGTAATCATAATGCCTCCTTGCCTCCCGAATAAAAACTGTTTCTATTATAGCACTTTGTTCTAGTACCAGGTACTATAAAGAATTAGTTTTTTCTTAGCCGGGAAGATAATGTTAATACTGTTCGGTATTGTGCAATTCCGCCGGCAGCCACGATTCCTGCAATAGCAAGAAATAGCGCTGCCCCGCCGAACTTGATGAACATCATCCCGCCTAAAAAAGGACCGATTGTCCGGGAAATATCCCAATGCAGGCCGAAAAATGCAAAATATCTGCCCCGCATATGATCGGGAGCAAGGCGCGAGACAAAGGTTTGCATGTGATTCAGCAGCATGCTTTCTGCCGCCGTAAATAAAACGGCAGTCGAGAGCAGCCAAAAGATCGATGATGAAAAAGCGAAACCAATCGCTGCCACAGCGTAGCATACATATGATATGGAAACGACCGTTTGGATGTTCAGTCCTTCCGTCCATTTGACAAGCGGAATTTGCATCGTAATGCTAAGAAGGGCGCGGCACACTGTATAAACAGTCAAGATGAATAGGAAATCTTCAAAAAGAGTTTCGAGATAAAGGCGGTAGTTTGACTCCAGTTGAGCATAGAACAGGCTGACGGGGACCGACAAGAACATCACGGACAGAACCGGACGGTGCTGAAAAAATACCTTTTTTGCGGAAAGAAGTTTTTCCCTCTCCAAAATCTCCTTTTGCCTTTTTGACCGCCATACCTCGGGCATTTTAAAATAAACAGCAAGCCAATAGAGAAAAAACGCACATGCCTGAAAGCCGAACATCAGGCTTGGCTGATAGGAATAGACTGCAAGTCCGGCGGCCGGACCGACCGCTGCGCCCAACCCTTCAATGGCATGAAGGACAGCGAACGCTTCAGAGCGACGCCCGCTTTCGGTGCTGTCCGTTATTTGGGCCCGCTGCGCAGGGATGTACAAAGCTCCCCCAATGCCGTTCAGCACATAAAAAAGAGCGAACAGCCAAATGTGATCTGCCATCATAAAACCGGCGGCAGAGACGGTCTGAAAGGCGAGCGCCGCCAGGATCACCTTCCGTCTTCCGATCCGATCCGTCAGTCCTCCTGCGGCAAGCGTCACCGCGACCTCGGTCAGCGGTCTTGCTCCGATGACGAGCATCACCGGCAATATGCCAGTTCCAAGCACATCATACAGATAAAAAAGGAGGAAAGGGGCCAGCATGGCTCCCGTTATTCCGGTCAGGAACTCTCCGAAGAAGCAAATCAGCACGGGAGAACCGTACCTTTGTTTTAAACGGTTCATTTCATATCCTCCTTCAACATAGCAGTGCAATTAGTGTAAAATGGAAAATCATCAGTAAAAAGGACAGAAAACCAGGGGAGAAATTTCCCCTTTTATAAAGCGGGGGATAACGGAGATGAAATCGATCGAACATTACATGGAACTTACCGCGGGAATTAAATGCGAAAGCGAAGGGGAGGCAGAAGAGATTTCAGTCAGTGAAATCGCGGATATTCTGTATTGCACACCGAGGAACGCAAAACTGATTTTAGCGAAACTTGAAGGTTTGCAGTGGATTGCTTGGAAAAGGGGAAGGGGGAGAGGAAACAAATCAGAAATCCGCTTTTTAAAAGAACCTTGTGAACTGCTGCTTGAAACGGCGAAAAATGATACGAAAGAAGGTAAAATCGACCGGGCGAGACACCTTCTCGAAGCATATCAGCATTCGTGTCCGGACGCATTGCCGTCATATAAAGAGTGGCTTGAGCGCGTTTTCGGCTTTCAGACCGAATCGGAGGGCAGCAAGCAAAAAGATGTGCTGAGGCTCATGACCGCGATGGAGCCAGAGCATTTTAAGCGTCTTGATCCGTGCCGTATTTATCTGCGTTCAGAGAGCCATGTCGTTAAGCAGGTATGTGATACATTGATCCGTTTTAATGAAAAGGAAGGAGGTTTTATGCCGCATCTTGCCCACCACTGGGAATGTGACGCCGACCAAAAAACGTGGACGTTCTATTTGAGGAAAGGGATCTATTTCCATGATGGCACAACATTGACAGCTGAGGATGTTAAATACTCGTTTGAGCGTTTTATGCTGGATGATGAAAATAAATGCAAATGGCTCGCAGAGGATATCGGAAATGTTGCGGTCAGGGATGAATATAGTTTTGATATTTGTTTAAAGGCAAAAAACTCGCTGTTTTTGCATCATCTTTGCGATGAAAGGCTGTCTATTTTAAACCGCCATCAGAATGACGGACTGTTGATCGGGACGGGTCCTTTCAGACTTGTCCGCCGGGATGACCGGATTCTCGCGCTTGAAGCGCATGAGCGATATTTTCAAGGGCGGGCTTTTTTAGACCGGATCGAACTATGGTATATGGATGGCAATTTTTCTCTTGTCGACTACGGTTTTTATATGGAAAAAGAAGAACAAAGTCAGGTTTTCGATGAATGGCACGAGGAAAGGAATGTTCAGTACATCTCGGTGAATGCAAACAAATCGGGGCCTCTCAAGCATAAGGCGTTCAGGAAGGCTTTGCGGCAAATCATTTCCCCTTCACATATGGTCAGTGAATTAGCCGGACAACGGACGGCTCCGGCGGGAGGCTTTCTAAACCGGGGTCTTCCGCCTGAATCCGGGGACGACGACATCGGCAAGCTGCTTATGGAAGGCCATTACAAAGGCGATCCGCTTCGGCTTTATACGTTTTCCGAACCGGATCACCGGGAGGATGCGTCATGGATCCAAAAGAGGTGCAGGCGGTACGGCATCGCACTAGAGGTTTGTTATATGAAAGCGGATGAGCTCATGAAGGAAGAAGTGATCGCAAAAGCCGATTTGATTCACGACAGTGCGACATTCGGACGTTCGGAAGAAATGAGCTGGCTGCACCTCCTTTTAACGGAAAACAGCTTTTTACACGTCCATATGCCGGGGGAATGGCAGAGGAAGTCCGCCTTGATGAGGGATCAGCTTCGTTTCATTGATGAGCATTCCAAGCGGATCAGCCTTCTGTGTGAGGCGGACCGCGCCTTGGCAGAAGAGGTTTACACGATTCCGCTATATCAAAACAATATTCGCGTTAAAGCGGGGGAAGCCATTCAAGGCATTGTGCTTAACGAAGAAGGATGGATTGATTTTTACGGCATCTGGTACAAAAAAGAGGCTCTTCTGTAAGAGCCCCTCCATTGTGTTTCTTAATGACCGGAATGTCCTCCATCCGCTGACTTAATTTCCAATATGTCATCAAGAACGCCTTGCGTTCGAAATGAAATCTCATTTTCTGATCCGAGAATGAATGCATGGTTATAAGGGCCGTCCTGCGGTCTGTCCCGAAAAGAAGGCTCGATCTCGGATAAATAGCTGTACATCGTACTGTCTGCCTGTCCATTTTTGAGTAAAAGCAGAGGAGCGTGTTTTCCCAAATGGGAAAATGGCGCTCCGGCAAGCGCCAGCTCGGGCGCGGCCGTTGATGCGAAGGACAGTCCGTGTCCCGGATCTGTGATTCCCCACCCAAAACCGGTGTTTTTATCGCTGAATTTCGCAAACGCAATCGAATTTGCGACAGGAGTATCTCCGGAAATTCTTTTGACTGTTCCATATTCCTTTAATGCATCCTCCGTTTTTTCTGAAACGGCTTTTTTAGGGCCGAGAATATAGATGTTTGCTTTGCCGTCCCTTTTCTTTAATGCTGCGGCCGTCTCTTCGGGAATGCCTTTTTTGTTCACGTACAGGATCGGCTCAGGCATGTGGGCGATCCAGTTTACAGCGGGGAGCGAATAAAGTTCCGCATCTTCCTCGGATGATCCGATGATAACGCTTTTCGGATACTCATCGGCTGCATCCGCGTATTCTTTGTCAATCTCTTTTGCCAGATCAGCCTCGTTCTTCCCTTTCAGCTCTTTTATTTTAAAAGAGTTCAAAGCTTGAAGTGAATCGAATTCTCCGACAGCCATGATTTGCGTTCCGTCTGAAGTGCCCGTCGGGTTCAAGCGCTTGATTTCATTCTGAATCTGCCCGGAGATTTTCCCTTTTTCCGCGATTAAAACAGGTCCGTTATTCGGGTGATGGATCAGATCAGCTGATGCAAGAGCTGCCTGCCATGATCCGCCCGAAACTAAAATCACTGCGCCCGGCCTGTTTTGTTTATGAGTGGCCGGCCATATCGTTTGAGAGGTTTTGATGCTCATTTCTTCCGGTGTATTCGCGTCAAGTCTTGTCGTGTTCTTTGTGTTTTTCACCAGAAGCCCTTCTTCCGCCCGCTTATTGAAATCATTCGGAAGAGAAACGGCGTCTTTTTCTTTCATCTCCGAATGATTCTTTGTATGATGCTCCTTATGTCCGTCCGTGTTTCCCGAGCCGGAATTTTGGCATGCTGCGAGCGGAAGCGCGAAAACAAGCATGACAAAAAGTAAACCGGATTTCAATTTCATGGTGTTTTCCTCCTTTTTGGTCCAGATTACTGAGTAGTATACCCGGGAAATGTGCAAAACTGGTGCAGACATCTCGACATTTGTTACATATTAGAAGGCAGCGTGATGATAAATTCGCTTCCTTTTGGGGTTCTGTTTTTTACTGCAATCTGACCGCCGTGAAGCTCGACGATTTCTTTCGCGATGGCCAGGCCCAGCCCGGTACCGCCGGTTTGTCTCGATCTCGACTTATCGACCCGGTAAAAGCGCTCAAAAATATAATCCAGTTCTTCTTCCGGAATGCCGCAGCCTTCGTCCGCTATCGTAATCTTGACCTGATCCTCTGCTTTTGTTGCGGTGACGGACGCTGTTGAATCAGGATCGGAGTATTGGCGGGCGTTGTTCAGCAAATTTGAGATCACTTGTGAAAAACGGACTTCATCGACTGAGACATAAAGATCCGCCGGGATGTCGAACGAAAGGCTGATTCGTTTTTCCGAAAAAGCGACCGCCGCTTTCTGAACTTCTTTTTTTATGAATGTGTGCAGGTGAACCTGTTTCTTACTGATTTGAAATCCAGGCTGTTTCAGTTTTGTCAGCAAAAATAAATCGTCAACAAGGGTGTTTAAATTGTCCGCTTCCTCTTTGATGATCGACAAGTACTGATTTCTGGCTTGTGGATCGAGTTTATCTCTCATCGCGACATCTGTGTAGCCTTTTATATATGTGATCGGAGTCCGCAGCTCATGAGCGACGCTTGACAGAAAATCGTTTCGTTCTTTTTGAAGCCTGCTGAGATTTGAAGAAAGGCTTTCGATTGATGCGGCGAGCTCGCCGAGTTCATCGTTCCGTTTGATATCAAGCGGAATCGAAGCTTGACCGTTTTTGATACTTTCGGTTGCTTCCTTCAGTTTAATAATCGGCTTCGCTAATATACGGCTGAACCAAAGAATAGCTGCGGCAGTTAAGACGCCGGTTAAGCCAAAGCTGAGGAAAAACCGCTTCGTAATGCTTGCCACCAAGGCTTTTATCGAGGAGGTCTCCAAATACATGAAGACGTAGCCGGCCGTTTCCCGTCCGTTCATGATCGGACTGATCGTACAAATATACTTTGATGTATTCCAATGGGACGATAAAGCGGTCCCTTTCCTCGGGATGTGTTTTTCTTCGAAATGAAGGTGTTCCGTCATGTCTCCCCGGGCAGACTGCGCCAATACGCGTCTATTTTGGTCCGTTATGATTACGTTTGTCCGGGCTTCGGTTTCCATCAGGGTGACGTGGTCTATCGTCCTTTTGTCAAAATGTTTTTCGAGGACGTCTCTGTGGCTGTTGCCCCTTAGTTGGAGCGCGCGGATTTCTTCGTTTATTCTTGTGTTGATAATCGTTGTATACAGCGCCGCAAAAAGGATGGTTTCGATGAAAAGGATTAAAATGAAAAATGAACCTGCGAGCTTAAATGAAATCTTTTTCATGCTCCGGTTCCTTTGCTTGTCCATTTGTAGCCGACGCCGTAGACGGTCCGGAGATGATCTTCAACCGGAAAGCCAGCTTTTTTCAATCGGTTTCGCAAATTTCTCATGTGTGAATCGATGGTGCGGGGCTCGATATCAGAGTTGAACCCCCAGATGTTCTCAATCAATTGGTCTCTCGAAAGCGCTTGATCCGTGTGGTTTAAGAGCGTCCCGAGCAGATCGAATTCACTTGGCGTAATGCCGATTTCCCGTTGATTGACATGCAGGGTATGATGCTGTTTATTCCAGATTAAACCGCGGAACCGGATTTCATGAAACCGACGGGTCCTGCGCAGGACAGCTTCTATTCTGGCAAGCAGCACTTTTTCGCTGAACGGTTTTGTTAAATAATCGTCTGCGCCGCAATTCAATCCGCGCACAATGTCATCCTGCCCGTTTTTGGCGGTGAGCATGATAATCGGAACGCTTGTCAATCTGTGGATCTCTTGGCACACCATCCATCCGTCCATCTCAGGCATCATAATATCGAGAATAACAAGATCAAAATTGTTCATTTTTATTAAATCCAGGGCTTCTTTTCCGGTGGCGGCTTTTGTGCACGAATAATGTTCTAAATAAAGCTCCAGCAGATCGAGCATCCGGATTTCATCATCGACAAGCAGCACGTTCAATGTTTTAGCACCTCTTTAGTCAAAATAAAAGTCCGCTATTTTAAAAATATACCCTATAAGGGTATATTGATCAAGGCGGATCATCTCTTTGTTAAGAAGTATAAAAACCAGACTGCATGGTTTTGTTCGTCAGCTGCCGCCCGCTTGAACGCCTCCCGTATCGCCCGGTCTTTCACATAGTCTGCGATGTCCAAATAAAAATCAACCGTTTCCTGTTCGTCTTTAAATGCGAACTCCAGCGCGTTTCGATACTGTTCCGGACAAGGCTCAGTTATGGAAATGTCAGGCTTTCGGCCGGTAAGAGACGTATAAAATGTTAAGAACGCATTAAAGTGGCGAATTTCATCTTGTCTGATTTCTAAAATCCGCTTTTTTGTTTCGGAATCCGGCGCCTTTTGGGCGATTTTTTGATAGCAGACGACCGCGCTGTGCTCTCCGTTTACCGCTTTTTCAAGATCCTTGATCAGCTTGTCGTTTTGCCTGGCGGGATAGGCGGGAAGATACGGCTGAACATACCACATCTTTTTCACCTCAACACTTTATATTTGACGTCCTGTCATTATATGTATGTGCTTGCATGCATGTGCCTATGGAAGGTTGAGCCTCGAACATGTGTCAAAATGATGTGCGGTGAGCACAATCTATTTTAAAAAAATGAAGTTTGACGTAAAATGGTTGTTAGTGCCGAATTAATGACATACATATCAAAATGGAGTGAGACTATTGAAAAAGGTAATATTGACGGCCGTGGCTTTATTGATGTCGGTTGTTTTGTTCGCCGGCTGCCAGGCGGAAAAAGGGGGATCAGCCAAGGGGAAGTCTGAAAAAGTTCAAATTACGGTTTCCGCGGCTGCGAGTCTCAAAGATGTATTAGCGGAACTTTCCTCCGTATATGAGAAAGAACATCCGAATGTCTCCATAAAGTTTAATTTTGGTTCATCGGGTGCATTGCAGCAGCAGATCGAACAGGGCGCTCCGGCTGACTTGTTTTTTTCTGCCGCCGAGGACAAATTTAATAGAGTAGTTAATCAGGGGTTAATTGACAAAAAAGACTCTGTCAAGCTGGTCGAAAACAGTCTGGTGCTGATCGTTCCGAAAGGGAAAAATCAGCATGTCAACAGCTTCAAAGATTTGGCGGAGGGCAAAATCGAAAAACTTGCGGTCGGCAAACCCGAATCAGTGCCAGCCGGAAAATACGCAAAAGAAACGTTGACGAACCTTGACGTATGGTCTAAAGTGCAATCTAAAATCGTCTACTGCAAAGATGTAAGGCAGGTCCTTTCTTATATCGAAACAGGCAACGCGGATGCCGGAATCGTTTACCGGACGGACGCCCTTTCATCAGATCAGGTCGAGACTGTCGAGACGGCGAAAAGCGATCTGCATACACCGATTGTCTACCCGCTCGGAATTGTAAAAAATACAAAGCACAGGGAACAGTCTGAGGAATTTTATCAATTCCTGCAAAGCGACCAAGCCGTTAAGGCAATGGAAAAGTACGGATTTAAGAAGGGCTGACCGCCGTTATGCTTGAGGAATTCTTTTCCCCGATTGAAATTTCAATTCAAGTATCAGTCGCAGCGGGCATCATCGCAGTTTTGCTTGGAACTGCTGCGGCGAGGCTCCTGGCGAACAGAAACTTTAAAGGCAAGTCTGTTATCGAGACGGTGATGATGCTGCCGCTCGTTCTGCCGCCGACCGTTGTCGGATTCTTTTTAATCGTGATCTTCGGAAGGCAGAGCGTGATCGGACGCTTGATAGAAAACGTATTTCAAGCACCGGTTATTTTTACCTGGTGGGCAGCCGTGATCGCCGCTGCGGTTGTCGCGTTCCCGTTAATGTATCAGTCAGCAAAATCAGGATTTTCGGCTGTCGACCGCGATATCGAGGATGCCGCGAGGGTTGATGGAGCAAGCGAGTGGAGGGTGTTCCTCTTTGTCACCGTTCCCCTCGCATCAAATGGAATCATGACGGGGATTGTACTCAGCTTTGCGAGGGCGCTTGGCGAGTTTGGCGCAACGCTGATGTTTGCGGGTATCATCCCGGGGGTGACGCAGACGGTGCCGACGGCGATATACTTGGCGATCGATTCGGGAAATATGACGCTGGCATGGATGTGGGTCGCCTCTATCGCGATCATCTCGTTTTTGATGCTGTTTTTTGTGCAGTTCAAGCAAAAATAGCCGTATGGGGTGCAAGTGCTCATACGGTTTTTTCCCAGTTTTGGAGAATGGTTATTTTGCAGATGTTTCGATAGAATAAAGAGTAAGAAACAGAAAGGAGACGAGCTTAGTGGGAGCAGTATTTTTATCAGGCAGATCCGGGAGTGGGAAAACGACCTTTATCCTGAATGAAATCAGAGAAAAACTTCGCGATGAACCGCTCGGAAAACCGATCATTTTTCTAGTCCCGGATCAAATGACGTTTTTAATGGAATACGAGCTTAGCAAAACACCTGATTTGGGCGGAACTATCCGCGCCCAAGTGTACAGTTTTTCAAGGCTTGCCTGGCGAGTGCTCCAGCATACCGGAGGCATGAATCGGCCGTTTTTGACGGGGACGGGCATTCAGATGCTGCTGCGGAGACTGATTGAAGAGCATAAGGGCGAGTTTAAAGTCTATCAAAACGCAAGCGATAAAAGCGGATTTACGGAGCAGGTGGAACGGATGCTGACCGAATTTAAACGGCATTGTCTGCGGCCTGAAAGCATCCGGGACATGATAGAGGGGACGGGCAAATCGGAATACGAAGATGAACGGATCCTTTCCGATAAATTGCACGACTTATATATTTTATACAGCAAGCTTGAGGAAAATCTGGAGAATCAATATGTTCAATCTGAGGATTATTTGACGCTTTTGGCCGAGCAGATTCCGTATGCGGATGAGATTAGAAACGCTGCCGTTTACGTGGACGGATTTCACCAATTTACGCCACAGGAGATGAACGTGCTGGAACAGCTGATGGTACATGCGGAGGAGATCACTTTTTCGCTGACGGCGGATCAGCCGTTTACGGCCAACAGCCCGAATGAGCTCCATCTGTTCAGAATGACCGGGAAAGCGTACTATGACCTTTACCAGAAGGCGAAGGAACTTGGCCTTGATCCGTCAGAAGTGCGGCTGGAAGAAACGAAACGGCACCAGCAACATTCGGAGCTCCGGCACCTTGAACGCTATTTTGACGAGCGTCCTGCAAAACCGTATCGCGGACGGACGGAATCGCTCCGCATCATGCAGGCGTCGAACAGAAGAACTGAGATTGAAGGAATTGCGCGCGAGATTCATTCTTTAATTCGCCAGGGCCGCTTCAGGCTTAGGGATATCGCCGTTATTGCCCGCAATGTTGAAGATTATAAAGATACGATAAAAGAAGTTTTTAAAGACTGTGAACTTCCTTTTTTCATAGACGGCAAGGAATCGATGCAAAATCATCCGCTCATTGAGCTGATCCGTTCGACGCTTGATATCATTAAAGGAAACTGGCGGTATGAAGCGGTGTTCCGCTGTGTTAAAACGGAACTTTTATTCCCGGAAGGACAGCCGAAGGAACGGCTGCGCGAACAGATTGACCAGCTTGAAAACTACTGTATTGCGTATGGCATTAAAGGAGACAGATGGACAAGCAAAGATCCGTTTGTTTACAGAAGGTACGCTTCACTGGATGAGGATTTTGCCAAGACAGACAAAGAGATTGAAACGGAAAATATGCTCAATGAACTAAAGGGCTGGATCGTTCCACCGATCCACAGGCTGCAGAAGCGCTTGAAAAAAGCTGAAACCGTCAGGGAAATGGCCGAAGCCGTTTACCTTTATCTTGAAGAAGCCGATGTTCCGATGAAGCTTGAACAGGAAAGGCGGCTGGCCGAAGAAAGCGGTAGGATTGCAGAGTCGCGCCAGCATGAGCAAGTATGGGATGCCGTTATTCAACTGTTGGACGAGTTTGTTGAAATGATGGGCACAGAGCGGATATCGTTTGCTTTATTTCAGCAAATGATTGAAACCGGCTTGGAGTCTTTGAAATTCGCGCTGATTCCGCCCGCTCTTGATCAAGTGTTTATCGGCAATATGGACCTTTCAAGGATGTACGGCACGAAATGCACATTTCTCATCGGTGTAAACGACGGCATACTTCCGGCGAGGCCTGCGGACGACGGCGTGCTTTCAGACGATGACCGGGAGTGGCTGAAACGAAACGGCGCACAGCTGGCGGCGACGGGTCGAGAGCAGCTCTTGGATGAGAATTTTCTGATCTACATGACGCTTTCCAGCCCGTCTGAAAAGCTCTATGTCTCCTATCCGATCGCAGATTCGGAAGGGAAGACGCTGCTTCCTTCAACAGTAGTGAAACGGCTGAATGAGCTGTTCCCGGACGGCGAAGAGAAGATGCTGATTCATGAACCCGAGCAGCTGGACGACGAAGCCCAGCTTGAATTTCTCGTGAATAAAGGCGCCGCCTTGAGCCATTTGGCAGGACAGCTCGGCATTTGGACGAGGCAGTATGCGATCAGCGATGTATGGTGGAGTACATACAACTTTTTAATGAATGAGCCTGACCGCATCTTTTCTCAAAATATCCTGTCCAGCCTGTTTTTCAGAAACAAGGTCGAAAACTTGAACCGGCATGTGAGCCGCGATTTATATGGGGAGCACATTCAGGGAAGCGTGTCGCGGATGGAGACGTTCAAAGCCTGTCCGTTTTCCCATTTTGCTTCGCACGGTTTAAAGCTGAAGGAACGTCAATTTTTCAAGCTTGAAGCTCCGGATATCGGTCAGCTGTTCCACTCGGCGCTGAAGCTGATTTCAGATCGGCTTCACGAGCTTAAACTGGATTGGCGCGACTTAACGAAAGCCCAATGCGAGACTTTGTCAAGCGATGCAGTTGAACGGCTCGCGCCAAAGCTGCAAAAAGAGATTTTGCTCAGTTCGAACCGTCATCATTACGTGAAGCAGAAGCTGCAAAAAATCATTGCCAGGGTATCGGGCATTTTAAGCGAGCATGCAAAAGCAAGCGGGTTTGCCCCCGTCGGCATCGAGCTCGGATTCGGGGGGAAAGGTCCGCTTCCTCCAATGCGTTTTACCTTGAAGAACGGCTGCACAATGGAGCTTGTCGGCCGGATCGACAGAGTGGATAAAGCGGAGAGCTCAAAAGGGCTGCTGCTTAGGATTGTTGACTATAAATCAAGCGATAAAGGCCTCGATTTGGCCGAGGTGTATTACGGCCTCGCCCTGCAAATGCTGACATATCTCGATTTGTCGATCACGTATTCAACCGATTGGCTCGGCATGAAAGCATCTCCTGCAGGCGTGCTTTATTTTCATGTGCACGATCCGATGATCCAGGCTTCGGTGCCGCTCGGCCTTGATGAAATAGAAAAAGAGATTTTCAAAAAGTTCAAGATGAAAGGGCTGCTCTTGGGAGACCAGGAAGCGGTCAAGCTGATGGATACCACGCTGGAACAAGGCAGGTCGAACATGATCAGCGCAGGCTTAAAAAAAGACGGCTCGCTCCGTTCGGATTCTGACGTTATTGCAGAAGAGGATTTTCATGTATTAAGGCGCCATATCCGCCGGACATTTCAGAAGGCCGGTGAGGAGATCACAGACGGTAAAGTGTCGATCGAGCCTTACAAGCTAAAAGACCGGACACCGTGCACATATTGTTCGTACCGGTCATTCTGCCAGTTTGACGAATCGCTTGAGGAAAACGAATACCGGATATTAAAATCCGAAAAAGACAACGTGATTTTGGAGCGGCTGAAAAAGGAGGATGAGACAGATGGAGATTTCTAAACCGAAGGGCAGCAATTGGACTGATGACCAATGGAAGGCGATCGTCTCATCCGGCCGGGACATTTTAGTTGCGGCAGCGGCCGGCTCCGGAAAAACGGCCGTGCTGGTTGAGCGGATCATTCGGAAAATAACGGATCAGGAACATCCCGTAGATGTCGACAGGCTGCTTGTCGTCACCTTTACGAATGCATCTGCGGCTGAAATGAAGCACAGGATCGGCGAAGCACTCGAAAAAGAGCTTGCCGAAAATCCGGGATCGCTTCATTTGCGCAGACAGCTTGCTTTATTAAACAAAGCGAGCATATCAACATTGCACTCATTCTGTCTTCAAGTCATCCGCAAATACTATTATTTGATCGATGTTGATCCGGCTTTCCGGATCGCCGATCAGACGGAAGGCGAGCTGCTTGGCGATGAGGTGCTGGACGAGCTGTTTGAAGAAGAATACAAAAAGCAAGATCCGGCCTTTTTTGAACTTGTGGACAGATATACGACAGACCGTCATGACCTCGATTTGCAGCATCTCGTCAAGCGGGTCTACGAGTTTTCCCGTTCGCATCCCGATCCGGAAGGCTGGCTTCACACATTTGTTGATCTGTATGACGCGGCTTCAGATACGAAAGTTGAGGCTCTGCCGTTTTATTCTTACATTAAAGAAGACATCGCACTCGTTCTGGAGGGGATGCGGCAAAAGCTGACGCGTGCGCTTGATTTGACAAAGCAGCCAGGGGGGCCTGCGCCGCGCGCCGAAAATTTCCTCGATGATTTAGCGCAGATTGACAGGCTGATTCAGCAGCAGAATGATTTTTCGGCTCTGTACGAGCTTGTACCGGCCGTTTCGTTTCAAAGATTGAAGCCGTGCAAAGGAGATGCGTACGATCCTCGATTGGTTGATGAGGCCGCAGATCTCCGCAACAGCGCGAAAAAGCAACTTGAAAAGCTGAAAAGCGATTATTTTACGCGAACTCCCGAGCAGCACCTTGAGAGCTTGAGGGAAATGAAGCCGGTCATTCAGACGCTCGTCCAGCTCGTGTTGGAGTATGGCAAGCGGTTTGCGGACGCGAAAAAGGAAAAAGCGATCGTCGATTTCTCAGACCTTGAACACGACTGCCTTGCGATTTTATCCGGGAAAAACCAAGCCGGCGAAGCCGTGCCGAGCGAAGCGGCGAAGTTTTACCGCCATCAGTTCCATGAAGTGCTTGTTGATGAATATCAGGATACGAACTTGGTCCAGGAAGCGATTTTAAAGCTCGTCGCCAAAGAGGAGCATGAGGGGAACCTGTTTATGGTGGGCGATGTCAAGCAGTCGATTTACCGGTTCCGCCTGGCAGAACCGCTTTTGTTCCTTTCGAAATATAAACGCTTTACAGACGATGGCTCGGGTTCCGGTCAAAAAATCGATTTAAATAAAAACTTCAGAAGCCGTTCAGATATTTTGGACAGCACGAACTTTTTATTCAAGCAGCTCATGGGAGAAAAGGTCGGGGAAGTCGAATATGACGAACAAGCCGAATTGAAGCTTGGCGCGTCTTATCCGTCGAACGAAGCGACAAAAACGGAGCTTCTGCTCATCGAAAACCAGAGCGGCGCGCAGGATGAAGAGGCTGAAGAGCTTGAGGCGGTCCAGCTTGAAGCAAGAGCGATGGCCGGACAAATCCGCAGGCTGATAACAGAAAAATTTCAAGTATATGATGCCAAAGCGAAAGCGTCGCGGAACATCCAGTACCGTGATATCGTGGTGCTTTTGCGGTCGATGCCTTGGGCGCCGCAAATTATGGACGAGTTTAAACAGCAGGGGATTCCGGTATACGCGAACCTCTCAACGGGTTATTTTGAAGCGACAGAAGTATCGGTCACACTGTCTTTATTAAAAATCATCGATAATGCTTATCAGGACATCCCGCTTGCGTCCGTTCTCAGATCGCCTGTTGTAGGTCTTGACGAAAATGAGCTTTCCTTGATCAGAATCAAGGATAAAAAAGCGCCGTTTTACGAAGCGATGAAAGCATACCTTTCTGCAGCAGACGGCGATGAGAGGCTCAGCGAAAAGCTTCGCCGCTTTGACGCCCTGCTCAAAAAGTGGAGAGCGTATGCGAAAAACCACTCTGTGGCAGAGCTGATCTGGGAAATCTACCGGGATACGAAGTATTTGGATTATGTCGGCGGAATGCCGGGCGGAAAACAGCGACAGGCCAATTTGCGCGCGCTTTACGACAGGGCAAGATCCTATGAAGCGACATCGTTCCGCGGTTTGTTCCGCTTTTTAAGGTTTATTGAGCGGATGCAGGAGCGGGGTGATGATCTCGGAACGGCAAGAGCTCTGAGCGAACAGGAAGACGTTGTTCGGCTGATGACGATCCACTCAAGCAAAGGGCTTGAATTTCCTGTCGTATTTACCGCCGGTCTCGGACGGAATTTTAATATGATGGACTTGAACAAGTCTTATCTGCTGGATAAAGAACTCGGTTTCGGAACGAAGTTTATTCATCCGAAGTGGCGGATCAGCTATCCGACGCTGCCGCTGATCGCGATGAAGAAAAAGCTCCGCCGCGAGCTTTTATCAGAGGAGCTGCGCGTCTTGTATGTCGCTCTTACCCGGGCCAAGGAAAAGCTGTACCTGGTCGGGACGGCTAAGGATAAAGAAAAGCTGCTTGCCGACTGGCGGTCACAAGCGGCGGGGTCTGAGTGGCTGCTTCCGGATTATGAACGGTTTCAGGCGAAATCTTACCTGGATTTCATTGGACCTGCTTTGATGAGACACAGAGATATGGATGAATCCGGCGCGCCGCTGGTGATTGATGAGATCCGTGAACATCCGGCGCGCTTTCAGGTCAGCTGGCTGTCGGCCGCGGATCTTCAAGCAGAAGATATTGATCAGGCCGGTGAAGAAAGACACGGCCGGCTCTCCCAAATTCAAATGGGGCTTCCGCTCGATGGTTCGTTTGAGTATGAGCAACAAGTCAGAGAAAGGCTGACATGGTCATATCCATACAAAGACGCCGCCAAAGTCCGAACAAAACAGTCTGTCTCAGAAATGAAAAGGCAGAAGGAGTATGAGGATGAGTACGGCGACCGCTCGCTGATTCGCCCAACCAAGGATGCTCTCCTGTTTAAACGGCCGTCCTTTATGATGGCAAAAGGCCTGACCGCTTCCGAACGGGGAACGGCGATGCACACCGTCATGCAGCATATTCCGCTGACCCGTGCGCTTGAAATGAATGAGCTCAGCCGCCTCCTAGACAGGCTTGTTGAGAAAGAGCTATTAACAGAAGACCAGCGGGCAGCGATTGAGGAAGACGATATTCTCGCATTCTTTGATACGGAAATCGGACAAAAGCTTCTCGGCGCCCGCCGCGTCGAACGGGAAGTTCCCTTTAACATGACGCTGTCCGCCAAAGAGGTTTATCCTGATCTTGAGTCAGCCGACGAACCTGTATTGATACAGGGAATTATCGATTGTTTATTCGAGACGGAGGACGGTTTTTACCTTCTTGATTACAAAACCGACCGGATACACGGAAAGTACCGAAACGGATTCGAAGGGGCCGAACCGATTTTAAGGAAGCGTTACGAAACACAAATTCAGCTTTATGCACGAGCCGTTGAAACGATGATTAAAATGCCGCTCAAAGGGCGTGCACTGTACTTTTTTGACGGAGGACATGTGCTCTTATTTTAATATGAAACCGGCGTCCCCCTGACGATTTCGGGGGGAGCTTTAATGAAAAGAGAGGTGAGGCACACATGCGAATTTTACATACAGCGGACTGGCATTTGGGAAAAACGCTTGAAGGGAGAAGCCGCCTGAAAGAACAGGCGGACTTTCTTGAAGAGCTCACAAGGATCGTAAAAGATGAAAAGATCGACGCCGTTATCATGGCCGGAGACGCATTTGACACAGTGAATCCGCCTGCACTGGCTGAACAGCTTTTTTATGAAAGCCTCTCCGCCTTGTCTGACAAAGGAAACCGTCCGGTCGTCGTGATTGCCGGCAACCATGATAATCCGGACCGCCTTTCCGCGGCCTCTCCGTTAACGACAGACCATGGCATCCACTTGATCGGGTACCCGAAGACTGAGCCAGTTGATATAGAAGTCGCTTCTAGTGGGGAGATCCTGTCAGTCGCAGCGCTCGCCTATCCTTCCGAGTCCAGACTGAATGAAGTGCTGTCGGAAACATTTGACGAAAAACTGCTGCGCGACCAGTATGATGAGAAAATCAAACAGACCTTTCAGCGTATGTGCGGCAAGGCGAGAAAGGATGCGGTGCAGATTGCGGCAAGCCATATTTATGTGGCGGGCGGCAGCCAGACGGACTCTGAGCGGCCGATTGAAGTCGGAGGCGCATATACGGTGGCTGCGGAAAGCCTGCCGGAAAACGCCGCCTATGTGGCGCTCGGGCATCTTCATCGCCCGCAGACGATCAAACGGGCCCGCACGCTTGCCAGATATTCAGGTTCACCGCTTGCCTACAGCTTTTCTGAAGCGGGATACGCAAAATCGGTCACCATTGTCGAAGCCGCACCCGGTCAAACGGCATCATGGGAAGAGGTCCATTTGACGAGTGGAAAACCGCTCGTTAAATGGAAGGCGGAAAAAGGAATGTCCCAAGTATACAGCTGGCTGGAGGAAGAGCGGGACAAAAACGCGTGGATCGACCTTGAAATCCATCTGACAGACCAGCTGTCGATTGAAGAAATTCACCGTTTGAGAAAAGCGCATCAAGGTATCATCCATATTCGTCCGGTTTTTGAGGAAGCCGCCTCGGATGAAGAGAAGATCCGGTCCAGAAACGTTCCGATTGAAGAACGGTTTATAGCGTTTTATGAAAGACAAACCGGTGGAGCGGTTCCCGATGAGGAAACCGTCAAACTGTTTCTGGAGCTCGCCGCAGGATCGGAACAGGAAGAGGGTGATGAAACATGAAGCCGATTTCTCTGTCTATTAAGGGGCTGCACAGTTTCAGGCAGGAGCAGGTGATCGATTTTGAGCGCCTGTGCGATGCCGGTGTATTCGGCATCTTCGGGCCGACCGGAAGCGGCAAGTCGTCGATTCTTGACGCGATGACTCTCGCTTTGTATGGGAAGGTGGAGCGGGCCGCCAATAATACGCACGGTATTTTGAATCATGCCGAAGATGAGCTTGCTGTATCGTTTACGTTTAAGCTGCAGACAGGCCATGAGACGGCTTATAAAGTGGAACGGGTCTTTAAGCGGACAGATGCCGTCAAGGTCAAAACATCGATCTGCCGCTTCATTGAAATGAAAGAGGAACAAATCGTTCTGGCCGATAAAGCGAATGAAGTAAACCGGAAAATCGAAGAGCTGCTGGGCTTGACGATCGACGATTTTACAAGGGCAGTCGTCCTGCCGCAAGGTAAATTCGCCGAATTTCTTTCCTTAAAAGGAGCGGAGCGGCGGCAGATGCTTCAGCGCCTGTTCAACCTCGAACAATACGGGGACAGGCTCGTCAAAAAACTGAAGAAACAGGCGCAAACAGCGCAGGCTAGAAAAAATGAGATGCTTGCCGAGCAGGCTGGATTGGGCGATGCGGGGGAAGAGGCGCTGAAACAGGCGGAACAGCATCTCGAAGAAGCTGAAAGCCTTTTGCAAAGCAAGAAGCGCGAACGAGACGCAGAAGCGCAGCGTTTTGCGGAGTATCAGGAGATTTGGAACCTGCAGCAGGAAAAAGAAAGCTATCTAAAAAAAGAGGCGGAGCTTTTAAAGAAACAGGAACAGATTCGGGAAAAAGAAAGCCGCCTGCACCTCGCCGAAACGGCAAATACGCTCAAGCCTTATGCAGACGCCTTGCTGGCAGCGCGGGAAGATGCCGAACGCGCACACCGGGAAGAAAAACAAGCGCGGGAACAATTAGAACAATATGAAGAGCTTCATAAAAAAACAGAACGCGAGTACGAGGATTTCAGGCGTCTTAAAAATGAAAAGGAACCGGAGCTTCTCAAGCAAGAAGAACAGCTCACCGCTTTGAAGGAAATTGAAAACAAGCGGCTAGCCGCACAGGCCGAGGCCGAGAAGAAGCAGCGCGAACAGCGTTTGAAAGAAGAGGAAATCAAGCATGCGGCAGACGAGCTGGCCAAGGTGAAAAGTCTGCTTGAACGCGGGACAGCCAAGCAGAATCAGCTGAAAGCGGAGCTGAAATCTGTCCAGGTATCTAGCGAAGAGCGTAAAAACTGCCGAAATGCCAATCAGCTTGCTTTTCACATTCAACAGCTTAACAACGATGCCGCTTTAGAAAAGGAACGGCTTGGTCAGCAGGAGACGCTGATTAAAGAGCTCCAGCAAGAACAGCAAGCGGTGGATCAAAAGGTAAAAGCTGAAACCGAACGCATCGAGGCATTGTTTGCCGCTGTCGAACGAGCGTACGCGCTCGTTTGCGAAACAGACAGATCGCTCTCTGAGACCATCCGTGTGGCATCTCAAAAAAAAGAAGAGATTGCGGCAAAACGGGAACAGGCAAACCGTGATCAGCTGGCAATCGAACTGGCAAAGCAGCTCAAAGACGGAGAGCCTTGTCCGGTCTGCGGATCTGTACATCATGAAATGCCCGCCCGCGTCGGCATAGAAAGCCTGTCCTTTAAAGAGGCGGATTCCGAACTGGAGAAAACGGAAGCCATCATCGCTGAAGCCGGTGCGCTGGCTCAGGAGTTTTTCTCGGCCAAAGTGGCACTCGAACAGCAATCCGACCACCTGGTGAGCGAATGCCCGTTTTTAGTCAAGAGCAAACATGAACTGCCTGAAACCGCTGCATCGATAGAAGAAGGCACCATTCCCGAACGGTACAACCGCATCAGCTTTGAATGGAAAGGAATCAGACAGGATCTCGCAGAGACAAAAAGCAGGATGTCCAAGCTCCTTCACACATATAAAGAGCTCTGCAAGAAACGCGACCAAATCAGCGAGCGACTCAGCCATGAAGAAAAGGAGCGTAACAGGCTTCAAAACCGCGTCCGCGAATTAAATGACCAGTTAAATGAACGCGGAAAAAGCTTCGGCGAACAATTCGACGGCCTCTCTTATGAACAGGCTGAAAAATGGCAAAAAACGATTGAAGAAAAAGATCTGGCCGCAGAGGAATTCGAAAAGCGTATCGAAATGAGCGTCGGCTTTCTCACAAAACATGAACAGCAAAAAGAGAAGCTCACCGAGCGCTTGTTTGCGCTTGATAAAGAAAAGCTCGACCTCCGCTATGCAGTTGAAAGCCTTAATAAAGAAATAAACGATTATCAAAAAGAGCTGATGGGCTATCCCGATACAGCTGCGATCGACAAAAAGCTTCAAGACGTGAAAACGCAATTGGCCAAGCTGCATGAGCAGGAACAGACGCTTTACGGACGGCTCAAAGAGACCGAATCCGAAGTCAGCCGTTTAAGAGGACAGACAAAAGGGTGTGAGCTCGCTTTGCGTGAAGCGGAAGCAAGGCTTGCGAAAGCGTCGGACATCTGGCAGGAAAAATCCGGAGGTACACCGTTTGAAAAGGCCTCTGAAGTGAAAGCGAGCATTTTAGACCGCGATGATCTTGCCCGGCTGAAAGAAGACATTCAAATGCATTGGGATCAGACAAAACAGTGCGAGTCCAATATCAAGCGGATTACGGAAAAGCTTGATGGGAGATCGGTTTCTGAGGAGAGTTGGGAAAAAGCCGCCGTCACGAAGGACAAAGCTGAGGAGGCATTCAGCAAAGCCTTGGAAGAAAGGGGCGCGGCCGGCAAAGCTCTCGCCGTCATCCGCGAGAACCATAAAAGGTTTAAGGAACTTGAAGCATCATTGGCTGAATGGCAGACATACATCGACCGTCTTGATAAACTCCAAGCCGTCTTTAAAGGAAACAGCTTTGTTGAATACTTGGCAGAAGAGCAGCTTGAAAGCGTCACAAGAGACGCATCTGCAAGACTCGGCGAACTGACAAGACAGAGGTATGCGATTGAAGTCGACTCAGAAGGCGGTTTTGTGATGAGGGACGATGCCAACGGCGGAGTCAAGCGTCCTGTTACGAGTCTGTCAGGCGGGGAGACGTTTCTGACTTCACTGGCGCTTGCGCTTGCACTTTCGGCACAGATCCAGCTTCGCGGAGAGTATCCGCTCCAATTCTTCTTTTTGGACGAAGGGTTTGGCACGCTTGATCAGGATTTGCTGGATACGGTCGTGACCGCATTGGAGAAGCTTCAGTCTGACAATCTGTCGGTCGGTGTGATCAGCCACGTTCAGGAACTTCGGGCCAGGCTGCCGAAGAAGCTGATTGTCCATCCGGCTGAACCGAGCGGCAAAGGCACAGCTGTATCGCTTGAAATGATTTAACCTGATAACCAAAAAGCAGCCTTCTTCTAGTGGAAGAGGCTGCTTTATGCATTTCCGACAACATTCTGGTCGCTTACATCCGGGTCTATATAATTTGTCGCGTTTATACCATTGTTGACGATAAGGAAATCTCCAGTATTACCAGCACCAGAACCGAGTGCAGACTTTGAAGAGCTTTTTGGAGATAGATAAAAAGAATCGCCGAAATTCACTACTCCTCCTGAGATTTCATTGATTTTAATGGGTCCGACAATGGCTGGCATGATTGATCGACATCCTTTATAGAAGTCTCTGAACCAGTATATGTCGGCCGGGCGGTTATTGTGAGTTCCTTGCAGGAGGAAGCTTTCTGATATGTTTGACTCTCGCCTCGGAAATCATGCGGCGCGTCGAACCAACCTGAAAAACTGAAGAAGAAGATACCCCGGCAATTTTTACAGCTCTGACTCGAATGACGGGAACCTCATGGAAAAAAGCTGATGAGACGCCGGTTTCCGGTAATAAATGTGGTATCGGCTGCTGAAAGAGAGGGAAATCTTCCTGATTAAATGAGCCTTCATTTCCGAAAAAAAGTGAAAGGTAGCGCTGAACAGCGAGAATTTTCACTTTAGGAATAATCTCTTCGACATCCCCGATTTGCAGCGTGCTGGTGATCCCTACTGAATGAACTTTCAAAAACTTTACTTTTGACGTTCTGATCATCTTGATTCCGGCGCCAGCGGGACAAACGGCCCGACAATGAGAGATTCAGGCGGTGTATCAAAAATTGATGACAGGGAAATGCATTCTGTATCTCCGATTAAAAAAACAGATGAGCTTGAAACCCCGGTAATGTTAATATTACCTACATCCAAACAGCGGTTCACAACGGTAAAATTCATGTGTTTTCATTTCCTTTCATTTCGTCAGGAATCGATTTGAGAAAGTGTTCGATTGCCCGTGCGATATCACGTTTCACATAATCGGCCAGCCGTTCTGCATGCTCGCGGGGCTGGATGTTTTCGTCAGGCTGCACATGTTTGACGTAATAGCGGATGCGGCTGTCGATTTGCTTTCTGATGTCTTCGATGATATGGTGGCGGTTTGTATCGTCCAGTTTACTGTCATACCGGTCTTCCAGCTGTTCCAGCAAACGAGGGGTTTCTTCGTTTAAGTAGGCATCGACGAGCTGTCTCGTTTGCTGCATCAGCTGGCCGTCGAGTTCCTGCTGCAGCATTCCGATACCCGGCGGCTGCTGGCTGATTTCAAAGTTTTCCACCTGGTCAGGATCTGTCGGATTAAGCCCGATGTTGAGCGTTCCGTCCAAGCGTTCAATTTTTAATTGATCAAATTTGTATTCGATCCGGTCAATCCGGGTACCGGGATTTTCTTTCAGCTGGTTCAATTCCGACTGCAATGCGGCAATCTGCCTTTCGAGGCGCTGGATTTGCGCATCCTGCTGCTGCAAATACCCATACCAGTTCTGTGGATTGCTTTGTTTCATGAGATTACACCCCCGTGTATCCTATGGTACTGTAACAGAAGGAGCATGAAGAGGAACGAGAGTTGGTTGAGTCCCGTCTTCAAAAGCGTCGTCAAAAACTTCGCCGCCGGCGACAGGCGGGGCTGCTTCCGTGTAGCTCCCTGTATTATAAAGGTTGGAAAGTGTTTTAATGGAGCCCGCGCTCCCGATCTGCAAGACGGAAGAGTTGCTGATGCCTTCGACTCTTAAATAGTTGATTTGAATCGATTGGTTGATATAAAAATTCATGCCCCTACCTCCTTACAGGTTGCCTGCGAGCGGCTGATCAATCAAATCGTTGTCATATGTGTTGGTGATGCTGTTCTGGTTATATACGCTGAGTCCGTCTCCGGTATTGAAACTGCCGGCGCCTGCGAATGTTTTAACTTCTGCATAAGGAGAAATCGTGATGCAGTCTCCGACATGAACAACGCCGCTCGTACCGACGGCATTTACTTTAAAAGCTCCGACAATAGCTGGCATGATGGCACACCCTTTAAGTAATCACACGTTTTTTATGGGCTATACACCATATCCTATGTTGATTAGGCGCTTTTGTGATAAAAAAAGAGGTTTTGCCGTGAGTGCTGATCACATGCGGGTGAAACTTATCAGATTGGAAAACGTATGAATAAGAAAAACGGTGCGATAAGGGAAGGGGGAGGAGACATGTATTTTCAATTGAATACGGTGTCAATCGCTGCAGCCCTGCTGTTCTTTTCAGCAGCCTATGCAGTCGGAATAAAAAAACAAACTTGGATATTGCGGGGATTTCGCCGGGAAAGAGTAAGGGATCAGGATAAGCTGGCCAAAATCGCAGGGTATTTCTTTTTGAACAGCGGATTTTTGTTATTCTTGAACGGGTTTGTTTATATTCCGTATCAAGAGTCCTTTACACCTTCGGTCATTCTTGCCTACGGTGTGTGCACGGTGATTTATGTTCAAAAAACAATGGCCGAATAGCCAAAGCTGCGACCTGAAATCATTGGATGAGGAAACGGAGGAGAGGGAAGGCCGGGCATCAGGCGCAGCTTGCAGTCGGAGGTCATGACGTATGGCGGCCTTTTCTTTCTTCCGCATGTATCACGCAGTTCTCATCCTTTTGCATTCGTTGGTTCAGCAAGTTGTCCAATTCCTGACTGCATTGAATGGCCTCTTTGGAGTTGATGCCGAATTTTTCGGCAGCTTCAAATAAGGCCAGTCTTTTTGCTTCAATTTTATTGTTCATCATGGCAGTCTCCAACTTTCGATTTGTATTTTGAGTCGGTGATTTCAGGTATTCAGCAATGATGTTCCTTGATATTGCTAGTATACCTTATTTTGTGTTAAAGGGATTTTTTTCGCCAATATGACAAAAAATGTGACATTTTTTTTGAAGGAGAGCGCCCGTTTATAATCGGGAAAGCTCGAAAAGCAGAAACCGCTTCCTCTGTTCGATAAAATGGAAAATTTGTTTTTGCTCATCTTCGAGTCGGCTGTATGTGACGGTTGTATAAGGATCATATTCAAGAAAAGGCGCGATTGTCTCATGCCAGTCTACCGCAAACCGCGAAAGCCGGCTGATTGTAAATTGGCGGTGCAAGACGTTTTTCATTAAATTGAAGTATTGGGACTGAAAAGCCGGGATGTCGAGCAGTCTCGCAGACAGTGTATTATAGCCTTTCGCCGGAATCCTGTTATGTTCCATTTCTTCCCCGTGAATATTCCGTCCCCATGTCGCGTCATAATCCCATGGAATAATTTGAAACGTTTTTGTGCGATCGTTTAAATAAAGCGCATAGTTATGGACGAAGCCGTCGAAGTTTTGGGTGCAGACGGCGCCGATGAGCCATAGCAAATATTGTTTGACATCGAGATAGCGTTTGATTTCCTTTTCAAATATGTCGTCTTTTGCGGTATTAATAAAGTAGATAAATTCCTGGAGGTAATCATCGTGGCGGCTTGACCCCGTTTTTCTTTCATATCCCTGCATGAGATTTTGCTTAGCCTTTTTATCGAAGGAGCTCAGCAGAGAAAAATTAGCATCGTCATCAACGGCATAATAAATGGCCCCCCTTTCTAAATTTCTCCTCTTTAAGAAATGATCGTCAACAGATTCGATTTTTAAATAGATGCCTTCTTTTTTTTCGTTGAGATAAAGGAAAGCGTGCGATGCTGCCGGCGCAAGAACGCCGATTTGTTCAAAAAAATGAAAGGATAGCCTGTTTCTGATGAAAGACGGATCGTGATATTCGGCGTTCAAATGAAACGCAGCTTCTTCAGCCTTTTCTTTTCTGTCCGGATATTGAATGAAATAGGACTTCTTTGTCAGTTTGCGGGTATGGGCCCCTCTGTATGACACTGCGACAGGCGTCTTTGCTGAACCGGTCAAGAGCATGCCCGGAACGGCTTCATCACTCCAGACGTCTTTTTTCAACTCAAGCAGATGCTTCGGATGAATGTGCAGCCTGAAGGCCGGCAAGGCAGTGGCACTCATCATCATTTCCTCCTTTTTCAGCTGACATATCATATGTGAAAACAGCCAGTCCCGGAAGCGGACCGCCTAAGTTTGAACAAAAACAGTCATTTGCCTCAGTACACTTGTCTTTACGGTGCGTATGATAAATCAGGACATAAAAAAGGAAGAACAGGAGGTTACAAGATGAGTGGTGTCCATGATCATGACATTAAAGAGGCGGTAGATCAGCTGAAGAGCGAAGGCAGAGACCATTATTTAGACCGGGAACCCGAAGAATCCGCCGGCTCGGGAAAAGAGCGGCGTCCGCATAACATTTGGGATCTTTGGTGGGGGATCAAGCCGGACAGAAGCAAAAAACATCATAAAAGCAAGAAGCATGACGACCATGAAAAACCGGATAAAAGCAAGCACGACAAAAGCAAGAAACCCGACAAAAGCAAGAAACCTGATGACTGCAAGAAACCCGACAAAAGCAAGAAACCTGATGACTGCAAGAAACCCGACAAAAGCAAGAAACCTGATGACTGCAAAAAGCCTGACAAAAGCAAGAAACCTGACGACTGTAAAAAACCGGATAAAAGCAAAAAGCCTCACGATTGCAAAAAACGGGATAAATGCAGAAGTAAACGCCCCGATCATCATCGCTGCAAGAAGACTCACCATCATAAACGAGGCGGCTATGAAACCATTACAAAATGGTCTGACGGAAATCTGACCGAAGTCATCTACCGAAAAAAATAAGAGAAGCGGCTTACTGCATGGTGAGCCGCCATTTTCTTTTCCGGGAAGGAACGCCCGGGACTTTCGAAGCTGTTTGCAGAAAGCGAAAAGGAATTTTCGTTTTTTTAGAGAATATGTAGAATAGTTTTAAATCATACTGCGGGGGAATATTTATGAAGTTTGCGACAGCAAAGCTACACAGCCGTACATTTGTAGGGCTTGTCATGGATGAGAAGATAATGGATTTGCAAAAGGCGGAAAAAAAGCTGTTTGAGCTTGAAACGATACCTGAAACGCTTATCGAATGCGTAAGCGAGGGAGAGAAGTTTGTCCGCCATGTCGAACAGCTAGTGGAATGGTCAAAAAAGAAAAACAGCGAAGAGAGCGGTTCGTATATTTATCCGCTGTCAGACGTTGATTTGCTTGCGCCGATTCCCGAACCGCGGAAAAACGTGATCTGCATCGGAAAAAATTATCGGGATCATGCGATTGAAATGGGAAGTGAAGCAGATATTCCCGAACATATCATGGTGTTTACAAAAGCGCCGACTTCGGTTATCGGCCACATGGAAGGGATTGATGCCCACGAAGGCGTGACAGAGGCGCTCGATTATGAAGGCGAGCTCGCGGTTGTCATCGGCAAAACGGGAAAGAACATCCCGAAAGCTGAAGCCCTCGACTATGTGTTCGGCTATACGATCATCAATGATGTGACGGCGCGCGATCTGCAAAAGAGGCACAAGCAGTTTTTTATCGGCAAAAGCCTTGATACGACTTGCCCGATGGGGCCGTTTCTTGTACATAAATCAATGATTGAAGACGCAGGCGACTTGAGGGTGGAGACGAGAGTGAACGGCGAACTCCGCCAGTCGGGCAGCACAGAGGACATGATTTTTCCGATTGCGGACATGATCGAAACGCTGTCTAAAGGAATGACGCTTGAAGCGGGGGATATTATCGCAACCGGTACGCCGTCAGGAGTCGGCAAAGGCTTTAATCCGCCAAAGTTCCTCCGAAAAGGCGATCAAGTCGACATTACGATCGAACCGATCGGAACGCTTTCCAATCCAGTGAAATAAAAAACTTTTATAAAAATATGCGAGATTGCCAGGGGGCTATTTTTCGAATCAACGGCAAGTACACAGCCTGTTTTCGACATGTGTTATGGCTGCTCGCAGATTGTTTATCAATAATGATTGATGTTTGGGAGGAAAGAAATTGTTCTTTAGAAAAATGACGGAAAAGGAAAAGAAAAGTACTGAAAAAGCGACAAAAGTAGGATTTGTTTTTTATATGATTGCTTTATCGGTAAGTTCCGCATATTCATTTTTTATAGAATCAGGATTTAATATTTCATTTTTGATTTTAATGGTTGGTTTAATCGTATTTTTTACCAGTGATTTCATATTCAATAAAATCACTGGCTAAAATGAAAGGGAAGACAGACAATCCGCTCAGCCGATCTGTAAAATGATTGCAAAGGACGGCATGTTTGAGACACTGGGTGAAATGTTATCCCTGCCTGATTAAGGAGGATCTCGAAGGAAGGTTCAGGCAGAGTTTTGGCTGAAACGCTTTCCAATCCAGTGAAATAAAGGATTGTCAAAAGATTGGCTTTAGCATATAATGAAGCTGTCAAACTTTTTAGAAATGAGGGATGTGTGATGAGAATGGATATTGTCTTTTTTGCCCAACAAACGATCATTGCACAGCCCATGTAATATTTCGACTGGTATTCTTCAAATGGATCTGGTGATATTTCCATGGGCTGTCGAAGCGGCTCATGGAGTGTTTATATGTTGAGAGAGCCGTGTATTTGCGGCTCTTTTTTTGTTTGAAAAATCATCAGATCTTTAGGAGGAAACCACATTGAATTTATCTGCATTAGGCATCAAATATATCATGGAAGCTTTAAAGGACGAGGAAGGTCTGATTTTAGGGAGGATCGCCCTTGAGCATAAAAGGTTGTACCGGGTATGGACGGAAGAGGGAGAATGGCTGGCCGAAATCTCAGGCAGGCTGAGGTTTGAAGCGGAGAGCCGCGGAGACTACCCCGCTGTCGGCGATTGGGTGTATATGCGCCCACGCGGTGGCGAAAAGAAAGGGATGATCACGGAGGTCGTTCCCCGGTTCAGCAAATTTTCGCGCAAAGCGGCGGGGGAGCCGGCAGAGGAACAGATCACCGCAGCAAACGTCAACACGATCTTTCTCGTCAATGCGCTCGGTCTGGATTTTAATGTGAGAAGAATCGAACGCTATTTGCTGCTGGCTTGGGAAAGCGGAGCCAATCCCGTCATTGTCTTGAGCAAAGCCGACATCGCTGACCGGATTGAAGAAAAGGTGCGCCAGGCGGAATCCGTGGCATTCGGGGTGCCGATTCATGTCATCAGCGCTCATGAAGGCAATGGGATGGATGAGTTGAAAGCGTATGTGAAACAAGGAGAAACCGTCGCCCTTTTAGGGTCGTCAGGCGTTGGCAAATCAACGATCATCAACTTTTTTCTGAATGAAGACAGGCAGGTGGTCCAATCCGTCCGTGAAGATGACGACAAAGGGCGGCATACGACGACACACAGGGAAATGTTCTTGCTGCCTGAAGGCGGACTTTTAATCGATACGCCGGGGATGCGGGCATTGGAGCTTTGGGAATCGGAAGAAGGATTCAGACAGAGCTTCAGCGATATTGACCAGCTTGCAAAAAACTGCCGATTTTCAGACTGCATGCATCAAACAGAACCCGGCTGCTCCGTGCAGGAGGCGCTGGCTGACGGCAGACTCGATGCCGGCCGGTTCCAAAGCTACCTGAAATTAAAAAAAGAGCTCGAATACCTCGAAAGAAAAACGGATAAACGGGCGGCGCAGCAGGAAAAAAAGCGGTGGAAACAGATAACGAAAAGCATGAAAAAGAACAAACGCAAATAAATGAAAAAGGCGCTGATGAATGATCTCAGCGTCTTTTTTGCTGCGGAAATGACAGCGTTCACATTGTTTTGTTTAATGGACCGGTTCATGATAAGATAAGAACGATACCTGATTTGATAGGGGGAAAAATGAATATGACGCATATGCATATCACGTCTTGGGTGATCGCGCTCATTTTAGTGTTCGTTGCTTACGGACTTTACTCATCTGGAAACAGCAAAGGCGCAAAAATTACACATATGATTCTCCGCTTATTCTATATTATCGTTATCATTACCGGGGCGCAGCTCTTTTTAAAGTTCACGGCATGGAACGGAGAATACATAGCGAAGGCCTTGCTCGGCCTCATCACCATCGGATTCATGGAAATGCTTTTAATTCGCAGGAAAAACGGAAAAGCGGCCACCGGGATCTGGATCGGCTTTATTGTCGTTCTGCTCTTGACGGTTGTGCTTGGGCTCCGTCTTCCACTCGGCTTTAAAGTGTTTTAATTAAAAGACATCGGTTCTTTATGAGAACTGGTGTCTTTTTATGTCGGCGGCTTGAAGGTTGAAATCATCACGATTCGTTCCCCGTCTGAAGCGGTCCATTCGAATCTGTCCTTCCATTCCTCTTTTCGTTCGTAATGATGCTGCAGGGCGCATTGTTTCATATCATGAGAAAATTGATAAAACGAAACGCCCTTCACATCCTTTTTCCCGGGCCAAAAGCTCAAGCCGTTATAGGCGAAGACGCAGTCAAAGACGGAAAAGCCGAGGCTGTTCAGCTGATCCAAAAAAGAATAGAACTGTCCGTCTTCCAGATCGTTCAAAAATTCGAGAAATGCCTGTTTTACCGTTTTCAGATAACGGATCGATTCTCCGCCTGTCAGCTTCACGGTCTCCGGCTTTTCCGTGACGGCAAATTGATCAAACAGTTCGGCTTTTTGCCATTCTCCGTCTATGCTGATGAAAACTCCGGGACTGTTCAGGCTTTCAACCAAAAATAAATCTCCTTCTTCGTTTTCAATCAGGCAAATCCCGTCTTCCATTAAAATTTTGCCGTAAATCCATTTGCGCTTTTCGGCGTAAATTCGTTTTTGGCGTTCGGTGTCCATGGGCGGTCTCCTTTCTTATTTCGTTTTTTCCAAAACGGGCTTGTCTCATACAAGACTCTGTTGGACAATTCAACTATTATTTTAAGGTGCATAAAATAGGTAAAGTGACAAAGGAAGTGAAGCCTAAAGCAGAGGAAGAACATTAGAATTGGAGCTGATCGACAATGTGTGGAATAACGGGGTGGGTCGATTTTAAGAAGCCGCTTGTTCAGGAGCAGTCTGTCATGGAGAAAATGACTGATACGCTTTCGAACAGAGGACCTGATGATACGAATATTTGGGGAAAGCGCCATGTTTTATTCGGACATAAACGCTTGGCAGTTGTGGATCTGGGAGGCGGCAGACAGCCGATGACCCGCACACACCAAGGGTACGATTATACGATTTGCTATAACGGCGAACTCTATAATACGGAGGATTTGCGGAAAGAGCTTAGGCAGCGGGGGCATCAATTCAAGAGCCACTCAGATACAGAGGTTTTGCTTCATTCATACATGGAATGGAAAGAGGAATGCATCGACAGGCTGAACGGAATTTTTGCATTTACGGTATGGGATGAAAAGCGCGATCTTCTTTTTGCGGCACGCGACAGGCTCGGCGTTAAACCGTTCTTTTACACCGAACAGGGCTCATCATTTCTGTTCGGATCTGAAATCAAAGCGATTCTCGCTCACCCTGAAGTGAAAGCAAAGGTCGACCGTTCAGGGCTGGCCGAAATTTTCGGCCTCGGGCCGTCGCGATCGCCGGGGAGCGGTGTTTTTAAAGGAATAAAAGAGATCCGCCCGGGGCATGCGATGATTTTCTCAAAAGACGGTTTAACGGTTTGGCGCTACTGGAATGTGAAAAGCGAGAAGCATACCGACAGCTTTGACGAAACGGTGGAAAATGTGCGGTCGCTGTTTCAGGACGCCGTCACAAGGCAGCTTGTGTCTGATGTGCCGGTATGCACGTTTTTATCAGGTGGGGTTGATTCGAGCGCCATTACCGCAACGGCCGCCAAGCATTTTGAGGAAGAAGGGAAGGGGCCGCTTCATACGTTTTCGATCGATTATGAAGACAATGAGCAATATTTTACGTCAAGTTCATTTCAGCCAAACGCCGACGGCCCGTGGATTAAAAAAATGTCCGATGCATTCGCAACGGTTCACCACAACTGCGTGATTTCCCAGGAGGAGCTGGCCGCTTATTTGGAAGAAGCCGTACTGGTCCGTGATTTGCCGGGGATGGCTGATGTCGATTCTTCTTTGCTGTGGTTTTGCCGCGAGATTAAAAAGGACTTTGTCGTAAGTCTTTCCGGGGAATGCGCGGACGAAATTTTCGGCGGCTATCCTTGGTTCCATTCGGCAGAAGATGTGAAAGGTTTCCCATGGATGAGATCAATGGAAGAACGGATCGCACTTCTGCAGGACGGCTGGCAGAAAAAACTGAACCTCGGCGAATATGTGAAGGCGAAATACGAGGAAACGGTTAAAGAAACACCGCTGCTTGAAGGAGAAACGGGTGCGGAGAAACGAAGGAGAGAGCTGTTTTACTTAAATATGCTCTGGTTTATGACAACGCTCTTGGATCGAAAAGACAGAATGAGCATGGGGGCGAGCCTCGAAGTCAGGGTTCCGTTTGCGGACCACAGGCTTGTCGAGTATGTCTGGAATATTCCGTGGGATGTCAAAATGCATGGCAGCCGTGAAAAAGGCATCTTCCGCAAGGCTCTTGAAGGCATTTTGCCTGATGAAGTGTTATATCGCAAAAAAAGTCCATATCCGAAAACGCACCACCCCGCTTATACGAAAGCCGTCATTCGTTGGCTGGAGTCATTGTTGGAGCAAAAAGACTCGGCGCTTTATGTTTTCTTAGACAAGAAAAAACTGGAGCGGCTGATTGAGACGGAGGGCGCATCATTTCAAGTTCCCTGGTACGGACAATTGATGAAGGGACCGCAGTTGATCGCACACCTTGCCCAAATCCATACTTGGTTTGAGAATTATCGAATTGATATTGAGGAATAACATAAAACACCCGGCATAAGCCGGGTGTTCTGCGTTTTGGCAAAAGAAACGGCGGCGTTATTTGAACACCGCCGCTGATTTCAATGATCGGCAGACTGGATGGAAGAGAGTCAAACCTGTTCTGTTTTGGAAGACGGTCCCGGCTTTAAATTGTTGAGCCGTGAGACAAGATCGGTTCCGAAAGCGGAGCTGACGTCAACATCGCCCTGTTCGATGTAGCTTTCTTTATACTCGTACGCCGAAGAACCGTGTTCGGCATAATCGAGTCCGGATATTTCCTCTTCTTTTGATACCCGGATCGGAGTGAAAGCTTTCATTACTGCAGTGACAGCCGATGTAGCAGCGAGGGTCCAGGCTGCGATCGCCAAAATGCCGACGGCTTGAATGCCGAGCTGTGCGGCTCCTCCTCCGTAAAAGAGACCGCTCGATGTATTGAAAAGCCCGACTGCAAGCGTCCCCCAAACACCGCAAACACCGTGAACGGCAATGGCGCCGACGGGATCGTCAAGTTTCAGCACCTGATCGATAAACTGAACGCTGACAACTAAAATGACACCTGCGATGCATCCGATTAATATCGCGCCTGTAAATGAAACGCCGTCCGCGCCCGCGGTAATTCCGACAAGGCCGCCAAGCGCGCCGTTCAGCGTCAGGGAAGGGTCGATCCTGCCGTAGCGAAAATAAGTGAACAGCGCCGAGCTGACGACTCCGCCCGACGCGGCTAAAAGGGTTGTGGTGATGACATGCGGGACGGCGGCGGGATCAGCCGCAAGCGTGCTTCCGCCGTTGAACCCAAACCAGCCGAACCACAGGATAAAGACGCCGAGTGCGCCCAGCGGAATGCTGTGTCCTGGAATGGCATTGACCTTTCCGTTTGCATATTTTCCAATCCGCGGCCCGAGAAAGATGACAGCCGCAACCGCGCCCGCAGCACCTGTCATGTGAACGATCGCAGATCCGGCAAAATCAACAAATCCGAGGTCATACAGCCAGCCTTCCCCCCAAGTCCAATGGCCGACAACCGGGTAGATGAGACCGGTCATAAACAGCGTCAAAATCATATAGCTGCCAAGCTTCATCCGTTCAGCGACAGCGCCGGAAATAATGGTCGCGCACGTAGCGGCAAACACGGCCTGAAAGACGAAAAATCCGACATCCTGATCACCTGCTAAAGCAAAACCGCTTGTGCCGATGAACCCGCCAGCGCTGTCCCCGAACATCAATGCGTATCCGGCGAAGAAATAAAGGATGGAGCCGATAGAGACCGTCAGAAAGTTTTTCATTAAAATGTTTAACGTGTTTTTAGCTCTCGTAAAGCCAGATTCAACCATCGCGAAACCGGCGTGCATAAAAAAGACGAGCAGAGTGCCGATGGCCACCCATGTCATGTTGACCGAATCATTGACCGATTGCGCCGTCGGTTCGGCGGCCAGAGCTGATGCTGCGAGGAAAAAACTGAGGAACAGGACGAAAGATACCTTGGTTTTCATAAGAATCATCCTTTCTTAAAGTATCGGCAAAAAGAGGCGGGATGGAGCCGGTCGTTTTACACAATCGCTTCCTTTCCGGATTCCCCTGTCCGGATTCGAACCGCATTTTCAATCGGGAGCACAAAGATTTTTCCGTCGCCAACCGTATTTGTCGAACATGTGCTTTCGATGATTTGGATAATTTCATCAACGCTCTCCGATTCAATCACCATTTCGACTTTCACTTTAGGCAGCAGCTTGATTTCGTAGGAGGTGCCGCGAAACAAAGCCTGTTTCCCGCGCTGTTGCCCGCAGCCGGCAACCTCTGAGACCGTTAATCCGTTTATGCCAACCTCTTCAAGCTTTTTGCGGAGGCGGGGAAACTGTTCAGGGCGTATAATCGTTTCGATTTTTTTCACAATGTAAATCCTCCTTTTGGTGTAAGGTTTTATTACGTGTATTGTTATGTTTATTATCATACGTAATATCAAATTGAAAATCAATACGAATTTTCAAAAAAATTAATCTATTAGACCTATTATCAGAGAGGTCTGTATTCACAGAATGAAATCCTTGTGATGTTTTATGACATGAAAAAACCTGCTTTCAGTTGAAAGCAGGTTATGCCGCAAAGCCTTTTTGTAGCCACATTTTAGATCTCCATCTTCTGTACATCAAAATTCCCCTGACCCACTCGTCGGCGATGAAGGAAAACCATATTCCCGCCAGGCCGAATCCGAGCTGAATGCCGAAAATATAAGCGATCGGAAGGCCGATTCCCCACATTGAGACAATCGCCATATAAACCGGATATTTCGCGTCTCCAGCAGCTCTGAGAGAATTAATGATGACCACGTTAAACGAGCGGCCCGGCTCCAGGATAATCGTCAAAAGGATCAGTATACTGGCCGTTGCGATAATATCGGGATTGCTGCTGAAAATGCCGATCAGCTGTTTGGAAAACACAGCGAAGAGAACGGAAGTAAATGTTGTAATGGCCAGAGCCCACCAGAGGCTCTTCAGACAGCGGCTGTACGCTTCATCAAATTGTTTCGCGCCGATATGGCGTCCGATTAAGATTTGCGTTCCCTGGCTGATCGCTGTGCCGAAAAGCATGATGAACATCATCAAATTTTGGGTATAGACCTTTGTTGTCAGCGCCTGCGCGCCCATCAGCGTGATAAAATAGGTGACAATCATCTGTGACGCGTTATACGAAAGCTGCTCCCCTGCTGAAGGTATCCCGATTTTCAGCAGTTTTTTCAG
The DNA here is from genome assembly GCF_056530265.1 of Bacillus sp. PK6-025. Classification (NCBI taxonomy): domain Bacteria; kingdom Bacillati; phylum Bacillota; class Bacilli; order Caryophanales; family Bacillaceae; genus Bacillus; species Bacillus sp. PK6-025. Next base: position 1,207,396 of record NZ_CP096509.1, read on the forward strand.
ATGGCTTTTCTTTAAGACAAACAGCCGTTTGGACAACAATGGCATGCCGACGCGCTTTTTGACGAGCAGAGCGATCGCGAACAGGCCGATGATGCGCGCGATGGAAGTGGACATTGCTACGCCGGCCACGCCTAAAACCGGAAAGCCGAACGGCCCGAATATGACAAGATAGTTGCCGGCGATGTTCAGGATATTCATGCCGATGGTTACAACCATTGTGTCCTTTGTATGCCCGTAGCTTTTCAAAATGGCGCTGAAGGTCATAATGAGCGCTTGAATAAAGGACAGTCCGCCGACGATCTGGAGAAAGATGCCGGCCTCGGCCAGCAGGTTGGCGGACAGGCCCATCATCAATAAAAGCGGTTTGGCAAATATATAAATCACTGCGCTGATGAATAGACTGATGATAAAATTGGCGCTGATGGAAACATAGCCGACTTCCATCGCTTCGGCTTTTTGCCGCGCTCCTAAAAATTGAGAAATAATAACGGTTGTTCCTGTGGCGATAAAACCGAACATCACAATGATCAAGTTCAGCATTTGGTTGCTGACGCCGACGGCTGCCACGCTGTCGTCGGAATATTGGCTGAGCATCAGGGTATCTGCGTTGCCCATTAACATATATAATGAAACCTCGATAAATATAGGCCAGGTCAATGCGAATAAAGAGAGGTTTTGAGGTGCTGTTTTTTTCATGGCGTTTGACCCCTTTCTTTTAAAAAATCCGTTTTATAGTGTAACGCCATTTTCTTATAATAAGAAGAGACGAAACCGATACTTCTTGGAGAAATACGACTTGATGAAAAGGGGAGAGAACATGGAACATATCATCTTTACAATTCCGCCGCTCCCTGTGTTGATTACCGGCGGAGAAGGACTGTTCAAAAAAGGGGAAAAGCATGTGAGGCGTGAATATTCCGTGTTTGATCTCTTATATGTAATACAGGGGGAACTATTTTTGACTGAGGACGGCGACTCCCATCAGATCCGGGAAGGGGAATATATCATCCTTGTACCGGGGCTTGAGCATTATGGACACCAAGGCTGTCAAGACGATACCCGCTATTTTTGGCTGCACTTTCAGGAGCCGTCTTATGGCTTTGCACAGCAGGGAGGTGAGAACTGGACCGAGCTCAAGCTGAAGAAGGGGACGTTTGAAACGCCGACATTATATCATTTAAAGATTCCGAGAAAGGGAAAGATCGACCAAAAAGCGTTTATTGAACAGCAGTTTAGACGTTTGATTGACGATTCCGCCCAAAATTCCGACCTGCCTCTTCGGAAGCAGCTCTTGTTCGAAGAGCTGCTGATTCACCTGCAGAAGGAGGCGTTCCACATTCCTTCGGCGAGTGAGCGTGTGGCATCCGAAGCGCAGCATTACATCGATCGCCACTATAAGGAGAAGCTCAGCATGGAGCAGCTTTCGGCTGCCCTTCACTATCACCAGGACTACATTACCCGCTGCATGCAAAAGGCGTTCGGCATCACACCGGGCCAATACGCCAATAAGGCGAAGGTTTTTGAAGCGAAGCGGCTCCTTTCTTCGACAAACGACAAAATGTCATCGATTGCCGAACAAGTCGGAATCGATGATCCGACTTATTTCTCAAAGCTGTTTAAACAAATAGAAGGGATTTCGCCTGTTGAATACAGAAAGATGATGAAGAGAAATATTGAGTGATATTTTCAAAGCATAGGAGGAGAAAAGTTTGGCATCCATCAATGGTGAAAAAGTAAAGCTGCGCACGATCACAATGGATGACCTGCCCGGATTATGGAGAATGATTTACGGAACCCGAAACCCTGAATGGAAAAAATGGGATGCCCCTTATTTTCCGCTTCAGCCCGAACCGTTTCAATATTTTCTCGACTCTTTTGTGCCGGCTTTAAAAGAAAAACCGCCGCGCTATTTGGCGATTGAGATCGAAGGAGAGCTGAAAGGAACCGTTTCTTACTATTGGGAGTGCCGGCCGACACGCTGGCTGGAATGCGGGATCGGCATCTATGATCCGCGGTTCTGGAACGGAGGTTACGGCACGGAAGCCGTAGAATTATGGGTCGGCTTCCTATTTGAAAACGTCGATGTGCCGAGAATCGGAATGACGACGTGGTCCGGCAACAGGCGGATGATGAGGTGCGCCGAAAAAGCGGGGTTTAAGATGGAAGGCCGGATTCGCAAAGTCAGATATTATGACGGAGTCTATTATGATTCAATCAGATACGGAATATTGCGGGAGGAGTGGGAGCTGATTTGCGGCGGTAGCTGACACGCTCTATAATGTAATATTAGATATCTTTCATCAGCGGACTAGAGGGGACCAAAATGAAAAAAACCATTTATGATGTAGCGGAAGCGGCAGGCGTTTCGATTTCCACGGTTTCCCGGGTGATCAACAATACCGGGAGAATCAGCAGGTCGACAAGGCAAAGAGTGCATGCCGTCATGAAAGAACTCGATTATCAGCCGAATGTTCACGCTTCTGCGCTTACCGGAAAGCGCACGAACATTATCGGCCTGTTGACGCCCGATATTGCAAACCCTTTTTTCGGAGAGCTTGCCAAAAGCGTTGAAGAGCGGGCGGGCGAGCTTGGATTCAGCATGATGATATGCAGTACCGACCGCGATCCGAAAAAGGAGGCAACGTATTTCTCGGTGCTCAAGCAAAAAAGCGTCGACGGCATCATTTTTGCGACCGGCATCGAAAATCAGGAGAGCATGGATGCGCTCGAGGATATTGCAAAAGAGGGCATACCGCTCGTGATGATTTCTCAGGACCGCGCCCTTGTTCCGCTGGATGTCGTGGTCATCGACGATTTTATGGGCGGATACTTAGCGACGCGGCATTTAATTTCGCTCGGCCATAAGACAATCGCCTGCATCGCCGGCGACGGATCGACAACCGGAGAAAAAGACAGGCTGAAAGGCTTCCAAAAAGCGATGGATGAAGCCGGCATCAAAGTGAATGAATCGCTCATCGCCGGTACCGGTTTTTCCCTGGAATGCGGCAAAAAAGCAGCCGCTCAGATTTTCGAAAGCAACATTCCGACCGCCGTTTTCGCCATGAATGATGTGCTTGCGTGCGGAGTCATTCAGACTGCAAGGGAATGGGGGCTCCAAGTTCCAACGGATTTATCTGTCATCGGCTTTGATAATACGTTTTTAGCCGAAATGACCGATCCGCCGCTTACGACAGTGTCGCAGCCGATTGAAGAAATGGGCTGCCGTGCGGCCGAGCTGCTGGCCGAAGAAATCAGCGGCGAGAAAAGTTCGAAAAACAAAATCATTCTCATGCCTGAACTTGTCGTCAGACAGTCGACGGCACCTCCATTTAAAAAAGATGCACATGCAGAAAAGAGCGGGTTTTGACAGAAAAAACGCTCTTTTTTTAAAAAATAAGAGCAAGCGCTTGCTCTCGTTAAATCCTAAAAAGCATTGCGGATAAAATAAATACAGGGTAAAATCAGAATTGAAATGAGCAAGCGCTTTCTCTGATTAATAAAGCGCTTTCAATATGTAAGAAGGGAGAGAAGAAAATGACAGAACGAGTGAGATGCGCCGTATTAGGGCTCGGAAGGCTCGGCTATTACCATGCGAAAAACCTCAAAACCGAGGTGCCCGGGGTCCTGCTAGCCGCTGTGGCCGATCCGGCAGAGGGGAGGGCGAGGGAGATTGCCGCCGAACTGGGTGTTGAAAAGTGGTTTGAAGATCCGTTTGAATGTCTCCACGATCCAGAAATTGATGCCGTCGTCATCGTTACACCGACATCTACCCATGCCGAAGTGATCAAACAGGCGGCCGAATGCGGCAAACAGATTTTCGTCGAGAAGCCGCTGACATTAAATCTTGAAGAATCGATTGAAGTCATTTCTAAAGTCAAAGAAACGGGCGTGATTTGCCAGGTGGGGTTTATGAGGCGGTTTGATCCTGCTTATGCGGATGCCAAAAGGAGGATCGATGCCGGAGAAATCGGCAAACCGATCTATTATAAAGGGTTCACGCGCGATTTTGGCTCTCCTCCGGCCGAATTCATTAAAAAAAGCGGCGGTATTTTCGTCGATTGTTCGATTCACGATTATGATATCGCGCGTTATTTAATGGGGGCTGAAATTACTTCGGTTTCCGGCCACGGAAGGGTTTTGAAGCACGCGTTCATGCCGGGATGCCATGATGTCGATCAAGCGCTCACCTATATGGAGTTTGATTCGGGGGCGGCGGGTGATGCGGAAGCAAGCCGCAATTCGTCTTACGGCCACGATATACGCGCCGAAATTATCGGGACGGACGGCAGCATCTTCATCGGGACGCTGCGGAACCCGGCGGTTACCGTGCGGACCGGGCAGGGGAGCAGCTATAATATCATTCCGGATTTCCAGGCGAGGTTCCATGAAGCGTACTGCTTAGAGATGCAGCACTTTGCCAAGTGTGTTCGCAACAAAACGAAACCGATTGTGACTGAAGTGGATGCGGCAGTCAATCTGGAAATCGCGCTTGCGGCCACAGAATCCTGGTCAACAGGCAAGACCGTCAAGATTCAGTATCAGACGAAACAGCTTACGGTATGAAACGGGGCTCATAAACGGGCTGTGATAAAGATAAAGTATGCCGGAGATCATCCTGCGGTCAATAGGATCAACAGAAAGAAGGGCGGAAGAAAGCATTTCTCCGCCCGATGCCGCCCTTTCTCTCAGCGTTTTCAATCAACTGCAAGCCCCTTATTGCACATTCAGATTCGGTCTCAGATTCACCTGATAGTCCACCTCGACATCCATCTTCTCCCAACGATGCAGCCACGCTTTGTCGCTCATCGGCTTCGTAAACGGAAACAGCGCTTCACCGCCGACTTCAAGCGGATCAACCCGAATGTTTTGCATGTCCTTTATCATGTCCGTTGTTTTCTTTTCCAATTCGGATTCCACATCATGAACAAGTGCGCTGAACTCGCTTTGATCCTGCAGGTTTTTGTCGCCTGTGTATTCTTCAATGCCCGCGTTTATGCTGACTTTCATTGATAAAGCTGTATTGTTTTGATTTAAGTCAAATGTGACGGTTGAGCGGGCTTGGCCGATTATGATTGACAAGTTGGGAATCGTGAGGAACTTCAGATACCTGTTATTGTTGAGCAGCTGAAAAATTTGATCGTCTATGCCGGTCAGTGTCTTCACGAATTTGTCGTTTCGGAAAAGTCCTGTTCCTTCATATGTGAACTGGTTACCATCGGTTCTGAAAACAGGCACGTAAGGATCTGAATAGTGGGTGTACAGCTGGTTTTTGAATTGATGCAGGTTAACGATGCTCATTTCACCCTGGTTGGCTCTTTCAAAATGCCTTAACGTCTGATAAAGATAAAAGTCAAAATTCTCGCTTTGCTTCAATTCGTTCAGTATATATTTGTCAAAATCGCCGTTGACGACGATGAGATAAAGGCGAGGGCCGATTTTCGGGTCTGACAGAAGCGTGTTGATAATCGGAAGTATGCCTTTGTCGGCGAGATTTTCTTCGATCATCACCATTCTCAGCTGCCCGTTTTTCAGCTCGTTGTAATAATTTAAATTAAATCGCTTGCCGACTTGTTTGATCATATTGACTTCGGTGCTGAATAGCCGCTTCTTTTCAAGGCCCACCGGAGGGACGGTGGTGCTCATTGAGATCTTTCCTTTTTTTCCTTCTTTGATATACCAAAAGGTAACCGGTGAGATTTCTTCAATCTCATTGTTTTCAACAAATGGAGAGCAGCCCTCAATCGTCATGAAAATCACAAGTGCGATACAGCCGTTTAATATGGGACGTTTCCCGTTGATCATTGCATGCGCCCCTTTCGTTTTCCGGCGATGACAAGAATAGCCGGAGTCAATGCGTAAGTGACGGCTCCGATGGATACTTCGATCAAAAACCACATATCTTGCTGCTTTCCGGATTGCCAAAACCAAGTGCTTAACACGAGCGAACATCCCATGAGCAATAGGAAGCTGAACAGAAATCCTCTTCGCGTCACAGGCTTGGCCATTCTTTTAAACAAAATGCGGAGGCCTCCGTAAAAGCAGAGTAAAAAAATCGCGATTACAAACGCAAAATGAAACATATGGGCAGACAGTAGAAACGTATCGATCCGCTCCAAAATCGGCGACTGCAAATAGCGGAGCATGTTTATCACCGGAAAAATGGTTTCCAGCAAATAAGAGGAGCCGTAGAAAAATAATGCACCGATAAACAAAAACAAATATTCGAAGAGTGAAATCGCATTACCGACCGATAAACATTTCAGCACATTAGCTTCCTTGCTGAACCATGGAGCCAGACAAATCAAATACTCGGGACTGGAAAAAGAAGACCACATGACGAGCAGCGCCTTCCAAGAATGTTCAGTCCAGTCAAAAGGAATCAACGGATATAAATCGGTCAAGGAAGCGATCGGGGGGATATAAAACCTGATAAAAATGAACACGATCCAAAATGATGACATAAAGGCAATGATGACAAATCGCATCGTATTTTCCATGCCGTGGGAGGCCGCATATCCGCTGATCACCAGAATCAAGATCACAAGCCAGTTGATATTGATGGCGGGAAAGATGAAGTGTCTCACCGTTTCGGCGTAGCTTGTGATCATGATCGCGATCTTTAACGCGAGCTGAATTAAGCCGATCAGGATAAAAAAGCGCAGCTTGCGTTCGCCGAAGAGAGCGGCAAAGCCTTCATAGCCTTTTGCGGCCGCTGGAGAAGACAGCCATTTGGACAACAGGTACAAGTTGAACTGTGACAGCATTCCGACAGCGAGCATAACGAACATCATGTAAGGGTGAACCAGATACATCGGCAGAACCAAGATGAAAAAAAGAACTTGCATACGGTTGGCGATGAGGGCGATGTAAATTCCGCCGAGAGGCCGTGTCTTGTGAAATAATTGAAAAGAACTCAAGCCGCTTCATCTCCTTTTAACGTACCGCCATTTTTGCAAGGTATGCAGATATTCGGGGCGCTTTTTCAGCCAGATCAAAGGACTTCGTATAAAAAGATCGAGCCAATCGCGCCAATATAACGGAGTAATCGGCGCAAAATAAGGCTGCTTGAGAGAAGTAAGCCCGTTCAAATGAACAAACAGTCCGATCATTCCGAAGATCAATCCGAAAAAACCGAGGCAGGCGGAGAACACGAGCATCGTAAAATGAATCAAAGTGTGCCCTTTAGCTACGATGTAGTTAGGCACCAAAAATGACGCGACCGTTGAGATGCCGACCAAAACGATTAGCACTTTGCTGACGAAGCCCGCCTGCACCGCTGCTTCTCCAATCACAATCCCCGAGATAACCCCCAATGTTGAACTTGATTTTGTCGGCATCCGCACGCTGGCTTCCTTAATAATTTCAATGACGAGCAGCATAAGAACCGCTTCCCAAAACGGGGTGAACGGCACTTTGCTCCTTGATTCGATCAGCACATAAAGGATCTGGAGCGGAAACATATGATAATGATGAGTCGACAAAGCCACATAAAAAGGGATGAGCAAAATAGACAGAAAAAAACTGGCGTAGCGCAGCATTCTAAAAAAGCTGGCAACCGGCCAGCGCGTCGTATAATCTTCAGCGGAGTGAAAAAGGTGAAAAAACGTGATCGGTGCATGTAATACAAACGGCGTCTGATCGACCAAAATGGCGACTTTGCCAATGCTTAAATTGTATGCGGAAATGTCGGGACGCTCGGTCTGCTGGAACTGCGGAAAAATCGAATGATGATGATCTTCAATCAATTCAGTGAGCTGTGCGGAATCGAAGATCATGTCAAAATCGGTTTCCGCGATTTTTTTTCTGGCTTCCTCAATCAATTCCGGATTGGTTAATCCGGCAATATAAACGATAACAACAGATGTTTTGCTGAGCGAACAGACCGTCAGCCTTTCCGCTTTTAAATTGGTTAAAGGCAGCCTGCGCCGCAGCAAAGAAAGATTGACGTCGAGCTGCTCGGTAAAACTGTCTTTCGGACCGTACATCACCGTTTCGGTTTGAGACGGTTCGATCTGCCGGCCGACCCGATTTTCAATGGGAATGGCAAACCACTGCTGCCTGTCCGGATCATGGATGATGATCGAACCGGACATCAGCCACTCCTTTGCGGTTTCTAAAGATACGATCGGTTCAACGTGCAAAACAAAGGTTTTTAAACAGCGATATATTGACTCTTCTTCGGCGCTCATGATCAGAGGCCTGATGATCGACTGTTGCAGCATGACCCGATCAATGATGGTATGTAAATAGTAAAATACTGCTTTTTGTCCGCCTTTTGTTTCATGCTCTTCGATCACCGCATCAGCCATACCGGCGGTGGCGTCAAGAAGGGCATCTTTCGTAATGGGAGCGCTCCGCAATCCGGCTCCCTTTCTTTTATATTTTCGAAACATGGACATCCCTCATCAGCGATTGATCATTGCCGGGTTACCGGATTGTCTTTATTGTGCTCGCTGCTTCTCAGGTTTATGCGGACAGAAGCCGCGTTCCCGCAGGATCAGGTAAACAGCGAGGCGCCGAGGTAGGCGGCAAGCCCCCACATGACAGCCGCAGATCCTTTATTGAACAAGGTCATGACGATCCCCTGTGAATCGAGCTGTTTGAGAAGTCTTCCCGTTGCGGCAAGTCCAAGGAACCATAGCCACGAAACGATCATACATGCACAGGTGAACAGCCAAAGATCCGCACCTTCATACGCTAAAGAGTTGGTGCCGATCACGCCGACGATATCGAGCAAGGCGTGCGGATTTAAGAGCGATACGGCCGCAGCAAAAGCGATTTGCTTTTTGGGCGGCATAGCTTCGGACGCGTTTCCTACCGCCGGTTTGCTCCTCCATGTGATCCATCCCATATAAATGAGAAACAAAAATCCTCCGGTCAAAAGGACAAATTTAACTTCAGGAAGGCCGGCGACAGCCGCGGAAATACCTGTGACTGCCAGTATAATCAGGAGGGAATCGCACAACGATGCGGAGATCACAAGCGGCAAGACACGCCAAATGCTCGATGATGCGGCCCCTTGCTGAAAAATCAGGACATTTTGCGCGCCGAGCGGCAAGATCAGTCCAAAAGCGAGAATCATTCCGTGAATAACTGCGTTCATGACTGTAAAAACCCCTTTCATTCAAAACATCCGTTTTATTGTAGAGTAAGAAGCGGGGAATGTCTCCGGCCATTTGGCTGGTCTAATTGCCCAGCCAAATGCTATCTTTTAAAAAAGGAGCTGAACATGAAGTGAACAGACAGCTGAACAGACATTCAGACATTCCGTTATACCAGCAAATCGAACAGATCATAAAAGAGAAGATTTTACAGGGCGAATGGCCGGCCGGGACGAAAATCCCTTCACAACGCAAGCTGGCATCTATCTTTCAAGTGAATAGAAGCACGGTTACCGCGGCTCTGGACGAGCTGACAGCCCAAGGATTTCTTGAAGGCAACCGGGGCGGAGGCACAAAGGTGGCCAATCAAACATGGTCACAATTGACGGCGGGGCCGCCGCTTGACTGGACGAGTTATGTACGTTCGGGAATTCACCGTCCCAATTCAATGACGGTTCAGGAAATCAACAGGCAGGAGTTTACAGAAGGGATCATCAGGCTCGGCACAGGTGAATTAGCGCCTGAACTGCTGCCCTATCAACAGATGGAAGAGATTCTTCGCCGCGCACCGTCTGATAGGCTGATGCTCGGGTATGAAGAAGCGAAAGGAAGCCGCTATACAAGAGAGGTGCTGGCGGAGCATCTGGGCCGGAAGGGTGTGCGTGTATCGGCCGACTCGATTCTGATTGTCTCCGGAGCGCTCCAAGCGCTGCAGCTCATATCGATCGGCCTTTTGAAGCGGAGAGCCGTCGTGTTGGCGGAAAAGCCGTCATACCTATACTCGCTGCACGTTTTTCAATCGATGGACATGCGGCTTTGCGGGCTTCCAATGGATGGCGGGGGATTAGACCCGTCCGTCATTCCGGCGGTAAAAAAACGGCATGGCGCCGATTTACTGTACACGATTCCGTCATTTCACAATCCGACGGGCAAACTGATGTCGGAAAACCGGAAGCGCGAGCTGATTCAAATGAGCAAACGGCTGTCGCTCCCGGTTATTGAAGATGACGCATACGGCGACTTGCGGCTTGACGGTCCGCCGTCATCGCCGCTGAAGGCCATGGACAGAGAAGGCAGCATTCTTTATGTCAGTACACTATCGAAAACAGTCAGCCCCGGCCTTCGCATCGGCTGGGTCGCAGGCCCGGAGCCCGTCATCGAGAGGCTGGCCGATATTAAAATGCAGACTGACTACGGCTCAAGTTCATTGTCGCAATGGGTGGCTGCAAAGTGGCTTTCAAGCGGACTTTATGATGAAAATCTCAGCTGGATCAAAGGTGAACTGAGACGAAGGCGGGATGAGGCGCTCCGGTGTCTTGAGACCTATTGCAGAGGAATCGCCCGCTGGGAAAAGCCTTCAGGCGGGTTTTACATTTGGGTCACATTTCTAAAGCCGCTCTCGCTCAGCGCTTTGTTCGAACAAGCATTACAGAAAAACATCCTCATCAATCCCGGCACTCTCTACGATAAAGAAGCTAAATACAGCATCAGATTGTCCTATTCGTACGCCTCTTTGCCAGAGCTTCGCTACGGCATTCAAACGATCGCAGAACTCGCCGGGAAGCTCATGTGAGTCCCGGCTGTACCGGCTGCTGAAAAATCGACGTTCAGCAGCCGCCCCTTTTTATTTCAGGCCTCGGGTTATTTAAAAACAGTCCAAAAAATCCCATTAACATATCATTCAAGGAACTATTGATTCATATTAGCAGCTGGATTTGCAGTAGAGGAAATCTTCATGTTTCCTCATTGTGAGAAACGCCCTATTTTTCTGAATCTTATTGACATGCCGGTGTCACAAAATATACACTTTTTTTGTCATTGAAAATGATAATCTTTATCAATTGGAGGAATGCTTTCTATGCCTGTACAAACGAGTTCTAAAAATCAAGTGTTTTTGGAGCAGCAAAATAGAAGAGAGTCTAATGCGCGTTCATATCCGAGAAGATTTCCGCTCGCCATGCAAACCGCGGAAGGTGTCTTGGTGACTGATGCGGATGGAAAGCAATATTATGACTGCCTGGCAGGAGCGGGGACGCTTGCGCTTGGTCATAATCATCCAGTTGTGATTGAAGCGATTCAAAAAATGCTTGATGAAAAACGCCCGCTGCACACGCTTGATATCACTTCGGAAATCAAAGAAGAGTTTGTCAGCGAAGTATTTGCAAGCCTTCCTGAGGCGTTTGCCAAACGGGCGAAGATTCAGTTTTGCGGTCCGACCGGCGGCGATGCGATCGAAGCCGCTCTCAAGCTTGTCAAAACGGCAACGGGGAGAAGAACCATCTTGTCGTTTCACGGTGCCTATCATGGTGCAACTCATGGAACGATGGCGCTGAGCGGTAATTTATCTCCAAAGGAAAATGTCCAGGGACTTATGCCTGATGTGCATTTCCTGCCATATCCGTATGAATACCGCTGCCCGTTTGGAAGAGGAGGAGAGGCGAGCCACAAGCTGTCGAGCGCATATATCGAAAATATGCTGGATGATCCGGAAAGCGGAATTTTACAGCCGGCCGGGATGATCTTTGAAGCCGTACAAGGAGAAGGAGGCTCAGTTCCGGCTCGGGCTGAATGGATAAAAGAAATGAGAAGGATCACAAAAGAACGCGGAATCCCTCTAATCATTGATGAAGTGCAGACCGGCATCGGCAGAACCGGAAAAATGTTTGCGTTCGAGCATGCCGGCATTATACCGGATGTCATCGTCCTTTCAAAAGCGATCGGCGGAAGCCTCCCTCTGTCTGTCGTCATCTATGATCAAGACCTTGATCAGTGGGGACCGGGGGCGCATATCGGCACATTCAGAGGGAACCAGATGGCGATGGCGGCTGGAAGTGCAACGTTAAAATATATAAAAGAGCACGATGTACTGTCACATGTAGAAAAAGTCGGCGCGAAGCTCATGCAGGAATTGCAAGACATTCAGGAACACGTTCCTGAAATCGGTGATGTCCGGGGACGGGGGCTGATGATCGGCGCCGAAATTGTCGCACCGCATAAAAAACAAAACGCAAACGGCAGCTATCCGGCTGATGCGGAGCTTGCAAGCGTGATTCAAAGAAAATGCTTTGAAAAAGGACTGATCGTTGAAACGGGAGGACGCCATGGAAGCGTGATCCGCTTCTTGCCGCCGCTCATCGTAACAGAGGCGCAAATCGACGATATCATCACGATCTTCAGAGAGGCCGTCTATGAAGCAGTCAAGTAAACAGAAAAACTTTGATTCCCTGTTTATGTACAACGGCGAACAGGGGATCAAAGCATACCGTGACGCGGCCGAGGCCGCTGTAGAGACGCTGTGGGCCGATTGGAAAAATAAAATGAAGCCCTACAGCGGGAAGATGCCGAATGAATTAAAGCACGAAATTAAAAACTTGTTTTCGTTTAAGGAAGCGGGAGAACCGCTTGCGGATGTTCTCGCTGATCTAAAAGAAGCCTATTTGCCGCACCGGATTCATGTTGAAGATCCAAAATGCGCCGCACACTTGCACTGTCCGCCGCTCATCCCGGCACTCGCTGCAGAGATGCTGATCAGTGTGCTGAATCAGTCGATGGATTCGTTTGATCAAAGCGGAGCGGCTTCATTGATCGAGGAAGAAATGGTGCAGTGGCTTTGCCGAAAGTTCGAGTACGGAAAGGATGCTGACGGAACATTTACGAGCGGAGGCACACAGTCTAATTACATGGGACTTCTGTTGGCCCGCGATGCTTTCTGTGAAAAGCAGTGGAACTGGAACGTACAGAAGGACGGACTGCCGCCGGAAGCGGACAGGCTGCGGATCCTCTGTTCAAAGGATGCTCATTTTACCGTGAAAAAGTCGGCTTCCCAGCTCGGACTTGGAGAGCGCGCCGTCGTACTCGTCGATACAGATGATGAAAAGCGGATGAGCCTTTACGATTTAAAGCGAAAAACAACGCTGCTTGAGGAATCGGGCTTACATCCATTTGCGATTGTTGCCACATGCGGTACGACGGACTTCGGAAGCATCGATCCGCTTTCCGAGCTTGCGGATGCCGCGCATGCCGGCGGGCTTTGGCTTCACGTTGATGCCGCGTATGGAGGGGCGTTGATTTTGAGCAGAACCCGCCGCTATAAATTGGCCGGTATCGACAGGGCCGACTCCATCAGCGTCGACTTCCACAAGCAGTTTTATCAGCCGGTCAGCTGCGGCGCTTTTCTTGTCAAAGACAGAAGGCATTTCCGCTTGATTGGTTATCATGCCGATTATTTAAATCCTGAAGAGGATGAAGCGGAGGGAATCGTTCATCTCGTCAATAAATCGATTCAGACGACGAGGCGCTTTGACGCTTTAAAGCTGTTTGTCTCGCTGCGTGTGCTTGGAGTAGATACATTCGCAGAGATGATTGACTGGACATTCGCATTGGCCGAAGCGACAGCGGAAAAAATCTCAGCAAGCGATCGGTTCGAACTGCTAAATCCGCACCCTGAACTGAACGCTGTCGTCTTCCGCTACCTCGCCTCAGAAGACGACGCAGAGAACGACCGTTTGAATAAATGTATCCACAGAGAATTGTTCAGAACGGGACAGGCGGTGATCGCCAAGACGGCAGCAGCCGGGAAAACGTATTTAAAATTCACGCTGCTGAATCCGCGGACGACGCTTTCGGATCTTGACGACATTCTCGGCAGGATTCAAGAGCTGGCAAGTCTTTATACGAATAGCAGGAGGGTAACAAGATGAGTTCATTTAAAGAAATAGCAGAAAACGCTACGATTCAAAGTTTTTTAAATTGCTATTTGCGTGAAACCGGCATCAAAACCCGTGAGATCGCGGACGGCTCTCAAAAAACGCTGATTGTTCCGCTAAAACGCCAGCAAATCGAGCTGATCGTTCCGATCAAGTACTGGTCGAAGACGGGAAGGCACCTTTTCTCATTTCCGCTTTACTATCAAACAACCCAAAACAAGCCGCTTCCGCTCGACTATGTCACGCTCGTCTCCCTCGCTTCAAAAGAATTGCTTCTTCAGCAAAACCGCGGGGGTGCCGAGGATGAATTCTTGCTCAGAGTCATTTTGAGCTGCCGCAATATCAGCCGTTATGTGGAAGAACGGGCCGGTGATCAAAATGAGCTTAGCCGCGCTGATTTTACGTTTATCGAAGCGGAGCAGTCGCTCTTGCTCGGTCATCTGATGCACCCGACGCCAAAAAGCAGGCAGGGCATGAAACCTGAAGAGGAAAACATTTTCTCACCTGAATTGAAAGGGGAGTTTCAGCTTCATTACTTTAAGGCGCATGCCTCGCTCGTTTTGCACGATTCAAGTACAGGAACAAAAGCGCCGCTAGTCATACAAGAGGAATTGAGAAACGACCCGATGATTGATAATGCGTGGCTAGACGAGCAAACGGCCGATCCGGATTTTGCGCTTCTTCCCGCACACCCGCTCCAGGCGAGAGCTTTGCTGGAGGAGCCGTATGTTCAAAAATTGATCGATCAAGGTCTCCTTACATATCTCGGTGCAAAGGGCAGGACGTTCACGGCGACATCCTCCGTCCGCACGGTTTACAGCAAGCACTCGCGCTATATGTACAAATTCTCAGTCCCGATCAAAATCACGAATTCGCTTCGTGTGAACAAGCAGAAAGAATTGGACAGAGGTGTTGAAATGGCCCGGCTGCTTCAGACAGAACTCGGTCAAAGGTTAAAACAGGAGTTTCCGGGCTTTCGCGTTATCACAGATCCTGCCTACATCTCGATTCGGGGGGAGAACGGGGAGTCCGGCTTTGAAGTCGTGATCAGGGAGAATCCGTTTTATGAAGACGACCGTTCTGCATGTCTGGTCGCCGGGCTTTGCCAAGATCACGCCTTCGGGAAAGAGTCACGGCTGTCCTCTGTGATCCGCGGGCTGGCGTTAAAAGAAGGGCGGACAACGGAAGAAGTGAGCATTGATTGGTTTGACAAATATTTATCCATTTCGCTAGAGCCTGTTTTATGGCTGTTTGAAACATACGGGCTGGCGATTGAAGCGCACCAGCAAAACGCCGTTATCCGCTTAAAAAACGGCTATCCGGAGACGTTTTACTACAGGGATAATCAAGGCTATTACTACAGCGAATCAAAAGCCGGGATTCTTTCCAAGCTGA
Organism: Bacillus sp. PK6-025; assembly: GCF_056530265.1. Taxonomy (NCBI): domain Bacteria; kingdom Bacillati; phylum Bacillota; class Bacilli; order Caryophanales; family Bacillaceae; genus Bacillus; species Bacillus sp. PK6-025. The sequence goes on from NZ_CP096509.1 coordinate 1,222,598, forward strand.
TCGAAGACTTGAGCGAAAGGAGCGAGACGATCTGCACGGACGGCGTGGCTGTTGAGAGACTGCGCTATTATTTCTTCTTCAACCATCTGTTTGGGCTGGTGAACGGGTTTGGCTGCGAAGGGCTGATCCGGGAAGAAACGCTCCTGTCCATGATCAGAGAGCGGCTTGAAAAAGCGGAACACATTTACGGCATCACTGAGTTGACGGACAGCCTGCTTCGGTTTTCGGAGCTTCCGTGCAAGGCCAATCTGCTGACGAGATTTTACGACATGGATGAGCTGACGGGCTCGCTTGAAACCCAGTCTCGCTATACGTCTGTCGGCAATCCGCTGTTAAAGGAGGCGGCGGCCGTCCAATGAATGACCGGATCACATTTCAAAAAGCGGACTATGCAAGAGACGTATCGCTCGTCTATCGCTGGATGCAGGAGGAGCACGTCATCCCGTTTTGGCATTTAAACATGCCGTTTGCAAAATTTGAAGACCATTTTCACAAGGCCATCACAGACCCCCACCAAACGCTGTACATCGGCTCTATCGACGGTGTGCCCATGAGCTACTGGGAGTCGTACTGGGTCAAGGGGGACGTCATTGAACACCACTTTGACAATGAACCTTTTGACCAGGGCATCCACCTGTTGATCGGAGAAAAAGAGTACTTGGGAAAAGGGCTGGCCCTTCCGCTTTTAAAAGCGATGGTCTGTATGCAATTTGCCGAGCCTAACACAAAAAAGGTCATCGCAGAGCCGGATATCCGCAACAAAAAAATGATTCATGTTTTTGAAAAATGCGGGTTTCGCCCGATTAAACCTGTGAATCTCCCTGATAAAACCGGATTATTGATGTTTTGCGAACGAGAACGTTTTTTTGAAAAGGGGAAAAAAGATGAACTCTACAAAGAGAGCCACTGATGTATATGATGTCATCGGCGTCGGCATCGGGCCGTTTAACCTCGGTCTTGCCGCATTAGCCGATTCCGTGCCTGAGATTAATGCGCTGTTTTTTGAACGAAATGAAAGCTTTAACTGGCATCCCGGCATGCTGATTGAAGGGACGACACTGCAGGTGCCGTTTTTGGCCGACTTGGTGAGCATGGCCGATGTGACAAGCGAATACAGCTTTTTAAACTATCTCCAGCAGCATAACCGTCTGTATTCTTTTTATTTTCTGGAAGACTTTCATATTCCGAGAAAGGAATACAACCACTACTGCCGCTGGGTGGCAGAACAGCTTGACTCGTGCCGCTTCGGGATGAATGTTGAAAGCATATCGCTCATTGAATCGAATCCGGAGGCGCTTTTTAAAGTGCGGGTCGTGAATCGGGAAAACGGCGGGGAAGCCGTTTATTACACGAGGCATGTTGCGCTTGGCATTGGGACGGGCCCGCACGTTCCCGAAACGCTCTCAGACGCTTTGGGAGGCTCGGTGTTCCATTCAGCTGAGTATTTAATGAGAAAGCCCGACGGATTTAAAGGGAAAAGGGTGGCCGTCGTCGGCTCCGGTCAAAGCGCAGCCGAGGTGTTTTATGACCTCGTCGGTGAAGATGAAGCGGAGCATGTCAGCTGGCTCACCCGCTCAAAAGGCTTCTTCCCGATGGAATATTCGAACCTCGGGCTCGAATATTTTTCGCCTGATTATATCGATTTTTTCTATCAGCTTCCACAGTGGAAAAAAGATGAATTGCTAACGCAGCAGGATCTCCTTTATAAAGGAATCAGCGCGAAGACGATCAGCGATATTTATCATCTTCTGTATGAGCGGACCTGCGGAGGGCGGGAAGCGGCTTTTGATCTTCAGTCCATGACAGAAGTCAAGCAGATCGAACAGCATGGAGAAACGCTGATTCTGCACTGCGCAAACCGGGTGAATGAAGAACGGTTTGAGCGGCAGGCAGATGTGGTCGTCCTGGCGACGGGCTATAAAGAGAGGCTGCCGGAGTGTCTGGCACCTGTTGACAGCCTGATTGAAAAGGACGCGGGCGGCCGCTATGTCATTACGCGCGACTATAGACTGGTGACAGCTGCAACATCAAAAAACCATATTTTCGTTCAAAACGGAGAGCTGCACACGCACGGCGTCGGAGCGCCTGACCTGGGACTCGGCGCTTACCGGAACTCGGTGATCATCAATCAGCTAGCCGGGAGAGAAGTATACAACGTCAGCCACAAAACGGTTTTCCAGACATTCGGAACAGGAATCACCGAAAAAACCGCGGTGCCAAACGGCTAATAAAGGAGGCATTTTCATGTTGTTTCAAGATGAATTAAAGAGGGTCCTCAATCCGGACAGGTGGACAGAAGTCAATCGGCGATTACTGGCGAAGATGCTTTCTGAGTATATGTATGAGGATATCATCAAGCCCGATTTCATTGAAACTGAAGACGGCATCAACCGGTATGAGCTGAGAACGGCGGAGGATAAGGTGTACCGGTTTACCGCCAAACCCCGCATGTTTGACAGTTTTGACGCGATGCCGGAGACGATTGAAGTCTTCAAGAGCGGACAATGGACAAAACAAGTGAGCGCGATTGAATTTCTCCTCGATATCCAGCCGCATATCCCGATGAGTCCGGAAACAGCGGGGCATTTGATCAAAGAGTTCAACCATACGATGCTGGCGGATGCTCATCTTTTGGCAAAGGATGCGCTTACGGCTGACGAGCTGACCGAAGCCGATTATGCCGTCATTGAAGGCGAGATGACAGGCCATCCGTGGATCGTCTACAACAAAGGAAGAATCGGTTTTGGCTATGATGACTACCTCCGGTTTGCACCGGAAAATCAGAGAGCCGAACGGCTGCTGTGGATCGCTGTACACAAAGAGACCGCGTCATTCCACTCAGTTGAAGGACTCGATTATGAAACGCTGATTCATAAAGAGCTTGATGAGCTGACTTTAAGGCAGTTCGCTAAAGTGATAGAAAAGCAGGACGCAGCCAGTGAAGACTATTATTATCTGCCCGTCCACAAATGGCAGTGGACAAATACGATCATTCAGCAGTTTCCGGAAGAAATTGCTTCAAAAGCGATCATTCCTTTAGGGGAAGGCGGAGACGAGTACCTGCCGCAGCAGTCGATCAGGACCTTTACAAACATCACAAACAAACACAAGCATCATATTAAACTGCCGATGAGCATTTTAAATACGCTTGTATATAGAGGACTGCCGTCGGAGCGGACGGTGATCGCGCCGAGAATTACTGAGCATATTAAAGGGATCGCCGAAAACGACGCATTTCTAAAAGATGAATGCAGGGTGATCCTGCCGGGCGAAAATGCCAGTCTGAACGTTGATCACCAATACTATCATGCTCTTGAAAAAGCCCCGTATCAATATTTGGAAATGCTCGGCGCTATTTTCAGAGAAAGCATTTATACGTATTTGGAAGATGGAGAGCAGCCTGTTACGCTCGCTTCTTTAACATACATTGATCAAGGCGGCGTACCGTTTATCAGGCGCCTGATCGAAAAGTCGGGGCTGTCAGCGGAGGAGTGGATCGGAAAGCTATTTAACACCGTGATGCCGCCGCTTCTGCATTTCATGTACCGCTACGGAACCGTATTTTCGCCGCACGGACAAAATACGATTCTCGTCTTAAAAGATCATCAGCCGCACAGGCTGGCGATTAAAGATTTTGTAGATGACGTCAATATCAGCGACCAGCCGCTTCCTGAACTGAGCGGTTTGAAAGAAGATTTAAAAGCCGTTCTCAGAAGCGAGCCGCCGGAAGGGCTTGTGCAGTTTATCTTTACAGGGCTTTTCATTTGCCATTTGCGCTATGTGGCTAACATTTTGGAAAATGACGGTCTGCTTCCTGAAAAGCGCCTGTGGAAAGCTTTGGCTGATGCGATTTTGGATTATCAGCAGAGATTCCCTGAACTGCATGAGCGCTTCGAATTGTTCGACTTATTCAAGCCGGAATTGACGAAGCTCTGCCTCAACAGAAACCGGATGGTCGACTACGGCTATAAGGACGGAGATGACCGCCCGCACGCCTCTGAATTCGGAAAAGTGACAAACGCGCTTGCGCAATTTAAAAAAGAGGCCGCAAAGCTGTAATGCTCATGCGGCCGAGAATGCCCCGCTTCCGGCGGGGTTTTTTATGTCAATTTCTTATACATCAAAATATGAGGTCCGATCGGCGGTATATCGTAGACCCCGCCTTGTTCGCTGAAGCCGAGCTTTTTATAGTACCCGCTCACTGATGTCCTGGCGTTGCACCATAAAAGGTCTGCGCCTTTTTTCCGAAGACGCTCTTCGGCATGGCGGATAAGCGTACTGCCCGCTTTTTGCTCGCGGTACCCTTCAAGTGTCGCCATCCCTCTCAGCTGAAACTGTTTTTGGCCTTCAAGCTCTGAATGTTCGGCTTGATGAAAGGAGGCGATGCTGATCAGCCTGTCCCGATAATATCCGCCGAGGTGAAACGTGCCTCCGAGCAAATCGGTTTCATACCTGCATGCTTCCAGCGGCTGATTCGGCCGGAGAATGCGGTGCCTGATCTCATACGTATCTTCCGCGTTTATAGGTTTGACTTCAATCATATGATTCCTCCTTCAGTTGCAGTTCAGATAAGGGCGAACGAAATTCCGCGTGCTGCTATAAATCATGACTGTCATTCCATTATATAACGCTGGCGGAAACGATCAAAGCAGGATAAACACCTTCACCTGATCTGCCTTTAAAGAATCATTTCCCCCGGGAGACGATCCCTAATCCCTATATCGTAAATGGCGGAATATACCGTCCGTCCACGTCTGTAAACTGATATTCTTTGGCTAAATCACCAACTCTTAACGCACGTCCGCTTTTCTCCATCACATCCGGATCTTTGGCCAATGCTGTGATTCCGCGTCCGACATAATAAGGCGTTTCGGTTTTCCTTAAATCTTCTGACTCCTGCCAATGCGCCTCATCTGATTCATGGTGCTTCAGCACAAGTTCGGTTCTCATAAATCCCGGCGAAACGGCAAGAACGGCAATGTTGTCCCGTTTTAATTCCAATGAAAGACCGTACGCCATCCGGACGATTGCGTTCTTGGCCAAATCGTAATAAAACTGTCCGGTGTATTTGTTCTCATCCCAAAAGGTCGTATGAATGATAAGAGCTTGTTTATTTTCGCGAAGGAGCGGCACGGCGAAGTGGTTCGTCGCCAGCTGGGCGCGCACCCCTGCGGTGAACATCGTATCCCAATTTTTTAATGACAATTCCCAAAAAGGCTTTGCCTCGACACCCAGATCGTGCGCACCCCATACATTGTTGATCAGGATATCCAGTTTTCCTTGTTCTTCGCGAATTTTAGCGATGACAGCCTCTGTTTCTGAATCGTTCGTATGATCACATCTTACAGCAATACCCTTTCCGCCGGAAGCTTCAATTTGTGACACGGTGTCATCAATTGTACCGGGCCATTGATTCGTGGAAGCCCCCCTGATGCTGCGGCCTGTCATATACACGGTTGCACCGGCTTTTCCAAGTTCGACAGCGATGGCGCGGCCGGCGCCTCTGCTGCCACCTGTTACGAGAGCGATTTTTCCTTTCAGCGGTTTCATTCATCCCATTCCTTTCATTATAAAAGATATGCTCATTATAAAAGCTGAATCTTGACAACCATTGTCATATTTTATTAAATAAGTTCATCCATTGATAAAAAAAGGTGGTCATATGAGAGGAGATCGACTGATATCTATTCTTTTAATGCTTCAGGCGCAGGGACAAATGACGGCGAAAGAATTAGCGGAAAGGCTGGAAGTCTCGGAGCGGACGATTTACAGAGATATGGAAGCGTTAAGCGGAGCTGGAATTCCCGTTGTGGCCGAGCGCGGGATTAACGGAGGCTGGTCATTGCTTGATGATTACCAAACCACTTTAACCGGTTTAAAAGAATCTGAAATACGCGCATTATTTGTCCCGCTTTCTGAACAATTGCTGGACGACCTCGGTTTAACCCGCATATCCGAAGAAGCCCGAAATAAACTGATAGCCTCGCTGCCTTCTGTACATCGTCAAAACGCAAAAGACGTATGGAACCGAATATATATTGATACCCGTGCATGGCGCCATAAGAAAGAAAAAGCAGCATCCTTTGAAGTGCTGAAAGATGCCATATGGAAAGATCAAAAATTAAAAATCGTTTATCAGCGGGCAGATGGACAAACAGCTGATCGAATCGTAGCACCGCTTGGACTGGTAGCTAAAGGGTCAAACTGGTATCTGATTGCATCTAAAGAAAATGGGGAGATTCGAAATTACAGGGCTTCACGCATTCAATCTGCCATTCCTGTCCGCGAAACATTTGAAAGGCCCGAAAACTTTGATATTGCTCACGTATGGCAGTCTTCAACAAAGGAATTTATCGAAAGGCTGCCGACGTATGAAGTACGGGTGAAGGCGGCGCAGGCCATCTTGCCGAGGCTGTCATTTACCAATTATTTTGTGCGGATCATCAAAACAAATGAGGTCGATCAGGAGGGGTGGATACCCGTTACATTATCTTTTGATACGGAAGAAGAAGCGAAAAGGTATATACTCGGATTCGCAGAGCACATAAGGATTATTGAACCTAAAGAACTGCACGGGAAGATACTCAACATGGCCGAATCTATTGTTGCTCATTATAAATCCTGAAATATTCGCGGCATATGTTACGAACATACAAGATGACCCTGCCGGCCGCAAACGGCAGGCAGGGTCTTTGGGTTAATGAACATTGAAATATCTGGCTTCCGGATGGGAGACAACGATCGCTGATACGGAAGCTTCGGGCTCCATCATAAAGCCTTCTGTTAAGTGCACGCCGATTCCTTCGGGCTGGATGAGTCTGAAGAGTTTTTCCTGATCTTCGAGATTCGGACAGGCCGGGTAGCCGAAGGAATAGCGCTGTCCCTGGTATTTCGCCTGAAAACGCTGTTCCATCGTGAAGTCTGGTGCATCAGGGAAGCCCCAGCGGTCGCGGATAACCTGGTGCGTCCGTTCGGCGAGTCCTTCGGCCAGCTCAAGAGCGAGCGCTTGTACCGCATGACTTTTCAAGTAGTCGCCTTCCTCCTTAAAGCGGTTGGCGGCTGCTCTTACATGTCTGCCCGCTGTCACGGCAAAGAACGAGACATAATCAAGCTCTCCTTTCGGTCGGACATAATCGGAAATACAGCGGTACGGAAGCTTTTCCTGCCTAGGAAAAACAAACGTTTCAAGGATGCTGTCTTTGTTCCCGGGGTCTAAAATATGGAGCGAATCCCCGTCGCTGTACGCGGGGAAAAATTGATATACGACCGCGGGGTCGAACCAGCCGTGCTCTTTCCCGTCTCTCAGCAACTCGTCAATCAGCTCTTTCAGCTCCAGTGCTTTCGGATGCTGTTCAGCCAGGAGTTTTTTGACTTTTCCTTTCAAGCCGAGGTGATGGCCGAGCAGCATTTGTTCATTGACATACGGCACGATATAGGAAAGGTCGATATTTTTCAAATAGTGCCGCTTCAAGTCTTCCGGCTGAAAGACCGGCGCCTGCGGAACGTGCGCCCGTTTTTCAAGCATTTCAATCACGGCTTTCGTCTGCTTTTTCTCCGCGACGGCGGCGGGTGCAGCAGCTTCTTTTTTCTCGAGAAACTGCGACGGGTCCGTCCGCAGCTGATTGGCGAGCGATAAGCCGTCCATGGCGTCCTTCGCGTATAAAACCGGCCCTTTATATTCAGGCGAAATTTTCATGTTTGTGAACTTTCTTGAAAGAGCGGCCCCGCCGACCATAATCGGGATGGAAATATCCGCTTTGTCGAGGTCCTGCGCTGTAACGACCATTTGCTGCGCCGATTTGACGAGCAGGCCGGACAGACCGATGATATCGGGATTCTCTTTGCGGACCGCTTCAATTAATTCCTGCGGTGTCACTTTAATCCCAAGATCGACAACCTTGTAGCCGTTGTTGCTTAAAATGATGTCGACTAAGTTTTTGCCGATATCATGGACATCGCCTTTAACGGTTGCCAAAACGATCTTTCCTTTGCCGCTGTCGTCTTTCTTTTCCATATACTGTTCGAGAAAGGAAACGGCAGCTTTCATGACTTCTGCCGACTGCAGCACTTCAGCGACAATCAGCTCATTGTTGTTAAACAGCCGTCCGACCTCCGCCATGCCATCCATAAGCGGACCGTTGATCACGTCGAGCGGGGCGGCAAATTTTTTCAACGCTTGTTCGAGATCGGGAATCAAGCCTTCTTTTGTACCCTCGATGACGTACTCAGCCAAGCGCTCTTCCAGGGAAAGAGATGTTTTCGGCTGTTTGTCCGTTTTTTTCTTTCCGCGGTAGAAGTCAGTGAAGGATGCGAGCGTTTTGTCATCAGTGTGAAACAGAAGTTTTTCAGCCATTTCGACTTCTTCTTTAGGAATGGAAGCGAACCGCTCAAGCTTTTCCGTATTGACGATCGCGTAATCAAGCCCGGCCTGTGTTGCGTGGTACAAGAATACAGCATTTAAGATTTCCCGGCCGACGGGCGGAAGACCGAATGAGACGTTGCTGACGCCGAGAATCGTTAAACATTCAGGGAGCCGCTCTTTGATGAGGCGGATGCCTTCGATCGTTTCTTTAGCTGAGCCGATGTATTGTTCATCACCTGTTCCGACAGGGAAGACGAGCGGATCGAAGATGATATCGCTGGCCGGTATTCCGTACTTTTCGGTGAGCAGCTGATGCGACCTGACGGCGACGGCCAGCTTCTTTTCCGCGGTGACCGCCATTCCCTCTTCATCGATCGTGCCGACGACGAGTGCCCCTCCGAACTGTTTGACGAGCGGGAGGATGTCAGCGAACCGTTCTTCGCCGTCTTCAAGGTTGATCGAATTGATGATCGCTTTTCCCTGTGAGTATTTCAGCGCCTTTTCAATCACCGTTTTGTCCGTCGAGTCGATGACAAACGGGGCTTTTACTTTTTTCATCGCTTCTTTTAAGAAGCCTTCCATATCTTCCGCTTCATCGCGGTCCGGGTCTGCAAGGCAGATGTCGATGACATGGGCGCCGTTTTTCACTTGGGCTCTCGCGATTTCGGATGCTTCCTCAAATTTCTGTTCAGCGATCAGCCGCTTGAATTTTCTCGATCCGATGACATTTGTCCGCTCCCCGACAAAAAGGGGACGCATCGTTTCTTCATAAATTAGTCCGTCGATCCCTGAGACGGTGTGCGGCTTTTTTTCCGAAGGGACCGTCCGCGGCGGCAGCGAGGCTACTTCATCGGCCAGCGCTTCAATATGGGCGGGCGTCGTTCCGCAGCAGCCGCCGACAATGTTCAGCCAGCCTTCTTCTGCAAACGCCTTGATTTTTTTCGCGAGCGATTGCGGTGATTCATGGTATTGTCCCTCCTCATCGGGGAGGCCGGCATTCGGATAGCAGCTGACGGCCGTCCTCGCAAGGGAAGAAAGGGTTCTGATGTGATCTGTCATAAATTCCGGGCCCGTCGCGCAATTTAAACCGACGCTGACCGGCTTCATATGCTCGAGTGAGATATAGAACGATTCGATATCCTGGCCGGCCAGTGTCGTGCCCATCGGTTCGATCGTGCCTGATACCATGAGGGGAAGGGTTTTGCCGGTTTTTTCGAAGGCTTGTCTGATACCGATAAAGCCCGCTTTAACGTTCAGCATATCCTGGCTCGTTTCGAGCAGCAAGAGGTCGGCTCCCCCTGTGATCAGCGCTCTTGCCTGTTCCTCGTAATTATCGATCAGCTCGTCAAAGGTCGTGCCGCCGGTGACGGAAAGGGTTTTTGTCGTCGGACCCATCGCGCCGGCGACAAACCTTGGCCATTCAGGTGTGGAAAACTTTTCGGCGGCCGCTTTGGCGAGTTTGACTGAAGCGAGGTTGACTTCATAGGCGCGCTGCCCGAGGTCGTACTCGTCCAGAACGAGCCGTGTGGCTCCGAATGTATTGGTTTCGATGATATCGGCTTTAGCGGCCAGATAGGCTTCGTGGATGCCCTGAATGATATGAGGTGCCGTGATGCTTAGAAATTCATTGCACCCTTCATAGGCCTCGCCGCCGAAGTCAGCGGCGGACAAACCGGCATTCTGGATCATCGTTCCCATCGCACCGTCAAGGACGAGGATTTTTTTCTTCAGCTGGTCATTGATGTTAAACATTTGTTTTCTCCTTTTCTTTCTGGTGGATATATGCCGTCAGTTCGGCGGTTAAATCAGACCGCAAAAACGGTGTGATCAGATAAATGCCGTTGAACAGGTCGCACGCCGCATCAAGCAGGGAGCGGGCGATCGCGAGCCCTTCCTCGGCCTGTTTTTGTTTGTCATTTCCCGCCAGCGCCATCTTTTCGCGGATTGAATCGGACAGTTTGATGCCGGGGATTTCGTTGTGGATGAATTCCGCGTTGCGGCTGCTGGTCAGCGGCATGACGCCGATATAGATCGGTGTTTCAAGATGCTTTGTTTCTTCGTGGATTTTGATGAGCTGCTCCTCTGAATAGACAGGCTGGGAAATGAAATAGTCTGCGCCGCAGGCGATTTTTTTCTCAAGCCGTTTCACCGCTTTGTCAATGTGTCTGACATTCGGATTGAAGGCGGCCGACACTGAGAAATTTGTTTTCTTGCCGAGCGGTTTACCTGAATATGACAAGCCTTCGTTGAACTGCTTGATCAGGCTGATCAAATCGAACGATGTCAGATCATAGACGGAAGTCGCTCCCGGAAAGTCGCCGATTTTCGACGGATCGCCGGTAATCGCCAGCACGTCTGACAGCCCCAGTGTATCGAGCCCCATTAGATGGGACTGCAGGCCGATCAGGTTGCGGTCTCTGCATGTAATATGGATCAGCGACCTCATATCGAGGCGCTGTTTTAAGAGCGCGCCGCAGGCGACATTGCTGATCCTCGGTGTGGCAAGCGAGTTGTCCGCCAATGTCAGTGCATCGATTCCGGCTGATTGAAGCTCTTTAGCGGCGTGCAAAAATTTCTCAAAGTTTAATTGTTTTGGAGGATCGAGTTCGACGATAATGGACCGTTTTTGCTTGGCCAGATCGTCGAGAACGGGCTCTGTCCTTTCGTTTTGAACAGCAAGCGCCGCTTTCTTTCTGATTTTCACGTGCTTTTCGGTGACTGGAGGAAGCCCTTTGACCGCCTCAGCCATCGCCCTGATGTGGTTCGGCGTGGTTCCGCAGCAGCCGCCAATGATCCGTGCGCCTTGATTGCGGAATTCCTCCGCGCTTTCCCTGAAATATTCATCATCTGTCTCATAAACAAGCCTGCCTTCGACAAGGGATGGGAGGCTGCTGTTCGGATAGACGGAAAGATAGGCGTCTTCTAAAAGCGGGACTTCTTCAAGCGCTCTGATCATATGATAAGGGCCGAGGCGGCAGTTGATGCCAACGACGTCTGCGCCGAGGGATGCCAGCTGCTTCAGGCCGTCCGCAAGCGGGGTTCCGTCCTGAAGAACGCCCTCTTCGTGCATTGAGACATTCAAAATGATCGGCAGCTCTGTTTCCTTTCTGGCAATCTTTAAAACTTCGCGCGCTTCTTCTAAATCATAATAGGTTTCGAGCAGAAGTCCGTCCGACTGCTCATTTAACAGAAGATAGAGCTGTTCGCGGAAGCTTCTTTTAATGTCCTCGAGAGAATACGAGTTTTTGTTGAACGTCCGGATTCCGCCGAGCGTACCGAGAACATAAGCAGAACCGGCGGCGGAGCGGGCGAGACGGACCGCTTTTTCGTTGATTTGTTTTGTTTCGTCTTCGAGCCCGTATCTGGACAGCTTAATGAAGTTTGCGCCGTACGTGTTCGTTTGAATAATATCGGCGCCGGCCTGTACATACGCTTCGTGGACGCGTCTCACTTCTTCGGGCTTGGAGATGTTCAGTTCCTCAAAACACCTGTCGATCCCGTAGGAATACAGAAGTGTGCCCATTGCGCCGTCCGCGATTAACGTTTTGCTTTTTATATCCTCCAAAAAACCCATCGTTTTCCCCCTTAAGCATTTTTGATAAACAAAAAAGTCTTCTGTGAAGCAGAAGACTTTTCATCGACATTGTCCGTCTTCTTATCTTCCAAGCAGACTGCTTGCTGGATTTAGCACCTTGGTCATGAATATTCATTCACCGGTTGCTGAGGCTTCATCGGGCCAGTCCCTCTGCCTCTCTTGATAAGAACAGCTATTTAGTTTCTATTGATTACTTTTACTCAATTTACCGAAAATCGGGAGAATAATCAACAGTAAATTAAGAATTTATCGAAAATTTATAAATTGGACATCAATCGGCAGGTCGGCTTCCCTCACCATCGCGATGATTTGCTGAAGGTCGTCTTTATTTTTTCCGGTTACGCGGACTTGATCATCCTGCACTTGCGATTTAACTTTCAGACCCGATTTTTTTATCAGGTTATTGATTTTTTTCGCGTTTTCTTTGTCGATGCCCTGAACTAGTTTTCCGCGCTGTCTGACCGTGCCGCCTGAAGCGTTCTCAAGCTTTGAGTATTCGATGTTTTTCGTCGGGACGTTCCGCTTGATCAGTTTGCCGACAAGCACGTCTTTCAGCTGGTTCATTTTAAATTCGTCGTCCGATACGAGAACGAGCTCGTCTCCTTCGAGTGTGATGCTGCTTTTTGACCCTTTGAAATCATAGCGTGTGCCGATTTCCTTGAGAGCGGTCTGAATTGCGTTTTGAACTTCAGGCAGTTCAACCTTTGAGACGATATCAAATGAGCTTTCTTTCGCCATGTGAAAACCTCCATCCATTTTACTTATGAGTCAATTATAGTAGAATAAGGTGAAACTTCCAATATCGAGCGGTTTGCCTGGCCGCGATCCGGCAATAATTTTAACATTGGAGGAATAATAAGAAAAAGAAAAACAGGCGGATAAGAAAGGAAGAAACAGTATGAAACCAGGACAGCAGCTAACATTGAAAATAGATCATAAAGCCGATTACGGTTACTTTTTGACGGACGGCGAAACGGCGGTCCTTCTGCATCAGAGCGAGATCACGGAGGATATTGAAGACAGAGAAGAGGTCGATGTCTTTTTATATGTCGATCATGAAGATCGCTTGGCGGCTACGATGAGAAAGCCGATGATCAGCGCTGAACAGTACGGCTGGGTGGAAGTCGTTGATGCCGTCAGCGGCATGGGGGTTTTCGTCGATGTCGGGCTCTCGAAGGACGCCCTCGTTGCGACAGAGCATCTCCCGCCGTATGAATCAGTATGGCCGCAAAAAGGGGACAGGCTGTACTGTATGCTGAAAATCACGGGGCACGGAAGGATGTTTGCCAAACCGGCGCCGGAGGATAAGATCAGCGAGCTGTTTAGTGAAGCTTCACCCGGTCTGATGAATAAAGAGCTCACCGGAACGATCTACCGCTTGATCGCATCAGGCTCTTTTATGATTTCCGAAACCGGCATCAGAGGCTTTATCCATTCTTCTGAGCGAAAGGAAGAGCCGAGGCTTGGGGAAAAGCTGACCGCAAGGGTGATCAAAGTAAAAGAAGACGGTTCTGTTAATCTGTCGCTTCTGCCAAGAAAGCAGGATGCCTTATCGGTTGATGCAGAACAAATTTTGACTTATATGAGAACGAGAAACGGCGCGATGCCGTTCTGGGATAAAAGCGACCCTGAGGATATCAAAGAGCGCTTCAACATGAGCAAAGCAGCATTTAAAAGGGCGCTCGGTCATCTGATGAAACAGGATAAAATCTATCAGGAAGAGGGCTGGACATACGAGAAAAAATAAATATGAGGCGGCGTCCGATGAGGACGCCGCCGGTTTTTTACAAGTGATCAGGCTTCTTTGATTCCTGGTGTTTACCGGCTTGTCTGTTCTTTTCAGCGAGCCGGTTTTTCTGCTGGTTGACGGCGTTGTTGTCAACTGGCTTTTTATCATCATCTTTCATGAGGAAGCACCTCCTGTCAAAATGTCGCTTTTAGCTTGCACACTGCCGGCGAAACTATGTACTCTCCCAACCGCGATGTTTTTTGCCGGGAAGTTTAAGCCTCCTTGTACCGCCAGCATACACATATCATAAGACCCAAAAAAAGGAGACTTGGTATGAAACATTGCTGCTCAGTTTACATTCAAAGTGTTTCGGCAGGAGGAGTCGTCAATTTTGGCGGTGCGTTCAAAATTTGTCCGATCACAATGGAAAAAGTGGTCGAGGGGTCTGGAGGTCCTGATGTCGCGACAGCGGCTGCCGGTTTTCTTGATGGAGCGCTTACACCGGCCGCCGCTGAAGGAACAGTCACCGAAGACAGCTGACGAAGAAAGCCTGCTTTTATCAAGCAGGCCTCTGTTTTACCTTATCTTTTGTCTTTCCCCGGAAAAAAGACCGCCAACGTTCCGGGGCCGGAATGGGCGCCGACCGCTGAACCGACCATGTTGACGACGATTTCCCCCGGCTGAAATTCGGCTTCGATCATCCGTTTGACCTCTTCGGCCGTCTCTTCGTCATCTCCGTGGCTGATGCCGACCGTCTGTCCGCTCAAATCGACGCTTCTTTCTTTCATCAAATCGATCATCCGTTTGAGCAGCTTCTTTTTGCCGCGGATTTTTTCCAAGGGGACAAGCTTGCCGTCTTCAACATGCAGGAGCGGTTTAATATTCAGCAAACCGCCGACAAATGCCGATGCTTTGCTGATTCTTCCGCCTCTTGCCAAATAAGTCAGGTCATCTACGGTAAAAATATGTTCAAGATGTTCGCAAAAGTCCTTTACAGACGATTCAATTTCTTGTATTGTATTGCCGTTAGTTGCGAGTTTAAGGGCGTGCTTAACCGCGAGCCCATAGCCTAATGAAGCGCATTTTGAGTCGATGATCCGCAGATCGAAATCAGGGAACTCTTCCTTGACTTCGTTTGCTGCCATCACAGCCGTCTGGTATGTTCCGGAAAGCTCTGAAGAAAAGGCGATATAGAGAGCGGGTTTGTTTTCGCCGGCCAGCTCGCTGAATGCATTCTTGAACCGCATCATGGACGGCTGGGACGTTTTCGGCGCTTTGCCTTCGCGCATCGCTTCATAAACGTCCAGAGGCTGAATCGTCAGAAGGTCATCGTACTCTTTTTCATCAAGCAGCACCTTTAACGGAATAAATGAGATGTGATGTTCATCATAAAAAGATTTCGGCAAATCTGCCGCACTGTCTGCTAAAAGGTGAACGTTCATTTGAACCCCTTCTTTCTAAAAAATGGTTGAAAAGGACGCCAAACTGTCCTTCGGTATATTTCGTTTTTTAGGTCAACTATATCATATATTTTCACATTGACGTTTTCAAAATATTGTTTTAAGGGTAAACCAAATATATACGAAAGTAGCGGAGGAACTAAATATGGTCATAGCTGAAGCAAAAAAATTGTTCATTGTCATCATCGGCGCCTTGTTAAATGCCATCGGATTGAATCTGTTTCTGATTCCCGCCGATGTTTACGCCAGCGGCTTTACGGGGGTAGCGCAGCTTTTATCGAGTGCGCTTGACCAGTACAGCCCGATTTACTTTTCAACGGGGACGCTATTGTTTATTTTAAACATTCCCGTCGGGATTCTGGGCTGGCTGAAGGTCGGGCGCTCATTTACGGTTTACAGCATTTTGAGCGTAGCCTTGACGACGGTCTTTTTAGGAATGCTCCCTGAGGCGAGCCTGTCAAACGATATTTTGCTGAACGCCGTGTTCGGCGGGGTGATCGCCGCGGTCGGAATCGGCCTGACCCTTAAATACGGGGCTTCAACGGGCGGTTTGGATATTATCGCGATGATCCTGGCGAAGTGGAAAGACAAACCGGTCGGCACCTATTTCTTTATTTTAAACGGTGCGATCATTTTAACAGCAGGATTATTGAACGGGTGGGAGAAAGCATTATATACGCTCGTTACACTATATGTGACAACCAGGGTGATCGATGCCATCCACACCCGTCACGCCAAGCTCACCGTTATGATTGTCACAAAGAAAGCGGAGGAGATCAAAGAAGCGATTTACGGAAAGATGGTCCGCGGCATTACAACCGTTCCGGCGAAAGGCGCCTTTACGAATGAACAGAAAGAAATGATGATCATTGTGATTACAAGATACGAATTATACGACTTGGAAAAAATCATTAATGAAGTGGATCCAAATGCTTTCACAAACGTCGTGCAGACAACGCAGGTTTTAGGGTTTTTCCGCAAAGATTAATGAAAGGGTGAATGAATGCGGCTGATTTCCATGATTGTAATGTTGCTGTTTGTCGGTGGATGCGGGCAAAACGGGGATCAAGTCCCCGATAAGGAGGTATCAGGGGAAGTGAATAACGGGAGTGTAACATTAACGGTTGAACCCGTTCAGAAGCAGGGAGAAATCGAATTTCGGATGTCGGTTGTCAACCATACGGATGATGTGGCAGAGTTTGAATTCAGTAGCGGACAGAAATTTGAACTGATCGTCAACGACAAAGAAGGGAATGAAAGGTACCGCTATTCGAAAGGAAAAATGTTTACGCAGGCGTTCCAGACGATGACGCTCAAACCGAAAGAGTCTTACGATTTTACTGATGTATGGAAAGAGGTGCCTGAACCCGGCACATATGAAGTAAACGTGACATTTTTGGGAAGATCGGAACAGTTTGCAACTTTGAGGACCGGCAAAACGTTTGAAGTGAAATAGCCGTCAAAAAAGGCATCCCGGGAAGGATGCCTTTTTGTATGCTGTCAGGCAGAAGGGAAGGCGGCTGCCTGAACACCACCCTGTGACCGTTAATATTGATCCCCGTTGAAAATAGAATTTTTAACGATAACGTAGTCTACGTTGCGGATCGCATCGAGCTTGTTTCCTCCCGCGTAAGAAATGGATGATTGCAGATCCTGTTCCATTTCTGTCAGCGTATCCATGATCGCGCCTTTATGCTCCACGTACATTTTTTTGCCTTCGACATTTTTCTTTTCACCTTTTTGGTACTCAGAAGCGGAACCAAAATATTCTTTGTAAAGCTTGCCGTCTTTTTCGATCGTTGCCCCCGGCGATTCTTCGTGTCCGGCAAACAGCGAACCGATCATGACCATTGTCGCCCCGAATCTGACCGATTTGGCGATGTCCCCGTGAGTGCGGATGCCGCCGTCTGCAATGATCGGCTTGCTCGCCGCTTTTGCACACCAGCGCAGCGCAGCCAGCTGCCAGCCGCCCGTTCCAAAACCGGTTTTAATTTTTGTAATGCAGACTTTTCCGGGACCGATGCCGACTTTTGTAGCGTCGGCGCCGGCGTTTTCAAGTTCTCTCACAGCTTCGGGCGTTCCGACATTTCCTGCGATCACGAAGCTGTCCGGAAGATGTTTTTTAATGTGCTGAATCATATTGATGACGGCGTTCGAGTGACCGTGAGCGATATCGATCGTGATGTAATCAGGCGTGAGATTCTCTTTCACCAGCTCTTCGATAAACGCGTATTCGTCATCTTTGACTCCGACGCTGATTGAAGAAAACAAACCGCGCGCCTTCATGTCTTTTACAAAATCGATCCGTGTTTCCGGCTCAAAGCGGTGCATCACATAAAAGTAACCGTTTTCCGCTAATGAAACAGCCAGCTTTTCATCTATAATGGTCTGCATATTGGCGGGCACCACAGGCAGTTTAAATGTTCTTCCGCCGAACTGCACGGACGGATCACATTCAGAGCGGCTCTTGACGATGCACATTGCAGGAATTAGTTGAATATCTTCATAATCAAACACGTTTTCCAATATAAAAACCCCCAAAAACGAATATTTATTTGCTTGTTATATAAAATGTTCGCCTTTTATAATGTACTTCCTTTTGCTTCCGATGTCAAATTTTTATGTTTTGAAATTTGAACATAAAAAAGGAGCCGTGCCGATGGCACAGACTCCTCTCCGGCTGTCAAAAAGCCGGCGTGTTGTTATGATCGTTGATCTAGCTGCTCCTGAAGATCGTGAAGCTGGCGCCGTTCGGCATCAGTTGAATTGGCGTATGCCGAGGAAAGGGCGTTTTTGGCTCTTGCAACGGCTTTCGCCTTTTCGCCTGAATCCGTCGAAGCTTCAGCTTCATGAACGGCTGCTTTGGCCATTTGAAACAGTTCGTTTCTCATGTTACAGCCCTCCGCATTCCGTCGGGCCGCTTTTTTGTTCAGCCTCTTCTAATGTGGAGCGGTAAGGGAACCTGGCGGCATGCTGTTTAAGCGAATCCTTGCCTTGCTGAATAAACCGTTTTGATTTGCTGCGTTTACCCATCTTGAAATTCCCCCTTAACACGAGTGACGGTCCGGTGCGGCCGTCTTCTCATAGTATTGCCGTTTTGAAAAGCCGTTTATGAATGGCAAATTATAATATTATAAAGCGAAGTAGTCCTTCAAAAAGACTGCGATTCCGTCTTCTTCGTTTGATTTTGTAACCTTGTTTGCAACGCTTTTTACCCCTTCGATGCCGTTGCCCATCGCCACGCCGCAGCCCGCGAACTCAAGCATTTCAAGGTCGTTGTCTTCATCGCCGAAGGCAATGACCCGCTCAGGCGGTATCCCGTAATAGTCCGTGATTTTCTCTAAGCCGACCGCTTTATTGATGCCGCTTTTAATCAGTTCGATCACATGCCACGGAGCCGCCCATCTTCTATGATCGACCATCTCCGCGTGAACGTCTGACAGGTAGGAGCGGATCGCCGGAACATCCTCTTCTTTTGCGTGGATCAGTACGCTTGTCACATCTTGGCCGAGGTTTGTCCTTAAATCTCCGACCGTAATATTCGGGCTGCCCATCGTAAAGACATCAATCAGTTTTTCGTCATGATAATGAAAATAAACATCATCGACAATTTCAGCAAGGATATTATGTACGTTGTATGTCTCGCTGACTTCAATGATCTGTTTGACCACCTCGAGATCAAGAGATGTATGGAAGCGTCCCCAGCTTTGATCTTTAGGATGATGGACAAACGCCCCGTTGAAATTGACGATCGGCGTATCGAGCTGGAGCTGATCATAATACACGGAGCTTGCTCGGAACGGTCTTCCCGTAGAAATGCACACGTAATGTCCATCTTCCCGCAGCTTGCGGATGACGTCGCTGGAGCTTTCCGAGATGGTCTTGTCGTCTTTTAATAATGTACCGTCTAAGTCCAATGCAATTAAATATGGTTTTGTCTCCATAAATGCTCCTTTGTTGTGAATTTGAAAGTTCTGACTTACCTATAGTGTATCTTTTTACCTTCTTTATTGTCTACATGTTAAACTTATGATGATGGACATCCTAAAAGGAGGAAGAAACAGTCGTGATCATAATCGAGAAGCAACATATTTCAAACATTCCTCTTTTGCATATTGTAAAAGAGGAGAAAAAAGAGAAAGCTCTTCCTCTTGTTTTCTTCATACATGGTTTTACAAGCGCAAAAGAGCATAACCTTCACTTCGCATATCTGCTTGCCGAAAAAGGAATGCGCGTGGTCCTGCCTGAGGCTCTTTATCACGGGGAGAGGGAAGAACAGCTCACTCAGGAAGAGCTCGCCCCGAGGTTTTGGGAGATCGTCACGAATGAAATCAAAGAGCTCGAAGTGCTGAAAAACCACTTTGAACAGGAAAACCTGATTGAAAAGGGCCGTATCGGCGCCGCCGGAACTTCGATGGGCGGTATTGTCACGCTTGGCGCTTTGACCCAATACGAATGGATTACAACTGCCGTCAGTTTAATGGGCAGTCCCGCCTATGTAGAATTTTTTGATCAACAGCTCGCTTTTATGCGTGAAAAGAAAATTGAACTTCCTTTCACAGAAGGACAAATCGAACAGCAGCGCGATAAACTGAAGCGTTTTGACTTGAGTCTGCAGCCGGACAAATTGAAGATGAGGCCGCTTTTATTTTGGCACGGCAAACAGGATGGCACCGTTCCGTTTGCTTTGGCGCGCCGCTTCTATGAATCGACGATTCCGCTGTATGAAACTCGGCCTGATTTGCTGCATTTTATCGAAGATGAGCGGGCCGGGCATAAAGTATCAAGGG
Organism: Bacillus sp. PK6-025; assembly: GCF_056530265.1. Classification (NCBI taxonomy): domain Bacteria; kingdom Bacillati; phylum Bacillota; class Bacilli; order Caryophanales; family Bacillaceae; genus Bacillus; species Bacillus sp. PK6-025. The sequence goes on from NZ_CP096509.1 coordinate 1,242,534, forward strand.
AAGGCCTTTTGAAAACAGTCGAATGGTTTGATGCGCACCTTTAAGTGCTATCGGTTTAGAAAATGAAAGAAGTGCGTTATACTGATGAAAAAAGGAGTGAGGAAGAGTGGATGAAGCATTAAAAGAGAACATCATGGGCGCCCTTGAACAGGTCGTTGACCCTGAACTGGGCGTCGATATCGTCAATCTCGGCCTTGTATATGATGTGGATATGGATGAGAACGGCAAAACTGATGTGACAATGACTTTGACTTCAATGGGCTGTCCGCTGGCGCCGATCATTGTGGATGAAGTCAAAAAAGCGCTCGCAGATATTCCTGAAGTCAAGGAAGTTGACGTTCATATCGTCTGGAATCCGCCTTGGACACGGGACAAAATGTCGCGATATGCGAAAATCGCACTTGGCATACAATAACGTTTCCAGAGCCTGCTCAACCGTTGACAGGCTCTTTCTGTTTTGAAAAGGGAGCCGCCGTAATAGATAACGCGGGCGTATCCAGGCAGATCGCCACTCCCGTTATAAAAAGAACGCTTGTACAAGCGTTCTTTTTTTATTGCAAAAACGCCAGCTGGCACATTCTCCGGTTTGAAAAGCGGAAAATCCGGGAAGATGGGAACGGAGCACGACCAAGCCGCTGAAAAGGACCGCCGGCGGGAGGAAAGAACCAATATGAAAGATGAACAAAAAATATTAAATATACAATTGAATTAATTTTTATTCATGTTATAATGTTAAATAATTTCACAAAGACCAAGAAGGTGAACTTGTTTTGAAAATAGGTATTATAGGTGCTACTGGCTATGGAGGGGCAGAGATTATGAGGATTATGAAGTCGCACCCTTATGCAGGTGAATGCATATTGTATTCATCGAGCGATGAGGGAGCCCGCTATGATGCCGCATACCCGCACCTTATGAAACTGACAGATCAACACCTGCAACCGATCGAGGTAAAGAAGATTGCGAACGAAATCGATTTTTTGTTTATGGCTGCGCCTCCGGGGGTATCCAGCCGGCTGACACCACAGTTTGATGCATATGACATACCGATCATTGACCTGTCCGGCGATCTCAGGCTGCAGAACCCGAGCGTCTATGAAAAGTGGTATAAAAGGGAAGCCGCGCCTGAACACGTGCTTCAAAAAGCGGTATACGGACTGTCTGAGCTGAATCGGGAAGACATTAAAACGGCGCAATACATAGCCAATCCAGGTTGTTTCCCGACAGCGGTTCTTCTCGGCTTGGCGCCGCTCGTCAAAAGCGGCAGCATCAACGAATCTTTTGTCATCATCGATGCGAAAACAGGGGTATCGGGAGCAGGCAGAAAGGCGTCGATGGGCACTCACTTTTCAGAGATCAATGACAATTTCAAAATATACAAGGTAAACGAACACCAGCATACGCCTGAAATCGAGCAGATTGTTAAACAATGGGACTCCGCATTTAAACCGATCACATTCAGCACGCATTTAGTTCCGATGACAAGGGGCATTATGGCGACCATCTACACAGAACTGAAAGACAGCATGGATGCCGAACAGCTCCAACTTATTTTTTCAAAATTTTATAAAGATTCATACTTTGTCAGAGTGAGAGAACCCGGTTCGTTCCCTGCAACTAAAGAGGTGTACGGCAGCAATTTTTGCGATATCGGCGTTACCGTTGATGAACGGACGAACAGAGTGACAATTGTGTCAGTGATCGATAACTTGATGAAGGGAGCCGCGGGTCAGGCTGTTCAAAACTTCAACATTATGAATGGCTGGAGCGAAACCGCCGGGCTTGAATTTACGCCAATTTATCCATAAGACGGGAGAGAACAAACATATGATTCAGGTGAGTCAAGACAGCATAAAAAAAACAGACGGAAATGTCGCTTCGCCTAAAGGCTATTTGGCAAAAGGGGTTCACTGCGGCCTCCGCTATTCAAAAAAGGATCTTGGAATTATCATCAGCTCAAGACCGGCGGTGAGCGCCGCCGTTTATACGCAAAGCCACTTTCAGGCTGCGCCGATAAAGGTGACGCAGGAAAGTCTCAAAAAAAGCGCGCATCTGCAAGCCGTCATCGTCAACAGCGCAAATGCCAACGCATGTACGGGAGAGCAGGGCTTAAAAGATGCATATGAGATGCGCCGTCAAAGCGCTGATATGCTTGGGATCGAGCCGGAACTGGTGGCCGTGTCCTCAACCGGCGTCATCGGCGAATACCTCAATATGGAGAGCATTACAAAAGGCATCAGCCTTCTCGCCGAGACTGAGCCTGCCGAAGGCGATTTCGAAGAAGCGATCTTAACGACAGACACGGTGATCAAACAAACGTGCTATGAACTGACGATCGGCGGTCAAAGAGTGACGATTGGCGGAGCAGCCAAAGGGTCGGGGATGATCCACCCGAATATGGCGACGATGCTCGGCTTTGTCACAACAGATGCATGCATCGAAGAAAGCGCGCTGCAAAGGGCATTAAGGGAAATTACGGACGTTTCATTCAACCAGATCACAGTCGACGGCGACACATCGACTAACGATATGGTGCTCGTCATGGCGAACGGATGCGCCGGAAATGAGCGCCTCCATGAAGAACACGAAGATTGGCCGGTTTTCAAAAAAGGCCTGCAGCTTGCCTGCACAGACCTCGCCAAACAAATCGCGAGAGACGGGGAAGGGGCGACAAAGCTGATCGAGGTTGAAGTGAACGGTGCGAAAAGCAATCTTGAAGCGCAAATCATCGCCAAAAAAATCGTCGGCTCAAACCTTGTAAAAACCGCGGTTTACGGAACGGATGCGAACTGGGGCAGAATCATTGTCGCGATCGGAGACAGCATGGCTGCTGTGACACCGGAGAAGGTAGAAATCTACCTGGGCGGCCAATGCCTTTTTAAAAATAACGAACCGCAGCCGTTTTCAGAAGAGCTGGCCAAAACATATTTAGAAAACAGCGAAGTGAAAATCGAGGTTCGCTTGCAGGAAGGTGACGGAAAGGGTACGGCTTGGGGCTGCGATTTAACTTATGAATACGTCAAAATCAATGCGAGCTATCGGACGTAAAAAGGGGATCACAATGGATAAAACAATCGTTTTTAAATGCGGCGGAAGCGTCATCCGCGAACTATCGGACGAATTTTTTCAAAATCTGAAAGAGCTGACCGAAAGCGGCTGGAAAATCGCACTCGTCCACGGGGGCGGGCCTGATATTACAAAGATGCTGAAGAAACTCAATATTCGAAGCGAATTCGTCAACGGACAGCGTAAGACGACAAAAGCGGTTCTTGAAGTCGCTGAAATGGTCTTATCCGGTTCGATCAACAAATTTTTCGTTGCCGAGCTGACAAAGCACGGCCTTCCGGCTGTCGGAGTATCAGGAAAAGACGGGGGACTGCTCCTTGCCGACTATTTAAATGAAAAAGAATACGGTCAGGTCGGGCGCATTAAAAAAGTAAACGGCCGAATGGCCGAAGCGCTCATGGAAAAAGGCTTTATTCCGGTTATCGCCCCCCTCTCGATGACGGATGGCTGTGAGACTTTGAATGTGAACGCCGATTTGGCGGCGTCGGCTGTTGCGGCAGCCTTGCACGCTGACAAATTAATGTTTGTGACAGACGTTAAAGGGATTATGAAAAACGAAGAAATGCTGAAAGAGCTGACGCCGGCAGACATCGAAAGCCTGATTGCTGAAGGCGTGATCTCGGGAGGCATGATACCAAAAGTGCATTCTGCAAAAGAAGCCCTCACAGATGAAGTGGATGAAGTGATGATCGTGAGCGGAAAAGGATCTTTCCTCACGAAAGACGATTTCATCGGCACGAAAATCATTAAACAAAAGGAGGCCGTATCGTGAGTCATTTATTTCAGACGTACAGCCGCTGGAATATCAATATTAAAAAAGCGAAAGGCACGATCGTTCAGGATGAGAAGGGGAACGCTTATCTTGATTTCGTCCAGGGAATCGCGGTCTGCAATCTCGGGCATTGCCCCGATTCAGTGACAGCTGCTGTCAAAAAACAGCTTGATGATGTCTGGCATGTTTCCAATCTGTTTCAAAATGAGCTTCAAGAAAAGGTTGCACAGCTTCTTGCCAAAAACAGTGCAGGCGATCTCGTCTTCTTTTGCAACAGCGGGGCAGAAGCGAATGAAGGGGCGGTGAAGCTCGCACGAAAACATACGCAAAAAACAAAAATCATAACGTTTCAGCAATCGTTCCACGGACGCACGTATGCGGGAATGGCCGCAACCGGACAGGAAAAGATCAAGCTCGGATTCGGACCGATGCTTGAAGGATTCCACTACTTACCTTACAACGAGCCGAAAGCATTTGCCGAATTGCAGGATGAAAAAGATATCGCGGCAGTGATGCTCGAGCCGATTCAAGGCGAAGGCGGCGTCATCCCTGCGAGCAGGGAATTTCTGCAGAGCGTTCAAGATTTTTGCCGCGATAAGCAGGCTCTCCTTATCGTCGACGAAGTTCAAACAGGAATTGGACGCACCGGTAAAGCTTTCGGATATGAATACGAAGGGCTGTCACCTGATATCATCACCGTCGCGAAAGGACTGGGCAGCGGTTTTCCGGTCGGAGCCGTGATCGGGAAAAAAGAGCTTTCAGAAGCGTTCTCTCCGGGTTCCCACGGCTCGACATTCGGAGGGAACATGCTGGCGATGGCTGCGGCAAACGCCACGTTGGAGACCATTTTTGAAAGCAGCTTTCTTGAAGAAGTGAGCGCCAAAGGAGCATTTTTGCATCAACAGCTGAAAGAAAAGCTTCAATTTCCGCTTGTAAAAGATATCCGCGGGAAAGGGCTGATCGCCGGAATCGAGTGCAAGGAACCTGTACAGCCGCTGATCGAAGCGCTTCAAAAGGAAGGTTTGCTCGTTCTTCCCGCGGGTCCGAACGTCATCAGACTTCTGCCGCCATTAACGGTTGCGAAAAGTGAAATCAAAGCGGCCGTGGAAAAACTGAAAGCTGTCATGGCAGATCATTCAGCTGTAAAACAGTAATTTTTTTTCGATATGTAAGTATAAAAATTCATGAATATCATTATTTATTCATCAAAGGTGGGCATAAGATGGAAGGATATTTAGTTCTTGAAGATGGTACATCCTTCAGCGGTGAACTGGACGGTCTTGACGGCTGCACCGGTGAAGTCGTCTTTTTTACGGGCATGACCGGCTATCAGGAGGTTTTGACAGACCCTTCTTATAAAGGCCAGATTATTGTCTTTACGTACCCGCTGATTGGCAACTACGGAATAAACGAAAGCGATGATGAAAGCAAACGGCCTCAGGTGAAAGGGGTTGTCGTCTATGAAGCGTGCGACAGGTTTTCCCATCATCAGGCGACAGAAAGCCTTCGGGAATACTTGGCGAAGTGGGATGTTCCGCTTTTATCGCACGTGGACACAAGAGCGGTTGTTCAGCATATCAGGGCAAAGGGGACGCTGAATGCCAGACTGACGAAACAAAAGGACGGCATTCCGGCTCCGCGCCAGCTGGAAAACTATGCGGCACAGGTTGCCGGACAAAACGAAAACGGCGCCTTTAGGGAAGGCAATACGCATATTGCGGTGATCGATTTCGGCTATAAAAAGTCGATCGCTTCATCGCTTGCAAACCGGGGCTGCAAAGTAACGGTCGTTCCCTATCAAGAGATGGGCGGCATTTCAAAGCTGAATCCGGACGGGATCGTCCTTTCAAACGGGCCGGGCGATCCGAAAGCGATCCTTCCATATATGGATTCACTCCGGGATATCATCTCTTCCTATCCGACTCTCGGCATCTGTCTCGGGCACCAGCTGATCGCGCTCGCATTCGGAAGCGACACGTATAAGCTTCCGTTCGGCCACAGGGGAGCCAATCATCCGGTCATGGACAAAGAGACCGGACGCGTGTTCATGACAAGCCAAAACCACAGCTATGTCGTCGATCGGGACACCATCAGCGAAAATGAATTTTCCGTCAGGTTTTATCATGTCAACGACGGTTCAGTAGAAGGGCTGATGCATAAAACACTGCCTGTCATATCCGTTCAGTTTCATCCGGAAGCCCATCCGGGACCGGCTGAAAGCGAGTGGATATTCGGCGAATATTTGCAGAAATTGAACGAAGCAAGGAGAGAGATCGCCCATGCCTAAAGATCAAACCATCAAAAGCATTCTCGTTATCGGGTCGGGGCCGATTATCATCGGGCAGGCCGCTGAATTCGACTACTCCGGAACCCAGGGCTGCATGGCGCTGAAAAGCGAAGGCTACCGGGTGATTCTTGTCAACAGCAACCCGGCGACCATCATGACCGATGAATCTTTTGCAGATGAAATCTATTTTGAGCCCTTGACAGTGGAAAGCCTCACACAAATCATCAAGCGTGAAAAACCGGACGGACTGCTCGCCAATCTGGGCGGACAGACAGCGCTGAATTTGGCGGTTGAGCTCGAAAAGGCCGGCATTCTTAAAACATACGGGGTAAAGCTGCTTGGAACATCTGTTGATACGATCGAAAAGGGCGAAGACAGGGAAAAGTTCCGCGCCTTGATGAAGGAGCTGAACGAGCCTGTGCCGGATTCAGAAATTGTTGACAATCAAGATGATGCGCTTCGTTTTGCGCTCTCAATCGGTTTTCCGATTATCGTGCGGCCGGCCTATACATTGGGCGGAAAAGGAGGCGGCATCGCGGCGACGAAAGAGGAGTTCCTGCCTTTAATCGAAAGCGCCCTCCTCGCAAGCCCGATTCACCAATGTCTTGTCGAAAAAAGCATTGCCGGTTTTAAAGAAATCGAATACGAAGTCATGCGTGACAGAAACAATACATGCATTACCGTCTGCAATATGGAAAACATCGATCCGGTCGGCGTCCATACGGGGGATTCGATCGTTGTCGCCCCGTCGCAGACATTAACGGATGCGGATTATCAAATGCTTCGTTCTGCCAGCTTAAAGATCATTTCCGCGCTCGATGTCGTCGGCGGCTGCAACATTCAATTCGCCCTGGACCCGGAAAGCAAAAATTATTATGTCATCGAGGTGAATCCGAGAGTAAGCCGTTCATCGGCGCTCGCCTCAAAAGCGACCGGCTATCCGATCGCAAAAATGGCGGCTAAACTGGCTGTCGGCTACACGCTTGCCGAGCTGAAAAATCCGCTCACAGATTCGACATACGCCAGCTTCGAGCCTGCGCTTGACTATGTCGTCGTCAAATTTCCGCGCTGGCCGTTCGACAAATTCAAACAAGCCGACCGTAAGCTCGGCACGAAAATGAAAGCGACGGGAGAAGTCATGGCGATTGACCGCAATCTTGAAGCGGCCCTGCAAAAAGCGGTCGCATCCCTTGAGCTGAAAACGTCAGGAACCCATTTGCCCGAACTTGGCGGCGTATCTTCAGAAGTGTTGTGGAAGCTGCTTGAGTCTCCTGATGACCGCCGTTTCTTTGCGGTCATGGAGCTGCTGAGCAGGGGGGCTTCCATTAGCGAGATACACGAGAAAACGAAAATCGATAACTATTTCCTTCATGTGTTTTCTAACATCATTCAGCTGGAAAACATGTTGATGGAACAGGGAGACGCGCTGTCCGTCAGCCTTTTGAAAAAGGTAAAAGAAAAGGGATTTACCGACTTTACGATCGCTTCCCTCACCGGAAAGACGGAAGAAGAAGTGCGCGCGTTCCGCAAGAAAATGGGCATTGCCGCATCCTTTAAAATCGTCGATACATGCGCAGCTGAATTTGATGCGAAGACAAACTATTTTTACTCGACGTATTTTGGGAAAAGCGACGGAGACATCTCTCAAAAAACGAAAAAGCGCGCACTGATCATCGGTTCCGGCCCGATACGGATCGGCCAGGGAGTCGAGTTTGACTACAGTGCCGTGCACGGCGTCATGACGCTGAAAAACCTCGGGTTTGAAACGATCATGCTGAACAACAACCCGGAAACCGTCAGCACGGATTATGAAATGGCAGACCGCCTGTACTTTGAACCGATTACACCCGAGCATATTCTCAATGTCGCTGAAGCGGAAGATATCGATTTTGCGATTGTTCAATTCGGCGGCCAATCCGCCATCAATGTGGCTGAAGCGATTGAAAAAGCGGGCATCACCCTGCTTGGGACATCATCGGAAACCCTTGACATACTTGAAGACCGTGATCAATTTTATCAGCTTCTTGACGAGCTCGGCATTTCTCATGCTAAAGGAGAAACGGCTTCATCAAAAGCGGAAGCGGTGCAGAAAGCAAACGAAATCGGCTATCCTGTGCTGATCAGGCCGTCATATGTGATCGGCGGCATGGGCATGATGATCGTTCACTCCGAAGCGGAGCTCAGAGAGCTGCTGGGCGGAGCGTCGCAAATGCCTTACCCGATTCTGATCGATCAATACGTATCGGGAAAAGAGTTTGAAATCGACCTTGTCAGCGATGGCGACGATCTCTACATCCCGACTTATATCGAGCATATTGAAAAAGCGGGCGTGCATTCAGGTGACAGCTACGCGATTTTGCCGGGGCCTTCGGTCACTCCGGAGATGAAAAGCGCCGCGCGGGATGCTGCCGCAAAAATCGTCCGCAAGCTCGGATTTAAAGGTATTATGAACATTCAATTTATAGCGGACGCGGATGAACTGCTCATCCTTGAAGTCAATCCGAGGGCGAGCCGGACGGTTCCGGTTGTCAGCAAGGTGATGGGGGTTCCGATGATCCCGCTTGCGGCGCAGCTGTTGGCCGGTTCGTCACTCAAAGAGTTGAACCCTGCCGCCAAAAACTCACGCGGCGTTGCCGTGAAGTTTCCGGTCTTTTCATCGCACGCTATCCAGGATGTCGATTTGAAGCTTGGACCGGAAATGAAATCGACCGGAGAAGGCATGTATGTCGGCTTCAATCCGGAAAGCGCCCTGAAGAAAATCTTTGCGGGAATCTGGCAAACGAAAGGCTGCATTTACATGGAAGGGGCCGGCAAGCTTCGTTCTCTCGCAGAACAGGCGGGTTTCACCGTACAGTCGGACGATTTTCCAGGCTGGATCAAACGGAAAGACAAAGCGCTGCACATCCATTTAGCCGAATCAAAAGAGGCGAGCAAGCAGCGAATGGAAGCCGTCACCCACGGTGTGGCGGTGATGACAGAGGAAGAGACGGTGCGGGCATTTTTGACGAGCGGGCATGGAACGACTAAAGCCGTGTCGCTTAAAGATTTATATAAAAAGGAAGTGGAGACATGTCTACTGTAAACATCGGGGCGACCCGGGAAATCAATCTGACGGGTAAGGATTTTTTAAGCCTGAAAGACTTTTCAAAAGAAGAGATCGTTTATTTGCTGAAAGAGGCAGCAGCGATGAAGCAAAATAAAATTCAAGACATCTTTAAAGGAAAAACATTGGCGATGATCTTTGAAAAGTCGTCGACGAGAACGCGCGTATCGTTTGAAGCCGGAATGGCGCAGCTCGGCGGAAACGCCCTGTTTTTAAGCAGTAAAGACATGCAGTTGGGCAGAGGGGAAACGATCGCAGATACCGCGAAAGTGCTTTCGGGTTATGTCGACGCGATTATGATCCGCACATTCGAACACGAAAAAGTCGAAGAGCTTGCCAAGCACGCCGAGATTCCCGTGATCAACGGATTGACCGATCTTTTCCATCCGTGTCAGGCGCTTAGTGACCTCTTGACGATTCAAGAGACGAAAGGAACATTAAAAGGGCTGAAAGCCGTTTATGTTGGAGACGGAAACAATGTCGCGCATTCGCTGTTAATCGGCTGTGCGAAAGTGGGATGCGACATCACGGTCGCTTCGCCTGAAGGGTATGAGCCGAATCAGGAAGTGGTAAGACTGGCCGAGGGATTCGCCGAAGAGTCCGGAGCGGCCGTCACAATCTCAAATGACCCCGTGTCAGCCGTTCAACAAGCGGATGTCATCTATTCTGATGTGTTTACAAGCATGGGCCAAGAGAAAGAAGCCGAAGAACGGATGAATATCTTTGCTCCTTATCAGGTCAACAGAGCGCTTGTCTCCCATGCCAAACCGGATTACGTCTTTCTGCACTGCCTTCCTGCCCACAGGGAAGAAGAGGTCACCGCAGAGATCATCGACGGCCCGAATTCAGCGGTATTCCAGCAGGCTGAAAACCGCCTGCACGTCCAAAAAGCTTTATTAAAAGCACTGTTATCTTAAATAAAAAACAGCTGATCACAATTGATCAGCTGTTTTTTTAGGCGAATATCAAAACGGCGATGCCGATGACAAAGCAGTAAATCGAGAAATAAACCAAGTTTCCTTTCGCCATAATATTCATGAACCAGCGCAATGAAAAGTATGTAGCGATAATCGATGCGATGAACGCAAACAAATAAGGAAGGAAAAGCTCCCCTAAACGCGGATCATGAAAAATATCGGTAATACTTAAAATGGTCCCGCCAAGACTGACCGGTATGTACAGTAAAAATGAAAACCTGAGCGCGGTTTCAGATTTGAGGCCGAGCGCCATCGCAGGGACGATCGTCGCTCCCGAACGGCTGATGCCGGGAACAAGTGCAACCATTTGCGACAAGCCGATGATCACGGCGTCTCTCAGTCTGATTTCGCCGTCGTTTTTGCGGCCGCGCAAATTGCGAATGAGAAACAATGCCAGACCCGTGATCAGCAAAGTAACCGCGGTGATCCGGACGCCGTCTTTAAAGAAAGCCGAAATCTCATCATCAAATAAAACACCGATGACACCGGCAGGAATCGTGGCGATGATCAGATAGATGATAAACCTGAAGTCCGCTTTTCCTTTTTCATTTTTTGATGTGACATAAGACAGTCCGTTTACCGCCAGCCTGAAAATATCGTTTTTATAGACGAGCAATACGGCAATTAAAGAACCGGCATTCATCAAAAGCTCAAAACTGAAGCCTTCAATGTTCAAGCCTAAAAAGTGCTGTGCCAGCACCAAGTGGCCGCTTGAAGAAACAGGAATCGGCTCTGTGAATCCCTGAAGCAACCCTAAAAGGATATACTTGATCAACATTAAAAAATCCATGATACTCCTCCGTTTCCCACAAGTTGTGACGCCCTTTTAAAAGACGGAATGAACGGGCGGTTCGTTTTAATTTTCGGAACACTTTTCTCATTAAACTATACAAAGCAAACAGATGTAAAGATAAAATCGACATGTTTTTTGGGAGAGTGGGGCAATCTAATAATAAAAGGGAGTGAAGCAAATGGGACAGCAGCGTCAATTCCGGCCGGGCCAAAAAGCGCCCAATAATGGAGTGTATGTGGAGATCGGCGAAACGGGAAGCATGGTTCAGAACCCTCAACAAATCAAATTGAGCGCCGGCGAGTTCTTCCCTGAAACCTCCAACCATAACCGGCTCTGGACATATAAAAGAAAGCCTTAAAAAAACAGCCGTCGGACGGCTGTCTGTCTAAAGCAAAAAACCCCGCTTTCAAAAGCCGGGGTTTTAATGTTGACTTGCATCCTGTTTAACAGGCATAATTTCTCCAAGAACAATAACGGCTGCGGTGATGATAAAGCCCATAATGACACTGGTTTGAAGGTCATACCCAGCACCGTTCATGGCGCCGACAATATAGCAGGCCATCTGCGTCAAAAGAAATGTCCAGAAAAAAGCGACCACAAATCGCACGTTTCCCACCTCGTCCTTCTCATTCAATTCTAAAACTTATCATACCATATACATAGCCAGCTGGAAAAGACATTTTAGTGAACAAGACAGGGCTTTCAACTCTGTTTTCAGAAATATCAGAAAGGGTATTTCATTAAAGTTTACTTTTCATCATGAAGACTGGGACTTTTCCTTATTCGTTTGCTGCACGTACGACATAAAATAATGAGCAGATTACGGCAGGAAGGAGGCAGGCAAGTGATGAAAATAACCGAACGTTTTTTTCAAATGGATTCAGAATGGAACGTGGTTCATCTTCCGTACAAGCCGAACGGTTTTCTGGTGTTCATTTTCGGCGACCGGAACCATTTTGTCGGGGAAGATTCGAGCTTCTGGCTTCAGCATTACGGAAGAAATCAGCTTCTAACGAGCCTGAGAAACAAAGGCTATACCCTGGTAAACAGCAATTTGTTCGGCAGGCACTGGGGCTCCGAAAAAGCGGTTGCATACGCCAAACAGCTGATTCATTACGTGTTCAAACAAGAGATTTTAAATGAAAAAATTCATCTATTGGCGGAAGGCACAGGGGCCCTCATTGCAGATGAGCTCCTTCGCTCGATCCCGAACCAAATACGTTCTGCAGCGATGGTTAATCCTTGCCTCGATCTTCAGGCTCATCATAAACGAGAAAAAGAAAACAAGTTTTTCTACAAACAGTTTATTAAAGAAATTGCCGAAAGCTACGGAATTACGGAGCGGGAGGCAGCCGATTATCCGTTCAAAAGCATATCCCCTTATCACAATCTCGTACCCGTTCATATTTGGCAAAGACTGAACGGCTCACCGTATCCGTATATGATCCATGCCAAAACGTTTGAGGAGCGCCAGCTTAAAGGCCGTCACAGCGTAGGGCTTACCCTGCACCTGACCGAACATCCTCAGCGCATTCATTCAGCAATCGCGAACTTTTTCAAAACGCATGAAAAAGTCTTATAGAGAATAGAATAATAGCAGCCCGAAAATGATGAAAGGGCTGTTTTTTGCTTGGTTAAAAAAGCTGAAACGAAAGGTGGTCCATCGAATGAAGCCGGCACTTGTATATGGAGCAGATGAGTTCTTCGGCCTTTCATTTTGTGAACATCTACTTGAAGAGGGTGTTGACATAGATGTAAAGCTGGAACAGACAAGCGACGAAAAAAAGCTGATGTATCTCGAAGAGCGGCTGATGTGGCTGGGAAGAAACGAGCATTTCCGTCTCATCGAAAAAGAGCTTGAAGCCCCGTACGAACAAGTCTTCATCCAATACACAGGCTCAGTGCCGGAAGAAGCGCTGGCTGCAGGCGTTGAAAACAAGCCTGTTATTCTGTTTGTCTACCAGGAACAATTCGAAGAGGATTTACGCGCCGGCATGGAGGAAAAGGGTGTTGAACTGATCGTGCTTCCGGATCTGTTCGGTCCGTGGGACGTCAGGGCAGAGGATAAACAAAACAGGGACGGAGCGCTTTTTGTGAACGACGCGGCAGCACAAGCCGCTGCCTGTGCTGTTGAAAAAGATTTTTCAGATTTGCAGTTTGTACAGAAGACGCCATACGATAAAGCCGATGAGATCATTGAAGAATGGATCAGACAAATGTCTACATTTTTCGACAAAAAATAAGAAAGATCTTCCTAATTTACACTTGAAAGGATACAATAAAGATAGATTTGAATTGCTGTTTTTTCGAAAGGGAGTTGAACATGGCATGGTGTACAGGCTTGTCGCGATTTTTTTCATTCTCCTGGCGCTAAGCGGCTGCGGACAATCGCCGCTGAAAGGGAAAATTGAAAAAGTCGGTTTGCTTGTCCCTGATACGATAAATGACCAAGTATGGGGAACCAAAGGATATAAAGGATTATTAAGAATACAATCCGTCTACAATGTCGACGTCTATTATAAAGAGGGAATCGATAATGACGCTGCCATTAAAATGGCTGTAGAAGATTTTCACAAAAAAGGCGTCAACCTCATCTACGGGCACGGAAGCGAATATGAAAAAGCCTTTAATGAGATATGCAAAGATTATCCTGATATTCATTTTGTTTTAATGAACTCGAAAGCCGATCACCCAAATGTGACAAGCATATCGCTTGAAGGAGAAGCGATGGGGTTCTTCGGCGGAATGACGGCGGCCCATCAGTCAAAAACAAAGAAAATCGGCGTGCTCGCAACGTATAAATGGCAGCCTGAAGTAGAAGGATTTTCCGAAGGGGCTAAATACCTCGATCCGGACATTGAGGTGATGACAGAATATGTCGGCCAGTGGGACGACAGCGAAAATGCCGTCAAACTGTATGAAAAAATGAAGAAGGCAGGCGCGGATGTTGTGTATCCGGCCGGAGACGGGTATAATGTCCCTGTCATTGAACAAATCAAAAAGGACGGGCTGTACGCTATCGGATATGTAAGCGACCAGTCGGAATTGGGTGAGAATGTCGTTTTGACAAGCACCATACAGCATGTAGACGACGCTTATGAACTCACCGCCGACGAGTTTAATAAAGGAACGCTTAAAGGCGGCAAGCGCTCATTTGACATTCAAGACGGCGTCATCGAAATGGGAGAATTCAGCCCTGTTGTCGATCAGTCATTTCAAGAAAAGATGAATCGGCTGATTGACGAATACAAAAAAACAAACAAACTGCCAAACGAACATTGAGGTGATCAAGATGCACGAAAAATCAATGGAATTTTTGCAAATTGCCATGAAATACGTTCCGGAAGCGAAAGCAGAGATGGAGAAAGCGGGAATCGAATTTTCCCCGGAAATGCTTGAGCCATTCATGAACTTGTTTACGAAAGTGATGGCCGAGGCTTACGAGCTCGGTAAAGCGGAAGCCGGTTCAGACGCCTGACTGAAACGCCCGCAAACGCTTAAAAAGCCACTTTTCAGAAGAAGTGGCTTTTTTATATGGAAATCTTATTTTTCAAAGCGCTGACCATTGAGCCGATTTCTTTAAACACAGGCTTCAGCTCATCGAGCGAATCCATAATTTCTCCAACCTGATTCAACACGTGCATATAATCGGCTTCCTGGGATACTTCAGCGTCTTCGGCGGTTTCCGCTTCCGCATCCGTCTCCGTCTCTTCATGCCTGCCGGGTGCGTTTGCGCCAAACATCATTTTTGTGAAAAAATCGTCGTTCGCCACTCTTCAACCCTCCTTTTTCATATATATCACTACTATATGAATGTTTTGGTCTGCTAGATTAGACGAATATATTGCCAACTAAAAAAAAATAGGGTAGGATTAGTACCAGATACTAATAATAACTCATAACATTAGTTGGAAAAAATCATGAATAAAGGAGTCTTTCCTATGAAAGCTGGAATTATTGGAATCGGCCGGTACATCCCTGAAAAGGTGCTGACCAATTTCGACTTGGAAAAAATGGTTGAAACTTCTGACGAGTGGATTCGTACAAGAACAGGCATAGAAGAAAGAAGAATCGCAGCTGAAGATGAGAAAACATCCGACATGGCTGTGGCCGCCGCTAGAAGAGCGATGGAAGACGCAAACATCGAGGCGGAAGATCTTGATATGATTCTCGTCGCCACCGTTACTCCTGACCAGGCATTCCCGACAGTGTCCTGCATGATTCAAGAAAAGCTCGGTGCATTCAATGCCTGTGCAATGGATATCAGCGCAGCGTGCGCCGGTTTTATGTACGGTTTAGTCACTGGAAAACAGTTTATCGAAGCCGGAACGTATAAGCATGTGCTTGTCATCGGAGTTGAAAAGCTTTCAGGCATTACGGACTGGGATGACCGCAATACCGCTGTTCTGTTCGGAGACGGAGCGGGCGCCGCAGTTGTCGGGCCTGTCAGCGACGATAAAGGGATTTTGTCTTTTGAGCTCGGTGCAGACGGCAGAGGCGGAAAGCACTTGTACTTGGATGAAAAAGATCATACAATCATGAATGGCAGAGAAGTGTTCAAGTTTGCCGTCCGCCAAATGGGTGAATCCAGTGTGAATGTCATTGAAAAAGCCGGATTATCCAAAGAGGATGTCGACTTTTTGGTGCCGCATCAAGCCAACATCCGGATCATGGAAGCGGCGCGCGAACGTTTGGAGCTTCCAGTCGAAAAAATGTCTAAAACGGTTCATAAATACGGAAACACATCAGCTGCTTCTATTCCGATTTCTCTTGTGGAAGAGCTTGAAGCTGGTAAAATAAAAGACGGTGACGTCATTGTGATGGTCGGCTTCGGCGGAGGTTTGACATGGGGAGCCATCGCCATGCGCTGGGGCCGATAAAAGAAAGGTGAGGTGCAACTTATGAATAGTAAAAGAGTAGTCATTACCGGATTAGGAGCTTTATCACCTCTTGGTAATGACGTCAAAACGAGCTGGAACAACGCGGTTAACGGGGTTTCCGGAATCGGCCCGATTACAAGGGTGAACGCGGACGAGTATCCAGCTAAAGTAGCCGCGGAACTGAAAGATTTTAAGATAGAAGATTACATGGATAAAAAAGACGCGAGAAAAATGGACCGCTTCACACAATATGCCGTTGTGTCGGCGAAAATGGCCGTGGAAGACGCGGGGCTCGACATTAACGAGAGCAACGCAGACCGGGTCGGCGTCTGGGTCGGTTCTGGGATCGGCGGCCTTGAAACGCTTGAACAGCAGTTCGAAACATTTTTAACAAAAGGACCGCGGCGCGTCAGCCCGTTCTTTGTACCGATGATGATTCCTGACATGGCGACCGGCCAGATTTCGATTTCTCTCGGTGCAAAAGGGGTCAACTCTTGTACGGTGACGGCTTGCGCGACGGGTACGAACTCAATCGGCGACGCCTTTAAAGTCATTCAGCGCGGCGATGCAGATGTCATGATCTCCGGCGGAACGGAAGCCCCGCTTACAAGAATGTCGTTTGCCGGCTTTTCCGCCAATAAAGCGCTCTCCACTAATCCGGATCCGAAAACGGCAAGCCGCCCGTTTGACAAAAACCGCGACGGCTTCGTCATGGGAGAAGGAGCGGGAATCGTCGTTCTTGAGGAGCTTGAGCACGCGTTAAACCGCGGAGCGACAATCTACGCGGAAGTGGTCGGCTACGGATCAACGGGAGACGCCTATCATATCACGGCTCCTGCGCCAAATGGGGAAGGCGGCGTCAGAGCCATGAAAGAAGCGATCAAAGATGCGGGTCTGTCTCCTGATAGCATTGATTATATCAATGCGCACGGAACAAGCACGCCGTACAATGATAAATTTGAAACGATCGCCATTAAAGAAGTGTTCGGAGAGCATGCCTACAAGCTTGCCGTCAGCTCGACAAAATCGATGACAGGGCACTTGCTCGGGGCTGCCGGAGGCATCGAAGCGATTTTCTCCGTCCTTGCCATTAAGGAAGGCATCATTCCTCCGACAATCAATATCGAAACGCCTGATGAAGATTGCGATCTGGACTATGTACCGGATCAAGCCCGTCGCCAGGACGTAAATGTTGTGCTCAGCAACTCGCTCGGTTTCGGCGGACACAACGCAACGCTGATTTTCAAAAAATATGAATAACCGCAATATAAACGGCTGCCATTTTAGATGGTGGCCGTTTTTTTTAGCGTGCATACCATACAGATGAAAAAGGAGTGTGATCTAAATGAGTATAGCAAGCACGTATGAATGGCTTGAACAGGCTTCATCCGTGCGGGAATTGTCAAGCTTTCTCCTGCCGTATTTTAAAGGCGCTTCAAAAGCGGATGCGGCGGCGATTGTCAGCCACCTGCAGACCCACGGCATGTTCCGTTCGTGGACGGACGGCGAGCGTACGATGAAGCAGCTTAAGAAAAACAGCGTATTTCAGCATGTCAGACGGGAAGAACAGCTGCTCTGCAAAAGATGGAATGGGCCGGATGTTCCGATTTTCATCCTGCCGGTCGATGAAAGAAACCGCAAAATCCGCGTCGAATTCGGCTCGAAATCAGGCCTTGCGTTCAGCGACAAACTATTTTTGTTTTTATCGGCCGATCTTCCCCGGTCATCGATTTCTGCGATCATGACGCACGAATATAATCACGTTTGCCGGTTAGAAAATATGCCGAAAGAAGAAAAAAAGATGACGCTGCTTGATACAATCATTCTCGAAGGCATCGCGGAATATGCCGTTTTCGAACGGTTGGGGGAAGCCGAAACAGCTGTATGGACGTCATATTACTCCGAAAAACAGCTTCGTCATTTTCAGGACCGGTTCGTTAAGCCTCATTTCGAGCTGCGCCGACATGATAGCCGACTATTCTCCAATATTTTATTTGGAAAAGGGCATTACCCCGACATGGTCGGATATGCTGTCGGTTACAGTATTGTAAAAAAATATTTATCGGCTCGAAATTTGAAGGTTGCCGACGTTTTATCCTTCCCGTCAGAAGACTTTATAAAGCTATCGCTTTAAAATACTAAAATTATGGGATTAAATTAATATTATTACAAAAAATCAAAAAACTCCTTGCTTTTGTAATGATTATGTAATAATATACAACTATAAAATTTTAAGATAATTCAGTCATATTAAGAAAATTCTAAAAAAGTAATATATTAGTTTTTCGTAATATTTAACTTCTGGTCTATGGAAGGGGAATCTGGATGAGCGCATTGCTGGAAGTCAATGATTTAAAAACTTATTTTTTCAGAAAAAAACAGCCGATACCCGCAGTGGACGGCGTCGATTTTTCAATCAAAAAAGGAGAAACCGTGGCGCTGGTCGGTGAATCGGGATCCGGTAAAAGCATCACGTCTCTGTCAATCATGGGACTCGTCGAGGGCTCGGGCGGAAAGATCATGAACGGTTCCATCAAGCTCGAAGGACGGGATCTCGTTACATACAAAGAACAAGATTTATGCAAGATCCGCGGAAATGAAATCTCGATGATTTTTCAGGAGCCGATGACCTCGCTCAATCCGGTTTTGACGATCGGCGAACAAATCACAGAGGTGCTGATCTATCATAAAAAGCTATCGAAAAAAGAAGCTGCCAAAAAAGCGGTAGAATTATTAAAGCTTGTCGGATTTTCGAGGGCAGGCGAGCTGATGAAAGAATATCCGCACCGCCTGTCGGGCGGCATGAGGCAGAGGGTGATGATCGCCATTGCCTTAAGCTGCAATCCGAAGCTGCTCATCGCGGATGAACCGACTACAGCGCTTGACGTCACCATTCAAGCGCAAGTGCTGGAACTGATGAAAGACCTATGCGACAAATTCGATACCTCCATCCTTCTCATTACCCACGATCTCGGCGTTGTGTCCGAAATTGCGGACCGCGTGATCGTCATGTATTGCGGACAAGTTGTTGAAAATGCCACAGTAGATGAACTATTCGATGAACCCCTGCATCCCTACACAAAAGGACTGTTAAACTCCATCCCTGTTATTGAAGGCTCCATTGAAAAATTAACAGCCATTAAAGGAAATGTGCCGACGCCTGACAACCTTCCGGCCGGCTGCCGGTTTGCTCCGAGGTGTCCGAGTGCGGGCGACAAATGCTGGGGCGCGCAGCCGGACTTGAAGACGCGTCCGGACGGCCGGTCTGTCAGATGTTTTTTATATGAGGAGGGAGAATAAGGGATGACTTCATCAGCTGAACGATTACAGCCCGGACAGGAAATGAACCCGCAAGAATCCCTTCTGGAGCTGAAAGATGTCAAAAAGTACTTTCCGATCCGCTCAGGGATATTTCAGAAAAAAATCGGCGACGTCAAAGCGGTGGACGGCATCAGCTTTTCGCTTAAACGCGGCGAAACGCTCGGCATTGTCGGTGAATCGGGCTGCGGAAAGTCGACCGCCGGACGGACGATGATCCGCCTTTATAAACCGACGGCAGGACAGATCTTTTACAAAGGCCGCGACATTTCAAGTTTGTCGGAAGAAGCGTTGAGAAAGAGCGTCCGCAAAAACATCCAGATGGTTTTCCAAGATCCGTTTGCCTCACTGAACCCGAGAAAAACGCTGCGTTCCATCATCAAAGAACCCTTCAACACGCATCATATGTACAATTTCAAAGAGCGCAACGAAAAAGCCGAAGAGCTTTTGGCTAAGGTCGGGCTGCACCCGTCGTTTGCGAACCGCTATCCCCACGAATTTTCCGGAGGGCAGCGCCAGCGGATCGGAATCGCGCGGGCGCTGGCTTTAAATCCGGAGCTTATTATCGCCGATGAACCGGTATCCGCATTGGACGTGTCAATCCAGGCTCAAGTGATCAACCTGATGGAAGAGCTTCAGGAAGAATTCAATCTGACATATTTGTTCATTTCCCATGACTTGAGCGTCGTCCGCCATATCAGCGACAGGGTCGGCGTCATGTATCTCGGCAAAATGATGGAGCTGACAGACAAGCATGAGCTGTACGACAACCCGCTTCATCCATACACGCAGGCGCTTCTGTCCGCCGTTCCCGTCACTAGGAAGAAAGGCGGAACAAAGCGGGAGCGAATCGTTTTAAAAGGCGAGCTGCCGAGTCCCGCCAACCCTCCGAAAGGCTGTGTCTTTCATACGAGGTGTCCGGCCGCAAAAGCGATTTGCGCGGAAGCCGAACCTGCTTTCAAGGAAGTGAAAACAAACCATTTCGTGGCATGTCACCTTTACGAATAAAGGGGAAGGCCGTCACATATTAAATCCTTGAGAGGGGGAATGTCTTCTTTAAAAAACGGGGGTCAATCGGGTGGAAAGAAGGACAACAGTTTAATAAGGGGGAATTCATAAAATGAATAAACGCAAAACAGGATTTTCAATTTTAAGCTTGCTGCTGATCTTATCGATTTTTCTAACGGCCTGCAACAGCGGCGAAGTCGGAGGGGACGAAAAAGAAGGCAAATCTGACGGGAAGCCGCAAAAGGGCGGTGACTTGGTCATCGGTTCTACAGGGGAGCCTACGATGTTCAACGCTTTATATTCAACCGATGTGTCAAGCTCTGATATTGAAGGGTTTATTTTTGACGGACTTGTCGGCTCTGACACCGATTTAAATCCGACGATGAAGCTTGCTGAAAAAATAGATCAGTCGGAAGACGGCATAACGTATAACGTGACTTTGAAAAAAGGCGTAAAATGGCATGACGGCGAGGAGTTTACGGCCGATGACGTCGTGTTTACGTATAACATCCCATTAAGCAAAGACTATGCCGGTGAGCGCGGCTCCAATTTTGGAATGATTGATAAAGTGACGAAAAAAGGAGACTACGAGGTTGAATTCAAGCTCAAGCATCCGGACCCTTCATTTTTGCCTGTCTCTTTAAGCTACGGAATCCTCCCTGAGCATATTTTAGGGGACGTGCCGATTAAAGACCTTGGCGAACACGAATTTAACAGGAAAAAACCGATCGGAACGGGACCGTTTAAATTCGTAGAGTGGAAACAGGGGCAATACGTTAAAGTGGAAGCATTTGAGGATTACTACGGTGAAGGGCCATACCTTGACACGCTGACATACAAAGTGATTCCGGATGCCAATGCAGCGATCGCCCAGCTTCAGGCGGGAGACATTAATTATTTCGTCGTCCCGGGCACGGATGTGAAGACGGTCGAAAAATTCGATCATGTCAAGCTTGAGTCTGATCTAGGCCTGAACTATTCATACCTCGGCTGGAACGAAAAAAATGAGCTGTTTAAAGATAAAAAAGTCCGCCAGGCCTTAACCCATGCGATTGACCGCGAATCGATCGTTCAAAATGTGCTGGACGGCGATGGGGAAGTCGCGAATATTCCGGAAAGCCCTTTATCATGGAACTATCCGAAAGACATTGATATTCCGGTCTTTGAATACGATCCGGCAAAAGCGAAGAAAATGCTCAAAGAAGCGGGTTGGGAAGATACAGACGGTGACGGCATTTTAGACAAAGACGGTAAAAAGTTCTCCTTTACCATTAAAACGAACCAGGGAAATAAAGTACGCGAAGATGCCGCGGTTGTCATCCAGCAGCAGCTGAAAGAAGTCGGAATCGAAGCGAAGCCGCAAATCGTCGAGTTCAGCGCTTTAATTGAACAAACGAGCGCGCCAAACTGGAATTATGACGCACTCCTGCTCGGTTGGAGCTTGGCGACCTTCCCTGATCAATATGATATCTTCCACTCCAGCCAGTCGAAAGCGGGCTTAAATAACATATGGTACAAAAACGAAGAAGTCGATAAGCTTCTCGTCGACGCGAAAAAACTGAAGGATCGGAAAGAATATTCGAAAGCTTACGAGAAAATTTACAAAATGATTGCCGAAGATCAACCGTATACATTCCTGTTCTATTATAACTACCACCGGGCGATCCCTAAAAACCTGAAAGGCTTCGAATTTCATCCGAAAAACGATTTCTATGAAGTGAACAAATGGTGGCTGAAAAAATAATCTAATATTCTCTAAAGGGAGAGGGGATGTTCCTCTCCCTGGTTTTTAAAATCCATGATAAAAGGGGAATAGAAGATGGTTACATACATTATTCGGAGAACGCTGATGTCTATTCCGATCCTGTTTGGGATTACCATTCTTTCTTTCGCGATCATGAAAGCGGCTCCCGGTGATCCGGTGTCACTGATGGTCGATCCGTCCATCAAACAGGCTGACCGCGAGAAGTTCATCGAAAAATACGGACTGAATGAGCCCGAACATATTCAATATTTGAAATGGCTCGGCAATATGATGCAAGGGGACTTTGGCACTTCGATCGTCAGGAAAGGAACGCCTGTTATCGATTTGATTCTTGCCAGGCTTCCGAATACGCTTTTATTAATGCTTGTATCAACGATTCTGGCGCTTCTGATTTCGATCCCGCTCGGCGTGCTCTCGGCGAGGCGGCCCTATTCAAAGCTTGATTACGGTATTACGTTTACGTCTTTTATCGGACTTGCTGTTCCAAACTTTTGGTTCGGTTTAATTTTAATTATGGTGTTATCCGTGAATTTAGGCTGGTTTCCGACCGGGGGCGTTATGACGCTGAATTCGGGTTTTAGCTTGTGGGATCGGATTCATCATTTAATTTTGCCTGCTTTCGTACTCGCCACCGCAGATATGGCCGGGCTTACGAGATATACAAGGTCAAGCATGCTGGATGTGCTGCGCCAGGATTTTATCCGGACGGCAAGAGCGAAAGGCTTTAAAGAAAATCGGGTCGTGTACAAGCATGGACTGCGGAACGGGCTGCTCCCGGTTGTGACGATTTTCGGACTGATGATTCCTTCCTTTATCGGCGGTGCGGTGGTGACCGAACAGATCTTTAGCTGGCCTGGACTCGGGAAGCTGTTTATTGATTCCGCGTTTCAAAGAGACTATCCCGTGATTATGGCGATGACCGTCATATCCGCTGTACTGGTTGTCATCGGCAATCTAATAGCGGACATTCTGTATGCGATCATCGACCCGCGGATTGAGTATTAAGAAAGAGGGGAGTAAATCATGACACAGCCAAATCCACAAGTGCCTTCAGCGGAGATCGGGCTTCAAGAAAACGTTTCGCAAAAACCGGAAACGATGACAAAAATCTTTTTCGAGAAGTTTTTCAAAAACAAGCTCGCTGTCATCGGCGGAATTCTCTTGCTTATCATTGTACTGTCGGCCTTGTTTGCACCGCTGATTGCTCCATACCCGCCGGAACAGCAAAATCTGATGAACAAATTAAAAGCGCCGAGCGCGGAGCATTTGATGGGAACGGATAAATTCGGCCGGGATATTTTCAGCCGCCTGTTGTACGGCGCACAAATCTCGCTGCTCGTCGGTTTCGCGTCTGTCCTCGGTTCGATCACCATCGGAACCGTTGTCGGAGCGATCGCCGGCTATTTCGGCGGAATCATTGATGCCATTTTAATGAGAATTGTTGATATTATCTTATCCATACCCGACATCTTTCTGTTAATCACGCTGGTCACCATCTTCCAGCCGGGCATAGATAAACTGATTTTAATATTCGCCTTGACGAGATGGACGACGACGGCGCGCCTTGTCCGGAGCGAGTTTTTGTCCTTGAGGTCGAGGGAGTTCGTCTTGGCGGCGAAAACGATCGGCACAAGAAATTACAAAATCATTTTTTCTCACATTCTTCCGAATGCGATGGGCCCGATTATCGTTGCCGCGACCCTTTCCGTCGGTACCGTGATCCTTGCGGAATCGGCATTAAGCTATCTTGGATTCGGGGTTCAGCCGCCGATGGCAAGCTGGGGAAACATGCTTCAGGATGCACAGAACTTTACGATCATGATCCAGGCGTGGTGGTATCCGCTGTTCCCGGGCCTGATGATCCTGCTCACTGTGCTGTGCTTTAACTTCTTAGGCGACGGACTCCGCGATGCGCTTGATCCGAAGAATATTAAATGAATATAGAAAATTAGGAAGAGAAAACTAGATATTAACTTGAAAAAATTTGAAAAAAAGTTGACTATTGGAATTTTAGGGTGGTATATTTAAAGTGTAATACAAAAAAAATTTATCTATGTTCTTTAAGGAGGTGAATAAAAATGAAAAATAAAAAAGAAAATCTAGGTAACCGAAATAGTGGACATAGAATTAATGTTCTCTGTTAGTAGATGTATTTAGCCTTTAATGAATGAGGTACCAAAGATGAATAATCATCATAAGTCATAAGTCTTTGGTATCTCACTCTGAACAATTTTCTTAAATTACTTCTGAATAATTTCACCCCAGACCTCTAGGTATATTGATCAAGTTCAATGTACACAACATCCTCAATTTAATTTTTTTCTAAAAAGAATTTAATTGCACACTTAAACAAAAAACTTTGCTCACTTCCTTTAACACCCTTTTAGACAAATACATCAGAGATAGAATATAAAGTTGACTCTAGCAATTTTTTAAAAGCTATAAAGGGGGAATACTTTTGTTTAATAGAAACAAAAACCAAATTCATGTGTTGGAAAAGATTAAGTTAAAGCCATCAAGATTTAATATTATACTCAAAAAAAACAATGAAGAAATTAAGCTTTATAATTCTTATACTGGGGAAATTATCAAATTTTCAAATGGAACAAAAGAAAAAGTACTAAATATATTGCATAGAAGAGAAATAAAATTTGAAAAAGGTGATAAGTGGATTGATCTTTTATATAACAAAGGATTTATTGTAAGATATGACACAGATGAGTATAAAAAAGCAACTGCTCAAAAATTTAAGTTATTATCAGAAAATCGAACATTGCATTTAATCCTGTTGCCAAATGAAGACTGTAATTTTCGATGCATTTACTGCTACGAGGATTTTTTAAAAAAGGAAATGAAAACTCATGTAAAAAAGGGGATTTTGAATTTTCTTGAAAAAGAATTGGTGAGCTACAAAAATTTAAATATATCTTGGTTTGGAGGAGAGC
This sequence comes from Bacillus sp. PK6-025, assembly GCF_056530265.1. Taxonomy (NCBI): domain Bacteria; kingdom Bacillati; phylum Bacillota; class Bacilli; order Caryophanales; family Bacillaceae; genus Bacillus; species Bacillus sp. PK6-025. The sequence goes on from NZ_CP096509.1 coordinate 1,267,448, forward strand.
CCTTAGAATCTTTTAATGTAATCCAAGAACTGTCTGAAGAAATTAAAGTGTTGTGTAATAAAAATAAGGTGGATTATTTTGCAGATATAACAACAAATGGATATAATTTAGATGAGGAAAAATTTAAGAAGTTAATAGAACTTAATGTTAGTAATTTTCAAATTACTTTGGATGGTAATAGTCAAACTCATGATAGACAAAGAATAAAAAAAGACGGGGGTCCAACATTTAATAAAATTATTGAAAATTTGGTCAATTTAAAAAACACAAGTTATGAATATTCTATACTTCTAAGATCAAATATCAGTAAAGATGTTTCTGAAGTGATGTATGATTATATAGATTTAATGAGAGATTTGTTTAAAGATGATCCTAGATTTTTAATGCATTTTATCCCTGTTCTCAATTTAAAAGGAGAACAATCTAGTAATATTCATTTATGTAATACCAAAGATTTATTTCCCTATTATGAATATGCACAAGAACAAGGATTTAATTTTAATTTTTATAAAGGATTTATGGAGCCTGGGGGTTCAGAATGTTATGCATCAAATCCAAATTCTTATGTTATTGGATCAGATGGGATGGTATACAAATGTACAGTTGCATTTAATAACCCGTTAAATCACGTTGGCGATATTAAAGAGAATGGAGAAATGGAATTATATGAAGAAAGGCTCTCACTTTGGCTTTCCGGAGGAGCTAATGAAGATCCGAATTGCACTAAATGCTATTTTAGACCTGCCTGTCAAGGAAATGCTTGCCCTTTAGAACGGATTGAAGCGGAAAAAAACTCCATGTCCGCCAATAAAACAAAACCTTAAGAGATATCTAAACCTTGTAGAGGAGGACTCCATTTATGGGTAAAAAAAAGATGTTGTTAGGGGTTACAGGTACAATTGGTGCAATCAACCTTCCTCAATTTATCTATACTTTACGCGACGAATATGACATTGATGTTATTTTGACAGAAAATGCTCAACGATTCCTATCTCCGCGAGCTATAAGGCCTTTTGTTCAAGGAGTTTATGAGAATGTTTTTTCTGATTGTTCTTCTAAAATCTTACACGTAGAACTAGTAAACGAAATAGATCGTTTCCTTATACTTCCTACTTCTGCGGCTACGCTTTCAAAAATAGCTAACGGAGCTGCCAATGACCTTTTAAGTTTAAGTGTACTTAATTATTCAGAGGCTATATATATTGCTCCAAACATGAACAATGAAATGTGGAATAATCCTGCTGTACAAAAAAATGTAAAAATTATAAAAGAGTTCGGGCATATTTTTGTTAATACTACCAGCTTGGGAATAAAAGCATCAAGTGGGGAAATTGTTCAAACTGAAGCGGGGCTTCCAGATCCTGATGAACTTTTGAAATTGCTAAGTGAAAAAGGAACCGTTTTATCAAAAAGCTAAACAGTCCTGTTAAATGAATAGAGGTTTTAACGATGTTAAGCGTATTGAAAAATAAAAACTTTTTATTCTTGATATTGGGGCGTTTGGTAACCAATATTGGGGACAGTATGTATACAGTTGCGGCAATGTGGCTTGTGTTTGATTTATCAAAAAGTACATTTTATTCCGGATTAGCTGGTTTTTTGACGATGTTCCCAACTGTTTTGCAATTTTTAACAGGTCCGATTGTTGATAAAGTCAGATTAAATAAAGTTTTGGTTTGGAGTCAACTCATCCAAGCTATTTTGGTGTTGATTATTCCGCTTTTTTATTTCATTGGATATTTGAACATTTGGATCATCATGATGATTATGCCTCTTATCGTATTCATTGAGCAATTTACTTATCCTGCGCAATCTGCCGCACTGCCTAAAATCATCAAAAGTCAAGATCTGGTTAAAGCAAACTCAATTATGTCATTTTCATATCAGGGTACAGATATTATATTTACTGGTATTGCAGGTATTGTGATTGCTTCGGCAGGAGCTATAAGCATATACTTAGTTGACTCTTTCACTTTTTTGTTAGCGGCGCTGTTTTTTAAGTGCGTAAAATTAGAACAAAAAAATGAGATAGAACATAAGCCCCGATTCCACTTCAAAAAAGTCATACACAATTATACAACGGATATAAAAGAGGGATTTACACTCATTCGTCATTCCCTCATTCCAAAAATCCTCTTGGGCTCGATGATTTCCAATTTCATGCTTAGTGCGACGATTGTGATTTTGCCAAGCTTCTCTTCGATTAGAGGAGGAGAAGAATACTATGGATATTATTTGGCTTCCATGTCATGCGGTTTACTGTTAGGTTCAATATTCGCAACAGTGTTTGGCCGATTCTCGATAGGATCACTTACGATATACGGATTTTTCATTTCAGGGGTTTTATGGAGTATTTCGGCGATCGCCACCTCTTCATACATATCGATTATTTTATTTGGTTTGTCTCAAATATCCATCGGCGTGACAAACGTCATTTTCATGTCCATTTTGCAAAGCATACTGCCGGAAGAGTTTATAGGGAGAGTTTTTTCTTTTATCGCAAGTTTGACAAGCATAGCAGCTCCTTTTGGATCTTTGCTGGGAGGGTTTACCGCGTCATTGATCGGCAGCGATAAGGTTTTCTTTATAGGAGGAATTGCCATGCTGTTTGTATCTGTTTATTGGGTGTTTCAGTCTTCTTTAAGATCAATTCCTTCATCAGAAAAAATAAACGCTAAAGAATACAGCTTTTTTACAAACGTGTTGAATAAATAATGTGTGAATTGCTTCATTCAGTCATCATGATTTTGCCCATTGTCTGGACTCCGCGATGCGCTTGATCCGAAGAATATTAAATAAAAAGCTGAGGGATGTAAGTCCTTGGCTTTTTTTGATGGCGATTGCCATAATCTCATCCGCTTGGAATAAATTCCTTCCCCCTTGCCTATACTGTGGACAACAGTTTTTATTAAAAGTGAGGGGTTAGAAATGTTGTTTCTTCATGATGTGTGGGTGAATTGGTTTGAGGGAGAAGAAAATGGCTACAACGTCTGCCACTTTCATGAATGGCGGAAGGAAGACAGTGTTGAATTGCTTGACCAGGTGCCTTTGTTAAGGGTGTCGTCCGTTTTGTTTCACTACATAGAAAATGATTTGTCAGAGCTTCCGGCCGAATTATTGAACGAGGTTCATCAAAAAGCGTATATTCGTAAAAATCATGAGCGGACACAGCTTGATCATTGTTTCGTCGTAACGGACGGCATTGGTATTCTCGCGGTCGATACGGCCGGTTACACAATACCGGTAAGAAAAAGCCGCCTCATTCCGAGACAGGAGCAGCTCGTTTATGAAATGGTGAAGGACGTTGAAGCGGAAACTTACGAGTTTGCACCAGAGAAGCTGCAATCTTCCAAAGAATACCACATTTTATCTTTATCACCGGAGCATGTCAGAGGATTAACGAGAAAAGAACGCCAGCTCAAACAGCTGCTGTTCATGGCGCTCGATCAGCTCAAAGGGCTCCAAAATCGGGCCGAGATCGCTTATTGGTACACCGAATGGAATCCGTATATGTATGAACAGATCAAGCGCATGACATTTGAAGAAATCTGGGACATGCTTTTCAATGAGACGATCGACGGATGGTCAGACAAACACAGGGACTTTTGTGAAAATTTGATTAAAGGACAGCCGTTTTTTGAAAAGCTTTGGGAAATTGAGAATGAGTCTAAAGTCAACTAAATTAAGAATCAAGACTGCCGGAAGTACGGCGGTCTTTTTATTTGTAAAAGCGAAAATTCTATATTGAAAAATAAAAAATATGAGCTGTCTTTCTGACAAAGCGGTCAATGAAGGACTGGAGACATGTGTTTTGAATCATTTATTATAGAAATATCGTGATCCGGAGGCAAGTGAATGCGGAGCTGCGGCTGTTCTCTATGAAAAACACCTTCCGATTATCGTACAATCGGAAGGTGTTTTTGGATCAGCGTCTTTTTCGGCCGAGTCCCATCGCGTTTTCCATTTTTTTCAGCATCTTGTTTGCTGTTTGATTTGCGCGTTCGGCGCCTTCGTCCAAAATCCGGTCCAGCTCTTCAGATTCGATCAATTCGTGGTAACGGTCTTGAATCGGTTTCAGCGCGCCGATGACGACTTCGGCAAGGTCTGATTTAAATTCGCCGTAGCCTTTGCCTTCGTATTTTGCTTCAAGCTCTTCGATTGAGGCTTGTCCGAGAATCGAATAGATCGTCAGAAGGTTGGATACACCGGGTTTGTTTTCTTTATCATATTTGACGATTCCGTCGGAATCCGTGACAGCGCTTTTGATTTTTTTCTCAAGCTGTTTTGGTTCGTCGAGCAGGGTGATGAACGCTTTTTGGTTCGGATCTGATTTGCTCATCTTTTTGAGCGGGTCGGCAAGTGACATAATGCGGGCGCCGACCTTCGGTATTTTAACCTCCGGAACCGTAAAAATGTCATTATATTTCTTATTGAAACGCTCCGCCAAGTTCCGGGTTAATTCAAGATGCTGCTTCTGATCTTCTCCGACAGGGACGACGTCTGTTCCATAAAGCAGAATGTCCGCCGCCATTAATGGAGGATATGTCAAAAGCCCGGAGACGACAGCTTCTTTTCCGGCTGATTTATCTTTGTACTGCGTCATGCGCTCAAGCTCGCCGATGTAGGCGACACACTGAAGCATCCATCCCGCCTGGGCGTGTGCAGGCACTTCCGATTGGATAAACAGCGTCGCTTTTTTCGGATCGAGGCCGATCGCCAAATACAGCGCGGCAAGGTTCCGAATGTTCTTTCTCAGCGCGAGCCGGTCCTGCGGGACTGTGATCGCGTGCTGATCGACGATGCAGAAGTAACAGTTGTAGTCATCCTGCAAGTCGACAAACTGCTTCATCGCTCCGATATAGTTGCCGAGGGTGACAGAGCCGCTCGGTTGGATACCGGAAAAAATCGTTTTTTTCATGTGAATCCCTCTTTCCATTTCAAAATAAAAAGGCCCATTCTTCCCTTAAAAGAAAAGGGACGAATGAACCGTGGTGCCACCCTGATTATTTCATTATGGTCAAAATGAAATCGCTCTAGACGTTTGTAACGGAGTCTTCTCCGGCTGAGCCTACTTATCCGTGTTCGGTCAGCTGCTCCGAAGCCCATTCCACATTCGCCATTATCCGCTCCCAGCACCGCGGACTCTCTTTAAATGGGAAGAAATGTGTACTCTTCTTCTTCATCGCATGTTATTCATAATTTTATTATATATAAATTTTAAATGAAAGTCGACAGCCTTGGGGAAAAGAAAACGAATACCGGGCTGAATAAAGTTGGCGCGGCGGCATCTGGTTCGATATAAAGAATGGTTAATGTTATACGTGTAAAACGTTTTAACCTGTAAAACATAAACTTTCCTTTTAATGTGGTTACGCTTTAAAACAGAGAAGTGTATTTGTACATTTGGCAGAAAACCTGACAATCATAAATAGTTTGAATAAAAAAATAATTGAAAATTAATATTGCAATAAATTATTCTATTAATTATAATGAATTTGTTCACCTCGGTGTTACAGGTTTCTTACATAACAAATATTCAGAAAAGACGAAACAGAGGAAAAAGTATGGCAAGTGGGCCTATTACTTTTTTATGATAAATCTGAATGTTCAGGAGTAAGGAACTAAAAAAACAAGAAATTGGGGGGGTTTCTCTTTGAAGAAGCGTTTGTCATTTATCAGTTTAATGCTCATTTTCACACTCGTCCTCAGCGCCTGCGGCTTCGGCTCAAGCTCCGGTGACGGCGGTAAAAAAGACAGCAAAGGGAAAGACACATTAAATGTCAACATTAAAACAGAACCGTTTTCACTACATCCGGGACTCGCAAACGATTCGGTGTCTGCAAACGTGCTTCGTCAGACTTTTGAAGGATTGACGACAATCGGTAAAGATGGAAAGCCGGTTGAAGCGGCAGCCGAAAAAATCGAAGTCAGCGACGACCAAAAAACATACACATTCACGCTCCGCGACGCGAAATGGTCAAATGGAGATCCTGTAACAGCAGAGGATTTTGAATACGCATGGAAATGGGCGCTCGACCCTAAAAACGAATCGCAATATGCGTATCAGCTTTACTACTTAAAAGGCGGAGAAGCAGCGAACACCGGCAAAGGGAAAATTGAAGATGTCGGCGTTAAAGCTGTTAATGATAAGACTTTAAAAGTCGAGCTTGAAAAACCGACACCGTATTTTACTGAACTGACAGCATTCTACACATATATGCCAGTCAATAAAAAGGTAGCAGAGAAGAATGCGAAATGGTACACAAACGCAGATGAGAACTACGTATCTAACGGACCTTTCAAAATGGCGAAATGGAAGCACAGCGGAAACATCGTACTAGAGAAAAACGACCAGTACTGGGATAAAGACGCTGTTAAGCTGAAGAAAATCAATATGGCGATGGTCAACGATCCGAACACTGGTCTGAACATGTACAAAAAAGGCGAGCTAGACTTTGTAGGACAGCCGCTTGACCAGATTTCAACGGATGCGATTCCAAGCCTGAAAAAAGAAGGCCTGAACATTGATCCGTTCGCATCGGTTTACCTGTACAAATTCAACACTGAAGCGGCTCCGCTGAACAATGTCAACATCCGTAAGGCGCTGACATACGCGATCAACCGCGAAGCGATCGTCAAAAACATCACGCAAGCGGAACAGCTGCCTGCGATGGGATTAGTGCCGCCGGCAGTCCACGGCTTTGAGTCCAATAAAGGCTATTTCAAAGACCATGATGTTGATAAGGCGAAAGAATACTTGGAAAAAGGTTTGAAAGAGCTCGGTTTGAAAAAAGCGTCAGACCTTCCGAAAATCACGCTTTCCTTCAACACGGATGAAGCACACCAAAAAATCGCTCAAGCCGTTCAGGAAATGTGGAACAAGGAACTGGGCTTAGATGTCGAATTAGGCAATGAAGAATGGAACGTATACATCGATAAGCTCCATGCAGGAAACTATCAAATCGGCCGTTTAGGCTGGACCGCCGACTTTAACGACGGAATGAACTTCCTTGAAACATACCGCGACAAAGAAGGCGGAAACAATGATACGAACTGGGAAAACGCAAAGTATAAAGAGCTGCTGAATAAAGCATCGAGAGAAACTGATTCAGCGAAACGCATCGAGCTGATGAAAGAAGCAGAAAGCATCATCATGGATGAGCTGCCGGTTGCACCGATCTACTTCTACACAATGCCGTATCTTCATGATGAAAGCTTAAAAGACTTTGTTCTAACTGGTACTGGTGAGATCTATTTCAAAACCGCGCATTTTGAATAAAATTGCATGAAAGTATATGGGGCTTAGACTTTCCCCCCATATACTTTTATTTATGAAAAGAAGTTAATAGACTGAATATTCGGAGGTGTGTAAAATTGATTAAATTTTTAGGCCGTCGTCTTGTTTATATGTTAATTTCTCTCTGGGTTATCGTCACAGCTACCTTCTTCCTGATGAGAGCGATACCGGGCGGACCCTTTTCAGGCGAGAGGAAACTTCCCCCTGCAATTGAAGCCAGTCTCAATTCCTACTATGGTTTAGACCAGCCTCTTTTTAAACAATATCTCGATTATTTAGTATCGGTAGCAAAGTGGGATTTCGGGCCGTCATTTAAATATAAGGGACAAACTGTGAACGACTTGATCAGCTCAGGTTTTCCGATTTCTTTTACACTTGGATTGGAAGCGATTTGCCTTGCGCTCGCTTTCGGCGTATTGTTCGGCGTGATCGCCGCGCTGAAGCGAAACAAGTGGCAGGACTACACAGCGATGATCATTGCGGTTGTCGGGATCTCTGTTCCGAACTTCATCATGGCTGCACTTCTTCAATACGTGCTGGCAATGAAGCTGGGCATGTTCCCTGTCGCACAATGGGAGTCATGGGGACATACTGTGCTTCCTGCCATCGCAGTCGCCTCGATGCCGATGGCGTTTATCGCCCGTTTGACGCGTTCGAGCATGCTTGAAGTGCTGAGCAGCGACTATATCCGCACGGCACGTGCAAAAGGTTTGAGCACACCGGCCGTTACGTTTAAGCATGCGATACGAAATGCCATCATGCCGGTTGTTACATATATGGGGCCAATGGCGGCGTCCATTTTGACAGGAACGTTTGTCGTCGAAAAAGTATTCGGTATACCGGGACTCGGCATGCACTTTGTCACCAGCATTACGAACCGAGACTACACGGTGATCATGGGTGTTACCGTCTTCTTCGGGGCAATCTTGCTGCTTTGCGTCTTGATTGTCGATCTTTTATACGGCTTAATTGATCCGCGCATTAAACTGTTTGGCGCTAAGAAAGGGGAGTAATAGGATGCAGCAAATACCAAAAGACATGTTTGAACCTGCAGCTGTTGACCATAGCGAAGCCGAAAAGATCTCAAAGAAAAACCTTTCATTTTGGACAGACGTATTCTTGAGATTTAAAGAAAACAAGCTGGCGCTGTTTGGACTGGTGGTTTTGATCCTGATCGCTCTGATGGCTATCTTCGCGCCGGTATTCTCAAGCTTTCAATATGAAGAAACGGATTTAACGAATGCGAACCAGCCGCCGAGCGGCGAGCACTGGTTTGGAACAGATGACCTTGGAAGGGACGTATTCGTCCGTACATGGGTCGGCGCACGCATCTCGCTGACAATCGGACTGGCTGCCGCGCTGATCGACGTTTTGATCGGTGTGATATGGGGTGCGATATCAGGCATCAGAGGCGGACGTACTGACGAAATTATGATGAGAATTGCAGATGTTTTATGGGCGATTCCTTCCTTATTAATGACGATCCTGCTGCTCGTAGTGATGGGAAAAGGCTTGGTCACGATGATCGTCGCGATGGTTATTACGGGATGGATCAACATGGCGAGAATCGTCCGTGGACAAGTACTCCAGCTCAAAAATCAGGAGTTTGTGCTCGCCTCAAGAACTTTGGGAGCGAAAAACTCGCGCATCATCAGAAAGCACTTGCTGCCCAACATCATGAGCCCGATCTTGGTCACCATGACATTAACCGTGCCTACGGCTATTTTCTATGAAGCGTTTTTAAGCTACCTCGGCCTCGGGGTTCCGCAGCCGCTTGCAAGCTGGGGAACGATGGCTACAGACGGTGTGCAGGGATTGGAATATTACCCATGGCGCCTGTTCTTCCCGGCTACTTTTATCTGTCTGACCATGTTTGCATTCAACGTTATCGGCGACGGACTGCGCGACGCTTTAGATCCGAAGCTGCGTAAATAAAGGAGTGAGAAAGATGAAACACTTACTTGAAGTGAAAGATTTAGCCATTTCTTTTAAAACATACGCCGGAGAAGTACAGGCGATCCGCGGAGTCAACTTTCATGTTGACAAAGGAGAGACGCTTGCGATCGTCGGAGAATCCGGATCAGGCAAAAGCGTCACTTCGCAGGCGATTATGAAACTGATTCCGATGCCGCCGGGCTATTTTAAAAACGGACAAATTTTATTTGACGGACAAGACCTGGTACCGAAAACGGAAAAACAAATGCAGTCAATCAGGGGAAAAGAGATCGGCATGATCTTTCAGGATCCGATGACTTCTTTGAACCCGACGATGAAAGTCGGCCGTCAAATCACAGAAGTGCTGTTTAAGCATGAAAAGATCTCAAAAGAAGAGGCCAATAAGCGGGCGGTAGAGCTTCTCAGCCTGGTCGGAATTCCGATGCCTGAACGCCGCGTCAACCAGTATCCGCACGAATTCAGCGGTGGGATGCGGCAGCGCGTCGTTATCGCGATGGCGCTTGCGGCCAATCCAAAGCTTTTAATCGCGGACGAACCGACGACAGCTCTTGATGTGACGATTCAGGCGCAGATTTTAGAGCTGATGAAAGAATTGCAGAAAAAGATCGAGACATCCATCATTTTTATTACGCACGATCTCGGCGTTGTCGCGAATGTCGCAGACAGAGTCGCCGTCATGTACGCGGGACAAATTGTGGAGATCGGTACGGTCGACGAGATTTTCTACAACCCGAAGCATCCGTATACATGGGGGTTGTTGGCATCAATGCCGAGCCTTGACAACGACGGTGATGAAGAATTAATGGCGATACCGGGCTCTCCGCCTGATTTGACCAATCCGCCAAAGGGCGATGCCTTTGCATTAAGAAGCCCTTACGCAATGAAAATCGATTTTGAACAAGAACCGCCGATGTTTAAAATATCTGATACACACTATGTGAAGTCATGGCTTTTGCACCCGGACGCTCCAAAAGTTGAGCCGCCGGCCGCTGTCAAAAGCAAGATGAAGGAGTTTAAAAATCAGTATGAAAAACCGGTTGAAGTGAAAGAAGGTGAATGATGTGGCAGAAAAACTGCTCGAAATCAAGAATTTAAAACAGCACTTTTCAACGCCGAAAGGGATTGTGAAAGCTGTTGACGGAATCTCTTTTGACATTTTCAAAGGAGAGACGCTCGGTCTTGTCGGTGAATCCGGCTGCGGAAAGTCGACGACTGGCCGTTCGATCATTCGTTTGTATCAAGCGACTTCCGGAGAAGTCTTGTTTAAGGGAAAGAATGTCCACGACAAAAAGTCTGCCAAGGACCTTCTCGAATTCAACCGGAAGATGCAGATGATTTTTCAGGACCCATATGCTTCCTTGAACCCACGGATGACGGTTGCCGACATCATCGCAGAAGGAATTGACATCCACGGTTTGGCCAAAACGAAAAAAGAGCGGCTTGAGCGCGTTCATGAACTCCTCAAACTCGTCGGCTTAAATAAAGAGCACGCGAACCGCTATCCGCACGAATTTTCCGGCGGACAGCGCCAGCGGATCGGAATCGCAAGGGCGCTTGCGGTCGAGCCGGAATTCATCATTGCCGATGAACCGATCTCCGCTCTGGACGTGTCCATTCAAGCGCAAGTCGTTAATTTAATGAAGGATTTACAAAAGGAAAGAGGGCTTACATACCTTTTCATCGCTCACGATCTGTCGATGGTCAAATATATCAGCGACAGGATCGGCGTCATGTATTTTGGGAAGCTTGTTGAATTGGCGCCGGCAGATGAACTGTATGAAAATCCGCTTCACCCGTATACACAATCATTGCTTTCCGCCATTCCGCTCCCTGATCCGGATTATGAGCGTACGCGCGTGCGGAAGACGTATGATCCAAGCGTCCACCAGCTGAAAGGCGACGAACAGATGGAGCTTCGTGAAGTAAAACCCGGCCATTTCGTCATGTGTACAGAGGAAGAATTTAAAGCCTATCAAACCAAATAAACGAAGCAGGAAGACAGCCGTCACAAGGCTGTCTTTTTTTTATGCCGAACAACCGCCGGCAATTTTTTTGAGAAAAAATTTGAAACCTTCGCGGGAGACAACCGTCTTAGTATATGTAGGTAACATGCTCAGCTTCACTGAAGCTCCTTTCTAAAAAGATTTTGTTTAAACTAAAAAGAAAGCGGGTATATCTAAAGTGTGAAATTAGAACATCCATAAGGAGCAAATCAATGAACTGGTATGAGAAGCTTAGCGAGTATTTCCCAATTGAAGAAATGAAATCAAAAGAGCACATGGAAGCATTGTTAAAGGAACAAAACGATATTTACCATAAAGAAGAAGGCCGTCATCATGTGTTGATGTACGCCGAATTCGACTCTTTTATTTTCATCGACTATTTATTCGTTTCTAAAGACGCGCGAGGACAGGGACTTGGTTCCAAGCTGATTGAGAAGCTGAAAAAGAAAAACAAACCGATCCTCCTCGAAGTCGAGCCCGTGGATGAAGATGATGCCGATACGGCGAAACGTCTTAAATTTTATCAAAAGGAAAACTTTAAACACGCTGAGTCGATTGGTTACCGTCGCCGGTCACTCGCAACCGGCAAAGTGAACAAAATGGAGATTTTGTATTGGTCTCCAAAATCAAACACAGAGAAAGAAGTGTTTGACGCGATGAAAGAAACGTACGAAAAAATCCATACATACAAAGATGAGAAGTGGTATGGAGAATCTTATGAAGATGTGGATGACGTCCTTACGATTGTTGACGATCATAAACAAAAAAACATTTTCGATGAATTGAGCTAAATGAGAATAACAGATGGCATAAAAAAGCAAAAGTCGCTGGATTGTCAAAAAATTTCTGTTACAGACTGTTCACACTTACTTTTTTATAGTATAATACTCAATAAAGATTACTTTTTTAGATTTATTTCAATTTAAGAATACGCTAATTTCATTCTACTTTTTAAGGAGTGAAGCAATATGGTTACATTATATACATCCCCAAGCTGCACGTCTTGCAGAAAGGCGCGCGCATGGTTAGAAGAACATGATATTCCGTATACGGAAAGAAATATTTTTTCAGAGCCTTTATCAATTGATGAAATAAAAGAGATTTTACGAATGACGGAGGACGGAACAGACGAAATTATTTCAACCCGTTCCAAAGTGTTCCAAAAATTGAACGTCAACCTTGAAACAATGCCGCTTCAAGAGTTGTACCAGCTCATCAATGAACATCCGGGCCTTTTGCGCCGTCCGATCATCATTGACGAAAAGCGCCTGCAGGTTGGATACAACGAAGACGAAATCCGCCGCTTCCTGCCGCGCAAAGTGCGCACATTCCAGCTTCGTGAAGCGCAGCGTCTCGCAAACTAAAAGAAGGCTGAATTTTTCAGCCTTCTTTTTTTAATGCTTTTCACTCGTCTGTTCATAATAAATACTGGCTAGAATCACAAAAATCACCGTCAGGACGGGCAGCAGCATTTCGAGGGTGCTATGCTGCGCCATAAAGGAAGACAACTCCTGCTCCCTGACGATCATTTCGCCGCCGGTATAAGCGAGCAGTCCGCTTCCCGCGTATATGAAGAGCGGAAACTTTGCAAGGGCCGCTTGAATCAGCCTGCTGCCCCAAATGATGACCGGGACGGAGACCATCAAGCCGACAACGACTAGCATCAGGCGTCCGTGCGAAGCTCCAGCGACCGCAATCACATTATCGAGCGACATGAACAAATCGGCAATCACGATGATACGGATCGCCTTAAATAAAGATGTCCCGCCTTTGACATGCTGGGCATCTTTTTTCTCAATCAAAAGCTGATATCCTAAGTACAACAGGAAGATTCCTCCGATAAATTGCAGATAAGGAACCGCGAGCAGGTACACTGCTGCCATTGTTAGCGCGATTCTCATCATGATGGCGATCAATGTGCCGATGATGATCGCTTTTTGTCTTTGCCGTGGAGGCAAATGACGGCTTGCCATTGCAATCACAACAGCGTTGTCGCCGCCAAGTATGAGATCGATTCCGATGATCACAAGGAACGACATCAGTACATCGTGTTCCATCAACTGGCACCTCGCTTTGCCTTTGCATCGGGACTTGCCTAAAAGGCACCCGCATCTACAGCTGCTGCTTGTACAACTAATATATGAAGCAGGCCGGAAAATATGTTAGCTTGGCTTTGGAGGCGTTTTTATTTCTTTTCCGCCTTTTTTATCATAAAATAGAAAATAAAGATTGATTATGGATAAGGTTAAGAAGTGGACGTAATGGGTAAAGTGTAGTAAAGTACAATTAATTGGGAGCTTAGTTATCCCTTCAACATCTTACAAAGAAGGGAAGGTTGGCAAATGGAAATCGAAAGAATAAACGAACATACGGTTAAGTTTTATATTTCCTACGGTGATATCGAAGACCGCGGGTTTGACAGAGAAGAAATTTGGTACAATCGAGAACGCAGTGAAGAGCTTTTTTGGGAAATGATGGACGAAGTGCACGAAGAAGAAGAGTTTGCCGTTGAAGGCCCCCTTTGGATTCAAGTGCAGGCCCTTGATAAGGGATTGGAAATCATTGTGACAAGAGCTCAGCTGTCCAAAGACGGACAAAAGCTGGAACTGCCGATTCCTGAAGATAAAAAACAGCATGTAGCAGAAGAAAGCCTTGATGCTTTGCTTGACGACTTTCAAAAAGAAGAGCAGGCAGAAGAGCAGAAACTGCAGTTTGTTTTAAAGTTTGACGATTTTGAGGATTTAATCTCACTGTCAAAAATGTCTATCAGCGGCTGCCAAACGACATTGTACTCTCACGAGAACCGCTACTATTTATTCGTGGATTTCAGTGAACTGCCTGATGAAGAGGTGGAAAACCAGCTGAGCATTCTGCTGGAGTATGCCTCAGAATCAAAGACGACGATTCATATGCTGAAAGAGTATGGAACACTGATTGCAGCGGATCATGCTCTTCATACAATAAAAAAGCACTTCGCATAAAAAAGCCGGTTTCTTTTGAAGCCGGCTTTAACTTTCTGGAACAAATATAACAAAGAGCTTCAATTCTCCACAACTTCCCTCCTCCCGCTCTACATCTTTCAAACGGCTCACCACTTTCAAAAGAAAACGATCATTTCGGACCAAACCAAATAGGGTCAATCTGATCTATACACTTCCAGTTTCATTGATTAAGATGGATTGGTGTTATGACAAATTTTGAAAGGTGAGATTGATTTGATGCGAAAAAGTTTAAAATGGATCATGGCTGTCTTTATTGGTTTAACATGTTTTTGTGCCGCTTATTCTCAAACAGCCATGGCAGCCGTACATTCCAAGACTCCGGATATTCTCGGAACAACGGGTAAAAACAATTTGAATCAGGCCTATAAAAAATACTTTGATACAAAAGGCGATGGTAAAGGCGGATCGCTGTTTCATTATATGAAGGACGGTTCAGCTTACATCGCTTCGACGACGGACGATAACCTGGGAAATGGCTACTACAGCGTCAAAACAGAGGGTATGAGTTATGGGATGATGATTACGCTGCAAATGAATGATGAGTATAAGTTCCAAAAGCTGTGGGATTTCGTCCGTAAATATATGCGCCATTCCGACAGAAGCGACAGTTTGTACGGCTACCATAGCTGGCATATGAAAACGAACGGCTCAGACGTGCAAACCATTGATCAGAATGTTGCATCTGACGGCGAGGTCTGGTTTGCGGCAGCGCTCATGATGGCATCTGGCCGCTGGGGAGATAAAAAATACCCGTACGATTACAAAGAGCGGGCTCAAGACATGCTTGACGCTTTGGCCGGTGATGGAGAATACGCCAACACCGGTAAGGAATCGCGAGTGTTTATTAAAAACAGCAAGGATCAGCGCTATGCGATGGTTCGATTCGGCCCTTATGTCAATTGGACGGACCCATCCTACCACGTTCCTGCTTTTTTCGAGTTGTTCGCTAAAAGCGCCAGAAGCAGCCAGCAGTATTTTTGGAAAGATGCAGCAAACAAATCTCGAACATACTTGTCAGAAACAACGTTTAAAAGCGTGTTAAATAACGGATCAACCGTCACCAATGCGGCCACAGGGCTGTTTCCCGACGAAGCCGGCTTTGACGGCGTAAGCGATGCGGCTCATTCCTCAACGGAAACAGACCGAAATTTCAGCTATGATGCTTGGCGGACGGTGTCTCATATCGCTATGGATCATACACTTTGGTCCTCGGCAGATAACGCATATCGCGCCAGCGAGCAAAAAGCGGTTAACAAGTTCTTGACGTTTATGAAACGGGAAAACTACGGGAGAACGGCCCATGAATATACGCTGAATGGGACGGCCGTCAAAAAAGGAAGCCCGGTTGGCCTGATCGCCGCCAATGCGGGCGGCGCGACTGCAGCAAGCGATGCATCATTAAGGACGGGATTTGCCAATGCGTTTAACAGCACATATATTCCAGAAGATTATTACGGATCATGTCTTTACATGCTGAACAGCCTTGTGGCAAACGGCAAATTTGCGATGTACCTTCCTTAAAAAATGTAATATCAAATTGAAAGACTGACCCTTCTCTGCGGAGAGGGGTTTTTAATTGGTCAGAAGTTGATCCCGTAATTATCCTTTAACAAAAATTACATCTCTATTTGAGGAAGACTTTTTGTGAACTTTATGAACAAAAAGAATATTATGCAGTTAAACTGTGCACGAAAAGTCGGGGAAGCTATAATGAAAGCGATTACAATGAAGGGGGAGCACAACATGACAAAGAGGGGTAGATGTTACGGCTTTACAATTTTGCTTGTGTTTGCGCTGATTTTGGGAGGATGCGGCGGAAACACGGCTTCAAATAAAGCCGCGAACGAAAAAGACTTTAAACCTTCGAAAGCAATTGAGGTCGTTGCGCCTGCCGGAGCCGGCGGGGGATGGGATACAACGGCCAGAACGATCTCGAAAATTATGGGTGAAGAAAAATTGATTGAAAAGATGGCTGTCGTCAATAAACCGGGCGGCGGGGGAGCGTCGGGATGGTCGTATGTCCACCGCAAAAAAGGTGATAACCATACGTTGTTTGTTACATCTCCGCCGATTTTGTTCGTGCCTTTAAACGGACAATCCCAGTACGGTCACAATGATTTTACGCCGATCGCAAGCGTGATTGCCGACTACGGAGCGTTTGTTGTTCATAAAGATTCGCCTTATCAGTCGATGACAGATCTTGTGGATGCGCTGAAAAAAGATCCGAAAAAAGCCTCTATTGTAGGGACGTCTTCTCCGGGAAGCATGGACCACATGCAATTTGTCAGCGCTGTTCAAAAGGCTGGCGTTGATGCGAAAGAGCTGAAATACATTACGGCGCAAGACGGCGCCGGGATGAGCATGCTGCTCGGTAAAAAAGCCGACGTCTACTCGACGGGTGTCGGTGAAGCGGCCGAACAGGCGCGAGCCGGAAAAGTCAGAGTGCTGGCCATCACCGCTCCAGAACGCATGAAAGGAGATACGGTCAAAGATTTTCCGACCTTAAAAGAGCAGGGAATCGATGATGAATTTACGGTCTGGAGAGGATTTATGGGACCTCCGGGGATGAGCGAGTCAGCCGTAAAATATTATGAAGAAAAAATCAAAGAGATGATGGAAAAAGACAGCTGGAAATCGATTCGGGACAGCTATGGATGGACGGATAAGTTTATGGGCCATCAAGAATTCAAAGACTATCTTGACGCTCAATATAAAGAAATGGAAGCGCTCCTTGATGATATCGGATTGGGTGGCAAATAAAATGGTCTCCGCGCGGTTGCCGGCACGGGAAAGCCTTAAAAGCTTTGCCTGGCACAGCCGGCGACCGGCAAGCTGAAATCGAGAAAGGCTGGTGTAAACCATGAGAATCACAAACCGGGCCGTTTCTGTCATCATTTTGGCTGTGGCAGCCATTTACCTGGCGCTCAGCTTTAATTTAGACAGCTATCCGTACGCGGTGATCGATGCGGACGTGCTGCCGAAAAGTTTAGGCATATTGCTTCTCATTTTGGGTGTATTTCTGTTTTTTGAAAAAGATCAAAAAGATACAACGGTGAAAAAGCTGTTTCAGCTGAAGAAAAAAGACGTCAAGGTCATGATGCTCTGTGTTGCTTCTCTGTTGATCTACATTTCGATTTTGGAATTCATCGGATTTTTGCTTTCTACGGTAATGCTGCTGATCGTTTTGCCCGCGGTGTTGGGATATCGGAATTGGACAACGGCTGCGATCGTTTCACTGATTTTCAGCGGCACAATTTATTTTTCATTCAACTATGTGCTCAACATCATGCTTCCGCAGGGGGTTATGCCTTTTTAATCGAACATAAGGAGGAAAGTGCATGTTAGATAGTATATTATACGGATTTCAGGTGGCGCTGACTCCGCAGAATATCATGTTCGCTTTTATCGGGGTGCTGATCGGGACGGTTATCGGGATGCTGCCCGGGCTTGGGCCGATCACCGCGATTGCCATTATGATCCCGTTAAGTTACGGAATGGACCCGGCCTCCGCGTTAATTTTGATGGCGGGTGTCTATTACGGAGCGGTCTTTGGCGGTTCGACGTCATCGATTCTGTTAAATGCCCCCGGAGTAGCGGGCACTGTCGCGACATCGTTTGACGGCTATCCGATGGCAAAGCAGGGGAAAGCGGGAAAAGCCCTTGCCATCGCTGCAATCTGCTCTTTCGCAGGCGGAACGATCACCGTAGTTGCGCTGATGCTCGTCGCACCGACAATGGCAAACATTGCGGTGACATTTGGGCCGACAGAATATTTTGCATTGATGATGCTCGGCTTGGTGGCAATTTCAAGCCTTTCCGAAGGATCGACAGTCAAGGCGCTGATTTCTGCGACATTGGGATTTATGACCGCTACCATCGGGATTGATCCGCAGACGGGGACCGAACGGTTTACATTCGGTGCGGCAAGCCTTCTGGAAGGCATCGATTTTCTGATCGTGGCTCTCGGTTTGTTTGCACTTGCTGAAGTTGCGTTCTTGATCAAGACGCGGAACAAGCCGATGACGGAAGGAGCGTCTCAGGTCGGCAGCCTGAAGGTGACGAAAAGCGAAATGAAAGAGATTTCGGGACCGATCGCAAGGCATTCGGTCATCGGATTTTTGCTCGGCATCCTGCCCGGTGCAGGGGCGACAATTGCATCATTTATTTCTTATATTACAGAGAAGAGAATCTCAAAACATCCTGAAACGTTTGGCAAGGGAAATATTAAAGGGGTCGCAGCACCTGAGACTTCGAACAATGCGGCAACGAGCGGCGCATTCGTACCCCTTCTGACACTCGGGATTCCCGGATCAGGAACAACAGCCGTCCTGCTCGGCGCCCTTTTGGTCGTCGGCGTTCAGCCGGGGCCGCTCATGCTGACGGATCATCCCGACGTGTTCTGGGGCGTCATCGCAAGCATGTATATCGGCAATTTATTTCTGCTGATTTTAAATTTGCCGTTAATTCCTTTCTTGTCAAAAATTCTTCTGATTCCGAAGCAGCTTTTAATTTCGCTCATATTTGTTTTCTGCCTGATCGGCGTCTATGCTGTGACATTTAATGTCGTACATCTTTATATTCTGGTGTTCTTCGGAATCCTCGGGTATTTTATGAGAGTGCTGTCTTTTCCGGCGGCTCCGTTTATTTTAGCTTTTATTCTCGGAAGTTTGATGGAAGAATCGTTTAGACAAGCGATGACGCTGTCATCAGGAAGCCTGTCCGTGTTTTTTGAAAGTCCCGTCACAATCGGTTTATTGATTACGGCTCTTTTGTCGCTCATCGTACCACCGATTTCCCGGGCAATGAAGAACAAAAATAAAAAGTCGATCGATTTGGAAGGCTGAGCTTTTGATGTCCGGAACGCTACGTTTCCGGACTTTCATTTTTCACAGGCTTGTAGCGGCGTTCGGGACGTCCGACGGTTCCATAGAAAAGTTCTGTTTTTACATGCTTTTCCGCAGCTAAAAATTCTAAATAGCGCCTTGCGGTCGTCCGGCTGACACCGATGGTGCGCCCGAGATTTTCAGCGGTGATGCCATCGCTGTTTTCGCTTTTGTTTAAAACGCCGGCTACTTTTTTCAGCGTCAGGCCGTCGATTCCTTTCGGATAATCGGCTTCAGCGGTTTGTTTTTCTTTCATGATGCTTCGCCTTTTTGCCATCAAGCTGTCAACGTCTGTCTGATCGATTGAAGACATTTCATTTACCTTGAGCCGGTAGGACCGATAGTTTAACAGCGTTTCTTTCAGCCTGGAAAACGTAATCGGCTTGATCAAATAATCGACGGCTCCCGCGCGAATCGCCTGTTCGACATACTCAACTTCTTTCGCCGCCGTAATCATCATGACGTCTGTATGTCTGAGCTTTTGTCTGATCAGCCAGAGAAGCTCCATGCCTGAGCCGTCCGGCAGAAAAATGTCGAGCAGGACAAGGTCGGGCTTCACGTCCGGAAGCAAATCCTTTGCATCTTGAAAATTTTCTGCGATTCCAATAACAGAAAATCCTTCAATTTTGCTGATCAGTTTTTGATGTATGTCAGCGTTCCTGATGTCATCCTCCACGATAAACACTTGTAATGCTTTCATAGGTCAGTCCCCCAGCGTTTCTCTATTTTGGTATCACGACAGTAAACAATGCTCCGCCAAGGTCGCTTTTATCCGCTTTGATTTGTCCGTTTAACGCATTGACGGCTTCTTTGACTAAAAAGAGGCCGAGACCGCGGTGATTAGCCGCTTTTGTCGAATAAAACTTTTGAAAGATCCGCTCCTGTTCCTCCTCGGGAATACCGTCTCCCGAGTCTTCGACTTCAATTAAGATGTGATCTCCCCCGTCTGACAAGAAGACAAGGATGCTGCGGTCTTTTTTGTGGGAAACGGCGTCAAAAGCATTCTCAATCAAATTTCCTAAAATCGTAATGAATTTGCCTTTGTCCATTTCGTCTGGCAAAGCGTCCAATTTTGAGCTTTCATCGATTTCCAGGTTGATGTGCAGCTCTTTTGCACGGTTGACCTTTCCCAGCAGCAACCCGGAAAGAAGCGGATCAGGAATCGAATGGATGAGAAATCGCAGCATTTCCTGATGGCTTTTGTTCTCTTTTTGGATCAATTCGAGCGCTTCAGAATAGCTTTCCAGCTGGATCAGTCCCGCGATTGTGTTCAGCTTGTTTGAATATTCGTGGGTCTGGGCTCTCAGACCTTCCGCGTATTGCGAAGTTTGCGCCAGCTTTTTGGAGAGTTCGTCAATGTCCGTCTTTCTCCTGAAGCTTGCAACGGCCCCGCGGATTTTTTCGTTTTCGAAAATCGGCACTCTGTTGACGATTAATTCTTCATTTCCGATCGTTAATTCCTGATCTTTTTGCGCCGTTTTCGTTTTCAGTACTTCGGGGAGCAGCGTATCTGGAAGAAGTTCGGAAATCGGTTTGCCGAGCCACTGATCTTCGCTTTCGACGCGAAGGAGCTCACACGCTTTTCTATTCAAGAGCGTGATTTCTTCATGTTTGTTGATGGCGATCAAGGCCTCGTGCACAGATTCTGTAATCGCCTGTTTTTCAGTATATAATTGATTAATTTCATAAGGTTCAAGACCGAAAATAGACTTTTTGACATTGCGGGAAATATAGACGGCTCCCAAAACCCCCATCAGCACGACAAATCCTAATAAAAATATTAATTTTGTCTGATATTGAGAGACGATATCCTGAATATTTTCTTTTAAAAAACCGACTGAGATGATTCCGACGATTTTGCCGTTTTCATTAAGGATCGGGGCTTTGCCCCTGATGGCCGGGCCAAGCGTGCCGACGGCTTCCGAAATATATGCTTCCCCTTTTTCAAGAGCGCGCTGATTGTCTCCGCCGACCATCGGTTTGCCGATTTTTCCCGGGTGCGGATGAGCATAGCGAATCGCATCCGCCGAGCCGATCACAATGTATTGCGCACCGGACTGTTTTCTCGCGTTTTCTGCAATTGGCTGAAGGATTCGGGACGGATCGTCCGTTTCAAAGGCTTCCTGGACGGAAGGCATCTGGGCGAGCGTTTTCGCCATATCGAGCGCTCTGGCTTGAATTTGTGTTTTTAACGAATTTTCTAAAATGATTAAATAGAGGCCGCTCATAACAGAAAGCAAGATGAATAGCAGGGTGAGAATCAGCAATGTAAGCTTGGTGGTCAGCTTCCGTTTGATGTCAAAAACTCCTTTTCTAAAAATTTCGAGTTCTATAATACTACTTTATATAAAATCAGCCTGAATTTGAAGCGTTTTCAAAAAAAGGAAAGCTTCCGCGCATGTTGAATACTTGATCAAACAGGAAGGAGAGAGACAATATGTTCAGTGCAATGATCGATCAAGAAGAGATCATCTGTCTTGCCGACGGATACAAAACCGAAGATCTCAAGCGGTTGAGAAAACGACATTTATTTTACTGTCCGGTTTGCCGGTGTGAACTCGACCTGAAAGTCGGTGCCGTCAAGCTCCCGCACTTCGCTCATAAGCCGGGTGCAGCATGTACGGTGCCCCATGAACCGGAGAGCCCCTATCACCTGAAAGGAAAACGGCTGTTATACGAATGGCTCGGCAGGCAAGGACTCAGTCCGGTGCTTGAACCGTATTTGCAAGAGATCAGACAAAGGCCCGATTTGCTTCTGGAATACGGAACCCGCCAGGTTGCGGTTGAATTTCAATGTGCGAATCTCAATGCGGCAGCGTACCGAAAAAGGACGGACGGCTTTCTCAAACTGGGAATCGAGCCGTTGTGGATTCTGGGGGGTAACCGGGTAAGACGCTTGACAAGGAGTTTTTTTCAGCTTTCAGTGTTTCACTGGCAGTTCGCTCAGAAAAGGGATAAGCCTCCTAAGCTCCTGTTTTTTTGCCCCGAACAAAAGGCTTTCATCATCCTCGAACACTTGATTCCCTTTCAAACAAACAAAACATCCGCATCCTTGCGTTTTCTCCCACTTGCTGAAGCAGGCTGGCATGATTTAACCGCATGGGAAAACTGTTCGCCTCTCCAGCTTAAAGGTTGGAAAGAAAACATCCGCAGCTTTCGAATGTCGACCGTACGTTTTTTATCAAAAGAAGCGAAGCAGATGGCCGCGCTCTTTTATGAAAAGTTCCGGCTCCCGCTCCCGTTTTTCCCCTCAGAAGTCTTTCTCCCAGTGCCGTCAGGCTATATTTTTGCCCACCCGGTTTATGTGTGGCAAGGGTACCTTTTCTTATTTATAACGAAGCATGATACGTTTCGCTTGCAGTCTGCGGTTCATTATATGGATTGGCTCGTCAAGGGCAAAAGGCTGAAGCTGAGATGGAGCGGGCAGCAAACGGCTGCTGATGCCGTTTGTGAATACATTTGTTTTTTGCATAAAAAAGGATTTTTGGAGAGGAAAGAGGAATTTTATTATTCCGCGGGTCCTGTTGCTCCGGAGCCGCGGCTGGAGGCGCTGTTAAAAAGGGACGAACATTATTTTTCCGAATGATTATCAAGCCTTTCGTTCAACCTAAAGAAAGGAAGGTGGTGTCCGGGCTGTTTCAGATCAAAAGATATGTATTTTATTTTTTAACGGCGGGATTTTGCGTCTTTTTTTTCGCATATGATTTGACAAAAGACGGTGAAAAAACAGAAGATAAACACAATACAAGTTTATTGGACAACAATGGACTTGGAGTAAAGAAAGCGAGGGGATTGACAGTGGCTGAAGAAAAAAAATCGAAGAAATTGCCTTCAAGAGAAGAGGTGAAGCAAGAAGACACGTGGAGACTTGAGGATATCTTCCCGTCAGATGATGCTTGGAGCGAGGAATTTCAAGCCGTTAAAGAACTGCTGCCCAAGCTTTCCGAATTCAAGGGCAGGCTCGGCCATTCCGCCGATGATCTATATGAAGCGCTGACTTATCAGGATAAGGTGATGGAGCGTCTCGGGAAGCTGTATACTTACGCTCACATGCGCTATGATCAGGATACTGGAAATTCTTTTTACCAAGGTCTCAATGATAAAGCGGCCAACCTCTATACCCAGGCAGCGAGCGCAACGGCCTACATGGTGCCGGAAATACTATCGATTCAGGAAGAAAAGCTTCAGCAGTTCCTGCTGGAAAAAGAGGAGTTAAAGCTTTACTCGCATGCTCTCGAAGAAATCAATAAAGAGCGTCCTCACGTACTGAGCGAGGAGGAGGAAGGAATTTTGGCCGAAGCGTCTGATGTTCTTTCATCTTCTTCCAACACGTTCGGCATGCTGAATAACGCTGATATGGAATTTCCGGAGATCACCGATGAAAATGGAGAAAAGGTACAGCTCACACACGGCAATTATGTCACCTTTTTGGAAAGCGAGAACCGCGATGTCCGCCGCGCGGCATTCAAGGCGGTTTACGAAACATACGGCCGCTTTAAAAACACGCTCGCTTCCACGCTCAGCGGAGCTGTGAAAAAAGACAACTTTTATGCGAAGGTTAAACATTATAAATCGGCGCGGGAAGCTGCTTTGTCGCGAAACAGCATTCCTGAAGAAGTCTATGACAATCTTGTCAGCACGATCAACAAGCATCTCCCGCTTCTTCACCGCTATGTTGAGCTTAGAAAAAAAGTGCTTGAGCTTGATGAAGTACACATGTATGACCTGTATACTCCGCTGGTAAAGGACTCTGGAATGAAAGTTACCTACGAGCAGGCCAAGGACTATATGCTAAAAGGTTTGACGCCTTTAGGGGAAGAATATTCATCCATCCTGAAAGAAGGATTGAACAACCGCTGGGTCGATGTGTATGAAAACAAAGGAAAACGCAGCGGCGCTTATTCTTCAGGAACTTACGGAACAAATCCGTATATTTTGATGAACTGGCAGGACAACGTCAATAATTTGTTTACGCTCGTCCATGAATTCGGCCATTCCGTGCACAGCTACTATACGAGAAAATATCAGCCTTACCCGTATGGAAACTACAGCATTTTCGTAGCCGAAGTAGCTTCTACGACGAATGAAGCACTTTTGGGAGAATACTTGCTGAATACAATCGACGATGAAAAACAGCGGCTCTACATTTTGAATCATATGCTTGAAGGCTTCAAAGGAACGGTTTTCAGACAAACGATGTTTGCCGAATTTGAACATGAGATCCATAGCAAAGCCCAGGAAGGGGAACCGCTGACACCTGAGCTGTTAACGAGCATCTACTATGATTTGAATAAGAAATATTTCGGTGACAATATTGAGATTGATAAGGAAATCGGTCTTGAGTGGTCAAGAATACCGCATTTCTATTACAATTATTATGTGTATCAGTATGCGACAGGCTTCAGTGCAGCTCAGGCACTCAGTCAGCAGATTTTAAAAGAAGGCAAATCGGCTGTTGACCGCTATATTGAGTTCTTGAAAGCGGGTAGCTCGGATTATCCGATTGAAGTGCTGAAAAAAGCCGGTGTTGATATGACATCTTCGGAGCCGATCGAAGCTGCGTGCAAAAAGTTTGAAGAGCAGCTGAACGAAATGGAAGAACTTTTGCAAAAAGTCAATCATTCATAATAGGCGAGTATATAGAAGAGGCTGCCGGTCATACCGGCAGCCTTGTTCGCGATGAGGTCAAAAACCTTTAAATGTTTTGCGGTGGTTGAGACGGCTGAGCGTAAAAAGGATTGATATAAATAAGAGAGGGGACGTAATATAAAGGGGAAACATATTCATCAAACCTAAAATATTCAAGACGAAAAAAAATAATATTGATGCAAGTCCTAAAATGATCTGAAGCATAAAAACCCTCCTAAGGACTGATAAAATTTCACAGGGGGAGACGAGGCGCAAAAAGGCAGCAAAACCGGGCGCCAGTTCGCATAAATCGCGGTATGGCAACGTGCGGCGGGCTCGTTTTCTTTGTTACTTTGATCATATGATGGACATCTATTTTTTATGTTTTTGTGACAAAAATGTGAAAACTAATGAAATCAGTTGTCAAAACTCGACATGATTTGATATTATAAAGATGTGAAATTGATCACAAACAAACATTTACCCCTTTGTTTGACCGTGAAAAATTTCTCCCATCCCCTTTGTTGTCGTTAAGACATAATTAGAAACCGCGCTTATCCCGGCGCGGTTTCTTACTGCTTCAAAAAGGAACGTGCGTTCGTTTTAGCGCGAAAAAAAACACGGGAGAAACCCGTGCTATTTTTCGCATTGATAAAGCGGTCCGGCATCATGATGTCCGTTTATATAGCGCCAGAACATGCCGTGTTTCGCTTCCACTCTTTCGACTTTGCGGGCGAACGCGAGCTTTTTCATTTCCCGTTCCACCTCTTCCAGCGTCCAGTCGTAAACGACGGCAATTTCTTTGTCGGCTACAAATTGAAAGTATTCGATAAAAAGTTCGAGCGGAGGTGTTTGTGAAGGCTTCGGCTCATCACCGAGCATCTCAAACAATACTTCTTCGTAAATCTCGTATGAATAATTTCCGGTTACTTTTAAGCCTTCTCCTTCGCGGAGACTGTTAAAAAACGTAAGAGTCGGGACAGATGCCACTTCCATTTCGGCAGCGATTTTCAAATCGCATTGCAGGGCTTTCACGGCGCTCTGCGAATGAAGATCCCTTTTAAATTCCTCCAGATCGAGCTGTGTATGCTCTGCGATCGCCAGCAGCACCTGTTCTTCGGTGATATCCTGCCGATTGAGAAACAGGCTTTCCTGCATGCATCTCAAAAACTGCAGCCCTGCTTTTCTGCCTTGCAGTTCCGCCGCTTTTAAAGCGAGTGAAGCGAGGTATGGTGCGGAGAGCGCTTTGTCATGCAGGAGCGTCCCGTCACAAGACATGCCTGATCTGCATGCGATCTTTTCCCATGCCTCTGCGAGGCGGTGCTTTTTACGTTTCTGAACGTTCAGCGCTGTGATGCTGCATGCGGCGATGATCCGTAGTGTGAAAAAACGGCCGTAGCGGATTTTCAACTTTTTGATCGCCGGCTCCAAAGCCCAGCATTCGGGAGACAAAGGGTCGACAAACATATAAATTTCCATCGGTTTTTGCGGATGTCCATGGCAATGGGAGAAAAATTGGTCACGCTGATTTAGTGTCAATGTGAACCATCCTCCATTTTAGGCTGATTTACCATATGTCTGGCTGTCAATGTCAGCCTTTCATAAAGAAATTCCCTTATTTCGCCCTTTAAACCGACATGATCCATTGCCTCTTTCATACACGAAAGCCATGCGTCCGCCCGTTCCGGTGTGATTGGAAACGGCAGGTGCCGCGCCCTCAGCATCGGGTGTCCGTGTTCTTCTGTATAAAGCGGCGGACCGCCTAAATATTGCGTTAAAAATTGCTTCTGCTTTCTTGCCGTTTCCGTTAAGTCGTCCGGAAAAATCGGGTAGAGCAGCGGATGCCGCTTTACACGCTCATAAAAAGTATCAACAAGTTGCGATAGAAGCTCTTCTCCAATCGCTTCATAAGGTGCGTTAAACGATTGTCCCATGTTGACTACTCCTTTTAATATGGCTAATAGGAAAATATACCGATTCCTATCGCAAAAAAATATTTATCTTGTGCATCATTTATTATTTCACGATTGTATATACTTATTTTAGCAACCTCGTTCCATTTCTACAAACAAACCGACTTCTGCCTGTGGGCGAAAATCGCTGATTTTGTTTCAAATATCATATCATATTCGCTTCTTAAATGTGTATTTTTAATACCGGGAGGATCAAAGAGGAAGTAAATGCGGACAAAAAAAGCCGGAAAGCATCCTTTCCGGCTTAAGCATAGTAATTTGAGGTGATTCTTTTTACATAATTTTGCGTTTCTTTAAAAGGGGGAATGCCTCCGTATTTTTGGACATTTCCCGGTCCGGCATTGTAGGCCGCTAATGCGAGGTTCACATTCCCGCTGTATTTATCGAGCATCTGCTTTAAGTATTTTGTTCCGCCTTCTATATTTTGTACGGGGTCAAAAGCGTTATTCACGCCGAGCGCTTTCGCCGTTGACGGCATCAGCTGCATCAGGCCCATGGCGCCGGCCGGGCTGACCGCTTTTTCCTGGTAGCGCGATTCCTGCTTGACGACGGCATGAATCAGCTTCTCATCGACTCCGTATTTTTCTGCGGCGTTTTTGATGATCTGGTCAATGCTCTGATTTTGGCCGCCGAAAGAGACGGGTTTCGCTGCGGCAGATGGGACGGCCGCAATTGCCGCAGGCTTTTCGGCTGTCAGCGGCGCCTGGTGCTGAGACGCTGTCGACACGGCCGGAACAACCGCGGGCTGTGAAGACTCCAAACCGCCGACATTGCTTAAATATTGGTTTAAAATCGAGCTGAAATCAAAACCAGCATCTTCGGAACCGCTGTCTGAAGCCGGATAAAACGACCGTATCGCCTGTAGTTCCAAAAGGGCGGCCAAATGGTTGACGTTCATTGTTTTCCCACCTTATTGATCTTTAAGTTTTTGTTCATAAAATCGGACGATTTTATTTTTGGTTTCACGCTCAGGGATGCCGAACGATTTCAGCAGTTCAGAGAAATCCCGTTTTCCGCGTTCATAGTCTGTCACTTCAAATTCAACTTCAAAGTCTTCTACCATTAAGTATCGGCTGTGATCCAAAACAATTAAGCCCTGCGGCAATTTTTTTTCTGCACGGCTTGTCGCAAGCGTTCCGAAAAGGATGAGCTCGTCCGGTTGAATGCCGAGGCGCTTCAGGCGATCATATACCGGTCCATGCGGAATTGTGAACGTTTCAAATTCGGGCTTCCCGGTCAGCTCCTGGTGGGTTTCCATCAGACCTACAGGTGCCGGCTCTTTTAATGTCAGTACATATTGCTGCTGTTTTTCGCGAATTCTTAAAGCCGCTCCTTTTTCTTTTAAAGAAAAGGAGGACGTATCGTAATAATGGTTTTTTTGTATAACAAATTGCTCGGAAGTAAATTGATAATATGATTTGATTTTCTCAAATTCTTTTTTTGTCAGCATATTTTTAAATTCGATTTCAAGTTCCTGGCTCATTCTTTAATTTTTTCATCCTCTCAGCTGGTAAAATTGCATTTTCCTTATTATCTCTTGAGAAGGAACGTTTATCAATATTGAAGCTGATATGATAAAATGAATCTGTACTTTTATTGTAAAGGAGAGCATTATGCAGAACAGAATTGAGATTACAGAAGCCAATCTGCGAAACGACCGGCTGGTGTTGACCAGCGAAATCAATGACGGAGCGGAGCGGAAACCGGCCGGACGCATGCTGACAGACTCCGATCATTTTGCATTTGTATACATACTTGAACAGGACGATTCCTTTGAATACGTCATTTTAAACGAAGGCATCTGGTCCGATCTTAAAGCGGCCCTCGACGCCAATCTTCCTGTGTTTTTACATATCGGAAACACGGAGCTGGAGCTTAACGGGTTCCATGATGAGCTCGGATATTTAATAGAGAATATTAAAGATAATGCAAATTATGGCGAAGAAATGGAAGAGAGAGTGAAACGGATATTCCTCTAGAAAAAAAGGCGATGAAATTGGGGGAAGGTTTATGGACGAAAAACAATGGGAGCAATTTTTAGCGCCGTACCGGCAGGCTGTTGAAGAGCTGAAAGTGAAGCTGAAAGGGATCCGGACCCTTTACGAATATGAGGAGGAACATTCGCCGATCGAATTCGTGACAGGGCGGGTGAAGCCTGTTCCGAGTATTCTTGAGAAGGCCAAGCGGAAAAACATTCCTCTGCACAACATTGAAAGCATGCAAGATATTGCCGGGCTCAGAATCATGTGCCAATTTTTTGAGGATATTCGCATTGTCGTCGATATGCTTCTGGCGAGAAAGGACTTCACGGTCGTGGATAAGCGCGACTATATCGCGGAACATAAAGAGAGCGGCTACCGCTCCTACCACCTCGTCGTGCTGTACCCTTTGCAGACAATCAACGGGGAAAAACAGATTTTGGTTGAAATTCAAATCCGGACGCTGGCGATGAATTTTTGGGCGACAATCGAACATTCTTTAAATTATAAATACAGCGGCAACATTCCGGAAAAAGTAAAATTAAGGCTTCAAAGAGCTTCTGAAGCAGCATCAAGGCTCGATATGGAAATGTCCGAGATCAGGGGCGAGATTCAGGAGGCTCACGTGGCATTTTCACGCAAGAAAAAGGATGAGGATGACGGTTAGGGGAAAGGAGATGGAATGATGAAGTTTGCGGTATCGTCCAAAGGAAATGATGTTTCCGATTCATTAAAAAGCAAAATTCAAACATATCTGCTCGACTTCGGTCTTGAATGCGATGAAGAAGAGCCGGATATCGTCATTTCCGTCGGCGGTGACGGAACGCTTTTATACGCATTTCACAAATACAGCGGCCGCCTCGACAAAACGGCTTTTGTCGGGGTTCATACAGGACATCTCGGCTTTTATGCCGACTGGGTGCCGACTGAGATTGAAAAACTCGTAATCGCGATTGCGAAAACGCCGTATCAAATTGTTGAATATCCGGTTTTGGAAGTTATCGTCCGCTACAATGACGGCAGCGATGAAGCGAGATATTTGGCGCTGAACGAATGTACGATCAAGAGCATCGAAGGGACGCTTGTGACAGATGTCGAAATTAAAGGGGAACTTTTCGAAACGTTCCGCGGCGACGGCCTTTGCTTATCGACCCCATCGGGAAGCACGGCATATAACAAGGCGCTCGGCGGTGCGATTATTCATCCGTCCATCAGAGCGGTCCAGCTGGCTGAAATGGCGTCGATCAACAACCGGGTGTTTCGGACGGTCGGATCGCCGCTCATTCTGCCTGAGCACCATACTTGTTTAATTAAACCGATTAATGATGTGACGTTTCAAGTCGCGATTGACCATTTGACATTGCTGCATAAAGACGTCAAGTCAATTCAATGCCGCGTCGCAAACGAAAATATCAGGTTTGCCCGCTTTCGGCCGTTTCCGTTTTGGAAAAGGGTCCAGGATTCCTTTATCGGAAAAGGAGAATAGGAAGGTTTGCTGTGAGCGATTTTTTGATGAAACAGATCATAACAGAAGAGGACAGCGGGGTTCTTTTGAAAGAATACGTCCAGCGGCTGGGCATTTCAAAAAGGATGCTGACGGACATCAAATTCGGCGGCGGGGATCTTTTGGTAAACGGCGGGCATGTAACGGTCAGATACGTTCTTCAAAAAGGGGACGAGCTCGTCATACAGTTCCCTCCGGAAAAAATGAGCGAATCTTTGCGCCCGGAAGAAATCCCGCTTGATATTTTGTTCGAAGATGACCATGTCCTCGTATTAAATAAACAGCCATGCCTGTCGTCGATTCCCTCGCGCGAGCATCCATCAGGCAGCTTGGCGAACGGTCTGATTCATTATTACCAGCGGACGGGCGTCCGCGCGACCGTTCACCTGGTGAGCAGGCTTGACCGCGACACATCGGGTGTCATGCTTGTAGCCAAGCACCGCTTTGCCCACTCGCTTTTATCGGGACTGCAAAAAAAGGGAGCCGTCAAACGGCAATATCGGGCGGTCGTCGACGGTTTGATCGCAGAAGAGCAGGGAACGATCGATGCGCCAATCGGCAGAAAATCATCGAGCATCATCGAGCGTGCGGTGATCCCCGACGGGCAAAAAGCGGTCACGCATTTTTGGGTGAACAGGCGCTTCAGCGGTATGACGGATGTCTCCATCCGTCTGAAAACCGGGAGAACCCATCAGATCCGAGTTCATATGAGTCATATCGGATATCCTTTGTGCGGTGATACGCTGTACGGAGGAACCCGCGGCTTCATCAATCGGCAGGCGCTCCACAGTGAGACGCTGACGTTTTTTCATCCCTTCACAATGGAAGAGCTGACGTTTCAAGCGCAGGTTCCGCATGATATGAGTCAGTTGATAGAGAGCTGAATTAAGCTCTCTTTTTTTATGGCTCCATACGGAACCTTGACTCATCATAAGGCAATGAAGAGGGGACAGATTCGGTTGTCAGTTCGGGGAATCTGAAAGCGGTCAGCCTGTTGCCGAATACACAACCGGTATCGATATTGATCGTATGATGAATCGTCCGCGGACGTTTGACAGGAGTGTGGCCGTACACTACCCACGGATCGCCTTTGTAATGAGCGGCCCAGTCCCGCCTGACCGGCCGTCCGTCAGGCAGCGTTTCTCCTGTAATATCTCCGTATAGCACAAACTGTTTTACTTTTCCGACAGGCTTTTTGCCGATGTCTTCCGCTTTAATGCCGGCATGTGCGACGACAAGTTCGCCGTTATGCAGGATCTCATAAAGAGGAGCTTTTTCATAAAGGCGCATGAAAAGGTCTCTGATACCCTTCTGTTTATGTTTCGGAAGGTTTCTGTATTCGGCCGCCGTCGTCTCCAGCCCGTGCTGCAGCTTCACCGGATTCCCTTTGAAAAAACGGTACAGCTTATTGCAGTGATTGCCGGGCACATATCGCACAGCTCCTTCTTCAACGGCCCGTCCTACAAATTCAACGACCTCCAGCGATTTTGGCCCTCTGTCTGTTAAATCCCCGAGAAAGACAAGTGTTCTGTTTTCCGGATGAACGGGAAACCCCGATGACAGCGAGTAACCGAGCTTTTCAATCAGCGCAATCATTTCGTCATAGCACCCGTGAATATCGCCAATTACATCATATTTCATGCGTTTTCTGCCTCCTGTCTGCGTATGTATATACATTGCCCAGTCCATATATAAATAAAGCTTCAGCGACTTTCGTCGGAGAAAATCAGGCAAATTACTTTTTTTTCTGAGCGAGCATTGTTAAAATCGATTTTTACACCTGTGAGAAAAGTGTTCAGACGGTTCTTTTCCCACATGAAAATGTCTAAAAAGATGTCCCTTTTATTTTTAAAAAAGGGAACGCTAATCATACCCGGAAACCGGTTTTAGAGGAGGTACCAGTTTATGGAGCACACATCTGTCTCATCTTTAGTTGTCGTACTGATTATCGCATTTTTAACGCCCATCCTGCTGCACCGTTTCAGGTTAAGCATACCGGTGGTTGTCGCTGAAATTATCATGGGTCTTATTATCGGAAAAAGCGGGTTCGATCTGGTCGCCCAGCACGATACATGGCTCGAAACTTTATCGATGCTCGGATTTATCTTTTTAATGTTTTTAAGCGGGCTTGAAATCGATTTTTCCGCATTTGAAAAAGGAAAGAAAAAGCAGCTGCTTCCAAGCGGAAAGGAAGCGCCGAATACATTTAAAACGGCTTCGGTCATCTTTATTGCCGTCTTTATTTTATCGCTCGGCCTTTCTTACAGCTTTGTCATGGCAGGATTTATTGACAACGCCTTTTTAATGACGCTGATCATTTCGACAATTTCGCTCGGGGTTGTCGTTCCGACGCTGAAAGAAGAGCGTCTCATGAAGACGAATATCGGCCAGATTATTTTGCTTGTCGCCGTCATTGCGGATCTTGTCACGATGATTCTGCTTGCAGTGTTCGCCTCAATCTACGGGGACGAAAACAGCAATATGTGGCTGCTGATGATCTTATTTGCCGCCGGCGTCGTTTTATACCTGTTCGGAAGGATATTTAAAAAGCGGCCTTTTGTCGAAGTGCTGTCAAAAGGAACGATCCAGATCGGCACAAGGGCGATATTTACGCTGATCATCGTACTTGTGGCGCTGTCCGAGTCGCTCGGTGCAGAAAACATACTTGGCGCGTTTTTGGCCGGGGTGCTTGTTTCGCTGCTTTCGCCGAACAAGGAGCTCGTTCAGCAGCTCGATTCATTCGGCTACGGATTCCTCATCCCGATCTTCTTTGTGATGACAGGCGTCAAATTGGACATTTGGTCGCTGTTTGGCAATCCGAAAATTTTAGTGATGATCCCGCTTCTGTTTGTGGCTCTGTTAATCAGCAAAGTCGTTCCGGTGCTGTTTTTGAAAAAGTGGTATGACATGAAAACCGTGCTGGCTTCCGGTTTTCTCCTGACTTCCACGCTTTCTTTGGTGATCGCGGCGACAACGATCGGCGAGCGCATCGGTGTCATTGACGCGCAGATGTCCGGCGCGCTGATTCTGGTCGCTGTCATTACATGCATCATCACACCGACCGGCTTTAAAAAATTAATGCCGAAAACGGAAAGCGAAAAAGAGAAAAAGACGATCACCTTTATCGGCGCAAATCAAATGACGCTGCCGGTCACGCTCGAACTTTCTCCGGAAGATTATCACGTCAGAATCCTGCATGTCCGGCAGGAAAAAAAGGAAGAAAATCTGGCGGACCCGGTGTTTGATGTTGAAGTTTTGCCTGATTATGAATACGAGACGCTTCAATCATTCGGCGTTTTCCAAACGGATATACTCGTCGTGGCCACTGGCAGCGAAGAGCGCAATACAGGGATCGCGCTTTTTGCGAAGGAGCAGAAAGTCGCGAGAATTATCGCCAGCGCAGATTCTCCAGACGCCGAATCCAGACTGAAAGATAACGGAATTGATACATTCTCCATTCTGCTTTCTACAAAAACGCTGCTGCGCGCGCTTATCGAGGCGCCTGGCGTTATGAAACTCCTGACGAACCAGGATGCGTCGCTGTATCAGATCAATATGAGCAATGAGCGATTTGACGGTGTTCTGTTAAGGGAGTTTCCGTTTACGGGAGATGTTATCTTCGTCCGAATTTTCCGCGGGGTGGACAGCATCGTGCCCCACGGGGATACAAGGCTGCAATTGGGTGACAGGCTGATCGCCACCGGTTCGCGCGAATATATTGCGGAATTGAGAAAAACGCTTGGAGACTGATGCTTGACCATTTTGCAATTCGTGATAAGATAAAAGTATAAACTGAATGAACAAGAAATGTTTTCCACTAGGGGAGTCCTTGATAAGGGCTGAGATAAAAGTGTGACTTTTAGACCCTCATAACCTGAACAGGTTCAAACCTGCGTAGGGAAGTGGCACGGTATTTGAGTATGTATTTATGCAAATTCCAAACCACTTTCCTTGCGGGAAAGTGGTTTTTTTATGTTCAGAATCGAAGGAGGAGCCTCGAAATGAAGTTTTCAGAAGAATGCCGAAACAGCGCTGCAAAATGGTGGGAAGGCAGTTTTGTCCATCCGTTTATTCAAGGGATTGGAGACGGCACACTTCCGGTTGATCGATTTAAATACTATGTCATGCAGGATTCCTACTATTTGACCCACTTTGCCAAAGTCCAATCCTTTGGTGCGGCATATGCTCGCGATTTATATACGACAAGCCGGATGGCTGAACACGCGAAAGGCACATATGAAGCCGAGATGTCGCTCCATAGGAAATTCACCGATCTATTGGGAATCACAAAGGAAGAATTGGAGTCGTTTCAGCCGTCGCCGACAGCGTATGCGTACACATCGCATATGTACCGTTCTGTCGTGAGCGGCAGTTTTGCGGAAATACTGGCCGCTTTGCTTCCTTGCTATTGGCTCTATTATGACGTCGGTGAGACGTTAAAAACGTGCAGGCCTGACAGCGCGATTTATCAGGAATGGATCGCGACATACGGAGGCGACTGGTTTAAAGAACTTGTGACAGAACAGATCAACCGCTTCGATGAGCTGGCTGAAAACGCCGATGAGAAAACGCGCGCGAAGATGAAGGAGAACTTCGTCATCTCCAGCTTCTACGAATACAGCTTCTGGGATATGGCCTACCAAAAAGAAAGCTGGTCAAAAAGCGGGGTGGATCAGCTTGCATCTGCACGCGATCACCGATGACAAGCACTCTGTGGAAGAGCTTGCTGCAAAAATCATCTCGATTCAAAATGCCGTTGACTTTATCCATATCAGGGAAAGATCAAAAAAAGTAAGTGAAATATCAAGTTTAATCGACTGCCTTGCCGAAGAAGGGGTTGATAAGCGGAAACTGATCATCAACGACAGGGTTGATATCGCTTTGTTTCATCACATTCACCGGGTTCAGCTGCCTTCACACGGCTTTTCCGTCAAAAGTGTGAGGAGCCGTTTTCCGCATTTGAAAATCGGAAAGTCCGTCCATTCGCCAGAAGAAGCGGTTCAGGCTGAAACTGAAGGTGCAGATTACGTGCTGTTCGGCCACATTTTTGAAACGGACTGTAAAAAGGGCCGGAAAGGAAGAGGAGCTCTCAGTCTGGCTGAAGTGAAGGCGGCTGTCCGCATTCCGGTCATTGCGATCGGGGGTATTACCGAACAACGACTGGCGGAAGTCAAAATGGCAGACGGCATCGCCGTGATGTCGGGGATCTTTTCTCATGACAGACCGGATGAGGCGGCCGCGCGGCTTGCCTGTCTCGCGAAGGGAGATTCATATGAGAAAGCGCTATGATACGATCGTGATCGGCGGAGGCATCATCGGGACATCCATCGCTTACCATCTTGCGAAAGCGGGGAAAAAAACGGCCGTGTTTGAAAGCGGAGAAGTCGGCAAAAAAGCGACGAGCGCGGCGGCGGGCATGCTCGGCGCCCATGCGGAATGCGATAAACCCGGTACCTTTTTCGAATTTGCCAGAGCCAGCCAAAAAGCCTATCAGCGGCTGACGGGCGAATTGAAAGACTTAAGCGGCATCGATATCAGAAAGCATGACGGAGGGATATTAAAGCTGGCATTTTCAGAAAGCGACCGCGAACACCTGATGCAAATGGCTGCACTGGATTCAGTGGAATGGCTTGAAGCCGCTGAAGTATATGAGCTGGAACCGCATGCCGGAAAAGGGATTCTCGGCGCTAATTTCATTCGGGACGACATCCATGTCGAACCGGCCGCAGTGTGCAGGGCATTTGCCAGGGGGGCCCGGATTCTCGGTGCCGAGGTCTTCGAGTTTACCCCCGTTTTATCGATCGAATCTGAAGCGGGGGCCGTCCGCGTCACTGCTGCTTCATGCACCGCGGAGGCGGAGCACGTTGTCATTGCAAGCGGTGTGTGGAGCGGTGCTTTCTTTAAACAGATCGGCATAGACAAAAGCTTTTATCCTGTCAAAGGGGAGTGCCTGTCTGTGTGGAATGACGGCATCCCTTTGACGAGGACGCTTTACCATGATCATTGCTACATCGTTCCGCGCCATAGCGGAAAGCTTGTCGTCGGCGCGACAATGAAGCCCGGGGATTGGAATGAACAGCCGGAACTTGGCGGAATCGAGGAGTTGATCCGAAAGGCCAAGTCGATGCTCCCTGACATTGAATCCATGAACATCGACCAATGCTGGGCCGGATTGCGCCCGGAAACAGGGGATGGCAATCCATATATCGGCAGACACCCTGAAAATGACCGGATATTGTTTGCTGCCGGACATTTCAGAAACGGCATCCTCCTGGCACCTGCAACCGGTGAGATGATAGCTGACATGATCCTCGGCAATCCGGTCAAAACAGAGTGGGCCGAGGCGTTTAAAGCGGAGCGAAAGGAGGCTGTGCACAGGTGAACATTCAGCTCAACGGCCGGAAAATAGAGTGGAGAGATGACGGCGGCACGATTTACGATTTGCTCGCATCCTACAGTTTGGAAAATCGTGTTGTCGTTGTTGAAAGAAACAGGCAGATTATCGGAAAAGACCAATATCAAACAGTCAAACTGGAAGAACACGATGTCATCGAAATCGTTCATTTTGTCGGAGGGGGATAAACCGTTATGTTAAAAATCGCAGATCGTCAATTCTCATCAAGATTATTGCTCGGCACAGGGAAGTATCCGTCATTTGAAATTCAAAAAGAGGCTGTCAGTGCATCTGAATCGGAGATCCTGACCTTTGCCGTCAGACGGATGAATATTTTTGAAGAATCTCAGCCTAATTTTTTGGAGCAGCTTGATTTAAGCCGTTATACGCTTTTGCCGAATACGGCCGGAGCAAAAACGGCTGAGGAAGCCGTCCGGATCGCCAAGCTTGCTAAAGCGAGCGGTCTTTGCGACATGATCAAAGTCGAAGTGATCGGATGTGACCGTTCGCTTCTGCCTGACCCGGTAGAAACGCTGAAGGCGTCAGAAGCCTTGCTTGAAGAAGGCTTCATTGTGCTGCCGTATACATCGGACGATGTCGTCCTTGCGAGAAAGCTTGAAGAGCTCGGCGTACACGCCATTATGCCCGGGGCCTCTCCAATCGGTTCGGGACAGGGAATCGTCAATCCGCTTAACCTGTCGTTCATCATTGAACAGGCTAAGGTTCCCGTAATCGTGGATGCCGGAATCGGTTCTCCGAAAGATGCGGCATACGCAATGGAACTCGGCGCTGACGGAGTGCTTTTGAACACGGCAGTGAGCGGGGCGAAAGATCCGGTTCAAATGGCGAAGGCTATGAAGCTCGCCGTTGAAGCGGGCAGACTCGGATACCTTGCCGGACGAATTCCGGAAAAGAACTACGGCATCGCCAGCAGTCCTGAAGAAGGGAAGTTGACGATTTGACCGGCAGGTATTCAAGACAGGAGCTTTTTCACCCGATCGGACCGGACGGCCAGGAAAAATTAAGTCGCGTCCGCGTCCTGGTAATCGGTGCGGGGGCATTGGGCGCGGCCAGCGCAGAAATGCTGGTGAGGGCCGGAGTCGGTTCGCTGACGATTGCCGACAGGGATTATGTGGAATGGAGCAATCTCCAGCGCCAGCAGCTCTATACGGAACAGGATGTGGTTGATCATATGCCAAAGGCAGCCGCTGCCGAAAAAAGGCTGCGCCTGATCAACAGCTCTGTTCAAGTAACCGGCATTGTAGCAGATGTTACCGCGGAAAAAGCGCTCGAGCTTGCGGAGAAAGCGTCCCTGATCGTCGATGCGACCGATAATTTTGAAACGCGGCTGATCATGAACGATGCGGCGGTCAAGTTAGGCATCCCTTTTCTGTACGGCGCGTGTGTCGCAAGCTATGGCATCACATATACCGTCATTCCGGGGAAAACGCCGTGCCTTCACTGTCTTTTGGGGCATTTGCCCGCGAATACCATGACGTGCGACACAGCAGGGGTGATCGGTCCGGTTGTTCAGCAGGTTGCCGCTTACCAGGTAACAGATGCCCTGAAGCTGCTGACCGGGCATGAACCGTCAGGAATGCTTCGCTCATTTGATATTTGGACAAATGAGCGCTCTGAAGTCCGGGCTGACGCGCTTAAACATGGCTCGTGTCCGACGTGCGGAAAAGGCGAGTTTCCGTTTCTTTCAGCTGAAAACGAAACAAAAGCAGCCGTTCTTTGCGGCAGACAAACGGTTCAGATCAGGCCGGCCGCGGAACAGCCGCCGGAGCTGGAGCCGCTTGCCGCCAGATTAAAAAAAGCCGGTTTGGATGTGACGGGAAATCCTTATTTATTATCTTGCCGTACGGAGGATTTTAAGTTCGTGATTTTTCGGGACGGACGCGCTTTGATTCACGGAACGAACGATATCAATCGCGCGAAAACGATATATCACAGGTGGATTGGCTAAAGGCCGAAGGGAGTGCAAACATCATGAGCATATACAAAGCATTAACAATCGCCGGGTCGGATTCAGGAGGCGGCGCCGGCATTCAAGCCGACATTAAAACATTTCAGGAGCTTGGCGTCTTCGGCATGACGGCTTTGACAGCGGTCACTGCGCAAAATACAACAGGGGTTCACGGCGTCTACCCGCTATCTCCGGAAGCACTCGGCACGCAGATTGATGCAGTGGCGGAAGATTTAAAACCTGACGCCGTGAAAACAGGGATGCTGTGGAGCGCGGAGATGATTGAGGTCATTGCTGAAAAAATTGCAACATACGAGCTTAAACGTGTGATTGTCGATCCTGTCATGATCGCCAAAGGCGGCGCTTCACTATTGAATGAGGAAGCAGTTGAAACATTGAAACGGCGCTTGCTTCCGCTTGCTTATGCGGTAACGCCGAACATACCCGAAGCCGAAGTGCTGACAGGGAGAAGCATTCAAACAATGGAAGACCGCAAAAAAGCGGCTCGTGAATTGCATGAAATGGGCGTCCGCAACATTATCATCAAGGGAGGGCATCAGCCCGAGGATGGCAAAGTAACCGATCTCCTCTTCGATGGAGAGGTGTTCACGGAAAAAACGAACACCTATATTAAGACGAAAAATACCCATGGAACAGGCTGCACATTTGCCGCCGCTCTTACCGCGCAAACAGCGAAAGGAAACGGCATTCAAGGAGCTTTCCGCATCGCTGAGGCTTTCGTCCACGAAGCGGTTGCACACAGCCTTGATTTCGGAGCCGGCCACGGACCGACCAACCATTTTGCATATCAAAAGATATCCAATGCAGGGTTGGAACTGTAGTCCCGCAATAAAAATGAATTAATATCGCGGCAGACATCAAAAACGGTCTCTGCCGCTTTTTATATTCTGAAATTGTCAGCCTGCTATTAATTGTGATACTATATATTATGATCAGGTACTAATAAAATGTTAATCATTAGGAGGATTTCATACATATGAATTTATCACTGGAAGGCCGGAATATCGTCGTCATGGGTGTAGCAAATAAACGAAGCATCGCTTGGGGAATCGCCCGCTCGCTTCACAATGCAGGCGCAAGACTGATTTTTACGTATGCGGGTGAGCGGCTTGAAAAATCGGTCAAGGAGCTGGCCGATTCTTTGGAGCGGAACGATTCAATCGTACTTCCTTGTGATGTCACAAATGACCAGGAAATTGAAGCGTGCTTCGCCGACATTAAAAAAGAAGTCGGGGTCATCCACGGCATTGCACACTGCATCGCTTTCGCAAACAAAGAAGACTTGGCTGGAGAATACTTAAATACCACCCGCGACGGTTTTCTGCTCGCACACAATATCAGCTCTTACTCACTGACAGCGGTCGCTAAAGCGGCGCGCGGCATTATGACTGAAGGCGGAAGCATCGTCACGCTGACATACCTTGGCGGCGAGCGCGTTGTATCCAACTACAATGTCATGGGTGTTGCGAAAGCATCGCTTGATGCCAGCGTCAAATACTTGGCGAGCGATCTCGGAAAAGACGGAATCCGCGTCAACAGCATTTCCGCAGGGCCGATCCGGACATTGTCCGCAAAAGGAATCAGCGACTTCAACTCGATTTTAAAAGAAATCGAAGAACGCGCACCGCTTCGCCGCACGACGACTCCGGAAGAAGTCGGCGACACGGCTGCTTTCCTGTTCAGCGACCTTTCCCGCGGCATGACCGGCGAAAACCTGCATGTTGATTCAGGCTATCATATCATCGCGCGATAACATAACGCTAAAAAGCAATCCGCTAAAGGATTGCTTTTTCTTTTCTTCTGATTTCTCCTTTTTTGCATATAGATATACCATGAACAGATCGGAGGGATCAAGATGTCTAGCAGAAAAAACGATGCGGAGCAAAAGCCGCTCATGTATATTGTGCAGCCGGATTATGATAAGGCAGAAGCGAACATGCAGGATATTCTGATTAAAAGAAAGAAGAAAGCAAAACCCGACGTTTCCGAACAAAAAGCCCGGCGAAAGGAACAGCAGGATGAAGCCGTCCGGCCAGACGAAAAAGACGACGCCGAATCGGTGCTTAGCGATGAGGCCAATCGGTCCGAAAAAGGAGTCAAACCGATTAAAAAGCCGCTCAGCAAGATGACCATTGCCGAGAAAATCGACTTTTTGGCAAGCCTTCCCGGCAATATGCCGAAAACTCTTTGCCTCATTGAAGCAGACGGGAAGACATACAGAGGAACGATCGCCGGAAAGAAAGGCGGTTCCGTATTTGTCAAAACGTCGAGCAAAGGGGCTCCGGCGGAACTGCCGATCGAGAGTATTACTTCCCTGCACCCGCTCGGCTTTTAAATTACACGATAAAAAAAGTCCCGATTCAGGGACTTTTTAATTTGAACGATTGATCAGTTGCGGATTTAAGCATTCGATCGCACAGAAGCATTCCAGATCCACTTCAATGCAGAAATTTGTTTTTTCCAAGCGGAACACATCGCAAATTTTGTCTTTATCTTCTGTGAAATCGAGAACGCGGCGATTTTCATCAAAGGCAATCAACAGTCTCAATGTAGCGCAGCA
The DNA here is from genome assembly GCF_056530265.1 of Bacillus sp. PK6-025. Classification (NCBI taxonomy): domain Bacteria; kingdom Bacillati; phylum Bacillota; class Bacilli; order Caryophanales; family Bacillaceae; genus Bacillus; species Bacillus sp. PK6-025. The sequence continues at coordinate 1,308,617 of NZ_CP096509.1, forward strand.
GTCGTCAATTTTTTCAACTCTGAAAAACACGGTGCTGAAGCAAGGGCCTGCCTGAAGCTCTCCGACATTTCCAAAGGCTACGAACGGCTTAGACTTTGAAGTGTATAAAATAAACGGAATGGTGTCGCCTAAGTGTCTCGAAGGGGAAAGCAGGTTGCTGAAACAGCTTGTCGGGCAGCCTTCTTCCTCAATGGCGTTTTGCAGATCGTGAATGTTTTCAACGGCTTCGCACACGCAGTTTTCGGCTGAACATTTCGTCATGTTATGATCCCTCCTAGTTCAGGATTTAAAAATTCATTTTTCGGCCTGGCTTTTCTATTGGTAAAAGGAGCTGCCGAAAGCCGGCAGCTTTCGTGAAAAGACTGGCATCAAGCCGATTATAACGGCCGGCTTGATGCAGTCCGACACCTTTTAACCGTGGTGCTGATTGTGTTTTTTGTCTGCTGCGCGATCAACTAGTTCAGGTGACAGACATTGAATCGCGCAGAAACAAGTCAAGTCAACCTCGATGCAAAAGTCCGTTTTCTCAAGCCCGAAAAAGTCAGGGTCACAAGGATGGCAGACGCTTAATGTGTCGCCGTTTATGTCCACAGGCCTCAGGATTGAAAGCGTTGCACAGCAATCTTTTAGACTTTCTGCCCGGAAGAAAATCGATTCGAAGCACTGCATATCATCTGAAAATCCGCCGACATTTCCAAATGTTGAAAATAAACCGCCTTTTTTGTCGTACAAAAGGAACGGAATGGTGTCTTTACCGGAAACCGTCGGACTCAGCAGATTGCCGAAGCAGCTCGTCGGACATGTTTCTTCAACTGCATCCTGTTCTTTTATAATTTGTTCTACTGCATCGCATACACAATTTTCATGCCGGCCATGATGTTTTCCGCAGCTCATGGATTTCAGCTCCTTTTTATAGGGATATTTGACTTTAGTCTTTAACAACATATGTACCCGTGCCCTTGTTGGTGTGGGTAATCGTCTATAAAAATGAAGAAAAGCAGAGCTTGATGGCTCTGCTTTTTTGTATTAAAGGAGTCCGACGATAAGTGTTGCGATAACAACGGTAAGCGTTTGGACAGCTGTAGAGACCAAGACGGCGACATCGGTATCTTCTGTTGTAACTGTGACATCGCGTGAATTGTCGATAATTAATTTTTGACGGTTTGTTTGCTTGTTTGCTGTTACCTGCAGCAAGTCTTGTGATACAAGCTCGGCAAGATCAGCATCGTCAATGATTGCCAGAACGATTGTAACAATTGCCGTCTGCACCGCAGTCATAACAGATGCGACAACTTGAGTATCCTCTGTAGAGACTCGGATATCGCAAGAATCCTTGATGATGATTGTCTCATCTGACAGCTGTTTGTTCAGGTTGAGCTGGTCGAGCTCCTGATTGATAAATGCATCGTGTTTACCGCACTTGCAGTTGTAATCGTCACAAACGTGTTTCTTAGGGTGTCTCGGATAATACTCAGTTCCCGGATGCTCGCATTCTGGATCTAGCGCAACCCAAGAATATGGTCTAGTTTCCATTTGTTTTCCTCCTTCCATTTACTATTATTAAATGTTTGAAGGCTCGAACTTGTATATGGCAGATACCCTACTCCAAATCCCCATTTTTTTCTTCGGTTTGGGCGGTGTTCTCCTGCTGCCTTCTTTGTCTCAGCTTTTCTCTTAATTTATTTTTACCTGAACGTTCTCTTCTTCGTCTCGGGCGTTCTTCGGATTGTGATGATGATTCATTGTTCGCTTCTTTCTTCTTTTCCTGCTGCCGCTGGATGAGAGCCTCGGACTGCGCCTTTAAATCTTCGAGTATTTTTAAGATGTTTTCTTTTTCTTCCTCAGACAGCGTTCGCACATTGTCTTTTGAAACGCCGTGTTTTCTAAGGATATTTTGCACAAGCGTATTTGTCAGCGGATTTACTTCCGCTTTAAGTTTTTCGCGATCTGCCAATTGTTTTTCACCTCAATTTCTCAAAAAATATTAGAAAGAAAGGAAGGCTTAAAGTATGTCAAGCTCTGTGATAAGCGCGATCAGCACTTCGGTTAAAACTTGGACGGAAAGCAGGATCTCCAGCGAGGAAAGCGTAATGGTGACATTGCGGCTGCCGATGACTTTGATGATGACTCTTCTCCTGCTTTGCAGCCTGTGTACGGCTAAAACATGTTCTGTTACGATGTCTGCTGTATCCTCGTCTTCGATCGCAAGCTGAGCCGATAAAATCGTCAAAGAGATCACAGTGGCTTGTAAAGAGAGAGCTGCTGTTATGTTTGCCGTGTTTACAGTGACATGTTCGGAATCAATCACTTCAATGAGCTGGTCATATTCCCGGTATAATTCGTCAAATGTTTTTGCGTACAGCGCTTCGGCTTTTTCATGAAACGACATAACTTTCACTCCTTTCTTATCCACACTTTATTAAATGCAGACCGGTAACTTAGCGGAATGAGGAAAACATACATTTCAGCACCCAAATTTGCTGTTTTAGGGAAGGCGGTTCCGGCATATATTTGGAAGCAGGAAAGGGGGAGCCCTGTGATACAAAGCTGGCTTTTATATATTCTATTTTCTATCGCGGTATTTCGGCTGACACGGCTGGTCGTGTTTGATACGATCATGGCGCCGTTTAGAAGCCTGTTTCACGAAGAGGTTGAAGAAAAAAACGAAAAAACGGGAGAGACCGAGACGTATCTTGTCATGAAAGGAAAAGGCGTGAGAGCGTGGATCGGCGAGCTGTTGAGCTGTTATTGGTGCACGGGTGTGTGGTGTACCGCGTTTTTGCTTGTTCTTTACGCCTTTGTTCCGACCATTGCCGAATGGCTGATTCTTCTGCTTGCCATAGCAGGCCTTGCTGGGGTACTGGAAACGATCGTGTCCAAATGGCTCGATTGAATGGGGATTTATCATTGGCAACTTATGAAAAGAAGACTCATATAATGGCGTATAAGCATGAGAAAGGAAGGAATGCAATGAGACAAGTGAAAAGAAGGCAGCAAGGCCGATTAACGAACGCTTCCAGCAATCATCAGTCCACTTTCTCAAAAAAAGTGAAGAAAAAAGGCTGCGGATGCGGCAAAAAGAAGAGAACCTATTAATATCAAAAAAAGCCGGATACAGTCCGGTTTTTTTGTTGCCAATTTTTCTTCTGATGCATACACCATCATAAGGGGGAAAAGCGATGAATGTATTTGAACAGCTGGTTGAATCAATATGCCGCAAGCACGATCAAACGCAAGCCGGCCATGACCGGGTGATCTTTGAGCAGCAGAAGGAACTGGAGACATTTGACCGTTCTGCCGAACAGTTCGGCAGGCAGGTCGAAGCGTTTGCAGAGAATGCTGAAAAATGGCTGGGAGAGGACGTGAGTCTGCCGGGCATCTATAAATAATCCACGGAAGCCCTATGCATCAATCCAAGCGAATCCTATCAACTGTCATATCGTGTAGGGAGAAAAGGAGGTGCTTTAGATGGGCTTTTGTGGCGGAGGCTACGGCGGCGGCTACAGCGGAGGCTATGGCGGCGGCTATGGTTCAACGTTTGTATTGATCGTTGTCTTGTTTATTCTTCTCATTATTGTCGGCGCTTCTTTTAAATATTAGTTTTTGAGTTGAAGCGAAGAGGGCGGCGGCATGTGTGCCGGGCCCTCTTCTTTTTGAACGGGAAAAGCACAAGGCTTTTCAAAGATGCATAAGATAGCGTATCACTCCCAAAAAGGAGGCATAGGTATGGACAATCAATTTTTCAAAAACATCGAAAAGAAAACGGGCGTCAGCATGAATGAGGTCATGCAGCTTGCGAATTCGCTGCAAAATGCCAACTTCAAGGATGAAAATACGGTCCGCAGTGTGATTAAGCGTGTCGCTAAATTGGCGAACAAACGGGTTCCGAAGGAAATGGAAGATAAGATTGTTGAATCCATTGTAAGCGGCAAGGAAAAAATGGATTTCAACACGATCGCGAAAATGATGAACAGCAAAAAATAAACACCGCGCCTTCCGATAAAAGGAGGGCACGGTGTCTTTTATTGCAGCTGGACCTGGGGATTCGGGCGTAAAACAGGCTGCAAAAACCTTGAGCGGTATGCCGTTCTGCCCCTTCTGACGGAAGGGACGCTGATATACAGACGATCCTCGGCCCGGGTCATGGCGACATACAGCAGCCTCCGCTCTTCTTCAAGAGCGGTTTCGTCGCCTTTTCTCGCTGTCTCAAGGGCAAAGTCATGCGGAATCGAGCCGTCCTGCACCCCCAGGATATAGACCGTTTTGAATTCAAGCCCTTTCGCACGGTGGATTGTTAAAAGCTGAACACCGTATCCGTCAGCTTTTTGCTTTTCCGCTGCTCTCATATGATCGACATGCTCAAGAAATTCGGGGATCGTTTTGAATTTTTTTGCCGCTGTTTTGAGATCCCGCAGATCGTCAGACCCTTTTTCGAGCTTGTTTCCTTCGTTACCGCGCTTTTTTAAGTAATCGGAAAATCCCATTTTTTCCTCTGCGAAAGAGATCGCTTCAACTGGTTTCATCGTTTTTAAGCCTGTGAAAAAAGGAACGATTTTCTTTATTTTATCAAGCTGAAACGGTTTGATGTTGGTTAGTTTTTCAAGCGCGTGAACCATCGTGCAATCTTCGGTAATCGAGAGCGCTTTAAGCGTATTTAATGCGGACTGCTTGAGAAAGAGGGCGGGTAAAATCTGTTTGACGGCTTCCGCGTCATCCTGATTTTGGCTTAAGTAGAGATAAGCCAGGATCTGCCGGACGATTCTCCTGCTGTAAAACGACCGGACGCCTTGTTCAGCCGTGTACGGAATAGCTGACTGGTGCAGACGTTCAAAGATTGCGCGCCCGCTGCTGTTTGTCCGGTATAGGATGGCGAAGTCATCAGGCTTAGCGCCCATTTCAATTTTTTCTTGGATATCAGAGACGATCATAATCGCTTCTTCCTCTTCATCATAAGGATAAAATATAAGCGGTTTTTGGCGGTCATCTCTCGCGGCACTTAATGTTTTCGGAAAACGCTTTTTATTTTTCCTCACGACCATATCAGCGCTTGCCACAATCGGATGGCTCGATCTGTAATTCGTCGTGAGGCGGACCGTTTTCGCCTTCGGATAATCTTTTTCAAAATCGAGTATAAAAGAAGGGCTGCTGCCTCTGAACGCGTAGATTGACTGGTCATCATCCCCGACACAGGTCAGGTTGTTTTCCGGGCTCGCCAACAGCTTGATGATGGCATACTGAACAGGGTTAATGTCCTGAAATTCGTCGATCAAAATCGCGTGAAAGCGCGTCTGATATCGTTTTAAAATGTCTGGCTGTTCTTGAAACAGCTGCCAGCATGCAGATGCCATATCGTCGAAATCGAATTGGCGCCGCGCAGCTTTTTGTTCTTCATATTGACGGTACAGCCGGTGAACCCGCTTTTCCCATTCGTCTTCCAGCGGAATCTGTTCGCCCGGAAGATAAGCGTTCTTCCAGTAGCCGATCTGCTGGATCGCCTGATCAACCGGAAAATCTTTTTCATCAAGCCCTTCTTCGGCAAGGGCCATTTTGATGTATTGTTCTTTTTGCCATCCCCATTTCAGCAGGTGCTCGCCATTCCATCTTGCCGGATCATGGTGATAAAGAATTTTGTAGAAAAAGCTGTGGAAGGTGCCTGTCACGAGGCGGTTCACAGTCTGCATCGGCAATCCGTATTGCGAGGCCATCCGCTCTTTCATTTCTTTCACGGCTTTTGTCGTGAATGTGACGAGCAAAATGGCGGAAGGCGGGATATCGAGCCGGGATATCATATAAGCCGCTCGCGCGGTTAATACCCGTGTTTTTCCGCTTCCCGCGCCGGCCAGAACGAGAAGGGGTTCTTCGGGGGCCGTCACGGCGGCAAGCTGTTTCTCATTCAGCGGCACATTCGGAAAGACCGGTTCCGGGGCCGTTTCTTCCGCTGGGGAGAAAGGAGAATGGATGGAAGCTTCGCGAGGCGGCGTCCAGAAGTCCGCATCCGTCTTCTTTTCCTCTCCGATCGCTTTGCCTTTCGGGAGACGGAACACGCCGCTTTCTGTATAGTCGTTCTGTCTGGTTTGCTCTGTCTTCTCGTTTAAGCAAGCTGCTTCACATTGAGAAAAATCCCCGTTTTCCCGGTGGAAAAAATGTGGTTCTTCATGAATCGACAATTTCAGTCTGAGAGGCAAGCCGCAATGTTTACACGTGATTCTGTCTTTTCTTGCTTCATCAAAGAGGAATTGCAGGTGTTCTCTCGAATATGTATGTATATGAATGTCTCGGTTATTGAATCGGGCGCATTTCAAAAAGAGGTCCTCCAATTAATGGGTAATCGTCTAGTGTTATGAGACAACGTCTATCATATCAAATGAAAACCGTTTAAAACAGTAGATTTTTGGGAATTAAAGCTGATGAGGAGGAGATCGAATGGGATATTTGCCGCCTGTCCATCATGATCAATATACACAGTACGCCAATCGCAGCATCAGCCAAAAATCGAACTATGCGCATATACAAAAAACCGCCAATATCCCAAGCGAGCGCGCCTACCGCGAAGTCGAAAAAAGAGAGGAAAACCAGACTGCGGCTTTTAGGCGGGTCTTGGAAAAGAAGCGAAAAAAAACGCTGAACCGCCGTGTTGCGGAAAAGGCGGAAAGCGGACGCTACGTTAACGAGTCCGTTTGAAAGATGAAACAAACCCCGGCTTTTATACCGGGGTTTTCGTTATTTTTTGCGCAGTTTTTTGAGTCCGAAATACAGAATAATCATAGCGGCCGCTCCGATCATAATCGGAGTCGTGTACGTTCTCGCCACATTTTCAACATGGTCCCACCGGCTGCCGAGCTGTATGCCGAGGTAGACGAATAATATCGACCACGGTATGATGGCCAGCACGGTCAGACCTGTGAATTTTAAAATCGGCATTTTCGCAATTCCTGCCGGAATGGAGATGGCGTGCCTGACCACGGGAATGAAGCGGGCGGAAAAGACAACGCCTCCGCCGTATTTCTCAAACCATTTTTCGGCCGTTTGAATGTGATGCTTTTGGATCAATAAGTACTTTCCGTATTTGTATAAAAACGGCCTTCCGCCGTAATAGCCGATCCAGTATAAAAACAATTGAGCAATCGTTCCCCCGATGACGCCGGCGATCACGGCCCCTGTCATCGTAATAGAGCCGCTTGACACCAAGTATCCGCCGTAGGCCAGTACGATTTCACTCGGGATGATTTCGATCATTAAACCGATTGCAATGCCGAAATAGCCAAGATCGGTCAGCCACATTAAAATATCATTCACTATGCTTCCCATTTTCGTTTTTTCTCCCTGCTTTTGATTTCATCAGCCGAACGTTGGAGCAGCCGCCGGGATGTTTCCCTGCCGCCCGCGCGGGAAACAAGCGAATCTCAAAAACCGTCCGGATGCGCCCTGTGCCATTGCCACGCGCTTTGAATGATGGTTTGTAAATCGCTGTATTGCGGCTTCCATCCGGTATCTTCCATCAGTGTCCGGCTGTCCGCCACAAGCACTGGCGGATCCCCCGCTCTGCGCTCGTCCGTTTTTGCTGCAATGCTTCGCTCTGTCATGTTTTCCGCGGTTTCAATGATTTCTTTTACGGAATGTCCGGCTCCTGTCCCTACATTATAAACATTTTGCTTCAGTCTGTCTTCATATAACCTGTCAAGAGCCGCCAGGTGGGCGGAAGCCAGATCGAGGACGTGAATATAATCCCTGATGCATGTTCCGTCCGGCGTCGGGTAATCATCTCCGAAAATGGACAGCTGCTTTCGCTGTCCCAAAGCCGTCTGCAGGACGAGGGGAATGAGATGGCTTTCAGGATCGTGATCCTCGCCGATCGCTCCGTTTAAAGCGGCGCCGGCCGCGTTGAAGTAGCGGAGGGCTGCCCATTTGACACCGTGCGTTTTCCCGACCCAGTGCAAGTATTTTTCGATCATCAGCTTCGATTCCCCGTAAGGATTGACAGGGGAGAGGGGGGCTATCTCTTTGATCGGGACGTTCTCCGGGATGCCATATACGGCGGCGGTCGACGAAAAGACGATGTTTTTGACGCCTTCCTTGATGACCGTTTCGAAGAATGCATAAGACTTGAGCGTGTTTTCCCTAAAGTAGAGCTCAGGCTTTTCGATCGATTCGGACACAAGGCTTTTGGCGGCGAAATGGATGACAGCATCGACATCATGATGTTTGATGATGGCTTTGACAAGTGCCGCATCACCGATGTCGCCTTCGTAAAAGCTGATCCCGCTGACGGCTTCCCTGTGTCCGGTAGATAAATTGTCAAGCACGACGACGGAGCGGTTTTGCTTTGTTAATTCGAGTACGGTGTGGCTGCCGATGTATCCGGCTCCTCCTGTAACGAGTACGGATGTCATTGCCATGCTCCTTTCTGCGCTTCTTTTTTTAGGACGCTTTCCAGGTAGGCGAGCAGTTTTGGCCGCATCTCGTCCCGCATAAGAGCGATTTCCGTACTCGCTTTAAAACTGCCCAGCTTGTCGCCGATATCAAAGCGGCTTCCTTCCAATTTGCGCGCATACATGCTTTGTTCCCGGCAGATTTCCCTTAGTGCGTCAGTCAGCTGAATTTCATTTCCCGCACCGCGCTTCGTTTGTTCGAGCACAGGGAAAATCGAAGGCCTCAGCACATAGCGGCCCATAACCGCGATATTTGAAGGGGCTTCTTTGACAGACGGCTTTTCCACAAGATCGTCAATTTGATATATTTTGTTCTTTTGCGCGGACGTCTGAATAATGCCGTATTTGCTCACGTCCGCCGGATCGACTGGCTGAACGCCGATTACTTCTGTCTGATATTCTTCAAATACTTCGAGCAGCTGCCGAAGCGCCGGCGTTTCTGACACCATGATGTCGTCGCCGAGAAGGACGGCAAACGGCTCATCACCGATGAAATGCTTGGCCGATAACACCGCATGTCCGAGACCGAGGGGCTCCTTTTGCCGGATATAATGAATATTCGCCATATCGGCGATGTCGCGTATCTCTTTTAACACATCATTTTTTCCTTTGGCGAACAGGTTTTGCTCCAGTTCAACAGAGCGGTCAAAATGGTCTTCAATCGAACGCTTATTTCTTCCTGTAATGATAAGGATGTCTTCTATTCCTGATTGAACAGCTTCTTCCACGATATATTGTATAGCCGGTTTATCGACAATCGGCAGCATTTCTTTCGGCTGCGCTTTTGTTGCCGGCAAAAACCTTGTACCCAAACCGGCTGCTGGGATGACTGCTTTTTTTACTTTCATGGTTATTCACTCCTGGTCTTTTTTATGAATCTGTTCCGGGTTTTTGAAACACCCAAAGCCTGTTTCCGATAAAGTTGATCGCCATTCCTGCGACTGTTGCGGACATTTTGCTGACAAAAAGGGAAAGGCCGGCTTTTTGAAAAATATACAGAAGGACAAATGTAGCGCCCGCTGCTGCAAGATTGATTATGATAAACCGGACGATTTCCGCGCCATGTGCTTTTTCCTTTACTTGAAACGTCCATGTCCGATTCCAGATATAGCTGTTTGCTACGCCTGCCGAATAGGAAAACAGCTGTGCGGCCAGATAGGGTACGCGGAGGGACGTAAGGATGAAAAACACGGCGAAATCAACGAGTGTGTTTCCGGCTCCGACTATCCCGAAACGGGCGAGTGTGGTGATGTTTTTTTTGTTCATAACGGCATTCGGCTGTTTACCTCCCGTCTATTTTGTGTAGGGCTTCGTAAAAGCTTAGAAACAACTTTAATAGACAATGTTGAATAAACGATAAACAAAAGATGAACAAACTATGAAATGTTTTCTGAGGAAAAGAAAAACCGTTCCGCTTAAAAAGCGGAACGGTTACTTTTTGACCATTTTGACATGGGGGATATTCGCATCTAAAAATTCTTCAGACACGACTTTATAGCCGTGTTTTTCGTAAAAGGGAACAGCCTGTGTCTGCGCGTTCAGCATGAATTGAACCGCGCCTTGCTTGGCGGCTTCCTCTTCAAGCGCCTGAATGATCAGGTTGCCGATGCCGAGGGAGCGGTGGCTTTTCAGTACACAGATTCGTTCAAGTTTGCCATAGCCGTCGACAAGCCGTAGCCGGCCAGCGCCGATCGGCTCTTTTCCGTCATAGATGACGAGATGTGAAGATTCCTGATCGAGATGATCCATTTCTTCTTCCGGTGATACGTGCTGCTCCTTGATAAAGACTTCCTTTCTAACAAAGAAGGCGTCTTCAAGCTGTTGTTGATTCTTCACAATGACGGCTTCCACTGGCTTTCTTCACGCTCCTAAAATAAAAGTTTCATAGACGGTCCAAGATCCGTTGTCCAATTGGTAAAGCAGGTGAAAGCGGTCGATGACTTCTTCGTGCGACGCGTCTCTCATTTTCAGCGTGCCGAGGACGTCGGAATGCTCATCATCTGACAGCTTTTGTGCGACTGTGACATGGGGAACAAACGCATATTCGGGTTTGTCTTCCAAAACGCCGCTGTACATTTTTTCATGAAGCTGCGTCAATTCTTCTGTCGGTTCGGCTTTCATATAGATGACATTATTGACAGGGGCAAAGGAACTGAATTTTGTAATCTTCAGCGTGACCGGTTTCAGCTCTTTTGAAAGTTCCCTCAGGTGTCCTACGACGCTCGCGATCTCGTCTTCGGACACTTCAAAAGGTGTTCTTAATGTAAGGTGGGGCGGAATTAAAGCGTAATTCGGGTCATAGCGTTTTCGGTAGGAATTTGCAATGTCCTGAAGTTTTTTTGATGGAAATAGCACAATACCGTATTTCATTTTGTTCCCTCCTTAAACAATTGATATGGTTTAGTATATCAAAGATGGGCCGATATACAGAGAGCTACAGCATTTTTTTAAAAGCGGGGGTGATGAGCGGCTGCCAGTATGTCCACTTGTGATCCCCGTCGAAAGCTTTGAAATCGTAGTTTGTCTGCTTTTCTTCAAGCAATTCTTTTAATTGCTCATTTGGACCGGTGAAATCCAAAATTTGATCATCAGTCGTTTTGACGGCGGTTTCTTTCTCTCCGATTTGGTGGCAAATTGAAATAAGCTGCAGGGAATCGGACTGTTTCACTTTATCGAGAACATGGCGGTCGACATAAGGTGACTGCATAATGACGTTTCCGAACATATTCGGATAGTCAAGCGCCGTCATGAGGGAAACCGTTCCTCCGAGCGAGTCTCCGATCAGCGTCCTGCCTGATCCGACTTGGTATGTCGGGTACTCACTGTCGGCGAAAGGGACGAGTTCATTTGCCAAAAAACGTTTATACGCTTCGAATTTTGACCCTTCCGGATGGTATGTAAGCCTTCTTTCCTGTACGTTTTTGTACGGAATGCCGATGATGATGCTTCTTTCGATTTCGCCGTTCGCCAGCAGTTCTTCCACCTGTCTGCTGATGCGCCCGAGGCGGAAATAGTCATGTCCATCCTGTGCGATGATCACATGATATTTGTAAAGCGGCGAGAAGGATGACGGCAAATAGACGAGAAGCTCCATTTCCTCGCCGAGCTCTTCCGAAAAAAGCTTCTTCTCCTGAATGACTCCTGTTTTCATAGCCAAGATGAATTCCTCCAGAAATAATGTTTGTGAACGTTTCCATTCATTTTAACACGAAATTCTCTTGTGAAAGAAGCGAAAAGGGCTGCCGAACTGTTCGGCAGCCGTGATTTTTTATGTCCGTTTTTTTTCGTACCAGGGCGTTGACGGTCTATCCGGAGGGTATCCGCAGCGTTCGCGGTACATTTTTCTTTCCTCTGTGAAATCCCACCAGCTTTTAGCGCTTTCGGGATCGTTGGCATAATGGACGATGCATCGCAGCGCATCTTCTGCACAAGGATCTTCCCAGTAGCCTTTCAGTTTTTCGAGGCGGATGATCAAATCCGCACCTGATTCATGCTTGATGTCGCCAAGGGAATAGTAGCCCAGGTCAACGGCGCACTGCGCCATTTTCGGCCCGATGGAAGGAGCGGTTTGAAACTGGGCGAGCGCCTTGATGTATGCGGCGCGCTCCAAAGACGAACCGAGCGTATGTGCAAGGACGGACAGATCCATATATGCCGTGTTTTTTATTTTTACCTTGGCTGTCCTTAAGTTTGACCGTTCTTTTTTTGTCAGAGGCAGCTTCATATGAACACCTTTTAAAGATACAGATCGAACATGTTGACGTCATAGCCGAGCTGTTTTAAATAATTAAACAGCTGGGCCCTGTGATGGAAGACGTGGGTGAGCGTTTCCGTCAGCCAGCGGCTTTGGGTCATCCCTTCATCAAGGTAAAACGGCTTTGTTTTTTTCGTCAAAAATTCCTCGTCGGAGAGGGAAGTCATATACGTTTGAAAAGCGGCGAATCCTTTCTGCATAGCTTCAGCCATTTGGTCAGCCGACTGCAATGCACTATACTTCTTTTCAATTCGGGAGATGGCGGCCTCTTCCTTTTCCTGCATGATAGCCATGTCGGCTTCTGGGATGGCCGTCAGATGGCTTGCCAGTTCTTTCAGGCTTCGCATGCGGTCGGCGGGCCGGTAAGACCAGTCAGATTCCTTCACTTTTTTCAGAAGATGACACGTGGAGCGGATGCCCGTCTCCATCTCGTGGAACAAATCGCTCCGCAGGGCTTGAACTTGCTTCATTTGCTTCATCCTTTCCATTTGGCTTTATTCTAAAAGTATCACCTAATCCTGACAGGCTTTGTCACGATTCTTAAAAAAAGTTAGTCGTACCTTGCTAAAATGTCAGCAGCTTTCCGTTTCAGCTGAAGCTTGATTTCTGCGGGTTCTTTGACAGTTGCCTCAGTGCCGAGGTTCCACAAAAGTTCCCCGAAATACTCAAGTTCTGGTCTGGGGAGGTTTGCATCGATCGCCCCCGTCCCGTCATCCCGCATGGTGAGGATCTTGAATAAGTCCACATCAGCCGCAGCCCGCCTGGCTCCTCTGCGTGTCAGTTCCGCTTGCAGCCGCACCGGTTCAGGGCACTCGCTCTCCGAATGTTTGATCCAGCTGAGAACCGATGGATAGGGAAGCTGGCGGGCCAGCGGGCTGGCCGCTTTTTCCGCCCGAAGGATGCGGTCGGCGCGGAACAGTCTGAACGCCTGCCTTTTAAAGCAATAGGCCGGACAGTACCAGAAGCCGTTCCAGCTGAACAAGCCGATGGGCTGGATGGATCTCTCCGCGCAATCGTCTGTTCCGTCATAAACGACCGTCAAAACGGATTGATTGATGGCTGCATCAAGAAGCGTTTCTAAATGTTCGGCGGCTTTTGGACGATGCGGATTCCAGAACACGATTCTGTCTTTCATCGCATCAATCCGCTCCTGTGTTTCCGCGGGAAGGTGGCGGTAGAACTTTTTTAAAACCATCCGCGTTTCCGCATCAAAGGGAAGCGATCCGAAAAACTGCAGAGATTGATACGCGAAAAACATAGCCGCCGCCTCTGATTGTGTAAAAAAGAGCGGCGGAAGCACAGGTTCATTCAGCAAATAATAGCCTCCGTTCGCGCCTGTTTCAGAATAGATCGGGACGCCGAGCGCGCTCAGCTCGTCCAGATCGCGGAGAATCGTGCGGTAGGAAACCCCGAATTCTGCTGCGAGCTCCCCGGCCGTAAATTTTCGTTTTGTATGAACGGTCATCATCAATTCGATTAATCGCTCTGTTTTTGGCATCTGATTCCTCCGGTTCCGTCGTTTGGTTTCATCATACCATGTTCAATATGAGGAAAGATTTAAAAATGACCCTTGAAAAATGTCTTGACTTAGGTTAAAGTAAAGAACAATCAGAAAATTGAAGAGATTCTTATCACGAGAGGTGGAGGGACTGGCCCTTTGAAACCTCAGCAACCGGTCTGCACTGACGATGTCAGTGTACCAAGGTGCTAAATCCAGCAAGCAGATGCTTGGAAGATAAGAAGAAGCGCATAATCCCCCTTCTTCTTATGAAGAAGGGGTTTTTTATTTTTAAAAGGATGGTGTCATATGACTGAACATGTACAAACAACGCTGGCGCAAATCGGCAACCGCAGTGATGAAATAACGGGAACTGTCAATCCTCCCGTTTATTTCTCTTCTGCGTACAGGCACAAAGGGATCGGGGAATCCACAGGGTTTGATTACATTCGCACAAAAAATCCGACAAGACAGCTTGTTGAAGATGCAATCGCGAAACTCGAAGGGGGAACGCGCGGCTTTGCGTTCAGTTCCGGTATGGCTGCCATTCAGACGATCATGGCTCTGTTTCAAAGCGGGGATGAGCTCATCGTTTCGTCCGATTTATATGGGGGAACGTACCGCCTTTTTGAAAACGAATGGAAGAAATACGGACTTCGCTTTTTCTACGACGATTTTTCAGACGAAGACTGTATCAAGTCGAAAATCACGAACAATACAAAGGCACTGTTTGTAGAAACGCCGACAAATCCGCTCATGCAGGAAGCTGATATTCAAAAAATCGCGCAAATCGCCAAAGAGCACGACTTGCTGCTCATTGTCGACAATACGTTCTATACACCGGTTCTGCAAAAGCCGATTGAGCTCGGCGCTGATCTTGTCATTCACAGCGCGACGAAGTATTTGGGCGGTCATAACGATCTTTTGGCGGGGCTTGTCGTTGCAAAAGGCGAAGAGCTGTCTGAGGAAATGTTCCAGCACCAAAACGCCATCGGCGCGGTTTTATCGCCGTTCGATTCATGGCTCTTAATGAGAGGGATGAAGACGCTCGCTCTCAGGATGAGACAGCATCAGGAAAACGCGCGGGAACTTGCGGCCTTTTTGGAAGAGCAGGAGGAAATTGCCGATGTTCTTTATCCGGGAAAAGGCGGCATGCTGTCATTCCGCGTTCAAAAGGAAGAATGGGTTAATCCGTTGCTGAAAAATCTCAAGACGATCTGTTTCGCCGAAAGCCTTGGCGGAGTCGAAAGCTTCATCACCTATCCGGCGACACAGACCCATATGGATATCCCGGAAGACATCCGAATTGCAAACGGCGTCTGCAACAGACTTCTGCGCTTTTCAGTCGGAATCGAACACGTCTCCGATTTAAAGCAGGATCTAAAAGCTGCGCTGGAAAAAGTAAAAGGGGAGGCGGTTCCGCATGAGTCATGAAAACTGGACGCTTGAAACAAGGCTTGTTCATAACCAAAATAAAACGGACGGAGCAACCGGAGCCGTCAGCGTGCCGATCCAGCACGCCTCAACCTTTCATCAAGGTTCTTTTGACAAATTCGGCGAATATGACTACAGCCGGTCAGGAACACCGACAAGAACGGCGCTTGAAGACACGATAGCCGAGCTTGAGGGAGGGACGAGGGGATTTGCTTTTTCATCCGGAATGGCCGCGATTTCCACCGCCTTTCTGCTTTTGTCAAAGGGCGATCACGTGCTTGTCACAAAAGATGTGTACGGCGGCACTTACCGGATGATTACGGAAGTGCTGAGCCGCTTCGGGATTGAACATACTTTCGTCGATATGACGGATTTAAATGAAATTGCTTTAAACATAAAGGAAAATACAAAAGTCATCTACCTTGAAACACCGTCAAATCCGACGCTCGGCATTACGGATATCAGAGGCGTCGTCAAGCTTGCCAAGGCGCACGGCTGTCTGACGTTTCTTGACAACACGTTTATGACCCCGGCGCTGCAGCGGCCGCTCGAGCTCGGCGTCGATGTTGTGCTACACAGCGCGACGAAGTTTTTAAGCGGACACAGCGACGTATTATCAGGACTTGCCGTTGTGAAAGACAAAAAACTCGGGGAAGAACTTTATAAGCTGCAAAATTCGTTCGGCGCTGTCCTCGGCGTCCAAGACTGCTGGCTTGTGCTGAGAGGGCTGAAAACACTGCAGGTCCGGCTTGAAAAAGCATCTCGAACAGCTCAGCAGCTCGCTGAATTTTTTGAAAAGCATCCGGCCGTCAAACAAGTGTATTATCCGGGGCTGTCTTCGCATCCGGGTGCGTCAGTTCACAGGCACCAGTCATATGGCGCCGGCGCCGTCCTTTCGTTCGAGCTGGAGAATGCAGAAGCCGTGAAAAAGATTGTGGAACGCATTTCTCTTCCGGTCTTTGCCGTCAGTCTCGGCGCTGTGGAGTCGATCCTTTCCTATCCGGCAAAAATGTCACACGCCGCTATGCCGAAAGAAGAGCGGGAAAAACGGGGGATTACCGACGGCCTTCTGCGGCTGAGCGTCGGTGTGGAACATGCCGATGATTTGCAGGCCGATTTTGCCCGTGCATTGGAAGCCGTATCCAGAGCGTTCGCCCGATCATAAAAGAAGCCGCAGACTCTTCAGGGAATCTGCGGCTTTTTTTGCGTTTAAACCAGGGTAGAAAACCATGTGCCCAAGAGGGTGCCGACATAATTGCCGATCAGATATCCGAACGTCCCGACCAGCATAACCGGAGCGACGAGGCTCTGCCAGCCTTTGGCGATCGCCATCGCCGCCGCTGTTGTCGGACCGCCGACAGATGCGTTGCAGGCCAAGAGAATTTCCTCGAGCCGAAAACGCAACAGCTTTCCTGCGGCAAGCGTTACGAGCAGGTTGGACATGGCAACCACAAACACAAATGCCAAAAGGAGCGGTGCGTTCATGAGAATGATCCGCAAGTCTGCCGGAATGCCGATCACCACAAAGAATAAGTAAATCAAATAAGTCCCGATTTCCTGTGTGCCGCGCAGCCGTTCAAAATAGCGGGGAAAGGCGATCGTCAGCAAAATTGTCAGCGTCGTCAGCAGCAGGAACTGGTCACCCAAGATAAAGGCAAGAAACTGAAACCCGCCGTCAGAAGAAAAACGCTCTTTGAAAAAGGCCGCTGTTTTTACAGACACAGCAACGATCGCGAAGGCTGTTCCGATGTTTAAAGCAATGTCCTGCAAGGACATCTCTTTTCTTTTCCAATAGGCTTCCGCCTGATTTTTGCTGCCGGCCGTCTCTTCAGGAACGCCAAAGCGCTTTTGAAACCATTTAAGCGCCGGTATCCCCATTAAAATGAAAAAAAGAAGAGCCATCATAAAATTATCCGCAACCACCGTCGATGATACATATTCACCGGGAGTTGAGAACTTCGCGGCCATCGCCGCAAAATTCACGCCTCCGCCGATATAAGAGGCACTGATCATCCCGCCGATTTGGTCAAGGTGCGGAATCTGCTGCTTAAACAGAAAAAAAGCAATCACGCTTCCGGCAGCAGTGCCCAGGGCGCTGATGCAAAAGATCATCAAAAGCCTGCCGCTTTCTTTCAGGATCTTCCGCACATTGATTTGAAAAAGCAGCAAAGGTATCGCAAGCGGAACAACATAGGACCACACCGCATCATAGACGGGCGACTCGGCCGGTAGAATCCCCGCATTTGTAAACAGCATCGATCCGCCCAGCGCCAGTACAGCCCCCGATACTGCCGCAGCCCAGCGATACCGCTGCTCCAAATAAATACTCACCGCCGCCCACACCGCAATAAACCCCCAAAGCATCCATGCATCATCCGCTGAAATGAGTGAAGAATTCATTATATTCCCCCTATTCTCATCCTATATTTTTAATTATCAGATAATTAAATAGTGTAAAACGGAATGTCCAATTGATCAATCACGAAAAAATAGTCACCATGTTGACAAAATTAACGAGAAATAGTATTGTATATTCGTCAGCATGTTGACTATATTCAAAGGAGAGAACAAATGGATACCAACAGCTTAATCAACGAATTACATTTGATGCAGCAAAGCTATGCGACATTGTTTTCAGTTGTCAATAAGGTGCAAACCCGAGGTGACGAATACATGGAAATAGTAACTTCAAGGCAACACATGGCACTCATCGCCATCGCGCATTTGCCGACTGAAACTGCCACGCTTACGAATATCTCCAAAAAGCTTGGCACAACCAAACAGACCGCCAACAAGCTGATGACAGGTCTGATCAAAAAAGGTTATGTTAAATCAGTGCCAAATCAAAAAGACAAACGCTCTATTAATATTGAAATGACCGCTGAAGGAAAGAAAGTGCTGGTGGATTGTTCCGAAAGGTCCGTCTATTTCTTGGCTGACTTGTTTCATCGGTTTACGGCCGATGAGGTTGCGACATTTTGGCGGCTGCTGCAAAAGCTTTACCGTTTTGACGGTGAAGAACAAGACGGTTTTGAGGAGAATGCAAACATTCAGCTTGGCGTAGGAAATTCATTAGATACAGAAAAGATTCTCGGAGAATTTGAGAAACGCCGCTACGGAGGAGAAAATGATGAAAAATAATCTTTATGTAAAAGCAACAACTTTTAAAATCAAAGGAAAGGAGAAGCTCTATCATGCAAAAGATAAATTCCTGCAGACAAAGGAAACCATTCGCCGCGGCACAAAATTAGACAGGACAGGACCCTTTTTCTCAAGCTGCATTGCTCTGATCATCATTGGATATTCCTGGGGGACAAAGGCGGAATGGCTCGTCTGGTTAGGGGTGGCAAGTCTTTTGAGCAACGTTTTATTGCTGTTTGCAACATTTTTTCGCCGAAATCAAAAATCGATTTGACATTCGTTTGTGCTGGGGCTAATGAGTCGCACCGTAGATCAATGAGTGACTTGCGAAAAGGATGTTGAAACTTATTAGAATTGTAGACTAGCGATTTAAAAGACAAAAAGCAGTCTTGTCTTTTTTTAGTTGAAACCTCTTATTTCCATATGCGTATAAAGAAAGGGAGGTGGAAAAGTGAAACAGAAAAAAAGAGAACAACTTGTTAACCTGTTTAGTGTGTTAAATGAAAAAAAGCAGATCAACGCGGCGGTATTAGTCGCTGAAGACGGATACATTCTTTTTCAAGACGCCTTCGGTTATGCAAACTTGGCAGATAAGCGTTTATTGCAGGAGGATTCCTTATTTGAATTAGCATCGCTATCCAAGCCGTTCACTGCTTTGGGCATCCTTCAATTAGCACAGCAAGGGGTATTAAATATTGAGGATCCCGTAGAACGGTGGATAACCGGATTTCCTTATCAGGGCATAACGATTCACGATTTGTTGACACATACGTCGGGTCTGCCCGATTATATGGAGTGGTTTTTACAACATTGGGATCATAACAAGATTGCTGTTAATCAAGATATCGTTGATATGCTGATGAATCATCAGCCGCAACGCTATTTTGCCCCGGGTGAAGGTTGGCTGTACAGCAATACGGGATATGTGCTGCTTGCGGTTATCATTGAAAAGGCATCCGGTCTGAGTTTTGCCGAATATATGAAAAAAAGTATTTTTGAACCGGTGGAAATGCGGAACTCAAGGGTGTATAACAGAAGGCTTCAACCTGAAACCATTGAGAACTATGCGTATGGATATGTGTATGACGTGCATACAGAACAGTACGTTCTGCCTGATGATGTTGAAGAAACAAAATATGTCTCCTATCTTGACGGGATTCAGGGGGACGGAACCGTAAACTCAACCATTCATGACTTATATTTGTTTGACCAGGCCTTATATACAGATTGTTTGATCAATCAAGTCTCAAAAGAGCTTGCTTTTACTCCCGCGTCTCTGAAAAACGGAGAGTCTGTAGATTACGGGTGTGGATGGGTGCTTCGGGACAGTCCTGAAACAGGGCGAATTGTCGGTCACAGCGGCGGCTGGCCAGGCTATTCAACCGTAATGATCCGATATATCGATCAACGAAAAACCTTCATTTATTTGAGCAATGTGGAACAGGATGATGAATATGAACAGGCCATCTTTGAAGCCGTTGAAAATATCCTGTTTGACAAGGCCTACAAAATCCCTGATCGCCCTGCCGATAAAAAGAAAAAAGAGATCGATCCGGCCATTTACAAAAGATATGTCGGAAGTTATTCACTTCAGGATGGCACCGCCGCTGATGTGACAGTTGATAAGAACCGGCTTTATATGCAAATCACCGGACAGATCCGTTTTGAATTATTTCCAGCTTCGGAAACGCGCTTTTTCCTCAGGTCATTGTCTGTTGAAGTGGAATTTATTTTGGAGGATGGTGTCGCAACCCGCTTGATTATTTATCAAAATGGCGCAGAGGAAGAAGCGGTGCGGATTGTGGAATCAAACAGCAAGGTATGAACGTTGTTTGTCAGGAAGAAAATTAATCGTTCGAGGTTGTGGGGATATCAGCCTGGCTGAATTTCTGAGGCCATCTATAAGGAGGTTCATGAGGCTGAACAAATTTAATTTTATAAAAAATAGTCATCATGAGTTTTATGAGTTAAAAGAAAACGATCTAATAAAAGCGGAAGATAGACTTGGTTTTCGATTTCCTAAAGAACTCAGAGAATTTTATTTAGAAATTGGGTACGGGTTTATAAGAGGGAATAAAAGTGCAATAAACAGATTTTTAGATCCCGCTACTATCGCAGATATCACTTTAAGGGAAGATATTTACGAATTTGACCCTGATTTAGATGGTATATATGAAGATGAAGACAAGCTTGTTTTTTATGAGGTAAATGAAGGTGTATATTTAACGCTTGATTTAAATGATTCCGATAAGTCATCGGTATTCTTTTTTAAAAAATAGCTGACTCTATAGAGGGATTTATCAAAAAAGTTGATCAAAATGATCGATACTTTGAAGATATGAAAGATTAAACATTTTTTTGGATGGAGTTCTTACAAAGCTGGACTGCTAAAACAACAGAAAAAACCGAGCAGAAAAATATCTGCTCGGTTTAAAAACTAATACCTCGGCCATCCTTTGGAATCCCAGTATAAATCATTAATCAGCAGCTTAGGCGCTCCATTGTCAAGCGCATCATAACCATGTCTGACGATGATGTTGCCGTTCACGATATCTGCGCCGCCCGGGCCCTTCCATTGGTTGTTTCCAGAGTCGAGGATGGTGCCTCCGCCTTCCGTCATTTTCTTGCCGCTTTTGTCATAGTAAGGTCCCGTAATTTTTGTTGAGCGGCCGTAAGCGATTTTATACGTGCTGTTCACACCTTGACAGCATTTATCGAACGAAACGAATAAATAATAGTAGCCGTTTTTATATGTGATAGACGGCGCTTCAACCGCTCCGCCATGGCTCGGCCTTGATGCGATCGAATAAACCTTCCCTGTAGGTTTCATCGTTTTTTTATCAAGCTTTGTCAGCTTGATGCCGCTCCAAAACGAGCCGAAGGACAGCCACGGATTTCCTTCTTTATCAATGACTAACTCAGGGTCGATCGCATTATAATTGTTCGAGGTCGTCGTCCGGGTGACAAGCCCGTCGTCGCGCCAATTTCCGGAAGAGATCCGGTCTGTTGAAGCCAGTCCGATCGCCGAAGTATTGGAGCCGAACGCGGATACCGCATAATAAAGCCAATAGCGACCATTGTAATAGCTGATATCAGGCGCCCATTGGTTTTTTTCATGGTTTGGCACGTACTTTTTCCACCATGATAATGGAGTTGTAAAAATACTTGGCGCTGGGCTCCACGTTTTTCCGTCTGTCGATTTGATGACGCGGATTCCATTGCCGATACCAGTACCGAATGTATACCATGTATTTCCTTCTTTAATCATGGAAGGATCATGAATAACGTTGTCTCCTTTTGTATCCCAAAAAGCCGCTGATGTTGGCTCAGCTCCCGAAAAAATAAGCAGAAAAAATAAAATAAAACCAGAAATAATCGTCTTAGCCACAGTTGTTCTCCTTTCAAATCTCGATGTCCTTTAACAATCGGTCCTCCTTTGAGAAATATTTCCCAACAACACGCACTTTATTTTAGCAGGGGTTCGGTCTCTCTCAATCAGACAAAGGACTTGTTTTGTAGTCCTGAAATAAAGCGAAAAACCCAGAAAATATCCATATTTAAAAAACAATCAAACAAAAGTCATTTTTTCGTCTGAATTGTAAAGAGTTGGAAGTGATTAATTCGACTTATTTTGGAGTATTTTGGATGTTGTGAATTATGAACAAATAATGTGGATGTTCAAAAGCGTTGGAAGAAGAAGCACGGTTTACGCTCGAATATTTTCATTTATCCCGAGAGGTGAATGACACTATTAGTTGATTTAGTGGGTTGAAATTGGTAATATGAATTTGAAGATAGACTGCCAAAATCATAAAAAGACCACAGGTGTGTCATCAACGTATCGCTCAAACGTTCAGGTGTATTTTTTAAAAAGAAATGCATAAAATAAAAAAGACCCGACTGCGCCAACAGTCGAGTCGAGTGTACAAAGCGGCCCAACAAGGGCTTGGCTCAGTCATTTTAAATATAGACTTCCCTTTGAACTTTACCAGGGCTCAAGGGAAGTCTATTTTTCTTTCTTCGACAACACGGCAATTAACATGCCGAAAGCAATCATTAACGAGATTGTTTCGTATGCTGTCATAAGCATCACCCCCTTTCATAGGGGATGAGCCAACTTCCCTTGAGTGAGCCCGAACTTTGTACAAAGAATATTTTACCATAACTCTTTCGATCAGCGACTGTTTTTTGTTGAATGAAGACATACAGAGTATGAGAGGTAAGAATGGAAAAAATCAAACGCAAAAACGGCAGGAACTCCGTTGAAAATCAACGTTTTCCTGCCGTTTCGATTCGGTATGATTCCGACTGGGCTCGAACCAGCGACCTCTACCCTGTCAAGGTAGCGCTCTCCCAGCTGAGCTACGGAATCATGATATGTAACACTGGGTATTTGTTTTGCTGACAAGTTCTATTATATGCAGATTAGATGGGTTCGTCAACAGTTTTTTGATTTTTTTTTGAGAACTGGGAAAGAGTCTTGCAGTACGCCGCGCATTATGAAAATATTGTCTTATATAGAAGTCAAAAGGGAGCAGGAATTGGATGGATCTGATACTTAAAAGTGTTGATAGTATTTTAATCGTATTTTTAGCAATCTTTTTTATGTGGAAATTCGTTTATGAAATTAAACATGAGAAGCGGAAGGCTGTTATCTTGCTTTTGCTGCTCATCAATGTCTACTTTATTGTAAAAGTGTTCAATCTCGTGTTGCAATTGATGTAGCCAATATCAAAATGCAGTTAAGGAGACTAAAAAACCAATGAAAACAGAAAAGCAAAAAATGCTGGACGGAGAGCTTTATCTTGCTTCTGATCCGGTGCTGTGCCATGACAGACTCAAGGCGCACAACATTACGAATGAATTCAACCATTCGAACGAAATCGACGACAATAAAAGGACCAAGCTGATCAAAGAGCTGTTTGGTTCAACAGGGGAAACGCTCCACATCGAACCGGTGTTTCGCTGTGATTACGGTTTTAATATACATGTCGGGGAAAATTTCTTCGCCAATTTTGACTGTGTTTTCCTCGATGTATGCGAAATCCGGATAGGCGATCATTGTATGCTCGGACCGGGCGTTCATATTTATACGGCGACCCATCCGCTTGATCCGTTCGAAAGGATAAGCGGTGCGGAGTACGGGATACCTGTCATCATCGGACGTAACGTCTGGATTGGCGGCAGAGCGGTCATCAATCCCGGCGTCAAGGTCGGCGACAATGCAGTGATAGCTTCCGGAGCCGTCGTGACAAAAGATGTCCCGGACAATGCCATCGTCGGCGGAAATCCGGCAAAGATCATCAAATACGTTGATAGCAAAAACACCAATTCTATGTGATTGGTGTTTTTATATAGACGCGGTGAATGTTGGAGCTGATCAAACATCCGCGGGAAGCAGATTTCTCCCGCGGATTTAAGTGTTATCGGGTGACCGTAATATTGTTGATGACCAGCTGTCCCAATGAATTGAGATACGAAAATGTCGCTTTGCCTGGGCTGACGGCTTTTACGTACACGCGGTCCGAGGTGACGCTGACGGTAATGGCGCTGCCGCTGTAGGACACGTTTGAAATGCCGACGTATTGATCTTCCTGTCCGACTTTCATCGGCCTGTTGATGACGATCGCCTGAGGGGCGAAGATTCCTTGTGCAGATGCGTGAGAAGAGAGACTTTCAGTTTTAGAGAGTTCCTGGGCTTGTACATGCATGGGACTTCCCGAAACAGCAAGCATACCTGCCAGTAATGATGAAGCAACTAAACTTTTACTTAACCACTTCATAACCATCATCTCTTTTCCTATGTGATAGTTCCAGGATATGGCATCTCCAGCCGGCAGTCAATCGTTTCCAGTGATGATTCACACATTGGACAAACGAAAACAAACATTTCGTGAAGCGGGCAGGAAGAACGGATCATCATTCCGAAGCTGTTCTTTGGTTTAAAGCGTTAATAAAGGTTTTTACATTTTTTTTGTCTTGCATGACGGGTGAATATATATATGAAAGCGTCCTGGTAAAGGTTTGATTTTTCAGCCGGATCACGGAAAGGTTTCCATGCTGCACGTCTCTTTCAATGACGCTTTCAGACAGGAGTGACAGGCCGATGCCTGTCATGAGCGTTTCTTTGATCCCCTGGTTGCTGCTGATCGTCAGAAACGACTTGACTTTCAAACCGTTTGAACGGATGACATGGTTTAAGTATTCGCGTGTACCTGAGCCGACTTCGCGTGTTACCCATGTTTGATTTTGCAGATCGGCCATTGTCACGTCCTGTTTGGCGGCAAGCGGGTGATTACTTGAAGCGGTGATAAACAATTCGTCCTGCATAAAGGCGTGGACAGAAAGCTCTTTTTCATTTGTCTGGCCTTCGATCAAGCCGATGTCCACTTTGTACAGGCGGACGGACTGCACGATTTCTTCCGTGTTTCCAATGACCGCCTTGAGTTCGAGCTCAGGATATTCTTTTTGAAGGTCGAACAAGAGCGATGGCAAAATGTATTCGCCGATTGTGAAGCTCGCACCGATTTTCAGCTCGCCTTTGATCGAGTTGTGGTGATCGAGAATGTCCTGCCGCGTTTGTTCATATATGGTGATCATTTGTTTGGCGCGGTCGTATAAAATTTCACCGGTCGGCGTGATTTTCAAATATTTCGGAGAGCGTTCAAATAATTTCGTCTGGAACTCTTTTTCAAGATTTTTAATGTGCATGCTCACGCTCGGCTGTGACATGAGAAGAAGCTCGGCCGTTTTTGTGAAATTTTTGACTTCTGCAAGGGTAACGAATGTCTTCAGCGCATCATAATGCACACGAATCTCTCCTTTATTAAAAATTTTAATAGCTGTGATAATTAATATATATTTTACTAATGTTGAGTATTCCAGTAAACTTTAAATTAGAATCTTTTTTAGGAATGTTTGGTTTGAAGCAGGCTGACGCCGAGCGGCAAAGGGGACGTGGTGAGTGAGCGCTTACAATATTTCTTTGCAGCAAAGCCGTGATCGACAGATGTTTTGCGTCAATAAAACCGATTTGATTTATAGGAATAGTGGATATATGATGAATGTAATCCTTTTCCGTTTCAAACAAGTCATAATTTTTTTATTCCTTAGTGAGGTGGATATCGTTGCAACTTCAGGTAATGAACAGTCCTTTTAACCAGGAGCAGGCAGAGCTCCTCAACCGCCTTCTGCCAACTTTGACGGCATCACAAAAAGCCTGGCTGAGCGGTTATCTGGCGGCTGTGCAAACCGCCGATGCCGCGGCGGCGCTTGAAACATTGCCGGCGGAAGCTCCGGCTGCAAGTCCGGCCCAGCCTGTTTCCAAAGAAGTGACCATTTTATTCGGGTCGCAGACAGGAAATGCACAGGGACTTGCTGAAAACGCGGCTAAGACGCTTACAGAACGGGGCTTTCAAGTCACCGTCTCTGCAATGAGCGATTTTAAGCCGAACCAATTGAAAAAATTAAAAAACCTTCTCATCGTCGTCAGCACGCACGGAGAAGGGGATCCGCCGGACAACGCGCTGTCATTCCATGAATTTCTCCATGGCAGACGGGCTCCGAAGCTCGATGATTTCCGTTATTCTGTGCTGGCTCTTGGCGACACGTCGTATGAATTTTTCTGCCAGACCGGAAAAGAGTTTGATCAGCGGCTTGGTGAGCTGGGGGGCACAAGGCTCCATCCGCGCGTCGATTGCGATCTCGATTATGATGAACCGGCTGCAGCATGGCTTGAGGGTGTCATCTCAAGCTTAAACGAAGGACAGGAACAGGGCGCAAGCTCAGCACCTGCTCAAACGGCAGCACCGCAAGCAGCAGGAGGAGAAACGGTATATTCGAGAAAAAATCCGTTCAGAGCGGAAGTGCTGGAAAATTTGAATTTAAACGGCCGCGGATCAAATAAAGAAACGCGCCACCTTGAATTATCGCTCGAAGGCTCAGGCCTGACTTACGAACCTGGCGATGCGCTCGGCATTTTTCCGGAAAATGACCCGGAACTCGTCGACATGCTGCTGGCCGAGCTGAAATGGGATCCGAATGCTACCGTCACGGTTGATCAAGGGGAAAACCTTTCCCTGAAAGAAGCGTTGACTTCTTACTATGAAATTACGGTGCTGACAAAAAAATTTATTCAGCAGGCGGCAGAACTCATTGCAAATGAAAAGCTGCGCGAGCTTGCCGCTCAGGAAAACGCGGATCAATTAAAAGCATATATCGCAGGCCGCGACCTGATTGATTTCGTTCAGGATTTCGGTCCGATCGCAGCAGCTCCGCAGGATTTTGTTTCGATTCTTCGAAAAATTCCGCCGCGTCTTTATTCGATCGCATCAAGCTTCGCTGCAAATCCGGATGAGGTGCATTTGACGATCGGCGCTGTCCGCTACAATACGCACGGCAGAGACCGAAAAGGGGTCTGCTCGGTTTTATGTGCTGAACGCCTTCAGCCTGGCGACACGCTGCCTGTTTTTATTCAGCCGAATAAAAACTTTAAGCTGCCGGAAAATCCGGAGGCTCCGATTATCATGGTCGGTCCGGGCACAGGTGTTGCGCCGTTTAGGTCATTTATGCAGGAGCGCGAAGAAACCGGAGCACCGGGGAAATCGTGGATGTTCTTCGGCGACCAGCACTTCGTCACCGATTTCTTATATCAGACAGAATGGCAAAAGTGGCTGAGTGACGGCGTGCTGACAAAAATGGATGTCGCGTTCTCGCGGGATACGGAAGAAAAAGTATATGTACAGCACCGCATGCTTGAGCACAGCAAAGAACTGTTTGAGTGGCTTGAAGAAGGAGCGGCTTTCTACGTTTGCGGCGACAAGAACAACATGGCCAAAGATGTTCAGAACGCATTGCTTGAAATTATCGAAAAAGAAGGCGGCAAAAGCCGCGAGGAAGCTGAAGCCTATCTGGCAGAAATGAAAAAGCAAAAACGTTATCAGCGCGATGTATACTGATTTTGATTGAAAGGGGACTTTTTCAACATGGGGAACGAAATATTAAAAGCGCCTGAAGGCCCGCCGAGTGATGTAGAACGCATTAAGAAAGAAAGCAACTATTTGCGCGGCACCCTGAAGGAATCGATGCTTGAGCCGCTTTCAGCCGGAATTTCCGATGACGACAACCGTCTGATGAAGCATCATGGCAGCTATTTGCAGGATGACCGCGATCTCCGCAATGAGCGTCAAAAGCAAAAGCTTGAGCCGGCGTATCAGTTCATGCTGCGCGTCCGGATGCCGGGCGGTGTCGCAACGCCTGAGCAGTGGCTTGTCATGGATGAGCTTGCCCGGAAATACGGAAATGGCACATTGAAGCTGACAACCCGGGAAACCTTCCAAATGCACGGCATTTTAAAATGGAACATGAAAAAAACGATTCAATCGATCCATTCAGCCATGCTGGATACGATTGCAGCATGCGGGGATGTTAACCGGAACGTCATGTGCGCTTCCAATCCGTATCAATCAGAAATCCACAGAGAAGTGTATGAATGGTCGAAAAAGCTGAGTGATGACCTCCTGCCGCGCACACGTGCGTATCATGAAATCTGGCTTGATGAAGAAAAAGTGGCCGGCACGCCTGATGCGGAAGAAGTCGAACCGATGTACGGACCGCTGTATCTGCCGCGGAAATTCAAAATCGGCATCGCCGTTCCGCCGTCAAATGATATCGACGTATTTTCCCAGGATCTTGGGTTTATCGCGATTGTGGAGGATGACAAACTCATCGGCTTCAACGTCGCGATCGGCGGCGGTATGGGCATGACCCATGGAGACAAAGCAACGTATCCGCAGCTTGCCAAAGTCATTGGCTTCTGTAAGCCTGATCAGTTATATGATGTCGCCGAAAAAACGATTACGATTCAGCGGGACTACGGAAACCGCTCGGTTCGCAAAAATGCCCGCTTCAAGTACACAATTGACCGCCTCGGCTTGGAAACGGTCAAAAACGAGCTGGAAAACCGCCTCGACTGGAGCCTCGCTGAAGCAAAGCCGTATCATTTCGAGCATAACGGCGACCGCTACGGCTGGGTAAAGGGTGTAAACGGAAGATGGCACTTTACAATGTTTGTTGAGGGCGGCCGCGTCACTGATTATGATGATTACAAGCTGATGACCGGCTTAAGGGAGATCGCCAAAGTTCATACCGGCGATATCCGCCTCACAGCCAATCAAAACTTGATCATTGCCAATGTCACAAGCCAAAAGAAGAAAAAGATCAGCGAACTGATCGAACAGTTTGGTTTGACTGACGGCAGGCATTATACAGCGCTCCGCCGCAGCTCGATCGCATGCGTCGCACTGCCGACGTGCGGATTGGCGATGGCCGAAGCGGAACGATATTTGCCAAAGCTGATTGACAAAATTGATGAAATCATTGAAGAAACCGGCTTGAAGAATGAAGAGATTACCATCCGCATGACGGGATGCCCGAACGGCTGCGCCCGCCATGCGCTCGGCGAAATCGGCTTCATCGGAAAAGCCCCTGGCAAGTACAACATGTACCTCGGCGCCGCTTTTGACGGCAGCCGTCTGAGCAAAATGTACCGGGAAAACATCGGTGAAGAAGAAATATTAAAAGAACTTCGCGACATTCTTCCGCGCTATGCGAAAGAACGCAATGAAGGAGAACATTTCGGAGATTTCGTCATCCGCGCCGGAATTGTTAAAGAAACGACGGACGGAACGAATTTCCATGATTGATGAGCATTTTTTAAAAAACGCCTCAGCCCTTTGATCGGTGCTGAGGCGTTTTCTGTTTACGAAAATGATCGAACCGTTTCCGACTCGATGATCATTTTCATAAACTCGGCAGCCGCCGGTGTTGCTTCTTCAAATGAGGGTGTAATCATGCCGACCTCGCGGATAATTTGAGGAGAGATGTCTTTTTTGATCAACCGATGGGATACGGAGGAAAGCGAAAAGTTAGAAATCAAGCCGATCCCCAAGTTGTTATTGACCATATTGACCAATGTTTCCGCGTTTTGCACAGTCAGATTTTCTTTTAATTCGAGGCGGTGTTTTTGAAAGATTTGAGATACCGCGACTTCGTGCCCGCCCTTGCAAAAGATCAATTCATTTTGATGTTTTTTCAGATCAATGAAAGGTGCGTCTTTTAAGTGATGATATTGCTCAGGGATGACGGCCGCCATCCGGTCTTGAAACAATACTTGACTTTCGAAACCGTCAAAGGGAGAGGCGACGATGCCTAAATCAACCAGGCGTGTTTCGACCCATTGCTTGATTTGGTCGGAGGTTCCTTCGACCAGCTCGATTTGTACGAGCGGATACTTTGACTTGAAGGAGGCGATAGCCTGCGGCAAAATATTCGCTGAGACGGCGGGGAACGAGCCAACTTTGACTTTCCCCCTGAGCAGATGATTTTCTTGATCGGCCACTTGGTATATTTTGTTTTCAATCACAATCATCTGTCTGGCCAGTACGGCGATTTCCTTTCCCGCGTCAGTAAGCTTTAACTTGTTCTGTTTATCCCGAATCAACAATTTGACCCCGAGCGACGTTTCCATGGTTTTTATGGCTTTGCTCACGGCCGGCTGTGAAATATACAGCTCGTTGGCGGCTTCTGTCATATTTAGTGTCTCCGCGACTTTCACAAAGATGTGAAGGCTGTTCATGTTCATAACCAAATGGTTATACCTCCGATAATAAAAATGTATTTCAGTTATCATCCAATATAGCATATGCTGTACATGAAACAAAGAAGAAAGGTGACGGTTTATGTTTAAAGTACTGTTGGGGATCATCTCTGTAACGCTTATTTGGGGGTATACCTGGGTGACGATGAAAATCGCAATCACTGACATTCCCCCTGTTTTATTTTCGGCACTGCGGCTGTTCATTGGAGCCGTTCCTTTGTTTGTAATTCTCTTGATCAAAGGAAGGAAGCGTTCAATAGGAAAGGAGAATATCAAGCATTATCTGGTGATGAGTTTATTGATGGGTTTAGGTTATATGGGGGTGTTAACTTACGGCATGCAGTTTGTCGATTCGGGAAAAACGTCTGTATTGGTGTATACCATGCCGATTTTTGTCACTGTCATCAGTCATTTTAAATTAAACGAGAAAATCAATGTGTATAAAATGCTCGGTTTATTTTCCGGGTTGATCGGTCTTTTGTTTATATTAGGAGGAGGGATTCTGCATGTTGATCAAAATGTCATATTTGGAGAGCTTTGTGTTTTAATCGCAGCGCTCAGCTGGGGCATCGCCAATGTATACAGCAAACTGAAATTTAAAGATACAGATATGATTCATATGAATGCATGGCAGCTTCTCACAGGGGCGGTGATGTTATTGATCTTCTCTTTTATACTGGAACCGGCCCGGCCGATTCACTGGTCAAATGAAGCGATCTTATCTCTTTTATTTAACGGTTTATTCTCTACGGCTTTGACGTTCGTCATTTGGTTTTGGATCCTGAATCAAATCGAAGCGTCAAAAGCATCGATGGCTTTAATGTTTGTTCCCGTATTAGGCCTTTTATTCGGCTGGCTGCAGCTGCATGAACCGGTCACAATCAGCATCCTGATCGGCGCCTTCATGATCTGCATCGGGATTTTTATGAATACTTATCAATTTAAAAAGGTGTAAAAAAAGGCAGAGGGTCTATATGGTATGATGAAATGGGAGGGAGATTTTATGAAAATCGAACACATCGCTATATGGACGAACAATTTAGAGGAAATGAAAGACTTTTATACCCGGTTTTTTCACGGAAAGGCGAATGAAAAATACGTCAATCCGAAAAAGCATTTCGAATCCTATTTCATTCAGTTTGAATCGGGAACACGGCTTGAGCTGATGAGACGTCCCGACCTTGCAAAAGGAGAGGAAAACGCTTCCGGCTATGCACATATGGCGTTTTCCTTAGGGTCGCGGCAAGAGGTTGACGAGATGACGAGCCGCTTTGAAAAGGAAGGATACCAGGTTGCCGGAAAGCCGCGCGTCACGGGTGACGGGTATTATGAAAGCGTCATCCTGGATCCTGACGGCAACATCGTTGAGCTGACCGTTTGACGGAAAAAAGCTAATGTCCGTTTTTAGACATTAGCTTTTTTCGTTTAGATGGCAGCATCGAGCTGATTGATTTTCCATTTGTTGTCTTCTTTCACAAACGTGATCTTTCTTTTCGCAGTCACTGATCCATCCAATGCCGGTACGGAAAATTCATAGGTGCGGGTATTGTTTTTTTGAGAAATCAGTTTGATTGTTGCTTTGTCCCATCCTAAGAGGTTGTCCCCATCGCCGACAGGAACGGCCATTTTTCCTTTATAAGACATAATGTTGTATTTTTCAAATCCTTTTTTAATGGCGTCTTTTGTGAAAACCGGTGCCAAGTAATCTGTTAACTTTGCTTTTGTGCTGAATTCACTGCACATATACGTATATGGAAGACCGCGGTATTCAAATGTTTTGGTTTGGCAAGTTGAGTTTTTCGCTTTTGGATTGTGGCCGCTCATCGTATTCCAAAAGTGCTCCCGTGCCTGCAAAGTCATTTGCATGACTTGTTTATTTGTTAAATTCCCTGATGTTTGGTTTTTCGCTGCGAGAGATGCTCCGGCAGGTAAGATGAGTAAAACAGCTAATAAACAAACGATTAACTTTTTCATGTTCCTCTCTCCTTAAATATATCTCTTATGTTACAAATGTTACAATAATTACAGATGGATTACAAGAGATTTGCGAGAAAAATTTTCCTCCGCTGTTTTCTAATATATGACGACATAAAAGCGACTGGGGTTATATGTTTAGGAAAATAATTTACGTCTATTGATTCGTTTTCCCGAATTTCTCTTCTCATAAACACAAAAGCTTCATGTTGAAAAAACATCTTATACTGAAAAAGAATTCCAGCTTGAACCAGCGTCAAGAGCAGGAAAGAGGACGTCTGAAACATAAAGGAATCATGTTGTTGAAAATCAGAATTTTACATAAAATCAAACTTTATCAGTAAAAAAACTGTAACGAAATTCGCATCAATCTGTCATAGCGGTGACATTTTGCTGTGTTACGATTTTCCCTGTTAGTTTCAAAAGGGCTAACAAGGGAGGATTTAACTTATGAAGAAGACAATCATGTCCTTGGCTGCAGCCGCAGCTATGTCGGCGACTGCATTCGGAGCGACTGCCTCAGCAAAAGAAATCGAAGTTCAAAAAGGAGACACGCTCTGGGGGATTTCTCAAAACTACGGAATGAACCTCAAGGACTTAAAAAAATGGAATCAGCTTTCATCAGACCTGATTTTACCGGGTCAAAAGCTGAACATTTCTTCTCAAGAAGAAAAATCTGAAGAAAAGCAGTACACCGTTCAGCTAGGGGACACGCTCTCAAAAATCGCAAAAGAGTTCGGTGTAACTGTAAGCGATCTTCAAAAACGGAACAATCTGAAGTCGGACCTGATTATTGCAGGGCAAACGATTGCGATAAATGGAGAAGCAGGAGAGGCTGCTGCTGCAGCGCCTGTGAAACAAGAGTCCGCGCAAAAACAAAACGATCAGCCTGTCAACGTGCAAAAGGAAATCACAGTGACAGCAACTGCGTATACGGCAAATGACGGGGGCATTTCAGGCATCACAAAAACGGGAGTCGACCTGAATGCGAACCGTGATGCAAAAGTCATCGCGGTTGATCCAAGCGTGATTCCGCTCGGTACGAAAGTATATGTGGAAGGCTACGGCGAAGCGACGGCTGAAGACACCGGAGGCGCCATTAAAGGCCATAAAATAGACGTATTTATTCCAGATAAAAAAGACGCTTTCAATTGGGGCGTCAAAACCGTAAAGGTCAAAATTTTAAACTAATATCAAAAAATGCAGGAGGCGCTTCATGCCTCCTGCATTTTTTTGATGGATCGATGTTTATGCTGGATGATGTTCCCCGCGACTGCTTTTCACAAAAACCGAAATCACAAGAGCAGCTGCTGCAAAGACGATGGCTACGAAATAAACCATATGAACGCCTTCTGTCATACCTTGCATGTGCAGCTCCTGACGGCTGGCTCCTGAAGAATGCGCGATAAAGCGATTCGAAACGGTCGTCAGAATTGTCGTGTACAATGCCGGACCGATGGCCCCTGACACTTGATTGACCGTATTCATAATCGCCGAGCCATGCGGGTACAGCGGTTTGGGCACCTGGTTTAAACCGAGCGTCATGATCGGAGCCATCGTTAACCCGACGCCGAGTGTGAAGCCGGCGTACAGCATCATTCCCGCCGCCATCGGCGTATCGCTTGAAATATTCGTAAACAGCGAAAGGACGGCAATCACAATGATCAACCCGGTGATCAACAGCGGTTTAAAGCCAAGCTTATCAAACAGGCGTCCTGCAACAAGAGATGTCATCGCCAGGACAAGGCCGCCCGGCAGCATAAGAATGCCTGTATAAAGCGGTGACAGCTCAAGCGCCATCTGGAAGTAAAGCGGCAAAATCAGCATCATCGAAAACTGTAGCATCATCACGATCCACATCAGGATAACCGAGACGGAAAATATTTTTGACTGAAACGGCCTCATATCAAGCATCGGCACTTTCAATTTGAGCTGGCGCATGACGAACAATATTAATCCGATGACACCGGCTGCCAGTCCGATGATCACTTTCGGACTGCTCCAGCCCGCAGCTTCCCCGGCGTTGCTGAAGCCGAAAACGATTCCGCCAAACCCGACAGTCGATAAAAGAATAGATAATATGTCAATTTTCGGATACGTCAGTTCGGTTACATTTTTCAGGCGGAACGCCGCATAAAAAATCATGAAAACCGATACTGGCAGCATCATGAAGAAAACAACGCGCCATGAATAATGCTCGACAATATAGCCTGAGATGACCGGACCGATCGCCGGGGCAAATAAAATAACGAGCGTTAGGATTCCGGTCATCGTTCCGCGTTTTTGCGGCGGAATCAAAGTCAATATCACATTCATCACAAGCGGCAGTATCAAACCTGTACCTGAGCCTTGGATGATCCGTCCGGCGAGAACGAGCGGGAAGACCGGAGCGATTCCGGCCAGAAAGGTTCCCGCCGTAAATAATGTCATCGCAGACAGAAACAACTGCCTTGTCGTAAAGCGCTGCATTAAAAACGCAGTAATCGGCACGGCGATGCCGATCATGAGCATATATCCGGTTGACAGCCACTGGGCCGTATTCGCTGAAATGCCGAAATCGTCGATGATCTTCGGCAAAGCCACATTCATGACCGTCTCATTAATCAGAGCGAGAAAATTTCCGACGATTAAAATGGCGATAATCATGAAGGAGCCTTTTTTAGCATGTTCCATTTGCATTTCCCACCCTTTATGATCGTTTTAGTAAAAAAGGAATTTGTTCGGCGGCTGCACTGAGGGGCCGACCGTTTTTTTTCGTCACTGAGAGCACATACGCACCCTCAATCATCGCCTGTATCGCGACGCTCAGCGTCTCGGCCGTTTCCGGCGCGTAGCCTGACTGGAGCAGTTTATCCTGATAGACAAGCTGCCAGTCTTGATAAACCTGTTCACAAGTTTGGCGGAGCCTTTCGCTGAACGACCACGTTTCTGCGGCGACGGATACGATTGGAATATCATCGTTTTCTTCCATGATGTATTCCTCGATTCCGTCAGCCATCATCTGGATATAAGATTGAAACGCCTTGACAGGATCAGCTTCTCGGCTGATCGCTGACAATATATACGCTTTGATTCTTTCCCCGGTTAATTGAATCGCCTCTTGCGCCAGTTCTTCTTTGCCGCCGGGAAAATAATAATAAAGCGATCCCCGCGGCGCTCCGCTTTCGGCTGTGATTTGGCTCAGACCTGTGGCATGGTAGCCTTGTTTGCGGAACAATCGTGAAGCCGCCCGCAATATTTTATCGCGGCTGCTCATTTTTTCTGCCATCCTATCATTCCCTTATGATTTTATACTGATCGGTCTATATAATTTTAACGAAAAAAAAGACCTTTTTTGAAGGCCTATTTTAGAAAAAGGACGATTTGTCCATATTCGGTTCACCGGGAATCCGCTGAAGGCTTCAGAAAGCCGGCAAGCAGCGGCGCCACAGCGATCACTGCCAAGATCGACAAAAGGCTGTCAGATATGAGGTGAACAAAAGTGGAATTGATGGTATAGAGTGCGAGCACCGTTAAATAAACGGCCAAAAAAACGTAGCCGAAGATTTTCTTGCGGAACGGTTTTTTGAGTTGAATAAAAAGAAACAATCCGGCCATTAAAATGATAAACGTCACAGTTCTATTCTCCCTTCGCGAATGTTTCTCAATCCTCGTATGTCCGGTTTCTTTCTTTGTTGTCTTCAAATGCCAGCTGAATGACGAATAAAAACAGACAGGCGATGATTTCCACATCCAGCGGGATGGTGATGCTGTCCATCAATTCATCAGCGAGATGGATGGCAAGCCACGTAAAAAAACATTCGATCATAAAGGTCACAGCTTTATGACCGATCATAAAGCTCAAAATCTTTTCCGGGATTTCAAACAGCGCGCCGAGGCCAAAGGATAAAAGGATATACCAGAAGAGCGACCAGGGCGATTCGTATGTCACGCCGAAAATCGCGAAAAAACCGGCGACGCCGAAATAATAAGACCCGAATAAGAGCGTAAACACAGTGAGGATCAAAAGAAAGATCAGAGTCACTGCGAGCATGGTACCGAGAGTTTTTTTAATCATTAAACATTCATTCCTAATCATGCAGTGTATATTCATGATATCAGAAAAATATCCGGTTGTGAGTTATTAATGAGATTTTGGGGTTAAAGTTTGTGTGGAAGGGGGGAGTGGAGAGAGCGTTCTGAAAAATTCCTTATGGGTTTTTCGAGACCTAATTAATTACCATATATCATATTTGGAGCGTTTTCATTAGGGCTGCAAAGAGGATAGGATCCCAAATGAAAAAGGCTGTCAGCCGGCAACCTTACTTTGTTAATCATATTTCGTATTTGCTTGTTCTAAAACCGACGTGTTTACTAGAAGAATTATTTTCGTGCCTTAGGTGATTTTCGATTTTGGTTCAATTGCTTTAATCTTTTAAATCTCATAAAGAGATTTTTATTTTCCTAGAGGGAACATATTTACAACCGCTGCGACTCCCGGTACACTACATAAAAACAGGACAGGCAGGTGCAAAAAATCAAGAGATGAAGCAGGCTTTAACTGACCAATACGGCAGCTTTACAGAGATGGCAGAAAATGAAATAGAAGGAACCGATTATTCGGTGGCTGCGCGGGATGCAGGGAGCGCACTGCTTGTGATGGCTCCCCACGGGGGCGGGATCGAACCGGGCATCAGTGAAATTGTCAGGGCTTTTGCAGCGGGTTCTTCGGTTTATTTATTGGAAGGATTGAAAAGGCGCGGCAATAAGAGTCTTCATGTGACAAGCGCCCATTTTGACTGCCCGCTTGCCGTGCGAATGGCTGCAGGACATCGATACATACTGGCGTTCCACGGATATGACGAGCCTTTCCGCCGGCATACGCTCATCGGGGGGACAGATCGAAGGCGCGCCTTGTTGTTTGCGGAGACATTGGAGAAGCACGGATTTTCTGCGGAGCTGGCGGCTGAAAGGGGATATCTTTCAGGTACAAACCCTGCAAGCATCAACAATCGCTGCCAAACAGGGTTAAGCGTGCAATTTGAAATCAGCACTGCCCAGCGGAAGGCGATGTTTGAGCAATTCACATTAAAGGGCAGGCGAACGTCTCAAAATGAGGTGTTTTCCCGCTATGTCAAAGCTTTGAAGGCAGGAGCCCGCATCGCATATGGGCCGAGTGCAGCCGGGAGCTGAGCCGGCTGTTTTTTATTTTCTCAGCATATACGCCGGCCGGCTTTCTGCCGCGACCATTTTGCCGACGCCGTTTGCCGTTGTGTACGGGCGGCGGGTTTCCCGGCGGTAGCGTGCAAGTTCGTCTTCTTCTTTAAGGCGAGCAGCATTCGCTGATTCGCTCTCTTGGGAAAGGCTCGCCATCCATGCCTCATGAAACTGGATCCCGGCTTGCCGTTTTTCAAAGAGCTCGATCCGTTTGACAGCGAACGATTCCGTGACTTTAAAGAGGTCGGCGATCATTTTAGCGGCTTGGCATCGCAGCTGGGGAAAATCCATTTTTAAAAGCATAAAAGTAGGGACGCAAAAATGGTACATAAATTGATTGGCCTGGAATTCCTGCAGCTCCCTGAACATCTGATTCATATAAAGCTGGTTTCCCGCGTGCTTTAATACGTGGCATAACTCATGGGCAAAATCCTCCCACTGCTTTTCCTTTGAAAGGCTGCTGTTGAGAATGATGCTGTACATGCCGTCATGCTTAATCATCATGCTGTTGACATTTTCATAGTGAATCCAAATGTTAAAATGAGCGGCTATGCGATTCATATCAATGTGGTGGGGTTCAAAAAAACCAAACTTTTGATACATATTTTTGACGTATTCTTCTAGGTGAGATAAGTAAAACTTCAATACGAGACACCCTTTCGAACAAATGTTCTGTTTTTAGCGGGAAAGAAAAGCCCGTCAAAGGGGCTGTCATGTTTTCATGCAGATCTATCATATACGATGAGCAGCCTCTTTAGCAAATCTTTCCCTTTTTTATCGTCTTAACTATTAAATCGGCGCTCACCAGGTAACGTTTAATAGAAATTCCTTTTTTATCCGTTTTGTTTATCTCCGGGCTTTCGTTTTTTCTCTTTTTCTTTTAAGTATTGAATGAACTCGATGGCCTGCTGTCTGCTTTCGGGGGAAAATTCCTGCATGTCTCGGTATGCAATTTGCAGATCCGGATCTGCGATTTCGTCTTCAATCGTTTTTTTCTTTTCCGTTCCTGTCAACAGATAGTCAATCGTCACTTTATAGTAATCGGCGAGTTTTTTTAATGTTTCATAGTCCGGCTCGCTTCTTCCGTTTTCGTAATGGGAGTAGCGGGCCCGCGATACACCGATCTGCTTTGCAACTTCTTCCTGTGTCCGTTTTCCTCTCAGGCTCTTCAGTCTGCCGCCTAACATAGAATGACCTCTCTTCCTCAATTCGGCATGTTTATCTCTATTATAGATACAAAATGTATCGAAATAAACATATGATAAAAAAAGTATCAAAAAAGTATTGATGATAAGAAGTGTATCATATATAATCAAATCATCAGATACGTATTGTATCAAAAACAGGGAGTGAGAACATGTGCGAAAACGGTTGATCGAAGAGCGTTGTAAGAGGGGATGGACCCAAAAGCAAGTGTCGGAAAGGCTTGGACTCTCCGAGGTTTATGTTCGCAAAATCGAAAGGGGAACACGCAATCCCGGCAGAGAAACGATGCTGAAATTCGAAACGCTTTACTCAGTTCCTGATCGATTGCTGTTTCCCGATCTTTTTCAGGTCTGTTTGGATACATATTGTATCAAAGGAACTCTGTATGAAAGAAGGCGATGTCATGAATCTTGAACATCCGATGGTCACACACATTCGAACGCACGGCTATCCAAAGGAAGCCGACAGAGAGCAAATGCGAAGACATGGCGGACCCGCCGGATATCCACAAGGAGGCAGAATGGGTAAAATTGTGATTTCCTACAGCTCAGACCGTTTTGATCAATGGCGGCTCGGCGAAGCCGGGGGATTCATCGCTTTTACGAAAGACGGAAAGCCTGTATTCCAATTCGATCGTAAAGGCCAATACGAACGGTATCTCAGACTGAACCGCAGAAGGCAGAAGGAAGGGGGAAGATGAATGTCCTGTCCTCTCGATCAAAGCTATCCCTTTTCCGTTTACTCAGGGCTTTTAACACCTGTGCACTACGAGAAAATAGGCAATGCCATTTGGCTGTTTTTATGGTGCATCAGTTCAACAACTAAGGAAATCGAACGCGATGGGATGACATGGGGCATCGTGCTCGGCAACAAACCGCTGAAAGCCGCAGAACTGGCTCTTCAATTCGGCGTCAACGAAAAAACGGTTAGAAGATGGCTCGCTCTTCTCGAACGAAACGGCTACATTGCAGTCACAAGAGCGCCTTACGGAATGATTTTGTCAGTCAGACATTCAAAGAAATTTGCCTATGCCAGCCATGTCCGGTCAGGCAGTTCTGTTCGGACAGAAGAGACTGGCCGTGCGGACATCCTTGTCCAATCCAATAAAGATATCACACAAATCAACACAAAACATAATATGACTTCCATAAAAACAATAGCAGACCGATTTGCCGCCCTTAGGTCTTTGCAGGAAGGAAAGCCTGTCCATCCCTCGTCAAAAGACTACCAGGCCATCGCCCGGATTGTCGCCCGCGGAGTGTCTCTTCCGCAAACAATCAAATGGCTTGAACAATGCTTTGAAGAGTATGAGGCGCGGCGCCGAAGCCGCAATGAAACGATCAAGGTCTTCAGCTACTGTGAAAAATATATTATCGGCCGGCTGGCTGAAGCGGAAGAGAAAACAACTGTCAGGAGGGAGAACAATGTCCAAAAGAACAATCGAAGAGATCATGGACGAACTGAGAAACAGGAGCTGTCTATCACAGGGGGACAAACCGGAAGAATCCGCCGCAAAACGGTATGACTGTCCGAAATGCAAAGATGAACTTGGATTTATCGAACGGCGCGAAACGATGGAAGTATGGGTATCATGCGCCTGCCGCGAATGGCGGAAAGCGCAAAAGCTGTTGAAATCGAGCGAAATCACCGAACAATTTAAAAACTTAAATTTTGCTCAGTTCAAGACGAAAGGAAAACACCAATCTGTAAAAGAGGCGTATGAATGCGCCGTTGAATATGTACAAGCTTACCGGGACATCCGGGAAAGCCGCAAAAACAGCATCGCGCTCTTGGGACGACCCGGTTCAGGGAAGACTCATTTGCTGACGGCCGCCGCCAATGAGCTGATGAGGAAGCATTTCGTACCCGTCCTTTATTTTCCTTTTGTCGAAGGATTCAACGATTTAAAACAGGATTTCTCATTGCTTGAGGATAAGCTGAACCGGATGAAGCGAGTCGAGGTGCTGTTTCTTGATGATCTGTTTAAGCCGGTGGGAGGCAGGCCGCGGGCGACGGAATGGCAGATCGAACAGACATATGCTGTCGTCAATTACAGGTATTTGAACCATAAGCCGATCATGCTGTCCAGCGAGCTAAGCGTTGAAGAAATTGTCAGCATAGACGAAGCGCTCGGAACGAGGCTGGTTGAAATGTGCCAGGACTTTCTCGTCGTCCTGAACGGGAGCTCTTTCGGCATCAATCATAGACTGGAGGGGATGGTTTGATGTGCCCGCTATGTAACGGGAGAAAATCAGTCCACCAGGACGCAAGGATCGGAACGATGTTCTGCGCTTGTCCAAACTGCCGCTCTGAAAGCGGCGATTTGACGGATGTGATCAAACATCTGGAAGCGCTGATTGCAAAAATGAAAACAAGGGTGAAACAAGGTGCTTAAATGTTTAAAAGCGATGATTCTCATCATCTGGACAGCGGCAAAAAGAGACGCACAAATGAAACGATGGCACGAAGAAGACGGAAAGTGAGGAAGACAAACGTGAAGAACGAAAGTGCGACGTACAGCCCGTCACCATGGCGCGTTGTCAGAACAAATAGCGACCTGTACATTTATTCAGCTTACAGTAAAGCCGAAAAGAAACGGTTTCCTTATTCCAGCGGGCGGGTGATTGCCAAAGTCGCCGACTACAGCGCATATTCCAAGGAAAAAAATGCCCGCTTAATCGCCGCGGCTCCCGAACTTTTGACCGCAGCGAAGCTCACGCTTGCCTATTTGAAGCGAAAACGGCCCGCTCGCTCTAATTCAGTTGAGAATCAATTGATAAATATTTTAGAAAAAGTCGTCACAAACGCGGAATTTGAAGAGGAGGAAAATAGATGAACCATCCGGCAAAGATACAAGATATTCACGATACGACGGTTGCAAGCCGCCTTAAAAAAGGAAAGGTGACAGTGATCGTTCTTGATGGAATGAACGGCACAGCTTGGCAGGCCGAGGCGCCTGAACACGGCAAAACCGTCATTGAAACGAGAAAGGGAGACCTCGCAAGGGTCGAATTTGAAATCGGCTATAAGCTATAGCTCTACAACTTGAATATTTGTCCAAGACGGAAAGCCTGCGGACGCTGATCAGATGCACATCTTACTGTGCGGCTGATTGGTGTCCTTTTTTATTTCAAAAAAACGGAGGTACAAAAAATGGAAGATTTGCTTTTCGAATATAAAAGAGCGCTGAAAAACACGAAAAAACTGTATCGGGCCTATCAGGATGAACAAGGGCTGACTGCTGAACAATTGAAAGATAAAAAACTGATCAGAAACATGATGACCGATTTGGAATATGTGATCGACTGGCTTGAAAACGGAAGGGAGCCGGGAATCAGAAGGGCGATTGACAGGCGAGACGCTTATAAACGGATGCTACTGAAAGATCCGCTGATCATCGACACGTTCTCAGAACAGATTGCATTTGAACCGGCTCAAGAAGTGTCAGCGTACGATAAAGCCCGGATTGAAACCGCGCTGTCTGCCCTTACGGCACGCGAAAAAGAAATCTTCATTTTACATAAGGTCGAACAGTTTTCCTATGAGCGGATTGCCGCCATGCTCGGCATCAAAAAGTCTACTGTTCAAACCAATGTGAAACGGGCACAGCTGAAAATCGCGAAACAAATCGAAAAGCCTCTCGATTGTATGGCATAACGATATATCTGTCTTTTGTCATACGTTTGCCACCTATAAGTGAAAAGAGGGACATGGACGTTTGTAATATTAGAAACATCTGATCAATGTAAGATCGCAAACTTTTGCCAGAATAAAAAGAACTGAAAGGAGGTGAACAATTTATGCGCAAGGGTGAGAAATACAATAATCAACTTCATTAGCTATGCTGATACACAACAAACAACGGGACACGCTATCATGGACAGGTACAAATAGTACATGGAGGTCAGCGCTGTATAAGGTGACTTTAATAAATTTTCAAGCCGGTCTTGGTGCTCAATCATCTGGCGCAAAAGAAGAGCGGGTCATCTCGTATAACGTACTGCAAGTGTTTGACCAAAAAGCGAAAACTATCACATTGAGAGCCAGTTCTCAAAAGATAAGAACGAAAGCAAATTGGTACATTCCATAAAACAATAAAGGAGAAATGTAATATGCCTTGTTCAACACTCTATGACATTTACCGTATAAGACTATGTACGGATGCAGATTCTTACTCGCCCAAAGCAACCTCTATTGATGTTGTTGCCAAGTATGGAGGTGGGAGTATAGCAAATTTTAAGTATACACTTTCTGCAGAGGTTTGGAATAAAGACTATTGGGAATCTCGTAAATTGCTGACAGGTTCTTTTAAAAATCAGACACCGACAAAAGTATTTAAAATTTCGCAGCTTAAATTAAAAAAGGGGAAAAATAGTGTTCGGATAAAAGGATATTTTCATGATACTGTGAATGGAAGTCATTTCCAAGAACAAACGCCTGCTTTTATTGTTAAGCGGTAAAGCCATCACCCCTTAAAAACTGGACCCTACTCTCGCCGAAGGCGAGAGTGTTTTTTAGATAGGAACATTTTGAGGAGGTGGAATAAAGGAGGTATGCAAAATGTCTCAAACACAGGAAATAGATGTCTTTCAAAACGAGATAAAAGCACTGAAA
The DNA here is from genome assembly GCF_056530265.1 of Bacillus sp. PK6-025. Taxonomy (NCBI): domain Bacteria; kingdom Bacillati; phylum Bacillota; class Bacilli; order Caryophanales; family Bacillaceae; genus Bacillus; species Bacillus sp. PK6-025. The sequence goes on from NZ_CP096509.1 coordinate 1,351,519, forward strand.
GCTGATCAAAAATCACTCGAACAGCGCGTCAGCACACTCGAACGAACATCAGACCGCCACGATCAGCAAATCATCTCGATTAACGAAAAGCTGAACAAAATCGAAGAGAATACAACTTGGATCAAGCGCAGCATCACAGGCGCGATCATTACAGCGGTCAGCACCGGCATCATCGGCGGAGCGATCGCTGTTTTTTATAATTTATTGCAGAGATAAGGGAGGACAAGATGATGAAACATATTGACAAAGGCACGGTCGTCAGAACGGTGCTTCTTTTTATTGCGCTGGTCAATCAGACGTTGATCATGTTTGGTAAGCCAGTTTTGCCGGTCGCCGAAGATCAGATTCATACATTGGCGGATGCCCTGTATTCGGCAGGGTCTGCGGCTTTTACGATCGTTGCATCACTGGTTGCCTGGTATAAGAACAACTATGTGACGAGCAAAGGGAAAATGCAACAAGAGGTTTTACAGAAAAAAGGTTTAACGAAATGAAGCCGTCTTTGAGGCGGCTTTCTGAATTGAATGTGAAAAGGAATGATGAAGTTTGGTCAAAGTCATCAAGAACTTTGTAAAAGTCAATCAATACACCCGTCCAGGGCTGAAGCTTACGGCAGTCAATGGAATTGTCATGCATTGGACGGCGACGCCCGGGGCCTCCGCTTTAAATGAGCGCAATTATTTCAATGGCACTTGCATTATTGACAAGCGTTATGCCTCGGCTCACTATTTTGTCGACCGCCATGAGGCACAGCATGTTATTCCCGATCAGGAAGTCGCTTATCATGCGCATGATCAAAACCGCTGCTATGTCAGCTTCCTGAAGCCGAATGCCAATACCGTGGCGCTCGGGGTCGAAATGTGCGTGGAAAAAGACGGTACCATCCATGAGGAGACGATTCGCAATGCGGCGGAGCTTGTAGCGGATTTGTGCAAGACATACGGTTTGTCCACAGATCGGATTGTCCGCCATTACGATGTCACCAACAAAAGCTGTCCAACCCCGTGGGTGAAAGATGCCGGCCAATTGTCAGCTTTCCGTAAAAGAGTAGACGCCCTTTTGGGAACGAAAACCGTATCCGTGTCGGCTGCCTCCACCAGCAAAACAAGCTCATCGTCGGGCATTATACTCAAAAAAGGAATGTCAGGCGCTCATGTGAAAAAGCTGCAAACGCGCTTGATCGCGGCCGGTTTTTCGCTGCCCAAATACGGGGCGGACGGAAGCTACGGAAACGAGACGGTGCAAGCGGTTGCTTCTTTACAAAAGAAAGCGGGAATTAAAGCCGATGGCATTTACGGCCCGGCAACTGAAAAAGCCCTCACAGCCGCTGAAGCGTCAGCGGGCGGTAAGAGCAAGACATGGACTCTTCCCGCCGGCATTTATAAGGTGAAAAGCCCGCTGATGAAAGGAACGGCCGTCACACAAATTCAGACAGCCCTTGCGGCTCTTTATTATTACCCTGATAAAGGGGCCAAAAACCACGGGATCGACGGATACTACGGAGTGAAGACGGCAAACGCGGTGAAACGTTTTCAGTTGATGTACGGTTTGGGGGCGGACGGAATATACGGACCGAAGACAAAAGCGAAAATCCTTGCTCTCTTGAAATAAAGGAACTTTTAAAGTTCCTTTATATTTTTAAAATTTTCAAAAATATATATTCACAACCATACTTGTATGGTAGTATGGCAGAGAGGAGGTGAGAGTCATGACAATGAAACAGTTAAACCCGCGGTCTGTCAGAGACCAAATCTATCAGATGCTGAAGGAAGAAATCATGAAGTTTCGGCTTGTGCCGGGTGAGCTGATATCGGAAAAAGAGATTTCAGAACGGTATGAAGTCAGCCGCACTCCGGTCAGAGAGGCTTTTTTGCAGCTGTCGAGAGAAGGGCTTCTCGAAGTCTATCCGCAGAAAGGAACCCGCGTATCGCTAATTGATCTTGATCTGGTGGAGGAAGCGAGGTTTATGCGGGAAAACCTGGAAAAGGCTGTAGCTGAACTGGCGTGTGAAGACTTTCCGGAGGAAGCTATGTTTAAGTTGGAGCAGAATGTGAAGATGCAGGAATTATCGATTGCACAGAAAAACTATGAAAGTTTGTTTGAATTGGATGAAGCTTTTCATCAGGCGATTTTTGAAGGCTGCGGAAAAGCGAATGTTTGGGCTGCGATTCAGCAGATGAACGTTCCCTTCCAAAGAATCCGTTTATTAAGGCTTGCCGCCGATTTTAACTGGAATACCATTCATCAGCAGCACGGGGCATTAACAGAAGCGATTCGAACAAAACAGAAGGCGAAAGCTAAGAAAATTGCCGAGGAGCATTTGCAGCTGGTCATCGTCGATAAACAGATGCTCATTAATGAGTTTCCCGGTTATTTCAAAAGTAAGCGCTTTTAAAGGAGTGGTGATGTGAAAGCTGCGGTGATGACGAAGCCATTTTCAATTGAATTTCGCGACGTTCCGCGTCCCGAACCGGCCAGCGGCGAAGTCCTTGTCAAGGTAAAGGCCGCCGGGATTTGCGGCAGTGATGTGCATTTTTACGACGGTTCAAATCCATATGCACAGTACCCTCAGATTTTTGGTCATGAGCTCGCAGGCATCATTGAAAAAACGGGGGCCGGGGTGAGGGAGCGATCCGCGGGCGAAAGGGTCGTAATTGAACCGGCTATTCCGTGCGGAGGCTGTTACCCTTGTCGGAAAGGGAGGACAAACGCCTGTGTGAACATCGATATGATCGGATCGGTTCGCAGAGGAGGCTTCGCTGATTTTATCATTGTCCCGGAAACGCATGTCCATCCGATTCCTGAGCAAATGGATTTTGCAGCCGCAGCGTTGTGCGAGCCGTTTTCCATCGGAGCGCAGGCGGTTCGGCGGGCAGCTATTCAAACAGGCGAAACGATTGTCATATTGGGAATGGGTCCGATCGGGTTAACGATTTTGGCACAGCTTAAAAAGCGCTTTGACTCCCGTGTAATCGCTGTCGATCCCGTACGGGAAAGGCTTGAGCTTGCCGAAGCATTCGGTGCGGATTCCGTTATACAGCCTGGTGAAGAGGATGCCGAGCAAATGATTCTGAAGCTGACAGACGGAGAAGGAGCGGGGATTGTGTTCGAAGCGGCCGGGATTCCCGCGACGATTGAGCAATCCGTCCATTTGGCAGCTGCCGCCGGGCGCATTGTCATTGTCGGCTTAACGGGGGAAAATGTGACGATTCCGGGTCTTCTTCTCACAAAGAAAGATATTGAAATTTACGGAACAAAACACAGTGTCAATCAATTTCCCGACGTCATTCAATTTTTGAATGAAAACCCCGAAATAGCCCGATCTTTTGTCACTGAGATCATGCCTTTTACAGAAATAGAAGAGGCGTTGAAAAAAGCGAAAAACTGTCCCCATCAGGTCACAAAGATCATTTTATCTTATTGAATCGGTGAGGAGGAAGTGTGATGAAAATGGTTTTCAGATGGTATGGAGAAGGAAACGACTCCGTCACCCTTGAGCAGATCAGGCAAATTCCCGGTGTAGAGGGGATCGTTTGGGCGCTTCATCATCAGCCGCCAGGTGAAGAGTGGCCATTGGAAGAAATGTTAGAAGTGAAGCGGCAGTGTGAACAGCACGGTTTTCACATTGAAGTTGTTGAAAGCGTTAACATTCATGAGGATATTAAGCTCGGGCTGCCGACGAGAGATCTGTATATTGAAAAATACAAGCGAACGATTGAAAATTTGGCCAAAGCCGGCGTAAAAGTGATCTGCTACAATTTTATGCCTGTATTTGACTGGCTGCGGACCGATTTATACAAAAAGGCTCCAGACGGTTCCACCGCTCTGTTTTATGAGCACGCAAAGGTGCACACAATCGATCCTTTTGCGCTTGTCGATCAAATCGCCAAGCATCCCGAATTCACGATGCCGGGCTGGGAACCGGAGCGGCTGGAGCATCTGACAAGGCTGTTTGAAGCCTATCAAAATGTGACGGAGGAGGATCTGTGGAGCCATCTTCACTATTTTCTTGAACACATCATTCCAACCGCCGCACGCTGCGGAATCACAATGGCGATCCATCCCGATGATCCGCCGTGGCCGGTTTTCGGACTCCCGCGCATCATGACCTCAGGAGAAAGCATCGGTCGGCTTCTCCAGCTTGTCGATCATCCGGCTAATGGTGTGACACTGTGCAGCGGTTCATTGGGCGCAAATCCCGAAAATGATCTTACCGCCATGATCCGTGCGTATGCCGACCGGATTCCCTTTGCCCATATCCGCAACGTCAAAGTCTACGAAAACGGCGATTTTATCGAAACATCGCACAGAACAAAAGATGGCACCGTTGACATTTGCGGGATTGTCAAAGCCTACCATGAAACAGGTTTTTCAGGCTATGTACGTCCGGATCACGGCCGCCACATCTGGGATGAAAAGTGCAGGCCCGGCTACGGACTGTATGACAGGGCGCTCGGTATCATGTATTTATGGGGCATATGGGATTCGCTTAATAGAGAAGAACAGGGGGCTTCACAATGCTTGAAATCCATGAAAATTTAGCGGGAAAAACTGCGGTCATCACAGGTGGCAGCGGGGTGCTTTGCGGCGCGATGGCGAGAGAGCTCGGCCGGCAGGGTATGAATGTTGCCATTCTTAATCGAACCGTTGAAAAAGGAGAACTCGTGGCCGAAGCTATTCGAAAAGCCGGCGGCGCAGCGATTGCCGTTGAGTGTGATGTCATCAATCAACGAAGCGTTGAACGGGCGAAGCGCATTGTGGCCGACCGATTCGGCGGCTGTGATCTATTGGTGAACGGGGCCGGCGGCAATCACCCCAATGGCACGACATCAGATGAAACATTCAACTCCGAGCACCTCTTCCAGGACAACATCAAGACATTATTTGATCTGAACTGCGATGATGTCGGTTCTGTTTTCAATTTAAACTTCCTCGGTTCTTTCATTCCAACACAGCAATTTGCAAAAATGATGCTGAACCAAAAAGGGGCATCCGTGATCAATATTTCTTCAATGAGCGCTCAAACTCCGATGACGAAAGTGCCTGCTTACAGCGCTGCGAAAGCGGGCATCGACAATTTCACGAAATGGCTGGCCGTCTATCTGGCCGAAACGGGGATTAGGGTCAACTCCATTGCCCCGGGATTTTTCCTAACCAATCAAAATGAACGGCTTCTTCTTGATCAAAACGGCGAATTTACCGACAGAGCAAAGAAGATCATCTCTCACACCCCGATGAAGCGTTTCGGCAGCCCGGAAGATTTGCTGGGGACGCTGCTTTGGCTGGCGGATGAGAATATGTCCGGATTTGTTACCGGTATAACAGTGCCGGTGGATGGCGGGTTTACGGCTTATGCCGGTGTCTAAACGATGCGATAAAGGAGGCCGATACATGAAGCAGATTGTGTGTGAAAAGCCTTATCATTTTAAAATGACGGATGTGAAAATACCGGAACTTAAGGATGGGGAAGCATTGGTCCGCATCAAACGGATCGGAATTTGCGGGACCGATTTTCACGCTTATTGCGGAAAACAGCCGTTTTTCTCTTATCCAAGGGTGCTCGGACACGAGCTGTCCGGTGAAATTGTCAGCATCGATGATACCGGCGGAACGCTTAAGCCTGGCGATCAAGTGTCAATTATTCCTTATTTGGAATGCGGAACATGCATCGCCTGCCGGCACGGCCGGCCCAACTGCTGCGTGAATCTGAACGTCCTCGGTGTTCATACAGACGGGGGCATGCGGGAATACATAAACATCCCGGCAGACCACCTGTTAAAAACAGAAGGATTGACGCTCAGCGAAGCTGCTGTCATTGAATGTTTGAGCATCGGCGTCCACGCTGCAGAAAGGGCAAATATCAAAAAAGGGGAAGCGGTGCTTGTCGTTGGAGCGGGTCCTATCGGGCTCAGCGTGATGAGATTCGCAAAATTGAAGGGGGCGAAAGTCATCGCGATGGATGTCAGGAATGAGCGCCTCACATTTAGCCGTGAATGGGCTGAAGCCGATGAAGTTGTATTAGCGGGAGAACATGCGGCGGATGAGATCAAACGGTTGACGAACGGCGACTATCCGGCGGCTGTCTTTGACGCGACAGGGCACCTTGGATCGATGAACAGCGCTTATCAGTACGCCGCACACGGGGGCCGGCTGATCTATGTTGGGCTGGTTCACGGCCATCTGGTCATGCCCGATCCTGAAATCCACAAGCGGGAGCTGACCATTTTATCCAGCCGCAACGCATTAAGAAGCGATTTTGAGACGGTGATAAAAGCCATCAGGGATGGCGGAGCGGATGCGAACCGGTTTGTTACCGGACAGATTGCGTTCCGCGATGTTGTTGACGGATTTCAATCAGCACTTGCTCCGGAAACCAATCCTGTGAAAGTGTTGATCCATCTGTAATACCACACAAAATGAAAGCGTTTTCTAAATTCCGGAAAGAGGGGGTTGCCCATGTTTTCAAACGGCCGCGGGTTTGTCATCGTGATGCTTTTTCTGGCGGGAGTGATTAATTATTTGGATCGTTCAGCATTGTCTGTCGCCGCTCCTTTTATTCAGGAAGATTTGAACATACGTCCGGCGCAGATGGGCATGTTGTTCAGCAGTTTTTTCATCGGATATGCCATCTTTAATTTTATCGGCGGCTGGGCATCAGATAAGTATGGAGCGAAACATACGCTGTCGGCTGCAATGGTCGTATGGTCGGTTTTCAGCGGGGCCATTGTACTGACATATAATTTCGTCTCACTGTTTATCATCCGCGTCATTTTCGGCATGGGGGAAGGTCCGCTGTCAGCTGCAACGAGCAAGTCGGTCAACAATTGGTTTCCGCAAAAAGAAAGAGCAAGGGCGCTTGGCATGACGATGTGCGGAACGCCGCTCGGCGGAGCCATTTCAGGACCGATCGTCGGATTGATCGCGATCCATTGGGGGTGGAAGGCTTCCTTTGTGTTGATCATGATCATCGGGCTTATCTGGACTTGGTTCTGGATGAAATTCATGAAAGATAAGCCGGACGACTCCCGCAGTTTGTCCCCTGAAAAAGAAGCGCGTCCGAAAAAGGATACCGGCATCCCGCTGTCTTTTTATTTGAAGCAGCCGACCGTGCTGTTTACGGCGTTCGCATTCTTTTCTTACAACTATATTTTATTCTTTTTCTTAACGTGGTTTCCGAGCTATTTAACGTCAGCCCGGGGGCTGAGCATACACGATATGAGCGTTGCAACGATGATACCGTGGGTTGTCGGATTTCTCGGTCTCGCGCTTGGGGGATTTATATCGGATTATCTGTTCAGGCTGACGGGCAAACAGATGTTTTCGAGAAAAGCCGTGCTTGTGTGCTGCCTTTTGGCTGCGGCGGTATGCATTGGATTTGCCGGGCTTGTCACGACTGCGTTTGGAGCTGTTGCCCTTGTCGCACTATCGGTTTTCTTTTTGTATTTGACCGGCATCACATACTGGGCGATTATACAGGATATCGTTCATCCGGACAGGGTCGGGGGCGTGAGCGGATTCATGCACTTTCTTGCCAATACGTCCGGTATTATCGGTCCGACCGTTACAGGGTACATCGTCGAGTATACCGGGGCTTTCACAAGCGCTTTTTTGCTTGCTGGAGGGCTGGCGGTGGCAGGTTCTATTTGCGTCGCTTTGTTTGTGAAACCGATACGTTCTGAGAAGCTGCCTCAATCTGTTGCAGAAGGCGGACAGGGGCATCCTTTATGATGCACATACTGCTGAAGGCATAAAAAACCCCCTTCTCAGCAGGGAAGGAGGTTGAAAGTTCAGGCTTCACGGTTTGTTTTTTCTTTTGTTCAGCGTTTTAATGATTTTCTCGCTTCTTCTTCTGAGAAGAGAGGTATAGTCTGACAGGCCAAATTTTGCGAAATCGACGTGTTTGACTTGTTTTTTCAGTTTTTTCACAGCATCACCTAATTCAGCGCTTTTAGTTGATTGGTTTATTGTATGTATGAAACGGGAAAACGGAATAAGGACGGGAGAATTTTCCCGTCCTCGTTAAGCTTTTTTTCTTTTATACTCGCCGATCAGCCGTTCGTTTTGCCGGAAAATCCGTTCGGTATGGGGGCTGACTTCGTATTTCGCGATATTGGTTTTGGATTGTTTTTTAAACATTTTAAAGGCGAGGCGCTTTTTTGCGCTTTCATGGTCTTGCTGAAAAGCAGGCTCCATCAGTCGTCACCGTCCTCTTCGTTTGGTAGCAGAAGATCATAGATGCTTGTTAAAGAAGTAAACAGGAGGTAGTCAAATTCTGTGACAAGGTCTTCTGAGGTTAACTTCATGACATAGTCAAAATCGTGGATGGAAAAAGGAATGAGGACCATTTTTCCGTTTTCTTCATAATAAACGTCTTTGCGCTCAAGCTTTTCTTGAACATCGAAGCGGTTTTCCATATGCTCAAGCAAATGATCCTTGCTTTCTTCTGAATTATATTCGCAAAGTGCAGCGGATATATTCATTTTTTCGGCAAACCGTTTGATGAGCTTTTCGATCCCTTCTGCATATGCTTCTATATTTCCATAATAGATGTGGATCGGTTCGTTTTTCAATAGGTATTGAAACGTTTTCAGCCTGTTTTGATATGTGTGGAGGAGGTCGTTGTTTTCTTCGAGAAGCATTCTTGTGTCTGTCGCGAGTTCGGAGCTGCCGAGCTTTTTAAAGTAAGCGTTTAAGAAAATAAAAGCGTCTGTCAGCGTGAAAAAAACGGCAACGATCAAGTAATGAAGCGGGTTTGTGAAAATCGACTGCGGATCGTGCGTCCAATAAATCACGGCGCCGATAACATAAAGCAGGTACCAAGTTTTTCGGATCGCGACCGTTTTTTCGGTGAGCTTTTTTTCAAAACGCCACACGGCAGCCACATACAGAGCCAGCGCCAATACAATGAGCCAAACAAGGAATTGATAAAATAGCAGCATAACTGGTTTCCCTCTTCCCGAGAAATAGTGCAGTTCCTATTCTATTGTTATGCCGGCTTTCTTTTAAACATGAAAACTCCCGTCCTGGATTCGGACGGGAGTGTGCTGATTAAAAGAATAAATCTAGTATGAAATAGGCAAATGCACCGATGGTTGCCGAAATGGGAAGGGTAATGACCCATGTGATCAACATCCGCTTTGCGGTGCCCCAGTTTACGCCTTTCACCCGGTGGGAAGCGCCTACGCCTAAAATGGATGAAGAAATGACGTGTGTCGTGCTGACAGGCAAATGGACGATCGTCGCACCAAAGATGATGAGGGCTCCCGTCAAATCTGCAGAGACACCGTTGACGGGACGGATCTTCATGATTTTTCCGCCGACGGTTTTGATGATTTTCCAGCCGCCGACAGATGTTCCGAGTCCCATGGCTGTGGCGCATGCAAGCTGCACCCAGAACGGGATGTCAGTTGTACTGTGCAAGTTACCCGCAATTAAAGCCATCGTAATGATACCCATCGCTTTCTGTGCATCGTTCGTGCCGTGTGTATAGGATTGTATGGCAGCTGTCGCGATTTGAACGCGACGGAACCGCTTATTCGTTTTGGCCAGATTGCTGTTCTTAAAAATGACTTTGACGATGCTGTAGATCAAATATCCTAAAACAAACGCCAAAATGGGCGATAATATAAGTGCTTCGATAATTTTAATAAATCCGTGGTATTTAATCGCGGCGAATCCTTCCGATGCGATGACAGCTCCGGCAATCGCTCCGATGATCGCGTGGGATGAGCTGCTGGGAATGCCGAAATACCAAGTCACCAGGTTCCATGTAATGCCTGCGATAAGAGCTGCAAGGATCACGACCGATCCGTTTTCCAGTTTGAAAGGGTCGGCGATGTCGCTCGTAATGGTTTTCGCTACGCCTGTGAACGTCATGGCGCCGGCGAAGTTCATAACTGCCGCCATTATAATGGCGTGCCTTGGTTTTAACGCTTTTGTCGATACCGAGGTGGCGATCGCATTTGCCGTATCATGAAAACCGTTGATAAAGTCAAATGCCAAAGCAAAGATGACAATCAGTATGGTTAATACAAATAAAAGATCCATTATAATCCCTCGTTACGCATTTTTCATTATGATGGTTTCTAAATTGTTTGCTACACTTTGGCATGAATCTGCGATTTCTTCTAGCGTCTCATAGATTTCCCTGTACTGGATCACTTTAATCGGATCGGTCTCTTTCCCGAAAAGATTCTTCAGCGATTTGCGGTGCAGGTTATCGCAGTTATGTTCGTATTCTTTAATTTTAATGGCGTGCGGCTGAATTTCTGTCAGGCGATTTTCCGCCAGCAATTCAATTGTCAACAGAATTTCTTTTGCGCATTCTCTGATATAGCCGCTGAATTTATCAATATGCTCATCTGAAGATGTGATCGAGAAGATTTCCATCATGGCTGAAAAGTGTTCGATACCGTCGAGTACATCATCGAGGCTGTTTGTAAGCTGAAGGATGTCTTCGCGTTCGATCGGCGTGATAAATGCTTTGTTCAGCTCCTTAATCATCGTATGTACATAATTATCTCCTTTTGTCTCATACTCTTTTAAGGTATCCGCGAATTCTTTAAGGGTTGTCTGATTCGTCACTTTATAGTTAACAAAATACTCAGCTGTTTCGTCTAAATTTTTTGCAATTTCCGTCAAAAGCACGGAAAACTTGTCTTTTTTTCTTTTCAACATTTGTAACCCTCCATTGTTTAAATGAGACAATGCACACATCAAAATATTATATAACTTTTTGTCGAAAAAAAACAGGTGCAGTCGAAAAAAACCATTTAATTTTTAGATATTCACATCTTTTAGGTGGGCGCAAGCACCAGCTGCCATCCGGGATTTTATGATGATAATAGGCGTTTTCTCCTTTCAGCTAATTGTGTCAAAAGAACGAATGACAGGATTTTTTTGAGGAATTTGGGAGTTTGGGTTCAAAAAAATAGAAAATTGGGAGTTTTCCTTATTTTCAGTTCGCTTTCCTGTTATAGTAGTAATAAACTGGAAAGGAAGGTGATCTGATGAGACGGTTAGCTTTCTTAGTTGTTGCGATGTGCTTGGCGGTTGGTTGCTTTTTCAGTCCGGTGTCAAAAGCAGAAGGGGTTATGAGCGGCGGAGATGGTGATAAAGTCGCCGTCGGGAAAGACGGTATGGTGGCTACGGCCCATCCGCTTGCATCAAAAATCGGAGCCGAGGTGTTGAAAAAGGGCGGGAATGCCATTGATGCAGCAATTGCGATTCAGTATGCTCTGAATGTAACGGAGCCGATGATGTCGGGAATCGGCGGCGGTGGATTCATGATGGTCTACGATGGCGAGACGAAGGAAACGTCGATCGTCAACAGCAGGGAGCGTGCTCCACAGGGTGCCGAACCTGACATGTTTTTGGATGAAGACGGAAAGGTGATTCCTTTTTCAGAAAGGTCGAGACACGGAAATGCGGTCGGTGTGCCGGGAACGCTGAAAGGGCTCGAAGCAGCGCATAAAAAGTGGGGAACGAAGAAAATGGAAGACTTGATATCGCCTTCCGTTAAGCTTGCAGAAGAAGGGTTCCCGATCGATTCGGTTTTGGCCGATGCGATAAAGGACCATCAGGACAAGCTCAGCAAAACGGCCGCAAAGGATATTTTCCTTCCCGACGGTGAACCTTTGAAAGAAGGTGATATCCTCGTACAAAAGGATTTGGCCAAGACGTTTAAATTAATACGGAAAGAAGGGTCAAAAGCCTTTTATGATGGAGAAATCGGCCGGGCGATAGCAGATGTCGTGCAGGATTTCGGGGGTTCGATGACACCTGATGACCTGTCCCGCTATGAGGTCACAACAGATAAGCCGATCTGGGGCGAGTACCACGGCTATGATATCGCAAGCATGCCTCCTCCAAGTTCAGGCGGAGTGTTCATGCTGCAGATGCTGAAATTGATTGATGATTTTCATTTATCCCAATACGATCCAAAATCATTTGAAAAATATCATCTGCTCGCGGAAACGATGCACCTCGCCTATGCGGACAGGGCGGCATATGCGGGCGATCCGGAATTTGTCGATGTTCCGCTCTCAGGGCTGCTCGATCCCGATTATATTAAGGAGCGGCAGCAGCTGATCAGCCTTGATTCGATGAACCGCGATGTGAAAGCAGGCGATCCATGGAAATACGAGGCGGGAGAGCCGAATTATGAGATCGTGCCTCAGCCTGAAGATAAGACGATCGGGGAGACGACGCATTTTACCGTCACGGACCAGTGGGGCAATGTTGTCTCTTATACGACTACGATTGAACAGCTTTTTGGAACGGGGATTTTAGTGCCCGGGTACGGACTGTTTTTAAACAATGAACTGACCGATTTTGATGCGGTTCCAGGCGGAGCGAACGAAGTTCAGCCGAATAAAAGGCCGCTTTCAAGCATGACGCCGACGATCGTTTTTAAAGACGAAAAACCGGTGCTGACTGTCGGTTCCCCGGGAGGAACGACGATCATTGCTTCCGTTTTCCAGACGATCTTGAATTATTTTGAGTACGGCATGAGCCTTCAGGATGCGATTGAAGAGCCGAGAATCTATACGAACAGCCTGACTTCTTACCGCTATGAATCGGGAATGCCGGAGGATGTCAGACTGAAGCTCAATGACTTCGGCCACAGATTCGGTGCGAATCCGGTTGATATCGGCAATGTCCAAAGTATTTTCATTGACCGGGAGAACAGAACGTTTATGGGGGTTGCCGATTCAAGCAGAAACGGGACGGCGGTCGGCGTCAACATTAAGACATCGGCTAAATAGCGGAAGCAAGGGCTTGGTCTAAGGCTTTTAGATCAAGCCTTCTTCCGTCTGTCAGCGGGGAAAAGAGGATTTTTTTCGAAAGAAGAGAAATATATTTTTTGTAAGCGTTTACTAAGTTGCGAAGGAGGGAGACCATGATTCACACGTTGGCAAATGGATTTTACCGCTTTTGCGAGTGGGTGATGCGGCTCGCCTATTTGAATCTGTTGTGGATCGGCTTCACGCTGGCGGGAGCGGTCATCTTCGGTTTAGCGCCGGCGACTGCCGCGATGTTCGCTGTGACAAGACAGTGGGCGCTGGGAAAGATGGATATCCCGGTGTTTCAGACGTTTTATCAGGCGTTTAAAAAGAAATGGGCCAAAGCAAGCGTTCTCGGTTTGATATTGGGTCTGGTCGGTTTATTGCTGATTGTTGATTTTCAAATTGCGGCCGTCTATTTTCACGATCAGCCGGTTGTCTTAAGTCTGTTCATCAGTTTGTTTATCATTTACGCCATCATCCTCTTTTACGCTTTTCCAATTGATGTCCACTACGATTTAAAACGGATTGCAGTGCTGAAATACAGCTTTATCATCGGCTTTTCCCGTCCGCTCACCTCGTTTTTCATGCTGATCAGCGCGTTTGGCATGATTCTGCTCGCTTTATTTCATGTCACATTTCTTCTATTCTTCAGCGGCAGCGCTTTAAGCTTCATTTTGACGAAGCTCTCGTTTCAGGCGTTCCGCGCAATAGACGGGCGCCAGACAGATAAACAGGCTGCCGTCACACGCTTGAAATGAAGGTGTTCGTTCGGTGAACCGGTATCAGCATTTAAAAATTAAAGATCAATTGTTTATCTTGATTTCATTGATCATGGCTGTTTCGCTCATCTTGATCTTGAGCGGCGTTCAATACGCGTTCCGTGTCTATGACCAGCAGATTTACAGGAAGTCGTCACAGGTGCTGATGTTATCATCAAAAAGCATTGAAGATGAATTGAAAAAGATTGAGGATGTGTCATATCAACTGACCACTGACGCCGCCATCCAAGCGAACCTTCTGAAAGCCGGCCGCGGCCAAAACAAATACGTGACCTACCGGATGAAAAGCAAAATCTGGGATAAGCTTGCCGAATATACCGGCTCTAAGCGGTACATTAAATCGATTCATTTGTTTGATGCTTCCGGCACCGAGTATTCCGCAGGTGCGAATTTAACCGAAGCATTGCGGGAGCAAAAGAATGCGCTGATCGAAAAAGCGTCGCGCCAAAAAGGCGGCAACACGTGGGAGCCTATGCCGGGTGAAACCGGCGAGCTGTTATCCGTCCGGGAAATTCGCTCCTATGAGCGTTTAAACCTTGACCATCTGGGAACAGTGGTGATTGTCGCCGATTTAAAACGGGTGATCGGCGACCTTCCGAAAGACTGGGGGGAAGGCGCGGGAAAGATTGCGATGTCGGACGGACGGGAGCTGTTTTTTTCTGAAATGCCTTTCAGCCAAACCGATGGACTACGTTTATCTTCTCACGCAGAAAACGGATATGACATTGTGGAGGAAAACGGCCAGCGCTTTTTCGTTTCATATGTCAAATCAGCGTATAAGAATTGGACGTATTGGAGCCTGATCCCTTTTGACGCGATGTTTTCGAAAATCTCTGCGATGAAGACGATCCTGATTTCCCTTTTTATTCTCTTCTTTCTGATTGCGGTTCTCTTTGGGAGGAAAATGGCCAGGGGCATTACGAGTCCGATTGAGAAGCTGGTGGCAGCCATGAAAAATGTCCAAACCGGCGATTTTAAACTGGCGCCGCTCACTCGTGCTCCTTCAGACCGGCAGGATGAAGTCAGCGTCTTAAACCGCAACTTTTTTACAATGGTTGAACGGATCAATGAACTGATTGCCGCGAACTACGAGAAGCAGCTGATGCTGAAAGAGACGGAATTCAGAGCGCTCCAAGCGCAAATCAACCCCCACTTTTTATACAACACGCTCGAGTCGATCAACTGGCTGGCAAAAACGAACCGTCAGCCGCAAATTTCAAAGATGACGGAATCCCTCGGGTTTTTGCTCAGGAATGCCATCAATATGAAAAACGACGTGGTGACGATCGAGGAAGAAGCTGAAATTGTGCTTCACTATTTTACCATTCAGCGTTTTCGCTTTGAGGAGCGGCTCGTTTTTGAACTCGACATTGAGCCGGCGGTGAAAAAATGCCGCGTGCCAAAGCTTGTCCTCCAGCCTTTGGCTGAAAATGCGATTACATACTGTCTCGAGCCCTTCATTGAACCTTGCCATATTCACATTAAAGCATATAAAAAAGGCGGGTTTGTATATTTAACGGTTACCGACAACGGACCGGGCATGGATGAAGACTTTTTGGAAAAAGCGAGAAAAGAGCTTGTCCGGACAAGAGGCAGAGGAATCGGACTGCAAAATATCGATGAGCGCATTCAGCTGATGTTTGGCAAAGGGTACGGCTTGACGATTTCAAGCGAAAAGAACAAGGGAACCGAAATGTTAATTAAAATACCATTTCAAAGCGGGGTGTGATGATGTATAAAGTGCTGTTGGCGGACGATGAACGGATTATTCTCGACGGCATCTCCAGCATGATCGAGTGGAGTTCGTTCGAAACGTCTTTGATCGGAGCCGCACAAAACGGGATTGACGCTTACCGCCTGATTATGGAAGAGCGGCCGGACATTGTGATCAGCGATATTAAAATGCCCGGGATGGGAGGACTCGAACTGATCGAGAAAGTGTCCCGCGACTACCCGTCAATCCGGTTTATTTTGCTGACGGGCTTCGGCCAGTTTGAATATGCAAAAAAAGCGATGTCATACGGAGTCAGACATTATTTGCTCAAACCCTGCAATGAAAACCACATTACAGATTCGCTTCAAAGCGTGATCGGCGAGCTGAAAAAAGAGGAATCGGCGCAAAAAGTAAAAAATGATCTGGAGATGATGAAGCCGCATCTTATGAAGCAAATGTTAAAAGAGCTGGTCACGGGCAGCCGCATCGAGGATGAAACGTGCCTGCGCTTTTTTTCAGAGCAAAAGGTCATCAGACTGATCCTGTTTTCCGTCCGGGACGGGGATGACAAAGACTATGCCCAAGGTGTTGAGTCCATTGCGGATGAGGTGCTGAACGGTTCTGTCATCGCTTCGGCCTGCGTTCAACAAGTGCTTGTTTGTGCAGTTGACGGAAAAGTCGCTCCTGCCGTACTTGAGGAAAAAATGAAAAGCGTCCAAGAACTTTCACGCCATCTGCTTCAATTTGAACCTGAAGCATCACTCAGCGAAAGCGGCAGTATCAGCGAAGCCTCCGCTATGTACGAAAAGGCATACGCACAGATCGTCCAACATGAAGGAGAGACATCGGTTTTAATCGGGAGGATGCTCGATCTCATCGAAAAGGAGGCCTCAAATCCGAAGCTTTCGCTGAAATGGGCAGCCCGCAACATGCTGTACATGAATCCGGATTATCTCGGCAAGCTGTTTAAACAGGAAACCGGTGAAAGGTTTTCAAGCTATGTTGCAAAGGTGCGCATCGAAAAAGCGATCGCGAAGATGAAGAAGTCTAAAAACACGGCCATCGGCGCACTGGCAGAGGAGCTGGGGTTTGGCCACAATCCGAAATACTTCAGCCTTGTTTTTAAAAAATACACAGGACTCACCCCGTCAGAATTTCGAAAAAAAGAAGAAAACACGTTTTAATGCCGCCGGTATATTCGGCGGTTTTTTGCGTATTGACGGAATCTCTGTTTTTTTAACATTCTTCTCTGTTTTTTGAGTTTCTGGGACAAAAAGTTGAATTTAAAATGAAATGTAAGCACTTACAAAATAAGGAGGGGAAATGTTGATGAGAAGATTTGTGTTTTTCTCATTTTGCGTTTTGCTGACGCTCGGCCTGTTCGGATGCAGTTCAAACACTGAAGAGGCGGCCGGTGCGGACGGCAAAAAGAAGGTTACCTTGAGGGTCGCGTGGTGGGGCGGACAGCCTCGGCATGATTATACATCAAAGATTATCGAGCTGTATGAAAAGGAACACCCGCATGTCAAAATCGAAGCGGAGTTTGCGAATTGGGACGATTATTGGAAAAAGCTTGCCCCGATGTCTGCGGCGGGTCAGCTGCCAGATGTGATTCAGATGGATATGGCGTATTTATCCCAATACGGAAAAAAAGGCCAGCTTGAAGACCTGACTCCGTATGTCAAGGACGGGACCATCAATACCGAATCGATTGATGAAAAGACGATCAAAGGCGGCAAAATCGGTGATCAGTTATACGGCTTCCCGCTCGGTGTGAATGTGCTGTCGGTGATTACAAATGATGACATGCTAAAAGAAGCGGGCGTTGAAATTGACGACGGCAGCTGGACGTGGACCGATTTTGAAAACCTAGCGCTAGAGGTCGAGGAGAAGACGGGGCAATACGGTTCAAACGGCATGCATCCGCCTGATGTCTTTTTCCCTTATTACTTGAGGACGAAGGGCGAGCGCTTTTATAAAGAGGACGGCACAGGCCTTGCTTATTCAGACGACAAGCTGTTTGTCGATTACTTCAAGCGTCAGGTGAAGCTCGTTGATGAAAAAGCATCGCCGACACCTGATGAAAGCGCGCAAGTGAAGGGAATGGAGGACGATTTTATCGTTAAAGGCCGAACGGCTGCAACATGGAATTATTCAAATCAGTTTTCGGCGTTCGCACAGCTGACCGATGCACCTCTGTCATTAAAACTGCCTCCTGAACAGGCGAAAGAAAAGGCGCTGTTTTTAAGGCCGAGCATGCTGTTTTCAATCCCGAAAAGCTCCGAGCAAAAAAAAGAAGCGGCTGCATTCATCGACTTCTTTATTAACAATGAAAAAGCCAATGCCCTGATCAAAGGAGAAAGAGGCGTACCGGTTTCCTCCAAAATTGCGGAAACGGTGAAGAAAGAACTGAGTGAAGAGGAGAAAAAGATTTTCGAATATGTCGAACGGGCTTCGGAGTCCGCGGGGGAAGCGGAACCGCCTGAACCGATCGGCAGCGCCGAAGTTATCAAACTGCTAAAAGACACATCAGACCAGATTTTGTTTAAAAAGATCACGCCTGAAGAAGGAGCCGCGAAGTTCAGAAAAGAAGCGGACGCGATACTGAAAAGAAATCAACAATGATAAGCGGGGCAAGTGGAGGAAGGCCGCTCATCAAATGCAGGAGGAAGTGAACGTGAAGCGAAAAAATAGAATTGACAATTTGGCGGGTTACGCCTTTATTTCCCCGTTTATTATCGGATTTTTATGCTTTACCGTCATTCCGATGGGAGCCTCGCTGTTTCTGTCTTTTACAAGCTACGATCTGTTCACCCCGCCCAAATGGGTCGGCCTTGACAACTATAAGGCGATGCTGACAGATGATGAAAAGTACTGGGGCTCGCTGAAAGTGACGTTTTATTACGTGCTCGCGGGTGTTCCGCTGCGCCTCGCGTTTGCGCTTTTCATTGCGGTGATTTTGAACAGAGCCGAAAAAGGTGTCGGCATTTACCGGACGCTCTTTTATCTCCCGTCCATTATCGGCGGCAGCGTGGCGGTCGCGATTATGTGGCGAAATGTATTCGGCAATGACGGTGTTATCAATGCGCTTTTGTTCTTCCTCGGATTTGACAAGAAGATTCTTTGGTATCAGGATCCGACCAGCGCATTGTGGACCTTGATTCTTTTGTCGGTGTGGCAGTTCGGCTCTTCCATGCTGATCTTTCTTGCCGGATTGAAAAATATCCCGCCGATGTATCAGGAAGCGGCAAGCGTCGACGGTGCAAACAGATTTCAGCGTTTTTTTCTCATTACGCTCCCGCTTCTCAGTCCGATCATCTTTTTTAACCTGGTGATGCAGACCATTTCAGCCTTCATGACCTTTACGCCGGCCTACATTATTTCAAAAGGGGAAGGCGGTCCGCTTGACGGGACGCTTCTATATTCTCTCTATTTGTTCCAGCGGGCCTTCAACTTTTTCCAAATGGGCTACGCATCGGCGATGGCATGGGTGATGCTCATCCTGATCGGCCTTGTCACATTCATATTGTTCAAAACTTCATCCTTATGGGTGCATTACGAATCGAAGGAGGGGTAGCTGGTGGAGCCGGTAAAAGACATTTCGGGGCGGGCGGCGCCTGCCCCGCTTCCCGCAGGAACGGGAAAGAAAAGAGCCGGGCAGCTCGTGTTCCATATCGCGACTGCCGGTCTTGCGATCATCCTTTTGTATCCCGTTATCTGGCTGATCGCAAGCTCGTTTAAAGAAAGTGCGAGCATATTCGCCACATCCCATTCGCTCATCCCGGATCCTTTGATCCTGTCCAATTACACGGAGGGCTGGAAAGGGATCGCCGGACAGCCGTTCATCACATTTATTAAAAATTCGCTTATCATCGTCGGCCTCTCGACGGTCGGTGCGGTTTTGTCCTCAGCGTTCATCGCTTACGGATTCGCACGGATTCCATTTAAAGGGAAGGCATTTTGGTTTAGCTGCATGATGGTGACGATGATGCTGCCGCACGAGGTGCTGATGATTCCGCAATACATCATTTTTGCAAAACTGGATTGGCTGAATTCATTCAAGCCGATCGTTGTTCCACAATTTTTCGGGCACGCGTTTTTTATCTTTTTGATGATTCAGTTCATCAGGACGATCCCGGTAGAACTCGATGAAGCGGCAAAAATTGATGGCTGCAGCCGTCTCGGCATCTTTTTCAGAATCATTTTGCCATTGATCGCACCGGCGCTCGCGACGTCCGCCATCTTCTCGTTTTACTGGAAGTGGGAGGAGCTGATTAATCCGCTTCTTTACTTGAACAAGCCGGAGCTTTACCCGGTTTCTCTGGCACTAAAGCTGTTTTTAGATACGGAAACGGCGTCTAACTGGGGGGCGATGTTTGCGATGTCAGTCGTCTCACTCGTCCCGGTGATCCTCGTGTTTTTCGTCTTTCAAAAATCGATCGTCCAAGGAATCAGCATGAGCGGATTAAAATAAAAAGGGAGAGAAGAGTGCATGACAAAGCTTGTTTTTGATGAAGAAAAACTGAATGAAGTGATCGACAGAATCGTCAAGCGGACATTTCAGATGGATTTCGAATGGGATTGGCCGGGCGGCGTCGCGTTTTACGGCGTCGCTGAGGCGTATGAAGCAACCGAAAATGACGAATACCTCGAACTTTTGAAAAACTGGACGGATGAAAAGCTTGAAGACGGCTTGCCTAAGCTGTCGATCAACGGAGTATCCATCGGCCATACCCTTCTGTCGCTCTACCAGACGACAGGAGATGACCGTTATCTTGACACCGCTCGGCAAATGGCGGACTATGTGCTCCGCGAAGCGCCCCGGTTCGCAGATGGGATTTTGCAGCACACCGTCAACTCAGAGAAACATGTATTCCCTGAACAGGCATGGGTCGATACGATGATGATGGCGGGCTTGTTCCTTCTCCGAATCGGCAAAACTGTCGGCAGCGAGGCATATTTTGAAGACGGGCTGCGCCAGTATCACGGCCATGAGGAATTTTTGCAGGACATGGAGACCAATCTCTATTATCACGGATGGGACCATGTGGCCAAAAACAATCTGTCAGGCATATTTTGGGGAAGGGGAAACGGATGGGCCGCTTTGACAATGGCTAAAGCGCTCCCTTTGATCGATGTTACGCATCCTTCATACATGATCATTGACGGTTCACTTCGAGACTTGTTGAGCGCGCTTGTCAGGCTTCAGCATCCTTCTGGTTTATGGCACACCGTACTGACGGATCCTGATTCATATCTTGAAGTGTCGGGATCTGCGGGGATTGCTTCCGGCCTGCTGTCCAGAGGCTCGCTATACCACAAATCCGTTCAGAAGGCGCTCACAGCCATAACAGATGCGGTCGCGCCTGACGGAAGGGTGGAACGCGTTTCAGCGGGCACAGCAGTGATGCGGGATGCACAGGGATACAAAGACGTTCCGTATAAACGGATTCAAGGCTGGGGACAGGGGCTTGCCCTGACGTTTTTGGCAGACGTCGTCCGCTCCAAGTCGCGCGCGTTCCAATAGAAATTGAAAAAGAAACATTCTTTTCATTGCAGTGGGGGGAGAGGGATGAAAAAGCTGCATCAAAGATATGTTTCACGGCGAAAAGGAAGTTTTTTTAAAAAAAGCTTTGTGCTGATTCTGCTGATTGCGTGTATTCCTGGCTTATTGACGGGTGCAGGAATCTATTTGTTTTCCGCTGCAAAAATTGAAAAAGAGCTCCAACAAATGCACGAGAACCAGGTGAAACGCCAAATCAGTCAAATCGATGACAAGCTGGAAGGGCTTGAGATCATGCTCTCCCAGCTTGCATATGATCCGCGCCTGATGAACGGTCTGGCCGATGCCGATCTGCAAACGGATTTTCAAACGACGTACAGGCTCTCAAAATCGCTGTTTGTGCTTCAGGATCAAAATCCGCTCATTCACAAGGTTGAACTGTTTATTCAAGGGAAAGAGCCGATTCTTTTAAATCCGGAATACAGCGGAATGACCGACCGGAACATCTTAAAGGCCTATCATTCGTTGCTTGAAGGCGGTCAAAACGTTTATTGGAAAGACATGAGCGCCGCTCCTTACGGAATGGCGCTTGTCCACAAAATTCCGGGAGGCATCTCAGAGCCGTTCGGCGCGCTGATTTTAACGCTTGACGAAAAAGAAATGGGGCATTTGCTGGAAAGCCTTTCACCGTATTCAAAGGGAACAGCGCTTCTTTTTCATCATAATCAAAAGCCTGTTTTTTCCGGGAGCAAACGCGGCAAAGCCAATTTTGAAAGCGTTTTAAAAGGGATGCTTGAGAAACAAAAAAATCAACAGGGCTCCTTTGTGATGGATTGGGGCGGAGGGGCGTATTCCGTTTCATACGGACGAATGGACAGATTAAACCAGGAATGGACCTATGTCTCGGCTTCACCGATGTCGGCGATTACGGCTCCGGTGTTGTTTTTATCGAAGCTCGTCGCGTCGGTCAGCATCGCCGGGATCGTTCTTGCTTTCATTCTGTCATGGTATGCGTCACACAAAATTTATTCACCTGTCGCAAGGCTGATCAAGCTCTGCTCAGGAGAGGGTAAGGCCGCTCATTTTCCGGATGAATTTCATTGGCTCGAGAAGCGCTGGGAAGACCTGACTGAGGAAAGCGGCAGACTGAAAAAGGAAATGCCCCAGGCTGCAAACGTTTTTTTTCAGCGCCTTCTCGGCGGATACTTTGCAGATGAATCAGAGAGGAATTTGAGAGATCGTCTGAAAAGGTGGGGCTGGGAAGCGAAAGACAATATGTTTACCATCATCGATATCCAGCTGACGGGACTTTACGAAGGGAACGGAGCTTTTACAAAAAAGGATGAAAGTCTGGCGGGTTTTTTGCTGGGCAACATTACGCGCGAACTGGCTGGTAGGACTTTCAAACATATTTATATGACCGATGTCCGTTCGTTATCGCTTGCTGTGCTGCTGATGAGCGGCAGGAAAACAGCCTTCAAGGAAGAAACCGCCCAATTTGTGCGTGAGCTGACGGATGTGATCTGCGGCATATCAAGACTACACGTCACAGTGACGGTATCAAAAACCGCTTACATGTTAAAAGACATTCCCGGCATGTATGAAGAGGTGAAAGAAGGCAGGCATTACAGACAGTTCGAAAACGCCAGCCAGGTGATCGATTTAAGCCGGAAGGAAGACATGCCTCCCGCAGAATCATACTATCCGTTCACCCTTGAAAAAGAGATCATCAGGGCGTTGCGGCTTGAAGAAAGGGATGAAGTCGAAAGGCGGATCAGGCTGTTCATCCGGGAACTGTCCGAAAAAGGAAAGACGGAAATCCGCATCCAGCCGGGCATGATGCAGCTGTTGGCAAAGATCCAGGAAGAGATCTTTCATTCCGGCCTTCACCCTTATGAATTGTTCAGCCGAAAAAATCTGCTGCAGGAGCTTTCAGAGCTGAGGGAGCCGGAAAGGGCCGTCGGCTGGATGATGGAGCGTGTCGTAAGCCCGTATCTTAAAGAAATGGAAGGCAGGAAAAACAGACAGCAAAAACGGCTTGTCGAACAGGTGCTTGAGATGATTCATCAGCATTATATGAACGATATCTCGCTTGAAAGCTGCGCTGATCAAGCCGGGACGAATTCGTATACGCTGAGCAAAGCTTTCAAACAAGTAACCGGCATCAATTTTATCGACTATGTTACCCGTCTCAGAATCGAAAAAGCGAAAGAGCTTCTTCTTGAAACGAATAAAAAAATCCATGACGTTTCTGAAGAAGTCGGCTACAGACACAGCTATTTCAACCGGATTTTCAAGAAGCAGGTCGGCATTCCGCCGAGCCGCTACAGGCAGATTCATCAGGAATCTTCGTGAAAGGGAGAGTGTTATGAAACGAACAGACGAAAAGCCAAAAGTGTCAGTATATTTGGCCGGGGATTCGACCGTCGCAGACTGTCCTCCGCATGAAGCGCCGATGGCCGGCTGGGGACAGATGCTTCCGCTGTTTTTCTCAGATGAGGCTGCGGTCGTGAATATGGCAAAAGGCGGGGCCAGTTCGAACAGCTTCATTGATGAAGGCCGGCTCGATGACATTACGGAGCGGCTTGGGCCTGGTGATTATGTGTTGATCCAGTTCGGCCACAACGATCAAAAACCGTACGGAACAGACCCGTATACAACCTATCAGGAGCATCTTGTCCGCTATGTTGAAGCGGTTCGCGAAAAACAGGCGACTCCGGTTTTGATCACTTCCGCAGAGCGCAGACGCTTTGATCAAAACGGAAAGCCTGCCGACACACTCGGAGATTTTCCGAAAGCGATGAAGGCGCTCGCTGACCGCTTCGAAGTTCCGCTCATCGATTTATGGTCCAAAACAAAAGCGCTCTATGAATCTCTCGGAACGGAAGGCTCAAAACGGCTGTTCGTCCACTTTCAGCCGCATGAACATCCTCATTATCCAAATGGAATTGAAGACAATACTCATTTTTCCGAGGCGGGGGCCCGTCAAGTCGCCTGGCTGGTAACAGAAGGAATCAGAGAGCTCGGCCTGCCTCTAGCGGCTTATCTTCATTGTGAAAGGAGCGACTTCCGTGCCGAAGTGTAATGCAAGAGAAGGAAGCCTGATTTATCAAAACCCTTTATCGTCTCCTGAAGATCTCCGCGGCTGGGTGATGGAAGGAAAAGGAATCGTTCGTTTTCCGAACGGCCGCCTGCATATGGAGAATGAACTCGATGCTGAGCAATATGGAGACGATGCCCATTTTGTTTACTGGTGTCCAGAGACATTCCCTGATGGAATAGTTGTGAAGTGGGATTTCTATCCTGTGCGGGAGCCCGGCTTATGCATGATATTTTTTGCAGCCACCGGGATCAATGGGGAAGATTTATTTGACGGGCGGCTGGCGGAGAGAACAGGGAAATATCCGCAATATCATTCAGGGGACATCAACACATTGCACCTGTCGTATTTCAGACATAAGCATGCTGATGAAAGAGCATTCCGAACATGCAACCTCAGGAAAAGCCGCGGTTTTCACCTCGTCTGTGAGGGAGCCGACCCGCTTCCGCCCGCTAATGACGCTTTGCCTCCCTACCGAATGAAGCTCATAAAAGACGGGGTATCCGTTCATTTTTCAATCAACGGGCTGCCCATTTTGGAATGGGAGGATGACGGCAGGCGTTTCGGCCCGGTTTACGGAGGAGGAAAAATCGGTTTCAGGCAAATGGCTCCGCTGAAAGCAGCCTACGCCAACTTTGAAGTGCGCAGGCTGCTTTGCGACTGAAAGGAGGATCGGACATGCGGGAAAAAGGCATGATGGCGATGATGTACGGCGCTTGTGAAGCGATCATGAAAATCGCCTGGCTGAACGCGCTCTGGGTTCTATTCACGCTGGGAGGAGGCGTTGTTTTCGGCTGGGCTCCGAGCACGGCCGCGATGTTCACGGTCGTGCGCAAGTGGCTGCTCGGCCGGACGGACGCACCGGTATTCAAAACGTTTTATCAAACGTATAAAAAAGAGTTTTTCAAAACAAACGGACTTGGCCTCATCCTCCTCGCCGCCGGCACAATTTTATTAGTAAACTATCAATTTTTCCGCGTCCGTGAGGATTTATTTTCAATCATCATCAGCTATGCCACACTGATGGCCGGACTCATGTATGTCGTAGTTTTCGTGTATATTTTTCCGCTTTACGTTCACGTTCAGCTGCCGTTTGCCCGCTATTTTTCACAGGCTGCACTGATCGGTCTCGTTCGTCCTTTGACGACGGCCGGAATGGCTGCTGCTGGAGGCTTTGTCGTTTATGTGCTGTTGACGGTTCCGGGACTGATTCCATTTTATGGTGTCAGTTTGTTTGCTCTTGTATTAATGTTCATCGCACATCGCTGTTTTTTGCGCCTGGAAGGCTAGCTGAACCGTGCAAAAATGAGAAAAGTGAGCAAAAAAGTATCAATTGAAAAAGGAGAACCGCTTTAAATCGGACTTGAACACATCTTTTCCCTTCGGCAAAAAAGTGCAATTGAATAAAAATGGAAGCCGTAATAGAATCCCTTTTAAGTAAGCGCTTACAAAAAGGCGAAGGGAGAAGATGATGAAAAAAGGAAAGAAAAGGTGGAAGAAACTGTTGGCCATGTCATCTCTATTATTCATTACGCTTGTGACCGGCTTCTCGGAACAAGCGGAAGCAGACGGGCGGACGGCTGTGCAGGCAAGGCAAATGGAGTCGCTGAACCGGGGGCTTGTCGCTGTTAAAACGGGGAACGGTGTCTTTGTGAGCTGGCGGCTGCTCGGAACCGAGCCCGCTTCTGTTTCATTTAATGTGTATCGAAACGGAAAGAAGCTGAACGGTTCCCCGATTACATCGAGTACAAATTATCAGGATGCAGGCGGGGATTCGAATGCCGTTTACCAGGTGCGCGCCGTTTTGAACGGCGTGGAGCAGGCTCCTTCTGAAACCGCCGGAGTTTGGAATAAACCATACAAATCTGTTCCGCTGCAAAAACCGGCCGGGGGAAAAACGCCTGATGGGGTGTCATTCACATACAGCGCCAATGATGCGAGCATCGGCGATCTTGATGGAGACGGCGAATATGAAATCATTCTCAAGTGGGATCCTTCCAATTCAAAGGATAATTCACAGGACGGATACACGGGAGACGTGCTGATTGACGCATACAAGCTTGACGGGACCATGATGTGGAGAATCAACCTTGGCAAAAACATTCGCGCCGGCGCCCATTATACACAGTTTCTCGTCTATGACTTTGACGGCGACGGAAAAGCGGAAATCGCCATGAAGACAGCCGACGGGACGAAAGACGGCAAGGGAAAGGTGATCGGAAATGCAAACGCCGATTATCGCAATGCCCAAGGCCGAATTTTGTCAGGGCCTGAGTATTTGACGGTTTTTAAAGGCGATACAGGCGCTGAGCTTACAACGGTCAACTACGAACCTGCCCGGGGAAATGTAGCCGATTGGGGAGACAGCTACGGCAACAGGGTTGACCGCTTTCTGGCCGGTGTCGCATACCTTGACGGGGAGCGGCCGAGTTTTGTCATGGCACGCGGTTATTACACGAGAACAGTGCTTGTCGCTTACAACTTTAGAGGCGGAAAGCTGACCAAACTGTGGACGTTCGATTCGGACGCTCCCGGAAATGGCGCCTATGCCGGTCAAGGTAACCACAGTTTGAGCGTCGCTGATGTTGACGGAGATGGAAAGGACGAAATCATATACGGAGCGATGGCTGTCGATCATGACGGTAAAGGCCTTTATTCAACCGGATGGGGACATGGGGATGCCATGCATACAGGAAACCTGGACCCCTCAAGACCGGGACTCGAAGTCTTTCAAGTGCATGAAAACAGCAATTCTCCCTATGGATTGTCTTTCCGGGACGCGAAAACGGGAAAGATCATCTGGGGAGTGCACGCAGGCAAGGATGTCGGACGCGGGATGGCTGCTGATATCGATCCGCGCTACGAAGGAGCGGAAGTATGGGCGAACGGCGGTCTTTATACGGCAAAAGGCGTAAAAATCGGGAGCACATTGCCTTCATCAACGAACTTCGGCATCTGGTGGGACGGCGATCTCCAAAGAGAGCTTCTGGACAGCAACAGAATTGATAAATGGGATTATCGAAATTCGCGAACCGTTAACTTGCTGACAGCATCTGGAGCTTCGGCAAATAACGGAACAAAAGCGACGCCGTCCCTGCAGGCTGACATTCTCGGAGACTGGCGCGAAGAAGTGATCTGGCGAGCAGATGACAGCAGCGAACTGCGCATCTACACGACGACAGATATGACGGAACACCGCTTGTATACGCTGATGCATGATGCCGTCTATCGCCTCGGAATCGCCTGGCAGAATGTCGGCTACAACCAGCCGCCGCACACCGGCTTTTATTTAGGCGAAGGCATGCAGACACCTGAGAAGCCGAACATTTATACACGCTGATGGAAAAGGGGAGCTGCATAATGAAGCGATATGTTCGTTGCGTATGGGCCATCCTTCTCCTTTTCTTCTTCAGCACGGGGATTGAGGGACCTGCGCAGCCGAAAGCCGCTGCCGCACATCACAGTCAGGATCTTTTTCTGTTCGATTTTGGAAAAGGTCCCGCTGAGAAGGATTATGTGAAAGTGAACGAGGCCTCCGCGTATCAAAATGGTAAAGGCTACGGGTTTTCACGGGCAGGGAACGCTGTGTGCAAAAAGACGCAAAAAAAAGAAGCGCTCAAGAAAGACTATTGTGTCGTGAACCGGACGGCTTTTCTGGCGGTTCTTTCTCCTGGCGAATACCGCGTAACCGTATTTGCCTCATCCCGCGGTGAATTGAAGCTTTATGCCGAAGGAGAGGAAATGGGAACGATCCCGGCCGGAGCAAAGGGAAGTTCAGCCGAAAAAGCGTTCACCGTTACGGTGGAAGACGGGCGTCTCGATTTGGAGTGGAAAGGACCTCAGCCAAAAGTGTATGCCGTCGAAATTTCGAAGGTGTATCGGTTTGATTTCGGTGACGGGCCTCTTGCTTCGGGCTTTATTCCGATAGACGCGCAATCGGCTTATACCCCTTTAAAAGGCTACGGATTTGACGACACAACAAAGGTGACTTGTACGGACCGCGGTATCGCCGATCCGCTTCGTTCAGACTTTTGCATACCGGATGGAACGGCGTTTACGGTCGATTTGCCTGACGGTCAATATCATGTCCGGCTGATAACCGGAGATGCCCGGGCAAAAACGAACATGGACGTACGGGCAAATGGCATGATTCAGCTCTATTCATTTGGAGCGGAAGCGGGCGGATACAACGAAAAAACGTTTCCGATTCATATTTCCGGTGGCCGCCTTTCCATTCAAGCCATAGCAGCGAGAACAGGGCCGCGCCTCAATGCGCTGGTCTTGACGAAGACGGCTTATCATGTAACGGATGACAAGACGACGGTTTTTCTGGCGGGAGATTCCACGGTTTCCGATTATGAACCAGGTTATGCGCCGATGGCAGGCTGGGGGCAATTTTTAGGCGGCTATTTCTCGGATGAAATCGTCATCGACAACCAGGCGAAACGCGCGAGAAGCGCGAAAAGTTTTGTGGATGAACGGTCGCTGGATACGATTTTAAACCGGATGAAACGGGGCGATTATTTGTTGATTCAGTTCGGCATCAATGACGCCGGGCAAGATCCGGCCCGTCATACAGATCCGTATACGACATTTCAGGAATACTTGAGAACCTACATTAACAAAGCCCGCGAAAAAGGAGGACGGCCTGTGCTCGTCACTTCTCAAAGTAAACGAACCTATGATGAAAAGGGCGTTTTTTACAACAGCATCGGAGAATATCCGAACGCAATGAGACAGCTCGGACGGGAAATGAACGTTCCGGTGCTCGATTTAAATAAAAAGAGCATTGATTATTACAACGAGATCGGCGTTGAAGCGACTAAAAACGTATTTATGTTTTTAGAGCCGGGAGAAAGCCCGAATTATCCAGACGGAATCCAGGACAGGGTGCATGTTCACGAGTTCGGCGCCAACCAATTGGCAAGGCTCGTGACAGAAGAAATCGCCGATATGAACATGTATCCGCTGAAACATTCGCTCAAGAAATAAGGTGTCGGGAGAGCCGGTCTCCGGTTCTCCCGTTCGCCATTCCAAACCGTAAAGGGGAGAGAGGACGATGGGAGAAAAAGACGTACATGCAGCAGCTGAACGCGTTCGGCCGGTGAAATCGACGGCAAAACCGAGGCAAATGGAACTCTTGAACCGCGGACTTGTGGCCGTAAAAACAAAAAAAGGGGTTTTTCTCAGCTGGCGGCTCTTAGGAACAGATCCGGAAGAAACGGCTTTCAACCTATATCGCAACGGTCACAGAATCAACTCAACACCCGTTTCATCATCGACCAACTTTCTTGATAAACACGGAAACGGAGAATCTGTTTATTATGTGACAAAGGTTCTCGGAGATCAGGAAGTCGAGCAGTCGCACAAAACAGCTGTCTGGCAGAAGCCGTACTTGGATGTTCCGTTAAACAAGCCTGACGGCGGGACAACTCCTGACGGCGTACAGTATACGTACAGCGCCAATGACGCGAGCATCGGAGATCTCGACGGCGACGGAGAATACGAAATTGTGCTCAAATGGGACCCGTCCAATTCGAAAGATAATGCACACAACGGCTATACCGGAGAAGTCATCATCGATGCATATAAGCTTGATGGGACATTCATGTGGAGGATTCATCTCGGGAAAAACATCCGCGCGGGCGCCCATTATACGCAATTGATGGTCTATGATCTTGACGGCGACGGGAAAGCGGAAATCGCCATGAAGACAGCTGACGGAACGGTTGACGGAACTGGTCGGGTGATTGGCGATCCTGCTGCCGATTACAGAAATGAAAATGGACGAATTTTGGACGGGCCTGAATATTTGTCGATTTTTCACGGGGAAACGGGAAGGGAATTGGCAACCATGGATTACGATCCGCCGCGGGGCAGGCTTGAGGATTGGGGAGACGGATACGGCAACCGCATGGATCGATTTTTGGCAGGCATCGCCTATTTGGACGGTGAAAGGCCGAGTCTTGTTATGGCGCGCGGCTATTACACAAGAACGGTGCTTGCCGCTTACAACTTCCGGGACGGCAAGCTGACCAAGCTATGGACATTTGACAGCGACAAGCCCGGAAACGAAGGCTATGCAGGGCAGGGAAACCATAGTCTGAGCGTCGCGGATGTCGACGATGACGGGAAAGATGAGATCGTCTACGGTGCGATGGCCGTGGATCATGATGGAACAGGGCTTTATACGACAGGGCTTGGGCACGGTGACGCCATGCATGTGAGCGATCTTGACCCGGATCGACCCGGGCTGGAAGTCTTTCAAGTGCATGAAGACCCGCGCCTTCCGTACGGTCTCTCATTTCGCGATGCGGGTACAGGGGAGATCCTCTGGGGAGTGCCGGCCGATACAGATGTTGGACGGGGAATGGCCGCGCATATCGATCCCCGCTATAAAGGCTCGCTTGTCTGGGCGATCGATCCCCCGGGTAATGAAGGGAAATCATACGGCCTCTATACGAGTAAGGGAGAAAAGCTCAGCGACGCCGCTCCGGCTTCGGCCAATTTTGGGATTTGGTGGGACGGCGATCTTCTCCGCGAGCTGCTTGACCACGATTGGAAAGAACCCGCCGGCATCCCGAAAATTGATAAATGGGACTATCACAGCGGCAGGCTGGTCAATCTGCTCACTGCTGACGGAACGCTGTCTAACAATTGGACGAAAGGGACGCCCGTGCTTCAGGCCAATCTATTCGGCGATTGGCGCGAAGATGTCGTATTCCGCACCGCGCGAAGCGATGCTCTGCGAATATACACAACGACCGAGCTGACTGAACATCGTTTCTATACGTTCATGCACGATCCCGTCTACCGCTTGGGGGTAGCCTGGCAAAATGTCGCTTACAATCAGCCGCCTCACCCCGGATTTTATTTGGGAACCGGAATGGACAAGCCGCCCCGGCCGAATATTTATACCGCTCCCTGTAAGAAACATGAAGAGTGACAGAGATCGCCGGTTCATTCAGGTTTATTCAATATACAAAAAAGTATGATTGTAATCTCACAGCCTGTTCCCATAAAATGAATGGTAAGCGATTTCATTTCAAAATGAAAAGAGGGATTCATATGGAGTATCAGGCGAGTGATACACGCTATGAAAATATGAAATACAACCGCTGCGGGCATTCAGGTTTAAAACTGCCTGCTTTGTCTTTAGGGCTTTGGCATCATTTCGGAGAAGCCAATTCGTTTCAAAATGCCAAAGCACTGTTAAGAAAAGCATTCGATCTGGGAATCACCCACTTTGACTTGGCGAATAATTACGGTCCGCCCCCCGGTTCTGCCGAAGAAACATTCGGAAAAGCGCTGAAAACCGATTTTGCCCGCTACCGTGATGAAATGGTCATCAGCACGAAAGCCGGCTATACGATGTGGCCCGGACCATACGGCGATTGGGGGTCAAAAAAGTACCTCGTCGCAAGCCTTGATCAAAGTTTAAAACGAATGGGCATAGATTATGTCGATATATTTTATTCGCACCGCCCTGATCCCCATACACCGCTGGAAGAGACGATGGGAGCGCTCGCCCATATCATCAGGCAAGGAAAAGCTTTATATGTCGGTCTGTCGAACTACAGCGCCGAACAGACCGAAAAAGCGGCCGATATTTTGCAAGAATACGGGGTTCCGCTCCTCATCCATCAGCCCAAATATTCAATGTTCCACAGAGAACCGGAAAACGGCCTGCTGCAAGTGCTGCAGAAAAAAGGAGCCGGGGCGATCGCGTTTACACCTCTTGCTCAAGGGCTTTTATCAACGAAATATTTGACTGGGATTCCCGCCGGGTCTAGAGCCGCAGATGTGAACAGTCCGTTTTTGCAGGCCGAGAGCATCACAGAAGACGTGCTCGGCAAAGTCCGCAAGCTGAATCAAGTGGCGGCCGAACGCGGCCAATCCCTGCCGCAAATGGCGATAGCCTGGCTTTTAAAAAATCCGTGCGTCACCTCGGTGCTGATCGGTGCAAGCAAAACCGAACAGATCGAAGAAAATGCCGCTGCTCTTAAGTCCGCTCGATTCTCAGCTGAAGAGCTCGACACAATTGATAAAATTCTTTCATATAAAAGGAGTGGTCGTGATGACAATCAGCATCTATCTGGCCGGCGATTCGACCGTGCAAAATTATAAGGCGGATTCGCCTCAAGGAGGCTGGGGCGAATTTCTCCAATCTTATGTATCCGGAAATGTACAAGTGATCAACCGGGCCATCGGGGGCCGAAGTTCAAAAACGTTCGTTGAAGAAGGAAGGCTTGCATCGATTTTGGATGTGATCAAACAGAACGATTGGCTGTTCGTTCAGATGGGGCACAATGACGCGTCGAAAGACAAACCAGAACGCTATACTGAGCCGTATACAACGTATAAACAATACTTGAAAATGTACGTCGACGGCGCGCGTCAAAAAGGAGCTTCGCCGCTTCTCATCACGCCTGTCGCAAGGCTCCATTACAAGGACGGCGTCTTTTTGAACGATTTCCCGGACTACTGCATCGCGATGAAGCAGGTCGCAAGTGAAGAAAACGTCCGCTTGATCGATTTAATGGACAAAAGCCTGCAGCATTTTGCGGAAAAAGGGTACAGCGATGTATTTAAATATTTTATGATCTCGGAAAATGTCAACGACTACACACATTTTACGAAAAAAGGGGCCCGGGAAATGGCGAAGCTTGTCTCTATCGGCATTCGAGAGCTCGGGCTGCCGTTTGTTAAAGAGACGGTATGAAGATGAACGGAAAACTGTACCACGGCGCTTGCTTTTATCCCGAATTATGGGATGAGGACGTGCTGGATGAAGATATCTGGATGATGAAGCGAGCCGGGATTAATGTCGTCAGAATCGGGGAGTTTGCCTGGTCAAGGATGGAGCCGGAAGAAGGAAGGATCGATGTCGGATTTTTTGCCGGCGTCATCCGAAAGCTCCACGACAACAAAATGGAAACGGTCATGTGCACACCGACTGCGACACCGCCGATCTGGCTGACCCACGGGCATCCGGAAAGAATGCATGTGAATGAAAAAGGAGAGACGATGGGACACGGTTCGAGGCAGCATGCCTGCACAAACCATCCGTATTTTAGAGAGCGGGCCCGCCTGATCATCAAACATATCGCCAAAGAGCTCGGAGAACTGCCGGGATTGATCGGATGGCAGCTTGACAATGAATTCAAATGCCATGTCGCAGAATGCATGTGTGAAACGTGCAACACATTATGGCACAAATGGCTGGAAGACCGCTATCAGACGATTGACCGTCTGAATGAGGCTTGGGGTACAGGCGTATGGAGCGAAACGTATCAGCGCTTCGAGCAAGTTCCGCAGCCTGGACCGACCCCGTTTTTGCGCAATTCTTCTTTAAGGACGATGTATCAGCTGTTTTCGATGGACAAGATTTCTGAATTTGCGCGTGAGCAGGCTGAGGTGATCAGAACATATTCCAACGCCCCGATCACCCATAACAGCAGCATCATGTTCGGCGTTGATCATGAAGATCTTTTCAAGAGCCTTGATTTCGCCTCGTTTGATACGTACGCCAGCCAGGAAAACAGTGCCGCCTTTTTGTTTAATTGTGATTTATGGAGAAACATTAAAAAAGGACGGCCGTTTTGGATAATGGAAACGAGCCCTTCCTACAGCGCTTCGCTTGAAAGCTATGCCGTGCCTCATCAAAACGGCTATTTGAAGGCTGAAGCGGTCTCTTCTTATGCTCTTGGCGGAGCCGCGTTCTGCTATTGGCTGTGGCGTCAGCAGAGAGCCGGATCTGAACAGCCGCATGGATCAGTGATCAGCGCATGGGGGGAGCCTGATGTGGGATATGATCATGTGCTCGAAGTCGAGCAGGCGAGACGGGAGGTTGAGCACATCATGCTGGCGACGGCCCCTTTGCAGGCTGAAACAGCCGTCGTCTATTCGGATCGTGCAAAGGTGTTTTTGAAAACGGAGCCACATCGGGGTCTTCACTACAGAACACTGATCACCGAGTTTTATGACCGATTGTTAAAGATGGGCATTCACAGAGATGTCATTCTTGAAGGGAGCCCGCTTGACGGCTATAAACTGCTGTTTACGCCGTTTATTCACTATCTTCCGCCTGCGTTTATCAAAAAAGCCGAAGCTTTTGCACAAAGTGGCGGCATTTGGATTGCGGGGCCGCTGACGGGCGGAAGAACAGAAAATCATACGGTTCACACTGATTGCGGATTAGGGGAATTGGAAAAATGTTCTGGAGTCAAAACGCTTTATACATTTCCGATGGATGAGCGGAACTCGAGCGGAACGGCGTTTGGCGTAAAGGCGCCGCTGAGTCTGTGGAGCGCTGTTTTTGAAACCGGCGGCACCGAGGCTGTCGGGATAATTGAAAAAGGCCCGGCGTCAGGCAAAGCGTTCATCACAGAGCATAAATGCGGAAAAGGAAAAATCGTCATGCTCGGGTCGATGCCGGCAGGCGAAGGGGGTGACATCATGATGAAAAAGCTGATCAGTCATTACGCAGAAGAAGCGGGTGTTACACAGAAAACCGATGCCACTCCCGGAACAGTCGTCGCGCCCCGGAAAGGAGCAGACGGTCTTGTCTGGGTCGTGATCAATATGGACGGCAAAGGAGGCGCAGTGACACTTGACGGAAACGGAACCGATTTATTGTCCGACAGGCCCGTATCCGGACGCGTGACACTCGGCCCGCACGAATACCGCGTGGTTTTGTTTTCAGAGAATAAATGAATCGCCGCAGGCGCTTGCCCGCGGCTTTTTTGTTTCGTTTTGCTAAAAAAGGGATGATGCCTGCAAAAAAGGAGCAGACACCTCTCCAATATAAGCAAAAAAGGAATATTGACGGTCAAAAGGCTAAACAGGAAAATATTCACTGACCAATCGGTTAAACAGAAAGGAGGAACACTTATGAAAGCACAGACTGAACTAAAATGGCTGAATAGGGCGCCTGCCGCGTTCGGCGGGGTGACCTGGGGAGTTCCTTGGGCAAAAGGAGTGCTGCAAAAAGGAGAGACGGTCGCCATTGCTTCGAAAAACGCCCCGTGTTTGCAAACATGGCCGCTCGCGTATTGGCCTGACGGCTCGCTTAAATGGACGGGGCATGCCGCAGTCTTCCCTAAAGAAAGCGGCAGCCGATTTACATTGAAAAAAGGGGGGGCCTGCGTCCCTAAAACCGTCATGAATGTCAGTGAGCAGAAAGATGAAATCACGGTGAATACGGGCGCGATAGTCTGCAGGCTTGGAAAATCGGGGACGGAACTCATCCGTGCGATTTCCATTTCCGGGGAAATGATGGCGAAAGAAGGGCGGCTCATCGCTTTAAAAGAAAAAAGAAGCGGCTCAGATTCACAATGCATGTATCATATTGAACGGTTTGAGAGCATGATCAAACGTACGGCAATCGAACAAAACGGTCCGGTTAAGACAGTCGTCAAGATTGAAGGCGTCCACCGCGGCGGAGGCATCGATGTTTGGCTCCCTTTTACCGTCAGGCTGTCTTTCTATGCCGGTGTCCCGTCCATCCGGATCGTGCACACGATCTTCATAGACTGTGAAGCAGAAACAGAATGGATCAAAGGACTCGGTTTCGAGATGAGCGCGGTTTTGAGCGGAGCGCCGAGAAACAGGCATATCCGCTATGCGGCCGACGGAGGGCTTTACGGAGAGGCTTCTCAGCTGCTTGTGACGAGAAGATTCAATGAAACAAACGGACTCTATGAACGACAGATTGCGGGACAGCCTGTACCGGAAAAGTCGGCAGTCGTGCGCGATGCCGAGAGAAACGCCGTCTGGAACGATTTCAAGCTCATCCAGGATTCCCCTGTTCACTGGCGCTTAAAAAAGCGAACCGGCAAAGGCTGCGCCTGGGTGGACGCGATTCATGGGGAGAGAGCGAAAGGGCTGATGTATGCAGGCGGGGAAAACGGCGGCATCGCACTCGGGCTCAGGAACTTCTTTGAAAAATATCCGTCATCGCTTGAAGCGAAAGGTCTTGCCGGCGGGGAAACGAAATTGGCGGTATGGTTTTGGCCTCCTGAAGCTGAAGCGATGGATTTCCGTCATTATTCAAAAGACACTCATGTTGAAAGCGCATATGAAGGGTTTGCCGAAATGAGGTCAACGGCCGTCGGCATTGCCAATACGAACGAAGTCAGCCTCGCCTGTTTTGCAAATCCGCCGAGCGATGAAGAGCTGAATAGAGCAGCGGACGAATGGCAAAATCCCCCGCTGCTTATTTGTGAGCCTGACTATTATTATCACACCCGCGCGCTGGGCGTTTGGAGCCTGAAAGATAAACGGCACCCGCTCTCGGCTGTGCTTGAAGATCAGCTTGACGAGGCTCTCAAGTTTTACATGAACGAAGTCGATCAGCGGAGCTGGTACGGCTATTGGCATTACGGTGATGTGATGCATACGTACGATGCCGTCCGGCATGTATGGCGGTACGACCTTGGCGGCTATGCATGGCAAAATACGGAACTCGTTCCGAACCTCTGGCTTTGGCAGTCTTTTTTCAGATCCGGTACGGAAGACATCTTCAGAATGGCGGAAGCGATGACCCGTCACACTAGCGAAGTCGACTGCTATCATTTCGGGGAGTATAAAGGCCTCGGTTCAAGGCACAATGTCCTCCATTGGGGCTGCGGGTGCAAGGAAGCGAGAATTAGCATGGCCGGCCTTCATAAGCCTTATTACTTTTTGACGGCGGACGAGAGAACGGGAGACGTGTTATCTGAAGTAAAAGATGCCGATCGAGCGCTTAAGACGCTTGATCCGATGAGAGCTTATTATCCGGAAAAAGAGTTTCCCGCCCACGCAAGAGTAGGCCCCGACTGGGCGGCGTTCTGTTCCAACTGGCTGACGGAATGGGAGCGGACAGGCGATGAAGCGTACCTTGATAAAATCAAACGGGGGATCGGCCGGCTTAAAGCGCTGCCGCTTCGTCTGTTGTCCGGACCGACTTTCGGATACGATCCTGAAGCTTCAGATCTGCTTCATATGGGAGACGGGAATCATGGCGGCTATCATATGGTCATCGCCTTCGGTGCCCCGCAAACATGGATGGAGCTTGCAGAACTGCTTGAGGATGTCGAATGGAAGGAGATGCTAGGGGAATTCGGCGAATTTTATTTGCTGACTGATGAAGAAAAGCGCAAAAGGAGCGGCGGGAAGCTTCACGATGATTTATTTCACTGGCCGATGTTCTCCGCTGCCATGGCCGCTTACGCTGCCCGGCTCCGCCAAGACCGGAAGCTCGCCGAACAAGTGTGGCGCCTGTTGCTCGATGAAAAACAAAGCCATACACCGCTGCCGATCACTCCAAAACAAATCCATGCCTGGAAAACGTTCACGGAAATTCCCTGGGTTACAACAAACTGCGTCTCACAATGGTGCCTAAACTTGATAGCCGTGCTCGAGCTGCTTAAAGATATGCCGCCTGATCTGGACATGCAAGAAAAGATCATCAAGGCAATGAAAGAACATCCCGCTCGCGCATGAAGGCAAAAAATGAAGGTTGCCGGAAAAATGTAAGCGCTTTAAATTTAAGTGGAACAATTGAGACGATCAAAAGGGGGAATTGTACAATGGCAAGACTGAAGCTGAAGGGAAACAAATGGCTCGCTGCACCCGCTGTTTTTTTGCTCTTGATGGGGTGCAGCGCAAATGAGACGGCCAATCAAGACGGGAAAGGAAAAGAAAAGGATGCCATTCATATTATGGCTCCGCTCCTGTCGCCGGAAAGTCCGGGAGAAAACAGCCCGTCTTTAAAAGCGCTCGAAACATACACGAAAAAACAAATCAAAGTGACATGGGTTCCGAACTCTTCCTATAATGATAAATTCAACATCGTCATGGCCTCGGGAGATTTGCCGCAAGCCATCGTCGTCACGGACAAGTCCCCGGGGTTTATCAAGTCTGTCAAATCAGGTGCGTTTTGGGAGCTTTCACCTTATTTAAAAGACTACCCGAACCTTGGAAAGGCCGATAAAAAAGTGATGAAGAACAGTTCCATCAACGGCGAGATTTACGGTATTTACAGGGCGAGGGACCTGATCCGCGCTTCGATCATCATCAGAACGGACTGGCTCGAAAATGTCGGTCTGGAGATGCCGAAAACAATCGACGAATTTTACGACGTGCTGAAAGCGTTTAAAGAAAAAGACCCCGATGGAAACGGGAAAGACGATACGTACGGCATGGTGGTGCCGAAATGGATGGGGCTTGGCAACGGGAGCCCGTGGGATATTATGCAGACGTGGTTCGGCGCACCAAACCGCTACGGAATAGACGAAAAAGGTGAACTCATTCCGGACTTCACGACAGAAGAGTACATGGAAGCGCTGCGGTTTTTCAAAAAGCTGTATGATGAGGGGCTGATCAATAAAGACTTCGCCGTCATGGATTCAGCGAAGTGGAACGATCCAATCGTCAAAGGAAAAGCGGGTGTCATCGTCGATACCGGTTCGCGGGCGTCACAAATTCAAAGCGCAATGGAAGAAGCAGATCCCGCTAACAAGGATGTGATCGACGTCACCGGAACGGTCAAAGGCCCGAAAGGAACGTATACATTCCCGACATCGGGATACGCCGGAATGATTGCCATTCCGAAAGCGAGCGTCAAAACGGAAAAAGAATTGAAAGAAGTGCTCAGCTTCCTGGATAAAATGAACGATGAAGAGGCACAAATTATTGCCAACAACGGTATAAAAGGGCGCAACTATAAGCTTGAGAACGGAACGTACACGTCCCTTGAAAAAAATAATAAAAAACTGCTTTATGAGCACGAAGGTCTTGCGCAGTTCAGCATGGGCATTCCCGAACAAAGATACCATGTGGAAAAACAAGAATCAAAGCTGTTCAAACACCGTGAACAGATTCTCAAAGAAGGGGAAAAAATCGCCGTATTCAATCCGGCTGAATCGCTCGTTTCAGATGTTTACACCCAAAAAGGGGCACAGCTTGACAACATCATTCTCGATGCCAAAACGCAGTTTATCATCGGTGACATCGATGAAAAAGGCTTTCAAGATGCCGTGCAGCTTTGGTATAAAAGCGGTGGTGAAGATTTGATGAAAGAACTGAACAAACGCTACAAGGAGACGAAATAGCTCAGATCTTCAACCAGCATACGAAAGGGGGGATGCAGCACGTGGAAATCACCGCTAAAACAGGGAAAACCGCTGTTGAGACAGAAAAGAAACCGACTGGGCTGCAAGCCGTAAAACGGGATAAATGGCTTTATCTTCTGCTTGTTCCCGGTGTTTTATATTTTCTCATATTTAAATATTGGCCGATGTGGGGCGTGTTCATTGCTTTTAAAGATTATTCGCCTTATCTCGGATTTTGGCAGAGCGAATGGGTCGGGTTCGAGTATTTTAAAGATTTCTTTATGAACCCTGACTTTTTCCGCCTGCTCCGTAACACGCTCATGCTCGCCGCTCTCGATTTGATTTTTGCATTTCCGGCTCCGCTGATTGTCGCACTCATGCTGAATGAACTGCGGCATGCCATCTATAAACGGTGCATTCAGACGTTTATATATGTTCCGCATTTCGTCTCATGGACGATCGTCGTCAGCATGACATTTGTCTTTTTTACAGTTGATACGGGCGTGATGAATAAAATGCTGCAAAGCATAACCGGCAAAGAGATTGCTTTTCTCTCGGATCCCGAATGGTTCAGGCCGATGATTGTGCTGCAAAGCATATGGAAGGAGACGGGCTGGGGAACGATCCTGTTTCTGGCAGCGCTCGCTTCGGTTGACCAGGAGCAGTATGAAGCGGCAGTGATGGACGGGGCAGGCAGATTAAGGAGAATGTGGCACATTACCCTTCCGGCCATCAGAAGCACGATCGTCGTGCTTCTCATCTTAAGAATCGGCAGTTTTTTAAACATCGGCTTTGAACAGATTTTTTTAATGACCAACTCTTTAAACCGGAGCGTGGCTGAAATTTTTGACACGTATGTCTATGTTGTCGGAATTACGCAAGGCGCATACAGCTACAGTACGGCAGTCGGGCTTTTCAAATCGGTTGTCGGAATCATTCTGATATTCGGCGCCAATTATATCGCGAAAAAGTTTGACCAGGACGGTCTGTTTTAATGAATGGAGGTGAAAAGGATGTCCGGTGCGGAAACGATCCATAACACAAAAGCGGGTCGGGTATTCGATTGGTTTAATGTGCTCTTTCTCGGCTGCTGCGGGCTGATAACCGTCTTGCCTTTTCTGTATATTATCGCGGGATCTTTTGCAACGGAGGCCGAGCTGGCGGAAAAGAGCTTCTTTATCTTTCCTGAGACATTCTCGCTTGACGCGTACCGCTATATTTTTTCAACGCCGACATTTATCAGGAGCATGGGGGTGTCTGTGTTCATTACGGTTGTGGGAACGATCGTCCAGCTCTTTTTTACATTTACGATGGCCTATCCTCTTGCGAAACGGCACATTAAGGGAAGAAACCTGCTTTTGAATCTCGTTATTTTTGCGATGCTTTTCAGCGGAGGAATGATTCCGACGTATATTGTCGTCAAATCACTGGGACTGCTCGATTCGTACTGGGCGCTAATATTGCCGATGGCGATTAATCCGTTCAATCTTATTATTATTAAAAACTTTTTTCAGCAGCTTCCGAAAGAACTTGAGGAGTCGGCAAAGATTGACGGCTGTTCAGAAATCGGCGTGTTCTTAAGGATCGCGCTGCCGCTGTCAAAGCCGATTATTGCAACTTTTGCGCTGTTTTATGCGGTCGGGATTTGGAACGACTTTTTCCATGCTTTGCTGTACATCAATGACAGCGCGAAATGGCCGCTGCAAATGGTGCTGCGCCAAGTGACGATTCTTTCGGATCTGACAGGGACGACGAATGATATGATGGAAGCGGTGCCGCCTGAACAATCGATTAAACTGGCCGTTATCGTCATTGCGACGC
The DNA here is from genome assembly GCF_056530265.1 of Bacillus sp. PK6-025. NCBI lineage: Bacteria > Bacillati > Bacillota > Bacilli > Caryophanales > Bacillaceae > Bacillus > Bacillus sp. PK6-025. The sequence goes on from NZ_CP096509.1 coordinate 1,392,319, forward strand.
TGCCGATTTTAGCCGTGTACCCGTTTTTGCAGAAGCATTTTGCCAAAGGCATTCTGATCGGGTCTGTGAAGGGATAAAAAAACCGCCTGGCTCATGAGCCGGCGGCTTACGGCTCAGGCGGCTGAGCCGTTTTTATTTCTTTTTTTCATCCAAAAATAAACCGGGAGACCGACGAGGCCGATCAAAATCGACCACAGGCAGCTGTAAAAGTCAGTGATAAGCGTGCTGACAAGAACAAACAATGACCCGAGAATAGCCGCAACAGGCAGGTAAGGGTAGAGCGGCACGCTGTAAGCTCTCCCTTGGCCGTTCTTCCGTCTCCGCAAAATAAACACCGCGAAAAACGCCATGACATAGAAGATGTAAATCATAAAAATCGAAACCTCTGACAGCTTTTCCGGATTGCTGATGATCATTAAGATGACAGCGAACATCATCTGGACGATGACCGCGATCCAAGGCGTATGGAATGCCGGATGAACATGCGAGATCCAGCGGGAGAACGGAAGCTGTTTTTTCTCAGCCATCGCAAAGATCACGCGCGGAAAAGACAGAACTTTTCCGTTTAAGCAGCCGAAGATGCTGACGATAATTCCGATGGAGATCAGCTTACCGCCGATCGGCCCGAACAGCATTGTCGCGGCTGTGCTTGTCGCATTTTCGCCAAGCTTGACAATCTGATCGGCAGGAAGAATGTGAAGCAGCGCCAAGTTAATGAACAGGTAGCAGGCTGTGACGATCAGTATCCCGCCTGTCATCGCTTTCGGGAGCACTTTTTCCGGGTTCTTCATTTCTCCGCCGAGTGCCGCAAGAAGGATCCAGCCGTCATACGCGAAGAGCGTCGCCAATACCGCCGCTCCGAAGTTTTGGCTGGCGATGCTCTCCGTAACTGTACTGAAAATATGTTCATCGCCATGCCATAGACCGAACACAATGATACATACAATGGGAATCAGCTTTCCGATCGTTGTGACCGTCTGTACCGCTCCGCCGTATTTTGTTCCGACAATGTTGACGATGCATAAAAAGGCGACGGTGATAATGCCGATGAGTGCAGTCCATGATTTATCCCAGGAAAACAAGTTGGCCACTAGCGAGCCGAAATATAATCCGAGTGCGCCGATGATGGCCGGTCCGTAGATGATAATCTGCACCCAGCCGCATAAGAACCCCCAGAACTCGCCGTAAATTTCTTCAAGATATGTGTAAAGCCCGCCCGTTTTCGGAATTTGAGCGCCCAGTTCGGCGATTGTCAGCCCGCCTGCTAGCGTCAAGATTCCGCCAAGGATCCAGGCAAAAAGAGCAATTTGTGCGTTTCCGGAATAGGAAAGCACGCTGCCGGGCTTCATAAACACGCCGGAACCGATGATCGTTCCAATCACAAGAGATAGCGCAAATAACAAGCCTATCTCTTTTTTTAGTCCGTTTGCTTCTGCATTCATTGCGATGCCTCCCATTGATGTAATCTCTTTTATAGAAAACTATTTTTATATTGTAATACCTTTTTTAAAAAAGAAAAATTAAATAAATTTTCAGATTTTCGCATTTTTTGTGTATGTTAAACATTTTAAGGTTGTAAAACCCGAAGGGGACAGGAATAACCGAACCTTTTTAAGTCATTTCGGAGTTATTGTTAGTTTTTTAGGGGCAACAGGAAAGAAGGTTCTGTAAGACGGTTTGGTTGACTTTTCAAATCAAATCGCCTATTTTTGAGAAAGAAGAAATCTCGAATTCGAGATATTTAATGAGGAGATGATAGAATGAACGTAAATGGCATCCACCACGTATCCGCTTTAACTGCCAACGCTCAACATAATCTGGATTTCTATGTCAAAGGGCTTGGCATGAAACTGATAAAAAAATCGGTCAATCAGGATGAGCCGACGATGTATCATTTGTTTTACGGTGATGAAGTCGCGTCTCCGGGTTCAGATTTGACATTTTTCGAAATTCCGATGCTTGCCAGGAGACGGGAAGGGACGAACTGCATTTCGTCCGTATCACTTCGGGTTCCCGGCGAACAAGCACTCGAATTTTGGAAGAAGCGGCTTCATGAGCTCGGCGCAGAGACTTACGACATCGAGACGCGTGCGGGGCGGAGCGTTCTCCGCTTTTTAGACCATGAAGGACAGAACATGATGCTTGTGGCTGATGAAAAGGGAAAAGATCATGGAGTGCCTGTGAAAAACGGCGTCATTCCTGAGGAGGTCGCGATCAGGGGGCTCGGCCCGGTCGAATTGACTGTCAAGGACGCCGGTCCGACAGCTGCGGTGCTGACCGATATTCTCGGCTTTCATAAAATCGGTGAGGAACAGGCTGATGAAACCGGCCGTACGCTTCACATTTTTGAATCGGGTGAAGGAGGAGCAGGCGCGGAGGTGCATGTGAAAGAGTCAGATGACGGCAGAAGAGAGCGTCCCGGGAGAGGAAGCGTCCATCATGTCGCATTCCGTGTCAAAGATGAAGAAGAACTTAAACAGTGGCATGAGAAAATCAACGAGAACGGCTTTACGAATTCGGGGATTGTGGAGCGCTATTATTTTAAGGCGCTGTATTTCAGAGAACCGAACGGCATACTTTTTGAGCTGTCGACTGACGGGCCGGGCTTTGCCGTTGATGAATCTATCGATGAGCTCGGCCGAAGCCTTGCGCTGCCGCCGTACCTGGAACATCGGCGGAAAGAGATTGAAGCGCGGCTGAAACCGATTCAATAGAAAACGAGGTCCTGAAAAGGACCTCGTTTTTTTATATAAAAGGCATCCGGCGCAGCCGACAGCCTAAAAGGGGGGCATGCTGTTAAGATGATGCGGATTCTTTTTGGTCAAGCGTCATTTGTTTTGTCATTGTTTTGCCGTTTCGAATGAGGGTAACCTTTACCGTATCCCCGATTTTTGCATCGTTGTAAAGAAGGTTGCGCAGCGCGCTTCCCGTATCGGTTTCTTTTCCGTTAAAGCTGATGATGACATCGTTCTCTTTAAGGCCCGCTTTATCAGCAGGGGAGCCTGAAGCGACCTGGCGGATGTAGACGCCTTTGTTTAACTGGCTGCCGCTTAATCCGAGGGTGCCTGTTTGATAGTTTTCCGGCACCTGCTCAAGATCCATCATGCCGATTCCGATAAACGGACGCTCAATTTTTCCTTTAGACATCAGCTCTTCTGCAATCGGTTTGACATCATTGCTTGGAATCGCAAATCCGATGCCTTCCACTCCGCTTTCACTGATTTTCATACTGTTGATGCCGATCACTTCTCCCTTTGTATTCAAAAGGGCGCCTCCGCTGTTGCCGGGATTGATGGCCGCGTCTGTTTGAATGACGTTCATCTCGGTTTGGCCTGCGGACGTATCAACGGAAACGGTCCGATCAACACCGCTGATGATGCCTTGCGTCACCGTTCGGGACAGATCTTTGCCGAGCGGATTTCCGATTGCAATGACCGATTCACCCGCTTTCAAGCTTGAAGAATCGCCGAAAGATGCGACTTTTTCGACGTGTTCAGCGGAAATTTCAACAACGGCAAGGTCTGTCAAGGAATCGCTGCCTAGCAATTTTCCTTCCACTTCTTTGCCGTTTGACAGGGAAACCGTCAATTTAGATGCGCCTTCGACAACGTGGTTATTTGTAATAATGTATGCTTTGCCGTTTGCTTTTTTATAAATGACACCTGAGCCTGTGCCTGTTTCTTGTTCGCTTGAACTGCTGTTGTTGCTGTTGCTTTCAAACCCAAACATACCGCTCTCCGTTTGTTTTTGATAGTTTGAAATACCGACGATGGCGGGAGATACATTTTCCACCATTGTTGAAATGTCAGACGAATTGGTGCTGGACAATTTTTCGGTATTCGCTTTATTGGAAGAAGCCGATGAGTTCGCAGTCTCATTAGTTTGTGTTTGGACAGATGTATTGGCCGTTTCGTCTTTGCTATGCTGGTATGTCGTGACACCGAGAACGAGGCTTCCCCCGATGATGCCGCTGAGGATCGGCGTCATCCATGAGAGTCTCCGCTTTTGCTGTTCTGCTTTTTTTATCGCCTGGTCGGGCTTTTGATCGGAGACGATGAGTTCGTTTTTCGTTTCAAGCTGATCTTCTCTATTATATTCCATCATTTTCACGCTCCTATTGTTATCATATCCTTTGATGCCTCAATCATAATCAAAGACTGTGGGATAAACATGAAAACATTGTGGGAAATTGTCAAAGAAAAAGGATAGAATAAATAGGGTGCTATTTATAATATGACATGTCAGAGGTGTTCTAAACGTTGAAAAAGATTGGATTTATCGGATACGGAAGTATGGCACAGATGATTGCGGTGAAACTGCTTGATCAGGAGAAAATCAGCGATGACATGGTGGTCGTCAGCTCAAGGAATGATGGGAAAACAGGGGAGCTGAGAAAACTTTACCCGAATGTCGCCTGTCAATCAGCCGAAGAGCTCGCCAAACAGTGCGGCCTGATCTTCATCTGTGTACCGCCGATGGCGGTAAAGGAAACGCTTGAGAACATACAGCCGTTTCTTCAGGATGATGTCCACATTGTTTCGATTGCCGCGGGGGTCGAGCTTGACCGGCTTCACGACTGGACAAGCGGACAGGTGACGAGATACATTCCGACCCTCACATCTGAAGCCGGGATCGGTGTTTCGCTTGTTGTCCACGGCGAGCGGGTTGCTGAGGCGGACAAAAGCCGGCTGGAAGAATATCTTTCCGTTTTCAGCACAGTCAAACAGATACATGAGAGAGATATTGACGCTGCGAGTAATTTAACAAGCTCTTCACCAGGGTTCATCGCTTCGATCTTTGAAGAATTTGCTCAAGCTGCCGTCAGAAACAGCAGTCTTACGAAAGAAGACGCGTTTCAATTTCTGATTCATTCATTGCTGGGAACGGGCAAGCTGTTAATGGAAAAAGACATGACGTTTGCACAAACGCTTGATCGGGTGGCGACAAAAGGCGGCATAACCGGAGAAGGGGCGGAGGTCATTCAAAATGCCATGCCGGAAGTCTTTGACGAGCTGTTTGCCAGAACGATGAAGAAGTATGAAGACATTAAAGACGCTGTCCGCCGGCAGTGAGCTGCGGCATTTATCGACATATCCGGACATCCCAAAGCTGCCTGATCAGGCAGCTTTTTTATTTGCATTCGACAACATTCATCAAAATTCCAATTTTATATTAAATTTCTAAAATTACCAATGGTTATTGCATTTCTATTAAAATTCTAATATAATTTGTTAGAATATTCCCAAAATAATAAAAAATTTGAGACGTTTTTCATAAGGGGTGGTTTTTTGTGAAGCTGTATATGTCTGTTGATATGGAGGGGATTTCCGGACTTCCGGATGATACGTTCGTCGATTCAAGCAAGCTGAACTATGAGAGAGGCCGGAAGATCATGACGGACGAGGCCAATCATGTGATTGACGAAGCGTTCAAAAGCGGATGCAGAGAGGTGCTTGTCAATGACAGCCACTCTAAAATGAACAATCTGTTAATTGAGCGGCTCCATCCTGAAGCGCTGCTCATTTCGGGAGATGTCAAACCGTTTTCGATGGTCCAGGGACTTGACGATACATGCGATGGTGCCGTGTTCGTCGGCTACCATGCGAGAGCATCGATGAGAGGCGTGATGTCTCACAGCATGATTTTCGGCGTCAGACATTTTTACATAAACGATCAGGCGGTGGGCGAGCTGGGGTTCAACGCTTATGTTGCCGGTTATTACGGCGTCCCGGTTATCATGGTTGCCGGTGACAGCGAGGCGGCAGCTGAGGCGGAGGAACTGATTCCGAACGTAACGACAGCGGCCGTCAAGGAAACGATATCCCGTTCGGCGGTCAAATGCCTGACGCCGGAGAAAGCGGGGCAGCTATTAAGAGAGCGGACGGCATATGCGATTCAAAACCGCGATCAAGTCAAGCCGCTCACGCCTCCGGACAGGCCGGTGCTGCGGATTGAGTTTGCCAATTACGGGCAAGCCGAGTGGGCGAGTCTAATGCCGGGTGCTGAAATCGAACCGCAAACGACGACTGTCCGCTATCAAGCGAAAGACATTCTTGAAGCCTATCAAGCGATGCTTGTCATGACCGAGCTTGCGATGAGAACAACATTCTCCTAGGAAGGTGGGATGAAAATGGCGGGTTACATCATGAAGCGGCTTCTGTCGATGCTGGCGACCATTTTGGTGATCACGACATTGACCTTTGTGATGATGAAAGTGATTCCGGGCTCTCCCTTCAATGAAGAAAGAAACACGAATGAAGCGGTTCAGCGCAACCTTGAGGCTTACTATCAGCTTGATGAGCCTCTCTTTGTTCAATATTTGTATTATGTCAAGTCGATCGTTACCTTTGATTTCGGGCCATCGATCAAGCAGCCTTCACAAAGCGTGAACGATTTGCTGTCAAGAGGGTTCCCTGTTTCATTTGAGCTGGGGATGACGGCGCTGATTATGGCGGTCATTTCCGGGATCGCACTCGGAATCTTTGCCGCGCTGCGGCAAAACGGCGTCATCGATTATATAGCGATGACCGTTGCCGTTCTCGGCATTTCGGTTCCCAACTTTATTATGGCGACCTTGCTGATACAGCAATTCGCCGTCAATTGGAACATATTCCCTCCATCGACATGGACGAGCCCGCTTCATATGGTGCTTCCGACTGCGGCTTTGGCAATGGGGCCGCTGGCGATTATCGCCAGGCTGACCCGTTCCAGCATGATTGAAGTGCTGACACAGGATTATATCCGAACGGCCCGGGCTAAAGGGCTTTCCCCTTTTAAAATTGTCATGAAGCACGCCCTGAAAAACGCCCTTATGCCAGTCGTAACGATTCTCGGGACGCTTACTGCTGCGATTTTAACGGGAAGCTTCGTCATCGAAAAAATCTTTGCGATTCCGGGCATGGGAAAATATTTTGTTGAAAGCATCAACTCCCGCGATTACCCCGTGATTATGGGTACCACCGTTTTTTACAGCATCATCCTCATCATCATGTTGTTTCTTGTCGACATGGCCTACGGAATCCTGGATCCGCGTATTAAACTGCATAAGAAAGGGTGAGCATATGAGCCTTCCAGTCCGCACAGAAAACGAAGCGTCTTCAGGCAGTGATATCCCTGTTGAATGGTTTGCCCCGCTGAAACAAAAGCAGGATGAGCGTGAATCCGTTGCAAGGCCGAGCCTGTCATACTGGCAGAACGCCTGGCGGATTTTAAGGAAAAACAAGCTGGCGATGGCGGGATTGGGCGTGTTAATCTTCCTGTTCATCATGGCTGTACTCGGACCGGTTCTTTCTCCGCACAGCGTCATCCAGCAGACGCTTTCCGAGCAAAACCTGCCTCCGTCGATGGAGCATTGGTTCGGAACCGATGAGCTCGGCCGCGATGTGTTTACAAGAACGTGGTATGGAGCGAGGATTTCACTGTTTGTCGGCGTGATGGCGGCTTTAATCGATTTTGCAATCGGCGTCATCTATGGCGGTATCTCCGGCTATAAGGGCGGCAAAACAGACCATGTCATGATGCGGGTCATCGAAGTGCTGCATGGACTGCCTTATTTATTGGTCGTCATTCTTCTCATGGTCATGATGGGGCCTGGACTCGGGACGATCATCGTTGCGCTGACTGTCACCGGCTGGGTCGGCATGGCGCGGATCGTCAGGGGTCAGGTTTTGAAGGTGAAGCATGATGAGCATGTTCTCGCATCCAAAACCTTCGGAGCGAAAACGGTAAGGATCATCAGGCGGAATCTCCTTCCGAACATGATGGGAGCGATCATCGTCCAGATGACCTTGACGGTGCCGTCGGCCATTTTTGCCGAAGCGTTTCTCAGTTTCCTCGGTTTGGGCATTCAAGCCCCGTTTGCAAGCTGGGGTGTCATGGCGAATGACGGCCTTCCGGTGATCTTATCGGGACACTGGTGGCGGCTGTTTTTTCCTGCTTTCTTTATTTCATTAACAATGTTCGCTTTTAATGTCGTTGGAGACGGACTGCAGGATGCGTTAGATCCGAAGCTGAGGAGGTAATGTGTTTTTGCGGAAAAAAGTATTGGAAGTCGAGAATCTGCATGTTTCATTTACGACATACGGCGGCACGGTCAAAGCCGTCCGCGGCGTGAGCTTTGAGTTATATGAGGGGGAGACGTTTGCGATTGTCGGTGAGTCGGGATGCGGAAAAAGCGTGACATCGCAAAGCATCATGCAGCTTTTGCCGAAGTTTTCGGCAACGATCACAGACGGTGCGGTCCGCTTTAAGGGAAAAGACTTGCGCCATCTGTCCGAAAAAGAGATGAGAAAGATCAGAGGGGCCGAAATCTCAATGATCTTCCAGGATCCGATGACAGCCCTGAATCCGACCTTGACCGTCGGAGACCAGTTGACAGAAGCGCTTTTGGAACATCGGCCCGTGTCTAAAACAGACGCTCGAAAAGCGGTCATTTCGATGCTTGAGCTCGTCGGGATTCCGAATCCGAAAGAGCGTTTGAGGCAGTATCCGCATCAATTCAGCGGCGGGATGAGGCAACGGATCGTGATCGCCATGGCGCTCATCTGTGAACCGGAGATTCTGATTGCGGATGAACCGACGACCGCGCTCGATGTTACCATTCAGGCGCAAATTCTTGAGCTGTTTAAAGACATTCAGCGGAAAACCGGTGTATCCATCATTTTAATCACCCATGATTTAGGTGTAGTCGCACAGACGGCGGACAGAATCGCCGTGATGTACGCTGGGAAAATAGCGGAAACGGGAGCGAGGAGGGATATTTTTTACCGTCCGCAGCATCCGTATACAAAAGGCTTGCTGCATTCCGTTCCGAGGCTTGACCTTGAAGGTGGAGACCTCGTTCCGATTGACGGGACGCCGCCAGATTTGTTTTCTCCGCCTGAAGGGTGTCCGTTTACGGCGCGCTGTTCCTATGCAATGGAAGTATGCGGCAAGGTTTATCCTGCCGTTGCAGAAGTCTCGGCGGGGCATCGTGTGTGCTGCTGGCTTCAGGATGAAAGGGCGAAACGGGCTCTGCTGACAACATAATCATGAAATCGATTTTCAATGGGGGGATTTGATGAAAAGGCTAGCGAGCGTATTGGCTGCCGCAGTTGCGGTCATTCTGCTGTTCGGATGTACGGCAAATGAACAGGCTGGGCAGGAAACGAAGAAGAAAGCGAAAGAAACGGCTGGAGAACAAGTCCTGAGGCTGAACAATGAAAATGAACCGACATCTTTCGATCCGCCGATCGGCTTTAATAATGTCTCATGGCAGGCGCTGAACAATCTGATGGAAGGTTTGACTAGGCTTGGCGCAGACCATGAACCGGAAGCGGCGTCCGCCGAAAAGTGGAACATTTCCGACGATGGGAAGACATATACTTTTACAATCCGTGATGATGCCAAATGGTCGAACGGAGACCCTTTAACCGCTGGGGATTTTGAATATGCGTGGAAGCGTCTGCTCGATCCGAAAACGGGCTCTTCCGCCGCGTTTTTAGGCTACTTTATCGAAGGCGGCGAGGCCTTTAACAGCGGAAAAGGTGCGAAGGATGATGTCAAAGTCAAAGCGGAGGATGAAAAAACGCTTAAGGTGACACTCGAAAGTCCGCAGCAGTCGTTTTTAAGCATTGTAGCCAATCCGGCTTTTTTCCCGGTTCCTCAGAAAATCGCCGAAAAAAATCCGAAATGGCATGAAGAAGCTGCTACATTTGTCGGCAACGGTCCGTTTAAACTGACAGAATGGAAGCATGATGAAAGCTTTACGATGGTAAAGAGCGATACGTATTGGGACCGGGATACTGTGAAGCTTGATAAAGTGACATGGGCGATGGTCGATGACAGAAATACCGACTACCAAATGTTCGAGTCGAATGAGCTCGATACGGCTTATGTCCCGGCTGAAATGAGCGAGAAGCTGATAGGTTCTGACGAGGTGAAGGTGTTCGATCAGGCAGGTCTTTACTATTACAGATTCAATGTCAATAAAGAACCGTTCCAGAATGAAAAGATCAGAAAAGCGTTTGCGATGGCCGTCGATCAGCAGGAAATCGTCGATTATGTCACAAAAAATGGTGAAAAACCGGCCCGCGGGTTTGTGTCTTCGGGAATCAAAGGGCCGAACGGCAAGGATTTTCGCGAGGAAGGCGGCGATTTGCTCAAATATGACGCCGATGAAGCGAAACAGCTGCTCGAAAAAGGCATGAAGGAAGAAAACTACGAAAAGCTGCCCGCCGTTACGCTGACATACAGCACAAAACCGGAGCATAAAAAAATGGCGGAAGCGATTCAACAGAAGCTGAAAAGTACCCTCGGCGTCGATGTGAAGCTCGCCAATATGGAATGGAATACATTCCTTGAAGAACAGAAGGCGCTCAAATTTCAATTTTCCCAAAGCTCTTTTCTGGCTGATTATGCGGATCCGATCAACTTCCTGGAAAGCTTTCAAACGGGTAACGCAATGAACAGAACCGGCTGGAGCAATTCAGAGTATGACGAACTGATCAAGGCGGCGAAAAATGAAGCTGATGAAGAAAAACGCACAGAGCTGCTGCATCAGGCTGAAGAACTGCTGTTTGAAGGGATGCCGATCATACCGATCCACTTCTATAATCAAGTCCATTTGGAAAAGGAGAATGTGAAAGGCATCGTCCGTCATCCGGTCGGCTACATTGAACTGAAATGGGCCGAAAAAACGTCATGATCAAACTTGTCCGTCTGCCACTTTCTTTGTGCACGCCACCGCACAGAGGCGGGCGGACTTTTCATAAAGGGGGATGTCTCAGTTGAATATTGCGCCTCAAAGATTAATGCAGGGAGATACAGTCGGTGTGATTGCGCCGGCCAGTCCGCCCGTCCCCGAAAAGCTTGACCGCGCCGTCCGGTTTTTAAAAGAACTCGGGCTTGAAGTCAAAGTGGGACGTTCAGCCATTGAAAGACACGGCTATTTGGCGGGGAACGATGAAGAGCGCTTGGAGGATCTGCACGACATGTTTGAAGACCGTTCGGTCAAAGCTGTCATCTGTGCCTGCGGAGGTTACGGCACGGCGAGGATTGCCGAGAACATTGACTACCGACTCATCAAAAGCCGCCCGAAAATTTTTTGGGGCTATTCAGACATCACTTTTTTACATACAGCGATCAGGCAAAACACCGGACTTATTACATTTCACGGTCCGATGCTCAGTTCGGACATCGGCAAAGAAGACGTGCATCCGCTCACCCGGCGCTCCTTCCGGCAGCTGTTTCAAAAAATGACGCTCACCTATACAGAGGAGCTGTCGCCTTTGGAAACGCTCGGAAACGGTGCGGCGAAAGGGGAGCTCGTCGGCGGAAACCTCGCTCTTCTGGCGACGACGCTCGGTACGCCTTATGAAATTGATACGAAAGGAAAGCTTTTATTTATCGAGGATGTCGATGAAGAGCCTTACCGAATTGACCGGATGCTGAATCAATTGAAAATGGCCGGGAAATTATCGGACGCCGTCGGCATCCTGCTGTGCGATTTTCATAACTGCTCCCCGAAAAAACGCGGTGAGTCACTTACATTAAAAGAAGTTTTCCAAGATTATATCGCCGCTGCAGGAAAACCGGCGCTGTCAGGCTTTAACATCGGCCATTGTTCACCGAATATCGCCGTTCCGGTGGGGGCGCAAGCCGTCCTTGACGCCGACAAAAAACAGCTTACGATCGATCCGGGAATTTCTTGATGGAAAAAGGAGGCTGCTATGAAGATTGCCGAAATGACGACAAACCGTATCGCCGTGCCGCTGAAAAAACCGTTTAAAACAGCGCTTCGAACCGTCCGCACAGCGGAAGCCGTCATTGTCAAATTAACGGCTGAGAACGGGATGACAGGCTGGGGCGAAGCGCCTCCGACTGCCGTCATTACCGGTGAGACGCTTGACAGTATTGAGGGGGCAGTCAACACGATATTCGCACCGGCGCTCTCCGGGCGCAACTTGCGAATGGCGGAGGCGATATTTCATGACATCGACAAGCTGATTGTTGGAAATACAAGCGCAAAGGCCGCTGTAGAAACAGCCGTCTACGATTGCTTGGCGCAGCTTTGCGGTCTTCCCCTGTATCAATTGCTGGGCGGATACAGGCGGGAGATCGAGACGGATTTTACTGTCAGCGTCAATGACCCGGAAGAAATGGGGAAAGACGCGGCCCGTTATGTAAAAGATGGGTTTCGTACGCTCAAAATTAAAGTAGGAAAAAACGACATGGCAACAGACCTCGAACGGATCAGGGAAATCCGCAAACAAGCGGGGGCCGCTGTCCGGATCCGTGTGGACGCCAATCAAAGCTGGACGGCGAAACAGGCTGTCAAAGCCATTCGGAAAATGGAGGATGAGGGGCTTTCGATCGAGCTTGTCGAACAGCCGGTCCACCGGTGCGATCTCGAAGGCTTGAAACAGGTGACAGATGCTGTCGATACGCCGATTATGGCGGACGAAAGCGTGTTTACCCCAAGGGATGCTTTTCACGTGCTGAAAACGAGAAGCGCCGATCTCATCAATATTAAACTGATGAAAGCGGGCGGCATCAGCCAGGCGTTGAAAATCAACGCCATGGCAGAAGCGTGCGGAGTGGAATGCATGGCCGGAAGCATGATCGAAACAAGGGTCGGCATCACAGCAGCCGTCCACTTCGCAGCAAGCCAGAAAAATGTGACAAAATTCGATTTTGATGCGCCGCTCATGCTGAAGAAGGATATTGTTGAAGGCGGCATCCGTTATCATGGAGGAACGATCACGATACCGGATGCTCCCGGACTCGGTATCACGAAAGTCAACCATTGAGAGGGGGAAGACGAATGAGCCTTTATACGACAACCGTCTCGGTCGCCAACGTCTGGACCAGTCCGGAAGCACCGCGCCGCATTGACCGGTTGATGCTGGCAAATCCCGTACATGTAAGAAGCTGGCTTGACGCAATGTCCTTCGATGAGCGTCTTGAGCTGTGTACGGCAAACCTTGTTCAAACACAGGTGCTTTTCGGAGAAGATGTGCAGCTTATAAAAGAGCGGGAAGGCTGGGCTTTCGTCATCATTCCCGGGCAGCCGTCTGCAAAAGACGAACGCGGCTACCCGGGCTGGATACCAAAGGAATGCCTGGCCGAAAAAAGCCCGGCGAAGTCTGAGACAAGCGCCGTCATTCAAAAACCGACGGCTTTTCTATATGATGACAAGAAAATGAAAGTTCTTGAGCTGAGCTTTCTCACTAAGCTGCCCGTTTTGTCTTCGGACGGCATTTGGTTTGAGGTTGATACACCGCTCGGACGCAGATGGCTGAAAAAAGAAGATGCGGATATCGAAACACCTGTAAAAGGCAGTGGAGACGACATCGTTCAAACCGGTGAGGCGTTTTTGAACCTGCCCTATCTTTGGGGAGGAATGAGCGGTTTTGGCTACGATTGCTCAGGATTTGTCTTCAATATGCTGAAGGCGAACGGCTGCTCAGCGCCGCGCGATGCCGGCGATCAGGCGAACAGCGGAAAAGAGGTGTCCTTCAGCAGCCCGAAGCGGGGCGATCTACTGTTTTTCGCATATGAAGAAGGCAAAGGGCGGGTTCACCATGTCGGCATTTACTGCGGAAACGGAGAGATGCTGCACTCTCCAAAAACGGGAAAATCGATTGAGGTCATACCTCTTAAAGGCACAATTTATGAAAAAGAGCTGTGTGCCATCAGGCGCTATTTTTAATTAAAACGGGGGGATTGGCATGCAAACCGGCGCTTTATTGAAAGTAAGCCGTCTCAAAATGCACTTTGACGCCGGAAGGGGCAAAACGGTCAAAGCGGTCGACGGCATTTCATTTGATATTAAAGAAGGAGAGACGTTCGGACTCGTCGGAGAATCGGGCTGCGGCAAGTCGACTTCCGGAAGGGTGCTGATGCGCCTTTATCAGCCGACAGAGGGCGAGGTTACATATCGGGGAAAAAACATCCACAATTTGAGCGATGATGAATCATTCCAGTACAACCGCAAAATTCAAATGATTTTTCAAGACCCCTATGCTTCACTAAATCCGAGGCTAACGGTCAGGGAGATTATGACAGAGCCCATGGAAATCCACGGCCTGTACGGAGGGAAAAAGGCGCGTCTTGAAAAAGCGGACGAGCTTCTGGAAGCAGTCGGCCTGCACAAAAGCTTTGCCAATCGCTATCCCCATGAGTTCAGCGGCGGACAGAGGCAAAGAATCGGCATCGCCAGGGCGCTTGCGCTTGAGCCTGAATTTATCGTTGCTGATGAGCCGATATCCGCACTTGATGTCTCCGTCCAGGCGCAAGTCGTCAACCTTTTGAAAAAGCTGCAAAAGGAAAAAGGGCTCACGTTTTTATTTATCGCCCACGATCTTTCCATGGTGAAGCACATCAGCGACCGGATCGGCGTCATGTATCTCGGGCACATGGTCGAGATCACCGACAGCGGCCGGCTTTATCAAGAACCGCTGCATCCTTACACCCAGGCGCTTTTATCGGCTATCCCGATTCCCGATCCGGATGTGGAAGATAAGCGGAAACGAATCATACTGAAAGGCGAGCTGCCAAGTCCGATCGATCCGCCGAGCGGCTGCGTTTTCAGAACGAGATGTCCCGCCGCGACGGACATTTGCACCGCCAAAAAACCGCTCTTAAAAGAAGCCGATGACGGTCATTTTGTCGCCTGCCATCTGTATGACGGCGACGCGAGAAAAGAGGACGACGGCCTGAAGGTGACGCTGCAGGCGAGGTGAATATAGAAAGAAGGAGCCCTTGTTACAGGGCTCCTCAGTTTGCCGGCGACTTTTCAGAATCGCTCAGCCGCTCATGCCAAATGAAACAAGGATCAGGCGCCGCCTTGGTGACATCCGGTAGAAGTACGCTCAATCGGCAATGTACAGCATCTGAAAGACCCGCCGGATTTTATGATCTCGGATAAGTCGATTTCGATGACCGTATAGCCCCTTTTTCTGAGCTCCTGATTCACGTGGCGGTTAACAGGCAGGCTGATGACGGTTTTATTGCCGATGGACAGAACGTTTGTACCGAGTTGGAACTGTTCATCATCCGTAATTTCGATCATCTCATAGCGTTTTTTCAAGACGCCGTATTCTCTTTCTCCTAAGGCTTTTGGATAGACAAGCGCTTCTGTCGGCGAAAGAATGTTGAAGACGCAATCCAGATGAAGGAACGTTTCTTCAAACGGAACCGGTATGACTTCATAAGAGGGAAGCCTGCGCTTCAGCTCTTGGACGGCCGAGAACGTCGTTCTGTGGCTGATGCCGGCATATATGGTATTTTGGTCGACGAGGATGTCGCCGCCTTCGATTTGATAGCCTTCATTAAATGCGGCCCAGGAGATCTGTTCTTTTGCCAGCCATTCCTGCAGGACGTTTTCTTCGCCCTGGCGGATGTCGGCTGATAGCTGTGCGGAAAACACAGTGTCTCCGATCGTAAACCCGATATCGCGCGTGAAAACCTGTTCCGGAAATTGGCTTAAAGCAGGCAGAATCACGACTTCAATACCCCGGCTCTCCAATTCTTTTATCAATGTATGATGCTGGCGGACGGCCAGCGTTTTATCGATATTATCTTTTTGAAAATACTTTTGTGTTTCATTGATCACTTCTGCAATCTCCATATATTCCGGTCTGCATAACACCACTTTTTTTAAGATGTCGTATTCGCTTGTACAGCCCGCCCCGCGGTTTTTTTTCGATAATGCTGAGTCCATTTTGATTCCCCCGTCCTCTCTTTAGTCATTTCATTATTCCCTTCCCGCAGCGAGAAATAAACCTTTTAGCCAGAAAATCTGACAGTCAGCCGGATAAAAAAGTTTAGACAAATGAATTCTAATAGTGTTTAATATAGAAAAAATCCACTTTACAAACGCATCTTAGTAGACATCAAAGGAGTAATGGATGATGAATGGACCTGAAAAGAGATACTGCAAAGAATCAAAAGTTGTCAAAACAAGCAGGGTATTTCCGCTTGATACGAACAATCACAACACCTTGTTCGGCGGCAAGCTGATGAGCTATATCGACGATATCGCTTCGATTTCGGCAGCGAGACACTCGAGGTGTGAAACCGTGACAGCTTCCATGGATTCCGTCGATTTTCTCGAACCGATCCGCCAGGAGGATTCAGTCTGCCTTGAATCTTATGTGACATGGGTCGGCAGAACGTCAATGGAGGTATTCGTCAAAGTCATTAAAGAGCATTTGCTGACAGGCGAACGAAAGCTTGCGGCGACATCCTTTTTAACCTTCGTGGCGCTTGATCAGGACGGCAATCCTCAGGCCGTTCCCCAAGTTGTACCGCAGTCTGAAGAAGAAATCATGCTGCACCAGACCGCCCGGCAGCGCGCCGAAGAACGGAAAAACCATCGCAAACACAGCAAAGCGCTGGCCCAGGCGCTGGCTGTTGACAAACCTTGGTAAACATACGAACAAAACCCCGGCTCAGCATCAGTTTGCCGGGGTTTTGCTGTGCAATGAATACACAACCCAATATTTGTTCAAAATAAATGACAAAAAACGGAAAGAAGTTTTGGGTGAAATGCTTGAATTTGTATGGACTTTTTTAGCCAAGCCTGCTTTAGTGTTCTCTATAGCTTATATTCTTTTCCGAATCGCAGGGAAGAAAGCCGTTTCGCAAATGACGAACTTCGACCTTTTGCTGACATTTGCGATTGGAACGATCATCAGCGAACCGATTCTTACTTCTAAAATTTCAATGTCCATTTATTACGCACTTACCTTTCTGATCTTCTATTTGTTGATTGAAAAGCTGTCATTACACAATAAATGGCGCTGGTTTCTTGTCGTCAGTCCGACCGTGCTGATCCGAAACGGCAATATTGATGAAGGGGGATTAAAAAGAGAGCGGCTGACCGTCAATGAACTGCTCGGCAAATTGCGCGAAAAAGGCTATGCCGATCCGAAAGATATCGATATCGCCCTGATTGAAGAATCGGGCCAGATCAGCGTGATTCCCAAATCGGAAGCGAGGCCTGTACAGCCGCGAGACCTCAGCTTGGAGACGAAGCGGAATTTCGTGCCGATTCCGCTTATTTTAGACGGCGAAATTATCGAACACAATTTAAAATACTTGAAAAGAACGAAAGAATGGCTGTTTCAAAAATTAGAGGATAAAGGGATTGAGCAAGCGATGCTGCCAACCATTACGCTCGGCACCTTGAACGAAAAAAATGAAATTATGATTGATAGGGAAGATCCCGGCAGCCCGTTAACTGATGATCCATATCTTTATAAACCGGGGCAAGACCATTAATTTTCGCCGAATAGGCGATTTTTTTATTTTGTACTATTTCAGAAAAATATTAAGAGTCTGTTCTTTTCTTCATCCGTAAAATGAAACAGGGCATTTGTCACGAAAGTTGAAAATGGTGTCACAAAAAATAGGAGGAAAATATGTTGTTTTCTGTATTTTTATAGCATATATTAGTTTTTGTGAAAAAATTTTGATGGTAGGTGCAATTGATGAAAAGGTTTTTTAGTGTAATGATTTTGGGTGCCCTGCTGCTGCTCGGCACTTCTGTGCCAATCGAAGCGGCAGACTACGGACGCGACGTCCTCGGCTCAAAAGACGGCTGGGGCGCTTATGGAAAAGGAACGACCGGAGGCGCTGACGCTTCTTCTGATCAGGTATATACGGTCAAAAACCGCAAGCAGCTTGTTGAGGCATTAGGGGGAGACAATAAAAAGAACAGCGAAAATGATACGCCGAAGATCATCTATGTGAAGGGAACAATCAATCTTAGTGTTGATGATGACAACAATCCTTTAGGCTATGAAGATTATAAAGACCCTGAATATTCGATCGAAGCGTATCTCAAAGCTTATGATCCGAAGGAATGGGGGAAAAAGGAGCCGTCAGGAAAGCTTGAAGAGGCAAGGCTCCGCTCCAAAGACAATCAGAGGGAGCGTGTCTTGATCAGAGTCGGTTCAAACACGACGATAATCGGGCTCGGAGATGATGCGAAAATCGTCGGCGGAGGCCTTTATGTCAAAAACGCGGAAAACATCATTATCCGCAATATCGAATTCGAAAACGCGTACGATTTCTTCCCTGGCTGGGATCCGACGGATGGGAGCAGCGGAAACTGGAATTCAGAATATGACAACCTGCTGATTGAAATGTCCAAAAATATTTGGATCGACCACTGCTCATTCAATGACGGAGATCAGCCTGATGAGCTGAACGAAACGTATTTCGGGCGTGAATTCCAGCATCACGACGGACTGCTGGATATCAAAAAGCAGTCGGATTTTATTACGGTATCCTACAGCATATTTTCAGGACATTCTAAAAACACGATTATCGGATCAAGCGACAGCTACAAAGCAGACAACGGTCATTTAAGGGTGACATTCCACCACAATCTCTACGAAAATATAAAAGAGCGGGCACCGCGCGTCCGCTACGGAAAAGTGCACATTTACAACAACTATTTTAAAAGCACGAAAGACAGCTACAATTATTCATGGGGTGTAGGCTATTCTTCAAAAATTTATGCTGAGGACAACTACTTCGACCTGCCGGAAGGAACGAAGCCTCAAAAATTGATGAAGGTCTTTAAAGGTGACGCTTTATATGAAAAAGATACGGTCGTAAACAACCAAAAAAGCGTCGCAAAAATCGATGTTGTCAGCACATACAACAAAGCAAACCATGCGTCTGTCAAAAAATCGGCCGGCTGGAAGCCGACGCTGTTTGAAAAAATCGACGACGCAGAAGATGTGCCGACAATCGTTGAAGCGCAGGCAGGCGCAGGAAAACTGAAGTAATATACGCAAAGCGGACATGGTGTCCGCTTTTTTTGTTCGGGTATCTTGCAATACAAAATACCATATGTTATGATTCATCTATCTTGTATTGCAAGATACATA
This sequence comes from Bacillus sp. PK6-025, assembly GCF_056530265.1. NCBI lineage: Bacteria > Bacillati > Bacillota > Bacilli > Caryophanales > Bacillaceae > Bacillus > Bacillus sp. PK6-025. The sequence continues at coordinate 1,411,203 of NZ_CP096509.1, forward strand.
AAAGAGGTGGCTTATGAGTTCAACGCAAATGCTGAAAGGGATTTTAGAAGGATGTCTGCTTGCTGTCATATCCGAAGGGGAGATATACGGCTATGAAATGACAAAGGTGCTTGCGGGATATGGTTTTTCGGATATCAGCGAAGGAAGCATCTATCCGATTCTCCTGCGCATGCAAAAGGAAAAATGGGTGGAGACCGAACTAAAACGGTCGGCGAGCGGCCCGAAGAGAAAATATTACAGACTGACGCCCCTTGGCGAAGCGGAGCTTCGATCGTTCATCGGGCGTTGGAAGGCATTATCCGGGAACGTCAATGCGCTGCTCGAAAAAAAACTGAAGGAGAAGTGAAATCGTGCTATCAAAAGACATGCAAAACGTATTGGAAGACATGAGATTGTATTTAATGTCTGTAGGAAAAAGCGACAAAGAAATCGAAGGGATCATGAATGAGCTGACCGTTCATGCCTTGGAAGGGGAAAAGGAAGGAAAAACCGTCCGGCAAATTTTTGGGGATTCTCCCAAGTCATATGTTCAAGCGCTGTCAAAAGAGCTTTCATCAAGGCCGGGGGAGATCGCCAAGTTGTTCTTTGCCATTTTGATCGGCGCGATATCCTATTTTATATTCAGTGACGCCGTGAACGACAGCCTCAATTATTCGGTCTATGTACTGGCAGGCTATCCGCTTTATATTTTGCTGGCAGCGGCTATGTTACCGCTGTTGGGCCGCGTTTCAGCGTTTAAAGGGAAGAAAACGGCCTTCATGTATACGGTGATGTACACCGCTTTGACGTTTTTTCCGATTTTGGCGATTATTTTTATTGATCGGCAATTCGGGACACCTGTTCTTTCGTTTGACGGGGGAAGCCGCTGGCTCATTATGGCTCTGTCGTTTCTCGTGATCGTACTTTTGTCTTTCAGGTTGAAAGCTGCAGCCTTGTCCATATTGCCGCTGCTTTTAGCCGGAACGCATTTTTTGTTTCAGTATATGAAGTGGGATTCAGCTGGAGCTATGATGGCAGAGACTTATATTCCCTACATCGGGCTGTTGCTCGTCATGTTCATTGAGACAAAGCGTGCCAAAAATACGGCTCAATATGAATGAAATACGGAAGAGCATGATATTTTTTAAGGTAAAGACTCTTGCCTTTTGGCGATCACAATGTTTATGATCAGAGCATGAAAGGTGGCCGATATATGGATATGATGTGGGGCTATGTACTCGTCTTTATTTTGGCTGCGATTCCGTGGTTTGAAGTGATCGGTGTCGTGCCGCTAGCGATCGTTGCCGGGCTTAAACCGGTTCCGTCCGCTATTATCGCACTATTCGGAAATCTGTTAACCGTACTGCTGCTTATTTTTTTAATTGACAAAGTGAAGGCGTGGCTTGAAAGAAAACGCGGGGAGCGGGGAACGGAGACCGATAAGCTCTCAAAAAGGAAAAGCAGAGCGAAAAAAATATGGCTGACCTACGGCATCCCGGGCCTTTCTTTCGTCGGACCTTTCTTTATCGGCTCCCACTTAACCGCGTTTATGTGCATGGGCTTCGGGGCCAAGCGAAGGCAAACGGCGCTCTGGATGACGGGGAGTCTCACGGTATGGACAGCGGTGTCGGCTGTCGCCGCCTACTACGGTTTCAGTTTCCTCGCTCCTGAAAATGAAGGGCTGCTGAAAAATATCTTTAAACAAGAGGAGTGAAGTTATGCCGTTTTTAAAGGATTTATCTCCAGTTGAAGAGATGGCGCCGACAGTCGGGGTGCTTTTTTCGGCGGTCAATGAAAACATCGAACGGCTGAAATCAATCGTCTCCGGCATCAGCCGGGAGGAGCTGGAATATAAAGGGGAGCATGGCGACAAAAACAGCATCGCCCAGCTGATCTATCATTTAATCAATGTCGATATTCGCTGGGTATACAGGCTGAAGGGAAGCGGATTTCCCAGAGAGCTGGAAGAGAAATACGGGCCGATGACAGATGAAAACGGACGTTTGCCTGAGGTAAAAGGCTTACCCTTATCCGTGTTAATCGAGTGGTATGACGAGGTGCTGGAGATGTTGAAGTGCACCGTTAAAGGCTTCTCGGAAACAGACTTGTTGAAGAAGGTTCCGTATGAGGGAGGGTTTTCGACCATCCGCTGGGGAATCTGGCATATGTCTGATCATAACCGCTATCACCAAGCGCATATCCAGGCCTGCTTAGGGGAGTACCGCAAGCAAAACAGTTGATTTTTTCGAATGATTTGGTATGATGCTAATTAGCAAACTTCATAGCGTTAAAGTTTTCTAGGGTTCCGCACATTCGGATGTGGTCTGGTCCGAGAGAAAACACATATGATTTGTTCATATGCACACGGAGGGATAAAAGCCCGGGAGTATCGTTTTCATCGATAACCCGGGTTTTTTCTTTTGCTGAAAATGAATTGGAGGGATTTTGATGAGATGGGGCAGTGTCATACTTGCAGCCTTGTTTGAAATTGGCTGGGTCATGGGGCTGAAACACGCTGATTCGGCTCTTGAATGGATCGGCACGGCGGCGGCCGTCGTGATGAGCTTTTATATACTGGTGAAGGCGGGAGAGAAGCTGCCGGTCGGAACCGTGTATGCCGTATTTACCGGTCTCGGCACAGCGGGAACGGTCGTCTGCGAAATCGTCTTGTTTCATGAGCCGGCAAATATCGCCAAGCTTGCTCTGATCGGTGTTTTGCTATGCGGCGTGATCGGCTTGAAGCTTGTAACAAATGAAGAGAAAGGGGAGGCGTCATAATGGAATGGATCTGCCTCATCGCTGCCGGTATACTGGAAATGCTCGGCGTGACGATGATGAACCAGTTTCATAAAGACAAGCGGCTGAGATGGATCTTATTGTTGATCATCGGTTTTGCCGCTTCGTTTTTCTTGCTATCCCTTGCGATGGAGACGCTGCCGATGGGAACGGCGTATGCAGTTTGGACAGGGATCGGCACGGTTGGAGGTGCGCTTGTCGGCATCCTGTTTTACGGAGAGCCGAAAGACGGGAAACGCATCTTTTTCATCGCGCTCATTTTGGGATCAGCCGTCGGACTGAAACTGATAAGCTAGCGTCCGGCCCGTGCACTTTATGGCAAATGGGCGTCCGTAAATTGATTTTTCAATAAACTCCAGTATAATGAAAAGATAGTTTACGAATTACAAGCAAAGAGGGTTTTACGAAAATGAATGCATATATGAAACAGCAGTTATCGCAATATCAGGAAATCAATAACGATAAGGCCCGCCTTCTGGTCAGCTGTCCGGATCAGCCTGGAATCGTCGCCGCCGTTTCTTCCTTTTTATTTGAAAATGGCGCGAATATTATTGAATCGAGCCAGTATACGACAGACCCTGAAGGAGGCCGGTTCTTTCTGCGGATTGAGTTTGAAGCCGAAGGCATCCGCAAAAAGATCGAACAGATGAAAGCGACATTCGCCACTGTGGCGGAGTCCTTCCAAATGACGTGGAGCATGAATTTGGCGAGCGAGCTGAAACGCGTCGCTATCTTCGTTTCAAAAGATCTTCACTGCTTGCATGAACTGCTGTGGGAGTGGCAGAGCGGCAATTTGATGGCGGAAATTGCAGCGGTTATCAGCAATCATGAAGATGCAAGAGAAACCGTTGAATCGCTGAATATTCCGTTCCTTTACATGAAAGCGAACAAAGACATCCGTGAAGAAGTGGAAAAACAGCAGCTGAAATGGCTTGAAGAGTACCGTGCGGATGTCATCGTTCTCGCCCGCTACATGCAGATTTTAACGCCTGATTTTGTCTCGGCTCATCCAAACAAAATCATTAATATTCACCACTCATTCCTGCCGGCTTTTATCGGAGCGAATCCGTATAAACGGGCATATGAAAGAGGCGTTAAACTGATTGGAGCAACATCGCATTATGTGACAAACGAATTGGATGAAGGACCGATCATCGAACAGGATATCGAACGGGTCGACCACAGAGACAATGTGGAAGCATTGAAAAACATCGGCCGCACGATTGAGAGAAGCGTTTTGGCAAGAGCGGTCAAATGGCACTTGGAAGACCGGATTATCGTGCATGGAAACAAGACGATCGTCTTTAATTAAATTGTTTGATCTCCCTCTTGACAGAGGCGTTTTTCCTAGGCATAATAATAAAAAATCACGAGCGTTGAAGAGGGCCAGTAAGCAGTTCTTTCTGTGAAAGAGAGTGAAATGGCATGCTGAAACATTTCACCACATGAAACCTGCTGAACCTGCCTCGGAGTCTCAGGGGGAAAACCTGGGCGCATACCCTGGCGTTAAAGGGGAAAGAGGAGTGCGCTTTTTTCTCGCGCATTCAATGAAGGTGGTACCGCGGAAAGCTCTTTTCGTCCTTTTATTTGGACGAAAAGGGCTTTTTTTGTTGGCTTCTGCCAGATCATCTCGGAGGGAAAAAACGTGAAAAAACAACGGATTGTCATTAAAATCGGAAGCAGTTCATTAACCAATTCGAAAGGCAGCATCGATGAGGCGAAGATCAATGACCATGTTCGGGCGATAGCTGCTCTGAAAAAAGAAGGCCACGACGTCATCTTTATTTCGTCCGGCGCTGTCGCTGCGGGATTTTTACAGCTCGGCTATCCCGCGAGGCCTGTCACGCTAAAGGGGAAACAGGCTGCAGCGGCCGTCGGCCAGAGCTTGTTAATGCAGACATACATCAAGCATTTTGCAGACCGCGATATCAAGCCTGCGCAAATTTTATTGACAAGAAACGATTTTGCCAAACGGGAACGGTATCGAAATGCATATGCGACCATTATGGAACTGATTGAACGGGGGCTTGTCCCGATTATTAATGAAAATGATTCGGTATCTGTTGAAGAATTGACGTTTGGGGACAATGACATGCTATCCGCCCTGGTGAGCGGACTGATTCATGCCGACAAACTCATCATTTTAACGGATATTAACGGCCTCTATGATTCGAATCCGAATGAACATCCTGATGCCCGCCGTTTTGATTACATTCCCGAAATTACGGACGAACTTTTGGGCTGCGCTGCATCCGCCGGTTCAAAAGTCGGGACGGGCGGAATGAAGTCGAAGCTTTTGGCGGCAAAAACCGCTCTTTCACTCGGCGTCAATGTTTTCATAGGCGCCGGAGAGGGAGATGATAAGCTGATTCAGATTTTAAAAGGAAACGGGGACGGCACCTATATCGGCCAATCCGACCTGTCTTCCGTCAACAATCATAGACAGTGGATCGCTTTTCACTCTCCTGTCTCAGGGAAGATTACCGTTGATGAGGGGGCTGAGCTGGCGATTATCGAAAATGGCGGCAGCTTGCTGCCGGCCGGCGTAACAGCAATATCCGGGGATTTTCCGAAAGGGGCGGTTGTCGAAGTTTACGGACCGAACGGCTTGGCCGGAAAAGGCCAAACGCTGTACTCCGCAGCAGAGCTTGAAGAGGTGAAAGGGAAACGAAGCGATGAGTTCCATCATGAAGAAGGGATAGAAGTCATCCATCGAAATGATTGGGTAAGTATTAAAGAATAAGGGGATGAAAGAATGAGCGAAGTGATTGAAAAAGCAAAAAAGGCTAAAGTCGCAAAAGAAGAACTGGTTCATCAGCCGACTGCAAAGAAAAATGAGGCGCTTTCCTTCATCGCCGAGGCGCTCCGCTTTAAGCAAGATGAGATATTGGCAGAAAACGAGAAAGATATCGTTCGCGGCAAAGAAAAAGGCTTTTCACCTGCGCTGCTTGACCGCCTTGCCTTAACGCCGGAGAGACTGAATGATATGGCAGACGCCGTCATGCTGCTCATCAAGCTTGAAGATCCTGTGGGGGAAACGCTTGAAACGATCCGCAAAGACAACGGGCTTTTCATTGAAAATGTCAGGGTTCCGCTCGGAGTCGTCGGCATGATCTACGAGGCCCGGCCGAATGTAACGGTCGACGCCGCGACCCTCTGTTTGAAAACGGGAAATGCCGTCATCCTGCGGGGCAGTTCATCAGCCATCAACAGCAATCAAGCGCTCGTCCGCGTGATCAGAGAAGCGCTCGAACAATCTGCGCTTCCGCAGGATGCCGTTCAGCTCATTGAAGATACAAGCAGGGAAGCGGCAAAACAGCTGTTCACTTTAAACGACGGCTTGGATGTCCTGATTCCGCGAGGAGGGAAAGACCTCATTGATATGGTGGTGCGGGAATCCACAGTGCCTGTCCTTGAAACAGGCGCGGGAAACTGTCACATATTCATTGATGAATCGGCTCGGTCCGACATGGCCGAGCAGGTTGTAATCAATGCCAAAACGCAGCGTCCTTCTGTCTGCAATGCGATTGAAACGGTGCTTATCCATAAAGACTGGGCGAAGAAGCATACGACAGCGCTGCTTCAAAAGCTTGAAGAAGCAGGCGTTGAAATCAGGGGAGACGAAGCTGTATGTGCGCTGCTGCCATCTGCGGTTCCTGCTCGCGAGACCGACTGGGAAACCGAGTTTCTTGCGCCGGTTGTCAGCATCAAAATTGTCGCCGGAATCGATGAAGCCATCCGGCACATCAGGCAGTACGGCACGCGTCATTCGGAAGCGATTCTGACTGAAAATCAGGAAAACGCCCGGTTTTTCTTAACGTCTGTTGACGCTGCAGCGGTTTACCACAATGCTTCCACGCGTTTTACGGACGGCTTTGAATTCGGCTATGGCGCCGAAATCGGCATCAGCACGCAAAAGCTTCATGCAAGGGGGCCGATGGGCCTTAAAGCGCTGACTTCTTCTAAATATATCATTAAAGGAAACGGGCAAATCCGGATATGAAAGTGAAACATCCTGTCTTGACATGCAGACAGGATGTTTTTTTGTTGCGTTTTCGTATTTAATTTTATAAAATTTAATTGTGCACAATATAAATTAAAGGAGACGATAAATCATGAAACCTATATTTACCTCGCAAGCTACTGCCAAAGGCGGCAGAGACGGACAAGTCACCTCATCTGACCGCGTCCTTGAACTGGAGCTGGCCATGCCGGGAACGCCAAAAGCCAAGAAGAACGAAAATGCCACCAATCCGGAGCAGCTGTTTGCTGCCGGATATGCGGCATGCTTTGACAGTGCATTGCAATTGACCGCCCAAAAAGCGCGTCTTCGAATGGAGACAGAGGTGACGGCAAACGTCAGCCTTCTGAAAGATGAAGCAGATGGAGGCTATAAGCTCAGTGTCACGCTGCAAGTAAAAGGAACCGGCGTTGAACAGTCGGAGCTCGAAAAACTCGTTCATCAAGCTCATACCGTTTGTCCGTATTCAAAAGCGATTTCCGGAAATGTTGATGTCAGCCTTGAAGTCATTTCTTAAAAAAAGGCGCCTTCGATATGAAGGCGCCTTTTTGCTGTCTTTACAGCGCATCTGTTTTTTTCGTCAATGAAGCCAGAAGGGATTCAAGCGTTTGTTTCAAGTTCTTCAGTTCGCCAGCCGACAGATCGGTCTGGGCGATCATGTGTTGCGGAATGCTGCTCGCTTTTTCCTGAAGTGCCTGGCCGCCTGCTGTCAGTCTGACGACCACAGACCGTTCATCTTCAGGTGACCGCTCCCTTGTTAAAAGCCCGTGCTGCTCCATCCTCTTCAGCATCGGCGTCAGTGTGCCGGAATCGAGATAAAGGAGCTTGCCCATTGTTTTGACGTTTAATTCCCCGTGCTCCCATAATAAAAGGAGTGCGAGGTACTGCGGATACGTAATATTGAGTTTATCAAGCAGCGGCTTGTAAAGCTTCGTCATTTCACGCGAACTGGCATAAAGGAGAAAACAAAGCTGTCTGTCAAGCCTCATATGTTCAAATTCGTTTGTCATCGTTTCACCAACTCTTTTTTATGTTCCTTTTTATTGTATAAGATTTTTCGTTTTTTTCCCATTGTTCTGCAGAAAACCCGAAAAAACAAAAACGGATGTTTAAAAAACTCATTTTGTGAAATATAAAGAGTAGAGGAAAAAAACGTAAGGAGGAATCAGGATGACTGCATTATTTACAGCAAAAGTCACGGCAAAAGGCGGAAGATCAGGACATGTCACATCAGATGACGGGGTTTTGGATCACAACATTGTCATGCCAAATGAAAAAAAAGAAGGCGAATCAGGGACAAATCCTGAACAGCTCTTTGCGGCGGGATACGCGGCGTGCTTCGGCGGCGCATTGGAGCATGTCGCAAAACAAAAAGGCATTAACATCGATTCTGAGGTTGAGGGCCATGTGAGCTTGCTGAAGGATGAGAGTGACGGCGGTTTTAAAATCGGCGTCAAGCTGATCGTCACCTCAGGCGGGGTAGACAAAGAAAAAGCGAAAGAGCTGGTCGAAGCCGCTCATGACTTTTGCCCTTATTCAAAAGCGACGAGAGGAAATATCGACGTCAGCCTTGAAGTAAAATAAACAAACGGGAAAGATGAAAACGAGAAAGCAAACAAAGCTTGTTTGCTTTCTTTTTTAGAAAGGAGCAGCAAATGGCATATCTTAAAAAAGCGCTTGTATTCGCCGTGCTCTCTGCCGCCTTCGTCCTTGCAGGATGCGGAACCGGAGCGAAGGAGAACAACGGAAATCAACCCTCGGCTGATACGGCCAAACAGAAAGCGCCTGATTTGAAAACATATTCTCTTGACAAAAATATCCGGTCTGAAGAAGATTTTGATTTGATAGGCAAGTATGTTCATGCCGAAGACGACCAAATCACGCTCGAAATAAAGGATAAGGAACTGATTGTCCCGAAAAGCAGCCGTTTTCACAGCGAAGAAGACCATGATGACTTAATCGGGAAGCTTGTGAAGGTAGAGGTGGACGGAAAAACGCAAGAAGCCGAAGAAGCTGAGCTCATGCCGCAGTCAAAAGCCGACCAAAACGGCGTATATGAACAGGAGAATGACGGCAGCCGAAAAATCATTGCCGCGTTTGTCAGCGAATCGGAACAAAACATTACAATCAAAACAAAAGCTGGGGAAAAAACTTATCAGAAAACAGCCGATTTTGAGAGGGATGTCGCCGAAGCACCTGAAAAACTGAAAGGGAAAATCGTCAGGCTTGAAATTGAAAAGGATGGAAAGGCGGAAAGCCTTGATTTGGAATCTGAAGATCAAAAGCTTGAATGGTATGAGCCGTCAGCTTCAAAATGAAAAAGCTTCCTTCATCAGGAAGCTTTCTTTATTTTAATATTCCACTTTTTGATCGGTCGTTTCCCACGTGAGAAAGGGTTCAAGCTTTGCTTGAAGGTCCATTTTATAAAAAGGAATTGTCCGTTCGCTTTGCGTTTTTGTGATTTCTTCATAAATAAAAGAATCGTCAAAACCGGCCGATGCGGCATCTGAATGCTGAGCGGCGAAGTAAACTTCCTTCGGTCTCGCCCAGTAGATGGCTCCCAGGCACATTGGACACGGTTCGCAGCTTGTATAAAGAATGCAGTCGTTCAGCTGATAATCTCCAAGTGCTTCACAGGCGAGCCGAATAGCCGTTACCTCAGCATGCGCGGTGGGATCATTGCTTGTTGTGACATTGTTTTTTCCCTCGGCAATAATTTGGCCGTCTTTGACAATCACAGCGCCAAAAGGTCCGCCCGTGCCGCTTTTCACGCTCTCCACCGCAAGGTCGATTGCGCGCTGCAAAAATGTTTCATGATTCATTTCTGTATCCTCCTTGGTTGTCTTGCCTTCTTATTATAGCTGATGAATCTTGTAAAATAAACGCGCATCAGAATATTCAGTATGTTTGATTTCGAACGGACCATCGCATACAATGAATGCTAGAATGATGAACGGAGGATGATGTTTTGCTTACATTGTATATTGCAAGACACGGTCAGACGGAATGGAATATTGAAAAAAGAATGCAAGGCTGGGAAGACTCCAATTTAACGGCTTTGGGGCTGGCAAATGCAAACGCCCTCGGCGAACGGCTGAAAGCTGTTCAATTCCAAGCCGCATATTCCAGTCCAAGCGGCCGGGCTGTTGATTCTGCGCGGGCTATGCTGCAGAACCGCAGTGTTCCCTTTATAACAGACGACAGATTAAAAGAAATCTCGATCGGCCGCTGGGAAGGAAAAACGTATGATGAGATCAAACAAAGCGATCCTGACTTGCTGGAAGCGTATTTTAATGCGCCTGAAACATACATGCCTGATGAAGGGGAGAGCTTTTACGATTTTGAAAGACGGGTCAGCCGGGTGTATGAATTCATTCTCCACCGCCATCGGGAAGGCAATGTCCTCATTGTCAGCCATTCCGTGTTTATTTTGGTGCTTTTGAATCTGTTAAAAAAGAGGCCGGTCAGTGAACTATGGAACTCGAGCTATGTTCATGACACAGCTCTTGCAGTTGTAACAGTTTCTGATGATGGAAAGGTCACAATCGAAAGAGAAGGAGACGGGGAACATAGAGTAGAAGCAAAGAATGCCACCTGGTAGGCATGCCAAAAAGCCTGATTTCAACAATCAGGCTTTTAGCGTGTCGACAAACCCTTGCAGGCCTGCAAAGGCGGTGCTCACAGGATCGGCGGCAAACCATCCAGGCGTCCTGCCTGAACGCCGCTGTCATCATATCCTGTGAAAGTCCGCTCCGAGCCTCTTAGCCGGAATACATTTTGGCACTGAAGCTGTGGAGCGTGGCAGCGGAAATCGTTTTGTTTTTTGAAAGACAAACGGTTTTGACATCTGCCGCATCTGCTTCCGCTTTTTTTCCGAAAAGGAAGACCGTAAGAGAAAGCGGGCCTTTTGCGATTTGCTGATACGCCAGAAGGCAAAGGTTGTCGGCGATTGTGCGGCTGATCATGCGGCGTGCTGACCACAGCTGCTGCTGTCCTTCTTCATCTAACTGAATATATGCTGCGGCTCGTTTTTTCGTAAAGAGTCCTGACAGGCCGTTTTGTTTGATCTGCTTCATGAGAGCGAGCGGTTCAGACAGCGGCGGCGCGGTCAGTCTGTAGCTGTCAGGGGAACATTTTGCCGCAGCCAAAAAAGACATGATCGGCAGGTAGCCTGCCAGACGCCCGCCGCTCTGGAAGAGCTTCTCTGCAAGCATTTGATCGGTCTTTTTCATGCGGATTTCTGTAAAGTGCAGAAGATGCTGCAAATCATCGAGCGTGTGTAAAAATCCATTGAGTTCATGTTCCATTTCGGATTGCGCCTGATCGATCCCGTATGTCCTTGCTGCTTTCACGCTGGAGAAAAGAACATGAAAATGGCGGTTCAAAAGGTTTATTAAATCGCTGATTCGCTGGTGGGAATAGCGAAATTGGCGGGCGAGCGCGTGCAGATCATTGATGTTCAGCCGGATCGTCATGTCAGCTCCTCGGCTTTCAGCTGAAGCCGCTCAATTTCTTCGGACGCCTGCTCCTTAATGGCCCTCAGCCTGTCATACACGCGCGATTCCGCCCGGTCAAGATCGTCCAAAAGTGCGTCATACATTTCGCGCGCCTGTCCGCGCCATCCGTTGATATACATTTGGTGTGCTTTTAAAATAGAAGAACTTTCCTGCCTCAGCTCGTCAATGGCGGCAGTCACTTCTTTTACGTATAGCTGAAGAGAGTGAATGTCTTCCTGATATATTTTTCGTTTGATTTTTCGTTCTAACGCTATTCCATCGTCAATCACTACATATTTTCCTTCCCTTCCATCATCTACTACAAATATGTTAAAAGAAAAGGATACGGAAGGAAATCGTACGAATGAATCAAAAGTCTTAATGATTTTTGGGCGGACGTACCTTATATAACGGTTCTTTCGGCCTAAAAAGGGCTGAGGACATGAAAAGAGCCGCCCGTGTGAACAGGCGGCGTTTGTGTTGGATTTTTTGTGGAATTAAACAGTCTGAGCGAGTTTGCCTCTTGCTTGTTTGGCTGCTTCAACCATATGTTTAAGCGCTGCGATCGTTTCTTCAGGCTGTCTCGTTTTTAAACCGCAGTCAGGGTTTACCCAGAAGCGGTCAGCCGGGCAGACTTTCAGCGCATCTTCTATAATCGTGAGCATTTCATCGCTGGAAGGGACGCGGGGACTGTGAATATCATAGACGCCAAGCCCGAGTCCTTTCAGGTAAGGATGCTGTTCCAGATAATCAAGGAATCCGCCGTGGCTTCTGCTGTGCTCGATCGTAATGACGTCTGCGTCAAGATCTTCGATCGTGTCTACAATATCTTCAAAGTTGCTGTAGCACATATGCGTATGGATTTGCGTCGTATCTTCTACTGATGAAGTGGACAGTCTGAACGCTTCGGCAGCCCATTTAAGGTACTCGTCCCAATCCCGTTCTTTAAGCGGCAGGCCTTCTCTCAAGGCGGGTTCATCGACCTGGATGATTTGAATGCCTGCTTTTTCGAGCGCTTCAACCTCTTTGCGGAGAGCTTGGGCGATTTGGAAGGCAATCTCTTTTCTCGGCAGATCATAGCGGGCAAAGGACCAGTTTAAAATCGTAACAGGACCTGTCAGCATGCCCTTGACTTTCTTCGAGGTCAAGGATTGGGCGTAAACTGTTTCTTTTACCGTCATCGGCTCTTTAAACTCGACATCTCCGTAGATGACCGGCGGACGGACGCAGCGGGAACCGTATGACTGAACCCAGGCGTATTTGGTAAAGGCGAATCCTCCGAGCTTTTCACCGAAATATTCAACCATGTCTGTCCGTTCGAATTCTCCGTGAACGAGAACGTCAAGTCCGAGGTCTTCCTGAATGTCAATCCATTTCTTTGTTTCTTTCTGAATAAATACTTCATACTGCTCGTCAGACCATTCTTTTTTCCGCCATTTTTGCCGCGCGCTCCGCACTTCCGCTGTCTGCGGGAAGCTGCCGATCGTCGTTGTCGGCAATAGAGGAAGTCCGAGAGATTCATTTTGGATCCGCAGTCTTTCTTCAAAAGCTGTCGGGCGTTTAAAGTCTTCCTCGGTCAGCTTGTCTATTTCTTCGGCAAAGGCCGAATTTGTCGCTGCACCGTATTGTTTGAGAGCTTGAAGGTGCCCGTGCGCTTCATCGATTTCCGTTTGGATGGCCGCTTTTCCGGAAACAAGTCCGTTCTTCAGCAGTGTAAGCTCCAGAAGCTTTTCTTTTGCAAAAGATAAACCGATCAAGAGATCATCGGCAAGCTGCTCGTCCGGGTGTTTTGCGACAGGGACGTGAAGCAGGCTGTTTGAAGGCTGAATCCAGACTTCGTCAACACCCGCACTCTGGATCAGCTCAAGCGTCAGATCCAGGCGTTCTTCGAGATTGGCTTTCCAAATGTTGCGCCCGTCTAAAATACCGGCGGCAAGGACTTTGCCTTTAGGAAAACCGTGCGCTTTTAAATGCTCGAAGTTTTTCCCTTTATCATGAACAAAATCAAGACCAATCCCGGCGACAGGAAACGATATCAGCTCTTCATAAGCGTCAACCGAATCAAAGTAGGTTTGCAGAAGGATATTCACTCCAGGGACTTCCTCTGTAATCGTCTGATAGATTTCTTTGACTGCAGCCGCTTCTTCATGTGAAGCCGTCACTAGAGCAGGCTCGTCGATTTGCACCCATTTGCCGCCTTCCTGCTCAAGCTCTTTCAGAACTTGGATGTAAAGAGGCGTCATTTGGCTATAAATATCTTTGATATCTTGTTGTTCATAGCCTTTTGCAAGGGCTACGAAAGTGTAAAGGCCGAGTATGACGGGCTTCGTTTCTGTTCCCAATGCTGCTTTTGCTCTTTTATAATCTTCAAGCGGTTTGTTTCTCGTCACGCGGTATTGTGCGCCTTTTTCAAATTCAGGCACAATATAATGGTAGTTTGTGTTAAACCATTTTGTCATTTCACACGATACAGCATCTTTCGTGCCTCTCGCCATTGCGAAATAAGTATCTAACGGATCATGTACATCCTTGAATCTTTTTGGAATCCAGTTGAACATCACCGCCGTGTCAAGAACGTGGTCGTACAGGGTAAAGTCGGAAACCGGTATGATATCGATTTGCTGATCAAGCTGGGTCTGGAGGGCTGCTAAAAATTGTTCGTCCATTTCTTTTAAAAAGGTCTCACGGTCTGTGTTTCCTTTCCAATAAGCCTCAAGCGATTTTTTCCATTCTCTGTTCAAGCCGATTCTTGGAAATCCCAAGCTACTCGTTTTTACATTTGTCATTCTGGTCTCCTCCTTTAGTGTTCAATAAAAAAAGACACTCACACTTCGGACAATGAGAAGGTGAGTGCCTGAAAACAGCATTTTGCGAACGAGAAATAAACGTAGCGATTGTTACGTCAACTCGAACACCTCCTATCGACCGTAGGTTGATGGTGCGTCAGAACAGGCAGGTCTCCTGGCTCATGAATCGACGGTTATTTCCCCCTTCCCGTATAGAAACAGTGGGTTTTATGAAATAACCTCCTCATTCACAGTGGCGGGACCGCGTCGGATTTTCACCAAACTTCCCTTTTAAAATCTAACCTCGTTAGATTACCATGTTCCCGGCGATGAAATTGTTTAGTAGATTATATACCGTCACGATCTTTTAGTCAAAATAATTTTTGAATTCTTGCAATTAAAAAGATTCAGCCTTATCAATAGCCATGAAAAAGGCCGCCGACATTGTCGGCAGCCTCCTTAGGCTGTTAAAGGGAAAGAAGTTTTGCTTCGCCGGCTTTTTCCGCCAGTACCTCCGGCGCCGACAAATATAAGAATCCATTGCCGATCAGCGCTTTTGAGTAATCAAGAGGAAGCGTGCGGCGGATTAACTGAGCATACAGTTCCGGTTCTGTCAGCTTCCGTTTAAACGCCTCTTCTTCAGCTGACTTGATGAGAGCGAGCGCGCCGCTGACGTGCGGTGTGGCCATCGATGTTCCCGTCAGCTTTCCATATTGATGATCGGGCAATGTAGAGAGGATTTCTTCTCCTGGTGCAACGAGGTCAATTTCTTTGTTCGCATTTGAGAATTCGGAAGACTCCCGCGTCAATGACACAGACCCGACAGCGATGACTTCGTTGTATGCAGCAGGGTATGAGTACTCCTCTGTACGGTCATTGCCGTCGCCTTCGTTTCCGGCGGCGCAGACGACGAGCACTCCGTTTTTCACGGCGTTTGTCACCGCTTCTTTCAATTCCGGAACGTCGGCAGGTCCGCCGAGCGACATTGAAATGATATCGGCTTTTTGTTCGACGGCGTAGTTGATCCCGTTGATGATCCATTCATAATCGCCGCTGCCGTCTTCACCGCCGAGCACCTTGACGATTAATAGGTTCGCTTCAGGTGCCACGCCGGAGATGCCGCCGTTTTGATCGTTTGCGGCAATCGTACCCGCCACATGGGTGCCATGTCCATTATAATCATGAAATTGATCTTCTTTTCCATTGTCATCATCAGTAAAGTTTCTGCCTCCGATGATTCGGTCTGCCAAATCGGGATGGGTTGCGTCACAGCCTGTATCAAGCACTGCGACAGTGATATCTTTTCCTTTAAAACCTTGTGACCACAGCTCCGGTGCCTTAATCGCATCGATTCCTTCCGGCAATTCGTTCACGTCCATCAGCTTTGTGTCAGTGACATAAGGAATTAATCGCATTTGCATTTCAAAGCCCTCCCTGTTATATGCTGCTTTAGATGGGTTACAAGGTGCGTGATTTTATTGTAAAACATTCACTTTGTTAAAAAAAGGTTCATTTGTATGAATTTTATGAAAAGTTAAAAAATATAGATAATAGAGGAGAAAAGTCGAATAACTGCGAACAATGCTGGAATTGTAAGCGAAAAGACCTGTGAAATCGACGAAAGGGCGAGAGAATCACTATATATATGAGATTTCGCTTCATCATATTATCCCGGCAAAAGGATATCCTATTAAAAAAAGGAGTTGATACAGGGTGAAAGAACAAGAAAACGAAAAAAGAGACGAATTGTCAATCGAGCAGGCGGAGTTTGTGCCGCATCCAAAATATGAAGGAGAATACGCGCTTTTGCTGCACGAAAACTATCACCTGCTGTCAAAGGACGACCTTGAACAGGATAGCGAAAAGTAAGAACGGAGCTCGGCATCTCGGCGAAAGAGCTGGTTTAATTTTGACGAAAAAGGGAATCAACCATAATAGAGAGCATTAAGTTTGCTTTTCTTATTGACAGTTATCCTTTTTTTCTGTAATCTCATTGTGTCCGGTAAATACAGCTCTTCGTTAGGTGAGGCTCCTGTATGGAGATACGCTGCTGCCCAAAAATGTCCAAAGACGCCAATGGGTCAACAGAAATCATCGATCTAAGGTGATTTTTAATGCAGCTGGCATGCTGCCTATGCCATACAGTGCTAAAGCTCTACGATGGAAGGCGTTAGGGTTTTATTTTGTATGGCTTTTAACACCTTCATTTCAATGAAATAGGTGTTTTTTTATTTTTTGAGGAAAGTGAACTTTCCGTATTAAACAAGGAGGTGGAAGTATGGATTCTCCCCATTCGAGGCGGTTTAATCATACGAGAAATATTTTACAGCATCACACATTGATTGATGAGGAGATCCTTATACTTCACCCCTTTTGCTATGGTGATATAAGGATCTCCTGAAAAGGGAGGTACAGATTGCCATGGTAAAAAACATGACATATGATGAACTGATTTTACGCATTATTATTTTACTGAGAGACGGAAAACGAAAAGAGTTTCAAAACGTTTTAGAGGAACTGCAGCCTTATGATATGGCGATTCTGTTTAAGGAAATGCCCGAAAAGCACCGCGGCCGGTATCTGTCTTTTTTAACGGTTGAAGACATTACCGATCTCATGGGCGAACTGGACAGAGAAGAGCAGCTTGTCGTTCTGAACAAGGTCGGCAAGGAAAAGGCGATCCATGTGATGAATAAAATGGACAACGACGACCTTGCCGCGCTCTTCGAGGAAATGGACTCAGAGCTGAAAGACCAGCTTCTTTCCAGTATGGAAGCGGAAGAATCTGAAGCGGTCCGCGTTCTGATGAACTACCCGCCTGAAACAGCGGGAAGAATCATGACAAACCGCTATGTCTGGATTCCGCAGCATTACACGGTAAAAGAAGCGGTTGTCAAGCTGAAAAGCTTTGCGGAAATCGCGGAGTCGATCAACTATTTATACGTTATCAATGAACAAAAGCAGCTTGTCGGGGTTATCTCATACCGGGATCTCATTTTGGCAGAACCCGATGAGAAGGTTCAGGAATTAATGTTTACAAGGGTCATCTCAGCGGACGCTCTTCAAGATCAGGAAGAAGTCGCAAGGCTCATTGAGCGGTACGACTTTCTGGCGATTCCCGTTGTAGAAAAAAACCATGAGCTTGTCGGGATCGTAACGGTCGATGACATTATTGACATCGTCATCCAAGAAGCGAATGAAGACTACGAAAAATTTGCTGCATCAGGTAAAGCAATCACGTTTGATACAAAATCGTATGTCGCTGCATATCGACGTCTGCCGTGGCTGATCTTGCTTCTGTTCATCGGTTTGATCTCAGGCAGCATCATGAGCTATTTTGAAGACACACTGCAGCAGGTTGTCGCATTGGCCTTTTTTATGCCGATGATCGCAGGAATGACGGGTAACACCGGGACGCAGTCTCTCGCTGTCGTCATCAGAGGGCTGTCAAAAGAAGAACTCAATAAAAAAACGATTTTCCGCTTGATTTTCCGGGAGCTCAAGGCCGGCATTATTATCGGCGTTGTTTGTGCGGTCGTGATTACAGGAATCGCGATTGTATGGCAGGGGAATCTGCTGCTCGGATTTGTGGTAGGGACTTCGCTCTTTGCCACACTGATCATCGGAACGATGGCGGGAACGATCGTCCCGATCATCCTTCACAAGTGCAACGTCGACCCTGCGATTGCATCGGGTCCGCTGATCACAACTTTAAATGACATTTTGTCACTGCTGATCTACTTCGGTATTGCAACTGCATTCATTCATTCACTGTAAGACAGCAGCCCTCCTTTTTTAGGGAGGGTTTTTTGCTTGCCAGAATCCGTAAAAGCCTATATATTTTAGGCAGAGATCAGGGGGGATTGGTATGAGAAGATTTGCAGCTGTGCTGATTTGTTTAGCCGTTGCAATGGTTGCTGCCGGCTGTCAGAATGAAGATGAAGGAAAAGACAGGCGGCTCGTCGCAGTCGAGGGTATGCTTGAGGCGATATTGAACGATGATGTGTCAAAGATGAAGCGGTTGTACGTGGAGGGCGCAACCCCCTCTCCGGAAACAATCCTGGAAAACAAACAGAAATGGGGAATTTCCGGGCTTCGTGCTGATGATTTTCAAATTTCTGAAGCGAGCATCCATGTGTTTCATGCCGCTTACAAGATGGAAAATACCGGTCAGCCCGGAACGATCGCGTTTCGGATACGCAATGATCCAGATAAAGGCGTTATGATTGATTTCATCGGATACATAAAGGAAACGAAACAGCAGGAAAACAGGTGACGAATCATCCGGAGGGTATGATTCGTTTTTTTAGCGGTTTTTGTATTTAAAATGAGCGTTAAGCTGTCCTTCGAGCATTTTCTTTCTGAGCTGCTGGTCGTTTTTCAGTCTCTGTTCTTTTTTGCGCATATCTTTGAGGATTTCTGCCGTCTGAACACCGTCTTCCCGCTTGTTTGCGATTTCCATCAGCCGTTCGACGTCAGCAAAGGAATACTTGCGCGTGCCTCTTGAAGAGCGCTGCGGATAGATCAGCTTGCGTTCTTCATAATAGCGGATCTGCCTGACCGACAAACCCGTCAGCTCGCTGACAATGCCAATAGAAATCACTTTTTTATCTTTATAAGAAAGATCTTCGACTGTCATTTTCCCACCCCTAAGATGACTTTTTTTGTATTATATAAGAAAACGCGCGAAAAAACCTGACGTTTGTTAGAAAATCTAACATTGTTGAAAAACTTTTAAAAAAATCGCGGAAGAAAAGTTTACAGGAACCATGCAAGGGGTAAAAGTGTTTTGTATGCTGTAGATACAGACTGATGAGGGGGAATCATTGGATGAAGGAACACAAAGCGGTCTCACTCGCCAAAGAAATCGTTGCTTTAGACATTAAAAGAGACGAATTGCTCGAGACATTAATGAATCTTGCCGGAAAGGATGCGTTTCCGCTGCTGAGGGCAGTGCAGAACGGCTTTTATCAAAAGTCCTCTTAAATCCGGAAGTGGGAGTGAAAGCAAACTTTACACGGCCTTAAAGCCTGGTTAATAAATAAGGTCTATTCTTATATTACAACACACGAAAATGAAAGGAGAAGATCATGAGCAGGTTGTTAAAAAACGCTTTGGAAAAGGAAAGAAACCATTACTCAAAAAAACTGAGCTCACTCGGTGAGTATAATCAGGATGTTTTGCAGAGGATGACGATTACGGAGCTCAGAAAAGAATATTTTTATTTTTTCCGGAAAAATAAAGCCCGTGTTCAAAATCGGCCATTTTGAAAAAACGGGCTTCTTTTTAATATCTTAAAAAAAATAAGCAGGAGTTTTCTTTCGAATAACGAAAATATATACTTATAGAATATGGGAAAAGCATGACCCTTTCTTTTTCTACATTTGTAAGGGTTTTCATTTCCCGGGTTCATTTTAAGAAAATAGTATAAGAGGTAGATGATATGAGACTTTCGTTTAATGAGGAAGAAGTTCACCGTGCTATGTCGCTGTACAAGGTTTTTGCCAGGGCTTTTAAAAGCGTTTCAGAACATAGTATTCGGGACAGCAAGGAACACGGCTTTAATCCTACAGAATTTGCTGTATTGGAGCTTTTGTATACGAGGGGAGCCCAAAAGCTGCAGCAAATCGGCTCGAGGCTGCTCCTTGTAAGCGGAAACGTAACCTATGTGATCGACAAATTGGAAAAAAACGGTTTCATCAAACGAGAGCAGGACCCGAAAGATAAACGGTCTGTCTATGCGAATTTGACAGAGAAGGGAAAGGCATATCTCGATGAGATTTATCCGATCCACTCCCTGAGAATTGCGCGGGCTTTTTCAGGCTTGACAAAAGAGGAACAGGAGCAGCTGATGGCCCTTTTAAAAAAAGCCGGAATCCACAGCCAGCACCTATTGTTTCGCTGAAAAAGTCAATTTTCCGAACGGTCAATTTCTTTTAAGTGATCGAGAATAGCTTTGATCTGTTTGTCTTGGGGCTGTCTGAAGAAGCTTTCGAAAGGGCATCCGAGCTCCTTTGTGCGTTTGATGACAGCCTCCATCGTAAAATTTGAGGGTGCCAAGTCTGAATGGACTTCATCCCAAAACAGTGGTGCGGCCACTGTGCCAATCTCATTGCCTCTTGTGGAATACGGGCAGATGATCGTTTTTCCCGGAGCGTGCTGCACATAATCAATATAGAGTTTTCCGCCCCTGTTTTTAATCAGGCGTTCGGTTGTGAACAGATCGGGAAAAAGTGAGACGCAATAAGAAGCCGCAAAGCTTGTGAAAAGGCGGGTTTCTTCATAAGTAAAGGCGTTTTTTGAAATCGGAATATAGATTTGTATCCCTTTATTTCCCGACAGCTTTGGAAAAGACAAGAGGCCAAGCTGTTCAAATAAACGGTGCAATTCATTCGCGGCTCTGACGGCCTGTGGAAACTCCGACCTTGAAGGCGGATCGAGATCGAAAACGATTTCGGTCGGACGGGTCGTATCCGCTGTTTGAAAAGGGATATGGAACTCCAGCGCAAGCTGATTGGCAAGCCACAGCAGAACTGAATAATCACTGCAGATGATATGCTCGTGCTCGTCAACCCGAATGGTCGTGATAAATTCGGGTGCGTAGTCGGGCTTGTTTTTTTGAAAAAAAGAATCTCCGCCGGAACCGTGCGGATAACGGATAACGGTAAGCGCCCGATTGTCGAGAAACGGAAGCAGAAAATCGCCGATTTCATTCAGATATCCGATGTAATCCGCTTTTGTTTTATTGCTTTTAGGAAAGATGACTTTATCAAGGCTTGTCAGCTGCAAATCGGGGTGGAC
This sequence comes from Bacillus sp. PK6-025, assembly GCF_056530265.1. Lineage (NCBI taxonomy): Bacteria > Bacillati > Bacillota > Bacilli > Caryophanales > Bacillaceae > Bacillus > Bacillus sp. PK6-025. The sequence goes on from NZ_CP096509.1 coordinate 1,432,082, forward strand.
GTTTCTTGAATGAAGCAGCAGGCGCTTGTAAGTACAATCTTCCCAAGCCATGTCAAATTCAAAAGAAACAAACGACACCTCGCGCAATGTCCCGTAATGAATCGTTAAATAATGGACCGTCATGCAAATCGACGGATCTATGGTATATTCGCCGGGCTTTGTTTCGGTTCCGTACTGCTTGACGATTGAAAGAATGGCGTTTCTTTCCTGTTCTCCGAGTCCGTGGGAAACCGAACCGACTTCTTTGATTTGACCGCGGTCATAGACGGCGATTGTCAAATAACGGTTTGCCATGTTGTAGCCTGTCATAAATACAGCTGCTTTTTTGTAGTTTTTGAGCTTGAGCCATTCGGCTGTTTTTTTATTTTCAGCCCAGCGGCTGTCTTTTTTCTTCGCAACAATTCCCTCGCCGTCAAACCTTTTAACAGCATTCCATAGAGCATGGAAATCTGAAGTGTCAGGGATGTATTGAATTCGTGCGTGAGCCATCGGATCGGGAGCCATCGGCAAGCCGAGTTCTTTCATCAGGTCGGAAAGCGCGCGTTTTCGTTCGGTATAGGGGAGTGAGGTTAAACTTTCTCCTTTAAAGACCAGTAAATCAAAAGCGAGGTACTGACACGGTTTCTTCGCGGCAGCTTGTTCAATCAACTCGGCCTTTTTGCTTAACCCTCTTTTTTGGACGTATTCAAATCGGGAACGAAAACGGTTTGTCAACGACACAATTTCCCCGTCAATCGTGATCGGCAAGTGTTCTTTGAGATTTTCGATCATGCTTTTTGCAAATTCCGTAATTTCCGGAAATGTGTTTTCGAGCGGCTGCGCGTTTCTGCTGATGAGCGAAACGTCGCCGGCCGCAGAAATTTTTAAAAGCCCCCGATACCCGTCATACTTGGCTTCATACCGCCAATTGCCGCCTGAAGGAGCGGATGTGGTCAACACGGGCTGCATCGTAATTCCCATTTTTTATTTTGCCTCTGATGCTTTTTTGCGCGACGTTTTTTTCTTTTTTTCCCCGGTTCCTTTTGCAACAGGCGTTTTTGCCGCTTCCCGGTCAGGCGCTTTTGTCCGTTCGATGCTGGCTTGGAGAGCGCTCACGAGATCGATGACATCCTCGCGCGGAGCGGCGGCTCCGGCATTTGGTGTGACACCCTCATTATGATCGATTTTCTCTTTGATTTTATCCATCAGCGCAAGTCTGTACGTATCTTCATATTGTTCAGGCGCAAATGTCGTCGTCAGCTCGTCTATTAGTGAAATCGCGGTTTGCAGCTCTTTTTCGTTGACCGCGGTTTCCTCCGGAACACCGGGTACGTGGGCCGCGTTTCGGACTTCATCAGGGTAGTGGATAGACTCCATTAAAATGCAGTTCTCGTAGACGCGAAGAATGGCGAGCTGTTTTTTGGAGCGGATGGTCATATGGGCGATTCCGATCTTTTCTGTTTTTCTGAGCGCTTCGCGCAAAAGTGAGTACGCTTTTACACCGTTATCTCCCGGTCCGACGAAATATGAACGGTTGAAATAGATGGGGTCGATTTCCTTTAGCTGGACAAAATCAACAATTTCGACAGCTTTGTCTTCCTGCTCTTCTTTGAGCTGTTTCAGCTCATCGTCCGATAAGACGACGTATTTGCCTTTAACATATTCGTAGCCTTTGACGATGTCGTCGGGCGCGATTTCCTGGTGGCAGTTTGTGCACTTTTTCTCATACTGAATCGGGGCGCGGCATTCTTTATGAAGCGACCTTAATTTAATATCCTTATCCTCTGTCGCTGCGAACAGTTTAATGGGGATATTGACAAGGCCGAAGCTGATTGAGCCTTTCCACATCGTATGCATCGGTTCGGTTCAACTCCTTTTCTTTTATTGATGCCTCTCTGCAGATTGTTTCATGAATAGCAACTTATGGATAACAGCGCGAAAAAAAAGCATCCAGGCTTCGGCCCGGATGCTTGCGGCGATACAGTGATTTGCTTGGGGAAAGCGCTTAGTTCGGCTCGGGTTCCTCCTGCAAAGACGGTCTGTTCTTTCTGGCGAGAGAAGAAGAAAAATATTGATATCTGCTTTTGCTTTTGTGCTTCGCGGCGTACATGGCCATGTCGGCTTTTCTCATCAGCTCATCACCGTCTGTTCCATCGGCCGGGGAAACGGCGATTCCGATGCTGACGGATGTTTTGAGACGGTGCTCTTTAATGTGAAAAGGCGTTTCAAACTGACTGATCAATTGCCTGGTCAGCTGATCGGTTCCATGTAAAGGGGCGACAATGATAAATTCGTCACCGCCTAACCGGGCGATGAAGCCTTCATCAGGCACACAATGCGCCAAACGCTGTGCTGCTGCCACCAGCAGCAGATCTCCGACGTCGTGGCCAAGGGCGTCATTAAACACTTTGAAACGGTTTAAATCCAAAAACAATACGGCCGTCCCCGTCTTCTGCCGCTCCAGAGCATTTGCGAGATGGTCGACTGCATACCGTCTGTTTGGCAAATCTGTCAACGCGTCATAGTGAGCCATTCTATGGATTTTGCGTTCTGCTTCACGCTGGTTTGTCATATCTTTACAAATGACATAAATGCTGTCAAGCTGCTTTCTGACGTATACCGGTATCAGCGTCACATTTACATCAAAACGCTTTTCAGCTATTTCGATTTCCGTGTCGCGGTTGAGGGCCTGTTTTTCATTTTGGACCTGAAGAAACCAGTTGAGCAGTCTGTCATGATCCTCCTGTCGAAAAAACGAAGACAGGCGCTCAGGCTCAACTCCCATTTTTTCAAGAAGGCTGTATCCCGATGAATTGGCGGAAAGCATTTTGCCTTCAAGCGAAAACACGTAGATCGGATCAATGTTGTGGTTAATTAAGGACTGGAACCGTTCCTCATTATCTTTGATTTTCTCGATATGAAACAGCAGACGCTTGTCAGTGAAGGCGCCGAAAATCAAGAAGCATTGAAGCATCAGGCTGACAAGTACGATCATAATGCCCAGTTCAATTGCATCGATTCCTTCGCGGCCTGTATCACGGCCGTCAGTCATGAAAAGCGTAGCTGCTGCCATTCCTGTATAGTGCATGCCGGAAATGGCGCCGCCCATTAAAAGCGCGCTTCCGATTTTAATGAACAAGATCCGAAAGGAGCCGGTTTTTTTGGCGAATACCACTGACAGTTTTAAGGCAGCGAAGGAGGCGAAAATGGCGATTGCAAAAGAGGCGGCATAAAGAACGGGATGATAGACGATTGTCATATTCTCCATCGCCTCCATCCCGATAAAATGCATGGATGCGATCGCACTTCCCATTGCAAGGGAGCCCGCCGCCAGTCTTGCATTCGTCGGTTCTTTTCCATTCACAACATAAAATGAAATGAGCGAGCCTGCGAAAGCGGCAACAATCGAAAGCAAGACGAATCTCAAATCGTATTTCATTTCTTCGGCTGTCTGAAATGACAGCATCCCGATAAAGTGCATAGACCAGATACCAAGCCCCATCGTGAGGGATCCGGCCAAAAGCCATCCGATATTTTTCCTGCCCTTTGTATGGACGACCCGTTCCGATAAATCAAGGGCTGTGTATGCTGCCAAAACCGCAGTGATATAGGATAAAAGAACGAACCATCCATTATATTCACCAAAAACTTCTGTCACTTTCTTCTCCGCCTTTTTGTACTATGATGAAAAATCTGAATTTCTATACTGTATTATGAAAGGCCAGACTGCCGTACTCTTAACCGTTGACATAAAAAAGCGGCAATAGCGCTACATCCGGTATAATTCGTGAATTATACTATATATAATGAAATTCGCCAATAAAAAATGATATCCTTCTGCTCTTTCTAAGGAGGACTTCCCATTTTGCTCTTCAATTTTCCTGAATTGTGTTAAAATCGTTTTTGTACGTTCTTTGGAACTTGAAATTATCAATCGTCAAAGGTTGTGGTCGATATCGAGGAGTTTATTTTATCATTGGCTGAGGCGTTTAAGAGCCTCTCGTATTTAGGGATTTTTCTGGCGCTGTGCATCGAATTCGTGCCGGCTGAAATCGTTCTGCCGCTTGCCGGCTACTGGGTGTATCAAGGCGATATGTTGCTGATCGGGGTCGTTGCCGCAGGTTCACTGGGAGGTGTCGCAGGTCCGCTGACGCTTTACTGGCTCGGGAGGTACGGGGGGCGGCCGTTTTTGGAGCGCTACGGCAAATACTTCTTCATTAAGCCTGAAGCGCTCGAAAAATCGGACAGGTTTTTTGAAAAGCACGGGGGGTTTGTCGCATTCAGCGGCCGGTTTATACCGGGCATCAGAACGCTGATTTCCATTCCGTGCGGACTCGCTAGAATGAACGTGTGGGTGTTTTGTATTTATACATTCCTTGCGATCACGCCGATTACGTTCGTCTATGTCTATTTAGGCTTTTACCTCGGCGAAAACTGGAGCAAGGTCGGCAGCCTATTGGACGGATACCTTCTTCCGGTCGGCATCGGATTCATCGTTTTGTTCGTTCTTTACCTTTGGGTGAAAGGCAGGCGGAAGAAAGTCAAATCGCAAAGCGTTTCAACTTTTTTAAATAAAAATAAGGATTGACAGCCGGGCGCATATGAGGTTAATATTATCTTATAATTCAATATTTTCTTTTATCCCAAAGGGGAGTAGCGTCCGGATGTTAAAACCGGAAACAAAGTCGTCAGTTCATGGATGTTCATCCATCGGCTTTGTTGGCATGATTTAATCAATGATAACCATGTCTAGCAAGACCTTTGCCTAATGTTGGCAGAGGTCTTTTTTGTTTTCTGAAAATACCCTGCTGCATTAGCGGGAATAAGAGAAAGAGACAATCACTTAGGAGGAATTATAAAATGGATGCAGCATTATTACTTGAATATGGTTGGGTTCTTCTCATCCTAGTCGGGCTGGAAGGTATTTTGGCCGCGGACAATGCCCTCGTCATGGCGGTCATGGTTAAACACTTGCCTGAAAAAGACAGAAAAAAAGCGCTCTTCTACGGGTTGGCCGGCGCGTTTGTGATGAGGTTCGGCGCTTTGTTTGCGATCTCTTTTCTTGTCAACGTCTGGCAGGTGCAGGCGATCGGCGCCGTCTATCTGCTTTACATCTCCATTCACCATATTTTGAAAACCCATGTTTTCAAAAAGGACGAAAAGGTGAAAGAGTCGAAGCAAAGCGGTTTTTGGCCGACGGTTATCAAAGTTGAGCTGGCGGACATCGCGTTTGCCGTCGACTCGATTTTGGCGGCGGTTGCGCTGGCTGTCACACTTCCGGCAACGAACCTGCCGCAAATCGGCGGACTTGACGGCGGACAGTTCATGGTGATTTTAGCCGGCGGGATTATCGGACTGATTATTATGCGTTTTGCTGCAAGTCAATTTGTGAACTTGTTAAAGAAACGTCCGAGCCTGGAAACGGCTGCTTTTCTGATTGTCGGCTGGGTTGGTGTGAAACTGACGCTCTATACGCTCGCACACCCGCAAATCAACATCGTCTCTGAACATTTTATTCATTCAGGTACTTGGAAGTTCATCTTCTGGGCGGTGCTGATCGCTATTGCGCTCGGGGGATGGTTTATGACAAATCCGAACAAACACGAGAATAAAGCTGCAGAGGAGTAAACAGCTTTCGCCAGACTGCCGGTCTTTCACCGGCGGTCTTTTTTGTTTGCCCGCACTGGGAAGCACCAGGGATGATTGCCCTAGTCCAACCGAAATAAGATTTCATTTTATTAACAGGCGTGTTACAAAAACGGCGGGAAAACCCCCTTAATCGTCAAACAGATCACGAATTGTTCTAGGAGATCAAACAAATCATTGTCACAATTGAAAAATTAGAAATGAATACCGCGTTTTCTCCTTTGCGAATCCCTATCAAATTAGCTATCATTAATGAGTAGTATAGGGAGGAACTGAGGTGAAACCAGTGCTTAGCCTTTTGTTTAAGACAGGAAAAAAGAAACAACAATCATTAGAAGAGTCTGTAATAAGCATACAAAAAGGAAATCAGCAGTTGCAAAACGAGCTTATCCATCAGTATAAGCCTTTTGTGGCTAAAACGGTTTCATCCGTGTGCAAACGATATATAGATGAAAAAGATGATGAATTCAGCATCGGCTTGATTGCATTCAATGAAGCCATTGAAAAATATTCTTCAGATAAAGGAAATTCTCTGCTGGCATTTGCAGAGCTGATCATTAAGCGCAAAGTCATTGATTATATCAGAAAAGAAGCGAGAAATGCCCAGAATATCAATATGGACATGCAAGAAGGAGAAGAACAGGAATCCTCTCAAAGCATGATTGAAGCGGAGCTTTCCATTCATGAATTCAACCGCATGCTCGAACAGGAGCAGAGGCGGGAGGAGATTTTCCATTTTAAAGAAAGGCTTAAAAGTTTTGGCCTGTCTTTTTCCGATTTGCTGGAGCATTCGCCGAAACATACGGATGCAAGGCAAAACGCCATCAAAGTGGCATATACGCTAGTCGAACATGAAGAGTTAAAAAAGATCTTGTTTGAAAAAAAGCAGCTTCCCGTCAAACAGCTTGAAAAGCTGGTGGCTGTCAGCAGAAAAACCGTAGAGAGAAACCGCAAATATATCATTGCTATGGCGATCATTATAACGGGCGATTATGTTTACCTTAAAGATTATCTAAAAGGGGTGCTCAATTCATGAGAAGAGGAATTATTGTAGAAAAAAATAAAAAATTCGTCACATTGCTAACCCCTGACGGACAATTTTTAAAAGCAAAGAGCACAGAGGAAGATTATGAAATCGGTCAGGAAATTGCTTTTCCCGCGGAGACAAGAATGTCGAGGAAGCGTGCGGGCTTTTTTGATCTGCTTTCGCTCCGTCCGCTGAAAGCAGGCGTTTTTTCAATCGCGGCGATCATGCTGCTCGCTTTCATGATCATCCCTGATGTTTTAAACAATAAAGCATACGCCTATATGACGATCGATATCAATCCAAGCTTTGAATTGACACTCAACAAAAACTGTGAAGTTATCGATTTGGTGCCGCTGAACGAGGATGGGAAGGACTTAATGAGCAGTATAGAAAATTGGGAAAAGTCTGACTTTAAAGAAGTGATCAGTGAAATTGTCGAAGACAGCGATAAGAGCGGTTATGTCACCGAATCAAAAGAAGTGCTTATCGCCACCGTATATGAAAACAATAAAGATGACACATATAAGGCGACGGTAAAAAGCGAAATCGATCATGTAGCGAAAAAATACGAGCAGCAGAACTATAAGATGGAAGCGGTGGAATCAGACCTTGATACGCGTGCAAAAGCACAAAAAGAAGGCATCTCAACAGGCCGTTATATCCGTTCCCACAAAGATGAATTAGAAGACAAAAACAAAGATGATGACAATGAAGATAACAAAGATGATCAAAATCAGGGAGAAGATACAGGAGAAAAAGAGAAAGCTGTGAAAGAAGAAGATCAGCCGGAACAACATATGGATGATGAAGAATCAGACACGGAAGATCATCCGGACGGCGAAAAACCTTCAGATCAAGATCACTCTCAATCTGATCAAGAAATGGAAAAAGAAAAGGAGTCAAAATCCCCTAATACCGAAAACCCTCAAGAACATAACCATAATGACAAAGACGGTCAGCAGTCGGAGGAAGGAACGCAGAGAAGCGGTTCCGGCACAAATCAAGAGAGCCCTAAAACTCCTTACCAAAAGGAGAAAAAACCTTCTGACCAAACAAATCAACAAGAATATCCGCCGAGCGGGCCCGGCGAATAAACCATAGGGTATTTATTTGTCAGTATGCCCATTCATTTGAGCTTGTGCCTGCTGTACAAGTCGTTTTGTCATTTCCCCGCCTACAGACCCGTTTGAGCGAGCGACCGAGTCCGAGCCGAGCTGGACGCCGAACTCCTGGGCGATTTCATATTTGAACTGGTCTAAAACCTGCTCTGCCCCGGGAACGACGAGTTTATTCGTTCTTGCCATGATTCTCAACTCCTTTTTCAATTGGTACTGCTTGTTTAGTTTGAAATGGACTGAGGCTTTTTATGCTGGCAATTGTTGAAGGTGTAAAAAAACGCCTGGCTCAATAGCCAGGCGCACCGGTCAGCGGCGATTACTTCATATCATATTTTAAGAAGACGCTGTCAATCATGGAATGGGCGGTCGCCTGTATGTGCGAAGCGATAACGGATAGCACAGTGACAGCGGTGATATCTCTCGCTTTGTTCCATTCGGGATCGGCCAGATCTTGATAAAAACCGCGGAGCTGTCCAGTCTGCTCGATGACGATTTTTTCGAGCGCCGATTCATTCAGCGTATAGTCTTTGATCCGGTACACATAATCGAGAACCCGCGCATACCCTTCATAAAAGCGCAGCGGACTCACCACATCATCTGAGCGGTCTGTAATCGTATTAAAAACCGTTGTTAAGATTGGACGGATCGTTTCGAAGTCATAAACCGATTTTAAGTCTCGTACAATGAGAAGGATGACGGCTTGGTCGATGGAATATTTTTTGCCGAGTTCCGGATGTCCCATCAAATCTTTTATATCGCGTTTGATCCAGTTTTGGATGGCTGTCGATTTTAAGGATGTCAGTTCGCACAAATTTCCAAGTTCAACAATTTCATTTGTGGAAAGCCCGTGTTCCGTTTTTGGCTTTTTTCGTTCGTACCGGACAATGAATTCGGGGATGTCCAAATTGTCTTCCGGCTCATCGTGCGCCAAATCGGCCGATCTCAAAAGAATCGCAAGCGGACTGACATCCAGCTGCCCTTTTAAAGCGTACATCAGTTTGGCCATTTCCAGGCGAGTCAGTTTAAAAGGTTTCATCATTCCACCTCATTATGTATTAAAATGAAATAGCAAACAATATAAACATTATCTTACGTCTTATCACTTGCATTTTCAATTCTATGCCGTATAATTTTATTATACGAGTTCATTTGATCTTATTATAACATGGAGGTAATCATGGGAAAAAGAATCTTTCTCTTTCTTTTATCGAACATTTTAGTCATTACGACGATCGGTATCGTGCTGTCCATTATCGGTTCGCTGACAGGCGTAGGCACGTATTTCACGGCTGGCGGCGGCATCGATATTGTTGCGCTTCTCGTATTCAGTGCGGTTGTCGGCTTTGTCGGCTCCTTTATGTCGCTTTTAATGTCAAGATGGATGGCGAAAATGGCGATGGGCGTTCAGGTGCTGAATCCTGATAAGCAAACGCTCAGCTACGAAGAGCAGCAGCTCGTTGACCGGGTATATAAGCTGTCCCGCGCTGCCGGACTGACAAAGATGCCTGAAGTCGGCATCTACAATTCACGCGAAGTGAATGCCTTTGCGACCGGGCCGTCCAAAAACCGCTCGCTTGTCGCTGTATCGACGGGTCTTCTTCAGGAAATGGATGACGACGCAGTGGAAGGCGTTCTTGCTCACGAAGTCGCGCATATTGCAAACGGCGATATGGTGACGATGACGCTCCTTCAGGGAATCGTCAACACGTTTGTTGTTTTCTTCGCCCGGATTGCGGCATGGGCTGTTTCACGCGTTGTCCGTGAAGAGCTGGCGCCGATCGTTCACTTTATCGCGGTCATCGTATTCCAAATCGTGTTTTCCATTCTCGGAAGCCTTGTCGTGTTTGCGTACTCCCGCCACCGCGAATATCATGCGGATAGAGGAGGAGCAGACCTTGCAGGCAAGGATAAGATGATTCACGCGCTCCGCTCGCTTGAGCAGTACACTTCAAGAGTCAAAGAAGAGCAGGCATCTGTTGCCACTTTGAAAATCAACGGGAAAAAGCACACATCGCTTTTCTCAACACACCCTGATTTAAGCGACAGAATCCGCCGTCTGGAAGCAAAATAATCAATATGCAAACCCCCTTTTTCAAGGGGGTTTGCTTTTTAAATTTAAAAATCGAAAATCGGCTGTACATAAGAGCATGTTTCCTTTAAAATGGAACACGTTATACACAAGAAGCGCAACTTTTGAATATTGAAAAGAAGGAACGATTATGAAGGTTTTATTGAAAAAACTACTGCGCGTGCTGTCTCCTGTACAGCTGATCGCGCTCTATTATTTTTTGGCGGTGACGGTTTCCGTTATATTATTAAGTCTGCCCGTTGCACACAAGAATGATGTGGAATGGTCATTTATCGATGCCCTTTTTACTGCGGTGAGCGCAGTGAGCGTAACCGGTTTGACGGTTGTTGATACAGCTGATACATTCAGCACGGCCGGAATATGGATTTTGGCGTTTGTTCTGCAGTTTGGCGGGATCGGTGTGATGGCGCTCGGAACATTCGTCTGGCTGATTTTTGGCAAGCGGATCGGTTTGAAAGAGCGCCGGCTGATTATGACCGATCAAAATCAATCCAACTTATCGGGCCTTGTCAAGCTGATGAAGCACGTGCTCGGCTTGATCCTGCTGATCGAACTGTTTGGCGGGCTGATTCTCGGCACTTACTTTTTAAAGTATTTTGATACACCTGGGGAAGCCTTTATACACGGATTTTTTACGAGTATCAGCGCAACGACCAATGCCGGTTTTGATATTACCGGCAACTCGCTGATTCCGTTTCAGCACGATTATTTTGTCCAGTTTATCGTCATCATGCTGTTGATTTTGGGTGCGATCGGCTTCCCGGTGCTGATTGAGGTAAAGGATTTTCTGCTCAGCAAAGAGCGCAAATTCACTTTCAGCCTGTTTACCAAACTGACATCAGTCACTTTTTTCCTTTTAGTGATTGGAGGCGCGATCGGCATATTCGCCACGGAAGCGCGCTTTGCCTTTTCAGGAAAATCGTGGCACGAAGTCATATTCTATTCGCTGTTCCAGTCGACGACGACCAGGAGCGGCGGACTCGCGACGATCGACATCAGCCAATTCACGCATACGACCATTTTGTTTATGTGCATGCTCATGTTCATCGGCGCTTCGCCAAGCTCTGTCGGCGGGGGCATCCGGACAACGACCTTTGCCTTAAACCTGTTGGCGCTGTATCACTTCGCGCGGGGAAATAAATCGGTGAAGATTTTCAAACGTGAACTGCACCAGGCGGACTTAATGAAGTCATTGATTGTGACGCTGATGGCGGTTATTCTCGTTTTCGGCTCGACACTCATTTTGACAATGACGGAAAAACATTCTTTGCTTGAACTGCTGTTTGAAGTGTGTTCCGCCTTCGGTACGACCGGCTTGTCGATGGGCATTACTTCAGATTTGAGCACGATCGGCAAAAGTGTCATCATCCTTCTGATGTTCATCGGCCGAATCGGCATTGTCACGCTGCTTTATTTATTCGGCAGAAAAGAAATCGAAGCGAACTACCATTATCCAAAGGAAAGAATAATTATCGGATAAGAAAGACAGTTTAGTTAAACTGTCTTTTTTTATGATCATAAAGTCGGTCGCTGTATTTATTTGTATGATATAATGCTTAAATGGCGGATTGAAAAAAAGGGGGAAGCAACGATGAAAATGAGAGTCATCCATTTGTTTATAGCCGCCGGATTTCTATTGCTCGCCGGAGCCTGTTCTAACGAGCCGACAGCAAAAGAAAGCATGGATCAATATGTAAACAAATGGAACGATCAAAAATTTGAAGAAATGTATGAACAGCTGTCGGCTGAAGCGCAAAAATCGATTTCAAAAGACGATTTCATCAAGCGCAATCAATCCATTTATGAACAGATCGGAGTTTCCGATTTGAAGGTTTCAGCCGTCGATAACGATGAAGATGAAAAAAATAAAGAGAAAAAAGATGCAGTGACAATACCGTATAAAGTCAGCATGAATACATTGGCCGGCCCCGTTTCTTTTGAAGGGAAGGCAAAGCTTGTCAAAGAAAAAAAAGACGGTGACACGTCATGGAAAGTCAACTGGAACCCATCCTTTATTTTTTCACAGCTGAAGGAAGGGGAGACCATCCGGATTACCGCCAAGGAACCAGCGAGAGGCATCATTTATGACAGAAACGGAAAGAAACTCGCTACGAATGCGACAGTGCCTGAAATCGGCGTCGTTCCGGGGCAGCTCGGAGATGATAAAGATGGTGTCATCAAAAAGCTCGCGAACATGCTTGACATGGAAAAAGAAGACATCGAAAAACAGCTGTCCGCAAGCTGGGTGACGGACGAATCATTCGTTCCCTTGAAAAAAGTGAAGCCTGGTAGCACAGAGCTTCTTAAAAAAGCGACCTCTCTTCCCGGGGTTTTGAAACAAGACACGCAATCAAGATACTATCCTTACGGTGAAAAAGCCGCACATCTTACCGGTTACATACGGCCGATTACCGAAGAGGAATTAAAGCAGAATAAAGAAGGCTACAGCGAGCATTCACTGCTCGGAATCGTCGGTCTCGAACACATTTATGAAAAAGAACTCAGAGGAGAAATCGGCTGGACGATTTCGATTCCTGAATCAAACGCGACGGTTGCCTCAAAGGATGCAAAAGACGGAAAAGACATCCATACCACGATCGATATCAACAAACAGGAAGAACTGTACAACCAGTTAAAAGATGACTCCGGTGCTGCCGTTGCGTTAGAGCCGCAGACTGGAGAAACGTTGGCGCTTGTCAGCGCGCCTTCATACGATCCGAACGGGTTTTTGTTTGGCTGGAAAAAAGGAGAATGGGAAAAACTCAACAAAGATGCGTCTGCGCCATTCACCTCTAAATTTAATAAAACCTATGCTCCGGGTTCAACGATCAAACCGATCACGGCTTCAATCGGTCTGAAAAATGACGCGATCAAAGCGGATGAACCTAAGAAGATCGAAGGGAAGGAATGGCAGAAAGATTCGTCATGGGGCGGATATAAAGTCACACGGGTTTCCGATCGATTAAGCGATGTCAACCTGGAAAACGCGCTGATCACTTCCGACAACATTTATTTCGCGCAGACCGCCCTTGACACAGGGAAGGATCAATTTGTCGAAGGCCTGAAATCATTCGGCTTCGAGGAAAAACTTGATTATGAATTCCCGACGAAGTCTTCCTCCATATCAAACGAAGGAATCGACTCGGATATTCTCCTTGCCGATTCAGGATACGGACAGGGGCAAATGCTGATGTCGCCGATACACCTCGCGGCAAGCTATACGCCTTTCTTGAACGATGGTAATCTGATCAAGCCGCACCTGATCAAAAAGGACGGCGAAGAGAAAGAAATATGGCATAAAAACGTACTGCCCACAGGCGGAGCAGAAGCGATTACAAAAGGATTGAAAGGCGTTGTAGAAGACCCTCGCGGCTCGGCTTACAAGCCGGTTGTCAAAGGGCTCACGATCGCAGGGAAAACGGGAACGGCCGAGCTGAAAACGAAGAAAGACGAAAAAGGTAAAGAAAACGGCTGGTTCACCGCTTATGATTACAAAAACAAAAACCTTTTAATCACGATGATGATCGAGGATGTGTCAGATCGCGGCGGCAGCTCATATGTCGTCAATAAAGTGAAAAAAGTGTTTAAATAAGCACCCTTCAGGGTGCTTATTTTTTTGCCGAAAACTGGATGTGTGGAATGTACGGAAACGGAAAGGATATGGATGAAACGAGAAAAGAAAGGAATGTCACCATGAAAAGAAAAGTTGCCAGAAATGAAGCGGCTCTTAACAATAAAACGCCTGCTGAAAGCATGCATGATCATCAATACATGACCCAATATGATGCCGAAAACGGAGACAGGGGCGCCAACCGCAACTCGAAACAAGGGAAGCAGGGAGAATCACGCCAATGAAAAAACATCAAAAAAGCAAGGATATGCAAAACCATAAAAAACCGATGAATCCAGATGTGCTTCAAGAGGAATTTTCAAACGAACTGGGCGATGTCAACGCCTTTAAATTGATTGATGTGATCGAAAACAATAAAAAGAAGAACAAAAAGGCGGACGGACAGCAGCGGGATAAAGATTAAAACTGCGGATCAAACGAGAAAGGTCCAAATCGGAAACGATTTGGACCTTCATTTATTTTAAATAAGGGTTATATCCGTTGTCTTTTTTCAACATCCTCATTAAATTCGTCATTTTCAATTCGATGAATGGCTGGGCGACCGTTTTCACAAATCCGCTTGATAAGCAGAAAGTTAAAATCGCCGTGGCGATGATTAATAGTGTCAGACTTTGATAATCGGCAAGCCATTCTTCCGCTCCCGTTTTTCTGAACGACTTGATGATAAAGCCGTGCAGCAGATAGACATAAAATGTGCGCGTTCCCCACAGGGTAAAGAAATACCGCCTTTCAGGCACAAGCGCCATGAACGCGAAGGTTGAAGCGAACGTGATGACGAGGAGCGCCACTCGGTTTAACCCGCTTTTTATCCCGACATCGCCGAATTCCGAATAGGGTTTGGACCCGAACAGCCAGGAGTAATCGAAGTCTACAAAAAAGTAGAAAACGAACGTTGCTGCTAAAACGGCTAGAGCGGCCTGCTTGCCTTTCCAGCCTCTCAGTATTTTAAAATGGTCTTTTTGCAAATAATAGCCCGCCAAAAAGACCGGGAAGAAAACAAACGTGCGGGACAGGCTGAGCGTGTTGCTGATCAAGTCGATATATCCGACAAGAACGGCGATCGCAAAGCTTGCGGCAAACGCCCATTTCGCCGGCAGTTTTGTGAATGGAAACAACAGGATATTCCAAAAGAACAGGCTCAGCAAAAACCAAAGCGACCATTGCGGTTCAATCGGATTTGCGGCCGTTAAGCTTTGATCATCGATAAAGGAATAAAACAGCGTATAGATTCCCTGGAAAATCAAATAAGGAACAATCAGCTTCCAGGCGATTTTTTTGACATAGCCGGGGCGGTTGAACCCTTTTGCAAAATAGCCTGATATGAGAATAAAAGCAGGCATATGAAACGTGTAAATAAATTTATAAATATGAAGCAGAGCATCATTATCATGAATATAGGACCTGATTATATGTCCGAATACGACGAGAAAAATTAATAGGAATTTTGCATTGTCGAAATAGCTGTCGCGCGAAGTCGCCATAACATCACCCTTTCACAAACATTTTCAGGAGACGCCGGTGCGGGAAGCGTCTGAACCCCGGAACATTCTTTCCGGAATGACGTCTTCCACCAGTCTGGCCTCATTTTAAAATTTTAAAATAGAAAGCATGTGTTTTCCTATGCATTAAGTCTTATTGTTAGGTCGATGTAATTGAACAGTAAGGAACTTTTATATCGTCATCTTCCTGTAAAATAGGCGGAAAGGTTGTAAAAGTTCGAAACAAATGAAGGAAGATTTTCCGGTTTGTAGAATAATTGGAGGACAGGTTTTCAAGAAGGAGTGTAATAAATGGAGGAAACTCTTGATTTGAATGAATCCTTAAATCTGCAAAACCAGCTGAACAGACTGAAGAAAGAGAACGCCAAGCTGAAAGCGGATTTGTATCAGTATGAGCTGCTGTTTAACGGGACGCTGGACGCTATTTTTATATTGGATAAACAGATGAACATCATCCAGGCGAATGATGCCGCCTGCAAAATTCTGCAAAGCCAAAAAAAGAATTTGCTGGACCGGTCGGCGCTCGACTTCCTGCACGCCGTCCCGCCGGATGAACTGAACCAGAGCATTCAACGCTTTTTGGAGCGGGGATATGCGAAAAAAGAAGTGGCCATCAGGCTTGACAACGGATCTGTCAAATATATCGAGTTTACTGCAAGCAAAGGAATCGGTGAAGACTGCTATTTTGTCGTCATGAGGGACATTTCATCGAAAAAAATATTGGAGCGGGAGCGCACCATTAATGAAAAGCTGTTTAAAGATTTGTTTCACCGCGCGGTTGAAGGAATCGTCATCTTTGATAAACAAGGCTGTTTCATCGATGCGAACCATTCGTTTTGCCAGAGCTTCGAAATTGAAAAAACAGAGCTTTCAAAACTGAAGCTGTCTCAATTCGTATCCCCTGAAAACAAGGGGCGGCTCGATAAAATCTGGAATGCTCTTTTCAGAAGAGGGAAAGCAAAAGGGGAGCTTCCTGTCCGGCTCAGATCAGGAGAAGACCGGCTGTTTGAGCTTACGATAACCTCGAACATTTTAAACGGCTTTTACATGTCGATTATGAGGGATATTACCGAGAAGCGCTCGATGGAAAAACAGCTGTTTAAAAGCGAAGAACGCTTTAGAGAAGTCTTTGAAAATGCGATGGATGCCATTATACTGATGAATAACGACGGCCGCATCGTCAAAGCGAACCAGTCGGCCTGCAAAATCTTCGAACTGCCGATGGAACAGCTTCTCAACAAGAAGATGACCGATTTTATTGATCAAACCGATCAGAGGTACCATGCCATTCAAAAGCAGTATGATCAAAAAGGGGAAATCCGGGCGGAACTGCTGTTTCGTATGGCAAACGGACAATATAAAGAGCTTGAGTTCACGTCAAAACGGATCATGTTCGACAGCCAGGACCTAACCATTTTAAGAAATGTCAGCGACAGAAAACGAATGGAACAAGAATTGCGGGAAAGCGAATTGAAGTTCAGAAAAGTATTCAACGGATCAATGGACGGAATCGTTCTTTTCAACAACCAGTACGACATTATCGATGCGAACCCCCTTGCCGGAAAAATTCTCAGCACCCCTCTTGAACAGCTGAAAACGTCCAATCTACTTGATGTCATCTCCGGCTATCATATAGAAAACGCAGCTTCTCCCGCTAAAACGATTTCCTTAGAAGAAATGGACAATGACATCCCATTCCTGCTGAGCGACCAAAAACGGATTCTTGAATTTTCATTTAAAAGAAATATCATTCAAAATATGAACTTGGCGATGCTCAGAGACGTGACAGAACGAAAAGAGCTTGAAGAGCGGCTCCGCAAGTCTGATACCCTTCACGTCGTCGGCGAACTCGCAGCCGGAATTGCCCATGAAATCCGCAACCCGATGACGGCGCTAAAAGGATTTATCCAACTGCTGAAAGGCAGCATCCAAAATGAGGATCACGCGCTTTACTTTAATGTCATCACATCAGAACTCAAAAGGATTGAATCGATTATTACGGAGTTTCTCATCCTTGCAAAACCGCAGGCGATTATGTATGAAGAAAAAAATATCGTCAAAATCATGCAGGACACAATGGATTTGCTGCACGCACAGGCAAACCTTGACAACGTTCAGATGCATCTGAAGTGCGAAGGCGGCATTCCGCTGATTTATTGCGAGCCGAATCAGCTGAAACAGGTATTTATCAACATTTTGAAAAATGCGATTGAAGTGATGCCTGACGGAGGCAACGTATATGTGTCGATCAAACCGAAAGGAGACGACCATATCATTATCTCGCTTGCTGACGAAGGAATCGGCATGACAGAAGACAAATTGAAGAGGCTCGGCGAACCTTTTTACACGACAAAAGAACGGGGCACTGGACTCGGGCTCATGGTCAGTTATAAAATTATTGAAGAGCATAATGGAAAAATCGAAGTTGAAAGTGAAGAAGGGAGAGGCACGACATTCCATCTGACTCTCCCGATCAGACAGCATCATGAGGAGGAGGCTTAATCGCATCGTGGGCTTTTATATTGAAATGACCTCGCCTTTTGGACAAGCTTACATTGTCGAGGAAAATCACCACATTACGCATTTGCTATTTGAAAAAGATGAACTAAAACAGCTCCAGCAAGACGGCTTGGAGCTTCGCCGGACCGAAACGGAATTGTTGAAGGAGGCAAAGCGCCAGCTCGAAGAATATTTCAGGGGGGAGCGGAAGACGTTCACCCTTCCTCTCCGCCAGGATGGAACCCCGTTTCAGAAAAAAGTGTGGGAGGCGCTGCAGTTGATCCCGTACGGTGAATCACGGAGCTATTTAGATATCGCGTGCGCCGTCGGGAATCCGAAAGCGGTTCGCGCAATCGGCCAGGCCAATAAAAGAAATGCGCTGCCGATTTTGATTCCGTGCCACCGTGTCATCGGCAAAAATCGTTCTTTAACGGGGTACTCCGGAAATGAAACGGATAAAAAAGCGGTGCTGCTCGACATCGAAAATATTGCGTATAAGGGAAAATAATATACGAGCACGCCGTTTCTTTTTTTCGTCAGCGACATATAATTTTATTAAGTTAAAAATGTTGGTCTTGGTAAAAAAGGAGGACGAATAAGTGAAAACGAACCGCCCGAACAAAATAGCAGGATACGCGGAATTGTTCGTCAAGCTGCACGTGTTGACCGAAGAGCAGAAGAAAGACATCATCAAATCGATTAAAATCCGCTAAAGCGGCCTAAGTAAGGGCTTCAGCGGAAAACAGCGCTTCAATTTCTTCTTCAAACCTGTCTGTGATAATCCCTTTTTCCGTAATGATGCCAGAGATTAAATCGTGCGGCGTGATATCAAAAGCAGGGTTGAACACTGGCACCTCTTGCGGAGCTATTTGCGTTCCGTTTATCAGCCTGACTTCATCCGGATCGCGTTCTTCAATCGGAATGTTGTCGCCACATGAAATCGAAACATCAAAAGTTGACAGGGGAGCGGCGATAAAAAACGGGATTTGAAAGGCTTTGGCGAGGATTGCCAAGCCGTATGTTCCGATTTTATTGGCTGTATCTCCGTTTCTCGCGATCCTGTCCGCTCCGACAATGACGGCTGAAATGTTTTTTTCTTTCATCGTATGGGCAGCCATGCTGTCTGTAATCAGCGTCACGTCAATTCCCCCCTGCATAAGCTCCCACGCCGTCAGGCGCGCCCCTTGCAGGACAGGCCTCGTTTCACAGGCATAAATATGAAGGTCGAGGTCCTTTGTTTTGGCAAGATAAAACGGGGAAAGGGCCGTACCGTACCTGCTTGTCGCAATCGAGCCGGCGTTGCAGATGGTCATGATGCTGTCACCCGATTTGAACAAATGCAGTGCATTCTGTCCGATTTGCCGGCACGTTTCTTCGTCTTCAACCTGGATCTGAATGGCTTCATGGATCAGATTTGTTTTTGCTTCATTGACCGATTTTGCGTCCTCCGCACTTATTACCAGCCGATTGAGAGCCCAGGATAAATTGACGGCTGTCGGCCTTGCCTGATTGAGTTCATCTTTGATTTTTCCGAGTTCCACCAGAAACGCGGAAACCTCAGATGTATTGATGCTTTGTGCGCAAAGGGCGAGTCCGAAGGCGGCTGTAATGCCGATGGCAGGTGCACCCCTCACTTTCAGCGTTTGAATCGCATCATAGACGTCTTCTTTTGTTGTGAGGTGCAGGTATTCCGTCTTTTCGGGAAGCTTTTGCTGGTTCAGAATTTTTACCGATGCTTCTTCCCATTCGACAGAGCGGGGCACCGCAAATTGTTCAGGCATGTCATTCACTCCTTAAGTGCGTTCCGAAACGCTTCAATCAAGTCTTTTGGCGTCCGGAAACCACTGCGTTTTTCTATGAATGCTGCGCCTATTTTAAGGGCGAGCTTTTTTTGGCTGATTCTCCGGGAAAACGGAACGATTGTTTCAAGGTCCGCCACATGGGCAAGGCCGATCGTCCGGCGGATCATTTCGCAGCCGGCAAAGCCTGCTGCGTCTTCAAACGCCTGCTTCAGAACTGATTCAAGGCGTCCTTTCTCATTTTTGCAAGCGTCAAGAGCATCGTTTTCCCATGCTTCGCTGAATGTCCGGCTGAACGTATGCCAGACGGTCTCGACATGGCGGTATAAAGGAGCCCGCCTGTTTTCTTCGCGGGAAAGCGCGTGCAGCAGCAGGTTGGCGATAAACTGTCCAATGTCAAACCCGATCGGGCCGAAAAACGCAAATTCAGGGTCGATGATTTTCGTTTCGGCTTCTTCACTTGCGAAAATGCTGCCTGTATGAAGGTCGCCGTGGATCAGCGTTTCCTCTGCAGACAAAAAGCGCTGTTTCAGTTTTGCCGCTTCAATTTTTAATGCTTCATTGCGCCAAAGATCTTCCGCTTCATCGCGAAGCTCTTCTTCGAAATCGTTTGTCTCATGATCAAAGAAAGGGTCTGTGAACACAAGGCTTTCTGTAATATCGCACAGATCCGGATTCGTAAACTGCTTCACAAGCCGCCCTTTAACTGTTGGGTCAAGTGCATATTCAGACGAGTAAAAATGTGTTTTTCCAAGGAATTCTCCGATGTCTTCCGACAGGTGGGGATAATCCTTCCCGTCAATCAGTCCTTTTCTGGCGATTTCCAAGTGAGAAAGGTCTTCCAATACGGTAACGGCAAGCTCGGTGTCAGAATAGTACACGTTCGGGACAAGGTGCGGGACATGCTCGGCTTGGCGGATCAGCGCACTGCTTTCGATTCTCGCCCTGTCAAGCGACAGCGGCCAGCTTTCGCCGACGACTTTCGCATAAGGCACCGCCTGTTTGATGATCAGCCCTTTTTGCTGCTCTTTGTCATACACGCGGAAGACCAAATTCAAGTTTCCGTCCCCGATCTCCCGGCATGTCAGGGTGCTTTTGCTTGGAAAAAGCCCGAGGCGGACGGCCAGCGCGGCCGCGGAGCTTTCGGTCAAAGTTTCGTATGCTGCGGTTTTCGTTACGGTCATGTGTGATTCCCCCTAAATGTCGTTAACAATAAAAAAGCCTCTTTCTCATCGAGAGAAAGAGGCTGATTTGTCGCGTTCGCCTCTCTTATCTCTCAGAATTCAAAGTCTGATGGAATTAGCACCGTGCCCTAGCGGCGCAGAATTTCGCGCCCCATTTCACAATGGTATTACGGTCGGTTGCTGTTGGGGTCATTAGGCCAGTCCTTCACCCAACTCTCGATAAGAGAAATCAATATAAAATTTTGAAATTTCAGTTCGGTCAGTTGCTGAAAATGTTACCAGCATCTCAGTTTTCTTGTCAACACTTTTTTAATATAAATCTCTGCGAATGTCCTCAAAAACCGGAATTTGCCCCCGCGCTTTTTCAATGTCCCCGAGGTTGATTTCGGTCCTGATGACGGCTTCACCGCTCCCTGCTTCAGCGAGGGTGCGGCCGAGCGGATCAATGATGATGCTGTGGCCCGCAAATTCGTTTGCCGGGTCACTTCCCGCTCGGTTGCAGGCTGCGACAAAGCACTGATTTTCAATCGCTCTGGCTTTTAAAAGGCTTTGCCAGTGATCGAGGCGGGCGAGCGGCCATTCCGCCGATACAAAGATGATGCCCGCACCTTCCTTCGTATGTTTTCTGATCCATTCCGGGAAACGGATGTCGTAGCAGATAAACCCCGCAGCCGGGATCCCTTCAAGCTCGAAGCTCCCGTCGCCTGAGCCCGCTGACAAATAAAGGTGTTCGTCCATCAGCTGGAAAAGGTGAGCTTTGCTGTATTCTTTGATCAAATGTCCGTTTTTGTCTGCGATGTACATGATATTGTACACACCGCTTTTTTTCTTAACGGCGACAGAGCCGCATATGATATGGACACGGTTTGCTTTTGCCGTTTCCTGCAGCCATCTCTTCGTTTGCCTGCCTTCTTCATCTGCGATGGAGCCGAGATTTTTTAAATCATAACCCGTCGTCCACAGCTCGGGAAGGAGAAGAACATCCGCTTTCCGGCTTTCCTGTTCGATCAGCTGCTCCGCTTTTTTAAAATTTTCAGAAGGATTGCCGTATGCGATATCGAATTGCAGACATGAAATTGTCAGCTTCAATCTGGATCACCTCATTTTTTTCTTTACATTTTACATTTAACAATATATGATGATGGACTATCATTTCAAGAATTTTTCAAAAGCGGGTGAATCATATGAAATTTGAGCTTTCAGATGTGCTGAAACAGCTGCCTGAGCAGTTTTTCGCTTCCTTGGTGAAAAAGGTGAATGAAAAAATCGCCGCCGGCCATGATGTGATTAATCTCGGCCAGGGGAATCCCGATCAGCCGACACCTGATCACATCGTTGATACAATGGCGCAAGCCGTTCGCAACCCTAAAAACCATCAGTATTCCTCCTTTCGCGGCAGCCGTTCACTCAAGGAGGCGGCAGCCGCGTTCTATCGAAGGGAATACGGCGTAGAGCTCGATCCCGAACGCGAAGTCGCTGTATTGTTCGGCGGAAAAGCCGGTCTTGTCGAGCTTCCGCAATGTTTGTTAAATCCGGGGGATGCCGTGCTCGTTCCCGATCCCGGCTATCCCGACTACTGGTCGGGCGTTGAGCTGGCAAGAGCGAACATGGAAACGATGCCGCTTACAGCGGGCAATCAGTTTCTGCCTGACTACAGCCGGATTCCGAAGGAAGTGAAAGAAAATGCGAAGCTCATGTATTTAAATTATCCAAACAATCCAACCGGTGCCCAAGCCACGCCTGTTTTTTTCGAAGAGACTGTCCGGTTTGCCAAGTCGAACGGAATTTGCGTCGTCCACGATTTTGCCTACGGTGCGATCGGCTACGACGGCAAGAGGCCTGTCAGCTTTCTCGAAACGGAGGGGGCAAAAGACACAGGAATCGAAATTTACACGCTTTCCAAAACGTATAATATGGCTGGATGGCGGGTCGGGTTTGCAGTTGGCAACGCATCTGTGATCGAAGCGCTGAACCTTTATCAGGACCATATGTATGTCAGCCTTTTTAAAGCGGTCCAAGACGCCGCGGCAGCCGCGCTTCTATCAGACCAAGCGTGTGTCAAGGAGCAAAATGAGCGCTACGAAAAAAGGCGGGATGTATGGATTCGTGCGGTCCGCGAAATCGGTTGGCACGCGGATGCTCCGCAAGGTTCTTTTTTCGCCTGGATGCCTGTCCCTGACGGGTATACATCTGAGGCTTTTTCCGATCTGCTTCTCGAAAAAGCGAATGTCGTCACAGCGCCCGGCATCGGCTTCGGCAAATACGGAGAAGGCTATGTGAGAGTCGGCCTCTTGACAAGCGAAGAGCGGCTCCGGGAAGCGGCTTCGCGCATTGCCAAGCTGAATATATTCAAAAAGACCGGCCACAGTCATTGACAACCGGGAAAAACGATGGGATAATTCAAAATAATTTATAAAATCAATATTCTTATCAAGAGCAGGCAGAGGGACAAGCCCGATGAAGCCCGGCAACCGACTTTTTAAGCACGGTGCTAATTCTTGCAGCTGACGCTGAGAGATAAGGATTCGAACCTGAAATGCGAAACCTCTTTTAGCTAAAGCAGCAAAAGAGGTTTTTTATATGCATGAAGCAGGAAGGAGCTACAGAATGAGTGAACTTTTGGCAACATATGTTTTGACAGATCAAGGATGTGACGCAGAAAAGCGGGCCGAGCAAATCGCGATCGGACTGACGGTCGGGTCGTGGACAGATCTGCCGCTCTTAAAGCAGGAACAGCTGAAAAAGCATAAAGGACGCGTCGTCAAGGTCGAAGAAACAGAAAGCGCGCTGGGGGAAAAACAGGCAACGGTCACCATCGCTTATCCGGAAGCCAATTTTACAAGCGACGTTCCCGCTGTGCTGACGACCGTTTTTGGAAAGCTGTCTCTCGACGGAAAAATCAAATTGGCGGATTTGGAGTTTTCGCAGTCTTTTAAACGATCATTGCCGGGCCCGAAATTCGGCGTATACGGGATCCGGAAAAAAATCGGCGAATTTGAAAGGCCTCTGTTGATGAGCATTTTTAAAGGCGTCATCGGCCGCGATATGGAAGACTTGAAGGAACAGCTCAGACAGCAGGCGCTCGGCGGAGTGGATTTGATCAAGGACGATGAAATCTTATTCGAAACAGGCAGTGCCCCCTTTGAAAAACGAATCACGGAAGGAAAAAAAGTGCTTGAGGCAGCTTTTGAAGAAACAGGGCGCAAAACGCTGTATGCCGTCAACCTGACGGGCAGGACAATGGAGCTGAAATCGAAGGCGAGAAAAGCAGCCGAGCTCGGAGCCGATGTGTTGCTGCTGAATGTGTTTGCCTACGGGCTCGATGTTTTGCAAAGCCTTGCGGAAGACGACGACATCCCGCTGCCGATCATGGCGCACCCGGCAGTAAGCGGCGCACTCACTTCGTCGCCGCATTACGGTTTTTCCCATTCGCTCTTGCTCGGCAAGCTCAACCGGTATGCGGGTGCTGATTTCAGCCTGTTCCCTTCACCGTACGGAAGCGTTGCTCTGCCGAAGCGGGATGCGCTTGCCATATATGATGAATGCACGAAGGAAGACGTTTTTAAACCGACATTCGCCGTCCCGTCGGCCGGTATTCACCCCGGCATGGTGCCGCTCTTGATGAAAGACTTCGGCATTGACCATATCATCAACGCAGGCGGGGGGATTCACGGTCATCCAAACGGAGCGGCAGGCGGAGGAAGGGCGTTTCGGGCGATCATTGATGCCGTCCTGGAAGCGGAGCCAGTCGAAGAAAAAGCAAAGCGTTCTCCCGATTTAAAGCTCGCCCTTGAAAAATGGGGAAGGGTTGAGGTTTCCGTATGAGGCAGCCGCTTATCATTTGCGATTTTGACGGAACCATTACAACGAACGACAACATCATCAGCATTATGAAACAATTTGCTCCAGAAGAGTGGCTCGCTTTAAAAGACGGGGTTCTGTCCAGGGACATATCGATTAAGGACGGGGTCGGCAGAATGTTTCAATTGCTGCCGTCAAGCCTGAAAGAAGACATTATGGAATATGTAATGAAACAAGCCGAGATCCGCCCCGGGTTTACAGAGTTTGTCTCTTTCCTGGATGAGCAGGGTCTTCCGTTTTACGTCGTGAGCGGAGGGATGGACTTTTTCGTCTATCCTCTGCTTGAAGGCATTGTCGAAAAGGAACGCATTTACTGCAATGAGGCCGGCTTTTCAGGACGCAATATCGAGATCCGCTGGCCGTATCCGTGTGACGGCAGCTGCGGAAATGAATGCGGCTGCTGCAAGCCTTCTATCATCCGCCGGCTGAAAGGCCGGGACGATTTTGTTGTCATGATCGGGGACTCTGTTACAGATGTTGAAGCTGCCAAATGTTCCGACTTGTGCATCGCGCGCGATTATTTGCTGCGGGAATGTGAGGGGCTCGGCCTGAAGCATGCGGGATTCGGCGATTTCCGTGATGTAAAGCGAATACTTGAAGAGACCGCGGAGGTGAAAGAATGGACCCTGAGCAAAAATGGCACGAACTTGCCGAGGTAAAAAAAGAGCTTGCGGAAAGGGATTGGTTCCCTGCGACAAGCGGCAATCTGTCAATCAAAGTATCAGAAGACCCGCTGCGATTTCTCATCACAGCAAGCGGAAAAGATAAGCGAAAAGCATCCGCGGAGGATTTTCTGCTGGCGGACGAAGAGGGGAGACCGGCGGAGACCGGACATACGCTGAAACCGTCGGCGGAGACGCTGCTGCACACCCGTGTCTATCAAAATACAAACGCGGGCTGCTGTCTTCACGTCCATACGATTGACAACAATGTCATCTCAGAGCTTTACGCAAAAGAAAAGCAAGCGACATTCAGAGGCCAGGAAATCATAAAGGCGCTCGGTCTTTGGGAGGAAAATGCGGAGGTTGCGATCCCGATTATCGAAAACAGCGCTCATATTCCGGATTTGGCGGCGGATTTTGCCGGACACCTTTCAGGCGATTCAGGGGCAGTGCTGATTCGCAGCCACGGCATTACCGTCTGGGGAAAAACGGCATTTGAGACAAAGCGGATGCTTGAAGCGTATGAATTCCTGTTCAGCTGGCATTTAAAACTGAAAGCTTTGCAGGCTTACCACGTTAATTAAAAAGGGGGAGAAAGCATGGCGACAATTCGAATCCATGATGAACAAAACACGACCATTGAAAAGCAGGAAGAAGTAGAACAATTTCTAAAGGGGCAGGAGGTCATTTATGAAAAATGGGATATCACAAAGCTGCCGGCCGGCTTAAAAGAAAAATACGATTTGACCGATGAAGAGAAACAGGAGATTTTAGACGTCTTTGCCGCTGAAATCAAAGACATTTCAGAACGCCGCGGCTATAAAGCGAGCGATGTCATCTCGCTTTCCGACCAAAATCCGAAACTCGATGAGCTCTTGAAAAATTTCAAACAGGAACATCATCATACAGACGATGAAGTCAGATTTATCGTCAGCGGCCACGGTATCTTTGCGATAGAAGGAAAAGACGGCACATTTTTTGATGTCCTCTTAAATCCGGGAGATTTGATCTCCGTTCCTGAAAACACCCGCCATTATTTCACGCTTCAGGAAGACCGAAAAGTCGTGGCTGTCAGAATCTTTGTGACGACAGAGGGCTGGGTGCCGATTTATGAGAAAGAGAGTGTGAGCCGATAATGAAAAAGCGTCCGCGTGGACGCTTTTTTATTTGTTTCTGTCATAAAGGGCCTTGATGTGGCCTTCATGAAAGGAGAGATGCTGTTTTTCATTTTGATAGTATTGAAGACGGTCAAATACAGAGCCGGTGTGAAGCTCGAACTTATGGCCGTCCGGATCTGAGAAATAAATTGAATCTTTGTCGCCTTCATGCCGTTTTCTGCCCTTTAGCACGTTTACACCTAAATCGCGTAATTTCTTTTCCCAGAACGGCAAATCTTCCTGTTGAATCGAAAAGGCGATATGGGTGTAAGAGTCATGGATTTCCTGTCTTTTAATGCCTTTCTCTTCGTTTAATGCGAGCCAGATGCCGTTCAGGTCAAAATAAGCGGTTTTCTCGGCCTTTACGAGCCACTTGGCATCAAACACCTTTTCATAGAATGAAATAGAGACGGACAGGTCAGAGACTGAAAACAAGAGATGATTGATACCGAGAATATTATTGTTTGCCATTGCCGTTTATTCCTTCCGTTAGATGTATTTCAAATCCGTCCAGTTCTTTGGTGATTTGCCTGAATAGAAAAGCGAGCACAGCCGCGTCATCAAGCCAGCCGATACCTGCGAGAACATCGGGAATCAAATCGATCGGAGACAGCACATAAATCAATGCCAGCGCGGCCAGTAAAATCGTTTTTTTTCGGGAATAAGGGGAAGTCTCCCTTTCTCCAGGCTCTAAATGCCTTGAAAAACAATAAGAGGCCTGAATACGCTTCTTTCACGGAAAAGATGGTTCGGAGCCTTGACACTGGTTTTTTCATCATTTAGACCTCCTTCTATCCTCATGAACTCTTTTAAAGGTGTTTGCCGTATTTCATCGATGGGTATTACACCTTTAATTCCACAATTCTATTATACTCGATTTCAAAATAATTTTTTGAGAAATAGGTTTACAAAATAAGTATAATCTGTAATAATGCTCAAGTACGCAAAATCTGGATGGTTCTAAGAAACGATATGTCGGTAAGGGGTGAAGCGTATGCAAAATTATGTTGAAAAAGAAGCATTGCTCGTTTCCATCAGCAAGAAGCGGCAAATGATGGTTGAAGCCGCTGAAATCTATGGATTTACAGGGGATGAAACGATCAGGCGGAGCCAGGAGCTGGATCAATTAATTTATGAATATCAAAAACTGTCTATGAATGAAAATGCGCCGGACCATCTGCTGCAGGATTTTTTAGGCTGCATCGACTGTCTGACCGTTGAAAAATATACGGCATAGTGACTGAACGAAAAAGAGCTGCCGTGAAAGGCAGGCTCTTTGCAGGAACGGGGAAGCCTCAGTCAACCTGTTCCTTTGAAGTCGGCAGCGTAATCGTTACAGTCGTTCCTTTATGCTGTTCGCTTTCGATCTGAATGGTTCCCCCGTACATGGAAATGATGCGCTTGCACACGACAAGGCCGAGTCCGGTTCCCTTTTCCTTTGACGTGACAAAAGGCTGGAAAATACTCTCCATCATTTCTTTTGGAATGCCTTCTCCGATATCCTTCACAATAATTTGCGCCTTCTCTTGATGATGTTCGATTTGAATGAGCAGCTTTCCGCCGTTTTTCATCGATTCAAGAGCATTTTTGGCGACGTTCAAGACAACCTGCTTAATATGATCTTTTTTACAATACACATAAGCCGGGTCTTCTCCACAGTCTTGAAATTCCACTTCCACATTATATAAATTTGCCTCAGAATGAATAATCGGCATGATTTCGTCAATCATTTCATTCATGGCGTTAAGCTGCCACTGCTCTGCCGTCGGCTTTCCGAGCACGAGAAACTCGCTGACAATCTGGTTGATCCTCCGGATTTCCTGGTCGATGATTGAGAAATACATTTGATCTTCTTTTGATTGATATTTTTTTTGCAGGAGCTGGATAAAGCCGCTGATACCTGTCAGCGGGTTTCTGATTTCATGAGCGGTGCTCGCTGCCAGGGTGCCGATTAATTCGAGCTTCTGGGCTTCATTTTGGGCGCGCTCCTGCTTGGTCCGCCGCTTCAGCAGCACATACTGGAGCATGAGGAACATAATATTCAGCAGAATGAAAATACTTAAAAATGACAGCAGAAGACTGTGAACGATTTCATCAAGCTGGACCGGTTCCGGATAAACTTCAAGCTTCCAGTCGATCTGATCCAAAAAAGCATCGACGGTGCCGCCGTCCGGCTTCTCAGGAGGAGAATGGCCTGCTGTAAAGACAATCTGATTCTTCTGGTTGAGAATTTTGATATAAAGCTCAGGGCTCAGGACGTTCATGATATTTTTCAGATAATCGACGCGGATCGAAGCCAGCAGAAAATTTGTCGTTCTGCCTTCGCTGTCATAGACAGGAGTAAAAATATTCAGCTCCAGCCTGTCCGACACTGTATGTATATCGTCTGTGATCACGGATTTCTTTGATTTTTCCGCTTTTTGCAGAATGTTCTTGTATGAAACCTTCTTTTTTTCTTTGACGGGAGACGTGCTCACCATGACATCGCCGTCTTTATTTAAAAGGTATAAAGCCGAAAAACGCGGTTCTTTTTTATACGTTTCCGTCAGGATTCGTTTGATATGCTGCTCATTAACAGGGTGGTTGAGGGCCGTGGCAAGGGAGCTGAGCCTTGCTTCTGTTTCGCCGATCAGGTAGTTGATTTGGTTGCGGTGAATATTGAGCATGAGAGTCGCAGTCTGACGGTGCTTTTCAGTGATATTTTCTCGTTCTTGTTCGTATACAAAAAAGCTTATAATGAAGGCGGGGATCATTACCAAGATCAAATAAAGCCTGACTTTCTTCCATAGATTTTTCAAATTGCGCATATTTTTACTCTCTCCCAATCGATACAGGAATAGGGGTATTATATCACTAGTGAGAGCCGATTTATAGAAAAGATAACCAATACCGTGAAAATAGGACACAATACCGGGGAATTTCCGGATATATCTATTTGATGTTCGATTCCTACTCATCATAACATGGTTTGAATGTTAACAGTTGACATTTTCCTCATAGTTTATTAATGTTTTCCTGTAGTTGTTTCTTTGGAGATGAGAGATATGAGTAATAGAGAACAGGAACAGTCCTTGAAATTATTTATTGTATTATCTCGAGCGTACAGATCCATTAATGATCATATGAATAAACATATTCATCATCATGGTCTGAATCCAACCGAGTTTGCCGTTTTAGAACTCCTCTATCATAAAGGGGATCAGCCCCTTCAACAAATAGGGGATAAGATTCTACTGGCGAGCGGGAGTATTACATATGTGGTTGACAAGCTTGAGCAAAAGGAGCTGATCGCGAGAAGAGCCTGTGCGACCGACCGCAGGGTGACCTATGCGCAAATTACAGATAAAGGCACCAAGCTCCTGGAGAAGATTTTTCCGGGTCATGCAGAAGAGCTTCACCACATGATCAGCGTGTTAAGCGATGAGGAGAAAGAAGCCTGCATCGAAATGCTGAAAAAAGTCGGACTGAACGCAAGAAATATTTATAAGGGCAAAGAATAAGGAAGCTGCCAAAAGGCAGCTTCCTATTCTTTTTTATTCAAGTTTTCCTGGCCGATCGGCAGGATGAGGATTTCAACGCGTCTGTTTTTCCTTCTTCCTTCTTCGGTGTCATTTGAAGCGATCGGTTTAAATTCTCCGTAGCCTTTCGCGCTGAATATCTTGGCGTCAAGCTTGGGATTTTCGATTAAAAGCCCCATGAAATTGACTGCCCGCATCACGCTTAAATGCCAATTTGATTTAAATTGAGAATTTCGAATCGGCACATTGTCCGTATGTCCGCTGATTACGATATTGCGGGGCGGATTCAAGACGAGAAGGTCGGATACTTCCTTGGCCAGCGGAATGTCCTGCTGGCGGATCTCCGCTTTTCCGGAATCAAAAAAGATATTATCCTCGATGGAAAGGAGGAGGCCTTCGTCTGTCAGCTTCGTATTGACCTGTTTTTCAAGACTTTTCTCTTTAATAAACCGGTTGACCTGCTCCTGAATTTTTTTCAGCGACTGCTTGTCTTTTTCTTTTTGATCTTGAGAAAGATCTTTTGCTTGGTCAGGGCTTTTTCCATCTTCGGTTGTGCTCGTTTTCGGCTCGGTGAAGCTGGAATAATCCATCATTCCTGTTCCGCCGGTAAATACGGCATTGAATGATTTAGACAGCATATCGAACTTCTTGGCGTCGATCGAGCTCATGGCAAACAGTACGATGAACAAGGCCAAAAGCAGTGTCAGCAGGTCGGCATATGGGATGAGCCAAGACTCATCCACGTGTTCTTCATGGTCTTTTTTGTGCTTCTTTTTTCTAGCCATTGCTGCTGTCTCCTTTGTCTCCTTCTGGGATGACGATGCTGGAGCGTTCGCTTGGAGAGACATACATCAAAAGCTTTTGTTCAATGACTTTTGGCGCCTGGCCTTCCAAGATCGAAAGGATGCCTTCAATCATGACTTCGCGGACTTTGACTTCCTGTTTGGATTTCCGCTTTAATTTATTGGCAAAAGGATGCCATAGTACATATCCGGTGAAGATCCCGAGAAGGGTCGCGACAAAAGCGGCGCTGATCGCATGTCCAAGCGCTTCAGTGTCGCTCATATCCGCAAGCGCGGCGATCAGTCCGACAACAGCGCCCAAAACGCCGAGTGTCGGTGCGTATGTGCCCGCCTGGGTAAAAATGCCCGCTCCGACTTGATGTCTTTCTTCCATTGCTTCAACTTCTTCAGTTAAAACGTCCCTGATAAATTCGGCACTTTGGCCGTCTACTGCCATGCTCATGCCGTTTTTCAAAAATTCATCATCGATCTCATTCAAATTTGCTTCCAAAGCGAGAAGTCCTTCACGTCTTGCGATTTGCGCCCACTCGGAAAACATCGGGATCAATTCGTTGATTTCGATCATCTTCTTCTCTTTGAACAAGATGCCGAAGAGTTTGGGAACCTTTTTGATCTCGCGGATTGGAAAAGCGATCACAACTGCTGCGATTGTACCGACAAGGATGATCAGCCATGCCGCGGGATTGACGAGAACGGAAGGGCTGACACCTTTCATGACCATGCCGACACCTACTCCGATGATAGCTAAGATGATTCCAATTAACGATGTTTTGTCCATTTTTTCACCAATTCCTTTAACTAACTTTTCTATCGTTAATATCGGTGTTGCGTGATAGGAACTTTAGGGTGTTTCTTAAATTGTTTCAAAATCATGGTGAAAAGGGACTTTAGGGTTATTTAATGTTAAAAAATAGAATTTTTGTGATCCTTACGTTGTATGTAAAGCGGCCTCCGCAATCGGAGGCCGTTATGTGTGTTATGCGGTTGGTTTCACCAAGATTTCATCGTTTTCAACGATAACCGAAAAACCGTTGATGTGTTCTTCTTCAAGCAGCAGATCGGTCATTTGATCTTCGACTGCTGTTTGAATGGTTCGTCTTAATGGGCGGGCGCCGAAGGCCGGATGGTATCCGATTTCAGCAATTTTTTCTTTTGCTTCATCTGAAACTTCAAGCGTCATGTTTTGCTCTTTTAACGTTTCTTCAAGCTCTTCCAGCAAGAGAGTGACGATCTTGACCAGATCTTCTTTTTCGAGCGGCTGGAACTCGATGATGCTGTCAAATCTGTTCAGGAATTCCGGCTTAAAGTAGCTGCTTAGGGAATCGATCATTGATTGTTCGCCCATTACTTGTTCTTCCCGGTTAAAACCGACAGTTGTCCGCTTTTCAGATACTCCGGCATTGCTTGTCATAATGATGACGGTATCTTTAAAGCTGACCGTCCGTCCCTGGCTGTCTGTCAGACGTCCGTCTTCCATGATTTGCAGGAACATGTGCTGAACATCGGGATGGGCTTTTTCGATTTCATCAAGCAAAACGATGCTGTACGGGTTCCTCCGGACTTTTTCGGTGAGCTGTCCGGCTTCTTCGTGGCCGACATATCCAGGAGGTGAACCGATCAGCTTCGATACGGCGTGTTTTTCCATGTATTCGCTCATATCGAGGCGGATGACGGCATCCTTCGTGCCGAACAGTTCTTCCGCAAGCCTTTTAGAAAGTTCTGTTTTACCGACACCTGTCGGGCCGACGAACAGGAATGAACCGACTGGCCTGTTTTTTGATTTCAGGCCGGCGCGGCTTCTTTTGACGGCTTTTGCCACTTTTTTTACCGCTTCTTTTTGACCGATCACGCGGCTTGAAAGGTTTGCTTCAAGCTCTTTCATTTTCTTCTGATCGTCGTGCTGAAGCTTGCCGACCGGAATGCCGGTTTTTTGTTCGATGATCGCTTGAATGTCTTCCGCTTTAACGGTTGCCCGTTTTTCTTCCGCATGGTTTTCCATTTTTTTGTGCAGTGCTTCTTCTTCATCGCGGAGCTTTGCTGCAAGCTCATAGTTTTCTTCCTGCAGCGCTTTAGCTTTTTCCGCTTCGATTTCTTTCAGGCGTTGGGAAGCTTGTTCACCGCTGACCGTGTCGATTTTCAAGTTCGCTTTTGAACCGGCTTCATCCAAAAGGTCGATCGCCTTATCGGGAAGATGACGGTCCTGAATATAGCGGCTAGACAGAACGACGCAGGCTTTGATCGCTTCATCCGTGTAAGTTACATCATGATACGCTTCGTATTTTTCTTTCAGCCCGTTTAAAATCGCCGCGGTCTGCTCAATTGTCGGTTCATGTACCATGATCGGCTGGAAGCGCCGCTCTAATGCTGCATCTTTTTCGATTTGGCGATATTCTTTCAACGTCGTCGCGCCGATGACTTGCAGTTCGCCTCTGGCAAGCGCAGGTTTTAAAATGTTGCCGGCGTCCATGGAGCCTTCGGCAGAGCCTGCTCCGACAAGAAGGTGAATTTCGTCAATAAACAAGACCGCGTTTTTGCGTTCTTTCAGCTCTTTCATCAGCTGTTTCATTCTTTCTTCAAATTGTCCTCTGATGCCGGTGTTTGCTACGAGGGAAGCGACATCAAGCAGGTAGAGTTCTTTGTTTTTCAATTTATTTGGAACATCGCCTTCGGCGATTTTGAGAGCAAGTCCTTCAGCAACGGCTGTTTTACCAACGCCCGGTTCACCGATTAAGACAGGGTTGTTTTTATTTCTGCGGTTTAAGATCTCGATTACACGGGCCACTTCATCATCGCGGCCGATCACCGGATCGAGCAAGCCTGTCTTTGCGGCATTCGTTAAGTTGCCGGCAAGTTCATCGAGCAAGCCTTTTTTGGCAGCGGTTTGCGTCTGCGCTTGTGATGGCTGGCTGAAGAAAGAACCTCCTCCGCCAAAAAAATGATTTCCTGAAAACATAGAAGGCTGAGTCAGCTCTTTATAGCAGTCTTCACATAAATCCATTTGCTTTTTTGTAAAGTTGATTTGCATGTTCAGGCGAATCGTCGCCTCATTTTTTTGACAATGTTGACAACGCATTTGCCAAAACCCCCTTTATTGAATTTGACCTTTTTTGACCAATTGACTTTGAAAAAATGGTCTGTAGTTTGACCATTTCTGACTATTAGTATACATTGACCTTCTTTGACTTTCAAGTTCTATGCTTTTTCCTTTTTGTTCCTGAATGAGAAGTTGTCCTTCTTTTTAAAGGACATGGCTCATATGGTGTAGAAAGGGAATTCGTTTACGGAGGAGTCGTATGAGTCAATCACATGGATCAGCCTTTCAGCTGGCATTTGTTTATGTAGGAACGGTCGTCGGAGCCGGATTTGCAACTGGAAGAGAAATCGTCGAGTTTTTTTTAAGATTCGGCTGGCCGGGGTTAGCCGGAATTTTGATCAGCGGACTGATGTTTACATTTCTCGGCGCAAAAATGATGCTGATTGCGGTCAGAATCAATGCCAAATCTTATCAGGAGCTGAATCAATATTTATTCGGCCATACGCTCGGGAAATTTGTCAATGTCTTCATGCTCGTGATTTTGCTCGGCGTGACGTCTGTCATGCTGTCTGGAGCGGGGGCGATATTTGAGGAACAGCTCGGCTTTTCAAACCAAGCGGGGATGATTGCGACGATTGCCTTGAGTCTGTTTGTCATGATGAAGGGCGTTAAAGGGATATTCGGCGTCAATGTCATTGTCGTTCCGCTGCTGCTTCTGTTCACAGTCATCGTCCTGTTCGATTCGTTTATTTTCAGAGGGCCGGAGATCCACAATTTGGCGGCATTCTCGGCGGCAAAACCCGATTGGATTTTATCCGCTGTTTCGTACGGCGCTTTTAATTTGTCGCTCGCACAGGCGGTTCTCGTGCCGATCGCTTCTGAACTGAAATCTGAACAGCTCATTATAAAAGGAGCATTAATCGGAGGGTGTCTGCTTACCCTTGTGTTGATCGCGAGCTTTCTGTCTCTTTCAACATTGCCTGATGTCCTGTTATACGAAGTTCCGATGGCACAGGTTGTATTCATTGTCCAACATTCTGTCCATATCATCTATCTGTTTATCATTTTCGGGGAAGTCTTCACATCGGTCATCGGCAATTTATATGGTCTTGAAAAGCAGATTAATGAATATCTTCATATGAAAAGCCTGTATGTATTTATGTTCATCCTGCTGACAATCTACTTGACGGGACAAATCGGCTACGGAAAACTGATATCGACCATTTATCCTTTGTTCGGCCAGCTGAGCCTCGTCTTTATATTCTTTTTGATCGTCAAAAGGGTGCCTGAGCGTTGAATGGCAGGCATTGCACTTGGCGAAACATGCGATTTGTGATAAGATGGCGAAGGAAAATTGAAACAAAATCCGCTTGAAACTGCGGGAGAGGTTCTAGCAAAACCCTCTATAAAAAACTAAGGAAAGCTGTATCCTTGGGGTATGGCCTTTTTTATTGTTTTTTTGCTAGAACACTTTTCTCACAGAGAAAGGTGTTTTTTCGTTTAGATATCAGTGAATCTCTTCTTTTATGAAATACTGACGGAAAGCGGAGAAGGAGGAATTATGAAACAGGAAAAAGCGATCGTCGTATTCAGCGGCGGTCAGGACAGTACGACTTGCCTTTTGTGGGCGCTTCGGCAATTTCAGGAGGTGGAAGCGGTCACCTTCCAATATAATCAGCGGCACCGAGAGGAAATCGAAGTCGCGAAAAAGATCGCTGAAAAGCTTGGCGTCAAGCATCACCTTCTTGATATGGAACTGTTAAATCAGCTCGCGCCGAATGCTTTGACAAGGGATGATATCGAGATTGAGGCGAAAGAAGGCGAACTTCCGTCCACTTTTGTTCCGGGACGCAACCTCGTGTTTTTATCGTTCGCTTCGATCCTCGCCTACCAGGTCGGCGCGCGGCACATCATAACAGGTGTATGCGAGACGGATTTCAGCGGCTATCCGGATTGCCGGGATGAGTTCGTCAAATCCTGCAATGTCACTGTCAACTTGGCGATGGAGCGCCCGTTTGTCATCCACACGCCGCTGATGTGGCTGAACAAGGCGGAAACGTGGGAGCTCGCCGATGCGCTTGATGCGCTTGATTTCGTGAAAAACGAGACGCTGACGTGCTACAACGGAATCATTGCCGACGGCTGCGGCGAATGCCCGGCCTGCAAACTTCGGGCGAATGGCTACAATGAATATATGAAAATGAAAAAGGAGCGAGCTTAACAGTGCTTACACAAATTTACCCGCAACCAAGCCATCCTTACTCTTTTGAACTAAATAAAGATATGCAGATGTCAGCCGCGCATTTTATTCCGAGAGAGGATGCGGGCGCATGCAGCAGAGTCCACGGCCATACGTATACAATCAATATCACGATTGCCGGGGATGAATTGAATGAATCAGGATTCCTTGTCAACTTCAGCACCATTAAAAAATTGATCCACGGGGAATACGATCATACGCTTTTAAATGACCATCAGGAATTTTCGGGTGAAAGCGCGGATCGGATCCCTTCGACAGAAGTGGTGGCGAAAACGATTTACGATAAAACAGAGGCTTATTTGAAAGATCTCAAAAACCGTCCGCATTGCGTTCAGGTGTTTGTCAGGGAAACGCCGACAAGCTATGTCGTCTACCGTCCGAAACCGGGTGTTCACAATGGCTAAGCCGATTCCCGTACTTGAAATTTTCGGTCCGACGGTTCAGGGAGAGGGGATGGTCATCGGGCAAAAAACGATGTTTGTCAGAACAGCCGGCTGCGACTATTCGTGCAGCTGGTGCGATTCAGCTTTTACCTGGGACGGTTCGGCGAAAAAAGACATCAAATGGATGACCGCTGAAGAAGTATACGAATCTCTTAAAGACATCGGCGGAAACGCCTTCTCGCACGTTACGATTTCAGGAGGCAACCCGGCGCTTTTAAAACAGCTGGACGGACTGATTTCCCTTTTAAAAGAAAACGGTATACGGACAGCGCTTGAGACGCAAGGGACGTTTTATCAAGACTGGTTTGCCGGAATCGATGATTTAACAATTTCGCCAAAGCCGCCGAGCTCCAATATGAAAACCGATTTTAACAAGCTTGATCATATTGTTGAAAAACTGAAAGAGCACGGCCGGGCGGAAGCGGCAAGTTTGAAGGTCGTCATATTCACGGCGGAAGACCTTCAATTTGCAAAGCAAGTTCACCAGCGTTATCCTGATGTCCCGTTCTTTCTCCAAGTCGGAAATGACGACGTTCATACAGAAGACCAAGAGCGGCTCGTCGAACGGCTGCTTCAAAAGTATGAACAGCTGGTAGAAGCGGTCACGCGCGACCCTGAATTGAACCGCGTCCGCGTTCTCCCGCAGCTCCACACCCTGATCTGGGGTAACAAACGAGGCGTTTGATTGAAGAAAGGAAGATGAATGATGACCACAAGAAAAGATTCAGAACTCGAAGGCGTAACCCTTCTTGGAAATCAAGGCACCAATTATTTGTTTGACTATTCTCCGGAAGTGCTTGAGTCTTTCCCGAATAAACACGAAAACAGGGACTATTTCGTGAAATTCAACTGCCCTGAATTCACATCCCTGTGCCCGAAAACCGGACAGCCCGATTTTGCCACGATCTATATCAGCTACATCCCTGATAAAAAAATGGTAGAAAGCAAGTCTTTGAAACTGTATCTCTTCAGTTTCCGAAATCACGGCGATTTTCACGAAGACTGCATGAACATCATCATGAACGATTTAATTGAGCTGATGGACCCGCGCTACATCGAAGTCTGGGGCAAATTCACCCCGAGAGGCGGAATCTCGATCGACCCGTACACAAACTACGGCAAGCCCGGTACAAAGTATGAAAAAATGGCCGAGTATCGGATGATGAATCATGATCTGTATCCGGAGACGATTGATAATCGGTAAGAGGTGCAGGAGAAGTGAGGGTTTGTGATCGATGTGTGACTGGAGTGACAGTAAAAGTGTGACTCGGGTGTGATGCCGGTGTGACGTCACTGTGACGTTTTTTATCTATAATATAAGCGGAACTTAATGCTAGTGTGACGTAGACGTACGATTGAGTGCGTCTATTTTTTTTGTCTAAAACGCGGTCCGATCCGGAAAGTTTATACGCAACTAATAATGAACGCAGAAAAACGTGTGCCAATCCGAAAGTGACTTCGCAGTTATTTATGACAGCGAAATTTTAAAAACGGTGTCCATTTCGGAAAGTCGTTGCGCAGTTATAAGTGAAGGCGGAAAAATTTCGAATTTATTGTGCGGTTTTGAAAAGTCGCGGGTATTATTTCGTGAAGGCTACAGCGGGGAGTTACTAACGCAAAGGAGGCGGTTGTCATATTACCGAGAATGAGGATTACGGGAGCAGCGGCGGAAATGCTCGTAGTAAGCGATCTTATATTGAAGGGTTACGAGCCGTACTTGCCTACGATGGGGAATACGGAATGCGACATGCTCGTTGAAAAAGACGGAAAGGCATATCGGGTTCAGGTGAAAAGCGCGCGTTCAGAAGACGGTGAAAAGGTTAAATTCGATATTACCCGTCCGAGTGCGTCCAGTAAGCATTACAGCAAAGAGGATTTCGACATTCTTGCGCTACACGACTTTTACTCCGGAAAAACGGCGTATCTAGTTTGGCGGGATCTTCCGCATAAAAGGAGTATTACGTTGAGGTATTCGAATACAGTCGGCAGCAACGCTTTTGTAGGCGCAAATGGACGTCTGTTCTTCGATGACTACTTAGAATTTCCGGAGATCATTACGAAAGAGATTGCGGGGTGATAAACGAATGACAAACGAAGAACGGGGCGTTTTGGATTTACGCGAGCACAAATTCGCACAGGTAGCGAGCAGCGTGTTAGCTGACGTCAAGATTCTCGACAAGAGTGCGCAAAAGCTCGTTTATACGATGTTGTCGATGCACGCGGACAATCACAGCAAGCAGTCGTTTCCTTCGGTCAAAACGCTGGCATCCGAATGTTTCTGCTCGGAGAATACGGTCCGGGAGGCTTTGCGTAAGTTGAAGGATGTTGGGTTGATCGACATTCGCGAAAGAAGGAGTAAGGAGAGCGGACAATTATCGAACCTGTACGTGCTGCTGCCGATACCGAAAGCATTCGAAAATGAAGCCGGGGGTTCATGAGGTGAACCCGTCCCTTGCTCAAACGACAGACGAACTATACTCATTTACTATACGCATTATCTATACTCAATTAAATAATAGCGCTCATATACATTCGCGCGGATATTCTTTATTAAAAGATGTATCGCTATTAATAACATCTGCAAGAGTGAGCGTATGCGAACGATTGCTAGGTCTTACTAATAAACGAAAGGATGTGCGGTATGTTTACGAAATACGAGCTCGCTGTTCTATACGAAGCTTTAAATGACTTGCGCCCGGAAACTTGCGCGCTGGTACAAGATGAGCTGCCGGTTTCTGTTTCAGAACTACGCGTT
Source organism: Bacillus sp. PK6-025 (assembly GCF_056530265.1). NCBI lineage: Bacteria > Bacillati > Bacillota > Bacilli > Caryophanales > Bacillaceae > Bacillus > Bacillus sp. PK6-025. The sequence continues at coordinate 1,471,046 of NZ_CP096509.1, forward strand.
AAAGTTAAGCGACTAATTAACGAAGGAGCTGACGAAGATGACGGAAGTACAAACGAATGACCTGAAGTCGACAATCGAATTTTTACTCGACAATATGGAGCTTGTCGCCCGCCAAGTCGAACTGAACGCGGTCCTGATGCGAAAAGGAAAGGACGCCCTTATCCGCGCAGGATTCACCGAAGACCAGGCGTTTGAAATTATCAAAGCGAGAGGAGCGATGCTGTAATGCCGATTGAAATCCCGATTTCCCATGATTACAAACTCACGTCAGACGAACGCAATATCATCGTAAATGAACGCTATTTCACCGATCCAACGAAAGCGCCGAACTGGCCGAAGCGGCTTGCCGAAAATCCCGACCTGGATCCGTCACCAATCGCACGTTGGCGGGAGATCGCGTACTTCTCATCCGTTGATCGCGCAATCATGTTCGTTATGGATCGGCGTGTAAAACTATCGGACGCCACGACGCTGGAAGAGCTCGCACGAATTATACGGGAATTTCGCGGGGAATTAGCGGCTTTGCTGACGGTCGAGGGTAATCGTAAGGGCTGACGTTAGAAGGGCGAAAATACACGGAATGGAGGCGTTAAAATGAGAAACGGTGTTTATACAGAGGTTAGCGAATTAGCGGGGAAAACGCTAGACAAAATTACTCGATGTGCTGACGAAGAGTTATGGTTTTACACGGAAGACGGAGAAGTATACTGCATGTACCACGATCAAGACTGTTGCGAAAGCGTATATATCGAGGATGTTTGCGGAGATCTTGACGATTTGGTCGGCAGCCCGTTAGTCATGGCCGAAGAAATTTACGAAGATAGAGAGCCGTTAGACAGTTGGGACGATAGCTATACGTGGACGTTTTATAAATTCGCTACGAATAAAGGATACGTAACAATTCGATGGTACGGCACCTCAAACGGATATTACTCGGAATCAGTCTCTTTTGAGCGACTGGATGAGGAGGCGTTAAAATGATCGTTCCAAAATTCGATAGAGACCGCATTATCCAGGACGCAAAGGGACTCGGAATTGAGGTGCGGGAGGTAGCGCCGGGAGAGGGCGGCGTGTTTATCCAGGAGAAGGACGGATCAGAGCGTGAGTTGACGACGTTCGATCTGTTTCCGGAAGCCAAAGAAATCGCAGACCTATGTTGTGCCCTTGCCGGATTGATTGCGGAAAACGAGCGGCTGAAGAAGGCTCTGAAATTAATCGAATCGAAGTCGGAGATTCCCGAAGAATCAGTCGATTTAGTTCCGATTACTGAGTTATACGAAATAAATTTACACGCAAAGGAGGCGCTAAGATGAGCGAAATTAAAAGGCCGTTAATTACGAAGGAGCAGGCGTATGCGTTACTTGGGCTATACGCAGAGGAATGGTCGAAGGAGGACGTTCTGGAATACCATGTAACGCGTGAGTGGACGGACCGATTTAGTCCGTTAAATGATCTAGACACCGTGACGCTCGCGTCCGCATTAATCAACGGATATGAAGTCGAAAAGACGCCGGAGGAGAAGGTGCGGGAATATTACGAGAAACTCTGCGATGGGTACGATCGAGCACAGTTCTATGAGGACGAAGGCAAGTACTTGCTCATGAAGCGAGCAGTCCGTAGAACGTTGGATGCTCTCGGAGTCCAAATAGCCGGGATCAATGACGAAGAAGGTGACGAAAATGCCGACGACAGATAAACCGGTATCAAAATGGAATACGCACGACTTCCAGGCGTACTTAAAAGCGGAGCATGAGCGGCTGTACGGCGTCCCTTACGTTCCGATGCCTACTCGCGAACCATGGAAGGCCGAAGCGGGAATGCTCGGGCGCTGGGTCGGAACGAAGCGGAAGCCGAGCAAATACGGACCGGAAGTAACGAAGCGCTTCATAGATCTGTGCTTTGCGGAATACAGGCCGACGGCAGAATGGCCGGGCATCAGCTTCGGATTTATGCATACGTATATGGGACGGAATTTGCAGCGGGCAGTGGCGGAAATCAGGGCCGAAGAAGCGGCGCAACAAAGGCGGGAGCAGCAGGCGGAAATCGGCGACGACTTCTATTAAACGGAGGGATTGCGATGACTAAAACGAAAAAGTATGTGCGGATTATGAAAGCGGGAAAACCTTCGTACTGGTATGCGGATAAGATCGGTCAGGTGTTCGAGGTTACTCGCGACTTTGGAGAAGACTATACGGTAATACATTTAGAAGACGCTTATATTTACCGTGTCGCGAAAGAAGACGGAGAACTTATCGTCACAGAGAAGCGTCCAGCCAAGAGGCATGATCGAATTTTAATTACGAATGCCGCAATGCATGGTCTTTATAAGAATGGAGACGAGTTTGTTGTTGATATGGAGTATACATTCGGAAACGGAGTATCCGTTTATGCAGAGTACGACATACATCGGTTGTGGGGGTACTACGTGACTTATAGCGAATACGAAGTCATCGTCAATAACGAAGTTGAAAACGGGGAGGCTGACGAAGTGGAACGATATGATACTGCAGTAGAAACAGCAAGAGATGCGATCGAAGAATTACGCCTGGCGGCATACGCAAAAGGGTTCGAAGATGCGAGGCGTGAATTAACGGCGACGGCACCGGTTGAAAAGACTGCACAAGAACGTCGGGATGAAATCGTTGAGCAGGCGAAGGCTGATATCAATGAGTTGAAAAATCGCAATTTCTACGAAGTGCCTGACGCTGATAATTTCTATAACCCCTACATTTGTACTGCGGAGTTTATTGTAAACAACCAAAAACGAACTGTTGTAGCATTATTGCGTGGTGCTAATACGAGCAAAGTCTACGCAAGAGGTATCGCCAAAGCCGCACTGGACGACTGCTTCAACGTCCATATCGGAAAGGCTATCGCTCTTCATCGCGCACTCGGTATCGAAGTACCTGACGAATATCTGAACGCACCGCAGCCGACTGAGGTTCGTGTGGGAGACGTTGTTCGAATCGTAGCTACTGACGGGCGGGTCGCAGAATATACAGTCGGCAAATTAGAAAACGGCAAAGCGTACGATGCTGATTATCCGGATATGTTTACGTATTTAGACGCACAGAAACGGCACGGTCATCTTTGTAAAAATCCAAAAACAATTGACGATAGCCGGACGGAGGTGGGCGAATGTCTTTAAAGTATACGATGAGTCAGGCGGAAATCGTCGAAGCTATGATGCAGTGGCTTCAGCGGAAAGGGTATTCGGTAACTAACGGAAAATTTGTAGTCAACCCATGGGACCACGAAGTTAAAGCGGAGTTTACTATCCACAAGAACTAACGAAAGGAGTGAACGCCATTGACTAACGAAAGACACTGCGTCCTGGCTAACGGATGCAAAGCGGCCGGCACGTCCGCCTGTACCCGCCAATGCCCGCACTTCATCGCACTACACGGCGCGTCTGGCAACGGCGGTCGATCTGCGGCGGCAGGATTACCGCGAGAATATCGTTTGACAACGCTCGCCAATTCTCCGGCTCGAACGAGCCAGCCTGCGGTATATAAATCGGTTGAAAACTACGTCAAGACGTTCGAGCGCCAATTTGAGCAGACGGAAGGCTATATCGAACCGGCTGACCGGATTAAGTCGTTGTATCTCTACAGCGCAAACTCCGGCACCGGAAAGACGACGACAGCGGCGGCAATCCTTAACGAATGGCTGCGCGTTCATTACAGCGGATCTTTGCGGAGAGGTTTAACGCCATCACTGCGTCCGGCCTATTTCCTCGATGTGAACGAATGGCAAACGGAATTCAACCTCGCAACCATGACGAATGACGAGCACGGCTTGACGGAATTCAAACGGAAGATGACGCTGGCGATGGCGGCTCCATTTGCGGTATTGGATGACGTAGGTGTGCGGGATTGTACGCCAGCCTTTCGCGGATATCTTCACGCAATAGTTAACGCAAGAGTGACGAACCAACTTCCGACTGTCTATACGAGCAACATTGCGCTCGGACGTCTTTCGGATGTGTTCGGAGAGAAAAGGCTGGCGGACCGGATCGGCGATTTGTGCTGGGTGAGCGAATTCGAGGGCGAATCGAAAAGGGGGCTGCGGAGATGAAAACGGACATCGCTTTCGGAGACCTAGTTGCAGTAGACGGATATCCAGACCGCATTTTCTTCGTAGAAGCGCGAAGGAAAGTCGAAGAAGAGGACGATACCGGCGTTTCTAATTACGTTGAATTCGATCTGGCAGACGCAATTCACGGCGAGTGGATTCTCGCTGATTCGAACGACATCCGCCTAGTCTGCCGCAGTCAGTTTGTTGACGAATATCTTGACGGAGTTGATTACGAAAACTATCCGGAGCCGGAGGGAACGGCGTTTCACTTTGCGGAATTTCTTCCGGAATTGCCGAGTGCCGATACCATAGCTAAGCTTAGCGAAGGACTTGAAAAGGCGGGGAGTGAAATGGCGAAAGACAAGACGAAGAAAATCGATGAGCTGCTCGATAAGTACATCGATTTTATGACGCTTTATGAGCTGATTGGCGACGAGGATTACAAGTCGTATGCTGATGGAGTTCTGGCGAAATTGAAGCGGGAGGTCGAGCGATAATGTACCGCCTACTCTATCCGTTAAAGTGGACGTTTGCTGTGCTAGATTGGACGTTTTATTACATCGGTGTCGCTGCGGCTTCCGTTTCGGGCATGTTCGAAAGCGCAGCCGATAACTTCCGTATACGTATAGAAATCGCAGAGCAACTGAAGAGGGGCGCTAGAGTCGTTTATATCGAGAAGAAGAGGAGGGATCGCGGATGAACTACGGTGTTTTAATGCTATCGAAAGTAATCGAACAGAACGATCCGAACGCGCTGCTGCGCTTTAATATTACCGCCGAGGATCTGCCGACGGAAGGCGAACGCAAGGCACTCCGATACATCACGGAATATGCGGAGAAACACGGAGGCCAGGCGCCGACGGCCGAGATGGTTGCGAATGAGGTGCCGGACTTCCAGCCGGATTTTAATATCGATGCCAATTACGATTACCTTGCGGAAAAACTACGGAAACAGGCTGCGTTGCGAGAGTTCGTTGATATCGCGGAAAAGGAGCTTCCGGACCGGTTTAGCCAAGCGCAAGATAATCCGGAAGAATTATTTTCGTGGTTGACGGAAAAAGTCGAAAGTCTTAAAATAAGAACAAACGTTCGTAGTTCGGTCGGTACCGACATCAAAAAAGATACCGACAAATTCAAAGCCGAATACGAAAACCGCAAGGCTGGCGAGTCTTTCCGGATCTGGCGCAGTAAATTCGAATTCATAAACCGGGCGATGGGCGGCTATGTTTCGTCGAACGTATACGTTATTTATGGGAAATCCGGACGGGGAAAATCGGCCATAGCGTTGGAGGAAGCGATTAGTTGTGCGATGCAGGGGGCGAACGTTCTAATCTGGTCGATGGAGATGGGATGGTATGAGGTTCTCGTCAGGCTTTACGTTTCAATTTCGGGAGAGTTTGGGATCGATAATAATCCGTTAGAAGACGTTGATATGGAACTCGGAATCGACTACGCAGGCCCTGGCGGCTTTAACTCGCGAGATGTTCGCCATGGCAAGCTGTCCGAAGAATTCGAAGCCGGTTTTATGGAGTTCCTCGATAGGATGAACGAATTGATCCCGGGTAATATCATTGTCCGCGCGGTAGACGACGAGGACTTCGACTCTCGGAAACTCCGCGATCTGAAGGCGGATATACTCGAAACGAAAGCTGACGTCGTGCTAATCGATCCGTTTTACTATTTAGATTACGAAAAGAACACGTCAAAGACTGCGGGTGGAGACGCGGCCGAAACATCGAAAAAACTCCGTCGTCTAGCCGGTCAAACAAAAACGACTGTCTTTGCGTTGACGCAAGCGGAAGAAGGTGAAGGGAAAGACGCTGATTCCGAATTAAAGTTGCCGCAGCGTAAGGACGTCAAGAAAACGAAAGCCTTACTCGAAGATGCTGCGCTATTGATTGCGGTGGATACGAACGCAGAGGAAGGTCGAGGCCTGATCGGTCTGAACAAAGGACGGGATGGAGGCGAAGGGAAGAGCGCTGAGATCATTTATCTGCCGCAGTTCGGCGTCATCAAACAACTAGGAGGAGCCGAAGGGTCAGCGGATCAGTTCGACTTTTAAGCAGTTGGAATATAACGGATAACATTGTCAACATTTACCGCGGAAAATTCTGAATACTTTCGACAAAATACGATGGAATTTTTCGAAATCAGGGCGTAATATATAGAACAATCCGGCCTAATTAGGACGAAAGGAGTGATACGAAAGTGCCGATTTTAACGTTAAATGGCCGTCAGGTCGACGTCGACATCCGATTTGAACTCGAACAATTCGAATGGACGCGGCCGACCTGGACGGACGAGCGACTCCTGGCCGCAAGCCCTTTCCGATATGACCGGACACCGAGCTTCTACGTTTATCTTGACGATACGACATCCGCAAAGGCCGGCTATTGGGGCGATAGCGGCTATTATGACGCAGAGTATGCACGGGGCGGCTTCGTTAAGTTGCTGGCGTTCTTGCGCGAAGAAACCGAAGAAGAGACGGTCGAATACCTGATCGATGCGTATGCGCCGGAATCAAATGACGGTAAATTAACGCTCAGGCTGCCGAAGCTGAAGATCGCAAAGAATCGCGAACCTCTAAGCGAATCGATACTCGACGATGTGTCTGCGGGGCCTAACGATTATTTAAACAAGCGCGGAATCATGCCGGCTGTCCAGCGTCTAATGGGCGTGGGAATGGTTGGCGGTGCGGTTGCGCTACCCTGGCGGCTCCCGAACGGCCGGCTCGCCAACGTAAAGTATCGGTCAACGCGGGGCAAGGCGTTCTGGTATGTCAAAGGCGGATGGCCGATACGGGACCTTGTTTACGGAATGAATGTCGTGTATGACCGGCGGCTGAAGCGCGTTGTCTTATGCGAGGCGGAGATCGATGCGCAATCGTGGATGACGGCGGGAGTGCCGGCGATCGGAACCGGAGGATCTTCGTTCAACCAAAAGAAGGCGGACATTATCGTCCAGTCTCCGATCGAACACGTAACCATCGTGACGGATAACGATAAGGCCGGCGAGAAGTTGCGGGCGGAGGTCGAGCGTTATTTATACGGGAAAGTCGGACTGGCACACGGATATATTACGGAAGGGAAGGATGCGAATGAATTTTTGCTTGCGGAGGGGAGAGCGGAGTTGAAGTCGGTGTATGAGCGCGCAGAGGACGTTAAGAAGTGGCGGGTGGAGTTACCTAAACGGGTAAGTTTTTCGTTGACGGGCGACACTTAATCCCGTCAGCGACCGACTACCTGTTATTCCTCGACGATCCATTCGTACAGGTCGTCCATGCGGCAGTTTAGAATTACCGAAAAAGTTTTCGCAGTATCCAGGTTCATCCGTTTTGTTCCGTGTACATAACCGGATACATGCGATTCTTTAACGCCAGCCCTATCGGCGAGCTGCGCTTGGTTCATTCCAGCTTCACGGAGTCGGTCGCGAAGTAAACATTTACCTCGACGATACTTAACCGTATTAAACACCTCCGCAAAGCTTTTGCTTCACGGGGAAATTATAGCTTAAATATCGTTATTTTTCTACGTTATCAGGAACTATTTTAATGACTTTCTCAACGGGCACCTCTAGGAATAAGCAGATTTTTTCCAGGGTACCTATATACATTTTGAGATTGTTTTGTAAGTGGTTTTCTTTAATACTAGCTTGCGTCCTGGAACTGATAACTTGTCTCAAATCACTCAGTTTCATTCCTTTTTCTCTTAAAGTATCGAATAAAGGCGAAAAATCAACCATTGAAAATCCTCCTAAAAAATATGTTTACACGTATAAACATTTTCGTTATAATTCAATTATACTTAATCAGGGAATAAAAGTCATTCATTATTTAATCGGGGTGAATTACATGGAAGGTGTAAGGGAGTTCTTATTTAATAAAATTGAAGACAGAGATGACTTGGATGACAAAAAAGTTGCGGACTTTTTAAATATTTCTACAAGACAGGTTTATTACCTAAAAAGCGGACAGAGGGAGTTAACTTTTAGAAATGTATTGCGCCTAATTCTTCTTGTAGATCCTAAAAATTATAAAAGCAAAATGCGGCAGTGGTGCCTTAAAATGAGAACAGATGATTGTATTAAAAACACATTTGAGTATGCTGCTGTAACACGTGATGTTGGACTATTAAACCAATTGTTAACCAAACACAGGACAACAAAAGGTGTTATTGGTCAGTATGTGAAGGTTTACTCTTTTATATACAGTTATATGACTGGCGAAACAAAATTTCACCAAATGGGCGACGCGCTGTCTGCCTTAAAAAACATCAGTGATGCTTCTTTAAAAATTCTCTTGAATATCTACAAATGCATCGTTCTACTACACAAACGTCAATTCTCCTACTTAATAGATAAGGCAGCTGATATCGAGGCCGAAATTAAATCTTTGAGCGACAAGACACGGCTGTTCTTAAAGGAATGCTATCTGTTTCGTCTATCGGAGGTACTTTCCGTCGCGAATTTGTTTTTGAACAACTTAGAAGAGGCTAGGCACTACGCTAGTATTATTCTGCAATCTAATATCAACAAAAGAGCTGAATCAGATGCCTATTATGTGTTAGGTATGTCTTATCTAATTAAAAGCCCCAAAAAATGTCTTTTTTTCCTTGAGAAGAGTTGCGCTACGGCCGCGGAAACTAATTCAGAGTTAATAATGGAGGTTTCAGAATATAACCTGAGTATGGGGAAACTTCTCCTGTCTATTGAATTAGATAAAGATGATCACGAATCAGTTTTATCAGTTCAGCGCTATAAAGAAGGAAAAATCTCCTTTTCTGAAGCAGAGAAAAATGTTAAAAAAGTCGGCGATCTCGATTTATTGGATTACCTTAGAAGTATGGAAGGAAAAAAAGTTGAAAGTTTGTATAAAAAATTTCACTATTTCGTTGCCAATTCCAATCTTTATTTCGCAGTTATTATTGTGAGGGATTTGATCAACGCGGGGGAAAATTCCGAGTTTGTTAAATCTCTTGCTAATCTAAGTAAAGGTAATCCAAAAGGAGAGGTTTTATTTGAAAAAGATTTTATCAGTTGCTTTAGTGTTGGGAGTAGTTGTGGCAGGAGGGTTAGCGCTTAAATCAATTAATGGTGGCGGAGTAGAACAGCAGAAAGAACTTGCAATTAATATCATAGGAGGTTAGGACAAGGTCGCCCATTTAGGGCGGCTTTTATTTATCCATTTTGTTTAAACGTGTGAACAAAAGTAGTATTTCAAAACCTTGTTCACTTTCAGAAAATTCAATATCAAATCATGCTAATATATGGTCATGGAAGAAAAACTTATAAAAAAATAAAAAACATGTGCCAATCTTTATCCAAGATTCGCAGTTATTATTGAAAGGGGAAATGATAGTTGGAACACGAAAAAAACTTAATAAAGCTGATTGATGAGTTCCAGACCACAGGGAGCAGCCAATCATTCCGAAACATATTTGATCATTTCAAATCTATGGTTTCAAATATCGCGAGGAAATACTCAAGAACAAGCGCGGTATTGCGGGATGAAATTGTAAGTGAATTAAACGAACGAGTTTGGTGGTGTGCAAAGAACTTCGACAAGCAAAAATCAACCGATGTTGTTAGCCACTTCAAACTACACTTAGCAAGAGCTGCGATCGATGTTACCAGGAAAAAGAATGGGACATATGTTAAGCGATCAATTCCGTTAGACACGACCGCGGAGGAGAATGCGGCAACATTCGAATCTGCATCGGATTTCGATTTAGAATCTTATGTAGTTGATCGAGTATCAGGCGAAATAAAAACGGACCACGATAAGCGGCAACTTATCGAGGCCCTAACGAATAACTCAGATGCTTTAACGACGGCAATCGTTAAAGAACATCTTTCACCCGAACAACCTAGCGCCCGGCAAATTGGACGTAAGCTAGGTGTTCACCACTACACCGTAACACGAGAGATTCGCAAACTTGCGAAAAACTATGACGCATCACAGCACGGCGATATTAGTGTTTATCTTGCTGTATAAAACGTAACTAGCCTCGGGAGGCGTAGCCACATCCTCATGATAACCGTTCTCATGTCAAAAGACAAGCGAACAGTATGCGAACACACCTTCCGATCTAGTACGTTTTACCTAAATAATATGGAGGCGAACGTACTATGAATATCCCCAAAATTTCCGATTCCAATACGTATCCTGCGCTAGATCCGCGCAAACTTACCGAAATTTTATATCAAGGCGCATGGCCGGTCGATGAAGATCCGGCGGACTACTACCGACCACAATCGATTAAGGCGGTGCGCGTCGGATGAAACAATACGAAGTCACAAAGCACGCTATTGATCGCGCAGTCGAACGTCTCGGTGTCTTGCGGTCAGTCGCTCCTAATCACCTCGTTCAATTAATGCAGACGGCAGTTTATGTCGGAAGCAATCCGGATAAACGAGGCGGTCGGCAGGAAGTATACGATCACCACAAGAGCAGAGTTCGATTTATCGTATATAAAAATAAAATCGTGACCGTTTACAAAATGCCCGCACCACTCGACGCAATCCCTGACGAAATGAAGGCGGCTTTACGGCGCAAAGCAAACGCAATGATCCGCCGTATCAAACGCGAAGTCCGTGCTCTTAACGTCCAGATTGCGGAAAAGAACCTCGAAATTGCGCAGCTCGAATTGAATCGCGCAAAGGCCCGTTCGAATAAGGTTATCGCCAGTATTGACGCAAAAATTTCCGATCTGAAATCCGAATATAGCGAGCTTGCGGCCAAACGCTCGGAATTAACCGAGAAGGAAAAAGGAGTCGCCGCCTATGTCTAACGCATGGCTATTCGAAATATTTGCGGTGATTGCCGCGCTTGTACTTGGCCGACTTATTTACGAAGTTAATCGCGAAGAAGGCGAATAAGGGCGGCGGATAAGCGGCCCGGCGCTCGGAGAATGTCGGGGCGGCCGTTAAGTAACGGAGTCGCGTCGCTACGGCTTAGCGCTGGCGGCGTTTCGGACGCAGATACCGGCATTTTGCGAGGGCTAAAAGCCTCAAAATTAAAACGTAGGGGGAAATCGAATGAGTCTAAGAGATACTTTGAAGCAACGTGAGGAACAGCGTGAGGCAGCGCAATCAGGCGGTGAGTTCCCGGAAGGTGTCACTCGTTATGTCCGTATGGGTAAACACGGAGAAGTAAACGCGGAAGGACGCACATTCGTTATTCTCGCTGATCCAGACGACTGGTTTGCGTATTATGTGCATGAGCAAAGCACATTTAACGGCCAGAGGACGATCTATCACTTCCGTAAACATACGTGCCTGCATTCTCCGAAAGGAATTCGTGCTGATCAGAGCGCATTTAAGAAACCGAACCCTGACGCTTGCCCGTCTTGCTTAGTTGGTGCTCCTCGTAAGCTGTACGCGTTGATTCCGGTTTATGATCTCGAATACGAAACATATCGCGTAATCGATACGAAAGAGTTCCACATTAACAACTTGATCGCGGACTATGACAAAGCCGAAAAGATGGGTCGCAAGTTTAATCCGGACTACACTCTCGTCGGTGAAGCCGTTCATATCAAACAAGTCGACAAGTCGTTCTCGTTAGAATCTGGCGATGCCTCTCCGGAACAGCTTGAGGAAGCGAAAAAGTTCATCGGAATCGACTACGAGTATGAAGAACTCGCTAACTTCCGTGAAGAGGCCGACATCGTTAAACTACTGCACGAAGCGGATGAGGAAGCGAAGATTGATCGCGCTAAACTGCCACCAGTATCGGAATCCAATAACGAAAAACCTAACGAAGAAATCAGTGACGATGATCTACCGTTTTAATAAAACGAAGGAGGGCGATTGAATGGCGCATCTCAAGGAAACTATCGGCAAATATTCCGAACTGATCGCCCGCGCGGCTTTATTAGCCAGCGGGTGGCAGGCGGTATCAAAATCGGAGACAGAAGAATCCTTCGATATCAGCGCAAGAGATCCGGGCACTGGCGAATGGAAAACGTTCCAGGTTAAGACGATCCGGGACCGTAGAGAAGATCGCGGTTTCTTAACGGTAAGTGGGCGCAAAGGAGACGGCCAGCCTTATACGCCTGAAGACGTCGACTTCTTCATCGGAGTGCTAATTGGTGAGGGGGAATTCCCTCGTGTCTGGATGATCGATAATCGCGGCATTACGGACTATTGGGGGCCGTCAGAACGGGAAGGCAAGCGTTGGGTCGAAATGGATATGAATTTCATGCGGGAAGATTTTGCGGAAAATAACGAAGCGGAGGCGGTATGATGGCGAAATTAGAAGGTGTTAAAACTCTAGATATGGTGAACGGTGAAATTACGAAGGTTTCGTATGATGGAGCGGAGTATGTGAAGACGGAAAGTCCCGTTCAGGAGGGCGATCTATTCCTATTAACGGAAGGACACATGGTTATTGGCGGAGAGTCTGGCGAATTTTACCTCACCGAAAAGCATCAGACGGGCGCTATTTTTATTCCGACAAGATTTTTAGGTAGCGCTACAGTTACTCAGAGGAATGGCGATGGTATCGCTTTCCGCAAAGTCTCCGCATCCCAGCCGTCATTAGAAGATCGCGTCAGTACAAACGAAAAGGATATCGCGGCATTAAAATCCGACGTTGCTGCGCTAAAAGGCGAAGCCAAGACGGAGTACGTACGGATTTCCAAGAACGAGGCGAAAGCGGGCGATTTCGTTAAGTTTGACGAAGCTCCAAACGGTTGTCTAACCGCCGGGAAGTATTACGGAATCTATCGCGTAGATGGACATGGAGATCCGCGTATCATTGATGACGAAGGAGACGATTTTGATACTTACGAACATGTTTTCGAAGTCTACCGTAAAGTCAGCGCCGCCGAGCCGAAGCCTGAACGCCTGAAAGTCGGTGATTATGCGAAGGTGGTCGGGAACGAAAGCGGTCATTATGTGGAAATCGATGAAATCGTACTAATAAAAAGAGACGACAAAGATTTTGCGCCCTTCCATTGCGAAAAATTGAACGGAGATGCAGCCGGAATTTTTTACGAAGATGAACTCGTCCGCGCCACTGACGAAGAAGTTGCCGAAGCAAAAGACGCGGAAGCTCGCGCAAAGTTTAAGAAAGGCGCTAAAGTTCGGCTGAAATCGGGCGGCGGCGTATATCCGTTATTAGGTTTCGAAAACGGAAAAGTCTATTCCGTATGTGATAACGAGGTTCGTCGCGCCGATGGAAAGAGTATCGAAATTACGCAGGTCGGGGCGCCTGGATACGCAACGCCTGATCAACTCGAACTCCTACCGGAAGAAGAGGCCGCAGAGATCGAAAAATGGGCCGCAATCGGACGCGAGGTTGGCGAGTATAAGATCGGTGATATGGTTCAGTATTTATATGATGGGGAAATTTGCGAGGTTGTGGCTGTCGGCGAGGACGGTAGCGTAAAAGTCGCTACTCAGAACCACGGAAATTGCACAGAAAATCAGTCAAGCATCGAACTAATCGCGCCAGTCGAAGCGCGGTTTGATCGAAAGGGCGACGAGTAAGTGGACGCAAAACCTGCCGCCATCTGCGCCGCATGTAACCGGGCAATCAACGAAGGGCGATCCGCAACATACGATTCGCTCTTCGACCGGTACTTTTGTGACAACGCTTGCTGGTCGGATTGGTATGCGGATAACGAGGCGGAATACAAGCGGAAATGGACGGAGGAGGTTGATTTATGAGGACGTTTAGTTATTTCGTCGGTGTGATCAGTGGTGCCTTATGCGCTTTTTCGTTGTTGCAAGGCGAGTATGGGGACGCGATTCACAACGCTATTAACTTCCTATTATTCGCTTTAATAAACAAGATGTCGCGATAGATCGAACCCATCACGCGGGAAAGGAGGATGCGAATGGAACTAGGCAATCTGCGGTTGAATTTGAGCGCTTTGACGCCAAAGACTAACGAAGTTACAAACGAAAAAGTTGCCGAAACAGCCAAGCGGAAGAAGAAGGCGAAAACAGCCGAACCGATCGAGGAAAGCTGGCGTCGCATATTCGCAAGCAAGCTATCGGAAACTGACCGCCAACGATTAAACGAAGTCAAGGCGGCAATGGACGCGGGCAAGCTCGCCAGGAATCCGTCTGACTGCGTGAACAAGGCCGGAAACCCGAAGGCGTTCAGCAAGGCGGAGGCCATGCGGTTGTGGAAGACGCTTCAAGAATCCCAGCGCGAAGAAACCTTACGGAAGATGGTTGAGAATACGCCGGAAAACTACTGGCTGATTACGGACGATGCCCGGCTCGACGAATTCCTCGCGTTGCTTGCTGACGAAGAAGAGATCGTATTCGACGTTGAGACGACGGGCACAGACGTATGGAACGACTACATTGTCGGCCATGTGCTGACGGCTATTAAAGCGGACATCCACGCGTATATCCCAACGAAACATAAGACGGATCATCCGCAATTGGATAACGGCTATGTAGTCGAAAAACTGCGGCCATTTTACGAAGAGGAGTCGATCGGAAAGCTCGCTCATAACGCAAAGTTCGATATTCACATGCTGGATCGCGAAGGAATTACATTGCGCGGCCTTACGTGGGACACACAGGAAGCGATGCGGTTGCTTAACGAAAACGAGCCGTCCTTTGCGCTTAAGAACCTCGTCACGAAATATCTACGGATTAAATCGGACACATACGAAGACTTATTCGGAAAGATCGGCTTTGACGAAGTGAGCGATCTACGAATTGCGCTTGCTTATGCGGCAAAAGACGGGGATGTGACGAGGAAGCTTCGCGATTTCCAACGCGAACACCTGAAAAAGTTCCCGGATATCCTTCGCTACTATGAGACGGTCGAGGTACCGTTAATCAGCGTCGTGCAGAAGCTCGAGTCAACCGGTTTCGATATCGACCTGGAATTCGCAGAGGAATACGGTAAGGAGATCAAAACGGAGATTGATCGTTTGTATTCGGAGATTATCGACGAGTTGGGCGACATCAACATTAACTCGCCGGCGCAGCTTAAGCCAGCGTTAGAAGAAGCGACCGGAGAGAAGCTCGACTCAACTGACGCAAAGAAAGTCCTAAAACCTCTTGCGAGCAAACATCCGATCATTAAGAAGCTTCTCGAATACAAAGAAAAATTCAAACTGTATTCAACGTACATTAATGCTTTGCCGGAATTAATCGACAAGAGGACCGGCAAACTCTATACGAATTTCAATCAGAACGGCGCAAAGACTGGCCGATTCTCATCCGGTGGAACAGGCGTCAACCTACAGAATCAACCGAAGGAAGCCCGGAAAATGTTCGTAGCTCCTAAAGGATACGCGATATTAGGCGGAGACTGGAGCCAGCAAGAATACCGATGTCTGGCGTACTTCTCGCAAGATCCGAAGCTAGTCGATAACTACTTACAGGGCAACGATCTATATGCGTCAATCGCTGCGGAGGTTTTCAATAAGCCGATCGAAGAATGCGGCGACGGATCAGTGTACCGGAAACAGGCGAAGGTTATCATGCTTGCGGTTGCTTACGGAGGTGGCGCGAACATGCTCAAGGACGCTATCGGAATATCGAAGAAAGAGGCGCAGAAGTTCCTCGACAACTTCTTTGAAAGGTTTCCGGTCGTCAAAAAGTGGGTCGAAACGAATCAAGCTTTCGTTAAGAAGCACGGATATGTTTGGATGGATCGCGGCCAACGTAAGAGACGCTTGCCTGACGCGAAGGACCGGAACGCGAAAGGCCATTACTCGGCTGTTTATACGCAGTCAACTAACGCAAGAGTTCAAGGATCGGCAGCGATCCAGACCAAAGCGACGATGATTGCATTGCAAGAGTTGTGCGATAGGAAGACGGCTGAAGGTCGCGGAGAATGGCGGATATGGTGTGTAGTACATGACGAAGCGCTGCTTTTAGTTCCGGACACCATCACGCGAGAAGACGTTAAAGATTTCGAGGATGTCATGCTGAATACGTACGTTTTCGGCAACATTCCGAACAAAACGGATATCGAGATCTGCCGCAGATGGGGAAACGGTTTCTCGGTGGATGAATGGCTCAAAACGAAGGGAGACGATTAATTGACGAATATAAACGGAAGATCATCCGCAAATTCACTGCGGGCACACTTAAAAGAACCGACCACATACGCGCAGCAGATTGCGGACGAATTGGTCGAATATCTAAACGAATGGCACTCGCTGCCGGAGACGTGGGATAACGCCCTGGACGCGCAGATTCATAAATGGTACGCCAATGCTCCGAAAGTATTTCCGAAGAAGCCGTATTTCTCACCGTCATCTGCTAACGCTTGCCCACGCGAGCTTTACCATAAAGCGATCGGATCTCCGAGGGACGAAACGAAAAAGCCTCCGTATCAAGGACGATGGACTAGAATCGGTACAGCGATCGGCGACGTAATCCAGCGCGACATTCTCTTCATGGAAAAACATTTCGAGAAGAAGACCGGCCGCCCCTGTCCGTTCAGCTTCGAAAAGAACGAAGACGGCACGCCGATGTTCGAGGATTTCGCGAAAAGGAATCATCCGGTCACACATCGCGGATACTCGTTCAACCTTTACGGAACGTGCGATGGCATCATGCGCTACGTAACGGAAGACGGCGAGGTGTTGCGCGTCGGTCTCGAAATTAAATCGAAGCAGACGACCGCTGCAAAGACGTCCCTCCATTCGATGCGACAGCCGGAAGAAAAGCACGTCAAGCAATGCGTCGCCTACGGTCCGATGTATGGCGTCGACCTATACGTTATCCTTTACGTGAATGCGTCTAAGAAATCGTGGGTGTATCCGGAAGGGGAATTCGAAAAGTCGCCGGATATGCGGGCGTTCGGTATCGAAATTACGGAGGAAGACGTCGAGCAACTATTCGATAGATTCGTAGAGATTCGCAAGTCTGTCGAGGAGGGAACGCCTTTACCGTTGGATCTGAACGGATGGACGTTTAACGGATACAAGACGGCTATTGCGAAGTCGCTGACGGACGAAGAACTGTCGGCGCTTCGTGCAAAAGTGTCGCAAGTACGGAGATCGAACGTATACGAATCTACGAAACGGCAATACGTTGAGGCGCTCGAATTTATCGAAAGAGTTCGCGAAGGGGAGGCGGAATGATGATGTCAGTTGTTAAAGCGAAAGTTATCGACGGTTGGAACAATGATCAGCTTAATCGGATGATGCAGGATTTTATTGACGAATGTGTTGCTGAAGGTTTGAGTGTTGATGTTAAAAACACATATACGTTGACAGCTGCTGGACCTGTTTTAATTGTTGCGTATAGGGAGGCGGAGTGATGAGTTTAGAAGAGTATGATGACATTTTAACAGACTATTGTCATGTTGTTATAAAGAGAAGAATCTCGGGATACATCGACGAAGAGAAGAAAGTTCGTGTGTTGCGAAAGATTGAAGAGTGGCGGGATGCTGCGCTTTCGGTGATGCAATGAGTAGCGCCAAGCCTATCCGAGTCCTCGGCCTTGACCTTTCGTTAACATCGCCGGGATTCGCAATCATCGAAGCCAAGGGCGGAAAAGCTCGCCTAATAAAATCCGCTCACTTTAAAACGTCCGCATCAACCGATCAGCCATTGCGGTATGAGGAGATCGAAGCATTTACGCTGCTATTTGTTCGCGATAATCAGCCGTTCGACGTAATCGTGCGGGAGATATGGCCGCCAAGCCGTAACTATGCGCAGAACAATAAGATTCACGGAACCTGGTCGTCAGTTGAGCGTGCGCTGCACCGATACGGATACGAAGTCGATGTCCACGTTACGCCGGCCAACGTTAAAAAGACGGTCACCGGAAACGGAAACGCAAAGAAGCCGCAAGTTGCCGAGAGCGTTCGCGAATGGCTCGGTTTGTCGGCCGACCACAAATTCGCAACAGACGATCATAGCGATGCTTGTGCGGTGGCGCTGACGTATCTGATCCGCGAGAAGATTATAAAACTGAAGGAGGGTGAATAGGTGGGAATACTTATTCTATCGATTATCGTTGCAGTGATATTCGCTGGGGCCTTTATATCCGACATGTGGGGATTTGGGCCGATCGAATGTA
Source organism: Bacillus sp. PK6-025 (assembly GCF_056530265.1). NCBI lineage: Bacteria > Bacillati > Bacillota > Bacilli > Caryophanales > Bacillaceae > Bacillus > Bacillus sp. PK6-025. Next base: position 1,489,135 of record NZ_CP096509.1, read on the forward strand.
TACTAGGAATACTTTTCGGGTCGGCGGTCGGTGCTTTGGTTTTTGTAATCGGATTTATCCCTGCATTCTTTTTACAAGACGAACCGGTGAATCCGCATAAAACCGAGATTTATTCGATCAAGGATAACTCGAATACAAAGGGAAGCTTCATACTTGGCTCCGGAACAGTAGACGAAGAACAATACTTCTATTATGTCGTTGAGAAAGACAGTTTTAAATCCGTAGACAAAGCGAAGGTTAAAGATTCGAAAATGAAAGAGGGAGATATCGAACAGCCTTATGTAGTCACATACGAAATGCAATTTAAGTCGGCCATTGCGAGATTCTTCTACGGAAAGTACACCGGAGAGAAGACTTACGAATTCTATCTTCCGGAAAATACGATTACAACCGACTATAAAATAGATTTGGAGTGATCGAATGTTTAAGCAGCGACTTATCGGAGCATTAGCGTACTTGGCTGCGCTCACCTTATTACTCGGACTGTTTTCTGCAGGATGTCTGACAGGCTACGTCATCGTGACGGCACTGTTATCGATCCCAGCGGTCGGAACAGTCGTTAAAGTCGGAATCACAATCGCAGTGGTTTTCACGGTAACCGCGTTACTTACCGGATTAGCTGACCGACTTTACACCGCATACCGCGAACATAAACGCGTTCAAAAGGACGTAGAGGAGGAAACGCAATGACCTACGAATGCTATGGCGCCCCGGCCGCACAGTTACGGCAGTCTTTGCGATGGCTTGACGAACAACTTACCGATGTTGATTACGCAATCAGCCGTCATGAGCGGAAGAAAACCGAACTTGAAATCGAACGTGACCGGATTCTGGCGCGAAAAGACGAAATAGAGGCGGAACTAAAACGGAAGGAGTCGATCGAATGACATACGTTGCGATAGCGTGCTTACTCTTCTTTACGGTGATGGCGCTGCCGATTGAAGCGAAAACTACCGCGGAGAAGATCGCAAAGACAGCCGTTTTGATTATGTACGCGATTCCTATCGGAGTATTGGTGGCGTCTTTATGCTAATCGCCTACTACTCGCTGGCCGGAAACGTCCGTCGATTCGTAGCCAAGACCGGCCTTCCTGCGGTCGAAATCAAGGCGGATATGCTGCTGACGGAGCCGTTCGTCTTGGTAACGGGAACTTACGGATTCGGCCAGGTTGCCGGCACCGTTTGGGACTTCCTCGCGGACAATGGCGATTTAATGGTGGGTGTGGCTGCGTCAGGCAATCGCAACTGGGGGAGTAACTTCGCAAAGGCGGCCGATCTGATTGCGGAAGAGTACGGAGTGCCGATCGTTCACAAGTTCGAGCTGGCAGGCACGGCGGAGGATGTCGCTAAAGTTCGCGAGTTTGTGAGCGAATATTTACGGAAAGGGTGAATGCTCTTGGGTAAAGAGATGATCGGGGAACTTGAATTAAATCAGATTTATCAACGCGATTGTATCGAAGGGATGCGGCTGCTTCCGGATAACAGTATCGATCTAACCGTCACAAGTCCTCCTTATGACGATCTAAGAACATACAATGGCTATAATTTTGATTTCGAAGCGACAGCTAAAGAATTATACCGCGTAACAAAAAATGGCGGTGTGGTTGTTTGGGTGATTGGAGATAGGACTCAAAATGGCTCAGAAACGGGCACATCCTTCAAACAAGCACTATTTTTTAAAGAAATCGGATTTAACCTGCATGACACGATGATATACGAAAAAGACAGTATTAGTTTTCCTGATACGAATCGCTATTATCAAATTTTTGAGTATATGTTCGTTCTTTCAAAAGGTAAGCCAAAAACAGTAAATTTGATAACTGATCGCAAAAATAAATGGGCTGACGGAAAGAAAAGAATCAAGGGTAGAGAGAGACAAAGTGACGGATCATTAAAAGGACGAAGAAAGGGAAATCTACTAAAGCCTTACGGAGTTCGTTTTAATATTTGGAGATTTTCCACCGGCAAAAATAAAAGTACAAAAGATACAATAGCGTATCAGCACCCTGCTATTTTTCCTGAAACTTTGGCAAACGACCACATCTTATCATGGACTAACCCAAACGATATTGTTTTGGATCCGTTTATGGGTAGCGGTACAACAGCTAAAATGGCCGCAGTAAACAATCGAGAATTTTTAGGGTTTGAGATCAGCGAAGAGTATGTAGGTATCGCGAACAAGCGGTTAGAGACTGTTAAGGAGGACGCCAATGACGAATAAGCATGCGAAGTATATCGAACTTAATAACGAAATTATGATACGGAAGAACGGCGGCTTTCAGTTCGAAAAGGATGCCGAAGCCGTCCGCAGTTATTTCATAGATTACGTGAATCAGAATACGGTATTTTTCCACGATCTGCGCGAAAAGCTCGACTATCTGATCGAGAACGACTACTACGAGCGCGAAGTCTTCGATCCGTATACGTTCGACGAGATCAAAGCGGTCTACAAGGCGGCTTACGCGAAAAAGTTCCGTTTCCCTTCGTTCATGAGTGCGTTCAAGTTTTACAACGATTACGCGCTCAAGACGAACGATAAAAAGAAGATCCTTGAACGGTACGAAGACCGGATCGCCATCTGTTCGCTGTTCTTCGCGAAAGGAGACGCAACCAAGGCGATCGAGTTTGCGGAAATGATGATCCGGCAGGAATATCAACCGGCCACCCCGACGTTCTTGAATGCCGGACGGAAGCGACGCGGTGAATTAGTATCGTGCTTCCTTCTCGAAGTTAACGATTCCTTAAACGATATTCAAATGGCGATCGGAACAGCGATGCAACTATCGAAGATGGGTGGAGGAGTGAGTTTGAATTTATCGAAGCTGCGCGCGAAAGGCGAATCGATTAAAGGAATCGAGAACGTAACAAAGGGCGTCGTCGGAGTTATGAAACTCCTCGATAATGCCTTCCGCTATGCAGATCAGCAAGGCGCAAGAGCGGGCGCGGGCGCAGCGTATCTCAACGTATTCCATGCGGACATTGACGCGTTCCTGGATACGAAGAAGATCAGCGCAGATGAAGACGTCCGGGTCAAGACGCTATCGATCGGCGTTGTCATTCCGGATAAGTTTATCGAATTGGCTCGCGAAGACCGGGACGCATACGTTTTCTATCCGCATACGGTCTATAAGGAATACGGCGAGCACCTTGACGAAATGGATATCGGAGAAATGTACGACAAACTCGTCGAGAATCCGAACGTACGAAAAGACAAAATCAATCCGCGGCAACTGCTCGAAAAGCTAGCGATTCTGCGGTCCGAATCGGGCTATCCGTACATCATGTTCGAAGATAACGTAAATGCGGCTCATGCGCTGAATCACATTTCGAAGGTTAAATTTTCGAATCTCTGTAGCGAGGTGCTTCAGGCGTCCAAAGTTTCGGAGTACACCGACTACGGCGAACCGGACGCAATCGGCCTCGATATTTCGTGCAATCTCGGATCGCTGAACATTGCGAACGTCATGGCGAACAAGTCGGTTGAGCATACGGTTAAGCTCGCAGTCGATTCGCTGACGATCGTATCGGAATCAACGAATATCAAGAACGCGCCGGCAGTCGCTAAGGCTAACCGTCAGATGCGTTCTATCGGACTTGGCGCGATGAATCTACACGGATATCTTGCGCAGAATGGGATCGCTTATGAATCGGAAGAGGCGCGGGACTTCGCTAACGTATTCTTTGCGCTCGTCAATTATTGGTCGCTTGTGAGATCGATGGAGCTTGCGAAAGAAACCGGTAGCACGTTCGAGGGCTTCGAAGGATCAACGTATGCGAGCGGTGAGTATTTCGTTAAATACGTCATCGAAGAATCGGATCGGTTCGTCGACTGCGCTCCGAAAACGGATAAAGTGGCAGCACTATTCGAAGGCGTACACATACCAACAGTCGTCGATTGGTTTAATCTTATGTGTGATGTCATCAAACACGGCCTTTACCATTCGTACAGACTCGCGATTGCACCGACGGGATCTATTTCGTACGTTCAGTCGGCTACGGCGTCAGTCATGCCGATTATGGAGCGGATTGAGGAGCGGACATACGGAAATTCCAAGACGTATTACCCGATGCCAGGGCTTAGCGCGAAGAATTGGTTCTTCTATAAGGAAGCGTACGACATGGATATGTTCAAAGTCGTCGATATGATCGCGACAATTCAGCAGCACGTCGATCAAGGTATCTCATTTACGTTGTTCTTAAAAGATACGATGACGACGCGCGATCTAAACCGAATTGACCTTTACGCGCATCACAAAGGAATCAAGACGCTTTACTATGCGCGAACAAAAGACACGGGGCAGGAAGGTTGCTTAAGCTGCGTAGTCTAAACGATGAGGAGGCGGATATATGCGAAAGGTTAAAATCGAGGGTTACGTGATTTACAACGAGGACGAATTAATTCATGGAACGTGTGTGACGCACGAAATCGATCATTGGTTATTCAACGAAGACTTTCCTCGCGAATGGTCTTTCAGCGCCGTATCAGACGAGGAAGTAGCTTATGACGAGGAGGACGAATAATTGACGCAATATACAGCGGCCAACTGGTCGCAACACGAAGACGGATTCACGCAGATGTTTTACGAACAGAACGTTAAGCAGTTTTGGCTGCCGGAAGAGATTTCGCTAAACGGCGACCTTCTAACGTGGAAATACCTCGGCGCTAACGAGCAGGATACGTACATGAAAGTGCTCGCGGGTCTAACGTTGCTCGATACGGAGCAAGGGAACGAAGGTATGCCGCTAATTGCCGCTCAGGTATCCGGTCACCAACGTAAAGCCGTCCTGAATTTTATGGCGATGATGGAAAACGCAGTCCATGCGAAATCCTATTCGAACATCTTCATGACGCTTGCGCCAACGGAGAAAATCACGGAACTGTTCGAATGGGTGAAGACGAATCGCTACTTGCAGCGGAAAGCCGCAATCATTGGCGGACTGTATAACGCGATTGAGGCTGGCAATGACATTTCGTTATACAAGGCGATGGTTGCATCGGTTTATCTCGAAAGCTTCCTATTCTACAGCGGATTTTATTATCCGTTATATTTCTACGGCCAAGGAAAGCTAATGAACAGCGGCGAGATCATTAATTTGATTATCCGCGACGAAGCGATCCACGGCGTCTATGTCGGCTTACTTGCGCAGGAAATATATAACCGCCAGTCACCGGACGTTCAGATCGAATTGCGCGACTTTACCGTCGAATTGCTTGCGGAACTTTACGAGAATGAGGCCGCGTACACCGAAGATCTTTACGATCAGGTCGGACTGACTCACGACGTTAAGAAGTTCGTGCGATACAACGGAAACAAGGCGCTGATGAACCTCGGCTTCGATCCGTATTTCGAAGATGAAACGGTAAATCCGATCGTGCTGAACGGGCTTGATACGAAGACGAAATCGCATGACTTCTTCGCAGCAAAGGGTAACGGATACAAGAAGGCGACGGTCGAAGCGCTTCAGGATGACGATTTCTATTTCGACTAATTTGCCATTACGAAAGTATATGCGCAGTTATTAACGAGGAGGTTTTCGGATGAGCTATTTATTGAGCGTCCTGGTTTCGATTGGGCTGTTGTTATGGATTAACGAATATAATCCGACGGATTCTGAAAAGATTCTAGTCGCTATGATTGCGGTCACATCGCTGTTTTGCGGTTTGTTAATACGGAAGGGGAAATCGAAATGAACGTAAATATTAAACGCCTGTCACCCGATGCACAAATTCCGCAATATGCTCACGCCTCAGACGCCTGCTTCGACCTGGTTGCGGCAGAAGACGTCATTATCGAGCCGGGAGAAACCGCGCTAGTCAAAACGGGGCTAGCGTTCGAGATTCCGGAAGGCTACGAAATGCAGATCCGACCACGCTCCGGCATTACGCTGAAGACGAAGCTTCGCGTTCAGCTCGGTACAGTTGACGCGGGCTATCGGGGAGAAGTCGGAGTGATTGTCGATAATATTGAGCAGAAGGAGCATAAAATCGAGCGTTTTTCGGTTAATTACACCGTTAGAACTGACACTTGCTACCGAACGGTAGAGGGTGCGTTGTTCGATACGATCGAGGGAGCGCCGGAAAACTTTCGATGGATGCCTATCGGAACATATCTCATCCGCAAAGGAGATCGCATCGCCCAGGCCGTAATTAAGTCGGTTGAGCAGGCGGCATTTACGGAAGTAACCGAGTTGGGCGATAGCGATCGAGGTGCGGGTGGATTCGGGAGTAGCGGGGTAAAGGGGGCGAAATAATTGGATAGCCTTAACGAAATAATACGAATTTGTCGTGAAGTACTAGACGGAACTACTTCCCTAGAAGAAAGCGTAATTAGTGAAATATTATTGGAAGCTCTCGAAGCAAAATCGGAGATATAGGAGGACGATTAAATGAACGACAAAATTGACGTGCTCGACCACGGCTATGTCCGCCTAACAAACGCAATGGGCTCCGACCTTTCCGTCGTGAACTCAGCCCGCGTTTCCTACGACAAGGAATCTACTAATCTATCCGAAAAGGACATCCGGCTCATTAAATTCCTTGCGCGGGAAGGCCATACGTCACCATTCCGACATGCGACGGTTCAATTCGAAATCTATGCTCCGCTGATGGTTGCGCGCCAGCACTGGAAATATATCGTCGGGTCCGATCACACAATGGACGCTTGGAACGAATCGAGTCGGCGCTATGTTACCGAAGAGCCTACGTTTTACATTCCACAGGCGGATGAATGGCGATCTGCCCCGGAAAATTCGAAGCAAGGAAGCGGCGAAACACTGCCGGAAAGCCAAGGCAAAATAGCCACGCAAGATCTACTCGATTTCGTTGCATTCGGTGAGCGTTTATATGAACGGGCAATGAAATCGGGTGTTTGCGCCGAACAAGCGCGTCTATTCCTCCCGGCTTACGGAATGTACGTACGCTACTACTGGACGGCATCGCTTCAATCGGTCGCGCATTTTCTAAACCAACGCCTGGCACACGATAGTCAAGTCGAAATTCAAGAGTACGCGAAAGCTGTCTACGAGTTAGTCAAACCGAAATTTCCCGTCAGCATTTGCGAATTGGTCAAAACGGAGGTGTAAGCATCGGTATCCTAACGAATTTCACGCTAACAGCGCAGCTATTCTCCGGCCATTGTCCGGCAGATCAGCCGCTAGAACCGCCAAGGATAACGCCAGAGCAGGCCGCCATCCAATCGGCTGAATCGCGCAACAGAGAATTAACGAAAGAGCTAACGAAAAAGGACGCGGAGATACAGGCGCTTGAGGACGAAATTAGGGCGCTGAAGAAAGCGAAGAAGCCGACCGCCACTAAAACGTCAGCATGGCGGACTTTCACCGCGACAGCTTACACGGCATTCTGTGCGGAAGGCTGCTCCGGCATCACCAAAACGGGAGTCGACGTCAGCCATTCGATCTATTACGAAGGAGCACGCGTCATAGCGGTCGATCCATCTGTGATTGCGCTTGGCTCTACGGTTGAAGTCCGGCTCGCTGACGGTTCTAGCTTTCGGGCGAAGGCGATCGACACGGGAGGCGCGATTAAAGGCGCACGACTCGATCTGTTGGTCGCAAATGAAGCCGACGCATTACAGTTCGGCCGGCAGTCGGTAGAATTGCGAGTTATTAAATAACGGGAGGGCGATCGGATATGGACGAAACTAAATACTTGTGGAAATTCGGATGGAGATTCGGTTACGGAGTTGTAGAAGGGCTTTTCGTTGCGACAGAAGCGAAAGTCGCTGATTTAATCGGAGAGGTAATCGATTTTGGAGAAATCCTCGGTAAACACAACGAAATTTATGGCGAAGTCAAAGAGGGCGAAATCCGAAAGGTGGAAATAGATCCGGAAACAGTTGCAAAGGTATCCGCAGTATTAGGCGATACCTGGTCCGGATATAACCCGTTACATTACGTATGGGAGGACGAATAAATGCTCGAATTTGATGTTGTTATTACACGTGAGTATGCCGATAAAGAGTCGATTGCCGGAAGAATCGATAAAGGATGGATGTTCGTCGCGACAGTACCCGCTAAAATGGTTCATCCCTACGCACTAGAATCCGACAAAGCAACGATCTTCTGCAAATACACTGCGCCAAAAATTCCGGATGATATCCCAGAAGCACCTTTTAAGGAGGCGGAATAAATGACGAAAACTAACGAAAAAATCCACGTATTGGCTGACGAATCACTTGGCGGCATCAAACGAGAATATGTAGAGGTCGATAGGAAGGCGGAGGGAGGCGAGAAGATCGTTATTGTTGATGCGATCCTATCCTTCGGAAAATACCACAACGGCGACATTTTTGATTTGGCAACAAAACGATCGGCAAGCGTTAGAACAGCCTGTGGAAAGTGCATCTATGATGAAGAATACAACGTCCTCGAACCGACCAACGTCGTCCACATTGACGGGGAGCGCTACGAAATGGTCGATCGAAAGGCGGAGGAAGGCGAGAAGATCGTTATTGTCAACGCTGATGTTCAGTCAGAAGATCCGTATTCGAACGGCGATGTATTCACGATTGGTGAGTCGTGGTCACGTGGCGATGGATTAACGGAATGTGGGCGTTTAATTTTCAGAAGAGAGCATCGCGTCCTCGTCCCGGTCGAATCCTCCGAAGAAGAACCGCAGCCATCCGACCCGATCGACGTTATCGCTAACCTAGCGACGCGTGTTGCGGAATTGGAACGCGAGAATAAACGGATCAAGGAAGATCTCGGATGGAACGAAATGGGGCCGGGAAGAATCGCTGAGCTGCGGAATGCTGATTCGGACATCCGCCACGATATCGCTGCGTTAGAAGAAAAAGTCGAACATGATCGCGCGGAAAACGAGGAGATGGACAGTTATGTGTACGAAGAAATGAAGCGTATGAAAGACGAGATCGACACGCTGCACAAAGACAACCGGAGGCACGGCGAAGAATTGGAGGCGCTGAAATATGCCGCAAAGGAAACGGACGGAGAGGTGGCGCACCTCGAATCCGACTCAGATACGCGCTTGTTCACTGCCGAAGAAGTTATCGCACTTCTTAACGAAATGAGAGAACGCCGATGAAAATCGCCCTCACCGCACCACTTCGCGCAGGCAAGTCGCTTGCCGCATCGTACATCTCGCTTCACTACGATTTCCAGCCGTTCGCATTCGGCGACGAACTAAAGGACGCATTCCACCGTGCATTCCCTCACGTTCCGCGAAATCCGAAGCCGCGCGCTCATTATCAGAAGTTCGGACAGTGGGCGCGGGAAGCCTTCGGAGAGGACGTATGGATCGACGCCCTCATGCCGAAAATAGCCGCCTATCTCGACCGCCATCCTTGCGACTGCGGCAATACAGCGCTAAAGAATCGCGTGATCATCGATGACTGCCGCCAGCCTAACGAATACAGGCGGTTGAAGGACGAAGGTTTCGTATTTATCCGCATAACAGCACCGGCCGATATCCGTATTGAACGCGCTAAAAAAGCCGGCGATCAATTCGATCTTGCCGACTTGGAGCATCCGACTGAGCTTGCCGTTGAAAGTTTCGAAGTTGATTACGAAGTTGAGAACGTAGGCACGCCGGAAGAGCTATACGAGAAGCTGGACGCGATTATGGCGGAGCTAGTCGTCTAACTGAAACGCATACGTGCCTTTCGGATAGGCTAGGTACGGCTGTTTAGACGCTTCACCGTCGCCGATCATAAAAAACCGTAGCGGAAGATCCTTTTTGCTAAATCCAGCAGCTCCGAGCACCTTGCGAGCTGACTTATTATACGAGCGTTTATCGAACTTAAACGGAGCCGAATCGGTCTTAACGTTTTCGGGCTTTGCGACTATAATACGGTTTTCATCGGGGTCGTATCCGATTGTTAAGAGGAATGGAGCATTTTTAGGAAGCCCGATAATTTCCCGCGCTCGGGCTGATATGTATATTCGTTGCTGTGAATCCAGCGTTATGTACGATTCTTCATTACGCGAGGAAATCCAATTAATTACCATGCGATTTCACCTCGATTATTTTATATGTAAATTTTAGACGAAATGAGGGCGAAAGTCAAACGATAGGAGGCGGTTGTTATCGGAAAAGTAAAAATCGATCTTCACCGAAAGGATCGCGAATTTGAAGCGACATATGCGCTAGACAATGCGGAGGGTGTTAAAACGCTGCTCTCCGATTATCCGAAGTTCGTCAGCCGCAAACGACTCGGAGAATACGAAGCTGCCGAAGTGCTTCTCGATCTGCACAACGCGGTTGAGCTTGCGGATCTGACCGACAGACAACGCGAAGCTATCCGGCTCGTATATTTCGAAGACCTGACGCAAGTCGAGGCGGGGAAACGGATGGGGATCGCTCAGAAAAACGTTAGTGAAGCGATTGACCGTGCGGCTGATTCAATCGCAGATATCTACTATTATTGGGCGGGACACAACGAAGGATACTCGATGGGAGGACGAATTCATGGATAAAGCGCTACTGCACGAAATGATTACGGAATTACAGCAGCGAACGAAGGCCGGAGAGCTTGACCGGATCCAACGTATCGAGGAAATCACTGCGCTGGCCGACGCTTATTTTGATGCAGTCGGAGAGCATCCGGATTCTATCGTGCTTGAACGTATGGCGAATCTTGTAATCTACGAAGAGCTAGCGAACCCACACCCGGATAAAATGGCTCGCGAAGAGTACCCGATCATGAGCGAAACGCAGCGAGAAGAGCGCATCAAGTCGGAGGCCTCCGAAAAACTTGCCGAAGAGTACGGGGCAGATGGCCGAAATTATAAAGTTCCAACGCGAAGAAAACGCTCTTCATACGAGGAAAAGTTCGTTGATAGGGCGGCCAGGGCGCGAAATAAAGAACGAAGAAGCCGTTATAACGATTTCGTAAAGGGAAGATCTCCGGGGCAGTTCACGATCAATATTGAAACCGGCGAAAAAATTTCTTATTAAACCCGATAATTTTACCCGTTTAGCTGTCTATACGTTATGAAGGCGCCACATCCGCGCTCTTTTATTTTGCGAAAAAGGAGACGATATTTTGAAGAGATTACGAGTAGTAAACGCAGATACAGGTGAGGATCTATCGACAGACTACACGCTTAGACACCGGAACCAAGACGAAGCCTTCCGGGAACAGCAAAAGCAGACGACGGATAGGCGCGACTTTTCTAACGCCAATATGCCGAACATTCACGAAGTATATGACGCTCTCACAACGGCACAATGCGGCTATCTGATGCTGCTGCAATGCTACGTTGACTATAACGGTGTTCTCGTTAGATCCAGCCGGGATAAAACTCCGATGACCACGGCGGATATGATTTCCGTTCTACAGCTCGCGAAAAAGCCGAGAACGTTCTACGATTTCCTGAGCGCCTGTACTGCGCACGGTATTATCCGGGAAGAGGGCGGCGACTATTCGGTGAACGAACGCTATCATTTCAAGGGCAATTTCGGCAGCCAGTACGTTGTCAAATTATATACCGCGAAGATCAAGAAGGTATACAGCGAAGTGAAGGCGACAGACATCGGACTGATCTACCGAATGCTGCCGTTCGTCCACTACGAAACAAACGCTCTTTGCGAGAATCCTTTCGAAAAGAATCCGAAGTATATACGGTGGTTCAATAAGAAAGAGCTTGCGGCAGCGATCGGAGTGACGCCCGACACGCTCGGCCGACGCCTGAAGCAGATGAAATTCGACGGTGAATTCGTTGTCGCGCGAATAAAGGTCGGTGGCGAGCCGGAGCGATATACGTTCAATCCTAACGTGTTTTATCGGCAATCCAAGACGCCAGACAAGACGCTGCTTGCGATGTTTAACGTTAAGAAGCCGTAGATGAACGAAAAGAGGGCGCCAATTATGGCGCCTTTATTAGTTTTCAATTCCTCTGTTACTTGCGTGTGTAAAAAGTGAAAGTAATGACCAGAATAAATTCTGCCTAGTCATGAAAATGAATCATTTAACAATTATATATTAATAGCAAAAAATATAAAATAAGGGAAATAATGTTGAAAATCATCGTATTCTAGTTTAGAATAAAGTTACAAATAATAGAAAGGGGACTTTTGTTTTGAGTAAGAGAGTAGTGAGCATTGTCGCGACCGTTTTAAGTTTTGTGTTGTTTTTAGCTTTTACAATGCCGTCAGTTAGCTATGCTTTTGCTTCAAGTAAGGGGACATTAAGTGTTGAAAAGGATAAGTACATATCTATTTTAGACGCTTTGGAGAACTCTATTGTGAAAAAGGGTTCTGGTTATGAAGTCGACACTAAAGTAGCTCAAGACTTCGGTCTAAATGCTATTGAAATTACTAATTTAAAAGAATTTGTAAAAAGTAGTTCAAGCCAACAAATTGAAAAGACGTTAAAAGAAGTGCCTCAAGCTAAGGAGCAAGCGAAAAAAGAAAAAACTACAACTTTCGAGATTGCCGGTTTTAAGGAAAAATTGACTGCTGCTATGTACGCGGTATTTGTCACACTTTGCGGAGTAACTTTAGCTCAACAATTTATTTCTGATATGTATGAATATGGCGCTTATAAAGCATGCCATGCCCTCGGTAAAAAACATAAAAGCATAAAAGAAGCATGTAAAATAACAGGGCATTGGTAAAAAAAAAAAAAAATAAGAGGGCGGTAAAACTGCCCTCTTATTTTTTGATAAGCTCTAGCTCTTGAAGACTTTTAAAAAGTTTTTTCAAACCGTAAACCGTAATTAAGCCGGACAAAGTTAAGCCACCAATAAAATACAGCGATAAGTATAATGCACCCATTGTGACTATCCTTTCTTGCTTGAATTTTATTTAGTTGTTAACTTATTATAGCATATAATCCAAACAATTTCCAACACAGGAAAAGGTCCCGTTACGTCATATACTCTTCTTCATACCGCATCTGCGGCACTCCCGAAGGAAAATTCCGTCCTTCACCGAGCTTTTAAACAGCGTATAATCACAGTTGTCGCAGCGGCCATAATGAACATCCGGATATTCCTTGTAGTCGTATATAATCGTTATGTCGTATCCTTTTGTTTCGTAAACCATTCGGCCTCAACCTCCAACTATTAGAATACGATAAATGACCGACACATTCAACGCCATTCATGGAACGACGGGATCCGAAGCAAGCCGTTTTTCGTCTTGAACCGGTGCTTAACGCGGCACCCAATCGGCTCGATATAGGCATACCTCTCCGTTTCCTCCACGATTACTCTATCCGCATGTAGCTTCCGCCGCTCACCATACGGCATAAATTCCATCACGCCGGCATACTGGCCGTCCAGGTATGAAAGCAGCAACGCATTGTCTTCCTTGCGAAGACCTGTAATCAAAACGTCAGTATATTCGTAGTTTACGATCTTCAGCCAGCGGTTCGATCGCTTATTTTCTGCATACGGCGCGTCTACACGCTTCATAACGATGCCCTCGATCTTATTTTCGCGGACCAATTCGAAATAATCCGCAGCGTGGCCTCGAACACCTTCGACTATTTTAACGTTAGGATGATCGATTTTAAGACCGGCCAGCAATTCTTTTCGTTTATGTAGTGGCCTGGACGTAACGGTCACGCCTTCTATCCGCAGGATATCAAAAACGCAAAATACTATTGGATGATAACTTTTTCGCGACTGGAACCGTTCCATGACGGCCTCGAAATCGCCGGCGCCTGTCGATCCAGGCACAATAAGCTCGCCGTCTAGCACGGTGCCTTCCGGGATGTCGAGCGTTAATAATTCCGGGAATTTAGCGGTGACTTCGTTGTTGTGGCGTGTGTAGAGACGGATTAAACCGTTATTCCTGGACGCGATCAGACGGATGCCGTCGAATTTGGTTTCCGTGATATAGTCGTCAGAGTTAAACGGATCCTTTGCGGATTCAAGCAGCATGGGCGAAATAAACAAAAAGAATCACCTCGTTTCAGCGTAGTTACTATAATGATATAGTAAGAGTCCGCCGAGACAAAGCGATTCGGTTGCGGTAAATTATTCCGTTAGCTCTATTTTATATCATAGAATAGCTCTTCCATTATAATGTTAAATAGCTGAGCAGACTGAATGTTCTCTTTGTCTTGTTGGCTACTTCGTACAACCCAGATACTGTCGCTTCCTTTTACTTCAATTTTTACGTATGTATCATCAGGTTGATCTAATCTATTTGCGATAATCTTACTACCTTCGTATTTTATACTTGCTGTTTTTCCATCTAGTATTAATGATATCTCGTTTTCATCTGTTTCAGGGTCAAAACAGACTTTGCTTTCAGATACTTTAGAAATTAAAGCCCTTTCCATCATCTCTTGGAAGTTAAGCAAATGTCTTTTTATTATTTTGAAAACCTTGAATGTGTTAATCTCTATTTGATATTTATTTCGTAAACTTTCAAGCAGTTGTTTCGACTTTTCTTTGTTTGCCATTATTAATCACCCCCTTATATATTTTTTGGATTTTCCGAGTTTGAAAAACTGGATTATGTGTCTGACATGGTACTCTCTCCTCTCGCAGTCGAATTCCTCATGTGTCCTATTCGTAGTATAGTTATATTATAGCATAATTGCCTTGTTAATCCTTTTTTGTAAACGAAAATTTTACCACGAAATTAAAGCGCAGGAGCCGCCGGAAGCTATTTCGGGTATATTAGGTATCGGCGGCTCCTTAGCGTCTTATTTCGTGTGTTATTCGATAACCTTAATCGCTTTAAATCCGCTGCCATTTTCGTATTGATCCTTCGTAAAAGTAACGCTGATCCGATCGCCTGGCTTTGCGTCTGTGGCTGCCGGGTCGAAGGAGAAGCCGCCGTCGTCCGCTGATACCGCATAGTCTTTACCTTCGACAATATATTCGCGTTCAACCGTTTCTTGGGCGTCCTTGGCTTCGGCTGCCATGTCGTCAGCCACGCGATAAGCAATATCGACATCTTCGTTTAGTTTGGCGGCGTAGATTCCGAGAGCCGCGTTTCCTGCGATTGATAGGCCGAGGATGGCCGTTAAAAGTTTCGTTTTATTCATCGTCATTACCTCCGTATTTGGTTGCGATTAAATAGCCGAGACACGTAAGTGCCGTATTGAAGCCGATCTGATACGCTTTGCCTGCGTCTTTAAATGACGTAATAGGGCGTTGATATAGATCGAGAAGTTGATCGGCCTGCTGCGGCTTCAGCGGCGGTGTGTCGGACCACAAGCGTTTTATATAAAGCGTCATTACCGATTCCTCCTCGATCTAAAGAATAGAAGCGCGATAAAAACGACAGCTGAGCCGAGGCCGACGCAGTCCAGGACGGAAAGCCGGCCGAAGTTCATATCCGCAATCCAGGCGAGCAAGACGACGATTAACAAAATTTCCGTAGTATCAATTCGATTCATTCGTGTTATAATTGATTGACAAGGGGCGAAATGCCCCTCGTAGCTTATGTTCGGCGACGGTGCTTCGTGGTAGGAGGCCGTCGCTTTTTACTTTCGGTGTCTTTACGCATCTTCCGGATTTCTAAGACGATTTTTAGAATTCCGAGCCAAGTTGCGATGATTGCCGAAAGCTTCATTACGGTGTCAATCAATTACGTTCACCTCCTTTCGTTACCTTAATTATAACGCATAACCGTTATAACGTCAATGCGTTATTTACAAAAATATCGTTTTTACGTTATAATAATCGCAGGAGGTGCCGGCAAATGATCGTTAAATTAAAGATAGCTGAGCTACTTGATCGGAAGAATATGACGCAGAAGGAACTCGCAGAGCTAACCGGAATAAGGCCGTCTGCCATCAGCGAACTATGTCGCGGGATTAAGGAACGGGTGCAGCTCGACCACCTTAGCCGGATTGCAACCGCGTTGAATATATCGGATATACGGGAGCTTATCGACCTAGACGAAGACGCTGACGAATGATTGGCGTCTATTTTTTCGTGTTGATATCGTATATTTATACGTTTATATGAATGATAATGCGATTAATATGACGGCGAGATGGCGGATGATTACCGACATATTCTCAATTAGAATAACGTAATTGATAATGAACACGATCTTATTCGCACAAATCGGCCAAAAACACGACTTTATTCGCACAACCGAAAATGGGGTTCGTGCTTACAGCCGCAAGGGATACAGCGATTTTGAGTCCGTAATCACTTCTTAGTCTTCTGAATCCGAAGACTAGCGGGAACTACGTTTCACTCCGCCCCGCAGAAACGCAATCATGTATATTGTATAAATAATTGTATCGCGATAAAGGTCTTAATAATATCCGCGGACACGGAGGAGCGTAAGCGACGGAGTGGTCGCTAGGTTTTAAAACATACGAAAGAATGGCGTTAATACAACGCTAATACCGTATAAAAAATGTCCGTAGTTGTCTATACGTAATAGAAGGACGTGTAACATAACGTAAACCTAACGCTTTGCTGAACGAATAGCAAGGCGTTTTATTATGCGATTGTAACACCGAAGAGGAGAACGTAGATATATAGGAAGGGATACGGGAGGATTCGGATATAGGACGTTACGGAGGTCGGAGGGTAGGCCGCCTGTATATCAGCCTCGCGCTTCATGACGGAGACCCTTCGAAAACCTCGACCCTCGGAAGGCGATGGTTCACACCGTTAACTATATACGAAATTTTAGCGTAATAAAGCGATTGTGAAACGGCCTGAAGCCGCGCCAGTACTACGATGTATAAAAACGTGCATAACAAAGTAAACTGCGCAGTTCACAAACGCAGTCGTGACGCGTGTTGAGCGATTAAACAACTTCCGATAGCGGGAATTATGTAAACTAAAAATGAATACGAAATACATCGATATGCATAAACAACGGCGTCACCGACCGGAAAAACGGAAGGGGGCGGGGGAGGTCCGATCGGAAAAAGCCGTGCCGGACGCCGGCAATTTTCTCGCAAAATTTTAAATCCGAAGGGTCATTTCGGAATACATAAACGATAAGGAGGCGCTGTCATGACGCAAGCAATCGAAAACATAACCGAGAAGTTATCGAGACTTAAAGACGATGCGGATGTAGTCAAAGAACGGATCACAAGGGACGGTTATTTTGTCGAAATCCATTTCGCGGATAATCTTCCGGAATCACCAATCGAGATTGTCGGAAGCACGCCGCCTAAAGGAGCGGTTGATCGATTAGGGCGCGTATTTGAAGATGCGTCATTTTTCGGGGTTACTGGCGATTTCTTAAAAGGCGCGGAGTGGGCGTTAAAGATACTGCGTAAGGAAATCGATGGAACGGGTTTAAAATACGCAGTCTTCAGCGACTATTGCGACGCAGGTCAAGCGATTCACGACAATTACGAAGATGCACTCGCCGATTACGTTGAACGGATTATGAACGAAGCGCGTAACGGTGTTGATGCGTATATTTGCGAAGTAATTGACGAATACAAAGCGTAAAGGGGGCGGACTTATTGCGAAAATCAGAACGAGATATGTTAAGTGAAGTCATTGCGCTTTTAAATTCGTATCTGGAAGACGATAAGTACGAAATCGAGGACGTAACTCGTCAAACAACTGCGTCATTCTATACCGACGAGAACGGTATTAAACAATATGCAGATGACCTGTTCACGGTAATCACGGTGAATGTTTCCCGTTAATGACGAATACAAAGCGAAAAGGAGACGATAACATGGCGAAGCTAACCGAGGAGGAGAAAACGCATCTGCGAAAAGTATTCGAAAAGCTGCTCGAACAGGATTGCGTTAATTTTTCCGTAGACACAGACATCGATGATGAGTTTTACGAACGAGATACAACGCTAACTATTCGAGCTAAAGGGAAATAACGATTTTCACGCTCAAATCACACGAAACTAGACGTCTTAGCCTTCGTCGAGGGTATTCGGTAGGGGAACGGTTAGAAGCGCTAATTTCGTGTATTTTTATACGCAATCAGAACGAGGGCGATCCGAATAAGGGTCGCTCTTTTTGTGCTTGCGTTGCTTACGGGCCTTCCGGTGCGCAGGCGATCCTAGGGGCGCATGTTCCTCGGTGGCGATGCGGTCTCCAAAACCGCGTGGGCAGGTTCGATCCCTGTCGCCCCTGTAAGAGACGGTTTTGCCGTCTTAAATAACGAAAAAGGAGACGATGAAGATGACGAGAACAGAGGAATTACTGGCGTATTTAGATCGTTTGATTGCATTGCAGACTTCCGGACATTTGGTGCGTGACGAGATTGCAGAAGTCATCGACGCGATCAGATACGAATTGATGCCTGAAATCAAATAAACGAAAAAGGAGACGATGTGAATGGCGGAATCAAAGCGCGAATCAATCGGCAAAATTAAAATCGACTTGGATGTATCCGACGCGATAACCGGACTCAAGGCGGTTCAACGCGAAGCAAAGGCGGCGACTAAGGCGCTGGCTGAATTTCAGGACCTAGCGGAACGGCTCGGTGAGAAACCGTTAGCTGACGGTTGGGAGACGGCCGAATCATTGCGGTCTATATTCGGTAAATTTGACAGTGAGGATAAGTACGAAGAATACATCGACAGCATCAAAAAGATTGCCGGAGATCGTTATTCGGATGACTTTTCGCTGACTAATGAATTGATTTACCGAGCCTATCATCTAGGAAAAGGTTGCGAGCTTTTTGTGCGCAGGCACTCTGGAACTAGCACGTCGCTCATTGCGTTAGGAGACACATATGATGACGTAGAGTACCTTCAGTGGGGAGATCGAAATCATACTTCCGACCTTGACGGAAAGGTTGTTTTTGTTGATCCGGGAGTGTGGGTTCCTGAAGACTGTCAAATAAAGCGGATTTATAGAATTGTATCAGTAGATGAGCACGAGTTCCAATCGAAAATGACAGGAATGGGCGTCACCCATACATCCGCAACTATTGCTCGATAGATTATTTTATTTTTCGCATTATTAACGAAGGAGGTGACGAAAGATGTCGCGATTCAAATACGACGAAACAGCGTTCAAGCCGAATCAACGCGAAGCGGCGCTTGCCCTTGTTGAACGCGAATTTACGCCGACAAAAGAGCGCAAAACGAAGGATCAAATCGCAGAAGATTGCGGAATCAGCCGCATGACATTACACCGTTGGGAAACGGGCGATCCGAACTTTATCGCGTACAAAAATCACTTGGCGTCGCAGTTCATCGATACTAAGCTGCCGTTTGTATATTCGAAGCTGCTCGACAGCATCAAAAGCGGTTCAACGAAATCGATCGAACTGTATCTGAAGCGGATCGGCGATCTGAACGATCAGAGCGAGCTTACCATTACGGACAAGTCGAACACGATGTCGCATGAGGAGCGCAAAAAAGCGTTGCTCGCCCGTTTGGAAAACGAAAGTTAACGAAGGAGGTGCGTTGTTATCGCATTTGTTGACGGGGAATGGCTCGATCGAGAAGCGCGGCAGCAGCGCATCGACGAGTTAACCGAGGAAAATCGTTTGCTCCGGCAGCTAATCGAAAGGGACGAGGCTGTCGAATATGATTTCGAACGCGTCGAGATCAATCTAAAGCTACTCGAAAAGCTGAAGCGGGTGCACCGAGCTGAATACGATATGCTCTATTTCACTTACGAATACTTCAGCGCGGATCGAAATCCGGACAATAGCTCGAATTTAATTCCTGCCGGTCAAACACTGGAGACTGCGGCCGACTTTCACCGAGAGCTTTGCGGACTACTTGACGAAATTACTCGCGGAGAAATAAAGACCAATGTTGGGTGGTCAGTCGGTCGTAAGCACGCCAAAACAGCATATCTATCAAACTCGTATCTATGCCATCAGGTCGTATTCCGTCATCAAAAGTACATCATCGAGGTGTCCGAAACAACTGACGTAGCCGGCGACTTTATTAAATGGACCGTCAACCATCTGAAATTTAACGAAAAGCTACGTGAAGATTTCGGCCCGTTGCTCCACCAAAAGCCTTCGATGAATGAAGTCGATAACAAATACGAATTTATTACGTCTTCAGGAACGAAGGTAGAAGCGAAAGGAATGGGAACACAGATGCGCGGGCTACGTCATTTGAGTGAACGTCCGGGCTTATTCATCCTCGATGATCTTGAGTCCGATGGCAGCACGAACACGGCAGAGTTAAGGGCGAAAAACCTAAACTGGTTCCGATCGGAAATGCTTGAGGCGCTAGGCTTTGGCGGAATGTGTATCTATATGGGTACGATCGTCCACTACGACTCGCTGTTAAACCACGTTCTGACTAAGCGTAAGGACTTCACATCGAGGAAGTTCCCGGCTATTTTATCGTGGTCTGAACGCGAAGATTTATGGGAACAGTGGCGGAAATTGTAT
Organism: Bacillus sp. PK6-025; assembly: GCF_056530265.1. NCBI lineage: Bacteria > Bacillati > Bacillota > Bacilli > Caryophanales > Bacillaceae > Bacillus > Bacillus sp. PK6-025. Next base: position 1,509,393 of record NZ_CP096509.1, read on the forward strand.
AACGAAGACAATAAAGACGCCTTGAAAAATGCGAACGCTTTTTATGAAGCGAACAAAGAGGAAATGGAACGCGGAACCCGGGTCCTTTGGCCGCAGGCATACACGTACAAGCATTTCATGGAAAAGCGCGAAGATATGGGTGCTAGGGCTTTCAATCAAGAGTACCTCGGCAATCCAGTCGATGAAGAATCGCAAGTTTTCCGGAGCGAAGACTTTAAATATTATTCGGATAAAGAACTCGAATCAAAAGAATTCGATTACTATTGCGGCATTGACTTCGCGATGGGTAAAGAAAAAGGCGACTACTCCGCGATCATAACGGTGGCTCGAAACAGGGCGACCGGTTTTTGTTATGTCGCCGATGTATTTTTGCAACGCGTTCACCCTGATGTCCTACTCAACGAAGTTGTCGAGAAGACAATGCGATTTCAGTACGAAGGTATCGCAGTCGAGGCACAGCAGGCGCAGGAATGGTTCGCGGATAAGCTAGGCGAGGCTTTACAGGCGAACGGCTATCCGGCATCCACCCGGCTGAAACAGATCAAACAGAGGACGCGGAAAGCCCTTCGGATTGAGTCGTTGCTGCCGGATATTCAGAGCGGAAAGATCCGATTCAAGCGCGATCAAAAGCTACTACTTGAGATGTTCGAAATGTACCCGAACCATAACCACGATGACGGCCCCGATGCCCTACATATGGCGTACTCCATTGCGGGGAAAGCCAGACGGAGGAAGGGCGGAAACATCGGAAACTATCGCTACTAGAAAGGAGGCGTTTTAGATCGTAGTCATCGACCGAAATTTTATAAACCCGTTTCAATTCGTAATACCGATGAAGGAAGCGCTCGGATCGAAAGAATTCCAGCGTATCTGTGACGAGATCAAGCTTTATCGGCGCTATGAAGGAGACCTCAACGTTTGGACCGACTATAAAAAGCCGCAAGAGATCGACTATGAGCCGACACAGCTAACGATGAATTATCCGCGTAAGCTGATCGATACGACTGCGGCCTGGCAATTCGAGAAGGAACCGAAAGTGACCGTGCCGCCGGATGTTCTCGACGATCCTGCGGACATGATCAAGCCAGGCTACACGCCGAGTAAAGAGCAGGAGGATGAAAACAGCCGGGCGAAGGCGAAAGAGCGTTTGCTGACGTGGGTATGGGAAGACAACCGGATGCACGAAAAACTACTCGCTGCGGCAAAAGATCGTGCTATCAGCCGAACCGGCGTTTATGCTCGTCTGCACTACGATACCCGGCGCGGCGAAATTAAAATCCTTTGGCATCCTTCGACTGAGGTTATCGCAGTTCATAACGAATGGGATGTCGACCAACTTGACGAAGTTCATTTCGTTGCGTGGCTGGACGAACAACAGACGAAGCTCTGGAAGCTGTCGTACTACCTCGAATGGGAGGGCGACGAAGATACCGGCAACTACGATTGTAAGATCGAAGAGGCCATTTACGATGATGGACTTAGTCTTGTTGAAAGGCGAGTCGAGAAGAAATCGATGGGTCTCGATTTTATTCCGGTCGTCCACGTTCCGACCGAAAAACTTTCCGGCCAAACTAGCGGATTTAGTGAACTCGAAAAGCTCGTAGATACCGCAGACGAGATTGATCGAAAGCTATCGGATTACTCTGACGCACTGCGCTTCGAGATGTTCGCGATTACACTACTGACGAACGTCGAGTATGATCCGAAAAAGCCGTTTAAGATTGCGCCGGGAGCCATTTGGGACCTTGGCGAAACGAGTAAAGAAATCGGAGATCCTGACGCAAAGAAACTCGAAAGCGGCTTTAAATTTAAAGAGGCGATCGAGGCGTATCTCGACCGTCTACAGAAGCGCCTTCACGAAATAAGCGAGGTTCCGATGGTTAATACTGCGGACATGAACACGGGTGGCATAAACGATATGGCGCTCAAATTGTTGTACAGCTCAATCATTTCTAAAACCCAGCGAGCATGGATCGTTTGGCAATCGCGATTACAGACGTTGAATGAGTACATTCTGCGTTACATGAAAGCGCGCCAAGACCATCCTCGCTTTAAATATGAGAAGGAATGGCTTGCGCAAGTTGATGACAATTACGGAAGCAAAATCGTATTCGGACTTCCGTTGCCGGAGGATCAAAAGGCTCTCGTCGAGCAGTTAGGCGAAGAAATCGCCAATGAAATGGAGTCGATTAAGGGCGCGATCGTCCGGAGCGGTAAGGAGAACCCAGAAGTTAAATTCATGGAGATTTTACAAGAAAGAAACCTAAAAAAACAGGTAGGAGATCCTTACAAAGCTGAACCAGAACCAACATCGAACGAATAACAACGCTCTTGACCTACGGTATTGTCGGTAAACTGCCGGATGTTGTTATTCGTAATCTACAGTCTACTCGGACTTTAAACGTGGAGGTACGATATGCCGAAATTATTACCTTTAAACCTACAATTTTTTGCGGAACAAACAGAACCGGAAGATCCTAACGCTCAACCTACGGCTGGGGAGCCGGAACCAACACCGACAGAGCCATCACAGGGGACGGAAAAGACGTTTACACAGGCTGAACTCGACGAAATTCTTAACAAGCGTCTTGAGCGCGAGAAAAAGAAGCAAGCTGAACTCGAAGAAAAAGCGAAACGCCTTGAAGAGTTAGAAAAGGCGGAAGAAGAACGCAAAAAAGCCGAGATGTCCGAAGCTGAGCGCCTGCGAGCCGAAAAAGAAGAAGCGGCCAAGAAGGCGGAAGAAGCAGCGGAGGCGGCCAAAAAAGCGCAAGAATCAGCAAATCAGCGCATTATCAATACGGAGCTTCGCGCAATCGCTCGATCTCTTAACGCAAATGATCCGAACCAAGTGCTCGCGCTACTCGATAAGTCTGCGGTCGAAATTGACGAAGATGGAAACGTAAAAGGAGCCGAAGAAGTGGTCGCAGCGTTTAAGGAATCAAGCCCGTGGATGTTTAAACAACCGATCGGAGCCGACGCATCTGGCGGAAGCAACCCGGCCAAGAGCAACACCCAAACGGAGATTGTCGCAAAAGAAAAAGAACTTGAAGAAGCTAAGCAAAAAGCTCTCAAGGATAGTAGGTACTATGGAGCGGTTACAAGGATATTCAACGAGCTTTTGAGCTTAAAAAACAAACGGTAATTCAGTCGCCTTAGGGCGGCTTTTTTAATTACAAAAAATTATTAGGGGGATTTACACATGGCAGTTGCACAATCGTATGATTTCCAGCAACAAGTTCGCGACATGCAGGCGAACGTAGATTTAATTCTTACAAAGGCACCGGTTCTTTTCGGCCTGATCGGAACGGGAGATGCTCTATCGCAAACTAAATTCGAATGGCAGAACGATTACCTCAACAGCGATACGGCCGTTGTAAAAACTGCTGCCGCAGCGGACGCAACAGAGGTCGAACTAGGCGAAGGAGAGGCGCGCAAATTTACCGAAAATGCGCTTGTTCAAAACGGCCTAGAAGTAATGCGCGTAACTAAAGTCGATGAAGCAGCCGAAAAAATTACGGTTCAACGTGGATACGACGCAACTACTCCGGAAGCTGTCGAAGCAGGCGCCGACCTGAAAGTTATTTCTCGTCCGCGTCCAGAAGGTGAGTCCGTATTTAGAAAGAACGAAATCAACGACCGTATTGTATCGTTCAACTACTCTCAAATTTTCACTCGTTACGCTTCCGTTTCTCGTACGCAACAACAAGTAAATACTTACGGAGTTGCTGACGAGCTGGACTACCAAGTTAACTTGCGTCTACAAGAGATGGTTCGCGAGATCAATAACTCTCTTATTTACGGTCGGAAATACCAAGGATCTGGTCAGCAACCACGCACTTCTGGCGGTTTATTCGCTTTTGCTCAAGAGCAAGGTTCCGCATCAACAGACTTCGGCGGTAAAGAAATTACTGCTAAGGGTTTGAATGATGCTATCGAAGAAACGTTCAAGCGCGGAGGCCGTGTAAACACAATCCTTTGTGCTCCGAACGTCTCTCGTCAGATTACTAAACTTGCAGGCGACACTATCCGTACAACTCGCGGAGAAGGTCAAGTCGGTTATCAAATCATGTCCTTCATGAGTGATCTTCCTGGGGGCGCAGTTTCTCAAGTTGTTGTCGATCAAAACATGCCGAAAGATCGTGCTGTCTTGCTTAACCTTGACAACATCAAAGCTCGTTACCTTACTTCAATTTACGACCAAGATGCTACAGAGCCGGGCGCTGACTACTTCGCTCGCGTAATCCGTGGAGAACTTGGTTTCGAAATCAAAAACGCAAAAGAATCAGTCGCAATTCTTTCTGGAATCTCTAAAACAGTTTCCTAATCAACGAGGCCTTTCGGGGCCTCTTTTTATTTTGAAAGGGGTGAGGCCGTAAATGGCTTTAAGTAAAGAAGATGTACAACGATTGAACATGATCTCGCCGGCTGCAAACGATCTAAAACTCGGAGAAATTATCCAAAGTCTATTACAATCCGAAGGCAGCGTAGAGATTCCCGACAAATCAATTACGAATGAAAAACTCGCGGACAATTCGGTTCTGAATCGCAATATCGGTGACGGATCCGTGCAAAACCGGAACATCGGAACGGGTAGCGTTCAAGAAAGCAACCTCGGCGCCAAAGCGGTGACCATGACGAAACTAGGCGACGATGTTAAATCGGCCTTGGACGGGAAACTAACCGCAACAAAAGCGGCTACGCAAGCGAACAGCACCGCAGCAGACGTCGACGGTTTGAAGGCCGATTTTAACGCATTGCTTGCGAAACTCAAAACGGCGGGGCTGATGTCCTGATGGCGGAATATAAGACGCTACCAAACTACGAATTTAACAGAGACGGCCTATATATCGTTTTTAACGGATACGGCGTTTATAACACGAATGTTGAAAAAGAAATCGTGGCACTTGATAAGGCTGCGCCGTTCATTCAACGCGTGGATAAGCCGGCAGCAAAGCCGAAAGCAGCAGCAAAGCCGAAAAAATAACGGGGGTGTGTCATGTGGCGGTAGAGGATCGACTACGAACGCGTTTATCACGAGTGCCGGGCGTCACAGCGGATGACATCGCCGCATGGACTGCCGAAGCTGTTAAAGAAAGCGGCCTAAATCCGGAAGAACATGAAAATGCCGTGTTGTTTTGCGCACTCGGAATCGCCTATGAAACGATTGCGTCGGAAGCAGCTCGGTTTTTTAGTTTCGGAGATGGTGAGGAAACGATCGACAAGACGAATATCTTTGCGAATTACTCGCAGCTTGCGAAAGACGCGAAGAAAGATTTCCGTAAGCAACTCCGATTACTGACGAATCAAAGCTTCGCGCCAAGGGCGGACGGGCGATGAGTAAGCAGGCGGAACTAGAACGGCAGCTTAAAAAGGTATCGATGGAATATCGGAAGTTTAACGCAGAGCAACAGGAGTTTGCGATTAAGGAGATCGGCCGGATTCGATTAGAAATTATCGACATGCTCTCGGAGTACAGCGGCAGCGATGGAACTATTAAGAAGCAGCGCTTGAACAAACTACTTCGCGAGCTTGAGTCGATAGAAAAACTCGTACGGGATACCGGCATGGATGCGTTAAGCCAAGTCATCTCGGAGACGGCATCATTTACTAACGACGGGATCAAGAAATCACTATCGGACGTTGTGGGTGCCGCGGCGATCTCCGGTGTTGCTTTCGATAAGATCAACAAAAACGTACTACGGTACATGGTTAATCGTCTAGGAGCCGATGATCTCGTTTTGTCCGATCGTGTTTGGAACTTTGCCGGCGATCAGCGTGCCGAGCTTACGAAGGTAATTCGGTCCGGAATTATCCGGGGAGATTCGGTTAATACGATCAGCGCCAACGTGCGAAAAGTCTACGACAATGATGCGTGGAAGATACGGCGTTTAGTTGTGACGGAAGGGAATACGGCGCATCGTGTCGCTACAGCTTATTCTGCGCAACAAAGCGAAGTCGTTAAGGCGGTTCGGGTTCATCGCGGGAAGGCAAACCGCCCGGACCACCGATGTACTCAGCTCGAACTCGAAGATCGTTACGGAATGGGGCCCGGCCTATACAAACCGACCGATTCCGAAATCTACATGATGCACATTAATTGCACCGGATATCTGACGTATGAAATCGATCCGAAATACCTTTAGAAAGGCGGTGGCTGCGTGATTGATTCGTATGATATTGCGTTTATGAAACAAGCGCGTGAAGATATGGTCGGCGGGCGGACGTATGAGATTACGGTAGTTTATGAGGCTGGATTCACTACCGATCCAATCACTGACGAAAAGAATCCGGTATATGACGAGATTAAGGTATCGTCTGTAGTTACAGAAATCAGTTCGCAGGTCAAGATCGATCGGCAACTGCTGGATAGTATCGAAGTAGAGGGCGGAGACATCTGGTTCTCTGTCGCTATTGAACTGATTGCGGATATTTACGAGAATATCAAACGCGTTATCTATGATGGAAAAGACTACGAGGTCCTTTCGAAAGATAAGAAAGGAATCGGCGAACGGAATCATGCGGAGTTCGTTGGGAGGAGGATAACGTGAGGAACGGAAGGGTTCGTATCGATATAGAGGGCGTTAACCGAGTTGTTCGCGCCTTGGAGTACGAAGGTCTTGTACGCGATATCGGCAACACGACCGAGGCATACACACGAAAGATGGCGAATGAATCTGCGGATTATGCTCCGGTTAAGACCGGTAGGCTTCGTAATTCTATCGTCTCAAGTCCGGAAGAAATCGACCAGACAACGTGGGAGTACGGTTCGGACGAAGATTACGCGAAGATTCAAGAATACACAAATAAAACGCATAAGGCGTTCATCCGAAAATCCGTATGGAACAACGAGCTGCCGTATACGGAGAAAATAAACAGCCTTGTCCGTCAGTTAGGGCGGTGATTATTACGAAACAGATCGATTTACAATATTCGATTAAGCAGCATCTGGCGGAAAAGACCGGCTATAAAGTCGTTTGGATTTATGACGGCGTTACTTTGCCGGAAACGAGACCGTTCATTACGATCGAACAAATGCAAGACAATACGTCGATGCTTGCGAAATTACGTGAAACAGTTCGGACGATTTACCACTTTCAAGTCGGAGTTTACGCTAATTCAGCGACAGAACGAGCGGCTATTCAGGAGACAGTCCGGAGGATTTTCCTGTTCGATCGCTTCCAATTAATAGATGCGAATGACCCGAGCAAAGAGCTCGGGCTTTTTTGCGTGGATATGACGGCCGAGACACCTATATCGGCCGAGGATTTATCGGACAAAACGAGCTATCATCGGGTCTTCTTTGATATCGAAGTAGACTCGACATACCAGGCTTACTAAACAAAGGGGGAGTTAATTTGGCAATAGAATATCGCGGTGAAGAGATTTTATTCGCGGTCGTCATTGATGACGGAAACGGCGATAAACTTATGCGACCGTTTAACCAAACAAGCGGATCAACAAGTACAGAAGCAGATTCTATCGATCTTGATACAAAGGATAAGACCGGAAGTGATTACGGAAAGGTTACCCAATCCGTATCTTTCGAAGGCGTCATCACAGAAGGCGATCCATTTGTTAAAGCGATGAAAAAGAAAATCCGAAATAAAGAATTCGTAAAAATTTACGAAATTGATACTCGTACAAAAGAAGCGGAAGTCGGGATGTACATGATTTCTTCTTTCGAGCGCGAGTTCAGTAACGGGGACTTTGCGACATATTCACTCGAAGGATCATTAAACGGGGATATTACCGAGCAAACACTGACTGAGATTCCGGCTGGCGCACCTAGCTCGGATACCCCAGCTACTCCCTAGCGCGCCCCAAAATCTATCGTACACAGCTACGGTCGATAGCGTGACAGTTAGCTGGGACCCGGTAGATGGGGCGACATCATATAAAGTGTATCGTGGCGTTGAGAAGAAATTAGACGCAGAAGTGACCACAACTTCACATACATTGACGGGAATTGCGGCGGATACACAACTAACGGTTAACGTAACGGCAGTCAATGCGGCCGGAGAATCGCCTATGAGCGAGATCGTTACCCGTACAACAGCATCCTAAATAAAAATTAACGGGGCGCCTTGCGGGCGTCCTTTTTCTATAGGAGGAATTGGAATATGGCACGTTTTGAAATCGAAGGAAATGAATACGAACTCAAGCTAACATACGCAAGTGTTGAATACTTAAACGGACTATACAAAGGCGGCTCATTCGAATTGATCGGAAAAGCGCTGATGGGTGATCTCGAAGCATTCCCGAATATCATCCACGCGGGTCTGTTCCATACCGGAAAGAATTTCTCGATTAAAAAGGTTCGCGAGGCAATCGAAGCTGCGATTTCGGAAGAAAAGCTCGATATGGACGAAATTATGAGACTTTCAAACGAGGTTGTTTCTAAAAGTTTTTTCTACAAGAAGACGGTCGAGAAAATTCTGAAGAAAGATCCACAGGCAGCGGGAATGCTAGCGGACTTTCTGAAGTAGAAAAAGCCTTTAGCCTCGGCTGGCGTATTCTCGGCAAAACACCGGATGAAATTCAGAAACTCACGCCACGAGAATTCTACATTCTGTTAGAAGCGGACAATGAGCGTAAATATGATCGGCTCGAAGAATACGCCATGTTTGCGATGATGAACGCAAAAGCAAGTAATTCGAAGAAACGCGTTAAACTCAGCGACCTATTCAAAAGGCCGAATCAAGAGGACATAGCGAACCAGAAAGCCGAAGACTTGTTCGAAAAGCAGCAGAAAGCCAACGAATGGTTGTCACAGTTTGAAATCAAATAAGAAAGGAGGTACTAAATGGCGGACCATAATATTACCGTCCGAATAGGAGCTACAATCTCCGATCTGACGCGTGAACTCAACCAAGCTCAGAGTCGGCTCGAAGATTTCGGTTCACGACTGTCGAACATGGGTCAGAATATCGCGTTAGGGTTCGGAGCCATAGCGGCCGGAGTCGGTGGTGGGCTTGGATTGGCGGTCAATAAAGCGATGGATTTTGAGCAGCAAATGTCCAACGTTAAGGCCGTTTCTGGCGCAACCGGCAGCGAAATGAAGAAACTGACGGACTTAGCGGTAGAACTCGGAGCTAAGACGAAGTACAGCTCGTTAGAAGCCGGTCAAGGCATCGAGGAGCTCATGAAGGCCGGTGTATCTACTGCGGATATCTTAAACGGTGGATTAGCCGGTGCACTAGACTTAGCAACAGCGGGCGAGCTGGACCTTTCTGAAGCGGCGGAAATCGCATCGACTGCGCTTAATGCGTTCAGAAACGACAATCTGTCCGTTACTGATGCGGCGAATATGCTTGCGGGGGCAGCTAACGCTTCGGCGACCGACGTGCACGAATTGAAATACGGCCTTTCGATGGTTTCGGCTGTTGCTTCCGGGGTCGGCCTGTCATTTAAAGATACGTCTACGGCGTTAGCGGTATTCGCACAGAACGGGTTGAAAGGGTCCGATGCCGGTACATCGCTCAAAACAATGCTGTTGAATTTAACTCCGGCATCAGAAGCGGCTTATGGGCAGATGTTAGACCTCGGCCTAATCACAAAAGACGGATCTAGTATTTTCTATGACGCCAAAGGAAACTTGAAGTCCTTTGCAGAAATAGCGCAGATTTTACAGGATAAATTAAAAGGATTAACAAAAGAGCAGCAACAGGCGGCTTTGAAAACAATGTTCGGTACAGATGCGATCCGTGCAGCTAACATCATGATGAAAGAAGGCGCAAAAGGCGCGAATGCCATGTGGAAGTCGATGTCGAAAGTTACGGCTGCGGAAGTAGCTGCGGAGAAAATGAATAACTTAAGAGGACAGATCGAGGAATTAAGCGGCGCGACCGAAACGGCACAAATTGCGATAGGTAACGCGCTCATACCGGCGCTTTCCGCACTCGTTGGATTCGCACAGAAAGTAGTCGACGGATTTAACAACCTTTCTCCCGGTATGCAGAAATTTATTACGTACGCAGCGGCATCAGTAGCAGTAGTGGCCGGACTTGGTGCGGTATTTGGCGTTCTTTTAATATTTGTGGGTTCAGTTATCTCCTCTATCGGAGCAATATCCACAGGGCTTACCGCATTCGCGAAGGTACTCGGAACGACTCGCGGTGCCCTACTTCTAACGATGGGACAATTCGCTCTCATTTCGGCAGCAGTCATCGCATTAGCGGCCGCATTCGCCTACGCCTACAAACACAGCGATGTTATTCGCGAAAAGGTGACGGCCCTAGGAAACGCAATCAGCCGGAAAGTGTCGCCGATGGTCGATAAACTTACGAAGTTGTTCAAAGGCCTAGCGGAAACACTGACCGGGGACTTCACGAAAGGCTCAATCGCTTTACACAACCTGCTTCCACCATCTGTTGCGAATGTCGTCGTTAAAGGAGTCGCAATCATCCGAGGCGCATTCGAGGATCTGAAGAAGACGATTACTGACGCTTTTAATGGCGATTTCTCAGGGTTCGCAGAATTTATTCCGAATATCATCGGAATCATAGTCGGCGGCATCCCGGGACTGATCGTTGCGGGTTCGAAATACTTGCCGGCGATCGCGCAAGGCATTCAGCAGAACATGCCAAAGATACTCGAAACAGCGACTAAAGTCGTTGAATCTTTCGTTGACATGATCGTTACGAATTTGCCTAAGATTCTTCAAACCGGAATCCAGATTATACAGAGTCTGCTTAACGGGTTTACTCAAGCGTTGCCTAATATTCTAGCGTCAGCAACTCAAATCATAAATTCGCTCGTGCAGGCGATCGTTACATTATTACCTGCGTTGATTGGCGCTGGCATTTTGATCATTACTTCGTTGATCCAAGGAGTAGTCGAGGCGCTACCTCAGATCATCCAAGCGGCAACAACAATGTTGACGACGTTGATTAATACGATCGTGACGCTTTTGCCGACGATTATCCAAGCCGGAATACAAATTTTAAATTCGTTAATTTCCGGTATTATTCAGGCTCTTCCGCAACTTATCGAGGCGGCCTTGCAGTTGATTCTCGCGCTTGCAAATGCGATCCTTGAAAATTTACCAACGATTATTGACGCCGGGATTCAGATTTTAACTAGTTTGATTAACGGGATCATCCAAATCCTTCCACAGCTAATCGAAATGGCGATTTACCTAATCGTCACTGTGGCGCAAGCGTTAATCGAAAATTTACCGAAAATTATTGATGCAGGGATAAAACTTTTATTAGCCTTAATTGACGGCATTATCAAGATGTTGCCTACCCTCATTGAGGCAGCCCTAAAATTAATCGTTGCTCTTGCCGGAGCGTTGATTGAAAATTTGCCGAAGATTATTGAGGCCGGGGTGCGAATTCTTATGGCTTTAATTGATGGGATAATTCAAATCCTTCCTCAACTATTGCAGACGGGTCTTGACCTTGTTGTGCAACTCGGACAATCGATCTTGGATAACAAAGATGAACTCTTCAAAGCCGGAGCGGACTTGATCCGGGGGCTTTGGGACGGAATCAGTTCCATGAAGGATTGGATCGGAGAAAAAATTGGAGGATTCGTAGACGGCGTTACGAGCGACTTTAAGTCCTTTTTCGGAATCCACTCGCCGTCACGTGTATTCCGCGATGAAATCGGTAAATTCCTGCCGATGGGTCTTGCGGTCGGTATCGAACGAAATATCGGCGCAGTAAGAGCGGCAGCCGACGAGATGGCAAACGCAGCAATGGTCGATATGAGTGGATATTCGTACAGCCCTGACGCTGCTATCGCACATTCAACGCCTAGCGGATTGCGTAGCACGCTATCGTCAGCAGTAAGCGGCACGATCGACGTTAATTCACGTGACGATATGATTGCCGCGGCCATTAATCGCTTAGAACAGTCGCTTGATGGCATGACAATCGAAATGGACGGCGAGCGTGTCGGTCAGCTAGTACGTCCGCACGTGAACGAAGGCAACGCCGTTGACGCACTAGTAAGGAGGTATTTCGATTAATGGACGTAGAAATCACGAAATTAAACGGCGAATCCTTCCGATTAAGCGAGCATGATGTGACCGTGCGCGATTTTGTCGTAGGCTCGCCGACAATTAATCCGGTCTATTCGCAAATTGAAGGGCGGCATGGACGCGTTGATATGGGCGCAACATATGGCACACGCTCAATTTCTGTGTCGTTTTATTATAAGGCGGCAGATATTCACGACGTCGCTTTATTGCGTGACGAACTAGCGGGCTTGGCGGTTAGCGCCGAGCCTTTTTATATACGCGAAATGCGCCGCATAATTTACGGAAACGGAGATAATCAATTTGTCAGCGGTAAGCAATATAAAGTGCGGCTTGCCGATCCGTATGAGATCGATCAGCAGTTAGAATTTGGCTTCGGCGAATTGCGTTTCGAGACTACGGACTTGCCTTTCGCAGAATCTATCGGCACAACGGCGGATATTGACGCGAACGGAATCGACGTCGGTAGCGCAATTTGGGGCGCAGGCATGGGCTTATCGACTGAGCCGGACTATCAGCGCTATACTTGGCGAGGCACTTCCGCAGTTATTTATAACGCGGGCAATATCGCTGTCCATCCGTTTATGCAATACTTGAAAATTACGATTAGAGACGTGCGCGGCTCGAACCAATTTCTGCGGTTACGCAACGCGACTAATGGATCGGTATTCCGCGTAAATGAGGCGGTAAGCAATTCAGACACAATCGTAATCGACGGGCCAAATGTAACGAAAAACGGTCTCGTATTTTTCCGCAAAACGTCGCGAGAATTTATATCGCTAGAGCCAGGGCGTAATGATATACAGATTACAGGCGCAACAAGTGCGAAAGTTTCCTTTGATTTTCGCTTTTACTACTTATAGACGGAAGGTGACGTGTTTGGCACGAAAAGAAATCGGCTCATTATGGGACAGGACGAACAGGAACGCAATAAACGACAACTTTAAGGAAGTGTATGGACTTAAAAATGTCGCGGATAGTGCGAAAGCTGACGCGGAGCGGGCGGTACAGACGGCTAATTACGCGAAAACAAAAGCGGAAAGTGTGCAAGAGCAATTTAATCAAGTTGTTATCGAAGGGGATTCGAGCGTTGAGGCGGCGCAAGCTCGGGTTGCTACGGACGGCACGGTTTATGCGACGTTAAAAGAACGTTTGGACGCTGAGCATGATGAGGGCAACGCGCAGTTGGCGGATGTGGATGATAGAATAAAGAAGGAAAATGCGTATTTCCATGAAATAGATGTTACTCAGCAGTACGACGAAGTATCAGAAACAACTTACTATCTAACTTTAATTAAACATACAGACGAAGATGGCAACATCCTGAAATTGAAACGCGGGCTTATGGACGGAGAAAACGGTGAAACTGTTAGATCGTTTGCTGACCGAAGTGCCGCAACTGTGGCAATTAATGCCTCAGTTTTTAGGCCGTATGAATTTGTGGGAACAGATATTTATAACGGCGTTATACAGAAAGAGGCTGTTGCTGAGCCCCATATGTGGATTTTAGGGATAAAAGAAGATAACACACTTGTTTATTACCCGCCTGGCACGTCAGCACAATATATTCTAAACGATGGATGCCCTAATGCACTAACCGCTTTCACACCGGTTATCGTAAATGGGGAACCTTTTGCGGATGAGTCGTTAGGATTTGATCCTAATCACTTTAACAATAAACACCCTCGTCAAATTATTGCACAATACGACAACAAAGACTTACTAATCCTTACTTGTGGCGGTCGTGGTATTGAAGGGGAAGGTATGACCTATTCCGACTTAGTTCGCATTTTACTGGGCGAGGGAGTTTCTTTCGCCTTCATGCTAGACGGAGGCGGTTCAACGCAAACTGTAGTTAGGGGCAGCTCGATTATCAGACCTTTTGACGGAAATGGATATAACGAAAGAAAAGTTGTAGATTTCTTATACACCTCTAAAGAAGTACCTACAAACCGAGACTGGGATATCGTAAATACTAACAATATAGTCGGGTCTCTGAGTAAAAAACACTCCGACTTAAGTAGAACGATAGAATTAATGGGAGTTATAGGTGATAACACTTTAAAAGTGGATGATCTAAACAACATCAATAAAAGCGGAATTTATTGGGCAAATGCAGGCATCGCAGAAAACTCGCCTAACTCAGACATATCCTGGGGTATTATTCATTTTAAAGTAGACAGTAGTGCGCTACAAGTAGCGTTCCCATTTAGCGGCAATACAAGCTATAAACCAAAGCAAAGGAGGACGAACCAAACAGGTTGGGATGTGTGGCGTGATTTCTAATAAACGTTTAGGTATATACCCTCATTGAAAGAAGGTGATTAGTTGCCTTATGTAATCGATTTAACAGGCGAAGAATATCCGTCAATGGCCACGCTCACAAACGACGGCGAAGTCAACGGTAATCAAATCCTTTCCGCAACAATCGAATATAATGCCGTCAACAAAGCGTTTATCCGCAATATAGGCGAGCTTTGGCGGATCATTGATCATGACGATGTAGAACACATCATCAAATACTGCCGCCGCCGTGGCGTTGGCGATAAAATGGCGGTCGATATTAAAGGCGTACCGGTATTCTTCGATAAGCTTGATAATGACCGCATATACGAGCGCATTGACAAGCATATGACTGCAAATGAAGCCTTTACGCGAATATTCGAAAACACAGGATTTACATTCGTTTTAGCCGATTCGTTTGCCGCCGTTGATTGGGAAGGATTCGGCGACGGAGAAACGAAATTAGAATCGTTTAGGCGCGCAATCGAACGGTACGGCTGCGAGTTTGAAATAAGCGGAAATACTGTTTATTTGCGCAAACGAATCGGACGCGATACGAGCATTATGTATCGTCATAAACTGAACGCCTCAAATATCGTACAGGAAATCGACGCAAATGAAATGTGGACGTTTGCACGCGGTTATGGCAACTACGGCGACGGTGCAGGCGGCGAGGATTGGCGCAACGCTAAATTAATTCGCGAATATACGTCGCCGCTAGCAAGCATTTTAGGCATTCGGCACGCGCCGCCAATAAAAAACGGAAACATTAAAGACCCTGCGTTTATGGACGCGCAGCTAAAGGCGCTAGTTGACGAGTCGCTAAAAATAAGCGTTTCCGCAACGATTCATGATTTGCGAAAGCAAGGTTATCCATACGCGCAGAGTCAGCTAGGCGATCGCGTATTTTTAATTGACGAGCGAATCGGACTTAATGAAGAAGTCCGCGTCGTTGCTCAATCAGTAACCCGCGATTGGAAAGGCGACGTAATCGATATTAATATCACGTTCGGCAGCCACGGAATTACGAAACGCCACCAAGCGAGCTTACAGACCGCGATTAAAAATATAACGGGCTTAATCGAGGGAAGGATTACGCTGCCTTTTTCCGCGGTAGATAACGCAGTTGCCGAGGCGACTAAAGCATTAACTCGCATGCAGTCGCAACTTCAAATTACGGAAAACGGTAGCTTACTTGCTGTTAATCGCGATAATCCGAACGAAATGGTGATTTTTAACGCGGCTGGAATCGGTGTGAGCGATGACGGAGGTAATACGTTCCCTAACGCAATTACCGGCAAAGGTGTCGTTGCCGAGGCGATTTATGGAAATTATATTTTCGGAGTCAATATCGCAAGCGCTAATGGCGATGGGTGGTTCCATGTTAGCGGGTCTAGGGCGGAATTTCATAGTAACAGTAATGGACGTTATGTGCATTTAAGTCCAAATGGACTATTCGGATATAATGCAAATGGAAATGTACGTTTTCAAGCGGACCAAACACTTGTAACTTCATCAGCGTTTGGCACATCAGTAGAAAACGTGTATCTAGCTGCATACGGAGAGGCAAGGGTCGTAAACTATGATGATATTCCTGGTGATGGACAAGTTGGAAGCTATCGGTATTTGCCTCTAAGGGCATCTAATCTATTTGCAGATTCTTTGGATGTGAACGTTGGTACAAATCTATATCTACGGACTTATTCTAACGGAGAAGTAAGAATCACAAACACAGGGTCAACGTCATCATATAGACCATTGAGGGCATCAAATCTATATGGTGATTCGCTTGATACTAATTCAGGCGGGAGTATATATATAAGACCAAGTAGTAACGGTTCCGCACACGTTACAGTCACAGGTACAACGAATAATTATAGACCTATTTACGCAAGCGAATTTCGAAACGGTTCGAGTGTTTTTTATAAAACAAATATAAGGGATTTATCGGTTGAGGCTTTGCCGATCATTAACAATCTTGAAATTAAAGAATTTGTATTTCAAGAAGACGTAGATAATGGCGTCTACGACAATTGGCAAGTCGGACTAATTAGCGAATTAAGCCCCGAGGCTTCTTCACCGGACGGCAAGTCGATTAATCTTTATAAGCTCGTAAGCTATTCAGCCAAAGCTATTCAAGAGTTATCCACGGAAAATGAGCGCTTGAAAAAGGAAGTTGACGATATTTACCTAATTTTAGGAGGCGAATAATTTGGAACAACCGCAATTAAATCCGGAATTTATTATACAGTCTTTGCAAATCCAGCTATCCGAGGCACATTTAAGGATAGCTGAGCGTGACGCGTTAATTACCGCACATCATCAGCGCATACAGGAGTTAGAAAAAGAATTAGAAGAATTGGGAAGGGAATGAGCACATTGGAACAATACGAGGAAATTACCGGAGATCCTTACGATCCTGATCCGCCGCCAAGCGAAGACGAGAACGTAACTAATAGCGAACAGGAGGCGTAGTCATTGGGCGAGCTCGACGTAATCAAATATTTTTTAACGCAAGGGCCGTTCGCGGTCCTTTTTACGTGGCTGCTAATTTACGTCATGAAATCGAATCGTGAACGCGAATCGCGGCTACAGGATCTACTTGATAAATTCAGCGATAAATACGACGTCATTATCGATAAGCTCGATAGACTTGAGGAGAAGTTTCGAGGAAGAGAATAACGCGCCCGTTCGGTGAGAGTCCGGCGGGCTTTTTATATACGGAAAAATAACGAAAGGGAGACGATTAAATGGCGATTTCAGTTACGAAAAACCTCGTCGCGTCAAGCAAGTATTCCGTTAAGTGTCCGTATTCAATGGATGCGAAGTACATTACGTTCCATAATACGGCAAACGACGCTTCAGCAGCGAATGAAATTGCGTACATGATCCGCAATAACAACGAAGTATCGTATCACTTCGCGGTAGACGATAAAGAGGTCGTTCAGGGGATTCCGACTAACCGTAACGCATGGCATTGCGGAGACAGGAACGGACCGGGCAACCGTTCATCTATCGGCGTCGAGGTTTGCTATTCGAAATCAGGCGGCGCTAAATATAAAGCGGCCGAAAAACTTGCGATTAAATTCATCGCTCAGCTTTTAAAAGAGCGCGGCTGGGGCGTTGATCGCGTTAAGAAACACCAGGATTGGAGCGGAAAATACTGCCCGCACCGTGTGCTCAATGAGGGACGTTGGGATGCGGTGAAAGCGGCTATCGCTGCGGAATTGAAAGCGCTCGGAGGAAAGTCGTCTAGTTCAGCGCCTAAACCGTCCGGCTCAACTTATACCATTAAAAAGGGCGATACGCTTTCCGCTATTGCTAAAGCGAATGGAGTAAGCGTGGCGAGCCTTCAGAGCTGGAACAACATCAAGGATCCGAATAAAATTTACGTTGGTCAAGTGCTGAAGCTTAAAGGGACGCCTAAACCGGCTGCGGCTCCGAAACCATCCGGATCCTCTAAAAAGACGTTCACGCTGCCGAGCGGAGTCCTTAAAGTAACGAGCCCACTGACGAAAGGGACGAATGTAACGCAAGTACAGGACGCACTTGCTACCATTTACTTCTATCCGGACAAAGGCGCCAAGAATAACGGAATCGACGGCTATTACGGGCCGAAAACGGCGAACGCGGTCAAACGGTTCCAGCTGATGCATGGACTCGCAGCTGACGGAATTTACGGACCTAATACGAAAGCTAAACTCGCTGCTGCGCTGAAAAAAGCCGGCTATTCCGTAAACTAATCGAAAAGGGAGACGATATAAATGGAAGAAGTACTATTGTTCGCGACTGTATTGGCGCCTATCCTTACGGCGTTAGTTCAACTCGTTAAGAAAACGGTCAACATGCCGACCAACATCGTACCGGCGGTAAGCTTCGTTTTGGGGATCGTACTCGGAGCGGTGGCCTATCCGTTTACGGACCTCGATCTTGTATTGCGCTTATGGGCCGGCGGCTTTGCGGGTCTTGCTGCGACCGGTCTTTTCGAGATCGGTGTGAAACGTGAAGGAACGACTAAGTAAGCGAAACTTTTGGCGGGCGCCTGCGTATAAAAGCGTAGGTGCTCGTATACATAAACTGGTTTGCGGTTAAAGCTTCCGGTATCGTATAATTTTACCTGTGAGGAGGGGGACAATTGAAAGAAACACCGTTTTATAAGTCAAACTGGTTTACTATTCTTATGCTGATTGTGTTTTTTCCTGTGGGTTTAATTTTAATGTGGGCTAATAAAAAATGGACAGTAGCCACACGAATTGTCGTGAGCATCGTTATTGTGGTATTAGCAATTGTTGGGTACTCGACGCGAGATAATCAAACAGGAAACGTTGCCGCAAGTAGTGACAGCGTGGTGAAAGAGGAGAAAAAGGATTCCTCAAATAGTAAACAAGAATCTAAAAAGAATGTAGAAAAAGTTGATAAAGAGAAGGAAAGGAAAGAGAAGAGTAACAGTGACTCGGAAACTAAAAAGGAACCCGATAAACTGAGCAAAGAGAGTTTGGTTAAAGATATACAAAAGCTTGTCGGCAAGAAAGCGGGAGACAAGCAAAAAGTATCTAAAGTCGACTTAATCAGTACCGCAGACGATAATAACCGACCTAAAAAAACTGTAAATATAACTTTAAATGGTTCAGATAATCTAACTTCTAAAATGATTAAGCAAGGGATGTTCATGGACGCCGAGAAGATCTTCCCAAAAGTTTTCGAAAACAAAGAAGTAGAGAGGGTAATTATAATATGGAATTTTCCTTTAGTTGATGTTAAAGGGAACTCCAAATCAGAAAAAGTATTATCTATTCAACTAGAACGAAAAACAAATGAGGAGATAAACTGGGAAAAATTCGATAGAAATAATTTCTCGCTTGTTGCGGATTCCTATTATGAACATCCCGTTTTAAATAAATAGAATGTCAACCGTTCCCCGACTTTAAATAGTTGGGGTTCTTCTTTTAGTCACGAACCTCAAATAATTCATTCATATCAGTAATCCCCAAACCTTCCGCAACCTTCGCGATATGCTCCCTGTTAAAAGTACTGCGTTGATTTGCGCAGAGTTCCGATATTACATTATGCCTCACGCCAATTTCTTCGGCGAACTTCGTCTTCTTTATTCCTCGCTTGTCCAATATTTCCTCAAGTTTTATGTATAGGCGCATTTTATTCACCTCTAAACATTTGATGATTATATTCTATCGCGTTATCGATAATTTGTAAATATGTTATTGACATATCGATAATTAATCAATATTATTTAATTATCACCATATCGATAATACGATGGAAGGCGGAATCATTATGCATTATTTAGCGGAACATCAAACGTTCGATTCGACGGCCGAACTCAACGCGGCAGTCTACGAACATATCAAGCGCAATACATACGAATTAAATGACACGGACCGGCTGACGCTGAAGACGATCGCTCGTTATGCGGTCAAGTTCACCGGGGCAGCGCACCTCAAAGCGGAAACACTCGCGGACCTCATCGGTAAGTCCGTCAAGACTGCGCGTCGTGCCGTCAACAAACTCGCATCACTTTCGATCATCCAAAAGGTCGCGACAACACGGAAAATAAACGGAGGCCACGGCGCCAATATCATCGTCATTCTTCCGGTTGACCAGTCGACAATGACCACGCGTGAGGATGCCGAAAAGCCTAAGGAGCCAACGGATGAAGCGCCTAAAACTACGAATGAACCATCGCATTCTATTAATCTTTCAAAAAATCACGTAATAGATACGGTGCCGGCCTGCGGTCTTAAAAACGCGTTACCAAGCAAAATCTACTCCGCAATGGCGCGCTACTTCGAAGCAGACGAAATTTATAAATACTACGGCATCTTATTGCGGGCTAAGGCGAGCGTAGATCCGACGCTGATACTCGAAGAACATCCGCAGCCATTCGTTGAAGCGTGGCATGCAGCGATTCTCAAGCGAAAACAGCAGAAAATTAGGCGCTTTGACGACTACCTATACGCTAGCTTCCGACAAGCCGCATGGACGGTAAAAGCCCGTGAAAATCGCGTTAAAAACGTTGGGCTATTGGCGGAGTTCGAATCGTTCCTCCAAGCGGAATAGATTGCGTAAGAACATTTGTTCGTGTTATACTTTCGTCATAGATAACGAATAGGACCGAAGGAGGAAACACGAATGACATTACGCGATAGAGGGACGATGAAATGGACGTCTATATTCTTGCCGGAGCATATCGCAAGTCTCCGGAAACTTAAATCCGAAATCGATCACGCATACGAGCGGAAGCCGTCGATCGATCCGGATCAGTGGTCGGACTTTGAATCGAAAATACAATATGCGTACAGGACCGGCCAGGATTGCGATATCCGTTACTGGCGGAATTGGGTGACGGAAAGGGTGAGCGGCGTGATTGAATCCGTAGATCCGGTCGGAGGGACATTGCGGATTGAAGGCGTAGAAGTGCCGTTTAGGGAGATCGTGTGGGTTGCGTTGGAGGACGTGTGACTCCCTAAAAAGGGATCATAGTGATATAATAGAAGACATCACAACTAGCATTAATCTTTCGCTCAATTGGAGTGAGGATAATGACAGTGATTAAGAAAGACGATAAAACCGGAAAATATTATTTTGTATATTCTGGCGGGGTTCACCCGATAACTGGTGCTAGAATTCAAAAAAGAAGGCAAGGAATGTCGAGTCTACGAGAGGCGAAAGAGGTTTTAAAGCAGGTCATAATAGAGGTAGATAAGGAGAAAAATTCTCATAACCCTAATAAAAGCGTGTTTAGTACCTTTGCTGAAAAATGGTTTGAATCGAAAAAGGTTAGACTTCGATCAAGTACAATCGTCAATTACCGCGAGCAGCTTGATTACAACATACTTCCATATCTAGGAACGTTTAAAATTAAAGACATCACTGAGGAAGTCTTGCAGCATTATATTAATCGACTTCACAATGAACGTAAACTTGCTCCGGCAACCATCCGGACAGCTTTCGGTGTTGTCGCCGAAGTCTTAAAGAAAGCTTCCCGAAAAGGAGCGTTCGACCTTGCCATCCTTGACGATGTAAACCTTCCTCCCGAAAATCGCATTTCTAAAGTATGGAACGAGTCGAATGTACAAGCGTTTTTGGATGCTCGCAACCGTATCGTGTCACTAACTCGTTACTTTATCGGGATGGTATTATCCGTTATCACAGGTATGCGAATGGGAGAAGTTCTCGGGTTACGATGGTCCGATATAGACTTCGAAAAGGGTTATCTAACAATTCGACAAACGCTCGCGAAGGTAGATGACGAGGGTAATTACGGATTAGTTCCCGAGGTCAAAACTGCGGCGGGCTTCAGGACCGTCCATTTACCGAAATTCTTTATCGAATACTTAATAGAACATAAGAAAATGATCCAGCGAGAAAAAGAAATTCTCGGTGAAGACTACATCGACTATGATCTCGTAGTGTGTACGAAGCACGGTAAGTGGGTGCATCCGAATAACTATCGACGGGCATTTACTCGGTTAATTGCACAGCTTGAACTACCAAAAATCCCTCCGAAGAATTTACGACATACTCACGCGACATACTTAATCAGTATCGGGATCAGTCCGAAAATTGTTCAGGAGCGTTTGGGCCATGCGCATATCAAAACGACGCTCGGAACGTACAGTCACGTTTTACCTTCGATGCAGGCGGAATTGGTCGGGAAATTGGACGATTTGGTCGCGAAAGTGTGACCGCAGTGTGACCGTTTTGTGTGATCGGATGTGTGAGCGTTGGTATAGCGGCATTTTAACGGAAGATTCCGTCACGAAGACTGCATGAACATCATCATGAACGATTTAATTGAGCTGATGGACCCGCGCTACATCGAAGTCTGGGGCAAATTCACCCCGAGAGGCGGAATCTCGATCGACCCGTACACAAACTACGGCAAGCCCGGTACAAAGTATGAAAAAATGGCCGAGTATCGGATGATGAATCATGATCTGTATCCGGAGACGATTGATAATCGGTAAGAGGTGCAGGAGAAGTGAGGGTTTGTGATCGATGTGTGACTGGAGTGACCTCGTCTTTATAGACGGGGTTATTTTTTTAGAAGTTGATTTATCACTTTTAACGGCGTGGGCATAATATGACACGCAATTCATATTGTGAAAAAGATGTAATCTCGGCTCGCCTCGTTAACGTCTTCGTTCGCTAGTTCGCCTCTAACTACGCAACCTTTATCGTTCGTATAAACGAAAAAGGGCGCCGTAATTGGCGCCTGTCTTTTATTTTCATGCTGATTTTTCTTTTCTAAGGACTTTGTCTAAGATAAATGAGAAGAGCGCTAACAGTAAGGACATTACCACCATATCGATAATAGTCACGCCTGTGTCTTTTTTTATAACAAAAAACAAAATCAATTGCAGCACCAAAGTAATTATAAAGAATGACCCGTATTTAGCCATATTCATGTGATAACATCCCCTTTGTTCTCTTTATTTTCCGATGCACCGCACACTAAACCATGCAAGACTTCCGGCTAATCCAAGGACGCCACCGCGGATTGCATTTTTCCCGACAATCTTGATTATCTCAGTCGCGGCTTTTTTCCAAAGTTTCTTTTTAAGCATCTTTTCCAGGCCGCCGCCAATAAATCCTAAGCCGGTAAAATCAATGATTTTTTCTTTAAGACATCCCCACCATGAAGCCGTTTGAAATTGACTAGAATTAGCTTGGGGATCGGGAACGCCTTTTAAATCCTCCGCAGTTAGCCCCTCTCCATTAACAAGTTTAACAAATGCTTCCACTGTAGCAACGGACGATTGACCGAATTTTTCCGCGACCATATCCTTATTAATGACGAACTTTCCGTCAACTTCTGAGGAGGCTTCCCCAAAAATGAACTTTAAGTCCTCGGCTATTTGTTGCGTTTCCATTTCTTCCTCAATTGTCAACGTGTCTAGTTGAATTTGTGAGTCTGTCTTAGCTTGCGCTTCGGAAGAAAAAGGCGCTAAACATGTGCCGAACATACAAGCAACGGTCGTTGTTATGACGAGTTTTTTCATCTTCGCATCTCCCTTTCATTTGTTTGAATATGTAGTTGATAGATTAATTGTACCAATATAAGGAAAAGACTTTCATGAGGCTTACATAATGTTATAAAATAGGGAAAAGTTAGTGTGATGTGAATGGGATGATGTCTTGTAAATAAAAAAGACACCGGAAAACCAGTGTCTTAGAGATTTTATATGCTTTTTTTCATACCGAACTGACGGCACTCGCGTAGGAAAACGCCGTCCTTCACCGAAATTTAAACATCGTATAGTCGCAGTTATCGCAGCCCCCGTAATGGACGTCAGAATACTCTTTATAATCGTAAACAATCGTCGTATCATAGCCTCTTGTTTCGTAAATTCGGCCTCAACCTCCAACTATTAGAATGCGACAATAGTGCGTTCAATTCAACGCATTCAAGGAACGAAGGAATCCGCAGTAATCCGTTTTCAGTCTTGACCCGGTGTTTGACGCGGCACCCAACCGGCTCAATATAAACGTACTTCTCCGTTTCTTCGACGTCTTTTCTCTCAGCGTGTAGCTTCCGCCGCGCATCCTAAGGCATAAACTCCATAACGCCGGCATACTCTGGCCGTCTATGTCGAAAGAAGCAGCGCACTGTCTTCCTTGCACAATCCCTTGTCGCGCGTTTTAACTTTTATTTTATACATTCGAATGAATAATCTAAATTAAGAGTCCCTAATTCTACAGTGGG
The DNA here is from genome assembly GCF_056530265.1 of Bacillus sp. PK6-025. Classification (NCBI taxonomy): domain Bacteria; kingdom Bacillati; phylum Bacillota; class Bacilli; order Caryophanales; family Bacillaceae; genus Bacillus; species Bacillus sp. PK6-025. Next base: position 1,533,383 of record NZ_CP096509.1, read on the forward strand.
ATTCCCTCCAGAATTAAAGCAATTTTGAGAGAGAGTTTGTATTTCTTTATTATTGAAAAAGCTTTTAGAAAAAATTAAAGACGCTGTTATCACGAGTGTGAAAGGAATTATTATAGATATCCGAGGTAAATTTGTTAACTTCTTTAATTTCATTCAGATAGTTATCCTTCCATTATGAGAGTTTTTCTCTTATTATCACTTTTTTGTTTTAAAGTTTCACCCCATATTTTCACTAGTTCATTCAATAAACAAGGAAGAACATTTCCAGAATTGCCACCACTTTTTCTTGCGAACGGCGCCCAGCATTTTTTGAGTTTCCTGGGATTCACGAAGGGATTTCATCAGCATTTCGTCTCTTTCCTTCTGCCGTTTCTCAAAAAGTTCAATGCGTTCCAGCATCATTTTATTGAATTCCTCTTGTTGTTTGACAAATTGAGATAAGGCGTGATCTATATTCAGGCCGTCCAGCATATCTTTTAGTCCACACAGTGGCCTGAACGTAACAGATACGCAGTTGTTATCTATTATTGATCTATAGAAAATTCTTTTTCAGGCAGTCCCAAAATATCTGTATTATTAGGAATATAACCAAGCAACCGTAACATTGCTACAATTTGCCCCTTATGATGAAACTCATGCGTAATAGAATGGACTAGTAATTGGTGTGGTGTTTTTTTTACGATTCCACTGCCCGCTTTCCAAGAAGGCTCTTTTTCGATAAAATCATCAAATTTCTCAGTGAATTGTTCAAACACAGTATCCACATATATATCAGCCTGTTGAAAATAACGTTGAATATCTTCTATCTGCATATTATGGAGTGCTTCCTTTGTTATGAGTGGTGAAGTTGTTTTTGAAAGCACAAAAGAACCCAGCCAAGCATGATAACAACCAGCCACATGAACTAAAGAATCTCTTATACTTTGAAAACCAAATCCAAACTCTTTTGTAAAATCATTTTTATTCAATACTTTACACTGGTCTAGTAAAATCTGTCTTGTTTGTTTCACCCAATCATATTCGTGTTTTTCCATCACTATCCCACCCCTTAAAACATATCAAAATATTCTTCTAATTATACACAAATGTGTACCATCATTAAATGCTTGATTTAATCGAACTTTAATGCAGGCAAATCAAGGCGCTCTATTTTGAGGGGGAAAAGATACATAATAATGATACATAGCCAAGTGCGACCGATAAAATGAAGAAATTGAAGAGTTTAAAACTGCGAAAATACATATGGAAAATCATTGAAGAAAACATGACGGTATATACATCCCGAGAAATAATAAGATAATGAGCTTGTTGCAGTTATGCAAAAAGAATGCAGAGACCAAGATTGCGAATACTAAAAATAGACGCCAACTATGGCGTCATAAGCTCCTTGATACCCTTTAAAATAAAGAGTTATAAAAATTGACCGGCATCAACTCTAGTGGAATCTTTCTCCTTAACCAGTTTTAACGTGGCCACGATTAGAAAGCTGACAATCACTAGTAAGAGCCATGAACTCACTTTTCCTAGATGAACGAGACTCCACGCGCTGGTTTGGTTTGGATATGTCCAGGCTCCAAAAAACGTTGCGATATTTTCGGCTATCCATATAAAAAATCCGATGAGCACAAAAGAAAGTGCGAGCGGCATACGGTAACGAATTCCATTAACCTCGTATATGACCCATGATTTCCAAAAGACAATTACTACAAGTCCAGATAACCAAAAGCGGACGTCAATCCAATAATGATGGAGGAAAAAATTCAAATAAATCGCAGCGGCAAGAGGTACAACGACGAAAAACGGCGGCCACTTAACCAGTTCAACCTTAAGCCTCCTCCACGCCTGGCAAAGATAACTGGCGACACTTGCATACATAAAGCCGCTATATAAAGGCACTCCAAAGATTTTGGAATAACCTTCCTCTGGATAAGACCAGGAGCCCATTTGCACCTTGAAAAGTTCAAGAGCTAGTCCAATAAGGTGGAACAATGTGATCACCTTTAGTTCATCCCGTGTTTCAAGCCCGGAATACACCATCCACCACTGCATGAGAAGGCAGATGATGAGCAGCCAGTCATACCGCGGCAGGAAGGGAAGAGGAATGATTTGTGTAATTGCCAAAGAGGCAAAAATAACGACAGGAAATAAACATGACAAGGACTGCTCCCAACCAAAACGAACGAGTTGATTTAGTGCTCTCATCATGTGTGCCTCCGAAGTTTTTTTCTGAATATATGCGAGGCCAGCTTAGTATTGCAGCTAAACAGATTTACGGGTATGCGCATAAGATCACCGCCGAATAGGCTAAATTTTTAATCATGAGTGTCTTCATCACTTCGGTATTCCAAAATATCTCCGGGTTGACATTCTAAAGCCTTGCAAATCGCCTCTAAAGTTGATAATCGAATAGCCTTTGCCTTTCCGTTTTTTAATATAGAAAGATTCGCCATTGTGATTCCAACCCTCTCAGAAAGTTCCGTTACGCTCATTTTTCTTTTAGCAAGCATCACGTCAATATTGATAATAATTGCCATTGTTTTCACCTCAGACTGTTAAATCATTTTCTGATTTTATATCAATCGCTTCTTGCAATAGCCTTTGGAGAACAGCAGCAAAGACGGCGATAACCATTGAAGCAAAAATAAGGACCAGTCCGATTAGTATGATGCCAGGAGCGTCGTCCATCTCCGCGATGAGATAGAAGAGCGGCATGCCTGCCGCTAATAAAATACTGATGGTGATTGCACAGTATTTTATATTCTTTAAAGCCCGTACAGACAATTTCGAGAAAGCTTTATTGTGGTCAATATAGCTTAAAAGTTTAAAGGCTTGATACAGAGCAAAGTAAAAAGGTATCGCCGCTGCATACAAATCGATATAAACGAGATATTTCAGATAAGAAATATCTGGATACAAATCAGCTGCAAAATTCGCTATCTTCGGCACGAAAAATATGCACAAAGCAAGAACTGGGATTCCAATAAGAATAACAGCTATCTTTAAAAAGAGTGTTGATCCACGTTTCATAAAGAGCACCTCACTTATTTTGTCGATTTGAATTTAACACATTATTTATCGTTTTACAATAAAAAATTATTGATAAAGGTGATTTTATTGTTGTTATGGTATGATATCTTTTTGATTTTAGACAAGCGTTTATAAAGCTATGCAAAGAAATACGTCAGCGGAGTATACATCACCTCTTTTGGACCTTTGCGGCTTCCGCCAAACGAAAAGATCAAGCTTAAAGCGTCTTTCGAACGATAGCTTATATGAACGCAGGTTCGAGACAGTCAATGGATTGAAAAACGCTGGTTATGCGATAGTTAACCGGAACTCAGCAGAACCATATCGTCAAATAAATCCTAGGGTGAAAAAGCTCAAACGTACCATAAAGGAATATGTGTCAACAAGGAGACAATAAAACAGCTTCCGATTGGCATGTCTTTGCCCATAACGTGAAGACTCGGGTTGAAGTCGAGGAGTTATTTGAGGTGAAGACCGAAGACGATTAGTGTGGTGAAAACAGAAAAGAGAATGTTGTTAGATTTAAATAAAAATAAGACGCCAATTAAGGCGCCTTCATCTCGTCTTAAATCCATTCACAAAACTTTCTCCGTCCTGCTCCGTGTTAATAAGCTGCTGGGCGCTTTGGCTGATTCGTTGAGCAAGCGCCTCTTGCGCTTTTCCTTCAAAGCTGTAGAGAAGCGATGAATAGACGCTGTTCATTTCTTTTTGTATATCGTCTATCTTAAACTTCGGTCTTAGTGTCGTTTTAATGCCTTCAAGCTTCGTTGCGGCTGATACCCTCATGCCCGTTTTCAGCATTTGAAGCTGATTGCGCCGTATGAGGAGCGTATCTTCTTGATCACCGTTTAAGTTGTTGAGTGAGGCTAGTTTATTGAAATTTTCCATTATGTCATCTCCTAAAGCTTAAGCCAGTTTGCCAGCATTTTATCTTTTGATTTAAAATCTTTTGCGATCTGAGCAAGGTACCTGCTGATGTCTTCTAAATCTGAAATCGTATTTTGTAATGAGGCGATGTACGCTTTTTCGGCATGAACATCGTAAAAGAGCGGATTGCCTTTTTTATCAAACGACTGCGCCAGGTTTTTCAGCGTATTGTTTACATCTTCGAGTGTCAGCTTGTCGTATAAACCGTGGCCGACTTGACGGTAGGTATCGTGTTTCAGGTCGTTGATCGCAGCGTCGTGTTCCTGATAAGCGTTTTCGGCTTCGCGTTTCATCGTCCGCAGATCGTTGATCATCACATTTACTTTTTGCGCGAGCTGTTTGGCAACTGCGGGTGTTACTTTAATTGCGCCACTTCCGGATGCAACTTCCGGTGGGAGCATCGCTTTTAAATTTTTGTCATAAACGAGCTCATCGCCCTCTATATTTTGAACGTTGCCGTTTTCGTCGAAGGTGAAGTTATTACTTCCGACCCAATGCGTATCAGGCATTCCTAAGATTGCGGTCTGAAAGAAATACCCAGCGTTTTGCCCGATTTGTTGGAATACATCGCCCTGCATTCTCGCCTCGCGCACCGCATTTGATAATTCAGGGTCCTTCGTATAAATTGTCGTACCGTTGTGCCGGTCATACTCGTTCCACCAGCCGGCCCCGACCATATCATCCGGGTTGATAATCGATTTTATGGATCGGTCATATTCACCGTTATTAATTTTTTTTTGCTGCTCCGCAGAGTGTAGGTGGACGATTGAAGGGCTGTTAAACGCTACGGCATAGACATTATTGTTGACCGCACTGTATTCAGCCTCTGCGCCGCCGAGAGAATGTCCGGTTGTTGAAATGACCGTCGAGGTGCCTTTATACTTTTGTTTAACTTCCCGCACCAGATTGTCAGCTTGCCCGATTTGGGACGTTTTCGTAATTAACTTGTAGTTACCGGTGCTAAGCATCGAGTCTTGTGTCGGAGTTCCGTTATATTTTCCGAGTGTTTTAGAAGTATCTTTCGCATCTTTTTCGACTATGTAGTGTTCCTTCTTTTTCGGGTCAATTCCCATTACAACGTTCCCGCCGTCAGCGTCAATAACATCTTGGAAGAATTGGTTCTTAGGATCTGTTCCCGCGAAGGCTACGACGACGTTTTTTGGTGTGTCAGGTTTAACCCATTTACCGTCCTTTTTCTTCGCTTGAACAAATACATACGCGTCGAGTCCGGTGTCAGAGTCCCTTTTAATTTTATCAACGTAATAAGCCTTATTTGATTTACTCTCTATAGGTGTTCTATCCTTGAAAGCTTCTTTCATTTTATTGCTACTATATGTGTTTTGGCTAAGAAAATAATAATCCTTATCTGTTAAATTAGGAATATCGCTTATGAGGACATTAAGTCAATTGATTATTCTGATGACTACGAAGTGAACCCAATGGGCGGAATTGATATTAAAGGGTATCTAAATGGTGATAAGCAAAAGAAAATATGGGGTATTTATGATAAGTCAAATGACGAAGTAGGATCCTTCACAGTCGATGCTGAAAGAAAGCCCGAATGTAAAGATAAAATTTGCGATTATTAATAAAAGGTCCGACTCGATTGAGCGGGCTTTTTTCTATTTTTATCTCACGTTTGTTTAACTAATCAGTTTTATTACCCCTGATAATAAATAATGTTGTGATATCATTTCTAGTATTTGTTTTAAACCTACCGTAAAGCATTACATCGTTACACGCATGAAGGGTGAGCTTTACCCGGTGGAAAAAGAGATTTTCGAAGAGAATTACGAGAAAGTTAGCGAATGACTGAGGAGCCAAATAAACGGTGCCCGTTAAACTCAGATCCCTGAGAAATCTATATTAATTTTTGATGAACCTGTCGTGATATTTCCCTAATGAGGATGTCGATATTAGTCCGTCATAAATGTTTTGGGTACGCCATAAAAGAAAAGATTGCGGATATTAAAGAACCCTTTTAAAATGAGTGAACCTTTTTCCTTACTTCTACAACGTTCCCATGAATAGCCGGAACGATTTAGCTCAGCTCAATCTTGTGAGGAAGGGTATACTTTAGAAAAAGCTTATTATACTGAGGTGAATATTGAAAATATGGATTCGGCATTGAATAATTTAATCATCAGTTGCCATTACGCTTTATTGGGGGCAATTCCATACAAATTAAGGGGACTCGCAGTCAAGTTAGAAAATGAAACGTTATACTGGAAAGGCTATTTTAACGGGGAGCCGACAGACGATGAAATAGAAATGCTGAGCGTAGCTTGTACAGAGGTACTTGCTGACTTTCCACATATTAAGGACTGTGAAGAAGAGTATATCAATCATAAGTTTCCTTTAAAAATGGATAAATTACAGTTTTGGGCATTTTTAAGATGGGAAGACAACGAGCATGATGAAATAGGATAAGCTGTAAAACACTTTATTATAATTTGTTACGGAGTTTGGTATGAAGTGTAATAAACGAAAGGTGAATTCATTTTAAGATTATAGGGATTAAAGCTTTAATATGATAGTTGGTTATCGGGAAACCACTTTCAAAAACGCACAAGTTCACAATAATAAAAAGATATTCATGTTGATTAGGCGTGCATCATTGCACGTCTATTCTTTTTGGAAAGAACTTTTACCTAGAACTAAAGAACTCAAAAATCGAGAATGACACAAATTTTATTAGTTCTATTGTCTTATTTTTTATACATAATACCAAAAATACACTTCAAATGATTTATAATGAAGCGTGCCTAATAATTAGCAAACATGGAACGTGATTCAATAAAAACGTATAAGGTTATTGCAGTATGAACTGGAGGATACAGTTTTGAAATATAAAAAAGCAGCAGCGCTTGGAATTGGTTTACTTTTATTTATAGGCGGATGTCAGAACAGAGAGGAGTCTGACATTAGCGTCCAAGATTACACAGGACAAGATTTTCATATTCAGAGCAGGGGTTATCAGAAAGAAACCGCTGAGATCGCAGAAGCGCATCGAGATGAGGTTGAAAAAACCGTAAAAGATTATTTCTTGGATCAATATAGAACAAAGGTAAAAGTCCATAACATTGTCGGAGGGCATGGATTTGTTACTGTGTATGCTGAATCGGTCGGAAAATTGCATTTCTACACAAGCGCAAAAATTAAAATTGATTTGGACAAGAAAGAGGTGCAGACTGACGCGATCCGTTCATCGGAGTTGGACGTGAAAGACTCGATTACAAGCGCGATATACGTATTGGCTTTTGAAGACGAATTTGCCGCGCTAGATTACTATTTAGAGAAGCTAACAGAAGAAGAGCCGATTGTAGGCAAAACGCAGGCAGCCGTTGATAACACAAGCGGTAAGGGATATCAGACGCCTTATTATGCTGTTTCTTTAACTGCTGATTGGAAGGATGACCTTTATTCAGCATATTTAGAAAACCCGAAAAGAAGCAAACAAGACTGGCAGGAAAAATTAGAAGATGAAGAAATCACCCCAAAATCATGTGATATCAATATAAATTTATATATGAAAAAAGCACATACAAGGCCAAGTGAACGCATTTATAATCAATTGGTGCAGGATATTGAAGACATGGAAGAGCTGGCACCAGGGACTTACAGCATTTACTTGAATGACAATAGAATCGATAAAAACTTAGGATTTAATCCAAGAAAAAGCACGCTTGGACGATAATGTCTTTCTAAACTGATCATGAAATTGAAAATGTACTGATACGGAGATCTATTTTAAAATAATGTTTTAAGGAGCCGGAAAGCGGTCGGGTATTTCATTTCATTCCGCACGGTCGCCGGTTTTTTCAGCTGTTCAATCAAAAAGCGGCATCGATTACGGCGCGGCGCGATGCTTCAAATAGCAAACTTCTTCGGGACGATGCAGGGAACAGAGGAAAAAAACCGCCGGACCCGGGTGGCAGGCGGTTTTTCCTTTTGCAGAAAAACTTGTGGAAATAAAGCTGCGTGGAAATCGTGAATATGTGCTGTAAAGGGCGGCTGATTAATGCAGGGAATCTTTAATAATTTTATAGTTTTTATGATTGACGACGGTTAAGGAGTCCAGTTCCAAGTCTCTGTAGTTTTCCATAATCGTAACATCGACGATCACAGAGTTTTCGTTTACTTTCTCTACGATTCCGGTGAGTCCGTTTTTAAATTCGATGACGTTCCCGACTTTTGCAATTTTCAAGTGACTTCCTCTCCTTTAAAGTAAATTAACCTATTGAAAGTATTTTGCAATATTTTCTTGGAGAAGTAAAGCAATTTGGGAAGCGGCATCACTATTGTTGTACCCGGTGTGACTTAATGTTATAGTTAATTAGTTAAAGATGATGAGAGAAAAGGGGAGAGAACAGGTGACAGAGCAAAATGCCATCGATCAGATCGAGCAATTAAGGTCAGGGAGCATTCATGAACTCCACGTAAAAAAAGAAGATTTTCTTTCTTTCAGAGCCATCTTAACAAAGCAGGAAGATTTTAAGCATTTTCGCGGCATTGCCCAGCATGGCGGAGATATTATATTTCAATATATGAAAGAGGCAAGAAGCTGAAAAAGGCTTTCTCAGACCGGCTGAGAAAGCTTTTTTATTTGTGTGAAGCCATATGTTTCTGGAGATTTTGGTGTTTTCTGCATGAAATCGTCCGGCCGTCTGCAATAATGTGACAACCGGACAGTTTGATGGAAGGCATGCCAACATTTTGGCAATGAAATCAGCGATTCGTCTTGTTAGTGTAAAACATATGTTTTTTTCGATGAAGATTTGACAAGGAGGAAGGAAATGAAATCGAAATTTGCTGCGCTAGCTGCGTTTTTAATCTGCATGCTGCCGGCAGCAAGAATCGAACATGCTCAAGCTGTCATGTTGTTCTCGAAAAAAGATAAACAGGAAATGGAACGGCTGATGGAAAGCCTTAAACAGGAAGAAAATCCTGCTTTTCAATTAACAGATGAAAAAAGCTTCATTGAAGCCGCGCATCTGCCGGCTGAAGAGGAGCAGGAAAAAGAAGAAGCTGATGAAGAGACGACGGATCTTTCACATAAAGAAAAAGATCTTTTATCAAGGCTTGTACATGCCGAAGCGAAAGGCGAGTCATTTGAAGGAAAAGTGGCTGTTGCCAATGTCGTCCTGAACCGGGTGGAAGACGGCCGATTTCCTGACAGCGTAAAAAGCGTGATCTATCAAAGAAACGCTTTTGAGCCCGTTCTAAACGGCAGCATCGAGAAAAAAGCAGACCGCGAATCAGTTGAAGCTGTGGAAGAAGCGGTAGATCAAAATAAAAAAGAAACAGACGCTTTATTTTTCTATAATCCCGACATCGCTTCTGATGACTGGATTAAAACAAGAAAAGTCGTGAAGCGCATCGGCAATCATGTCTTTGCGATCTAAAAAGCAGTCAGGGCCATCCGCCTTGACTGCTTTTTATATGCAATTCTTTCTCACTTTTCACCCCCCAAGAAAAAATTTGTTTTTGATACTTTATGAAAATCAATTTTCAATGAAAAAGAAAATAATTTTTAGACTTGTCTCATATGATGGGATAAACCCGTGAGACAAGGAGAGACCTCATGAACCGTTTTGTAAAAGGAATCGTTCTTCTTTCGCTAGCTGCTTTTTTTGCAGAATGTCTTGAATTCGTCATCAACATGATTCTTGCACGGGAGCTTGGCGAGCATGGCATGGGGCTCTACATGAGTGTTTTGCCTTCCATTTTTTTAGTTGTGGTGATTGCGAGCCTTGAGCTGCCTGTATCGATATCGAAGTTTATCGCCGAGTCCACCCCGAAGCTGCACGAAAGCATGCTGAAACATGCATTGCGGATGACTGCGGTCTGCACGGTTTTTTCCACGGCAGCTGCAGTGATCATTCTTCCATTTATTCCGGTTTTTGATTCTTACCACCCTCTGATCAGAGGGCTTGTGATCGGGATGATCCCTACGGTTGCCTTTACGTCGATCGCGAGAGGCTACTTCATGGGCGTTCAGCAAATGGGTAAAATCGCAACGGCGAATGCCCTGAAAAAAATCTTTCAGCTCATCGGCTTGTTTTTATTTTTTCAATGGTATTCCTTTGAATTGGATACTTCTCTTCTGATCTCGTTGTTTGTCCTTGTTGCAAGTGAAGTGGTCGTGTTTGTTTATCTGTTTTCTCAGTTTGTTTTGGTCAGGCGCGCCGCTCAAAAAGGGCAGCAGATCCACCTGCGGAGAAACGATGTTTTAAAGCGCCTGCTCACTGTTTCGATCCCGACGACGGGGCTGCGCGTTTTTCACGCTGTGACAAACGCAGTTGAACCTTTTTTGGTGAAGGGGACGCTGCTTGCCGCTGGCGTATCGAGAACATCGGCCATCGACCAGTTCGGCATGCTTTCGGGGGTGGCGATGACAATCGGCTTTTTTCCGGCTTTCATCGCCCATTCACTGATGGTCGTCATGATCCCGAGCATTTCCGAAAGCTACGCTTACGGACAATACGAAAGAGTGATCAAACGGATTAAACAAGCGATCTTCATCACGCTGTTTTACGGCATACCGTCCGTTATGGTGATGTATCACTTTGCAGATCCGCTGACCCACTTATTTTTCGATTCGGTTAAGGCGTCGTTTTACCTGAAAATGCTGTGGCCGTATTTTTTATTTCACTTTTTTGCCATGCCGTTTCAGGCCTGTTTAATCGGAATGGGGTTGGCCAAAGATGCCTTTTATCATAATGTATGGGCCAGTGTTTTGTCGTTTTTGATGATGTATGTTCTCGGATCCATGCAGACATTGCAGATGACGGGGATCATCCTAGCGATGAATACCGGAATGATTTTGCTGACGGCGCTGCATTATGTGACGATTTGCAAAGAGCTGGGCGTCACGCTTTTTTTGACAAACAAATCCCGATCTCCGAGAATTGAAAGCCGCTGATTGACCCTCTTCATAGTTTTGGTTTTTGCGGGGAAGCTAATACTAAAAAGAAGGGGAGTTCATATGCGAAGAATCAGTCTTATTTATCCGCTCATCCTGTTGCTTTTTTTCGGAGCCTTCGTATTTCAGCCGCAGGCCTCTGCAAAACATGCTTCTCCGGCAGTCATGCAGATGAACACGGTGGAGGGGCAGCGCGTCGTCATTCCCGCCGCAGGCCAAAAGACGATCGTTCATTTTTGGACGACCTGGTGTCCGCCGTGCCGTGAAGAGCTTCCGCGATTCCAATCCTACTATGAAAGCAAGCAATCCGGAGTAAAGCTCGTGACCGTGAATCTGCTGAATGCCGAAAAAAACGAACAGAAGGTGAAACAGTTTATTAAAGCAAACAAGCTGACATTTCCGATCGTTTTTGACAAAAAGGGCGAAATGATGAAAGCCTACAATGTCATGACGATTCCAACAACATTTTTCTTTAACGAAAAAGGAGAGCTGGAGAAATCGGTTGTCGGACCCATTACTGTGGAACAAATGAAAGAATGGGCAGGGAAAAGCTGAGCCGGGAAAAGCTGAGCCGGGGGTTCAGCTTTTTTTTTGAAATCTAAATGATAATTAATATCATGAAGAAATTATAATAATTATTATTTGAAAACGTAGAAAGCCGTGCTATAATGGGAAATAGAAAAGGGTGTGTTCAATGGACAAGAAGCAGTCATACCCTTTATATAAATAAAATACTCCATGTTTATGCTGCCGATGAGGCGGCAATTTGTTTTTTAAGAAGGAAATTGACGATGAATTACATTCTCAATTAGGGAGGATATTGGAGATGCAATTAGAGATCGGGAAACAATCGCAGCAGAACCGTCACACGTTTCATTTTGAAAATTGGAGGCAGCACGGGGAATTGATTGCTGCGCTTTTGTCGGGTTTGTTGATTCTTGCAGGCTGGCTGTTGTCCGGCAATAAAACATTGTCCGTTGTTCTGTTTATTTTAGCTTTTTGTATCGGCGGCTTTGCCAAAGCGAAAGAAGGTATACAAGAAACGCTGGCGGAAAAAACGCTGAATGTTGAACTTCTGATGATTTTTGCGGCGGTCGGGTCAGCGCTGATCGGCTACTGGGCTGAAGGGGCAGTGTTAATTTTTATCTTTTCTCTCAGCGGGGCGCTTGAAACGTATACATTAAATAAAAGCAAACGCGATTTGACATCGCTGATGAAATTGGAGCCGGAGGAAGCCGTTTTGCTCGAAGAAGAAAGAACAAGAACCGTGGCGGCGGCCGATCTTCAAGCGGGCGACCTCATTCTTATTAAACCCGGGGAACGCATTGCGGCAGACGGGGAGATCGAATCGGGAAGAACGAGTATCGACGAATCGGCACTAACGGGTGAATCAATCCCCGCGGAAAAAACCCTCGGAGACGCGGTTTTTGCGGGTACAGTCAATTTGAGCGGATCGCTCACCGTCCGTGTCACAAAGACAAATGAAGATTCGTTGTTCAAAAAGATCATTCGGCTCGTTGAGTCTGCACAAAACAGTGTTTCGCCGTCACAGGCGTTTATTGAGCGGTTTGAAAATATTTACGTTAAAGGGGTTTTGCTTGCTGTCGGACTGCTGCTCTTTCTGCCACATTTTCTGCTTGGCTGGAGCTGGAGCGAGACATTTTACAGAGCGATGGTGTTCATGGTCGTCGCTTCGCCGTGTGCCCTTGTCGCTTCAATCATGCCTGCCGCGCTGTCTTTAATCTCGAATGGCGCAAGAAACGGCCTGCTTGTCAAAGGCAGTGTTTTTCTTGAAAAACTTGGCAACAGCAAAATCGTTGCATTGGATAAAACGGGAACGATTACGAACGGAAAGCCCGGCGTGGAGGATATGCTTTTAGCTGCTGATATCGAGGAGCGCGAATGCTTGGAGGCTGCTGCTGCGATTGAGAAGCAGTCAGGCCATCCGCTTGCCAAAGCGATTGTCGAGTATGCAGAAGCAAAAGGCATCGAGCCTCCCGCGAATGTGTCAATCGAGGAGACGTCAGGGTTTGGCGTTCAGGCTCGATACAATGGAGAGACATGGCTGATCGGCAAAGCTGGATTTGTCGGGGAAGAGGCAGCCGGGCAATTTCTCACGGCGGCTGTTCAGGAGCTTGCCAAGCAGGGAAAAACAATTGTGTTCGTGAAAAAAGGCGAAAAAATCGCGGGGTGTTTTGCATTAAAAGACCAAATCAGACCGGAAGCTAAAGCGGTGATCGAAGAGCTGAATGCGCTTGGTGTTCAGACGGCGATGCTGACCGGGGACCAGCCTGAAACCGCAGCGGCCATCGCACGAGAAGCGGGCTTGAAAATCGTCGTTTCAGAATGCCTTCCTGACAGAAAAGTAGAGGAAGCGCAAAAACTGAAAAAAACATACGGAACAATCGTTATGGTGGGAGACGGAATCAATGATGCACCGGCCCTTGCCGCCGCTGATGTGGGGATCGCAATGGGGGGAGGCACAGATGTCGCACTGGAAACAGCGGATGTTGTTTTAATGAAAAACGAATTGACAGGACTGACCAAAATGATTCGGCTCTCCCGGAAAATGAATACGATCATTAAACAAAACGTGATTTTCTCTCTTGGTGTGATCTGTCTTTTAATCTGCAGCAACTTTCTTCAAATTCTTGATCTGCCACTCGGTGTCATCGGACATGAAGGCAGCACGCTGCTTGTTATTTTAAACGGTCTCAGGCTGCTGAAATCCTAAATAAAGAAACGGCTGCATGCTAACGGCAGCCGTTTTTTCACATCAGAGGGCTGTTTGAGGAAGAGGCGGCAATAATAGAAGCGGGCGGCATCCTCACAATACATAAGCGGTGAGCAAGAGACGGGAAAAACTGATACAATGGATGTGATGCTTTTACATGTTAAATGTATGGTACGGAAACTGTCTCAAGGAGTGAAAAGGAGCATGGAAAGAATTGAACAAATCTCTTCCTGGCTGAAAGAAAAAAACATATCTTCGGCTTTTATTCATTCAAAAGAAAACGTATTTTATCTTACCGGCTTTTATACAGAACCGCACGAACGGCTGATGGGCGTTTTTATTTTTCAAGATGAAGAGCCGTTTTTTGTTTGTCCGCAAATGGAGGCTGGTCAGGCGAGAGCAGCCGGCTGGGCGTATGAGATCATCGGATACGGGGATCATCAAAACCCTTGGGAACTCATATCCTCAGCGCTTCAAAAGCGAAACAGCCAATGTTCAAAAGTGGCGGTTGAAAAAGAAACGCTTGCTCTGTCGCGCGCCGAAATGCTGCAGGCGGTCACAAACGGTGCGGAGCTTGTCTCTGCAGAAGAAAGGCTGAACCAAATCCGCGTCATCAAAGACGAAAAAGAAATCAGCATCCTCCGTGAAGCGGCCAAGCTTGCCGATTACGGAGTCGAAGCAGGAGCCGCCGCATTAAAAGAGGGGATAGCGGAAATTGATGTCGTCGCTAAAATCGAGTATGAGCTGAAGAAAAAAGGAGTCCAGGGGATGTCGTTTTCCACAATGGTCCTTTTCGGAGAAAAGTCAGGACAGCCGCACGGAAACCCGGGCAGCCGCACGCTTAAGCCGGGCGATTTCGTCCTCTTTGATTTAGGCGTGATCATTGACGGTTACTGCTCTGATATTACAAGAACGCTCGTGTATCAAAATGTGAGTGAAAAACAAAAAGAAATATATGATACGGTGCTTCAGGCCGAAACGGAGGCGCTTAAGATGAGCAAACCCGGTGTCAGAATCGGTGATCTTGATTTAAAAGCGCGCGGCATCATCGAAAAAGCGGGCTATGGCGATTACTTTCCTCACCGTCTCGGGCACGGGCTCGGGATTTCGCCTCATGAATATCCGTCCATGAGCCATAACAATGATGAGCTTTTAAAACAAGGTATGGTATACACGATTGAACCCGGCATCTATGTGCCGGAAATCGGAGGGGTGCGCATCGAGGATGATGTACTTGTCACTGCCGATGGAGCAGAAGCGCTGACAAAGTATCCAAAAGAGCTGACTGTCATTTCTTAAAAAACGGAACCCGCGCCCGCGCGCGGGTTCTTTTTTATGCTGACGTGAATCGTTTGTCTTATTACCCGCGTCAATCCTTTGAAATGAAAAAATCGTCAAAGGAACGGAATGGTTTGATCTCGTGTTTTTCTTTAAGCGGTTTCATCGCTGCTTTTGAAGACAGTACGATAACGATACATAATAGAATCAGAATGAAGATACCCATTTTTCTTCCCCTTTCTGGAATGAAAACGTGTTCAGCACCGGTGCTGCCTTCATTCTAAATTATGAAACGCTTTCCATATCAAGCCCTAAATTAATAAAAAACCCTGATGTCAGGGTTTTCAGGAATTTTGCCGAGCCGCTTAATAAGATTGACGTTGAAAAAGTCTTGTGATGATCGTTTGATGAATGAATCTACAGCGCCTTTTTGTTTTTATTATGGGGATTTAGATTGATCAAAAGATAATCGGATTGCATCATTATTCTCATGTGAAAAATTTGTATACTAAGCTCAAAAGAAGGGAGGGATTAAATGGGACAAACGCTGACAAATTAAATCTGCCGCAGACAATTTCATCTCTCATCCAGATATTTCAGTCCCCGCAATGATTGCGGATTCACCCCCACACAAATAAGCGTTAAAAAACTTCTCTAATGATTTGAAAGTCCATTCTCTATGAAAGGAAGCTAGCAAAGAGTGAAAACATTAGGATATGTACTGTTTTTGTCGATATTTGCTTTTGTCAGTATCGTACCGGCAGCTGACGCGAAAGTGATTGATCATGACAAAGTGCAAGGCTTCAGTGAAGTAACCCCTGTGACGGTTTCTCAAAAAGCGGCCAAACGTTTTCAGCCTTATTTAAAGGTCGGAAGCGGCTGCGTGCCTTTTCCCGCAGTTGACGCACAAGGCAATACAAGCGGAGGCCTGGAGCCTACCGGAGCGCCCGAAGGACACTGCAGCAAAAGCGTGGGACAAGTGTACTCCCGCTCTGCATGGTACAATGGAGTATGGGCGATTATGTACGCATGGTATTTTCCTAAAGATTCACCTCTGCCTTTTAAAGCATTCGGCCATCGACATGACTGGGAAGGAATCGTCGTATGGATCGATAACCCGGCAAATCAAAATCCAAAAGTGTTTTCCATCGCTTATTCTCAGCACGGTAAATTTCAAAAAACAGCTCCAAACAACAAGATCATGGAAGGTGATCATCCGAAAATCCGCTATGATGCTCCTCAAGCACCGATTAACCACAGTTTATATGTGGACAACGCAAAGGGCGGAACCCAGCCTCTCATCGGATGGGAAGATTTGACGCCTGCCGCAAGAAACGCATTGAACACGACGGATTTCGGAAGCGCAAACGTTCCTTTCAATGATCACAATTTCATGAATAACCTTGGAAAAGCATGGTTTAGATAAAAATATTTCGTGTATCGGCTGATTGTGAAATATTTTTATATCAGCCGGTTTTTTTCTCCGTACATCTTCTTCACTGTTTTCTTCATATTTATAGAACCCCGAAAAAAATTCCGAAAACGATCAAAATCCACGTCTCCAAGCGATATAATTTCTTTATGACGCGAAATGATCCGGCATGTATGAAAAGATTTGAAAGAAAGAAGGGAAACGAATGGCAAATATCAGGGAAATAGCTGAAGCCGCAGGGGTTTCCATCACGACTGTTTCAAGGGTTCTCAACGGCCACCCGTATGTCAAAGAAGAAAAACGTCAAAAAGTTCTTGAGACGATTGAACGGCTCGAATATGCAAGGAATATGCATGCCGTTCATTTATCCAAAGGCTTTTCAAATATGATAGGTGTTGTGCTGCCGACCATCGGCCTCCCTTATTTCGGCGAGCTGCTGGAAGGAATCGCTGAAGAAGCTGCAAAGGAAGGCGTTCACTTTTCGCTTTATCAAACAAATTATCAATTGGAAAAAGAAATTTTCGCATTGGAGCAGCTGAAACAAAGACAGGTGGACGGCCTGATTTTCTGTTCAAAAGCGATGTCTGATGAAGCGCTTTTGGACTGGCATGAGACCGGTCCGTTCATTCTGTGCCAGGACTCAAGCGAACAGTATTTTTCAACGGTCAGCATTCCGCACAAAGATGCTTTCCGGTTAGGACTGGATTTTTTGATTGAAAAGGGGCACACAAAAATCGCCATTGGTTTGGCAAGGAAAAATGGCATGAACAGCCATTTTCGCCTCGAGGCATACAAGGAAGCTTTGGCCGCGATCGGGGAGCCTTACCGGGAAGAATGGGTATTCGAGCGGTCGCTGACGATAACCGACGGGCAAAAGCTGTTCTCTGAATGGAGAGAGATGGAGGAGAAGCCGACAGCTGTTTTTATCGCCAACGACCAAGTAACAGCCGGTATGTTTCTTGAAGCGCAGCGTCATCAGGTGGATATTCCCGGAAGCCTCGCCATTTTAAGCTGTGACAACCAGCCAATCAGTGAAGTGCTGGGCATTTCAACGATCAAAATTAATATAAAGGAAATGGGGAAGCATGCGTTTCGCCTTTTGCGAAAAAGAATCGGCGGTGCCGGCCCGGAAAAACAGACCGTTCCATACAAGCTGATCAAAAGGGCGACTGTGTAATGTAATCAAAACATCAATCATTTTCCAGACAGTGATCAAATTTCGACATTTTTCATCAAAAAGGTCAAAATAAATTGACGCGCTTTCATGAGTTTTGTACGATATGAGAGATTGATGACAAAAAGGAGCTGAGGATCGTGAACAGATCCTTTACCGTTGAAAAGGTACTCAACAACAACGTTTTAATCGCTCTCCATGATGATTACAGAGAAGTTGTCTTAATTGGCAAAGGAATCGGTTTTGGCAAAAAGCGCGGAGATCTTATCGAACATGAGAACTATGAAAAAATGTTTATCCTGGAAAATGATAAGGAACAATCGCAGTATAAGAAGCTCCTCACTTATGTCGATGAAAAAATGGTTGATATCGCCAATGATGTTATCTACCATATCGCGCAAAAAATCGGCCAGCCGCTGAACGAACACATTCATGTCGCGTTGACGGACCATATCGCATTTGCGGTTAAGCGCTTAGAAAAGGGATTTGATATGAAGAATCCGTTTTTGCTTGAGACGGAATCGCTTTATCCGAAGGAATACGAAGTCGCCAAAGAAGCCGTCGATATGATAAATGAAAAATCAGACATTCAGCTGCCTGAAGGCGAAATCGGGTTTATCGCACTTCATATCCACAGTGCGATGACGAACCGCCCGCTTTCTGAAGTCAATCAGCATTCCCAACTGATCTCCAGGCTTGTCCAGGTCATCGAGGATTCGTTCCAGATGCAGGTCAACAGGGAAAGTGTGAACTATTTGCGGCTGATCAGGCACTTGCGCTTTACGATCGACAGGATTAAACGGGACGAGCCGATTCAGGAGCCGGAAAAATTAATGTTATTGTTGAAAACGGAATATCCGCTGTGTTACAATACTGCTTGGAAGATGATCAAGATCTTGCAGCAAGCGCTCAAGAAACCGGTTCATGAGGCAGAAGCCGTTTATTTGACATTGCATTTGTACCGTTTAACTAATAAAATTTCATAACGCCTTTATAACGTGTTACTGATTCGATCAGGCATGAGTGAAAAAAGGGAAGAAATGAAGACGCTGTCTTTTGTTTCTTAGTGTACCCGCTTTCACCCATGCCTTTTTTGTCGTTCTAAAGGCGAAATGTAAACGGTTTATTTGGATGAAAAAGCAGTCTTTTGAACGAAGTTGTCATGAATTTTTGCTGTAAGGTCAAACTATCCTTAGAGGGGGTTAAAACATGTTTAAATCGCTATTTGGCGTTCTGCAAAAAATTGGACGGGCGCTGATGCTTCCTGTTGCGATCCTGCCGGCTGCAGGGATTCTGCTCGCGCTTGGTAATGCCATGCAAAATCCGCAGATGACAAAAGTCGCACCATTCTTAACGAACAGCACCGTTCAGCTTGTTGCGAAAGTGATGGAAAGTTCAGGTGACGTCGTGTTCACCAACTTGGCGCTCCTTTTCGCAGTCGGGGTTGCCATCGGTTTGGCTAACGGCGACGGTGTTGCCGGAATCGCCGCTATTATCGGATATCTTGTTATGAATGTCACGATGAGTGCAGTGCTTCTTCAAAACGGTTCGATTCCAAGCGACGCAGTTGAAAGAGCACAGTTCTTTACTCAAAACCATCCGGAATACACGACAATGCTCGGCATACCGACATTGGCAACGGGGGTATTCGGGGGTATTATTGTCGGTGTCCTGGCCGCTGCCATGTACAACCGATTCTACACAATCGAGCTTCCGCAGTATTTAGGATTCTTTGCCGGAAAGCGCTTTGTTCCGATCATAACATCGATTTGTGCATTGCTGCTGGGACTCGTCATGCTGTTTATCTGGCCGCCGATCCAAGGCGCGCTGAACAGCTTTTCGACAAACTTGCTTGCAGCAAATGAAGCGGTCGCAGCTCTCATTTTCGGAATGATTGAGCGGGCCCTGATTCCGTTTGGTCTGCACCATATTTTCTACTCGCCGTTCTGGTACGAGTTCTTCAGCTATACGAATCAGGCGGGAGAAATTGTCCGCGGTGACCAAAGAATTTTCATGGCGCAAATCAAAGACGGCGTCGATTTGACAGCGGGTACATTTATGACCGGTAAGTATCCGTTCATGATGTTCGGTCTTCCTGCGGCAGCGCTCGCTATTTATCATGAGGCAAAACCGCAGAACAAAAAGCTTGTTGCCGGTATTATGGGTTCAGCAGCATTGACATCATTCTTAACAGGGATCACTGAGCCGATCGAATTCTCATTCTTGTTCGTCGCTCCGATTCTGTTTGCGATTCACTGTGTGTTTGCCGGCCTGTCATTCATGATGATGGACATTTTAAATGTTAAGATCGGGATGACATTCTCCGGCGGTTTGATCGACTACTTCCTGTTCGGAATTCTGCCGAACCGCACAGCTTGGTGGCTTGTCATTCCTGTCGGTTTAGTCCTGGCTGTCGTCTACTACTTCGGATTCAGATTTGCCATCCGCAAGTTCAACTTGAAAACGCCTGGACGCGAAGATGCAGCTGCAGAATCCGCTGATGAAGGCAAAGAAGCAGCAGGAGATCTTCCTTATCAAATTCTAGAGGCGATGGGTGACCAAGAAAACATCAAACACCTTGACGCTTGTATCACAAGACTTCGCGTCACAGTCAACGATCAGAAGAAAGTTGACAAAGAGCGCTTGAAAAAACTCGGCGCATCTGGCGTGCTGGAAGTCGGCAATAACATCCAAGCGATTTTCGGACCAAGATCCGACAATTTAAAATCGCAAATGCAAGACATTATGTCAGGCCGCACGCCGCGTCCTGAAAAAGCACCAAACGCTGCCGAGGAAGTAGAGCAGCAAATCGAAGAAGTCATGGTCGAGCCTCTTCAAAATGAATCAGGTGAAGAAGTATTCGTTTCACCGCTTGCTGGTGAGCTTCATCCGATTACAGATGTTCCGGATCAAGTATTCTCCGGAAAAATGATGGGCGACGGATTCGCGATTCTTCCTGCAGAAGGCACAGTTGTGTCACCTGTAAGAGGGAAAGTGCTGAACGTGTTCCCGACAAAGCATGCGATCGGTCTGCAGTCTGACGGCGGCAGAGAAATTCTGATCCACTTTGGAATCGATACGGTCAGCCTGAAAGGTGAAGGCTTCACTGCATTTGTTTCTGAAGGTGACCGGGTTGAGCCGGGCCAGAAACTGCTTGAAGTCGACATTGAAAAAGTGAAGGACAGCGTACCTTCCCTGATGACGCCGATCGTGTTCACGAACCTTCAAGAAGGCGAAAGCGTGAGCTTAAAGGCAGAAGGCAATGTCAGCCTGACACAGGACGATATCGTCCGCGTTGAAAAATAAATTCACAAAATGGCCGTACTTGTCAGATGACATGTACGGCTGTATGATATAATATTGTGAATGTACTAAAAGCTTTAAATTAAAAGGAGATTGATAAAAAATGGCACAAAAAACGTTTAAAGTAACTGCAGATTCTGGAATCCACGCTCGTCCAGCGACTGTTCTTGTACAAACAGCAAGCAAATATGATGCAGATATCAATTTGGAATATAACGGAAAAACCGTCAACCTTAAATCAATTATGGGTGTTATGTCACTAGGTATTGCTAAAGGTGCTGAAATTACGATTTCTGCTTCCGGCGCTGATGAAAATGATGCTCTTTCCGCACTTGAAGAAACAATGAAAAGCGAAGGTTTAGGCGAATAATGCTTGAACTAAAAGGAATAGGCGCTTCAGCCGGTATTGCGATCGCAAAAGCATATCGGCTTGAGGAGCCTGATCTAACGGTTGAAAAGAAAAACATCTCTGATTCTGATGCGGAAGTAAATCGTTTTGAAGACGCCATCGAGCGTTCTAAAAAAGAGCTTGAAATCATTAAAAACCATGCATTGAAAGAGCTTGGAGAAGATAAAGCGGAAATCTTTTCTGCACATTTGTTAGTATTAAGCGATCCGGAACTGTTAAACCCGATTAAAGGCAAAATCAAATCGGACTCCGTCAACGCGGAATTCGCTTTAAAAGAAACGGCCGACATGTTCGTCACAATGTTCGAGTCGATGGATAACGAATATATGAAAGAACGCGCCGCAGACATCCGCGATGTCACCAAGCGTGTCACAGGGCATCTTCTCGGCGTTGAAATTCCGAACCCGAGTCTGATTTCCGAAGAGGTCATCATCGTAGCCGAAGACTTGACACCGTCTGATACAGCGCAACTAAACCGCAACTTTGTTAAAGGGTTTACAACAGATATCGGCGGACGGACGTCCCACTCAGCCATCATGGCGCGCTCGCTTGAAATTCCGGCCGTTGTCGGCACAAAAGCGGCAACAAAAGGCATTCAAAACGGCGTAACTGTGATCGTTGACGGTATCAATGGCGATGTCATCGTTGATCCTGCCCAGGAAACAATCAGCGAATACGAAGAAAAGCATCAAGCCTTCCTGGCGCAAAAAGCCGAATGGGCGAAGCTTGTCAATGAACCGACTGTAACGAATGATGGACATCATGTGGAACTTGCCGCTAATATCGGTACACCTGATGATGTAAAAGGCGTTCTGGAAAATGGAGGAGAAGCAGTCGGCCTTTACCGGACTGAATTCCTTTACATGGGCAGAGACCAGCTTCCGACTGAAGAGGAGCAATTTGATGCCTATAAAACCGTTCTTGAGCGTATGGAAGGCAAATCAGTTGTCGTTCGTACTCTTGATATCGGCGGAGACAAAGAGCTTCCATATTTAGAACTGCCAAAAGAAATGAACCCTTTCTTGGGATACAGAGCGATCCGTCTTTGCCTTGATGAGCAAGAGATTTTCAGAACGCAGCTTCGTGCGCTGCTTCGGGCAAGTACATATGGAAACTTAAAAATTATGTTCCCTATGATCGCGACTGTAAACGAATTTAAAGAAGCGAAAGCAATTCTTTTAGAAGAAAAAGAAAAGCTGAAAGCTGAAGGTCAACAAGTTTCCGAAGACATTGAAGTCGGTATGATGGTTGAAATCCCTTCAACAGCTGTGATCGCTGATCAATTCGCTAAAGAAGTGGATTTCTTCAGCATCGGAACGAATGACCTGATTCAATATACGATGGCTGCTGACCGGATGAATGAGCGGGTATCTTACCTTTACCAGCCGTACAATCCTGCGATTCTCCGCCTGATCACGCTTGTCATTGAAGCGGCCCATAAAGAAGGAAAATGGGTCGGCATGTGCGGCGAAATGGCGGGAGATGAAATTGCGATCCCAATCCTGCTCGGTCTTGGACTGGACGAGTTCTCAATGAGCGCGACGTCAATCCTGCCGGCAAGAACGCAAATCAGCAAGCTTTCTAAAAAAGAGACGGAATCGTTCAAAGAGCAAATTCTGTCCATGAGCACAACAGAAGAGGTTGTACAATTCGTAAAAGAAACCTTCAATATGGCATAAGCGATTGAAAATCCGGACAGGCATAACCAATGCCCGTCCGGGTTTTTTTGTTGATCTGAATGATCTCGGCTGCGGCGGAAATAATACATGTGACCAATAGTTAGAAAGGGGGATTTTGATATGCCCAGGCAGCCATTCAAACCGGGTGATGAGGTCTATGTCATTTACCGGAACCCGCATGCCGCCAATGTCGCGCATATAAAGGAAGCTGAAGTCGTTGATCACCCGCTTCACGAAGGTGAACTGGCATTGTTTATGTATGATACATATCACGCCTTTGCCGAAGATGATGCAGTTTTTTCTTCATATGAAGAGGCGGAACGGCTTTACCGTGAGTTATTTGACGGGGTATGAAAATATTACCGGTATATCACATCCTCTAAATGCAAAAAGTAACGGAAATAAGCAAAGGATGTGTCTGTTTCCAATGGTAAAACCGTTTGTTCCCCAGCTCGTCTATATTGAACCGAGAGCGCTGGAATACCCGCTGGGAAAAGAGCTGAGGGATAAATTTTCAAACATGGGGCTTGAGATCAGGGAAACGACTTCACACAATCAGGTGAGGAATATCCCGGGGGAAGGCCACCTGCAAAAATACAGAAATGCGAAATCCACTTTGGTCATCGGCGTCAGAAAAACATTGAAATTCGATTCATCAAAACCGTCCGCAGAATACGCGATTCCGTTTGCAACAGGGTGTATGGGTCACTGCCATTACTGCTATCTGCAGACGACAATGGGCAGCAAGCCGTATATCAGAACGTACGTCAATGTGGAGGAAATACTTGATCAGGCGGACCAGTATATGAAAGAACGCGCTCCCGAGGATACGCGGTTTGAAGCTTCTTGCACATCTGATATTGTCGGGATTGACCATTTGACACACACATTAAAGCGTGCAATTGAGCATTTCGGTCAATCCGACCACGGTAAATTGCGTTTCGTGACAAAATTCCATCATGTCGACCATTTGCTTGATGCCAAGCACAACGGAAAAACGCGTTTCCGCTTCAGCGTAAATGCCGATTATGTCATCAAAAGTTTTGAACCCGGCACATCCCCTTTGGATAAACGGATCGAAGCCGCCGTGAAAGTAGCGGAAGCAGGCTATCCGCTTGGTTTTATCATCGCTCCGATTTATATTCATGACGGCTGGCAGGAAGGCTACAGAGTGCTGCTCGAAAAGCTCGATCGTGCGCTGCCGCAGCATGCAAGGCGCGACATTACCTTTGAAATGATCCAGCACAGATTCACGAAGCCGGCAAAAAGAGTCATTGAAAAAAACTATCCAAAGACAAAGCTCGAACTGGATGAAGAAAAACGGCGCTATAAATGGGGCAGATACGGGATTGGCAAATATATATACCAGAAGGATGAAGAAGCAGAGCTTCGCAGCGCCCTTGAAACGTATATTGATAACTATTTTCCCGAAGCAAAAATCGAATATTTCACATAACAGAGCTTTAGCCGGAAAAGCTCTGTTTTTTGTTTTGAGATGTTAAAAAAGGGTTTTTCCACTCCATTAAGACCGCATAATGAAGCGATTCCTCATCTTCAATGTAGCCGGGAATCACGCAAACCGGCGATCGTCCGCACTGGAGCAGGAATGAGAGCACGGGATCGCGCTTTTCCCCGTCCAATACAGCTTGAACATACTGTTCGGGCGTCATTTCTTCAGCCGACTTGTGATAATGGGGAATCCGTCCGCCGCCAATGAGCCGCTTGAGCCCTTTAAAGACCGTCAGTTCATACATGGACTGCATCAGCCGCTTTCCGATGCCGAGTTTTCGATAGTGAGGGGACACGGAAATATCGACGACATAAAGGGAGTTTCCATCGTTTTGATGTGTGCCGATATACCCGTTGTCTGTCACTTCGTCCCAGCTGTGGTGAGGATGATGCGGATCAAAATCAGTCATGAGCGCCGTCATCGAACCGATGATTCGGCCTTCGGAAACCGCGCAAAGTGCACCATCGGGAAATCGTTCAATATGGGAATGGAGCTGCTTTTCATTCCACAAAAGGTCTTCCGGAAACGGAGGCGGAAAGCATTCTCTTTGGAGTGCAATCAAATCGGGAATATCTTTGTTGTTGTAATTGCGGATGTCCACCTGCTGATAAGAAATGCCGTTATCGACGTAAAACTGTTTATAGATCGCCCATCACTCCTTTTGATATTTCCTTCATTATACCGTTATTTTAGCAGGCTATCTTAATTTTGCGAAATTTTGGCCGATAAAAAGAATATGAAGGTGCATGTAAAGGAGGGTTTCATTTGTTTAAAAAACTGCATGTCAAAATTGCCGGATTTGTTGCCATCCTGCTGATTTTGACGGTTATCGTCCTACAGTTTTCCACAACACATTTGTTGAAATCAATGCTTGAAGATCAAGCAAAAGAATCGACTTCAAGTCTGCTTAACTCGATCAAAGGTAATATCGAGCTTCAATTAGAAAACTATGAAATCGCTTTAAATCGTATGAGCGACAGTCGAATGGCGCAGTCATTTTTAGAAGATGATCAAAATAAATTATTGGGCAGACTGATCAACGACGAATTAAAGCAAATCAAGGATAAAAACGAATTTGTCACCAATGCGTATATAGCGACTTCAAAAAAAGATATATGGATATACCCGAAAGCCGAATTTGATAAAGATTTTGACCCGACGACCCGGCCCTGGTACACATCGGCTGCCAAAACGCCTGATCAAGTGATCTGGACAGAGCCGTATCAAGATGTCGTGTCTGGAGAGATGATGGTCGCAGCGGCTAAAGCAGTCGTTGTCGACAATAAAGTATTAGGCGTCATCAGCTTAGATATTTCACTGAATTCATTAAACAAAATTATCGAAAATCAAAAGATGCCATATGACGGCTACGCATTTATTTTGGACCAAAACGGGACAATGCTTGCCCACCCGTCAAAACAAGGTGACGATATATCGAAAGACAAAACATATCGGGACATCCCGTCATCCAAAGACGGAATCAAAGTAGGCAAAGATACTGTGATCGCTTATCAGACCGTCGGTGGTACGGGCTGGAAAGTCGGTACGCAATTCGACACGGCGAAGCTGATGTGGGTCGCACAGGAAATGAACAAAATGGTCATGATCGTTTCAATCATTGCTTTGGCAGCGGCGATCATTTTAAGCTATTTCCTTGCCAAAACGATCACAGGCCCGATTAAGCAGCTGATTGCCAAAACAAAGGCTGTCGCGGGCGGTGATTTGACGGTCCAGACAGCAGCTGCCTCAAAAGACGAAATCGGTATATTAACAAAAGACTTCAACAAGATGGTCGAAAACATGAAAGAAATGATTGTGCAAGTCGGAACCTCGTCCGGAAAAGTATCGAAAACGACCGATCAATTAAGCGCTGTTTCAAAAGAAACGGTTTCTGCGAGCGATGAGATTGCCAAAGCAATCGAAGAAGTGGCGACAGGTGCGACAGAACAAGCGGCAGAGATCGAAAATGTAAATGAACAATCCGAACGGCTATCTGTCAAAATTAAAGAAATTG
Source organism: Bacillus sp. PK6-025 (assembly GCF_056530265.1). Lineage (NCBI taxonomy): Bacteria > Bacillati > Bacillota > Bacilli > Caryophanales > Bacillaceae > Bacillus > Bacillus sp. PK6-025. The sequence goes on from NZ_CP096509.1 coordinate 1,559,795, forward strand.
AACATCATGCCGACAGCATCAAGAAGCTTTCGAGAACATCAGAAGATGCAAGCTATACAGGAATCGATGCCCTCGGGCAGCTGCTTGCAAAATCAAATGAAGCCAACTCGGAGACGAAGAAAGTGGAACATATGCTTTTGCAGCTTGAAGAAAAAACGAAAAACATTGAAGAGGTTGTTACAGCCATCTCGGCGATCTCTGATCAAACAAACCTGCTTGCTCTGAACGCCAGCATTGAAGCAGCCCGTGCCGGCGAAAGCGGACGCGGTTTTGCGGTAGTTGCAGATGAGGTGAGAAAGCTTGCCGAACAATCGGCGGTCTCTTCACAGCATATCAGTGAAACGGTCAAGCAGATTCAGCTGGAAACGAAAGAAGCCGTATCAGCGATGACGGAAGCAAGCAAGATGAATGAAGAGCAAAATGGAATGATTCATGAGACAGGAGAAGCGCTCAGCAAAATTACTGCAGAAATGCAGGCGCTCGTCAACTCAATTGACCACATTTACTCTGAAATCTCTGGTATGAGCGGAGAACAGCAAAAAATGTCTGATTCGATCCAAAGCATTTCAGCTATTTCCCAGCAGTCAGCAGCGGCTGCGGAAGAGGTCAGCGCTTCGACAAACGAGCAGCTGACAGCGCTGGAAAGCATCGCCAAATCGGCTGAAGCGCTGAGTGAGGCCAATCAAGAATTATTAAATGCGATCAATAAGTTTAACGTGTAATAAAGAAGTCCCTCTTTTTGAAAGAGGGACTTTTTCAACGCTCACAATCCCAATTTTCAGAATATACATGTTACACTATAAATATGAAGGGAGTGATGATTGTGGACTTAAAGATGAATGGCAAAACGGCGCTTGTGGCAGCAAGCAGCAAAGGACTAGGCAATGCGATTGCAAAAGCCCTTGCGAAAGAAGGGGCAAATGTCATGTTGTCTGGGAGACACGAAGCGGACTTGAAAAAAGCTGCGGAAGAGCTGAATGGACTCGGCGGCGGATCCATCTCATATCAAGTATGCGATCTTGCAGATGCTGACGGGATCAAAGCGCTCGTTCAAAAGACTGCTGACACATTTGGAACGATCGATATGCTCGTCAACAATGTCGGAGGACCGAAAGGCGGCAGCCTGCTCGATCTGACAGACGCTGACTGGACTTCTTCATTTGAATTGCATCTGCTCAGCTATGTCCGTTTAATCCGCGAAGCTTTTCCATATCTAAAAAAGGATGGAGGCCGCATTGTTAATATCGCTTCTTCATCAGTCAAGCAACCGATTCCGGGGTTGCTGCTTTCCAACACGTTTCGAATGGGAATCGTCGGTCTGACAAAATCCATTGCGGAAGAGTTGGCCGAACACCGCATTTTGATCAACACGCTCGCCCCTGGGAGAATCGCGACAGATCGCGTGGCAGAGCTTGACCGGCTCAAAGCCGAGAAAACAGGCCTTACCGAGCAGCAGGTGAAGGAAAGCTATGAGAAAGAGATTCCGCTCGGCTCCTACGGAAAACCTGACGACTTTGCACAATATGCAAGCTTTCTTTTATCAGAATGCAATACATATATGACTGGACAGACTCTGCTGATAGACGGCGGAATGGTAAAAGCAATTTAAGGGGGATGACATCATGAAAAAAACGATCGGATTTATCGGACTCGGAGTAATGGGAAACAGCATGGCCTCGCATATTTTAGCTGCAGGCTATCCCGTCAGCGCCTATACGAGAACAAAACAGAAAGCGGACAGCCTCGTGGAAAAAGGGGCGGAATGGAAATCATCCGTCAAAGCACTGGCGCAGTCGTCTGATGTGATCATCACAATGGTCGGCTACCCAAAAGACGTTGAAGAAGTTTACTTTGGAAGCGAAGGCATTATTGAAAATGCCAAAACAGGTTCTTACCTCATCGATATGACGACTTCCAAGCCTTCTCTCGCCAAACAAATCGAGGCTGCTGCAAAAGAGAGAGGACTTTACGCTTTAGATGCTCCGGTTTCAGGCGGGGACGTCGGCGCGAGAAACGGCACGCTCGCCATTATGGTCGGAGGAGAACGGAAAGCCTTTGATGAATGCTACCCGATCTTTTCGATCATGGGTGAAAACATCCAATATCAGGGGCCGGCCGGAAGCGGCCAGCATACGAAAATGTGCAACCAGATTGCGATTGCTGCAGGTATGATCGGTGTCGCAGAAGCGATGGCCTACGCCAAAAAATCCGGACTCGATCCCGACAATGTGTTAAAAAGCATTACGACCGGCGCTGCGGGAAGCTGGTCCCTCTCAAATCTCGCGCCTAGAATGCTGAAAGGCGACTTTGAACCGGGCTTTTACGTCAAACACTTTGTTAAAGACATGGGCATCGCGCTAGAAGAAGCGGAGTTGATGGGCGAGAAAATGCCGGGGCTCGAGCTTGCGAAAAGCCTTTACGACACCCTTGTGGAAAAAGGCGAAGAAAACAGCGGCACCCAAAGTGTGTACAAGCTTTGGACAGAATATAAATAACGAAAAAAAACCACTTGCTCAATGCAAGTGGTTTTTTGCTGGTTCTTATTTTCCGATGAACTGCTGAGTCCAGTAGTTGCCGTCTTTCACATATCCAACACCGATATGCGTGAAGTTAGGGTTCATAATGTTTTTTCTGTGACCTTCACTGTTCATCCAAGCTTTGACAACTTCCTGAGGCGTTTTTTGGCCTTTCGCGATGTTTTCTCCGGCAGTGCGGTATGTGATGCCGAATTTCTTCATCATGTCAAATGGAGAACCGTAAGTCGGGCTGTTGTGATCAAAGTAATTGTTATCTTTCATATCTTGAGATTTCGTGCGGGCAACCTTGCTCAGTTTTTCATCCAAAGTAAGAGGTTTTAGCCCTTGTTTCTTTCTTTCCGCATTCGTCAGCTCAACAACTTCTTTTTCATACGCGCTTACAGAAGAAGATGAAGGCGCTGTATTTTGCTTTTGCTGTGAAGTCTGCTCTTTTGAAGCCGCAGGCTTTGAAGCTTCCTGTTTTTGAGTCTGCGTGCTTTCAGGCTTTGAAGCTTTAGGCGCAGAAGACTTCGGTGCAGAAGCTTTAGGCTGTTGAGTGGCTTGTTTCTTATAAGAATGAAGCAGGGACTGAATTTTTTCCTGGTCAGCTTTAGAAAGCTGGTTCATGTTTTGGATATTCAGTTTGCCTTTGAGATCAGTTACATTTATGGAATGAACGGTTTTGACTTGTACTTGCTGCTGCTCTTTAGCGTCAGCGTGTTGAACGCCGCTGAATGTGAAGAGCGTTGCTGCAGCTGCTGCTGATAAAAGAAAAGCTTTTTTCATAAACAGTAATCCTCCTAAATGTTGTAGTTGTTGTTGTTTCGTACACTAGAATCATAACACGGCTTTTTTGAAATAATAGATCCATATATTCCCTTTGACAAGGTATTATTGTTAATTTTGACATAAAAAAAGAAAAACCCTTTGCTGCCAATATGCAACCAGATCGCTCTTTTACGCGTCTTGTCATAAACGTGGTAAAATTTAAATGTGTTAGCTAAATTTTAATATAAAAAGAGATTGACAGCTTTTTTAAAAACTTTAGATTGTAACAACCATTACAAAAGTGTTACAATATATCTCAGTTAATTAATGTAAAAATTGAATATTGTGAGAGGAGAGAGAGTTTCAGTGACAGAATCTCAACATGATCCGGCTGAAATCAAAAAGAGCAGGCGTTCGCGTTTATGGCGGATCAACCTGTACTTCTTTGCGGTGTTCACTTTGTTCGCTGCGCTGATTGTCAAGCTGGGCCTCGTGCAAATCGTCAATGGAGAGGCGTATGAGCAGGAAGCTTCGAAAACCGAGGCGAAAATTGCGTCATACCCGGCGCCGCGGGGTAAAATGTATGACAGATACGGGCGGGTGGTTGTCGACAACCAAAGCGTTCCTGCGATCACATATACGATGATGACAAGCACAAAAACGGAGGAAAAAATCAGCACAGCCAAAAAACTCGCAGAATTGATCGATATCGATACTTCGTTTCTGAAAGAAAGAGATTTGAAAGATTACTGGCTTGCCAGACATCCGAAAAAAGCTGCTGCACTTCTGAAAGACGGCGAGAAAACCCTCAAGTCTGATCAAACATACAAGCTGCAAGTTGACCGCGTTCCGGCAGAAGAGATCAAAGCGCTGGAAAAGGACAAAGACGAGCTTAAAGTCGCCGCGATTTTCAGAAGGTTTTCAGGCGGCTATGCGTATGAGCCGCAGATCGTCAAAGCGATGAGCCCGAAAACCGAGGGGAAAAACGATGCGCAGCTCCTTGATGAGAAGGCTTCAAAACAGATGCCGGCCAACGATTTAACGTATGAGGAAGTCTCACGCGTTTCCGAGCATCTTGAAGAGCTTCCCGGCGTTGACGTCATCATGGACTGGACCAGGAAATATCCTTATGAAAAAACGCTCTACTCCATTTTCGGAGGCGTCACAACGCCTGAGCAAGGGCTCATCAAGGACCGGGAAGACTTCTACCTGACAAGGGGATATGCCCGGAATGACAGAGTGGGAAAAAGCTATCTCGAGTATCAATATGAAGAATATTTAAATCCGAAAAAAGCGAAAGTGCAATATACAGAAAACCGCTCAGGCAAGGTCATCAGCCAGGAAACGGTTGATGAAGGAAGACGCGGCTACGATCTGCAGCTGACATTCGACATGGAGCTCCAAAAGAAAGTCGAAGAAGCTATCGAAGAGGAGCTTAATAAATTCCGCGGCTCAAACTACATGCTGGACAGAGCGTTCGTCGTCATGATGGATCCGAATAACGGAGACATCCTGTCCATGGCCGGAAAGCGAATCATCGACGGTAAAATCACCGACTATTCAATCGGCGCGTTTACGACCCAGTATGAAATGGGATCAGCCGTCAAAGGTGCGACCGTGCTGGCCGGCTATCAGGACGGTATGCCACATGGGCAGAGATATTTAGATCATGAGCTGAGCTTCGCGGGGCCTGTTAAAAAAGGCTCCTACAGAGGAAACACCATCGGCTGGGCTGATGAGGTTAGAGCGTTGGAAAAAAGTTCAAACGTTTATATGTTTTATGTGGCAATGAGAATGGCAGGGATCACGTATAAACCTGGCGGCTCCCTTCCGGCAAACCTCGAAGACTTAAATAAAATGAGGTATTATTTCAATCAATTTGGCCTTGGGGTAAAAACAGGCATCGACTTGCCGCAAGAGTCGGCCGGGATGCAGACAAACCCAAAAATAGTCGGGGGTCTTCTTCTTGATGAAGCGATCGGCCAGTTTGACACGTATACGCCTTTGCAGCTCGCCCAATATGTTTCAACGATTGCCAACGGCGGATACAGGTTACAGCCGAGAGTCGTGAAAAGCATTCACCAGCCTGAAAGTGAAAAACTCGGTTCAGTCGTTGAAGAGCGCTCTGCCAACGTTTTGAATCGTATCAACAATTCCCAAAGCGACATCGCTATCGTCAAGCAAGGATTTAAAAGAGTAACCCAGACGGGAACTGCAGCCGGCGCATTCGGTTCGCTTGACGTATCAGGCAAAACCGGAACGGCACAGACGCACTACTACGGCACAAACCGAAACTGGTGGGGGAGAGGTACTTATAATATCACCTTTGCCGGCTATTATCCGTCAGAAAATCCGCAGGTCGCCTTCAGCGTTGTCGTCCCGTCTGTTGACGACAAAACGAAGATGAACAAAAACATCGCCGCCAAAATCGTCAAAGCCTATGTCGATCTGCAAAAAAAATACAGCAAGGATTAGACAAAAAAGAACACGGATTTTTTCCGGGTTCTTTTTTTGTTATCAAAATTTGACGAATGCTAGAAGTTTTGAAGGAGATTTCTCGTATTTTAGCGAATCCTTTTAAGCAAAATAGTTTTAATGAATGCTGGTCATGAATAGGGTATAAAGGAGGGATATGATGGAACAAAAAACAAAACGTTTTGAGCAATATAAGCCCCATATGAATTTACAGGCAGTCCTGTCAGCTAACGGCCGTTTTATATACATATCTGCAAATTGCAAAGAACTCTTAAGCTACCAGCAGAATGAACTGATCGGTACGTATTTGAAGGACTATTTACACGAAGACGATCTTTTTCTGGTAGAAAGCTATTTTTACAATGAGCATCATTTGCTGCCTTGCACCTTCAGATTTGTGAAAAAAGACTACACGATGATCTGGATCGAAGCATCGATCGATTTCGTGACGACCCATGTTGGAGAAAAAGAACGCGAGATTGTACTCAAAATGAAAGTGTTTGAAGACCGTCCCTCTAAGAAAAGCAGCTCCATAAAAGAGGAAGACACACCGGAAGAAGCTGCCAGGCTGCCGGCAAAAGAGGAATTCGAAGCCATGGTGGAAGGCTTGCCAAACCCTCTGTGCATCAGCGTTCAAGGGGAAATAGTCTACGTCAATGACGCCATGGTCAACCTGCTCGGAGCCGAGCACAAACGGCAAATTATCGGAAAGTATTCCTACGATTTTATCGAGAAAGAGTACCATGACATCGTCAAAAACCGTATCAAGCGGATGCAGCAGGGACTTGATGTCGGAATGATCGAGCAAACTTGGCATAAGCTCGACGGCACGCAGATTCACCTCGAAGTCAAGGCGGCGCCGACCATTTATCAAAACCAGAAAGCGGAGCTGCTCCTGCTCATTGACATTTCATCGAGGAAGAAATTCCAGACCATTTTGCAAAAAAGCAGGGAGCGCTATCAGCTCTTGATTCAAAACTCAATCGATACGATAGCCGTTATTCATAAAGGTAGATGGGTCTTTATGAATGAATCAGGCATTCGTCTGTTTGAAGCAAAAACGTATGAGGATTTAATCGGCAAAGATATTTATGAACATCTGCACCCGTGCGACCACGAAGATGTCAAAGCGAGGCTGAAACGGATTACAGACCGAAAATCCGAATCTGAAATCATAAAGCAGACGTGGTATACATTTGAAAAAAGGCTCATCTATACAGAAATGGTTTGCATCCCTACGACATTTTTCGGGGAAACGGCCGTTCAGGTGATTTTAAGGGATATTTCTGAACGCAAGCAGACCGAGGAGCTGATGATCCGTTCGGAAAAACTGTCGATCGCCGGACAGCTTGCAGCCGGGATCGCCCACGAAATCCGCAATCCGCTCACCGCGATCAAAGGGTTTTTACAGCTGATGAAGCCCACGATGGAAGAAAATGAACATTATTTTAATATTATCTTTTCCGAATTAAGCAGAATCGAACTGATCTTGAGCGAGCTTCTCATGCTGGCAAAGCCGCAGCAAAACGCATTGAAAGAAAAGCTAGATCTGATCAGGCTGATCCGCGAAGTGACGGCCCTTTTAGAAACGCAGGCCAACTTAAACGGCATTTTGATCAATACGATCCTCCCGGACAATATCTATATTAAAGGGGACCAAAATCAATTAAAGCAAGTGTTTATCAACCTGATCAAAAACGCCGTCGAATCCATGCCGAACGGCGGTACGGTCCATTTGACCGTCAGAGAAACCGAAGATTCGGTCATCGTCGAGGTGGAGGACGAAGGAGAAGGAATACCTGAACATGTCATGAAGCGAATCGGCGAGCCGTTTTTGACGACGAAGGAAAAAGGAACAGGCCTCGGTTTGATGGTCACCTTCAATATCATCGAAAATCACAACGGAACAATCGAAGTCGACAGCAAAGCAGAAAAAGGCACGACATTTAAGATTTCATTTCCAAAATAAAAAACAACGGCGTAAAAGCCGTTGTTTACGTAGTCTGTATCGATTGCCTCTTATTGAAAACAAAGGACTCCAGCCGGTCAAGACCTTCCCTTAGCGTATCAGGAGAATATGCGTAAGAGATCCTCACATAGCCTTCCCCGTATTCAGAAAACGAGCTGCCCGGCACGATCGCAAGCCCCTCTTCCTCAAGAAGCGACATGCAGAAATCAAAGGAAGACATTCCAAACGATTTGATGGACGGGAAAATGTAGAATGCTCCCGACGGTTTAATCACATCGAGGCCCATTGTCACAAGTCTGTCGTACACGTAGTCAAGCCGTTTTTTATATTGCTCGCGCATGATCAGCGCATCATCAAACCCGTTGGTGACGGCTTCCAGAGCTGCTTTTTGAGAGATCGATGAAGCGCATGATACGTTGTATTGATGGACTTTTAAAATATGTTTGGCGATTTCCTTCGGCGCGAACAAAAATCCGATTCTCCAGCCTGTCATGCTGTGGGATTTGGAAAGTCCGCCGATGACGATCGTCTGGTCCCTTAGTACAGACGCGATGGAGTGGTGCGGTCTGTCAAAAGTGAGTTCGCTGTATATTTCATCCGAAAGCACAAAGACGTTTCGACCTTTTAAAAGGGAGGCGATGTCCTTCAGCTCTTCTTCGGACAGCGTCATTCCCGTCGGATTTGACGGATAAGGAAGAACAACACATTTTGTCTTCGGCGTCAGCGCTTCCTCGATCAATTTTGCTGTCAGCTTAAAGCCGTGAGACGTGGTGTCAATGATCAATGGAGACGCTCCGCACATTTTGATGATCGGCTCGTATCCGGGGTATACCGGCCCCGGAAGAATGACTTCATCGCCAGGTGATAAAATCGTACGGAATGCCGAATCGATGGCCTGGCTGGCTCCGGTCGTCACAATGATCTCGCTTTCCGCTTCATAATTTAAATCGGCTTTTTTCTTCATATAAAGCTGTACAGCCTGCCTCAGTTCGGGATATCCGGCGTTGTGAGTGTAAGATGTTTGATTCTCATCTATCGCTTTTTTGGCGGCCTGTTTGACATGGTGGGGGGTGAAGAAATCAGGCTGGCCGATTGTTAAAGAGATTACGTTTTCGTACTGGGATACAAGGTTTGAGAACTTGCGGATCCCTGAGATTTCGATTTCTTTTACATTTGGATTAAGCAAATGTTCCATTTAGCATCACCTTAAAAATGTTATGGTTTATCTTATTTTACCATCATCAGACCAATTGTCATCTTTTAATCAATCAATTTTATAAAAACTCGTAACAAGTATATGCAAAACAATGCAAGGTATGCGGACATGCGGATGGCAGCAGATAGAAAAATAAGACAATCAAACGATTGTCTTACGTTATATTTCGTTTAGTAGCCGTAATCGAAGTCAACATCTTCTTTCCACGAAATATATATTTGTTCTTCACTGTCTGAAGCATCCTTGAGCATTTCTGTGTAAACGGCACGGCTGACCCCTTCTAAAATGGTCATTTCATGATTTTTAATCGTTACAATTGTTCCCATCATAAACACCTTTCCTGAAAAATCCTTGACCATTGTAACACGATAACTGTCAAAGTCAATGAAAAACTTGTGAGCCGTACATTAATTTAACTTTAAAAAAACGTGATACGTATTGATAATATTCAGCGAATCTTAGTAGTATATAGAAGTCAAGATGTTAGGAGGAAAAGCACATTGGAATTGGAATTAGACAAACACGAAACTGCTCCTGAAAGGAGCGAGTATGCCGGAATCGGCGCGCGTTTTGTAGCTTCCCTGCTCGACGGATTGATTCTCGGGATTCCCGCATATATTTTCACGTACGTTTTAACAGCGGCGTTGATGTTGGGAAATTCGGATATCATGCTCATGATGGAGACTGATCCCGAGTATTTGAGCGATCAGGAAATCTTTACGTTTATCATCAGCATGTTCAAAACCATAGCGATCGTTGGAAGTATTACTTTTATTGTTTATTTTCTTTATTACACGCTGATGGAATCATCCAAATGGCAAGGGACGCTCGGCAAGAAAATCATGAACGTTCAGGTGGCGAAAGCAGAAGGCGGAAGAATCTCTTTCGGCCGTGCGGCCGGAAGGTTTCTGGCCAAAAGCTTTCTTTCTCCGATTTTGTTGGTCGGCTACATTATGGCCTTTTTCACAGAAAGGCGCCAGGCGCTTCATGATATGTTGGCAGGAACCATTGTCGTAAAAAAATAACGGGTAAAAGACAGCACGCTTTCAGCATGAATGCGTGCTGTCTTGTTCAGGAAAATGTTTCAAGGCAGGAATAAAAATAAGGAGGCATCAATCCAGATGGATACTCAGCCGGAACGTGAACAAGCTGTAAAGCGGGCGCAAAGAACGGGAATCAAGCTCTTTTTGACGTTGCCGATTCTATCTTGGGCGTTATACGATTTTGCAAACACGATTTTTTCATCAAACATTGTGACGATCTTTTTTCCTTTTTATTTGCAGGAGGCAGTCGGCGAAAACGCCAGCATGAATCAGGTGGCAAGCACTTTTATCTCCTATTCGAACGCAGCCGCAAGCTTCCTGCTCGTCATTTTCACGCCTTTATTCGGGGTGTTGATTGACCGGACGGGCAGAAAGAAAAAATACATCGGTCTGTTTACGATGATTTGTGTTTTGTGCACCATCTTAATGGGGGTTTTTGCGGGCGCTTCGTTTCAGAAGGACATATACGGGCTTCCGTTATCTTTGATCCTTGTTGTTGTCATGTTTGTGACCGCAAAGTTTTTCTATCATTCAAGCTTGGTGTTTTATGATACGATTTTGGCTGATTTGGGTACAAAAGAAGAAATTCCTCTCTTATCAGGATTCGGGATTGCGATCGGATATATCGGTACTTTGGCCGGCTTAACGGTTTACCTTCTGGTCGGGAACCAGGATTTTCACCGTGCTTTCATCCCGTCGGCTCTCTTGTTTTTACTTTTTTCACTTCCGTATTTGCTCTTCACGAAAGAGAAAAGAAAACCGGAACCGAAAGAAAAAAAATCGTTTTTCAGCGGATACAGGGAAATCGTGCAGACGTTCAAGGACATTCGCCTGTACAAACCGGTCTTCTTGTTCATGATCGCCTACTTTTTCCTGAATGATGCGCTTGCTACAGCAATAGCCATGATGGCGGTTTATTCAAAAACGGTCATCGGTTTTACGACCGGTCAATTTGTATTACTTTACCTTGTTTCAACGGTCTCAAGCATCATCGGTTCATTTTTGCTCGGCTTTGTCACAAAAAAGATCGGCGCTAAACACGCAGTCAGTCTTGTCGCCGCCATTATGATCACCGCTTTGACGATTGGAGCATGCACGACGTCAACAGTCTTGTTTTGGATTGCGGGAAGCCTTTTCGGTATCTCGCTTGGAGGCACATGGGTCGCATCAAGGACACTGATTATCGAACTGACGCCCGAGCATAAAAGAGGCGAATTTTTCGGATTGTTTGCTTTGTCGGGGAAAATCTCTTCCATTTTCGGTCCGGTCCTGTACGGATCGATTACTTTGCTGTTCAGGGATTTAGGGAACATGGCCAGCAGAATGGCTTTCGGATCTTTAGTGTTATTGGCAGCGATCGGCCTGATCATTCATCAAAATGTTAAGGCAAAAGCTTAACCCAGAGCATCAACTTTTAACAAAAGACGCCGATATAAAAAGTAAACACAAAGTAGGATAGAGAGGGATATCAGTGTCTTCAAACCAACAGGAAATTTTATTAAGTTCGGGAACCAATGAATTAGAAATCGTGAAGTTCGAAGTTGGTCTCAACATTTTCGGCATAAATGTCATGAAAGTCAGAGAAATCATTCAGCCGGTTGACATTACGAAAGTGCCTCATTCGCACAAGCATATGGAGGGCATGATCACATTGCGCGGGGAAATTCTTCCCGTCATTGATTTATTCTCTTTCTTCGGCGTCGAACACGGTGAGGACGAGCATCAAGAAAAATACATTGTGACGGAATTCAACAAGCGGAAAATCGTCTTTCACACTGGATCGGTTTCGCAGATTCACCGGGTGTCGTGGGAAGAAATCGAGAAGCCGACCGCTTTAAATCAAGGAATGGACCGTCACCTTACCGGCATCATTAAGCTCGACGGCACAATGATTTTCCTGCCTGATTACGAAAAAATCATTTTTGATCTTGAGTCTGAGTCAGGTACGGACCCTTATCAAATGAAAGATGAAAAATTTGATCAGAGACGGACTGACAAAAAGCTGATGATTGTCGAAGACTCTCCGCTCCTCTTGCGGCTTTTGGTGGAAAAGCTGAATGAAGCAGGGTATAACAACATCGTGTCTTTTGAAAACGGAAAAGAGGCTTACGAACATGTGCTTCAATTGATGGAAGACGGCACAGCCCTTCACGAAAAAGTCGATCTCATGATCACGGATATTGAAATGCCGCAGATGGATGGACACCGGCTCACAAAGCTGTTAAAAGATAACCCGCTGAGTTCGGAGCTGCCGATCTTGATTTTCTCTTCTTTGATTACAGACGATCTTCGCCATAAAGGGGAACAAGTCGGAGCTGACGAACAAATCAGCAAGCCAGAGCTCAACGAACTGATCGAAAAGCTTGATAAATATATTTTCAAGAACTAAAAAAAGCCTCTTTTTGAGGCTTTTTTTATTAAAAATAGCTTTCGCCAAGCTTCTTGAAGACGGGCTTTGAGGCAGGGCGCTTCCGGTTTGTGACGAGCGGTTTTTCCTTAATTCCCGTGTAGTTTTGAAGAAGCTGTTTCGCTATATTCAAGGACATATGAGCTTTAGGGTTCCGATACGAATGATTTAATGTACCTAAGTGTGGAAGGCTTGCGAAGTCTTCTTTTGTTGGAGGCATGTGAAAAAAGTAGTCTCCGAGAGAAATCAGCACATCTGACTGCTGCTGGCTGAATCTTGGATTTTTCGAAAAGTGAAGGCCTACCTTTTTACCCTTTCCTTCATTAAGCAGCTTTTGCAAAGCTTTCTTTTTCAGAAGATACAGGTATTTGGGATTAGTCGCGGTTTTTGCATGGCGATTCACTGTATAAATCGCTTTTGAAAGGTTTTCAACTGTCGGTTTTAATTCTTTCGTATGATTATGGTCGTCCATTTTTTCTCTCCTATCCATTCGTTTCTAGATCACCTCCTAAAGTTGCAAGGCTTATGTCTAAATTATACGAAATAGAACAGAAAATGCAAATATCTCATAGAAAAAACGCGCGATTTTTTAAGGAATCGCGCGTTTTCATCTTTATAAAACAGAGTTCATTTTCGCTTTTGTATTTTTTTGTCTCTTCAGCGCCGCTTGAACGTCGATTTCCGCGTTCTCGGCGCTTAATTTAGGCAGGACGATAAAATAGTACATCGCCGCCAGCAGAATAATTCCCGCCAAACCGTAATATATATAATCCACATCGGCGATGATTCCCGGGAATAAAACAGCGATCACGCCAAGCGCTGAGGATTGCGCCATCATTGTCAGCGGATCGGTCCACCCGCTGACTCTTCCCATCAGCCTTGGGTGGACGATTTTGGGAATCCAGCCGCCAAGCGCTGTGTTGATCGGTCCGATGCATATCCCGGCAAGGAACGCAGCCGAGTAATATACGGGCAATTGATCTGTAAAGCCAAGCAGAATGATAAAGGCACCCGCAATAAAAATCGGGACTGACATCATGTATGCCGGCTTCACTTTTTTTTCAAGCAGAGCGGCGACGGCAATCCCTGTCAAAAGTCCGATACCCAGTACGATTGTAAAGAGGGATGTGTGCCACTCATAACTGTCAGGGGACAGCTCATACTTCATTTTAAACATCGGCAGAACCGAAAGTCCCCCGCTGACAAGTCCGAAGATAAAATATCCGAATACGAGAGAGGCAAGCAATTTATTTTTTAATATATAAACGATGCCTTCCTTAAAATCGTGCATCGAATCTTTGACGGTCATGTTTTTCCAGCCTTTTTGCCCGTTCGGCTGCCGCGCTTCAAGCGGAATATCGCAGGAACGGATTAAAAAGCCGGATACGATAAAGCTCACAAAATCAAGAGCGATAGCACCATGCAGGCCGATCGTCTTGTACATAAAAGCTCCAATTCCTACGCCGAACAATAGAAACAGGCTGAAAAGCATCTGGTTCAGTCCGGCTGCCTTTGCATACTGATCCTTTCTTAAAATGGCCTGGACCAAACTTGCTTCGGCCGGGTAGAAAAATTTTGTGACCGCGCTTCTGATAAATAGAACTAAAAACACAAGCGGTATGATCTGAAGATACAGTACAAAGAAAAGAACGACAGTCAATCCCGCTCTGATCCAATCACAGTTTTCCGCGACTTTCTTGCGGTCAAAACGGTCAGCGACCACCCCGACGATAAAGAATACAAAAACCGTCGGCAAGGAATACATCAGCTCGGCGATTGTCGTGTAGGCCGGCTGGCTGCTGAACCGGTCGAGCAAGAAAAAAGCGAAAGCCATGTTTCCGACTGTCGTTCCCATTTGAGAAGCGAAAGCTGCGAAAAAAAGTCGGACGAAATTACGATTTTTAAAAAGATCCATATATACGCTCCTTACCCTAAAGGTCCCATTATATCTTAATACAAGATGTTGTATTGTTCAAATTGCATTTGTCTGGAAATGTACTGGTCTAAGGTGTAATGGACACTCGGGTTCCGTTGGGTACGATTGAAGCAAGTTCCAGAACATCCTGATTGTGCATGCGGATACATCCCCTTGAAACAGCTTTGCCAATTGACGCCGGGTTATTCGTGCCATGGATGCCGTAGTGCTGTTTTGAGAGGCTCAGCCAGTAGGCGCCGAACGGGCCGCCTGGATTTGGCTGCCGGTTGACAATGACAAATTCGCCTCTCGGCGTCTGTGTGAGGATTTTTCCGACGGCAATCGGATATGTTTTTACAAGTCTGTTTTGCTCATATAATCTGAGCGTTCTCCCGCTGAGAGACACGACAATCCGGTAAGGGATTGTGTCCGGGTTTCTAATGCCGGGAATGATAATCGATTGGCCTGCGGACACTTGGCCGCCGTTTAAGCCCGGATTCGCCTGCAGCAAAGCCTGCCGGGTCATTCTGAAATCGGCGGCGATGCTTTCCAGAGTTTCTCCAGATTTTACTTGGTACATCAGCAATAATCAGCACATCTCCTTTTCAAAACGAAAAGAGAGCCTTTTCCGCTGCTAATATATAGACGGAAAGAGGCTGGGGAAGTTTCGTTTTTTTAATGAGGATTGGATGAAATGAGCGGGAATGCTTTTACTTAATGTATGCAGATGCCTTTCATTTTGAGCCAAAAGGCCGGTTAAGGATTAAGTGGATTCAAGCTGGAACACGGTGATTTCAGGCTTTGACAAAAAGCGGAGCGGCAGCCTGGTCGTGCCGATTCCTCGATTGACATAGATTTTCATTCCAGCTGTTTCATACATCCCTTCCGTATAAATTTCTCCGTACGGAGGCGTGATTAAAGGACCAAATACGGGAATCTGAATTTGTCCGCCGTGGGTGTGTCCGGATATTTGCAAATTGACGGGGTATTGTTTTGCCGTTAAAGCAGCGTCTGGCTCATGGACGAGCAAAATCGAGAAGGCTTTTTTACTCAGTTTTGACAGGATGCCTTCATAGTCGGGGCTGCCGAGCATCAAATCATCGAGTGACGCGATCTCTATTACGCTTCCGTCTATCAATTCAAGCTTCATGAAGTCGTTTCGCAGCACCTGAAAACCGGCCGATGCCATGAGCGTCTGATAGACTTTTGTTCCATAGCCCCCGTGATCATGGTTTCCGAATATGGCAAGCTTTCCATAGGGGGCTGAAAGCTTTTTTAAGGCGTTGACAGCATGCTCGTGTTCCCGGTAGCGATGCGGTTTATCTATTAAATCCCCGCTGAATACGATAAGGTCCGGGGAAAGGGCGTTCACTTGGCTGACAACATTTGAAAGCTCGTCTGCTGTAAAGTATTCGCTTAAGTGGGTGTCGCTGAACTGAACGATCCGAAACTGGTCAAACCCTTTAGGAATGAGACGATGCCGAATGGGAATCAAGTTTGTTTCAAGCATGTGCGGCTCGAGATAGCGCGCATAGCCCAAGCCGCCGGCAGCGGTAAAGAGCCCTGCTGCAGCAAGGCCTAAGAAGCCTTTTAAAAATTGTCTTCTGGACGGATTTTTCATAAGCAACCAACCTTTAATAGAATCTCTACATTATATCATCCAGAAAAGCCATTTTAGGACAGTCCGCGTGTTTTGTTAATTTTTTTTAACTTATATGATAAACTATGAATTGAATGAATACTCATTCATAAACAAGGGGGATGGATATGGACAGAAAAGTTGTAATCGTGACCGGCGGGTCGAGCGGAATGGGAAAAGCGATCGCCAAAAAGCAAGCCGAAGAAGGCTGGAATGTGATGATTACAGGCAGAACGCAAGAAACGCTTGAAGCGGCCAAAGAAGAAATTGAAACATTTACGGGGCAGGTGGCTATATGCCGGATGGATGTCAGGTCTGTTGAAGATGTGGAACAGATGATCACAGAGACGGCAGGACGCTTTGGTACGATCGACGCTTTGGTTAACAATGCCGCAGGGAACTTTATCTGCCCTGCTGAAAAACTGTCGGTCAACGGCTGGAAGGCGGTCATCGATATCGTGCTGAACGGCACATTTTATTGCAGCCAGGCAGCCGGCCGCTACTGGATCAAGGAAAAAAAAACGCGGCCAGATTTTAAATATGGTCGCGACATATGCATGGGGCGCGGGTGCCGGTGTCGTTCATTCCGCGGCGGCAAAAGCAGGTGTCCTGTCGCTGACGAGGACGCTTGCCGTCGAGTGGGGAAGTGCATACGGGATCAGATGCAATGCCATCGCGCCCGGTCCGATCGAGAGGACGGGCGGTGCCGAAAAATTGTTTGAATCGGAAGAAGCCGCGCGCGCGACAATCAAAAGCGTTCCGCTCAACAGGCTGGGAACCCCTGAAGAAATCGCGGGACTCGCCGCATTTTTGCTTTCTGAACAGGCGGGATATGTCAACGGGGAGTGTGTGACGATGGACGGCGGCCAATGGCTGAATCCCCGTCCGTTTTAAGATTTCAAATTCAAAGGTGCGGGCCGGTATGGTATAATCAGACAAAGATTAGAAGCAGGTGATATGCCATGTTGGATCCACTCGATATTTTAACGAACATTGAAGATGTTATTCCATACTATCAGCCGATCTTCAGTGCTGAAGAACAAAAGGTGATCGGCTATGAAGTGCTGGGGCGTATCAAGGTAGAATCTGAAGTGAAGAGTCTCGGGCCGTTTTTTTCTGATCCGACAATTCCTGAAGAATACAAGAAAGAGGTTGATCTCAAGGTGATCCGCCAGGCGCTTGATCATTTTTTGGAGAGCGGGCGCGACCTGCTCATCTTCGTCAATCAAGATGCAAATGTGCTGATGATGGATCACGGTGAATCGTTCCTCGACCTGTTGATGGAATATCAGGATAAAGGGCTCGAGCTCAACCGTTTCGTTATCGAAATCACGGAGCAAAAGTTTGAAGGGGATATTGAACAGCTGCATCATTTGCTGACCTACTACCGTACATACGGAATTAAAGTCGCTGTTGATAATATCGGAAAGGAAAGCAGCAACCTCGACAGAATCGCTCTTCTTTCCCCTGATCTGTTAAAGATCGACCTTCAGCCGCTCAAGCTGTCTTCTCCTTCGCCATCCTATGAATATGTGCTTTACAGCATATCGCTCCTTGCCAGAAAAATCGGCGCCGCATTGCTTTACGAGGATATTGAGGCGAGCTTTCAGCTGCAATACGCATGGAGAAACGGAGGCCGGTATTTTCAGGGGCAGTATCTTGAACTGCCGAAGGATGAATTTATCGAACGGAATGTATTAAAGGACCGGCTGCATGCCGAGTTTCACCAATTTATCACACATGAGAAGAAGAAGCTAACCATTTTGTACGACCACTCTGAGCAGTTTTACAAACGGATTCATCAGCTTGTCACATCGCTAAAGAAAACAGCTCAGTCAGACGATGAGTTTCTCTTCAATCTCGGAAAAGAACTGACCGATTGCAGCTTTAGAATTTACATGTGCGATGAAGACGGGATTCAGCTGACGAAAAACGTGTTTAAACATGACGGAGCATGGATATTTCAGCCTGAGTACATCGGCAAAAACTGGAGCTGGCGCCCTTATTTTCTCGAGAATATCATGAGGATGAGAACGATGAGAAAAGGGTTTTTCAGCGATTTGTACAGCGATATCGAAACGGGGGAAATGATCAGAACATTTTCCTATCCGATGGATGAAGAATTGTATCTGTTCATTGACCTGTCCTACTCATATTTATACGAACAAGACGGATTAATTTAAGCGGCGGCCTTTCGCCGCTTTTTCTTTTCGAAAAAATGAATCCCGAGAGGTTTGTTTTGCGTATATAAAGGAAAATGTGAATATATATGCTAAAAAAGGGGCGGATCATATGAAGAACGTTTGGTCATCCTTACTGTGCGGACTATTGACTGCGGCTTTTGTATTCCTCTGTGCGGATTTTGCCGAAGCCGGAGAAAAACCGACAAGAGCGTCGTTATTTGAGACCCTTCAATCCGTATCCGACGTCCATTTTCAGCTGACCGAAAAGGAAAGAACGAAAACAGACATGTTATCCCTCTTGGAACCTTATATGGAACACGCCATGGCAGCGAAGTACGTGGAGGCGAACGCCTTCCCCGAACAAGCGGGGTGGATTTTTTACGGGACAGACGTGCCGGAAGTGGCAATCCCTTTCTTCAGCTATGATGAAAACACAAAAGTGGCGGTGAAAGACGGAAGCTATACCGTATATGAATGTGTTGGAGATCAAGACGGCGGTCCTGTTTCATATCAAAAAAATTATCAGACGGTGACGCTGAAGAATATCGGCGGCAGCTTCAAAGTAACGGCTATCGGCCAATCTGATACAACACCGGCTGGAGAAGACATGATGGCCGAACAACCGGACGAGAAAGAAACAAACTCGAATTTTGCGGATAACAAGAAAGAAGACCACGCTGTATTCCCGCTGTTTGTCATCGATGTTAACTGGACATTGGCCGAACTTTTCAGCTAGAAAAAGAATTTTTAAAAAATTCATTGACAATGATACTGATAATCATTATCATTTAATTATAGAGAGATGAACCTCTCTGTTCCCCAACCCCTCTATCAGATCAAGATTTTAAAAAACTTGGCGCTGCCCCCGCCAAGTTTTTTATTTGCGTGGAATCCTGCATTGCAAATGGCTGCGGGATTTTTGGGCTTTAGGTGTGGGACAGGAATAAGACAATCCTGTTGCCCCATAAATCTAAATTGGTGGTTAAAATAGGCTCCTCTGCAGTCAAAAAAATATTTTTCATGTATGACATGAAAAAAGAAAACTCAAACTATGAAAAGCGGTTTTTCTTTTTCATGATCAGAA
The DNA here is from genome assembly GCF_056530265.1 of Bacillus sp. PK6-025. Lineage (NCBI taxonomy): Bacteria > Bacillati > Bacillota > Bacilli > Caryophanales > Bacillaceae > Bacillus > Bacillus sp. PK6-025. Next base: position 1,579,010 of record NZ_CP096509.1, read on the forward strand.
AGGAAAAATGTCATCGGCTGATACTTTGTGGTATGATGCGTGTAGAACTTGTATTATAATTAATACTTGTTGATCCTGAAGTTGTTTTTTTGAAAGGAGTCTTTTTTAGAATGTCACAATTAATGGGTATCATCACGAGACTGCAGAGCCTGCAGGAGACTGCGGAGGCTGCCGGAGAACCGACGCAGCGCAATTTTGAAGTAAACGGAGAAAAAATTTGCAGCGTAAAATATTTTGAAAAAAACCAAACATTTGAGCTGACAGTTTATCAAAAAGGCGATAAGCCTACCACATTTCCGTTTGACAACATCGATATGATTTCAATCGAAATCTTTGAACTGCTTCAGCAATAGGAGGATATGGCATGAAAGCTTTTCCAAGCGTTATTTGTCCGAATTGCAAAACAACCGAGCATATGGATCAAGTGCTGACAGCCCAGTCCAATCAGAATGTAATTTACAGATGTGACAGCTGCGGGTTCAGCTTGAAAAATATACCGACCAAAAAAGGATAGCAGACAGACGAATCGTTCCATCTTCGGTGCAGATCAAAAATGAAAAGGGGCATTCCAATGGCTGATTCTTTTCTTTTTTATAATCTTTCTGAAGATCAAATGACATTTCCTGAAGTGATCGGGAGACTGAAGGCGTTCATACGCCAAGATCCGCGGGCAAGCTATCTGCTGTCCGTCGGAACAGACTCGCAAATCCATCAGAACTGCACAAAGTTTATCACGGCTATCCATTTGCACCGCAAGGGCAAAGGAGCGTGGGGCTGTCTGAAAAACACGGTTGTCAACAGACCGATACATAGCCTCAGGGAGAAAATATCGCTTGAAACAGCTTACAGCCAAGAGATTGCCGCATATCTTTTAAATGATTACTTTAATGAAATTATGGATCTGCTTCTTCCGTTTACAGACGAGGGAGCAGATTTAACCCTTGAAGTTCATTTGGATATCGGAAAAAAAGGAATGACAAAGGATTTAATCCAGGAAATGACGGGCCGGATCACCTCCATGGGAATCTGTGCCAAAATTAAACCTGACTCCTATACAGCTTCAAGCTATGCAAACCGGTACACAAAATAATTGTTTGAAAGAAAATCGAACAGATGTCGAAATGTGCGGTTGACGTTTGAATTGCAATTTCATATTCTAGCCCTATAGAAACTAGAGAGAACATATTGTTTCTGACTCTAGCTAAATCAATTAGGGGGCTGGTTAAGAATGGAACGCTTTTCAGAAGAAGAGAGAAAACTGTTGCTGAACGTACTTTTGGACCATGAGTATGCCGTAGAGCTACTAAGCAGTGAGATCAATGATATAGAAACGGGTACAAAAAATGTGGATAGCCTGACATATAAAAAACTGGTTACCTTATACGACCGTGTCCGGTCTGAAAATTAGGTCAGATTATATCAATTGATACTCATTAGAGTATCTTTTTTGTTTCCTAAAAGGATATGGAATGATAAACTGACCTTGGAAGAAAGGAAAGTTTTCGACAAATATTGATATCGTTTATATTATTGTAGTATAGGGAAAATATGCGTTGATGGATTAAAGCTGAAAAGGAGTCGAAAAATCATGATTAGTATGCAATCAGATGAACTTCTTGAAACGACAGTAGGTCAGTTTATGATCGATGCTGATAAAGTAGCCCATGTTCAAGTCGGAAATAATCTGGAACATGCCCTTCTCGTGTTGACCAAAACCGGATATACCGCGATCCCTGTACTTGATGCTTCTTTCCGTTTGCACGGATTAATCGGAACGAATATGATCATGGATAAAATCTTCGGCTTGGAACGAATCGAATTTGAGAAGCTTGACAAGATTCATGTTGAAGAAGCCATGCTGACAGACATCCCACGCTTGAAAATTGACGACCCGATCTTAAAAGGATTCGGACTGGTCATCAACAACGCGTTTGTATGTGTCGAAAATGAAGAGCAGGTTTTCGAAGGCATTTTTACAAGGCGTGTCGTGTTAAAACAGCTGAATAAGCATTTGAGAACGTTGAATAAATAGGCGCGGCAGCGGCCTATTTTTTATTTGCAGCGCTCCACCAAACCCTCCGCACATTCTCCGAAGCCTGACTTTCCGCTTGATTAAAAAACAGCCGTTTGATTAAATGTATGATAAGAAAAACTTATTGGAATGAGGAATGTCCATGCAGCTTCAAGAGCTCCACATGCTTGTCGTTCTGGCGGAAGAATTAAATATGCGGAAAGCGGCTGAACGCCTGTTTGTTTCCCAGCCGGCTTTGTCCCAACGCCTGCAGACCATTGAGAAATCATGGGGAACGAAAATTTTTTTGAGATCGCAAAAAGGGCTGACGGTTACGTCTGCCGGAGAAAAAATCATCCAGTTCGCAAAAGATGTGACATTGGAACAGGAAAAAGTGAGAGAGAATATCGATGAGTTGGAGGGCGAGATTCACGGTACGCTCAAATTGGCGGCCGCTTCGATCATTGGGCAGCATTGGCTTCCCAACGTTCTGAAAACCTATGTCAAACAATATCCAAACGTGAAAATTTCGCTCGTGACCGGATGGAGCAGCGAAATGCTGAAAAGCCTCTACGAAGACCATGTTCATGTCGGCATTATCAGAGGAAACCCGGAATGGAAAGGACCGAAGCATTACTTGATGCGGGACGAATTGTACCTTGTCGATACAGAGATCCGTAACATTGAGGACATTGCCAAAACGGAACGGCCGTTCATCCAGTTCAAAAGCGACAGCACGTACTATCAGGAAATTCAGCACTGGTGGCATCAAAAGTTTAAAACGTCGCCAAAGCAGACCATTATTGTCGACCAAATTGAAACATGCAAACAGATGGCTTTCCACGGAATCGGCTATGCGATCCTTCCATCTGTGACGCTTCACGGAAGCGGGAGCCATGTTCATCAAATCCCGCTGCTTGACGCTAAAGGAAAAGCAATCGGCAGAGATACGTGGCTGCTCGGTTATGAGCCGGCTTTCCAACTGAAGCAAGTACAGGCGTTTGTAGAGGTTGTGAAAGAATGTACGGCAACTGAATAAACATCAGAAAGGCAGGACTCAAAAAAGAGGGCTGCTTTTTTTGTGCGATTTATTGACATTGATAATCATTATCATTTAAAGTGTATCTATATAATAATGAAAATCATTATCAATTTTAGAGGTGATTCTGTTGTCTAAAGCATTAATTGCATATGCCAGCATGTCCGGCAACACGGAGGATATCGCGATGATCATCAAAGATACATTGAAGGAGAACGGTTTTGATGTCACAATTCAGGAAATGGATGATGTCGATGCCGACTCATTGGCTGAATACGATCTTCTTTTAATCGGCACCTACACATGGGGAGACGGGGATCTTCCTTATGAAGCGGAATCGTTTTACGACGAGGTCTCTTCGCTTGACCTTAAAGGAAAGAAAGCGGCATGCTTCGGATCCGGCGACTATGCATACCCCCGCTTTTGCGAAGCGGTCAACACGTTTTACAGCATGCTAGAACGAACCGGCGCCGACCTTTATCGAGAGACCTTGAAAATAGAACTTGCCCCCGAAACGGATGAAGATGCCGAGTGCTGCAAGGAATTTGCCGAAGGTTTTATAAGATGGGCAGAACACGAAAAACGGCAGGCTGAGACCCATGTTTCATAAAGGTGCGACGGCCGTCGCTTCGGCAAAGCATTCCGGTTACTTTGTCGCCATCAAGCGGGAAGGGATTTTTCACTACTCACTTGAGCAAGGCTGGACAAAGCTCTTTCAATTAAAAAGCAAAATATGTTCCATCACCTATATCGGCGATTATTTATTCGGCGCAGGGGAGAGGGGAACGATTATCAGATCGTCTGACCAAGGAGCAACCTGGTCAATCTCAAGCTTTCCGACAAACGCCACGATTTGGTCGATCACAGGGAGAACGGACGGCTTTGTTTGTGCCCATGGGAAGCATTGCATTTACATATCAGAGGATTTCGGCGTCTCATGGAAAATCGTCAAGCCGTTTTCCGGTTTGAGTCATCCGCCCGTTATCCGCTCTCTGTGCCTCCATGAGGAGCGCCTTTACATCGGAACGCAGATTCATGAAGTGCACGGTGGTGTTTGGGCATACGATTTGGCAGCAGAATCGGCTTGTTTGATCAAAAAAGAAACCGGCCGCATGACCGCCTCGATGATCGCATTTGAAGGCGAATGGCTGGTTTGTGCGATGGGATCCAAAAAAGGAAATCACGGTGCCGTCAATTTGGTCAACATCCATACGAATGATGAAATACAAATCAGGCAGGGCCTAGTTGAGAATGAAGAATCATTCCTGGATGTGTCCGAAGACAACGGAATCATCTATGTCACATCGGCTCAAGACCGAGACAGATTTTCAAGAATCTACCGGCTTGATTTCTTTGAAAGAGAGCTGAAATGGTTTGACACGATTAAAGGGCATGGATTCAGAGTCGCCAATCAAAAGGAGAACTTCTTTTGCGCGGGTCTTTATGAATGCAAATTTGTCAGGCCTTATGAACAGCCTGCTGCAGCCCACTGATTTTATAGCGTTTTATAGGAGGAATAACGATGGGGAAAGTTTTGCTGGTTTATGCAAGCATGTCTGGAAATACAGAAGCAATGGCCGATTTAATCGAGAAAGGCCTTCTTGAGGGCGGGGCCGAAGTTGACCGCCATGAAGCGATGGATGTAGATGCGGCGCTCTTTAACGATTATCAGTATATGATATTTGGCGCTAATACATGGGGCGACGGGGATCTCCCGGATGAGTTTTTGGATATTTACGATGATATGGAAGGGATGGATTTCACAGATAAGATGTTTGCCGTTTTCGGGTCCGGAGATACTTCTTACGAGCATTTTTGCGGTGCCGTCGACATACTTGAGGACAAAATCAAAGAGCTTGGCGGAGACACGGTGCTTCCGTCCGTCAAAATCGAAATGAATCCGGAAGATGAAGAAGAAGACATGCTGCTTCAATTCGGCAGGGATTTTGCAAAGAAATGTGAAGTGCCGGCATGACATTTGCTAAAAAAGGAAACGGGACGCCCCCTTTCCTTTTTTTCTTGTTTTTAAATCTTTCCTTTGATACAGTAATGAGGAGAAAAAGAGAAGGAGGACTTACATAATGAAAATGATGGATGCAAATGAGATTATCTCATTTATTCAAAATAGTAAGAAATCAACACCTGTTAAAGTGTATGTGAAAGGCGACCTTGAAGGAATTGACTTCGGCGCTTCAGCCAAGCCTTTTATTACAGGGCATACTGGGGTAGTATTCGGTGAATGGGCGGAGATTCAAGCTGCGCTCGAAGCAAACAAAGGTAAAATTGAAGACTATGTTGTCGAAAACGATCGCCGCAATTCGGCGATCCCAACGCTCGATTTGAAAAATATTAAAGCGCGAATCGAGCCGGGTGCGATCATCCGCGATCAAGTGGAAATCGGCGACAACGCCGTCATCATGATGGGAGCTTCCATCAACATCGGCTCTGTGATCGGCGAAGGAACGATGATCGATATGAATGTCGTGCTGGGCGGACGAGCTACCGTCGGCAAAAACTGCCACATTGGAGCAGGTTCCGTGCTTGCCGGTGTCATTGAGCCCCCTTCAGCAAAACCTGTCGTTATTGAAGACGATGTCGTCATCGGTGCAAACGCCGTCGTACTTGAAGGCGTGACTGTCGGAAAAGGAGCCGTCGTTGCTGCCGGCGCAATCGTTGTGGAAGATGTGGCACCTTACACAGTAGTTGCCGGAACGCCTGCGAAAAAAATCAAAGACATCGATGAAAAAACAAAAGGCAAAACAGAAATCAAACAGGAATTGCGTCAGCTTTAAGAAGCGGCGGCGAAAAGTGCGTGGATGTGACAATCCACGCATTTTCGTATCGCCGGGGAGGTTAGAAAGATGAAATTGGACGAATTAGCAGCGATTCGCAGAGATCTGCACCAAATTCCTGAACTCGGTTTTCAGGAATATAAGACACAGGCTTATCTTTTGAACCACTTACTAAAGCATCCGGAAGACCGGATTGAAATCGAAAAGTGGAGAACCGGACTGTTTGTAAAGGTTAAAGGGACAGCCCCTGAACAGATTTTGGCTTACAGGGCGGATATGGACGGGCTCTCGATTCGGGAAGATACCGGATATTCTTTTTCTTCCGTACATCAGAACCGGATGCATGCGTGCGGGCATGATTTCCATATGACGATTGCCCTCGGCATCATCGATCATTTCGTCCGCAACCCGGTTAAACAAGATCTGTTGTTTTTGTTCCAGCCTGCTGAAGAAGGGCCGGGCGGCGCTGAACCGATGCTTGAAAGCGATTTGTTTAAAAAGTGGGAGCCGAGCATGATCACAGCGCTGCACATCGCGCCTGAGCTCCCGGTCGGAACGATCGGAACGAAAAGCGGGCTGCTCTTTGCCAATACGTCAGAGCTTGTAATCGAACTTGAAGGAAAGGGCGGGCATGCCGCATATCCCCACCTTGCAGAAGATATGGTGGTCGCCGCCAGTTCGCTCGTTACGCAAATGCAGTCGATCGTAGCCAGGAATGTCGATCCGCTGGACAGTGCTGTCATTACCATAGGGATGATTACAGGCGGATCGGCACAAAACATTATCGCTCAGCAAGCAAGGCTTGAAGGGACGATCAGGACGCTGTCCCCAGCGTCAATGGAACAGGTGAAGAAAAGGATCGAGGCGATGGTGAGCGGCCTGGAAACGGCTTATCAATGCAACGGTAAAGTCAGCTATCCGGCAGCATATTATCAGGTCTATAATTCAAGCGGTTTAGTTGAAGACTTTATGCAGTTCGTTTCTGAAAGCGGCCTTGCAGAGGTCATCCGTTCAAAAGAAGCGATGACAGGAGAGGACTTCGGCTATATGCTGAAAAAGTATCCGGGCTTCATGTTTTGGCTCGGCGTCGATTCACCTTACGGACTCCACCATGCCAAACTGCAGCCGAAAGAGGAAGCGCTTGAGACGGCAGTCCGCGTTATGACGGCTTATTTCTCTTCCAAAGCCAATTAGAACAAGCGGCTGGTATAAAAAATCAGCAAACGTGGCATCTTAATTGGTGGAGGTGTTTCTTCATGTCGAAAAAAATCGGAATCGAACAATCTCTTTCTGATGTCGAGGCTGCTTTGAAGGAAAAAGGGTATGAGGTTGTAACGATGAAAACCGAAGACGATGCAAAAGGCTGCGACTGCTGTGTTGTCACTGGTCTGGACACTGACATGCTCGGGATTTCAGATACGATGACCGGAGCATCTGTCATTCAGGCGACTGGTTTAACTGCCGATGAAATCTGTCAGCAGGTTGAGCAAAAACTTCAGTAATAAACATAAAACCGAAGTTCCAGCTTCGGTTTTAACTTGTTTTTCCAAAAAAACGGCTGTCGGGTGTTAAACGGTTGTTTCATCATCCGGAGGCATGTTACACTTTTTTTAAAGGCTTAAAAAAAGAACAACCGCTAATTTAAATTTATTATCAATTAATATTGACTAAAAATATGGTAAGTATTATAATGAATTATGTATGTGATGTTATTAACTAAATGAGAATTTAATATTTAAATTCTCATTTTGATATGGGTAGCAGAACCCAAAAATCACAATTGGAGGGATACATAAAATGGCAGAACGCATGGTAGGTAAACAAGCGCCGCGCTTTGAAATGGAAGCGGTTCTTGCAAACAAAGAATTTGGAAAAGTAAGCCTTGAAGAAAACATGAAAAATGATAAGTGGACGGTTCTATTCTTCTATCCTATGGACTTTACTTTCGTGTGCCCGACAGAAATTACAGCAATGTCTGACCGCTATGACGAGTTTGAAGACCTTGATGCAGAAGTAATCGGCGTTTCAACTGACACCATCCACACTCACTTGGCATGGATTAACACAGACCGCAAAGAAAATGGTCTCGGCCAGCTGAAATACCCGCTTGCTGCCGACACAAACCATGAAGTATCCCGTGAATACGGCGTACTGATTGAAGAAGAAGGTGTGGCGCTTCGCGGATTGTTCATCATTAATCCGGAAGGCGAACTTCAATATCAAACAGTGTTCCATAACAACATCGGCCGTGATGTAGACGAAACATTGCGCGTGCTTCAAGCGCTGCAAACAGGCGGTCTTTGCCCTGCAAACTGGAAACCGGGTCAAGCAACTCTTTAATTTTTATTCTCAAATTAGAAATCAGATTGGAAAGGTCTAACATTTGTTAGACCTTTTTAATCGACAAAAATGACAATGGAGGAAAAATCATGAAATTACGCCAGCCGATGCCGGAACTGACCGGCGCAAAAGAGTGGTTAAACGGAGAAGTGACAAAAGAGCAGCTTATCGGAGAAAAGCCGACATTAATTCATTTTTGGTCGATCAGCTGCCACTTGTGCAAAGAGGCGATGCCGCAAGTCAATGAGTTCCGCGACCGCTACAGCGATAAACTAAACGTGGTGGCCGTGCATATGCCGCGTTCAGAAGACGATTTAGACTTGAATAAAATCAAAGAGGTTGCCGCTGAACATGATATTACTCAGCCTGTTTTTGTTGACAGCGACCATAAGCTGACTGACGCTTTCGAAAATGAATATGTTCCGGCTTATTACGTTTTTGATAAAACAGGCCAGCTTCGCCATTTTCAAGCTGGAGGAAGCGGGATGAAAATGCTCGAAAAACGTGTAAACCGTGTTCTTGCCGAAACAGAACAGTCTGCTGAATAAAGATGAAAAGCCCCGTTTTCATGGGGTTTTTTGTTTATTCGGCTCCTCATTGCAAAAAAAGCAAAAAAATTTCCTCTATCCGCCCCTTTCGACAAATGGATCATTAGACACTGTTTATTTTACTTGATGAGTCTTATGTCCTGTTTTTGTTTCAGGAGTATTTCTGACTTTCCCTGTACACAACAAACTGCGAATTCGACAAGTGAAATCTGGCAATTTTGAATATTCTGGATTTATAAGCCGGATTAATCATTGATATTTCACACTTTCCATCACGATTAAACAGTAGAGTCTATTCCTAAATTATGTTTCGTTGAAAAGTAATTTTCTATGTTCCTTCATTATTTACCATTTTTCGACAATGGGTTTAGAGTAGGCCGAAATGCTTCGAAAACTCCTCAGGCTTCAAGTTTTCCGGAAATTTAGTTCTATTTTCTTAACGGAAAGCAACAGTAGAAAAGCGAAAAAATAGTTGATAAAATTAGTTTGGTAATCTAATATTTTTATTGGAAGGTTTATTTATTCTGATAGGAGGGTATAAACGGTATGTTTAACGAGAGGGAAGCATTGCGTTTAAGATTGGAGCAGCTGAATGAGGCTGAGGTTAAGGTGATTAGGGAGTATCAAATTGAGCGGGATAATATATATGCAAAGCTGCGTGAATTGGATCGTCCATCCAGCTTTAATGATACAAAAAAAGATTTTCGCCCGGAGCGTAAAACGGAATCTCTCCCTGTTTTAGCTGAATTAGCTGCGCAGGAGATGAAGAGCTATCAGCAACAACAGCAGCAGCCGCAAGCATCTCAAAAGAACCAGCAGCAGACTTCTCCGCAAACCTCCTCACTGCCTGCCGGAATTCCAGATGGAACGACAAGGCGCAGAAGGGGTACAGCACGTCCAGGCTCAAAAGCTGCAAAACTGCGTGAAGCGGCGATTAAAACATTAAAACGCCATAATGCGGCCATCAAAAGCTCCGAACTTCAAAAAGAAATCGAAAAAGAGAGCGGACTTGAGATCCCTAATATGACAACCTTTATGCAAAGCCTGATTAAAATGTACCCGGAAGTCAAAAAACCATACCGCGGTCAATATATATTAGAGGGTGAGATTTCTACCGAGACAGAGCAGCAATAGTCAAACCCTTGCTTTTCCAGATAGCGTTTCCATTTTGAGGAACACCAAGGCGGCCGCTATATACGCCGCCGCCCTAATCAACTGCTTGAGACAATCGACTCAAGCGGTTTTTTTATAAAATCCAAATTATTCCTTAAAGTGGTATTCAATTTAAAGGTTTTGTTTCTTTGTCTTTGCGTTTAATTTGATAGACCCATTTTTGCGGGGTTGTTTCTTCTTTCGTCTGCTTTTTCCATTCAGTTATTTTCTGATCCATTTTCGTGTCATTTTGTTTGATGACGCTCAATTGCTGTTGGAGCTGATCGACTTGCTCCGTAACTGTTTGAAGTACCGCCTCGATCTGCTCTGACCGTTCAAAAAGCTCTTCGTTTTGTTCAAGCGCCTTCTCCGTCTGCTGAGATGTATCAATATCGGCAAAATGAGAAGCGATCCACTTATCACTTTCATCGAGCTGCCTTTTATAGGATAAAATCGTTTCGTAAAACAGCGCTTCTTTTGTTTTTTCAGCCTCCAAAAGGCGGTTTTTCGTTTCTGTCACCCGCTCTTTTAATACCGCAACATCTGTTTCGATTTGTTTGAGCTGAAGACCTTTAGCATGAAGTTCGTCTTTCAGGCGGGCATTTTCGTGTGCAGCGTTTTCGAGCTCATGCTCCTTTTTTTCCCTCAGCGTTTTTTCTTTTTCCGCATGAAGCTTTTCATATTCTATTTGGCTATGTAAGCTTTTTTTCTCTTCTTCGGCTTTTACATTTGTTAAATGAAGGCGGTGCTTTTCTTCTATCTCTTGTTTTCTTGCATAGGTTTCTTTTTGAAGGAGCTCCTGAAGAACAACGATTTTACCCAGCAGTTCGCTTTTTATCCGGTTGAGCGTTTCGGCCGACTCGTCTTCCTTGTTTGCCGAAATCCGCTCCAGTTCGATTGACAGCTGCTTCAGCTGCTGCTTCAGCGCTTTGTTTTCCTGGCTGAGCTTATGATTTTTTTGATGAAAATAGCTTGCTTCAAGCTCGTGGATCAATTGATGTGACCTTGCCAGCTCCGCTTTTAAAAAAAGGTTTTCCTGTGATAAATCATGAAAGTAAGGCAGCGAACCCGTTGTTTTTTTCATGGTGACCAGCCCCCTATTAATGTTACAACTACAATATGCATAAATGAAACACGGCATGCCTTTTGAAAAAGAGATTTTACAGACTTGTTCGGATTTCTAAAATTTTGCTATGATGTTCGCAGGCAGAAACACGCGAAGGAAGGTTGAGCTGCATGAAAGAAATACATGTCATATTATCGGGGGGCCTTTCACGCCGTTTTGGGGAACCGAAAGCGTTTGCCCGCTGGCAAGGCAAGCCGCTTTATCAATGGTGCAAACATGCGCTGGGAGGCGATGTCCTGATAGTGAGCCGTCCGGGGCTGACGGAGCGGTTTAAAGAACTCGGGGAAAAAGCGGTGCTGGAAGATATCGAACCGTTCAGTGGGAGAGGGCCGCTTGCAGGTATGTACACAGCCATGGTTCGGGCGGAAGGGGAATGCTATATTTTTTCGGCCTGTGATACCCCGCTTGTCCGGCAGGAGACCATATCGGCTTTAAAACGGCAGATGACCCCGGCGGATGACGCCGTCGTGCCGGTCGCAGACGGAAGGGCGCAGCCGCTTGTTGCTGTCTACAGCAGAAGGGTGAAATCCGTCCTCCTCGAACAGCTTCAGCAGAACGAGCTGAAGATCAGCAGTTTCCTCGACCGCATCCGCGTCAAGTATATTGAAGCTGATAGGGTCGGGGCAGAGCCGTGGGAATTTATAAATGTCAATAAAAAGTCGGATTTAGATAAAATAGAACCGTTCTTTCCGGGATGAAATATTTTATTATAGATTGCAAGGGTTTTTCGGAAAGTGTTTTTCAAAAAACAGCGGACGGAAAAATGATATGATATAGAAAAGGAAGTAAAGGGGATCATCCTGATGCATGAACGGTATTCAAGACAAATCAGATATCAAAACATCGGACAGGCGGGTCAGGACAGAATCAGGCAGAGCCATGTTTTGATCGTCGGAGCCGGGGCGCTCGGCACGTCGGCTGCCGAGGGGCTTGTGCGCGCAGGCATCGGTACACTGTCTATTATAGACCGCGATTATGTGGAATGGAGCAACCTGCAAAGGCAGCAGCTCTATACAGAGAAAGACGCTGAGGAAAGGCTTCCGAAAGCGGCAGCCGCAAAAGAACGTCTTTCCCAGATCAATCGCGATGTTGAGCTTCGTACATATGTTGCCGACGGCACCGTGGAAACACTCAGACCGCTGATCAAAGAAGCGGATGCTGTCATCGATGCAACGGATAACTTTGAGACCCGCATGATCATCAATGACCTTGCCCAAGAGACGGGCACTCCGTGGGTTTATGGCGCTTGTGTCAGCAGTCAGGGCATGTATATGACGATTATTCCTAAAAAAACGCCGTGCCTTGCCTGCCTGTTTGAAGATGTTCCGATTGGCGGGGCTACATGCGACACGTCGGGGATTATTTCGCCGGCCGTTCAAATGGTGTCGGCTTATCAGCAAGCTGAAATTCTAAAAATCTTAACGGACAACCAAGATGCGCTTGAAACCGCTTTTGTCACGTTTGATTTATGGGCGAACACCCACTTCCGAATGGAGATCGGCCGCAATGAGACATGTCCTTCGTGCGGAGAAACGCCGGTTTTTCCTTTCCTCAGCAACATGAGCCAAAAAAAAGCCGACGTTCTGTGCGGAAGAGAGACCGTCCAAATTCGCAGCGATATGTTAAAACGGCTGCCTAAAGAGGAACTCATGAAAAAACTTTCGGGCATCGGAAAAGTGGATGCGAATGATTATTTGCTGCATGTACAATACGAGACATTCAGAATCGTCATATTTAACGATGGAAGAGCCCTTGTTCACGGCACAAATGATATAAAAGAAGCCAACTCCATATTGGCGAGAGTCATCGGAATGTAACAACAGGAGGTTTTTTTAATGATTGAAAAAAGAACGCCCATTCCAGTTTTTGAAGCCGCTGCGCGTGTCTCTCGGCACTGGAAGCAGGGAGATACAGAGTGGATCCACCTTGAGGAGAGTCTCCATAGATTTTTAGCCGAAGATGTAAAGGCTGATCACGACGTACCCGCTTTTGACCGTTCGCCGTACGACGGCTTTGCTGTCCGAGCTTGCGATACCGCCGGTGCTTCACGGGAAAATCCGCTGCAATTCGAGGTGGTTGATCACATTGGAGCCGGAGCCGTGTCAGGTAAAACGCTCGGTCCTTTTCAAGCTGTCAGAATTATGACCGGAGCGCAGATTCCGGAGGGCGCTGATTCGGTAGTCATGCTTGAGCTGACGAAAACCTACTCAGAAGACGGTAAAAACTATATGGTGTTAAAACGCTCATTGGAGCCGGGAGAAAATATTTCAAAAACCGGAGAAGATGCGAGAAAAGGATCAGTGCTTGTGAAGAAAGGAACCCGGATCACGCCGGGTGTCGTCGCTTTGCTTGCAACATTCGGATATGCAGCGGTACCTGCAGTCAAAAAGCCTGTGGTAGGCATCATTGCCACCGGAACGGAGCTCCTGAATGTCAGCGATCCCCTCGTTCCCGGAAAAATCCGCAACAGCAATGCAGGCATGGTGGCCGCCCAGGTTGAAGAAGCAGGCGGAACCCCCCTTTATTTAGGGAAGATTTCTGATCGATTTGACGAAAGCTTTGCAGCGGTGGAAAAAGCTTTGGACAAGGTGGATTTTCTGATTACGACCGGAGGGGTGTCCGTAGGGGACTTTGATTTTCTGCCGGCAATTTACGAAAAGCTCGGGGCCGAGGTCCTGTTTAATAAAGTGGCCATGCGTCCGGGAAGTGTAACGACTGTTGCTCAATTAAACGGCAAATTGCTGTTTGGGCTCTCCGGGAACCCGTCAGCCTGCTTCGTTGGATTTGAGCTGTTTGTCAAGCCGTCCCTCCACACCTGGCTGCATCATCAAAAGCCGTATTCTTTATGTGCAGAAGCGGTTTTAAGCAAGGATTTTCCAAAGCCTAATCCGTTTACAAGATTTGTCCGCTCGTTTGTATCCATTAAAGACGGGGCGCTTCATGCGGAGCCTGTCGGCCTGGATAAATCGAGCGCCGTCACGTCGCTGGCAGATGCCAATGCGCTGATGGTTTTGCCGGGCGGAACGAGAGGCTATGAGGCCGGGGCAAGAGTGCATGTTCTGTTATACCGGGATGAGAACGGAAGTGAAGAGCTGTGGCCGCACATTTTCCAATCCTCCAGATCGTAGGGTACCAAAACAGCGGCAAAACGACGTTCGTTGAAAAACTGGCGGAAAAGCTCGGTCAGCTCGGAGTCAAGATTGGCTGCCTGAAACACCACGGACATGGAGGAGAACCGGATGTTTTCGCCGAGGGAAAGGATTCCGACCGCTTTTTTCGGGCTGGAGCGGCTGCGTCCGGCGTCGAAGGAGCAGGCGTTTTTCAGCTGAGGGCGCGCGGCGAGTGGACGCTTGATCAACTGATTGCCGCTTATAGCGTTTTAGCGGTTCAGTGTCTTCTCATCGAGGGATTTAAACATGCGCCATATCAAAAAGTTGTCATGGTCAGAAACGAAGCGGACTGTCAGCTCTTGGAGGAATTGGACGGCATCATCGCCGTCATTTATCAAAAGAGCGAGCCGAAAACGGATGTTCCATCCTTTCATATTGAAGACCCGAGCGCCGTGGCTTTTATTCTGAATCATCTAAAGGAGGAAGGCGTTTGTCTGAACGATTTGTTATAACAAAAGAGCCGATTGTCATCGAAGATATCGTCAAAAAAGTTGAAAAAAGGGAAGCCGGTGCCATCACGACGTTTATTGGAACAGTGAGAGAATGGACAAATGGAAAAAAGACACTCTATCTCGAATATGAAGCATATGTTCCAATGGCGGTCAGCATGCTTGCTCAGATCGGGAAAGAAATCAATGAAAAATGGCCTGGTACAGCTGCAGCGATTACCCATCGCATCGGCAGGCTGGACATCTCCGACGCGGCCGTGGTGATCGCGGTGTCGTCACCTCACCGGAAAGCGGCATATGAAGCGAACGAATATGCGATCGAAAGGATAAAGCAAATCGTGCCGATTTGGAAAAAAGAACATTGGGAGGACGGCGAGACTTGGATCGGCGACCAGCTTGAGACAACTGAATACCCGGAAGGGAAACCAGATTTGGAAGCAGCGGCTTCCGACAGAAAAAGAGGTGCTGACCTTTGATTAAAATTTTACTGTTTGCCCAGCTTGCCGAACAAGCGGGTGCGCAGAGCGTTGATATAGATGAAGAAAAAACGACAACAGACGACATCAGACAGTTTTTAAAAGAAACTTACAATCTTCAGGGGACGGACCGAGCGATGATCGCTGTCAACGAAGTGTACAGAAGAGGAAACAGTGAGGTTAAGTCTGGAGATACGGTTGCTCTTATTCCCCCGGTCAGCGGAGGTTGAGAACGTCGGTCGGTTCAGGCATAGAGCCTGTTACCGACCGACGTTTTTTTTCGAACCGTTTTCCAGATAAATAAAACAGCCGCGCCGTTCTTTCGAAATGTTTGGTTCTAATTTTTGAATCAAGTCATAAAGCTCACTAATACGGTGAACGTTAAAATTGGTTCTTTCTTTCAGTTTCATTTTCAGTTCTTTTGTCGTTACAATTTTTCCTTTTTGCTGTTTAATAATGTCTACGCAATGTGCTGCATAATACTCTTTAGTGGAACGTCTATGTCGCTGGATTTGTCTGTCAAGTTCTCCTAACCTTGCGTAAATCCCTTCGCGTTCTTTCCGGAAGTCCTTCCAGATTTTTTGTTCCAATTCACCTAAGAGGAGAAGCTGTTTTTTTAAAGCCTCTCTTTTCGCCATTGCAATCAACTCCGTCATTCATAATTTGATAACATTTTCTATTATTTTACATCATCTTCCTTCATTCATCAAAAAATTTCCTTTGCCAACAAGAAACTATTTTTTATTGACTGTCACATTTTAAAAAGGATTTATTTCAAGCGGAAGAAGGAGGAAAACTCCATAATAAGTCTGAATTTTGTAAAATCGGTGGAATTTTATTTCGCATACCGATATATTAGATGATGTGTCCTTGTTTTACATGAATTGGAAAGGTGCTGGTGCAAATGGAGTCCCTTAAAAAACTAAAAGATTTTTATTGGCCTTATAAAAGAATGTTCTTGTGGTCGCTTGTGTCGATGCTTCTGATGACGGCGATCACTGTTGTTTACCCGATTATTCTGCAAATGACAATTGATGAAGTGATTCTCGGCGGAAGGTACGGTTTGGTCATATGGATCAGCCTCGGGTTCGTCGCTGTCATGGCGGCGAAGGGCGCAGCTACTTTTTTTCATCAGTATCTTGGAGATATGTTCGGAATCCGCTCGGTCTACCGGTTAAGAAAAGAGCTGTATGCGAAGTTGCAGCGTCTGCCGTTCAAGTATTATGACAGCGCTAAAACGGGAGATTTAATGTCGAGGCTTACGGCTGACGTCGAAGGCATCAGATTCTTTTTATCTTTCGGTTTTGCTGAGGCGATTCGCTTTATCCTGCTTGTCACCTTCAGTCTGTCTGTCATGTTTTCTTATTCTGTGCCGCTGACTCTGGTAACGATTGCTTCTCTGCCGTTTTTAGGAGCGGTTGTCTACAGGTTTGATAAAAAAGTGCATCCGGCTTTTCGGAACATAAGAAAATCTTTCGCCCGTTTAAATACGAAAGTTCAGGAAAATATCAGCGGCATGAATACCGTTAAATCTTTATCAAAAGAAGATTTTGAGATTCAAAACTTTACTCATTCAAATGACCATTTTCGAAATAAAAACTTAAACGCTTCGTTTATCATGTCTAAATTCTTTCCGCTGATGGAGTTTATCGGCAATATTTGCCTCGTTGCCCTGCTGTCGTTCGGCGGCTGGCTCGTGATGCAAAACAGCTTAAAACCGGGGGAGCTTGTCGCTTTTTTCAGTCTTGTCAATTACTTGATGTGGCCGATCATGAACCTCGGTTATGTCATCAACCTGTTTTCACAAGCGAAAGCATCAGGAGAGCGGCTGCTGGAAATTCTTGATGCCAAAGAGGAAATCACCGACAGCGGACATGCGGTGAAAAACGGCAGACTGAACGGCGATGTCGTATTCAGCGATGTTTCCCTTCAATATACAAAAGAAAACGCTGAAGCACTGCATGGAGTGTCTTTTCAAGCCGAGCGCGGCAAAACGATCGGGTTAATCGGTGCGACGGGGTCAGGAAAGAGCAGTATCATTCAACTGCTGAGCCGCTTTTATGAGCCGACATCCGGCCGGATCATGATCGACGGCAAGCCGCTTGAACACTACTCATTAAAAATGCTGCGCTCCAATATCGGCGTCGTCCCGCAGGAATCGTTTTTATTTTCATCAACGATCAGATCAAACATATCATATGGAAATCCTGATGCATCAATGGAAGAGATCATCGAAAGCGCGAAAAGAGCTCAGGCGCACGATTTTATCATGGAGCTTCCGAACCAATACGATACGATGCTCGGCGAGAGGGGGCTCGGACTGTCCGGTGGCCAAAAACAGCGAATCGCGATTGCGAGGGCGATTTGTCTGAACCCGGGCATTCTCATCCTCGATGATTCGACGAGTGCCGTTGACATGGAAACGGAGCACCGTATTCAGCTTGCATTGCGGGAAGTGATGCGGGATCGGACGACGTTCATCATCGCTCACAGAATCTCATCCTTAAAGCATGCCGACGAAATTCTTGTGCTCGATAAAGGTGTTGTTAAGGAAAGGGGAACACACGAACAATTATTGGAAGAAAACGGTTTATACAAACGGATTTTTGATTTGCAGTATAAAGATCAAAATGTGTTGAATGAGCCGCATTTTGCAGGATAGGAGGCTCTTGCTATGGAAAATCAGGCGAAAAAACAAACATTGATGAACCGGTTTTTTTATACTTCAGACCAAATCATTGAAAAGCCTTTTAACTGGGCGCAGATGTGGAGGCTGCTCAAATATTTAAAGCCTTACCGAAAAAATCTGCTGCCGCTCTCCTTTTTAACGGTCATGATCTCGGCGGCGATCCGGCTGACGGTGCCGATTTTGATCGGCGTCTATGCGCTCGACAAAGCAATCGCAGGCCGGGATATGAATCTTCTTGCGATTCTGATCTCCGTCATCAGTGGATTATATCTTGTCAATTATGTTAGCAATGTGTTGAGAATCCGCTGGATGAACAAGCTTGGCCAGCATGTCATTTATGATCTCAGACAGCATTTATTTACGCATGTTCAGCGGCTGTCGCATCGCTTTTTCGATGAGCGTTCGGCAGGTTCCATCCTTGTCCGGATCATGAATGACATCAATTCTCTGCAGGAATTATTTACGAGCGGAGTCATCAATTTATTGATGGATATCCTGCTCCTCTTCGGTATTATCGTCATTCTGTTTTCGCTCAGTCCTGAGCTGACCATCGCCATCATGGTGACGCTGCCTGTTATGTTCTTCATTTCAACCAATCTCAGAAGGAAAATCCGACGATCCTGGCAAAAGGTGCGCTTAAAGCAGTCCAAACTGAATTCCCATTTGAATGAAAGCATTCAAGGCATCCGGGTCACTCAGGCATTTACGCAGGAAAAAGAGAATATGATGTATTTTGAAGGCGTCAACAGCGAGAACTTTGAAGCCTGGCGGGAAGCGACGAAAAAAAATGCGACATTCCGCCCGCTTGTAGAAATGACAAACGCCGTCGGGACGGCCATTTTAATCTGGTACGGCACAAGCTTAATCATCAATGAAACGATTACGATCGGTGTATTTGTCTCATTCGCCTTCTATCTCGGAATGTTCTGGGAGCCGATTTCAAGGCTCGGCCAAGTCTACAACCAGCTGTTGATGGGGATGGCTTCGTCAGAGAGGATATTTGAATTTCTGGATGAAAAACCGAGTGTCGCAGACAAGGAAGATGCGGTCAAAATTAAAGAATTAAAAGGCCGGATCGAATTTGAACAGGTGGAATTTTCTTATGACGGGAATCGCAAGGCGCTGCACAGCATTTCATTTGAGGTGCCGGCGGGAACATCGCTCGCGCTTGTCGGACATACAGGATCAGGGAAGACGACGATCGCGAATCTGATCAGCAGGTTTTACGATGCAACAGGCGGGACTGTCAAAGTGGACGGAATACCGATTACCGATATCTCGCTTTCCGATCTTCGTTCGCAAATCAGCATCGTGCTGCAGGATACGTTTATTTTTTCCGGAACGATTATGGAAAATATTCGTTTTGGCCGTCCGAATGCCGCCGATGAAGAAGTGATCGAAGCAGCAAAAGCTGTCGGGGCCGATTCGTTTATTTCAGCGCTTCCGAATGGATACGCCACAGAAGTGGAAGAACGCGGCAATGTATTATCGGCAGGTGAGCGGCAGCTCATTTCATTCGCGAGGGCGCTCCTGGCAGACCCTCGCATTCTGATCCTTGATGAAGCAACCGCAAGTATTGACACAGAAACGGAAGTCAAGATTCAGGCTGCATTGAAAACCCTGCTCCATGGCAGAACGGCTATTATGATCGCTCACAGGCTTTCAACGATAAGGGATGCGGATAAAATCCTGGTTCTTGACCACGGCCGGAAAATAGAGGAAGGAAATCACCAGGAATTAATCGAAAAACGTGGAATGTATTATGAGCTGGTGAAAGCGCAGTATCAAATGTTTCAGCGAAACTAAACTGAAACCGTCCGCGGCCGCATATTCTGAAATGCGGCCGGGGCGTTTTTTTGAGAAAACAGAGGTGAAACATTTTAGATGATTCTGCGTATAAACTGGTAATTCATTTTTTAAGGGGGATACATATGGAAACGCATTTAGAAACTGAAAAAGTAAAAAATCCGTCATTGTTCGGATTGATTACCCATCCCGGAGAACAGTTTGAGAGAATGAGAGAAAAGCCGGCTGTCTGGTTTCCGCTTGTTATTGTTTTATTATTGTCGGTTACCGGCGCGTATATGCTCAGCGAAAAAACGGTGTTATCTACCGATTTGTCGGAAATGCCGGGAGATGATGAAACATTTGAAGCCACTATGAAGAGAATCGGGATCATCGGCGGGATCATCGGCGGGATCATCGGCTTTGTGATTGCCTTGCTGATCAGCGCTTTAATCTATTGGCTGATTGTCAAAATCGGAAGAGGAACAACCAATTTTGTTCACATGTTTTCGCTGTCTGTTTTTACATATTTTATTGCGGCTATCGGGCAATTCATAGGCGGGCTTGTGATCTATTATTCAAATATTGATCCCACGATCGCCATCACGTCTTTAAGCAGCATCATCCCGGCAGACGAGCCGCTCAAATCGGTATTGGGTGTATTTGATATTTTCACCATCTGGTCGCTCGCACTGGTTGCACTGGGTCTCCAAAAGGTTGGGGGCATCTCCAAAAAAGCGGCTTGGACCGGTGTGATCATTTTATTTGTGATCTCCATTTTGCTCGCTTTAACAGGCGGAATCGCGAGGAATTTCTTCGATACATTTGAAGGAGCAATGTAAATGAAAAAAATATGGATCGGCATTATCATTGTTGGGGCTGCTGCGCTTTTTATCGGACTCAACCTCTACCGCTCGGTGCAAACGGGCGGAGGGGCTGAAACAGCGGTCCAAACCGTCAAATTGGAAGAGAAAGAGATTTCTTCTGAAGTCATGGTTCCGGGCGCCCTAAAGTTTGCCAACGAACAATACGAATATTTTGAACCCGAAAAAGGGAAAATTGCCGACATCAAAGTAAAAGAAGGCGACAAGGTGAAAAAAGGAGATGTGCTTTTCACCTATACGAACGAAGAAATTCGCCTGGAAAAAGAACAGAATGCTTTATCCATTCAATCGAAGGAACTCCAGCTTGAACAGGTAAAGCGAAAAATCAGCAGTCTAAAAAGCAAGGAAGACGAGCTGAAGGCTGAGCTGGGAGCGGAAAAAGCCAAAAGGCAAATGGATGACGAACGGTCCCAG
The DNA here is from genome assembly GCF_056530265.1 of Bacillus sp. PK6-025. Classification (NCBI taxonomy): domain Bacteria; kingdom Bacillati; phylum Bacillota; class Bacilli; order Caryophanales; family Bacillaceae; genus Bacillus; species Bacillus sp. PK6-025. The sequence continues at coordinate 1,599,885 of NZ_CP096509.1, forward strand.
CTTGAAATGGAAGAAAAATCGCTTCAGCTTGAGCTGAAACAAGCCGACCTGCAAAAGGAAACGCTCGCGAAAAAATCTGCAGCGCTGCAAGTAAAAAGCGGCATTGACGGGACAGTGATCACCGCTGATAAACAAGCCGCCTTAAAGCAATCGGATATTCAAAAGCCGGTTATACATATAGGTAACGAGGACAAGCTTGTCGTTAAAGGCGTGTTGTCAGAGTATGACACATTGAAAGTGAAAAAGGGACAGAACGTGACCATCACGTCGGATGTCATCCAAAATAAAGAGTGGCGGGGCAGAATCTCTCAAGTCGGATTGGTTCCCGAAGAAGAGGCGTCTGCAGGTGCTGCGGGAGGAAAGGAACAAGCTGTTCAATATCCGTTTGAAGTCAAAATAAAAGGGGAGCGTCCTAAAGCAAAGCCCGGCTTCAATATGATTCTCAAAATCCAGACGGACAAAAGAACCATTCAGGCTCTTCCTGAAGATGCCGTCAAGCAGGATGATGATCAATCATACGTGTATGCCGTCAGAGACGGAAAGGCGAAACGGATCAATGTCAAAACCGGCGAGAAAGCAGATGGCGTCGTTGAAATTACCGGCGGTCTGACGAACAATGATCGGGTTATCGCAAACCCGGCCGAGGACATGAAAAGCGGAACGGAAGTGAAGCTTCAATGATTGAGCTTTCCCGCGTGAAAAAAAGCTACCAAATCGGAGGGGAAACCATTGATGTTCTCAGGGAGATCAATATGAAAATTGAGCCGGGTGAATATCTGTCCATCATGGGGCCTTCCGGTTCTGGAAAATCGACAATCATGAACATTATCGGCTGTCTTGACCGCCCGACATCGGGTATTTACAGGCTGGACGGCGAGGATATTTCATCATATGGTGAAAGGGAGCTTGCCGGCGTCAGAAACCGTTTAATCGGTTTTGTTTTTCAGCAGTTTCAGCTTCTGCCGAGACTGAATGCCATAAAGAATGTGGAGCTTCCGATGATCTACTCCGGCATTCCAAGAAAAGAGCGGCGGGAGCGGGCCGAACGGGCGCTTGAAAAAGTCGGGCTCAAGGACAGAATGCGCCATTTGCCGAACGAGCTTTCCGGCGGCCAAAAACAGCGTGTAGCCATCGCAAGAGCGATCGTCAATGAACCGAAGCTGATATTGGCCGATGAACCGACCGGAGCGCTCGATACGAAAACAAGCCGGGACATCATGGAGCAATTCACCGAATTGAATGAGGAAGGAACGACGGTGGTGCTCGTCACCCACGAACCGGAGATTGCAGATTATACAAGCCGGATCATCATGGTGAGGGACGGTGTGATCGTCTCGCCGGAAACAGAGCGGAGGGGGACGGTGCAATGAATCTCATCGAAAACTTGAGAATGGCGTTAAGTTCCATCCTTTCCCATAAACTGCGCTCGATTTTAACAATGCTCGGAATCATTATCGGTGTAGGCTCTGTTATTGTCGTTGTTGCAGCGGGGCAAGGAGGAGAGCAGATGCTCAAGCAGACGATCAGCGGGCCCGGCAACACGGTCGAAATCTATTATCAGCCCAGCAATGAAGAATTAACGGCCAATCCCAACGCCTATTTAGACGCCGGCTTCACCGAAGAAGACATCAGAAGTTTAAAGTCACTCGAAGGTGTGAAGCATGTCGTTGCGAAAACTACCGAGTCTATGAATGTCCGCTTCCGGGATGAAAAAACGGATGCCGCTGTAAACGGCATTAATGACGGATATATCAGCATCAACTCGATGGAAATCGAAAAGGGAAGGGAGTTTTCAGAAGAGGATTACAATGCCGGAAGCAGGGTCGCCGTCGTCTCGCCGAAACTTGCGGAGGAACTTTTTTCTCAGCAGTCGCCTCTCGGCCGCGTCGTATGGATCAATGGCCAGCCCGTTGAAATCATCGGCGTATTAAAAGAAGAAACCGGGCTGCTTGCGTTGGGGATGAATGAGATGTATGTTCCGTTTTCAATGTTAAAATCGTCCTTCGGCATCAGCGACTATGACTCTGTCTCCGTTCAAGCTGAATCTGCCGACCATCTGCAAGCCGTCGGAAAGCAGGCTGCCGCGGCCGTCAACAACAATCACGGCACCACGGACTCGTACGAAGTGATGAACATGGAGGCCATAGCGGCCGGGATCAGCCAGATTACAACAATTATGACGATGTTCATCGGCTCAATTGCAGGCATATCTTTACTCGTTGGCGGGATCGGCGTCATGAATATTATGCTGGTGTCGGTCACGGAACGGACGAGGGAAATCGGGATTCGAAAATCGCTTGGTGCAACAAGAGGCCAGATTTTGATGCAATTTTTAATAGAATCGTCTTTGATCACGCTGATTGGCGGGGTGTTTGGCATCGGCCTCGGATACGGCGGAGCCGCCCTAGTTTCGTTTTTTGCCGGTTGGCCGCCGCTCGTTTCCTGGCAGGTGGTCCTCGGAGGCGTCCTGTTCAGCATGGCGATCGGGGTTATCTTTGGCCTCATCCCGGCCAATAAAGCGGCCCGCCTTCATCCGATTGATGCATTGAGGTATGAGTAAAGCGGCATATAGCCGTCAGCCGATAAGCGTACGGGCGGCTTGGATCGGCGTTTTCGTCATATTTATTATGATGCTGTTGTTGTCTTATTTATTAGGCTTATGGCAAGTATTTTTAGAACGTTCATTAGGCTGATGCATTATTGTAAAACCTCATGCGGCGAGCATGAGGTTTTTCTGAATGGTGTTTGAAGGAATAGATAATAATAATGTCACATATTTTTGCGGATTTTTATAGTTTATACAGTTTACAAACGGTACATATCACGATAATATGTTAAAATGTGAAAGATTTTGATGGTTATTGAATGAATTTGAAAGATTTTTGTTGAGTTATGTCGAAAAAGCGTTTACAATGTAATTGTAAGCTAAATGAAGGCGTTTCCAAAAGGGGTGATAATGTGTTGACTCCCGAACGGCATCAGTTGATTATTGACGAGATTGAAAAGCATGATGTCGTGAAAATCCAGTACTTAATGAATTTAACGAACGCATCTGAGTCAACGATCAGAAGAGATTTGTCGACGCTGGAAGCCCGCGGATATTTAAAGCGTGTTCATGGAGGGGCATCGAGGCTTTCCGATATTCGTACAGAGCCTGACATGCTAGAGAAATCATCCAAAAACCTTCATGAAAAGAGAAAAATCGCTCAAGAAGCGGCCTCACTTCTTGAAGAAGGCGATTGTATCTACCTTGATGCCGGAACGACCACATTGCAAATGATCGATTTTATCGATCCGGAGATGGATATTATCGTGGTCACAAATGGAGTCATGCACATTGAGGCATTAGGTAAAAAAGGCATTACTTTTTATTTATTAGGCGGGTATGTGAAGTATAAAACCGGAGCAATCGTGGGCGGTTCGGCTTTATCAGCCATCAGCCAATACCGGTTTGACAAAAGCTTCATCGGTGTCAATGGCATTCATAAAGAAGCGGGATTTACGACTCCGGATCCTGAAGAAGCGCTTTTGAAAACAAAAGCTGTCAACCAGGCGAAAAAAGCATTTATTTTAGCTGACGTTTCCAAGTTTGGGGAAATTTCATTTTCTGCCTTTGCCGGTTTAGACGAAGCAACTATCATTACAGCAGGATCTGCAAAACATTCATTTGATAACTATCAAGAAAAAACTGTCGTAAAGGTAGTGAAAACATGATATACACTGTAACTCTCAACCCATCGGTCGACTATATTGTTCACGTTGAAGAATTTTCCGTAGGCGGGCTGAATCGTTCAGTCTATGACACGAAATATCCCGGAGGCAAAGGAATCAATGTCTCACGCGTACTGAACAGACACCATGTACCTTCTAAAGTTCTCGGTTTTATCGGCGGTTTTACCGGGGGGTACATCAAATCATTTCTCGAAGAAGAGAAGCTTGAAACGGCTTTTCATGAGGTGAATGGAGACACGCGCATCAATGTCAAATTGAAGACCGGGGATGAGACGGAAATCAACGGGCAGGGGCCCGTCATCAGCCAAGAAGATTTCGCGGCCTTTTTAGACCAGTTTTCAGCGATGAAAGAAGGGGACATTGTCGTATTGGCTGGCAGCATTCCTTCTTCATTGCCGCAGGACACCTATGAAAAGATTGCAGAAAAGTGTGAAGAGCAAAATGTCCGGGTTGTCGTTGATATTTCGGGTGAGGCACTCCTAAAAGCAGCAGAAATGAAGCCGCTTTTAATGAAACCGAACCATCACGAGCTCGGTGAAATGTTTGGAACAACCATCACTTCAGCGGAAGAAGCGGTGCCTTACGGTAAGAAACTCGTTGAACGCGGGGCCGAAAACGCGATCGTTTCCATGGCTGGGGAAGGCGCACTTTTATTTACAAAAGACGGCGTCTACCATGCCAACGTACCTAAAGGAAAGCTCGTGAACTCAGTCGGCGCCGGAGATTCAGTGGTTGCAGGCTTTCTCGCAGGCATTGAAAAACAGCTCGACATCAAAGAAGCTTTTCGCTTAGGTGTCGCGTCAGGAAGCGCAACCGCCTTTTCAGAGGAGCTGGGAACGGAAGAGCTCGTTCACAAGCTGCTTCCGGAAGTTCAAGTCAAAGCGATTTAAAGGAGGAAAGGTTATGAAAATAACAGAGCTACTAACGAAGCATACGATCAAGTTAAACCTTGAGAGCAGCCAGAAAGAAAACGTTATCGAAGAACTCGTCAGCGTTTTGGATCAGGCGGGCAAGTTGAATGATAAAGAAGGCTACAAAGAAGCCGTGATCAACCGTGAGAAACAAAGTTCCACCGGTATCGGCGAAGGCATTGCCATCCCTCATGCGAAAACGGCAAGCGTTAAAGAGCCTGCGATCGCGTTCGGCCGTTCAAAAGACGGCGTCGATTATGAATCCCTTGACGGCCAGCCAAGCCATCTCGTTTTCATGATCGCTGCTACAGACGGCGCGAATAACACTCACTTGGAAGCATTGTCAAGACTGTCGACTTTGCTTATGAGGGAAGAGATTCGCAAACAGCTGCTTGAAGCTTCATCCGAAGACGAAATCATCGACATCATCAATCAGCATGATAAAGATGATGAAGAAGAAGAGCAGGCCGAAGAAGCATCTGCACCATCAGCAAAAGGAAAAATCCTTGCGGTTACAGCATGTCCGACAGGGATCGCCCACACGTTCATGGCTGCCGATGCTTTGAAAGAAAAGGCGAAAGAGCTCGGCGTTGATATCAAAGTTGAAACGAACGGTTCAAGCGGTATTAAAAATGGTCTGACAGCGCAGGAAATCGAAGATGCGGTTGCGATCATCGTCGCCGCCGATAAGCAGGTTGAAATGGATCGCTTTCAAGGCAAACATGTCATTGAAGTACCTGTAACAGCAGGAATCAGACGTCCGAAAGAGCTGATTGAGCAGGCGCTGAAACAAGACGCGCCTATCTATCAGGGTAAAGGCGGCGGTGCATCTGCATCTGCTTCTGAAGACGGAGCTGCCAAAGGAAAAGGCGGCGGTTTCTACAAACACTTGATGAGCGGTGTCAGCAACATGCTGCCATTCGTCGTCGGGGGCGGGATCTTAGTTGCGGTTTCATTCTTCTGGGGAATTAACGCGACCAAACCGGGAGATCCCACTTATAATGAGTTTGCAGCTGTATTAAATACTATAGGCGGAACTCAAGCACTTGGATTAATTGTCGCTGTATTGGCAGGATTTATCGCGATGAGCATCGCGGATCGTCCGGGGTTTGCGCCTGGTATGGTCGGAGGTTTCATGGCGACGCAAGCCGGCGCCGGTTTCTTAGGCGGACTGATTGCCGGTTTCTTGGCTGGTTATATTGTTGTCCTATTGAAAAAAGTGTTCGCTGGTCTGCCGCAAGTGCTTGACGGGTTAAAACCTGTCCTTCTTTATCCGTTGTTTGGAATATTCTTGACCGGAATCATCATGCATTATGTTGTCAATACGCCTGTCAAGTATATTATGGATGGCATGACACATTGGCTTGAAGGTCTTGGAACAGGAAACCTTGTTGTAATGGGTATTGTTTTAGGCGGTATGATGGCGATTGATATGGGCGGTCCGATCAACAAAGCGGCCTTCACATTTGGTATCGCGATGATTGAAGCTGGAAACTTTGGACCTCACGCAGCGATCATGGCGGGCGGTATGGTGCCTCCGCTTGGAATTGCCCTTGCAACGACTTTCTTTAAAAATAAATTTTCAAAACGGGATCGCGAAGCCGGAATTACCAACTACGTGATGGGCTTGTCATTTATTACTGAAGGTGCGATTCCTTTTGCGGCAGCCGATCCGGCGCGCGTCATTCCTGCTTCTATCATCGGATCAGCAGTTGCCGGAGGTTTGTCTCAATTTTTCCATGTCACACTGCAAGCGCCGCATGGCGGAATATTCGTTCTCTTCTTTACGACGAACCATGCGCTGCTGTATCTCCTCAGTATCTTGATTGGTGCGGTTGTGACGGCTCTCATTCTCGGCATCTTGAAAAAGCCGGTTCCAACTGAAAAATAAGTGCTGAAAGTGCCACAGTAATCCCTGTGTGGCACTTTCTTTTTTACCGTTTTTGCCGGAAGTGAACGCGGGAATTATGTATTCGGCAGGAACTTGTGATAAAGTATAGGAAAGCTTTATTTTGCATGTATGCTGTGACAGACTGTTTTTAGGAGGAAGCGTTTTGACTGAAGAAAAATCCACCCAAAATAAAAACTCTCTCTTTGAATGGGTAAAAGCCATTATTATCGCAGTCGTTCTGGCGTTATTGATCAGGGCATTTTTATTCGAACCGTATTTAGTCGAAGGTACATCAATGGATCCGACGCTGCACGACGGAGAGCGGCTGTTCGTCTATAAAACGGTTAAATACGTAGGCGAATTTAAGCGGGGAGATATCGTCATTATCGACGGCGATGAAAAAAATGTCCATTATGTGAAGCGCTTGATCGGCCTGCCGGGAGATACCGTGCAAATGAAAGACGACACGCTGTACATAAACGGGAAAAAGGTGTCTGAGCCGTATCTTTCGGAAAACAGAAAAGAGGCGGAAGCAGTCGGCGTCAAACTGACGGGCGATTTCGGCCCTGTGAAGGTTCCGGAAGGCAAGTATTTCGTGATGGGAGACAATCGCCAGAGATCGATGGACAGCCGGAACGGACTCGGACTGATCGATAAAAAACGAGTGGCCGGGACTTCACAATTTGTGTTTTTCCCGTTCAACGAAATCCGAAAAACAGACTGAAAAATGCCTGATGTCCATTTGGACAATCAGGCATTTTTGCTTGATTTATGCGGATAATGATGCCAGTACTGCGATAAACAGTACGGTAACGAACACAGAGGCCATAATCAGAAGAACGCTGTATAAGATTCTGATTTCCGCGGCTTCTTTTCCCCTTTTTGACAGCATTCGTTTCGCCGCGATATGAACGAACACGTAAATCATGGCAATCCCGATGTAAAGGCCCACATCCCGTGCTGTAAAGCCGGTTACGGCAAGATAAACCCCTGCGAAAAAAATAAACATGCAGTATTCCGTCAAAGTGATAAGCTTCATGTCTTCCTCCGTCTAACGATCCGAGTTTTCTTCAAATATCACCTTTTTATAATATATCTTTTGCAGCCATCCCACAAGGAGGCCGAAGCCGATCAGCAGACAGGAAAATATCAAAAAGTCCGAGGTCCACATATCAAACCCTTTGAAAAGCCCGATAGACATCGTAGAAATCACCATGGCCACTGACACGAAAAGCGCTTGGCGCGGCCTTGAATTGATCCACCTGATGATATCAGGATCATCTTTTAATTTCATTATTCCTTCCCCCATTCTTCAATAATTGTAACATATTGTCACAAAGAAAGTGTGAACAAGTGTTTTTTTGATATATTTTTCTTTAAAACTTTATCGTAAAAAAGCAAAGCATTTCTCTTGCGGAATTTTCGTGTTATACTCTTTTTAATGAAGTATAGATGGAGGATTTTAAATGATAGCTGTTCAAAATGTCAGCTTGCGGTTTGCGGACCGGAAGCTGTTTGAAGATGTAAATATTAAGTTTACGCCGGGTAACTGCTACGGATTGATCGGAGCAAACGGCGCCGGAAAGTCCACTTTTTTGAAAATATTATCAGGTGAAATCGAGCCTCAGACGGGCGAGGTTCATATGAGCCCGGGCGAACGCCTTGCCGTCCTGAAGCAGAACCACTTTGAGTATGAAGAGCATGAAGTGCTGAAAGTCGTGATCATGGGGCATAAACGCCTTTATGAAGTCATGCAGGAAAAAGACGCGATTTACATGAAACCCGATTTTTCAGATGAAGACGGAATCCGCGCCGCAGAGCTTGAGGGCGAATTCGCCGAGCTGAACGGCTGGGAAGCCGAAGGGGAAGCTGCGATTTTGTTAAAAGGCCTCGGCATTGCTGAAGAACTGCATACGAAGAAAATGGCGGATTTGGGCGGTTCCGAAAAGGTGAAGGTCCTCCTTGCACAGGCCCTGTTCGGAAAGCCTGACGTCCTTCTTCTCGATGAGCCGACCAACCACTTGGATATTCAGGCGATCCAGTGGCTTGAAGAGTTTTTAATCAATTTTGAGAATACGGTTATCGTCGTATCGCATGACCGCCACTTTTTGAATAAAGTATGTACGCATATCGCCGACCTGGATTTTAACAAAATTCAAATTTATGTCGGAAACTATGATTTCTGGTATGAATCAAGCCAGCTTGCGCTTAAAATGAATCAGGAAGCCAATAAGAAAAAAGAAGAGCAGATCAAACAGCTCCAGGAGTTCGTTGCCAGATTCAGCGCCAACGCCTCAAAATCGAAGCAGGCGACATCAAGAAAAAAACTGCTTGAAAAAATTACGCTTGACGATATTAAGCCTTCATCGCGCAAGTATCCGTACGTACATTTCACACCTGAACGCGAAATTGGAAACGATGTGCTTGTTGTCACAGACCTGTCGAAAACGATTGACGGTGTCAAGGTGCTTGACTCGGTCAGCTTTATGATGAATAAAGAAGATAAAATCGCCTTTACAGGCCGGAATGAGCTTGCCGCTACTGTGCTCTTTAAAATCCTTGCCGGGGAAATGGAGCCTGACAGCGGATCGTTTAAATGGGGCGTCACAACATCCCAGGCGTTTTTCCCGAAAGACAACAGCGAGTATTTTGAAAACAGCGATTTAAACCTTGTCGACTGGCTCCGCCAATTTTCGCCGCATGACCAAAGCGAAAGCTTCCTGCGCGGATTTTTGGGCCGGATGCTGTTCTCCGGGGAAGAAGTGCTGAAAAAAGCAAGCGTTTTGTCAGGGGGAGAGAAAGTCCGCTGCATGCTGTCCAAAATGATGCTGTCCGGCGCCAATGTGCTGATGCTTGATGAGCCGACCAACCATTTGGATCTCGAATCCATTACAGCGCTGAATAACGGTTTAATCAGCTTTAAAGGCGCTATGCTGTTTACATCTCATGACCATCAGTTTGTCCAAACAATTGCCAACCGGATCATCGAAATCACGCCAAACGGAATCGTCGATAAACAGATGAGCTATGATGAATTTTTGGAAGACAAAGCGGTTCAGGACAAGCTTGCTGAACTTTACGCGTAATGATAGAAAACCCGCCTTAAAAAGCGGGTTTTTTTATAAAAAGGGAGATGGTTGCCGTGTCATGCCGCAAGGCTCTTGAGCAATATATTCAAGCAACAAACACACATGAGTTTGAGAATGTCAAAAAGCTCCTTCATCCCGACGCTGTGTACTGGTTCTCGGATGAAACGTGCTCGGGCGTTAAGGAAATTCAGCGTTATTTTGAAAACGCCTGGAAGCAAATCGAAAACGAAGTATACAGCGCCAGTCATATCAGTTGGATCACGGAAACGGACGAACAGGCCGTCTGTCTTTATACATACGAATGGAAAGGGTTTTTTAGGGGTGAACCGGTTCAAGGGGCAGGCCGTGCGACAAACGTATTTGTAAAGGACGAGTCAGGAAGCTGGAAGCTGAAGCATGAACATTTAAGCAGTTTGCCCAAATCATGAGGAGGCGGGGCATTGGACGGCTTTATAGCTCCATCTATGTACGGAAGTTAGAAAGGCTGGCAGCATGCGGAAATGATATAAAAGGACCTCAGAAAACTTCTGAGGTCCTTTTGTGCGGAAGGCTTTAGATCGCCCAGTTGCCGTTTCTGAAAATCGGCTCTCTTTTTCCGTCTGCTGTGATTCCGTCTATATTCATTTCTCCTGAACCGATCATGAAGTCAACATGTGTAATGCTTTCGTTTAATCCTTCTTTCGCCAGCTCTTCGCGCGACATCTGCTTTCCGCCTTCGATGTTGAATGCGTACGCACTGCCGATTGCGAGGTGGTTTGAGGCGTTTTCGTCAAACAGCGTGTTGTAAAACAGAATATTGGACTTGGAAATCGGCGAATCGTGGGCAACGAGCGCAATTTCGCCTAAGTAGTGTGAACCCTCATCCGTTTCGATCAGCTCTTTTAAAATCTCTTCACCTTGTTCAGCTTTGACATCGGTGATCCGTCCGTTTTCAAATGTCAGCTGAAAGCCGTCGATCAGATTGCCGCCGTAGCTTAACGGCTTTGTGCTTGAAACAGTGCCGTTCACTCCGTCTTTTTTCGGAGCGGTGAATACTTCTTCTGTCGGCATATTGGCCATGAACTCGATGCCGTTTTCGTTAGTGCTTCCGGCGCCGACCCACAGGTGCTTCTCAGGAAGCTCGATCGTCAAATCTGTTCCTTTTGCTTGGTAATGAAGGGCTTGGTAATGCTTGTCGTTTAAGACGCTTACTTTATCGCGCAAAGTTTGATCGTGGTCTTTCCACGCCTGGACAGGATCTTCACGGTCGACGCGGGTCGTTTTGAAGATCTCATTCCACAGCTTTTGCATCGCTGTCTTTTCATCTGCGTCAGGGAATACTTTTTTGGCCCAGGCCGGTGAAGGTGCTGCGACGACAGTCCAGCTGACTTTATCCGATTGAATCATTTGCCTGTATGTATGCATCGCCTTTCCGGCGGCTTTTTGCTGGGTCGCGATTTTTTTGGAATCGATGCCTTTCAAAAGATCAGGGCTTGAAGAGACAATGGAAATAAAAGCGGCGCCTTCCTTAGCGAGCGTCTCCAGACCTTTCGCTTCCCACTCAGGGAATTCTTCAAAGGCTTCCGCTGGGGCCAGCTCATATTTCAGCCTTGTCACCTCATCATCCTGCCAGCGGACCGTTACGTTTTTTGCCCCTATTTGATAGGCGCTTTTGACGAGGAGCCGTGCAAAATCGCGTACTTCTGTTGACGCGTTGATAACGACTTTCTGTCCTTTTTGAACGTTTACACCGACTTCGGCTACAAGCTTCGCATATTTGCTCAGTTTATCAGTAAACGAATTCATTGGCAAAACCTCCTTTATTGTCCATAACATCATATCAAATATTTGATTGAAAAGAAAAAAAGACGCAGCCCGGTAAGGCTGCATCTTTTTTAACGGTTGATTTTGGCCGTTTGGCCGGGGGGCGAGCTTGGCATGTTTGCAAGGGAGATGCTCATCCCCCCGAGAATAATACCGCTTAAAATAACGGTGATGGCCAGGCGTCTTCCCATATCTCTAAGCATGTTCTTCCTCCTTATCGTTTCTCCATTCCTCACGATATGAAAGAAGCAGGGAAAAAAGACGCGAAAACAAAAATTATTTAGCCGCTTTTTGCAATTTATCGATCACTTCAAGAGAGCGGCCCGTTCCGATGGCGACAGACTCGAGCGGATTTGCAGCAACATGCACGGGCACAACGATTTCCTGTGATAGCCATTCTTTGATGCCGTTCAATAGCGCGCCTCCTCCGGTTAAAATCACGCCCCGGTCGACAATGTCTCCGCTCAGCTCGGGAGGACAGTCTTCAAGCGTCGCTCTGATGGCTTCGATAATATGAAGGAGCGATTCGCGCATCGCCTTCTGAATCTCTATTGATTCCAGGGTAATCGTTTTCGGCAGGCCTGTGACAAGGTCGCGCCCTCTGACTTCCATCGTTTTCGTCTCATGGTCAATCAATGCGTAGCCGATCTCAATCTTGACTTCTTCGGCCGTCCGTTCACCGATCAGCAGGTTGTATTTTTTTCTGACGAATGACACGATGTCTTCATCAAGCTGGTCGCCGCCGATCCGGATCGAGTGGCATGAGACTACGCCTCCGAATGAAATGATCGCCACTTCTGTCGTGCCGCCGCCGATATCGACGACAACGTTTGCGACAGGTTCATCGACAGGCAGGTCTGCGCCGATGGCGGCAGCGACAGGCTCCTCAATCAAATGGACTTGCTTGGCTCCGCAGTTTTTGACAGCATCGCTGATCGCACGCCGTTCAACCGCGGTTGAACCGGATGGCGTGCAGACGACGACGCTCGGCTTTCTGAAAGTAAAGCCGATGTTCTTTCCGGCTTTTTTCATAATCTGCTTCAAGAGGTCTGTCGTCATGTCATAATCGGCGATGACTCCGTCTTTCATCGGTCTGACCGCGACGATTTTTCCCGGTGTCTTTCCGATCATGTTTTTGGCTTCTGTTCCGACCGCCAATACGCTCTTTGTTTCCGTATCCACGGCGACAACGGAAGGCTCATTTAAAATGATTCCTTTGTTTTTGCTGTAAACCAATATGTTAGCTGTGCCTAGATCAATTCCGATCTCGGTTGTTTGAAACATGTTTTCACCCAATCTCTATTTAAAATTTTTCCGAAAAACGAAATTTTCTTCGTGCTGAAAAAATGAATTTCATTTAAATTTTCTCAAATGATCGGCGATTTTTGGGGGTTTGTGACGAGTTTGAAACCAATCTGTAAAATGCTGTCCTCATATTGACATGATGAGAAAAATATTCATTTTTATGACCGAATTTTTGTCAAAGAAACGTTCAATAAGGGAAACCTTTTTCAGTCTTCATTCGTCTATCGTTATGCTAAGACAATATCTTAGAAAAATAGAAACAAAAGAGGAAGTAGGCGAAAGTTTTGAAAGCAATTGGAGTTGTGAGAAAAGTAGACGAACTCGGCCGGATCGTGATGCCGATTGAATTGAGAAGAGCTTTGGATATTTCGATCAAGGACAGCATCGAATTCTTTGTCGACCAAGATAAAATTGTCCTGAAAAAATATAAACCGCACGGTGTGTGCCTGATGACCGGTGAAATCACTTCTGAAAACCGCGAGTACGGAAACGGGAAAATTACGCTGAGTCCTGAGGGGGCCGAATTGCTTTTGGAAGAAATAAAAGCTGCCTTAAACGAAGTGAAAGCATAAGATTTGAAGCCCTTCATCAGAAGGGCTTTTTCTTGCGTCGGCAGAAGATAAAACCGCCGTCACTGAAAAATTCAGCCATAGAGACGATAAATACTTCGAACAATCCTCTCAAATGTGGTGTAAAGAATGTTACAATTGACTGAGAAATACAAGTGGCAGGTGGGGGTATGAAAAGATATCAAGGACGAATCATTGCAACCGTGCTGGCAATGACTTTTATCATGTTTTGGAATTTTTTATTCTATGGGGTGTTGGGAAATAAAATCAATTGGACGGTTGATCTGCTGTTTACACTGGTGACATTAATCAGCGTTTGGTGGCTCACGCTTTATATCGATGAGTCCAATCAGCTTGTCTATAAACTGAAGGAGAGCGAAAAGAAATATAAAGAGCTTTCTTCAGAAACCAACCGCATCATGGATAACCTTCAGGAAATCGTCTTTCAGACGGACCGGATAGGATACATTACATTTTTGAATCAGGCGTGGACAACGTTGACCGGATACAGTGTTGAAGAGAGTCTTGGAACGATGTACAACGATTACTTTGACCATGAAGAACGGATCTCGAATCACCTGATCGCCCAGCTGAAGAACAAGGAGCCTGAAGGCAGGATCGAGGTGCTCTACCATCGCAAAGACGGAAGCAAGTTCTGGGGCGAAGTTCACTATAAACTTTATTATAAAAACGGTCAATTTACGAGCAGCTTGGGGACGCTGACTGATGTGACGGAACGGAAAAAAGCGGAGATGGAATTGTTCAAATCGAATCAGCGGCTTGCTATGCAGTCTCAGAAGCTGGCGATGGCCGGGCAGCTCGCCGCGGGAATCGCTCACGAAGTCAGGAACCCGCTGACATCGGTAAACGGATTTTTGCAGCTGATGAAAGCGGAATATCCCGACCGGAAAGATTACTTTGACATTATTTTCTCAGAGATTAAACGAATCGATTCCGTGCTCGGCGAACTGCTTGTACTGGCCAAACCGCACCAGGTTCAATTTAAAAAGATCAACATCAATTCGGTTCTTCAGCAGGTGGCAACGCTTCTTGAGACCAACGCCGTGCTTTCCCACATTAAGATCGAAAAAGCGTTTCAGCACGGGGAGGAGTGGGAAATAAACGGCGATGAAAATCAAATCAAACAGGTATTCATCAATTTAATAAAAAACGGGATAGAAGCGATGCCTGACGGCGGAAAAATCACGATCTCCTCGGAGGTTGAAGGTGACTATGTGAAAATCAGCATCAAAGACGAAGGGGGCGGCATTTCCCAAGCCGATTTGGCAAAGCTCGGGGAGCCTTTCTTCTCAACGAAAGAAGAAGGGACGGGTCTTGGGCTGACGATTTGCCTGAATATTATCGGCGCTCACAACGGAGAAATGAAAATCGACAGCGAATTGGGCGAGGGAAGCACATTCCACATCCTGCTTCCGATCGACAAAGGGGCGGCATCCGAAGAGAACGATATTCAGCAAGGATGCTGCAGCCGCGCAACGATAAAATAAAAGAGGAAAAATTCCACTTCATATGATAGAATTTGTTCAGATTGACCCATGGAGGAATTACCGATGAAAAAAGAATTTGCAGTAATTGGACTCGGCCGGTTCGGCGGCAGCATTTGTAAAGCATTGAGTGAAGAAGGGCTTGAGGTAATGGCGATCGACAGAGATGAAGATCGCGTAAACGAATACGCCAAAATTGCCTCACATGCTGTGATAGGAGACACTACAGACGAATCAGTGCTGAAAAACCTTGGACTGCGCAATTTTGACCACGTCATTGTAGCGATCGGGGAGAACATTCAAGCGAGCATTTTGACAACGCTGATTTTGAAAGAGCTTGGTGTGAAAATGATTACCGTCAAAGCTCAAAACGATTATCACGAAAAAGTATTATCCAAAATCGGAGCGGACCGGATCGTTCATCCGGAGCGTGAAATGGGAAAAAGAATCGCCCACAACATCGTCTCCAACAATGTGCTTGATTATCTTGAACTTTCTGATGAGCACAGCCTTGTCGAAATCGCAGCGAACGGCAAACTGGCCGGAAATACGCTGCTTGACCTTGATATCCGGGCCAGATACGGAATTAATATTGTCGCGATCAAGCGGGGGAAAGAAGTCATCGTATCTCCGCTTGCCACCGAAGAGATTCAAAAAGACGATATTTTAATCGTCATCGGCTCAAATCCTGACATTGAGAGATTTGAAAAAAAAGTTTTTCAACATTAAAATGCCATCGATCAGCCGCGGGAACCCCACTGCCCGCGGTTTTTTTGATCTTTTCATTGACTGTTTCAAACGATTCGGCTACGATATTGAACCATATCCATATAAAAATGAGAGGGGACATATATCTTTGGACAATGAGATGTTCATTCACCGGCTTGGCGCCGCCAGTCATCGCAAAAAAGCGGATACTGTAATTAAAAACGGAAAGATCATGGATGTTTTTAATCAGGAATGGTTGAAGACAGACATAGCTATCACAGACGGGGCCATCGTCGGTTTGGGCGATTATGAGGGGGAGAATACCATTGACGCAGAAGGACAAATGATCGTTCCCGGTTTTATCGACGGTCATGTCCACATTGAGTCTTCAATGGTGACGCCGCCCGAATTTGCCAAAGCGGTGATTCCCCACGGTGTAACAACCGTTGTCACCGATCCCCATGAAATCGCGAATGTCTCAGGAGTGAGGGGTCTTGAGTTCATGTTGGAGCAGGCTAAGATGACAAGGCTGAACATTCGTTTTATGCTCCCTTCTTGTGTGCCTGCGGCACCATTTGAAAAATCGGGTGCGGTTTTGAACGCTGCGGATTTACATCCTTTTTACAGCCGCGAAGAGGTGCTCGGGCTTGCGGAAGTGATGGACTATGTGGCCGTTGAAGCGGGAGAGCCGGATATGGTGCAAAAACTCATGGATGCCCATAAAGCGGACAAGCGGATCGACGGACATCTGGCCGGCTTGTCAGCCGGGTTCGTCAATGTCTACAGAGCGGCGGGCGTGCTGACAGACCATGAGGTCACGACACCTGAAGAGGCGCTTGAACGGGTCAGAAGAGGAATGTACGTCATGCTGAGAGAAGGCTCTGCGGCAAAGAATACACGTCATGTTTTGCCTGCGGTTAATGAGAAAAATGCGAGACGCTTCTTTTTCTGTACGGATGATAAGCATTTGGATGAACTGGTCGATGAAGGAAGCATTAACCATCAGGTCAAGCTTGCCATTCAAGAGGGACTTGACCCGTTTCTCGCATATCAAATGGGCAGCCTCAATGCAGCGGAATGCTTCGGGTTAAAGACGAAGGGAGCGGTTGCCCCGGGTTATGACGCAGACCTCCTTTTCATCAGCGATTTTGAGAACGTCAGCATTTCAAAGACGATGATCAACGGCGTGATCTGGAGCGGGGCAGAACAAAGCGAATGGACGGACGGCAAAGCGGCACCTGCTCTGCTCCAATCTGTCCATCTCCCTGATTTACATGAGGATGATCTGGAAATTCCGATCGTTCAAGGGAGTGAAATCAGGGTCATTGACATTATCCCCAATCAGCTTGAAACAAAGCTGTCCCTGGCCAAGCCGAAAAGCGGCGCTTTTTTTCAGCCGGATCTGGAAAGCGATCTGTTGAAAATTGCAGTGATTGAGCGCCATCGCGGCGTTAAAGGAATCGGACTCGGCGTTGTCAGGGGATTCGGTCTAAAAGAAGGCGCCATCGCGACAACGATTTCTCATGATTCCCACAATTTAATCGCTGTCGGTACAAATGATCAAGACATCTTAAAAGCGGTTGAACGTCTCGGAGAAATCGGGGGAGGCCTCACCATTGCAAAAGGAGGGAAGGAGCTTCAATCCGTCGCTCTGCCGATTGCCGGCCTCTTGTCGGACAAACCGCTTGAGACGGTAAACGAAAGCTTAAAATCTCTTCATGCAGCATTAACGGAGACAGGATTTTCAGGAGCGTTTAATCCTTTTCTGACGCTTTCTTTTTTAGCGCTTCCTGTTATCCCCGACATTAAAATGACGACAGAAGGCTTGTTTGATGTTAAAGCGTTTAGGCATATCCCGATTCAACCATAAAAAAACGGATGCACACCGGTGCATCCGTTTTTTTGCTCAAGCCGCGATTAGACTTCCATAATAATCGGAAGGATCATCGGGCGGCGTTTTGTTTTTTCGTAGAGGAACGGAGCGAGCGTGTCTGTGATCTCGTTCTTAATTTCAGACCACTGCGTCGTTTTGCGTTCCATCACTTTTTTAAGGTGTCCTGCAATCAGGTCCTGGGCATCGTTGATTAAATCACCGGATTCTCTCATGTAGACAAATCCTCTGGAAATTAAGTCAGGTCCTGCAGACACTTTGAACTCTTTCATGTTGATGCTGACAACGACAATGACAAGCCCTTCTTCAGAAAGAATCCGGCGGTCGCGAAGCACGATGTTCCCGATGTCGCCGATGCCGCTTCCGTCAATATAGACATTGCCTGACGGGATTTTACCTGCGACTGAGGCTTCTTCGCTTGTCAAAGCAAGCACTTCGCCGTTGTCCATAATAAAGCAGTTTTCCTCAGGAATTCCGCAGTCTGTCGCAAGTTTGACGTGCATTTTCTGCATTCTGTATTCACCGTGAATCGGCATGAAAAACTTTGGCTTGATGAGGCGGAGCATCAGCTTTTGCTCTTCCTGTCCGCCATGTCCTGATGTATGAATGTTAGTCACAGCTCCGTGGATGACATCGGCGCCCGCCCGGTAAAGCTGGTTAATTGTGCGACTAACGCTGATTGTATTGCCCGGGATCGGAGATGATGAAAATACGACCGTATCCCCAGGAATGATGGAAATTTGCCGGTGTGTGCCGTTAGCAATTCGGGATAGCGCAGCCATCGGTTCACCTTGGCTTCCGGTACAAAGAATCGTCACTTTGCCGGCAGGAAGCCTATTGATTTCATTCGCTTCAACAAACGTATTTTTCGGACACTTAATATACCCGAGCGTTTGGCCGATTTCAATCGCCGACTCCATGCTTCGTCCAAATACGGCAACCTTCCGTCCGTTTGCAACAGCTGCTTCGATCACCTGCTGCAGGCGGTGGATGTTTGACGCGAAGGTTGCGAAGATGATCCGGCCTTCGACTTTTCGGAAAATATCATCAATGCTTTCTCCGACTTTGCGCTCTGACATCGTGAAATCAGGGATTTCACTGTTGGTGCTGTCAGAAAGCAGGCAAAGCACGCCTTCTTTTCCGATTTCGGCCATCTTGGTCAAGTTGGCAGGTTCGCCTACCGGTGTAAAATCGAATTTAAAGTCACCGGTATGTACGATGTTTCCTTGCGGTGTTTTTACGACAATCCCGTATGAGTCCGGAATGCTGTGGGTCGTCCTGAAAAAAGAAACCGACGTTTTTCTGAATTTGACGATATCGTCTTCTTCAATGATATGAAGCTTTGTTTGACGCAGCAGACCGTGCTCTTCAAGCTTCTTTCTGAGAAGGCCGATGGCGAGCTGTCCGCCGTAAACGGGAATGTTCACCTGTTTGAGCAGGTACGGAATTCCGCCGATATGGTCTTCGTGGCCGTGCGTAATAAAAAGACCTTTGATTTTTTCTTCGTTTTTGACTAAATAAGTGTAGTCGGGGATGACATAGTCGATTCCGAGGAGCTCGTCTTCCGGAAACTTAATCCCCGCATCGATGAGCACGATCTCGTCCTGAAACTGGACCCCGTACGTGTTTTTGCCGATTTCCCCAAGTCCTCCAAGGGCAAATACAGCCGTTTGATCATTTTTTACAAATTTCATTCATTCATAACTCCAATACTTTAAAATTTTCGCTTTGCTTTTCATATTCTAAAAAAGCGTCTTCAACTTGCTGTATAAACTCAATATTGTAGTTGTATTGTTTTAATTTAGATCTGACTTCACGTTCAGATTGAGCTTCCACAAAAATTGAATCTGTTTTTTCACGAACAGGTACTTCGTCATTGCTTGCTTGATAAAATACCTTATAGATCATCCAAATCTCTCCTTAACTGCCGATTGTTAGACTCATCTTTCTATTATATTCGAAATTGCCTCATAAGAAAAGCGCTTGAGAAAAAAAGGACTCTTCCACATGAGTGAAGGTCCTTTTAGGCAATCGACTTTCTGCGCATCATGCCATTCAGCTGTTTTTTTAATTTTTTCCGCAGTCGGCGTAGCATACGGATTCCTCCTTTCTCTGACTTGTCCGGTCACTACCGTATCTCTTTAGTTCTATTATATGATGAATCCGTCTATTGTTACATGGATATTATTGGCATGTTGATTTTGTTTTGATTTTGGAGTGAAAAGGTTTTCTCGCGTACGCAGTTTTTGTATGATGGTACAGGAGAACCATCAATCATACTAGCTAAGGGAGAAGGATTCACTGCCATGGATAAAAAGCTGATTTTCTTTGATATCGACGGAACGATTTATGATCATGATAAACGGATTCCCGACACTGCGAAACAGGCTGTCTCCGATTTAAAAGCGCACGGCCATCATGTTTTCATCGCATCAGGCCGGGCGCCGTTTATGGTCAGGCCTGTGCTTGAAGAATTGGGCATCGATTCTTTTGTCTCTTATAACGGACAATATGTCGTTTTTGAAGGAGAGGTCATTTATAAAAACCCCATTGCCGAACAGTCACTGGAAGCGCTGCTTGCGCATTCCGACAGCTGCGGCCATCCCCTCGTCTTCATGGGAGAAGAGGGGATGCGCACTACATCTGCCGGCCATCCGTTCGTCCACGAAGGAATCGGCAGCTTAAAAGTCAATCCGCCGGAAGAGGACCGCGCCTATTTTAAAGGTAGGGACATTTTTCAGGTCCTCTTGTTCTGTACGCAAGACGAGGAAGAGCGGTACAGCCGGTTTCAGGAGTTTGATCTCGTCCGCTGGCACGAGCGCTCCACAGATGTGCTGCCTTCTGGCGGTTCGAAAGCGGAAGGAATCAAAAAAGTCATTGAAAAGCTTCCGTTCGACAGAGAGGATACTTACGCGTTTGGAGACGGTCTGAACGACCTGCAGATGATCGAGTTTGCGGGAACCGGAGTGGCGATGGGCAACGCTGTGCCTGAGCTGAAAAAAATAGCCGACTTTGTCACAAAGCCCGTCGATGAAGACGGCATTCAATACGCGGTAGAAGCCCTCGGGCTTTTGAAACCATAAAAAAACGGATCTTGTCTGATCCGTTTTTTTATGTGCATTATCTGCCGACAGGCGTTGCGTTTTCGGGTTGTTTCAGCGGGTTTTCTTTGTCGATATGGTCGTAAAACATAATGCCGTTTAAATGATCGATTTCATGCTGGAATACGATTGCCGGAAATCCTTTTAAGCGGATGTCGACGTTTTCGCCATCAAGTGTCGTTCCTTTGACCCGGATCCGTTCATAGCGCGGAACATATCCGGGAATCGGTTCGTCGACGGACAGGCAGCCCTCGCCGCTTGTCAAATAGCATTTTTGAACAGAGTGGCTGACGATCTTCGGATTGAAAAGCGCATAGCTGTAAAGTGTCCCGTCTTCATTTTCGGCATGAACTGCGATCATTCGTTTATTGATATTAATTTGCGGAGCGGCTAGGCCGACACCAGGACGAAGGTTGTACTTTTGAGCGATTTCAGGGTCCTGGCTGTTTTTGATAAACTCGATCATGTCGCTCAGCTGTTTGATTTCTTCTTCGCTAGCTGGCAATTGAACTTCTTCGGCGACGGTTCTTAAAGCGGGGTGTCCGTCGCGGACAATGTTTTCCATTGTGATCAACATCTTCACTCCCAACGATTCATTATGTAAAGTATAGCGGATCTTGCTCTTTTCGCGCAATCTCTGTGCATGATAAAATGACCAGCCGAAGGAGGCTGGTCATGACGGATTCATCAGGGGCTAGCAGCCTAAATAAGCGGCCCCTACAATAATCAGCAAAATAAAGAGAACGACGATCAAAGCGAATGTGCGGCCGTAGCCGTATCCATAACCGCCGCCGTACCCGTATCCAGGGCAGCAATAACCGTACATATGAAGACCTCCTCCGTTATTTTACGCCAGCCTTTTCTTTTTGGTAGGCATGGCGTCTAATATAAATTATGTAAAAGTCCAACGGTTGTATAGTCGAATGCCCAACTTCAAGGAATTTTCCCTGAATGTTTTGGTCTAAAAGCGAAGGCGGCGGCATACCGATCTGATATCGGCTTGTCCATACGCTTTAGACTTCTGTTGTCAAACAAACGAATTCATTTTATAGTGGAATTTGTCGAGATTGGGGGAAGTTCGAAGTGAAATTTTCAAACATGCGGGTGCCAGCAGGCATCGTTGTTCTTTTCATGGCAGCATTTGTACTATCAGGCTGTCTCTGGAAAGATCCTGTCGAGTCTTTTCACGGCTCGCTGGAGAAGATCGTGGAATTGGAAGAGCCTTTTAAACAAGAGCAGGGTTCCCTTAAAAGTCTGGAAAAAGCTGAATCTAAGCTTTACGAGGAAATGATCAGGCTCAATATGGATGATTTTGACCGAATCGCTGCGCTCTCCGACAAAGCGCTCAAGAAAGCCGGAAACCGCGAGAAGCACTTGAATTCTGAGAAAGAAAGCATAGACGAAGCAAAGCAGGAGTTTGAAGCGAATAAAGCGTCGGCGGAAAAAATCGAAGACCAGAAGGTCAGGAAAAAAGCTGAGAACGCTGCTTCTTTTATGGAAAAGCGCTACAAAGCCTACGACTCGCTTTATGACGCCTATCAGAACGCAATCGGCCTTGACAAAGAGCTGTACAAGCTGCTCAAAAACAAAGGTCTTAAACTGGATGACCTTGAGGCACAGCTGAAAAAAATCAATCAATCGTATGACAAAGTGCTGAAAGAAAGCAAACATTTCAATGAGTATACAAAGGATTACAACAAAGCCAGAAAAGATTTTTACAAGGCTGCGGGATTTGAGATGAAAGAGGGCTGAATATTCAGCCCTCTTTTTTCGACAAAATCTGTATTGCTATTGTAATACAGAATGCTGTCTATACTAGAACAGTTTGAAACAGTCTGAACAGCGCTGAAACAGAAATTCAGTAAAGCGAATACATTTATTGAATTTCAGGAATGAAATCGATTGACGAGTATGATCGACTGGTGTAAACTTAGCCTTGGTGGAACTTGTTGTATTAGTTTGTCATAAACTATAAATGATACAGTTTTAGAACGCGTTGTGCTGTCCTTACATAAAAGTTTCGACAACCATCAAAGCGGCTAATAAGAAATAAATATGAGTTGCGCCCGTCAATTTAGGACACCCTAATTCTGTATGTATAAGGGATACACGTCTATGACTGTCAAAAGAAAGGAAGAGGTGACTTTATATGGCTGCAAAAACGAAAAAAGCAATCGTTGATAGCAAAAAGCAATTCGATGCCATTAAAAAGCAGTTCGAAACGTTTCAAATTTTGAATGAAGAAGGCGAAGTCGTTAATGAAGCGGCAATGCCCGATCTATCTGATGATCAATTAAAAGAATTAATGCGCCGCATGGTGTATACACGCATTTTGGATCAGCGTTCTATTTCTTTGAACAGACAAGGCCGCCTTGGCTTCTACGCGCCGACTGCTGGTCAGGAAGCGTCTCAAATTGCTACGCATTTCGCGCTTGAAAAAGAAGACTTTGTTCTTCCGGGCTACCGTGATGTTCCGCAGCTGATCTGGCACGGACTTCCGCTTTATCAAGCATTCTTGTTCTCTCGCGGACATTTCCGCGGCAACCAAATGCCGGATGATGTCAATGCGCTGTCGCCGCAAATTATTATCGGTGCGCAATACATCCAGACGGCTGGCGTTGCACTCGGCTTGAAAAAACGCGGCAAACAGGCTGTGGCGATCACTTATACTGGAGACGGCGGTGCTTCCCAAGGTGACTTCTACGAAGGCATCAACTTTGCCGGTGCGTATAAAGCTCCAGCTATTTTCGTTGTTCAAAACAACCGCTATGCGATTTCTACACCTGTTGAGAAGCAATCAGCAGCTCAAACAATCGCACAAAAAGCTGCGGCTGCAGGTATCGTCGGCGTTCAAGTAGACGGCATGGATGCCCTTGCTGTATACGCTGCGACACGCGAAGCACGCGAGCGCGCTGTAAACGGCGAAGGCCCTACCCTGATCGAAACGCTTTGCTTCCGTTACGGTCCTCATACTATGGCCGGTGACGACCCGACGAAATACCGTACGAAAGAAATCGAGAATGAGTGGGAGCAGAAAGATCCGCTTGTCCGTTTCCGCAAATTCTTGGAAAACAAAGGCCTTTGGTCTGAAGAAGAAGAAAGCAAGGTAATTGAAGAAGCGAAAGAAGAAATCAAGCAGGCGATCAAAAAAGCTGACGAAGAGCCGAAGCAAAAAGTGACCGACCTGATCGACATCATGTATGAAGAGCTTCCTTACAACCTTGCAGAACAAAAGGAAATTTATAAAGAGAAGGAGTCGAAGTAAGCCATGGCGCAAATGACAATGATTCAAGCAATCACTGATGCGTTACGCACAGAACTGAAAAATGACGAAAATGTCTTAGTTTTCGGAGAAGACGTCGGTGTTAACGGCGGCGTGTTCCGTGCGACTGAAGGATTGCAAAAAGAGTTTGGTGAGGATCGCGTATTTGACACTCCTCTTGCTGAATCTGGTATCGGCGGCCTTGCACTCGGCTTAGGCTTACAAGGCTTCCGTCCTGTAATGGAAATTCAATTTTTCGGCTTTGTGTACGAAGTGATGGACTCAGTTTCCGGACAAATGGCACGGATGCGCTACCGTTCCGGCGGCCGCTGGACTTCACCAGTGACAATCCGCTCTCCGTTCGGCGGCGGTGTTCATACGCCTGAACTTCACGCGGACAGCTTGGAAGGACTCGTTGCACAGCAGCCTGGACTTAAAGTCGTCATTCCTTCAACTCCGTACGATGCTAAAGGACTTTTAATCTCCGCGATCCGCGATAACGATCCGGTTGTCTTCCTTGAGCATATGAAACTTTACCGTTCATTCCGTCAGGAAGTTCCTGAAGAGGAATACACAATTGAAATCGGCAAAGCCGATGTGAAACGCGAAGGAACAGACCTTTCAATCATCACATACGGAGCGATGGTTCACGAGTCATTAAAAGCTGCGGAAGAGCTTGAAAAAGAAGGCGTATCTGCTGAGGTTGTCGACCTTCGCACAGTCAGCCCGCTTGACATCGACACGATCATCGCATCTGTGGAAAAAACAGGCCGCGCGATCGTCGTTCAAGAGGCGCAAAAACAGGCTGGAGTGGCTGCAAACGTTGTTGCCGAAATCAACGACCGCGCGATTTTGAGCCTCGAAGCTCCGGTGCTTCGCGTCACTGCTCCTGATACGGTATTCGCATTCTCTCAAGCTGAAAGCGTATGGCTTCCAAACCATAAAGACGTGCTTGAAACTGCGAAAAAAGTATTGGAATTCTAATAAGATCTGAACAATAAGGGAAAAGCTGATACCAGCCTTTTTCCCTTCATGCATTTCCACAGTCAGTCGGAGAAACTGTAGCCGTCTACTGACAGTCAGCCTAAATAAGCAGGCTGACCATTATATCAACTACGTAATAATCTTAGGAGGTCGAAAACTGTGGCATTTGAATTTAAACTTCCGGATATCGGGGAAGGAATCCACGAAGGCGAAATCGTAAAATGGTTCGTCAAGCCAAACGACGAGGTAAACGAAGATGACGTTTTGGCAGAGGTCCAAAACGATAAAGCAGTTGTAGAAATTCCTTCACCTGTTAAAGGAAAAGTATTAGAATTAAAAGTTGAAGAGGGAACAGTCGCAACCGTTGGGCAGACAATCATCACATTTGATGCACCAGGTTACGAAGATCTTCAATTCAAAGGCGACGAATCAGGCGAAGCGAAAGCGGAAGAAGCTGACAAACAAGAAACTGATGCACCAGCAGAAGCAGCGGAAGCAAACGAGCAAGCGGATGCAGATTCGAATAAGCGCGTCATTGCAATGCCATCTGTACGCAAGTATGCCCGTGAAAAAGGCGTTGATATCGTGAATGTTTCAGGTTCGGGCAAAAACGGCCGCGTTCTGAAAGAAGATATCGACAGCTTCTTAAACGGAGGAACTGCCGGAAACGCTCAGGCTGCTCAAGCTGAAGAAAAAGCAGAGCCTGCTGCACAAAAACCTGCAGCGGCGGTTCAAGTGCCTGAAGGCGAATTCCCTGAAACACGCGAGAAAATGAGCGGAATCCGCAAAGCCATCGCAAAAGCTATGGTCAACTCAAAACATACCGCTCCACACGTTACACTAATGGACGAAGTCGATGTGACAAACCTTGTCGCTCACCGCAAGCAGTTTAAACAAGTTGCGGCTGATCAAGGAATTAAGCTGACTTACCTGCCTTACGTGGTAAAAGCTTTAACATCAGCTCTGAAAAAATATCCAGTCCTGAATACATCAATTGACGACAATACAGATGAAGTGATTCAGAAGCACTACTACAACATCGGTATTGCGGCAGACACTGACAAAGGCCTGCTTGTGCCGGTCGTTAAAAATGCGGACCGCAAAGCTGTTTTTGAGATTTCAAATGAAATCAACGAACTTGCGACAAAAGCACGCGACGGCAAACTTGCTCCTGCTGAAATGAAAGGCGCTTCTTGCACAATTACGAATATCGGCTCTGCCGGCGGTCAATGGTTCACACCGGTTATCAACCATCCGGAAGTTGCGATCCTTGGAATCGGCCGCATCGCTGAGAAAGCTGTCGTTCGTGACGGCGAAATCGTCGCTGCACCAGTTCTGGCTCTTTCTCTAAGCTTCGACCACCGTATGATCGACGGCGCAACTGCACAAAACGCATTAAATCACATCAAGCGTTTGCTGAACGATCCACAATTAATTTTAATGGAGGCGTAATGTAATGGTAGTAGGAGATTTCCCTATTGAAACAGATACTCTTGTCATTGGTGCGGGACCTGGCGGCTATGTAGCTGCCATCCGCGCTGCTCAGCTTGGACAAAAAGTAACAATCGTTGAAAAAGGCAATCTTGGAGGCGTATGTCTGAATGTCGGATGTATCCCTTCAAAAGCGCTGATCAATGCAGGCCACCGCTATGAGAATGCAAAGCATTCTGAAGAGATGGGGATCACTGCTGAAAACGTAAAAGTTGACTTTACAAAAGTTCAAGAATGGAAAGCCTCTGTCGTTAATAAGCTTACCGGCGGTGTTGAAGGCCTTCTGAAAGGCAACAAAGTCGACATCGTAAAAGGCGAAGCGTACTTTGTAGACAGCAATTCTGTACGCGTGATGGATGAGAATTCAGCTCAGACATACACGTTCAAAAATGCGATCATTGCAACGGGTTCTCGCCCTATCGAATTGCCAAACTTCAAATATAGCGACCGTGTACTGAATTCAACAGGCGCGCTTGCACTGAAAGAAATTCCTAAGAAGCTCGTTGTCATCGGCGGCGGCTACATCGGAACTGAGCTCGGTACTGCATATGCAAACTTCGGCACTGAAGTTGTCATTCTTGAAGGCGGAGAAGAAATTCTTCCAGGCTTTGAGAAGCAAATGAGCTCTCTTGTTAAACGTAACCTGAAGAAAAAAGGCAACGTTGAAATCCATACAAAAGCTATGGCTAAAGGCGTAGAAGAAAAAGCTGACGGCGTAACCGTTACGTTCGAAGTGAAAGGCGATGAGCAAACGATTGATGCGGACTACGTACTTGTCACTGTCGGCCGCGTTGCAAACACGGACGAGCTTGGACTTGAACAAGTAGGCGTTGAAATGACGGACCGCGGCATCATCAAAACGGACAAACAATGCCGTACAAACATTCCGAACATCTATGCGATCGGCGACATCATCGAAGGTCCTCCGCTTGCACATAAAGCTTCTTATGAAGGTAAAATCGCTGCTGAAGCGATTGCCGGAGAAGCAGCGGAAATCGACTATCTCGGAATTCCTGCGGTCGTCTTCTCTGAGCCTGAACTTGCATCTGTGGGTTACACTGAAGCACAGGCTAAAGAAGAAGGTCTTGCAGTGACTGCAGCCAAATTCCCGTTTGCTGCAAACGGACGTGCGCTGTCATTAAACGAAACTGACGGTTTCCTTAAACTTGTAACACGCAAAGAAGACGGTTTAGTCATCGGTGCACAAATTGCCGGAGCAAGTGCTTCTGACATGATTTCTGAGCTGAGCTTGGCAATCGAAGCAGGCATGACTGCTGAAGATATCGCCATGACAATCCATGCTCACCCTACATTGGGAGAAATTACAATGGAAGCTGCAGAAGTTGCCATTGGCATGCCGATTCACGTTGTAAAATAATTAAATGAAAAACCCCCAGCAGGGGGTTTTTTTTATGTATTTTAATCGCTCAAGATAGAAAATCCCCTTGCACATACACAGGGGATTTTTAATGCTTCAATTCTTTTTGAAGAAGCTTTACAATTTTATCTTTATCTTTTATTTTTCCTTCAATTTTAACCAGTACTTTTTTATCATGAACAAGCAGCAAGCTTGGAAAGATTTTAACCTCTTTTTTCCACTGGCCTTTTTCATGTGAAATTTCCATATTTGAAACCTGTTCGGGAAATTCTTTTTTTAAATCCAAAAGCGCATCATAGTAAGCCACTTCCTGCCCCATATGCTCGTCATCGGAAAAAAAGATGAGCTTGAGGTGGCGTTGGTTGGCGCTTTGCTGCTGCTCATGGTCAGGCATGATGTGAGATAAAGAACATCCACTCGTCAAAAAAAGGAAACAAATTGCGGCGGTGAATATCGCTCGAAACCACATGACGTCTCCTCACCTCTCTATATAATGCAAGCCGATTTTCCTGTTCGATTAGTAAACAATTCCTATTTTATCATGATAATTGAAATAATCTTTCGTTGTTACCCATTTGTTACACAATTGATAACTGCTGTTTTATTTATGAGACGTTGCAGATTGAACGGATTTGATGGGTACATAGTCGGAATCAGCAGGGAAGCGTTCTGCATAAGCTTTAAGCAGGAATACATATATAACATGAATGGCCTTTTTTTTGAAAAAAGAGCAAAAATGATTTAAATGTGTTATACAATTAACCATTGACAATATTAATGTGACATAATATTATAAAGGTAACAAATTTAAACGCTTCCATTTTGAAAAGAAAAGGGGAATGAAAGATGGGCACGATCGTTTGTCAAGACTGCAATGAAACCATTCAGCATTTTGAAGATGAGAAAGTGACGATTCTTTACGGAACGTGCGGACAGTGCAACTGCCATCTTAGAGAGGAAGAATAGAAAAAAGCATGCGGCCATTTACAGTGCCGCATGCTTTTCTGTTTTTTACAGGATTGCTTGCTGTTCTTTAATGACGCGGATCATATGGAGGGTGTCATCTTCCGGTCCCTGAACAGGCAGCCCTGCTTCGAGGTTCTTTTCGATGTAGTTGATATTATCCTCGGTAATGATCTCGCCTGGAATGAAGATCGGTATCCCTGGCGGATAAACCATCACAAATTCGGCAATGATTCTGCCGGCGGCTTTTTTAAACGGAATGATTTCCGTATTTGCATAAAAAGCGTCACGCGGTGTCATTGCAAGCGCTGGAATGTTTGGCAGAAGCACTTCAGGCTTGCGTCTGTTTTCCGCAGCAGAGGCGGCCTGCTGAGCGATGTCGGCTAAGCCTTTGATCAGCGCATCCGCATCCTCTTTCCGGTCTCCCGGTGTAAAAATGCACAGGATGTTGTATAAGTCAGAAAGCTCCACTTCGATTTGACATGACTCGCGCAGCCATTTTTCCACATCATGCCCGGTCAGCCCGAGGTCTTTCACAGATATGATCAATTTGGTCGGATCATAGTTAAAAGCCGCTTTGGAGCCGAGGATTTCCCTCCCGACGCATGAAATACCGTTGATTTCATTGATGCGATCCCTTGTTTCATCAGCGAGCTTAATCGTTTGTTCGATCAGTTCGTGTCCTTCTGTGGCTAAGCGTTTTCTTGCGACATCAAGTGAAGCGAGCAATAAATAGGAGGTCGATGTCGTCGTCAGCATGCTTAAAATCGATTGAACTCTTTCTTTTGAAACAAGACCTTCTTTCATATTGAGAATCGAGCTCTGTGTAAGGGATCCTCCGAGCTTATGAACGCTCGTCGCCGCCATATCCGCTCCGGCCTGCATGGCAGAAAGAGGCAGATCTTCGTGGAAATGGATGTGAACGCCGTGTGCTTCGTCAACAAGCACAGGGATATGAAATGAATGAGCCAGCTCCACGATGCTTCTTAAGTCTGCAGCTATGCCGAAATAAGTCGGGTTGATGACTAGAAGCCCCTTTGCGTCAGGATGCTCAAGCAGCGCTTTTTTCGCTGATTCAGGGGTGATTCCGTGTGAAATTCCCAACTCATCGTCAATTTCCGGATGGATGAAGATCGGTACTGCGCCTGAGAAGACGATCGCTGACATGACCGATTTATGAACATTTCTTGGCACGATGATTTTGTCTCCGGGGCCGCATACGGCCATGACCATCGTCATGATGGCGCCGCTCGTTCCCTGGACGGAAAAAAACGTGTAGTCGGCTCCGAATGCTTCAGCCGCCAGATCCTGCGCCTGTTTGATGATTCCTTTCGGTGCGTGCAGATCGTCGAGAGGCTCGATATTGATTAAATCTATGCTTAATGCGTTTTCTCCGATAAACGCCCTGAATTCAGGGTCCATCCCGGAGCCTTTTTTGTGCCCGGGTATATGGAACTGGATCGGGTTTTTGCCGGCGTGTTTTTTTAATCCGGTATATAGGGGTGTTTCGTGCTGCAACAATTGTTTTCCCACCTTCATGATAAACCTGCTATTTCCTTAAAGACTATTCTTTATCAAAAATCGTTGAGTTATTTTGCGTTTTTGCTTGATGGCATAAAACAAATGAATTATATTATGTTCTTGAAAGAATGTAAAGAACATTTTATCATCTTTAAGGCTTCTCTGTCCCTTTGGATAGTCGCAAAAAAGAAAACCAATACTAAAGCCAAACAAGCCGTCAGGCCGAACTGCACAAGGAGATGAACCAAATGGAAGAAGGATACCAATATCCGATGAATGAAGACTGGAGCACAGAGGAAGCGATAGACGTTATATCGTTTTTTCAGACGGTTGAGCTCGCTTATGAAAAAGGCGTTGAGCGCGATGTACTAATGAGTGCTTACCGCCGCTTTAAAGAAATCGTTCCGGGAAAAGCGGAGGAAAAAAAGCTCTGCAGCCAGTTTGAAGAAGCGAGCGATTACTCTCCGTATCAGGCAGTCAAAAAAGCAAAGGAACAAACGGAAAATACGAAAATTAAAATGTAATGAGAAAATCCAAAACAAAAAGGGATGGGCACAACAGGCCATCCCTTTTTGTTTAAACCGATACTTTCTGCGTCAGGCGGTAAAGGAAGGCGAGCTTTTCAAAAGCCGCTTCGATTTCGGATAGAAACGCCTCTTCGCTCATTTGCAGGACTTCGTCTTTTGCAAGCTGAATACCGCAAAGCGCTTCTGCTTTCTTCACGTTGACGAGCCGTTCAAACAGGTTCTCCAGCTCTTTATCGTCCATCTCAGACTGTCTTATGACGTCCGGTTTCGTATGATCGGCCGACCAGACAAAACGGCTTGGAATGTTGCTTTCAATGTCCGGCAGATGCTTTTTAAACAGCTGGCCGTATTCCTGCTTGAGAGGAGACTCATAGATCAATGCAAACCATACGAACACGTGGGTTTCCCATAAACCAATTTGGAAATGAGGCAGCTTTTTATAGCCGCGCTTATTGTTTGCAAAAGCAACCCAGCTGTCGTCCGGCGGATTGACCGAGCGGCGCGCGTGCTTTGCGACGTGGACAAACATTTCATCTCCTGTCAATGCGGACAGTACAGGCGCAAAATGACCGCCGAGCCCTTCAAGTTTCGGGCGCACGGTTTCTTTCAGAGCGCTCATCCGCGCATCTAAACCTTCTATTGTAAATGTACGAAAATCCTCTTCAGTAAAACGCAGACTGCTCATTGTGTTCCTCCTTGTCCAATCAGTAAAGATATTGTATCACAGTCGGCTTTTCAAACAAAAAATTACGTTTCGATTCGCGGATTTTGGGGAATCGTTAGGTAAACACACAATTTTTAGAATAACGTTGCGAATGTTTGAGCACTTCATACGATATGAATAAGAAATTAATATAAATCACGCTTAGGACTAAAACCAGAAGGATTCTCTTTGACATCAATTTTCTCTGGAGGGGGCGTAGGGCACATGAAACCAATTGTGAAACAAGGATTGAAAGAGGAAAAAGACAATCGGGCCGCTGTTTGGAGGCTTGAGGTCGATTATGAACTTGCAACGCTTTTTGAAGCCATGGAAAAAAAGGATGAAACCCAAATCGAGTTGAGCAAGCGCAAACTGGAACGACTCAGAAAAGAATGGATTAGATTATATGGTTGAAACCATAATAAAAACGAACCGTTTGAGAGGTTCGTTTTTATCTGGGCCGCCTGATCATTTGTCATTTTTCTTGATTTTTCCCGGCTAATATCAGTATGCTATGAATAAATCAACAGGTATACATAGAAAAGAGGTAGTGTGATGACAAACTGGAAGGAAATCGACCGCCTGGCGAAAAGCTGGGTGAAAGAAGCTGGTCAGAGAATTCAGCAGTCAATGAAAGAAAAGATGACAATCGAAACGAAATCGAATCCAAATGACCTTGTCACAAACATTGACAAGGAAACAGAGCGTTTTTTCATTGAAAAAATCCAATCGGTTTTTCCGGATCATCATATTCTTGGCGAAGAAGGCCAGGGGGACAAGCTTACATCTTTGGATGGCATCGTTTGGATCATCGATCCGATCGATGGCACGATGAACTTTATTCATCAAAAACGCAATTTTGCGATTTCAATCGGCATTTTTGAAAACGGAAAAGGCAAAATCGGTTTGATTTATGATGTGACTCACGACGAGCTTTATCATGCTTTTCAAGGCGAAGGTGCGTACATGAATGATACAAAGCTCGGCAAGATGAAAGAAGTGCCGCTTGAAGAATCGATTCTGGCCATCAATGCGACATGGATCACCGAGAACAGACGGATCGATCCAAGCGTATTATCTCCGCTTGTCAAGCGCGTCAGAGGGACCCGGTCATACGGTTCAGCGGCTTTGGAACTTGCTTATGTTGCAGCCGGCAGAATGGATGTGTATGTGACGATGAGACTTGCCCCTTGGGATTACGCCGCCGGCTGCATCCTGCTTGATGAAGTCGGCGGAACATATACGACAATTGACGGGAAGCCGCTCAATTTTCTTGAAAACCACAGCATCGTAGCCGGCAATCCGGCAGCTCATCGAGCGATTTTCAACGAATATTTGCCGCATGAATAGCAGGTCTTTCTCTTCTTCCGATTTCGCCTTTTTTGAGGAGCTGGCCGAAGCAAGCCCCGGGTGGACGAAGGAAGAGCTTGACGGAAACAGCCTGGAACGCTATATGAGTGCTTATGCGATGTATAACGGTGAATGGCTCGTGTGGGAAGACAGGGGCCTGCCGGCGGCTCTGAGCTTTCATCTCGAATGGGCGCCTTCTAACGGCAAGCCTTGGCTCGGAACGCTTCTTGTCCATCCCGATTTCCGCCAAAAAGGCCGGGCAAAAGAAGTGATTGAAACGATCGGCAAACGTTTGAAAGAAAAGGGACATAAAGCGTTGTTTGCGGCGGTGCCATATGAAAAGGACGCGTGGCTGAACATGCTCGCCCGTTCGGGATTTGAACAGCTGAAAACGGAAAAAGATAAAGAGGGAAAACGATATTTGATTATGGTGTTGCCCCTTGCTTGATGCTTCAATGAGACTTGTTTGACAACAGGTCTCATTTTTTTATGATTTTTTGAAACATAATGCTACTTCGTTTGTCTATGATGATGAGGCCTTAATTTGATGTAAAGGAATTGTGGTGGAAATTGATTGAACTATTTAGTGATTATGTGCTCCATTTTGAACGTTATTTTATTTTAAGCAGGCAGAGCATGCTTGTCATTCAGTGGTGTTTGACAGGCCTTGCCCTTCTGTATGTCGTGTCATTTCATCCGAAAGTGAGCAGGCGGCGCCTCTTTTTTTACGCAGGCATCGCGCTCAGGCTGATTTTGGTAGGCGCCCTTTCGTTTGAATTGGCTCACCAAATGAAAGCCGCTGAGTTTTCAAACCTGTACATAGAAGAACAAGATGCGCTCCTGCCTTTTATGCAGTTTTTGCTGTTCGGCTATATTTTGCTTGTCTCATTTCATTATATGATGACACTCGCAGAAAAAGGGGGCAAGGGGCTGTTTTTTGCATTTGACATTGCGGTGATGACGATGCCGTTTTTCCAATCGCTGTTCGGCTCTGCTGTCTATTTAAAGGAAAACGGGGCTGATCTCGAACAATTGCTGCTTGTATTGGTGCTGCTCATCGGGGTTCCGGGGCTGATGATCTGCTTGTTTTTTCAGCTTTATTGGAAAAGAAACCGTTACGTTCTCCTTTCGATTTTTTACATTGTGACAATCGGCGGTTTCTTCATCAAAAAGCTCGGCTACGAATTTTTTCCGCTGAACGTATTTCTGACCATGCTCGGTTTTCTTATGACATATCACTTGCTGAATGGCTCGAGAAAGCCTTTTTTGATGGTGAAGCGTGTTTTAGCCGCGGGCACCGCCTTATTTTTCACACTACTTCTTAACCCTTTTTACAATTTGGCAGATGCCGCTTTTACAATCTCACACCCTGAGGTTTCAGACGTGGTTGATGCCAATTTTCAACCTGTTTCGGTTAAAGAAGCGAAGCAGACTGTCAGCTCGTTTTTTCCGACGGACAGCTTGATCTATTTGTCAGCCACCAACCAGGATTTTCACAACGTTTATCATTTTAAAACGAAGGATTACGAGGCGTACGTTGACGGTTGGACGGGGGTGATCACCAATTATTACAATCAAAAAGAGCCTAGCGGGAATATCCTGTCCGATCAGGCGTATATCAAGCGGTCGAAGCAATTTCTGCGGGAACACGGCCGCGAACTTGACAAACAAATCAAGGCAAAAGTAAGCCGTGATGACGACGAAGCTACTGTTGAATTTTACCGTGAAGGCCAGGATCCTGAATTAAGCACAATGGGGTTTACTTGGAGGAAGGAAACACTGATAGGTTTTTCCGAGGACACGTCTGTTTACAACTTAGAAAGCGTGAAACAAGCCCGCGTTTCTGGTCAGGATATCGAGCGGGGTGTTGAAGCGGTCTATCGTAAGCTGGGTATACCCGTCTCAGCTTATCAGCTGACAGATATTGATTTATTATTTCCATCCAGCCTCAACTCGGCATCCATAAACGTGAAGACAAGCGACGGAACGGAGATGGCGTTCCATCCTGTAACAGGTGCATTAACGGCTATTACGTTCACATCTGAAAGCGCCTTGCCTTATCGCGGACAAGAGCTCGAAAAACGCTTGCTTTCATTATTTGATCAAGACCTTTCTCAGCTGAAAAGGGTGGAGTTAGAAAAGGATCTGATAGAATTTCAGAAAAAAGAAAGCGATGCTGTATTAAATACGAGCTGGACCATGACGAAACATGAAGAGGGAGCTTATCTGACGGTGAGAAAGGACTTTCGCAAAGCGGATGAAAAGCCCCCCTACACATATGCAGACGGGGAAAAGGCTTTTCGGAAAGTGTCTGAACACTATCAAAAAGGGTTGGTTTATTATAAACGGACGAAGCTTGTGATTGTTTCAGACGGGGATCAAAAGAGCCGGTATGCGTGGCTTGTCATCATCCAGCCGTTCGGCTCAAACGAACATGATGCATACTTGGTTGATGCCGTAACAAATGAGGTGAAACAATTTGATGACAAGTGAAGAAAAAAAAGCGGTGTTTCTTGATTTGTATGAGCTCTATCAAGAAGGTGAACTGGAAGAGGAAACCGTGATCTGGATGAAAGAGCATGAGCAGCTTTTTCAAGGCCAGGCTGAAGCGGCAGCAGTCGAGAATAGAACGCTTCCCGGCATACAAAAGGCAGATGATCGTCAGCAGCTCCGTCATATCATGGTTTTTGTTTACTCGTTGTATGGTGCTTTCCTGCTCCTTTCGATTTGGATGACGGTGTGGTTTTTTTTCTAAATGGCTTCCAATAAAAAACAGACGATTGAAGAACTGTACAGGGAATATTATCATGACATTATGTACTATTTGTACAGGCGAACCCATCAGCTTGAGACGGCGAAAGACCTGGCACAGGATACGTTTCTGAAAGCTTTTGCGGGCCTGGAGTCTTTCAGAGGCCATTCCTCGATCAAAACATGGCTGTATACGATCGCGCATCATACGTTTATCAACTGGTACAGAAAAGATAAAAAAATCCGGTTTTCCGATGTGACGGCCTGCGGCGACATGGAACAGCACACGTTTGAAATGCCTGAGCGCCATTTGGCAAACGCCATAAGGCAGGAGGAGCTGAAACATCACATTGACCGGCTGAAAGAACATTACCAGACCGTACTTATTTTAAGAGAGTTTCAGGAGCTTTCCTATGAGGAAATAGCGGAAGTGCTCGATTGGAAACTGTCAAAGGTAAAAACCAATCTTCACCGGGCCCGCCTTGAGCTGAAAAAAAGCTTGGAAGGCAGGGAGGTTTAACAATATGAAATGTCATCTTGTGAGAGATTTACTGCCTCTATACATAGAAGGCGATTGCAGCCGCAAAACGGAACATTTGGTTATGGCGCACATCAAAACGTGTGCAGATTGCCGGGAAATGTATGACATGATGAGGGAACCTGTCAATTTTCATGATGACGACAGATTGCCAACGGAAGCAGGAGAAGCGGAAGAACAAAAATTCAGGAAAGCATACTATCAAAGGCTGATTCTCAAAGGGGCAGCGCTTTTTGGCGGAGGCTACTTGCTGATGCTTTTGATTTATTTATTCTTTTTATAAGAACTGGCGGGCAACCTGCCGCCAGTTTTTTTGGAATTTAATAATCAAAAGCCCCTTCAGCCGGAAGGGGCTCTTTTTTATTCAAGCAGGCCTTTTTCGCGCATTCTTTTTTTGAGAGTAAAACCGCTCCCCATAATGACGATCAGAATTGCGACGGCAATTGCGACGCCGGCAGCGCTTTTTTCGGCGACTGCAACGCCGATCATCATGATGCTGATCACTGCAGCAAGTGCGAATAATAAGAATATCCATTTGATTTGTTTCACTGTTTTTCCCATCCCCTTAGTATGAAGTCTACTGTTAGTTTACAGAAAATCGTGCTGAATAGAAAGGGTCAACCGAATCTGGAAATTTGAAACAAATTGAAATAACTTCGTTCGTCAGTTATAATATGAAAGATTATCTAAATTTTTTAGGAGATGAAAATGTGAAACTTCGAGAAGATCTTCGCAATATCGCTATTATCGCCCACGTTGACCATGGAAAAACGACGCTTGTGGATCAGCTCCTCCATCAGGCTGGCACATTCCGTGCAAATGAAAACGTGGCGGAGCGCGCCATGGATTCCAATGACTTGGAAAGAGAGCGCGGCATTACGATTTTAGCGAAAAATACAGCGATTAACTATAAAGATACACGGATTAATATTTTGGATACTCCGGGACACGCAGATTTCGGCGGGGAAGTTGAGCGGATCATGAAAATGGTCGACGGCGTTCTGCTTGTTGTTGACGCTTATGAAGGCTGCATGCCGCAAACCCGCTTTGTGCTGAAAAAAGCACTTGAGCAAAACTTGACGCCAATCGTTGTTGTCAATAAGATCGACCGCGATTTTGCCCGGCCTGAAGAGGTCGTTGACGAAGTGCTTGATTTGTTTATCGAGCTTGATGCCAATGAAGAACAGCTTGAATTCCCGGTTGTTTACGCTTCTGCGATCAACGGCACCGCTTCAGCTGATCCGAAGCAGCAGGATGAAAATATGGAAGCTTTATTCGAAGCGATTGTCAACCATATTCCTTGTCCTGTCGATAACCATGAGGAGCCTTTGCAGTTCCAGGTCGCTCTGCTTGACTACAATGATTATGTCGGCCGTATCGGAATCGGACGCGTGTTCAGAGGAACGATGAAGGTCGGACAGCAAGTTGCTTTAATGAAGCTTGACGGTTCTATCAAGCCGTTCCGCGTAACGAAAATCTTCGGTTTCCAGGGCTTGAAAAGGGTCGAAATTGAAGAAGCGAAAGCCGGCGACCTTGTCGCGGTATCAGGAATGGAAGACATCAATGTCGGAGAGACCGTCTGCCCGATTGAGCATCAAGAGGCGCTTCCGGTTCTGCGCATTGACGAGCCGACGCTTCAAATGACGTTCGCGGTTAACAACAGTCCTTTTGCCGGTCGCGAAGGAAAATATGTCACGGCCAGGAAGATTGAAGAGCGCCTTGAACAGCAACTTCAGACAGATGTCAGCCTTCGAGTCGATCCGACGCCATCTCCTGACGCCTGGGTCGTATCCGGTCGCGGTGAGCTGCATTTGTCGATTTTAATCGAAAACATGCGCCGTGAAGGCTTTGAACTGCAAGTATCGAAGCCGGAAGTCATCATTAAAGAAATCGACGGCGTTCGCTGTGAGCCTGTTGAACGTGTGCAAATCGATGTGCCTGAAGAGCATACCGGATCTGTAATGGAATCAATGGGCGCGCGCAAAGGTGAAATGATCGACATGATCAATAACGGAAACGGGCAGGTCCGCCTGATTTTCAACGTTCCTTCACGCGGATTAATCGGCTACTCAACCGAATTCCTTTCCCTTACACGCGGTTTCGGGATTTTAAACCATACGTTTGACAGCTATCAGCCTGTTGAGCCTGGGCAAGTCGGCGGACGCCGCCAAGGTGTGCTTGTTTCAATGGATACCGGGAAAGCTTCAGCTTACGGCATTCAAGGCGTTGAAGAACGCGGCGTGATTTTTGTCGAGCCGGGCACAGAAGTATATGAAGGTATGATCGTCGGCGAGCACAACCGTGAAAACGACCTTGTCGTCAACATCAATAAAATGAAGCAGCAGACAAACGTGCGCTCAGCGACGAAAGATCAGACGGTCAGCATGAAAAAACCGCGTATCATGTCGCTTGAAGAATCGCTTGAATACTTGAACGAGGATGAGTACTGCGAAGTCACGCCTGAATCCATCAGATTGAGAAAGAAAATTCTCGACAAAAACGAACGCGAAAAAGCAGCGAAAAAGAAAAAGCTGGCAGGATTGTCGTAACATTTGCAGAACCTAAAAAAAGAGCAACCCAACTAAGCAAAGGGGAGGGGAATCTTTTTGACTGATGTAAGTGAACGGCTGTCGTTTTTTGCCGCTCTTTATAAAGTGGACCAGAATCCTGAGGCGGGAATGTGGTGGCTTTATGCCACCATCTTCGTCCTGTCTGCGGTCGTCTTTAAACTGGGGTTCGCCAAACGGCTGCCGCTGTTGAAAACGGCGATCATTTACTTTTTTCTGGCGCTAGGCTGTACGTTTTTAACTTTTTTCGGCGTTTTTCTGCCGGTTGGAGAAGGGCTGATCGTAGCCGTTTTAATCCTTTCGATTTACAAAATCCGTCTGCACCGTTCGAAAAAAGAGCAGACGGGGGCGAATACGTAGAAAAGACATAGCCAAAGAAGGCTATGTCTTTTCTGTATCCGCCAGAAAATCCGCTGTTAATAAGTCCCGAAACAAAGCCCTGGCAAAAAGAATCTCATCTGCTGAATACCGGCTTAAAAATCGTTTAAACCTTTGTTCGATTTTTTCGTGCTCACGCTGGTGAAGGTGATGAATACTTCTCCCTTTATGGCTTAAGCGGAAGTAGATTTCTTTTTTATTGTCGCTGAGCTGTGTCTTGCTGACGAGGCCTTTTTCGGTCAGCTTTGCGGTGATCCTTGAGACCGTCGCTTTTGAAAATCCCATCTTCTCGGAAATCGAGGTGACGTTGATCGGTTCGTGGTCGCCAATGCAGCTGATCGTATGGATGTCAGACATGTTGAGTTTCAGTTCAGCTCCGAATTCGCGTTCCATCTTTTTCATTTCAGCGGAGATGTGCTCTTTCATGACGGTTTCTTGCTGCTCTTGCTGATGAATGAGCCTGATGTACAGATCGAATATTTCTTGTTTTGCGTGTGTTAAATGCTCCATGCAGAAAATCGGCTCCTTTAATCGATGTTTCTGCTTTGATTATATCATTTTGTTGCGCATGAAACAAAATGATTAAACAGACTGAATGTGAGAGTTCCCGCACCAGCGGTGGATACCATCGGCAATCAATTGCTCCGCGTTTTCCATGGATTCGTCGACAGCCCAGGCCACGTGACCGTCGGGACGGATCAGCGCTGCTTTTACCCCATTCCATTCAGGCCTGCCGTCAATTGCTTTCACTTGTATACGCCGGACGTGAGGAAGGATGGAAAATTCCTTCGTTTCTATCCCGAATGTTGCTAATAAAAAGCGTCCATCACGGAGAAAAGTGTAGAGCCGTTTGACAGTACCATCTGAAAGGGTCAGATCGATATCTGGGAGACGTTTTCCGTTCAGCTCATGTTCAGGCATCTTTTCATCTGCTTCGTATTGCACGCTGAGCGCCGTAATTTGTTCTGCCAGATAGCGATTGACGTCTGAAAATCCGAGAATGCCGGATAATAATTCGCGGAGGTACAGGCCTTCACGTGTAAAATCAAACAGCTTTGTTTGGATTTGTGTATTGACGAGCAGCGCTTCCCCGACAGGGTGTCTTTCATTATGGTAACTGTCAAGCAGCCAGTCGGGGCACCGTCCGTTGATCTTTGCCGCGAGTTTCCAGCCAAGGTTCATCGCGTCCTGAAGCCCGACATTTAAACCTTGCCCTCCCGCGGGAAAATGAATATGCGCGGCATCTCCAGCCAAGAAAATTCTGCCGGAACGGTAATGCTCCGCCAACTTGCTGGCATTTCCGAAGCGGGACATCCAAACCGGGCTGTCCATTCCAAGGTCCGTGCCGCAGATGCGCTTGAGTTCTGTTTTTAATTCTTCCAGTGTGACGGGCTCGTGAAGCAAAGCTTGAGGCATGTGCGGCGCCGTTATGAGGACGCGGAAAATGCCGCCGTCTAAAGGCACGATCACAACGGCACCTTCACGGTTCTCGCAAGTATAAAAATGAGATTCCGGCGGATTTTCAAGCGACACATCACCAAGCATTGCCGTGATATTTGCATCAGTTCCGGAAAAAGCGATGCGCGCCTGTTTGCGAATGATACTTCCGGCTCCGTCAGCACCGACGATATAGGAAGCGGTTAGAAAGGACAGGCCGTCGGGTCCCTGGACGACGAGCTCGGCGGTTTCCTCATGCTCGCGGACAGCGAGAACTTCATGACCGCGAAGGATGCAGACACCGAGATTTCGCGCATGTTCCTCAAGCAGCTTCTCAGTTTCGTATTGGGGGATGAACAATGTAAAATTGGCTTGCGTGTCAAGCGCAGAAAAGTCCAATCCAGTCTTCAGACCGGCAAAATGCCCCGAAGGAATCGGTTTGCCAATTTCCTTAAACTGTTCTCCAAGCCCCCTCATTTCAAGTATCTCGATTGAGCGCGGATGCAGTGTGAGCGCTTTTGAGAATGGAGAAGGCTCTTTCAGCCGTTCGACAATACAGGTCTGGACACCGGCCAAAGCCAGCTCGGAAGCCGTCAGCAGACCGACGGGGCCGCCGCCTGCGATCAGTACATCAAAATCCATGATGAATCACTCCTTTTTTGTTACTCATGAAACAATTTTAAAATACTACAAATGAAAATGTTTATCAACTATAATCTTTAATTTTGTTACTGATGTAACAAAAAAGGCGATAAAAAAGCATGGAGCTTGTCCATGCTTTACGACTTGATCTGCTCTTTATCTTTTCTGTGCGGATATAACTTAAAACGGCCGGTTTTCATCCGGTTTTCGGTTTTGATTTTAATTCGTTCGCTGCATTCATGGCACATATAAGTATGTATCGGCCGGTTTCGGAGACGTTTGGCAATGAGTGTGTCATCATCGATTTTTTCGATTTTGTCACACAAT
This sequence comes from Bacillus sp. PK6-025, assembly GCF_056530265.1. Lineage (NCBI taxonomy): Bacteria > Bacillati > Bacillota > Bacilli > Caryophanales > Bacillaceae > Bacillus > Bacillus sp. PK6-025. Next base: position 1,641,209 of record NZ_CP096509.1, read on the forward strand.
GAACACTTTACCCTCACTTGATTCACCTCGCTTACGATTCATTATACCTTAATCAATCGGACAAATAAATTTTCTCCTTTAGAAAAAAGGAAAAAGCCTGTGCCGTCAAGAAAACAGTGGCACAGGCTTTTAAAAGTTATGGCTGCCGATTTTTCATATGCTTGTTCGATTGCTTATTTTGCTCCTTTTCAAGCTGTTTCTGGTTTCTGTCATTCAGCTGGTCGTTGTTGGATTTTGTAGGATTTGTTTGCTGATTGTCTGTTGCGTCGTTCGGCACTTCAGGAAGGACGCGCCCGACGATGGCTGCCAGCTCGTCGAGAATCCCTTTGACAGGACGTCCCGCTTGAATTTCCCTGCCCATTGCCCGCAGGCGGTTGACGGTGTCGGGATCTGCGACAACGGCGGCGTTTGCTCCGTAAGGGTCATTCTGCAGCGCTTCAGCCACGGAATACTTAATAGATTCGACTTTGCTGCGCTCCAAATTGTCTTTCACATCAATTCCGACGACGGCTAGCCTGCCGAGCACGACGGCGGTCGCATCATTGACACCCGGAACGCTTTCAGTGATCTTCACAAGGCGCCGCGAGATGGCTTGCCCGTCTTTACGGTTCACCGGCTCTTGGGAGCTGTTTTTTACTTGAATCGGTTTGTTGCCGGGAAGCTCGTTCGCTTCATTTCGGGCATTATTTTGAATGCCGCAGGCTGAAAGCAGCATAACGGTTTGAATTAGGATCAAAAAAAAGATTCGCACTTGAGGTTGCCTCCTTAAAAATGCTTTCATTAATTTTTATTGTTGAATTAACCTTCTATCTTTATTCACAAAAACATATATTTTAGCGGGCGCTCCATCAGCTTTTAACCCAATTGAAAAGAAAAGGCTAAAAATCCTGATCAGGAGGCGGAAGATTGAGTAAAATTTATGTGCTGGATACGAATGTGTTATTGCAGGATCCGAATTCAATCTTTTCTTTTGAAGATAACGAGGTTGTCATCCCGGCTGTCGTATTGGAGGAAGTCGACTCAAAGAAACGCTACATGGATGAAATTGGGAGGAATGCAAGGCGCGTATCTAAATTGATAGATGATTTGCGTTTAAAAGGAAGGCTGTATGAAAATGTTCCCCTACCAAACGGAGGAAGCTTGAGAATCGAGCTGAACCATCGCTCTTTTCAGCAGCTTCAAGAAATTTTTATCGAAAAAACAAGCGACAACCGTATTTTAGCCGTAGCGAAAAACCTCAGCCTGGAAGAGGAAACGAAAGAAGACGGCAGGCCGGTTATCCTTGTCAGCAAAGATATGCTGATCCGTGTCAAAGCCGATGCCATCGGCTTGATGTCAGAGGATTTTTTGCACGACAGGGTTGTCGACAATGATGATATATACAGCGGTTATACAGACGTGTACATTCGCCCGGATCAGATGAATTCCTTTTTTGAACATCACGATTTGCCGCTTCACGAAATCAGCAGTGAGATGCTGCGTCCGAACCAGTTTGTTGTCATGAAGGACGCGCTCGGCGGATCATCCTCTGCCGTAGGGATCGTAGATCAAAGCGGAAAAGCCGTTAAAAAGCTTGTTTTCGATCAGGAACAGGTTTGGGGCATACGTTCGCGAAATGTACAGCAGACGATGGCTTTGGAACTTCTTTTAAGACAAGATATTCCGCTTGTCACCCTGATTGGAAAAGCCGGCACAGGAAAAACCCTGCTTGCGTTGGCAGCAGGGCTGCTGCAGACAGAAGACCTGGGGAATTTTAAAAAACTTGTTGTCACAAGGCCGATCGTTCCTGTCGGAAAAGATCTCGGCTATCTTCCGGGTGAAAAAGAAGAAAAACTTCGTCCGTGGGTCCAGCCTATTTTTGATAACCTGGAATACTTGTTCAATGCAAAAAAGCCGGGGGAGCTTGATGATATTTTAGCGGGGATGGGCTCCATTCAAGTCGAAGCCCTCACATATATAAGGGGCAGAAGCATTCCTGACCAATTCATCATCATTGATGAGGCTCAAAATCTGACCAAGCATGAAGTCAAAACGCTTCTGACCCGCGTCGGGGAAGGCAGTAAAATCGTATTGATGGGAGACACCGAACAGATCGACCATCCTTATTTAGATGCGATGAACAACGGCCTGGCCTATGTTGTCGAGCGCTTTAAGGATCAAAAAATTTCCGGAAACGTGAAGCTTTTAAAAGGAGAGCGCTCCCGGCTCGCCAGGCTTGCAGCCGATCTGCTGTAAATAAAAAAACCCGGGCGTTTAACCCGGGTTGCAACTTGCATGGCCCGCGGGCCGGGTTGCCGGCAAGTGCCGATAGCCCGGCCGGGAAAGAGGAGGCGGATTTTTTCATCGCCTCCGGCGCACCCGTTGCAGTGTTGTAGCTTTAAACAATGTGAATTTCTTTTACTCGTTTCACAGGAGTCATCCTGTTTGAACCGTCGGGAAAATAAACGTGTACAGGCCCGTCTTCGCCAAGCGGCTTGCCATTGTTGCTGAAGCAGAGAATCATGCCGCCCGCTTCTTCGATCGGAACGGAAACGTCTTCACCTTCCGTTTTGAAGAGGCATTTGACGGCGGAGCCTGTCACCTCCGCATTTTTTAAAAAAGGTTCAAGCTTGATCCCGAAAGTGCCGTCAAGCAATTTCTCCTTTTCATATTTTTTCTCTGATTTCAGTGTCGGCGGCGATACAGTACCTTCCCTGATTTGCCGTTCCCGGTCAATCACAAGGTCGTCTTCTTCATCTTTTACCTCTCTGAAATCTGAAAAGAACTGATCGAGATCAAATTTTCGGTCATCAAAAATCCAAACGCTCGGATCGAGCGTAATCGAATACTTTACATTTCCTGTGATCGTTACAATGCTCATGTCTCTACCACTCCCTCACAAAAATTATAAGCGCTTTCTTTCAAATTGTCACTTCTCATAACAAAAGCCCTCTCCGGGAAAGATAACAGCAACGACGCTCGGATGGAGGGAAAAAACTTGAATTGCCGGGATAATGAGGAGCTTGAATATTTTGTCACGGAAGCGAAAAAAGTGACGGACAAAGGAAAGGTTGCATCTTACATACCGGCTTTGGCTGAATTATCGGAGGACGATTTATCGGCGGCGGTCTACTTTACGGACGGGACGTGTATATCAGCGGGAGACGTGGAAAAAGCCTTCACTCTGCAAAGCATCTCAAAAGTATTGTCGCTTGCTCTCGTCCTGATCGATCACGGTCCGGAAACAGTGTTTCATTATGTAGGACAAGAGCCGACTGGTGATCCGTTTAACTCCATCATCAAACTTGAAACCGTCAACCCGGGGAAGCCGCTGAATCCGATGATAAATGCCGGAGCATTGGTGGTGACAAGCATGATTAAAGGAGAGACGAATGCCGATAAGATCGGCAGGCTTCTTGATTTTATTAAAAAACTGGCAAATAACCGGAATATTACCTTTTGTGAGAAGGTCGCCGAATCTGAATTTGAAACCTCGATGGTCAACAGGGCGATGTGCTACTACATGAAAGAGCACGGTATTTTTCAGGCTGAGGTTGAGGATGTCATGGATGTGTATACAAAGCAGTGCGCCATTGAAATGAACAGCCTAGACTTGGCGAAAATCGGTTCTGTTTTTGCTTTGAACGGCAAGCATCCCGAAACGGGAGAACAAATCATACCGAAGGATATCGCGAGAATTTGCAAAACATTTATGGTGACATGCGGAATGTATAATGCCAGCGGCGAATTCGCAATCAAAATCGGCATACCCGCCAAAAGCGGGGTTTCAGGGGGAATCATGGGTCTATCCCCATACCGTTTCGGCATCGGCATCTTCGGGCCCTCGCTTGATGAAAAGGGAAACAGCATCGCTGGAATCCGGCTTTTAGAGCTGTTATCGGCGAACTACAGTTTAAGCATTTTTTAAAACGTGAGCGGAAGCTTAAAATGCGAGTCTTTGAAATACGGCGAAAGGACAGAAATAGCTTGCTTTTTTTCGGCTGAGGCTTTATCATAAATAGAAGAATTAGGTACTCGCCTGGGGAACGGAGGGATACTTTTGGCGTCTGAGATTGTAGTCGACCATCGTGAAAAAGCACTTGCCCTGTTAAAACGTGATGCTGATAAAATCTTAAAGCTGATTCAAGTGCAAATGGACAACTTAACGATGCCTCAATGTCCTCTTTATGAAGAGGTTTTAGATACACAAATGTTCGGACTCTCTAGGGAAATTGATTTTGCTGTCCGCCTTGGATTAGTGGATGAAGAAGAGGGTAAAGAACTGCTTTACAGGCTGGAACGTGAATTGTCTGCATTACATGATGCATTTACAAAAAAATAAATGAACACCTCAGAAGAATCTTTCTGTCTGAGTCAGCTTGTCGACGACGTTTCGATAGAAACAAACTGCCGGCAGGCTTTTTTTGTTATGGAATGAGAAAGAAAACGTCCGCTGATGAAGGAATGAATGCTGTTCGTGCCGAATAAACGAAGACGCATGGTATGCCGATAAAAAAATAGAACGGCAGTCTTGGAACAGACGGACTTTTCTTTCAGACGAGATTCGAAGTCTTATGAAAAGGGTATCTTTCGTGCTTTTTAAGAAAGTGTAGTAAAATAACGAAGGAGTTACCACAAACACATTTTGAAGGCAAGTAAGGAAGAGGATAATAATATGATAAAAAGAATGCTCAAATCCTATGATTATTCATTAATCTTCGCTGTATTCCTGCTGTGCGGGTTCGGGCTCGTCATGGTGTACAGCTCAAGCATGATCACAGCCGTGACAAGGTATGGACAAGACAGCAGCTACTTTTTTGACAGGCAGCTGATGTTTTTGGTGCTCGGAACCGTCATATTTTTATGCGCGGCGCTTTTTCCGTATAAGGCTTTTGCCAATCAAAAATTCCAAAAGTTTTTGCTGCTCATTTCCGTTGTCGCTTTGTTCGGGCTGTTCGTTGTCGGACACGTGGCCGGGAATGCCCAAAGCTGGTTCAGGGTTTCGAATTACGGCATCCAGCCGGGGGAGTTTGTCAAGCTGACCGTCATCTTGTATCTTTCTTCCGTCTATGCCAAAAAGCAAAGCTATATTGACAACTTGGGAGCCGGAATCGCCCCTCCCGCGATCATCACGCTTTTCATTTGCGCCCTGGTCGCTGCTCAGCCGGATGTGGGAACGGCCTTTATCATCGCTTTAATCGCTTTGTGCATTATTTTGTGCTCGGGATTCAGCGGCAAAACGCTGTTAAAGCTCGTACTTTTGGCCGGGGCTGTCCTTGTGCTCGTCAGCCCGCTCATTTATTTCAACTGGGACAGCATTTTAACAGAAGGACGGATGAAGCGGTTTGAAAGCTACCAAAACCCGTTTAAAGATGCGGGAGATTCGGGCTTTCAAGTCGTCAATTCCTACTTGGCGATCGGTTCGGGAGGGCTGTTCGGCCTGGGTCTCGGCGAAAGCGTGCAGAAGTATGGATATCTGCCTGAAACGCACACCGATTTCATTATGGCGGTCATCGCCGAGGAGCTCGGCATTTTCGGCGTCCTTTTTGTCGTGCTGCTGCTCGCTTTCATCGTTTTAAAAGGGTTTTATATTGCGAGAAAATGCGACGACCCGTTTGGAAGCCTGCTTGCGATCGGGATATCAAGCATGATCGCCATCCAGTCTTTCGTGAACCTGGGCGGCATATCCGGCTTGATTCCTTTGACAGGGGTGACGCTTCCGTTTATCAGCTATGGAGGGTCATCGCTCATTCTGCTGATGGCAAGCGCGGGGATATTGGTGAACATCAGCATGTTTAATGAATACTTTGACCGGTTCAAACGAAAACAGCCTGTCGTTACTACAAAAACCAAAGAAAATCAATATAAAAAAAGTATAAATTTTTAAAAAACTAAGCGTGTACAATGTCCATCCGATTCATTTAGAATAGATACATACTTAAAACAGCGGATGAGGGGGAACGACATGTCACAACAGTCTATTCAAAAAGTTCTTGTTGCAAACAGAGGGGAAATCGCTATCCGCGTATTTCGCGCCTGCACAGAACTGAATATCCGTACGGTAGCGATCTATTCTAAAGAAGACAGCGGATCATACCACAGATACAAAGCCGATGAAGCATACTTGGTCGGCGAAGGGAAAAAGCCGATTGATGCTTATCTTGATATTGAAGGGATCATCGAGATTGCGAAACGCAACCATGTGGATGCCATCCATCCGGGCTACGGCTTCCTGTCTGAAAACATTCAGTTTGCCAAGCGGTGTGAAGAGGAAGGCATCATCTTTATCGGACCGACCTCCAAGCACCTCGATATGTTTGGAGACAAAGTAAAAGCCCGTGAACAAGCTGAAAAAGCAGGAATTCCCGTCATACCGGGGAGCGACGGCCCAGTGGCTGATATCGCGGAGGTCAAACAATTTGCGGAGGAGTTCGGATATCCGTTTATCATCAAAGCGTCGCTTGGCGGCGGCGGCCGCGGCATGCGGATCGTCAGAGACGAATCGGAGCTGGAGGAATCCTATAACAGGGCAAAATCAGAGGCGAAAGCCGCTTTTGGCAATGATGAAGTGTATGTCGAAAAGCTGATCGAAAAGCCGAAGCACATTGAAGTTCAAGTCATCGGAGATAAAGAAGGTAACGTGGTTCACCTTTACGACCGTGACTGCTCTGTGCAAAGGCGTCATCAAAAGGTTATCGAAATAGCGCCGAGCGTTTCGCTTTCTGAGTCCCTCCGGGAAAAGATTTGCGATGCTGCCGTTAAGCTTGCGAAGAATGTTGATTATGTCAATGCCGGAACGGTTGAATTTTTAGTTGCGAACGATGAGTTTTTCTTTATTGAAGTCAACCCGCGTGTTCAGGTGGAGCACACCATTACGGAAATGGTGACGGGTGTCGATATCGTTCAGACACAAATCCTGATTGCTGCCGGACTCAGTCTAGGCAGCAGCGAAATCAGCATTCCGAACCAGGATGCCATCACGCTGCACGGATATGCGATCCAGTCAAGGGTTACGACTGAAGACCCGTCAAACAATTTCATGCCTGACACAGGCAAAATCATGGCATATCGCTCAGGCGGCGGTTTCGGGGTGAGGCTTGATACCGGAAACAGTTTTCAGGGCGCTGTCATTACGCCTTATTATGACTCGCTGCTTGTTAAGCTTTCAACCTGGGCTCTGACGTTTGAACAGGCGGCGGCCAAAATGGTCCGCAACCTACAGGAATTCAGGATCAGGGGAATCAAAACGAATATTCCTTTCCTTGAAAACGTGGCGAAACACGAAAAATTTCTCACAGGGCAATACGACACGTCTTTTATTGATACAACGCCGGAACTCTTTGTCTTTCCTAAGCAGAGAGACCGCGGAACAAAAATGCTGACGTATATCGGGAACGTAACGGTCAACGGCTTCCCGGGCATTGATAAAAAGAAGAAGCCGGAGTTCGACAAACCCCAGATCGTCAAAACGGATGTCGATCAGCCGATCGCGAGCGGAACAAAACAGATTCTTGATGAACGCGGAGCTGAAGGGCTCGTCAAATGGGTGAAAGATCAAGAGGAAGTGCTTCTCACTGATACGACGTTCCGCGATGCCCATCAGTCACTGCTTGCGACAAGATTCAGAACGCATGATTTGGAGAAAATCGCCAATCCGACAGCTGCGCTCTGGCCTGAGCTTTTCAGCCTTGAAATGTGGGGCGGCGCCACTTTTGATGTCGCTTACCGTTTCTTGAAAGAAGACCCGTGGAAAAGGCTTGAGAAGCTGCGGAAGGAAATTCCGAATACGATGTTTCAAATGCTGTTGAGATCTTCGAATGCCGTCGGGTATACAAACTACCCTGACAACCTGATTAAAAAGTTTGTCAGCGAATCCGCTGCGGCCGGAATCGATGTATTCCGCATTTTTGACAGCTTGAACTGGGTTAAAGGGATGACGCTCGCCATTGATGCAGTGCGCGAGTCGGGCAAACTTGCCGAAGCCGCGATCTGCTATACCGGAGACATTCTCGATCCGAACAGAACAAAATATAACCTTGAATATTATACGTCAATGGCAAAAGAGCTTGAATCAGCGGGGGCGCATATTCTCGGCATTAAAGATATGGCCGGCCTGCTGAGACCTCAAGCAGCATACGAACTGGTGTCAGCTTTGAAAGAGACGATCGATATTCCGATCCACTTGCATACACACGACACGAGCGGCAACGGTATTTTTATGTACGCGAAGGCGATAGAAGCAGGCGTCGACATCGTCGACGTAGCGGTCAGCTCTATGGCGGGCCTGACATCACAGCCAAGCGCAAGCTCGCTTTATCATGCGCTTGAAGGCGATAAACGCCGTCCGCAGCTGAATGTCGATGCGGTAGAGTCGCTGTCTCAATATTGGGAGTCTGTCAGAAAATACTACAGCGAGTTTGAGAGCGGCATGAACGCGCCTCATACCGAAATTTACAAGCATGAAATGCCTGGCGGCCAATACAGCAACCTTCAGCAGCAGGCTAAGGGAGTCGGCCTCGGTGATCGCTGGAATGAAGTGAAAGAAATGTACAGCCGGGTCAACCACCTGTTCGGGGACATCGTAAAGGTTACGCCGTCATCTAAAGTCGTCGGGGATATGGCACTTTACATGGTGCAAAATAACCTGACGGAAGATGATATTTACGAAAGAGGAGAATCACTCGATTTTCCTGACTCAGTAGTCGAGCTTTTTAAAGGGTATATCGGCCAGCCTCACGGCGGATTCCCTGAGAAATTGCAAAAGCTGATTTTGAAAGGGCAGGAGCCGATTACAGTGCGCCCTGGAGAACTTCTCGAACCCGTTTCGTTTGACGATATAAAAGCGGAGTTTAAGGAAACGCATGATCTGGAGCTTTCCGATCAGGATGCTGTTGCATATGCGCTTTATCCGAAAGTGTTTACCGAGTATGTTAAGACAGCGGAACTGTACGGGGACATCTCAGTGCTTGATACACCGACCTTCTTCTACGGCATGACGCTCGGCGAAGAAATCGAAGTCGAGATCGAAAGAGGGAAAACGCTGATCGTCAAACTTGTCTCTATCGGCGAACCGCGTCCTGATGCAACGAGAGTCGTCTACTTTGAACTGAACGGCCAGCCTCGCGAAGTGGTCATTAAAGACGAAAGCATTAAATCGTCCGTTCATCAAAAGGTGAAAGCCGACCGTTCAAACCCGAATCATATCGCGGCGTCCATGCCGGGAACGGTGATTAAGCTTCTTGTAAGCAAAGGGGACCAAGTGAAGAAGGGCGATCATTTAATGATCAATGAAGCAATGAAAATGGAAACGACCGTTCAGGCTCCGTTTTCAGGAACTGTTGAAAACATTCATGTGACAAACGGAGAAGCCATTCAAACCGGCGACCTCCTCATTGAGCTGAAAAAATAAAAGTGCGGCCGCTGACTTTTGTCGGCGGCCTTTTTTTATGAAAAAATCCCCCGCAACAGGCGGGGGATCAACCGTTTATTGTTATTTTTGCGCCTGTCTGCGATAGCGCGCAACAAGCAGCAGGAAGTAGCAAAGGATTCCGAACAGGCAGGAAATGAAGAAAGCGTGGGCGAGTGCAAATCCCAAATCCAGCCTGCTGTAGACAACCGCAATTCCTGAGGCAGCCTGAAGGATAATCAGGATCAGGGAAATCATCCAGCCCCAATAAATGCGTTTTTGATTTTTATACTGTTTGGCCGCATGTATCGCTGCCGCAATGATCCAAGCGAACAGAAGAAGCGCCGCAGCCCTGTGTCCCATCTGCACCCATTCGTGAAACTTCCCTGGGAGCCAGCCGTTTTGTGTGCTGCACATCGGAAAGTCAAGACACGCAAGGCTTGACTTCGTATGCCGGACATATGCGCCTGTATAAACGACGACATATGTGTATATAATGATTCCTATCATATGAAACTGCATGGTTTTTCCTATATAAAACGATTCGGCTTTCTGCTTGCTGTCAGCTTCAAACACGAGGAGCGTCAACAGCAGAACAGATGCAAAGGAAATAAGCGAGATTCCGAAGTGCAAAGCCATGATCAGGGCCGAAGACCCGAAGACGACCGCCGCAGCGCCCAGGAGCGCCTGAAGAATGAGGAAGACGACCGACATCACCGCGAGAAATTTCGTTTCTCTGATATGGCCGATTTTTTTCCATGTCCAAATGGCGAGAGCCAGCACAAGGACGCCGGATGTGCCGCTGACAAACCTGTGGCTCCATTCGATAATCGATTCAAGGGTTAGAGCCGGGAATATGCTTCCGTTGCAAAGCGGCCAAGATCTGCCGCAGCCCATTCCCGAACCCGTCTTTGTGACGAGGGCGCCGCCGATCAGCACGAAAAGCATGGCGATAGTTGTGATAATTCCCAAGCCTTTTAATGCTTTATTCATAAATTCAATTCTCCTTTTTTAATGCAAACTGACTAATAAAAAGATATTTACCACCTTCAAGTGTAAGCGAATTGATGTTCTGCTGCAATTCATAATGATTATTGTTCACAAAAATGCAATAGAAGGCGTTCACATTTTTATTGGTTTTGAAGACTTGATAATTGTGGCTTCGTTTGATAGAACTATATTAGAATGACAGTGGTTTTCCGCTCTTGTTCACAACTTTTCCTTCATCTGTAAAGAAAGTCATAAAAAGTTCACAAATATAAACCGGTTTGTCGATTAATATTTAATAGGCTGTTTTTTTCCAACCGGTAATCTTGTATGATAGAGTTGTAGGTTTTTTATGAATATACCGCTTCTCTTGACGTGATGAAGGTTTGAGTAAGGGGGGTTAGTATTATGGCTGAAACAAGAATTACAGCTGATACAGCAATGAATGGACAAATAGAAGAGACGACAGCATGGAAAGATTTCCTCGCCCTTATCAAAGTCGGGATTGTTTACTCGAACCTGATAACAACTTTTACGGGCTTGTGGCTCGCTTTTTACTTTTCAAATCTGAGCTTTCTAGGAAACCTTGATATCGTGCTGTTCACTTTAGCGGGATCCTCGCTTATTATCGCAGGATCATGCGTCATCAACAACTATTATGACCGTGATATTGACCAGCTTATGCAGCGGACGAGAACAAGGCCGACGGTGACTGGTAAAATCCAGCCTTCACAGGCATTGTGGTTCGGCATTCTGCTGACTGCGCTCGGTTTTATCATGCTGCTGATGACCAATCTGACAACTGCCGCAGTAGGCTTTGTCGGCGTCTTTACGTACGTGTTTCTATACACGATGTGGTCAAAGCGCCGCTATACCGTTAATACGATTATCGGAAGTGTGTCAGGGGCTGTTCCTCCTTTGATCGGATGGACCGCTGTCCAAGGCTCCATCGGAGTTGAGGCGTGGGTGCTGTTTTTAATCATGTTTATTTGGCAGATTCCCCACTTTCTGGCGCTTGCGATTAAGAAAACGGAGGAATACAGAGCCGCAAATATACCGATGCTGCCTGTTGTACACGGTTTTGAAGTGACGAAAAGGCAAATCATCATTTGGATTGCCTGCTTAATGCCGCTGCCGTTTTTCCTGGGCGGACTCGGACTGCCGATCGTCATTTTGGGAACGGTACTAAATATCGGCTGGCTCGTTTGCGGTCTGGTCGGTTACAGAAGCAAAAATATCATGAAGTGGGCAACGCTCATGTTTGTATATTCATTAAATTACTTGACCATATTCTTCGTTGCCATGGTCGTATTCACACTTTTTAAAATTGGATAGAACTCTATAATTCATCACATTGAAGGCTGTCACTTAACACTTCAAACAGACAACAATCATGTAAAAGCCGCCTTATCGATTTTTTTCGATTATGTTTAACAAGGCGGCTTTACGTTCATACATAGATGGTATTTTGAGTAAAAAACCTCATTATTTAAGAAATGAGGAAATGTAAGTGCTTTAATTTAAGTGGGGAGTCAGATGAATGAATAGGTGTCCTATAAACGTTTGAACAGTGAAAGTTTCAAAAGGATTGATTGAAAAGGGGTTGGGAAGAAATGTTAAAGAAATGGCGTCTGATGTCGCTGTTCACTATTTTGGCGCTCGTTTTAGCAGGGTGCGGAGAACCGTTCATATCAACGCTGCAGCCGGCGGGCGAGGTGGCTGATCAGCAGTATTTCCTAATGATTCTCAGCACGCTGATCATGGTTGTTGTTGTAGTGGTGGTAAGTTTCATTTTCGTATTTGTCATCGTCAGGTACAGAAGATCTAAGCTCGGTGATGACCACATCCCGAAACAGGTTGAAGGAAACCGCAATTTAGAAATTTTATGGACTGTTATTCCAATTCTTCTCCTTCTTATCCTGGTTGTTCCTGTTGTCGCACAGACCTTTGATCTTGCTGATACAAAACCGATGGATAAGAAAAACAGGGATCCGGAGAAGGCGCTGGTCGTCAATGTCCGGGCGAACCTTTACTGGTGGGAATTCGAATATCCTGACTACGGCGTGGTGACGAGCCAGGAGCTGGTCGTGCCGACCGATGAACGCGTTTACTTTAAGCTGAAAGCTTCCGATGTCAAACATTCATTCTGGGTTCCTTCAGTCGGGGGTAAGATTGATACGAACACAGACAATGAAAACAAATTCTTCTTAACGTTCGATTCAAAACGCGCTGAAAAAGCCGGAGACTATTTCTACGGGAAATGCGCCGAGCTCTGCGGACCTTCCCATGCTTTAATGGACTTTAAAGTTAAAGCGGTTTCGAAGGATGAGTTCAAGGAATGGATGAGCGATATGGAAAACTATAAAGCGGGGGCGAAAACCGATCTCGCTGTTGAAGGAGAAAAAGTGTTCAAAGAGAAAAACTGCCTGAGCTGTCATGCGACCGATTCAAAAGATCAAAGGGCGGAAGCGGCCAGAACGGCTCCGAACCTCGCGACTTTTGGAGACCGGTCGACGATCGCCGGTGTGAAGGAATTCAGCGATGAAAACTTGAGAGCGTGGCTCAAGGATCCTGAAAGCATAAAACCGGGCAACAAAATGACCGGCACATACCCTGATTTGAGCGACAAGGAACTTGATGCACTGACTGAATATTTAAAGGGGTTAAAAACGGAAGACTAACGCTTCAAAGGGAGAATGAGGGAGGTTACATTGTGAGTACGCTTAAGAAAAAGCAAGGTTTTGGGGCTGTATTATGGGACTATTTAACGACTGTCGATCATAAAAAGATTGCCATCCTTTATTTGCTGGGCGGCGGGTTCTTCTTTGTGCTCGGCGGAATCGAAGCGATGCTGATCAGGGTTCAGCTGATGATACCGAACAATGACATCATGAGCGGCGGAGTCTACAATGAGATCATGACGATGCACGGTACAACGATGATTTTCCTGGCAGCGATGCCGCTTTTGTTCGCACTGATGAACGCCGTCGTTCCGCTGCAGATAGGCGCGAGGGATGTTGCGTTTCCATTTTTGAACTCGCTCGGCTTCTGGCTGTTCCTTTTCGGCGGCATCTTTCTGAATTTAAGCTGGTTTTTGGGAGGGGCACCCGATGCCGGCTGGACGTCTTACGCGTCGCTTTCCCTTCATTCCGAAGGGCACGGGATCGATTTCTATGTTCTCGGTCTGCAAATTGCCGGGATCGGTACGCTGATTGCCGGAATTAACTTTCTCGCGACGATTATCAATATGAGGGCGCCGGGCATGACATACATGAGGCTGCCGCTTTTCACATGGACGACATTCGTCGCTTCGGCTTTGATTTTATTCGCGTTCCCGCCGCTGACCGTAGGCATCGCGCTCTTGATGCTGGACCGGTTGTTCGGAACGAGCTTTTTCAATCCGGAATTAGGCGGTAATACGATCATTTGGGAGCATCTGTTCTGGATCTTCGGACACCCTGAAGTTTATATTCTCGTACTCCCGGCGTTCGGAATCTTTTCGGAAATCATTCCGGTTTTTGCGAGAAAAAGGCTGTTCGGTTATTCTTCAATGGTATTTGCGACCGTATTGATCGGCTTTTTAGGCTTCATGGTTTGGGCCCACCATATGTTTACAACGGGACTCGGGCCTGTGGCGAACGCCATTTTTGCGGTGGCGACGATGGCCATTGCCGTCCCGACCGGAATTAAAATCTTCAACTGGCTGCTCACGGCTTGGGGCGGGAGCATTAAGTTTACAACGCCGATGCTTTATGCGATTTCTTTTATCCCGTCGTTTGTCATGGGCGGGGTGACAGGTGTCATGCTTGCTGCTGCACCGGCTGACTATCAGTTCCACGACACGTACTTTGTCGTGGCTCACTTCCATTACGTCATCATCGGCGGAGTGGTGTTTGCCATCCTCGCCGGCGCTCATTACTGGTGGCCGAAAATGTTCGGGAAAATGCTGAGCGAAGCGTTGGGCAAAATAACATTTGTGCTCTTTTTCATCGGGTTCCATCTGACTTTCTTCATCCAGCATTGGCTCGGGTTGTGGGGAATGCCGAGACGCGTGTTCACATACTTGCCGAATCAGGGATTTGACATGGCGAACTTAATCAGTTCAATCGGAGCTGTGTTTATGGCGGCTGCGGTCATCATACTCGTGATCAATATTATCGTGACGACTGCCAAAGGGGAAAAAGTCGGCAGCGATCCTTGGCATGACGGAAGAACGCTTGAGTGGGCCGTTTCTTCACCGCCTCCTGAATACAACTTTAAACAGCTGCCTCTAGTTAGAGGCCTTGATGCTTTATGGATCGAAAAAAGAGCCGGCAAGCAGTCAATGACCGCCGCGGAGCCGCTTCAGGACGTCCATATGCCAAACGGATCGATTCTCCCGTTCATCATGTCACTCGGGCTGTTTATATCGGCTTTCGGCTTCATGTACCGGACGGAATTTGCCTGGGGGCTGCCTGTCATTCTGATTGGATTAGGAATCACATTATTTATGATGCTTCTCCGGTCTGTAATTGATGACCACGGGTATCATATTCATAAAGAAGATCTGATGGATGATGACGACAAAGGGGTGAAGGCATAATGCATACAGAAGAGAAATTAACGGCTGAAACCTTCCCGGCTTCTCCTGAAAAAGCTACATTAGAAGGAAAAAATAAGTTTATCGGCTTTTGGCTATTTCTCGGAGGAGAGACGGTTCTTTTCGCGTCTCTCTTCGCAACATACCTTGCGCTGAAGAATTCGAATGCAGGAGGGCCGAAAACGACTGAGATGTTTGACATGGGGCTGGTCTTTCTGGCGACAATGCTCCTTTTAACGAGCAGTTTAACGAGCGTATATGCCATGTATCATATGAAGAACTTTGCTTTTAAAAAGATGCAGGTTTGGCTCGGAATCACTGTTCTGCTCGGTGCAGGCTTCCTGGCGCTTGAAATATATGAATTCACCCATTATATTCACGAATATGGGTTCACCATTCAAAGCTCGGCTCTCGGCTCCGCTTTTTATACGCTAGTCGGCACGCACGGTGCGCACGTTACGTTCGGGCTGCTCTGGATTCTTTCTTTGATGATCAGAAATGCGCGCCGCGGATTAAGCCTTTACAACGCGCCGAAGTTTTTTGTCGCAAGCCTCTATTGGCATTTTATCGACGTTGTCTGGGTGTTTATCTTTACCGTTGTATACTTGATGGGGATGGTGGGATAAAAATGGTGAATAACGAAAACAGAGGGAATCCCAAAACAGATCTTGCCTACCGCAAAAAGAAAAACGCGGAGGACATGAGATATCAGGTTATTTCATTCGGTTTGATGATCGGCTTGACCCTTGTCGCTTTTTTAACGGTCGCCTCAGATGCAGGCGTATGGTTTACGGTGCCGTTCATTCTGCTGCTAGCCGTCATTCAGGTTGCATTTCAGCTGTACTACTTCATGCATATGAGTCAGCGGGGGCATGAAGCGCCGACTTTGTTCCTTTATTCGGGCGTTTTGGTCGCTTTTGTTACCGTTTTGGCTTTTGTGACGCTTATCTGGTGGTAATCGAACCGACATACAGAAAGGAGGATGCCTCATGTTGGGCAGCCTTGAAATATTCGGTTTTCGCGCCCTGTGGAGCCCCTATTTCCTAGGGGCTGTCGTTTTCATAACCGTCCTTTACTTTTTTCTGATGAAACGATTTGGATCAGAAGAAGAGCGGGCATCCAGGAAAGAAATCGGTTTATTCGTGACAGCGATGTTTCTTTTATACGCGTCTAAAGGCAGTCCGATTGATTTGCTGGGACATATTATGTTCAGCGCGCATATGGCGCAAATGGCGGTTTTGTATTTGATCGTACCGCCTTTGATCATCCTTGGCATACCGCCTTGGTTTTGGAAAAAGATCATTTTTCTGCCGGTCGTCAAGCCGCTGTTCCGGTTTTTTTCAAAACCATTGATCGCGATTATCGTGTTTAACGGTTTATTTTCGATGTATCACATTCCTTTGGTGTTTGATTTTATTAAGACAGATGCCGTTTATCATGCCGTCATTACGGTGCTGATCTTCATTGCGGCGTTTTTCATGTGGTGGCCGCTTGTTCACAAGGTCGAGGAGCTTCCGCAAATGAACGGACTTTTGAAACTCGGCTACATTATGGCTGACGGCATTTTGCTGACACCGGCGTGCGCGCTGATCATGTTCAGCGATACGACCCTGTATTCGACATATTCAGATCCTTCCGCATGGGCGGAGGCAATGAAACTGTGCGTTCCTCTCGATACGCTGAGCGGAATGACGCTTACAGGTCCGGAAATGTTCAGCAGCATGCCTGTTCTGGAAGATCAGCAGCTTGGCGCGATCGTCATGAAAATCTTACAGGAAATCGTGTACGGGACATTTTTGGCGATTATCTTTTTCGGATGGGCGAGGAAGGAAAGAGCCAAAGACGAAAAGGAACTGGAAGAAGAGCGATACTCGCCGTCTACGGTTCATTAAGATGAAAAAAGGGTACAGCCTCATCAGAGGGGCTGTACCCTTTTTATGTACGTCTGCTACACTTCAAGCGCTGAAACTTTTTCTTTGATTGAATTCAGCACCGTCTTGCTTGTTTTGAGGAGCTGCGGCGGGAAATGTTCGTTTTCACCGTATTCCACTCCATGCGGATAATAATATTTGCCCAGAAGCGGTGTCATCAGTTTGATGACCGCGCGCCGGGCGCCCACATCGCCTTCGACGGCATATCCGAACACGCGGAGGTAGTACCTGCCTTCCACCATATCGAATTTGCGGTCATATGTGACGCGTTCATAATCCCATTGGCCAGCTCTTACGAACCCTTCGTTTTCCATGATGTCGTCTAACCGGTTAAGGTCAGCAGTCAAGCCTTCGATACCGGATTCTTCAAATTTCATCCCGTAAAACCCCCTTTAAAAAATTACCTTTACTGACAATCATAGTATGAAAGCGTTAAACTTTCAATCCTGGCTTTAGCCGATATATAAATATTTTTGTGAACAGTATGAATCGCGGGCGGCTTGACGACAATATGAACAAACGAAAGACAAGAGGAGGTCTTCTGATTGACACGTGTGAAAGATATTATGACAAAGGAAATATTATATTGTACAGTTCTTGATAATGTGTACGAGGCTGCCGTGAAAATGAAAGACGGAAATGTCGGAGCGATTCCGGTTGTGCTTGATGACGGTTTGGAACTGGTTGGGATCGTTACTGACCGGGATTTGGTGCTGCGGGGGATCGCCGTTAAAAAACCAAATTCGCAAAAAATTACAAATGTCATGACGACGGATCTCATTACGGTAAGTGAAGACGATTCAATTGAAAAAGCGGTTGATCTCATGGGAGATTATCAGATCAGGAGGGTCCCGGTTACACGGGGAAAGACGCTTGCGGGCATCATTACGCTAGGCGATGTTTCAACCCACAAAAAATCAAACCGGCAGGCTGGCGACGCGCTGACATTTATATCGGAAAACGAAGAGAGGCCTGGAGATTTTCTTCATTAAAACATATTTTGTCGCACATCTTAATAGGCTGTATTATCATTGAAAATTCATGTCAGTTCTGTTTAAATGACACTAAAGGCAAGTTTTTGATGCGGTGCGCCGTTTTATGGATAGATTGATCCGTCAGTCGGAGGTGAAAGTTTGAAAAATATATTAAGAGCGGTTGTGATCCTTCTCATCGTTGCGGCTTCATACACGCTGTTTATTCAATACGGTTCAACACCTGAGGAAATTGTGAAGGAAGACAAGCCGCAAGTCTCAAACGAGGATGCGAAAAAAGAGAAATCCTTGAACATTCCCGATTCCGGCTTGCTTTCTTTTATCGGAGAGTCGGCTGAGACGATCGAAAAGAAACTGGGGAAACCGGACAGGGTCGATCCTTCAGCATATGATTATGAATGGTGGGTCTATAGCCAAGGGGCAAAACAGTACGTTCAAATCGGCTTGCTTGGCGGCAAGGCCGTGACATTGTTTGCGACAGGCGACGGGTTGAACACCGCTCCGTTTAAAATTGGACGGCCGTCAAGGGAAGTTTTCAAAACCGCCCAGATCGCCCCGTATGTCAATGTTCAATATAAAGGCAGTTCATACCGTTTCGAATTTTCTGAGGAAGACATGAATACAAGGCCGACGGTGAAAGTCGGAGACATTTATGTTCAGCTGTATATGGATAAATTCGAGGGGACGCTGTCAAGCATCAGGGCATTTGATGCGCCGACTTTCATCAAGCAAAGGCCGTATGAAGTTGTCTACAGAGGCACCCTGATCGAACCTCAAGCATTGACAGAATCGGATTGGAAAAAAATCGAGAAAGCAAATGAGAAGCAGATCTTTGATTTGACGAATGTCATCCGCGCAAGACACGGTCTTTCCCAGCTCTCTTGGGATGAAGGCGTATCAAAAGTGGCATACGGCCACAGCAGCGACATGAAAGAGCACCATTATTTCTCCCATGTGTCAGAAACGGAAGGCACGCTCAAAGACAGGCTGGAAAAAGGGAAAGTGAACTTTGAGCAGGCGGGGGAAAATATCGCGCTCAACTATGTCGACGGGCCTGCGGCGGTTGAAGGCTGGTTAAACAGCGAAGGACACAGAAAAGCGCTATTAAATGCCGACTATACTCATCTCGGAGTCGGGGTGGACGAGAAATATTATACGCAGAACTTTATTAAAGAATGGCACTAGAGCCCGGGATCATACCCGGGTTTTTAGTTTTTAGAGAAAACCATGAAACTTTTAATGTTTGGTCTGCTGCTCACTCTTCCGCACGGACTCCTATAAAAAGAGGAATTTTTAGGCGAACACATTTTGCCGGGGCGGATTACACTATAGCAGGCATATGTTTTCGGAGGGGGTGTAGACGTTGGCAAATCAAAACGCGCAATCATCCATTGATGAATTTAAGCAATTTATTAAACGGCATCCTAAGTTGATTTCCGAAGTCCGGAAACAAGAAAAAAGCTGGCAGGAAGTATATGAAAACTGGGTTTTGCTCGGGGAAGACGATTCGATTTGGGATCCGTACAGGGAAAAAGAAGCTTCGGCAGAAAAGGAGCCTTCTGCTGGCGGCAAAAACGATTTCATTTCAAAAATGGTGACGGCCGTCCGAAAGATGGATGCCAATCAAATGAATGAGCAGATCAATAAAATGAGCCAGTCTATTTCTTCGCTGCAAAGCTTGCTCAGCCAGTTTTCGGGCGGAAGCCAAAAACAGCAGAATCAAAGCGGCGGCGAGCATCCGTTTTCTTTCCGAAAAGATTAGGGAAGGAGTCAGACATGCGTAAAGAAGTGCAGGAGTATGTGTTCGCTGATGAAGAGCGCCGCCGGTTCATCCGTGAGCAGCCGGTCTGGTACCGCAAGCTTTCGCGGAATCCGAATGACTTGTCAGCCTTTCATCTCGATATGATGAACTTTTATGAAAAAACGATTCCTCACAGGGTCAACCAGCTATCGGGCGGCATTCAGATGGCCCAGATGATGCTTCAAATGTTTCATGCGATGCGCACTCAGGATTAATTTAAAGCCTGAGTCTTTTTTTTATGATGATAAATCGTGTCATTCTGGCAAAGCTAGGTGTAAAGGAGTTGATCTGTGATGAAAAAGTGCTGGCTTGTAATCATGTTGTGCCTCTTGCTGGCCGGCTGCGCCACCCATAAACCAAAACCCAAGGGCGTTTCAGAATGGCGCGATGCAGCTTGTGCAAGCGAAGTTTTTGGAAAATAATAGTTTGGAGGCGGCACAGACATTTTTGAAAACGGCTGTTTTGTGATACACTATAGCTGGAGGTGCATGTCTATGTTTGCCACAATGGAATCGTTGCGGCTTCAAAATGAAGCATATGATTTGGCCAACATGATTCTTCAATCAGAGGCGGCTGAATATTACAGAAAATGCTACAAGCGTCTCCGCGAAGATGAAGAGGCCGGACGTATTATCGATTCGTTTACGAAAATAAAAGAACAGTATGAGGATGTGCAGCGCTTTGGCAAGTATCATCCTGATTATAAAGAGATATCCAAGAAAATGAGGGAAATCAAACGGGAGCTTGACCTTCACAATACAGTAGCCGAATTTAAAAAGGCGGAAACCGAGCTGCAATCTATCCTAGATGAAGTCAGCGTGGAAATCGGTCAGGCTGTATCAAAACATATCAAAGTACCGACTGGAAACCCTTATTTTGATAATCTTTCATCTTGCGGCGGCGGCTGCGGGTCAGGCGGAAGCTGCGGCTGTAAAGTTTCCTGATGAGGCTCGGTCGCCCCGAGTCTCGTTTTTTTTAGAACTTCATGCACAGAGCGACAGGCAGGTGAACAATTTGGAAATCAGGCGTCAAGGCTTAATCGTTTGGCTGCACTCCTTGAAGCAGGCGAAAATGCTCAGGAAATTCGGAAATGTTCATTACGTTTCAAAGCGGCTGAAATATGTAGTGGTTTATTGCAATATGGAAGATGCCGAAAGAATCATCGCTAAAATACGTTCGTACTCTTTTGTCAAACAGGTGGATCTTTCATACAAACCGTTCTTGAAAATGGAGTTTGAATCCAAGCAGGATAAAGCGAAAGAATACGACTATAAAGCCGGGCTCTAACTTGCTTTATTTTAAAAAAATCCCCGCAGAAATACCTCTGCGGGGTCCTTCTATTCCTTAAAAATCAAGGAGAAGGCAAAGGGAGAGGAGAAACCGGAGGAAGAACTTATGGGGAAACGTAAGTCTTCTCCGCGGTTGGCAACAACATCAATCGATGCTGTTGCTATTATTATCACCACTGAGCCTTTTTGCTATACATATGAATTTGTACTTTGGGTGTTTGTGCCAGAAAACACTTTATGATAAGATAGGAATGATTTTTTTCGAGTTTTAAGAAAAAGTGGTGGAAGTATGAGAGTGATTTCTGGGACGTATAAGGGACGTGCCTTAAAAGCGGTTCCCGGCACGTCGACAAGGCCGACGACTGATAAAGTAAAGGAATCCATCTTTAATATGATCGGCCCGTATTTTGAAGGCGGCACGGGTCTTGATCTGTACGCGGGAAGCGGCGGATTGGGGATTGAAGCGCTGTCGCGGGGGTTTGACCGCTTCATTTTTGTCGACCGTGATTTTAAAGCGATTCAAACCGTAAAAGGCAATTTGAAAACACTGGGCTTGGAAAAACGGGCCGAGGTATACAGGAATGACGCTGAACGGGCTCTCCATGCGCTGGTGAAAAGGGGCGCAAGCTTTGACGCCGTCTTTTTGGACCCGCCATATCGAGAACAAAAGCTGGAAGCGCTTTTATCGAAGATTGATGAAGCGGATATGCTGACTGACAGAGGTTTTATTGTAGCTGAGCATGGGAAGGAAGTTATCCTTCCGACCGAGGCGGGCGGACTTCAGCTTGCCCGTCAGGAAATATACGGCTTAACAGGCGTGACCATATACAGAAAGAGAGGGAATGGGGATGGCTAGCATTGCCGTTTGTCCCGGAAGTTTTGATCCGGTGACTTTTGGACATTTGGATATCATCAGGCGCGGGGCGAAAGTGTTTGACAAAGTGTATGTATGCGTCTTGAACAATTCTTCGAAAAAGCCGCTGTTTACGGTGGAAGAACGCTGTGGGCTGCTTCGCGAAGTGACGAAGGATATCCCGAATGTGCAAGTGGAATCTTTCCAGGGGCTATTGATTGATTATGCAAAGAGCAAGCAGGCGAACGTCATCCTGCGAGGGCTTAGAGCGGTATCTGACTTTGAATACGAGATGCAGGGAACCTCTATGAACAAAGTGCTTGATGAAAATATTGAAACGTTTTTTATGATGACGAATAACCAATACTCATTCCTTAGTTCAAGCATTGTCAAAGAAGTGGCAAAATATAAAGGTTCAGTCGCAGAACTCGTGCCGGAAGCGGTCGAGGCTGCACTTGAAAAAAAGTTTGCAAAAAATGAGCGGCCGTAATCGGCTGCTCATTTTTTAGCAGGGGTGAAAGACTTGGCATAAAGAATGCTGTAAATGAGAAGGGTGCCGATCGTAAGGAGCGGACCAATCTCTGCCAACGCGTTCCACATCTGCAGAAAGAAAGATTCCGTTTTCCCGGCCGTCAGAAAGGAGAAGGCCGGCTCCGTCGGAGAATAGAGCGATGTATAAAGAGGCTTCCAAAGAATAAGAACAAAGATCGCTGCATAAATTCCCTGAAGGATGCGGGCGATAAAAAACGGCTTAAAGCGAATATCGGTTTCAGCAAGAATGCCTGCAACCTGCGCCTGAACGCAGAAGCCGCTGAAACCCAAAATAAAGCTGACAATCACCGCTTGCTGGAGAAGCGCCGCATCCGTGGCACTGACCAGTTTGCTGCCGAGCGTAATTTCAAACAATCCCGATAATAACGGTTTATCAAAATCACCGGGGAATTGAAGAGCAGTCAAAATCATTCGTGTGGCGTGCGAAAGAATGTCGGTGATGTGCATCACAGAAAGAATGTTATTAAAAACCGAAAAAAGAATGATGAAGCCGCCCACCATTAACAGCGTTTGGACAGAAGAGATGACAGCATCGCTCAAAAGTTTGCCGAGCGGCCGCTTTTCTTCAAGTCTTGCCTGATGGAGCGCTTTTAAGGCTTCTTTAATAGAAGGCAAAGGAAGCTTCTTTCGCACAGCGGTGCGGTTCTCTTCTTTTCTTCCGTAAGTACGCATCGTCAACCCGACTGCGAAATTGCCCAAATAATGGGCTGCCGCAAGCACGACGCCGAGAGAAGGATTATGGAAAAAGCCGACCGCAACGGCTCCGAAAATAAACAGCGGGTTAGATGAGTTGGTGAACGAAGCGAGCCGCTCTGCTTCGACCCGTGAAATCTGCCGCTCTTGTCTCAGCCTTGAAGTCAGTTTTGCACCGGCCGGATTTCCTGATGCCATTCCCATCGCAAGCACGAACCCTCCGACGCCGGGAACGCGGAACACCGGTCTCATGAAAGGCTCGAGCAGCAGCCCGACAAACCTGACGACACCAAATCCGATCAAGAGCTCTGATAAAATAAAAAAAGGCAAAAGGGAAGGGAATACGACCTCCCACCACATGGCAAGTCCACTTTTAGAAGCGTCAAATGATTCTTGCGGATGGGTGATGACGGCGGCTGTAAACGAAAGCAGCAAAACGGCAATCATAAGTGTCTTTACCTTTGACATGTCCATTTCTAACCCCCTTTGCGGCTGTGAATACACATTGGAAACAGGATCATGATAAAATAAACGAAAAGCTTGCCCGATTTGTGCGGAAGCCTTCTCCGTGAAACTTCTTTATCATTATACGAAGGCTGGTCCTCATTTTAGACCACCAGATTGCAGATCGGCGATACAAATGAACCGGAAGCTGCTTGAGACTTGCTGAAGCCCTTCTCCTTAATAAGCATCAATAGAAGGTATGGCATACATCTGTGAATTCATGCAGGCTGAAAATTTGGAACCGGACGGAAGATGTGAGCCGGTGAAGATAAAGATGGAGGGTTACATATACATGCTGAAAAAAAGAATTATACGCATCGCATTACTGATCGTTATCATCACGGCCGCGCTGTCATTTGTGAAGCTGCCTTATTACATTACAGAACCCGGCGAAGCGACTGAGCTGAAACCTTTAATTAAAGTTGATAACGGCTATCCTGAAAAAGGGAGCTTTTCTTTAATGACAGTGAAAGTCGGCCCTGCAAATCCGCTTACATACATGTGGGCAAAAGTGCGCCCTTATCACGAAATTCTTCCGGAAGAAAATTTCAAACAAGAAGGCGAATCTGATCAGGAATATATGAAGCGCCAGCTGCAAATGATGAGAGATTCCCAGGAAAATGCGATGATCGCCGCTTATAAGCGGGCCGGAAAAGAAGTCAGCTACACGTTTAACGGCGTATATGCCATGACGGTCGTCAGCGGCATGCCTGCAGAAGGAAAAATACAAGTCGGAGACAAAATTAAAAAAGCTGACGGAAAAACGTTCCGTTCAGCGGAGAGCTTCGTCCGCTACATCGAATCAAAAAAAGCCGGAGACCCCGTGAAAATCGTAGTTGAACGGGATAAAGAAGAAAAAACATATGAGATGAAGCTGAAAACATTTAAAGAAGATCCGAAGAGAGCCGGGCTTGGCGTATCCCTCATCACAGACCGCAATGTCAAGGTGAAGCCGGAGGTCGATATGGACATTGAAAACATCGGCGGTCCTTCGGCGGGGCTGATGATGTCAATGGAGATCTATAATCAGCTGACAAAAGAAGACGAGACAAAAGGACACCATATTGCGGGAACCGGAACGATCGATGACGAAGGCAAAGTCGGTCCGATCGGCGGCATCAGCCAGAAAGTCGTTGCCGCAGATAAGGCGGGAGCCGACATCTTTTTTGCTCCGAACGAAGGCGGAAAAAAAGGATCTAACTACGAAGAAGCGGTCAAAACGGCAAAAGATATTAAAACCGATATGAAAATCGTCCCTGTCGACACGATGGATGATGCGATTCATTATTTGGAAGATAAAGTGAAAACCGCCTGATGAGCAACATCAGGCGGTTTTATTTGCGCAAAAATATCCGGCTGTCTTCGTCATACCTGATCGGCGAAAGGGAATATTCCTGCTCCGTCAGCATCGTCCGCCCCGGCTCTTTGAGCGGGGCGCTGTATACTTGACCCGCTTTTATGTCGAGCTGAAGGGAAGGGTGGGAAAAAGATCCCGTCTTTGTAATAAGGGGTACGCTCAAGCTTTTTTTCTTTTCCGCTAAATAGGCCTGTCCTTTTTTTGTCATGCCGAGAAGTCTGATGTATGCCGGATACGGTTCGCTTAACATGCGCTTGACGTCGGCTTTCTTCGTTTTTGTGAGGATATGGGTGTTCATGCGCTGCAGCCTTGTCCACGTATAGCGCTTCGTTTTCAAAAGCTCCATGTATTCCTTAAATGAGCCTGCTTTTCGGATCGCTTTTTTGGCGCGGTGCTCAAGTCCTTCTTCCACTTCATAAATCCCTTTCAGCTCTTCTGTATCCATTGTATGGAGGCTGTATTTCAAAAAGGGGAAATAATCTTCGGGCGAGTGCCACATGCCGAAAGTCCGGGCGTATTCATCAAGCTCGTCGATCGATGGCTTTGGAAGGTAGAAGCGGCTGTTCGCGAGGCTTCCCGTTTCAAAGATCGATTTGCGTATGCTTGTGGCGCTTGCGATTCGGTCCGCTTCCGGGAAGGCTGAATCGTGATAGCCCGAGGATCGGCGCTTGACGGTTTCAGGCTTCATGCTCAATTGCTTTTGAACGATGGCTTTCACATAATGGAATCCGAGTATGTTGTTCGGCTTTGAAAGGTCAACAATGTTTCTGCCGTCTCCGGTTACAGCCCGGAACGCCTTTGCCATCGCTTGCGGGTAGCTCAGCCCAAACGCTATTTGTTTTTTTGCTTCTTCGTTGAGCCCGTCTTCGTGCTCTATCGTATGTGCGGCTGTATTGAGAAACGCCTCAATATCGCCGTGCTCGCTT
This sequence comes from Bacillus sp. PK6-025, assembly GCF_056530265.1. Classification (NCBI taxonomy): domain Bacteria; kingdom Bacillati; phylum Bacillota; class Bacilli; order Caryophanales; family Bacillaceae; genus Bacillus; species Bacillus sp. PK6-025. The sequence continues at coordinate 1,667,058 of NZ_CP096509.1, forward strand.
CCGAAAAACAAAGAAGCACACCCTAACTCATTTAAAATCGCGACGGCGCCTTCAGCAAACGTTTCCGCTTTTTGAACAGCGAATATGTAAGGAAGTTCAACGACGACATCGACAAAAGATGCGAGCGCCATCTTCGTTCGCGCCCACTTTGAGACGATGGCGGGTTCGCCGCGCTGCAAAAAGGAACCGCTCATAACGGCAACCGCCACCTCGCTCCGGGTTTCCGATTTTGCTTCCTTTATATGATATAAATGTCCGTTATGAAAAGGGTTGTATTCCACAACAAGGCCGACCGCTTTCATTTTTTCACCTCTCTTGCATCTCTTGAAATAGTTATGATACATTTACACATGGAATGTCCAGACGCCTAGCGAAAAACAGCATTTTTTCTAAGTGTATGAATTGTTGTTCACAATGTCAACGAATGAAAAGCGCAGGCGCATATCTGTAAAGAAAAAATATTGACAAAAAACATGATGAAAGCTATAATCATGTTTGTTGCTCACTTAGAGGTGATACAATGAAATGGACGATACATCAGTTGAATCAAATGCCGAAGAAAGACTTTGAATTTGATGAAACAGTTGATTTAAGCGAACTCTCTCAAAGCTCGGAAATACGCAGCATTTCACCGGTGCGGGTGAAAGGGCGCGCGGAATTCCGCTCAAAGCAGGCTGCATTTGATTTTACCATTTCAGGCGAGATGATCTTGCCTTGCTCAAGAACGCTTGTTGATGTTCGTTATCCATTCAGTATTTCTACAAAAGAACTGTTTATATTTCATAAGACCGAGGAATTGGAAGATGAAGACGTCCATATTGTTGAGGATGACCTCATCGACTTGACTCCGGTCGTGAAAGAAGAAATCCTTCTTGAGATCCCTATGCAAATCTTTTGTGAGTCTGTTCAAAAAGAAGAAGGTGCTCCGCAGGAGGGCAAGGATTGGCAGGTCATTACAGAAGATGACCGGAAAGACCGGATCGATCCGAGACTTGCCGGACTCGAGAAGCTCTTAAAACAAGATGATGAATCTTAACGCTCTTTAAGGAGGTGGGAATAATGGCTGTACCTTTTAGAAGAACTTCTAAAACGAAAAAAAGACTTCGTCGTACACACTTTAAATTGCAAGTGCCTGGTATGGTAGAATGCCCAAACTGTGGTGAGATGAAACTTTCACACCGCGTCTGCAAAGCATGTGGATCATACAAAGGAAAAGACGTAAAAAGCAACTAATCGTCAACAATGAAAAACACAAGACTTCAGGTCTTGTGTTTTTTTATTCCCTTCATCCTTTTATTTCCTGTAAAGAAAATAGTCTATCTACTCTATCAGCCGCATATGTATGAGGTAAATTCATAAAGTCATGGAGGGGGATAACATTTGACGATTACAAGGCAGGATGCATGGACACAGGATGAAGATATATTGCTGGCTGAGGTTGTTTTAAGGCACATTCGGGAAGGCGGCACACAGCTTTCAGCCTTTGAAGAAGTGGGCAAGGCTTTAAGCAGAACGGCCGCTGCCTGCGGATTCCGCTGGAATTCCTTTGTCAGAAAGCAATACCAATCAGGTATTGAACTGGCAAAAAAGCAGCGTAAAGAGCTGCGCAAAAAAATAGGCGTCCATTCTGCGAATCTTCCTGGATCTGTCAAAATGGTTTCCGGGAGCAATGCGGAAAATCTGACGCTCGATGATGTTATTCAATACCTTGAAAAGCTGAAAGAAGCCCCTGTTCAAAAAGACTTTATAGATGAGAAGAAAAAGCTCGCTGAAGAAATCAATGAGCTGAAACAAGAAGTTGAAAAGCTGCGAAGCGAAAATCAATCGCTGAAAAAACGGCTTGAATTGACGGAAGAGGACTATAAAGCCTTGATTGAAATCATGGAGAGAGCCCGAAAAATGGTCGTTCTTCAGGAAGGCGAACGAAACAAAAAGGTGAAGCCCCAGCCGGAGTCGAATGAAAATCTCGAGCCACTTGAAAAATAGAAAACCGGCCATCCTCTTTCGGCCGGCTTTTTTCATTTAGGCTGATTCAGAACTTTGATTTGGTTCGCTCGCAGGATGCCAAACGAGCGGATTTTCCCCTTTATCCCGGGCCATATCGTATTTAACCGGTGTAAAGCCCATCTTGCTCCAAAAATCGGATGATTTGACACGCGGGCTTGTGCGAATCGGGAGTCCGAATGATTTGGCGAACTCCACCAGCATCGTACCGTAGCCGTTGCGCTGATACCCCGGCAATACTTCAAGCTTCCAGAGCTCGAGGTAATCCTGGCCTTCTTCAAAGTATTGGTTGGTTTTTCCATCCGCTTTATACAGGCTCATTCTTGCGACGAGCCGATCCCCGTAATAGATGCCGTAAAAAGGTGAATTGCTGTCGTTTTCAATCATGTTGCTTTCAAGGTCCTCCAGCATGGAAAGCTCTTGAATCCCGTACTCCCTGAACTTTTTAAATTCTTCAAGCGTTTTGTAATTGATCAGCAAACGTTCGACTTTGACCATTATGTTACCCCCTTGTTTGTGGTCTACTTCTATTGTAAACGCTTTTTTCAAAAAATCCAAATGATAAAAATTTTCTAATATAATGAAGCGAAATGGTTCTGAATATTTGAAACAACTTACAAGTCAACGGCGAAAATTTCTGCTATGATATACAGTATATGAAAAAATCAGGGTGTGAGCATGTGAAAATCGGAGTCATCGGAGGAGGCTCGGTCGGCCTCCTTTTTGCATACTATTTTTCATTCGGCCATGAAGTGACGGTGATCGCTCGGAGAAAGGAACAGGCTGAAGCGATTGAAGAAAAGGGAATCCGCCTTCTTGAAGACGAACAAGAGATGATCAGGAACGTCAGAGGCAGGACTGAACTTGATCCTGACTGCGATCTTCTTTTTGTTGCCGTAAAGGAGCATCAGCTCGGAGGCGTTCTGCCGGAACTGGAACAGGCCGCGCCTCGTGATATCATGTTCCTGCAAAATGGAATGGCCCATATTCCCGTGCTTGATAAATGGCAGACGGGCCACCGCATTTATACGGGATCTGTGGAACACGGCGCAGTCAGGGTGGATGACCGCACATTCCGGCACACGGGAAAAGGGGCCGTAAAATGGAGCGCGTTCCGAAGTCCATCCGCCTCCCGGCTGAAAAAAGAGCTCGCTTCAGTTCATGAAGCGTTCCCTTTTATTTGGTGCGAAGACTGGTATAAGACCCTCGCCGGAAAATTGATTGTCAATGCGTGCATCAATCCGCTGACGGCTCTTTTGCGAGTGGAAAACGGCGCACTGCTTGAAGAGCCGATGTATGAGGCCTATATGAAGCTCGTTTTTGAAGAAGCGAGCCGGATTTTGAAACTTGAAGACCGCCAAGCAGCATGGGACCATGTTCTTTCCGTTTGCCGCCGGACAAAAAGCAACACGTCTTCGATGCTTGCCGATGTGCTGGCCGGAAGAAAAACGGAAGCCGATGCGATTATGGGCTATCTGCTGAAGCGGGCAAAAGAGTCAGAGGAGTCTGCTCCGCATCTTACCTTTTTATATCACAGTATCAAGGCGCTTGAAAACGAATGGAGCTAAATCTTTTGACCGAATCGCGGAACGTGCTATACTCGTTTCGGAAAGCTAACTATTTACTGGAGAAAGGAAGTTCTAAAGATGCAGCTTACTGAACTTTCCATACAAAGTCAAAACCCTTTTGTTCGAGACTATATAAATGGAAAAAAGGAGATAGAGCCGTTTTTCGATTACGGCCTGAGCAATGAAAGTTGGAGTGTCCGTTTGGATGACCTTTCCTCCCGGACGTATGACCGCGATGCTTTAGCTGACTATTTGCTCGACTATCACAGCAAATTTCAATCGGCAAGCATGAATGAAACAATCGAACGGCTTCGCGATCCGAAAAGCGTCGTCATTGTCGGAGGGCAGCAGGCCGGCCTTTTAACGGGTCCTCTTTACACTATACATAAAATCGTATCGATCCTTGTATTTGCAAAGCAAAAAGAACAAGAGCTGAACGTTCCGGTCATTCCGGTATTCTGGGTTGCGGGGGAAGACCACGATCTGGAAGAAATCAATCACGTCTACATTTCTGACGGGGGCAAGGTGAAAAAGCACAAGCTCCCGCAGTCTCACTGGAAAAAAAGCCAGGCGTCAAAAACGGCGCTCGATGCCGAAAAAGCTGAAAAGTGGCTGGACGGGATTTTTGCCTCATTTGAAGAAACGGAGTATACGAATGATCTTCTCGGCCATTTGCGCCGATGTTTAAGGCAGTCTCTTTCCTTCACCGATTTTTTCGAATATCTTGTTGCCGGCATGTTTGAACAAGACGGACTGATCCTTCTGAATTCCGGCGACCCGGGCATCAGAGCCCTTGAAGCGCGTTTTTTCCGGCAGCTGCTGAACAGAAACGACGAGCTGACCGATTCTGTCAAACGGCAGCAGGAATTCATGCAACAACTGGGCTACACACCGATTATTGAAGGAGCCGCACAGCATGCGAACCTTTTTTATGAGCACGACGGCGAGCGCTTTTTAATCGAAAAAGAAAACGGGGCGTTTTTTATAAAAGAGCTTCACCTTCAGTGGTCTGAAGCAGAGCTTTGCGATTTGATCTGCCAAAAGCCGGAAGCGTTCAGCAATAATGTCGTAACAAGGCCGCTCATGCAGGAATACCTTCTTCCGACATTGGCGTTCATCGCCGGTCCCGGAGAGATCAATTATTGGGGCGAGCTGAAAGGCGCTTTTCAGGTTATGGGTTATAAAATGCCGCCTGTCATACCGAGGCTTCAGGTTACATTCCTTGAGCGGCACATCGAAAAAAAGCTGGGCGAGCGGGGAATCGAACTCCGTGAATCGATTGAAAAGGGAGCGCGCGCCAAAAAAGAGCAGTATTTTGAAGATAAGGTTCCGAGCGGTTTTACCGATTCGGTCAAACAGGCGAAAGAAAAAATCGAAAACATCCATTCCGCTGTGCGCGCTGAAGCCCTCGAAATCGACGGGAGCCTCGACCCCCTTTTAGAAAAAAACTCAGGCTTCATTCAAGACCAGCTCGAATTTTTGGAGAAAACGGTTATCAAAAGGATTGAAGAAAGAGAAAACTACATTTTGCGTGATTTTGACAAAATTCAAACGAGCATCAAGCCTTTAGACGCTCCGCAGGAGAGAATTTGGAACATCGTGTATTATTTGAACAAATACGGTCCGAATTTCTTGGAAAAATACAAGGATTTGCCATATTCATTTCAAAACATGCATCAAGTTGTCAAACTTTGAAATAATTTTTTAAAAAACCCTGAGTAGTTCAGGGTTTTTTTTTGTTCTAAAACAGTGTAAAATAAATTTGTGGAGAGAAGTGGTGGATAGTGGTGAGTTGAGGAACGAAAGTGGGGGCCGAGATCATGTTTATGGGTGAATACCAGCATACGATTGATTCAAAAGGCCGCATGATCGTTCCGGCGAAATTCAGAGAAGGCCTCGGCGAGCAGTTCGTTCTGACGCGCGGGCTTGATCAGTGCCTGTTTGGCTACCCGATGTCCGAATGGAAACTCATCGAAGAAAAACTGAAGGCTCTTCCTCTTACGAAGAAAGATGCACGCGCTTTTACCCGCTTTTTTTTCTCCGGAGCCACCGAATGCGAATTGGACAAGCAGGGCCGGATCAACATTGCATCACCGCTTTTAAATTATGCAAAGCTTGAGAAGGAATGCGTGGTCATCGGAGTTTCAAATCGAATTGAATTGTGGAGCAAAGAGATTTGGGAACAATACGTAGAAGAGCAGGAAGATTCATTTGCCGAAATAGCTGAAAACATGATCGGATTTGATATATAATGAATCTTTGCGCATGCGGCGCTTCTGCAATCAGTTCATTTGAATAAAGGTGGGACTAGTAAAGAAATGTTTGAGCATACAACAGTATTATTAAAAGAAACAGTTGACGGTTTAAATGTAAAAGAAGACGGTACATATGTAGACTGTACATTAGGCGGTGCCGGTCACAGCGAATATTTGCTTTCACAGCTGTCTGAAAAAGGAAAGCTGGTCGCTTTTGACCAGGATGAAACCGCACTCCGCCACGCGAAGGAAAAACTGGCGGATCATGAAGGACAAGTCGTTTTCATAAAAAGCAATTTTCGGTATTTAAAAGACCGTCTAAACGAAATCGGCATCACGAAAGTGGACGGTGTTTTATTTGATTTAGGCGTCTCATCTCCTCAGCTGGATACACCTGAAAGGGGCTTCAGCTATCATCATGATGCACCTCTTGATATGCGAATGGACCTGTCGGCGGGCCTTTCGGCAAAGGAAGTCATCAATGAATGGCCTTATGAGGATCTCGTGAAAATCTTCTTTAAATACGGAGAAGAGAAGTTCAGCAAGCAAATCGCCAGGAAAATCGAAAAAGCAAGAGAACAATCGGCTATTGAAACAACAGGCCAGCTTGTCGATATCATCAAAGAGGCGATTCCCGCACCGGCAAGAAGAAGCGGCGGGCATCCGGCTAAACGGATCTTCCAGGCGATTCGAATTGCGGTAAACGATGAATTGAGAGTGTTTGAAGAAGCGCTTTTACAGGCGATTGAGGTACTGAAGCCGGGCGGAAGGGTATCGGTCATCACGTTCCACTCGCTGGAAGACCGGATCTGCAAATCGACATTTAAAGAGATGTCATCGCCTCCTGAACTGCCTCACGGACTGCCCGTGATCCCCAAGGAGTTTGAACCGAAATTAAAGTTAGTCAACAGAAAGCCGATCACAGCTTCTGAAGAGGAGCTTGAACACAATAACCGTGCGCGCTCAGCGAAGCTGCGCATCGCGGAAAAAGCACGAGAGTGAGCTGTACGAATTAAAAGGAGGTCATCAGTCTATGAGCAATTTGGCTTATAAAGTAGAAAAACAGCAACGACAGACAAACAGTGCAGAACAATCCGTTATCATCCGGAGAAGAGCATCGATAACGCTTGGGGAAAAGGTACTGATTGTGCTTTTTGCCCTGGCTGTACTCAGCGCTTCACTTTTTATGATTTCAAAGGCTTTTGCCGCGTATCAGACCAATATTGAAATTCAAAAGCTCGAAAAGAAGGTTGAAACGGAAAGCAGCAGAGTTGGTGACCTCGAAAAAGAAGCCGATATGCTGAAAGAGCCGGACCGTATCATGGACATCGCCCGGAAAAAAGGCCTTAAATTAGGTGATAAAAAAGTGAAAGACATACAGGAATGATGCACAATGCCGAAAAAAAATAAATTCATGAACAGAGGAGCGGCAATACTCAGTATTTGTTTTGCCCTCTTTTTCTTTGTTATCGTAGGACGATTTGCGTTTATTCAAGCGACGGGAAAAGTGAACGGCGAAGTGCTTGCACAGAAGGCGAACGAACAGTATGAGAAAAAGCGGACGATCGAAGCCCACCGGGGATCGATCCTTGACCGGAACGGAAAAGTGCTTGCCGAAGACACTTCGACATACAAGCTCGTCGCGATTATGAGCAAAAAGATGGAACCTCAATACGTGAAAAACAAGCAGCTGACGGCTGAGAAGCTTGCGCCGATTCTCGGTATGGATGAGGGGAAAGTGCTCGATATTCTCAATAAAAAAGGAGCGTTTCAGGTTGAATTCGGATCGGCGGGGCGGGATTTGACATATGCCCAAAAAGAAAAAATCGAAAAGCTGAAGCTGCCTGGCATCGTGTTCACCCGCGATACGAAGCGCTACTATCCAAACGGAATCTTCGCTTCCAATCTCATCGGCTATTCGCAGATCAACGCAAAAACAGGTGAAATGCAAGGCATGATGGGCCTTGAAAAAACGCTCAACGATTATTTGAAAGAAACGGACGGATACATGACGTACGACACCGACAGAACGGGCTGGCGCCTGCCGAACAGCAACGAAAATATTAAAGCGCCAAACAACGGAGACAACGTGTATTTGACAATCGATCAAAAAATCCAGGCGTTTTTGGAAGACAGCATGACCACCGTCCAAAAAGAATACAAGCCGAAGAAGATTATGGCGGCGGTCGTTGATCCGAAAACGGGCAAAGTGCTCGCGATGGGGCAAAGGCCGAGCTTCAACCCGAACGTACGCGATGTCACGAACTATTACAACGACCTTGTCTCCTACAGCTTTGAGCCAGGCTCAACGATGAAGATTTTCACATTGGCGGCAGCCATCCAAGAAGGCGTATATAATGGAGGAGAACCATTTAAGTCTGGATCATATTCGGTTTCTAAAAAAGATAAGCCTATTAAAGACCATAACGATGGAAACGGCTGGGGAACGATCACATTTAATGAAGGTGTTGAACGCTCCTCAAATGTTGCGTTTGCGATCCTTGCCAATGATAAACTCGGCACGGACCGCTTCAACCAATATTTGCGGAAGTTCCATTTTTACGACAAAACGGGCATCGACCTGCCTGGGGAAGCGAACAGCAAAATCAATTTTGAATATTTGCGTGATAAAGTAACAACTGCCTTTGGTCAAAGTTCAGCGGTCACGCCGATCCAGCAGCTTCAGGCCGCGACAGCGATCGCGAATAACGGAAAAATGATGAAGCCTTATGTCATCGATCATGTCGTTGATTCTGACAAAAACAAAACGATTTATCAAAATAAACCGGAAAAAGTCGGACAGCCGATCTCTGCCAAAACGGCAAAAGAAGTGCGCGATCTGCTGGGAAAAGTCGTCACATCTGATAAAGGGACGGGGAAGCCGTACAAGATCGAAGGATTTGATGTCGCCGGAAAAACCGGTACGGCGCAAATGACCGGTGAGGACGGAAAAATCTTGAAGGGACGCGAAGACTACGTGTTCTCCTTCATGGGCATGGCGCCGAAGGACGATCCGCAGCTTCTCGTTTATGTAGCCGTACAGCAGCCGCAATTAAAGGCTACGGAAACAGGTTCTGCTCCGGTATCAAAAATTTTCAATCCGGTGATGAAAAACAGTCTTCACTATTTAAATATCACACCGACAGAGACCAAAAAAGAAGAAAAGCAGGAAGAAAAACAGCTGGAAATGCCTGATTTCACCGGCAAACGAGCCAAATCCGCCGAAAAAGAGGCGCAAAACAGCAGCCTTGTTCCGGTTACGATCGGCGATGGCTTGGCTGTGAAAGAACAGTACCCGAAAGCGGGAGAAGCCGTCCTGTCGAATCAGAGGGTCTTCCTGAAGGCCGACGGGAAAATCACACTGCCTGATATGACGGGCTGGTCAAAGCGTGACGCTCTCCGCTTCGGCGCCATGGCAGGCATTCATATCGAAACGAGCGGCCAGGGTTATGTGAAAAGCCAAAATGTAAAAGCAGGCAAAGAATTAAAAGCCAACTCGGTCGTAAAAGTCAGATTGAAAAACGAATAGATCCCATCTAAAAGGCTATCGGCTCAGAGTCGATAGCCTTCCGTTTGGGCGCGGCGCCTCCTGAGCATATAAAAATAAGGGCCGTTCTATCAAAACGCCCCAAGGCATAAAATGAAACAAGCCTAAATAAGGAGTGAACGGTCTCTTGCGCGTTTCCAATGTAACGGTCAGAAAACGTTTAATATTCGTTCTGCTTTTTGGTGTGATCATCTTTTTGATTATTGATACAAGGCTCGGATACGTTCAGTTCGTTCTGGGGGATAAACTGACGACATTAGCTAAAGATTCGTGGAGCCGGAACCTTCCTTTTGAGCCGGAAAGGGGCGAAATATTGGACAGGAACGGCGTCAAGCTGGCGACAAACCAAAGCGCGCCATCGGTTTTAGTTGTTCCGAAGCAGGTTGAAAATCCGATCAAAACGAGCAAACTGCTGGCCAGCGTGTTGAATATGTCGGAAGAAAAAGCGTACAAACATGTCACGAAAAAAACGTCAATTGAAAGGATCAATCCCGAGGGCCGGAAAATTTCCCATGAGAAAGCAAAAGAAGTCAGAGATCTCAACTTGAAAGGCGTATACATTGCAGAAGATTCGATCCGCCATTACCCGTTCGGCAGCTATCTGTCCCATGTGCTCGGATTCGCGGGCATTGACAACCAGGGTCTGCTTGGCCTCGAAGCTTTTTATGACAAAGAGTTGAAAGGTGAAAAGGGCTATGTGAAATTTTATTCTGATGCAAAAGGCAAGAGGATGCCGGGGGAGGCGGATGACTATACACCGCCGAAAGACGGGCTTGATATGAAGCTGACGATCGATTCAAAGGTGCAGACGATTATGGAGCGGGAGTTTGATATCGCAGAAGCGAAGTATAACCCGGACGGAATGGTCGGTGTTGCGATGAACCCGAAAAACGGGGAGATATTGGCGATGGTCAGCCGGCCGGACTTTGACCCCGCAAACTACAAATCAATCGATCCTAAAGTCTATAATCGGAACTTGCCTGTATGGAGCACATATGAGCCCGGTTCGACTTTTAAAATCATCACGCTTGCCGCAGCTTTGGAAGAGAACAAAGTCAACCTCCAAAAAGATCACTTCTATGATAAGGGTTCCGTTGAAGTGGACGGCGCAAGGCTGAAATGCTGGAAGCGCGGCGGACACGGCGCACAATCGTTTCTTGAAGTCGTCCAAAATTCGTGCAACCCGGGATTTGTTGAGCTTGGTCAGCGGCTCGGCAAAGAAAAACTGTTCAGCTACATTAAAAATTTCGGCTTCGGACAAAAAACCGGGATCGATCTACAAGGCGAAGGAACGGGCATCTTATTCCCGCTTGACCGCGTCGGTCCTGTAGAGCAGGCGACAACCGCTTTCGGCCAGGGGGTATCGGTGACACCGATCCAGCAGGTCGCAGCTGTTTCTGCAGCTGTCAACGGCGGAACGCTGTATACGCCGTATATTGCCAAAGAGTGGATTGATCCCGTAACAAAACAAACAGTGAAAAAACAGACGCCGATCGCCAAAAGAAAAGTGATTTCTGAAGAGGCATCGAAACAGATCCGGTACGCGCTGGAGAGCGTTGTCGCCCAGGGGACGGGGCGGAACGCTTTTGTCGACGGCTACCGGGTGGGCGGCAAAACCGGTACAGCGCAAAAAGTCAAGGACGGGAAATATTTAAAAAACAATCACATCGTCTCGTTTATCGGAACGGCTCCTTCAGATGATCCGAGCATCGTCGTTTACGTCGCCGTCGACAATCCGAAAGGCACGATTCAATTCGGGGGTACGGTTGCAGCGCCGATCGTCGGAAACATCATGAGAGACAGCCTTCCACAGCTCGGCGTTAAGAAGCGGAAAGATCAGATTGAACGCAAATATCAATGGCTGGACAAAAAGCTGATCGAGGTCCCGAACCTTATAGGGCTTTCCGTGACAGAGCTTGAACCATTGCTGATCAACCTCAGGCTGAAAGCTTCCGGAAAAGGCGATGTCGTCGTTCAGCAGTCCCCTAAGCCGGGCGAAAAAGTAAAAGAAGGATCGACCATTCGCATTTACCTTGACAATAAAGACGGAGCCTCTGATTAATTCGGATCATGATAAGGAGCGGCAACCGGCTGATGACCGGGGGCCGTTCCTCCTAAAAAATATATAGATTTTAAAGGATTAGCTGGATGTATCCTCTTTTTTACGCTAAAATATGAACTGTATGTCTGCATGCAGCTCGTGCGGTTAATCAACGCAGGAACAATATGACAACGAATGAAGAATGATTAGACTTGAGAGGTTTGATACGATGAAATTAACAAAGCTTCTTACATATTTAAAAAATGCACCTTCCTATGCCGGCCAAGAAGACCCTGATATAACTTCAATTGAGATGGACTCCAGGGAAGTCAAGACAGGGAGTCTTTTTGTTTGTATAAAAGGCTATACAGTCGACGGGCATGACTACGCCCGGCAAGCCGCTGAAAAAGGGGCTGCCGCTATCGTGGCGGAAAGGGAAGTGGACGCCGATGTGCCGGTGATCATCGTCCGCCATACGAAGAGAGCGCTTGCCGTGCTGTCGGACGCCTTTTACGGACAGCCGACGAAGCAGCTGAAGCTGATCGGCATTACAGGCACAAACGGCAAGACATCGACTTCTCACATGGTGGAGGAGATCTTTAGAAAAGCCGGGAGCCGCACAGGACTGATCGGCACGATGTACACGAAAATCCATGACGAAACGTTCGATGCAAAAAATACGACGCCGGAAAGCGTCACACTTCAAAAAACGTTTAGAAAAATGGTTGATCAGGATGTGGATACAGCCGTCATGGAAGTGTCTTCACACGCTCTCCACATGGGCCGGGTCCACGGGTGTGATTACGATATCGCCGCATTTACGAACCTGACTCAGGACCACCTTGACTACCACCGGACAATGGAAGAATATAAACATGCGAAAAGTCTGCTTTTCTCTCAGCTCGGCGGATCTTTTAACCACGATACACCGAAGTGGGCCGTGCTGAATGCGGATGACCTTGCTTCAGCGTATTTCGCCCAAGTGACGTCAGCACACCTTTTGACATACGGAATTCAAAACGATGCCGATGTCATGGCTGAAAATATCAAAATGGCTCCGAAAGGGACAACCTTTGATCTGGTGACGCCCAAAGGTACTGCACAAGTAACGATTCCGCTTGTCGGCCTCTTTAACGTCTACAATGTTTTAACGGCCGCGGGGATCGCACTAGCAGCGGATATCCCGTTTGCCACGATCACAGAAGGAATTGAAGGGCTGAAAGGCGTCAGAGGAAGATTTGAGCTTGTGGACGCCGGCCAGGACTTTCCGGTAATCGTCGACTATGCCCATACTCCTGACAGCCTCGAAAATGTCTTGAACACGTGCAGAGGCTTAACGGAAGGAAAGCTGTTTGTCGTCGTCGGCTGCGGAGGAGACCGCGATAAGACGAAGCGTCCGAAAATGGCGAAAATTGCCGTTGACCTTGCCGATGAACCGGTCTTTACAGCCGATAATCCGAGAAGCGAAGACCCGCTCGCCATTTTAAACGATATGGAGGAAGGCGTAAAAGGGGCTTACTATCACAGCATCGTCAACCGTGAGCAGGCAATCTTTTTTGCCATTGCAAACGCCAAAAAAGGCGATGTCGTCCTGATCGCAGGCAAAGGCCATGAAACCTATCAGCAGATCGGCGGTCAAACCTTTGATTTTGATGATGCTGAGGTGGCCAAAAGAGCCATTCTTGAGCTGAAATAACCGAAAAAGAACTACAGGAAAGAGTTGTTGAAATGATGGATGAAATAAATCAACATATGAAAAAAAACAGTGAATATGATAAATGCGTATGCTGCTACTTATATCACGCGGAAGGGAGAGAAGAACGATGCTCGAACAAGTAATTTTATTTACCATTATCATGGGCTTTTTAATCAGCGTTCTTTTATCTCCGATTTTCATTCCGTTTTTAAGAAGGCTGAAATTCGGGCAGAGCATCCGTGAGGAAGGTCCGAAATCCCATCAGAAAAAATCGGGAACGCCGACGATGGGCGGCGTCATGATCATATTGTCGATTATCGCGACGACCATTGTCATGACAATGAAATTTTCCGAAGTCAGCATGAACATGATCCTTCTCTTGTTTGTTACGGTTGGATACGGCTTGCTCGGCTTTTTGGATGATTATATTAAAGTCGTGATGAAGCGCAACCTTGGACTCACATCCAAACAAAAACTGATCGGCCAAATCGTGATTGCTCTGGTATTCTATGCCGTCTACCACTTCCAAGGGCTGCCGACTGACATCCGCATTCCGGGAACAGAGCTGTCATTTGATTTCGGCTGGATTTATCCGGTGCTCGTCATCTTTATGCTTGTCGGCGGTTCAAATGCTGTCAACCTGACTGACGGGCTTGACGGGCTGTTGTCGGGTACTGCTGCCATCGCGTTCGGTGCGTTTGCAATTTTGGCATGGAACCAGTCGCAATACGATGTCGCCATTTTCGCGGTTGCTGTTGTCGGAGCGGTGTTAGGATTTCTTGTGTTTAACGCGCACCCCGCAAAAGTCTTTATGGGAGATACAGGATCGCTTGCCCTCGGAGGGGCGATTGTGACGATCGCGATTTTAACGAAACTGGAAATCCTGCTTGTCATCATCGGCGGCGTATTTGTCATTGAAACGCTGTCCGTCATTTTGCAGGTCATTTCATTTAAAACGACCGGCAAACGAATTTTCAAAATGAGCCCTCTTCACCATCATTACGAACTTGTCGGATGGTCTGAGTGGAGAGTTGTCGTCACTTTTTGGACAGCGGGACTTCTGCTTGCCGTCTTAGGAATTTACATCGAGGTGTGGTTATAAGTGGATACTCAAGATTTATTGCAAAATCAAAATGTGCTCGTACTGGGGCTGGCGAAAAGCGGATATGCTGCCGCTTCGATCCTTCATGAAAAAGGCGTAAAGGTTGTCGTGAATGACCAGCTGCCTTTTGAGGAGAATGAACCTGCGCGGATTCTCGCGGAAAAAGGGGTGGAAGTCGTCTGCGGCTCTCATCCGACGGAACTGTTTGATCTTCATTCGATCGACATTCTGATTAAAAATCCGGGCATCCGCTATGAAAACGTGATGGTCGAAGAAGCGCTGAAGCGGGGCATACCGGTCTGGACGGAGGTTGAACTTGCCTATCATCTGACAGATGCTCCGTTCATCGGCATTACCGGTTCAAACGGAAAGACGACAACGACAACGCTTGTTTATGAAATGCTGAAAGCCGATTCGAAAAAAGCGCTCGTTGCTGGTAATATCGGCACGGCGGCAAGCGAAGTGGCCAATCAGGCCGGCGGAGACGAATGGATCGTGACAGAGCTGTCGAGTTTTCAGCTCATGGGGACTTATCAATTCAGACCGAAAATCGGATTGTTATTAAACGTATTTGATGCCCATCTCGATTATCACCATTCGCGCCAAAATTATGAGCTTGCCAAACAGCAGGTCTATCGAAATCAATCGGAAACAGACGTTGCCGTTGTCAATTTGGACGATGAGACAGTCGTACGGCTTGCCGAGTGTTCAAAAGCGGAGAAGGTGTATTTTTCGGTCCGCCGGACACTTGAGCGCGGAGCGTGCGTGAAAGACGGCGTGATCATGTTTAACTGTGAACCGGTCATGCCGCTTGAAGACGTCGTTTTGCCGGGAGAGCACAATTTGGAGAACATTTTGGCCGCCCTTTGCATTGTTAAAACCGCAGGCGTCTCCGATGAGGCCGTCCGCAAGGTGCTGACGAGCTTTACCGGTGTAAAGCACAGGATGCAATACGTCGCGACGATCAAAAACAGACTGTTTTACAATGACAGCAAAGCGACAAACATTCTTGCGACCAAAAAAGCGCTGTCCGCCTTTCAAAAGCCGGTCATTTTGCTGGCAGGGGGGCTTGACCGCGGAAATGAATTCGATGAACTAAAGCCGCATATGTCTTTTGTCAAAGCGGTGATCACATTCGGCGAGACCGCACCGAAGTTTGAGAAGCTGGCCGAAGAAATGGGAATACAACAGGTTAAACGTGTCGATAATGTTGAACAAGCAGCAACTGCGGCGTTCAGCCTGTCAGACGAAGGAGATGTCATTCTTCTGTCCCCGGCCTGTGCAAGCTGGGATCAGTACAAAACATTTGAAGAACGTGGTGACATGTTTGTAAACGCCGTGCATATGCTTAAATAAGGGCTTGTCTCGTAAAGATAGCCCTAAGAATTAGAGCTTGGGGTGTTCGGCTTTGCAAACAAAAAAAACGTCACCGGATTTTTTGCTGGTTATCATTACGCTATTGCTTTTAACAATTGGACTGATTATGGTATACAGCGCCAGTGCAGTATGGGCGACTTACAAATACGACGACTCCTTTTTCTTTGCGAAACGGCAGCTTTTATTTGCCGGCATCGGAGTCATCGCCATGTTTTTCATCATGAATGTCGACTACTGGACGTGGAGAACTTATGCGAAAATACTGATCATAGTATGTTTCTTTCTGCTCATCATCGTCCTTGTTCCCGGGATCGGAATGGAACGGAACGGGTCGAGGAGCTGGATCGGAGTCGGCGCTTTCAGCATTCAGCCGTCCGAGTTTATGAAGCTCGCGATGATCGCATTTTTGGCCAAGTTTTTATCTGAAAAGCAAAAGAATATTACATCGTTTAGAAAAGGCTTTGTGCCGGCGCTGGGTATTGTCTTTTCAGCTTTTTTGATCATCATGATGCAGCCTGACCTTGGAACAGGAACCGTAATGGTCGGCACATGCATCATTATGATCTTCGTCGCGGGTGCGAGAATTTCACACTTCGTTTTTCTCGGTCTTCTGGGTCTGAGCGGCTTTGTCGGCCTTGTGCTGTCGGCGCCGTACCGGATCAAAAGGATCACTTCATACTTGAACCCTTGGGAGGACCCTTTGGGGAGCGGCTTTCAAATCATTCAGTCTCTTTATGCGGTGGGGCCCGGCGGGCTGTTCGGCCTCGGCCTCGGCCAGAGCAGGCAAAAGTTTTTTTATCTGCCTGAGCCGCAGACAGATTTTATTTTCGCGATTTTATCAGAGGAGCTCGGCTTTATCGGCGGATCGCTGATTCTTTTGCTCTTCAGCGTTCTATTATGGAGAGGCATCAGAATCGCGCTCGGTGCGCCCGATTTATACGGCAGTTTTGTCGCCGTCGGCGTCATTTCGATGATAGCGATTCAGGTTATGATCAATATTGGCGTCGTGACCGGCCTGATTCCTGTTACAGGCATCACGCTTCCGTTTTTAAGTTATGGCGGTTCATCACTGACCTTGATGCTTATGGCGGTCGGCGTGCTGCTGAATGTCAGCAGGTATTCTAGATACTAGATTTTGGCGATAACCCTGTTGCGAGATAGCAGGGTTATCGGCGTGTACATAAGGAATAAGGGGGAGAACAGATGCGGATTGTTGTTAGCGGAGGCGGAACGGGCGGCCATATTTACCCCGCCCTTGCGTTTATTAAAGAAGTGAAACGGCATCATGAAGATGTTGAGTTTTTATATATCGGAACCGAAAAAGGCCTGGAGAAAAATATCGTCGAGCGGGAAGGGATCCCTTTCAAGGCGATTGAAATTACGGGTTTTAAAAGAAAGCTGTCATTTGAAAACGTCAAAACCGTCATGCGCTTTGTAAAGGGTGTAAAAGAATGCAAAAAAGAATTAAAACGGTTTAAGCCCGACGCGGTGATCGGCACGGGCGGCTACGTGTGCGGACCGGTGGTATACGCCGCTTCAAAACTGGGGATTCCGACGATTATCCACGAACAAAACAGCCTTCCTGGACTCACCAATAAGTTTTTATCCAAATATGTTGATAAGGTAGCCATTTGTTTTGATGAAGCGAAACCGCATTTTCCTGCAGAAAAAGTTGTTTTTACAGGAAACCCGAGGGCGTCTGAAGTCGTCTCTATAAAAGGGGGCCGTTCCATGACCACTTTGGGCCTTTCAGAAGGCAAAAAAACGGTCCTTATTTTCGGAGGCAGCCGCGGTGCCACTCCGATCAATGAAGCGGTTATCGCGATGCAAAACGAATTAAAAAAGCGGGATTACCAGGTTCTTTATGTCACAGGGGAAGTTCACTATGATAAAGTAACAGCTGCGCTTAAAAAAGAAGGCCCCGCTCCGAATATGGTCGTTCAGCCATTTCTCCATCAAATGCCCGAGTACTTAAAAGAGTTCGAAGTCGTCGTGGCACGTGCGGGAGCAACGACAATAGCGGAAATCACCGCGCTCGGCATTCCAAGCGTTTTGATTCCGAGTCCGTACGTTACGGCCAACCACCAGGAAGTGAACGCACGCTCACTAGGGGAGCAGAACGCCGCTGTCGTTTTAAAAGAATCAGAGCTTAATGGAGACCGCTTAATTCAGGCGATCGATCATATTTTACAAGACGAAAAGACGCTGCAAGAGATGAAGAGCCGCGCGAAGTCGCTTGGCGTGCCGGACGCGGCCGAACGCTTGTACAATGTGCTGAAAGAACTGAAACATCATGCAAAATGATAAGACAGAAGGATTTTGGAGGTTTTCGATGGATAAGGTGATACAAGAATTAAAAGAACTTGAAGTCGGCAAAGTTCTGGAAAACGAGCCGCTCAGCAACCATACTACGATTAAAATCGGAGGACCGGCTGACGTGCTGGTGGTTCCGAAAAACATTCAAGCTGTCAAAGATACGATGAAGGTGATCAAGAAGCACGGCGTCAAGTGGACGGCCATCGGCAGAGGCTCGAATCTTCTTGTCCTTGATGAAGGGATAAGAGGCGTTGTCATCAAGCTCGGACAGGGGCTTGACCATATGGAAATCGACGGCGAGCAAGTAACGGTCGGCGGCGGCTACTCTGTCGTAAGGCTTGCGACAGGCATCAGCAAAAAAGGGCTTTCCGGCCTTGAATTTGCCGCAGGCATTCCGGGTTCGGTCGGCGGAGCGGTTTACATGAATGCCGGAGCCCACGGTTCTGATATCAGCAGGGTATTGGTGAAAGCATTGATCCTGTTTGAAGACGGAACGATCGATTGGCTGACGAATGAAGAGATGGCGTTCAGCTACCGCACGTCCATCCTGCAAAACGAGCGGCCGGGCATATGTCTTGAAGCCGTTCTCCAGCTGGAGCAAAAAGAACGCGATGAGATCGTTGCGCAGATGCAGAAAAACAAAGACTACCGAAAAGAAACGCAGCCGGTGTCCAACCCTTGCGCAGGCAGCATCTTCAGAAACCCGCTGCCTGAACATGCGGGCCGGCTAGTAGAAGAGGCTGGTTTGAAAGGCCATCAGATCGGCGGGGCAAAGGTTTCAGAGATGCACGGCAATTTTATCGTCAACGCAGGCGGCGCAACAGCACAAGACGTCCTGGATTTGATTGCATTCATTCAAAAAACGATTAAAGAAAAATACGATATCGACATGCACACTGAGGTCGAAATTATCGGAGAAAAACGGTAAACGGCCTCTCTACTTCAGATCGCCTTATGATATAATGTATGAAACAAACAAGCAAACGGCATCCTAGTATGTCGTTTGTTTCGCTAAATGGAAGCTTTTTAGCTTGCCCCGTGCTTTCATATGTCGAAAAGCGCGTCATTTTTCCGAACAAAAATAAGCAAATAAAAGTCTTTTTGTCTGCTTTATTAACCTGAGGTGAGCCTACGTGAAACCCGGTATTGATAAAGAAAAAGTAGTGAATATAGAAGAACGGATTCCCAAAATCAAAGAACAGCGAAAGCAAAAGGCAAACCGCCGGCTGATCACCTTTATTCTGCTCTTTTTCACGATGATGCTGATCATCATTTACCTGCAGACGCCGATCAGTAAAGTTTCGACGGTAGAGATCAAAGGAAACAAAAACGTTTCAAAAGACCAGATCATTTCCCTGTCTTCGATCCATAAAGGACAGACGGAATTCTGGAGTCTGAGCAAGCAAAAAGCCGCAGAAAAGATCGAGCAGAATAAATTGATCAAAAAAGCCGAAATCTCTAAACAGCTGCCCAACAAAATCGCCATCTCCATCGAAGAGTATAAAAGCATTGCGTTTTTGCAAAAACACAATGTGTACTACTCCGTGCTTGAAAACGGCACGGTGCTTCCTGAAGAGGTGACGCCGACTGACATCGGACCGACCCTTAATAACTGGGAGGAAGACGAAAAGCTCGTTCAAATGGCAAAACAGCTGAACAAGCTTTCCGATTCCGTGAAAAAATCGATTTCCGAGATTAACTATATGCCTCAAAAATCAAATCCTTGGCTGATCAGACTGTATATGAACGACGGCTATATCGTGACGGCTTCGCTGAAAACGTTCGGACAGAAAATGAACAGCTATCCGGCGATCGTAAAAGAGCTGCCGAAAGGGGAAAAAGGCATTATCCATATGGAAGTCGCGACTTATTTTGAACCTCTGAAAAAAACGGATGAAAGCAAAAAGGGAGACGGAAATTGAAGAGGCACACAGTCAATCTTTCACTCGCCATGCTTGTCCTCGGATTCCTGCTGTCTTTCTCCTATCAATTCGCCAGGGAAAACAAAGACCATGAAGAAACAGCTGAAAATTGGAAAGAGGAGTATTCCTTGCGCGACCGGCTGATTTCCCAGGAAAAGCAAAATAAGAAGCTGGAACAGGAGCTTTACAAAAAACAGCAGGAAGTACAGAAAACAGAGACGGCTTTGAAAAAGGAAAAAAAAGAGTATTACAATATTGTTGAAGATGTTGAAAGGTACAGAATGTTCGTCGGGGAAATCGGCGTTCAGGGCGAAGGAATCAAGGTGACGCTGAAAGACGCTTCTTACATACCGGAAGGTGAGAATGTCAACAACTATATCGTCCATGAAAGCCACATATTCCGCCTGCTCAATGAGCTGTGGATTTCCGGGGCGGCCGCGGTGTCGATCAACGGACAGCGTGTGACACATCATTCTTACATATCGTGCAACGGTCCTGTCATCACGGTTGACGGCAACCAGTATCCCGCGCCGTTTGTCATTTCGGCCATCGGGGATCCGGATGTGCTGATGCCGGCGCTGAACATTGCAGGAGGGCTTGTGGACCAGCTGAGCCGCGATCATATTTCAGTCAGCATCGAAAAACAAGACCAAATCGAGATGGAGCCCCTTTTAAAGCAGGGGGAATGAACGTTGAAAAGTTGGTGGGCGGACGTTGAAGAAAAATAATCGTTTCATCAGTTTGAGCATCCTGATGCTCATTTTCGGAATTATGCTGTCCGTGCAGTTTAATTCGCTGAAAGCGCCGAAAGTCCGCGATACGCGGGACATTTGGGACCTCAGGGAGGATCTGAAGAAAGAACAGAAAAAACAGCTTGAGCTGATCAGCGAAATTGACAAATATGAAAAAATGCTGAACACATACAGTCATCAAGAAGAAACCTCGCGGACAAAAGCGTTGAATGAAACGCTTCAAAACTTAAAAAAACAGGCCGGCTTCACAGATGTCACAGGGAACGGAATCATCATCACCATTTCTCAGCTCTTCTCGGAAGAACTCACGGGAGAATCCATTCAAAATCCGCCGCCAGACCTTCTGAAAAAGCTGATTAATGAACTGAATATGTATGAAGCGGAAGAAATATCGATCAATGACAGAAGGGTTGTCAACACGACGGTGATCAGGGATATCAACGGAACAACCAAAATCGACGGATATCCTTTGGACAACTATCCGATAACGGTAAAAGTCATCGGCAAAAACGCCGATAAACTATATAGCCGAATGAATGCTTCATCCCTGCAGGATCTGTTCGCGGGAGAAAATCTGGATTTGCAAATCAAAAGGCCTGAAAAACAAATCAAAATCAAAGCTTACGAAGGTTCAATGCAAGTTGCGCCATTGAAACCGCTCGAGAAATCAAAAGGAGAGAATTCCTAATGTGGCTTCCGGTTTTAGGGCTTTTGCTCGGAATTACAATCGGGTTCAGCACGAACTTCACCATTCCGGATGAATACTCAAATTATTTGTCCCTGGCGATTCTTGCATCCCTTGATACTTTGATCGGGGGAATAAGGGCCCATTTGGAAAGTGTATACGATGAACTAGTTTTTGTGACGGGCTTTTTCTTCAATATCATTCTCGCCATAAGTTTGGCTTTTCTGGGCGTTCATCTTGGTGTAGACTTGTATTTAGTCGGTATGTTTGCATTTGGCGTGAGGCTTTTTCAAAACATCGCGGTCATCAGAAGAATACTGCTCGCCAAATGGACGGCCTCGAGGAGAAAAAATTAAAAAAAATCGGATTTAAAAGAGGATATACATAGGATATCACGAATATTCACAGTAATCCTAAAACTAAAAACGAAGCGTATTGGTTTGTATTGATTGTTACACACTTGTAAAACCAGATTCATTGTATTGTTGTTCGGCAAATAATAGAATAGAATTGACTGAAATGTGAGGAGGTGCCATAGAATGAACAACAATGAACTTTACGTCAGTCTAGACATCGGTACGTCCAATATTAAAGTGATCGTCGGTGAAATGTCAGACGATTCTCTTAACATTATCGGAGTCGGAAATGTTCCCTCAGAGGGGCTGAAAAAAGGATCAATCGTTGATATAGATGAAACGGTTCATTCTATAAAAAAAGCGTTTGAACAAGCAGAAAGAATGATAGGTTTTCCGCTGACCCACGCGATCGTCGGGGTTAATGGGAACTACATCCATATTCAAGATACGAACGGTGTTGTGGCTGTCTCAAGCGAGAATAAAGAGATCCACGTTGAAGACGTGCGCCGGGTGATGGAGGCCGCTCAAGTCGTTTCCATCCCGCCTGAACAGCTGATCGTCGATGTGATTCCGAGACAGTTTATCGTTGACGGCAGAGGCGATATTACAGATCCGAAAAAGATGCTCGGCGTCCGCCTTGAAGTGGAAGGATCGCTGATCACGGGCTCTAAAACGATCTTACATAACCTGCTGCGCTGTGTGGAAAGAGCGGGAATTGAAATAACGGATATTTGCCTTCAGCCGCTGGCTGCCGGATCTGTCGCTTTATCAAAGGACGAAAAAAACCTCGGAGTGGCTTTAATCGACATCGGGGGAGGATCGACAACGGTTGCCGTATTTGAGGACGGACATCTTCTTGCGACCCGCGTCATACCCCTGGGAGGAGAAAACATCACCAAGGATATTTCAATCGGATTGCGCACTTCCACAGACGAAGCTGAGCGGGTGAAGAAGCAGTTTGGACATGCTTTCTATGAAGAAGCGTCGGAAGAGGAAACATTTGAAGTCGCCGTGATCGGGACAGACCAAAAGCAGACCTTTTCTCAGCGGGAAGTGGCAGACATTATAGAAGCCAGGCTCGAAGAAATCTTTTTATTCGTGGCAGAGGAACTGCGGAACATGGGAATAAAAGAATTGCCGGGAGGGTTTGTGCTTACAGGGGGACAGGCTGGAATGCCGGGTGTCCTCAGCCTCGCACAGGATGTTCTTCAAAATAACGTCAGAGTGGCTAGCCCGAATTATATCGGTGTAAGAGAACCTCAATACATGACAGGAGTCGGCCTCATCCAATTCGCTTACCGCAACGCAAAAATCCAAGGCAGAAAAGTAGGTTTTAAGATGCCGGAACAAGCGGTTCAGGAAGTCGCGGCAACACATCAAAAAGAAGTGCAGCAGCGACCGAAGCCAAAATCCAAGCAGCACGCTCAAGCTGAGAAAAAGCCGAGCAAAATGAAGAAAATATTTAACTTCTTTTGGGAATAGAGATTAGTCATTCGACGGATTAGGAGGATTTAGCATGTTAGAGTTTGAAACAAATATAGACGGCTTAGCATCGATTAAAGTAATAGGAGTAGGTGGCGGCGGTAACAATGCCGTCAATCGGATGATCGAAAATGACGTTCAGGGAGTCGAGTTTATCGCAGTCAACACGGATGCCCAGGCTCTCAACCTGTCAAAAGCGGAAACGAAAATGCAGATTGGTGCGAAGCTGACGCGCGGGCTCGGCGCCGGAGCCAATCCGGAAGTCGGCAAAAAAGCCGCAGAGGAAAGCAAAGAACAAATTGAAGAAGCGCTGAAAGGTGCAGACATGGTGTTCGTCACAGCCGGAATGGGCGGCGGAACAGGAACGGGCGCGGCACCTGTCATCGCACAAATCGCAAAAGATCTGGGCGCATTGACTGTCGGCGTTGTCACAAGGCCGTTTACCTTTGAAGGAAGAAAAAGACAGCTTCAGGCGGCAGGCGGTATTTCAGCAATGAAGGAAGCCGTCGACACCCTGATCGTCATTCCGAATGACCGTCTTCTTGAAATCGTCGATAAAAACACACCGATGCTTGAAGCGTTCCGCGAAGCGGACAACGTTCTCCGCCAAGGTGTTCAGGGCATTTCAGACTTGATCGCAACACCTGGACTGATCAACCTTGACTTTGCCGACGTCAAAACAATCATGTCCAACAAAGGTTCTGCACTGATGGGTATCGGTGTAGCGACAGGTGAGAACCGCGCTGCAGAAGCCGCTAAAAAAGCTGTTTCCAGCCCGTTGCTTGAAACGGCGATTGACGGTGCCCAAGGCGTGCTGATGAACATCACAGGCGGAACCAACTTAAGCCTTTACGAAGTTCAGGAAGCAGCGGACATTGTGGCAGCTGCATCTGACCAGGACGTTAACATGATCTTCGGATCTGTCATCAATGAAAACTTGAAAGACGAAATCGTCGTTACGGTCATCGCGACCGGCTTTATCGAACAGGATCAAGATGCATCTAAGCCGCAGAGACCTTTAAACCAAGGTTTAAAACAGCATCATCAGCCTGCTCCGAAACGGGAGCCGAAGCGCGAGGAGCCAAGCATGCCGCATCGCAGCCAATCACAGCCTGCCGAGGATACGCTTGACATCCCGACTTTCTTAAGAAACCGCAATAAACGCTAATGTATAAACAAGAGGCTGCTGATCCATCAGCAGCCTTTTCAAATTGAAACCTCTTGAAACCTCCATTAAATTCCCTTCGAAACAACCAGAACAAAGGGCTCGCTGCTCTACACTACCTTTCTGCCTAAATTGCTTAACACCTGAAAGTACGCCGGACTATACCGTAAACATTCGGATATGTAAAAAGTATGAATTTATCGATTAATTGCAGCGTGGTGACAAAAACCGACAAAATCTACGAGCTTTTTCTTTTACATTATAGATGCCTTCTTTTTTCTAGACATAGAAATGCAAGAAGCGGCAAATCGCGACGAGATTCGCAATGTAAAAGGAGGATGTCAGTTGAAGAAAAAGCCAATATATCGCACATTGACGTGCGCGGCAATCATCGGTGCACTGCTGGTCCCCGGGGCTGTCCAAGCCAACCGTGGCACGACGGGGAAAGACGCGAAGGGACACAATAAAATATCAGACTCTCTTTACAAAGACTTTGAATCACACGAAAAGGTTACATTTTTAATTAAAATGAAGAATCAGGCCAATACGCAGCAAACCGCACAAGTGGCAGAGACAAATGCCAAGGCGAGCATTATGACAAAGAAAAGGGTAAAAGAGCTCAAACGGTCGGCGGTTCTCACCTCTTTAAAGACAAAAGCCGAAAACACGCAAAAAGACTTGAAAACGTATTTGCAGGCACAAACGAAAAAAGGTGCAGTATCGCAAGTGGAATCATTTTATATTGTAAATGGAATGGCTGTGACGGCCACAAAAGAAGTAATGCAGAAAATAGCGGCGTTTCCAGAAGTGGAGAAGGTGCTCCCAAATCAAACGATCAAATTGAGCGAAACAGAAAAAGCCAAAATCGATACAACGTCGAAAGCTTCATCTTCCGAGGCAGACGCAAACATTAAGCAAGTGCACGCGCCTGACGTCTGGAAGAAACGGTATAAAGGTAAAGGAACTGTCGTCGCTTCGATTGATACTGGTGTTGAATGGGATCATCCGGCATTAAAGAAAAAATACCGCGGATATAATCCTACAAAGCCGAACAGCCCGAACAACGAATATAACTGGTTTGATGCAACAAGCAATAAAAAAACGCCGTACGACGATCTCGGGCATGGCACACACGTGACCGGAACGATGGTCGGATCTGAATCAGGCGGGAAAAATCAGATCGGTGTTGCACCGACTGCGAAATGGATTGCAGTCAAAGCTTTTTCAGCAGAGGGCGGAAGTGAAAAAGACCTTTTAGAAGCGGGTGAATGGATTTTGGCGCCGAAAGATGCAAAAGGAAAACCGCACCCCGAAAAAGCTCCGGATGTCGTCAATAACTCCTGGGCCGGCGAACGCGGGCTTAATGAATGGTATCGCGACATGGTGAAGGCTTGGCGTGCGGCGGAGATTTTCCCTGTATTCGCAGCAGGCAATGTGAGCGAAACCGAGCCGGGCGGTCCAGGATCTGTCGAAAATCCTTCCAACTATCCGGAATCTTTTGCAATCGGCGCGGTTGACAGCACGAACGCTTTAGCCGATTTCTCATTGCAGGGGCCATCTCCATACGATGAAGTCAAACCGGATCTTTCCGCTCCCGGCGTGAGCATTCGCTCAGCTTATCCGGGACACAGATACGCAATGATGGACGGCACATCAATGGCGACTCCGCATGTTTCCGGTGTCGTAGCATTAATACGGCAAGCCGATCCGAACATTACCGTTGATGAAATCGAACGAATTTTGCGGAAAACGGCGAAGCCTCTGACGGACAAAACGTTTAAAAGTTCGCCAAACAACGGATATGGTTACGGATTGGTCGATGCCTTGAAGTCATTTAATGAAGCGAAAAAGTCAAGATGATAATATCAAAAGGGGTTGTTTCAAATGGTCGCAAGAAAAAGACCTTTTGGGACAATCTTTTTCTATATTTTAAAAAATACAAAAAATCACTCTCTATTAAATTTAAGTGACCAAACAAGCATGAGCAAGGCGCTGATGGAACACCTTCTGATGGTGTGATATAGAAGAGTATAAGTGAGGAATTTATCTATAATTTTTATGAGGTGTATGAAGATATTAGTTGGGCAAGTTAAAGGAAGAGCCATTAAAACGTACATTTTTTCAATTAACTTTAATAGCAAAAGTATTTTTTTAAATTGCCACTTTAATGGATTTCTCCCATAACTTCAGCAATTAGTGCCTTTGGAAAGAGTGGTTTCACTAAACGAAAAGATTGGCATAGTTGTAGAGTGTCAATCGTGCGAAGATGCCCTTTGAAACTTGTTTACGAAAGCCTGAGAGAACGGCCAAGTGTATTACAACCCGGTGTATGAGGGCCTAAAAGCAAAACAGAAAAACTGACTGTACTAAAAAAGAAAAGCCGACATAGAGAACATATTTGTTATTTCAAAAAAGACTTCGATTTCTGAATATTACTCCTCCGCCGCGAGAAAAAAGTTAACATCGAACGTTACTTTGTTGTCCTTAACAAGGTAACGTTCGACGAATTCCCGTCGCCCGTATGAACAAATCCCGCTAAAGAAACACATAAATCTGGTGAACCATTAAAGACGATTAATCAGATTTTATGTTTTAGGTGCTTGAAACAGCTCCTAGGCTATAGAGAAAATCTCAACAGGTTTTATTTTTCCTCAATATATAAAATAAAAGAAAGATTAGATTTTTTGCTACGTTTGACATGATTTTTAGAACTTCATGTTAGGCATGTTAAATTATAAGATTAACGACCATAAATTTTAATAGTCTTTGACCATGCACTTGGTGTTTCAACATTTTCGTCGCTATTTTTCTTATGAAACAAGTAAACTTGGACTGTTGTCGACTGAGTTTTGTGCACTGATCTGAGACTAAAAGATTTCCAAGGAGATGAATGAGAAAATTCGCCTCTTTTTCCATTCCCTATCGAAAAAGTGTTTGAATTTCTATCAGCAAGATACATAGCATAGTAAAGTTTTCCACAGTTACCATTCTGCTCAATCTTAGCATCAACTGTAGTAGCTCTTTTTGTGTATGTACTTGCATCAGTTATAACTCTGACTTTACAACTCTTTTTAAAACCATAAGGATGTTGCCAGCTTGAATAACTGGCTGCTTGAGCTTTTTCATTAGATCCAAATAGTATAACTGAAGATACTAATAAAAAAGAAAACATAATTAATAATGATTTTTTCATAAAGATTCCCTCCAATAGTAAAATACAGAAAAATATTAATATATAATTTTAATTTTGTCAAATACAATCAAAAATATACTTGAAATTTCATTATTTCCATCAAGATCAATCGATTTAAAATTGTTAATATCGAGCTAAAGTTCGGTTATGGGGAAATAATTGTAATCTAAATGTACAGATCCAGAAATAATAATATAATATATAGTCCAATTTGGATTTTCTCATGCTGAAAAAGCCCCTTTTTTATCTTTAAGTTTCATTTTCTCCCTCAGGTTTTTAGCCCATTCATTAACCGGAACCTTTCAACTAAATTGGCTATTTTCATCCGTATTCAACATCTGCGCCGTTCCTTGCTATTTATTCGAATAGAAGTATAGTGTTAGTCAGCGATTTCAGAATTTGTTTTGATTTATCACCTTTTGTCATCCGGGCTTTTACTTTAAACACTAAAAGGTAATGAGGAAGATAATTTTCTTACAGTTCAATGATGTCTTTTTCTTTTTCGCTCAATGGGAGCCAGCTCTTTTTCTGTAGGTCCGTAAATGCTATCAACCACAATTCCTGCTTTTCTTTGCAGCCTCTACAGTTTCATCTCCCTAAGAGCCATTAGCGCTGTACTTCGGCAACCAGTTCAGCAGTATTCTAAACGGTTTCTCTGTGGATCTTACCTTTGTCGACGCACATTTCACGTCATATTCGCGTTCGGTTTCAGACGCCTAAGCCAGTTTTATTCACTAAACACAGTAAACACAGCTCTTCCCATTTATTTAATAGACATAGGAGAGGAGTACACGGAAAACTTTTTAAAGATAGATTAGGTCATTCAAAATGAATACAAATAATGTGAATTTATTGCATTGGGGGAACCTGCTAAAAATCAGATGCAAACTTCTACAGTTTTTGTGAGGGTAAGACAGTGTGCTGAAATTTTAAATTCACTCCAAAAATGCATTTTAACTCCTGTCTAAAATGAATTTTCCAAACTGAGAAAAAAATCCTCTTTTTTTAACCAATTTTAAACATTTGGATGACAAATAACGACAAAAAAATAAGCCGATATTTACTATATTTAAAGGAGCAACCTGGATAGACAAAACATTACAAACGAGAGGAGGATCGTCTGCTACACCCATTTTGAATTAAAAAGGGGGATTTCATTTGAAAAGAAAGCTGAAAAAGAAGGCCTTCTGCTCCATGTTAAGTGGGCTTCTGGCCTTATCTATGCTGATGCCCGCCGCTTCTGCCGCAAAATCGGCATCACCGCTCACT
This sequence comes from Bacillus sp. PK6-025, assembly GCF_056530265.1. NCBI lineage: Bacteria > Bacillati > Bacillota > Bacilli > Caryophanales > Bacillaceae > Bacillus > Bacillus sp. PK6-025. The sequence continues at coordinate 1,695,788 of NZ_CP096509.1, forward strand.
TCTTACAAAGAACAAGCAAAACAAAATGCTTCCATTGAGAAAAAAATTTCGAAATCTCTTGTCAAACAGTTCAAAAAAGAAGATCAAGTCACATTTTTGATCAAACTGAAAGATCAAGTCGATACTCCAAAGGTGGCCAAGCAGGCGGAGAAGAATGCAAAGAAAAAGTCGCTGAGCGCGGCTAAAACAGAATATCAAAAGCGCTCGGCTGTCGTCTCCGCTTTAAGAGTCAAAGCGGATGAGACGCAAAGCGATTTGAAACGTTATTTGAAAAAGCAGGAAAAACAAGGGAAAGTAAAAAAAATCCGCTCCTATTATATTGTCAACGGGATGGCCGTCCATGCGACGAAAGAGGTCATGGAACAAGTAGCGGCTTTTCCGGAAGTAGAGAAAGTGCTCCCGAACGAAAAAAGGCAGCTGATCAAGCCGGCTAAACAGTCTGTGAAAAAATCGGCAGCTAAGGATGAAAAAGAAATCGAATGGAATATCAATCGAGTCGACGCGCCAAAAGCCTGGAAATTGGGATATGACGGAACGGGCACGGTTGTCGCGTCAATTGATACGGGCGTGCAATGGGATCATCCGGCATTGAAAGAAAAATACCGCGGATATGACCCGCAGCATCCCGATCAGCCTGATCACGAATTCAGCTGGTATGATGCGGTTTCTGGCGCTTCTGAACCTTTTGACGACCTGGAGCACGGCACGCATGTAACCGGGACGATGGTCGGATCAGAGCCTGACGGTCAAAACCAAATCGGTGTGGCGCCGGGTGCAAAGTGGATTGCCGTGAAAGCTTTTTCGGATGACGGCGGAACGGACGAAGACCTCCTTGCAGCGGGTGAATGGATTTTGGCGCCGAAAGATAAAGATGGCAACCCGCACCCTGAAATGGCTCCGGATGTTGTCAATAACTCGTGGTCAGGGGGAGCCGGGATTGATGAGTTTTACAGGGATATCGTAAAAGCGTGGCGAGCTGCCGGCATCTTCCCTGAGTTCTCTGCGGGGAACGCTGATTTCACCAATCCGGGAGGACCTGCTTCGATTGCCAATCCGGCAAACTACCCCGAAGCGTTCGCGACCGGTGCGACAGACATCGATAATCGCTTAGCCGATTTTTCACTTCAAGGTCCTTCCCCGTATGATGAGACCAAGCCTGAAGTAACAGCACCTGGGGTCAACATTCGCTCTTCTGTCCCTGGAAGCGGCTATCAAGACGGCTGGGACGGCACTTCAATGGCAGGACCGCATGTCGCAGCCGCGGCCGCACTTATCAAGCAGGCCGATTCGTCGATCACCGTTGATGGGATCGAAAAGATTTTGATGGAAACCGCAACACCGCTCACAGACAGCAAATTTACCGAATCGCCGAACAACGGATACGGCCACGGGCTCGTGAACGTGTTTGACGCGGTGTCCGCCGTCACAGAAGGGTTGGGCAAAGCGGAAGGGCAAGTCGGAAAAGAAGGCGAAGACAAAAATCCGCCGGTCTTAAACCATCAAGAGATCAAGGAAATTTACTCAGGCTCAGAAACGCCTCTTTCAGTTGATGTGGAAGACGATGTCAGCATCATATCGGTCAAATTAAGCTATAAAACCGATGATTCCGATTGGGTGACGATCGCTGCCAAACAAACTTCCGGCGACTATAAAAAAGGAACGTACGAGGCGGCCGTATCCGTTTCTGAAGGGAAAACGCTTTCCTACAAATGGATTGTCACCGATTTCGGAGGAAACAAAACGGAATCCAAAGTGTACGAAATCCCGATTTCTCCGGCTGTGACCACAGGGTATAAACAAGATTTCGAGAATGCCGCCAACGGCTGGATCACATCAGGTGTGAAGAATTCATGGGAGCGCGGTATTCCTCAGTCAGGCCCGAATGCCGCAGCATCGGGAAAAAACGTATTCGCAACAAATCTGACAGGGCCGTATCAAAGTTCGGCCAATATGAATCTTCTTATGCCTCCTGTCAGCGTTCCAAAAAATCAAAAACTTTATCTCACATACAAATATTGGCACGATATTGAAGAGGACTTCGATTACGGTTTCGTTTACGTACAGCCTGAAGGGAAAGATGAATGGATCCCGGCTGCTGAGTACAGCGGCAGGACGTCAGAATGGAAAGACGGACAGATTGATTTGTCGGAGTACGGGGGACAGACGATTAAGATCATGTTCAACCTACAATCTGACGACAGCATTGAAGGTGACGGGCTTTATATCGATGATGTAGCGCTTGTGAAGGAAGTGAAGAGCGCAGGCACGAAAAAACGACTGGGCGTTGAAAAACAGCCGGCTAAAATGAAGGATAAGAAAACGAAGAAACAAACGATTGATCCGAAAAAAGCAAAACCGGCAGAAACCGTTCAAGAACATTCTGAGACGAAAAAAGCAGCTCCTGCAGTTCTTCCGGTGCGGGCTCAGGTCAGCGTGCTGGAGACGGGCAAATCGACATATTCCAACCAAGCAACAGGCGCATACAGTTTGGCTCATGCACCTGGAACGTATACGCTGAAAGCGGAAGCGTACGGATATGAATCAAATGCGCAAACCGTAAAAATCGAGGCCGACAAGACGACGACGGCAGACTTTGTCTTAAAGGAACTGAAGAAAGGGACGCTCACCGGAACGATAAAAAACAAAAAAACGGGCGAACCCGTCCGACATGCAAAGCTGTATATCGTTGAAGATGCATCCGTAAAACCGGTTCAGACGGACGGCGACGGAAGTTATTCATTAACGGCCTATGAAGGCTCGTATATGGTAAAGGTCTCTGCAAACGGATATTACAGCAGCGAGTTTTCCGTTGATTTAAAAGGAGATGTCTCGAAAGATATCGAGCTCGATCCTTTCATCGGCTATCCTGGGGAAATCGGCTATGATGACGGAACCGGGGAAAACGCCTGGGCTTTCTATGAATCCGGCAACGGGCTGGCCGTCAAAATGACGCTCGAAAACGGGCAGGAAAAAGCTATGCTGAAAGGCGGCTTGTTCAAATTCTGGGATACAGAATTCCCGGATCCGGGCGGCACTGATTTTGCAGTCGAGGTCTACGATGCGTCGGGTGAAAAAGGCTCTCCGGGCAAAAAACTCGCCGGCCCGTTCAAAGCTGAAGCGCTCCGCACAGGTGAATGGACGACCGTTGATTTGGGCGATGAAGGCATCCTCGTCGGAAAAGACTTTTACCTCGTGTACGTCCAGACAGAGGACCTGGCCAACTCACCTGGACTTGCTACAGATGAAGACGGGGAATATTCAGGCCGCAACTGGCAGTATACGGACGGCTCATGGTCGAAAGCGCCATCAGACCAAGGCAACTTCATGATCCGCGCTTTGGTCGACTATGAATTGGCGATGCCTGTGATTACGTCGCCTAAAGACGGATTCATTACCAACAAAAAGAATGCTGTCATCGAAGGGACATCGTCTCCGAACACGACCGTTCAGCTCTTTAACGGAGATGAAGAAGCCGGAACGGCGAAAACGGCGGGAGACGGCACTTTCTCAAAAGAGATTCCGCTGAATAAAGGTGAAAATGTGATCACCGCCAAATCGTCATCGGCTTCCGGAACGACGGATGCTTCAGACCCGGTCCGGATCGTCCTTGACCAGAAAAAGCCGAAGCTTACGATTGACACGCCGAAAAGCGGATCAAAACTCAATAAAGAGACTGTCACTGTGAAAGGAACAGTATCAGACGACCACTTAGAATCTGTTCATGTAAACGGCAAAAAAGCGGCTGTTGACAATGGCGAGTATTCTGCAAGGATTATGCTTGACAACGGCCAAAATGAAATCAAAGTAACGGCAGCGGATGCGGCAGGCAACAAAACGACCAAAAAAGTCACGGTGGATGTCAACTTTGAAGCGCCGCAAATCACCGGCTTGAAACCGGCTGAAGACCTCGAGCTCAAAACGGGAGAAACCGTGAAAATCGAGTTTGAAAGCGCCGCTGATTTGGATGCTGTCTTTGTGATCAGAATGCCACTTACCAATTTCAAAACGGCTGCCCAAAACGTAACAGAGCTGCCGATCAGAGAAGTCTCAAAAGGCAAGTATGAAGGATATTGGACCGCGACTTCAACCGCAAAAGCAAAAGGAGCGGAAATCGAGGTCATCGTCCGGGATGATTACGGCAATGAAACGAGACAAACGGCAAAAGGCAAACTGTACATCAATGAAAAGCTGAAATAAAGGTGAAAAGACGCTGTCTTTAATGGCAGCGTTTTTTTTCGTTTTATGATCGACAAATTCAGTACGAAAACTTCAAAAAATGTACGATTTGCGCAACATTAATTGACAGACTTTACCTTTGGGCTTGATTTATACTTAGGAAAACAAACAATATGGTCACCGAGCCCAAAGAAAGGGGAAGGATGTGGAAATCTATTTAGATGCGATATGGCTGTTAAACTTTTGTTTTGACTTGCTGCTTTTAATGATGACCGCATTTATTTTAAAGCGAAGGGTTAAAAAGCGGAGGCTGATCTTAGGGGCGTTTGTCGCGTCAAGCATCGTTCTGTTTATGTTTACACCTTTTTCGCCGTACGTCCTTCATCCTGCAGGCAAACTGTCGTTTTCGGTTGTGATCGTTCTTGTGACATTTGGTTTTAAGCGGTTCCGGTTTTTTTTACAAAATTTGTTTTCTTTTTATTTTGCCACTTTTTTAATGGGAGGAGGGATTATTGGAGCGCATTCTTTACTTGAAACGGATTCGATCATGGAAAACGGCGTTTTTATGACGAATTGGTCCGGTTTTGGAGACCCGGTCAGCTGGCTGTTTGTCGGTGCAGGTTTTCCGGCTGTATGGCTGTTTTCAAAAAAGCGTTTTGAAGATGCTGAAGCGAAGAAAATTCAATATGAAGAACGCGTCCGCCTAGAGACCGGCATTGATGAACATACGCTTCATTTCACCGGATTGATTGACTCCGGAAACCAACTCTACGACCCGATCACAAAAACGCCCGTCATGATCGTCAATATTGAAAAATTGAAAAGTGTATTGGGAGAAGAAGCGAGTGTGATCATCAAGGAAATGAGCCCGCTTGATGCCGTCGGCAAACTTGATGAAACACTCCCGTATATCGGGCGGATCCGCCTGATTCCCTACCGCGGGGTCGGCCATCAGCATCAGTTTCTGCTCTGCCTAAAGCCGGATCATGTGCTCATTTTTTCGGAAAGGGAGGTGATTGAAGCGCCGAAATGCCTGATTGGAATCAGCACCTCACCGCTTTCCGCGGACGGCGAATTTGACGCCATCGTCCATCCGAAAATGCTCGCCGGAAACCCGGTCAAACACGTTTCTTAAACTCGAAGTCTGTTACATTATCATACTCCTGAAGACGTTTATTTAGAAGGGGGAGGAAGATGAAAAAACTAAAATTAAGGTTAACCTATCTGTGGTACAAACTTTTAATGAAACTGGGGCTGAAAAGCGACGAAATTTATTATATCGGCGGAAGCGAAGCGCTGCCCCCGCCATTGTCAAAAGATGAAGAGCAGGTGCTTCTCCATAAGCTGCCTGACGGTGATCAGGCGGCACGGGCGATTTTGATTGAACGAAATCTCAGGCTGGTCGTCTACATCGCGAGAAAATTTGAAAATACCGGCATCAATATCGAGGATTTAATCTCCATCGGCACGATCGGCCTTATCAAAGCGGTGAATACCTTTAATCCCGAGAAAAAAATCAAACTGGCTACATATGCTTCCAGATGTATTGAAAATGAAATTTTGATGTATTTAAGAAGAAACAATAAAATTCGCTCAGAGGTATCATTCGATGAACCGTTGAACATCGATTGGGACGGAAATGAACTTCTTCTCTCAGATGTGCTCGGAACAGAAAACGATATTATTACAAAAGATATCGAAGCAAACGTTGATAAGAAGCTGCTGAAAAAAGCGCTTGAACAGCTCAATGACAGAGAAAAACAGATCATGGAGCTCCGCTTCGGGCTTGTCGGAGGAGAAGAAAAAACGCAAAAAGACGTTGCCGATATGCTCGGCATCTCCCAGTCATATATTTCCCGGCTTGAAAAAAGAATTATTAAAAGGCTGCGAAAAGAATTCAACAAAATGGTTTAATTTTTTTATGAAATTTGAAGTGTTGACAGCCAAGGGTTTTCGACTTGATCTTCTTATTTTTGGAAATTAACGATGCATATTTTTCCCACCCGAGGAGATACTGAACTTTGTACAGCAGCTCCTGTAGGGAGGGAAAAAAGTGTCGAGAAATAAAGTTGAAATCTGCGGGGTTGATACATCAAAACTGCCCGTACTGAAGAACGAAGAGATGAGAAAGTTGTTCAAGCAAATGCAGGATGAAGGAGACACGACAGCAAGAGAAAAGCTTGTTAACGGTAATTTGCGCCTTGTCTTAAGCGTCATTCAAAGGTTTAACAACAGAGGAGAGTATGTTGATGACTTATTCCAAGTCGGCTGCATCGGACTAATGAAATCAATTGATAATTTTGATCTGAGCCACAATGTTAAGTTTTCAACATATGCTGTACCAATGATCATCGGAGAAATCCGCAGATATTTGCGCGATAACAACCCGATCCGCGTCTCACGGTCACTCAGGGATATCGCGTACAAGGCGCTGCAAGTGAGAGAACGGCTGATCAGTGAGACAAGCAGGGAGCCGACGGCTCAGGAGATCGCGAAAGAGCTTGAAGTGTCCCATGAAGAAATCGTTTTTGCGCTTGACGCTATTCAAGATCCCGTATCTTTGTTTGAGCCGATTTACAATGACGGAGGAGATCCGATTTATGTCATGGATCAAATCAGCGATGAGCGCAACAAGGATTCGCAATGGATCGAAGAGCTCGCCTTAAAAGAAGGCATGAGACGGCTGAATGAACGGGAAAAAATGATCCTCAGAAAACGCTTCTTCCAAGGCAAGACGCAAATGGAAGTCGCTGATGAGATCGGAATCTCCCAAGCCCAGGTCTCAAGGCTGGAAAAAGCCGCCATTAAACAAATGAATAAGAACATTCACTAAAGCCGCAGTCAATCTGCGGCTTTTCACATGCTAAAAATGGAAAATCTCTCATTCACTTTGTTATATAAATAAGCTATAATAAAAGAATTATATTTTAATTTATCAGAATATTTACATAAAAGGAGGACTTCAAATGGTTTTGCAGCTTGAGAATGCTTCACTAAAACGAAATGGAGAGTGGATATTAAAGGATATTGATTGGACGGTGGAAAAGGGGGAGCACTGGGCGCTATACGGATTGAACGGAGCAGGCAAAACCGCTCTGTTGAACATGCTGTGCGCTTATTATTTTCCGACAACAGGAAAAGTCACCGTGTTAGGGCGCGAATTTGGAAAAACGGAGCTGAACGAAAAGCTTCGCCAAAAAATCGGCCTTGTGTCAGCGGCCCTGCAGCAGAAGCTGTATCCTGAAGACAGTGCATTTGAAATTGTCTTAAGCGGCGCTTTCGCTTCGATCGGCCTTTATGAATCGCCTTCACAGTCTGTCAGGGAGAAAGCGATCGCCCTCCTGGAGGAATTCGGCTCCATCCGTTATGCGGACAGGAGATATGAAACGCTCTCTCAGGGAGAAAAACAAAAGGTGCTGATCTCAAGGGCCTTGATGGCCGATCCAGAACTGCTCATTCTCGACGAGCCTGTAACCGGTCTTGATTTCATCGCGAGGGAGCAGGTGCTGGAGACGGTTGAACAAATTGCCAAAAAAGACAGTGCACCGTCCATGCTTTATGTTACTCACCATGCGGAAGAAATTCTCCCCGCTTTCAGCCAAACGCTGCTGTTGAAAAAAGGTGAAGTGTTTGCCTTGGGGAAGACAAGAGAGATGATGTCCGGCGAGGTTTTGTCCGAATTTTTCGATATGCCCGTCCAGGCGGTATGGACGGACGGCAGACCGTATTTGTCCAAGAAAAAGCCTCTAAACCTCAGCATTTAAAACGGCTGGTTCTTTGGCAGCCTCCTTGTTTGGAGGCTCTTTTTCAGCTTTCATCCTCTTGAAAAAGCTGGTAAGATAATAGAGAACGTCATGTTAAAGAGGGGTTCATCATTATGATCATTCAATTCATTCGCTACAGATAATGAAAGGTATAGACAAACGCTTAAACCATCCACACCTTCGTCTTTAAAAAATGCCGAAGGTGCGGGTTTATTTGTCTATGCCTTTTTCATTGATCTAAATGTGAATGAATGAGGTGTAACAATGATGAATAAAAAATTAAAAAGAGCATCGCTCATGAAAAGGCATGAAACGATGTTTCAGTGCCCGATATGCGCAACGAATATGGCGGTCACCGATTTAAAAAGCCTGATCTGTAAAAACGGACATACGTTTGATATCGCAAGAGGGGGATATGTCAATGTCACGACGCATGCTCCTTCTGTTAAATATGATAAAGAATTATTTGAAGCGAGAAGAATGTTAGCCGCCCGCGGCTTTTTTGAACCGCTTAGCGGCGCTTTGACAGACCGTCTCGAACAAGCAGGCCTCCCGTTTTGCAACTTTGTCAGCATCCTCGATGCCGGCTGCGGGGAAGGTTCGCATTTGGCGCGGATCGTTGAAAAGCTTCAAATGCGTTCCGGATCGCCTGTCCTTGGCGTCGGGCTTGATTTGGCGAAAGCCGGGATTGTGTCTGCGACTAAGCAAGAAAGAGAGGCGATCTGGTGTGTCGCCGATCTGGCTGCCGCGCCGTTTCGGAATCGTTCATTCGACGCGATCCTCAATATATTGTCGCCTTCTAATTACGCGGAATTCGAGCGGCTGTTATCTGATGACGGCATCGTTTTGAAAGTGATTCCGAAAAGCGGCTATCTGAAAGAACTGCGGGGGTTTTTGTATGACGGCTTGGACAAACAAGCCTATACGAGCGAGGATACGGCTGAGCGGTTCTCGTCTCATTTCGATCTGATCGACAGAACGGAGATCGCCTACAGCAAACGTTTAGACCAAAGCCTTCTCGCGCCGCTCATCAAGATGACGCCATTATCATGGCGCGCAGAAAAGGAGCGGATCAAAGCCTTTTTAAAGAAAGAATCCGCTGTTACGACCGTCCATCTCGACATTTTAGCCGGCAGGAAAAAAACGAAATAAACCACTGAAAAGGCAGTCTAAATAAAGGACTGCCTTTCATATAATCTTAAAAGGACATTTGATCAGAGGAGGCGTGCGGTGGACATGATGAACATTTCTGATTTCCAGATAAAAGATGTCGTTAACGTATCAAACGGGAAAAAGCTCGGCAGCATCGGCGATATCGATATTAATGTAACGACAGGCAAAATACAGGCGATTGTCATCGGAGGAACGGGGAAAGTTTTCGGATTTTTCGGAAAAGAAGAGGAAATCGTCATTCCGTGGCGAAATATTGTTAAAATTGGAGAAGATGTGATTCTTGTGCGTTTAAGCTGATCAAGCATATGAGATGATGCCTGATCAATCGGCGGGCCCTTATCCGCCTGCTTTTTCAACATTATTGTATACGGTGAGACCGTCTGCAAAAACGGCGATAAATGTTGCAAACAATACATTTCGTTTAGTTTTTTGAAACGAAACTAAACGAATGCATCAAGATGTGTTAAAATAGGAGCGATATGATGAAAGACTACGATGTTTGTCGAAAGGCTGATCACCATGAATACATATAACCCCTTTCGTCTTGATGCTCCGTCAATGCTTTTGATTGAGGAATGGAATCAGACGGCGGAAACCGGCGGAGCCGTCACAGCCGGATTTACGACAAAAAACGGCGGAGAAAGCGAACCGCCTTTTCACTCACTGAATACAGGGCTGCACGTTCAGGATCATGAACAGCATGTCATCAATAACAGAAAACAGATTGCCGACAACTTAAAAACCGATCTGCACGACTGGGTATTTGCCGATCAGACGCATGAAGACCGGATTCAAAAAGTGACGGATAGCGATCGCGCCAGCGGCGCTTTCCGATACGATACGGCGCTGAAGGCTACGGACGGACTTTATACAGACAGGCCAAACCTGTTTTTGGCGCTTTGCTTTGCCGACTGCGTTCCCGTTTATTTTTACGATCCGGTCCGCTCGCTGGCCGGAATCGCTCACGCGGGCTGGAAAGGCACCGCGCTCGGGATCGCAGCCAGCATGGTTGACACGTGGGTCAGCCGGGAAGGATCAAATCCCGCAGACATCCACGCCGTGATCGGGCCTGCGATCGGCTCGTGCTGCTACACTGTCGACGATCATGTAATAGACAAAATCAGGAATCTTCCTCTTCAGCAAGAAGACAAAGCCTTTTTGACGATAAAAGAAGGGGAGTACCGTCTCGAATTAAAAGAAGTGAACAGGCAGCTGCTTGTACACGCCGGAATTCCAAACGGCCAGATCAAGGTGAGTTCCCTTTGTACGAGCTGCGAGCATTCACTGTTTTTCTCCCATCGGAGAGACCGGGGAAAAACCGGACGGATGATGTCCTTCATCGGATTAAAGGAGGTATAGCTTACAGGTGGATGTGAAAAGCAATTTACGACATATAAATGACAGGATCAACGAAGCGTGTATCAAAGCGGGAAGAACGCCCGACGAAATATCCGTCATCGCTGTCACGAAATATGTTTCCCCGGAACGGGCGCAGGCAGCGCTTGATGCAGGAATCAGACATTTGGGAGAAAACCGCGATACCGGACTGCTTCACAAGCTCGACGCTCTGAAAGACAGCGAACCGGTATGGCATTTTATCGGAACCCTGCAGACGAGAAAGGTAAAAGCAATCATCGATCATGTCTCATATATCCATTCTTTAGACAGGCTTTCATTGGCCGACGAGATTCAGAAGAGGGCAAAAAAACCGATTGACTGTTTTGTTCAGGTCAACACATCTCTTGAATCTTCAAAACACGGCATGGCAAAAGAAGAGGTTCTTTCTTTTGTAAAAAAACTGTCTGCATATGAAAACATCCGGATTGCGGGATTAATGACGATGGCTCCTTTTACGGATGACGAGACGGCAATCAGAAGCTGTTTTCGCTTGCTGAGAGAGCTGCGCGACGAGGTTCGCGGGCTCGGTCAATGGAACGCCCCGTGCAGCGAGCTTTCGATGGGGATGTCTAACGACTATACGATCGCAGTCGAGGAAGGCGCGACATTCGTCAGAATCGGATCTTCCTTAGTCGGAAATGAAACTGGAGGTGGACAATCATGAGTTTGAAAAACAAATTTAAAAACTTTTTTTCCTTGGATGATGAGGAATACGAATACGAGTACATTGAAACAGACAGGGAGGAAATCCCTGAAGAGCATGAATCGAAAGACAGAACCGCCTACCAGTCTAAAGCGGCTGGGAAGCAGAATGTCGTAAGTTTGCAAAGCGTTCAGAAATCTTCTAAAGTAGTGTTAAGTGAGCCTCGGGTGTACGCGGAAGCCCAGGAAATCGCAGACCATATCAAAAACCGGCGCGCCGTCGTCGTGAACCTGCAGCGCATTCAGCACGATCAGGCGAAAAGAATCGTTGATTTCTTGAGCGGAACTGTATATGCTCTCGGCGGCGATATTCAGCGGATCGGAGCGGACATCTTTTTATGCACGCCTGAAAACGTCGATGTCTCCGGCACGATTTCCGAGCTCATAGAAGAAGAACATCAGAGGTGGTAAATCGCAGATGATCCTACTTTATCAAATTTTAAGCACGCTTATAACCGTCTATTCGTTTGCGCTCATTATTTACATTTTTATGTCTTGGGTGCCTAATGCAAGGGAGTCTTCATTCGGCCGGGTGCTTGCTTCACTTTGCGAGCCTTATCTCGAACCGTTCAGAAGGATTATTCCTCCGCTCGGGATGATTGATATTTCTCCGCTCGTGGCGATTTTCATCCTGCGGTTCGCAGATGCAGGGCTTCTTGCGGTTTTCAGAATGCTCGGCGCTTTTTAAAGACATTATGCCGATCTCCCGTAAGACTTACCGCAGGCAGCGGCGCCGTGGTTCAGGAGCGTGCCTTCAATCTTTGCGGGCCGAGTATCGGGCTTGGCTGTAGGCCAGGCCTCTTTACATAGAAAGGAAAGACAATGAGCGATATTTACCAGCATTTCAGAAAAGACGAAGAGCCGTTTATCGACCAGGCTCTTGAGTGGAAAAGAATCGTGGCGGAACAGTACCGGATGAAGCTGACCGATTTTTTGGACCCGCGGGAACAGGTGATCCTGCAATCTGTCATCGGTCAGTCGGACGAAGTGAGGCTTGAATTTTTCGGGGGCTTCCCTGAGGCCGAACGAAAGAGGGCTTTACTATTCCCTGAATATGCTGAGCCGTCTGCCGAAGATTTTCAGCTTCAGGGCTGGGAAGTCATCTATCCGCAAAAATTCGCCTCCATCGAGCATCGCGAGCTTCTCGGCTCATTGATGGGCATCGGATTGAGGCGCCAAAAGTTCGGCGACCTCATCTTTTCGGACGGGACATGGCAGTTTATCTGTTCGGAAGAAGTCGCTGATTTTGTTTTCACCCAGCTGACACAAATCGGCAAGGTGAAAGTTTCCCTTGAAAAAATTCCGCTTTCTAAGCTTAAAGTACCGGAGCAGGATGTCGAAATAAGGGATGATACGGTTTCATCTTTGAGGCTTGATGCGATTTGCTCGGCAATGAGCAGGCAATCCCGGCAAAAAGCACAGGTTCTCGTGAAAAATGGCCTCGTGAAAGTGAACTGGAAAGTCATTGAAGACCCTTCATATGCACTGGCGGAAGGGGATATGATTTCGATCCGGGGGTTTGGCCGGTTCAGGATGAAAAACATTGACGGCAAAACGAAGAAGGGCAAATGGAGATTGACGTTTGAAAAACAAAAATGACGCGTTTTAACAGTTTTTTCTCCGCCCGGTCGAATTTTGCTTTATAATGTTGACTAGGACAAATGTACATAAAGAAAAATAATGGAGGTGGGCAGCATGCCTTTGACGCCAAATGACATTCATAATAAAACATTTACAAAAGCGTTCCGCGGCTATGACGAAGATGAAGTGAACGAGTTCCTGGCCCAGGTGAGAAAGGATTATGAGATCATTCTGCGCAAAAAAAATGAGCTTGAATCAAAGGTGAACGAGCTTGACGAGCGTCTCGGCCATTTTTCGACGATCGAAGAGACGTTGAATAAATCGATCCTTGTCGCACAGGAAGCAGCAGAAGACGTAAAGCGCAATTCCGAGAAAGAAGCGAAGCTCATCATTCGTGAAGCTGAGAAAAACGCTGACCGGATCATTAATGAGTCTCTTTCAAAATCGAGAAAGATCGCGATGGAAATCGAAGAGCTGAAAAAGCAGTCAAAAGTGTTCAGAACCCGTTTCCAAATGCTGATCGAAGCGCAGCTTGACCTGTTGAAAAACGACGACTGGGATCATTTGCTTGAATACGAAGTAGACGCCGTCATGGATGAAAAAGAATAGAATTTCATTTGCGTTCTTGACATATCGTCATCCGTTCGCATATAATACGTTCATAAATTGAGTGAAAAACGTTTGAGAGGGACAGACATTGATTTCTGAAAACAATGAAAGCGACCCGGGGGCGGTGTAAGCCCGGGATTGTTGGAATCGTTGTGAATCAGCCCTCAAGTTTCCTTTCTGAACCGTCCAGTAGGAAAGGACGTCCCATCACGTTACGATGTTTGAGCGGATAAGCCGAATCGGCTTGTCTAAAAGGGTGGTACCGCGAGATCAAAGCCTTCTCGTCCCTTATGGGATGAAAAGGCTTTTTTTGTTTTAGAAAAGATGTTTTGGAGGAATGGTAATGGATTATAAAGATACGCTCTTAATGCCGAAAACAGATTTTCCGATGAGAGGAAACCTGCCGAACCGTGAACCTGAAATCCAGGGGAAATGGGAAGATATGGACATTTACAGCCTCGTTCAGAAACGAACCGAAGGCCGGCCGATGTTCGTGCTTCATGACGGACCTCCGTATGCGAACGGCGATATTCATATGGGCCATGCGCTCAACAAAGTACTGAAGGACTTCATCGTCCGTTCGAGATCGATGAGCGGCTATCATGCACCGTATGTTCCGGGCTGGGATACACACGGCCTGCCGATTGAAACAGCGCTCACGAAAAACAAAAAAGTGAAGCGCAAAGAAATGACGGTAGCCGAATTCCGCAAGCTTTGCGAAGAATACGCATGGCAGCAAATCGAAGGACAAAAAACGCAATTTAAGCGCCTCGGTGTCAGAGGAGATTGGGAAAACCCATACGTGACCCTTAAGCCGGAGTTTGAAGCGCAGCAAATTAAAGTATTCGGCGAAATGGCGAAAAAAGGCTATATTTACAAAGGGAAGAAGCCGGTTTACTGGTCCCCTTCAAGCGAATCCGCTCTGGCTGAAGCTGAAATCGAATACCATGATAAACGCTCGCCGTCTATCTATGTTGCATTCGATGTGAAAGATGGAAAAGGTGTATTAACAAACGGCGAAAAAATCGTCATTTGGACGACAACGCCGTGGACGATCCCGGCCAATCTCGGCATCGCCGTACACCCTGAATTGGAGTACAGCGTCGTTGCTGCCGGAGGCGCGCGCTATGTGATGGCAAGCGCATTGATTGAAAGCGTGGCAAAAGCGATCGGCTTTGAAGATCATGAAGTCGTTCAAACTGTTAAAGGAAAAGACCTGGAACATATCGTCGCGGTTCATCCTTTATACAGCAGAGATTCTCTTGTTATGCTCGGTGAACACGTAACTACAGATGCCGGTACAGGCTGTGTTCATACTGCTCCGGGACACGGTGAAGACGACTTTATCATCGGTCAGAAATACGGACTTGACGTGCTTTGCCCGGTTGATGAAAAAGGACATATGACGAGCGAAGCCCCTGGTTTTGAAGGACTGTTTTACGATCAGGCCAACAAACCGATTACAGAACAGCTCGAAGAAAAAGGCGCTTTGCTGAAGCTCGATTTCATCACCCACTCCTATCCGCACGACTGGAGAACGAAAAAACCGACCATTTTCCGCGCGACCTCCCAATGGTTCGCTTCTATCAAAGACTTTAGAGACGAGCTTCTTGACGCGGTGAAAGAAACAAAATGGGTGCCTGAATGGGGCGAAACGCGCCTCTACAATATGGTCCGCGACCGCGGCGACTGGTGTATCTCAAGACAGCGCGCATGGGGCGTGCCGATTCCGGTATTTTATGCCGAAAACGGGGAGCCGATCATCACGGATGAAACGATCGACCACGTTTCTGAACTATTCAGGGAGCACGGTTCGAACATTTGGTTTGAAAAAGAAGCGAATGAACTGCTTCCGGAAGGCTTTACGCATCCGGGAAGCCCGAACGGCAAGTTCACAAAGGAACAGGACATCATGGATGTCTGGTTTGATTCAGGTTCGTCACATCAGGCCGTACTGGAAGAGCGCGATGATCTTGTAAGACCTGCGGACTTGTATCTGGAAGGATCTGACCAATACCGCGGCTGGTTTAACTCATCGATTTCGACAGCCGTTGCCGTAACGGGTAAAGCACCATATAAAGGTGTGCTGTCACACGGTTTTGCCCTTGACGGAGAAGGCCGCAAAATGAGCAAATCGCTCGGGAATGTCGTTGTTCCGGCAAAAATCATGAATCAGTTCGGGGCCGATATTTTAAGGCTGTGGGTTGCGTCTGTCGACTATCAAGCAGATGTCCGCGTATCTGACGCGATCTTAAAGCAAGTCGCAGAAGTGTACCGGAAGATCCGCAACACGTTCCGTTTTCTTCACGGAAACATTGCTGATTTTGACCCGGCGAAAGATGCAATCGCTGTGGAAGAACTTCGCGAAGTCGATCAGTACATTTTGATCAAGCTGAACAGCCTTATTGAAAAAGTCAAAAAAGCATATGAAGAATATGATTTTGCGGTCATTTACCATGCTGTCCACAACTTCTGCGCGATCGAGCTCAGCTCATTCTATATGGATTTTGCCAAAGACGTCGTTTATATTGAACACGCCGATCATAAAGACCGCCGCAGCATGCAGACCGTTTTTTACGAAACGTTGCTCGGGCTTGTCAAGCTGATCGCGCCGATCCTGCCGCATACTGCTGACGAAATGTGGAGCCACTTCACATTCGTATCGGAAAAAAGCGTGCAGCTTACCGATATGCCGGAAACAAGAGACATTCCAAATGCAAAAGAGACGGAAGAGAAGTTCGACAGCTTCATGAAGCTTCGCGGCGATGTTCTTAAAGCGCTTGAAACAGCGCGTAATGAAAAGATCATCGGAAAATCTTCGGTTGCGAGCTTGACGCTGTATCCAAATGAAGAAGCAAAAGCGCTGCTTTCTTCGATCAAGGAAGACGTCAAACAGCTGTTCATCGTGTCAGAGCTTCTCATCGGCGGAACGGAAGCCGAAGCGCCTGAAGGTGCGCAGACGTTTGACACAGGAAAAATCGTCGTTGCTCAGGCAGAAGGCGAAACTTGTGAGCGGTGTCGCATGGTTTCCAAAGAAATCGGCCAGGATGCCGATCATCCGGAGCTTTGCCCTCGCTGTGCCGGAATTGTGAAGACGTATTATCAAAATTAACCACTAAGCGGTTCGGAGTTTTTCCGAACCGCTTTTAATATGCCGCCAAACCTTATCAGGCCTGCCCAGGCGTCCTGTCTGAACGCACATCCTGTGAAAGTCCGGAGAAAGGATGCCATTGCTGACATCGTTTTGTACGTCAGGAAAAATCTTTTGGGCTTGGATACCGGCTTTGTCGGTAACACTAAGGTCACAAACGATAAGAGCAGGAGTTGATGTAGGCGTGAACGATCAGCTGGCGGCAATTCATACCGAACTTCTTCAAATGAAGGAAGAACTGGAAGCAAGGCTTTTTGAATACTCCTTTTTTCAGCAGGATTCTCAAGGCATCAATTCGTATCAGCAGGTAACACTTATGTATCATGTCAAAGAAGAGCTGCAGGACGTGCTTTTGGCCCTTTCAAAAATCGAAAACGGAACATACGGCATTTGCGAAGAAACGAATCAGGCAATTCCGCTGGAAAAAATGGCTATTCTGCCGACGGCGCGCACCGCGAACGATTTTTTATATCATGCCCAGTTTGAAAAAAAGACGCTTCCTATTTGGGCTGAGACGGATGAGACGTTCAACCGGGCGCTCTACTCATAACATTCTGCAAGAGGGGAGGGCTTTTGCCCTCTTGCAGGATGTCAATGAATATTCCTTTACTCCTTTTCTTTTTCTTGTTAAAATGCTTAAATGAAGAGAAACAGAAACTGGAGGAACGGTTTGTGCCTTATTACATAATTGCAGTGCTCATTATCGGTATCGATCAATTTACAAAATGGCTGGTCGTCAGCAAAATGGAGTACGGTGAAAGCATTCCCGTCATCGACGGTTTCTTTCAAATTACGTCGCACAGAAATACAGGCGCAGCATGGGGCATTTTGGCCGGACAGATGTGGTTTTTTTACATCATTACCACGGCGGTTATCATCGGCATTGTTTACTACATTCAAAAACATGCCAAAGGACAAATCCTGCTCGGAACCGCTCTCGGATTGATGCTTGGCGGTGCTGTCGGCAATTTTATCGACCGCGTGTTCAGGCAAGAAGTTGTCGATTTTATACACGTGACGATTGTCAATTATCATTATCCGATTTTCAACATTGCCGATTCATCTTTATGCGTCGGTGTCCTGCTCTTATTTATACAAATGCTGTTAGACGGAAAGAAGAAGAGGGAGCTGTAACATGGAGCATTATGATATGACCGTTCATGAAGAACATAAAGGTGAACGGATTGACAAGTACTTGACCGCAGTTGAAGCGGATTGGTCGCGGACTCAGGTGCAGCAGTGGATTAAAGAAGACCGCGTGCTGGTTAACGGAAATGCGGTCAAAGCCAATTATAAAGTTCAGGATGGGGATGCGGTGTCAGTCCATGTTCCAGAACCGGAACCGCTTGATGTCACGGCTGAACCGATGGATCTTGATATTTATTATGAGGATCAGGACGTTCTTGTCGTCAACAAGCCGCGCGGAATGGTGGTTCATCCGGCTCCCGGCCATCTGACGGGGACGCTTGTCAACGGTTTGATGGCGCATTGTGACGATCTGTCAGGCATCAACGGCGTGATGAGGCCGGGCATCGTCCACCGGATTGATAAGGACACTTCAGGTCTGTTGATGGTTGCCAAAAACGACATGGCGCATGAATCGCTCGTGAATCAGCTTGTCAACAAAACGGTGACGAGAAAATACACCGCGCTTGTCCACGGCGTCATCCCGCATGACCACGGGACGATCGACGCGTCGATCGGCAGGGATAAAAAAGACAGGCAGAGTATGACGGTCACAAGGGAAAATGGAAAGCATGCCGTCACTCATTTTGAAGTGATCGAACGGTTCGACGATTTCACTGTTGTTGAATGCCAGCTTGAAACGGGGCGAACCCATCAAATTCGCGTGCATATGAAATATATCGGTTTTCCTCTGGCGGGAGATCCGAAATACGGCCCGAAAAAGACGGTCGATTTCAACGGCCAGGTGCTGCATGCGGGCGTATTGGGATTTGACCATCCGCGTACCGGAGAATATGTTGAATTTGAGGCGCCTCTGCCTGATGACATGAAAAATCTCCTCGACAAAATTCGAAATAAACGTTGACAGACGTTTTCTTTTTTGAAATAATAAATGCAGTTAAATCAGATTCTTTAACACAGTCCAGAGAGGCTGAGAAGGATACCGGACAAGCGAATCAATGAATTCGTTTCAAGACCCCTCTCTGCCTTTATGCAGAAGGGGTTTTTGTTTTATCCTTTAAAAGATGCGGGGTGCTGGCCATGCAGGAACAAGAAAAGGCTGTTGTGCTTGACGAACAGGCGATCAGAAGGGCGCTGACAAGAATCGCCCACGAAATGATTGAACGAAACAAAGGAATGAACAACTGTATCCTTGTCGGAATCAAAACGAGAGGCATCTATCTGGCCAAACGGCTTGCCGAACGGATTGAGCAAATCGAAGGAAACAAAGTCACCGTAGGAGAGCTCGACATCACCCTTTACAGGGATGATCTCTCCAAAAAAACGTCTAATGAAGAGCCGCTTGTCAAAGGAGCGGACATTCCGGCGGACATCACCGATCAAAAGGTGATCGTCGTCGATGATGTGCTTTACACGGGACGGACAGTCAGAGCGGCCATGGATGCGCTCGTCGATGTCGGGCGGCCTTCATCCATCCAGCTCGCGGTGCTTGTCGATCGCGGCCACAGAGAGCTGCCGATCAGAGCCGACTATATCGGGAAAAACATCCCGACATCGAAAACCGAAAAGGTCATGGTTCAATTGGAAGAAGTTGACGGACGCGACCTTGCGGCGATTTATAAAAAGTGAATGACAATCCTTTTTTAAATGCATTCCAGTGAGTTTGCAAAGAGGGATAGAACGAAAGATAGCCGCCTCACCATGCGGCGGATCTTTGTCTGCCTCTTTGCGCAATTTAAGCAAAGAGGCTTTTTTAATGGGCACAATCTTTTCAGGATATAAAGACATCAAAGACAGTGAGTCAACCATCAGGAGGAAAAAATATGAGTCAGAAAAAAGTGAACCTTGGTGTCAGAGAAGTACCAAAACCTTTGAATTGGATAACTTTCAGCCTGCAGCATCTGTTTGCCATGTTCGGAGCGACGATCCTCGTGCCAAAGCTTGTAGGCTTAAGCCCAGGCGTGGCCCTTATAACGAGCGGGCTAGGAACGCTTGCATATCTCTTGATTACAAAAGGACAGATCCCGGCTTACTTAGGTTCATCCTTTGCATTTATTGCCCCGATTATCGCGGCAAAAGCCGCCGGAGGCCCTGGGGCGGCCATGATCGGCGCATTTATGGCAGGCATCGCCTACGGGCTGATCGCCCTGCTCATCCAGCAGCTGGGAACGGACTGGCTGATGAGGCTCCTGCCGCCTGTTGTCGTCGGTCCGGTCATTATCGTCATCGGACTCGGGCTGGCAAGCACGGCTGTCAATATGGCCATGTATGAAGATTCGGGAGCAAAAGTGCTCGTCTACAGCGCCAAACATTTTGGCGTTGCAGGATTCACACTCGCGCTCACTATAATCTGCGCGATTTTCTTAAGAGGATTTTTCAGCCTGATTCCTGTCTTGATCGGAATTATCGGCGGATACTTGTTCGCCCTGACCCAAGGCATCGTCGACTTCCAGATGGTCCTTGACGCCAAATGGTTTGCTGTTCCAGATTTCGTCATTCCGTTTGTCGACTATACACCGAGCGCGGCGGCTGTCGGAATTGGAATCGCCATGGTGCCTGTTGCTTTCGTGACAATGTCAGAACATATCGGCCACCAAATGGTATTAAGCAAAGTCGTCGGTCAGGATTTCATTAAGAAGCCCGGGCTTCACCGCTCGATTTTCGGCGACAGTGTCGCAACGATGCTGGCATCATGCATCGGCGGACCGCCGACAACGACCTACGGAGAAAACATCGGCGTACTCGCCATCACAAGAGTATTCAGCGTATTTGTCATCGGCGGAGCGGCTGTTATTGCACTGTGCTTCGGGTTTATCGGCAAAATTTCGGCCCTGATCAGCTCTGTCCCTTCTGCAGTCATGGGAGGCGTTTCCTTCCTGCTGTTCGGTATCATCGCATCAAGCGGACTGCGCATGCTGATTGATAACAAAATTGACTTGGAAAATAAGCGAAACCTGATCATCTCATCCGTCATTCTCGTCATCGGAGTGGGCGGCGCATTTATCAAAATCTCAGGGTTCGAGCTGTCAAGCATGGCGCTTGCAGCGATCGTCGGAGTGGTTTTAAACCTTGTCCTGCCTGAATCAAAGGGAGATCAGGACGGGATTGAAATAGAAGAGCATATTTAAAAACCTTTTAAATGAAGTCCAGAGAGGCTTGAAAGGGTTACGGAGAGAGATGTGCAAAAAAGCGCATTCTCTGGTTCACTGTACCCCAAGCCGTTGTGGCTTGGGGTTTTTTCACAGGAAATTAAAGCCTGAGGGGGAGAAAAAATGAAACACTTGACCGCAATGAATGAGCTTAGTCTTGAGGATATTCACGAGCTGATTGAAGAGGCGAGAGAGCTGAAAAAAAGGAAATTCGATTCCGTCCTCTCCGGAAAGTTTGCTGCCAATCTGTTTTTTGAACCGAGCACAAGAACGCGCTTCAGCTTCGAAGTGGCTGAAAAGAAACTCGGCATGAATGTGCTGAACCTGGACGGTGTTTCAACAAGCGTACAAAAAGGAGAATCGTTGTACGATACCGTTAAGACACTCGAATCCATCGGCGCTGATGTATGTGTGATCAGACACTCTCAGGATCATTATTACGATGAACTTATCGGACATGTCGGCATTCCGGTGATCAATGCCGGAGACGGCTGCGGTCAGCATCCCACTCAATCTTTGCTCGATTTGCTGACGATTTACGAGGAATGGGGCGGATTTGCCGGACTGACGGTATCCATACACGGAGATATCAAACACAGCAGAGTGGCAAGATCGAATGCCGAAGTGCTGACAAGGCTCGGAGCAAAGGTTCTTTTCTCAGGTCCGGAAGAATGGCGGGATGACAACAATCCTTACGGGACATATGTGTCGCCTGATGAAGCGGTCGCAAATTCGGATGTCGTGATGCTTCTCCGAATTCAGCACGAACGTCATGAGAAAAAGGCGGCAGAACGCGATTATCTTGAAACTTTCGGACTGTCGCTGAAGCGGGCGGAGCTCCTGAAAAAAGACGCGGTCATCATGCATCCTGCGCCTGTTAACAGAGGCGTCGAGATTGACAGTGCGCTGGTCGAATCCACTCAGTCGAGAATTTTCAAACAAATGGAAAACGGTGTATATATCAGAATGGCGGTTTTAAAAAGAGCGCTTCTAAACGGCGAAAACAAAAAAAGGGGAGATCAGGCTTATGTCTTATTTAATTAAAAACGGCTTCATACTCGACGAAAAAGGTGAAAAAGTACAGTGCGACATCAGGGTTGAAGGCGATGCAATCAGCGAAATCGGAAGCCTTGAGGCCGCTTTGGGAGAAACGGTCATCAATGCGGATGGGCTTTTCGTCTCGCCGGGGCTTGTTGACCTTCACGTTCACTTCAGAGAGCCGGGCGGCGAGAAGAAAGAAACGATCGAAACAGGTGCAAAAGCCGCAGCGAGAGGCGGGTTTACAACTGTCGCCGCAATGCCGAATACGCGGCCTGTCCCCGATACGAAAGAGCAGATGGAGTGGCTCGTCAACCGCATTGACGAAACGGCATCTGTCAGAGTGCTGCCGTACGCTTCCATCACCATCAGACAAACAGGTCAGGAAATGACCGACTTCGAAGGGCTAAAAGACGCAGGTGCGTTTGCGTTTACTGATGACGGCGTCGGCGTTCAAACGGCGGGGATGATGTATGAAGCGATGAAAAAAGCGGCTTCGATCGATAAAGCAATTGTCGCCCACTGTGAAGACAATTCACTGATCTACGGCGGCAGTGTCCACGATGGGAAATTTGCCAAAGCCAACGGTTTAAACGGGATTCCTTCGATATGCGAAGCCGTTCACATCGCAAGGGACGTTCTTCTGGCCGAAGCGGCAGGCTGCCATTACCATGTCTGTCATATCAGCACGAAGGAATCGGTCAGGGTCGTCCGCGACGCCAAAAAAGCGGGAATCCGTGTGACAGCGGAAGTGACGCCTCACCATCTGCTCCTTTCAGACAGCGACATTCCCGGTCTTGATACAAATTATAAAATGAATCCGCCGCTCAGAAGTCCGGAAGACAGAGAAGCGCTCCTTGAGGGGCTTACAGACGGAACAATCGATTTTATCGCTACGGATCATGCCCCACATACAGAAGATGAAAAACAACAGACAATGAGCCTGGCGCCATTTGGGATTGTCGGCTTGGAGACGGCTTTTCCGCTTCTTTACACGCACTTTGTCAAAACGGGAAACTGGACGCTGAAACAGCTCCTCGATTATATGACGGTCAAACCTTGCGAGGCGTTCGGACTTCCTTACGGTAAGCTTGAAGCCGGACGGTCCGCGGATATTACGCTGATAGATCTTGAACGCGAAGAAAAAATTGATAAAAACACCTTTCTTTCTAAAGGGAAAAACACGCCGTTTGACGGCATCAGCTGCTTCGGCTGGCCGGTTATGACAATGGCAAAGGGAAAACTCGTTTACCAAGAGGGGAGACTTGTAAAATGAAAAGACGTCTTGTACTAGAAAACGGAACAATTTTTGAAGGGGAAGCTTTCGGCAGCCTGGAAAACACCATGGGAGAAGTCGTCTTCAACACGGGGATGACAGGCTATCAAGAAATCCTCTCAGACCCGTCATACTGCGGACAAATTGTCACACTGACCTACCCGCTGATCGGGAACTACGGGATCAACAGAGACGACTTTGAATCTATCACCCCTTATGTGAAAGGGTTTATCGTAAAAGAGTTATGTCAACTTCCGTCAAACTGGCGCTCTGCTTATACCCTTGATGAATATTTAAAAATGAAGAACATCCCGGGACTCTCGGGGATTGACACGAGAAAGCTGACAAGAATGATCAGAACGGCAGGTACGCTGAAAGGGGTTTTTGCCGGCCCGGAAGAAGATGCTGAGGCTTTGGTTCAAAAGCTGAAAGAAACGAACCTTCCGACCGACCAGGTCAGCCAAGTTTCAACAAAAACGGCATATCCGAGCCCTGGGAGGGGGAAGCGAATCGTGCTTGTCGATTTCGGAATGAAGCACGGCATCTTAAGAGAGCTGAACAAGCGCAAATGCGATGTGATCGTCGTTCCTCACAATGTAACAGCAGAAGAAGTGATGCAGCTGAAGCCTGACGGCGTAATGCTGTCAAACGGACCTGGAGATCCAACGGACGTACCCGAAGCAATTGCCATGATTCAAAACATTCTCGGCAAGGTTCCATTGTTCGGCATCTGTCTCGGCCATCAGCTGTTTGCCCTCGCCTGCGGAGCAAAGACGGCGAAAATGAAATTCGGACACCGCGGTTCCAACCATCCGGTTAAAGAGCTTGCAACCGGGAGAGTATCAATTACGGCTCAAAACCACGGCTATACCGTATCGACCGTTGAAAACACGCCGCTTGAAGTGACGCATGTCGCGATTAATGACGACACAATCGAAGGGCTTAAACATAAACACGAACCGGCTTTCACGGTTCAATACCATCCGGAAGCTTCACCGGGACCGGAAGACGCCAACCATTTATTTGATCAATTTTTACACATGATTGAAACCACAGAGAAAGAAGGGGAAGCGGTATGCCTAAACGCGTAGATATCAAAAAGATTTTGGTGATCGGATCAGGGCCGATTATTATCGGGCAGGCGGCGGAATTTGATTATGCGGGTACACAGGCCTGCCTCGCTTTAAAAGAAGAAGGCTATGAAGTCATTCTCGTCAACTCGAATCCGGCGACGATCATGACGGATACGGAAATGGCCGACCGCGTATATATCGAACCGCTGACGCTTGAATTCTTAACACGTATCATCCGCAAAGAGCGGCCGGACGCCATTTTGCCGACATTGGGCGGGCAGACGGGCCTCAACTTGGCGGTCGAACTGTCCGAGCACGGCATCCTGGCTGAGTGCGGTGTTGAAGTGCTCGGCACGAAATTGGCTGCGATCCAACAAGCGGAGGACCGCGACTTGTTCAGAAGCCTGATGAATGAGTTGAATGAACCGGTTCCGGAAAGCGAGATCATCCACTCGCTCGAGGAAGCGCGCGAGTTCGTCGAGCGCATCGGCTTCCCCGTCATCGTCCGGCCGGCATACACGCTCGGCGGAACAGGCGGAGGCATCTGCTCAAACGAAGACGAGCTGAAGGAAATTGTTGAAAACGGCTTAAAAATGAGCCCGGTTCACCAATGTCTGCTTGAAAAAAGCATCGCCGGCTACAAAGAAATCGAGTATGAAGTCATGAGAGACTCGAGCGATCACGCGATCGTCGTCTGCAATATGGAAAACATCGATCCGGTCGGGATTCATACCGGGGACAGCATCGTTGTAGCGCCGAGCCAGACGTTGAGCGACCGCGAATACCAAATGCTTCGCAATGTATCGCTGAAAATCATCCGCGCGCTTGAAATCGAAGGCGGCTGTAATGTTCAGCTGGCGCTTGACCCGGACAGCTTTCAGTACTACATCATCGAGGTAAACCCGCGGGTCAGCCGTTCATCAGCGCTTGCCTCAAAAGCGACGGGCTATCCGATCGCAAAGCTTGCCGCTAAAATTGCCGTCGGTTTGTCTCTTGACGAAATGATGAATCCTGTGACAGGAAAAACGTACGCGTCTTTCGAACCTGCACTCGACTATGTCGTTTCAAAAATACCGCGCTGGCCGTTTGATAAATTCGAATCGGCAAACCGCAAGCTCGGCACGCAGATGAAAGCGACAGGCGAAGTGATGGCGATCGGAAGAACGTGGGAGGAATCTCTCCTGAAAGCGGTCCGTTCTCTTGAAGCGGATGTCTATCACCTGGAGCTGAAAGATGCCGGTGAGATCTCGAATGAAGTGCTTGAAAAACGGATTAAAAAAGCGGGAGACGAACGTCTCTTTTACTTGGCCGAAGCGTTTAGAAGAGGATACACGGTCAGCGATCTCCACGAATTTTCGGCAATTGACCTGTTCTTCCTGCACAAGCTTGAGGGAATCATTCGCTTTGAAGAAAAGCTGAAAGCCGGGCGCGGTGACCTGGGTCTTTTGAAAGAAGCGAAAGAGCTCGGTTTTTCAGACCGCTTCATCAGCCTTCTCTGGGAGATGCCTGAAAGAAAGCTTTATGATCTTAGAAAAGAAACAGGCATCACGCCTGTTTATAAAATGGTTGATACATGTGCGGCCGAATTTGAATCGGAGACACCTTATTTCTACAGCACATATGAAGAGGAAAACGAATCGGTCAGAACAGACAAAAACAGCGTTATCGTTCTTGGCTCCGGCCCGATCCGGATCGGCCAGGGGGTCGAATTCGATTATGCGACTGTGCATTCGGTTTGGGCGATCAAAGAAGCCGGCTATGAAGCAATCATTATTAACAACAATCCTGAGACGGTTTCAACGGACTTCAGCATCTCCGACAAGCTCTACTTTGAGCCGCTTACTGTTGAAGATGTCATGCATATCATCGATTTGGAGCAGCCGAAAGGCGTCGTCGTTCAGTTTGGCGGACAGACTGCGATCAACCTTGCCGACGAGCTCGCAGAGCGGGGCGTCGCCATTCTTGGAACATCCCTTGAGGATTTGGACCGCGCCGAGGACCGCGACAAGTTCGAACAGACGCTTGAAACGCTGCATGTGCCTCAGCCGCTCGGAAAAACGGCGACATCTGTGGAAGGCGCTGTTGAAATCGCAGCCAACATCGGCTATCCGGTGCTTGTCCGCCCATCGTATGTACTTGGGGGGCGTGCGATGGAGATCGTCTACCATGAAACAGAGCTTCTCCATTATATGAAGAATGCAGTGAAAATCAATCCGCAGCACCCTGTCTTGATCGATAAATATTTGACCGGAAAGGAAATTGAAGTGGATGCGATTTCTGACGGTGAAACGGTCGTCATTCCGGGGATTATGGAGCACATTGAACGGGCCGGCGTCCACTCAGGGGATTCGATTGCCGTTTACCCGCCGCAATCCCTTTCAGAGGACATCAAGAAAAAGATTGAAGCATACACGATTAAGCTTGCAAAAGGCTTAAACATCGTCGGCCTGCTCAACATTCAGTTTGTCCTTTCAAAAGATGAGGTTTACGTCCTTGAAGTCAACCCGAGATCGAGCCGCACGGTGCCGTTTCTCAGCAAAATCACCGGCATTCCGATGGCCAATCTCGCAACAAAAGTGATTCTCGGCGGGAAGCTTGCCGATATGGGCTATACTGAAGGCCTTCAAAAAGAGCAGGAAGGCGTATATGTGAAAGTGCCGGTCTTCTCGTTTGCAAAGCTGAGGAGAGTGGATATCACGCTCGGACCGGAAATGAAATCGACCGGGGAAGTCATGGGCAAAGACAGCACTTTGGAAAAAGCGCTGTACAAAGGACTGATCGCTTCAGGCATCCAAATTCCGAATTACGGCTCTGTTCTCCTGACAGTTGCTGATAAAGATAAAGAGGAAGGTCTATTGATCGCCAAGCGGTTCCATGCGATCGGCTATAAAATATTGGCTACGGAAGGAACGGCCGGCTATTTAAGAGACGCATCCGTACCTGTTAAAACCGTCGGGAAAATCGGCGAAGAAGGCACAAATCTCCTTGATGTCATTCGAAACGGGGAAGCGCAGTTCGTCGTCAATACGCTGACAAAAGGGAAGCAGCCGGCAAGGGACGGCTTCAGAATCAGACGCGAATCCGTTGAAAACGGCGTTGCCTGCCTGACATCCCTTGATACGGCGGAAGCGATTTTGCGGGTGCTTGAAAGCATGAGCTTCCGCGCCGATCATATGCCGGCGATTAGAATTGAGCAAAAGGCGGCCGTCAGATGAGAAAAGGGTATATGACAGTCCGTTCAAACAAGTGTATCGCGGATCATATTTATCAAATGGTACTGGAAGGGGAGATTGCCGAAGTTTGCGGCGCTCCCGGCCAGTTTCTTCACATCAAGGTCTCAGATTCCCTCACGCCGCTTTTGAGGCGGCCGATCAGCATCGCCGACATCAACAGAGCCGCCCGGCAGGTGACCATCATCTTTCGCAAGGATGGGGAAGGCACGAGTCTCCTGTCTTTAAAACAGGAAGGAGATCAGATCGATGTCCTTGGTCCGCTCGGCAACGGTTTTCCGGCTGAATCGCTTGAACCGGGGAAAACGGCTCTTCTTGTCGGAGGGGGGATCGGTGTTCCGCCGCTTTACGAGCTGAGCAAACAGCTGACAAATAGAGGGGTGCACGCGATCCATGTGTTAGGATTTGCTTCTGCAAAAGACGTCTTTTACGAACAGGAATTCAGCCGTTTCGGGCGTGTGTATGTGGCAACCGCAGACGGCACCCGAGGTTCAAAGGGATTTGTTACAGATGTCATTGAAAACGAGGGGCTTCAGTTTGACTGCATAATGGCCTGCGGACCGACGCCGATGCTGAAAGCTTTAAAACAGCGCTATCCGGATAAAGAGGTTTATCTGTCAATGGAAGAGCGCATGGGATGCGGGATCGGCGCTTGCTTTGCCTGTGTCTGCCATACGGAAGAAAGCGAAACATCTTATGTGAAGGTATGCCTTGACGGTCCTGTTTTCAAAGCCCAGGAGGTGCTGTTATGATGCTAGAAGTCAATTTGCCGGGCCTTCAATTGAAAAATCCGATCATGCCGGCTTCAGGCTGCTTCGGATTCGGGAGAGAATTTGCGAACTTTTACGATCTTTCACGTCTCGGTGCGATCATGATTAAAGCGACGACGAGCGAACCGCGCTTCGGGAATCCGACGCCGCGCGTCGCCGAGACGCAAGCCGGCATGCTTAATGCCATCGGTCTGCAAAATCCGGGTTTAGAGGCTGTCATGGAACACGAATTGCCGTGGCTCGAACAGTTCGATACACCGATTATCGCCAATGTCGCCGGCTCGCAGATCGACGATTATGTTGAAGTGGCTGAAGAAATCAGCAAAGCGCCGAATGTTCATGCGCTCGAGCTGAATATTTCCTGTCCTAACGTGAAAACGGGAGGGATCGCCTTCGGTACGCAGCCGGAAATGGCCAGTGAGCTGACGAAAGCGGTGAAAGAGGTTGCGAGCGTTCCCGTCTATGTGAAGCTGTCGCCGAATGTCGCGAATATTACCGACATCGCTCTTGCCATAGAAGAAGCGGGAGCGGACGGTTTGACGATGATCAACACCCTGATCGGGATGCGGCTCGACTTAAAAACGGGAAAGCCGATCTTGGCGAACAAAACCGGCGGATTATCAGGCCCTGCTGTTAAACCGGTGGCCATCAGAATGGTGCATGAAGTCAGCCAAAAAGTCAGCATTCCGATCATCGGCATGGGCGGTGTCCAGTCAGCGGAAGATGTGCTTGAGTTTTTGCTGGCGGGTGCGAGCGCAGTCGCCGTCGGCACCGCAAACTTTGTTAATCCGTTTGTTTGTCCCGAAATCATCGCCGATTTGCCGCGCGTTTTAGAAAAATACGGATACCGTTCGTTGAACGAGTGTATCGGAAGGAGCTGGAAGGATGAAACATACGCCGCCCATCATCGCGCTTGATTTTGCATCAGCACAGGAAACATATGCGTTTTTGGACCGGTTTCATGGAGAAGAGCTTTTCGTGAAGGTGGGCATGGAGCTTTTTTATCAGGAAGGGCCGGCCATCCTTGAAAAGTTACAGGAGCGCGGCTGCCGCATTTTCCTTGATCTAAAATGCCACGACATTCCAACGACCGTATACAAGGCGATGAAAAGGCTGGCGGGGTTTGGCGTCAGCCTTGTCAATGTGCACGCAGCAGGCGGAAAGCAAATGATGGAGTCGGCGCTTGAAGGCCTTGAAGCGGGGACTCCGGCAGGCCGAAAACGCCCTTCATTAATTGCTGTGACCCAGCTGACAAGCACGTCTTCAGAAATGCTTCAGCAAGAGCTGCTGATTGAAACGCCGCTTCTCGATACAGTTGTTCACTACAGCAAGTTGGCTAAAGAAAGCGGACTTGACGGTGTCGTCTGCTCCGTCCATGAAGCCGAACACATTTACCGGGCCGCGTCTTTAGATTTTCTGACCGTGACACCCGGAATTCGCATGGCGGATGACAAAAACAACGACCAGGTCCGGGTGGCGACGCCTGGCTACGCAAGGGAAAAAGGCGTGTCGGTGATCGTTGTCGGCCGTTCGATTACACAGGCGGAAGATCCTGTGTCAGCCTACAGAAGAATAGGACATGAGTGGGAGGGAACCAAGGCATGAAAACAGACATTGCAAACCATTTATTAAGAATCAAAGCGGTTTTCCTGCGCCCGAACGAGCCGTTTACATGGGCGAGCGGCATCTTGTCGCCCATCTACTGCGACAATCGTTTGACGCTTTCATATCCGGAAGTAAGGGATGATATAGCTTCAGGGCTTGCCGGACTGATTCAAGACAAGTTTCCCGGAGCCGAAATGATCGCCGGTACGGCAACTGCGGGAATCCCCCATGCCGCGCTTGCCGCCGACAGGCTGAGCCTGCCGATGTGCTACGTCAGAAGCAAACCGAAGGCGCACGGCAAAGGAAACCAAATTGAAGGCGCTGTTGTAAAAGGACAAAAAGTCGTTGTAATTGAAGATTTAATTTCAACGGGAGGAAGCGTCCTTGAAGCGGCAGCCGCTCTCACAGAGGCGGGATGTGAAGTGCTCGGTGTCGCCGCCATTTTCACTTACGGGCTTCCTAAAGCTGCCGCCGCCTTCAGCGAAGCGGGCGTTGAATACCGTACGCTGACTGATTACGATACATTGACAGAGGCTGCGCTTGCCGGCGGATATATCAGCGAACAGGATGCCGCCAAACTGAAAGAATGGAAGGCGGATCCTGAAAGCAAGTCTTGGATGGATTAATGATAAAAGCCGTATTCTCCTAATGGGAGAACGGCTTTTTTTGCGTCTTTTTACAGATTTAAAAATAGTAAAATCGGATTATTTTTATTTTTTATTAATCCTATAAAAAAAGTCGGGTTGACTTTTGTTCGAATTGTGCTAAAATTTTAAAATAACAAAAGCAAACTTATCAAGAGCGGTGGAGGGACTGGTCCGATGAAACCCGGCAACCTGCGTGTGAAGCGTAAGGTGCTACTTCCAGCAAAATGCCCTCATTTTGAGAGATAAGGAATAGCGGAGTTCCTCGTCTTTCTTTCAAATTTGGAAGAAAGATTTTAATTTTTAGGGGCAGAGGAGGAGCTAGAAGTGAAGACAGATGAACAGCTTGAAAAGGTGATCATCAAAATGAAAGACATGCTGAAAGACATGAATTACGGATCGATCACATTCGTTGTTCAGGACGGCAAAGTCATTCAAATCGAAAAAAATGAAAAAATAAGATTGAAATAGCTGACTAGACAAACTAGAGGCGGTTTTCACAGTTTTTTTCTGCTGGAAGCCGTTTTTTTGTTGGCGAAAAAAGGGGGAACCGAAAATTTTTACTTACAGCACATGGGAAGAACCAAATATCTCTTTTCAGGAAGATGACTCTTATAAAGGAGCGCTGTCTGTCTTGAAATGGGCGTACGGACATTACGGAAATCAGCTTGTATATGCGTGCAGCTTCGGAATTGAGGGAATCGTCCTGATCGATTTGATTTATAAGGTGAAAAAAGATGCGGTCATCGTTTTCCTTGATACGGGATTTCATTTTAAAGAAACGTATGAAACGATCGACGCTGTCAAAGAACGATATCCAGGCCTTCAGATTATCATGAAAACACCGGAGCTTACCGTCGAAGAGCAGGCGAAAGAATATGGGGACGAACTATGGAAGACCGCTCCGAATTCCTGCTGTGAAATGAGGAAGGTCATTCCTCTCCGCGAGACGCTTTCAGGCTACCCGGCGTGGCTGTCGGGCCTGCGCCGCGAGCAATCGCCCGGGCGGAGCAAAACGAATTTTTTGAACAAAGATGAAAAATTCAAGTCTATCAAAGTTTGTCCGCTCATTCATTGGACGTGGAAGGATATTTGGAGATATGTGACAAAGCACGATCTCCCGTATAATCCGCTTCATGATCAAGGCTACCCGAGCATCGGCTGCGCTCCGTGCACCTCTCCGGCCTTTACAATGGATGATCTTCGATCAGGCCGCTGGAACGGATCGGCTAAAACAGAATGCGGATTACACGAGTAAGGAGATGAGTCATGGAACTTGCCGCCATTTTATTTAGCATGTTTTTTGCGATGAATATCGGAGCGAGCGGTGCAGCTGCTTCAATGGGAATCGCCTATGGATCTGAAGCCGTCAAAAAGAAGTTTCACGCACTAATAATCTGTGCAGCAGGCGTTCTCTCGGGCGCCGTCATCGGCGGAGGAAACGTCGTGAAAACGATCAGCTCAGGCATCATTCCCGAACGGGTGATTTCGCTTGAAATCGTCTGCATTATTATCGGCTCGGCGGCACTGTCGCTCTTTATCGCAAATGTACTCGGCATCCCGCTTTCGACAAGTGAAGTGACGGTCGGATCTGTTGTCGGAGTAGGTGTCGCTTACCAGGTTTTATATGTGAAATCTTTGCTTGTCATCGTCTCATTTTGGGTCGTTGTACCAATCGTCGCTTTTACTTTTACATTTGCGATGGCAAACATCATGAAAAAAACGATCAAACGTCCAGCCTCGGGAAAGAAAGCAAAGGTTTTGGCGGTCATTCTGTTGATCACCGGGTTTTTTGAAGCCTTCTCAGCAGGCATGAACAATGTCGCAAATGCTGTCGGACCTCTGGTGGCGGCGCATGTTTTGACAGTCGGGGAAGGAACGCTCTACGGCGGACTGTTTGTCGCGCTGGGCGCCCTTTTACTGGGCAGGCGCGTTCTTGAAACAAACGGCAAAAAAATAACGAAATTTTCAAAAGGAGAGGGGATCATCCTTTCCGGAACAGGAGCCGGGCTTGTCATCATCAGTTCGATTTTCGGTTTGCCGGTTCCGCTTGCGCAAGTCACATCATCTTCTATTATAGGGATGGGAATGGCAAAAAACGGCGGCAATGTCTTTCATAAACAAGTGGTCAAAACGATGCTGAAAGTATGGGTCGTCTCGCCGTTCCTTTCATTAAGCTTGTCTTATATGCTGGTCAGCCTTTTATTAAAAGGAGACTATTATGCTCTCATCGTCGTCACAAGCGTCCTTCTGGCATCTGTCGGGACGATCAGCCTGATGAGAGCAGTCAAAAAAGAGCACAGCTCCGTCCATGAACAAGGCGGAGGAATTTAAACACAAAGTAGGGGGAAACAAGTTTATGAGTTTAGCACCACACGGCGGTGTATTGGTTAACCGCGTCAATGAAGCATACGATTTTCAACATATCGCACAGGAAATAGAACTGGATTTAATGGCTTTTTCAGATTTGGAGCTGATCGGAATCGGTGCGTACAGCCCGATCCAAGGCTTTATGACAGAGAAAGACTATCTGTCCGTTGTCGAAAATATGAGACTGTCAAGCGGCGAAGTATGGACGCTTCCGATCGCTCTGCCTGTTGACGAGCAAAAAGCTTCAAGCTTAAAAGCGGGGGACACCGTCCGCCTCACCTATAATGGGGAAACATACGGCGTCATCGAGATCGAAGACATCTATACGCCGGACAAGAAAATGGAAGCCGTCAATATCTATAAAACCGACGAACTCGAGCATCCGGGCGTCAAAAAATTGTTTGACCGCGGCAGTGTTTATGTGGGCGGGCCGATCACTCTCATTAAACGGAGCGTAAAGCAATTCCCGGCCCACACATTCGAACCTCTGGAAACAAGAAAAAAATTCGCAGAACTCGGCTGGAAAACGATCGTCGGATTCCAGACGAGAAATCCGGTTCACAGAGCGCACGAATACATTCAAAAAACGGCGCTCGAGACGGTAGACGGTCTTTTCCTCAATCCGCTCGTCGGGGAAACAAAATCAGACGATATTCCGGCTGATGTCCGCATGGAAAGCTATCAGGTGCTGCTTGACGGCTACTATCCGAAAGACCGCGTCTTTCTCGGCGTTTTTCCGGCGGCGATGCGCTATGCGGGGCCGAAGGAAGCAATCTTCCATGCGCTTGTCAGAAAGAACTACGGATGTACGCATTTTATCGTCGGAAGAGACCATGCCGGAGTCGGCGATTACTACGGCACATATGAAGCGCAGGAACTGTTCGATCAGTTCGCGCCGGAAGAGATCGGCATTACGCCGCTGAAATTCGAACACAGCTTCTACTGCAATGTCTGCGGTTCAATGGCTACGGCGAAAACGTGCCCTCACAGCAAAGAACATCATGTCATTTTGTCCGGTACAAAGGTGAGGGGCATGCTGAGAAACGGCGAGTTCCCGCCGAGCACATTCAGCCGTCCAGAAGTCATTCAAACATTAATCAAAGGCTTAACGGCCGGGGTTTCTTAAGGGGGAGCATCTCTTGGTAAATAAAGATATTGTCTGGCATGAAGCGTCCATTACAAAACGGGAATATCATGAGAAAAATAAACATAAAAGCTCGATCGTTTGGCTGACGGGCTTGAGCGGTTCAGGAAAATCAACAATTGCCAATGCCGCAGCGCGTGAGTTGTTTGAACAAGGCTACCAGGTCACGGTGCTCGACGGCGACAACGTCAGGCACGGACTGAACAAGGACCTCGGGTTTTCCGATGAAGACCGGAAGGAAAACATCCGCCGGATCGGCGAGGTCGCGAAGCTCTTTGTCGAACAGGGGACGATCGTCATTACGGCGTTCATTTCCCCTTTTAAAGAAGACCGCGGGCTTGTCAGACAGCTCGTCGAGGAAGATGAGTTTCATGAAGTCTATGTGAAATGCGATTTGGCGACGTGCGAGGAGCGCGACCCGAAAGGCTTGTATAAAAAAGCGAGAAACGGAGAAATTCCATTTTTCACGGGGATCGATTCGCCTTATGAAGAGCCTGAAACGCCTGAGCTAGTCCTTGATACAGGCGCACATAACCGGGAAGAGTGCAAAAATCAGCTCGTCCAATACGTGAAAGATCAAACGAAATAAAACGCGGGTGAAATAGGAAAGTGCTGCACATGCACTTTCCTATTTCATAAAGAAAACGTTTGGTTTTTGTGATATTTTCAGGCACCAAACGCTTTCTTTATGATTTATAATGATTGAAGAAGACGTTGATCAGATCGGGGGGAGATCTAAGATGGGGAAAGTATATATCGTTGGGGCAGGTCCTGGAGACCCCGATTTACTGACGATCAAAGCTTTAAAAGCCATCCAGACAGCCGATGTCATTTTGTATGACAGGCTTGTGAATAAACAGATTTTACAGCACGCCAAGGAGGGAGCGGATCTCATCTACTGCGGAAAGCTTCCGGACTACCATATGATGAAGCAGGAAACGATCAATCATTTTCTCGTCAAGTATGCGAAAAAAGGGAAAACCGTTGTCAGGCTGAAAGGCGGCGATCCTTTCGTATTCGGCAGAGGCGGCGAGGAAGCGCAAACCCTCGCTGAACACGGAGTTGCTTATGAAATCGTGCCGGGAATCACCTCGGGGATTGCCGCCGCTGCTTATGCGGGCATTCCAGTGACACACCGGGAAGCGAGTTCAAACGTCGCTTTCGTGACAGGACATTATCAAAAAGATGAACATTTTGAAGAGAAGTGGAAAGCGCTAGCCACAGGGATCGATACGCTTGTCATTTATATGGGGATTAAAAACGTGAAGCAAATTGAAAGGCTTCTGATCGAAAACGGCAGAGATCCGTCTACCCCTGCCGCTTTCATTCATTGGGGAACGACGGACAAACAAAAAACGGTGCTTTGCACGGTTGAAACGCTTGCAGGTACAGTCGAAAGCGAAAAAATTGAAAACCCGAGCCTGATTGTCATCGGGGATGTCGTTCAATTCAGCTCACAGTTAAGCTGGTTTGAACCCGAGCTGAAAGATCCGGCATTAAGCGAGGCGCTTTAATATGAAACAAGCGATTTTATATATCGGCCACGGGAGCCGTCTGAAAAGAGCTCAAACAGAGGCAGCCGCTTTTTTGGAGAGCTGCAAAGAAACCATGTCCGCCCCCATTCAGGAAATTTCTTTTTTGGAACTGGTGGCACCGGATATCGAAACCGGTTTTAAAGCGTGTGTGGAAAAGGGCGCGACGCATATCGCGGCTGTGCCGCTTCTCCTCTTGACAGCCGCGCATGCCAAAAGGGACATCCCTGAGGAGCTTGCCCGCGCTTCTTCGCAGTATCCTTCCGTCAGCGTCGCTTACGGAAAGCCGATCGGCGTCGATCAGGAAGTCGTCAAAGCGGTTTTTACAAGGATCGAAGAAACGGGGACGCCATATGAACATGCAAGAGTCGTGGTGATCGGAAGGGGGAGCTCTGATCCGGATGTCAAACGGGATGTCAATGACATTTGCGAGCGGCTGAGAGACCTCGCGCCCGTTGACGAGGTCATTCCCTGCTTTATGACAGCCTGTGAACCGCACTATCTGGATGTGTTTAAACAGCTTAAAGAACGGGACGGAAAAACGACATTTATCGTACCGTATTTGCTGTTTACCGGTATGCTGATGAACGAGATTGAAAGGGAAACCGCCAAGCTGAAAGAAACCAATCCGGACGTCGTGCTGACGGATTACCTCGGCTTCCACCCTCATGTGAAAAACGCCTTTTTGCACCGCGTTGAGGAAGCGGTTATCAACAAAGCCGGCCGCTTTGATTTTACAGGAGCATCAGATGCTGCCGCTTCACATTAACATCAAAGGCAAATCCGCAGTCATTGCAGGCGGGGGGGAGATCGCGGCGCGGCGTCTGAAAACGGTGCTGGCAGAAGGTGCGTCTGCAACCGTCATCAGCCCCGAAGCATCAGAAGAGATGCTCGGATTGATCAAAGAGCACGGCATCGAATGGAAGAAGAAAAAAGCGGAACCCGGCGATTTCAAGGATGCATTTCTGATCATTCTCGCGACCGATGATCACGAGGTGAACAAGCGGATCGCCGCATCAGCTGCTCCTGAACAGCTTGTCAATGTTGCGAGTGAAGCGGAGCTTGGAAATGTATATGTTCCGAAAATAATCAACAGAGGAAACATCACCATATCCGTCTCGACAAACGGAGCCAGCCCGCGTCACACGATCAAACTGGCCGGACAGATTGATGATTTGATCGATGATGGGCTTGTCCAAGAGATCGACGAGCTTCTCCGTAAAAGAAGAGGCCTGAACCAGTGAGGTTCAGGCCTTTTAGCATTATTTTTTCAGCTTGATGATCAGGTCTTCGTCAGGTGTTACAAAAACGGTTTGCTGGCTGTCGTAGGTGACAAAACCGGGCTTTGCGCCATTCGGCTTTTTGACATGGCGTATTTTTGTATAGTCGACAGGAACCGAAGCCGAGTTTTTCGCTTTGCTGTAATAGGCAGCGATCTGCGCTGCTTCAAGGATGGTTTGCTCGTCCGGATCGCTCGATTGGATGACGACGTGCGACCCCGGAATATCTTTCGTGTGAAGCCAGATGTGGTCGCGGGCGGCAAGTTTCATCGTCAAATATTCGTTCTGCTTGTTGTTTTTGCCGACGAGAATCGTTTCTCCTGCGCTGGATTCGTATGTTTCGAGCGTCGGCGCCTGTTTCTTCTGTTTTTTCTGGCCTCCTTGCTGTTTGGCCCGCAAATACTTTCCTTCGGCGAGCTCTTCGCGGATTTCGGTTATATCTTTCGGAGAGGCAGACGAAAGCTGCTGAATCAGCTGGTCGAAATAAGCGATTTCCTCTTCTGCTAATCTGATCTGCTCCTTCACGACTTCCACCGAATTTTTCGCTTTTTGATATTTTGTAAAATAGCTTTGCGCGTTTTCGGAAGGCGTTTTATTCGGATTGAGCGGTATCGTGATTTCTCCGCCGTTTTCATCATAGTAGTTGATGACTCTCGCCGCTTTGTCTCCTTTTTTCAGCTGGTACAGGTTCGCTGTCAACAGCTCTCCGTACAGCTGAAAATCCTTCGCGTGTTCGGACTGCTCAAGCGTTTTTTTCAGCTTTTTGATTTTGTTTTCGTTCTTTTTCTTTTCGTTTGCCGCGAAACGCTCTAAATCATGAGCCTGCTGTTTGACGCGGTCTCGCTCCGCTTTTCCGAAATAGTAGCGGTCAAGAAGTTCGCTCAGCGTATGAAAGGGTTTGTTATCGCCTTTTATATGGGTCAGCTCAAGAAGGTAAAAATATTCTTTTCCATCTTCTGTCGTGATAAGCTGGGGCTGAAAACGCCGGTTTTTGATTTCGCTGAACATCTCTGTCAAGACGTTTGGCAGTGTCGCCCTGTTGGCAAGGCCCGCGCGAAAGACGGCTTCTTTCGCAAACAGAGGCGAGACGCCGGAAAAGGTATCGACGATCTGCCTGTCCAGTTTGCCTTCCTGGAAATTCAAATGGCGGAGAATATCTTCAGTTTCCGCTTCCAGCGGTGACAATTTGTTCTGGGCGGGAGGGAGAATGTAATCGTATCCCGGAAGCACGGTGCGGTAGCTGTTCACCGAAGGTGACAGGTGCTTCAAACTGTCGATGATGACATCTTTTTCTCCGTCGGTTAACACGATGTTGCTGTGCCTTCCCATGATTTCAACCATCAGCTTTCTTGTCAGCGTGTCGCCGATTTCGTTCCGGCTCCTGATATGAAAGACCATCATTCTGTCCATGCCGACTTGCTCGACTCGGTCGATAAAGCCGCCTTCCAGATGCTTCCGGAGGAGCATGCAGAACATCGGAGGGGTGCTCGGGTTGTCATAGGTTTCGTTTGTCAGGTGAACCCGCGCATAACTCGGGTGGGCGGAGAGCAGCAATTTGCGGTTCTGCCCGTTCGCTCTGATATGAAACACCAGCTCGTGCTTAAACGGCTGGTGGATTTTTGCAATTCGTCCGCCTCGAATCGTTTCATTTAATTCTTCGATCATTCCGTATGTAAAAATGCCGTCAAAAGACATATGAAAAACTCCCTTTTCTCGTTAATCCTCTTCGTAAAGCGTCTATTCAATAATTATAGCATGATTTGGGACGAGTCTGAATAAATTGACTTATAGAGATGGATATACCAAGAGCAACCTTTAGGGCAGGAGGAGTGGACGATTCAATGAAATGGCACGAGATGGGACAAACCGAATTGTTAAACATAACAAAAACGTCCATCGGCAAAGGTTTAACAGAAAAAGAGGCCGAAAAGCGGCTGGAAAGACACGGAACAAACGAACTTCAGGAAGGGGAAAAAACATCGGCGATCGCACTGTTTTTTTCTCAATTCAAGGACTTCATGGTTCTTGTTTTGCTTGCGGCCACGTTGATCTCTGGTTTCCTCGGGGAGTATATTGACGCCATCGCGATCATTGCGATCATCTTTGTAAACGGCATTCTCGGCTTCTTTCAGGAGAGACGGGCGGAAAGATCGCTCGAGGCTTTGAAGGAACTGTCGGCTCCTCAAGTGGCTGTGCTCCGGGAGGGGGAATGGGTAAAGATCCCTTCCAAAGAGCTCGTTCCGGGAGATGTTGTCCGTTTTGCAAGCGGAGACAGAATCGGCGCCGATCTCAGGCTTGTCGAGACAAAGAGCCTTGAAATAGAAGAATCGGCTCTTACGGGTGAATCGCTTCCCGTGTCTAAACAGGCAGAAGCTTTTCAGGCGTCCGACGTATCGCTGGGCGATCTGAAGAATATGGCTTTCATGGGAACGTTGGTCACAAGGGGGAGCGGCACCGGCGTCGTTATCGGCACGGGAATGAACTCTGCGATGGGAAAAATCGCCGATATGCTCGAATCTGCCGGGAATACGGCGACCCCGCTGCAAAGAAGGCTTGAAGAGCTCGGCAAAATTTTGATTGTCGCCGCTTTGTTCCTGACGCTGCTTGTCGTTGCTGCCGGAGTCATCCAGGGGCATGACCTATACAGCATGTTTTTAGCGGGCGTTTCCCTTGCCGTCGCTGCCATACCTGAAGGGCTGCCGGCCATTGTCACGGTCGCTCTGTCTCTCGGCGTACAGCGGATGATCAGGCAAAAGTCGATCGTCAGAAAGCTCCCCGCGGTTGAGACGCTCGGCTGCGCGTCCATAATTTGCTCCGATAAAACCGGGACGATGACGCAGAACAAAATGACGGTCACCCATGTCTGGTCAGGCGGGAAAACGTGGAACGTGTCAGGGATCGGCTACGAACCCGAAGGCTCCTTCACCATGAACGGGCGCGACGTGCAAGCCAGGCATCATAAACCGCTCCAACAGGTCCTTCTGTTCGGCGCATTATGCAATTCATCTTCGATTATCGAAAAAGACGGGGAGTTTCGTCTTGACGGCGATCCCACCGAAGGCGCTTTGCTGACGGCAGCACGAAAAGCGGGTTTTACGGACAGATATGTTGACGAACATTTTAAAATCATCGAGGAGTTTCCGTTTGATTCGACGCGGAAAATGATGTCTGTCATTGCGGAAGATAAGAGCGGCAAGCGCTTTGTCATCACAAAGGGCGCGCCTGATGTATTGATGAAGCGTTCGTCGCATACGCTGACGGACGAAAAGCGCGAAATCTTCACAAAGGCAAGACTCGCCGAAACAAGCGCGGCGCTGGAAACGCTTGCGTCCCAAGCGCTGAGGACGATTGCTGTCGCGTATAAACCGATCAAAGAAACAGAAAATCTCTCGCTCGAAAAAGCGGAGTCAGGCTTAACTTTCATCGGGCTGTTAGGGATGATCGATCCGCCGCGGCCCGAAGTGAAAACAGCGATTAAAGAGTGCCGGGAAGCGGGGATCAAAACAGTGATGATCACCGGCGATCATGTAATAACGGCAACAGCCATCGCAAAAGATCTCGGGTTATTGCCGCCGCGCGGAAAGGTCGTGGACGGCCAGATGCTGAACGAACTCTCGCAGGAAGAATTGGCGGAAATTGTTGACGATGTTTACGTGTTTGCAAGGGTGTCGCCCGAACATAAGCTGAAGATCGTGACCGCCTACCAGGAAAACGGCCACATCGTCGCCATGACTGGAGACGGAGTCAATGATGCCCCTGCGATTAAACAGGCGGATATCGGCATTTCGATGGGGATTACGGGAACGGA
Organism: Bacillus sp. PK6-025; assembly: GCF_056530265.1. Taxonomy (NCBI): domain Bacteria; kingdom Bacillati; phylum Bacillota; class Bacilli; order Caryophanales; family Bacillaceae; genus Bacillus; species Bacillus sp. PK6-025. The sequence continues at coordinate 1,736,407 of NZ_CP096509.1, forward strand.
TGTTGCCAAGGAGGCATCATCGCTCATTCTTGTCGATGATAATTTTGCGACGATTAAATCGGCCATCAAGGAAGGACGCAATATCTATGAAAATATTAGAAAGTTCATCAGATATTTGCTCGCATCCAATGTCGGCGAAATTTTGGTCATGCTGTTTGCGATGCTGCTCGCTCTGCCGCTGCCGCTTGTTCCGATACAGATTCTATGGGTCAACCTTGTGACGGACGGCCTGCCTGCCATGGCGCTCGGCATGGATCAGCCTGAAGACGATGTGATGCAGAGGAAGCCGCGAAGTCCGAAAGAAGGCGTGTTTGCAAGGGGGCTCGGCTGGAAGGTCGTATCGCGCGGCTTTTTAATCGGAATTGCCACACTCGGGGCGTTTATGTTCATTTACAATCGCAACCCGGAAGCGCTTGAGTATGCTCAGACGGTCGCTTTTGCAACGCTCGTCCTTGCACAGCTGATCCATGTGTTCGACTGCCGGAGCGAGCGGTCTATCTTTGACCGCAATCCGTTTGAAAACATTTATTTGCTCGGCGCAGTATTGTCTTCGATTCTTTTAATGCTTGTCGTTATTTATTATCCGCCGCTGCAGCCGATTTTCCATACGGTTCCGATTTTAATGGCAGACTGGCTCCTGATTGTCGGAATGTCGGCGATTCCAACTTTTTTATTGGCCGGGTCACTTTTGACAAGAAAAAAATAGGCTTGTATGATATAATCTTAAAGGTAATAGAGGTTTCTATTGCCTTTTCATCTTGCGTAAATTTAAATCAAAGAAGTCTTTTTCACTTATACGGAATTGGGTGTGTTTTATGATACGGAGTATGACCGGTTTCGGCAGCGCGAGCAAAACGAAGGATGGGCTGACAGCAGCTGTTGAGCTGAAATCTGTCAACTATCGGTTTAAAGAAGTAAACGCACGCATGCCAAGACCTTTGCTCTATTTAGAAGACAAAATAAAGCAAACGATTTTTAAACATATACAAAGGGGGCGGCTGGAGCTGTTCGTGTCCGTTGACGACGAGGCTCTGGTCACCCGGAAAATCCAGGTTGACTGGCCGCTGCTTGAAGAGTACCAGAAAGCCGCGCGCGAAATGAAAGAGCGCTGCCGGCTTTCAGGAGAGATCACGCTTCAAGACGCCTTTCAGTTTGACCATGTCATCCAAGTTGAAGAAGAGACGATCCAAAACGACAAGCTTGAAGAAGTCCTTCTTGAAGCGGTCGAGGCTGCCGTTCTTGAATTATGCAGCATGCGCGAAGCAGAAGGGCTGAGGCTGAAGGATGACTGCCTTCAGCATATTGAAAGGCTTGAAAAGCTGACAGACGACATTGCAGAGCTTGCTCCCAAGGTCGTCGGCCACTATCGGGAACGCCTTGAGGCGCGCCTTGAAGAATGGTCAACAGACGGTCTCGATGAAAGCCGTCTGCTGACGGAAGTCGCACTGTTTGCAGACCGATCGGATATCACGGAAGAAGTGACGAGGCTGAAAAGCCATTTCCGCCAGTTCCGCGATATTTGCGAAGCGGGTGGGGCCGCGGGGAGAAAGCTCGACTTCCTCGTCCAGGAGCTGAACCGTGAAGCGAACACGATCGGTTCAAAAGCGAATGATCACCAGATCACAAAACATGTGGTCGAAATGAAAAGCTCTATTGAAAAAATAAAAGAACAAGTGCAAAATATAGAATAGCGATTGTGCGTATTGTTTACGGATGTTCTCTGCAGGTTAAACTAGAGACGTCCAAGTACAGGGGGAACGTATAGGATGACGATTAAACTGATCAATATCGGCTTTGGTAATATCATATCCGCGAATCGGCTGATCTCGATTGTGAGTCCGGAGTCCGCGCCTATTAAGCGGATGATCCAGGATGCCAGAGACCGCGGCATGCTTATAGATGCTACATATGGAAGAAGAACCCGTGCGGTTGTCATTATGGACAGTGACCATATCATCTTATCTGCCGTCCAGCCTGAGACAGTAGCACAAAGGCTTTCCGTTAAAGAAGAAATTATGGATGAAGGGCAGGGATAAGAGCTTTATGAAAGAAAGAGGTTTATTAATCGTTCTCTCCGGCCCTTCCGGCGTCGGAAAAGGAACAGTCAGGCAGGCGCTGTTTGCTCAGGAGGACACAAAATTTGAATATTCGATTTCGGTGACGACAAGAAAACCGCGGCAAGGCGAAAGAGACGGTGTCGACTACTTTTTTAAGACGCGCGAAGAGTTCGAAGAGATGATCGAGAACAACAAGCTGCTCGAATGGGCCGAATATGTCGGCAACTATTACGGAACACCCGTTGACTACGTCGAACAGACCCTTGAAAGCGGCAGGGACGTTTTTCTCGAAATTGAAGTCCAAGGTGCGCTGCAAGTCAGAAAGGCATTTCCTGAAGGCCTGTTTATCTTTTTGGCGCCTCCGAGTCTCGCCGAATTGAAAAACCGGATTGTCACAAGAGGGACAGAAACAGAAGCCCTGATCGAAAACCGGATGAAAGCGGCGAAGGAAGAAATCGAACTGATGGACGCCTACGATTATGTTGTCGAAAATGACAGCATTGAGCTTGCGTGCGAAAGAATCAAAGCAATCGTTCTCGCCGAACATTTACGGCGCGACCGCGTTGCTCCAAGATATAAGAAAATGCTGGAGGTTGAATAATTATGCTAGATCCGTCAATTGACTCTTTAATGAATAAACTGGATTCAAAATACACGCTCGTTACCGTATCGGCCCGACGCGCGCGCGAAATGCAGATCAACAAAGACGCGCAGATCGAAAATCCGAAGTCGCATAAATTTGTAGGCAAAGCGCTGGAAGAAATTGATGCCGGACTGCTTACATTCGAAAAGGAAAATCGCTAATAGCCTTAAAAATAGCAACCTATACACTAGGTTGTTATTTTTTTCAGGGCCGGCGAACAGAACATAAGGGGGAGAAAAAACGATGCTGAAAAATCGCAACATCCTGCTGGGAGTAAGCGGAGGAATCGCAGTATACAAAGCGGCCGCCTTGACGAGCAAGCTCGTACAGGCAGGAGCCAATGTGAAAGTCATCATGACAAAATCCGCCTGTGAATTTGTGTCTCCGCTCACCTTTCAAGCGCTTTCGCGCAATGAAGTATATACCAACACGTTTGAAGAACCGAATCCCCGTGTCATCGCCCATATCGATGCCGCGGATTGGGCTGATCTTGTGATCGTTGCTCCGGCAACGGCCAATGTGATCGGAAAACTCGCTTCAGGCATTGCCGATGACATGCTGACGACGACGCTTTTAGCGACGACTGCGCCGGTTTGGATCGCTCCGGCCATGAACGTCCATATGTACGACCACCCGGCCGTTCAGCGGAACATCAGCGTTCTTTACAAAGACGGCTGCCGGTTTATCGAGCCGAGTGAAGGCTACCTTGCGTGCGGCTATATCGGCAAAGGCAGACTTGAAGAGCCCGAACGGATCGTCCAGTTGGTCGAGTCGTATTTTTCAAACGAAAACAGCGGTTTGCTTGAAGGAAAGCGTGTCTTAATTACAGCGGGCCCGACAAGAGAACAAATCGATCCCGTCCGCTTTTTCTCCAACCGTTCGACAGGGAAAATGGGCTATGCTTTCGCTGAGGAAGCGGCGAAAATGGGAGCGCGCGTAACGCTGATTGCCGGCCCGACATCGCTTGATGATCCCGCAGGAGTTGACGTTATTCATGTTCAGTCTGCAGAAGATATGTATCAAGCGGCTTTATCTGTTTTCGATGAGAGCGACATCGTCATCAAAACGGCAGCTGTCGCTGATTACAGGCCAAAGCATATTCACGATCAAAAAATGAAGAAAAAGGACGGCGGTCTCGTCATTGAGCTTGAGCGGACGAAGGATATTTTAAAAGCGCTGGGAGAACGGAAAACAAAGCAAGTCTTGGTCGGCTTTGCAGCTGAAACGCAGCACGTCGAAGACTATGCCAAACAAAAGCTGGAGAAAAAAAATCTCGATCTGATTGTCGCCAACAATATCACGGCCGAAGGGGCCGGTTTTGGAACGGAAACCAACATCGTGACGGTGTTTCACCGAGACGGTAAAAAGACGGCGCACCCTCTGATGTCAAAACGGGAGGTTGCCGCCGAAGTCTTGAAGGAAGCCGCTGAGCTTGCCGGCCGGAGCGGAACGTCCTCATGAATTTCGCTGAAGTGATCGTCGATGTTACAACCAAAAATATCGACAGACCGTTTGACTACCGCATTCCCGACAAATTCAAAGGGATGATTAAAAAAGGGATGCGCGTGATTGTTCCGTTCGGCGCCCGCAAAATCCAGGGATTTGTCACCGGCGTGAAAGAATCGTCTGAGCTCGCCGGCCGTTCGGTTAAGGATATCCAGGATATCCTTGATCTGACGCCCGTTTTGACGGAGGAGCTGCTTGAGCTGTCAGATTGGCTGACAGAAAAAACACTTTCTTTTAAAATTACGGCTCTTCAGGCGATGCTCCCCGCGGCTATGAAAGCAAAATACGGCAAAGAAATCAAGGTGATCGGTGATAAGCCGCTTCCCGAACCGCTTAAAACCCTGTTCTTGCAAAAAGAAACACTTTCTTATTCCGATATAGATGACCATGGGACATTAAAGCTGATTCAGCGCCAGGTTCAAGAGGGCAACCTTGAAGTGGCCTATAAAGTAAAGCAGAAAACAAACAAAAAAACGCGGAGAATGATCGCTCCCCTTTCTGCGAAAGAACATTTAAAAGAAGCGCTTGACAGCCTCTCCCCGCAAGCTGTCAAACAAAAAGCGGTCCTTCAGTTTTTCATCGACCGCAAAGAATCCGGTGCTGTTCCGGCAAAAGAGCTGATCGGCAAAACGGGAGGCTCTTCCGCGTCCGTAAAAGCGCTGATCGACAAGGGGCTGTTAAAGGAAAGCGAAGAGGAGGTTTACAGGGATCCTTATCAGGACAGAATGTTCAAAAAAACCGAACCGCTTCCGCTGACTGAAGAGCAGGCGCAGGCCTATGAGGCGATAGCAGAGGCGATCGAAGACAAGCGGCACGATGTGTTTCTTCTTCACGGAGTGACTGGAAGCGGAAAAACGGAAGTCTATCTGCAATCGATCGAAAAGGTGCTGGAAGCCGGCAAAGAAGCGATCGTTCTCGTTCCGGAAATTTCGCTGACGCCGCAGATGGTCAACCGCTTTAAAGGCCGCTTTGGCTCACAGGTAGCCGTCCTGCACAGCGGGCTTTCAACAGGAGAAAAATATGATGAATGGCGGAAAATCCACCGCAAAGAAGTCCGGCTTGTCGTCGGGGCGCGCTCGGCGATTTTCGCGCCGTTTGAAAATCTCGGCATGATTATTATCGATGAAGAGCACGAAACATCGTACAAGCAGGAAGAGATGCCGAGATACCATGCGAAAGAAGCGGCGATTCAAAGGGCCGAATACCACCGCTGTCCTGTCGTCCTCGGCAGTGCGACGCCGACGCTCGAATCGTTCGCAAGGGCGAAAAAAGGCGTGTACAAGCTTCTTTCCCTCAAGCACCGCGTCAATCACCAAGTCATGCCTGACGTGTCTCTCGTCGATATGAGGGAGGAACTGCGCAGCGGAAACCGCTCGATGTTTTCCAAAGACTTAATGGCCGGACTTGAGGAAACCCTTGAAAAAGGAGAGCAGGCCGTTCTGTTTTTAAACAAAAGGGGATATTCCTCATTTGTCATGTGCAGGGACTGCGGATATGTCATCCAGTGCCCTCATTGCGAAATCTCGTTGACGTACCACAGGTATGGACAGCGTCTGAAGTGCCATTACTGCGGCTATGAAACCGGCATGCCGTCAAGCTGCCCCGAATGCGGAAGCGAGCATATCCGCTACTTTGGCACAGGCACACAGCGGGTCGAAGAAGAATTGACGAAGGTACTGCCGGCTGCAAGGGTGATCCGCATGGACGTCGATACAACCTCGAGAAAAGGAGCGCATGAAAAGCTGCTCACATCCTTTGGCAAAGGTGAAGCCGATATTCTGCTCGGAACACAGATGATCGCCAAAGGGCTCGATTTTGAAAACGTCACGCTCGTCGGTGTTTTGAGCGCGGATACGATGCTGCACATCCCCGATTTCAGAGCCGCTGAAAAAACGTTCCAGCTGATGACACAGGTGAGCGGAAGAGCGGGGCGCCACGAAAAGCCGGGCAAGGTGATCATTCAGACGTACACCCCGTCCCATTACAGCATTCAGCTCACGAAAACGCACGATTATGAAACGTTCTTCCGGCAGGAGATGCTGCACAGAAGGGAACAGGCCTATCCTCCCTATTATTATTTGGCGCTCGTCAGCGTATCGCACGAAGAAGTGACGAAGGCGGCGCTCGTGACTGAAAAAATCGCCAACTATTTAAAAAAGAACATTTCAAGCGAGGCGAAGATTCTCGGCCCAGTCGCATCGCCGATCGCCAGGATCAAAGATAGATATCGCTATCAATGCGTGATAAAATACAAACAGGAAAACCAGCTTACATCGTTGCTTAAAAACATTATGGATCATTACAAACGAGATATTGAACAAAAGCAATTGATGATTTCGATCGACATGAATCCATATATGATGATGTAAAAATAACAGTGTGATGGAGGGCTTCTAGATTGGCAGTAAAACCGATCGTAACGTATCCGGCGGAGGTTCTTGAAACCCCTGCCGAACCCGTTGCGTCTTTTGATAAATCATTAAAGAAACTGCTCGACAATATGTATGATACGATGCTTGAGCTGGACGGAGTCGGGCTTGCCGCCCCGCAAATCGGCGTTTTAAAAAGAGCGGCAGTCGTCGATATCGGCGATGACACGGGCAGAATTGAACTGGTCAACCCGGAGGTCATCGAAGAGAGCGGCGAACAGACGGGCCCTGAAGGCTGTTTGAGCTTTCCCGATCTATACGGTGAAGTGAAGCGTTCGGATTATGTAAAGGTCAAGGCGTTCGACCGCCGCGGAAAACCGTTCACGATTGAAGCTGAAGGCTTTTTGGCGCGGGCGCTGCTGCATGAAATCGACCATTTGGACGGTATTTTATTCACATCAAAAGTTACGCGCTATTATGATGCGGAAGAACTTGAGGAAATGGAAGGATGATTGGATGACAAGGATCGTTTTTATGGGAACGCCGGATTTTTCCGTCCCGGTGCTCAGCACATTGATTGATGACGGCTATGAGGTGGTGGGTGTCGTCACCCAGCCTGACCGCCCGAAAGGCAGAAAAAAAGTGATGACCCCTCCGCCTGTCAAGGAGGAAGCGCTGCGCCGCGGCATTCCCGTGCTCCAGCCTGAAAAAGTGAGGGAAGATGCGGAGACGGACAGGATTTTGGCGCTTGAACCCGATCTAATTGTAACCGCGGCATTCGGGCAGATCCTGCCGAAAAAGCTCCTCGATTATCCGAAATACGGCTGTATCAATGTCCATGCCTCTCTTCTGCCCGAGCTGCGCGGAGGAGCTCCGATCCATTACGCCATTCTGGAAGGCAAAGAGAAAACGGGCGTGACGATCATGTACATGGTCGAAAAATTGGATGCAGGCGATATGCTTGCCAAAGTCGAAGTTGACATCGAAGAAACCGATAATGTCGGCACGCTCCACGACAAGCTGAGCAAGGCCGGGGCTGAGCTTCTTTCCGAAACGGTTCCGAAGGTCATTGACGGTTCGGCAACCCCTGAAAAACAGGATGAACGGGAAGCGACATATGCGCCGAACATTAAACGCGAACAGGAACTGATCGACTGGTCAAAGCCCGGCGAAGTCCTGTACAACCAAGTCAGGGGCTTGAATCCTTGGCCTGTCGCATACACGGTTTTAAGCGGCCAGACGCTGAAAGTATGGGCTGCGAAAAAATGCGAAGCCTTAAAACAGGCAGAGCCGGGAGAAATCGTCTCCGTTGAAAAAGACGGCATTGTCGTCGCTACCGGAAATGGCACCGCGTTAAAATTAACGGAAGTGCAGCCTGCGGGCAAAAAAAGAATGAAGGCCGAAGATTTTGTCAGGGGAGCGGGTCTTCAAGCCGGAATGAAATTGGGTCATAGCGATGAAAAATAATGTGAGGGAAGTCGCGCTTGATGCACTGATTAAGCTTGACCAGAATCAGGCATACAGCAATCTTTTGCTTCAGTCTGTCATGAAAGCGAACGATTTAAGCGACAAAGACAGAGGCCTTTTGACAGAACTCGTTTACGGCACCCTTCAAAACAAGCTGGCGCTCGATTATATGCTGAAGCCGTTTATTAAAAAACCGGAAAAAGTGAAAGACTGGGTCATCCATCTGTTGAGAATGTCGCTGTACCAGATGGAATACCTGGAGAAAATCCCTGACCGGGCCGCCCTTTTTGAAGCTGTTGAAATCGCTAAAAAACGCGGGCATAAAGGAATTTCTTCATTTGTTAACGGCGTTCTGCGCTCTGTTCAGAGAGAAGGCGTGCCTTCTTTTGCTGATATTGCCGACCCGGTTGAACGCCTTGCGGTTGAGACAAGCCATCCGGAATGGCTTGTCAGGGAATGGACCGATGCCTACGGGTTCGAAGCGGCAGAACAAATCTGCCGGATTCACATGATCCCGCCGAAGCAGACGATCCGCGTCAACAGGCTGAAACACGACCGGGATACGCTTCTTTCCCGCCTGAATGAAGCGGGGATTGAGGCGGAAGAAGGCGACTTGTCCGAAGACGCTGTCAAACTGCAAAAAGGAACGATTGCGTCCACTCCTTTTTTCAAAGAAGGCGAAGTCACCATACAAGATGAAAGCTCAATGCTGGTAGCGCGAGCCCTCGGTCCTGAGCGGGGAGAAACGGTGCTGGACGCCTGCGCAGCGCCGGGAGGAAAATCCACTCATATCGGCGAACTGCTCGAAGATACGGGAAAGATCATTTCCCTTGACCTTCATCAGCATAAAGTAAAGCTGATCAAAGAAGCGGCAGGCCGGATCGGGCTTTCCAACATTGAAGCAAGGGCGCTGGATGCCAGAAAAGCCGGCGAAGCCTTCGAACCGGAGCAGTTTGACCGGATTCTCGTCGACGCTCCGTGTTCGGGCTTCGGTGTCATCCGCAGAAAACCGGATCTCAAATACAGCAAAACGCCCGAAGACAGCGCGCGTCTCGCTGGGATTCAGCTGGCGATTTTAAACGAAATCGCACCTTTATTGAAAACAGACGGGACATTGGTCTACAGCACATGCACAATGGACCCGACCGAAAATGAACAAGTCATGCATGCTTTTTTGAAAGAACACGATGAATTTGAAGCAGACCCCACCCTCGCCGAGCGGCTGCCCGAAAAAGCGGCGCCGTATGTCAAGGATGGAAGCATTCAAATCCTTCCCCACTACTTCGGAACGGACGGCTTCTTTATTTGCAGCATGAGAAAGAAGGGATCACAATAATGGAATCGAAACAAAAAGTAAGAAAAGAATTGCGGACAGAAAGACCGTCCATCTATTCTTTTGAAATAGAAGAACTGAAAAGCTGGCTTTCGGAAAACGGCGAAAAACCTTTCCGCGCCGCGCAAATATTCGAATGGCTTTACGAAAAGAGAGTCACGTCATTTGAAAAGATGACAAACCTTTCAAAAGAGCTGCGGACAAAGTTGAACGAGCATTTCGTATTAACGACGCTGAAAACGGCCGTCAAGCAGACTTCACAAGATGGAACGATGAAGTTTTTATTTGAGCTTCATGACGGCTACACGATCGAAACCGTATTAATGCGGCACGAATATGGCAATTCTGTTTGTGTAACGACACAGGTGGGCTGCCGAATCGGCTGTACGTTTTGCGCGTCGACCCTCGGCGGCTTAAAGCGGAACCTGGAAGCCGGAGAGATCGTCGCCCAGGTTGTCAAAGTGCAGCAGGCGCTTGATGAAACAGATGAACGCGTCAGTTCCATCGTCATTATGGGAATCGGCGAGCCGTTCGATAATTTTCAGGAAATGCTTGCATTCCTGAAAATCGTCAACCATGATAAAGGGCTGAATATCGGGGCGCGCCATATCACCGTATCAACGAGCGGGATCATTCCGAAAATCTATGAGTTTGCAGACGAGAAGCTGCAGATCAACTTTGCGATTTCTCTGCACGCCCCGAACACTGAGATCAGAAGCCGGCTGATGCCGATCAACAGAGCCTACAAGCTGCCGGAGCTGATGAAAGCGGTCGATTACTACATTAAGAAAACCGGCAGAAGGGTTACGTTTGAATACGGGCTTTTCGGCGGTGTTAACGATCAGGTTGAACACGCGGAAGAGCTGGCTGAATTGCTAAAAGGAATCAAATGCCACGTCAACTTGATTCCGGTCAACTATGTACCTGAACGAGACTATGTCAGAACACCGAAAGAACAGATTTTCGCCTTTGAAAAAACATTAAAGTCTCATGGAGTAAATGTCACGATCAGAAGAGAGCAAGGCCATGATATTGACGCTGCCTGCGGACAGCTTCGTGCAAAGGAGCGCCAGGAAGAGACGAGGTGAATCAAGGTTGAAAACAGCCTTAAAAACGGACAGGGGAAAAATACGCCAGCACAATGAAGACGATGCCGGCATTTTCACAGAAAAAAACGGACTGGTTTTAGCTGTTGTCTGCGATGGAATGGGAGGTCATCTGGCCGGCGACGTTGCCAGCAGGATGGCCGTCTCAGCCCTTCGGGATATCTGGGAGGAAACCGAAGAAGTCCCGGCTTCGCCGGCTGAATGCGAAGCTTGGCTGAAAGAGCAGATTTCAGCCGTCAACCAAAAACTTTTCGACCATGCGAGGGCGCATGAAGAGTGCCAGGGAATGGGAACAACGGTCGTCTGCGCTTTATACACGGGAAAAACGCTGACAGTCGCCCATATCGGAGACAGCCGCTGCTATCTCCTGCAAGGCGGCCATTTCATACAGCTGACGGAAGATCACTCGCTTGTCAATGAACTCGTGCGGACAGGGGGGATTTCGAAGGAAGATGCCGAACACCATCCGCGGAAGAACGTGCTGACAAAAGCGCTTGGCACTGATCCGGAAGTGAAGGTTGAAGCCCATACTTTTGAAATCGAACCGGGCGATCAAGTTCTATTATGCTCTGACGGGCTGACGAATAAAGTAGACGATGAGTCACTGAAGGATATGCTTACAGCTCTTTCTTCTGCGGAGGAGAAAGCGGAACAGCTCGTTCAGCTGGCCAATGACAACGGCGGCGAGGACAATATCACCGTCGCGCTATTGGAACTTCCTTCTCAAATAGAAGAAGGTGAAGACAAGTGTTAATCGGCAGACGGATCAGCGGACGTTACGAAATCCTGCGCGCCATCGGCGGCGGGGGGATGGCGAACGTTTATTTAGCGCTGGACATCATCCTCGACCGTGAAGTCGCGATAAAAGTGCTGCGGTTTGACTTCGTTCACGATGCCGATTTTATCAGGCGGTTCAGAAGGGAAGCGCAGTCCGCTGCAAGCCTCGACCACCCGAATATCGTCAGCATTTATGATGTCGGAGAAGAAGATGACATCTATTATATCGTGATGGAGTATGTCGAGGGGATGACCCTGAAAGAATACATAAACCGAACAGGCCCGCTTCATCCAAAAGAAGCGGTCCAAATCATGGAGCAGATCGTATCCGCCATCGCACACGCTCATGATAACCAGATTGTTCACCGGGATATTAAGCCCCACAACATTTTGATCGACCATATGGGCCACATTAAAGTGACCGATTTCGGCATCGCCATGGCGCTCAGTTCGACGACCATCACGCACACCAACTCGGTTTTGGGCTCTGTCCATTATTTGTCGCCCGAACAGGCGAGAGGCGGATTGTCTACGAAAAAATCCGATATCTACTCGCTCGGCATCGTGCTTTTCGAGCTGCTGACGGCGCGTATGCCGTTTGAAGGAGAATCGGCGGTCAGCATCGCGCTGAAGCATCTGCAATCAGAAACGCCGTCGGTGAAAAGGTGGAACCCGGCTGTGCCGCAAAGCATAGAAAACATCGTCCTGAAAGCGATGGCAAAAGATCCATTCCACCGCTATGAAGCGGCCGAAGAGATGGAATCCGATTTAAAAACGGCTTTCGACCCGGACAGGCTCAACGAAAAGCGATTCACGATTCCAGCTGATGATGAGATGACGAAAGCTGTTCCGATCATCAAAAACCTGCCGGAAGACGAGAGCGGTGACAAGTCCGGCGACGGAGAAGCGGAAGCGGCTCCGTTATCAAAGAAAGAAAAGAAGAAGCAGTCAAAAGCAAACAAGAAGAAAAAAAGAAAGAAATGGCCGCTTATATTGCTGACGGTGTTTTTCGTTCTCGTTGTGTCAGCCGTCTTGGCTTTGACGGTGTTTCCGTCGCTCTTTATTCCAAAAGATGTAGCCGTTCCCGATGTAGCAGGCCTTGAGTATGAAGAAGCCGTCATCAAGCTTGAAGACGAAGGGTTTGAAGTGGATCCGAATGCTGAAGACATTGCCGACGATAAAATTGAAGAAGGGCTGATCGTGAAAACGGACCCTGCAGCCGGCGATATCGTAAAGGAAGGCTCAACTGTCAAGCTTTATAAAAGCTCAGGCAAAGAAAAAACAGAAGTGGAAGATGTGGTCGGCCAGAAAGTCGACGCCGCCAAAAAGCTTCTCGAGCAAAAGGGCTTTAAAAACATCAAGACAGAAGAAGTGCACCATGAAGAAGAAGCAGGCACCATCATCGAACAGGACCCCGCAGCCGGCACCGAAATCGTTGCCGCCGACGACGAGATCAAATTAACGGTCAGCCTCGGTCCGGAAGCCATTACTTTAAGGGATTTAAAAACATACAGCAAACAGGCGGCTTCGGGCTATTTGGACGACCATCAGCTTGTCCTTGTCGAAAAGGAGGCGCATTCTGAAGATGTGCCGGAAGGTCAGGTCATCAAACAAAAGCCGGGGGCGGGGGCATCCGTCAAGCCGGGAGACAAAGTCGAGGTTACGTTTTCGCTCGGACCTGAGAAAAAACCCGTCAAAACGGTGACCGAGAAAATTGATATCCCTTATGAACCGGGAGCGGAGGGCGAAGAACAAAACGTCCAAATTTCGATCGATGATGAAGAACACAGCATTTCCGACGTCTATGAAAATTTTAAAATCACGGCGCCGGCAGAGCGGACGATCAAATTCAGGATTGCGCCCGGGCAAAAAGGGTATTATCAAGTAACGATCAACGATAAAGTAGTCAGGTCAAAAACGATTGAATATCCTGAGGATGAATAAGGGAGGTGCGATATGCCTGAGGGCAAAATCATTAAAGCATTAAGCGGATTTTACTATGTTTTGGATGGTGATCAGATCATTCAGTGCAGGGGAAGAGGGGTTTTCAGAAAAAATAAAATCACCCCTCTCGTCGGCGACGATGTCGTCTACCAGGCCGATAACGATAAAGAAGGCTACATTCTCGAGATTAAAGACAGATTCAATGAATTGGTCAGACCTCCGATCAGCAACGTGGATCAGGCGGTTCTCGTGTTTTCGGCAAAAGAGCCGACATTCAGCACGTCGCTATTGGATCGTTTTTTAGTGTTGGTTGAGGCGGGTGGCATCAGGCCGATCATATGCATTACGAAAATGGACCTCGTGGATGATGACGCGCTCAAAGAGCGGATTCACCATTATGCCGAAGACTACCGGAACATCGGGTACAGCGTCTATACGACATCGATGAAAAACGGAAGCGGCATCGAAGACATCGTCTCCCATTTTCAAGACAAAATCACCGTATTCGCCGGCCAGTCCGGCGTGGGCAAATCTTCGCTTTTAAATGCGATCAGCCCCGAGCTTGAACTGAAAACCGCCGGGATTTCCGCCCACTTGGGAAGGGGAAAGCATACGACCCGCCATGTGGAGCTGATCGATATAAACGGCGGGCTCGTCGCGGACACCCCGGGCTTCAGCTCGCTTGAGTTTGCCGGTATTGAAGCTGAAGATTTAGGGTCTGCGTTTTTGGAAATCAGCGAAAAAAGCGCCGAATGCAAGTTCCGCGGGTGCCTGCATATGAAAGAGCCGAACTGCGCCGTCAAACGCGCCGTGGAAAACGGTGAAATCGCCCAGTACCGCTACGACCATTATGTTGAATTTTTAACAGAGATCAAAGACAGAAAGCCGAGGTATTAAGATATGGTATATGTTGCTCCTTCGATTCTTTCAGCCGATTTTGCCCGTCTAGGGGAGGAGATTCGGGATGTTGAACAAGGCGGCGCCGATTTCATCCACATCGATGTGATGGATGGCCATTTCGTTCCCAACCTGACCATCGGGCCGCTTGTAGTGGAAGCCGTCCGCCCGATCACAGAACTTCCGCTCGACGTTCATTTAATGATTGAAGCGCCTGACCGCTATATACCTGCTTTTGCAAAAGCGGGCGCCGATATTTTGTCCGTCCATGTTGAAGCGTGCCCGCACCTTCACAGGACGATCCAGCTCATCAAAGAGCAAGGAGTCAAAGCGGGTGTTGTCTTGAATCCGCATACCCCTGTGCAGCAGATCGAGCATGTGCTTGAAGACCTTGATCTCGTACTATTGATGACAGTGAATCCGGGCTTCGGCGGACAGTCGTTTATTTCCTCAGTCCTGCCGAAAATCAGGCAGGTCAAGGAGATGGCCGAGCAAAAAGGGCTCGCCGACCTGCTGATTGAAGTGGACGGCGGCGTCAACAAAATGACGGCAAGACAGTGTATCGAAGCAGGGGCAAATCTGCTTGTTGCGGGCTCTGCCGTTTATAACGAAAAAGACCGCAAAAAAGCCATTTCCGATATAAAAGGTGCGCTTGGGTAAGGTTTCCCGATGAAAAAGAGCCGGCTTTCTCAAGCTGAGCTCTTTTTTTACGGCGTTTACAGAAAGGACAATGCGATGAAAACGATCAATATTGTAGCGGGAGGTCCCGATCATCTCATTCCCGACTTGCTGCAGTATCAGGACGGCGATGCGCTTTGGGTCGGGGTTGACAGAGGCGCTGTAACCCTTTTGGCAGCGGGGATCGTGCCTGATGAAGCGTTCGGGGATTTTGACAGCATCACAGACGAGCAAAAAAAGGCTATTGAAAAGGCGGCTCCCCGCCTCCATATTTATCAGGCGGAAAAAGATCAGACGGATTTGGACCTTGCGTTGAGCTGGGCGGTCGGACAGCGGCCTTCATGCATTAGAATGTTCGGCATTTCGGGAGGCAGAGCAGACCATTTTCTCGGGAATCTGCATCTCCTTTACACCGCGATGAAGCAAAACGTCAAGACCGTCATGATCGACCGCCAAAATACGATTAGCATGCACCCCCAAGGCTCTTACACCGTCATGCGTGATCAAACAAAACCGTACATTTCATTCCTGCCGTTTACGGAGACGGTAAAAAACCTTTCCCTCGAAGGATTTAAGTATTCTTTAAATAAGTGTCATATTGCTCTAGGTTCGACACTATGTATTAGTAACGAACTCATCCATTCACAAGGTGCTTTTTCGTTTTCTGAAGGCATATTAATAATGATAAGAAGCACTGATTAAATATCCTGGCGCTTCCGCTCGCTTTGTGTTTGGGATCCGATGTTGAAGGTGGATGCGGTTGCGGACTCTTTGAGGAGGGAAGGGAATGAAATTTTACACCATTAAATTACCGAAGTTTTTAGGGGGAATCGTCCGGGCGATGCTTGGCTCGTTTCGCAAAGACTAAGAAGCGCCGGGTGCGCTTTTTTTGCGGAGCGGGTCAAAGGGCTCTCCCCGGATGGCAAGCAAAAGAACGAAAAAAACGCCTGCCTAAAGCGTACAGTCGCTCTTGGCAGGCGTTTATTTTTTCTTATACACGCTCAACTTTTCCAGATTTCAAAGCTCGAGCAGATACATATACTTTTTTAGGCTTGCCGTTCACAAGGATGCGCACTTTTTGAACGTTAGCGCCCCATGTGCGTTTAGAAGCGTTCATCGCGTGAGAACGAGAGTTGCCAGAACGTGATTTTCTGCCTGTAATAACGCATTTACGTGCCATTTGTTTCCCTCCTAACTATCAAAAAAAACATCATCATTCATTATCAGTTGATCACCTGTGATGCTTCAGATACTTTAATAATTTACCACAGCTGAAAACCGTTTGCAACTATTGATTGCTCTGCTTTCAAGAAAAATCCCTTGACATCTTGAAAAAATGAACGCGCTGTAGTATAAGTAGGGTTAGGTTTGGAGAGAAGCCTGCCTGTTCTTTTAAAAAGAAGGTCCTTATAGTAGAATGATGTTAACCAGAGGTCAGAAGCGAGACTCGAAAAGGAGGAACCAACGTGTCCATTGAATTCCGAACAAAATACGGACAGATTGATATATCAAACGAAGTGGTCGCCATGGTTGCGGGAGGCGCAGCGATCGACTGCTACGGGATCGTAGGTATGGCATCCAAGAACCAAATTAAAGACGGACTGACTGAAATCCTCAGAAAAGAAAACTTTGCAAGAGGCGTCATCGTCCGCCAAGAAGAAGATCGTATTCATATTGACATGTACATCATTGTCAGCTACGGAACAAAAATTTCAGAAGTGGCACATAATGTTCAAACAAAAGTCAAATATACGCTCGACCATACAGTGGGTCTTGCAGTGGATTCCGTAAATATTTACGTTCAAGGAGTACGAGTGACGAACCCGTAGTTAGGAGGAAAACAAGAGTGTCTATACGAAATCTGGATGGAAAAGCTTTTGCAGAAATGGTTCTGTACGGCGCACGCCATCTGTCTCAAAACGCAAATGTAGTTGATGCGTTAAATGTATTTCCGGTTCCGGACGGAGATACAGGAACGAACATGAATCTGTCGATGACATCCGGTGCAAAAGAAGTGGAGCAGATCGATGCCGCCAATATCGGCAAAGTGGCACAAAGCCTGTCAAGAGGGCTTCTGATGGGAGCGCGGGGAAACTCGGGCGTCATTTTATCCCAGCTGTTCAGAGGCTTTGGCAAATCGATTGAACAGAAATCGGAAATTAACGCCAAAGAATTTGCCGCCGCGTTCCAGGCCGGAGTGGACACTGCCTACAAGGCCGTCATGAAGCCTGTCGAAGGCACGATCTTGACGGTTGCCAAAGATGCGGCAAAAAAAGCAGTGCTCACCGCTCAAACTGAAACCGATATCATCAAGGTGATGGAAGCCGTCGTGAATGAAGCGGAGGCTTCATTGGAGCGGACGCCTGAGCTGCTTCCGGTTTTAAAGGAAGTCGGTGTCGTCGACAGCGGCGGAAAAGGGCTGCTTTACGTGTATGAAGGGTTTCTCGCTTCTTTAAAGGGAGAAAAGCTTTCTGAAAAAGCGGCCGCTCTTCCGTCATTGGATGATCTTGTCAGCGCGGAGCACCATAAAAACGCTCAAAGCCACATGAATACAGAAGACATCGAATTCGGCTATTGCACGGAATTTATGGTAAAGCTCGACAGCGGTAAAAGAAACTTTAATGAAGATGCGTTCCGCCAGGATTTAAGCGGCTTCGGTGATTCACTGCTCGTCGTCTCAGACGAAAATATCGCCAAGGTGCACATCCACGCCGAATATCCGGGGGAAGTCATGACTTATGCGCAAAAATACGGCAGCTTAATCAACATGAAAATCGAAAACATGAGAGAGCAGCACAGCGCGATTCTCAATCAGAACAAACAGGAGGCAGCTGCCCCGGCAGAAAAAGCGCCGGCTGAAAAGCAGCCGTACGGCGTCGTCACTGTGGCCATGGGAGAAGGAATCGCCGAACTTTTCGAAAGCATCGGCGCCACAAAGGTCATCGAAGGCGGTCAGACGATGAATCCGAGCACGGAAGACATCGTTCAGGCGATAAAAGACGCCAACGCGGACACGGTCTTGATTCTGCCGAATAATTCAAACATTGTCATGGCGGCGAACCAGGCCGCGGATGTTGCCGGACAACATGTGATTGTCATCCCGACGAAGACTGTTCCTCAAGGAATGGCCGCGCTCCTCGCATTCAACCCGGCCCTTGGAGCGGACGAGAATCAAGCCGCTATGCTCGGTGCGATCGGCGAGGTGAAAAGCGGACAAATCACCTATGCGGTCAGAGACACTAACATTGACGGCATCGATATTAAAAAAGGCGATTTTATGGGCATCTTAAACGGTAAAATCGTTGAGACGGCATCTGACCAGTTAGCAGCAGCGAAAAAGCTGCTCGCAGGCATGATCGATGAAGACAGTGAAATCGTCACTGTGATCAAAGGGGAAGACGCGCCGGAAGAAGAGGCCGAAGAACTCGCAGCCTTTATCAGCGAGACGTACGAAGACGTTGAAGTGGAAGTGCACGACGGAAAACAGCCGCTGTATTCCTACATTCTGGCTGTTGAATAATCGATCAAAGGCAGAAGGGCATGATGATAAAAGCCCTTCTCTTCTTTTGGCTTTTTTTAAAGCATCAGCCCGCTCGGACGTTGTCTGCTTGCCAATTGGGGAATGATCGATTAGTCTAAAAAAAACGGCTTTTTTTCCTCCGTACAGCGGGGGAATCTGTGTGTAAAAGGGGGATAAGGATGAAGTACAGAAGTGTGTTTGATATTATCGGGCCCGTCATGATCGGTCCGTCAAGTTCTCATACGGCCGGCGCGGCCAGAATCGGCAGAGTCGCCAGAAGCGTGTTTGGGAGGGAGCCGAAACAAATCGTTGTGTCATTGTACGGTTCTTTTGCCGAGACGTATAAAGGACATGGAACAGATGTTGCGATCATCGGCGGCCTTTTGGATTTTGATACATTTGATGAAAGAATCAAAGATTCGATCCGCCTAGCTGAAGAAAAGGGAATCGCCATCGAGTTCCGGGAAGAAGAAGCGGTTCCAACGCATCCCAATACAGCCCGCATCCTCATCTCTGATGATGAAGGCTCCCTTGAACTCGCAGGCATCTCAATCGGCGGGGGGAAAATCGAAATCATTGAGCTGAACGGCTTTGAGCTCAGATTGTCGGGAAATCACCCTGCTATTTTAGTCGTCCATAACGACCGCTATGGAACGATTGCAGGCGTAGCCAATGTGCTTGCAAAGTTCGCAATCAACATCGGCCATATGGAAGTGGCCCGCAAAGACGTCGGCCAGGAAGCGCTCATGACGATTGAGGTCGATCAAACGATCGATCCGGCTGTTTTTGAAGAATTGAGAGCGCTGCCGAACATCATTGAGGTGACCCAGATCGCTGACTAAAAGGAGGGTGAGACGATATGTTTCGAAATGTAAAAGAATTAATTCAGCTGACAAAAGAAAAGAACGTGTCCATCTCTGAAATCATGATCGCGCAGGAGATCGAGGTGTCAGGCCGGACGCGGGAAGAAATATTCGAGCAGATGGAAGCCAACTTGACCGTGATGGAAGATGCTGTGCAAAAAGGTGTTGAAGGCGTCGTGTCGCACTCCGGATTGACGGGGGGAGACGCCGTTAAGCTTCAAGCTTACCTCAAATCGGGCAAAGGGCTGTCAGGGGATGTCATCCTTGACGCTGTCAGCAAAGCGGTTGCGACAAATGAAGTCAACGCTGCGATGGGAACGATTTGCGCAACGCCGACGGCCGGTTCGGCCGGCGTTGTCCCGGGGACGCTTTTTGCGGTAAAAGAGAAACTTCAGCCGACGAAAGAGCAGATGGTCCGCTTTTTATTTACATCGGGAGCGTTCGGATTCGTCGTTGCCAACAATGCGAGCATTTCGGGAGCCGCGGGAGGCTGTCAGGCTGAAGTCGGCTCGGCCTCGGGCATGGCGGCTGCCGCCATCGTCGAAATGGCGGGCGGAACCCCTGAACAGTGCGCCGAAGCGATGGCCATCGCTTTAAAAAACGTACTCGGTCTAGTCTGCGATCCTGTCGCAGGGCTTGTTGAGGTGCCGTGTGTGAAGCGGAACGCAATGGGCGCAGCCAACGCGATGGTCGCGGCTGATATGGCGCTTGCCGGCATTACAAGCCGCATTCCATGCGATGAAGTGATCGATGCGATGTATAAAATCGGGCAGACGATGCCGACGGCACTGAGGGAAACAGGCCGGGGCGGTCTTGCTGCAACACCGACGGGCAAAGAATTGGAGAAAAAAATATTCGGAGGAGCGTCAGCTGCACGTGGAACACAATCTGCAACTTAGTATATCTGTTATAAAAGGCGTCGGGACGGAAACGGAAAAAACGTTAAATGAGCTCGGAATCTATACGGTTCTTGATCTTTTAAACTACTTCCCGTACCGATATGACGATTATGAATTGCGCGATTTGGAAGAAGTGGCACACGACGAACGAGTGACGGTAGAAGGGAAGGTTCACAGCGAGCCTTCTCTTGCCTATTACGGGAAAAAGCGGAGCCGCCTCACGTTCCGGCTATTGGTCGGAAACTATTTGATCACAGCAGTTTGTTTTAACAGGCCTTATTTGAAAAAAAAGCTTGCGATCGGTTCGATCGTTACCGTAACCGGAAAATGGGACAAGCACAGACAATCCGTGATGGTACAGGAGCTGAAAAACGGGCCGCACCAAGGTGACCAGTCGATTGAGCCCGTTTACTCCGTCAAAGAAAATATCACCGTAAAGACAATGAGGAAATTGATTCAGGAAGCCGTCCGCAGCCATTTGCCGTCTGCCGAAGACCCCCTTCCGGAAAAGCTTAGGACCGCCTATAAACTTCTGTCTTACCAGGAGGCGGTGAAGGCGATGCACAAGCCCGAGTCGAGGGAAGCTTTAAAACATGCGCGGCGCCGCTTTGTATATGAAGAATTTTTACTGTTTCAGCTGAAAATGCAGGCTTTACGGAAGTTCGAGCGGGAGGCGTCCGACGGAATCAGCCACACCTTTAAAACGGAAGACGTCAATTCGTTTGTCAAAAGCCTCCCGTTTCCTTTGACAAACGCGCAGGCGAAAGCGCTCGACGACATATTAAGGGACATGGCTTCAGGGTATAAAATGAATCGGCTTTTACAAGGAGACGTCGGATCAGGCAAAACGGCCGTCGCCGCGATTGCGTTATACGCCTCGCTGCTTTCGGGATTCCAGGGAGCGATGATGGTGCCGACCGAAATACTGGCGGAACAGCACGCCGATTCATTGGTATCCCTCTTTGAGCAGTACGATGTCAATGTTGCGCTTTTAACAAGCTCTGTGAAAGGGAAAAGGAGAAGAGAGCTTTTAGAAAGATTAAAAGAAGGAGAAATTGATATTTTGGTGGGGACGCACGCCCTTATTCAGGACGATGTCCATTTTAAACAGCTCGGTCTCGTGATCACCGATGAACAGCACCGCTTCGGTGTCGAGCAAAGAAAAAAACTGAGAAGCAAAGGGAAAGATCCCGATGTCTTGTTTATGACGGCTACGCCGATTCCAAGGACACTGGCAATTACGGTTTTCGGGGAAATGGATGTGTCCGTCATCGATGAAATGCCGGCTGGGCGAAAGCGGATCGAGACTTATTGGGTGAAGCACGACATGCTCGAACGAATTCTCGCGTTTATCGAAAAAGAACTGAAAAAAGGCAGACAGGCATATGTGATTTGTCCCTTGATCGAAGAATCGGACAAGCTCGACGTTCAAAACGCCATCGATGTGCACAGCATGCTGACCCATGCTTTCAGAGGAAGGTGGCAGATCGGTCTCATGCACGGAAAGCTCTCAAATGACGAGAAAGAACAGGTGATGAGGCAGTTCAGCAAAAACGAATGCCAGATTCTCGTTTCCACAACCGTCGTTGAAGTCGGCGTAAACGTTCCGAATGCGACGGTCATGCTGATCTATGATGCTGACCGGTTCGGTCTTTCCCAGCTGCACCAGCTTCGCGGCCGGGTCGGGCGGGGCGACCACCAGTCGTATTGCATCCTGATGGCAGACCCGAAATCTGAAACGGGCAAAGAGCGCATGAGCATCATGTCTGAGACGACCGACGGCTTTGAGCTTTCTGAAAAGGACCTTGAACTCAGAGGACCCGGGGACTTCTTCGGCAAAAAACAGAGCGGGATGCCGGAGTTTAAAGTCGCTGACATGGTTCACGACTACCGCGCGCTGGAAACGGCAAGAAGAGACGCTGCAGAACTTGTCTCTTCAAAGGCGTTCTGGACGGATGCCGAATATGAAAGCCTGCGGGAACACTTGCAAAACAGCGGGGTGATGGAAGGAGAAAAGCTGAGCTGACCTGGAAGTCCTGTGAAAATTTATTGTCGGCGGGTAAAGAAAGATTGCATTCCAATCTATGAAATTATATACTACTATTAGTACCTAGTCATAATTGCGCGGATGGTGTTTAAAAACATGAGAAAAAGTAAGAGAGAACGCCAAGAATTGCTGCAGCAGACGATTCGTACGACCCCGTTTATTACGGACGAGGAGTTAGCGGAGAAATTTAACGTCAGCATTCAGACGATTCGCTTGGACCGTTTGGAACTTTCCATACCTGAACTGAGAGAAAGAATCAAAAGTGTTGCCGAGAAATCTCTTGAAGATGAAGTCAAGTCTCTCCCGCTCGACGAGGTCATTGGCGAGATCATTGATTTGGAGCTGGATGAGCACGCGATTTCCATTCTGGAGATCAGAACGGAGCACGTTTTCAGCCGAAATCAAATCGCCAGGGGACACCATTTGTTTGCCCAGGCCAACTCGCTCGCCGTTGCCCTCATCGACGATGAGCTCGCATTGACGGCCAAAGCGGACATCCGCTTTACCAGGCAGGTCAAGCAAGGCGAACGGGTCGTTGCAAAAGCGAAAGTCGTAAAGCTTGATAAAGATAAAGGCAGAACGGTTGTTGAAGTGAACAGCTATGTTGCCGAAGAGCCTGTGTTTTCAGGCGAATTTGTCATGTATCGTTCAAAACAATCATAGAAGGTGGCGCGTAAGTCATGAAAATTGCTGTAGATGCCATGGGAGGAGACAATGCTCCCAAAGCGGTTATTGAAGGCGTGATGAAAGCGGTCGAAGATTTTGAAGACCTCGAGATTACGCTGATCGGCGACCGGGAAAAAATTGCCGCCCATTTAACGGAGCACGGGCGGATCACTGTCAAGCACGCGGAAGAAGTCATCGAGGCGACAGACGAACCTGTCAGAGCCGTCAGAAGAAAGAAGAATTCATCGATGGTTCTGATGGCCGGAGAAGTCGCCGAAGGCAGGGCGGATGCCTGCATTTCCGCCGGAAACACCGGAGCGCTTATGACGGCCGGGCTCTTTATCGTCGGCCGGATTGAAGGGATTGAAAGGCCTGCGTTGGCGCCGACATTGCCGACTGTCTCCGGAGACGGCTTTCTCCTTCTTGATGTCGGAGCGAATGTGGACGCCAAGCCCGAACATCTCGTTCAATACGCCATTATGGGATCTGTTTACGGAGAACAGGTGCTGGGCGTCAAAAATCCGCGCATCGGACTTTTAAACGTCGGAACCGAAGACAAAAAAGGAAATGAGCTTGCCAAGCAGACCTTTCAAAAATTAAAGGAAACCGATTTGAATTTCATCGGCAATGTGGAAGCGCGCGACATGCTGGACGGAGTCGCTGATGTCATCGTGACAGACGGCTTTACCGGTAACGTTGCCTTGAAAACGGTCGAGGGCGCGGCGCTGTCCATTTTTAAAATGCTGAGAACGACGCTGACTTCGAGCTTCACGGCGAAGCTCGCCGCCTCTGCGCTGAAGCCGAAGCTGAAAGAAATGAAAACGAAGATGGATTACTCTGAATACGGCGGAGCCGGATTGTTCGGCTTAAAGGCGCCCGTCATCAAAGCGCACGGATCATCTGACGGACGGGCCGTTTATCACGCGATCCGCCAGGCCAGAGAGATGGTCAGCCAAAATGTCGCTGAATTTATCGAAGAAAAAATTCAACAAAAAGCAGATGAATAGTCTGGAGGTTTTAACATATGGGCAAGATTGCTTTTCTATTCCCGGGCCAAGGTTCGCAGCATATCGGCATGGGACACGAATTGTATGAAAAAGAACCGAATGCAAAGAAGATTTTTGAAGAAGCGGATCAAACGCTTGAAACAAAACTGAGCACCCTCATGTTTGAAGGGGATGCAAAAGAACTGACACTTACATACAACGCGCAGCCAAGCCTTTTAACAGCGAGTACCGCAGCGCTTCAAAAACTGAAGGAATACGGCATTAAAGCCGACTATGCGGCAGGGCACAGCCTCGGCGAGTACAGCGCATTGGTAGCTGCCGGCGCCTTGTCGTTTAAAGACGCGGTTTATGCCGTCAGAAAGCGCGGCGAATTCATGAATGAAGCCGTGCCCGCAGGTGAAGGCGCGATGGCGGCCATTCTCGGCATGGATAGCCAGGCGCTGAAAGAAGTGACGGACAAAGTTTCCGAAGAAGGAAACCTTGTTCAGCTCGCCAATTTGAACTGCCCCGGGCAGATCGTCATCTCGGGAACAGCTAAAGGCGTCGAGCTCGCTTCAGAGCTTGCCAAAGAAAAGGGCGCAAAACGCGCGATTCCTCTCGAAGTCAGCGGGCCGTTCCATTCCGACCTGATGAAGCCGGCAGCTGATAAGCTTCGTGAAGTTCTTGATGCGTGCAAGATCAGCGATGCAGCCATTCCGGTCGTCTCCAACGTAACAGCCGACTTTGTAACAGATAAAGACGACATTAAGAATAAACTGATTGAACAGCTGTATTCTCCTGTGCGATTTGAAGAAACAATCAGCCGCCTGATTGACGAAGGCGTGACGACGTTCATCGAAATCGGCCCCGGAAAGGTTTTGTCAGGGCTTGTGAAGAAAGTGAACCGCAGAGTCAAAACGATTGCTGTGTCAGACCCGAACACAATTGAACTTGCCGTTCAAACGTTGAAGGAGGAAAACGAAAATGCTGGATAATAAAACAGCCGTTGTTACAGGAGCCTCAAGAGGGATCGGCCGCGCGATCGCCCTGGACCTGGCGAAAAACGGAGCAAATGTCGTCGTCAACTACGCGGGCAATGAAGCGAAAGCGAACGAAGTTGTAGACGAAATCAAAGCGCTCGGCCGCGATGCGTTTGCTTTTAAAGCGGACGTTTCAAATGTGGATGAGGTTCAGGCGATGATGAAGGAAGCGGTCGGCCGCTTCGGCACGCTTGACATCCTTGTCAATAATGCGGGCATTACAAAAGATAATCTGTTCATGAGAATGAAAGAAGATGAATGGGACGACGTCATTAACATAAACTTAAAAGGTGTGTTCAATTGTTCAAAAGCCGTAACAAGACAGATGATGAAACAAAGAAGCGGCCGGATCATCAACATCACCTCGGTTGTAGGCGTCGTCGGTAACGCCGGACAGGCCAACTATGTCGCGGCTAAATCAGGCGTGATCGGCTTGACGAAAACGCTGGCGAAAGAGCTTGCGTCAAGAAATATCACCGTTAATGCAATCGCTCCGGGGTTTATTTCGACGGAAATGACGGACAAGCTGACAAAAGATATTCAAGACGAAATGCTGAAGCAGATTCCGCTTGCACGGTTCGGCGATCCGTCTGACATCAGCAGCGCCGTTGTTTTCCTCGCATCTGACCATGCGAGCTACATGACCGGCCAGACGCTGAACATCAACGGCGGAATGGCTATGGTTTAAACGAAATCAAAAATTGAATTATCTCTGGTTTTTTAAAAACGAATCAACTATAATACTTGAGGGGAGGTGAATAGCTATGGCAGACGCATTAGAGCGTGTAACAAAAATCATCGTAGACCGCCTCGGCGTGGATGAAGCCGACGTCACTCTTGAAGCTTCTTTTAAAGAGGATTTAGGCGCTGATTCCCTTGATGTTGTTGAGCTTGTCATGGAACTTGAAGACGAGTTTGATATGGAGATTTCTGACGAAGATGCTGAAAAGATTGCAACAGTCGGTGACGCTGTGAACTACATAAATAGTAAGCAGTAAGCTCATTTAAAGTCCCGTTTAAAGACGGGGCTTTATCCCTTTATAAATGCGGCTTTAATTTTAATGTTTTGCTGCCCAATGATACACGAACCTGCCTTTTCATAGGAGGTGAGGTGAACTTGATGTGCCCATATGGAGGTTGCTATGTCAAAACATTCACATTTCAGAGACAAAAAAATGTTTCAAAAGAAAGCGGAGCAGTTTAAAAAGTTTCAGGAACGGATTTCGGTTCAATTTCAAAACGAGAAGCTTTTATATCAAGCATTTACACATTCATCTTATGTGAATGAGCATCGAAAGAAGCCATATGAAGATAATGAGAGGCTTGAATTTTTAGGAGACGCCGTTTTGGAACTGACGATTTCTCAATTTTTATACGCCAAATACCCGGCGATGAGCGAGGGTGATTTGACGAAATTGAGAGCGGCGATCGTATGTGAGCCTTCTTTGGTTTCCCTGGCCCATGAGCTTTCTTTCGGAGAGCTTGTTCTATTGGGAAAAGGAGAGGAAATGACTGGAGGAAGAAAGCGTCCGGCGCTTTTAGCCGATGTGTTTGAAGCTTTTATCGGTGCGCTCTATCTGGATCAGGGGCTCGAAGCTGTCGTGGCCTTTCTGAAAGCGTACGTTTTCCCTAAAATCGACGATGGTGCTTTTTCTCATGTGATGGATTTTAAAAGCCAGCTGCAGGAATTTGTACAGCGCGACGGACGAGGTATTCTGGAGTATAAAATCCTTCAGGAAAAAGGACCGGCGCACAACCGCGAATTTGAAGCAAACGTATCGCTAAAAGGAGAAGTACTTGGGGTGGGAAGCGGCCGTTCCAAAAAAGAAGCAGAACAGCATGCCGCTCAAGAAGCGCTCGCGAGGCTGCAAAAACACCATATGAAACAATAAATCCCCCTTGCAAAACTCAGGGGGATTTCAATGTATTTTAAGCCTTTTCGATGGGGTTATGATAGAATTGTAATACTTTAATACATAAGGAGGATCACCATGTTCCTCAAACGTTTAGACGTGATAGGATTTAAATCGTTTGCAGAACGAATTTCTGTAGATTTTGTAAAAGGCGTGACAGCTGTCGTCGGTCCGAACGGCAGCGGAAAAAGCAACATTACCGACGCGATCCGCTGGGTGCTCGGTGAACAGTCCGCCAAATCGCTCAGAGGCGGTAAAATGGAAGACATCATTTTTGCAGGCAGCGATTCGCGGAAAAAGCTGAATCTTGCCGAAGTGACGCTGACGCTTGACAATGACGACCGCTTTTTGCCGATCGATTTTCACGAAGTCAGTGTGACGAGAAGAGTCTACAGATCTGGGGAAAGCGAATTTCTCATCAACAACCAGCCGTGCCGTCTGAAAGATATCATTGATCTTTTTATGGATTCGGGGCTTGGAAAAGAAGCGTTTTCCATCATCAGCCAAGGCAAAGTCGAAGAGATTTTAAGCAGCAAGGCTGAAGAGCGGAGAAGCATCTTTGAAGAAGCGGCCGGCGTATTAAAATACAAAACGAGAAAGAAAAAAGCCGAAAACAAGCTGTTTGAGACACAGGACAATTTGAACCGTGTCGAAGACATCCTCCACGAGCTCGAGGGGCAGGTGGAGCCGCTGAAAGTGCAGGCTTCGATCGCCAAAGACTACCTTGAAAAAAAGGATGAGCTTGAAAAAATCGAAATCGCGTTAACGGCGTATGATATCGAAGAGCTTCACGGAAAATGGGAAGCCCTTCAGCAGAAAGTCGAAAAGGCGAAAGACGAAGAGATGTCTTCGTCTGCGGCCATCCAGGCAAAGGAAGCCAAAATCGAAGAGGCAAGAGACAAAATTCAAGCGCTCGACGAATCGGTCGATGAGCTTCAGCAAGTGCTGCTTTTGACAAGCGAGGAACTGGAGAAGCTTGAAGGCCGGAAAGAAGTGCTGAAGGAACGCAAAAAAAACGCGACGCAAAACAGAGCTCAGCTTGAAGAAGCGCTCGTCCAGCGCAGTGAAAAAGAGCGAAGCCTGAAAGAAAAAATCGCCGCGCAGAAGCTTGTGTTTGAAAAGCTCGAGGCCGAAGCAAAAGAGCTTGCCCGAAAGGTGAAAGAAAAGAATCAGGCTCTATCCGGATACAGCGAAAATGTAGAAGAAGAAATCGAACAGCTGAAAAGCGATTATTTCGAGCTCTTGAACGAACAGGCATCCGTCCGAAACGAGCTTCAATTTCTTGAAGACCAAATGTCCCAATCCGCGGCGCAGCAAAAACGACTCGCGCAAAACAATGAAAAATATTTAAGCGAGCGGAAGGAAATCGCCGACCGAAAGATGAAAACCGAACACGAATTCAGCCTCGTCGACGAGCGCCTTCACAGCCAGATTCAAGCATTCAGGGACGCGCAAAAAAGCTATGAACAGAAAAAAAGCCAGTACGAGAAAAAGGAATCCGCCCTTTACCAAGCTTATCAATACGTTCAGCAGGCGCGCTCCAAAAAGGAAATGCTTGAAGCGATGCAGGAGGACTTCTCAGGGTTTTATCAAGGCGTCAAAGAAGTATTAAAGGCCAAGAGCGAGCTTCCGGGCATTCGCGGTGCGATTGCCGAGCTGTTAAAGACGGACGAGCGGTATGAAACAGCGATTGAAATCGCGCTCGGCGCAACGGCCCAACATGTTGTCACTGACGATGAAGACGCCGCCAGACGGGCGATTCAATATTTGAAAAAGCATTCGTTCGGAAGGGCGACCTTTCTCCCGCTTTCCGTCATCAAAGAGCGCCGCATTCAGTCGCGAGATATCGAAGCGGCGAAAGAAAATCCGTCGTTCATCGGCATCGCCAGCGAGCTTGTTTCGTTTGATCCGGCCTACCGGACCGTCGTGCAAAACCTGCTTGGCACCGTGCTGATCACCGAGCATTTAAAAGGCGCCAACGATCTTGCCAAACGGCTCGGCCACAGATACCGGATCGTCACCCTTGAAGGGGATGTCGTCAATCCGGGCGGTTCAATGACGGGAGGAGCCGTTAAGAAAAAAAGCAGCTCGCTTCTGGGACGCAACAGGGAGCTGGAAGCCCAGACAAAACGTCTCGCCGAGATGGAAGAGAAAACCGAATTGCTCGAAAAAGAAGTGAAAGCCCTGAAGCAGACGATGCAAGAGCTTGATGCCAAACTTCAGTCACTCCGCGAGGACGGGGAAGGCTTAAGAACCGAACAGCAGGAAATCAAAGGGCGTCTGTACGAACTCGAAATCGCCGAGAAAAACGTCAACAGCCATTTGGAGCTCTACGACCAGGAAAAATCGGCTCTGCTCGAAGGGGACGAAGACAAGAAACGGCGTAAAAAAGAGCTTGAAGAAAAGCTCACATCGATCGCCGGCGGGCTGAAGCGCCTCGATTCCGAAATCGAAGCGATGACGGAGCGGAAACAGACACAGACCTCGACGAAAGAAGCGCTGCAAAGCGAGCTGACCGATTTGAAAGTGGTGCTGGCGAAAACCGAACAGTCGTGTGCGAATGAACGGGAAAAGCTCGCAAGGCTTGAAGAAGAGTATGCCGAGAATGCGGAAGCGCTCAAAATTGCCGAAGAGGATCTCTCTTTCTTGACGACAGAAATGTCCTCCAATACTTCCGGGGAGGAAAAACTTGAAGAAGCTGCGAAAAAGAAGCTGAACGACAAAAATAAAACCGCAGAGCTTATCGCATCAAGAAGAGAGCAGCGGATGAAACTGCAAAAAGGCCTTGAAACCGAAGAGCTGGAACTGAAAGAAATGAAGCGCCAGTATAAGCAGATGGCAGGCCTCTTAAAAGACGAAGAAGTCAAGCTCGGCCGCATGGAAGTCGAACTCGACAACCTGCTCTCTTTCCTGCGGGAAGAGTATGGACTTTCATTTGAAGGGGCGAGGGAAAAATATCCTTTGGAGCTTTCCCCTGAAGAGGCGAGGAAGCGCGTCAAGCTGATCAAGCTTGCAATCGAAGAGCTGGGAACGGTGAACCTCGGCAGCATTGAGGAATTCGAAAGGGTCAATGAACGCTACCTCTTCCTCTCGGAGCAGAAAGACGACCTGCTCGAAGCGAAAAATACGCTCTTTAAGGTTATCGAGGAAATGGATGAGGAAATGACGAAGCGTTTTGCGGAAACATTTGCACAGATCAGTTCTCATTTCGAAGACGTCTTCCGGGCGCTGTTCGGCGGCGGAAGAGCCGAACTCAAGCTGACAGATCCGAATGACCTGCTCCAATCGGGCGTCGATATTATCGCTCAGCCTCCGGGCAAAAAGCTGCAGAACCTGAGCCTGCTTTCCGGCGGGGAACGGGCCTTGACGGCGATCGCGCTCCTGTTTTCGATCCTCAAAGTCAGACCGGTTCCGTTCTGCGTGCTGGATGAAGTCGAGGCGGCGCTTGACGAAGCGAACGTGTTCCGCTTTGCCCAATACTTGAAAAAATACAGCCATGAAACCCAGTTTATCGTCATCACCCACCGGAAAGGAACGATGGAAGAAGCCGATGTTCTTTACGGCGTGACGATGCAGGAATCAGGCGTTTCCAAGCTGGTTTCAGTCAAGCTTGAAGAAACAAAAGAACTAGTTCAATAAAGCGAGGTTACAGGACATGAGCTTTTTTAAAAAACTGAAAGAAAAAATCACACAGCAGACCGATTCGGTTTCAGGCAAATTTAAAGAAGGCCTGGCGAAAACGAGAAATACGTTTCAGGAGCGGGTCAATGAGCTTGTCTCCCGCTACCGGAAAGTGGACGAGGATTTTTTTGAAGAGCTTGAAGAGGTTCTGATCAGCGCTGATGTCGGCGTTTCAACGGTGATGGAGCTGATTGACGAACTGAAAAGCGAGGTCAAACGAAGAAATATTCAGGACCCGAAAGAGGTTCAGTCCGTCATTTCTGAAAAGCTCGTCGAAATCTATGAAGGCGGGGAGCAGGAAGCTGCAGAGCTCCGCGTCGAAGACGGCCGCTTAAACATCATTTTATTCGTCGGCGTCAACGGCGTCGGCAAAACGACGACGATCGGCAAGCTTGCCCATCAATTCATCAAAGAAGGCAAAAATGTCGTCCTTGCTGCCGGAGATACATTCAGAGCCGGCGCGATCGATCAGCTTGAAGTGTGGGGAGAACGCGTCGGCGCGCATGTCGTCAAACAGGCGGAAGGCTCGGACCCTGCGGCCGTTATCTATGACGCCGTTCAAGCCGCGAAAGCGCGCGGCGCCGATGTTCTGCTTTGCGACACGGCAGGACGTCTCCAAAATAAAGTGAACTTAATGAAAGAACTCGAAAAGGTAAAGCGCGTGATTCAGCGCGAAGTGCCTGATGCACCTCATGAAGTGCTGCTCGTACTCGATGCGACGACAGGACAGAACGCGATGACACAGGCGCGCGAATTTTCCAAAGCGACTGATGTCTCCGGCATCGTGCTGACGAAGCTCGACGGAACGGCAAAAGGCGGCATCGTCCTCGCCATCCGCCACGAGCTCCAGATTCCGGTCAAGTTTGTCGGACTGGGAGAAAAAATGGATGACCTTCAGCCGTTTGAAGCAGAGTCATATGTATACGGCCTGTTTTCCGATCTGATCGAGAAAGAAGAGTAGGCGCGGAAAACCCCTTCGCCGGGGTTTTCTTTTTCGCCGTCATGTATGACAAGATAAAAACTTGACAGATCAAATATTTCAGCGTAAACTAATGTATCGTAAAGGGATTTGACTTAACAAAGGGGAGAGTCTCATGACGCTTGAAAAAACAACGAGAATGAATTACCTATTCGATTTCTATCAGTCGTTGTTGACATCAAAACAAAAAAGCTACATGTCGCTTTACTACTTAGACGATTTCTCCCTTGGCGAAATAGCTGAAGAATATCATGTCTCAAGGCAAGCGGTCTATGACAATATCAAGCGGACCGAAGCCATGCTTGAGCAATATGAAGAAAAGCTACTTTTGTTTAAAAAATTTCAAGAGCGCAATAAGATTTTTGAAGAGCTGAGAAAGCTGACTGACGGTCAGCCCGAAGCGGAATCCCTGATCGACGCGCTTGAGAAATTAGATTAGGAGGCGGCACTTAATATGGCATTCGAAGGATTAGCCG
The DNA here is from genome assembly GCF_056530265.1 of Bacillus sp. PK6-025. Taxonomy (NCBI): domain Bacteria; kingdom Bacillati; phylum Bacillota; class Bacilli; order Caryophanales; family Bacillaceae; genus Bacillus; species Bacillus sp. PK6-025. Next base: position 1,768,254 of record NZ_CP096509.1, read on the forward strand.
ACCGACTGCAGCAAACGATCTCAAAAATCCGCGGAAAAGGAAAAGTAACGGAGCAAGACGTCAAAGACATGATGCGCGAAGTCCGTTTAGCGCTCCTTGAAGCGGACGTCAATTTTAAAGTCGTGAAAGATTTTGTGAAAAAGGTAAGCGAACGAGCTGTCGGACAAGACGTCATGAAAAGCCTGACGCCCGGACAGCAGGTCATTAAAGTGGTAAAAGAAGAACTGACGGAGCTGATGGGCGGCGAGGAAAGCAAGATTGCCGCTGCAAAGCGTCCGCCGACCGTCATCATGATGGTCGGTCTGCAAGGGGCCGGTAAAACGACGTCGACCGGAAAGCTCGCCAACCTGCTTCGCAAAAAACATAACCGCAATCCGCTGCTCGTGGCAGCAGACATCTATCGCCCGGCGGCGATCAAACAGCTGGAAACGCTCGGCAAACAGCTCGATATGCCGGTATTTTCACTGGGTGACAAGGTCAGTCCGGTTGAGATTGCCAAGCAGGCCATCGAAAAGGCGAAAGAAAATCATCATGACTACGTTCTCATCGATACGGCGGGACGCCTTCACATTGATGAAGACCTGATGGATGAGCTTGAGCAGGTAAAAGAAACAGCTCAGCCGGAAGAGATTTTCCTTGTCGTTGATTCCATGACGGGTCAAGATGCGGTAAATGTTGCCAAAAGCTTCAACGAACAGCTCGGTGTGACGGGTGTCATTCTGACGAAGCTTGACGGTGATACAAGAGGCGGGGCGGCCTTGTCGATCCGCGCCGTGACCAACACGCCGATCAAATTTGCCGGAATGGGCGAAAAGCTTGATGCGCTGGAGCCGTTTCATCCCGAACGGATGGCCTCGCGAATTCTCGGAATGGGCGATGTGCTCACCCTTATCGAGAAAGCCCAGGCCAACGTAGACGAAGAAAAGGCGAAAGAACTCGAGCAAAAAATGAAAAATATGAGCTTTACGCTCGACGACTTTTTGGAACAGCTCGGACAGGTCCGCAATATGGGGCCGCTTGAAGATCTGATTCAAATGATGCCCGGCGCAGGCAAAATGAAAGGCTTAAAAAACGTTAAAGTTGATGAAAAACAGCTCAGCCATATCGAAGCCATCATCAAGTCGATGACCGGGAAGGAAAAAGAGCAGCCTGAGATCATCAATGCAAGCAGGCGCAAACGGATTGCGAAAGGAAGCGGGACATCCGTACAGGAAGTCAACCGTCTTTTAAAGCAATTTGAAGAAATGAAAAAAATGATGAAACAGATGACAAACATGACAAAAGGCAAGAAAAAAGGGTTTAAACTGCCCTTCATGTAAACCTGTTTTCAGATGATAAAAACGTTGTTAAGAAAAAACACTTTACAAACACTTTTATCATTGTTAATATACTATCTTGTTGAAATATTTTCGGAGGTGCTAGTAAAATGGCAGTAAAAATTCGTTTAAAACGTATGGGAGCAAAAAAATCTCCTTTCTATCGTATTGTTGTAGCAGATTCTCGTTCACCGCGTGACGGCCGTTTCATCGAAACAGTCGGAACTTACAACCCGGTTGCAAAACCAGCGGAAGTCAAAATCGACGAAGAGCTTGCGCTTAAATGGCTTCAAACAGGAGCTAAACCGTCTGACACGGTTCGCAACCTGTTCTCTAAAGAAGGCATTATGGAAAAATTCCACAACGCTAAACAAAGCAAATAATGAGTGATCTGCACTTGGAAGAGCTGATTGTATCACTGGTCAAACCGCTTGTGGATCATCCGGATGACGTTCAGGTTTTCAGAGAGGAAAATCCAGAGCGGACGATGTTCCGCTTGTCTGTCAACAGAGAGGATACCGGCAAGATCATCGGCAAAAAAGGGCGCACTGCAAGGGCGATACGCTCTGTCGTATTTGCGGCAGGCGCACAGTCTTCTAAGAAAGTTCAACTTGAGATCGCAGACTAAGGGGAGAGGGTGAAAACCTCCCCCTTTTTTAACATGTAAGAAAAATAGAAACAGATGAACGATTCCGATTGTCAGCTTATGCCAGGCTGCCGGATTTCAGGGAAAGGAAAAATCACGGGACAGTAGGTGATGATGCCATGCAAATTATCCAACGTGTTACCGTTATGCAGGTTTTGACTGAAAACAGCAAAAAAAAGCTGCTGGCTTCTTTTGAAGAACGAAAGGAAATCCTTGAGCGCGAATGCAACCAGCTCTATTTTCAGCTCAGGAAGCACGAAAAGGAACACCACAATCCGGCAGCGACTGAATCATTTAAAAAAGAAATTGAAAAACGTCAGGACAAGATTAAAATGATCGTTTTTCAAATCAATCAAATCCATACACTGCCGCTTGGCAGCGAAGTAAAGGAAAAAGAAATCGACGCTTTAATGGACATTGAAGTCGGGGATAATTGGCATGATATGACGACGGGAAAAACAATCGTGATTAAAGACGGGATCGTCATTGAAATTCGTCCGAGGTGAAGAAATGCTGAAACAATGGTTTAATGTAGGGAAAATTGTTAATACTCATGGGGTAAAAGGCGAAGTCCGCGTCATTTCAAGAACCGATTTTCCTGAGGAACGGTACAAGCCCGGAAACGCTCTCTACTTGTTCCGTGAAGGAACAGACGAGCCTGTCAAGGTGACCGTCAGCGCCCACAGGCTTCATAAACAGTTCCACCTTTTGCAGTTTAAAGAGGTTGAAACGCTCACCGAAGCCGAAAAATTAAAGAATGCCTTGATTAAAGTTCCCGAAGACCAATTAAGCCAGTTGGCGGAAGACGAGTACTACTTTCACGAAATCATCGGCTGCGATGTTTTTTCGGAAGACGGGGATTTAATCGGCAAGGTCAAAGAAATTTTAACGCCGGGCGCCAACGATGTCTGGGTCGTGGCCAGACCGGGAAAGAAAGACGCGCTTATCCCTTATATCGACGCCGTTGTCAAAGAGATTAATGTGGCGGATCAAACGATCAAGATTCATATCATGGAAGGGTTACTTGACGAATGAAAATCGATTTTTTAACGCTTTTTCCGGAAATGTTTGAAGGTGTGCTCGGCTCGTCGATCCTGCAAAAAGCTCAGGATAAGGACGCTGTCCACTTTCGCGTGGTGAACTTTCGGGCCTTTTCCGACAACAAGCATCAAACCGTTGATGATTATCCATACGGCGGGGGAGCAGGAATGGTGCTGAAACCGCAGCCTGTCTTTGATGCGGTCGAAAAGCTGACAGCTGAAGCCGAAGGGTCTCCGAGAATCATCCTCGTCTGCCCCCAAGGGGAACGCTATACCCAACAGAAGGCTGAAGAACTGGCGCAGGAAGAGCATTTAATGTTCATTTGCGGGCATTATGAAGGGTATGATGAGCGGATCAGAGAGCACCTGTCTACAGACGAAATTTCGATCGGAGATTTCGTTTTGACAGGGGGAGAGCTGCCGGCGATGATGATCGCAGACAGTGTTGTGCGGCTTTTGCCGGGCGTGCTCGGCAAGGAAGAATCGCACCTTGAAGACTCTTTCAGCACGGGGCTTCTTGAACACCCTCATTATACGCGGCCGGCAGATTATAAAGGCCTGAAGGTGCCGGACGTTCTGACATCCGGGAACCATGCGAAAATCAAAGAATGGCGGCGGAAGGAGTCTCTCAGGCGCACTTTTTTAAGGCGGCCCGACCTTCTGGAAAACTATCCTTTATCTGAAGAAGAGCGAAAATGGATTTCTGAATGGAAAAACCGGTAGATTCTATTGCACCCGGAAAAAAGGTGTGGTATGATACTACTTGTGACTTGAACGGGAACGCTCGTTTAAGTTTGAAAACGATGTTCCGCTGTGCCGGTTAACTCGCGCAAGAGCATCTGTTGGAAGGAGTTGAAGACGATGCAAAAATTGATTGAAGATATCACAAAAGAACAATTGCGCACTGATTTGCCTGCGTTCCGTCCTGGTGATACTTTACGTGTACACGTTAAAGTTGTCGAGGGTAACCGTGAGCGTATCCAGGTTTTTGAAGGTGTCGTGATTAAGCGTCGTGGTGGCGGAATCAGCGAAACTTTCACAGTTCGTAAGATTTCTTACGGTGTCGGAGTTGAGCGTACATTCCCATTGCACACACCGAAAATCGCGAAAATCGAAGTTGTCCGTCATGGTAAAGTACGCCGTGCGAAACTTTATTACCTGCGCGAACTTCGTGGAAAAGCGGCTCGTATTAAAGAAATCAGACGATAAAGATAACGAACGAAAAGAGCTTGTTAACCATAACAAGCTCTTTTTTTGTCAAACAAGTATAAATGCACCGCACCATTAAAAGAATAGCAATAACAGAAAGTAGGTGTCAGACAAATGGTGATCCAATGGTTCCCAGGGCATATGGCCAAAGCGAGGCGGGAAGTAACGGAGAAACTCAAGCTGATCGACATTGTATACGAACTGGTCGACGCCAGAATTCCGATGTCTTCAAGAAACCCGATGATTGAAGAGATTTTAAAAAACAAACCGAGGATCATGCTGCTCAACAAGGCGGATAAAGCGGACTCCTCCGTGACGAAGGCTTGGAAGCAGCACTTTGAAAAAGACGGGATTCCTTCTCTCGCCATCAACTCGGTCAACGGACAGGGGCTCAATCAAATTCTTCCCGCTTCAAAAGAGCTGCTGAAAGAAAAGTTTGATAAAATGAAAGCAAAAGGTGTAAAGCCGCGCGCGATCAGAGCGTTGATCGTCGGCATTCCGAACGTCGGCAAATCGACTTTAATCAACCGGCTGGCGAAAAAAAACATCGCCAAAACGGGCGACAGACCCGGGATCACAACGGCGCAGCAGTGGGTGAAGGTCGGAAAAGAGCTCGAGCTTCTCGATACCCCGGGGATTTTATGGCCGAAGTTTGAGGACGAGCTTGTCGGGCTGAGGCTTGCGGCAACAGGTGCAATTAAAGATTCGATTATCAACTTGCAGGATGTCGCCGTCTACGGTTTGCGCTTTTTGGAAGAGAATTACCCTGAGCGCTTAAAAAAGCGCTACGATCTGGAAGAGATTCCAGAAGAGATTGCAGCGCTTTTTGATGAGATCGGAAAAAAAACGCGGCTGTCTCATGGCCGGAGGCGAGATCAATTACGACAAGACGACAGAAGTCATCATCCGCGATATCCGCACCGAAAAGTTCGGTCCGCTTTCTTTTGAAAAGCCGGAGGATATGTAAAAAGGCGCGCTTTTAAAAGAGCGGGCCTTTATTTTTGCAGGAGATGCGCCGATAAGAACATTAGGGGAGAAGAGAAAGTGAAAACATTAACCGTCAAAGAAATTAAAGAACATCTTCAATCGGTGAGTGATGAAAAAGACCCTTTTATAGAGCAGTGCAAAAATGATGGGCGAAAAAGCGTCCAAGCGCTTGTCGACGCCTGGCTGAAGAAAAATGAAAGGCTTTCGGCCATGCAGGAAGAGTGGCAGGTGATGACGTCTTTCGAACGGTCGCTGAGAGCGCGGGGCTATCAATATATCGCCGGAATCGACGAGGCGGGCAGAGGGCCTCTCGCAGGGCCTGTTGTTGCCGCCGCTGTCATCCTCAAAGAAGACTGTGAAATATTAGGGCTGACAGATTCGAAAAAACTGTCAAAGCAAAAAAGAGAAGACTATTATTCATACATTATGGAAGAAGCCGCAGCAGTCGGCGTCGGGATCGCTGACGCTGATGAGATCGATGAGCTGAATATTTATGAAGCCTCGAAAGCGGCGATGCTGAAAGCGGTCCAAGCGCTGGACGTCGCTCCGGATTATCTTCTAATCGACGCCATGTCGCTTGCAGTCGAAACAGAGCAGTCATCGATCATTAAAGGGGATGCAAAAAGCGCATCGATAGCGGCAGGCGCATGCATCGCAAAAGTGACGAGAGACAGGCTGATGGATGAATACGCCGCAAAGTATCCTCTCTACGGGTTTGAAAAGCATAAAGGCTACGGAACAAAAGAGCATCTGCATGCCCTTGCCAAATACGGCCCGTCGCCGATACACCGAAGATCGTTCGCCCCTGTTAAAGCACATGAATAACGTTCCGGAGGAAGAATGACTTTGATGATGCTGAACGATGTACATAACAGCTTAAGAAAACAATTTGAACAAGCTGATCCTCTCCAGCGGATCAGCGGAACGGAGACGGATCAGAAAAGGCTGATGCTCGGCAAAGTGCTCCGCTTTATCAGCGAGCAGTTCGCCGAAATACAAATCGGCAATACGAAATGGCAGGGGAAGCTTGAGGCACCCCTGAAAGCGGGCGCTCATTACTGGTTTTCGTATGAAAAGAAGCCTGATGAAGCGACAGGCCGCCTTCAGGTCGTTGAAGCGTTTGACAAAAACCCGAAGACAGTGCAGGATGCCGCTTTTAAGCTGTTGAACGGGCTTTCTCTGAAGCGGACGAAGGAAGCTGTCTTTCTGGTCGGAGCGTTGCTGAAGGAGCAGCAGCCGATCAGGGAAAACGATTTAAGAGCCGCCATCAAGTGGCTTGAAAATCTGCCGAAGTCTGACGCCCAAAAAGGCGCCGATGCCGTCATGTTCGCTCTTAAACGCGAACTTCCCGTCCATCCCGGCGTGCTCGATTCGATTTTGGCCGTCAAAAACCCCGTACCGCTGAACGAGCAGATTGCCAAAACATTTGATATGATCACGAACGCCACTCAGCAATCCGCAGGCATGGAAAAGCTGAAGCAGGCGCTTTTGCCTGTTTTACAAACGGAGACCGAGGTGCATGCCGAAAGGCTGATTCAAAAGCTTGCAGAACACGTCAGGTCGCTCGAAAAAGGAGAACTGCAGGGCGTTCAGCCATTAAAGCCGCAGGTTCATTCAGAAGTTGGGAATCCTTTGCAAAAAGCTGACGCCGGCGGCACCCAAGGACAAGAAGCAAAAGCTGTTCAGCAGCAGCCGCAAAAAGCAGAAATCGCGGCAGCTAAAGACCTGCTCGCTAAATTGGCGGCACAAGCCGAAACGAACGGGACGCATATTGTAAAAGAAGCGGCAGGCGTCATCAGAGCGCTTGAATCGAGCGGATCTCTAGGACAAGCTCCGGCCGTTCCGGGCGGATTTACGCCAAAAGAGACGGAATTATTGCAGCATATCATGAAAGAAACAGCACCTGCATTAACGAATAAAGCCGATGTATTTTCCGTTCTCCTCAAGATCAAGGACCTTTTAGGCGTCAGAGATGAACTCTCATTGTTGAGAGCGATGGAAAACGGCGCTGTTCTCAAAGATCAGGGCCTTCAATCTTTAAAGCTCGTGCTGAATGAAATGAGGCATGCTTCCGATCTTCCCGCTCCTGTAAAACAGGAAGCTGATCAAATCTTTCACCGTTTAAACGGACAGCTGTTTTTGCAAAATGATCAGCCTGCCCAGAGCCAGCTTTTTCTGTCGTACCCTTTGTTTTCAAAGAACGGCGTTCAGGATTTGACCGTTTTCTTAAAAGGGCAGAAAAAGGACGACGGAAAGATCGACCCTTCCCAGTGCCGCCTTATGTTTTACCTTCAGTTGGAGGCCTTGGAAGAGACGGTGATCGATTGTTTAATCCAGCAAAACGTCATGACGGTTACAATTGAAACAGGATTCGACTTGGAGCCTTTGCTTGAACCGCTGGTCCCCGCTTTAAAGGAAAATCTGAAAGAACTGGGCTACAGCTTGTCAGGCGTCACAGCAAAAAAACGGGAAAACATGAAGCTTGCTCCTTTTCTGGACGCCCGCTTTGAACAAATTACAGAGAGCGCAGTGGATGTGAAAATATGAAGGAAGAATCTGTTCCATTAAGAAGAGCTGTTGCGCTTCACTACGATGAAATGAAGGATAAGGCGCCGAAGGTGGTTGCCAAAGGATCGGGATACACGGCGGAGAAGATCATTGAAGAGGCGCAGAAAGCCGGCGTTCCGATTCAGGAAGATGCGACGCTTGTCGAATTAATGCGCCACTTGGAGCTTGACGATCACATTCCTGAAGCGCTTTACGAAATCGTCGCCGAGATCTTTTCATTCGTCTATACGCTTGATGAAAAAATGAAAAAGAGGGAATGACTTTTGAAAAAAAGCCGTTTCCTCTATTAATTTTATATTTTTAATAAAATAAAAGTGTGAATGTTTAGAAGGATTTTACGATTTCTCATCGAAACCTAGACAATCGATCTATGATTATATAAAATGAAAGCGCAGTCTATTTTTATTTTTGCTACATAAGTTAGGAGGATGGGAAATGAATATCCATGAGTACCAAGGGAAAGAAGTACTCAGACAATACGGAGTGGCTGTTCCGGAAGGTAAAGTGGCATTTACAGCAGATGAAGCGGTCAAAGCAGCGGAAGCGCTGTCCAGCTCGGTTTATGTCGTGAAAGCTCAAATTCACGCCGGCGGACGCGGTAAAGCTGGCGGGGTTAAAATTGCAAAATCAAAAGAAGAAGTCAAAGCCTATGCGGATGAATTGTTGGGGAAGACGCTTGTCACTCACCAGACGGGTCCTGACGGCCAGCAAATAAAACGCTTACTTATTGAAGAAGGCTGCGATATCAAAAAAGAATACTATGTCGGTCTGGTTCTTGACAGGGCGACTTCACGCATCGTGCTGATGGCATCCGAAGAAGGCGGCACGGAAATTGAAGAAGTCGCTGAAAAAACGCCGGAAAAAATCGTCAAAGAAGTGATCGATCCGGCTGTCGGACTGCAGGGTTACCAGGCGAGAAAAATCGCCTTCGCCATCAATATCCCGAAAGAGCTTGTCGGCCAGGCTGTTAAGTTTATGATGGGATTGTACAAGGCGTTTACTGAAAAAGACTGTTCCATTGCTGAAATCAATCCGCTCGTCGTCACAGGTGACGGAAAAGTCATGGCCCTTGACGCCAAGCTGAACTTTGACAGCAATGCGCTATACAGACAAAAAGACATCTTGGAGTACAGAGATCTCGATGAAGAAGATCCGAAGGAAATCGAAGCATCCAAGTATGATTTAAGCTATATTTCGCTCGATGGAAACATCGGCTGCATGGTCAACGGAGCGGGGCTTGCGATGTCGACCATGGACATTATCAAGCACTACGGAGGGGAACCGGCCAACTTCCTTGACGTTGGAGGCGGCGCGACAGCTGAAAAGGTAACGGAAGCGTTCAAGATCATTTTGTCTGATCAAAACGTCAAAGGGATCTTTGTCAATATTTTCGGCGGTATCATGAAATGCGACGTCATTGCAGAAGGTGTTGTTGAAGCGACGAAACAAGTCGGTCTGACATTGCCGCTTGTCGTTCGCCTTGAAGGCACCAATGTCGATCTCGGCAAGAAGATCCTCGATGATTCAGGACTCAATATTACGTCTGCGGAATCAATGGCTGACGGCGCGCAGAAAATCGTATCCTTAGTGAAGTAAGAAAGGCAGGGGACCAAAATGAGTGTATTTATTAATAAAGACACAAAAGTCATTGTTCAGGGGATAACGGGTTCAACCGCTTTGTTTCACACAAAGCAGATGCTTGAATACGGAACGAAAATTGTCGGCGGAGTCACACCGGGCAAAGGCGGAACAGAGGTTGAAGGGGTGCCTGTGTTCAACACGGTCGAAGAGGCTGTAAAGCAGACCGGGGCAAATGCGTCTGTCATTTACGTTCCTGCGGCTTTTGCAGCCGATGCGATTATGGAAGCGACAGATGCTGAGCTTGATCTTGTCATCTGTATTACTGAGCACATTCCGGTGCTGGATATGGTAAAAGTTAAAAGGTATATGGAAGACAAGAAAACAAGGCTCATCGGTCCGAACTGTCCAGGAGTCATTACGCCTGAGGAGTGTAAAATCGGGATCATGCCCGGATATATCCATAAAAAAGGCCATGTCGGCGTTGTGTCGCGTTCAGGAACCCTTACATATGAAGCGGTTCATCAGCTTTCAGAAGCAGGAGTCGGCCAGTCAACGGCAGTGGGCATCGGCGGAGACCCTGTCAACGGGACGAACTTCATCGATGTGCTGAAGGCGTTTAATGAAGATCCTGATACACATGCGGTAATCATGATCGGCGAAATCGGCGGAACAGCTGAAGAGGAAGCGGCCGAATGGGTGAAAGCCAACATGACCAAACCTGTCGTCGGTTTCATCGGAGGAAAAACAGCGCCTCCTGGCAAGCGTATGGGGCATGCCGGCGCCATCATTTCCGGAGGAAAAGGAACGGCGGACGAAAAGGTCAAAACGATGAACGCCTGCGGAATCGAAGTGGCTGAAACGCCTTCTGTTATGGGAGAAACATTGATTAAAGTGCTGAAGGAAAAAGGCCTTTACGAAACGTGTAAAACACACTGATCTTAACATGAGCAGGAATAGTCCGATTGGTCTATTCCTGCTTTTTCATAACTGGTTAAATCGTTTAGTACTTTCAGATTGTTTTGTTTTAAAAATGTTTGGAGGTTTTTGAATGAACGACAGCAGCGAGCTTTTGATATTGCTCCGCCTTCGCGGCACACTCTCCCCTTCTCTGCTGACCAAGTGGTGGAAGCAGGATCCTTCCTTGTCTCTTACGGGCGAAAAAAACCATCTTTTAACGAAGCTTTCATTAAAAAGATCAGACTTGTGCTCCATACGAAAACTGGCGGAACAAGAACTGTCTAATGTTAAACGGCTCATCCGTTCTTACGAAGCGGCTGGAGTCCGCATGGCCGCCATATGTTCCCCCGATTATCCAGCCAGCTTGAAAACCATTCATGACCCGCCTCCCGTCCTTTTTTTAAAAGGAGATGTTAAACTTCTCAATGAACAAAGACTGATCGGAATCGTCGGAACCCGCAGCCCGTCATTATACGGAAAAAGAGCAGCGGTTCACCTTGTCAGGGAGCTTTGCAAAAAAAGCTGGACGATCGTCAGCGGCCTTGCAAAAGGAATTGACGGTCTTGCACATCAGGAGAGCATCTGTTCAAAGGGAAGGACAATCGGCGTCATCGCGGGCGGATTCAATAGCATTTATCCCCGTGAACACCGCCAGCTCGCCGGTCAAATGGCCGAAAACCACCTGCTGGTATCAGAGCACCCTCCCCACGTTAAACCTCAAAAATGGCACTTTCCGATGCGAAATCGGCTGATCAGCGGATTAACGGAAGGAATCGTTGTCGTCCAGGGAAAGGAAAAGAGCGGGTCGCTCATCACAGCATATCAAGCCCTTGAGCAGGGGCGGGAGGTGTTCGCCGTGCCTGGTCCGATCTTTGACGCCAACTCTTTCGGTCCTTCAAGGCTGATCCAGGAAGGGGCGAAACTCGTATTGAATATTGAAGATATTTTGAGCGAACTGCCGCCTTCACGCACTCAATATCCGGAACCTGTTTAGAATTATCGTTTGACAAACTGTATTGTAATATTTAATAATAGTGAGGATTTCAAGTTTAAACGCTTTAATCGGCGTTCAACATATAGAAGGATTAAATCAGACACTTTTCGTAAAAATAATGATTATATAAACGACGATTATGCTGAATACAATAAAAAGGCTAAATTGAAAAGAGAGAGAACACCTCTTGAGGGGGATAATGTTATGTCCGAATACTTAGTCATCGTGGAATCGCCTGCAAAGGCAAAAACGATTGAGCGATACTTAGGAAAAAAATATAAAGTGAAAGCTTCGATGGGACACGTCAGAGACTTGCCGAAAAGCCAGATGGGCGTTGACATCGAGCAGAACTTTGAACCAAAATACATCACGATCCGCGGGAAAGGCCCCGTGTTAAAAGAATTAAAAACGGCCGCCAAAAAGGCAAAAAAAGTCTATCTCGCAGCCGACCCCGACAGGGAAGGGGAAGCGATCGCGTGGCATTTGGCACACAGCCTTGATCTGGATCTGAATTCCGACTGCCGCGTCGTATTTAATGAGATTACAAAAGATGCGATCAAAGATTCATTTAAGCATCCGCGCATGATCAATATGGATCTTGTCGACGCCCAGCAGGCGAGAAGAATTCTGGACCGCCTTGTAGGGTACAAAATCAGCCCGATTTTATGGAAAAAAGTAAAAAAAGGCTTGAGTGCGGGACGTGTCCAATCTGTTGCACTCCGCCTTATCATTGACAGAGAAAAAGAAATCAACGATTTTAAACCTGAAGAATATTGGACCATTGAAGGGTCTTTTCTCAAAGGCAAAGAAACATTTGAAGCGAGTTTCTTCGGAATAAACGGCGAAAAGCACCAGCTGAAAAGCGAAGAAGATGTAAAACAAATCCTCTCCCAGATCAAAGGGAACAAATTTGAGGTTAAAAAGGTTACGAAAAAAGAACGGAAGCGGAACCCTGCGCTCCCGTTTACAACATCGACGCTTCAGCAGGAAGCGGCGCGTAAATTAAATTTCCGGGCAAAGAAAACGATGATGATCGCCCAGCAGCTTTATGAAGGAATCGATCTCGGCAAAGAAGGAACTGTCGGGTTAATCACTTATATGAGAACGGATTCAACCCGCATCTCGAATACAGCTCAAGAAGAAGCGGCATCATTCATCGGCGAACAGTACGGAAAAGAATTTTTGGGGAGCAAGCGAAAACCTGCCAAAAAGAATGAAAACGCCCAGGATGCCCACGAAGCGATCAGGCCGACCTCGGTGCTCAGAAAGCCTTCCGATCTGAAGGCGGTATTGGGAAGAGACCAGCTTCGACTATACAAGCTGATCTGGGAGCGCTTTGTCGCAAGCCAGATGGCTCCGGCGACACTCGATACGATGAGCGTCGATCTTGAAAACAACGGGTTGACATTTCGGGCGAACGGCAGTAAAGTCAAGTTTTCAGGTTTCATGAAGGTGTACGTTGAAGGAAAAGACGATCAGATGGAAGAGAAGAATAAGATGCTTCCGGATCTCGCTGAAGGCGACACCGTTCTTTCAAAAGATATCGAACCCGAACAGCACTTCACACAGCCGCCTCCGCGCTATACGGAAGCAAGGCTGGTCAAAACGCTTGAAGAGCTGGGAATCGGCCGTCCGTCGACTTACGCGCCGACGCTTGACACAATTCAAAAGCGCGGGTATGTCGCCCTTGATAACAAACGCTTTATCCCGACTGAACTCGGTCAAATCGTGCTTGACTTGATCATGGAGTTTTTCCCTGAGATCATTAATGTTGAGTTCACCGCCAAAATGGAAAAAGAGCTTGATGACGTTGAAGACGGAAACATTCAATGGGTGCAGATCATCGATTCCTTTTACAAGGACTTTGAAAAACGCGTTGAAAAGGCGGAAGCCGAGATGCAGGAAGTGGAAATCGAACCGGAGTATGCGGGTGTGGACTGTGAAGAGTGCGGCCACCCGATGGTCTATAAAATGGGCCGCTACGGCAAATTTATGGCCTGCTCCAATTTTCCGGACTGCCGCAACACCAAGCCGATTGTAAAAGAGATCGGGGTCAAATGCCCTTCATGCAAAACCGGCAACATCGTCGAGCGCAAATCGAAAAAACGCCGTATTTTTTACGGCTGTGACCGCTATCCTGAATGCGAATTCGTATCATGGGATAAACCGCTTGAACGGAAATGTCCGAAATGTGAGGACATGCTTGTCGAGAAAAAGCTCAAAAAAGGCGTTCAAGTGCAGTGCGTGAATTGCGATTATAAGGAAGAACAACAAAAGTAGCGGTGAGCAGGGCTTTGCTCACCTTCTTTGTTGTGTTAAAAGATGAAGTCAACTCATAAATTAGGAGATGTGAATATGAATCAAACAGTAAATGTCATCGGTGCAGGACTTGCCGGAAGCGAAGCTGCATGGCAGCTTGCCAAGCGAGGTATCAATGTCCGTTTATACGAAATGAGGCCTGTTAAACAAACGCCGGCACACCATACAGATAAATTCGCAGAACTTGTCTGCAGCAACTCGCTTCGGGCGAATTCATTAACGAACGCTGTCGGTGTATTAAAGGAAGAAATGCGGGTTCTTGACTCGGCCATCATCGCTGCTGCTGACGAATGTTCTGTTCCTGCCGGCGGTGCGCTTGCCGTAGACAGGCATGAATTTGCCGCAAACGTTACCGAAAAAGTAAAGAATCATCCGAATGTGACTGTGCTCAATGAAGAAGTCACGGAAATACCGGAAGGACCGACTATTATTGCAACAGGACCGCTGACGTCAGAATCGCTTTCCGCAAAGCTCCGGGAGCTGACAGGAGAGGACTATCTGTACTTTTATGACGCCGCTGCGCCGATAGTTGAGAAAGACAGCCTTGACATGGATAAAGTCTATTTGAAATCCCGCTATGACAAAGGGGAGGCAGCGTATTTGAACTGTCCGATGACTGAAGAAGAGTTTGACAGATTTTATGACGCCCTTGTGTCTGCAGAAACTGTTCCATTGAAAGAATTTGAAAAGGAAATCTTCTTTGAAGGCTGCATGCCGATTGAAGTCATGGCGAAGCGCGGCAAAAAAACGATGCTGTTCGGCCCGATGAAGCCTGTCGGTCTTGAAGATCCCAAAACAGGAAAGCGTCCATACGCCGTTGTGCAGCTGCGCCAAGATGATGCAGCCGGCACGCTTTACAATATCGTCGGTTTTCAGACCCACCTCAAATGGGGCGACCAAAAGGAAGTGCTCCGCCTCATTCCGGGACTGGAACAAGCTGAAATCGTCCGCTACGGCGTAATGCACAGAAATACGTTCATCAACTCGCCGAGTCTTTTAAAAGCGACCTACCAGTTTAAAAAACGGGACGATCTGTTTTTCGCCGGCCAAATGACAGGTGTTGAAGGGTATGTTGAATCAGCGGCTTCAGGTCTTGTTGCAGGAATAAATGCGGCTCGGCTCATCCAGGGAAAAGAACCGGTCACTTTTTCAAATGAAACAGCGATCGGCAGCATGGCCCATTACATCACGGAAACAAACAAGAAAAACTTCCAGCCGATGAATGCGAACTTCGGTCTGTTCAAGGAATTGGGGGTTAAAATTAAAAACAAGCAGGAACGAAATGAACAGTATGCTTCGCGCGCATTGGAGACAATTCAAAATATTTCGAAAACGCTATAGTTATTCATTGCCAGATGAACTTGTTATGTGATAACATTTAAAAGCCCTTTTCGAAGAGGTGTAATGATGGCAAATGTTAAGAATTTTTTAACTTTATTCATTGAATATTTACAAATAGAAAAGAATTATTCAAAATATACAATTGTGGGTTACATTTCTTCTATTGAAGACTTTGAACGCTTTTTACAAGTTCAGGGCATAAAAGGTTTTGAAGACGTGACTTATCCGGATGTGAGAATTTTCTTGACGGAAGCGCATGAAAAAGGGCTTACTCGCAGGACGATCAGCAAGAAAATTTCGGCTCTGCGAAGCTTCTATAAATTTTTATTAAGGGAAAAGATGGTAAAAGAAAACCCGTTTCTGCTTGTCAGTCTTCCGAAACAGGATAAACGGATTCCAAAATTTTTATATGAAAAAGAACTTGAAGAACTGTTTGAGGTTTCGGACTTGAGTACACCGCTCGGCCAAAGGAATCAGGCGCTCTTGGAACTTCTTTACGCAACAGGCATGCGGGTAAGCGAACTTTGCAGCCTGAAGGAATCCGATTTGGATCTGTTTTTAGATACGGTTTTGGTTCACGGGAAAGGCAGGAAGCAAAGGTATATTCCATTTGGTTCATTCGCCCGGGAGGCTTTGGATCTGTATTTGCAAAATGGAAGACGCATCCTGCTGTTAAAAGCGAAAGAGCCTTGCCCTTTTATTTTTTTGAATCAAAGGGGCGGGCCCTTAACCCCGAGGGGGGTTCGTTACATTTTGGGAGAACTGGTCAAAAAGACTTCGGGTACATTACATATACATCCGCATATGCTCCGCCATACTTTTGCCACCCATTTGTTAAATGAGGGTGCGGATCTCAGGAGCGTTCAGGAACTGCTTGGGCATTCAAACCTTTCTTCAACCCAGGTGTATACGCATGTATCTAAAGATATGCTCAGAAAGACATATATGTCTCATCACCCTCGGGCACATAAAGGGAAATAAAGGAGGTTCTTTTATGTCATCTTTTCACGCAACGACGATATTCGCCGTCCAGCACAACGGAAAAAGCGCGATGGCGGGAGACGGCCAGGTTACGTTCGGTCAGGCTGTCGTCATGAAGCATACCGCTAGAAAGGTAAGAAAGCTCTTCAACGGGAAAGTCATTGCCGGCTTTGCCGGTTCTGTTGCGGACGCTTTCACGCTCTTTGAAATGTTTGAAGCGAAGCTTGAAGAGTACAACGGCAATTTACAGCGTGCGGCAGTCGAGCTTGCAAAAGAGTGGCGAAGCGATAAAGTCCTCAGAAAGCTTGAGGCGATGCTGATCGTCATGAACGCTGACAGCATGCTGCTCGTTTCCGGAACAGGCGAGGTGATTGAACCTGACGACGGCATTTTGGCGATCGGCTCAGGCGGAAACTATGCCCTGGCAGCCGGAAGGGCGTTGAAACGTCATGCAGGCGGCCAGCTTGACGCAAGAGCGATTGCGAGGGCCTCACTTGAAACCGCGGGCGAAATCTGTGTGTATACGAACGATCAGATCATTGTAGAAGAACTTGAATAGAAAGGATATGAGGCATATGGAAAAAAAGCCGCTGACTCCTAGGCAGATCGTCGAAAGGCTTGATCAATACATCGTCGGCCAGCTCGATGCGAAAAAAGCGGTCGCCGTGGCATTGAGGAACCGCTACAGAAGAAGTCTTCTTGATGAAAAACTGCGCGAAGAAATCGTTCCGAAAAACATATTGATGATGGGTCCGACAGGTGTGGGAAAAACCGAGATTGCAAGACGAATCGCGAAGCTCGTCGGCGCTCCGTTCGTCAAAATCGAAGCGACGAAGTTCACGGAAGTCGGTTATGTGGGCAGAGATGTTGAATCGATGGTCAGGGATCTTGTGGAAACGTCAATCCGCCTCGTCAAAGAGGAAAAAATGAACGAAGTGAAAGGCATCGCCGAAGAAAACGCAAATAAACGCCTCGTCCGCCTGCTTGTACCGGGAAGGAAAAAAACAGTCAGGTGCGAAAAATCCTTTTGAAATGCTGTTTGGCGGTAATCAGGATCAAGAGACGAATGAAGCGGAAAAGCATGAAGACACGGATATCGAAAACAACCGGAAGCGGATTGCACATCAGCTTGCTCTCGGCGAGCTTGAAGACCATTATGTCACCGTGGAGGTGGAGGAGCAGCAGCCATCCATGTTTGATATGCTCCAAGGCTCGGGTATGGAACAGATGGGCATGAACATGCAGGATGCGCTCAGCAGCCTGATGCCGAAAAAGAAAAAGCGCCGCAAGCTGACGGTTAGGGAAGCACGAAAAGTGCTGACGAATGAAGAAGCGGCAAAGCTCATCGATATGGACGAAGCTGCCCAGGAGGCCGTCCTGAGAGCCGAACAGTCGGGAATCATCTTTATCGATGAGATCGATAAAATCGCCAAAAAGAGCGGTGCTTCTTCATCGGCCGACGTCTCAAGAGAGGGCGTGCAGCGCGATATTCTTCCGATTGTAGAAGGCTCTACCGTCATGACAAAGTACGGTGCGGTCAAAACGGATCACGTGCTGTTCATCGCTGCAGGTGCATTCCATATGGCGAAGCCTTCAGATCTAATTCCAGAGCTGCAGGGACGCTTTCCGATCCGCGTTGAGCTTCAAAAGCTGAGCATCGATGATTTTGTGAAAATCTTAACTGAGCCTGACAACGCTCTTCTAAAGCAGTATAAGGCTTTATTGAAGACGGAAGGTATATCTCTTGAATTTTCTGACGATGCTATTCGTAAGATTGCAGAAGTGGCTTATCATGTGAACCAGGACACAGACAATATCGGGGCGAGAAGGCTTCACACCATTTTGGAACGGCTTTTGGAAGAACTGTCATTCGAGGCTCCGGATGTAACGATGGAGGAAGTTGTCATCACGCCTCAATATGTTGAAGAAAAGCTCGGTTCGATCGCTAAGAATAAGGATTTAAGCCAGTTTATTTTATAAACAATTAAATAAGAGTAATTTAGGAGGATCAATTTATTATGGCTTTATTACAAAAAACAAGAAAGATTAATGCAATGCTGCAAAATGCGGCAGGGAAGCCGGTTAATTTTAAAGAAATGGCCGAAACGCTTCGCGATGTGATTGATTCGAACATTTTCGTCGTCAGCCGCAGAGGAAAGCTTCTCGGTTTCTCGATCAACCAGCAGATCGAAAATGACCGGATGAAAAAAATGCTTGAAGAGCGCCAGTTTCCTGAAGACTATACAAAAAGTCTGTTCAACATTCCGGAAACTTCATCCAACCTTGACATTAACAGCGAATATACGGCTTTCCCTGTGGAAAACCGCGATTTGTTCCAAGCGGGTCTGACCACAGTCGTTCCGATCATCGGAGGAGGCGAAAGACTCGGCACCTTGATTCTGTCCCGCCTTCAGGAGAAATTCGAGGATGACGATCTGATCCTTGCCGAATATGGCGCAACGGTCGTAGGAATGGAAATTCTCAGAGAGAAAGCTGAAGAGATCGAAGAGGAAGCACGCAGCAAAGCGGTCGTTCAAATGGCGATCAGTTCATTATCTTACAGCGAGCTTGAAGCAATTGAACATATTTTTGAAGAGCTTGACGGAAATGAAGGTCTGCTTGTCGCAAGTAAAATTGCAGACCGCGTCGGCATCACCCGCTCGGTCATTGTCAATGCGCTGCGCAAACTTGAAAGCGCCGGTGTCATTGAATCAAGGTCATTAGGGATGAAAGGCACATACATTAAAGTCCTGAACAACAAATTTTTAATGGAATTAGAAAAACTAAAGTCTCATTAAAAGATGAAAGCCGCAGAACATGCCGTTCTGCGGCTTTTTTTATTTCACGTTTTAAACTATATTATCGTAATTTTTTCATATCAAAAACAACTAAAATGCGGTGCTGAATCAATGCGTTGCTTGAATAAAAAATATACTAACATAATGTTTTGAAACTTTAACAAACGTAACATTACATAGTTCTTATAATCTAGGTCGAAATACCTATTCATAAAATAGATATTTATTACGATTTTTTTTTGCGTCCAGATCATAGACTTTAAGCCTATTATTCCTTACAATAGGCTTATGGTTTTTACAATTCTCGACAAGATTTTGAGACAGATGGAAAAAGATTGGAGGTATTTGGCGATGGATATATTTTCAGGAACAATACATAGACTAGAGGGAGCCTTGAATCAAGCGAACATTAAGCAAAAAGTCATAACGAACAATCTGGCCAATGTAGACACACCGAACTACAAGGCGAAAAAAGTATCCTTCAAAAATGTGCTGAATGAGGAGTCCTCCCGAATTAACGCTATAAAAACAGACTATAGACACATTGACTTCAAAGGGGATGAGTCAAATTATTCAGTTGTGTCGAGAAAGAATACAAGTTATCAGGAAAACGGGAACAACGTGGACGTTGATCAGGAAATGAGTGAAATGGCGAAAAATCAAATCCAGTATCAAGCGCTGGTTGAAAGAATAAGCGGCAAATTCAACTCACTGCGGACCGCGATTACAGGAGGTAAATAATGGGGGTATTCAATAGCATCAACATCTCAGCTTCGGCGTTGACTGCACAGAGAGTCAGAATGGATACCGTTTCTTCCAACCTGGCAAACATGGACACAACAAGAGCGAAGCTGGTCGACGGACAGTGGCAGCCGTATAGAAGAAAGCTTGTATCGACGGCTCCGAAAGGCGAATCTTTTTCATCCGTGCTCCAATCATCGATGAATGCATCGGCGAGAGTCGGTGAAGGGGTAAAGGTGACCAAGATCAGCGAAGACAAAACACCATTTAAACTCGTTTATGATCCGACGCATCCCGACGCAAACGAAGACGGATACGTGCAGATGCCGAATGTCGATCCGCTAAAAGAGATGGTTGATTTAATGGGCAGCACAAGGTCATATGAAGCGAATGTCACAGCGATGAACGCGACAAAAGGAATGCTGATGAAAGCACTAGAAATCGGAAAGTAGGGTGATGACACGAATGGTTAATGGAATCTCTCCATTTGGAATTCAACCCGTGCAGGCGGGAACGAATGCAACAAATCAGATCACGAACAAGCAGGACGGTTCAGAGAACCAAGTCAGCTTTTCCAACGTGCTGAAAGATTCTATCAATGCTTTGAATCAATCTCAAAATGAATCTGATAAACTGACAAACGCGCTTGCTCTCGGTCAGGATGTCAACCTTGATGAAGTGATGGTTGCAGCCCAGAAGGCAAATATTACATTGACGGCTGCGACGGAATTCCGCAACAAAGCGGTTGAAGCTTATCAGGAAATCATGAGAATGCAAATGTAAGAAAGGAGTCTGAAAGCGAAGAGAATTAGTGTAACTACCGGGGGAGTAAGATGAATCGTACTTTATTGCAAATCAAAACGAAAATAACAGATTTTTGGAAAAACAGATCAAAGCTGCAGAAGTTTTTGATGATCGGCATCGTCGCTCTGGCAGTGATCCTGTCAATCATCATTGGAATTGTTGCTTCGTCGAATAAAATGGTGCCGCTCTATAAAGACTTGTCAGCTGAAGAAACCGGCCAAATCAAAAAAGTGCTCGATGAAAAAGGTGTTCCATCTGAGGTTGCAGCTGACGGTTCAGTCATTAAAGTTCCGGAAGAAAAAGTCGACGGGCTGAAAGTCGATCTTGCGGCAGAGGGTCTTCCGAAAAGCGGAAGCATCGATTATTCGTTCTTTGGTCAAAATGCCGGTTTCGGTATGACGGACAACGAATTTGACGTATTGAAAGTGAAAGCAACGCAAACCGAGCTTTCCAACCTCATCAAAGGAATAGACGGGATTAAAGATTCAAAGGTCATGATTAACCTGCCGAAGGAATCCGTCTTTGTCGGAGAGGAAAAGCCGGAAGCATCCGCTTCGATTGTTCTTCAGGTGAAGCCCGGCCACACGCTTGATCAAAATGAAATCAACGGCCTTTATCATCTCGTATCGAAAAGCGTGCCGAACCTTGATCCGGAAAATATCGTGATCATGGATCAAAACTCCACGTATTACGATCAAACCGGCAAAGATTCAGGTTCATACGCTGACAGCTACTCTTCACAAAGGCAAGTCAAAGCTCAGATCGAAAAGGACCTGCAGAGACAAATTCAAACCATGCTCGGCACGATGATGGGACAGGATAAAGTAGTTGTATCCGTCACATCCGACATCGACTTCACAAAAGAAAACAGGACGGAAGATCTGGTTGAACCTGTCGACAAAGAAAATATGGAAGGGATCACGGTCAGCGCAGAGCGCGTCAGTGAAACGTATTCCGGACAGGGAGCGCAAGCTGGAGGCGTCAACGGAACAGGTGAAAACGATGTAACAAACTATGCGGAGACAGAAGGCGGAACAGGCAACGGAGACTACGAAAAAAGCGAAGAACGAATCAACAATGAAGTCAACAAAATTCATAAAGAAATCGCCGAAAGTCCGTACAAAATCAGAGATCTGGGCGTCCAGGTCATGGTTGAACCGCCTGATGCGAAGAACCCGCAGTCACTGCCTGCTGAAAGAGAAGATGATATTAAAAAAATCCTCTCAACCATTGTGAAAACATCGATCGACAAGAAGTATGAAGAAGAGCCGCTGACAGATGAGGATATTGAAAATAAAATCGTTGTTTCTGTCCAATCGTTCGACGGCAAGCAGACAATCGATGAAGGAACGGAAACAGGCGGTATACCGATGTGGATTTACATCGCAGGCGGAGCAGCGCTTGTTGCTGTAATCGGCCTCATCATCTGGCTTGTCAGAAGACGTAAAAATAGAGATGACGAATACGAGGAAGAATGGTATGAAACGCCTCAGGAACCGATTCGTGTTGCTGATGTGAACAATGAAAAAGAGACGGAAGAAACTGTCAGACGAAAACAGCTTGAAAAAATGGCGAAAGATAAGCCTGAAGAATTCGCCAAATTGTTGCGCAGCTGGCTGACCGAGGATTAGGAGGAGTATTGAAATGGCAAAAATGAAACAAGATAGGCTTACAGGCAAACAAAAAGCGGCCATTCTCATGATATCCTTAGGGCTTGATGTGTCAGCTTCCGTTTACAAGCATTTAACAGATGAAGAAATCGAAAGGCTGACGCTTGAAATATCAAATGTCAGAGCTGTATCACCAGAGAAAAAAGATGAAATTATTCAGGAATTTCATGAAACGGCTATTGCTCAAGAATATATATCACAAGGCGGCATTCACTACGCCAAGCAGGTGCTTGACAAAGCGCTCGGCGAAGACAAAGCCGCCAGCATTATCAACAGGTTGACATCGTCTCTTCAAGTCAGACCGTTCGATTTTGCCAGAAAAGCGGATCCCGAGCAGATTCTGAACTTTATCCAGCATGAACATCCGCAGACGATCGCATTGATTCTGTCTTATCTCGATCCCGTGCAATCCGGTCAGATATTATCAGAACTAAATCAGGATGTGCAGGCAGAGGTTGCAAGACGGATCGCTGTCATGGACAGGACGTCGCCGGAAATCATCAATGAAGTCGAACAGATTCTGGAGCAAAAGCTATCCTCCACATTCACTCAGGACTACACGCAGACCGGCGGCATTGAAGCCGTTGTCGAAGTGTTGAACGGAGTTGACAGAGGTACAGAGAAAACGATCCTTGACTCCCTTGAAATCCAGGATCCTGAGCTTGCCGACGAGATTAAAAAGCGGATGTTCGTCTTTGAAGATATCGTTACGCTTGATAACCGCGCCATTCAAAGGGTTATCCGCGATGTGGAAAACGACGATCTGCTTCTCTCCCTCAAAGTGGCCAGCGAAGAGGTCAAAGACATCGTCTTCAGCAATATGTCGCAGCGTATGGCTGAAACATTTAAAGAAGAAATGGAATTCATGGGCCCTGTGCGTCTGCGTGACGTAGAAGAAGCTCAATCCAGAATCGTAAGCGTCATCCGAAGACTTGAAGAAGCAGGTGAGATCGTAATCGCCAGAGGCGGAGGAGATGATATCATTGTCTAACATTATTAAACAGCGATTATCATCAATACCGCCAAAAGAAAGGCGGACGATTTCATTAAAGGAAGTCAAACTTCCTGAAACAGAAACTGAACTTGATACCGGACAGGATCCGGAATTCCTCCTCGATCATGCCAGACAGGAAGCAGGGAAAATATACGAAAAAGCGAACGCTGAACTCGAACAGGTCAGACGGCAAATCGAAGAGGAAAGGATAAGCTGGGAAACAGAACGCGAAGCGCTGATAGACCAGGCGAAACAAGAAGGCTTTCAAGCGGGGTTTGAACAGGGAAAGGCCGAGGCCCAAAGCACTTATCAATCCTATTTGGATGAAGCCAACGCCATCGTCGGAGCGGCGAGGCGTGACTATGAAGAAAAAATCGAACAATCTTCCGAAGAAATTGTCGAACTTGCCGTGTCGCTGGCTAAAAAAGTTTGGAATCAAAAGGCTGACGACAAAGAAGCTTTTTCAGCCCTCGTCAAACAGGTGCTGTCCGAAATGAAGGAGTTCGATGACATTGCCGTCTATGTGGATCCGGAGTATTACACAGAGGTTCAAAGCCACAAAAACGAACTTGAGCAGCTCCTCCAATATGGCGCCCATCTCGCGATATACGCCGATGAAAAAGCGCCAAAGGGAACGTGCTATGTTGAAACGGCTTTCGGAAGAATTGATGCAGGAATCGACACTCAATTACAGCAGCTGAAACAAAAACTGCTCAGCCTGCTTGAAACGGCAGGTGTTGTCCAGTGATGCTTGAGCAGCTGCTTGAATGTATAGAAACCGCAGACTCCTACAAACGTTACGGAAAAGTCAAACAAGCGGTCGGCCTGATGATTGAATCCAAAGGACCTGAATGCTCAATCGGCGATGTCTGCAAAATCTATACAAAAGGTGACGGGCCAAAGGCCATCAAAGCTGAGGTCGTCGGCTTCAAAGACCAAAATATTCTTCTCATGCCATATTTGGAAGCGGCCAATATTGCACCCGGCAGCATTGTCGAAGCGACGGGAGAATCGCTCAGAGTCAAAGTCGGCTCCGGCTTGATCGGGCAAGTTGTCGATGCATTCGGCAATCCGCTCAACGGCAGCGCGCTTCCGAAAGGTTTGGCTCAAGTTTCGACAGAACAGGCGCCGCCTAATCCGATGAAAAGGCCGCCAATCAGAGAAAAAATGGCGGTCGGCGTCAGATCAATCGACAGTCTGCTGACCGTCGGAAAAGGACAACGTGTTGGGATATTCGCCGGAAGCGGCGTCGGAAAAAGCACGCTCATGGGCATGATAGCAAGAGAGACGGCCGCAGACTTGAATGTCATCGCTCTTGTCGGAGAGCGGGGCCGCGAAGTCAGAGAGTTCATTGAGAAAGATCTCGGCGAAGAAGGGCTGAAGCGCACGATCGTTGTAGTGGCTACTTCGGACCAGCCGGCATTGATGCGGCTGAAAGCGGCCTATACAGCAACAGCGATTGCCGAGTACTTCCGCGACAAAGGACAAAACGTGATGTTCATGATGGACTCGGTGACAAGGGTTGCCATGGCTCAGAGGGAAATCGGCCTGGCGACGGGCGAACCGCCGACGACGAAAGGTTATACACCCTCAGTGTTCGCTATTTTACCTAAGCTCTTAGAACGAACAGGAACGACGGAAAACGGGTCAATAACTGCTTTCTATACGGTTCTTGTCGACGGTGATGATATGAATGAACCGATCGCCGATACTGTCAGGGGAATCTTGGACGGTCATATCGTTCTTGACCGGAGCCTTGCGAATAAAGGCCAGTTTCCGGCAGTCAACATTTTAAAAAGCATCAGCAGGGTGATGTCAAACATCGCCGGGAAAGATCATATAAGAGCAGCGAACCGGTTCAGGGAAATGCTGTCAACCTATCAAAACTCAGAGGACCTGATTAACATAGGAGCCTATAAAAAAGGGTCTTCCAGAGAAATTGATGAGGCCATACAATTCCACCCTAAGCTGATCAGCTTCCTCAAGCAGGAAGTGGATGAAGCGGCGTCGCTGGAAGAGAGCATTTCTTTATTAAAGAGTCTTACAGGAAGAGAGGATTAAGAATGGCTTATTCATTTAAATTTCAAAAGCTCCTCGAGCTTAAAGAAAATGAAAAAGACCAATCGTTCGCTGAATATCAGCACTCAGTTTCCGAATTCGAAAAGGTCGCGGAAAAGCTGTATGAAAGCATGAACCAAAAAGAAACGCTAGAAAAAAACAAGGAAATCAAGATGCAGACAGGAATGAGCGTTCAGGAAATGCGGCATTATCAGCAATTTGTCACAAATCTTGAAACGACTATCTACCATTATCAAAAGCTCGTCATGATGAAGAGAAATGAAATGAATGAAAAACAGCACGATCTGACGGAAAAAAATATCGAGCTGAAAAAATTTGAAAAAATGAAAGAAAAGCAGTTTGAAATGTATTCGCTGCAAAACAAAGCAAATGAGTTAAAGGAAATGGACGATATCTCCATTGCCCAGTACATAACTCAAGGAAGCTAGGGGTAGAAAAACGATGACCGAAGAAAAAAAAGCCGGTAAATTTCAGACATTTTTGTTTGTCATCGTCATTCCGCTGATCTTTTTAATCGTTGCAGCGTTTGTCGGCATGTGGCTTTTGGGCGTCAATTTCCAGGATGCAGCCTCCAAAATCCCCGTTGTTAAAGAGCTTGTGAAAAACGGCGAGGATCAGGACAAAGATCACGCAGCAAAGCAGCAGGAGAACAAAGCAGAAAAGCTCCAAAAGACGATCGATGAACAAAAAAGCGAAATCGAAACGCTGACGAGTGACTTGAAAACGAGTGATCAAGAGATTAAAAGGCTGAAACAAAAAATCAGCTCGTTCGAAAAAACGGAAAAAGATGAAAAAGAGCAGAAAGAAAAGAACACCGAAGGTCAAGGAGACGGAAAAAAAGTCGTCAAAATTTATGAAAGCATGCAAAGCAATAAAGCTGCAAAAATTTTAAGCGAATTAAAAGAAGAAGAGGCAATCAACATTTTAGATTCTTTAAGCAAAAAGAAAGTGACTGAGATCCTCTCCAAAATGTCTCCTGATAAAGCGGCTGTATTCACAGAAAAGCTTGTGAAAAACGAAGCGAAAAATGACAAGAAAAAAGAAGGGGGGGAATAGCTTGAGGCTTTTTGACGCAATCTCTTTTGATGCCAAGCCTGCGGCGGATACCGCAACTGCAAAAACGAGCAGGACGCCTCTGGGCGGACTCTTTCAAAATGTGCTCCAAAAGGAAAACAGCTCACTTTCCCCTTTTCAAAAGGGAGAAGAACCTTCTCAGGACACGTCATTGGAAGGGCTTTTGCATGAACTGAAGCAATGGCTTTTAAATAATGAAGGCGGCTCCTTCAATGAAGACTGGTTGAATTCCCTCCAGCATGTTGAAGAGCTGAATCCATCTCCGGATGAACTCGCATTGGCAGAACAGCTGTTACAGCAAATAAAAGAGCTGCTTGAAAATGCCGCTCTGCCTGGACAATCAGGCAAAACAGCTGATGCTATTGAAGCTGTGCCTGCTGACGAAAGCGGGACAGAAGAGCCGAAACTGACTGACCTGCAAATTCTTGGTCAGATTCAGCAGCTGCTCGCTGTGATCGTAAATGAAAATCAACCGGCACTCAAAACTTCACAAATCGCAGAAATATTGAAACAAGCGCCGGAATTTCTCGCCGCTCTTCAGACAAAGGCGGGAACAGAAGGGCTGATTGATGAACTTAAACGCCAATTTTTCACAAAAGATCCGGGTGAGTCGCAGCTTTTGTCCATGTCAAACGCCGAGCTGAAAAGCTTGAAAAGTGTAATGGAGCAGATGATGAACGCAAACGCTGAACCGGATCAAAAAGAGTGGAAAATGGCGGAAAGCGAACTAAAGGCAATGCTCATGAGCAAAAAAACCGATGTCTCTCTTTCTGAGAAGCCGTTGTCCTTTGTTTTGAACGGAAGGGAAATTCAAACTGAAGGAAAGCAAGGCCAAAAGGAACAGCCGATTCAATCCTCTGTACTGGCCAATCATCGGACAGGCGCAGTGCTGATCCAGGGTCTCCAAACTTCGGCGGCAGAGGAATCTTCCGCTCAGCCGAAAAGCTTTTCAGAACAAATTCTCAGCTCATGGAAACAGATGAAGTATACACCGTTCGGCAGATCGACAGGCAGTTTCACGATCCGCCTGAATCCTGAAAATCTTGGCTTTATCACGATCAAGCTCGTCAAACAGCACGGGATGTTTTCGAGCAAAATCATCGCATCGACCCAGTCGGCTAAAGAGCTGCTCGAACACAATCTCGCGCATCTTAAACAGGCGCTGCCCAACATGTCTGTACAAATTGACCGCTTCGGTGTACCGCTTCAAAACGGCGATCAGACCTTCGGACAGCTGGCGGACGAACAGAAAAACCAGCAGCAGCCGAAGCAAGATCAGCAAAAAGAGCAGGAAAATGAGGGTTTTCAGGAGTTTTTGGATGATCTTATCGAGACTCGATCACAGGACAGCGAGGAGGAGATCTAATGTCTGACACTTCAATTGATGCAAGAACTGTTTTAGGAACAACAAACACGAAATCGACGACACCCGATTTTTTATCCGAGGCAAAAAAAGCCGAGAAAGCAGGGAGCGGCTCCAACCTTGGCAAGGATGAATTTTTGAAACTGCTCATGAAACAACTGCAGTACCAAGACCCCTTAAACCCGATGGAAGACCGTGAATTCATTGCGCAAATGGCGACCTTTTCAAGCCTTGAGCAACTAACGAATCTAAACTCAACGATGTCGACGTTCGTCGGACTTCAGGACCCGATGACGATGTATGTCAGCTGGATCGGAAAAGAAGTCACCTATGAAGGCGAAGACAGCGAAGAGAAAACGGCGCTCGTCAAATCAGTTAAAAGCTCAGACGGACAGTATCTGCTTGTCCTTGACGATGGAACCGAAGTCAATCCGTGGAATGTGACGGCGGTAAGCCATTCTGATAAATAAAAACAGACAATTCAGGGAGGAATAATTATGTTACGTTCACTATACTCAGGAATCAGCGGCATGAAAAACTTTCAGACAAAGCTTGATGTCGTGGCAAACAACATTTCGAATGTCAATACGGCAGGCTATAAGAAAAGCCGGGTTACGTTTAAAGATATTGTCAGCCAGCAGCTTTCCGGTGCGACGTCGTCTACTGCAAACCGCGGCTCTGTCAACGGCCAGCAGGTCGGGCTCGGTGCAACGATCGGATCGATCGATATCATTCACACAAACGCAGCGCCTTCAACAACAGGCCGCCAGCTTGACATGACCATTACAGGAGACGGCTACTTCCGCGTCGGATCGGGAGATGAAGTGTACTACACAAGATCCGGGAACTTCTACCGTTCTGATGAAGGTGACCTCGTCACTGTTGATGGGCTGTTCGTCTTAACGGCCAACAACGGAAGGATCAATATCCCGCAAGACGCGCAAAGCTTCAGCATCGCGCCTGACGGAACCGTGTCTTATGTCGATCAAAACAACGAGAACCAGACCGCCGGCCAAATCTCGCTTGCGACATTCAACAATACATCCGGTTTAACAAAAACGGGGGACAACCTTTACCGCGAAACATTGAGTTCTGGAGCTCCGCAAGTCGTTGTGCCTGGAGAAGACGGCTCAGGAAAGATTCAAACGAGTGCGCTTGAAATGTCGAACGTCGACCTTTCAGAAGAGTTTTCCGAAATGATTATCGCGCAGCGCGGCTTCCAGTCCAATGCGAAAATCATTACAACCTCTGATGAAATTCTTCAGGAACTCGTCAATCTGAAGCGATAGGAGGGAAGGAGGCGCCCTCGTAAAGGCGCCTCTTGAAAACACATGATCAAAGTTACGCGATTAAACGGACAGCCTTTTATTCTGAACGCGCTATTCATTGAGCAAATTGAATGTTTTCCGGATACGACAATTACGCTGTCAAACGGAAAAAAGTTTGTTGTCAAAGAAGATGAAGATACAGTTGTGGATACAATCGTGTCATTCTATCAAAAAATCCAAATACTTTCTTGTGACCAAAGAATTGAGGAATCTGAATGAATAAAAAACTTCTAGGAATTATGCTGACGATTATTCTGGCAATTGCTGTGTTAGGAACCGCTGCGTTCTTTGTCATTAAGGGAAGCGCAAGTGAAAAAGATCAAACGAAAGAACCTTCGATCGATGAAGTGGTCGAATCATCAGTTGAAGTCGCCGAAATCACGACAAACTTGAAATCGGACAATGTGGTCCGTTTGTCAATCAAGCTTGAAACCGATTCGAAAGAGGCGAAAGAAGAGCTTGAAAAGCGGGATTTCCAAATTAAAGATTCAGTCATCTCCCTTTTGGCAAACACGAACGCAGATGATCTTGAAGGACAAAAAGGAAAAGAAAAGTTTAAAGAGCAGCTGAAAGAAAAGCTGAACACGAACTACATGAAAGAGGGAAAAGTGAAAACTGTATACATTACCTCCTTTAATCTGCAGTAGGAACATAGATGACAGAACCATGGAGGTGAAAACAGATGGCAGGAGAAGTACTCTCCCAAAATGAAATCGATGCACTGCTTTCAGCGATATCGACAGGTGAAATGGACGCCGACGAGCTGAAAAAAGAAGAGTCCGTTAAAAAAGTAAAAGTCTATGACTTTAAACGGGCGCTCCGCTTTTCAAAGGATCAGATCCGCAGCTTGA
This sequence comes from Bacillus sp. PK6-025, assembly GCF_056530265.1. Taxonomy (NCBI): domain Bacteria; kingdom Bacillati; phylum Bacillota; class Bacilli; order Caryophanales; family Bacillaceae; genus Bacillus; species Bacillus sp. PK6-025. The sequence continues at coordinate 1,797,895 of NZ_CP096509.1, forward strand.
CAAGGATTCACGATAACTTTGCAAGGCTGCTAACGACTTATTTCTCGGCTCAGCTGAGAACCTATATCCAGATCTCGGTCAGCTCGGTTGATCAGGTTCCTTATGAGGAATTCATCAGATCCATTCCGAATATGACGATCCTCAATCTGTTTGAGGTTCGCCCTCTTGAAGGAAGAATCATGATGGAGATCAACCCGACCATCGCCTATACGATGATGGACCGGGTGATGGGCGGGATCGGTTCGAGCCACAACAAAATTGACAGCATGACGGAAATTGAGACGAAAATCATGTCCAATTTATTTGAAAGCTGCCTCTCGAATTATAAAGATGCGTGGGAATCCATCACGGAAATCGAGCCGGAAATGTCCGATTTTGAAGTGAATCCGCAGTTTGTGCAAATGGTATCGCCGAATGAGACGGTCGTTGTCATTTCGCTGAACACGCAAATAGGAGACATCAGCGGGGTTATCAACCTGTGCATCCCGCACGTCGTCCTGGAACCGATCATTCCTAAGCTTTCCGTTCACTACTGGATGCAATCAGACAGAATAGAACCAAAACCGGAGGAAACAAAGTCGATAGAAAAGCGGATTATGACGGCGCGAATTCCAATTGTCGCAGAACTCGGATCATCGGAATTAACCATTGAAGAGTTTTTAAATTTAGAAATTGGAGATTGTATCACTTTGGACAAATCAGTAGCAGAACCTCTTACTGTTTTGGTCGGAGATAAACCGAAATTTCTAGCACAAGCCGGCCGAATGAATCGAAAGACTGCGATTCAAATTCTAGATCACGACATAAGAGGTGAAGAATATGGAGAATAACAATAGGTTATCACAGGATGAAATTGATGCGCTGCTTAAAGGCGGCGATGATACGGCTCAAGAGCAGCCGGAATCAGGGTTGTCCCTGATGGAACAGGATACGATCGGGGAAATCGGAAACATTTCCTTTGGGAGCTCTGCAACAGCTTTGTCCACTTTATTGAATCAAAAAGTCGAAATTACAACACCGACTGTTTCGGTGATTGAAAAAAGCCATTTAAATGATGAGTTCCCGCACCCGTATGTTTCAATCGGTGTGAGCTATACGGAAGGTTTTTCAGGAAACAATCTTCTCGTCATCAAGCAGGAAGATGCCGCGATCATCGCTGATTTGATGATGGGTGGAGACGGGACGAACGCAGATCCGTCGCTTGGCGAAATTCATCTAAGCGCCGTTCAGGAAGCGATGAACCAAATGATGGGTTCCGCAGCGACGTCGATGTCCACCGTCTTCAGCAAGAAGATTGATATTTCTCCGCCGGAAGTTGACCTCCTTGATGTGAATGAAGGGGAAGGAACAGAGCAAATTCCGAAAGAGGACCCGCTCGTCAAAGTATCTTTCAGACTGAAAGTCGGAGAACTGATCGATTCGCATATTATGCAGCTTTATCCGCTGACCTTTGCAAAAGACCTGATCGATGAATTAACGAATCAGGACGGCGGAGAAGAGCCTGTGCAGACTGAAGAGGTAAAGCAGCCGCCCGTACAGGAAAACCCGGCGCCTAGTCCGAGTCCGGCACCTGCTCAGACACAAAGACAGGAGCCTGCGCCTAAACGGCAAGGGACGGCAAAAGTTTCAGAGCCTGTGCAGGTGGCACCGGCAGAGTTTCAATCCTTTGCCCCTCAGACTGACGCGCAGCCGCACCTTCAAAACCTTGACATGCTCATGGATATTCCTTTGTCCGTCACAGTCGAGCTGGGGAGGACAAACCGCAGCGTCAAAGAGGTGCTTGAACTGTCAACCGGCAGTATCATTGAGCTTGACAAACTCGCAGGCGAGCCTGTCGACATCCTGGTCAACCAGCGCGTCGTTGCCAAAGGCGAAGTCGTCGTCATCGATGAAAACTTTGGCGTCAGGGTGACAGACATTTTAAGTCAGGCGGAACGAATCAGCAAATTACGATAATAACAGATTGATTGGAGAGATTAATAATGGCTTACAAGATTTTAGTAGTTGATGATGCAGCATTTATGAGAATGATGATTAAAGACATTTTAGTGAAAAACGGCTTTGAAGTCGTCGCAGAAGCGCAAGACGGAGCGCAGGCTGTTGAAAAATATAAAGAGCATTCACCTGATCTTGTCACAATGGATATCACGATGCCGGAAAAAGACGGAATCACGGCTCTTAAAGAAATCAAGGAAATCGATCCGCAGGCAAAAATCATCATGTGTTCGGCAATGGGCCAGCAATCGATGGTTATCGACGCTATTCAGGCGGGAGCGAAAGACTTTATCGTCAAACCGTTCCAGGCTGACCGCGTCATGGAAGCGATCAATAAAACGCTAAGCTAAAGGGTGTACAACTTGTTTAAGAAACCTCTTATTTTCATAGCCGGCCTTTGTCTATTTGCCTTTCTCGTGCTGCCGTACGCTCCGGCTCTCGCAGAGGAATCGGGGGATCAGACCGTTGACCATCTGTTTGAGCAAAAAGGTGCGGGCAAAGAGAAAGAAAAAGCAAAAGACAAAGACAAAACCGAGGAAAAAAGTTCTCTTAAGGAAGAGGCGGAGGCCGAACCCCCGTCTCCTTCCGTTTCCATATTTGATTTTGTGAAAATGATCGGCGCGTTACTGTTCGTCATTTTTCTGATCTACGCTTTGGTCAAATTCATGAATAAACGCAACCGCCTGTTAAAACCCTTCCAGTATGTCGAAAACATCGGCGGAACTTCGCTCGGGCAAAACAAGTCCGTACAGCTGATTAAAGTAGGGAACAGGGTGCTGGTCGTCGGTGTCGGCGATAATATCCAGCTGCTGAAAGAGATCGATGATGAAAAGGAATATAAAGAAATTCTCACGCAGCATGAAGCTGCGATGAACAGCAAGATTGAGTGGCAGAAATGGATGGATCAAGTCAAAGTTCCAGGCGTGCAAAAGCAAAGCGGCACAGCATCTTTTTCCGAGTCGTTAAAAGCACAGCTCGCGGAACTGAAACAAAATCGCGCAGAAGGCAGAAAGAAAGGCCAAAATCAACATGAATGAGTTTATGGATTTATTTAATTCAAGCGATGCGGCAAACGTCAGCGCCAGCGTCCGGCTCTTGCTGCTTTTGACAGTATTTTCGATCGCTCCGGGGATCTTGATCCTGATGACGTGTTTCACAAGGGTTGTCATCGTATTGTCCTTTGTCCGGACATCGCTGGCAACACAGTCAATGCCCCCAAACCAGGTGCTGATCGGACTTGCACTGTTTCTGACATTTTTCATTATGGGGCCGACTTTTTCCGAGATTAATAAAGAAGCGCTGACGCCGTTAATGAACAATAAAATCACCTTGGATGAAGCTTACACAAAAGCGGAAACCCCGATCAAAACCTTTATGAGCAAGCATACAAGACAGAAAGATCTGGCTTTATTTATGAATTACGCAAAGATGGAGACGCCTGAATCCATTAAAGATATTCCGCTTTCAACGATGGTTCCCGCGTTTGTCATCTCGGAATTGAAAACCGCGTTTCAAATGGGATTTATGATATTTATACCGTTTCTGATTATCGATATGGTTGTGGCAAGTGTTTTGATGTCGATGGGGATGATGATGCTTCCGCCGGTCATGATTTCACTGCCGTTTAAGATTTTGCTGTTTGTGCTTGTAGATGGCTGGTATTTAATCGTTAAATCTTTGCTGCAAAGCTTTTAGAGTAGGTGCTAATACATGAATTCAGAATTTGTTATATCGATGGCTGAAAGGGCTGTATACGTTACATTGCTTATCAGCGGGCCGCTTTTGGCGCTCGCTCTTCTCGTCGGGCTGATCGTCAGCGTTTTTCAGGCAACCACCCAAATACAGGAACAGACTCTTGCATTCATTCCGAAAATCGTCGCCGTTTTGGTCGGGCTCGTCATTTTCGGCCCGTGGATGCTGTCGACGATTTTATCATTCGCGACTGAGCTGTTCTCTAATTTAAACCGTTTTGCAGGGTAGTTTTAACATGTCAATAATTGAATCATTTCCAGCCTTTTTACTTGTATTTGTCAGAATCACAGCATTCTATGTAACGGTGCCTCTATTTTCTTATCGGTCAATTCCTGCCGTTCATAAAATAGGTTTTGCATTTTTTCTTGCGCTCGTCAGTTTTCAGGCGATTGAAAAGCCTCCTCAGCTTGATGTTGACGGAGTTTACATGATGTTGGCCATGAAGGAAGCGCTGATCGGGCTTCTGCTTGGGCTGATCGCCTACATGATGATCTCGGCCGTTCAAATCGCCGGATCATTCATCGATTTTCAAATGGGATTTGCGGTGGCGAATGTGATCGATCCCCAGACAGGAGCGCAAAGCCCGCTTGTCGGCCAGTTTTTATATACGTTGGCGCTGCTCCTCATGCTGAGCCTGAATGCGCATCATCTCCTGCTTGACGGGATTTATTACAGCTATCAATACATCCCGGTCGATAAGATGGCGCTGTCGTTTGGAAGCGAAGGATTTGCCGAGTTTATTGCAAAGAGCTTCAACACGATGTTTATAACAGCATTTCAATTGTCTGCGCCTGTTGTGGCTTGTTTGTTTTTAGTCGATCTGGCATTGGGGATTGTGGCGAGAACGGTGCCGCAGCTCAACGTGTTTGTCGTCGGGCTTCCTTTGAAAATCGCAATCACCTTTATCATGCTCATCATCTGCATGGCCGTTATGTTCAGCATGATGCAGCACGTCTTCGAATTTGCCATTCGGACAATGAGAGATCTATTAACTTTGCTTGGGGTGGCATGATGAAGCTGACGTTGGATTTGCAATTTTTCGCAGGTGAAAAAACGGAAAAAGCGACGCCGAAAAAACGGCGGGAAAGCAGAAAAAAAGGACAGGTTGCCAAAAGCGCAGATGTCAATACAGCGATCACGCTTCTTATCGTGTTTTTATCATTTTTATTCATCGGCCCTTTTATGAGAGATCGCCTGCTCGCCCTGATCGAAAAATATTACAAAGAGTTGATCACGATGAAGGTGTCAGTCGCCAATATTCCCGGCCTGTTTCAAAGTCTTGTGCTTGAATCGGGCTTCATTATGGCACCGCTTTTGCTGACAGCCGTCGTCTCCGGGGTCTTGAGCAACTATATGCAAGTCGGGTTTTTATTTTCCCCTGAAGCGATCAAGCCTGATTTGAAAAAGCTTGACCCGCTTAAAGGATTCAAGCGGATTTACAGCATCAGAGCGATCGTTGAACTGCTTAAATCGATTTTAAAAATCGTGATTGTCGGCGGCGTGACATTCGCCGTTCTATGGCTGAACTTTGACAAAATTCTCAGAATCCCGGCGCTGTCCGCGGGCGAGGCTTTGTCATATGTCGGCTGGCTCACCTTTTTAATGGGGGTTTCCGCTGCAGTCGCCCTGATTTTTCTCGCGGTGCTCGATTACCTCTATCAAAAATTTGATTATGAAAAAAATATTCGCATGTCAAAACAGGACATTAAAGACGAATACAAAAAAACCGAAGGCGATCCTCTGATTAAGTCGAAGATCAAGCAGAAGCAAAAGGAAATGGCGATGCGCCGCATGATGCAGGATGTGCCAAAAGCGGATGTCATCATCACAAACCCGACCCATTACGCTGTCGCGCTGAAATATGACGAAAACAAAATGGATGCGCCGTTTATCATCGCAAAAGGGGTCGATCTGATGGCTCTGAAAATCAGGCAGATCGCCAAAGAACACGATGTCATGACAGTCGAAAACAGACCTTTGGCGAGGGCGCTCTATGACCAGGTTGAGATCGACCAGGCCGTTCCGGAAGAATTCTTTAAGGCCGTAGCCGAAATCCTGGCGTATGTTTACAAAACAAAGCAAAAAATCTAGTGAATTTTTCAGTTTTAAAAGGAGAGAAACAGCATGTCAGCAAGAGATTTATCAGTTTTATCAGGCGTTGTCCTCATTGTGGCAATGCTTATCATACCCTTTCCACCATGGTTGTTGAGCGTTTTAATTATCGTGAATATTTCTCTTGCGTTAATCGTGCTTCTCACCACAATGAACATGCAAGAACCGCTGCAATTTTCGATATTTCCTTCTTTGCTGCTCCTCTTGACGCTGTTCCGCCTCGGGCTGAATGTATCGACGACACGTTCGATTCTGTCCAACGGAGATGCGGGAAAAGTAGTCGAGACGTTCGGGTCTTTCGTTGTCGGCGGAAACGTTTTGGTCGGTCTCGTTGTCTTTATCATTTTGATCATTATCCAATTTATCGTCATAACGAAAGGGGCGGAACGGGTTTCTGAAGTTGCTGCCAGATTCACGCTCGACGCCATGCCGGGGAAACAGATGAGCATTGATGCCGATTTGAACGCCGGAATGGTGACCGAACAGGAAGCGAAAGTGCGCCGTGAGAAAGTGGCCCGTGAAGCCGACTTCTACGGCGCGATGGACGGTGCGAGCAAATTCGTGAAAGGGGATGCGATCGCAGGGATCATCATCGTCCTCATTAACGTCCTTTTCGGAATTGTCATCGGCATGCTGCAAAAACAAATGAGCATTCAGGAAGCCGCTTCACACTTTACGCTCTTGTCTGTAGGCGACGGGATCGTATCTCAGCTGCCTGCGCTCTTGATCTCAACGGCGACGGGTATCGTCGTCACAAGAGCAGCGTCGGACGGGAACCTCGGACACGATATTACAGGCCAGCTGTTTGCTTATCCAAAGCTTTTGTATGTGACGGCGGGAACGATTTTGCTGCTCGGGATTTTCACACCGATCGGCATTCTCCTGACAGGTCCTCTGGCTCTTCTTCTCGCCATCGGCGGCTATACGCTCTCCAAAGCCGGTGAAGAGAAGGAAAAAGTGGAGGATATCCTTGAGGAAGAAGCTGAAGTGGACGAATTAAAAAGTCCCGAAAGCGTCGTTCATCTGCTCGATATTGATCCGATCGAATTTGAATTCGGCTACGGATTGATTCCGCTTGCAGATGCAAATCAAGGCGGCGACCTATTAGACAGAATCGTCATGATCAGGCGTCAGCTTGCGCTTGAACTCGGTCTCGTCATTCCGGTCGTCAGAATCAGGGATAACATCGCTCTTCAGCCGAACGAGTACAGGCTCAAAATTAAAGGAAACGAAGTCGCAAAAGGCGAGCTTCTCCTCGATCACTTTTTGGCGATGTCTCCGACAGGCGAAGACGATCAGATCGAAGGAATTGACACGATCGAACCGTCCTTCGGCCTCCCGGCAAAATGGATACCGGAATCTCAGAAAGATCAGGCCGAAATGCTCGGATATACGGTTGTCGATCCGGCTTCAGTCGTGTCGACCCACATTACAGAGCAGGTGAAAAAGCACGCTCATGAACTGATCGGAAGACAGGAAACAAAACAGCTGATCGACCACTTGAAAGAATCTTATCCTGTACTGGTCGAAGAGGTCTCGCCGAATCCGCTGTCTGTCGGTGATATTCAGAAAGTGCTGGCCAAACTTCTGAAAGAAAAAGTATCGATCAGGAACTTGGTGACAATCTTTGAAACACTGGCCGACTACGGAAAGCTGACGACGGATTCAGATATGCTGACCGAGTATGTAAGACAGGCGCTTGCCAAGCAGATCACCGCCCAATATGCGAAGGAAAATGAGACGCTGAAAGTGGTGACGTGTTCGGGCCGCGTCGAAAAGGCCGTGGCGGAAGGAATTCAGCAGACTGAACACGGCAACTTTTTATCTCTTGAACCTGCATTATCCGAAAATATCATTCAATCTGTAGCAAGAGAAATCGAACAGCTCTCATTAAGGCAGGAAGTGCCGATCCTTCTATGTTCACCGCCTGTCAGAATGTATGTCAAACAGCTGTTAGAGCGCTATTTCCCTGATCTGCCGGTTCTTTCTTATAACGAACTGGAAGCCAATGTAGAAGTTCAAAGCATCGGAGTGGTGGATATTCAATGAAAATTAAAAAATTTGTAGCTGGTTCTATGCAGGAAGCCACAAAGCAAATTATACAAGAGCTCGGGAATGACGCCGTAATCTTGAATTCTAAAAAAATTCATACGAGAAAATTTCTCGGCTTTGTGAAAAAAGCCGGGGTTGAAGTGATTGCGGTTGTCGACCAGGACTTTTCCGACGCGAGGAAACCGGAGCGGCAAAAGCCAGTTTTACGTGAACAAAGCCCTTCGCCTGTCCCGCAGCCGGACCACCTCGATTTGGCAAGCCAAGTGAAAGAGCTGAAAGAACTGCTGGAAATGCGGCATCATGAGCAGCCGGTTGATGTGCTGCCTGAGCCGCTGAAAAAGGCGGACCAGCTTCTGGCAAAGCAAGGGGTATCGCCGGCCATCCGTACGAAAGCGCTCGGCCGGTTGATCAGCACTTCTTTAAAAAACGGCGAAGAATGGACGGATGAAAAGGCGCTGGCCCACTTAACAGATGCTTTGGCCGATCTTCTTCCCGATAATCGGGAACAGGACGTGGCGATTCATTCCCAATATGTCGTGCTCTTCGGATCGACCGGAGTCGGCAAAACGACGACATTGGCAAAGCTTGCCGCTTCTTCCGTGCTGGAAAAGCAGAAAAAAATCGCTTTTATCACGACGGATACGTACCGGATTGCAGCGGTTGAACAGCTCAGGACATATGCCGAGCTTCTGAATGCGCCGCTCGAGGTGTGCTACACGAAAGAAGAATTTAAAGCGGCCCAGCAAAAGTTCGCCGATTTTGACCACGTCTTCATCGATACGGCGGGCCGGAATTTCAAAGACGGGCAATATGTCAGGGAGCTGAAGGAAATCATTCCGTTTGAGCGTAAGATACAGGCGTTTCTCGTCATGTCCGCGACGAGCAAGTACGAGGATATGAAGGAGCTCATTAAGCAGTTCTCAAGCATTCCGATCGATCAGTTGATATTCACGAAAGTGGATGAAACCGATTCATTGGGAAGCGTCATGAATCTGCTCGCCGAATCGAGAATCGGTCTCGGCTATATGACAAACGGACAAAATGTTCCGGAAGATATCCGCTACTTGTCAAATGCATCATTTGTCAGACTGCTTACGGGGTGTTGAACATGGATCAGGCAGAAAGCTTACGAAGGCGGATGGGGCAGCGCTTCGCCGAACCGCCCGCCCCTGTCGCTCATCCAAAAGCGAAAACGCTCGCTGTTATGAGTGGAAAAGGAGGCGTCGGGAAGTCGAATATATCGCTGAATACGGCTCTCGCCTTCTTGGAAAAAGGAAAGAGCGTGCTGTTGATCGATCTAGATGTCGGAATGGGGAACATCGATATTTTGATCGGCCGGCAATCGCTCTGCACCGTGATGGATCTCCTTCAGCAAAAAATACCGTTTGAGCGCGCCTTGTCAGCCGGTCCGCGTGGCCTTCAATACATTTCGGGCGGAACGGGACTGGATGCGATGTTCGAATTGAACGGGGAAAACTGGGCGTTCTTTCTGAAAGAATTAACGCGGGCTTTGACAAGCTTCGATTATGTCATATTTGATATGGGAGCAGGGCTGTCGAAAGATCAGCTGCCATTCGTCCTGTCAGCGGATGAAATTCTGGTCGTCACCACGCCGGAGCCGACATCGATCATGGACGCTTACAGCGCGATCAAGCATTTGGCATTAACGGGACGCGATCTTCAGCTGAAAGTCGCTGTCAATCGCTGTACAACCCAAAAAGACGGAATTTCCGCCTTTCTCCGCCTTTCCAACACGGTAAACGCTTTTTTACAGCAAAAGCTTGCATATGCAGGGCCGATTCCTGAGGATCCCCTGGTACCAAGAGCCGTTGTGGAGCAGCAGCCGTTTCTGATGAAGAACCCGCGTTCCAAGCCGAGCAGGGCGGTTTACCTGCTGGCAGAATCGCTGCTTGATAACGGCAGAACGGAAATAGGCGAAAACCGGTCCTTTATCGATAAATTATCTTCATTCCTGAGGAGGGGCAATACATTATGATTCGTGTTCTTGTCGTTGACGACTCTGCTTTTATGAGAAACATGATCACCAAGTTTTTAACATCCAATCACGAGATTGCTGTAGCAGGAACGGCAAGAAACGGCGAGGAAGCGCTCCAAAAAATCAAGGAGCTCCGCCCGGATGTGATCACATTGGATATTGAAATGCCTGTGATGAACGGAAAAGAAACATTGAAAAGGATCATGGCGAGCGATCCGCTTCCGGTTGTCATGGTATCGAGTCTGACGCAGCAGGGGGCTGATATCACGATCGAATGTCTTGAGCTGGGGGCGATCGATTTCGTCGCAAAGCCGTCGGGTTCAATTTCAATTGATTTATATAAAGTAAGAGACATGCTGATTGAGAAAGTGTTGACAGCAGGGCGGGTGAAACTGAAAGGCCGGCCTGTTCCGATTTCAAAACCCGCCATCGAGACGGCAAAGCGGCCGCCGGTGAGCGGCAGCGATTCAGTCCGTGTTCGGGCTGGAAAACAGCTCATCTGCATCGGTACATCGACAGGGGGACCGAGAGCGCTGCAAAGAGTGCTTCCCAAGCTTCCCAAAACGTTGAAGGCGCCTGTTTTTGTCGTTCAGCACATGCCAAAGGGGTTTACAGCCTCATTAGCGAACAGGCTGAACCACCTCTCAGAAGTAACCGTGAAGGAGGCTGAAAACGGTGAGAGAGCGAAAGACGGCTGGGTTTACATTGCCCCCGGAGGGAAAAACATGGCAGTCGGCCTTGAAAAGGGCGAATTGGTGATCACGCTCGATGACCGCGACACAGAGAGCCGTCACAAGCCTTCTGTTGACTATTTGTTCCATTCCCTGGCCTCACTTCGGGAGTTTGAAAAAATCGCCGTCATTATGACGGGGATGGGAAGCGACGGAACAGAAGGCGTAAAAGGCCTTTTGAAACATGGAAGCGGAACGGTGATCGCCGAAGCAGCCGAGTCGTCCGTCGTTTTCGGAATGCCGAAATCGGTCATTAACAACGGACTTGCAAACGACATCAAGCATGTTGATGAGATTGCCGCAGCCATTATGACGTATATGAAAAAAGAGAGGGCGTGACTCATATGGATATGAATCAATATTTAGACGTCTTTATTGAAGAAAGCAGAGAACATTTGCAAACCTGTAACGAAAAATTGCTCGAACTCGAAAAAAATCCGACAGACCTGCAGCTTGTCCATGATATTTTCAGAGCGGCTCATACCTTGAAAGGGATGAGCGCTACGATGGGCTATGAAGATATGGCTCATTTAACGCACAGTCTGGAAAACGTGCTGGACGCGATACGAAATGAAGAAATGACCATTACGTCAGAGTGGATGGACATCATGTTTGAAGCGCTCGATGACCTTGAAGCGATTGTCCTTTCGATCATTGAAGGGGGCGACGGCAAAAGAGACGTTTCAGAAGTCTGCGCCAAGCTTGATGTGACAGGCGCAAACAAGGAGGCGGCCGCATCGGCAGAAGCGCCTGAAGCTGCGTCGTCTGAAACGAAATGGGCCTATGACGAATTTCAGCGGACGGTCATCGCCGAAGCTGAGGAACAAGGCTTTAAATGTTACGAAATCAATGTTGCGTTGAAAGAGGACTGCCTGTTGAAGGGCGTTCGGGTGTACATGGTATTTGAACAGCTGAACGAAATCGGCGAAGTCGTCAAAACGATTCCGGAAACGGAAGTTCTCGAGTCGGAAGATTTTGATTCCGAATTCGTCGTGTGCTTTTTAAGCAAACACGGGGAAGAAGAGATTTTCAACAAAATCAACGGCGTATCTGAAATCGAAAAAATTGAAGTAACCGAGCTGAAAAACGATTTTTCGGCACAGGAAGAAGCCGCGCCTGCAGCGCCTGAAAAAGAAACCGCACCGAAAGACGCGGAGAAAACCCCGGCTAAGCAGCCGGACGGCAAAAAAGAAGCGGCGAAACCTGCAGCAGGCGGCGGAACGAAGACGATCCGCGTCAACATCGACCGCCTCGATTCATTAATGAACCTGTTTGAGGAGCTGGTCATTGACAGAGGGCGCTTAGAGCAGATCGCCAAAGAGCTTGAACACGGCGAATTAACAGATACCGTCGAACGGATGACAAGAATTTCAGGCGACCTGCAATCGATCATCCTCAACATGAGAATGGTTCCGGTAGAAACGGTGTTCAACCGCTTCCCGCGCATGGTCCGCCAGCTGACAAAAGAATTAAATAAAAAGATCGAGCTGTCGATTTTCGGGGCGGAAACCGAGCTTGACAGAACGGTAATAGACGAGATCGGCGACCCGCTTGTCCACCTCTTGAGAAACAGCCTTGATCACGGGATCGAGGCGCCTGAAGTCAGGGTGAAAAACGGTAAGCCTGAAACGGGTCAAGTCCGTCTGAAAGCATATCACAGCGGGAACCACGTCTTTATCGAGGTCGAGGATGACGGAGCCGGCATCAACCGCAAAAAGGTGCTTGAAAAAGCGCTTGAACGCAACGTCATTACCGAACGTGACGCCGAAACGATCGAAGATCATGAAATCGACGCACTCATTTTTGCACCGGGATTCTCAACCGCAGATCAAATCTCGGATATTTCAGGACGCGGGGTCGGCTTGGACGTTGTCAAAAGCAAGCTGGAATCTTTGGGCGGTTCTGTCAGCATCAAATCGAGCGAAGGCGAAGGTTCGCTTTTCTCCATTCAGCTTCCGCTTACACTGTCGATCATATCCGTGCTCCTAGTCAAACTTGAAAACGAAACGTTTGCGATACCGATTTCTTCTATTATAGAAACGGCTGTCATCGATAAGAAAGATATTCTTCAGACGCACGACCGCGAAGTGATCGATTTCAGGGGCCATATCGTACCGGTGGTTTACCTGAAAGAACAGTTTAATGTTGAGGATTCTTCGGATGATCTTGATCAGCTTCACGCCATCGTCGTGAAAAAAGGAGACAAGCTGACGGCATTTGTTGTCGACTCCTTTATCGGCCAGCAGGAAGTCGTACTAAAATCACTCGGCGATTATTTAACAAACGTCTTTGCCATTTCCGGCGCGACGATTTTGGGAGACGGACAAGTAGCCCTGATCATCGACTGCAACGCCCTTATCAAATAGAAAGCGAAAGGAGAGCGATCCTCTTGACCACACAGACTACCACCGGTGAAAAAATGATTGTGTTCAAAGTAAATCATAAAGAGTATGCCATCTCTGTATCCGAAGTGATGTCCATTGAAAAATGGCAGCAGCCAACAAGGGTGCCGGGAGTGGAACCGTATATTTGCGGCGTCATTAATTTGAGAGGTGTTGTCACGCCTGTCATCGATTTAAGAAAGCGGATTGAAGCGCCTGGAGATACGATTACAGATGAAACGAGAATCATCATCATCACCCATCAGGACATTGAAGTCGGCTGGGTGGTGGACGAGGCGAACGATGTCATCACTGTCGAGGAAGAGGAAATTGAATCGGCTCCCGAAACGGTAGGAAAAGACGGCAGGCAATGGATTAAAGGCATCGTCAAGCAAGGGTCCAGACTTCTCAATCTGATTGACTCTGAAGCTGTTTTAAACCGGAAGTCGAGCCTTGCCGCCGCTTCTGAAAATGTGAAGAAATAAGGAGCCTATGATGAGCGTATTTAACGGAATTAGAGAAGAGCATCTTGATATATTGCGGGAAGTCGGGAATATCGGAGCGGGTCATTCCGCTTCTGCCCTGGCTCTATTGCTGAACAGGAAAATCGAAATGGAAGTGCCGTTTGTCAAGCTGATGTCGTTTGATGAGCTTGTCAACCTATTCGGCGGTGCAGACCTTCCTGTCGCAAGCATCTTTTTGCGCATGGAAGGGGATTTTCCCGGTTCTATGTTCGTGATCATGCCTTTTTCAGAGGCCGAGCAGCTGATCAGGGAGCTTGTCGGCAATCCGGAATTCGAGATTGACAGCATGACGCCCAATGATATCGGAGCCTCCGCCCTGCACGAACTCGGGAATATTATGGCGGGATCTTATTTGACCGCTCTCGCTGATTTGACAAACCGGCAAATGTACCCGAGCGTCCCTGAACTGACGCTTGATATGTTCGGAGCCGTCATCAGCGAAGGGCTGATCGAGCTCAGCCAAGTTGGAGACCAGGTTATCGTGATCGACAACTCCATTTTTGACGAGGAGCACAACCGGAAAGTAAAAGCGCATTTGTTCCTTCTGCCGGACTATGATTCTTTTGAAAAGCTCTTTCATGCATTGGGTGCAGCTCTATGAAAATCTTAGAAAAAGAAACATCGATTATCAGAGTGGGAATTGCCGATGTGAAAATAGTCCGCACTCCCGACAAGATCAGGACATCGGGTCTCGGTTCGTGCGTCGGACTCGTGCTCTATGATTTGGAAGCGAAGACGGCCGGTCTCGTCCACGTCATGCTTCCCGACTCTTCCTTATCCAAGACACCGGACATCAATGTGGCAAAGTACGCGGACACAGCTGTCGAAGCGACGGTCAAGATGCTGCTTGAAGCCGGGTGCCGAAAATACGCTTTGAAAGCGAAAATGGCCGGAGGAGCCGAAATGTTTAAATTTAAGATGACAAATGATTTGATGAAAGTCGGGCCAAGAAATGTGCTTGCGATTAAAAAACATCTATCTCTCTTAAACATTCCGATTGTAAGCGAGGATACAGGCGGAAACAGCGGAAGAACGATCGAGTTCGATCCGCAGTCAGCCGAACTTGTCATCCGGACAGTTAAACAAGGTGTAACGATGATTTAATATGCAATATAGGGGGATAAAGATGCAATCCTTGAACTATGAAGATCAGATGCTTTGGTCGCGGTGGAAAGAATGGAAAGATCCTCAGGCAGGCGATGATTTAATCCGCCGCTATATGCCGCTTGTGACATATCATGTCGGCCGGATAGCCGTCGGCTTGCCCAAGTCCGTTCATAAAGACGATTTGGTCAGCCTTGGCATGCTGGGTTTGTATGACGCCCTTGAAAAATTTGATCCGGGAAGGGATTTGAAGTTTGATACATACGCTTCCTTCAGAATCAGAGGCGCTATTATCGATGGCCTTCGCAAAGAAGACTGGCTTCCGAGAACATCCCGTGAAAAAACGAAGAAAGTGGAAGCTGCGATCGAAAAGCTCGAACAGCGCTACTTAAGAAATGTTTCGCCGAGCGAAATCGCCGCTGAGCTGGGAATGAGCGAGCAAGACGTCGTGACCACAATCAATGAAGGTTTCTTTGCGAATCTCCTTTCAATTGATGAGAAGCTTCACGACCATGAAGACGGGGAGAACGTCCAGGTGATGATCAGGGACGACAAAACGAGCACGCCGGAAGAAAAAATGCTCAAAGACGAACTGATCTCCCAGCTTGCGGAAAAAATAAACGAGCTTTCAGAAAAAGAACAGCTCGTGATCAGCTTATTCTATAAAGAAGAGCTGACCCTGACGGAAATCGGACAGGTTTTGAATTTGTCGACTTCCCGCATTTCACAGATTCACTCCAAGGCGCTTTTGAAACTGAAGCATCTGCTGGATAAAGTGGTACAATAACATGTAAGCTGCCGGCATGAAACCGGCAGCATTTTTTAAGCGTCCGACAGGGAAGTCTTTTTTTGATTAAATTTCATGGTTAGCGAGTGAAAAATATGTCAACAATATTATGGCTTGTGAGCTTTACGCTCCACGGTATATTGATTTATTTCGTCATCATTCTGAATGCGAGGCTCAGCGCTTTTAAGGCGGCGGAGAAAGAGCAAAAACAGCTTTTGGAAGAAACCGAGAATACATTGACCGCTTTTTTGATGGAGCTAAAAGACGAAAATGAAAAACTCGTTCGCGAGATTCGGGCGAATGCCGAAGAAGAGCCGCAAAGAGTGCAAACACAGCCTGACATTCCTGCTCAAACCCCCGCCCTTCCGGAAGCGGACGAATCGCGCGATCTGCCGCTTCACATCGAAGCGATGATCAATGAGGTGGAGCAGGAAGAGGATGAGCTCAATCAAAAAGAGCAGGAATCCGTATCCTATGAAGAAGAAGCTCTCGCATTATATGAAAAGGGGCTCTCTCCGGAGGAAATCGCAAGACAGCTGAAAAGCGGGAAAACAGAAATCGAGCTTTTCTTAAAATTTCGCGGAAAGCTGAAAAACGATTCTTGATTGTCGAGAAAGCTTATGTTATATTATTTCTTGGTGTTAATTACACACGCTTAACGATTTATGCAAGCGGTGCTGTGCGGTTCTCGCGTGCAGTCCTGCATAAAAATGACCTAAGCGGAGGAAAAAAACCATTATATTAGGAGGAAATAACACATGTCAGTCATTTCTATGAAGCAATTGCTTGAAGCTGGTGTTCACTTCGGCCACCAAACGCGCCGCTGGAACCCAAAAATGAAGCGTTACATCTTCACGGAGCGTAACGGAATCTACATCATCGATCTTCAAAAAACAGTCAAAAAAGTTGAAGAAGCATACAACTTCACGAAAAACCTTGCAGCTGACGGAGGAAAAATCCTTTTCGTCGGTACGAAAAAGCAAGCTCAAGACTCTGTTAAAGAAGAAGCGGAACGTTCTGGAATGTACTATGTCAACCAACGTTGGCTTGGCGGTACGTTAACAAACTTTGAAACGATCCAAAAGCGTATCAAACGCCTTAAAGATATCGAAAAAATGCAGGAAAACGGCACATTTGACGTACTTCCTAAAAAAGAAGTCGTTCAATTGAAAAAAGAATTAGAGCGTCTTGAAAAATTCCTCGGCGGAATCAAAGAAATGAAAGAGCTTCCTGACGCACTGTTCATCATCGATCCTCGCAAAGAGCGCATCGCGGTTGCAGAAGCGCGCAAGCTGAACATTCCGATCATCGGAATCGTTGACACAAACTGTGATCCTGATGAAATCGATGTTGTCATCCCTGCGAACGATGACGCCATCCGCGCTGTTAAATTGCTGACTTCTAAAATGGCAGATGCCATCCTTGAAGCAAAACAAGGTGAAGAAGCAGCTGAAACAGAAGCGAAAGAAGCAGAAACAACTGAAACAACAACTGCTTAACCTGGTCAAAAGGTGATAAGGGGGTCTGCCTTTTATCACCTTTTTTTTCACCAGATCAACACTTACATATTTTGTTTGATATATAAGGAGGAAATCAAAAATGGCAATTACTGCACAAATGGTAAAAGAGCTTCGTGAAAAAACTGGCGCAGGCATGATGGACTGCAAGAAAGCGTTAACTGAAACTGACGGCAACATGGATAAAGCGATCGATCTTCTAAGAGAAAAAGGAATCGCAAAGGCTGCCAAAAAAGCTGACCGCATCGCGGCTGAAGGTTTGACTTTGATCAAAACCGACGGCAACACAGGCGTTATTCTTGAAGTGAACTCCGAAACGGACTTCGTTGCGAAAAACGAAGGCTTCAAAGAGCTTTTGAACGACCTTGCTGACCACATTCTTGCTGAAAAGCCTGAAAGCGTTGAAGCTGCTATGGCTCAAAAAATGGCTAACGGTTCAACTGTAGAAGAATACATCACAAGCGCGGTTGCTAAAATCGGAGAAAAAATCACGCTTCGCCGCTTCACTGTCCTGACAAAAGGCGATGACGCTGCATTCGGCGCATACCTGCACATGGGCGGGAAAATCGGCGTATTGACTGTCCTTAACGGCACAACTGACGAAGAAACAGCAAGAGACATCGCGATGCACGTTGCAGCTGTAAACCCTCGCTTCATTTCCCGTGACCAAGTGTCAGAAGAAGAAGCGAACCGCGAGCGCGAAATCTTGACTCAGCAGGCGCTTCAAGAAGGAAAGCCTGAAAACATCGTCGCAAAAATGGTTGAAGGCCGCCTGAACAAATACTTCGAAGAAATCTGCCTGCTTGATCAAGCATTCGTTAAAAACCCGGATGAAAAAGTGAAACAGGTCGTTGCTGCGAAAAATGCAACAGTTGAAACATTCGTCCGCTACGAAGTTGGAGAAGGTATCGAAAAACGCCAAGAAAACTTTGCTGAAGAAGTTATGAACCAAGTGAAAAAATAAGATTGAAAAGCCGCTTGCCTTAAAACACACGGCAGGATCTTTTCAAAGAAAATAGGGGACACAATTTGTGTCCCTATTTTTAAAACAGTTTACAAACCTTTTTTTCTCTTGCATAATAAATAACGGCAAGCATGCACTTGGAGGTTAATATGGAAAAACCAAAGTATAATCGTATCGTATTAAAGCTTAGCGGAGAAGCCCTTGCGGGTGAACAGGGAAACGGCATCAACCCGACCGTGATCCAGTCCATCGCCAAACAGGTGAAAGAAATCGCCGAGCTTGATGTTGAAGTGGCGGTCGTCGTCGGCGGCGGCAACCTGTGGCGCGGAAAAACGGGCAGCGATCTCGGAATGGACCGCGCAACAGCGGACTACATGGGAATGCTTGCAACGGTCATGAATTCCCTTGCGCTGCAAGACAGCCTTGAAACGCTCGGCATTCAATCAAGAGTTCAGACATCCATCGAAATGCGGCAGGTCGCTGAGCCATACATAAGAAGAAAAGCGATTCGCCATCTTGAAAAGAAGCGCGTCGTCATCTTCGCTGCCGGTACAGGCAATCCATACTTCTCAACGGATACGACAGCAGCGCTCAGAGCGGCTGAAATCGAAGCCGACGTCATCTTAATGGCTAAAAATAATGTCGACGGTGTATACAATGCCGATCCTCGAACTGACGAAACAGCCGTAAAATATGAAAAATTGTCTTATCTCGATGTGTTAAAAGACGGTTTGGCCGTCATGGATTCAACCGCCTCTTCACTTTGCATGGATAACGACATTCCGCTGATCGTCTTTTCTATTATGGAAGAAGGAAATATTAAAAAAGCCGTTTTAGGCGAACAAATCGGTACAATCGTAAGGGGGAAATAACGTGTCAACTCAAGTGATGAATGAAACAAAAGAACGGATGGAAAAAGCGATAGGCGCTTATCAGCGCGAATTGGCGACTGTACGTGCAGGACGTGCAAATCCGTCTTTGCTGGACAAAGTGACAGTTGAATACTACGGAGCGCAGACGCCTTTAAACCAGATCGCGTCCATTACGGTTCCGGAAGCGCGCATGCTTCTCATCACACCGTATGACAAAACAGCGCTCGGCGATATTGAAAAAGCGATTCAAAAAGCCGACCTCGGCATAACTCCATCAAACGACGGCAACATCATCCGGATCACGATCCCTCCTCTAACTGAGGAGCGCAGAAAAGAGCTTGCCAAGCTCGTGAAAAAATATTCGGAAGATGCTAAAGTCGCGGTTCGCAACATCCGCCGCGATGCCAATGACGATCTGAAAAAACTAGAGAAAAATGGTGAAATGACTGAGGATGAATTGCGCTCTTCAACGGAAGACGTACAAAAGCTGACAGATGAATATGTGTCAAAAATTGATGAGATCACAAAAGATAAAGAGAAAGAAATCATGGAAGTTTAATGAAAAACTCTGTACAATAGATAATAGTGAAAAGACCCTCTCATGTTTACAGGGGGTTTTTTTGTTAATACTGTTGTTATCAAGAACGATATAACAGGAAAGCAACCTTTTGGGTGATGGAGGACTCTCATGCTCAATATACTCAAAAATTGGAAGAATCAGCATTCAGCTGCTTCCAACATGGAATGTTACACAAAAGAAAATATTTTAAAAGGAGAAATTCCTGAACATATCGCCATTATTATGGACGGAAACGGCCGTTGGGCAAAGAAACGGGCGATGCCCCGCATCGCGGGTCATCACGAAGGCATGAAGGTAGTCAGACAGACGACAAAGCTTGCCAATGAGCTCGGTGTCAAAGCGTTGACGCTGTATGCCTTTTCGACGGAAAATTGGAAGCGTCCTAAGTTTGAGGTTGACTTTCTGATGAAGCTGCCTGAAGAGTTCCTGGGAACGTATCTCCCGGAGCTGGTCGAAGAAAATGTCCGGGTCCGCTTGACAGGCGATAGGGAAGGACTGCCGCCCCACACGATCCGCGCGGTTGAAAAAGCAATCCGTGATACGGAGAACAATGACGGACTTATTCTTAATTTTGCATTGAATTACGGGGGACGTGCAGAAATCGTCAGAGCCGCAAAGAGAATTGCCGAAGAAGCGAAAAAAGGCACATTGAATACCGAGGAAATCGACGAAAAGCTATTTTCCGATTATTTAATGACAGAAGCTTTGCAGGACCCTGATTTGCTGATTCGCACAAGCGGCGAGATCAGGCTGAGCAACTTCATGCTTTGGCAGCTTGCCTACAGCGAATTTTTATTTACCGATGTATTGTGGCCTGATTTTAAAGACGTTCACTTGCTTCAGGCTATCGGAGAATATCAGCGTCGCGGGAGAAGGTTTGGCGGAATTTAGAGGATGGTGCAGATGAAACAGAGAATATTGACGGGTGTGATCGCGGCAGCGGTTTTTCTGCCGCTCGTGATTTTCGGCAAGCTGCCGTTCACCCTGCTAGTTTATGCAATAGGTATACTCGCTCTATTTGAACTTTTAAGAATGAAAGGCCTGAAGCTTATCAGCGCTCCGGGTATCATCAGCCTGCTGCTTTTGGCGGTTTTGCTGTATCCAAGCCAATATGCGGAAGACGCGGGGCTGGGCATAACCAAAGGGGAGGTCGTCTTTTTGGCCGTCCTTTTGCTTTTGGCATACACGGTGCTCAGCAAAAACTCGTTTACTTTTGACGAAGCGGCATTCGTGGCGCTGGCAGCAGTTTATATCGGATTCGGGTTTTATTACTTTATTGAAATCAGAAACATCGGACTCAGCTATGTCTTTTTTGCAATCGGTGTCGTCTGGTCAACGGATTCCGGCGCTTATTTTATCGGAAAGGCGTTTGGAAAGCGGAAGCTCTGGCCTGAAATCAGCCCTAACAAAACGGTTGAAGGCTTTTGGGGCGGGATTTTGACAGCGGTCGTTTTTTCCGCGATTTATCAGGCTGCCACAGGTTTTCCGCACGCTTATCTGTTTGTGCTGATCATTACCGTGCTTTTATCAATCGTCGGTCAGATCGGCGATTTGGCCGAGTCTGCGTTCAAAAGACACTACAAAGTGAAAGACTCGGGCCGGATCCTTCCGGGACACGGCGGAATGCTGGACCGCTTTGACAGCTTTTTATTTGTCATGCCGGTTCTATACTTCCTGCTTGTTCTTTTTCAGCCGTTCGGGCTATGATAGAAAAGGGTACTGATAGCTAGAAAGAAACAGAGGTGCGGCAATTTTGAAGAACATATGTCTATTGGGGGCGACAGGCTCCATAGGAGAACAGACGCTTGATGTGATCAAAGCGCATGACGATAAGTTTCAGCTGACCGCCATGTCTTTCGGAAAAAACGCCGAAAAAGCGGCAGAAATCATTGAAACATTTAAACCGAAGTATGTATCTGTAGGGGATGAGCATACATATGAAGCATTAAAACAGCATTCTTTTTCTTACACCTTTAAAACAGGGATCGGGGAGGAATCTTTAATCGAAGCGGCCGTTAGTCCGGAAGCGGATGTCGTCGTCAATGCTCTCGTCGGCAGCGTCGGTCTTCTGCCGACTTTAAAGGCGATGGAGCATAAAAAAACAGTCGCGCTTGCAAATAAGGAAACTCTCGTGACAGCCGGTCATATAGTGAAAGAACACGCCCAAACATACGATGTCCCGCTCTTGCCAGTCGACAGCGAGCATTCTGCGATTTTCCAGGCGCTCCAGGGGGAAAATCCGAAGCATATTAAACGGCTGATCGTCACGGCTTCAGGCGGCAGCTTCAGGGACAGAACAAGGCAGGAACTTGAAGGGGTCACAGTGGAAGAAGCCCTCAATCATCCAAATTGGTCGATGGGTGCAAAAATCACGATCGATTCGGCTACAATGATGAATAAAGGGCTCGAGGTCATTGAAGCGCACTGGCTGTTTGATCTGCCTTATGACCGGATCGACGTCCTCCTTCACAAAGAAAGCATCATTCATTCAATGGTGGAATTCCACGACCGAAGCGTCATCGCCCAGCTTGGCACACCAGATATGAGAGTGCCGATTCAATACGCGCTCAGCTATCCGGAACGCCTGCCGTTTGATGAAGCCAAATCACTCGAACTCTGGGAAGTCGGACAGCTGAATTTTGCCCAAGCTGATTTTGAAAGGTTCCGCTGCTTACAATTCGCTTATGAATCAGGTAAAATAGGCGGTACAATGCCGACTGTTTTAAACGCGGCCAACGAGGAAGCCGTTGCGGCATTTCTTTCAGGCAGGATTTCCTTTCTCGGGATTGAAGACATTATTGAAAAAGCTTTGGAACGCCATCAGGTGATCGCAAAGCCGAGCCTTCAAGAGATCCGTGAAGTGGACAAAGACGCCAGAAAGTTTGTCCAAACATTACTCACATAAGGTGGTATGTTCGTGAATACTGTGATCGCGTTTATTCTTATTTTTGGAACGCTCGTATTTTTCCATGAGCTTGGTCATCTCATCCTTGCTCAAAGAGCCGGAATACTGTGCCGGGAGTTTGCTATCGGCTTCGGTCCGAAAATCTTTTCTTTTAAGAAAAATGAGACCGTTTATACGATCAGGCTTCTTCCGATCGGCGGCTTTGTCAGAATGGCCGGCGAAGATCCTGAGATGATTGAAGTGAAGCCCGGTTATACGGTCGGGCTGTTGTTCGACAGCGAAAACAAAGTCGAAAAGATCATTATCAACCAAAAAGAAAAGTATCCTGACGCATTGGTCATCGAAGTGGAGCAGGCTGACCTGGAGCATCAGATGAGGATTACGGGCTATGAGCACGGCAATGAAGATCATCTCTCATCCTTTTCTGTCAGTGAAACGTCCTTTTTCATCGTAGACGGGGAAGAAGTCCAGATCGCTCCTTACAACCGCCAATTCCATTCAAAAACGGTTTGGCAGCGTATAAAGGCGATTGCGGCCGGCCCGATCATGAACTTTATTTTGGCTTATGTCATTCTCGTAATGCTCGGCCTGATGCAGGGAGTGCCGTCTGACGAGCCGGTGCTCGGCAAGTTGATAGACAACGGACGGGCGGCGGAAGCGGGACTCCAGGAAGGAGACCGCATTCAAACGATCAACGGGGAGAACATGAGATCGTGGACGGATATTGTCAACACGGTCAGGGAACACCCTGAAAAAGAACTGAAAATCGTTGTGATGCGCGACAACGTCAAGGTGACGAAATACGTAACACCTGAAGCAGTCAAGGCAGGGGACGAAACCGTCGGCAGATTCGGCGCTTACAACCCGGTGAAAACAGGAATCCTGACATCAATTTCCTACGGTGCGACCGAAACGGCGACAGTAGCGCAGAGCATCGTGACCAATCTCGGAAAGCTCGTCACGGGACAATTCTCAATCGACATGCTGGCCGGTCCTGTCGGCATTTATGACATGACAGACCAAGTGGCCAAGACAGGCGTTATCAATCTGCTGAAGCTGGCCGCATTTTTAAGCATTAACCTCGGGATCGTCAACCTTCTGCCAATCCCTGCGCTGGACGGCGGCAGACTGTTGTTCCTGTTTATTGAAGCGATCCGCGGAAAGCCGATCAACCGAGAAAAAGAAGCGTTTGTCGTCTTTGTCGGCGTCGCATTTTTGATGCTCTTAATGCTTGTCGTCACATGGAACGATATCCAGCGCTTATTTCTGTAAAACCAATTGCCTTTTTTAAGTGCAGCCAAGCCTTTTAAAAGGCTCTTTTTTAGGGACGCCGTTCCCGACTCAAAAAGTAACCAACTGAAACAAATGAGGTGCGAACGAATGAGACAGAGCAGGACTTTAATTCCTACGCTCCGCGAAGTGCCGGCTGATGCTGAAGCAAAAAGCCATCAGCTTCTTCTCAGAGCGGGGTTTATCAGACAAAACACAAGCGGTGTATACAGCTATATGCCTCTTGCCAATAAAGTCATTCATAAAATCCAGAGCATTGTCCGCCAAGAAATGGAGAAAATCAATGCCGTCGAAATGCTGATGCCTGCTCTCCAGCAGGCGGAAACTTGGCAGGAATCGGGAAGATGGTACACGTACGGTCCTGAGCTCATGAGGCTGAAAGACCGCCACGGCCGCGAATTTGCCCTTGGCGCGACACACGAAGAGGTCATCACAAGCATCGTCAGAGATGAAGTGAAATCGTACAAGCGCCTTCCGCTGACCCTTTACCAGATCCAATCGAAATTCCGCGATGAAAAGCGCCCGCGCTTCGGTCTGTTGAGAGGCCGGGAATTCATCATGAAGGATGCGTATTCCTTCCATTCTTCCGCCGAAAGCCTTGATGAAACGTACAATGATATGTACCAGGCGTATACGAATGTGTTTACGCGCTGCGGCTTGAATTTCAGACCGGTCATTGCAGATTCAGGCGCGATGGGCGGAAAGGATACCCATGAATTTATGGCATTGTCCGATGTCGGTGAAGATACAATTGCGTATTCTGATCAGTCTTCATACGCTGCCAACATCGAAATGGCTGAAGTGAAGGAAGCCGGTGCTGGCGAGCAGGCTGAAATGAAAGAGCTCCAGGAAGTCCACACACCTTCGGTCAAAACGATCGAAGAAGTTGCCGCATTTCTTGGCATATCCCCGTCAGACTGCGTGAAATCAATGCTCATGAAAGCAGACGGACGTTTTGTCCTCGTGTTGACGAGAGGGGATCATGAAGTCAACGATATTAAGGTGAAGAATCTGCTCCAAGCAGAAACGATCGAATTCGCGAGCGCCGAAGAGGTTGCTGAGATAACAGGTACTGAGCCTGGCTTTGTCGGACCGGTGGGGCTTGACAGCGAAATCGAAATCTTTGCAGACTTTGCTGTGAAGGCGATGGCAAACGCAGCAGCAGGAGCGAATAAAACAGATTACCATTATCAAAACGTGAATATCAGCAGGGATGTGCACAATGTGACATTCGCCGATCTCCGCTTGATCCAGGAAGGAGACCCTTCACCGGATGGAAACGGAACGATCCGTTTTGCAAAAGGAATCGAAGTCGGACAAGTTTTTAAACTCGGCACCCGCTATTCTGAAGCGATGGACGCAACATACCTTGACGAAAACGGACGCTCTCAGCCGATGCTGATGGGCTGCTATGGAATCGGGATTTCCCGGACACTTTCGGCCATCGTTGAGCAGCATCATGACGATAAAGGCTTGATCTGGCCGCTGGAAGTGACGCCGTATGACCTGCACATCCTCGCGCTTAACATGAAAAATGACGCGCAGGTTCAGCTTGCCGAAAAGCTGTATGAAGATTTTAAAGCGAACGGCTATGATGTATTGTTTGATGACCGTGCTGAACGAGCCGGCGTTAAATTTGCAGATTCCGATTTGATCGGTCTGCCGATCCGCATCACGGTCGGAAAAAGAGCTGATGAAGGCGTTGTCGAAGTGAAGATCCGCAAAACCGGAGAATCATTTGAAGTCGCCGCTGAAGAGCTTTTGGACTTTATCGAAAAACAAGTCAAGAGCTTATCTTCTCACTCTTAAAGATGTTAAACTAGAGTAAAGGAAGGTACCTCGGGAATCGTCCCAAGGTACCTTCAATTATGATTTTCTTTTAGGGAGGAATCTGTCTTGGAAGACCAGCTTTCTGTCAACAGAAGACAGTTTCAAATTCTTCTGCAGCAGCTGAATGTAACGGAAGATACGATGATCCGTCACCTTGAAGGCGGACAAATCATAAAGCTGACCGTTCATAAAAACAAGAAGACATGGCACTTTCACTTTAAATTGAAAAATGTCCTGCCTTATCAAATCTTCGAACGGTTTCACACCCAGCTGACCCGCACCTTTTCCCATATCGCTCAGGTCACCTGTTCCATCGAGGCGGAAAACCCTTCGATTGACGAGCAGCTTGTTCAGGATTACTGGACGCGCTGCATCCAGGAACTCGATGGTATTTCCCCGCCGATTTTGACGCTTTTGAACGACCAAAAGCCCAAGCTTACGGGGAACAAAATCCTGCTTAAAACGAAAACAGATACAGAAGCATCCGCTTTAAAAAAGAAATACAGCTCACTCATCCAGTCAAGCTACTGCACATTCGGTTTTCCTGAGCTCCAGCTCGACACAGAAATCTTTGTGTCAGATCAAGAGATTCAGAAATTCAGAGAGCAAAAAATGGCCGAAGATCAAGAGAGAGCCCTTCAGGCTTTAATCGAAATGGAAAAGCAGGATAAGGAAGCCCAAGACGATGAAGCGCCGTCAGGCCCTCTTCAGATCGGCTACCAGATTAAAGACTCTGAAGAGATCAGAACGCTTGACAGCATCATGGATGAAGAGCGGAGAATTACGGTGCAAGGCTATGTATTCGACGCTGAAACAAGAGAGCTGAAAAGCGGCAGAACGCTTTGTATCTTTAAGATAACCGACTATACAAACAGCATTCTCGTCAAAATGTTCGCACGTGAAAAAGAGGACGCTGTTTTGATGAAGTCCCTGAAAAAAGGGATGTGGGTAAAGGCGAGAGGAAGCATACAAAACGATACATTCGTCCGCGATTTGGTGATGATCGCCAACGATGTCAATGAAATCAAAGGGAAAACCCGTGAGGATACAGCACCGGAGGACGAAAAACGTGTCGAGCTCCACCTCCATTCACCGATGAGCCAGATGGATGCCGTATCAAGTATCGGCAAGCTTGTCGAACAGGCGAAAAAATGGGGGCATCCGGCTATCGCGCTCACTGATCACGCTGTTGTCCAATCGTTTCCTGATGCATTCGCGGCGAGCAAAAAGCATGGCGTGAAAATGATCTACGGACTTGAAGCCAACCTCGTCGACGACGGCGTGCCGATTGCCTACAATCCGGTGCACCGCCTGCTTGAAGAGGAGACATATGTCGTGTTCGACGTCGAGACGACGGGGCTGTCGGCCGTCTATGATACGATCATCGAGCTGGCCGCCGTAAAAGTAAAAGGCGGGGAGATCATCGAACGCTTTGAAAGGTTTGCAAACCCGCATCGCCCTTTATCGGCTACGATCATCGAGCTGACTGGGATTACCGATGATATGCTGAAAGATGCGCCTGAAGCCGAAGAGGTCATCCGAGATTTTAAAGAATGGGTCGGAGATCACACGCTTGTCGCTCACAATGCAAGCTTTGACATCGGCTTCATCAATGTCGCCTACAAGCGTCTGCTGAATTCGGAGAAAGTGCAGAACCCGGTCATTGACACACTTGAGCTGGGCCGTTTTCTTTATCCGGAATTCAAAAACCACAGGCTGAATACGCTTTGTAAAAAGTTTGACATCGAGCTCACCCAGCACCACAGGGCGATTTATGATACCGAAGCGACGGGCTATCTCCTTGTGAAAATGCTGAAAGACGCGGCCGAAAAAAATATCATGTACCACGATCAGCTGAATGAAAATATGGGGCAGTCCAATGCCTATCAGCGTTCAAGGCCATATCACGCGACCCTTTTGGCAGTCAATGAGACAGGTTTGAAAAACCTTTTCAAACTCGTGTCGCTTTCACATATCCATTATTTTTACAGGGTGCCGAGGATCCCGAGGTCACAGCTTGAAAAGTACAGAGAAGGCCTTTTAATCGGTTCGGCATGCGACAAAGGCGAAGTATTCGAAGGCATGATGCAGAAATCGCCGGAAGAGGTCGAAGACATCGCTTCATTTTATGACTATCTTGAAGTCATGCCGCCTGAAGTCTACCGGCACCTGCTCCAGCTTGAACTCGTCAGGGATGAAAAAGCGTTAAAAGAAATCATCGCCAACATCACAAAGCTCGGCGAGAAACTGAATATTCCGGTAGTAGCAACAGGGAATGTTCATTACCTGAACCCTGAGGATAAAATTTACCGCAAGATTCTGGTTTCCTCACAAGGCGGCGCAAATCCGCTCAACAGGCACGAACTGCCGAACGTTCATTTCCGTTCGACGGATGAAATGCTTGAGGCCTTTTCATTTTTGGGTGAGGAAAAAGCGAAAGAAATCGTCGTCAAGAACACCCGTTTGATCAGCGAGCGAATCGAAGAAATCAAGCCGATCAAAGACGATCTTTACACACCGAAGATCGAAGGCGCAGATGACGAAATCCGCCGCATGAGCTATGAGAAAGCAAAAAGCATTTACGGCGACGACCTTCCGGAAATCGTCGAAAAGCGGATCGAAAAAGAGCTGAAAAGCATTATCGGCCATGGATTCGCCGTCATCTATCTGATCTCTCATAAGCTTGTAAAACGCTCCCTTGATGACGGCTATCTTGTCGGTTCAAGGGGATCGGTCGGTTCTTCCCTTGTCGCAACATTGACGGAAATTACCGAGGTCAACCCGCTGCCGCCGCATTACGTCTGTCCGGATTGCCGCCATTCCGAGTTTTTCAACGATGGATCGGTCGGTTCGGGATTTGATTTGCCTGACAAAGACTGTCCGAAGTGTGGAGCGGCCTACAGAAAAGACGGCCACGACATTCCGTTCGAGACGTTTCTGGGGTTTAAAGGGGACAAGGTTCCTGATATCGACTTGAACTTCTCGGGCGAATATCAGCCGCACGCCCACAACTACACGAAAGTCCTGTTCGGAGAGGATAACGTCTACCGTGCGGGAACGATCGGCACAGTCGCCGAAAAAACGGCTTACGGGTATGTCAAAGGGTATGCTAACGACAACAATTTGCATATGCGCGGGGCGGAAATCGACCGTCTTGTCCAAGGCTGTACAGGCGTCAAGCGGACGACAGGGCAGCACCCGGGCGGAATCATCGTTGTGCCTGATTACATGGATATTTACGACTTTTCACCAATCCAGTTTCCGGCGGATGCCACCGATTCCGAATGGAAGACGACGCACTTTGACTTCCATTCCATCCATGACAACCTGCTGAAGCTGGATATTCTCGGACACGATGATCCGACGGTCATCCGTATGCTCCAGGATCTGAGCGGGATTGATCCGAAGACGATTCCGACCGATGATCCCGAAGTGATGAAAATTTTCCAAGGGACAGAATCTTTAGGGGTAACCGAAGAGCAGATCGGCTGTAAAACCGGAACGCTTGGCATCCCTGAATTCGGAACCCGCTTTGTCAGACAGATGCTCGAAGACACCAAGCCGACGACATTTTCCGAGCTCGTTCAGATTTCCGGCCTGTCACACGGTACGGACGTATGGCTCGGCAACGCGCAGGAGCTGATTCACAATAATATTTGTGAACTGAGCGAAGTGATCGGCTGTCGTGATGATATTATGGTGTACTTAATCTACCAGGGGCTTGAGCCATCCCTCGCCTTTAAGATTATGGAATTTGTCCGTAAAGGTAAGGGACTGACACCTGAATGGGAAGAAGAAATGAAGAATAATAATGTTCCGGACTGGTATATCGACTCGTGTAAAAAAATCAAATACATGTTCCCGAAAGCCCACGCTGCGGCATATGTTTTGATGGCGGTCAGAATCGCTTATTTTAAAGTCCATCATCCGCTGCTCTACTACGCAGCATACTTTACGGTGCGGGCCGATGACTTTGATATCGAAACGATGATCAAAGGGTCGACAGCGATTAAAGCCGTCATGGATGACATCAACTCTAAAGGCCTTGACGCTTCTCCGAAAGAGAAAAGTTTGCTCACGGTGCTTGAGCTGGCGCTTGAAATGTGCGAAAGGGGCTTCTCTTTCCAAAAAGTCGACTTATACAGATCGAGCGCTTCCGAATTCATCATTGACGGAAACAGCTTGATTCCGCCGTTTAATTCAATACCGGGGCTTGGAACAAACGCCGCTTTGAATATTGTCAAAGCAAGGGAAGAAGGCGAATTTCTTTCCAAAGAAGATTTGCAAAAAAGAGGCAAGGTGTCAAAAACGATCATGGAATACTTGGAGCGCCACGGCTGTCTCGAGTCGCTCCCAGATCAGAACCAGCTGTCTTTATTTTAAAGGCTGCCGACTTATTCGGCAGTCTCTTTTTTGTTTTCTAACCCAGCGCGTTCTTCGAAGATTCAGAGGCGCGTATAGTGCGGAAAGTTTGTCAGATTGATTGACAATAAAAATACATTAATGTTAATATTTTCAAAATGATATTATTCTATAAAGAAGTTCACTTTTTCAGTGAACAGAAGTTAGTTTCTTGATTAAACAAACAAAGTTCTTCGTTCCTCCGGCAAACATTGAACCTGTGTGAATCTGCAGCACATCTTCAAATTTCAAAAATTCAATCAGTCTCTTCTCCGCTTACCGAAAGACACCATTTGTCCGTCACTAAAGGAGGTGAGTGTCATGTAAACATCGGCTGTTTTGAAGGAAAACAAAATGAGGAGGAAGGAGTCCGTTGAAAGAGAAAGCTTTTTTGAAAATGAAAGCGTTTTTCTTTGTTTTACTGCTTACGTTTGCGATGTTGTTCATGCCGGCTTTCGGCAAGGCGGACATTGCATTTGCGAAAGAGAACCAAAATTATGCGGAGTTGCTGCAAAAATCAATTCTTTTCTATGAGGCGCAGCGCTCCGGAAAGCTTCCGGAAGGCAGCCGTCTGAATTGGAGAGGGGACTCTGCGCTTGAGGATGGAAAAGATGTCGGCCATGATTTGACAGGCGGATGGTATGATGCAGGAGATCACGTGAAGTTCGGCCTTCCAATGGCTTATTCTGCGGCCGTTCTGTCATGGTCCGTCTATGAGTACCGCGATGCCTATGAAGCGGCCGGACAGCTTGATGCGATATTAGACAATATCAGATGGGCGACAGACTATTTTATTAAAGCGCATACAGGCCCTTATGAGTTTTGGGGCCAAGTCGGCCATGGGGCCCAAGATCATGCCTGGTGGGGCCCGGCCGAAGTAATGCCTATGAAGCGGCCGGCTTATAAGATAGATGCAGCCTGTCCCGGGTCAGACCTTGCCGGCGGTACAGCAGCAGCCCTAGCTTCTGCATCAATCATTTTCAAGCCGACAGACGCTTCTTATTCAAATAAACTATTGGCCCATGCCAAGGAATTATACGATTTTGCCGACCGCTACCGCGGCAAATATTCAGACTGCATTACAGACGCGCAGCAATATTATAATTCGTGGAGCGGATATAAAGATGAACTGACATGGGGAGCTGTCTGGCTCTACTTGGCAACCGGCGATCAAAAATATTTGGATAAAGCGCTTGCTTCGGTCTCAGATTGGGGCGATCCCGCAAACTGGCCTTACCGCTGGACGCTTTCCTGGGATGACGTCACTTACGGAGCACAGCTGCTGCTCGCTCGTCTGACGAACGAATCCCGATTCACCGCATCTGTCGAACGCAATCTTGATTATTGGTCGACAGGCTACAATCATAATGGAAGCACAGAGCGTATCACTTATACACCAGGCGGGCTGGCATGGCTTGAGCAGTGGGGATCGCTGCGCTACGCTTCAAACGCCGCTTTTCTCGCTTTTGTTTATTCAGATTGGGTAAAAGATGCCGGCAAAGCAAAAAGGTATCGGGATTTTGCGGTTCAGCAATTGAACTATATGCTTGGGGATAATCCGCAACAGCGCAGCTTTATCGTCGGGTACGGAACAAATCCGCCGAAGCACCCGCATCACCGCACCGCACACGGTTCATGGGCCGATCATATGAATGTGCCTGAAAACCACCGCCATACCCTTTACGGCGCGTTAGTAGGCGGACCGGGAAGAGACGATTCGTACCGGGACGAAACAAATGATTATGTGTCAAACGAAGTTGCGATCGATTACAATGCGGCTTTCACGGGCAATGCAGCCAAAATGTTTCAACTGTATGGTGCCGGGCAATCACCGCTGCCTCATTTTCCCGAAAAGGAAACACCAGAAGATGAATTTTTTGCGGAGGCATCCATAAACAGCTCGGGAAACAACTACTCAGAAATCAGAGTGCAGCTTAATAACCGATCAGGATGGCCGGCAAAGAAAACCGATAAGCTGTCTTTCCGCTATTACGTGGACCTGACTGAAGCGGTGAATGCCGGATTTTCTTCGGAAGATATAAAGATCTCAACCGGATACAACGAAGGGGCGTCGGTGTCCCAGCTGAAGCCATATCACATCGGCGAACACATTTACTATACGGAAGTCAGCTTCAGCGGGGTTATGATATACCCCGGGGGTCAATCCGCCCATAAGAAAGAAGTTCAGTTCCGCCTAGCGGCTCCGGCGGGGACGTCTTTTTGGAATCCGAAAAATGACCACTCTTACCGGGGGCTGTCACACACGCTGGCAAAAACCCGGTATATACCAGTATATGATGAAGGCCGGCTTGTTTTTGGAAATGAGCCCGACTAAAAAACACCCGGATTCAATCCCCGGCAGTCCCATCATATGAAACGAAAGCTTGAAGCTTCAAAAGGAGGACGCATCATGGACAATAAAACACGCTTTATGCAATTGTATGAGCAAATTAAAAATCCGCAAAACGGCTATTTTTCGCCTGAAGGCATTCCTTATCATTCAGTTGAAACGCTCATATGCGAAGCGCCTGATTACGGCCATATGACAACATCTGAAGCATACAGTTATTGGCTGTGGCTTGAAGCGATGTACGGCCGATACACACAGGACTGGTCAAAGCTAGAAGCCGCCTGGGACAATATGGAGAAATATATCATCCCGGTCAATGAAGGCGATGGAAACGAAGAACAGCCGACGATGAACTATTATAACCCCTCAAGCCCTGCCACATATGCCGCCGAACACCGCTACCCAGATCTTTATCCTTCGGCTTTGACCGGACAATATCCGGCCGGAAACGATCCGCTTGACAGTGAGCTTAGATCCACATACGGAAGCAATGAAACGTATTTAATGCACTGGCTGCTTGATGTCGATAACTGGTATGGATTCGGGAACCTGTTGAACCCATCACACACCGCCGTTTATGTGAACACTTACCAGCGCGGTGAACAGGAGTCTGTTTGGGAAACGGTTCCGCACCCCTCTCAAGATAATCAGACGTTTGGAAAACCGAATGAAGGGTTTATGAGTCTGTTTACAAAAGAAAATCAGGCTCCTGCCCCGCAGTGGCGCTACACTAATGCGACCGACGCCGATGCGCGCGCTGTTCAGGCGATGTACTGGGCAAGGCAATGGGGCTACAGCAATACTAAGTATTTAGAAAAAGCTAAAAAAATGGGGGACTTTCTCCGTTACGGCATGTATGACAAATACTTTCAAGAGATTGGAAGCGCTGCTGACGGCTCGCCTTCCCGCGGAACTGGAAAAAATGCCTGTCATTATTTAATGGCATGGTACACTGCTTGGGGAGGCGGATTGGGACAGTATGCCAACTGGGCGTGGCGGATCGGTGCGAGTCATGTGCACCAAGGTTATCAAAACCCTGTCGCTTCTTATGCACTGTCAACAGCTGAAGGCGGATTGGTTCCAAATTCATCCACGGCGCGCAGCGATTGGGAACAGGCGCTGAAAAGGCAGCTTGAACTTTACACATGGCTGCTTTCTTCAGAAGGAGCTGTTGCAGGCGGCGCCACGAATAGCTGGAACGGCAGCTACAGCGCATATCCGCAGAATGTCAGCACATTTTACGGAATGGCATACACAGAAGCGCCTGTATATCACGATCCGCCTTCTAACAATTGGTTCGGGATGCAAGTCTGGCCGCTGGAAAGGGTGGCGGAACTGTATTACATTTTCGCAGAGAAAGGTGACAAATCGTCTGAAAACTTCCAAATGGCAAAGCATGTGATTGAAAAATGGATCGCGTATTCGCTTGATTATGTGTTTGTGGGCGAACGGCCTGTTACGGATGAAGAAGGCTATTATTTAAATGAAGCGGGAGAACGCGTCCTTGGCGGCCAAAACCCGCAGATCGCCGTACAATCCGATCCAGGCGAGTTTTGGATTCCGGCAAACCTTGAATGGAGCGGCCAGCCTGATCCGTGGAAGGGATTTGATTCATTTACCGGAAATCCGGGACTGCATGTCACGACGAAGAATCCTTCTCAAGATGTCGGTGTTCTCGGCAGCTATATTAAAACGCTTGTCT
The DNA here is from genome assembly GCF_056530265.1 of Bacillus sp. PK6-025. Lineage (NCBI taxonomy): Bacteria > Bacillati > Bacillota > Bacilli > Caryophanales > Bacillaceae > Bacillus > Bacillus sp. PK6-025. The sequence continues at coordinate 1,831,740 of NZ_CP096509.1, forward strand.
TCTTTGCAGCCGGAACAAAAGCCGAAACCGGCGGCTTTACCACTCTTGGAAACAAGGCCAAAAACGTGGCAAAAGAACTGCTTGATGCAGCATGGAATAAAAATGACGGAATCGGTATCGCAGCAGAGGAAGAACATGAAGATTATATCCGCTACTTTACGAAGGAAGTCTATTTTCCGAATGGCTGGAGCGGCAAAAACGGGCAGGGCAACACCATTCCTGGTTCCAACACTGTGCCGTCTGATCCGGCAAAGGGCGGTAACGGCGTCTATATCAGTCATGCCGACCTCCGTCCGAAAATTAAAAACGATCCGATGTGGCCTTATTTGGAAAATAAATATCAGACCTCGTGGAATCCGAATACAGGCAAATGGGAAAACGGTCTGCCGACTTTTGTGTATCACCGCTTCTGGTCTCAGGTCGATATGGCGACAGCTTACGCTGAGTATGACCGTTTAATCGGAAATGCATAACAATCTGTAAGAGAATGTCAGATTGATATGCGCTTGAACGTTTGGGAAAAGGCGGCGTTCAGCCGCCTTTTTTAAATTGAGGGATTTTAGCCAGTGTTTTGCACGATCATCTAATAAAAAAGGAGTTCAAAAGTTTGAGAGAAAAATGGTTAGCCTTGTGTTTAAAGTCGATCATTCTGTTCGTTTTGATCATGGGAACCGTTCTTTTATCCGCAGTTCCGAAAGCTTCGGGAACAAGCGGGCCAGCAAAGCAAGAAAAGCAGAGCATCATCACCCCGGCAGACCTTTTGGAAAACATGAGTCCCGGATGGAACCTTGGCAACACGCTGGATGCTGTTCCGACAGAAGGCTCTTGGAACAATCCGCCGGTTCGCGAGCATACTTTTGATGATATTCGCGACGCGGGGTTTAAAAGCGTCCGGATTCCGGTGACATGGGACTCCCACATCGGCAGCGCTCCCGGGTATCTGATCGACACCGCTTGGATGAACCGGGTGGAAGAAGTGGCGGATTGGGCGTTGGAAAGAGAATTTTATGTCGTGTTAAATATTCACCACGATTCTTGGCTATGGATCAGCCGCATGGGAAACAGCCAGCAGGAGACATTAGATAAGCTGGGGAAAGTCTGGAAGCAAATTGCCGAGCGTTTTAAAAACAAAAGTGAACGCCTCCTGTTTGAAATCGTCAATGAACCGACTGGAATGAACGCATATCAAATGAATCTGCTTAACCGCGAGATGCTGAACATCATCCGTTCGACCGGCGGAAACAACAGCCAGCGGCTCGTGATCGTCGGGGGGCTTGAAGATAACAAAGATGAATTGCTTCATTCATTTGAACCGCCTGATGATGACCGGATTGTCCTCACATATCACTACTATTCTCCGTGGGATTACGTATCAAACTGGTGGGGCCGGACGACTTGGGGATCGGCAGCCGAAATCTCCGAGATGGAGGAGGATATCAAACCGGTTTATGAAAAATTTGTAAGGGAAGGATACCCGGTTATCATCGGCGAATACGGTACCCTCGGCGCCAATGAAAATCATTCAAAGCGGCTCTATCATGATACGTTTGTCCGCCTTGCCCACAAATATCAAATGGTCCCGATGTGGTGGGACAACGGGAATGACCAGTTTGACCGGACTGAGAGACAGTGGCGCGATCCTGTTGTTAAAGAGATTGTCATTCAGGCGGGACGCGGCGTTCCCAATGCGATCATCAAACCGGCAGATCTTTTTATAAAAAAAGGTCAAAACCTCAGCGATCAGACGGTGGACATTCAGCTGACCGGCAATGTGCTGACCGGCATTTATCAGAAATCCGAACCATTAAAGGAAGGCAGTGATTATACAGTTGATAATGCCGGAAAAACGGTCTCTATTAAGGAATCCTGCTTGGCAAAGCTGCTGAACGGGTCCGGGCAGCCTGGGGTAAAAGCGCAGCTCACTTTTACGTTTCATAAAGGAGCCAGCCAGGTTATGGATATCATTCTTTATGATGACCCGAAGCTTGAAAAAAGCGAATTCACCGTCAGTCAATCGGCAATCAGCGGTGATCTCAAAATCCCGGCTTCACTGAACGGAACGAAGCTGGCTACGGTTAAAGGAGTCGTCGATTCTACAGGAAGGCCGGTTCTTGAAGAAGTATGGTCATGGACGCCCTACTTGAACTATGACGAGGATTTTTACGAAAAAGACGGGGATTTGTATTTGAGAGAGCGGGTTTTAAAGTATTTGAAAAGCGATTCCACCTTTACATTTGAACTGTGGCCGAAAGGCGTCGAGACGGTCGTGAAGATGAAAGTCACGCCTTGAACGGCCTGCTAATCTCTGAATGGCGCCGTCCATGGATCTTCTTTATGAAAGCAGGGAAAAATAATGATGACGAAAAAGTTTTTTTTGACACTGCTGATACCGTTTTTGCTTGCGCTTTCCGCCATTCAGTTTGGCAATCCCCGGCCGGCACTAGCCGCGTCTCCTTTTGTTGAGACATCCGGAACATCGTTCATTTTAAATGGAAAAGACTTTTATTTTGCCGGGACGAATAACTATTATTTCCATTATAAATCTAAAAAAATGGTCGATGATGTGTTCGAAGATATGAAAGCGATGAATTTGAAAGTGATCCGCATCTGGGGATTTCTTGACGGCCAGCCGCAGGAAAATACCGTCATGCAGCCAAGGCCGGGCATATATGATGAATCAGGTTTTTCAAAGCTTGACTATGCCATTTATAAAGCGGGACAGACAGGGATAAAACTAGTCATCCCTTTTGTGAACAACTGGGATGATTTCGGCGGGATGAATCAATATGTCAGGTGGTTTCAGGCGGATGGACATGACGCCTTTTATACTCATCCGGACATTAAAGAGGCGTATAAAAATTATGTATCCTATATGCTGAACCGAGTCAACACATATAATGGCGTCAAATATAAAGATGATCCCGCGATTATGGCGTGGGAGCTTGCCAATGAACCGAGGGTCCAGTCTGACAGAACCGGAAATACACTTGTCGAATGGGCGGATGAGATGAGCGAATTTATTAAATCTATTGATCAGAACCATCTTGTAGCGGTTGGAGATGAAGGATTTTATCATATAGAAGGGCACCCTGATTGGCATTACAGCGGCGGAGAAGGTGTGGATTGGAAAAGGCTGACTGCTCTTAAGCATATTGATTACGGCACATATCACCTCTATCCGGATCATTGGGGCAAAACGGCCGAATGGGGAAATCAGTGGATCACAGACCATATTTGCGATGGAAAAGAAATCGGCAAGCCGGTCGTTTTAGAAGAGTACGGCTATCAGGATAAGTCCAGAAGGGACGACGTCTACAGAACATGGCTTGAACTCATAGAAAAGCAGGGCGGAGCGGGCAGCCAATTTTGGATTTTGACCGGTATTCAGGATGACGGGACCCTTTATCCGGATTATGACGGTTTTCGGATCGTTTATCCGAGCTCTGCCGCTTCTGTCATTTCAGAACATGCGAAGCGGATGAATGAAAAATCATCCGCTTCCGAAATGCGTCAGACTAAACGCTGTCATGATTTGCAATAAAAATATGGTTATGGTATAGTTTTATTGGAAATGCTAACGATAGCCGAGGCGAAGAGTGGGGAAACCCGCTCTTTTGTATTGAACAGGCAATTTTGTCTCGACATGTTCATCGTTTTTTCTAAAATCCCCTGCTTTTGAAGCAGGGTTTTTACGAGGGAGCTGATGAATGGGAGCCTGCACAAGGAGGAAAAGTATGAGTAACAAAGTGATCGATACCGTCAGCGAAATGGTCCAGCCTATACTAGACAATCTTCAGCTTGAACTCGTTGACATCGAATTTGTCAAGGAAGGTCCGAGCTGGTTTCTTCGCGTGTTTATTGATTCAGATGACGGCGTGGACATCGAGGAATGTGCCAAGGTTAGCGAAGCTCTTAGTGAAAAGCTCGACGAGGCTGATCCGATCAAGCAAAACTATTTTCTTGAAGTATCGTCACCTGGAGCTGAGAGGCCTTTAAAGAAAGAAGCCGATTTCATGAAAGCGCTCGGAAAAAACGTATATATTAAAACGTACGAACCTATTGAAGGCAATAAAGAGTTTGAAGGCGAGCTTTCCGCATTTGACGGTGAAAACGTGGAAGTCGCGGTGATGATCAAAACGCGCCGGAAAACGATCAATATTCCATATGATAAAGTAGCCAAAGCAAGGCTGGCTGTTTCGTTCAATTAATTTTTGACTGTTTAAGGGGGAAACCATAAACATGAGTAGTGAGTTGTTAGATGCCCTGACTGTTCTTGAAAAAGAAAAGGGAATCAGTAAGGACATTATTATTGAAGCAATTGAAGCTGCGCTCATTTCCGCTTATAAGCGGAACTTCAACCAGGCGCAGAACGTCAGGGTAGATTTAAATCGCGACACCGGTTCAATCCGCGTTTTCGCCCGCAAAGATGTCGTGGATGAAGTATATGATCCGCGCCTTGAAATCTCGATTGAAGATGCCGTAAACATCAATCCGAACTACATTGTCGGAGATGTCGTGGAAATCGAAGTGACGCCGAAGGATTTCGGCCGCATCGCTGCCCAGACGGCAAAGCAGGTCGTGACTCAGCGCGTCCGCGAAGCGGAGCGCGGCGTCATCTATTCTGAATTCATCGATCGCGAAGAAGATATCATGACAGGCATCGTTCAGCGGATCGACAATAAGTTCATCTATGTCTCTTTAGGAAAAATCGAGGCCCTTCTGCCGGTTTCAGAACAGATGCCGAATGAAGTCTACAAGCCCCATGACCGGATCAAAGTGTTCATTACAAAAGTCGAAAAAACGACGAAGGGTCCGCAGATTTACGTTTCAAGAACTCATCCAGGTTTATTAAAACGTCTCTTTGAAATCGAAGTCCCGGAAATTTACGATGGAACGGTCGAGCTCAAATCCGTGGCGAGAGAAGCGGGAGACCGCTCGAAGATTTCCGTGCGCACGGATAATCCCGACATCGATCCCGTCGGCGCCTGCGTCGGACCGAAGGGTCAGCGCGTTCAGGCGATCGTCAATGAATTGAAAGGCGAGAAAATTGATATTGTTCATTGGTCAAACGATCCGGTTGAATTCGTCGCCAATGCGCTGAGCCCTTCAAAAGTGCTCGACGTCATCGTCAATGAAGAGGATAAGGCGACAACGGTTGTCGTTCCTGACTACCAGCTGTCGCTCGCCATCGGAAAAAGAGGTCAAAACGCCCGCCTGGCAGCCAAGCTGACAAGCTGGAAGATCGATATTAAAAGCGAAACAGATGCAAGAGAGCTTGGAATTTATCCAAGGGAGCTTGAAGAAGAGGAGCCGGAAGAGCTTTTCTTTGAAAGCGAAACTCCAGAATCGGATGAATAAGAGGTGACCTTTGGTGAAAAGCCGAAAGAAGATCCCGCTTAGAAAATGCGTCGTAACAGGGGAAATGAAGCCTAAAAAGGAGCTCATCCGCGTCGTCCGTTCGAAAGAAGGGGAAGTTTCCGTAGACCCGACCGGCAAGAAAAACGGCCGGGGAGCCTACCTTACTCTTGATAAAGACGTCATTTTAACTGCAAAAAAGAAAAACAGCTTAGCAAATCAGCTTCAAGCACAGATTGATGATCAGATTTTTGATGAACTGCTGGAACTGGCGGAAAAGGAGAATTAGATAAATGTCGGAATCAGAATGGTTTTCCTTGCTGGGTCTGGCGAATCGAGCTCGAAAGGTCGTGTCCGGAGAAGACCTGGTTGTGAAAGAAATCAGGCATTCGCGCGCAAAGCTTGTTTTGCTTGCAGACGACGCATCGGCTAACACGGAGAAAAAAGTAACCGACAAATGCAGGCACTACGATGTACCGGTGAAAAAAGTCGGAGATCGTATGCTTTTGGGCCGTTCAATCGGCAAAGAATCCCGTGTGGTTGTTGCTGTCACTGATCAAGGTTTTGCGAATACGTTGCTCCGAAAGCTCGATTAATTTTTTTGGGGGTGAACGAATGGCTAAAATGAGAGTTTATGAATATGCAAAAGCCATAAATGTTTCAAGTAAGGATATTATCGCGGCATTGAAAGATATGAATATCGAAGTCAATAACCATATGGCGATGATCGAAGAAAATGCGATCAAACAGCTCGATCAAAAATTCAAGAAGAGCGCTAAACCTGCGGGAAATAAAAAGGATGCCGGTACAGGCGGACAAAAGCCGCAGCAAGAAGCCGCAAAACAGAATGCCGGAAGTAAGCCAAACAAAAATCGAGACGGAAAGAAGAATAACGTGCAGAATACTCAATTTAACAATAAAAACAAAAAGAAAAACAACAACAACAATAACAAAAAGAACAAGCGCGGTAAAAATCATCAATCTCCGCAGGAGAAGCAGTTCAAGCCGAAAAAAGAACTGCCTGAAAAAATCGAATTTACCAACTCAATGTCGGTCGGGCAGCTTGCCGAAGAGCTCGGAAAAGAACCGTCAGAAATCATTAAAAAATTAATGCTTCTCGGCACTATGGCAACGATCAACCAAGATCTTGACAAAGATACCGTTGAGCTGATCGCTTCAGAATACGGCGTCGACGTCGAAGAAGTGATCGTCCTTGAAGAAACCGAGCTCGAAAAATACGAAGAGCCGGATCAAGAAGAAGACCTTGAAATCCGTCCTCCTGTCGTAACAATAATGGGCCACGTCGACCACGGAAAAACAACGCTTCTTGACAGCATCAGAAAAACGAAGGTCGTCGAAGGCGAAGCCGGAGGCATCACACAGCATATTGGCGCTTATCAGATCGAGGAAAACGGCAAAAAGATCACCTTCCTTGACACTCCGGGCCACGCCGCATTCACAACGATGCGCGCACGCGGTGCGGAAGTTACGGATATTACGATTCTCGTCGTAGCTGCAGATGACGGGGTCATGCCGCAGACGGTCGAAGCGATCAACCATGCGAAAGCGGCTGAAGTGCCGATCATCGTCGCTGTCAACAAAATCGACAAACCGACGGCAAACCCTGACCGGGTGATGCAGGAGCTGACAGAGCACGGTCTTGTTCCTGAAGCATGGGGAGGCGAGACGATTTTCGTTCCTCTTTCAGCACTGTCAGGAGAGGGAATCGATGAGCTGATCGAAATGATCCTGCTCGTCAGCGAGGTCGAGGAGCTCAAAGCGAATCCGAACCGCAGAGCAAAAGGAACGGTCATCGAAGCCGAGCTTGATAAAGGAAAAGGTTCTGTCGCAACACTGCTCGTTCAAAACGGAACGCTTCACGTCGGAGATCCGATTGTCGTCGGGAACACATTTGGACGCGTTCGCGCGATGGTCAATGATGTCGGCAGACGCGTTAAATCGGCGGGGCCGTCAACACCTGTTGAAATCACCGGATTGAACGAAGTTCCGAATGCAGGGGATCAGTTCCTTGTGTTCAAAGACGAAAAAACAGCCCGTTCAGTCGGCGAAGCCCGCGCTACCAAGCAGCTTGAAGAACAGCGCAGCGATAAAGCGAAGCTCAGCCTTGATGACTTGTTTGAACAGATTAAACAAGGCGATGTCAAAGACATTAATCTCGTTGTCAAAGCTGATGTTCAAGGCTCTGCTGAAGCTCTCGTTGCAGCACTGCAAAAAATAGAAGTCGAAGGCGTCAGAGTCAAAATCATCCACACAGGCGTAGGTGCGATTACCGAATCAGACATTATTTTAGCTTCTGCTTCAAATGCAATCGTGATCGGGTTTAATGTCAGACCTGACGGAAATGCTAAGAGTACCGCCGAAGCCGAAAATGTGGATATCCGCCTTCACCGCATCATTTATAAAGTCATCGATGAGATCGAAGCAGCCATGAAAGGCATGCTTGATCCTGAGTATGAAGAAAAAGTGATCGGCATGGTTGAAGTCCGTCAAACATTCAAAGTCTCTAAAATCGGAACGATTGCCGGAGGCTATGTAACGGAAGGTACGATCACACGTGACAGCGGAATCCGCTTGATCCGCGACGGCGTCGTCATCTATGAAGGGGAAGTCGATGTGCTGAAACGCTTTAAAGATGATGTGAAAGAAGTTTCACAAGGATATGAATGTGGTATCACCATTAAGAAATACAACGACATTCGCGAAGGCGATATGATCGAAGCGTATGTCATGCAAGAAATTGAAAGAAAGTGATCGGTTTCGTTGAATGCGAATGCATCATTTACGATGCATCATCACTCAAGGAAAAACGAGCGGTGCTGAAGCGGGTGATCACAAGAATCCGCGCAAAGTTCAACGTTTCTGTTTCAGAAATTGACTACCAGGACACTTGGCAGCGCACAAGCTTTGGTATCGCCGCCGTTTCTTCCTCTCGCGTGCAAACGGAAAAAGAGCTGCAACGGGTTCTAAGCTTTATCGACTCTTTTCCGGAAATTGAACGGACGATCACGAGAACAGAGTGGTTTTAACGTAGAGGTGGTATGGTCATGACGATGAGAGCTACCCGTGTGGGTGAGCAGATGAAAAAAGAACTTGGTGACATTATCGGCAGAAAGCTGAAAGATCCGCGGATCGGATTTTTAACAGTCACTGATGTCAGGGTCTCAGGTGATTTGCAAATTGCCAAAGTGTATATTTCCGTTTTAGGCGATGAAAAGAAACGGGAAGAAACGCTCAAAGGCCTGGCAAAAGCAAAGGGCTTTATTCGTTCCGAACTTGGAAACCGAATCAGGCTTCGCAAAACACCTGAAATCCATTTTGAGTTCGATGAATCGATCGATTACGGAAACCGTATCGAAACATTGATTCACGAGCTGAACGCAAACAAAGAAGAATCATAAGCTGAAAAAGGATAGGCGGGCGACTGCCTGTCCTTTTTAGCTCCAAATGAGAAAGGGGCGAAGAAACACGAATGTATAACGGAGTCCTTCTGTTACATAAACCGGTCGGCATGACTTCGCACGACTGCGTCATGAAGATCCGCAAACTGTTGAAAACAAAAAAGGTCGGCCATACCGGCACATTGGATCCCGAGGTGTCGGGCGTTCTCCCGATCTGCATCGGGAGAGCAACCAAAGTCGTCGAGTATTTGACGGAAAAGTCCAAAACATATGATGCAGAGGTCACGCTTGGCTGTTCCACGGAGACAGAAGACCAGACGGGGCAAGTCACGGAAAAGAAGCCCGTTTTAGCGCCGCCTGATGAACAGGCCGTGCAGAGCGTCCTGAGATCTCTTGAAGGAACGATTGAGCAAGTCCCGCCGATGTATTCCGCTGTCAAGGTAGGCGGCAAAAAGCTGTATGAATACGCGCGGGCCGGTATCGAGGTTGAACGGCCGAAGCGGGCCATCACCATCCATCATATCGAACTGACATCCGAGATTCGCCATGAGCAGGATAAAGCCCGCTTTCGGTTTGTTGTGACATGTTCAAAAGGCACATATGTCAGGACCTTGGCGGTAACAATCGGGGAGAAGCTCGGATATCCCGCGCATATGTCCAACCTGGTCAGGACCGCATCAGGCCCTTTTACCCTTGATGAATGCTTGACCTTTGAAGACGTCGAAGGCTTGATTGCTGGTGGAACATTGTCCGAAAAGCTCGTCCCCATCGAACGTGCGCTTGATCATTTGCCGAAATGGATAATTAGTGATACATTAGCTAAGAAAGTGGAAAATGGAGCGGTGCTTGAAACGCCCGGCAGCTTTTCTCATTTGACGAGCGAAGACCGCATTGCGGTCTTTACGGAAGCAGGCCGGTGCACAGCCGTCTATTATCCGCATCCGACCAAAACCGGCCTGTTGAAGCCGGCAAAAGTACTCGTGCAAAAAAGCGAACAATAGAAAAGGTGACCGTTCTTGAAGACGATACATATTTCCCACCCACACGACTTGAAGCGTGAGGATTTTCCGACATCAGTTATGGCATTAGGCTATTTTGACGGTGTTCACCTGGGACATCAGCAAGTGATTCTTACAGCAAAAAACACCGCGGCAAGAGAAGGGGTCAAAACGGCGGTGATGACCTTTCATCCCCACCCTTCTGCCGTGCTCAAAAAAGGCCGGGAGCCAAAAGATTTAATCACGCCATTGCAGGACAAAATCAGCATCATTGAAGATTTAGGGGTCGATTTTTTATACGTTGTCACATTTACCCCTGAATTCGCTTCTCTATCGCCTGAAGAATTTATCGATCAATATATACTCGGCTTTCACGTTACTCATGTTGTAGCCGGATTTGACTTTACCTTCGGGAAATTCGGCAAAGGCACAATGGAAAACTTCCAGGAGTATGCGAAAGGCCGTGTCAAAAGCACGTCTGTCGCAAAATACTCCAATCAGGACCAAAAGGTGAGCTCCACGAGAATCCGCACCGTCCTGGGAGCCGGAGACGTCGAGTACGCCGCTGAACTGCTCGGCAGGCCGTACCATGTGAAAGGCTTTGTGATCCACGGCGATAAAAGGGGCCGAACGATCGGATTTCCGACCGCCAATATCGGCCTTAAAGACACATACATCGTCCCGCCGACAGGTGTGTATGCCGTTAAAGCCGAAATCGGCGGCGCTGTCTACAACGGCGTCTGCAATGTCGGATACAAGCCGACGTTTTACGAAAAACGGCCGGGGCAGCCTTCAATCGAAGTCAACTTATTCGATTTTGATCGTGACATATACGGGTCCGAAATTAAGGTTGAATGGTATAAGCGGCTGAGGAGCGAAAAAAAATTCGGCAGCGTTGACGAGCTTGTCGAACAGATTTCTAGAGACAAAGAAGAAGCGATCCGCTTCTTCAGAGAGCGGAAGCCGGCCGAAATCTAGATGTATGGAAACGGCAATACGCGTCAACAATGGTGATAATAGCTAAACTTCATCATAAATGGTTGCATTAGGCCCGCATTTCTAGTATCATATTGTCTGTAGCTTTAAAACCGTTCACTTGGCAAATCGAATCACCGGCGTTTGCTAGGTAATCGGGGCTAATATTATATGGAGGTGAAACAGGATGGCAATTACTCAAGAGCGTAAAACACAACTCATCAATGAGTTCAAAACCCACGAATCTGACACGGGATCACCGGAAGTTCAGATCGCTATCCTAACAGATCAAATCAACAACTTGAACGAGCATTTACGCACTCACAAGAAAGACCATCACTCACGTCGCGGTCTTCTTAAAATGGTAGGTAAACGTCGTAATCTTCTTACGTATCTTCGTAACAAAGACGTAACTCGTTACCGTGAGTTGATCAACAAACTAGGATTACGTCGATAATCGTAAAAAGCGGGAGGATTCCCGCTTTTTTATCGTATAAGAACGAATATCCGGCAACTCTAAAACGCGTTGTTCATATAAATGATTTTAAATGACACCGATTCATTCTTTACATAGCACTTTGCCATTGATATGTTCAATTCATTTCGTTCATAATAGGAGTAACGTAAAAACTATCCGAAGAGAGGAGTTCATATAAGAATGGGACAAGAGAAACATGTCTTTTCCATAGATTGGGCCGGCCGCAAGCTGACGGTAGAAACCGGCCAGCTTGCAAAACAAGCAAACGGAGCTGTCATGGTGCGTTATGGAGACACCGCTGTGCTCAGCACCGCAACGGCTTCAAAAGAACCTAAAACCGTAGATTTCTTCCCGTTAACCGTGAATTATGAAGAAAGACTTTATGCCGTCGGAAAGATTCCGGGCGGGTTTATTAAAAGAGAGGGCAGACCGAGCGAAAAAGCGATTCTCGCCAGCCGGTTAATCGACCGGCCGATTCGTCCGCTGTTCGCAGACGGCTTCCGGAATGAAGTTCAAGTCGTCAGCATCGTCATGAGTGTTGACCAGGATTGTTCGTCGGAAATGGCGGCAATGTTCGGATCGTCTCTTGCGCTGTCCGTATCGGACATCCCGTTTGAAGGGCCGATTGCCGGAGTGACGGTAGGCCGGGTTGACAACGAATTCATTATTAATCCGACACTTGAACAGCTTGAAAAAAGCGACATTCACCTCGTCGTAGCGGGAACGAAAGATGCGATCAACATGGTTGAAGCAGGAGCAGACGAAGTTCCGGAAGAGATCATGCTTGAAGCGATCATGTTCGGTCACGAGGAGATCAAGCGGCTTATTGCGTTCCAGGAGGAAATCGTCGCCGCTGTCGGGAAAGAAAAATCAGAAATCACCCTGTATGAGATCGATTCCGATCTGAAAGAAAAAGTGCGGGGAATGGCCGAATCGAACCTCTTAAAAGCGATCCAGGTTCATGAAAAGCACGCGCGCGAGGACGCGATCAGCGAAGTGAAAAACGAGGTTTTGGCCAAGTTTGAAGAAGAGGAACACGATGAAGACACGCTGAAACAAGTGAAAGACATTTTGTCGCAGCTTGTTAAAAATGAAGTGCGCCGTCTGATCACGGAGGAAAAAGTTCGTCCTGACGGCCGGGCAGTCGATGAGATCCGCCCGCTTTCTTCAGAAGTCGGACTCCTTCCGAGAACACACGGTTCAGGCCTTTTCACACGGGGGCAGACGCAGGCGCTCAGCATTTGTACGCTCGGTGCGCTTGGCGATGTACAAATTTTGGACGGTCTCGGTGTCGAGGAATCAAAACGCTTTATGCACCATTACAACTTCCCGCAGTTCAGCGTCGGGGAAACAGGGCCGATGCGCGGACCGGGACGCCGCGAAATCGGGCACGGAGCCCTCGGGGAACGTGCGCTTGAGCCGATTGTTCCGTCTGAAAAAGACTTCCCGTACACCATCCGCCTCGTCTCTGAAGTGCTTGAATCAAACGGTTCAACTTCCCAGGCGAGCATTTGTGCAAGCACGCTTGCTATGATGGATGCAGGGGTGCCGATTAAAGCTCCGGTGGCCGGAATCGCAATGGGTCTTGTTAAATCAGGTGACAACTACACGGTCCTAACCGATATTCAAGGTATGGAAGACCATCTCGGAGATATGGACTTTAAAGTAGCGGGAACGTCCAAAGGCGTCACAGCTCTGCAAATGGATATTAAAATTGAAGGCCTATCAAGAGAGATTTTGGAAGAGGCTCTTCAGCAGGCGAAAAAAGGCAGAATGGAAATTCTTGAAAGCATGCTGAGCACATTGGCTGAATCAAGAAAAGAGCTTTCTCCTTATGCGCCGAAAATCTTGACGATGTCGATCAATCCGGATAAAATCCGCGACGTCATCGGACCAAGCGGAAAACAAATCAATAAGATCATTGAAGATACAGGTGTTAAAATCGATATTGAACAAGACGGCACAATCTTCATCTCTTCCACCGATGAAAGCATGAACCAAAAAGCGAAGAAAATTATCGAAGACCTTGTCAGAGAAGTTGAGGTCGGACAGCTTTACTTAGGTAAAGTAAAGCGGATTGAAAAATTCGGAGCTTTCGTTGAACTGTTCAGCGGAAAAGACGGTTTGGTCCATATTTCAGAGCTTGCGCTCGAACGGGTAGGAAAAGTCGAAGATGTCGTCAAAATCGGCGACGAGCTCCTTGTTAAGGTTACCGAAATCGATAAACAAGGACGCGTTAACTTATCAAGAAAAGCTGTACTGCGTGAACAGAAGGAAAAAGAAGAACAAAAATCGTAAAAAACGGTGTTTTATCTTGCTTCTGTCTTCGTCTTCAAAGCAAAAGGAAGCCTGGGTAACCCGGCTTCTTTGTTTTAAGCCGTGAAAACGGTCCGGTTCTATCTTGTCCTTTTCTCACATATTTTGTGGGGAAGGGAGGAATACAATTGAAAAGAACGATTGTTCGTGTTTCCGTTTTTTTCTTTCTTTTGCTGATGTCCTATCAGATGATGAACCGTCCGTATTCACAACATTACATAGATGCGATGAAAAAAGATGCGGTCACGGTTGCCGCTCAGAAGGACGAATTGTACCAGGAGCTTTTGCAAAAAGCGCCTGAATATGAAGTAAAGGCCCAGAATGCGAAAATTGATCAAATATGGAAAGCGATTCCCGGCTACAACGGCTTAAAAGTAAACATCGAAAAATCGTACAAAAAAATGAAACGGGCCGGAGCATTTGATGAGAAGCTGCTCGTTTATGATCAAGTGAAACCTGATGTTCATTTAGAATCCTTAAAGCCTGAGCCGATCTACCGCGGACACCCGGATAAACCGATGGTATCGTTTATTATCAATGTCGCTTGGGGTAATGAATATTTGCAGGAGATGCTTCCCGTTTTAGAAAAGCATCGTGTCAAAGCCACCTTTTTTTTGGAGGGCAGATGGGTGAAACATCACCCCGAGCTCGCAAAAGCCATCCAAAACGGTGGACATGAAATCGGAAACCATTCATACAATCATCCGGATATGAGCAAACTGACGAGAGAACGTATTTCAGAACAGCTGCGGATGACAAATGAACAAATAGAGGAAACGCTCGGCGTCAAGCCGAAATGGTTCGCCCCGCCGAGCGGCAGCTTCCGCAAAGAGGTTGTGGATCAGGCTCACAAGATGGGGATGGGAACGATCATGTGGACAGTTGATACGATCGATTGGCAGAAACCGCAGCCGGCCGTCTTACAGCAACGGGTATTAAGCAAAGTACATAACGGCGCCATGATATTAATGCATCCGACAGATCCAACTGCAAAAAGTCTTGCCGTTTTGATACAGAACCTTCATGAAAAAGGCTATCAAATCGGAACTGTTTCACAGCTGATGAATGAAAAAAGGCTTGTTGAAGAATAGGATGTGCGGCCCGTTCTTTGAATAGGAGGAACAAATTTGATTAAACGGTATACTTGTCAAAATGGGGTAAGAATCGTATTCGAAAACAATCCCACTGTCCGGTCTGTGGCCATCGGAGTTTGGATTGGAACCGGATCAAGACATGAAACACCTGAAATTAACGGTATTTCGCACTTTCTTGAGCACATGTTTTTCAAAGGGACTAAAACGCGCACTGCAAGGGACATCGCAGAGTCTTTCGACAGAATCGGCGGACAGGTCAACGCGTTTACCTCAAAGGAATATACGTGCTATTACGCCAAAGTTCTCGATGAGCATGCAAGCTATGCTCTGGAAGTGCTTTCTGACATGTTCTTTCATTCATCATTTGACGAGGAAGAATTGAAAAAAGAAAAAAACGTCGTCTATGAAGAGATTAAAATGTATGAGGACACGCCTGACGACATCGTCCACGATCTCTTGAGCAAAGCGTCATTCGGCAGCCATTCCCTCGGTTATCCGATCCTCGGCACAGAGGAGACGCTTGCTGAATTTGACGGAGATTCGCTCAGAAAATATATGGACGAATATTACACGCCTGACCGCGTCGTCATTTCGATAGCCGGAAATGTGCCGGAAGCTTTTATAAAAGAAGCTGAAAAGCACTTTGGCTCATATGAAGCCAAAGGCAAAAGAACCGGCATGACAAAACCGGATTTTCATCATGAGAAAATGACGCGCAAAAAAGAAACCGAACAGGCTCACCTCTGTCTCGGCTTTAACGGGCTGGAAGCAGGTCACCCGGAAATCTACGATTTGATCGTTCTCAATAATATTTTGGGAGGGAGCATGAGCAGCCGCCTCTTTCAGGATGTCCGGGAAGATAAAGGTCTTGCATATTCCGTGTTCAGCTACCACACTTCCTATGAAGACAGCGGCATGATGACGATCTACGCCGGAACCGGCGCAAATCAGCTTCAGCTTCTGTCAGAAACGATTCATGAAACACTGCGTGTGCTGAAAAGCGAAGGAATTACACCGAAAGAGCTTGAAAACAGCAAAGAGCAAATGAAAGGCAGCCTGATGCTCAGTCTCGAAAGCACAAACAGCAAAATGAGCCGCAACGGCAAAAATGAGCTTTTGCTCGGCAAACACCGGACGCTTGATGAAATCATCGAAAAGTTGAATGCCGTCAGCCTTGAGCGTGTGAACAATCTTGCCAACCGGATTTTCACCGATGATTACTCGTCTGCATTGATCAGCCCGTCGGGTGAGCTGCCGAAATAATACCTCGTTAAAACATGCTTGTCTTTTTAGGCAGGCATGTTTTTTGTTATCGGTTCATACATCATAACAAAAGGGGGTTTTTTCATGAGGCTGAGTGAGCTTTCGGGAAAAGAAATCGTCGATGTTAAGCGGGCTGAACGGCTTGGCGTACTGGGGCAGACGGATCTTGAGATCAATGAGCAGGACGGACAGATTACCGCTCTTATTATCCCTTCTGTAAAATGGTTTGGACTTGGCAGAAAACAGGGGAATGACATCAAGGTGCCCTGGTCGCAAATTCAAAAAATCGGATCGGATATGATCATTTTGGATGTGCCGGAAAGCAGCGTGACAAAAGAAGAATAAGCAAGCCTAGAACACCCGCCCGTCCCTTGGGGCGGGCTTTTTGTTTTTCTGGATTTCAATTCACCGCTATTTCCTTTTTGTCATATGATGAAATTAGCTTATGAATTAGATCCTTGTCAAAAAAGAAGGTGAATGTTAGAGCCATGTTAACCGGATTAACGATTGCAATCATCGGCGGCGATGCAAGGCAGCTCGAGATCATCCGCAAGCTGACGGAACAGGATGCAAAGGTCTTTTTAATCGGTTTTGACCAGCTTGATCACGGGTTTACCGGAGCTACAAAACTAAAGCTGAACGAACTCGACTTTGGCACAATAGACAGCATTATTCTGCCTGTATCAGGCACATCGATGGAAGGAACGGTTGCGACTGTTTTTTCCAATGAAAAAGTGGTGTTAAAACAGGAACATTTAGAAAAAACTCCGCCTCACTGTGCGATTTATTCAGGGATTTCAAACCAGTATTTAGACGGCATGGCCAAAGGGGCAAACCGCCGTCTTGTCAAGCTCTTTGAAAGAGACGATATTGCGATTTACAACTCGATACCTACAGTCGAAGGTGCCATTATGATGGCCATACAGCATACAGACTTTACGATTCACGGCTCGAATGTGATGGTTCTCGGGCTCGGGCGGACGGGAATGAGCATCAGCCGGTCGTTCTCGGCGCTCGGAGCACGCGTAAAAGTCGGAGCGCGCGACTCCGCCCACCTCGCCAGAATCTTGGAGATGGGCCTCACTCCTTTCCACACAAACGAACTTGCAGAGCATGTTGAAAATATCGACATTTGCATCAATACCATTCCAAGCCTGATTCTCGATAAACACGTCCTCTCACGAATGACACCCAGAACATTAATTCTCGATTTAGCAACCCGTCCCGGAGGCACCGATTTTGATTTTGCTGAAAAGCAAGGCATTAAAGCGCTGCTTGCTCCGGGACTCCCCGGGATCGTCGCGCCTAAAACGGCGGGACAGATTATTGCCAATGTTTTGTGCAACCTTTTGTCTGAATTAACAACCGACCGAAAGGGGCTGTCATAATGTCGATCAAAGGAAAAAGAATCGGATTTGGTCTGACGGGTTCACATTGCACGTATGATGCTGTATTTCCGCAAATCGAAGCGCTGATCAACAATGGAGCTGAAGTGAGACCGGTCGTCACACATACTGTCAAGTCGACGGACACACGCTTTGGAGAAGGAGAAGAATGGGTCAGGAGAATAGAGGAACTAACTGGATTTAAAGTCATTGATTCCATTCCGAAAGCGGAGCCTCTCGGACCGAAAACTCCGCTGGACTGCATGGTTGTTGCGCCACTGACGGGAAATTCGATGAGCAAGCTCGCAAACGCCCAGACGGACAGTCCGGTTCTCATGGCGGCCAAGGCGACGATGAGAAACTCCCGTCCCGTCGTCCTCGGTATTTCAACGAATGATGCGCTCGGCTTGAACGGCGTCAACTTGATGAGGCTGATGGCGGCAAAAAACGTTTACTTTATTCCGTTCGGCCAGGATGATCCTTATAAAAAGCCGAATTCGCTTGTCGCCAAAATGGATCTTTTAGTGCCGGCGGTCGAAGAAGCGCTCTCCCATAAACAAATGCAGCCTATCCTGGTCCACAGTGATCAATAAATCTTTTGAAAATAAAGTTGTAACAAAAAATATCAATCACCACGGCACACATCTATGTTAAAATAAAATGTAAAATGCATAGTCAACCAATCGTTTACGACGATTAAGGTGGAAGGAGTTTTACAATTGGGCAGAGGATTACATGTAGCAGTAGTTGGTGCGACAGGCGCTGTAGGACAGCAAATGTTAAAAACACTAGAAGACAGGAATTTTGAACTGGATAAACTGACTTTATTATCCTCAAAACGTTCAGCAGGTACGAAGCAGACTTTCAAAGGCAAAGAGTACACTGTAGAAGAAGCTCGTCCAGAGAGCTTTGAAGGCGTCAACATCGCGCTTTTCAGCGCTGGGGGAAGCGTTTCGCAGGCGCTTGCTCACGAGGCTGTCAAACGCGGGGCGATCGTTATTGATAATACGAGCGCGTTCCGAATGGACCAAAACACTCCGCTCGTCGTACCTGAGGTCAATGAGGCAGATTTGCACAAGCACAACGGCATTATTGCAAATCCGAACTGTTCAACAATCCAGATGGTTGTTGCGCTCGAACCGATCCGCAAGGCTTTCGGTTTAAACAAAATCATCGTGTCGACTTATCAGGCGGTGTCGGGAGCCGGAAATGAAGCGGTAAAAGAGCTCTACGGGCAAACCGAAGCCATTTTGAACGACAAACCGTTCGAGCCTGAGATCATGCCGGTGAAGAGTGATGAAAAACACTACCAAATCGCATTTAACGCTATTCCTCAAATCGATAAATTCCAGGAAAACGGCTTTACGTTTGAGGAAATGAAAATGATAAATGAAACGAAAAAAATCATGCACATGCCTGAGCTTCAAGTTTCAGCCACATGTGTCAGACTGCCGGTTGCAACAGGGCATTCAGAATCCGTCTACATCGAAACAGACCGTGATGATGTGACAGCAGAAGATATTAAAAATCTGTTAAAAGAAGCTCCAGGCGTCGTTCTGCAGGATGATCCGGCTGAACAGGTCTATCCGATGCCTGCAGATGCAGTAGGAAAAAGAGACGTGTTTGTCGGCCGGGTGAGAAAAGACCTTGACCGCCCGAACGGTTTCCATCTGTGGATCGTTTCCGACAACCTGCTGAAAGGCGCAGCATGGAATTCCGTACAAATCGCAGAAAGCCTAAAAGCTTTAAATTTAGTTTAAGATTTCTAACGGGATGTGAGAAGAGAGTGAGGCAAAAATGAAAGCCTGCTCTCTTCTGTTACGTCCGAAATCAACTTGGAGTGAAATAAAGTGAAAATCATCGTTCAAAAATTCGGCGGAACGTCTGTAAAAGATGACCGCGGCAGAAAGCTTGCCTTAAGCCATATTCAGGAAGCGGTCAATGAAGGATACAAAGCGGTTGTCGTCGTATCGGCCATGGGCCGGAAAGGCGATCCGTATGCGACTGATTCATTGCTTGATCTGCTTTACGGCGGACAGGATACGATTACCGAGCGCGAGCAGGATATGCTTTTATCATGCGGAGAAACGATTTCCTCTGTTGTGTTCGCCAGCATGCTTTTGGAAAACGGGATTAAAGCAGCTGCTTTAACCGGTGCGCAAGCGGGCTTTTTAACGGACAACAACCATACGAATGCAAAGATTCTCGAAATGAAGCCGGAGCGGCTTGTCAGCATGCTGGCCGACCATGATGCGGTTGTCGTCGCAGGCTTCCAAGGCGCGACTGCAAAAGGGGACATTACAACGATCGGCCGCGGCGGAAGCGATACATCGGCCGCTGCGCTCGGCGCGGCGCTGGACGCGGAATTTATCGATATTTATACAGATGTCGAAGGCGTCATGACCGCTGATCCGCGCATCGTTGAAAAAGCGAAGCCGCTGCCTGTGATTACCTATACGGAAATCTGTAATTTAGCCTATCAGGGGGCCAAGGTGATCCACCCGAGAGCCGTTGAAATCGCAATGCAGGCGAAAGTGCCGATCCGCGTGCGTTCAACCTATTCAAACGAGACGGGCACGCTCGTCACAAGCCATCACAACTCAAAAGCCGGAAGCGACGTTTTTGAGCGTCTTATCACTGGCATCGCCCATGTGAAAGACGTGACACAGTTTAAAGTCCCGGCAAAAGAAGGACAATATAACGTACAGACTGAAGTGTTTAAAGCGATGGCGAATGCCGGCATCAGCGTCGATTTCTTCAATATTACACCAAGTGAAATTGTCTACACGGTGGCTGGAAACATGACCGACCGCGCCTCTGGCATCCTGAAAGAATTGGGCTATGAACCGGCCGTGACAAGAAATTGCGCGAAAGTGTCAGCAGTTGGCGCGGGAATTATGGGCGTTCCGGGCGTTACCTCAAAAATCGTTACCGCTTTATCAGAAAAAGGCATTCCGATCTTGCAGTCTGCTGACAGCCATACGACGATATGGGTGCTCGTGCACGAGAAAAATATGGCGACGGCCGTGAATGCGTTGCATGAAGTGTTTGAACTGTCAAAATAAATATGATTGAATCATGATGAGGTGAAAAAAATGAATTTCGGAAATATCGCAACCGCAATGGTTACGCCCTTTGACAAAAATGAAAATATCGATTTTCAAAAACTGTCAAAGCTGATCGATTATTTAATAAACAATGGGACGGATTCCCTGGTGGTTGCCGGAACAACCGGAGAATCGCCGACGCTTTCCGAAGAAGAAAAGGTAGCGCTCATTCAATATTCCGTCAAGGAAGCGGCAGGCCGCGTCCCGATCATCGCCGGCACGGGAAGCAACAACACGAAAGCGTCGATCAAGCTGACGAAAAAAGCTGAAGAAGCCGGCGCTGACGCCGTCATGCTCGTCACTCCGTACTACAACAAGCCTTCTCAGGAAGGCATGTACCGCCATTTCAGAGCGATTGCGGAGGAAACGTCACTGCCTGTCATGCTTTATAATGTACCGGGAAGAACGGCTGCTTCGCTCGCACCGGAAACGACGATCCGCCTTGCGGAGATCCCGAATATCATTGCGATTAAAGAAGCGAGCGGCGACTTAGATGCGATTACAAAAATCGTAGCTGAAACCCCTGAGGACTTTGCCGTTTATTCAGGAGATGACAGCCTGACACTGCCGGCCTTGTCCGTAGGAGCGAGAGGAATCGTTTCCGTTGCATCACATATCATCGGACCGGAAATGCAGGAAATGATCAAACATTATACAGAGGGGAACACGGCTCAAGCTGCTTTGATCCACCAAAAGCTGCTTCCGCTGATGAAAGGGCTTTTTGCCGCACCGAATCCGTCTCCATTAAAGACGGCTCTTCAGCTGAAGGGTCTTGATGTCGGGTCCGTCCGGCTCCCTTTGATTCCGCTAAATGAAGATGAACGACTCCGTTTAAGCAGCCTGATGAACGGCCTGTAAAAAACAATACGGACGAAAACGGTCATTCTCTTTTGGAGGGGATGACCGTTTGTCATATACATAATGGTTCTTGTTTTCTAAATTTAGATTCAGGTATAATAGGGACAAGTGATGATGGACGGGTACTTAGATTAGGAGGATTACAATTTGAAAAAAAATACAGAAAATATTAGAATTATCGCCTTAGGAGGCGTCGGAGAGATCGGAAAAAACCTTTATGTCATTGAAATTGATTCTGACATATTCGTGGTTGACGCCGGTCTCATGCATCCAGAAAATGAAATGCTGGGTATCGATGTGGTCATTCCTGACATTTCATATTTAATTGAACGATCTGACCGCGTAAAGGCGATTTTTCTCACACACGGGCATGAGGAAAACATCGGCGGCGTATTTTACTGCCTGAACAAACTTTCTGTGCCTGTTTACGGAACGAAGCTGACGCTCGCCCTTTTAAAGGAAACGCTGAAGCAGTACGGTGTAAACAAAAAGCCCGATTTAAGAGAAATTCATTCAAAATCCGTTATTACATTTGAATCGACAAAGGTGTCATTCTTTAAAACAAATCACAGCATTCCGGATTCCGTCGGTGTCAGCTTTAAAACATCCCTCGGGTCCATCGTGTGCACTGGCGATTTTAAATTTGACCAGACACCTGTTTTAAACCAGACAAGCGACATCGGCGAAATTGCCAAAATCGGCAACAGCGGTGTGCTGTGCCTGCTTTCCGACAGTGCCAATGCTGAGAAACCGGGCTATACGCCTTCAGAAGCAGTCGTCGGCGGAGAGATATCCGATGTAATGTACAATGCCGAAAACCGCGTCATTATTGCCGTGTTCGCGTCTAACTTTAACCGGATTCAGCAGGTCATTGATGCCGCGCTCCAAAACGGCAGGAAGCTTGCGGTTTCAGGAAAAAATATTTCGACGATACTCCAGCTGGCGATGAAGCTCGGGTATGTCACGGCAGATGAAGATCTGTTCATCCCTGTCCAAGAAGTTAAAAAGTATCCGAAAAGAGAAGTCGCGATTTTGACAGGGGACAACCATGGAGAGCCGCTCGCCGCATTGACCAGGATCGCAAAACAAGGGCATAAGCAGCTCGACATTGAGAAAGGGGATACCGTCCTGATCGCATCCTCCCCTATTCCGGGTCAGGAGCTTGTCTACTCCAAAGCGGTCGACCTCTTAACAAGAGCGGGCGCGCAGGTCGTTTTCGCCCAAAAACGCGTCCATGTATCAGGCCATGGCTGTCAGGAAGAACTGAAGCTGATGCTCAACCTGCTGAAGCCGAAGTATTTAATCCCCGTAAACGGTGAATACAGAATGCAAAAAGCGCATTCCAAGCTTGCCGAAGAAATCGGTATGAAACGGAGCGACATTTTCCTGATTGAAAAAGGAGACGTCGTGGAATTCCGCGGACAAAACGTGAAAATCGGCGATAAAGTGCATTCAGGCAATATTTTGATCGATGGACTCGGTGTCGGCGACATCGGCAATATCGTGCTCAGAGACCGCCGTCTTCTGTCCCAGGACGGAATCTTAATCGTTGTGATTACCCTTGATAAAAAGAAAAAACATCTTGTATCAGGACCCGAAATTATCACGAGAGGTTTTGTCTATGTCAGAGAATCTGAACAGCTGATCGTTGAAGCGACGGAACTTGTCAGGGAACTCGTCAACGAAAGCACAGAAAACGCCGTCGTCGAATGGTCCGCCTTAAAACAGGCGATGCGTGACGCACTAAACCAGTTCCTATACGAAAAAACGAAACGAAAACCAATGATCATTCCAATCATCATGGAAGTATAAAACCAAGAGATTTCTCTTGGTTTTTTTTCATGCCTTTTGCGTTGAATGAAAAAAACGCCATTGTCCATAATACAAAAGAAACTCGAGAAAGAGGTGAGCCAGATGGACTCAAACCGGATACAAAACGGGGACAGCCAGGGGGAGCAGCCGGCTAAGCCGGACGCAAAAGACAGTCTCGTCAACAAAATCCAGCAGCTCGGCGAAACGACACTCCCGCAAATGGGTCAGGATACCAACATTCACTGTCTGACCATTATCGGGCAAATTGAAGGTCACGTACAGCTTCCTCCCCAAAATAAAACAACAAAATATGAACACGTGATTCCCCAGATCGTTGCAGTAGAGCAGAATCCTAAAATCGAAGGGCTGCTCATCATCTTAAACACGGTCGGAGGAGACGTTGAAGCGGGTCTTGCGATTGCGGAAATGCTGGCGTCTCTGTCAAAGCCGACGGTCTCTATCGTGCTGGGCGGCGGACATTCAATCGGAGTTCCAATTGCGGTGTCCTGCGACCACAGCTATATCGCTGAAACAGCGACGATGACGATCCATCCGGTCAGACTGACAGGGCTTGTCATCGGTGTGCCGCAGACATTTGAGTATCTCGATAAAATGCAGGAAAGGGTCATCAATTTCGTGACAAGTCATTCGAACATATCGGAAGACAAATTTAAAGAACTGATGTTTTCAAAAGGCAATTTGACCCGCGATATCGGGACGAATGTCGTAGGAAACGATGCCGTGAAATACGGATTAATCGATGAAACCGGCGGAGTCGGACAGGCGATTCAAAAGCTGAATGAATTAATCGAACAAAACAAAGGCGCCCAGGAAGGGATGATCCAATGATTCTGTATACGACAATGCCGCAGGAAATCGTGTTCGCAGGGCAGGCGGAAAACTCGAACTTAAAACAGATCGATGTCAACGGCGTGCCCCTTTTAGTCGAAATGAACGGAGAGGAAGCAAGAGTCGTCCAAGTTCTCAGCACGAACCCGATGGATTTTTTAAAACAAGAAACAGCACCTGGGCAGACGCTTAAACTGACATTTTATAAATAGCTGAAGTGTCGCAAGGATAAATATGCTATAATAGGGGAATCCAGAGGAAAATCGCAGCCGAAAAAAGGCTGCTTTCTCTTTGTTTTTACATTTTTTAACACGCAGTAAGGTGATGGAACATGGCAAAAAGAAAACGAAAATCAACAAAGAAACAAAAACAAGGAAAAAAACGGATTCATCTTAAATTTGAATTGTACGGATTAATCTGTATCGCCATCTCGATTATTGCGGTTTTGCAGCTTGGCGTAGCAGGGCAAACGTTCATTTACATGTTCCGCTTTTTCGCCGGTGAATGGTTCATCCTTTGCTTTCTCGGCCTTTTTTTAACGGGTGTGTCTTTATTTTGGAAGAAGAAAACACCCAGTTTTTTAACAAGGAGAAAAGCGGGCCTTTACTGCATCATCGCAAGCATGCTGCTTCTTTCCCATGTCCAGCTGTTTCAGCATTTGACCGAAAGGGGAATCGTTCAGTCTCCGAGCGTAATCCAAAATACGTGGGAGCTGTTTCTGATGGATGTAAAAGGCGAGACAGGATCACCTGATCTTGGAGGCGGAATGATTGGAGCCGTTTTATTTGCGGCGTCATACTTTCTGTTTGCATCTGCAGGGTCTAAAATCATCGCCGTCTTCCTGATCTTGATCGGCCTTCTTTTGATTACGGACCGTTCGCTGCAGGAGACGCTGATCAAATGGATGACCCCGGTCGCGTCCTTCATTAAAAACCAGTGGCAGGCCTTTTTAGCAGACATTAAACAATTGAAAAGCAGTTCGCCCAAAAAGAAATCAGGAAAAAAACAAAAGGCGCAGAGAAAACCGAAAGTGTCTGAAGAGCCTGTACAAGAAGCGGAGCTTGATCCAGATCCGGTGATTCAGTCAGAACCGATTATTTCAAGCTTTTCCGACCGTGATGAAAAACCCGAAGTTCAAGCGTACGAAGCTCAGGCGCCTGCCCCTGCCGAGCATTCTCCTGAGCCTGAAGCCGGTGAGGACATGCAGGCTACAGGCGCGCCCGAGATCACGTTCACAGAGCTTGAAAACAAGGATTATCAGCTTCCGTCGATTCAATTGCTGGATGAGCCGAAGCACACAGGGCAGCAGGCGGATAAAAAGAATATTTACGACAATGCCAGGAAGCTGGAAAAGACGTTTCAAAGCTTTGGAGTTAAGGCGAAAGTCACCCAGGTTCATCTCGGCCCGGCCGTAACGAAATATGAAGTCTATCCTGATGTGGGCGTCAAAGTCAGCAAAATTGTCAATTTAAGTGATGACTTGGCTCTTGCGCTCGCGGCCAAAGATATCCGCATCGAAGCCCCGATTCCCGGAAAATCGGCGATTGGAATCGAAGTCCCGAATGCGGAAGTCGCGATGGTTTCCTTGAAAGAAGTGCTCGAATCGAAACTGAATGACCGGCCGGATGCAAAGCTGATGATCGGACTCGGCCGGAACATTTCCGGAGAAGCTGTATTGGCAGAGCTGAACAAAATGCCCCATCTTCTTGTTGCAGGAGCGACAGGAAGCGGGAAAAGCGTCTGTGTCAACGGGATTATTACAAGCATTTTGATGAGGGCAAAGCCCCACGAAGTGAAGATGATGATGATCGACCCGAAAATGGTCGAGCTCAACGTCTACAACGGGATTCCGCATTTGCTCGCGCCCGTCGTGACAGATCCGAAAAAAGCATCGCAGGCTTTGAAGAAAGTCGTCAACGAAATGGAGCGGCGCTACGAATTGTTTTCTCACACGGGAACGAGAAATATCGAAGGGTATAACGACTATATTAAACGGATGAATGCCGCAGAAGAAGCAAAGCAGCCGGAGCTGCCATACATCATTGTGATCGTGGACGAGCTTGCCGACCTGATGATGGTCGCTTCCTCTGATGTGGAAGACTCGATCACAAGGCTTTCGCAAATGGCAAGGGCGGCGGGAATCCATCTGATCATCGCGACGCAGCGGCCTTCGGTCGATGTCATTACAGGGGTTATTAAAGCCAATATTCCGTCAAGGATCGCTTTCAGCGTATCGTCGCAGACCGACTCCAGAACGATTCTTGATATGGGAGGCGCTGAAAAACTTCTCGGCAGAGGGGACATGCTGTTCCTGCCTGTCGGCGCCAACAAACCGCTCCGCGTCCAAGGGGCCTTCCTGTCAGATGAAGAAGTTGAAAAAGTTGTCGATCACGTCATCACCCAGCAAAAAGCCCAATACCAAGAAGAAATGATTCCAGAAGAGACGCAGGAAACGGTCAGCGAAGTGACAGACGATCTTTACGACGAAGCGGTTGCGCTTGTCGTCAGCATGCAGACGGCGTCCGTGTCCATGCTGCAAAGGAGATTCCGCATCGGCTACACAAGAGCGGCGCGGCTTATCGATGCCATGGAAGAGCGGGGAATCGTCGGCCCTTATGAAGGTTCAAAGCCCCGTGAAGTCCTCTTGTCAAAAGAGCAATATGAAGAACTCTCTTCTTAAGAAGAGAGTTCTTGTTTTACATAATTTCATTATGTAAACTGGAAAACGTCTATTTATTTATTTGACAAAACATGATATAGTTATCCTCAATTAAAGGTAATTTGAATCTGATCTGTCAGACGGAGGGAAAACATGTCGATAAAAGCTGACAATCAACGGTTATGTTTAAAAGTGATTGATCGGATAAAAGATGATATTCAAAATGGGGTCTTTTGCGAGAATGAACGGCTCCCGTCTGAGTTTGAGCTGTCAAAGATGCTTGGTGTGAGCAGAACGGCTTTGCGTGAAGCGCTTAGAATGCTGGAAGAAGAAAACGTCATCATCAGAAGGCACGGGGTCGGATGCTTTGTAAATGCCAGGCCGTTATTTCTATCTGGTATTGAGCAGCTGAACAGCGTCACAAAAATGATCGAGCAGGCAAGCATGACGCCGGGAACCATTTTTATGTCTTCACAGGTTACCGCTCCTACCGAAGAAGATATGCTCCGGTTTCAATATGCGGAAGAAACCGAGATCTTTTTGCTTGAGCGGGTGAGAACGGCAAATGGAATGCCTGTTGTCTACTGTCTTGATAAAATACCTGTGGATATCCTCCCGGAAGGCTTTTCTCACGAGCAGGAATCGATGTTTGAATGGCTTGAGGACAAATCCGGCGCCGTGATCAGCTATGCTGTTGCCGATATTGTGCCGATCGGGTATCACGACACCATTTCTCAAATTCTCGAATGCGATCCTGAAACATCTTTGCTGCTGCTCAAACAGACTCATTATGACCAAAACGATAAGCCCGTTTTATATTCTTTAAACTATTTTCGGGCCGATAAATTCAGATTTCACGTCGTCAGAAAACGTTTTTGATATACGGGCGCTCGATTAGGAGCGGCTGTTTTTTTTTGCCCATTAGCGCCCATACATAAATAAGCCCGCATCACGGAACAATAACAGATGGAAATACTGATGAATTGGGTGAAAAAAAGTTGAGCAGAAAAAAAGACATGAAAAGCATTGTTGCGCTGTCTTCGGTCCCGCTTGTGATGACGCTAGGCAATTCGATGCTGATTCCGGTTTTGCCGATGATCGAAAAAAAATTAAACATTTCTTCGTTCCAAGTGTCGCTGATCATCACGGTTTACTCTATCGTGGCGATTTTATGCATCCCGATTACCGGCTATATGTCAGACCGGTTCGGAAGAAAAAAGATCATGCTCCCATGTCTTGTAATCGCGGGAGCTGGAGGAGCTTTGGCAGGTTTGGCTTCAACTTTTTTCGAAGATCCGTTTGCGATGATTTTAGCCGGGCGCGTCCTTCAAGGTATCGGATCAGCCGGCGCAGCCCCGATCGTCATGCCGTTTATCGGCGATCTTTTTCAAAAAGATGAAGAAATCAGCGCGGGACTCGGAGATATAGAGACGGCCAATACTGCCGGTAAAGTATTAAGCCCGATATTAGGGGCTTTTTTAGCATCTTGGGTTTGGTACATGCCATTTTGGTTTATTCCGGTCGTGTCTCTTGCCAGCTTTTTTCTCGTCTTGTTCTTTGTTCCCAAACCGAAGGACAAAGATGATGAAAAGCAAACATTAAAAAATTTCGCAAAAAACGTACAGGAGATATTTAAACGGGAAGGACGATGGCTTGTTTCCATTTTTGTCATCGGCGGGATCATTATGTTTCTTTTATTCGGAGTTCTCTTCTACCTGTCGGATACATTGGAGAAGCAGCATCAAATTGACGGGATTGCAAAAGGAGCGCTTCTCAGCATTCCGCTGCTTTTCCTTTCCGTCAGCTCCTACCTTGCCGGAAAGCTGATCGGAAACGACAAAATCAGAATGAAGGCCTGCGTACTGACCGGCATGGTCCTGCTGTCTCTGTCGTTTGCCGGTTTGTGGTGGAACCACAGCTTTTACCCGCTGTTTTTATTTATGTCCATCGGCGGCATCGGGATCGGAATTGCACTCCCTTCTTTGGATGCGCTGATTACCGAGGGAATTGAAAAAGAAGAACGCGGCACGATATCTTCGTTTTACAACAGTATGCGGTTTATCGGGGTTGCGCTCGGACCGCCGGTTTTCGCCTATATGATGACAAATGCGGATTGGCTGATATTCATCGTATCGCTTTTGTGCGGTTTAGCCGCCTTAGCGCTTGTGCTGTTTAATATCGACCCGAAAGAAGACGAAAGTGAAGCGGCAAAGACGGTGTAAATCTGCACCGTCTTTTTCATAAGGTTTTTAGTTTCCTTAAATCTCCTCCAGTTGATATAATTACAACCATACAGTCCAAGCGCATATGCTGAAATGTGGTCATAATACATAATATAAACAAGGACGAAGGAGGTTCTATATGACATACCTTAACGAAATAAAAAGAAAGCACCGCGGATTGACAAGCCACATCGTCAAAACGGAAAAATTTAAAACCGTCTCGATTATTTTTAAAATGCTTGCTCCTTTAACAAAGGAAGATGTGACAGAGAGGGCGCTTTTTCCGCATGTGCTTTTGCGGGGAACGGGCACCCGCCCCAAAACTTCAGAACTCAGAATGTATCTTGATGAACTTTACGGCACTTCCGTATCATGCGATCTCTCCAAAAAAGGGGAAATGCATGTTATTACATTCAGGCTCGATATCGCAAACGAAAAATTTTTAAAGGATCAGACACCGCTTCTGGAAAAAGGGCTCGAGCTTTTGTCAGAGATCATTTTTTCGCCGGCGCTTGAAGACGGAGCTTTTCTGCCGCTGTACGTGTCTCAGGAAAAACGCACACTAAAGCAAAGAATACAGGCGGTATATAACGACAAAATGCGCTATTCAAATTTGAGGCTGATTCAGGTGATGTGCAAAGATGAGCCATACGCGCTTCACGTCAATGGAGAGCTTGATGATGTGGACGGCATCACGCCTCAAAGCCTGTATGAAGCTTATCAAAAAGCGGTCACAGAAGACCAGCTCGACATTTACGTCGTTGGGGATGTGGATGAACAGCAGGTGGATTCGTACATTTCCAAATACTTCGAAGTAAACGAGCGGGAGCTGAGACCCGTTCCCAAGCTTGAGCAAATCCGCGCAAAGGAGCCTCAGGAAGTCGTCGAGGATGCGGATGTCAAGCAAGGCAAGCTGAACATGGGATTTCGGACGGGAACGCATTTTACGGATGATGATTATCCGGCGCTTCAGCTGTTTAACGGTTTGTTTGGCGGATTTTCACATTCAAAGCTGTTTATTAATGTCAGGGAAAAGGCCAGCCTTGCCTATTATGCAGCTTCCAGAATCGAAAGCTTTAAAGGGCTGATGATGGTGATGTCGGGGATTGAAGTCGGCAATTATCAAAAAGCCGTTGACATCATCAAGGAGCAGTTCCAGGAAATGAAAAAAGGCAGCTTTACAGAAGAAGCGATCGACCAGACGAAAGCGGTCATTAAAAACCAGATTCTTGAAACGCTTGATACACCGTACGGCTTAGTCGAATTTATTTATCAGCAGGCTGCCGCCCAAACCGAATTTTCTCTTGAAGACTGGCTTGGACGAATCGACAACGTCAGAAAAGCCGAGATTATCGAAGTCGGGAAGAAAATCGATTTGGATACAACGTACTTTCTCAAAGGGACGGAGGGAGCATCTTGACGAAAACGATCGAATTTAAACAGCTGAAGGAATCATTATATTACGAAAAAATGCCTGGCGGCCTCGATGTCTATGTTCTTCCGAAAGAAGGATTTAACAAGACATATGCGGTCTTTACAACAAAATACGGATCGATTGACAATCAATTTGTCCCGCTCGGAAAAGAAGAAATGGTCCGTGTGCCTGACGGAATCGCACACTTTTTGGAGCATAAGCTCTTCGAAAAAGAAGACGGCGATGTTTTTCAGCAATTCAGCAGGCAGGGAGCTTCGGCAAATGCGTTTACCTCCTTTACCAGAACGGCCTACCTGTTTTCGAGCACGTCCAACGTGGAAGAAAACTTGGAAACGCTCGTCGATTTTGTGCAGGACCCTTACTTTACGGAAAAAACGGTTGAGAAGGAAAAAGGCATCATCGGACAGGAAATCAACATGTATGACGACAACCCAGACTGGCGTCTGTTTTTCGGCTTGATCGAAAACATGTACCAGGAGCATCCTGTCCGGATTGATATCGCAGGCACGATCGAAAGCATCTCGCATATTACAAAAGACCTTTTGTACGAATGCTATGAGACGTTCTATCACCCGAGCAATATGCTGCTGTTTGTCGTTGGTCCGGTCGATCCCGAAGCGATCATCCGCCAGGTCCGCGAAAATCAGCAGAAAAAGCCGTATACAGACCAGCCTGAAATCGTTCGCAAAGAAGTTAAAGAGCCTGGAGCCGTATTCAAAAAAGAACAGGAAATTAAAATGAATGTTCAAAGCTCAAAATGTCTCGTCGGTTTAAAAAGCGCTCATCCGATGAATACGGGAGAAGCCCTGCTGAAGCATGAGCTGACCATCAACCTCATTCTCGAGTGCCTGTTCGGCAAAAGCTCCAGCGATTATGAAAGAATTTATGAAAAAGGATATATCGATGAGACATTCAGCTATGACTATACTGAAGAACACGGATTTGGTTTCGTCTCTGTCGGCGGCGATACGCCTGAGCCCGACAAGCTTGCCGAGGAGCTGAAACAAGTGCTGTTCAAGGCGAAAGAAACGATCACAGCCGAAAAGCTGGAGCTGGCTAGAAAGAAAAAAATCGGCAATTTCTTAAAATCGATGAATTCGCCTGAGTATATCGCCAACCAGTTTACACGGTACGCTTTTCTGGAGACGAGTCTGTTTGATATCGTCACTGTACTCGAATCGATTACGCTTGAGGACGTTCACCGCGTCATTCAGGAAGAAATCGAAGAAGACAGAATCACCGTCTGCAAAGTCGTTCCTAAATCATAAAGCAAGGTCTGAAAGTTCAGCGTGTCAGGAGATTTTCCGATGCACGCTGAACCTTTCTTCTTTTGAACGGAAAGGTGGAAACATAGTATGACAAAACTCGCTCTTATCACCGGTGCAAGCGGCGGAATCGGGCAAAGCATCAGCGAAAAGCTGGCGCAAAACGGGTATGATCTTCTCCTCCATTACCATACAAATGAGCAGGCAGCCGCAGCACTTGCAGAAAGGCTGTCACATACATACGGCATTCACGCCGAAATCATTCACGGCGACCTATCCGACCCCGGCGGCGCAAAAGCCGTTTCCGCTTCCATCGGCGGGCGGGCGCTTGACGGCATCGTCTTAAACAGCGGTCAAAGCTTTCGCGGGCTTGTGACAGACATGACTGATGAGGCTGTGCAGGACATGGTGCAGCTCCATGTCTCAAGCCCGTTTCTGTTGACGAGGAATCTGCTGCCGGCGATGATCAGGAAAAAATCCGGCGCAATTGTAGCTGTCAGCTCCATTTGGGGTGAAACAGGGGCGTCGTGCGAAGTTTTATACAGCATGACAAAAGGCGCGCAAAATGTGTTTGTCAAAGCCCTCGCAAAAGAGCTTGCGCCAAGCGGCATCAGAGTCAACGCCGTTTCTCCGGGCGCTGTGAAAACAAGGATGATGGGCTCGTTTTCAAAAGAGGAAGAAGAGATGATCGCCGATGAGATTCCGATGGGAAGGCTCGCCGAAGCCGAAGAGGTTGCGGACGCCGTGCTGTTTCTGCTCTCGGCTAAGGCATCTTATATCACGGGTCAAATTTTGTCAGTTAATGGCGGCTGGCATTGTTAAAAACATGTATAGTTTGCGGTCCCCCAGAGAATAATAAGGCTGTAACTTCAAGAGAATGGAGGGGCCTGATATGTCCGTACTGGATAATTGGGATCAGTGGAAAAACTTTTTGGGCGACCGTTTGAACTATGCCCAAGAAAGAGGAATGTCAAACGAAACCATCTCAGATCTCGCATATGAGATCGGCGATTATTTGGCCGGTGAGGTTGATTCAAAAAACCATCAAGAACGAGTGCTCGCGGACCTTTGGAGCGTGGCTTCCGAAGAAGAGCAGCGCGCCATTGCGAATGTGATGGTTAAGCTTGTTGAAAACAACGGCTCGCATTAAGGAGAGAGTGTGTTCACTCTCTCTTTTTTATAGGCGCGGCTTTGTCAGCGGCACCGCTTTTGTTGTTTGCTTTCCGCCCCGATAGGGTAAACATCATCCAGGCGCCGTTACAGCGGGTTTTTCCCGATTATGGGAAACGGACGTTTTTCTTATTTAATCACAACATTCTGCTTTCTAATTGAGACAAAATGCTTTATGATAAAGGAAGGTAAATTTTTGCCACGATGATGGGTAGGGAGGTTATCATTTGGCAAAGCTCGAATGGTACTTAGAATATGAAATACAAGTCAACCGTCCCGGACTTCTGGGAGATATATCCTCTTTATTGGGGATGCTTTCAATTAATATTGTGACCATTAACGGCGTCGATACTCAAAGAAGAGGCCTCTTGTTAAAATGCCGTCATATAGATCAGATTAAGCGACTGGAATCGATTCTGAACACGATGGATACGATTAAAGTGACGAAGCTCCGCGAGCCGAAGCTTCGTGACCGTCTCGCTGTAAGGCACGGCCGCTATATCCAGCGGGATGCAGACGATAAAAAAACGTTCCGGTTTGAACGCGACGAGCTTGGCTTGCTTGTCGATTTTATGGCTGAGCTGTTTAAAAAAGACGGGCACAAGCTGATCGGGATCAGGGGAATGCCCCGCGTCGGCAAGACGGAATCAATTGTCGCTTCAAGTGTCTGTGCAAGCAAAAGGTGGCTTTTTGTTTCTTCGACACTGCTGAAGCAAACGATCAGAAGCCAGCTGATTGCCGATGAGTACAGTCCGGAGAATGTTTTCATTTTGGACGGCATTGTGTCGACGAGAAGAGGATCTGAACGCCATTTGCAGCTCGTCAGTGAGATCATGCGGCTGCCGGCGACCAAAGTTGTCGAGCATCCGGACATTTTCGTGCAAAATACGGAATATACGATGGACGATTTTGATTACATCATCGAATTGCGTAACAGCCCCGATGAGGTGATTACATATGAACATGCTGAAGAACCGCAGATGTTTGACCATTCAGGTTTTTCCGGCTTTGATTTTTAAAATGGAAGGTGTTTGTTGTGACTGAACTAGGAAATCGGCTGAAAGAAGCCAGAGAGGAAAAAGGGATGTCATTGGACGATCTTCAGGCGGCCACAAAGATCCAAAAAAGGTATTTAACGGCCCTTGAAGAAGGAAACTATGATATCATTCCGGGAAAATTTTATGTGCGGGCTTTTATCAAGCAGTACGCCGAAGCTGTCGGCCTCGACTCGGAGCTCTTGTTTGAAGAGTTTAAAAAAGATATCCCTAATTCTTACAATGATGAGGTTTCTGAGAAGCTTTCTTCAATCAAGCCGCAGAGAGAGCTGCCCAAGTCTGCCTCAAAAGCGCTTGAACTTTTGCCTACCCTGCTTGTGGCAGCCGGCGTTATCGTTGTGATCGCGATCATTTACGTCATCGTTCAGGCTGTAAACGGCGGAGGCAACCAGCAGGCTGAAGAGCCTAAGACAGAGGAATCGCAAAGCAAGTATGACGTCTCAAAAGATTCCCCGCTGACAAAGGGAAATCAACAGAACACGGATGCGCAGAAAGACAGCGCTGAAGGCGACAAAGAAAAAAAGGATCAGCAGTCTGATGAGAACGACAAGCTGACCATGAAAGCGACCGCAAGCGAAGGCTCTTCCACAACTTATGAAGTATCAGGATCCGACAAGCTGGAGCTTGAAGTAAAGGCAAACGCAAACTCATGGGTCAGGGTGCGCGACGAGAAAGGAAGCTCCCTTAAAGAAGGAATGATGGAAAAAGGAGAAACCTTTCAAAAGAATATTACCGATCAATCGCAAATTGATTTGCGGATCGGATATGCGCCGGGCGTTGAAATTAAAATCAACGGAGAAGTTCTTTCTTACAAGCTCGATCCTAAGACTGTGATGACACAAAACATAACGATTCAAAATAAAAAGGAGGAAAAGTCATCTTAATTGTACAGATGACTTTTTCTTGCGTTCATCATCATTAGGAAAACATACATATCTGGAGGAACCTTTATGTTTAATCTACCGAATAAAATCACGCTTTCTAGAATCGCATTAATTCCTGTTTTTATGGTCATCATGCTTGTGCCGTTTCAGTGGGGGGCTGTCTCCTTCGGCAGCGAGTCGATTCCGGTCACCCATTTGATCGGCGCACTGTTGTTTATTTTTGCTTCTGTCACCGATTGGGTTGACGGCTATTACGCGAGAAAGCTGAACCTTGTAACAAACTTTGGAAAATTTCTTGACCCGCTTGCAGACAAGCTGCTCGTGTCTTCCGCTTTAATTATTCTGGTGCATTACCATCTTGCTCCGGCCTGGATGGCCATTGTCATTATCAGCCGGGAATTTGCCGTAACGGGACTGCGGCTCGTCCTTGCGGGAACAGGGGAAGTCGTCGCGGCCAACATGCTTGGAAAAGTGAAAACATGGGCTCAGATCATCGCCATCTCTGCTCTTTTGCTTCACAATCTTCCATTTGAGCTTGTATCCTTCCCGTTCGGATCGCTTGCTTTATGGGTGGCTGTCTTTTTCACAGTCGTATCAGGATGGGATTATTTCGCTAAAAACTGGGATGCTTTAAAAACATCGAACTAAACGTGGGGAAGTGGAAACAATGAAGTTGGAAAGAAAAGCGGAAATTATCGCTGTCGGTTCTGAGCTTCTGCTCGGACAAATCGCTAATACAAATGCTCAGTTTATCAGCAGGCATTTGGCCGAAATCGGCATTAACGTATTTTATCACACGGCGGTGGGAGATAACCCGGAACGCCTTAAACAAGTCATTCAGACAGCTCAGAAAAGGTCTGACTTCATCATTTTTTCGGGAGGCCTCGGACCGACGAAAGACGATTTGACAAAAGAAACGATCGCTGAAGTTGTCGGGCGCCCTCTTAAGCTCGACGATGAAGCCTTCGAATCGATTCAGGATTACTTCAGAAAAACGAACCGGGAGATGTCGCCGAACAACCGCAAACAGGCGTTGATCCTCGAAGGATCCGATGTTCTGCCGAACCGCTTCGGGATGGCTCCGGGAATGCTGCTTGAGCATGAATCGCGCTTTTATATGCTCTTGCCGGGACCTCCGAAAGAGCTGGAGCCGATGTTTGAAAACGAAGCGAAGCCGCTGATTTTGGAAAAGCTCGGCTCGAAGGAAAAGATCGTGTCAAGGGTGCTGCGGTTCTTCGGCATCGGAGAATCCCAGCTTGAAACCGATTTGGAAGATCTCATCGATGCGCAGACTAATCCGACAATCGCCCCGCTTGCGGCCGACGGGGAAGTCACGCTCAGGCTCACGGCAAAGCATGCGGATCCGAAGGAGACAAACCGCTTGTTAAAAGAAACGGAAGACCTCATCCTGGAGCGGGTCGGAGAGTTCTTTTACGGGTATGATGATACATCTCTTGCAGAAGAGCTTGCGAAAGCATGCAGGAGCAAGGGAATGACCTTGGCCGCTGCGGAAAGCTTTACAGGCGGGCTTTTTTCCACCTGGCTGACGGAAATGAGCGGCGCTTCCGAATATTTCAAAGGCGGCGCCGTCTGCTACACAAACGAATTGAAAGTTTCAGCGGCCGGCGTTGCTGAAGACACGCTGCAGCGCTACGGTGCGGTCAGCGCGCAATGCGCAAAAGAGCTCGCCGCAGGCATCAGAGTCAAAACAGGAAGCGATATCGGCATCAGCTTTACTGGAGTAGCCGGGCCGAATACGCAAGAAGGCCATCCGGCAGGAAAGGTGTTTATCGGCATCTCCGTGAAGGACCAGGCTGAAGAAGCGTTCGAATTTCAGTTCGCCGGATCCAGGTCTGCGGTGCGAAAGCGTTCTGCCAAATACGGCTGCCATCTGTTGCTGAAAATGATGGAAAAATAAGCGGAAACCGAATTTTCGGTATATCTTTCTTATGAAAAAAGTCATTCCATTTTAGGGGATCGATTTTTTTCTCTTAAAAAAATCGAATATGCGTTCGCTTTTTTCTTGGCAAATCCGCGCAAACAAGGTATAGTAGATATAGCGGAAGTGATAAAGGAGGAAAATAGAATGAGTGATCGTCAGGCAGCCTTAGATATGGCGCTTAAACAAATAGAAAAGCAGTTTGGTAAAGGTTCGATTATGAAACTCGGCGAACAAACTGAAACGAGAATTTCAACAGTTCCGAGCGGTTCTTTAGCGCTCGACACGGCTCTTGGAGTGGGCGGATACCCGCGCGGCCGGATTATTGAAGTATACGGGCCTGAAAGCTCCGGTAAAACGACGGTGGCGCTTCATGCGATTGCCGAAGTTCAGCAGCAGGGCGGACAGGCGGCGTTTATCGACGCCGAGCACGCGCTCGACCCCGTCTATGCACAAAAGCTGGGCGTCAACATTGATGAGCTTTTGCTGTCACAGCCTGATACGGGCGAGCAGGCGCTTGAAATCGCCGAAGCTCTTGTCAGAAGCGGAGCGGTGGATATCGTTGTCATCGACTCTGTGGCAGCGCTTGTGCCGAAAGCTGAAATCGAAGGAGATATGGGGGATTCCCACGTCGGTTTGCAGGCCAGACTGATGTCTCAAGCGCTTCGTAAGCTTTCCGGAGCGATCAATAAATCGAAGACCATCGCGATCTTTATTAACCAGATTCGTGAAAAAGTCGGCGTCATGTTTGGAAATCCTGAGACGACGCCAGGCGGAAGAGCGCTGAAATTCTACTCTTCTGTCCGCCTTGAAGTGCGCCGCGCAGAGCAGCTGAAACAAGGCAACGATGTCATGGGGAACAAGACGAAAATCAAAGTCGTGAAAAACAAAGTGGCCCCTCCATTCCGGACTGCCGAAGTGGACATTATGTACGGGGAAGGGATTTCAAAAGAAGGGGAAATCATCGATCTCGGAACAGAGCTTGACATCGTTCAGAAGAGCGGTGCATGGTACTCTTATCAGGAGGAACGTCTTGGACAAGGCCGTGAAAATGCCAAACAGTTCCTGAAAGAAAACAAGGACATCCTTTTGATGATTCAAGAGCAGATCCGGGAGCACTACGGTTTGGACACTGGAGGCGTTGCTCCTGCTCAGGAAGACGCGGCCCAAGCTCAAGAAGAACTCGAATTTTAATCATGAAACATGTCAAAGGCTGCCGGCCCGATCGGCAGCCTTTTCCTTTCATCTGCGCATTCAGACGCAGCTCCTTTGTCCATCACCTTCATCCGCACCGTTTGAAAAGGCGTTTAATCCGGAAACGTTAAGACCGTAAGCTTGACAAGTATTTCCCACACAATTACAATGAAATTGTATCACTTGTTTTTCTTAACATGATTGATAAACATTTAAACTTGACAAGGGCTGTGAAGCCGCTTCACTCCCTGTGAAGGTTCTGTATGTTGAGAAGAAGTACAATGTACATGCCGACACTTACTTTTAGCAAGACAAGTTCATAGCAAGAGGAGGTGAAAGTTATGAATCCTTTAGCAATTCTCATCTCCATTTTGCTGAGCCTATTCTGTTTAGTTGTTGGCTACTATGTTCGTAAAATCATTGCCGAAGCAAAAATTTCAGGTGCGCGAAATGCAGCCGAACAAATTCTTGGAGACGCAAAGCGGGATGCTGAAGCGTTGAAAAAAGAAGCCCTTCTTGAAGCAAAGGACGAGATTCATACGCTTCGGATAGAAGCTGAACAAGAAGTTCGTGAAAGACGAAATGAGCTTCAAAAACAAGAAAACCGTTTACTTCAAAAGGAAGAGAACCTTGACCGAAAAGATGAATCATTAGATAAACGGGAAGCGATGTTGGAGAAGAAAGATCATTCTCTGAATGAACGACAACAACATATTGAAGAGATGGAAAGCAAAGTGGATGAAATGATTCGTATGCAGCAGTCAGAGTTGGAGCGTATTTCAAGTCTGACGCGAGATGAAGCGAAGCAAATCATTCTGGAACGGGTTGAAAACGAGCTTTCCCATGACATCGCGATCATGACGAAAGAAAGTGAAAATCGAGCGAAAGAAGAGGCTGATAAAAAAGCGAAAAATATTCTTTCATTGGCTTTACAGCGCTGTGCGGCAGATCATGTGGCCGAGACGACGGTTTCAGTTGTCAACCTTCCAAATGATGAGATGAAAGGCCGCATTATCGGACGTGAAGGACGTAATATCCGTACATTGGAAACATTGACGGGGATCGATCTGATCATCGACGATACGCCGGAAGCCGTTATCCTTTCAGGATTTGATCCGATCAGGCGTGAAACAGCCAGGATCGCTCTTGATAAACTCGTTCAGGATGGCCGCATTCATCCTGCCAGAATCGAAGAAATGGTTGAGAAATCCCGCCGTGAAGTGGATGATTACATCCGCGAAATGGGTGAACAGACGACGTTTGAAGTTGGAGTTCACGGTCTTCATCCCGATTTAATCAAAATCCTCGGCCGCTTGAAGTTCAGAACGAGCTACGGACAGAATGTACTGAAACATTCAATGGAAGTGGCGTTTCTGACAGGCCTGATGGCTTCAGAGCTCGGGGAAGACGTGACGCTCGCAAAAAGGGCAGGACTTCTTCATGATATCGGGAAAGCGATTGACCATGAGGTGGAAGGAAGCCACGTTGAAATCGGTGTGGAACTGGCCACTAAGTATAAAGAGCATCCAGTTGTCATCAACAGTATCGCATCTCACCACGGAGATCAGGAGCCGACTTCCATCATCGCCGTGCTCGTGGCCGCAGCCGATGCGCTGTCCGCCGCAAGACCAGGCGCAAGAAGCGAAACGCTCGAAAACTATATTCGCAGGCTTGAAAAGCTGGAAGAAATCTCTGAATCGTACGAAGGTGTTGAAAAATCATTCGCGATACAAGCGGGACGAGAGGTGCGGATCATGGTCAAACCTGACTCAATCAACGATCTTGAAGCCCATCGTTTGGCGCGTGATATTCGAAAACGAATCGAGGACGAGCTTGACTACCCTGGACACATCAAGGTAACCGTGATCAGGGAAACGAGAGCCGTTGAATACGCAAAATAAAGTGGTGCGCATGCGCCACTTTATTTTTTTGTTTCCTTGTGTAACACTATGATTAAAACCTATTTTAAAAAAGAAAGGGTCAAATTATGAGAATTTTATTTATTGGAGATGTTGTCGGTTCGCCCGGCAGAGACATGATCAAAACCTATTTGCCGAAGCTGAAGCTGAAATATAAACCGAACGCCGTCATCGTCAACGGAGAAAACGCCGCACACGGAAAAGGCATTACCGAAAAAATATACCACCAGCTCATTCAAGCGGGAGCCGACGTTCTCACAATGGGAAACCACACATGGGATAAAAGGGAAATATTTGATTTTATTGATGATGCGCCGCAGATCGTCAGACCCGCCAATTTTCCCGAAGGCACGCCTGGAAAAGGCATCACATACATAAAAACAAACGGTTCGAAGGAACTGGCTGTGATCAATTTGCAAGGCCGCACATTTCTGCCTGCGATCGATTGCCCTTTTCGAAAAGCTGATGAATTAATAGAAGAAGCGTCAAAAAGAACACCGTTCATCTTTATCGATTTTCATGCCGAAGCGACAAGCGAAAAGCAGGCGATCGGCTGGTATACGGACGGCCGCGTGTCAGCAGTTGTCGGAACGCATACGCATGTTCAGACAGCTGACAACCGCATTCTTCCGAAAGGCACGGCATATATAACAGACGTAGGGATGACAGGGCCTTACGACGGGATTCTCGGCGTCGACCGCGAGACGATTATCAAGCGATTTAAAACGAGCCTGCCCGTTCGTTTTGAGATTGCCGAAGGCCGCACAACACTGAGCGGAGTTGTCATTGACATTGACGAACAGAGCAAGAAAGCCGTTAAAATTGACCGGATATTAATTAATGATGACCACATGTTTTTTGAATGACTGAACAGAAAATCATTTTAGAAAAATATTAAAAGGAAAGCAGGAATATCCCGGTCCTATAGTGAATATAGTAAAAATGGAAGGTACCCTGCTATTTTTGAAAAGCAATTAAAAGGGGATGGCTTTGAAAATAGCAACATCTAATAATGATTGTTCTAATGAACACTCACTTATCCATTGTAAACTTAAGGGGGAGCAGGAATGGAAATATTAAAGGTTTCAGCAAAATCAAATCCAAACTCGGTCGCAGGTGCGCTCGCAGGAGTCTTGAGGGAACGAGGAGCTGCAGAAATTCAAGCAATCGGAGCCGGAGCATTAAATCAGGCTGTTAAAGCGGTAGCGATTGCACGGGGATTTGTAGCACCGAGCGGTGTCGATCTGATTTGCATTCCGGCGTTTACGGACATTCAAATTGACGGTGAAGAACGAACAGCGATTAAGCTAATCGTAGAGCCTCGCTGATAGAAAAATCACTCTTTTTCAAATGCTTCAACCTGCTTACTTTCACGTAAGCGGGTTGTTTTTGGTTTAGCCGTTTTTGAAAAATGCAGCCGGGAGAGGATGAACGTGAAAATTTTTGATGCCCATTCTGATTTGCTGCTGAAGCTCTGGAAAAATCCGAAGCTTAATGAGTACAGTGACCCGTCGCTTCAAACGCCGGTTCAGGCTCTGTTAAACGGAAAGGCGAAAGTGCAGTGTCTGGCGATTTTTCTGCCCGAAACCGTACCCGACACAATAAGGCTTGAAATGGCGCTCGTGCAGATCCGGCTGTTTCACGAAAAAATTGCAAAGTACAAGCGGATCAAACTGATCAAACATAAAGCCGATATCGACAAGCTCAAAAGCGATGAAACCGGCATCATTCTAACAATGGAAGGCTGTGAGCCGATCTCAAAAAACTTAAGGCTGTTTGACATCTTTTTTCAGCTCGGAGTCAGAAGTTTCGGCCTGACGTGGAACTGGGCCAATACGTTCGCAGACGGCGCTTTAGAAGAAAGAAACGCAGGTTTGACTTCTTATGGGGAAAGGCTGATTCGCAAGGCGAACAAAAACCGGGCATGGACCGATCTCTCCCATTTATCAGAGAAAAGCTTTTGGGGTGCGGTTGAAACGGCAGCGTATCCGATCGCCTCTCATTCGAATGTGCACAGCCTTTGCCCTCATCCGAGAAATTTAAAAGACGATCAAATCAAAGCGCTTATTGAAAAGAACGGCGTCATCGGCTTGACATTTGTCCCTGAATTCGTGAGAAACGGAAAAACGCCTGTGATCAAAGATATCCTCTCACATATTGACCATGTCTGCTCTTTGGGAGGCGAGCGGCATATCGGATTCGGATCTGATTTTGACGGCATCGACCGGGTCATTCCGGGTCTGGAAGCCCACAAAGATTACGGGAATCTGATCGAAGCGTTGCAGCGCTCATATACACCAAGTCAAGTCGACGGATTTCTCTTTCAAAATTTCTTCAGCCGCATCCCATTTTAAAAAAATATCATACATTTTTCAGAGGGTGTTCATCTGTTTTTATCAGGAGGACACAGATGTTTACCAATATGAATTATCGTGCTACAATCCTTTTGTAAAGCGATTTTGCAAAGGGGGTCTGTTCATCTTGGACGGAAATATGAAAGCGCTTATCAAGAAGCCGGGGGAGCCGGGCGCCAGCTTCGAGCTCGTCCCGATACCGAAGATCGACAAACACGAGGTGCTGATCAAAGTCAAAGCCGCATCGATTTGCGGAACCGATGTCCATATTTATAATTGGGATGAATGGGCGAAAAGCAGGGTGAAACCGCCTTATGTGTTTGGCCACGAATTTTCCGGCGAGGTTGTACTAGTGGGGGAAAATGTGACTGCGGTACAAGAAGGGGAGTATGTTTCGGCAGAAACGCACATCATTTGCGGAAAGTGCCTGCCGTGTTTAACCGGAAAAGAGCATGTCTGCAGAAAAACGCTGATTCTCGGTGTCGATACAGACGGCTGTTTTGCTGAATATGTCAAAGTGCCTGCCGCAAACATTTGGAAAAATCCGGACGGCATGCCTGAGGATCTCGCTTCTATTCAAGAACCGCTCGGAAACGCCGTGCATACGGTTCTGACGGGAATGACAGCTGGAGTGAAAGTCGCTGTCGTCGGCTGCGGACCGATCGGATTGATGGCCGTGGCAGTTGCAAAAGCGTCAGGCGCGTCACAAGTGATCGCCATCGATAAAAACGAATACAGGCTCGACCTTGCATTGCAAATGGGGGCAACCGATATCATCTCCGTTGAAAAAGAAGATCCGCTCAAAAATGTAAGCGCTTTAACTGGTGGTGAAGGAGCGGACTTGGTTTGCGAAATGTCAGGCCATCCGACGGCCATCCGCCAAAGTTTAAAAATGGCTGCGAACGGAGGGCGGGTGCATGTCTTAAGTCTGCCTGAGCATCCCGTATGCATCGACATGACAAATGATATCGTCTTTAAAGGATTGACGGTTCAGGGAATTACCGGCCGCAAAATGTTTGAAACGTGGAGGCAGGTCAGCGGTCTTCTCCAGTCCGGTACGATTCAAATCAAGCCTGTCATCACCCACCGTTTCCCGATGGAAGAGTTTGAAAAAGGCTTTGAACTGATGAGAAAAGGGCAATGCGGAAAAGTCGTATTGATACCGTGAAGGGAGAGATGGATATGAAAGAATTTAATTTTTTAGCTTCCGAGCTTGATACAATGAAAGAAAACGGAACTTTTCAGGAACTGCCGATCATCGAATCGCTGCAAGGATCAACGGTCAAAATGCAGGGAAAAGACATCATTCAGCTTTCATCCAATAACTATCTCGGGTTGACGTCACATCCGCGCCTCCAAAAAGCGGCCGAAGAGGCGGTAAAACGGTACGGAGCTGGAACGGGATCGGTCCGGACAATAGCCGGAACATTCACCATGCATGATGAGCTCGAAAAGAAGCTCGCTTCATTTAAAAATACTGAAGCTGCGCTCGTATTCCAGTCCGGTTTCACCGCAAATCAAGGCATTCTTTCAAGCATTCTCACCAAAGATGATATCGTCATCTCAGACGAATTAAACCATGCTTCCATCATTGACGGCATCAGACTTACCAAAGCGGGCAAAAAAGTATATCAGCATGCGGACATGGAAGATTTAGAAAAGATTTTAAAAAAATCAATGAATTACAGAATGCGGCTTATCGTTACAGACGGCGTGTTTTCGATGGACGGAGACATCGCGCCGCTTCCCGAAATCGTCCGGCTCGCTGAACAGTATGACGCATTTGTCATGGTCGACGACGCGCATGCGTCCGGCGTTCTCGGCGAGAACGGGCGCGGAACGGTTCACCATTTCGGGCTGGACGGGAAGGTTCACATTCAAGTCGGCACGCTCAGCAAGGCGATCGGTGTTTTAGGAGGCTATGCGGCCGGTTCCAAGGTGCTGATCGACTATTTAAAGCATAAAGGCAGACCGTTTCTCTTCAGTACTTCCCATCCGCCGGCCGTCACTGCGGCATGCATTGAAGCGGTCAATGTGCTGATGGAGGAACCTTCATTAATTAAAAAGCTTTGGGACAATACCTCGTACTTCAAAAAAGAGCTTGAAAAAATCGGCCTTCCGCTGATTAAGAGCGAAACGCCGATCACGCCGATTTTAATAGGTGATGAAGCCGAGGCATGCCGCTTTTCAAGCACGCTTTTCGAGCTCGGTTTATTTGCCCAGGCTATTGTATTTCCGACCGTCCCGAAAGGCAAAGCGCGGATCAGAACGATCATGACCGCCCAGCATTCGAAAGAAGAACTTGATAAAGCCCTTGAAATCATTGAAACCGGCGCCAAAAAAGCGGGTCTGCTTTAAACTCGTCGATTTCTTTTTAAACAAAGCAAATAACCATTGATAATCATTTTCAGTTAGTGTACAATGATAGGTTCTGGGTTGTGCTGACAACCGAGAACCTTTATACTGAAGAGTGGAGCTTTGTTTGAAAGGAGATCAAAAACATGAATGAGAAACAGCGCATTGAAAGCGGACAGGTCAATCCATCGGACAAAAAATCCGAGAAGGATTACAGCAAGTACTTCGAAGCTGTTTATGTTCCGCCTTCCTTAAAAGATGCGAAAAAACGCGGCAAAGAAGAGGTTAAATACCATAGCGATTTTAAAATTTCCGAGCAGTACAAAGGGATGGGTGAAGGACGGAAGTTCTACATCCGCACATACGGCTGCCAGATGAATGAACACGATACAGAAGTCATGGCCGGTATTTTCATGACCCTCGGCTATGAGCCGACGGATTCGACTGAAGACGCTAATGTGATTCTGTTAAACACATGCGCCATTCGCGAAAATGCGGAAAACAAAGTATTCGGTGAAATCGGCCATTTAAAAGCTTTGAAAAAAGACAATCCGGATTTGATCCTTGGCGTATGCGGATGTATGTCCCAGGAAGA
Organism: Bacillus sp. PK6-025; assembly: GCF_056530265.1. Lineage (NCBI taxonomy): Bacteria > Bacillati > Bacillota > Bacilli > Caryophanales > Bacillaceae > Bacillus > Bacillus sp. PK6-025. The sequence continues at coordinate 1,876,695 of NZ_CP096509.1, forward strand.
ATCAGTCGTCAACCGGATTTTAAAGAAACATCCGTTCGTCGATCTGATTTTCGGTACACACAATATCCACCGCTTGCCGGAACTTTTGTCAGAAGCTTATCTGTCAAAAGAAATGGTCATCGAAGTGTGGTCTAAAGAAGGCGATGTCATTGAAAACCTTCCGAAAGTCCGCACCGGCAAAATTAAAGGCTGGGTCAACATCATGTACGGCTGCGACAAGTTCTGTACGTACTGCATCGTGCCGTACACAAGAGGAAAAGAACGAAGCAGACGTCCCGAAGAAATCATTCAGGAAGTGAGACGACTTGCGGCTGAAGGCTATAAAGAAATCACGCTTCTCGGACAGAACGTCAACGCTTACGGCAAAGATTTCGAGGATATGGAATACGGACTCGGACACTTGATGGATGAGCTCCGCAAAATCAATATTCCGCGAATCCGCTTCACGACAAGCCATCCGCGTGATTTTGACGATCATCTGATCGAGGTGCTCGCAAAAGGCGGGAACCTTCTGGACCACATCCACCTGCCTGTTCAGTCCGGAAGCTCGGATGTCTTGAAACTGATGGCGCGCAAATACGACCGGGAACGCTATCTCGAGCTTGTCGCCAAAATTAAAAAAGCGATGCCGAACGCGTCTTTAACAACAGACATTATCGTCGGCTTCCCGAACGAAACTGATGAGCAATTTGAAGAAACGCTTTCCTTATACAGAGAAGTTGAATTTGACAGCGCCTATACGTTCATTTACTCGCCTCGCGAAGGAACGCCAGCTGCAAAAATGAAAGACAATGTTCCGATGCGCGTGAAAAAAGAACGGCTTCAGCGATTAAATGAAGTGGTCAACGAAATTTCCGCGAAGAAAATGAAGGAATATGAGGGGCAGGTTGTCGAAGTGTTAGTAGAGGGTGAAAGTAAAAACAACCCTGATATCCTTGCCGGCTATACACGGAAAAACAAGCTTGTTAACTTCAAAGGACCAAAAGAAGCGATCGGCCAGCTTGTCAACGTGAAAATCCACCAGGCGAAAACTTGGTCGCTTGACGGAGAAATGGTAGGAGAAGCAATCGAGGTGAAATAAAGTGACGCTTTATACGAAAAAAGAGATTGTTGCAAAAGCGCGGGAGCTCGCAAAAATGATTGCCGAAACGGAAGAAGTCGACTTTTTCAAAAAAGCGGAGGCACAGATTAATGAGAATGCCAAAATAACTGGCATAATCAACCAAATCAAAGCCCTGCAAAAGCAAGCCGTCAACTTTAAACATTACGAAAAGCACGAAGCGCTTAAACAAACGGAAGCAAAGATTGACGCGCTTCAGGAAGAGCTTGACGAGATCCCGATCATTCAAGAGTTCAGAGACTCCCAAATGGAAGTCAACGACCTTCTTCAGCTCGTCGCGCATACAATATCAAACCAAGTGACAAACGAGATCATCACATCAACCGGTGGAGACCTGCTGAAAGGCGAGACCGGTTCAAGAGTAAAAAATTCATCACCGAGTTGTTCTCTATAATTTGGCGGCGCCTTTTAAAGGCGTCGTTTTTTTGAATGCAATTTCCCGCCGCGACGGCTAATTGAAAAGATTCGGTTTTCGGTCTGTCTTTTTCTTTTCTGATTTAAGTCAAGTTTATCCTTTTATCTGCATACACTTAAACAGATTCATTATATGGGATGTTATTTTGATTTCTCAAGGAACGCACATTAGACGAATGCCCAGCATAGGATAATACGAGGAAAAACAAGGAGGCATGACCGAATGTCTGAATACAGGGAAATTATTACTAAAGCGGTGGTCGCGAAAGGCCGGAAATTCACCCAGTCCACTCATACAATCTCCCCTTCGCAAAAGCCAACCAGTATTTTAGGCGGTTGGATTATCAATCATAAGTATGACGCCGAAAAAATCGGAAAAACCGTGGAAATTGAAGGGACATATGATATCAACGTCTGGTATTCATATGCGGACAACACCAAAACCGAAGTTGTGACAGAACGCGTTTCCTATGTTGATGTTATTAAGCTCCGGTATCGCGACAAAAATTACTTAGATGATGAACACGAAGTGATTGCGAAGGTGCTTCAGCAGCCGAACTGCCTTGAAGTGACCATTTCTCCGAACGGAAACAAAGTGGTTGTACAGGCGGAAAGGGAATTTTTGTCAGAGGTTGTCGGCGAGACGAAGGTCGTCGTTGAGGTCAATTCTGATTGGACGGAAAGCGATGAGGAAGAAGCGTGGGAAGAAGAACTTGATGAAGAACTTGAGGATATCAATCCGGAGTTTTTGGTCGGAGATCCAGAAGAATAAAAGGAAGCTAGGGAAACACCGCCCTAGTTTCTTTTTTTTCAGCATGAATCTTTATGGTATAATGAGTGTTGGAATCAATAGAAACGTTTATACATAGTGAGGGATTAAATATGACAGGCTACACGCCTATGATACAGCAATATTTAAAGATTAAGGCAGAGTATCAGGATGCCTTTTTATTTTTTCGTCTTGGAGACTTTTATGAAATGTTTTTTGAAGATGCCAAAAAGGCGTCTCAGGAACTCGAAATCACGCTGACGAGCAGAGACGGTGGATCGAGCGAAAGAATCCCGATGTGCGGGGTTCCTTATCATTCATGCTCTTCATATATCGAACAGCTCATTAAAAAAGGCTATAAAGTCGCGATCTGTGAGCAGGTGGAGGACCCTAAATCGGCCAAAGGAGTCGTCAAAAGGGAGGTCGTGCAGCTGATCACACCCGGCACCGTGATGGACGGAAAAGGAATTCATGAAAATGAAAACAACTTTATCGCCTCTGTCAGTGAATTTCAGCATACATACGGGCTCGCTTTTTCTGATTTGACGACGGGCGAGAACTTAGTGACGATTATCGAAAGGCTTGATGATGTCGTTTCCGAGATTTACTCTGTCGGAGCAAGGGAAATCGTCGTCAGCCGCAACTTTGACGAGAAAGATGTCGCGCTACTGAAAGAGCGCTGCGGCGCCACGATTTCTTTCGAGGATGAACAAGCAGATGAAGTGCCTGACATTGTGAACGGACTGGCGTCCAAAGAGCTTGTCGATACGTTTATGAGGCTTTACGTCTACTTGAAGCGGACGCAGAAAAGAAGCCTTGACCACCTTCAAAACGTTCAGGCTTACGAGCTCGAAGAAGCGATGAAAATCGATTTGTATTCGAAACGCAATCTCGAGCTGACGGAAACGATCCGTTCGAAAAACAAAAAAGGCTCGCTTCTTTGGCTTTTGGATGAAACGAAAACGGCAATGGGAGGGCGGCTGTTAAAGCAATGGATCGACAGGCCGCTGATCAGAAAGGGACAGATTGAAGAGCGCCAGGAAATCGTCGAAACGCTGATCGCCCATTTGTTTGAGCGGGAAGATTTGCGCGAACGGCTGAAGGAAGTATACGATCTCGAGCGGCTCGCCGGAAGGGTCGCTTACGGCAACGTCAATGCCCGAGATTTGATCCAGCTAAAGGAATCGCTGAAACAAGTGCCGGCCATCAAACAGCTTGTCGGCTCCCTCGACCATCCGAAAGCAAAAGCGCGCGCCGAGAAAATCGATCCGTGCGGCGATCTTTTGAATCTTTTGGAAGATGCGCTATACGAGAATCCGCCGCTTTCATTAAAAGAGGGGAACTTGATCAAAGACGGCTATCACGAGAAGCTGGATGAATACAGGGACGCAAGCAAGAACGGAAAGGACTGGATCGCAAGGCTTGAGCAGCAGGAACGCGAGTACACGGGAATCCGCTCTTTAAAAGTCGGCTTTAACAAGGTGTTCGGCTATTATATTGAAGTGACGAAAGCCAACATCCATCTGCTTGAAGAAGGCCGCTATGAACGGAAGCAGACGCTGACCAATGCAGAACGCTATATCACGCCGGAGCTGAAAGAAAAAGAAGCGCTGATTCTCGAAGCAGAAAACAATATTTGCGAGCTGGAGTATGAGCTGTTTTCTGAGCTTCGCAGCAAGGTGAAGGAATATATTCCGCGCCTGCAGCAGCTGGCAAAAATGATGAGCGAGCTTGATGTGCTCCAATGTTTTGCGACGATCAGCGAAAACCGCCACTATGTTAAACCGGAGTTTTCCGAGGACGTCGTTCAGGTGACCGACGGACGGCATCCGGTCGTAGAAAAGGTGATGGACAGCCAGTCTTACGTTCCGAATAGCTGCGAAATGGGCAAAGGCAGACAGATGCTTTTAATCACCGGGCCGAATATGTCAGGGAAAAGCACGTATATGAGACAGATGGCGCTGATCTCCATTTTGGCGCAGATCGGCTGTTTTGTTCCTGCCAAAAAAGCGGTGCTGCCGATCTTTGATCAGATCTTTACAAGAATCGGTGCTGCGGATGATCTTATATCCGGGCAGAGCACGTTTATGGTGGAAATGCTTGAAGCCAAAAACGCGATCGTCCATGCGACGAAAAACAGCTTGATTCTATTTGACGAAATCGGCCGGGGTACGTCCACTTACGACGGAATGGCGCTTGCGCAGGCAATCATCGAGTACGTTCACGAGCACATCGGCGCGAAGACTTTATTTTCCACTCACTATCACGAGCTGACAACCCTTGAAGAAAAGCTTGCCGACTTGAAGAATGTTCACGTTCGTGCGGAAGAATACGAAGGAAAGGTCGTATTCCTTCACCAGATAAAAGAAGGCGCAGCAGATAAAAGCTACGGTATCCATGTTGCGCAGCTTGCCGAATTACCCGACGGTTTGATCAGCAGGGCGAAAACGATCCTGAAAGAGCTTGAATCCGGCGCCAAAGAAGCGGTTCCATCAACGGCTCCGAATACGGTAAAAGAGGCGGCGGAAGAAGTCGCGGCAACTGTTGCAGATCAACCGGCCCAGCTGTCATTTTTTGAAACGGACAAGCCGAAAGAAAAAGAGACGAAGCTCTCCAAAAAAGAGCAGGCTGTTTTAGCCGAATTTAAAACGATGGATCTGCTCGATATGACGCCTATACAAGTCATGAATGAACTGTACAGGCTGCAAAAAAAATTAAAGTAATAAAGAGGTGACCCAACTTGGCAAAAATTGTTCAGCTGCCAGACGATTTATCGAATAAAATCGCGGCGGGTGAAGTAGTGGAAAGGCCTGCGTCGGTCGTCAAAGAGCTTGTCGAAAATGCAATCGATGCGAACAGCTCCGTGATTGAAATCGATGTTGAAGAAGCGGGTCTCGCCTCGATTAAAGTGCTTGACGACGGCGAAGGGATGGATGCAGAAGACTGCAGAACGGCTTTTTTGCGTCATGCCACAAGCAAAATCAAAGACGAAAACGATCTGTTTCGCGTCAGAACGCTCGGATTTCGCGGAGAAGCTTTGCCAAGTATCGCGTCTGTCTCACATCTAAGCATTAAAACGAGCACCGGAGAAGGAGCAGGCACCCATTTGACGCTTCAGGGGGGAAGAATCATTTCCGAGCAAAAAGCGTCAAGCCGCAGAGGAACCGAAATTACGGTTACCAATCTGTTTTTCAATACGCCGGCAAGGCTGAAATATATGAAAACGATCCATACGGAGCTTGGCAACATTACAGATGTGGTCAACAGAATCGCCCTTGCCCACCCGGAAGTTTCGATCAGGCTGCGTCATCAAGGGAAAACGCTTCTGCAGACAAACGGAAACGGCGATGTCCGCCACGTGCTTGCGGCGATTTACGGCACGGCGGTTGCCAAAAAAATGCTCCCGCTTGAAGCGAGATCTCTTGATTTTGAAGTGAAAGGCTATATCGCCCTTCCCGAAATTACGCGTGCATCGCGAAATTACATGTCATCTGTCGTCAACGGCAGATACATTAAAAACTTTCCGCTCGTGAAAGCGATCCACGAGGGCTACCATACGCTTCTTCCGATCGGCCGCCATCCGATCACGTTTATTGAAATCAACATGGACCCGCTGCTTGTAGATGTCAACGTGCATCCGTCAAAGCTGGAGGTCAGGCTGAGCAAAGAGACGGAGCTTCACGAACTGATTCGCGACGCCATCAAAGACGTCTTTAAACAGCAGCAGCTCATTCCAAGCGTGCAAGTTCCGAAAAAAACCGCACCTCTGATCAATAAACCGGAACAGCAAAAGCTTGATTTCGACCAAGTACGAGAGCCGGCACCTCTTTCTGATCCTGATATTGAAAGAGAATATAAGCCGGAGCCATCGTTTTCGGCGATGAAATTAAGCTCGGTAGTCAAAGACCCGCCTCCTCCCGCTCCCGCAGAGCGCGAAGAAAGCATTATGCAAGACACCGAACCTGAATGGCCCGGAGTGGAAGAGTATACGCCGGAAGCCGAAGCGGCCGTACAAGCCGAACCGGAACAGGCAGGCGAAAACGCCCATGACGAAGAGACGCCAAAAGAAAGGGTGCCGATCATGTATCCGATCGGCCAAATGCACGGCACCTACATTCTCGCCCAAAATGAAAACGGGCTGTACATCATCGATCAGCACGCCGCACAGGAGCGAATTAAATACGAATATTTCCGTGAAAAAGTCGGGGAAGTCGAATCGGAAGTCCAGGACCTGCTTGTGCCGCTGACATTCCATTATTCAAAAAATGAAGCGCTGACGATCGACCAGCACTTGGACGATTTAGCCAAAGTCGGCGTCTTTCTCGAATCGTTCGGCGCCGGCAGCTATATCGTCCGATGCCACCCGACTTGGTTTCCAAAAGGGGAAGAAACGACGATCATTGAAGACATCATTCAACAGGTCCTTGATGACCGCACGATCGACATTAAAAAACTGCGCGAAGAAGCCGCAATCATGATGAGCTGCAAAGGCTCCATCAAAGCCAACCATCATCTGCGGGACGACGAAATCATCGCCCTGCTCGATGAGCTGCGCAGAACATCCGACCCATTCACATGCCCGCACGGCCGGCCGATTATCATCCACTACTCGACATATGAGATGGAGAAGATGTTTAAGCGGGTCATGTAAATATCTAATCGCTCACAGCCCTTGCTACATCAACGGCTGAGAGCGATTTTCATTTTATTGGCCACATTTTGACCACTTTTAGACGGATTGTTTCAACACCCATTAAAAAGTTTAGTGTCCAGAACATCAGGAAGCGGCACGTATATCGTCCGGTTATTCTCAAGATAGGGAAAAAGGGCTTCATCTCAAAGAGAAGCCCTTTTTTAAGTGGAAACCCATAAGGCAGCCATTAGACAAATTTCGCAGTTGTTTTCATTTTTCGAGAAAATGTTATAATGAAAGGCTATGAAATGATTTGAAGGGGGAATTTGGATGCATTACATAACGGCATGCTTAAAAATTATCAGTGATAAAGACCTCAATGAAATAATGAAGGAATTCAAAATACTTGAGGAAGAAACGAACAAAGAAGAAGGATGCATTAAATTCCATGCGTATCCTCTTGAACCATCAGAACGCAAAATCATGCTCTGGGAGATTTGGGAAAACGAAGAAGCTCTTAAGGTCCATTTCACAAAAAAACACACAAAAGACGTTCAAAAACAAGAATTAACGGAAGTAGAATGGTTAATGAAAAGCAATGTGAAGGATTAAAAGGCTCCTTGAGATTTATATGGAGATGGCCTTAAAAGGAGAAATACGATCAAATAAAACGGCGGGTCAATTTACAATCTCACGACAGCTCTCGGATAATCCCGAGGGCTGTTAAGAACAAAAAAGCAGACCCTTTAGGAGTCCGCTTCAGTCATTGAAACACTGATTTAATTTTTTAGCCGGTGATTGCTTTTTCGGCAACATGAAACCCTTGCTCTTCCCCAAAAATTGGAGCGCATTTAGCATTTTGGCTAGCCTCTCGAATTGAAGCAAAATCAGATCAAATGTTTAATAAGCTGTTTGTATCTATCAAGAAAGTAATAAGTTTGGCTGGAGTAACAGAATTAAAAAATCACGAAGAAAAAAGAATGAAACAATTTGAGAATCAAGATTAAGAGGTGATTTCTGTGAACTATTCGGAAGTTGAACAATTCATAAAAGAAAATGCTGAAGATGATGATTTTACAGGTGGCATTAGCATCGAAAAAATTAATGATATTCAAGAAAACCTAAATGTAAAACTACCCGAAAGTTATAAATGGTTTTTAAAAAACTATGGGTCCGGTGGAATTTACGGTGTAGATATTTTAGGTCATGGAAAAGTTTCAAGAGTAGTAACAGTTACTGAAGATTACAGAGATCACTATGGTTTAATTGATGGTATCGTAGTCATTGAATACGTAGATGAATTCTCTTATTGTCTTGATACAAACAGGATGGTAGATGGTGAATGCCCAGTTATACTTTGGGATAATCAAGAGGGTTATGGTCGAAAAGTAGCTACTAAATTTCTAGAGTTTTTCATAGAAAACCTTAAGGAGTCTAAAGAAAACTGGGAAGAAGACGAAGAGTGGGACGATGAAGAATAATTGCATATAGCAAGCACTCGATCTCTAATTGAGTACTTTTTAAAAGGGGATAAAATGGTGGGCTTTTGGCTATTCTACTTTGTCATACGTTAAAGACAAGAAAAACGAACGTGAAGAGCGAGTCCATGACGGAGAGCCTGCGGACACTATTTGTGCACGGGTTGTATCCGCTTTTAATGGCCCTTCTCCCCTAATAATGCATGGTTTGAATGTGATTCTGATTCTACTTTAATGAAGCAAATTCTAACAATTAAGACTCTATAGGTCGAACCATTCCCTGTAGCGCGGCGACAACCTGATCGACATGTCTTTTAGCCTCTTCATCAGTAGTACATTCAGCAAGAACGGTTTCCTCGTAACTTCTGCCCTCAAGGTGTTTATGATAAATCCAGATTTCACATAGCTCTTGGTAGGCTGTACCGGGTCTTTGGCCTGTAACTCCTAGATTATTAAATTGATCCACTCCAATTCTGACTAATACATACCCCATCCTGCCCAATAAACGAACAATATTTCTGCGAAGGTGGTCAAGATCTCTAAATGCTCGCATATTCCGAACATAGGTACTGGATTCAATTCCAAATGGCCGATGAAAAGATGGGAATGAAAACGGGTTTACAGGATATTGATCATAAAACAAGCCCTATCACTCCTTTTTATCTTACGATTTATAATAAAGAATTATATTCGACTATTTTTGGACTGGAAATTTGTCTATACATAATTGTATATTTGCCTAGAAATCGGTGATGCAATCTTCAACGTTCAAAAAAGGCCATTATATAAAGTTTATGATTAGGTAGAAGTATATGAATTCCCAGCCTGTTGCTCTCAAAAAATAAAGGACATTGAGATTTATATGGAGATGGGGTTGAAAAAGGACAAATACTATCTGGTCAAACGGCGAGCCATTTACAAATTTTCGACAGCTCTTGGGATTATATAGCGCTCCCTTTTAAAAAGCCGCAATAGCATCTAACTTTAATCACCTAAAATCACCCCCATTAAATCAATAGTTCTTAATCCTTTCTCAAATTGCTGTTGCGGGGGGAACCGAAAATTTAATTGCGGTGGCCCGAACGTCTTTTTCGAATGATGAAATATTGTTAAAATTTACATCATTAGTATAGTTAAGGGAAGGGTGAAAAGGTTGGATAGAATCTCATCTGCAGAAGTGGGGATGAAAATTACTGAGTGGCACCAGCATATTCAAAAATTCAATGTGACAGACGCCGAAATGCTTAAAGCTGAAATTGAAAGGGATATAGAGGTTATGGAAGAAGATCAGGATTTACTAATCTATTATCAGTTGATGGCTTTCCGCCACAGTATAATGATTGAATATATAGCACCTTCGGGTGAAAAACAGATGGAATTATCAGAATATTTGAAGAGAATTGAAGGGAATAAACGAAAATTAGATCATATGCTTACGTATTATTATCATTTTTTTCGAGGGATGTACGAATTCAGGAATGGAGAATATACGAAGGCAATTACTTATTATAAAAGAGCGGAACGTCAATTTCCTGCTATATCAGATTCGATTGAAAAAGCGGAATTTCACTTTAAAATGGCTGAAGTCTATTACCACATGAAAATGACCCACGTTTCGATGTACTTTGCAGAGCGTGCATATAACATTTACAAAAAATATGAACTCTATTCTGTTCGCCTTATTCAGTGTCATTTTGTCATTGCTGGGAATTATGATGATTTAGAGAATCATGAAAAGGCTCTTCCACACCTAAATCAAGCACTTAGAGGCGCAGAACTATTAAAAAAGAAAAATCCACAGATATACGCTTCTGCTTTTTACAACCTTGGCAACTGCTATCACAAAATGGACAACTTAAATAAGGCTGCAAGATATATTGAACAAGCTCTCATTCAATATAAAAAATTAAAATCAAAAAATTTGCCGCAAGCATATCACGACTTGGCACTAATCAATTTCAAACAAAATAAGCATGATAAAGCCAAGGATTATTACCGAAAAGGGCTTAGAAGTGCTGTGGAGCTTAAAGATCATCTGTTTATAAGCCTTTTTGAAGCTCTCGAGTCACTTTATATAAGACGGGGTGAAACTACATCACTTTTTAAAATTTTCAACCGACTGGAAACAAGCAAAGGATTTCCGTATTTGGAAGAGCTGGCATTGTTAGCCGGCACCTATCTAGATTATAATGGAAAAACAGAGGATAGTCTCATCTGTCTTAAAAAGATGGTCTATGCTCAAAAGCAAATATTGAAGGGGGAATGTTTGTATGAAGTCTAAAATGAAGATCGGTTTAGGGATTATGATAATTGGACTTGGCTTTCTCAGTCATTTTTCGAACAACGATGATATCAACACAGCTTCAAGAAACATCACAAGCGCACCCAATCATTATTTTGTTATTTAATCTAAAAATGAGTTTTTGGAATATCCTTTTAGCCGTTTAATTAGCGGCTTTTTTTATGTATTTCAATCCCTTAACAAATAGGTTCAATGACCTAATCTAAAAGATTCATTTTCATGGATTGACAGGTTTTATTCACCAATTCTTTTCTATAAAGTGGTAAAATATCTCGAGATATGTCACTTTAGTATTAGAGGAGAATGCTATGAAGACTCTGGATGTTCAAGCGTTGCACAAAGCCATTGATCAAACGCTGGAACAATTAAAACATCAATCAGACGAAATCGCCAAAGTTAAAAAAAGTGTTGAGGGCATTACATCACTTGATGATGCTTTAAAGGGGAAAGGGGGAGACGCGATACGTAACTTTTATGAAGAATGCCATACTCCATTCCTTCAGTTTTACGAAACTCTTATTGGGGAATATCAGTCTGCATTGAAAAAAATCAAAAATGCGCTGAATTCCTTTGAACCGAATCATAACGGATTTATATCGCAAACCTTTCTCGAACACGAGCTCGACCAAGGGGTGAATTCAGCCGACCGCACAACGAAGCGTTTGGTATCTAAAACAAACGCCACGATCGCAAAAGTCAGCCACATTGTCGATTTGCCTGATTTGAATGACAGCGGCTTTCACGAACAGAATCAGAAAGCCTTAAAGGAAATCAATCAGACAATTGAAAAGCTGTATACGTTCGACAGGGAACAGACAAGCGCTCTTAAAACCGCTGAAAACGACCTGGAAACGATGCAGAGATACATAACCAGGCTTGAAAAAATGTACACAGGGCCTAAAATTGAAATTACCGGCTATCAAAAAGGTTCCATTTTAAAGTCGGATGATAACTCTAAAATAAACGGACTAGCTGGCGGACTGCAGAGCCAACTGAAGAATACCGAACCGTCTCCGATGGAGATGATGCTTGAAAAGCTCAACAAAAATAAACGATCCAATGTGGATACGGTGATTAGGGAAGACAATGAAGAAAACATCAACCAAGACGTTCATACGAACGATTTTGATTTGAATGCATTGCAAAAAGAACTTGCGAAACATCCAAAGGTTTATGGAGATATCCGGGTTATTGATGGTAAACTATATAATCATAAAGGATGGAAAGTAGTCAAAGATATTCATATTCCAGACGAAGCTGTACGAGATCATTCAGATCCAAGTTTTATTGGCGGCAGATATCGTGTATATGAAAATGGCCAGATTGTACGCACCTATATAGCAAATGACAAAGAAGAAGTGATGGTTGTGGATCGTATTCCAGAAGCCAGAGGTGCTGCATCAGCTAAAATAAATGACTCATACTTTGAAGGAACGCCATTGGAAATTTTAGAGTATCTTAACCTCGGTAATGCAGGTAGAACTCTGACAACCAAAGCAATAAAAAAGGTTGGAAAAGGCCTTGAAAAAGAAGCTGAAAAGCTAGTAAAGAATGAAGTGAAATCAGAAGTCGCTAAAAAGGAAGCTAAGAACGTTTCTCAAACAGCCGAAAAAAATACAAGTACTAAAAAAGCAGAGACTGTTATTGCAGAAAGAGTTAAAAACTTTGATTTGGCAGAACACCCTGTGCAATTTAAACAAGTTGGTGTCAAAAAATTAAAGGAACTTAAATCCAAAATAGACAATAGGACTATTACTCGAGAAGAATACAAAGTATATACTTGGAATAAGAAGTTTGCAGCTAAGCGAGATAAAGGTGTTAAGGCTTTTTGGAAACAAGAAAAAACAAGAATACTTAATGGTGAAGCTCCAACAAGAAATTGGTCAAAAGAGCAAGCACAAGATATTTTAAAAAATAAGAGGCCAAAATATGAAGGGAAAACGATGCAAGGACATCACAGTTATAGCGCTTCTAAATTCCCTCATTTAAGTGACAAAGGAGAAGTTATCTATCCTGCAACAATAAGGGAACATTTATACGGGTGGCACGGAGGAAATTATAAAAATAGCCTCCCTGGAAAACCCATTAAGGATATTAAAGATTTTTAATCTAAAGGGGAGTTATTATGATGGACTTGATTTATGTGGAAGTACTCAATGATTCAAATATTACTAAGTACATTTCGTTATTAAGGAAAACATCATCTAAACCTATTAAGGAACTAAAGCAGGCCATTGAATTAGGAAAACCTGTTATTGAATGTGATTATTATGACACGGAAGAATTGAAATCATTAGTAATCATTATAGAACAGCTACTCTCATTGGGAGCTAGCGTTAAAATCTATGAAAATGACAGAGAAATAACACTTGAGATGTTAAAGAACCTGATCGAAACTTATGAAGGCATTGCAAAAGACCGAGAAGAAATGGATGAGTTACTATTTGGTGATGATGATTAATACTTATTGAATGATGAATTGAAAATATAAATAATATGTATCTCTTCTGCCTTGATTGGCTATTGCCTTTCAAGGTTTTTTATGTTTATATCCGAGAAAAAGAGGGACTTTTTTTATTCCATTTTCTCATGCGATAGAGGCAAGAAAAACGAACGCGAATATCGAGTCCAAGAAGGTGCGCCTACGGACCCTGATCTTATAGCATCTTCGCTGTTTGTTTGGTGTCCGTTTTTTATTTTCGCAACTTTTCAGTCACACCCCGCGATCACTAGGGTGTCAAAAGGAATCTGAAATATGAAAAAGACAAAAAAGCACACACAAAGAAAGCCGGAGAAATTCACTGAACGGGATTTAAGGAACCTGATGGATACAAACAAGCCTATCTACAAAAGAGCCAAAGGCGGGGCATTCAGACAACGATAAGGGGGATTGATCATGAATAAGAAAGAGATCGAAAAGTTGATTAGTAGCTATCATTGGATGGCAAAAGAGGTCCGGAGGTTGCAAATGGTGCTTTACGGTTCTGATATCCCTATGCGGAGCTGGGGCGTTGCTCAATACGGTTTAGAGGCAGCCATGCCACAGGGAAGCCCCGGCAAGAGTCAGGACGTGCTAAGGGATATGTATTTGAGAGAAGAACGGCTTTTTAAACGTCTTGAATATTTTGAGGTCCGCGTATATGCGATTGAAGTAGCAGGCGAGAGTTGAATATCTTGACGTTAAAAACATGAGGGTGTGCTACTATACGGAGCCGATCGAAGTAGAATTCACATTTCGGGAGCACAATGAAATCAAAACGATGAAGCGGAAGAAAAGATTCCGGAAGTACGTTCAGATGGTAGATGGAAAACAGGTCTTCTTCAAGGAATACGGGGATCCGCGAATTATGAATTTGCGGACTGGCAAATATGAAGCCAACACTCCAGAGGAGCTTCAAGCTAACGAAGTCATTCACTTCAAGCTCGGCAGCGGTGCTTATGGCGTTCCCCGTTGGATTGGGCATATCGTAAATCTATACGGGGCTAGAAAAGCGGAAGAACTGAATTACATGTACTTTAAGCAAGGCAGGCATATCCCGGCAGCCATCACGGTGGAAAATGGGATGCTTTCCGAAGCATCTTATCAACAGCTGCATGAGTACATGAATGATCTCGAAGGCACAGAAAACGCTCATAAATTCCTTCTGCTTGAAGTAGAGGGCATACCAACTGAAAAAGGCATTACCGGGGAAGAGGATGTTTCATCCGTCAAAGTTGATATTAAGTCCCTGGGCGAAATTCTACAGCAAGACGCCCTATTCCTTGAATATGACGAGAAAAGCAGAAGCAAGCTTCGTTCTGCCTTCCGCTTGCCACCGCTTTATACAGGGGAAGCACACGAGTATAACAAGGCGACCGCGGACACCGCTCGAAAAATCACAGAAGAACAAGTCTTTCAGCCAGAAAGAAAGATCATAACCGGTAAACTGAATAATTTGTTTCTGTCAGATTTGAATATTTATCATGCTCAGCTTACTTTAAAAGGTCCAGACTTCCGTGATCCGATGGAGATTGCCAAAGTGTTGGGACCTTTTATTAATGCCGGCGCTGTATCTCCCAACGATCTACGGGATCTGGCTGGCCGTGTGCTTGGGAAAACACTTGAAGAATGGCCGGAGGATGAATACAGTCGGCCGCTTGGGAAAGCACAAAACAATTCTTCTGATCCGCTGCAGGCTCTTTTTCAAAAATCAAAAGACAATCGGTCAGAGGATTTGATCATGTTGCTGAAGGATATGAGGGATGTCCTCGAGGAGCTGAAGCAAAATGAATAAGACCGATCAGCTATTAAACAGTCTGAACACCTTTATTCAAAAAGCCGAGGAAGATGATGAAAAATCACTCGTGGAGGTTATACCTGATTTCCCCGGCCTTTCTAAAATACCCGGTTATGTCCAGGAATATGAAAAAAAGGTCGCCAGATTACTCAGAAGCCAGCGTAAGAAGTTTTTAAGTGGTCTGAATGATTTTGTAAGCAAAGACTCAAAAGAGACGTTAGAAGCCATTCTGGTGTATTTTACGCAGAATCTATTTGCAGGGGATGACTTCGAGGAGCAATTTCAGGAGCTGACAGAAGGTTTCCTTCAGCAGACCATTGAGGAGCTGGCTTCTGTCATCATGGATTCATTGGATCCGGAAGTCCGGTTTAAAGCTATTTCGAGTCGTTCAACTAACTGGATCAAAGGTTGGTCTGAGGAGCTGGCCGAAATCATGAAATTAAATACCCATGAAGCGGTAGAAAATGTTCTGACAGAAGCCATCGAGAACGGTTCTTCTATTCAGGACATTGAATTGACTCTCCGGGACATGCCGCAGTTTGATAGATCGCGAGCGCGGACAACGACCATAACTGAAGTGCTTGCCGCTTCCCCTGCAGCGCAGCAGGAGGCTTATTCTCAATCACCAGCTGTCATCGGGAAAAAGTGGAGGCACAGCGGAGGAAAGAAAAACAATCCTCGGGAAAATCATATGGCTCTCGATGGAATGATTGTTGGAGTAGATGAAGAATTTACGATCCCGGGGAGCGGTGAAACCTGCATGCATCCGAGGGATTTTTAAAGCTGTCAGCAAAGGAACGAGTCAACTGTCATTGTGTTTTATCACCTGTGGTTGATAACAAAATTTTAGGGTTGTCAGCTGAGGAAAAAGAAGAGATTCGAAGAGAAGCCTTAGCAAATATGGAATAAAGTAGTATAATAGCCTCATTATATAATAGTGGGGTTTTAATATGGATTGGAATGCTTTTGTTGGGTTTATAAAGGAATACTTACCTGTTATTACTGTAGTTTTATCAGCGTTTATTGCATTTATTTCAACTATTCGACACAAAGACCTTGAAAGGTTTTATAAAAATGCTGAAAATAACTTAGAAAAAGTAATCGAACCTATGTATCTTAAGGTTAAAAACATCGAGAATATCAAGGATGGACAACATAAAATTGAGCTGATTAAAGACTTTTTCGATATTTATGATTCGAAAAAAATGAATATCTCAAAGCTTGGGAATAGACAGTTGATTAATAAATTTTTTGAGACTGAGAAGGCATTTAATCAATATATTCTTAAATTTGATGAAGAAAGTTTGAAATCATTATTCTTTAAAGTAAGGAGTCTAAAATATAATCTTGAAAAAGAGTATTGGAGGCTGTTTGAGACTATATATAAGGACTACAACTGGTATAAAAAAACTGTAGATATGAATTATTTATTCCGCTTTTTTTTAAGAATCTCTTTTTTTATTGAAAGTACCTTATATGCAGTTACTTGGATATCATTTGGTTTTGTAATGTTTGTAATTTTTGACGGAGTGTCTGTTAGTGAAGCAGTTTGGGTTGAAAACTTTAAAGAAGATTTTTTTTCTGCACTTATAATTTTCATTTCGTCTCTTGCCACCCTTTATATTTCTATGTTTATTAATTTTGCTTTTGCAGACGATACAAAACAGAAAAAAAAATTCGTCGATTATGCATCGGCAGGTTTAACTTATGTATGGAATAAGATGTCTTTAAAAATTCGAGAATGGAAAGAAGAACGAGCTAATCGCAAAGTAGAAAGAGAACGAGAAAGAGCTAATCTCAAAGAAGAAAGAGAACGTGCTGCCCGCTCAGAGGAAAATGATTAGGCTTGAAAGGAGGTGAAACAATGCCTCGAGAATTGGTAAACGCAAAAATTACACACGTTTCTTACGTTGACAAGGCTGCTAATCAAAAGCAGTTCTTTTTTATGAAATCAGAAAAACAGCCGGACTTTCAGAAAGAAATCAAGGTCCTGACAAAAGCGGATGATGAAAAAAAGCTTGTATACGGGATTGTATATGAACCAGATACGCCAGACGCTCATGGAGATTTCATGACAGCTGTCGAAATCGAGAAAGCCGCCCATGGATTCCTGAAGGATGCCAGGCAGATTGATAAGCAACATGATTTTCAAGGCGGCGTCGGTGAAGTGGTGGAATCCTATGTCGCGCCGACGGACTTTGAGATCAATGGTGAAACCATAAAAAAGGTTTCTTGGGTGCTGGTCACAAAAGCTTCAGATGAGGTCTGGGAACGGATCAAAAAAGGCGACATCACCGGTTATTCAATGGCCGGGACCGCCGAAACAATCGAAAAACAAAAAGAGAAGCCTTTTTCTCCTTATGCCAATGAAGAGAAAGGGCTTTTTAATTTGCTTAAAAATTTCTTTTTAGGCAAACATGAGGAGCCACAAACACCAGTAGGAAAAGCCGGCCGGAAGTTTTCGGCCTCCAACCTGAATGAAATCAAAAACGCTCATGCCGCTCTCGGCAATTTGCTGAGTCAGGCAGAAGCAGAAAAGGAGGAAGACGAGTTGAAAAAAGAAGATATTGAGAAATTGCTTGATGACAAATTAAACCCGATCACCAAGCGACTTGCTGAAATTGAAAAGGAAGCGGAATCTGCAGAGGGCGACGGAGAGGATGAAAAACAAGAACAGTCCGTCATCAAGCAAATGGATGAGCTGCTTGAACAAAAGCTCTCGCCTATTCAAGACCGGCTGGAAGCTGTTGAAAAGAGCCGCGGTATTTCAAAACAAGCGGGATCTGATCAAGAATCAGAAGAGTACATAAAAATACCAGACACCTTACTAAATAAGGTGTTTTTTTATTGGAGGCGATACATCATGGATATTAGAACTATACCAGTAGAAAAGATTAACCCTGCTCCATATAATCCGCGCATTGATCTGCAGCCAGATGATCCGGAATACGAAGCACTGAAACAATCTATGAAACGGTTTGGAGCAGTTGAACCGTTAGTTTGGAATGAAAAGACGGGAAACCTTGTCGGCGGTCATCAGCGGTTTAAAATTCACATGGAGGAGAAGCCGCGTACTCTCCAGGTGTCAGTTGTAAATCTGGATGAATCCGAAGAAAAAGCGTTAAACCTGGCTCTTAATAAAATTAGCGGCGATTGGGACGATTACAAACTTGAACAGGTTTTGGAAGACCTGCAGCACAATAATTTTGATCTATCCCTTACAGGCTTCTCAGAAAGTGAAATAGATGAAATCTTGGGAGAGCTGGCTGAGCATGAAGGCAACGAAGGAAAATCAATGACAGCCAGGAATTAGACCTGGATGATTATGAAGATGATCATTTCCAACATACCTGCCCCAAATGCGGATTTTCATTTAATGAATAGATGATTACATGGAAAAGAAAGAGTACCGTTGGAAGTTGGGCGATTTAAAAAACATCAAGAAAAATGGCCTTAAAGTATTCAGTACATTCTCTTGCGGCGGGGGTTCCTCTATGGGCTATAAGCTCGCCGGCTACGATCTTTTGGGGAACTGTGAGATCGATCCGCAAATGATGAAGATTTACAGGAAGAATCATAATCCGAAATATCCTTTTCTTATGGACATCAGAGACTTTAACAAAATGGAAAATCTGCCTGATGAATTGTTCGATTTAGATATTTTTGATGGTTCCCCGCCCTGCAGCGTGTTTTCTATTGCGGGTGATCGGGAAAAGGCTTGGGGAAAAGAAAAAGCCTTTCGTGAAGGACAGGCCAAACAGTCACTTTATGATCTGTTTTTTCATTACCTTGATGCTGTTGAAAGGCTGCGGCCAAAAATCTTTTGGCCGAGAATGTCAAAGGAATGGTCAGTGGAAATGCAAAAGGTTATAGGAAAGAGTGTAGGATTTGGTAAAGTAACAGGAAGAATTTCTGCTGATCATAAAGTACTTTGGAGGCTAGATTACGATCCTGAAAAGGGATCTCATATAAATGTTGAAGATTATCGAAATGGAAAGGGAGACAAAGCAAAAAAAGTTTATATTCCTTTTGAGGGTAATGAAAAAACATACAAAACTCTTTTAAGACATTTAAATAAATAAGGAAGTGTTTAATATATGACTTTGTATGAAGAATGTTTAGAAGCATTAGGGGATCATAAAAAAGTTTTATCAAACGAAACAACAGAGAAATTTCATCAAGAACTTGCATCAAAATATCCATTTACATCTTGGGGAAGAATTCAATGGGAGTTAGTGAAGAATCACAAGTCTATTGAGTATGCCGAGGATATAGATGACTGGTTGACTGAGAATAATATAGAGGATAAAGAAATCATTCTACTATGGAGTTTCGGTGATTATCCAGCGATTAAAACAGAGTTAGATAATGCATTAAAGGTTATTGATGATGTAACTGCAGTGGGCTCAGACACTTTCATGTACAGTCCATATGGATTTGTAATTGAGTTTTTTCATGATGGAGATGTAACCATTGGTATGGCTAATAATTATAGAACCGACTGATGGTATCGTTCTGCGTTTTAAAAAGCATTTAATCCCTGATTAAGTGCTTTTTTAAATCCGAGAGAAAGGGGAACTTTTTCCGGACCTTTTTGTCATGCGAAATTGATGATGAAGGTCGTCTGCTTCACAGGAGGAGCGGCTGAAGTCTCTACAGTATCGAACGCAAGCGTTGATATTTCATTACGATGTTTATTTGCTAAGAAGAGACTCTGCATGCTCAATCCAAAATTGGAAAACCAGATAGGCTGCCAGATGATAATGACGGAGGACATTTAATTGATTCTAACTTGGGCATCTTTCCTGATCATGAAGATAAGCTCGCCCTATATGAAGGAGTTGCTGTTTAAGGGTTAGTAGAATATTATCTAAGTAGGTGAAGAAATGAAATTAGCAACAACAGAATTATTAAAAGAGTTGTCAGAATACCAATTTTTCAACTGGGAAGATGATGAACAAAACGAATTTAATTTAATTATTGGTATGCCAGATGAAAAATTGAAGAAAAAAGACTTTTACAGTTCTTTTGGATTTGAATCAGTCGAGAACCCCTATTCTGAAATTTGCATTGAATCAAAAGAATGGATTGAGTTAGAAGATCAATTCTTTAAATGGGTCACCCCTTATTTAACCAATTTTGAAAATACAATAATTACTCCTTTTTTAAGTGCGTATTGGGAAGGAGAAATAGATTTAGAAGATATAGATGATCAAGATCAAGAGCTTAGCATCGCGTATAAAGAGTATAAAAATTTTCTGATTTCTAAAGGGTTATACAGTATGGAACCAACTTTGCTTGAAACATGTAGAGGATATAAGATCGAAAATATTAATGAATATTCCATTATTGGGAAGATGGCGGCAAGATCAAATCAATACCTATTCTTTTCAGATCATAATAAAGTTTTTATGTTTACTGACGCTCTTACATTGAAAATTTATTTTAAAGATCAGGATGTTATGGAAAAAGAAAAGGATTTGATTAATAAAACCTTGAATCCTAAGTTTTTATAAAGGCTAAGACAAACAACTTGCGGACACTGAACTTACGCTTGATGCGTTCGTTTGGTGTCTCTTTTTATATTAAGGAGGGGGTTATAATGTCTGCTGAACATTTGTCTTTTCTGCCATCCATAGACGAGAAAGAAACAAATACGGAGCTGAAAAAATTTGTCAGGTAGACAGGGCGCTCAAATACAGCCTTGATGATGAGTAAAGATCATAAAGGCCAAGTATCCCCTCTGAAAAATCAAGGACTTTGAAATTGATATGGGGATCGGGCTAAAAAAAGATAAATCAGATCAAGTGCCAAACCATTTATCATTTTGTAACAGCCCCTCGGAATTACTTGAGGGCTGTTGTTTTAAGAACAAAAAAGCAGGCAAATAACCTGCTTAAAACCTGATTTTGCCCTTGAAAAAGACTCGCAAAATCAAATCTCGGGTCTTTCTATTAAGCAAAGAGAGGGCCAACAAAGCGAGAAATGTTACTTTGCGATGCAATTTTTAAATTGCCGCTCCAGCTCCTCTTTGTCCAAGTTCTTTCCAATGAAAACAAGTTCGCTTTGTTTTGTCTCGTTTTCGTTCCACTTGCGATCCGGACGTCCTGAAAACAGCATATGCAACCCTTGGAATACGATTCGATATTCTTCCCCTTTAATAGAAAGGATCCCTTTATAACGTAATAAATCTTCGCCTTTTTCCCGTACGAGATAACTCATCCAATGATCCACTTTTGCCAAATCAAGAGGCTTCTCTTCCCGAAAAGCAATAGAAGACACTTTATCATTATGATGATGGTGATGATGATCCTCTAGAAAATGAGGGTCGATTTCAAGTTTTCGATTGACGTCAAACGTATTGATCCCCAGGATATCTTTTAAATTGATCTTGCAATCTCTGGCATGCAGCCTCTTAGCCGCAGGATTAATGTTGACAAGTCTTTGCTCCAAGGATTCCAAATCGTCATTTGATACTAAATCTGTTTTATTGAGGATGATGACGTCAGCAAAAGCAATTTGTTCTTGAGCTTCATCCTGATCATCCAGATGTCTGGCGATATGCTTGCTGTCTACTACCGTGACGATGCTGTCAACTTCAAATATGTCGGACAGCAGCTCATCCATAAAAAAAGTCTGGGCAACAGGTGCTGGGTCAGCCAGTCCTGTTGTTTCGATTATAACCCGGTCGAATGCAACTTTCCCTTGATCCATTGAGAATACAAGAGTTCTCAGAATGCGAATCAAATCTCCGCGGACCGTGCAACAGATACAGCCGTTGTTCATTTCCAAAATTTCTTCTTCAGAATCAACGACGAGCTGATTGTCTATCCCGACTTCTCCGTACTCATTGACAATAACCGCAATCTTTTGATTGTGTTTTTCTGTAAGTATTCGATTTAAAAGTGTGGTTTTCCCGGCGCCTAAATATCCAGTGAGAATAGTGACAGGAATTTTCTTTTTAGTTAAAGGCATGATCATTCGACCTCATTTACAATTTTTTTGATACTTTGATTACTTTTTCTTTGTCTTTTGGAATCCCGGCGATGACGCCAGATGAACGTTCGAAACGTTGGCCATCATACAAATGACTTGCTTTTTCTTGATAATCTTCATTGGTACAAAGCGAGTCAATCAGGAGGGGGACATCCTCCGGTTTTAAATCTTTATACCATGTTCCTTTCGGATAGTGGATGACCACGCACTTATCTTGGCATCTTCCATTACACCGCGTGCGCGTTGTATGAATGACATCGTCAAGCTCCCGGTCTGAAATTTCTTGCCGAATCACTTGAGTCAGTTCCTCAGCTCCGACCCGATTGCAGCTGCTGCCGTTGCAGATAAAGATATGATGTTTCATATTACTTAAATCCCATGTCGCCATATGTATCTTTCCTCCGAGTAAAACAGAATTATTACGATTTGCAAACGGTAAAATGATAAAGAACTAAGTAAGCCCGGGTCGATAACTGTCCCGAAAGGTGATACCGATAACCGGGGAGACGGTGGGGTAAGCTCCGCATTTCATCGTCACCTTGAGCTTTTCACTCCTTTCGCAAGCTCTCTATTCAGCCTTCTCTTGCCGCCTTTGGTTGTTTATTTATATGGTCTCTCTTTCAATATGGCAAACAAAACGTAATTATTACGATTTAAAAATCATTTTATCTCTTTTTCAAGTCAAACGCAAATAGAAGAGGTTAAACGGTGCCAATGAGATCTGAGCAGCTTCTTTTTCAGCCAGAGCCTATCTGGCTCAGGGGAGGGTTTGCATTATATTATTGTACTGAATATAAAAGAACTTTACCCCTTTTCCTAAGCTGGAAAAATTGATAAAATTTTTAGCGGAGAATGAAAAAACACGATTCGGTTGGTAGTCCGGATGCATGATTGATCATGCCAGTAACCTTCCCCTCCTCGGGATGTCCGTCATTCTCTGAAGTACATGTTGATGGAGGAGGGAATCGTTATGAAATTAACGGTTTACTATGATGGTCAGTTTTGGATAGGAGTCATTGAAGTTGTGATTGAAGGTAAGCTGAGAGCCGTCCGGCATTTGTTTGGCAAAGAGCCGAAGGATTCGGAAGTTTTGCATTTTGTTCATCATCAACTTTTACAGGCACTGTCACAAGCAGATCAGGAAGGAGTTAGGCTGGACGCCCGCCGCCCGCGCAAAATAAATCCGAAAAGGCTGCAGCGGCAAGTGTCTAAAGAATTGAAAAATGCTGGTGTGTCTCATAAGGCGCAAGAAGCGATAAAACAAGAGCTGGAAGCAAGAAAACGAAAGAAACAGCGGCTGACAAAAGAGCAGCGGGAAAAGGAAAAAGAACAAAAGTATTTACTCAGAAAGCAAAAAGCGAAACAAAAGCATAGTGGAAAATAGAATTTCTTTGGAGCAAAGTGAAGCTCAATAGAGGGGCGTTTTCCTGTATTGTATTAAAAAAAGGCTCTTTTTAAAAAGAGCCTTTCATAATGGAGTCAATAACGATAAGCAAGAGGGGAGAACATGTAAAATAAGGAGAAGGTCATAGGTTATTGCTTTTTAAAACAGAACCATTTTAGAACTTAATAGCCTCCATAACCACCGCCGAACCAGCTGGCACCAATGATGATTAAGAGAATGAACAGGACAACAATTAAAGCAAAACCGCTTCCGTATCCGTAACCTCCGCTCATATGTTTCACCTCCCTAAAGATACATAGTTTATCCTATGTATCTTTATCAATTCGGTATAGGATATTGATTTACATTTTTAAAAATAGTTGACCCATTTGCAACTGCGCCCTCATGCGGAGTCTTCGTGCAGAGAGGATGAAAATGGTGATTGGCGTCCTTTAAACGGAATATAATGCAATAAATCCACCGAAAAGGGCGCTGAGTAAATTGAATTTTCAATTAACTGAGGGAGACATGCTTTATATCATTAGAAACGGCCTTCAAACAACACAGTATCCCAAGCAAGTAATGATCGTTGGTGCCGGGTTGTCCGGGCTTGTCGCAGCGTCTTTATTAAAGAGTGCCGGGCACAGAGTGACGATCGTGGAAGCGAATGACAGAGCGGGAGGACGTGTTTTTACTTCCCGTGCGCCCTTTAGCGAAGGGTTGTATTTCAATGCCGGTCCGATGCGCATCCCCGATATTCATACTTTAACGATAGAATACATTAAGAAATTTAATCTGCCTGTCAATGAGTTTATCAACAGAACCCCCATGGATATTCTTTACGTCAACGGCGTGAAAACTCGTCTTCATGAGTTTGAAAGACATCCGGGTGTTTTAAGATTCCCGGCTGCTCCCCATGAGCAGGGGAAAACGGCTGAACAGCTGATGCTTTCTGCATTGCAGCCTATCCTCAATTTTATCAGCCAAGATCCGGCGAGAAATTGGCGTATTGTTGAAAAACAATACAGAAACGAATCGTTGGGCTCTTTTCTCAACACTCATTTTTCACACGGCTCCATTGATATGATTGGTGTGCTTTTGGACATGGAAGCGTACATGGGATTGTCACTTGTCGAAGTATTAAGGGAATCGATCTTTTTTACATCGCCGTCTCGTTTCTATGAGATTACAGGTGGCATGGACTTGCTGACGCAAGCTTTTCTTCCGCAATTAAAGGGCGATATTTTATTTGGTCATAAATTGATGAAAATATCTCAAACTGAAAACAATGTGACAGCCCATTGTATCCACCAACAGTCGGCAGAACATTCAGCTCTGACAAGTGATTTCACAATCGTAACAATTCCTTTTTCAACTTTGCGATTTGTGACATTTGAGCCGTTTGATTCGTTTTCCTACCATAAGCGGAGAGCGATTCGGGAGCTTAACTATATTGCCGCGACAAAAATAGGAATCGAATTTAAGAGCAGGTTTTGGGAAAGAGTCGGGCAGCGCGGCGGGAGATCCATTACCGATTTGCCGATTCGCTTTTCATATTATCCAAGCAGCGGTATAGGGACACACGGTCATGCTGTTATTTTAGCGAGCTATACGTGGGCTGATGAAGCGCTGATATGGGACAGTCAGCCGGAAGAAGAGCGGATCCGCTATACGCTGAAAAATTTAGCGAGAATATATGGAGATATCGTGTATTCCGAGTTTGTATCAGGCGCTTCTTTCAGCTGGACGCAAAATCCTTTTTCAGCGGGAGCATTTACAGCTTTCGAACCTGGTCAGGAATTGGAGCTGTATCCTTATATTCCTATGCCTGAGGGAAGGGTGTATTTTGCCGGGGAGCACGCTTCCCTCACTCACGGGTGGATGCAGGGAGCGATTGAATCGGGAATACGGGCGGCATATGAAGTGAATCAGTCCTCCCGCGTGTAACCATGAACTTTGCAAGTATTGAAGGAATGGGAAAGAGTCGCTTTTAAAAGGCGGCTCGTTCGTTTTTATTTAAGGCAAACAGACGGATCATGCAATAAACGCCGATCGGCTGCTTCCTAAACAGTAAGAAATGTGTTCCCGGTTCTTAAAAACAAGTTTTTAAGAACTTCATTTATAAAAAATTTTAATGCTTATGATACAATTGAATTGTAGATGTAACACGATGAGCGATAAGTGTTTTGCTGAGGTGCATGATCGGATCGCCCGCATTTTTTCGTTAAGAACCCCTCTTTTTCTAACAATAAAAAAGCCCCCAAATCGAGTTTTCCCTTAGGAAAGGCTCATGACATACCGGATGGAATGGTTTAACATTCCGCCGGGCAGAATAGCTTCGAAAGGATTGAATCACATTGAATGCTGCTCTTGAACGAAACATCATGCTTTTGCTTCTCTGTTTGACAGCAGGTATTGTAGATGTGATTGGGTACTTAAGTATCGGTCACGTATTTACTGCTAATATGACCGGGAATATCGTACTGTTAGGATTATCAATCGGCAATTCTCTTCATGCGACCGCCGTGTACTCGCTGATCGCATTGTTCGGATTTATCATCGGCGTGATTATTTCAGCAGCCATTGTCGGAAAACAAGAAAAATCGTTCTGGCCGTCAGGCGTCACGATTGCACTTGCTGTTGAAGCAGCCGTATTGCTTCTATTTGCTTGTCTGACTTTCTATGAAAGTTCGCCACACTTTTTGATCTTGCTGTTAAGCATGGCGATGGGGCTTCAGACTACAGCAGCCAGAAAGCTCGGCATTGCAGGGATTTCCACTACTGTCCTAACGGGGACGCTCGCAAACTTTTTCGAAGATGTGACAAAACGGTTCCTCAGCAAAAACGACCAAAAGGTCATCCATAAGGACGCATGGCTTCGCGCTTTGACGATTGTGCTCTATTGCCTGGGGGCCGTCATCGCCGCACTTGCTGAGCCTGCGCATCCGTTTGCCGTGATTTGGATTCCAATCACAATCATTATTGGGATTATTGCGATTGCAGGCACAAAGTTTCACGGACGGAGTGAAGACTGAAGGACGGTCCCATACACGAGCATACGCGAACATCGTTTGTTACATACGTTTTATGAGGGTGCCTGTTCGGGTAAAAGAACGGGGGACAGCACCAGTATCGGTTAAGATTGGGAGGAGGATAAATGGTTGGAACACATTAATATGGAGCAGTTTATTTTATTAGCGGCCTTATTGCTGATTATCGGTGTACTGACAACGAAATTTTCGACTAGGCTCGGAGTGCCCGCTCTCGTCTTGTTCTTGATTGTCGGGATGATCATGGGGAGCGACGGTCTCGGAATTATTTATTTTAATAATCCCGAGTTAGCCCAGCTGATCGGAGTTATCGCACTCGTCGTCATCCTTTTTGAAGGCGGTCTGCAAACAAAATGGTCTTCAATCAAAGCGGTCGCCGTTCCTTCATTGTCGCTCGCAACGATTGGCGTTTTGCTGACCACCTGTGTGGTTGCGGTTGCGGCCAAACTGATTTTTAATGTTTCCTGGATGGAAGGCTTTTTATTCGGAGCGATTGTCGGTTCTACAGATGCGGCCGCGATTTTCGCCGTTTTGAAAGGCCAGAATATTAGAGACAGATTGAGCTCTACACTGGAAGCAGAGTCGGGTACAAATGATCCGATGGCGATGTTTTTGACTTTATCGCTCATCCAGCTGCTGACGGCTGATCATTCATCTTATTTCATGCTTGTGATTTCATTTTTCTGGCAGATGGGAATGGGGCTTTTGCTCGGATATGTACTCGGGCGGTTCGCCAGCTTTGCCATCAATAAAATCAACTTGGATTCAAGCGGACTTTATCCGATCTTTGCTCTTGCTTTTGCGCTTCTTACCTACAGTCTTACAGATGTCATCGGGGCGAGCGGCTTGCTTGCCGTCTACATTGCTGCGCTTGTCATCGGAAATCAAGATTTGACTTACCGACATTCTATTTTCAGGTTTAATGAAGGCTTTGCCTGGATGATGCAGATTTTGATGTTTATTATTCTAGGATTATTGGTTTTTCCTGCCCAATTTTTATCTTTCGATATCATTTTCAAAGGCTTCCTGCTTTCGCTGATTTTAATTTTTATCGCCAGACCGGTTGCCGTTTTTCTGTCGACCATCAAAATGGGCTTTCATTTTAACGAAAAAATCTTCTTGTCGTGGGCCGGATTAAAAGGGGCCGTTCCGATCGTTCTCGCAACATTCCCCATGACGATGGGGCTTGAAAACAGCCAATTGGTCTTCAATGTCGTATTCTTCGTCGTTTTAACATCTGCTTTGATCCAAGGATCAACCATATCGGTCTTCGCAGAAAAATTGAAATTGAACGGACCGCAGAAAGTCGAAGCGCCGCATTCGCTCGAGCTTGTTTCCATCGGCAAGGCGAACGCCGAAATTATCGAATTTGAAGTCGATGACCAAACAGCCATCACCGGGCAGGCACTGAAAGACATCAGCTTTCCGAAAGATGCCCTGATCAATGCGATCATCCGAAACGGGGATTTGGTCACGCCGCACGGAGAAACGAAAATTAAATCAGGCGATATTTTGTATATTCTCGTATCGAAAAAACAAAAAAAGGAACTGAAAAAATTATTAAACAGGGAATTTGATTAAGCTTTCGGAAAAGCACAGGACAAGGCTGGCTTGCTCAGTATGTCACGAATAAAGGTCAATGAAGGGTACTGCACCGGTATTCTTCATTGGCCTTTTTTGCAATGTGAAAGTTCAGCTTATGTTCCTTACATTGATCCCTTTGTTGATCAATTGTATAATTTAAAAATCAAATATGAGGAGGCGCATGAATGATGAAGTGCAAAAAAATAAATGGGTTAACATTCGAGGGGAAAGCGCATCATTAACCCTATAAACTGCGTGATTCCCCTATAATTTTGGGGGTATCATTCAATTGAAAAACATTAAAATGCAGTCCTTCAAGCATCAAAAGAAGGCGTTTTGGTGGCTTAGCTTTGTCGCTTTCTTCAGTGTGATGAACGAAACCGTATTTAATGTTGCATTGCCGGACATAAAAAATCAATTTGGCGTGTCGCCTGCCGCGGCAAATTGGGTGAATACGAGTTTTATCATTTCCTTTGCTGCTGGTTCGGTCGTTTACAGCAGGCTTTCTGATATGTACGGTGTCAGAAAGCTGTTTGTGGCCGGACTAATCATCTATGGCGGAGGTTCATTAATAGGTCTTTCGGCTCAGTCTTATTTCACGGCCGTGATCTTTGCGCGCTTTGTTCAAGGAGCCGGGGCTTCCGCTGTACCCGCGCTTATCCTGGTCATCATTACACGCTATGTTCGTCCGGAGGGCCGGGGCAAAGCGTTCGGCCTTGTCGGATCACTGGTGGCAATGGGCGAGGGAATAGGTCCGGCTATCGGCGGAATGATTGTACATCATATTCATTGGTCGTTTCTGTTCCTTCTTCCGATGGCGGCGCTGATGTCGATTCCATTCTTCCTCAGAAATATGCCTGCTGAAGCCGCTGTAAAAGCAAATCTGGATATCATTGGGATCGTCCTGCTGACAATCAGCATTGTGATGTTCGCTGTATATATATCGCTGTATCATGTCTTTTATTTAGCGGCGGGCATTTTTTGCTTGATTGGAGCTGCGGTTCATACCCGATATGCGGAACATCCTTTTATTGACCGGTCTTTAATCAAGAATCGCAGATATATAGGCGTCGTTTTGGCAGGATGTATCGTATTGGGAAGCGTTGCGGGAATCGTCTCTGTCGTTCCATATATGATGACAGTCTTGTTCAGTTTAAATGCCGATATTATCGGAAGCGGCATTATGCTTCCGGGTAGTGTGGGCGTTATCTTTTTCGGCGTCGCGGGGGGAGCCCTTACCGATCGCTTCGGCAGCCGGTTTGTTTTTACTCTTGGATGGTTATTGATCTTGGCAACCATAGCGGCCGCGTCACAGTTCGGTGACCGGACACCATGGTTGATGACGATGCTGCTCGTGTTTATATTTGGCGGTCTTTCATTTGTGAAGACGTCGATTTCCAATAGTGCCGCAGAAAGCTTGGAAGAAGAGGCTGCAGGCGCTGGAATGGGGATGCTGAATTTTGCCTGTTTTTTATCTGAAGGAATAGGCGTCGCATTTGCAGGAGGCTTGATGGCAGTGCGCGGGTTCGGCTATTCTGCGCTTCCGGCAATGGACAATGCCTGGGGCGCTGTATTCAGCCGCTCGTTTGCCATATTCACAGTCTTTGTATTGGCTGGCGGATTGCTATATTTATTGACTTGCAAACGCAAAAAATCTTAACATATTCGAATGGTTGGGCGGGACCGCCCAGCCGTTTTTTATGTTGTATGGATTTTCTGAAACATGATGAAAGTAAAGGATGAAGAAATTATGAAAGAAGCATCGGCACCTTTGAAATTGACGGACTGACAATTGAATATTCGCGAATAGGTGAAGGGAAGCCGATTCTAGTGATGCATGGAGGCATTTGAATTGAATTTGGGTATCGAGAGAGGTTGACGTAGAGTCGACGGCAGGGGAGCCGATTCACATTACCTCATATTGAAGCGGGAACCGTCGAACAAATTAATATACATGCAATGTAAGGGAAGTCTCGCAAACTGCTCTTAAAAGTTCATGATTTGTTTTAAAATAAGGCGGACAATCCGTGTAGTGTACACTATAGTTGATATCAAGGAGGGATTACGGTGTACGAGTCCAAGAAACATTTGAAAGAAGAAATTCATAAGCGTTATTTGTTACTAGATGGGGAGTTTGACGATATCCCCGATCAGTATAGAGATGTTCGGGATCAAGACGTAGATCGAACGCCAGGGGAAATCCTTGCTTATCAGCTCGGATGGTTAAACCTGTTGATGAGCTGGGACAGGGATGAGCGCTTGGGAAAAACCGTTGTCACTCCCTCTCCTCATTATAAATGGAACCAACTGGGTGCTCTTTATCAATCTTTTTACGATATGTATTCTCACTTTTCGTTAACTGAGCTTCGCCAAGAATTCAAGAAAGCAGAGGCACAACTTCAGTCTTGGATTGATACGCTCACGGATGAAGAATTATTCACCCAAGGTACTTTGAATTGGACAGGTGAAAACCCGAAGTGGCCTGCTATAAGGTTCATTCACGTCAACTCTGTGGCTCCATTTAAAAACTTCAGGACTAAAATAAGGAAGTGGAAGAAGAATCAACTGGGATGAAATCGTGTTAACATGAAGAAGTGCATTCAAAAGATACTCAATTTTTCTTATGAAGCTGAAATTAACAATGCTATAAAGTTATCTATATTCACTTCTTTCGAGGCATTTTCCATTTTGTGAAAAGCCCGCGATTGAAACGATGCGGCTATGCAATGTGGTAAAACTTTGCATAAAAAACTTAACATTTTAAAAATCCAGCCGATATGATGGATAAATAACTGCACGCTTCCGGCGTATATGGTATGGTAGCTAGTAAGTATAGGAAAAGGGAGGATATGAATGATCATCGTCACAACAGATACAATCGCGAATCAAAATATCGTCGAAGTCAAAGGGCTTGTCACCAGCAGCATCGTTCAGTCGCGGAATATCGGAAAAGATATTCTGTCAGGATTGAAGTCGGTCATTGGCGGAGAATTAAAAAATTACACCCAAATGCTTGAGGATTCGAAAAAAGCTGTGAGGGAACGGCTCGTGAATCAAGCTGAAGAACTCGGAGCAAACGCGATCGTCGGTCTAAGGTTCGAACTATCTGCAGGCCAGGGTACCTCCGAACTAATCGGATATGGTACGGCTGTTGTAATCGGCTGACGTTCAACCGAAAAACGAAGGCGGCGGCTATCATTGCCGCCTCAGCGGGTCAAGAAGGCTTCCCTGTCTGTTTGGTCTCTTTATGTTTTTGAGTCAGATGGGGATACTTTCTGTAGATGACAAGCGCTATGATCGCCATGTATAAGCCGTAGACACCGATAGAGATCAGCTTGTTTTCACTGAAATTGGCACCTGCGATCGAGACGACGAGAACGTTAGGGATTTTTCCAAGTGTCGAAGCCGCGAAAAAGACAGCCCATTTCACCTTGCTTAATCCGCAGACAATATTCATGACAACGGCGGGGATAACGGGGATCAGTCTGCCCAATAGTACGGCTGTAAAAGCATTTTGGTTAAAATAGGCTTCATATTCGCTCATTTTCGGGTATTTCGTTAAGCGTTTGCGAGCCAAATCTCTGAATCCGTAACGTGAGAGGAAGAACAAGAGCATGGTGCCGAGCATCGACCCTGTCAGCGTGATCAGCACGCCGTCTGCGATTCCGAACAAAGCGCCGTTTAATCCGGCAATGAGCGCAAACGGGACGATCGGGAAAAATACACAGGCCGCCACAAGCAGCATGCTGAATAGCACCGAATAAACGCCTCCGTCCCTGATGACGCCGAGCCAGGAATCTTTGCAGACGAATCCGACCGCGATGATACTTGCCATGATGATGATAGTGAATAGTTTTTTGATCATACCGCTCCCGCTGCCTTTCTTTGTTTTTAGCTTCTATATTTGCAATAAAGCTTCTTCCACGTTTGCCAAAATCTCGTCTGTTTTTGACAGGTTGCAATTGCTGAGCATAATCAGCACTTTTTTCTCGTTTATGTATCGGTTAATCGAGCTGATAAAACCGTGGATTTCTCCATCATGCCATATTTTATACTTGTTTTGATGATTAATAAACCATCCGTATCCGATCGAATTGTTTTGAATGAGTGCCGGAGAAGGGCCTTCGGCTGTAAAAGCCGGTTTTTTGACACAGCTGTAAAGCGCTTCTTTCAAAGCGCCTTTTGTGACAAGCTTTTCAGTGTAAAGCGCCCTGTCCCATAAGTACAAGTCTTCAACGGTTGAATACAGCCCGCTTTCCCCGTAGCCGTATACGATAGGCGCTTTGATCATTTCGCGATTCAGGCATAAGTATCCGACTGTGGGCGAAATATCTTCCGGGGAAGCGAAGAAACCGGAGTTTTTCATGCCTAAAGGGTCAAAGATCAATTCTTGAATGACATCTCCATAAGCTTCATTTGTGATTGTTTCAATGATTTTTGTGAGTAATATGTATCCTGAATTGCTGTAATTAAACCTTTGTCCCGGGCGAAATTCGAGCGGTTTGTCAATAAACCGGCCGATAAATTGGTCTAACGGTGCGCGCTCCAGCTCAATATCGAGCAATTCTTCCTCTAGAAAATCAGGAATTCCGGACGTATGGCTTAATAAATGTTTGATGGTAATGCTGTCGCCGTTCGGATAGCCTTCTAAATAGTTTTGTACCGGATCATCAGTACGAAGCAGCCCCTTTTCTTGCAGCTGCATGACCGCTATGGCTGTGAATTGCTTTGTCAGCGAAGCAATTTGGTAGCGTGTAGACGGTTTATTCTTCACTTTGTCCTTGCAATTAGCATAACCGTATCCTTTCGATAGCAGAATACCGTTTGAGTCTGCCAGCAAAATGCTGCCGTGAAAATGATTGTTGGATGCTTGTTCCATTAAATAATCATCAAGATGTTCCGCTGTATATACCAATAACAACAGTCCTTTCATATCTAATTATGAGGAGAAGGAAACGATAAACGATAGTTTTGAAAGGAAATGAAGCAGGAAGCGCGACAAAATAACATTATAAAAATTTTTTTGTATTTACCATCATTTACAGAATAATTTAAACTAAATTTAAAATATGGCAATTTCATGACATCCGTTAAAACGAGTGCTGTTTTGACGGTTGTTTTTTGTTTTAAAACGATTGAAATATAAGTCGGCAGTATCGAAAAGGGGAATAAAGTCGAGTGCGGCCTTAAACTAAGGTCTAAAGTTTGGTGTTTTTTTGTGAGAAAAAGGACTATATTAGTATTTTTTAATTTTAATTTAATTTTGAAGGGTTTTTCCTTTATTATCTATAATATGTTGTTTAACATGGTGAAAGAGATTTAAAATCATCGTTACTGTTATGAAGCGAAAAATAACGGGAGGTTAAAAAATGGGCCAAAAACATATCGCGATTTTTAATATTCCCGCTCACGGGCATATTAATCCGACGCTTGCTTTAACGGCAAGCCTTGTCAAACGCGGTTATCGGGTAACATATCCGGTAACGGATGAGTTTGTGAAAGCTGTTGAGGAAACTGGGGCAGAGCCGCTCAACTACCGCTCAACTTTAAATATCGATCCGCAGCAAATTCGGGAGCTGATGAAAAATAAAAAGGATATGACACAGGCTCCGATGATGTTTATGAAAGAAATGGAGGAGGTTCTTCCTCAGCTTGAAGCGCTTTATGAGAATGACAAGCCTGACCTCATCCTTTTTGACTTTATGGCCATGGCGGGAAAAATGCTGGCTGAGAAGTTTGGAATAGAGGCGGTTCGCCTTTGTTCTACATATGCACAGAACGAACATTTTTCATTCAAATCAATGTCTGAAGAGTTTAAGATCGAGCTCACGCCTGAGCAAGAAGCCGCTTTGAAAAATGCGAATCTTCCGTCATTTAATTTTGAAGAGATGTTCGAACCGGCAAAATTGAACATTGTATTTATGCCTCGTGCTTTTCAGCCTTACGGCGAAACGTTTGATGAACGGTTCTCTTTTGTCGGTCCTTCTCTAGCCAAACGCAAGTTTCAGGAAAAAGACACGCCGGTTATTTCGGACAGCGGCCGTCCTGTCATGCTGATTTCTTTAGGGACGGCGTTCAATGCCTGGCCGGAATTTTATCATATGTGCATCGAAGCATTCAGGGACACGAAGTGGCAGGTGATCATGGCTGTCGGCACGACAATCGATCCTGAAAGCTTTGACGACATACCTGATAACTTTTCGATTCATCAGCGCGTTCCCCAGCTGGAAATCCTGAAGAAAGCAGAGCTTTTCATCACCCATGGGGGTATGAACAGTACGATGGAAGGATTGAATGCCGGTGTACCGCTTGTTGCCGTCCCGCAAATGCCTGAACAGGAAATCACTGCCCGCCGCGTCGAAGAACTCGGGCTTGGCAAGCATTTGCAGCCGGAGGACACAACAGTTGCTTCATTGCGGGAAGCCGTCTCCCAGACGGACGGTAACCTGGATGTCCTGAAACGCGTAAAGGACATGCAAGAGCACATTAAACAAGCAGGAGGAGCCGAGAAAGCCGCAGATGAAATTGAGTCATTTTTAGCACCGGCAGGAGTGAAATAACCATATGAAGGAACCCGGGAAATCCCCGGGTTTTTTGTTGCAGCCGAAAGGAAGCGGGAAAAGTATACAGAGGCGCTTTTTGAACATACTACCTTCTATTAAATGTATTAAAAAGGAGGAAGTGATTTGTCAAATCAGGGCAATTTCAAAAAAACGATCTCTCTGCTTGACCTGATTTTGATCGGCATGGGAGCGATATTCGGCTCGGCTTGGCTGTTTGCCGTCAGCAATGTCGCTTCAAAAGCCGGGCCCGCGGGAAGCTTTTCGTGGATTATCGGCGGTGTCATTATCCTTTTAATCGGCCTCGTTTATGCCGAGCTGGGAGCTGCTTTGCCGCGGACGGGCGGGATTATCCGCTATCCGGTGTATACCCACGGCCACCTTGTCGGATACTTGATTTCATTTATCACGATCGTTGCCTATACAAGCCTGATTTCAATCGAAGTGACCGCTGTCAGGCAATACGTAGCTTATTGGTTTCCCGGTTTGACGATAAAAGGTTCTGAATCGCCGACGATTATCGGCTGGCTTTTGCAGTTTGTGCTGCTTTGTTTGTTCTTTTTACTCAATTATTGGAGTGTCAAAGCGTTTGCGAAATCAAATTTAATCATTTCGGTTTTTAAGTATTTTGTTCCTTTGACGATCATTGTCGTATTGATATTCCATTTTAAGTCGGCCAACTTTGCGGGAGAATTTGCCCCGTTTGGCTTTGACGGGGTGCAGGCGTCCATTTCGACCGGCGGGGTGATGTTTGCATACCTCGGTCTTCATCCGATCGTTTCGGTCGCTGGTGAAGTGAAAAATCCGCAGCGGAACATCCCGGTCGCTCTGCTGATTTGCATCATTGTTTCGGCTTGCATTTATACGATACTGCAAGTGGTGTTTATCGGAGCCATCCCGACTGATATGCTGAATGACGGCTGGAAAGCGATCGGCAAGGAATTTTCTCTTCCATTCAAAGACATCGCGGTGCTTCTTGGGATGGGCTGGCTTGCCACTCTTGTCGTTCTGGATGCGATCTTATCACCCGGCGGAAACGGCAATATTTTTATGAATACGACGTCGCGCTTGGTTTATGCATGGGCGCGGAACGGCACGTTGTTCAAAGTGTTTGCCAAGGTGAATAAATCGACGGGAATTCCGCGTCCGTCGTTGTGGCTGTCGTTCGCGCTCGCCGTTTTTTGGACGCTTCCTTTTCCGTCTTGGGACGCGCTCGTCAATGTTTGCTCTGTAGCCTTGATTCTTTCCTATGCGATTGCTCCGGTTTCAGCGGCAGCGCTGAATGTGAATGCCAAGCAGCTCAACAAGCCTCTGCAAATCAAGGGGATGGCTGTCATTGCTCCTGTCTCCTTCGTATTTGCGTCGTATATCGTCTATTGGTCAGGCTGGAACACCGTGTCATGGCTGCTCGGATCGCAGCTCGTGATGTTTGCCGTTTATTGCGCGTGTAAAAAATATGTTCCCAAAGACGATGTTTCGTTTGCACAGCAGCTTAAATCAAGCTGGTGGATTGTCGGTTATTATGTCATGCTCTTGATTTTGTCGTATCTCGGCTCATTCGGTAACGGCGTGGGCCTATTGAGGACGCCGGTCGATTTAATCTTGATCGCAGCAGGATCGATTGCGGTATTTTACTGGGCGAAATATACGGCCCTTCCAAAGGCAGTCATTGATTATGATGAGAAAAAAGAAGAAACCGTTTAAATAAGAATCCCCCGCGTATGGACTGCGGGGGATTCACGCGTTTTCATTACAGTTGCGGAAGATCTTTAGCTGTTTCGGCAGCTTTGGTATCAACTTGAATTTGTTGAGATAAATTGGCAGGATGGTAATAACCTTTTGACATCATATAGTTTGTGATCTGTTCATGAGTATCAATCGCGTCGTTTAAATACTGCTTAAGCGTTTCACGCACTTCTGGAGAAGATGTTTCTGTGATAGCAGTGGCAATGTTTTTGACACCGGTTTTCGCTGAGATTAAAAAGTCGGTCGCTATCACTTGTTCAGTCATCGCGCCCATTCCTGTCATGTTTTGGATGAATTCGTTCATACGGTTTCACCTCTCATTGACAGCAGTCCTTGCAAATGCTCGATCTGATGCTTTGTTTGGGAAGCATCCCGTTCCAAGATGTCGCGAAGCTCTTGATCCTGCACCATTCCCGTCATTGTTGATGACTTAGTCAGGCAAAGGTTTTTAAACATTAACAGCTCATGCAGTTCCAATGTTTCATGAATCCCATTATTCAATTGCAAACATTCCTTTCAGATTTGTTATTGTGTGAAGGACACATCATTAGTATCAAGGTTCGTTAGCGGGATTATTCTGTTTGCTGTTTTACAATAAATTACATGTTGCTGTCAGGCTTTTCTGACGCGAAAGAATTTGGTCAAGAGCCAGGTTCCTTGCGGAAAACTGAGCGTGAGCTGCCAGACACCGCCGCCGCCAAGTCCGTATTCGATGATGAGTTGCAGTTTTTTTCCAATACTGCGTGCGTCTTCAAACCATATGATGTGCCTTCTGCCTTGTTCATCTGTGTATTGGAGAAAAGGGGACTCAGACTTTGTATCATATTGAATCGGTACCTGGTGCTTCATGGCGAGCTGAACGGCGCCTTGGTTGGCGATTCCCGGGTATACGGTACCAGGCTGATAGGGCAGCGTCCAGTTATAGCCGTAAAGCGGAAAGCCGAGAATGATTTTTTCTTTTGGAATATGGCGAAGGGCAAATTGAATCGTCTGCCGGACTTCATTGATCGGAGCGACGGGGCCGGGTTCGCTTGTTCCGTGGTGCCAGTCGTATGCCATGATAAAGACAAGGTCGCTCACTGCGCCGATTCCGCCATAGTCATACCCTTTCAGCCAGGCGATATTTTCATTTGTTTTCGGCGGAACGGCAACCGTCAACACATAACCGGAAGGCTTCAGCCGCTCTTTCAACAGGCGGAGAAAACCTGAAAATAAATCTCTGTCTTCCTCCACAATCTGTTCGAAATCAATATTGACGCCAGCATATCCTTTTCTGGAAATCGTTTGAACAATATTGTCGATGAGTCGGTTTCTTACGGCAGGCTGATTTAATACGCGGTGCGCAAGAGACGGACTAAAGCCTGTTTCTGTCAGATTGGTGACTGTCATGAGGGGAGGAACGCGCCGCCTCCAGGCCGTTTGTACCGCCGGTGAATCATTCAGCTCGCTTAACGATCCGTCGCTTGAAATATGGTATTCAAAAAATGCCAGATATGTGGCGTAGGGGGCAAAATTATGAATCAATTCCTGGTCTAAGCCGGGGTTTCTCAATGTGTAATATCCTAAAGCGGTGATCGGTTTTTTCGGCAATTCCGGAATCGTCACTTTCATCCCCGGCCTCATATTGGCAGGCGTTACAGACGGATTTGCTTTTTGCAATGCTTCGGCGGATACAAACGTCCAGCGGGCGATCGAATCATAATTGTCTCCCTGCTGAACCGTATATGTATAAAGCGGTATTAAAAGAGCCTGTCCGGGGACAATGTTTGTTTCGACCAACCCGTTTGCCAATCGGATCTGGTCAATCGAAATTCCGAACCTGGCACCGATGACAAATAATGAATCTCCCGGCTGAACCGTATAAATAAACAACGGGCACACTTCCTTTTATTCCTCTGTATGTGACAGGGGTTTTATGCTATGTCTATGACCGGAGCTGAAGGATCATGCGCCGATTTTCTCAATCGGAATGGTGAATAGATCCGTGAAGCGGATAATTCTTGACTGATCGATCTAAAAAGTGTATTCTTCAAATAAAGGAGGTGATAAAGGCTTGGGAAGAAGCAAAGAATTCGATACCGCCCTCGTCCTTCATAAAGCAATGGAGGTTTTCGGCCAATTCGGCTATGAAGGCGCATCGATGCAAGAGCTGCTCAGCCGCCTGGGAATTGCCAGGCAAAGTCTGTACAATACATTCGGCACGAAACGGGATCTGTTTATTGCCGCTCTTACAAGATATCTTGATGATAAAAATGCTCAAGTAATCGCCAGGCTTGAAAGCCCCGGCTCAGTGAAGCAATCGGTTCGGCAGATCTTTCAGGAAAGCTTAAACGCTCTGAAAGACCCCGAGCGCTCAAAGGCATGCTATATCATCAACAGTGCAATTGAACAAATTCCCCGTGATCAAGAGGTTGCCGAATACTTTGATAAGCAGACAAAGCAACTGGAAACCGCCTTTTACAAAGCGCTTGTCCGGGCCGAGTCACAGGGGGAACTAAAGAAGGGAGATCAAGATCTTTCAGCAGTTGCCCGTTTTTTAAATCAAACCCGGCTGTCGCTCACGTTTCAGGCGAAGTTAACGGGGGACTTTGACGCCCTTCAGGATTTGATCGATGTCAGCCTGTCTGTTCTTGATTAAAGAATTTTTTTCGTCAAGGGAAGATGGGCTGCCGCTCGTTTTTATCACTATTTTAGACCAAGTGGTCAAAAAAGAATGGGGGAAAGAAAATGGCGCATACGATAACCGATGTGATGAAACAATTTTTGCAGTCGATGCTCGAAAAGGATATGGAAAAGTGGATACAGCTTTGGGATCAAGACGCGGTGTTTGAGCATCCATATGCACCGCCAGGTTTTCCTAAAAAACTAGAAGGAAAGTCGGCGATTTACGAATATATAAAGGATTTTCCCGAAAAGATCGATATTGTCCGCTTCACAGCGCCCACTATTCATCAAATGGCAAATACGGGCTATGCAGCTGTCGAATTTGAATGTGAAGGCACGGTGTGCGAGACGGGGCTTCCTTATAACCAACAGTACATCAGCCTTGTAAACATGAAAGAGGGCAAAATTGTCCACTACAAAGATTATTGGAATCCTCTGACTGTCATCGAATCGTTCGGGGGACGGCTGCAGACTTTTTAATGACGTAACAAGGAGTGATAAAAGTGGAGAAAAAAATATTGATTACCGGCGGAACCGGCACGACTGGAAGCCGAATCGCCAAACGGCTTGTACGTTTGGGGGCCGGTGTCCGGATCGCAAGCCGGAGAATGCCTGCAATGGCCGGAACGGAACATGCGTATTTTGACTGGAATGATCAAAAAACTTACAGAGACGCATTAAAAAACACGAACTCATTGTATTTGGTTGCGCCTGTCGGTGTATTCGAACCGTCGCCGCTCGTTGTGCCGTTTTTGGAAATGGCAGCGGCATCCGGCGTCCGCCGCATTGTTCTGCTCAGCGCTGCCATTATTGATGAAGACGGACCCGTATTCGGGAAGCTTCATCACGCGGTCAGGCGATATGTTCCTGAATGGACGGTGCTAAAGCCTTCATATTTCATGCAGAATTTTGACCATCAGCATGGCGCTTCGATTCGGAAGAAAAATGAAATCGTCACGGCGTCAGGCAGCGGCAAAGTCGGGTTTATAGATGCAGACGATATTGCTGAAGTGGCTGTGCGGGCATTGCTTGATCAAAAGCCGCATAATACGAGCCATATCTTGACCGGGCCGGAAGCCTTGAGTTATGCTGAAGCCGCGGCAATCATCGGCAGAGCGGCAGGCCGCGACGTCAGGCATGTCAATGTCGAAGTGTCCGCTTTGAGGGAAAGGTATATAAAAGCAGGATTATCTCCCGATTATGCCGGATTCATGTCGGAACTAGACGAGAAAATCAAGAATGGCAAAGAAAACCGCATCACAGATACAGTAGAACGCATCACGGGAAAAAAACCGCGTTCACTGGCTGATTTCGCCAATGAACATGCCGGACGCTGGCGTCTGCTTTAACTCGTTCCTGAGACTGAACGGTCTTTTCTCTTTATTTTTGACCGTTCAGTCTAATTAGTAGAATGTTTCGTTGATTTCCCATGACTCAACTGTACAGTAGGCCAAGTGAGGGTCCATACCCATGCCCATTAAATAAGCCATTGCCGCTACTTCTTCCATGGCGTGGTGATAGGAAGTGGTTTGCGCTTCATTTAAACCGTAATGAACAAAAGGCGCAACTGTGCACAACGTCTTATGTTTCAAGTGCGGAAACAACGGGCATTTGATGTGGTGCACGGCTGCTTCGGCGTGCTGATACTGGGGGATATGCATATGCTGTTTGGGAGCCGGTGTCTGCTGTAAATGTTCTACATTCTCCATTTCTTTTCGTCCTTTCTTGCGCGGATTTTCGTTGTATTCTATGTTCCGCTCATGCCCCGTGTGTTAGACGGCTGTCACGGTTTACCGGTTTTTTAGGCAAATCAACAGACATAAAGGTCAAATACCGGTAGACTTTAAGCAGGATAAAAAAAGGAGGTATTTTTTATGGCTAGACATCATTTTTACCTTCAGGCAGACTGGCCTGGAAAACGTAACGACATCGGAAGGATTGAAAGCGGGAATTTAAAAACAGAAATTTCAATTCCAAAGGAAATGGACGGTCCGGGGGCAGGGACAAACCCTGACGAAATGCTGCTCGGCGCCGCTGCGACTTGCTATATCATCACGCTTGCAGCCATGATGGAAAGAAGCGGATTGGAAAAAGAGAGCCTGACGATGGAATCCGAGGCTGTTGTCGATGTGACAGGCGGGGTGTTTACGTACGAAAAAATCATTCACAGACCTCTGATCCGCCTTCCGAAAGAAGCGGCGGAAAAAGAGGTACAACTTGCCGAAAGACTGGCTGAAAAGGCGGAGACATCCTGTATGATATCAAGGGCGGTTCAGGGCAATGTCGCCATTGAATTAGACCCAAAGATTGTCGTCTCCAAAGCGGATTAGATTTCGATCGTGAGCTGAGCCTTTTGGTCTGCGGCGTCAGCATGCTTTGAATTGAGCAAAAAGACGCCGCAGATGATCAATACAAGCCCAATAAGAGTTTTGAGATTGAATGGCTCCTGAAATATAAAATACCCGATCGCAGCTGTCAAAGCCGTCCCGGTGCCGGCCCAAGTCGCATAAGCCGCAGATAAAGGCAGTGTTTTTAATGAAAAGCTCAGAAACGTAAAAGAAGCCGCAAAACCGATCATGACACCGGCCGCGGGCAGGGGGGCGCTAAAGCCTTCTGACAGCTTCAGCATCGTGCTT
This sequence comes from Bacillus sp. PK6-025, assembly GCF_056530265.1. NCBI lineage: Bacteria > Bacillati > Bacillota > Bacilli > Caryophanales > Bacillaceae > Bacillus > Bacillus sp. PK6-025. The sequence continues at coordinate 1,918,308 of NZ_CP096509.1, forward strand.
CCGAATACTTCGGACAAAATGGCAGCCGCCAAAAAGATCATGCCTTTCATGACATTCTCCTCCTTATGACAGATTGATCAGGACAACGCCTGACACGAGACAAATAATGCCGGCGATATTTCGCCGGTTCAGCTTTTCTTGAAACCACAAGACGCCGATGATTGCAGTCAGTACGGTGCCCGCTCCGCTCCAAGTCGCATAGGAGAGGCTTAGCGGGATGACCTGCAATGTGAGCGACATCATGTAAAATGCGAGACCGTAGCCGATCACTACGAGAACCGACGGCCGCCAGCGCGCGAACCCGTCAGATATTTTCAGCATGGCGGCTGCCGCCGCTTCTGACAAGATGGCGATCATTAGAAAAATGTAGCCTGCAATCATATGAAATCCTCCTCTATCAATGTTATTCCATGATTCAAAAGGAGAGCTTTCTCTTCGTCAGCCAGCAGTTCCAATTGAAACAAAAGACTTTGACCATTTGCCAGCGCTCTTTTCACACAACTCACGCTGCGGTTTAAGACATGCTGCCGCAGCAAGGGCGCTTGTACAAAGTTAGTTTTCATTCGAATATCAAAAAACGCAGCCCATAAATGATCTTAAAGTGTTAAAGGTGTATTTCGCAATCGTCATGAGGCCGCTTCAAAGATTTCTTCTTTTTTAGACATAAAAAAAACCCGTATTACTAACCGGTTGGTAAAATCCATCTTAATTGATGCAAAAGTTCTAAGTCAAGAAAAAAGTTATGTAAAAAGGCCCCTGGAAGAGCCTTTATCTGTCAGAAAAAAGGATAGTAAGGATACGGCGGATACGGATATCCCCAAGGGCCGAGAAGCGCTCCGGCAGTAAGTCCGCCCAAAAAACCTCCGAAGAAGGGGCCCGGACCGAAAAACGGACGCGGGCCGAAAAACGGGCGCCCAAAAGGTCCGCCAAAGAAAGGTCTGCCGATGATGCGCTGGTTGTCGTCGCCATATACAGGAGCGTGCTCGAAATGATTCATAAAAAAATCCCTCCAATAATAAAATGAAACCTGACTAACATCACTGTATTCTGCCCAGCCGTTTTTGCTTGGGCGCCCGTCGTATTTTTTAGTGAAGCCGCCCTTAAAAAGGAGTGAATGAAACATGCTGTATCAGTCGGATTGGTCAAAAGCGCCTCCCCATGCCCACGCTTACAGGGCGAGAACATCGACTGCCAATGGCCATTACCACCTAATTGAAGGCTTTTCCCAGCCGGCAAACGGGAGCAATACAGATGGGCACGTTCATTTTTATTCCGGCATCACTTCTTTCGATAAGGGACATTATCACAGGTATTACGCGATTACGGGGCCCGCGATTCCGCGGGCGGACGGCACGCACTATCATGAAATCGGGGGCACGACTTATCTGGCATATTCTGCGGCTCCCCCGATCAGATTTGGCGGAGTCGTGTATGTAAGCGATGGAAGAAAGGAGAGGCACCGGCATACTTTTAAAGGTTCCACTAGAGAAATTGTGGGGAATGAGCCGATAGGGTGGTGAGGGAATGTTTGGAAAGCAATGAAAACGGGTAAAATGAAATGGATGTTTTTGAACGTGAAATGGTATAATGGGAGGAGCTTGTTTAAAGAGAGTGATCAGCAGTGAATAAAACGAAACCGCCGGTCATCGTTTTGATCGGACCGACCGCTGTCGGTAAAACAAAATTAAGCGTGATGCTGGCCGAGCATTTGAATGCGGAAATTATCAGCGGAGATTCGATGCAGATTTACAAAAGAATGGATATCGGCACAGCAAAAATTAAAGAAGAAGAAATGAACGGGGTTCCGCATCACTTGATCGATATTAAAGAACCGACGGAATCTTTCTCGGTTGCTGAATATCAGGAGATCGTCAGACAAAAAATCGCAGAGATTGGCAGGCGAGGGAAGCTTCCGATGATTGTGGGGGGGACAGGGCTCTATATCCAGTCTGTCCTTTATGACTATTCATTCACAGAGGAAGCGGGCGATCCTGAGTTCCGAGCGGAGATGGAGGCGCTCTCTGACAAGAGAGGAGCCGAATATGTTCACTGTCTTTTGGAAGAGCGCGATCCCGAAGCGGCAAAAGCCATACATCCAAACAATAAACGAAGGGTCATCAGGGCGCTTGAAATTTTCCATACGACAGGAAAAACGATGTCTGAACATATAGAAGGACAGCGAAAAGAGCTGTTATACACCACGGCTCTCATCGGTTTGACGATGGAACGGGAAGTGCTGTATGACAGGATCAACAGCCGCGTAGACCAGATGATGGATGAGGGGCTGCTGAATGAAGTGAAACAGCTTTATGATGAAAACATAAGAAATTGCCAGTCTGTTCAGGCCATCGGGTACAAAGAGCTTTATGCGCACCTTGAAGGCAGAGTGTCCTTGGAAGAGGCGGTTGAGACGTTGAAGCGGAATTCGAGACGCTACGCCAAAAGACAGCTGACATGGTTCAGAAATCAAATGGATGTCGCCTGGTATGACATGACGCCCCCTGTCAATATCGAGCAGAAAAAACAGGAAATTTTCACTTACATAGCAGGAAAGCTCGAACTTTAATCGAAACAGTATGGTATAGAGAAACAAGGAGGACCAGAAACATGAAATCGATAAATATTCAAGATCAGTTTTTGAATCAGATTCGGAAAGAAAGTACATTTGTCACGGTCTTTTTACTGAATGGATTTCAGCTGCGCGGACAAGTAAAAGGATTTGACAACTTTACAGTGTTGATTGAATCGGAAGGAAAGCAGCAGCTTATATACAAACATGCCATTTCCACATTTGCACCGCAAAAAAACGTTCAACTCGAACTCGAATAGCGATTTACGGCTAAAAGACCATGCCTGGCATGGTCTTTTCAGATTGCCTGACAAAATCCTGAAACAGTTTACTGTTTTGGGATTTTGTCGTTTTCGAGGCGACTTTACAATCAACTGCGGCCGTTGCCGGTCCGAGCAGGATTCTGGGAATAAAAGGAACGGAGACCAATTGCTGGACATCCTGTCTAAAACGCCGCCGTCATCACGTCCTGTGAAAGACCGAGGCATTCAAATTTACAAAGCGGCATCTAATCGCTAAACTAAGTAGTGTTTACATCAATTCAGTTTGAAAATGAAAAGGAATGAGCGAACAATGAAACCTAAGATCGTCATCAACCATTGGGAAGAGACGTGTGAAGATGATTCCTGCTATGAATACGGCACAAGTATTCTCGTCAACGGAAAAGAACTTGTCAGGGAAGCGTCGATCATGACGGCTGTTCAGTCGGTTCTTAAGGAACTCGGCATCGAAGCCGATATTAAAGAGGTATGCGAGAACAAGTGCTGTGACACTTACAAAAAATAAGCGAAAAAGTCTAGTCTACTAACTCAATTTTTTTCGTGTTATGATAGATTTCGGTTTGTGAGTAGGATGAGCGAACGGCTCTCATTCTACTCATATTTCTTTGGCCTTAGGCCTCCTAAGCTGAAGCAAATTGTGAACTTTCATCAACCTGAGCACAATATATTGTGTTTTCTTGAATGATAGTATACTATATATTGTGTAAGGTTCGAGTTGAAAGACTCGGAAACAATTTTACTAGGTCGTGATAATGATGATTCAGATCGTATTTGATTCAAAAACGGGAAACGTTCAGCGCTTTGTGGATAAGACGCCTTTTCGCAATAAACGGAAAGTCAGCACAGAGGAGTATCTAGACGAACCGTTTGTTTTGATCACGTACACGACAGGGTTTGGGGAAGTTCCGAAAACGACTGAGATGTTTCTTGAGAAAAACGCCCATCTTCTTTTGGGAGTTGCGGCAAGCGGAAACAGAGTGTGGGGAGACAATTTTGCGAAAAGCGCAGAAAAAATCTCGAAGCAGTATCAGGTTCCGATTCTCGGCAAATTTGAGCTCAGCGGGACGGCCAAAGACGTTGAACTGTTTACTCAGGAGGTAGAAAGAATTGTCACAAAATCAAGTGCCAAAATGGATCCAGTTAAACAATGAGATCATGATCCAAAAAGACGGGAAATTCCAGTTTGATAAAGATAAAGAAGCTGTACATAGTTATTTTGTAGACTATATCAACCAAAATACGGTATTTTTCCATGATCTGAAAGAGAAAATCGATTACTTAATCAAGAATGACTACTATGAAGAAGAGTTTTTAAGCCGCTACACGTTCGAAGAAATCAAGGAAGTGTTCAAAGAGGCTTACGCTAAAAAATTCAGATTCCCGTCCTTTATGAGCGCTTTTAAGTTTTACAATGACTATGCGCTGAAGACAAACGACAAGAAAAAAATTCTTGAACGCTATGAAGACAGAATCTCTATCGTAGCTTTATTTTTTGCAAACGGGGATAAGGAGAAGGCGAAGGAATTCGTCAGAATGATGATCAACCAGGAGTATCAGCCGAGCACGCCGACGTTCTTAAATGCCGGCCGCAAACGCCGCGGAGAGCTGGTCAGCTGCTTCCTCTTGGAAGTCAATGATTCCTTGAACGACATCTCGAGAGCGATTGATATTTCAATGCAGCTGTCAAAGCTAGGCGGAGGCGTATCGTTGAACCTTTCAAAACTGCGTGCGAAAGGCGAAGCGATCAAAGATGTCGAAAACGCGACAAAAGGCGTTGTCGGCGTGATGAAGCTTCTTGACAACGCATTCCGTTACGCTGATCAGATGGGACAAAGACAAGGCTCAGGGGCTGCATACTTAAACATTTTCCACCGCGACATCAACGATTTCCTCGATACGAAGAAGATTTCCGCTGATGAGGATGTCCGGGTGAAAACATTGTCCATCGGAGTCGTCATTCCAGATAAATTCATCGAGCTTGCAAGAGAGGATAAAGCGGCATACGTATTCTATCCGCACACCGTTTATAAAGCGTACGGCGAGCACCTCGATGAAATGGACATGAACGAGATGTACGACCGGCTTGTGGAAGATCCGCGCGTCAAAAAAGAAAAAATCCACCCGCGCAAGATGCTCGAAAAGCTTGCGATGTTAAGATCGGAATCAGGATATCCGTACATTATGTTCCAGGACAATGTCAACAACGCGCATGCGAACAATCATATTTCCAAGGTTAAATTTTCCAACCTTTGCTCAGAGGTTCTTCAGGCTTCACAGGTTTCTTCATACACAGACTACGGTCAAGAAGATGAGATCGGCCTTGACATCTCCTGCAACCTTGGTTCATTGAACATATTGAACGTCATGAAAAACAAATCGCTTGAGCAGACGGTTAAGCTTGCAACCGATTCGCTGACGCACGTTTCTGAAACGACGAACATTACAAACGCACCGGCGGTCAAAAAAGCGAACAAAGCGATGAAATCCATCGGCCTTGGAGCGATGAACCTGCACGGATTCCTGGCACAGAACAATATCGCCTACGAAAGTGAGGAAGCGAGGGACTTCGCGAACACTTTCTTTATGATGATGAACTTTTACTCGATTGAACGGTCTGCCGAAATCGCCAAAGAAAAAGGTGAGACGTACCATAACTACGAAGGTTCGGCTTACGCAACGGGTGAATACTTCGAAAAGTATGTTACACAAGATTTCTCGCCTAAATTCGAAAAAGTGGCCAAGCTTTTTGAAGGCATGCACATCCCGACAAAAGAAGACTGGGAACAGCTGAAACAGTTTGTCAAAGAACACGGATTGTACCACAGCTACAGGCTGTGCATCGCACCGACCGGGTCCATTTCATATGTACAGTCAAGCACGGCATCAGTCATGCCGATCATGGAGCGGATTGAAGAAAGAACTTACGGCAACTCCAAGACGTATTATCCGATGCCTGGACTTGCGCCGAGCAACTGGTTCTACTATAAAGAAGCGTATGATATGGACATGTTCAGAGTTGTCGACATGATCTCGACGATTCAGCAGCACGTTGACCAAGGCATAAGCTTTACATTGTTCCTGAAAGATACAATGACGACACGCGATCTGAACCGGATCGATCTTTATGCCCACCATAAAGGAATCAAAACACTTTACTATGCAAGAACGAAGGATACAGGGCAAGAAGGCTGCCTTTCTTGTGTCGTTTGATTAAAGGAGAGTATGCGAAAGTGACGAAAATTTATGATGCAGCAAACTGGTCAAAGCATGAAGATGATTTTACCCAAATGTTTTACAACCAAAATGTGAAGCAATTTTGGCTTCCGGAAGAGATTGCGCTTAATGGAGATCTTCTGACATGGAAGTACTTGGGTAAAAATGAACAGGACACATACATGAAGGTGCTCGCGGGGCTGACGCTTCTCGATACAGAGCAGGGGAACACGGGAATGCCCCTTGTCGCTGAGCATGTGGAAGGGCATCAGCGCAAAGCGGTGCTGAACTTCATGGCGATGATGGAAAACGCGGTCCACGCCAAGTCCTATTCAAACATTTTCATGACGCTTGCCCCGACAGAGACGATCAACGAAGTCTTTGAATGGGTTAAACAAAACAAATATTTGCAGAAAAAAGCTCAGGTCATTGTCGGACTCTATGAGAAAATCCGCCAGGGTGATAAAATTTCGCTGTTTAAAGCGATGGTCGCATCCGTTTATTTAGAAAGCTTCCTGTTCTACAGCGGCTTCTACTACCCGCTTTATTTTTACGGACAGGGCAAGCTGATGCAAAGCGGCGAAATCATCAACCTGATCTTGCGGGACGAAGCGATTCACGGCGTCTATGTCGGCCTGCTCGCTCAGGAAATTTACAATCAGCAGACACCTGAGAAAAAAGAAGAACTGTACGCGTTTGCCATTGATCTATTAAAAGAGCTTTATGAAAATGAGCTTGAATATACAGAAGATCTGTACGACCAGGTCGGCCTTTCACACGACGTGAAGAAGTTCATCCGCTATAATGCCAACAAAGCGCTGATGAACCTTGGCTTTGAAGCTTATTTTGAAGAAGAAGAGATCAATCCGATCGTGTTGAACGGGTTGAATACGAAAACGAAGTCACACGACTTCTTCTCAATGAAAGGAAACGGCTACAAAAAAGCAACAGTTGAACCGATAAGAGACGACGATTTTTACTTTGACGATAAGTAAGCCGGCCGGGCTAAAAGGGCGCATCCGCGCCCAAGCCCCGCCTTTCAGTTATAGATACACGGCAAAATGAGAGCAGAACGAATCTGCTCTTTTCACTTTGAGGAGGAAACGGATACAATGGGAAAAATGGATGAAATCATTCTCGTGGTTCTGCGGGAAAACGTATTTGCAAATGAAACGCTGACCTTCCAAGGCGTCAACAGCGACGGTGAGAAGGTTGGGAAGATCATGGCGCATATTGAACAGCACTTCAGTGAAATGAGAAGGGGAGACGCCGAAGAAGATCCTGCGTTTAAACAGCCGATCCCTTATGTTGTCATCAAAAGAGAAGACGAAATATTTGTATACGAGCGGCTCGAAGGCGGAGGGGAAGCGCGGCTTCACAACAAGCTGTCACTCGGCTTCGGCGGCCACATGAACTTTGCCGAAGGGCTTGATTTTTCCGGTATTCTGAAGTTAAACACAGACCGTGAACTTGATGAAGAGCTTCTGATTGAGGAATCAGATAAAGAAAAAATGGTGACGCTCGGACTGATTAATGATGATGAAAACAGCGTCGGAAAAGTACATATCGGAATCCTTTCAGCGCTTGAGTTAAAACCGGGCGCACACGTTGAAGTTAAAGAAAAGGAGCAGATTGCCGGCCGGTGGATGAAAGCCAGTGATCTGAAAGATAAAAGCGTCTATGACAGACTTGAATCTTGGTCACAGTTTGTCGTTGATATCTTAGTTTAAATGGGAAAACTCGCTGATTCAGCGAGTTTTCTTTTCGTATTGGACCGGTTTCCATTGAAAAAGTGAGCCCTGCTTTTCGATTAACCCGAAACCAGGGTAGGGGAAATGACACCCGTGGAGCAGGACCTGTCCGTTATAAGCCTGCCGGGCCAGCAGTCTTCTTGTCTTTTCTCCCTCTTTAGGGTCATGCTCAAGCGAAACCCGCAGCTTTGGATTGGAGATGCTTTCGGGAATGTGAAATGCGTCATTGATGATCTGACAGACCCCGTCTTTTGTCTGTAATTCAATAGTCAAGTGTCCAGGCGTATGTCCGGGCGTATGGATCAGCTTCAGTCCGGGAAGCAGTTCGGTATCTTCTGTCAGCAGCTTCAGAAGCGGCCGGACAGTGGAGAGAATGCGAAACTGTTTAGAAGCCGGCGTTTGTTTTGCGTACAGCCATTCTGCTTCACTGATCAGATGAACAGCGTTTGGAAAAGCGGGTTTCCCGTTATTCAGAAGACCTCCCGTATGATCTAAATGACTGTGTGACAAAATGACATAGTCTATGGAGTCAGGCATAATTCCCGCCTGTGTCAGGTGATGAATCAAGTGCCCGCTTTCTTGTCCGCCTGTTTCGCCAAATCCCGTATCAATCAGTATCCGTTTTTCGTTCGTTTCCAGGCAGATAAAGTTCAGCGCTACTTCAAATTCTTCAGGATAATGTTCTGCTTCATGAGGGTCTCCTCCCGCCAAAAAGAAATCCCTTGAAACTCGAAATGCTCCATCAGATAAAATTGTCATTTGAAAAGAATCGAGTTGAATGCGGTCTGGCTCCTTCATAATAAATCTTCCCCCTTTGCGTTTGACCGATCTGTCTCTTTATTAGAAGAGGCAGTTTCATTGTGTCTTTTCATTTGCGGTGAGCTTCTTGATCGGTTATTATTAAATCGTAATGATTACGATTTAATAACGGAAGTATAACTAAATCCGTTTGTTCTTTCAACCAAAATACAACTGTTTAAAAGGGAAGGAGCATCATTTCATGCCGAAACTGGAAGAGCTGTATCGGTCCGTCATTATGGATCATGCAAGATACAGGCGAAATTTTCGAAAAATCGATAAACACAGCGCGTATTACGTCCATTACAAAAATCCAACATGCGGTGATGTGATGACTTTGTTTATCGACATTAAAAATGAAAAGATCGAAGACGCAGCTTTTATCGGAGATGGGTGCAGCATCAGCATGGCTTCCTCATCAATCATGACTGAACTGATAAAAGGAAAGACGTTAAAAGAAGCCGGGCTAATGCGTGAAGCGATGGAAAATATGATCAGAAAAGGAGAAGAACCGGCAGAGGATCTGCTGGGAGATGCCGTTTCCCTGATTGGCGTCCATCCGTTACGGGCCCGCCATAACTGTGCCCTGATGCCTTGGCAGGCGCTCGATCGGATCAAGGAGAACGTTTATTAAATGAACATCACATCTAAAGCACTCCGTTTCTAAGGCAGCCAGGCAAAGAATATCGGAAGATTCAAGGGAAAAAAGGGGCAGTGACGAAAGAGGTATGGAAAACGAAACGAATGTAAAGCAGGAAGCGATGGCGCAGCTTAAACGGAAAGGCATTCGAATGACGCCGCAGCGGCTGGACATCTACCATTATTTTTTAGCCAACAGGAACCACCCTACAATAGCTGAAATTCAACAATCATTGAGGGAGATATATCCTGCCGTCAGTACAGCGACGATATACAACACCATCCGCTATTTTAAACAAGAGGGCCTTATAAAAGAAATGGGGTTTACCGATCCGCTTCGTTTTGATCTGGCTCTAGAGGAACATGATCATGTCATATGCGAAGTATGCGGGAAAATCGTCGATTTTCATTGTCCGCAACTGGAGAAAGTAAAAGACATTGCGGCACGGCTGACCGGATTTAAAGTGACACATCACCGATTGGAACTGTACGGCATCTGCAAAGATTGCCAGGCGAAAAGAAAATACGCCGCTAAAGAGAAAGGGGTTAGATAAAAAATTTGGTTGTGCATAAAACCAAAATCCGATATATTGGTTTTATGATGAAAAATAACATTAAACGAATCAAACGAATTTCGCTTCGGGAAGAAGTGTATCAAACGCTGAAGCGCACCATCGTACATTTGGAACTAAAGCCGGGGGAGCGCTTGCATGATCAGGAGCTTGCAGAGCAGTTTGGCATCAGCCGCACACCTGTCAGGGAGGCGCTCAAACGCCTGGAAGATGAAGGACTTGTTGAAACTGTTCCGGGTTCAGCAACACGTGTAGCACCGTTAAATCGCGAGGAAGCTGAACATGCTTTTACAGTCACTGCAGCACTGCATGCGCTGGCTATCAAGCTGTCGTTTCCTTTTTTAACGGATTCAGACCTTGATCAACTGGAGGCGCATAATCAAACGTTGCAGCAAGCGATTCAAAAAGAAGACATTATCGAAGCAATCGAATCGGATGCTGCTTTTCATGAGGTGTTTTTACAAGCATCAAAAAACCCGGAAATTACCCGGGCATTGGAGAGAATTTCTTCAAAAATTTACCGCCTTGAGATGTCGCAGTTTTCCTCGATCGGCAGCTTGAAATCTGTCGAACAGCATCAGAACATCATCGATGCCTGCAGACAGGGGGATCGGAATGCGGCCATCAAGCTTGCCGAGGAAAACTGGCTCAGTCTTGGAGACCGATTGGCCGGACATCAGGAAAAGGAGTGAGGGGATTGTGAGGCCGATTATACTGGGCGTTTTTGCAGCCTTCTTTTTTGCTTTTACATTCGTTTTAAACAGGGCGATGGAGCTTGAAGGGGGAAGCTGGATCTGGAGCGCATCGCTAAGATTTATCTTTATGGCGCCTCTTTTATTTGTCATTGTTTGGCTGAGGGGGAACGTAAAAGAACTTTTTCAGGAAATCAAAAAAGCACCGGGCATTTGGCTGAGATGGAGCATCGTCGGCTTCGGCCTCTTTTATGCGCCGCTCTGTTTTGCGGCGGCTTACGGGCCGGGCTGGCTGATTGCAGGAACATGGCAAATCACGATTATTTCCGGCTCCCTTTTGGCGCCGCTTTTTTACGAAACCATCCAAACAAAAACAGGTCCCGTACAGATGAGGGGCAAAATTCCCTATAAAGGGCTGGCGATGTCGTTGATCATTTTAATCGGGGTGGCGCTGATGCAGGCTGAGCATGCGGCACAGCTTTCTTTGCATGAGATGCTGCTGTGCGTCGTGCCGGTTATGTTGGCTTCATTTGCATATCCGCTTGGGAACAGAAAAATGATGGAAGCATGCGCCGGGCGCCTTGATGCTTATCAGCGGGTATTGGGGATGACGTTGGCAAGCCTTCCGTTTTGGCTGATCCTCTCACTGTACGGGCTGGCATCGGCGGGTGCGCCCAGCCGGGGACAAGTCATTCAGTCAGGTTTGGTGGCTGTCTTTTCCGGAATATGCGCAACTGTGCTGTTCTTTGCCGCAACCGATCTTGTAAAAGGGGATATGCGAAAATTAGGGGCTGTCGAGGCCACACAATCGTTTGAAGTGCTGTTTGCTGCCGCTGGTGAAATTTTGCTTCTTTCAAGTCCGCTTCCTGGTGCCATCTCATGGAGCGGCATGGCACTTGTGATTATCGGAATGGTGTTGAACAGCCATGCATCGAATCAAACGCAAAAGCCGGCGATTCAAAGTAAAGCTGCAAAAGCATAAAAAAAGCCTGCGATCTATACGAGACAGATCGCGGGCTTTTCTTGATGATTGTCCCTATTCCTGGTAAATGAAAGCGTCAAATCCGGCGTTTTTGGCTTGCTGAACGAGCGCTTCGGCATTTTCTTTGGAAGAAAAAGCGCCAATTTGCACTTTGTAAAGGCTGTCCCTGTAAATCACAAGGGCATCAAACCCTTTCGCTTCCGCTTGAGCGGCAAGCGAATCGGCATTGGCTTTGGTCCTGAAAGCGCCGATCTGCACTTTATAGAGAGCTGCTGCGTTTTTGGAAAGGTTAAATGCCCTTGCGAGTCCGTTGGCGTGGCCTCTGGCAATGGATTGAATAAACGCGGAAGACTTCAGTTTCTCGGCGTCGTTTGTATTGTCTACAAAGCCATTTTCCGTAAGGAGTGCGGGCATGGCTGTTTCTCTAAGAACATGAAAATTGGCCGTTTTCTTGCCGCGATCCCTGAAATCGACAACTTTTAAAATCTCTTCATGCATGATATCCCGATAGGTGGTGGTAGGTGCGCCGACGCCGGGATAAATGTAATCCTCGAAACCTGTCCCGCCCCCGGCATTCATGTGAATCGATAGAAAGTAGTCCGCTCCCCAGCTGTTCGCGGCGTTCGTGCGTTGCGTCAGACTGACGGTTTGGTCGCTTGTCCTGCTCAACAGGACTGAAACATTTTGATATTCATTCAGCAGCATGTTTCTTAAAGCCAAGGCGGTTTGCAATGTTAACTGTTTTTCTTGCAAACCATTAGCTGAAGCACCTGTATCAGACCCGCCATGGCCGGGATCGATAAAAATTTTTACCACAAGACATCACCTCAATAGACAGTCTATGAACAAATGGACATGAAGGGTTGTACGAACGCCACAATATTGCAGAATTTTGTAAATATTCAACTTATTATAGAGCGTCATATTCTCTTCAGGCAAGAGGTTGCATTTTTAATGTTTTTATCATATAATTCAATTACGCTGCATTGTACGTAATGATAATTAAGTTTTAACCTTTAAGCTGTAATAGGGAGTTTTATATCGGAACCGGAATGTCATGCCTTCCTCGAAAGGACGACAGGAACGTTTCTGCAGACACCCACTTTGAGGAGTGTGGTTTAAAACTTTCTTACTTGCATACGGCAATTGCAGCACTTCACTTAAGTCATTTGAATAAAATGGCTTTTTTTATTTGCTTAAAATTGGTTTACTGTAAATGTTTTATGTAAACTAAATTGCTGTAAATAAAGGGCGGACACCGCCCTTTTATTCATTTTAAAGGTAGAAGGTGCAAAAATGACTGGCATCAAAAATGCTGAATGATGATAATTCCCGTGATCATCAGGACAATTCCCAGCATGCGCTGCACATTTAAGCGGTGTTTGGGGGTTCCGAACCAGCCAAAATGATCGATGATGAGGGCGATGATCATTTGGCCGCTTAAAGCCAAAACAACAGTAAGTGACGCTCCGACAATCGGCAAAAGCAAAATATTGGATGTGATAAAGATGACGCCAAGTATTCCGCCAGTCCAGAGCCACCAAGGGCTGCCCGTGATAAAGGTTTTTGCTGTATGTAAATTGTTTAAATGAAATAACCGCCGATGTTCAATGATCGCCGTAAGAAAGAGAAGAATGACCATTCCAACCAAAAACGAAATAAGTGAAGCGATAAAAGGTGATTGGAGAGCATTTCTCAGCTCTGAATTAATAGATGTTTGAATCGGTGATGCCATTCCGGCAAAAAGCCCGAGCATCATGTAAAGAAAAACGTTCATAGTGTTGTTTTTCATCGGTGATGAACTCCCTTGCTATTAATATTTTTTGATAATGAAAACCCCGGAGATGATGAACAAAATGCCGATGATTCTAGGAAAGTTTAATTCATGAACGGGAATATGAAACCATCCGAAGTGATCGATGGCCAGAGCCATCACCATCTGCCCAAGCAAAGTGACGACAACTGTCAGTGCTGATCCAAGACGCGGAAGCAACAAAATATTTGAAGTTAAATAAAAAACGCCTAAACATCCGCCTCCAATGAGGATCCACAAGGGGATGGAAGGGAGAAGTCCGATGATAGACAAAAAATGGCGCTCTGTCACTAAGGCGACAATGACCAGGATAAGCGTACCGGCAAAAAAAGATATGGCCGCCGCCCCGTAAGGAGACCCGATCTTCATGCCTAGCCGTGAATTAATTGAGGTTTGAACAGGAATGGCCATTCCGGCCAAAATCCCGGCTATAAGTATTAAAATGATCATATTTTTAAAAACTCCTTTTTGCGGTAATTGGACGATTATTTCAAAGCTGAAAGTCTTGCTGTTTTTGAGGGACACTTTGTATTTTGGCGAAAAGGAGTTCATGATGCAAGTGCTGATTGATGAAAAGAATTCAAAATTTGCAGCTTTGTATCTATATCATGTTTTTCTTTTTTGAAAATCATGTTTCAAGAAGATTTTGAGATTCAATAAGGTGATGTAGCGATAAAAAAACCAAAGAGGACTCCGGCTGAGTTCTCTTTGGTTTTTGTAAGTCCGGTTCCTCGTGTTCAAAGCCGTAAAATCTCTCCATAAAAAGTAAGTTGGAATCCCGGCAAAATTCAGCTCATCCAAATCGTACAAGCAAATTTTCATGAAAGAAGAATTGTTAAACTGAAAAAAGTCCTATAAACTACAAGTAATATTTTGTTAGGGGGTGGGAACGTGTTCAACGAAAGAGAGGCGCTCCGATTAAGACTGGAACAACTGAACAATGCCGAGATACAAGCCATACGCGAACTCCAAAATGAGCGGAAAGACATTTATTCCAGGCTGCGGGAATTAGATTGTCAAAAAGTTTCATCATCACATCATAAAAAAACGTTATTAGAATTAGTCGATGAAACTGTAAATCTCTTGAAAAAATAAACCAAAAGCCGTTTGATCCAGTGGCCGTGAGAGGGATGAAAGAATGAAATAGAGGTTTTGCTTTGCTCATATTTTGTAATTGCGCGAAAAATGGAAAGGTTATCAACTTGACTAGGAAAAGAACATTGTATAAGATTATTCTTACAAATCCAATAGGAATAACGGCCCTAAAACTGACTGACTTGTCAATCGAGATTCAGGGTAAGGAGGAAAACACTTGGGAAATACGGATACAAGAGAGGAATTGCTACATATCGCGCTTGAGATTTTTGCTACGAAAGGATATCATGCGACAAAAATATCAGACATCGTAAAACAGGCTGGCGTTGCACAGGGAACTTTTTACTGGCACTTCAAAAGCAAAGAAGAAATCGCCAAGGAAATCATAGACAAGGGGAAAGAAAACCTTCTTGCAGCCATTCATCAAGGCTACAGGCAGACGTTTGCTCTTACAGATGATATGATCCAATCCACGACAGCCCTTATGAAAAGAATTTTTACGTTTGCACAGGAGAACCGAAACTTAATGACGTTTTTATTAGTCAAGGGACAAGGCGCCGATCCGGAAATCAGGGAGGCAATCGAAGAGGCGCTGATCAGTGTTGAACAAGCATTTAAAAAGAACATCCAAAGGGCTACAGAGCTTGGCATGCTAAATTCCTCCCATAATACTGATCTGCAGGCCACCATGTTAACAAGTCTTGTGTTGGGCACACTATCAAAATGGCTGTTTGGACCAAAGCATGATCTGAATTATGTCCCTAAGTTTTCAGTTGATGAAATGACTGAAGAATTGGTTCATTTTGAATTTTTCGGGCTGATTGGCCAAAGGAGGAATTAAATTTGTCTATTATCCAAAAAACAAATGGAGAGTTTGGGATTTTTCATGAAGCCGGTATGCAGGCCAAGGGGTCTTTCACTCCGAATTCAGACGGCCTTTCGCCGATTGAGCTGTTGGAAGCTTCATTAGGGATGTGTATCACCATTTCTTTGCAAAGGATGTTTGAAAGGGACGGCATAGAAGTGCAGGAGGATGAATTTTCAGTTTCTGTTTCCGCCGCTAAAGCGCCCGATGGCCCGTCTCGTGTTGAAAAATGTACGGTTAGCGTCAAATTGCCCGAGCATCTTCCGACCGACTATAAAAAGAAATTAATCACCTCTGCTGAAAGGGCATGTACAATCGGCAATACGTTAAAACGAGGGGTAACGATTGATACGAATATGGTGTAACAACCTACATGATGAAACGAAGGAGCATGAAAATGGAAAACAACAGTAAAAAACCTTCCTATACAAATGCTGATGATTTTGCTGTTACATCAGTGCCTGAAAATAAGAGAAAATCGATTTTTAACATTACGATTACAAGCTGTGCCTGGATTATCTCATTGTCGACGATTGTGACTGGAGGAGCGCTGATCCAGGGATTGAATTTTGCGCACGCCGTTTTGGCTGCCGTCTTAGGTATGCTGATTCTTGCGGTCTATGGCTTTTTTCAAGGTGTAATGGGTGCAAAATACGGAATATCGACAACCGTTCTTGCCCGTCAGGCTTTTGGACGCTACGGATCGGGCCTTTTTGGAATCGTCTTGGCGCTGACGCTGGGAATCGGCTGGTTTGGCTGGCAGGTTGCTTTTTTCGGCACGACCATTTCTGAAATGTTTCCGGGTGTTTGGCTTGCGAAGCCTGAAGTCGCCATCGTTTGGGGCGGTATTTTAATGATCCTTACCGCTTTTATAGGATATCGCGGACTTGCCGCTTTAAGCTTTATCGCTGTACCTTTAGTCGTCATCTTTTCTATATGGGGCATTGTGAGTGCTGTCAATTATTCTGGAAGCTGGCATAACTTGCTGACGTTTCATCCGACAGGGGACCCTATGACGATATTTGGCGGAATTACAATCGTAGTTGGAAATGCTGCATTGGGTGCGGTTGTTTTTCCTGATGTGACGAGATATGCAAAAGGAGCGGTTTCAGGAGGAATAGGTGCGTCTGTCGGTTATTTCCTTGGAGGTGTTTTCTGTCTTGTTGCAGGAGCGGCAATGGCCATTGCTGCGAATGTTCCGGATATCGGGTCAACACCGAATATTCCTGCCGCGATGAGCAAGCTCGGACTTGGATTTTTGGCATTTTTCATCATCGTTTTTGCACAGTGGACGACGAATGATAACAATTTGTATACCGGATCTCTGGGGCTTCGCAATGTTGTGAATATTCCTAAGAAAGCACTTGTGGCGATCATGGGCGTGATCGGCATCATGATTGCATTATTAGGTGTCCAGAATATGTTTGTGCCATTCTTAACATTTTTAGGTTTGTATGTTCCGCCGATCGCAGGCGTGATGATCGCAGATCATTGGATCACAGCACCTGTCATCAAGAAAAAACAATATCGATTCGGGGCTGGAACAACTTATTCGAAGCTGAATGTTGCGGCGATTCTTTCGGTGATCATCGGGGGTTTTACCGCTTCAAAGGTAACATTCGGCATCGGACCGATTAACTCTACTGTACTTGCATTTTTGATTTATATCGTTTTTACATTTATTTTCACAAAATTAAATCTCCGTTACGAAATCGGAGAAGCGACAGAGGAATCGTCTGGTTTTTAAGCGGATAAGGAGGAAAGGTTTTCAATGATGAATGAAAAAAACCAATGGGTATTTGGAATTGATGTCGGCGGGACGTTTACAGATTTAGTGGCTGTCAACAAGGGAGGGAAAATGGTTTCGACGAAGACGCCTTCAACCCCTGATCAGTCTGATGGTGTCATGAACGGAATTAAAAAAATGGCTGAAATCATCGGAATAGACGTAAAGGACCTGTTAGCCAATAGTCCATTAGTGGTCCATGGAACAACAGTTGCCACTAACGCTTTGCTGGAATATAACGGAGCAAAGGTGGGGCTTCTCACAACGGAAGGCTTTCGGGACGAAATCGAATTCCGCCGCGCGTACAAAGAAAGCGTGTTTTCTCCGCGCTTGGAAGCACCTTATCAAATTGTCCCAAGAAGATATCGTGTGGGGATTCCTGAACGACTGGATCATACAGGAAATGTCGTAACTGAGCTTGATGAAGAAGCCGTCCGCCGGGCAGTCCGAGGGTTTATCCAAGAGGGGATCGAGGCGATTGCTGTATGCTTTCTGTTCAGCTTCATGAATCCATCGCACGAAGTCCGCGTTAAAGAGATTATTCAAGAGGAAGCTCCCGGCATGTTTGTATCGTTATCGTATGAAGTGCTGCCGCAGATTCGGGAATTTGAACGGGTGAGCACGACCATTGTCAACGCGTTTACCGGCCCTTCCATGCAAAGCTACTTGAACCATCTTGACGAACGGCTTCGCGAAGACGGATTTGCCGGAGAACTGTTTGTCATGCAATCTAACGGCGGGGTCCAAAATGTCATTCAAAGCGGAAAATTTGCCGCAGGAGGCCTTCTCTCAGGTCCAGCCGGAGGAGTGACGGCTGCTTCCTTTATCGGAGAAAAATCGGGCTACGAGAACGTCATTACCGTAGACATGGGTGGAACAAGCTACGATGTCTCGGTTATCGAAAAGTTAAATCCGGCGATCACGACTGAGAACTGGATCAGCAGATACCGGGTTGCCTTGCCGATGATGGATATTCACACGATCGGCTCCGGCGGCGGAAGCATCGCCTGGATTGACAGCGGCGGAGCTTTACAAGTCGGCCCGCGAAGCGCAGGCTCCAATCCGGGGCCGGCCTGCTACGGAAGAGGCGGAGAAGAACCGACAGTTACGGACGTGAATGTTTTCTTAGGCTATATTAACCCAGATAACTTTCTAGGCGGAGAAATGAAGCTTGACCGTTCACTGGCTGAAAAGGCGATCCGCACACGAATTGCCGAACCGCTCGGAATATCGACAGTGGAAGCCGCTCTTGCAATCTCACAAATCGTCAATAGCGATATGTCAAATGCAGTCCACTTTGTGACGACACAACGGGGTCATGATCCAAGGAATTTCGCCCTAATGGCTGTCGGCGGCGCCGGAGCCATCCATGCAGGCAAGCAGGCGGAAGACCTCGGCATTAAAACCGTTATTGTTCCGTCCCTTGCCCCGGTCTTCTGTGCGCTCGGCGATGTGGCAGCAAACCTTAAAGTAACGGAGCTCAGGACGCGCTTTGAAAGTCTGAAAAACGTTGACCTGCAAGCGATGAATGCCGATTTTGAAAAGATGGAACAGACGGCCCGCGAAAAACTTGGAGGCCAGTCGGTCACCAATCAATATGAAACCCGCCGCTTTATCGATATGCGCTACGCCGGGGAAGTCCATGAAGTAACCGTACCGGTAAAATCGAGGACGCGGAGGATTACAGAATTGAATCTTGAAGCAACGGCGGCAGATTTCCATGACCTTCATGAAAGAATGTTTGCCCATAAAGATCCCGAGCACGACATTGAAATTTTAAATCTCCGCCTTGACCTGGTTGGCGTCAGAGAGCCGTTAAAGCTTAAAGAGGAGCCGTTTGAGCAGGAGGACCCTTCAAAAGCGAAAACAGGTGAACGCGATATGTATTTTGACATCGAACCGACGAGGACGCCTATTTTCAACGGATCAATGCTTGAGCCGGGCAACTTGATTGTCGGTCCGGCCATCATTGAGCAATGGGGTACGACCATTGTTGTTTATCCGGGACATGAGGCTCTAATCGATTCTTACCGCAACTGTGTCATTGAAGTAAAGCACTCTCAGCAGGCGACTAGAGGTGGAAATGCATGATCCAAGCTCAAATTCTTTATAGCAAGCTGCAATCGATCGGCAGAGAAATCGGGGATAATTTGCAGCGAATCTCCCGTTCCTCTTTGCTTTCGCAAGACCGGGCATTTGCTACAGCGATTTTTACGAATGAGCTGAAAATCGCGGTTCAACATCAATATGAACCTGAACATTTGTTCGCATTAAAAGAAAGCGTGGAAAATCTGTTCGACTATTTTTCATTTGATATCGCAGATGGAGATGTGTTGCTCGTCGCAGATCCATACAGCGGCGGAACGAAAGGACAGTCGCTCACCATGGCGGCGCCGTTATTTCTTGAAGGGGAGCTCGTACTCTTCCCTGCTGTCCGCGCTCAGATGATCGATTTGGCCGGCGAGTATCCGGGCGGATTCCATCCCGATGCATTTGAAGTATGGCAGGAAAATATCAGAATTACACCTGTTAAGCTTTATAAGCAAGGCGTTCTGCAGACCGATATTCTTCGTTTCTTATTATCAAACAGCCGGGTGCCCGCTTCTTTTAAAGCGGATTTGGAAGCCATGTATACATGTTTGCATGGCGCCAAACAGCAATTGAAAACGTTTCTTGGCAGCTACGGCCAGAAAACAGTGACCGAATCGATCGACAGCATGTTTGAATACAGCCGCAAAAGGGTTGAGCACCATGTCTCTTATCTGCCTGAAACAGAAATGAGCGCTGTCCAGGAGTTTGAAGTTTCCGAAGGAAGCAAGAGTACAATTCATGTGCAAATTTTAAAGAAGGACGATGCGGTTGAAATCGATTTGAGCAGATCATCGGCGCAATCCGTAAAGCCGGTTAATTCGCCTGCCGCTTTAACGAAGGCGTTTGCCGTTTGGCCGTTCCTGGCGAGAATTGCCGATGAAATACCGATCAATGAAGGAACGCTTCAACCTTTTCAAACGAAGACGAGGCTGGGTACGATTTTGGATCCGGAATTTCCTGCAGCGACAGCATTAGCTCCAAGCATTACCGGCCATTTCATCGCTGAAGCGGTATATAAAGCCATTCAAAACGGACAAAGCACGAATGAAGAATTTCCGCCGATTTACGGGACAGGTCCGCAGGCCGTTTTTTATCCGGAGCTTGGCGCTGAAGCTGAAACGAAATCAATCGTTTTGGCGCCCGGGTATCCATCAGCTTCAAAAGGCTTCGGGCCGCCTGCTTTATTTGGTCAACGGATGCTTGTCTCTGCAGAGGAATTGGAGCTTTACCACGGTTTTAAAATGGTTTCCCGGGAGTGGACGGACAATGGGGAGGAAATGAAAGTGTCTCTGCTTAACCAGGAGGACGATATTTATTTCAACCTTCTTCTGCCTTTTAGTGAAAGGGGAGAATACGGGTCTCTGTCAAGAACGGGAGATCGTGACGAAATCTTTTATGAAAGCACGGTAAACCAACATGTGAAAAAAGGCGAGCTCCTCGTCTTTACGTACTCTCAAAAGGAGGAGCAGCTATGATTAATCAGGACTTTATTCTATCACAGGTGGTCGGCGGTTCCCTTGATGCGGTTGCCAGGGAAATGAGCGCCACTGTTACGAGAACGGCCCGTTCACCATTGTTTAACGAAGCACACGATTTTACGACGGGCGTCTTTGACCTTTCTGGCAAAAAATCGCGCCTTGTCGCGCAAGCCCCGGGCTGTACGCTGCACCTTTATGCGGTAGTAGGCGCAGTTGACCATTTATTGGACGCTTTTCGGTACGATCTTCATCCCGGAGATATTCTCCTGGTGAATGATCCGTATCATGGAGGCTCGCACAGCCTTGACTGGACAATCGTCATGCCGGTTTTTTATAATCGCAAGCCAATCCTGCTTCCTGCTGTCCGAAGCCATATGGCCGATAATGGAGGACCGGTTGCCGGAGGGTACAATCCGCGCTCAAAAGACATTTGGCATGACGGGCTGCGGATTCCGCCATTAAAAATTTATGAGCGGGGAGAAAAGCGCAGGGATGTATTCGATTTAATTGTTGCAAACAACCGGCTTTCCCATTGGCTTGAAGGCGACTTAAACGCGATGATCGGGGCATGCAAGGTTGCTGCCTCCCGAATCCAAACGATGCTGGATAAGTATGGCGCCGAGAAGGTGATTACGGCCATTGACAACCGGATTCAATATACAGAAAACAGGGTTCGCGATGAAATCACCAGCTGGCCGGACGGCACCTATGTCGGTGAAACATTTGCTGACCACGACTTTCAAGGCAACCGCGATATTAAGGTTCGCGCAACGGTGACCGTCAAAGGCAGCGATCTTCACATTGACTTTACCGGCTCCTCTCCGCAAGTAAAGGGCTTCATCAACAGCCCGCTTTCAAATACGACTTCATTTGCTTTTGTCGGTATTTCGACTTGCTGTGATGAGGATATTCCGATCAATGAAGGATATATGAATCCGGTAACAGTAACTGCGCCTGTAGGAACAGTTGTGAACCCGCAGCTGCCGGCACCGTGCGGACACGCAACTGCGTGCGTAGGAGCAGAAATAGCCGAGGCTGTTCTCCAGGCCATTTCCCAATGTGCGCCAAAACGCGTCGGAGTGAACGCCCATAAGCTTCCTCTCGCTTATTCCCACGGAAAATACGACGACGGGAAGCCGTGGGTGAACCTGAATTTTTACGGCTATACCGGCGGTGCGGGGGCTGCATACGAAACGGACGGATGGGGGCTTTATCCGCCTGTTATGACAGGAGTTATTCTGCCATCTATTGAAATGACTGAAGTTCAATACCCGAGCCGTGTATTAAAGCATGAATATACGAGCGATTTTACGGGAGCAGGCCGATGGAGAGGCACCCCCGGGTTGGATGTTCAGATCCAGCACTTAAAGGAAAGCCGCACAAGCGTCATGATGGCAGGGGTCCGAAATACAACAAAAGGCTTCTGCGGAGCTGGCGATGCACCAAGCAACAAGGTGATCGTCGGGTATGGAACAGACGAAGCCAAAGAGATCGAGGAAACGGCTTTTGAAGTCAAAATGCCTGCGGGCGGCATCATCCAATTTTACCGTGCAGGCGGCGGAGGCTGGGGAAATCCGCTGGAACGTGAACCCGAAAAGGTGCTGGACGACGTCTTCAACGAGTTTGTCAGCATTGAATCAGCATTGCAAGATTACGGTGTCGTGATTGACCCTGAGACACTTACCATTAATGAAATGGAAACAAATCGTGTGCGGGCTTCCCGCCTTTCATAAATAAAAAAGCTGATCTGAAAGGAATGAAGACACCTTTTCGGATCAGCTTTTTAAATACTCATATGGTAAAAAGAGGATAATCGCTTTCGGGAGAGAATGTAAACATAACCGGTTTGATCTTTTAAGCCGGCGGGTACATAACAGATTAGCAAGTAAAGGAGGACAAATCATATGAAAAACAAAAAAGCGTTTTGGGGACCTTTTCTGTTCGGTGTGGGTATCATCGCCATGATCGATGGCATTGTTTTTCACCAATTGCTTCAATGGCACAGCGTGTACATGGACACAGACCGCTCTCACCAAATTATGAGCGACGGACTGTTCCATCTGTTTTCGCTCGTCATTCTTTTTATCGGCGGGATCCTGTTGTGGAACAGAGGTGACTTGAGCAGCAGCCGGCCGCAACACATCTTTTGGGGAGCCTCTTTGTTAGGAGCGGGCTGGTTTAATTTCCTCGAGGGCATCATCAATCATCATCTTCTTCAGATTCACCACGTCAACCCGCTAAGCCCGAACCGCCTCTTATTCGACCTAGCCTATGACGCATCAGGCCTTTTGATCATTCTGGCCGGATGGCTGATCTACAGAAAAGGCAAACAGAAATGAAAAATTGGTTTGACTCGCACAATTATTTCTCGGGAAAGCGCAGGTTTCAACAAGACCTGCCCTGTTTTTGTCAAAATTTGAAGAAATAAAAAACTCCATTTTAAAAATTGACGTGATCAGTAAGCGGCGCTTGAGGAAGTTGTTTTATGTAAACAAGTTATTAAAGTGCAACTGTTCACTTCAAGCAAAAAGGGGGGTTCACATATTCAATGGAAAAAAGGTGTTCATATCGTTTGACTGGCATCTTTTAAGAGGAGGTTTCCATATAAAATGTTAAGTGTGCTGCTGCCTAATTTGCTTATCCTTTCTGCTATCATTTTATTTTTATATTACATGATCGTATTGGTAAAGGAAAACAAGATAAATCGCAAACAAAACGAGGAAACTCAACAGTTGCTTAGGGAGATATTAAAGGAAGTGAAAAGCAAAGATTTAGAGCGGAAATAAAAGATATTATATTATTTATGAGCGCAGTCCTTATTTTAAAAGCGATTAATAAACCTAAAAAAGTGTAATGCATTAACATCGGATCGAATAGACCCCTGATTGGCGAACTGCGATTAGGGGCTATTTCGCATGATGAAGCATCAATTCATAATTGGAAATGAAAACACGAAAATTCAAAGATGCTCTCATAAGCAAATAAAAATTTTTAGGTGTTTTGAAGCGGATTTTAAGCTCCCTGCGAAGAGAAAACTGGAAAGGTTATAAAATAAGTAGCCTAATCCTTTAAATAAAAATTACCTTAATTATTCCAAATTGTCATTGACATAATCCGGGAATAGGATATCCTTAAAGACAAACTTGCTGTAAGAATGAGGGATTTGTGGTAAGGGGGATCTTTAAGAATGAATAGCAATACTGTGTGGCAAAAAAACTTCACCTTTCTGTTTTGCTCTAAGATGATAAAGATAACGGCCGATTCTTTGGCATTTAACACAATCCTGTGGTTTCTTATTTTAGATGGAAAAGGGGCTATTGGGACAGCTTTTTTAATAGCTGTAAGTTTTCTTCCTCAAGCTATTTTGGGGCCAATCATTACTCCTTTGATGAAAACGGATAAATTAAAATTTTGGATGTTCTTTTCAGACCTAACTAGGGCATTCATAATGTTGATGATCCCGGTTTTCTATTTTAATGGTTTTTCTCCTTTGGCGTTTATCATATTGCTTATGCTTTTGCATTCCGCAACGGGAGCCTCATATGATCCTGCTTCTGTTTCTTTAATTCCGAAAATTGTGAAAGAGGATATTATTCAAAAGGCAAATGCGACAATACAATCCGCAGGCCAAGCAATAAAACTAGGAGCAGTTACACTATGCGGTGTTTTAATTGTATTGATCGGCGCAGCTCCTACAATGCTTCTGATATTACCTCTCTATGTAATGTCAGCTATTTTGGTCTTATTCATTCAATATGGTGGGAGTGAGGCGGAAGAGAATGCGAGAGCAATTCAATCGCGAGAGCCATATTTGAAGAAGTTAAGAAGGGGATTTACGCTTGTAAGACGTCATCATATTTTGTTTCCATTAGCGATTTTCTGTGTGTTTTTGAACTTAGGATCGGCACCATGGGAAGCACTTGCAGCAGTCTATATAGCGGAAGATTTAAACCAGGGGGCAATCATTCATTCTATAGTGAGAGTTCTAACTACCGGCGGAGCATTTTTAATGGGTTTCATACTGACTAGAGTGAGAGTAAATCGTTATGGATTGTTGTTTGTTGCCGCTGGCATTGTAGAAGGAACAGCTTTTTTCATTACAGGTATCAATTCGCTTTTAATATTGGTGTTTGCAGCAGCTTTTATCTTAGGAGCAACAATTAGTGCAATAAATGTTCCGGAACATACGATCATTCAAATTTCGGTAAATGATGAGGATCAGCCGCAGGTATATGCTGTCATCAGTATGATTTCATATGTGATGATTCCTGTCGGTGCTTTAACGGCGGGGTATGCTGCGACTGTTTTTGGGGCAGGGAAGGTCATCGCTTTTGGAGGAGTCGTCGAGATACTTGCAGGACTCGGTATTTTGGCCTTCACAAAACTTGGGAAATCGCAACGATCCGATTTATCCAAGGCCAAAGAAGATACCATGGATCTCTAATTATATTTGTGCATTTAACTTATGCGATCCTATATTTCTTAATATTCAGATAAATATACATAAACAAAAAACGCTCTGTTATTTGTGTTTAGCAAAAAGAGTGTCGATTTTCTCATTAAAGAAAAGAGAGGCTGAATGGGACAGAGATTGTTATTCATCAAATTGGTTTTGTTTTAGCTTAATGAAAGGGGTTTAGGAAATGTCTACTGAAAGTGTGATACCTTATGATCTAGTGGCAACGAAAATGAACTATTGGTATAACTGCATAAAAAACAATAGAAGCGCTGCTGCTGAAAAAGCAAAAGCTGAAGTTGAACAAGAAATAAAGGTCATGGAAGAAAATCAGGATGCTCTTGTATACTTTTCATTATTGGAATTCCGTCACCAACTTATGTTAGAAGAGCTATATCCGGGCTCCGAAATAAAGATAGATAAGCATTATAAAAAGTTGAAGGAAGCAAAAGGCAGTCAAGATCTATACGGAATGCTCGAATATTATTATCAATTTTTTATGGGGATGTACCACTTCAGACAAAAAGAACTTGTATTATCATTAAATTATTACAGAAAAGCTGAGTTGGAAATAGAAGCAATTGAAGGGGATAATACAGAAAAGGCCGAGTTCTATTTTAAAATGGCTGAGGTATATTACCACATGAAACAAACATATTTCTCTATGAATTATGCTAAGCGTGCTTACGCCATTTATAAAGAAGAGCCAACTTACGGCAACAGGCGGGTACATTGTCAATTTGTTATTGCAGGCAACTGTTTAGACAATATGCATATTGAAGAAGCCTTAAAACACGCAAAGCAAGCACTAGAGGATGCAGAGAAATTTGGCGAAAATTATTTGATCAGAAAAGCACTGTTTAACATTGGAGTATGTTATACTAACCTTGAAGAATTTGATAAATCATCCGAATTTTATCTAAAATCCCTAGATATTCTTGAACCGAAAAATGATGAATTTACGGCAAGAGCTTTATACCTTTTGGCTTACACAAAAGCAAGGCAAAATGATCTGAGGTCGTCAAAAAAATTCTATGAGAAATCATTAAAGCTAGCTCAGCAAAACAATATTGCAGAAACATTGGCGACATTGAAGATTGTTAAAGGAATTTACTTAGGTTCCGATTTGGATCTTGTTAGAGAAGCCTTCGGGTTTTTCGAAGAAAAAAAGTTATATCCTGATATGGAATGGTATGGAGTGTGTATAGGTGACACTTTAACTGAACAAGGTGAAATTCGGGGTGCAAATGAGTTTTATCGTAAAGCAATTGAAGCACGAAAACAAATTCGAAGGGGAGATTTTCTAAATGAAATCTAAACTATTGATTTGTGCAGTTTTATTGCTGGGTTTCACAGGAGTTGCTGCTTCTTCGTATATTCATACGGAAAATGACAGTTATGATGTTGCGATTAGAATTGAAACTTGAAGTTAAATCATAAGGTTTTAAGATAACCCTCTCTCTGTTTCTTGCAATATACAGAGGGAGGGTTATTATTCTCACTAATATTTGGCGTATTGCATTCCCACTTCCTTCTTTAACACTTATAAGTACACAAAGTTTCTTTAATGTCGGTTCAACATATTGTTTAAAACATTTTTTAAAGTGTTTCTATGCCTTTTCCCAGCAGCATTTTAAAATCTTGTTAAATCAAGTTATATGAAATGTAGGCCAGCCAAATTTTCTGTTGGTCTTTTTTAGTGTAGAAATAAAGGTAGAAAAAGAACTCTATTATACTTTTAAAGTTTAAATGGTTTATTTTTCTTGAATTCCAGTTTATATACCTGTATAATTCCTTGGTGATTTTATATAAAGGAGGATAGTATTGGATTATTAAACTTATTTTACTAAGGAGAGAGCTTGTTTGAAGAAAGTACTAAGTGTTTTATTTATAATTACATTTTTATTCACTGCCATTTCAACAACTTTCACAATGCCAGAAAGGGCATTTGCTGCATCAGGAGTTACGTTAAATGAATCTCAAATAAAAAAAATTCAAAAAGAAGTAGAGGTCTGGAAATTATTAAAAAAAGAATACGAATCACTCGATAAGCAAAAAAAAGCCCTTTTAAACAAAAAGTTAAAAAAGGCGGCCGCTGTAGTAGATGTTAAGCTTAAAGCGTTACATAAAAGAATTAAGAAAATAGAAGAAAAAATAATAAAAGAGATAGAAACTAAAATTATACCAGCCATAAATAAAGCATTATGGGTTTATAAACAAACAATGGAAGCGCTCGATGGCATTCATGAAATAATGGAGCAAATGATAGAAGCCGAGAACCAAATGATCAAAGGCTTAGATCAAATGAATGATGCTGTAGATGGAATGAATAAATCGATGGATAATGTTATACATTCCATGAATGAAGTTAGCGAGGCGATGGATGAATGTAATAAAGCCTTGGATGTCTCTATAAAAATAACGAAAGACATGACGAAAGAGACCAATAAAGCGAATGCTAACATGAACCAAATGGTTAAGGGTATTAACCAGGCCAACAAAGGGATGAACCAATTAAATAAGTCAACTGATAAACTAAACAAAGCAATTAAAAAAAGCAATAAAGCTTTAGATGATTACGATAAAAAATCAAGTAAAGTCAAAAATAAAAAAATCACAAAGAATCAGGCTAAGAAAACAAAACAACAAAAGGAACAGTTAAAAAGAGCCCAAAACAAAGTTGATAATGCTAACAAAAATTTAAAGAAGAATGAGAAGACTTTAAATGAGGGAGCTCTTGCTTTATCAGTTTTAATCGATTTTATTCCACTAGCATCTAATGTAAAAGGTGGAGCTGAGGCTATTACCGGCAAAGACTTAATTACCGGTCAGGAGCTCTCTGGTTTTGAAAGAACTCTTGCTGGAGTAAGTGTCGTTACATCAGGTACTGCTAAGCTTGTAGGGAGAGCGCTAAATATTTCAGAAAAAACTGCTAAGACTGCAAAAGTTGTTGAAAATGGTGCTAAAAGTAGTAAAATAATAAATACATTTGACGGAGTTGCTAACTACATTGAGAAAAACGGAAAATTACCTAAAAACTATATTACTAAAGCAGAAGCAGAAAAGCTAGGGTGGGTGTCTAAAAAAGGGAATTTAGCTGAAGTTGCTCCTGGTAAGAGCATTGGCGGAGACATTTTTAAAAACAAAGGTAACCCTTTACCCGCCGCCAAAAATCGGGTATGGCGTGAAGCAGACATTAACTATTCTTCCGGATATAGAGGGAACGAAAGGATTTTATATTCAAATGATGGATTGATTTATAAAACAACTGATCATTACAAAACTTTCAAAAAAATAAAATAAAGAAAGGTGGATAAAAAAATGGATGAAATTATACTTGATGGAGATAAATTTAGAACATTAGACGGTTTACATAAAACATTGAAGGAAAGACTAGACTTCCCTGACTATTATGGGGAGAATTTAAATGCGCTGTGGGATTGTCTTACGGGATGGATTGAAAGACCTGTAACCATTATTTGGAGGGATTTTGAGAAAAGCAAAAGCTATTTAGGATATAGTGCCGACGAAGTTTTAGAAGTATTTAAAGAAGCACAAGATGAACTAGGTGATTTGATCATAAAGGTCGAATAATAAAATTTAAAGTTTTTTAATTTGATAATATCCCCTTTAAGTAGGCTGTAAAAACACATGAATGATCATGGGTATACTACTTTAAAGGGGTTTTTTTATTTGTAACATCAAAAGAATCCACAGGAGTAAGATCTGCCGAAATAACAAAAAGTATTCCATTTAATAATGTTGAGAAATAATTGTATTGATGGAAAGCACTACACGAACTGAAAATTAATCGATAATAATGACTGCCGATTAACTAAACAAAAGTACTGCTATTATGGATTTATTATCTGACTATTAGGTCATGATGTTAAATAAAAAAAGACTTGACTGCGCCACCCAGTCGAGTGTTGTATAAAAAGGAGTCCTAAAATAAAAAGATATCCATGCCTTTTCTATCGCACGTTCATCTTGAACGTGATTGAGCTTTTTAAATAAGCCTTGTTAATAATCCAGTCACCGCAACTTTTTTCACTGTAAAATACCTAGATTAAATTGTGATTCAACTTTTGTTGCCTGTGCGATCCAATAAAATAACACATCATTGTCAAGCCCCCTGTAAAAGACTCAATATGTCACCATTTATCTAGATGACATTACCTCACAAATATTGAAAATTTAAAAAGAGGAGATGAAAAAAAGGAGACATCTCTATATTCACTAATTGTGAAAATGTGTATTATTTTTGAATTATTTTTCAATTCTACACCATTTGACAATTTTTTCATCCTTTTGGTGTTAAGCTCAAGGTGTCTATTAAATGGACAAGCATTTAATAGGTAAACAAAACGAAAAGGGGATGTGTTTATGTTTAAAAACAAACTCAAAAAAGTAGCGGGAGCGGTTGCAGTTGCTGGGGCTCTGTTGGTATCCGGATTACCTGCAAGTGCTGCGCCGGATTTAACTCCGATTCGAGACAAGTATCCAGACGCCTATCAATTCCAATGGAATGGCAACAATACTGTAACTGTTTTCTTTAGAGACAGCCAAGGTAAATCTTATCATGAAACATATACATGTGTTACGGTTATACAAGGAACTTGCTACGTGTATAAGTAAACCGTAAGACAAAATTCTGTCTCAATCGTTTGTATTCTTATTCTTCCTGAGACAGAATTTTTTTCATTAGCCAAATCAGTTACTTTCACCTCTCTGTGTCCAAATCCTCTTTATTTATGCCCCTCTCGTTGATCAATGAAAACAAAGCTGGAACAGTTTTCCGCGGCACCATCAGAATATGCTTGCGCCAATATGAGTTTTTCACAGTTTACAGGGGAGAGCTGAACAGCGGCCGCAGCACACCTTCAGACTGATTGGCCTAAGGGTCTTATCTAGCGAATAATGTCGGAGACGCTCTCATAGCATCATTATTGAAAAATAAGTCTGTTTCATGTGGTAATCGATTGATTCCAGATATTTCTGAAGTGAGAGTGTCAATGAAATGGAACATTCCTATCAAAGTCCCGGCATTCCTGTAAGTTTTTAGCTCACCATCGTTTTTCACAAGTTATCATTTATTAATGTCTAAACGCGAGTAGATTCGTATAGTAAGACATCATGGGTTTCTTCCATGACTTTTATTTCTTGCGTAACCACTAAGCGGCTGATTTACATCATCAATAGGCAATGCTATAAGTTTGGCAGAACCTTTCTTGCACCTAAAAACAGCCATGAACAAAGTACAAACGGCATTGTTAGGGCAGGGAGTCCATATGGCAAAAGATACGTGCTGAGGCCTGCTGTTATAGGCACTGTCAGACAAGCTGAAATGATCCCTGATAAAAATGCAAACCGGTTATGTTCACTTTTAAAAACGGCAGATACGGCCAGAATCGTTAAAATTGCGTTATACCCGTAAAGACCCAATGTGATGAGAGAACGCTCTCCTCCTAAAAGGAATGCAATGATGATGGCAACTGCATTTCCGATAACTGCATAAAGTCCCAGTTTTCTTCCTGCCCAAAATACGGCTAGAAAAATTAAAATCCCGGATACTGTGTTATTCAGAAAAAATACTTGTCCAATTCCATGAAAGACCCCGTCTACTAAATTGACTCCCCCTGCTGTCTTTAGTTCCCAGTGTGTTAAATCCTGAGGTATCAGGGCAGAGCTTAATTTAACCCCATTTAATTTGTATGAAGCCAGCAATATAAACCATGTCAGGATAACAAAGGGGAATGTAAGAATTGGAACTTCGGTTCTTTTCGTAAAATGCATCATGGCGGCTGTAAAAATGGCTGCTAAGGCTGATCCAATTAAAGCGACAAGCCACATGTAAGGGCCAGTTAAGAATGATGCCAATGCCATTCCTGTTAACACAGAATTATATCCTAATAGACCCTCATTTATAATCTTTTCATCTGCCGCTCCCAATTTCCCTGCTAAAGTACCGATAATAGCGGACAACAAAGCGATTATACCTAAATAATAGGAAAAAATAGTAATGGCTATAAGGATTAGAAAGCCGGTCATAATATTCTCAATCAGGATGACTTGAGAGATGCCTTTGAGAGAAGCTGTTATTAAACGGAAAAACACCCCCTCGCTTAATAAATGGTGTTTGTTTTTTCGCATAATGAATATTCTCCTTTCTTTTCAAGGTTATATATCTTCAGTGTATCATATATAAATTTTTGAATATATAAATTGATATATATGTAAAAAATGATATACATTTAAAACAGAAGCAGGGGAATCAAATATATTTTCAGTTTTTTAGTTTTTGCGCTTTCAGCTCAGAATGTTAATGAACTTGCTCCCCCTTATATGAATGCTCACCGTTTGGTCGTAATAAAAATACAGGGAGGTTTTGTGATGCAACTATTACCGCGTGAAGTAGACAAGCTTATGATTGTTGTCGCAGCAGATCTTGCGAAGCGACGTAAAGAACGGGGATTAAAATTGAATCACCCGGAAGCAGTAGCCCTGATAACGTATGAAGTGTTGGAAGGAGCACGGGATGGAAAAACAGTTGCGGAGTTGATGGAATATGGAACAACCATATTGTCGCGGGAAGATGTAATGGAAGGCATTCCGGAAATGATTGATGATATCCAGGTAGAAGCTACATTTCCAGACGGCACAAAGCTTGTAACTGTACATAGTCCAATTAAATAAAATGGATAGGAGGCTATTGAAATGGAACCGGGGCAACTATTTTTAAAAGAAACGGATATCATTTGTAATGTCGGAAGAGCGGCGTCCAAATTGAATGTAACGAATACAGGTGACCGCCCAGTTCAAGTAGGTTCACATTTTCATTTTTATGAAGCGAATGAAGCGCTTCAATTCAAACGAGAAGAAGCATTTGGAAAGCGACTAAACATTCCGGCAGGAGCAGCTGTGCGTTTTGAGCCCGGGGATGAAAAAGAAGTGGAATTAGTGCCTTACGCCGGCGAACGCCGGGTATACGGATTTAATAATAAAGTGGACGGATCATTGGAAAAAGAGGGGAACCAATCATGAGTTTCAAGATGCCAAGAAAGCAATACGCTGAAATGTACGGCCCGACTACAGGGGACTCTATTCGTCTGGCAGATACAGATTTGCTCATCGAAATTGAGAAAGACTACACGACATATGGAGATGAAGTGGTATTCGGCGGCGGTAAAGTTATTCGTGATGGAATGGGACAACACCCTTTAGTTACACGTGGAGAGGGAATAGCAGATGTTGTCATTACGAATGCTGTTGTCTTAGATTACACTGGTATTTATAAAGCGGACATTGGAATTCGTGATGGCAAAATCGCTGGAATCGGGAAAGCAGGTAATCCGCTAATCATGGACAATGTGGATATTGTGATTGGCTCTGGTACAGAAGTTATTGCTGCTGAAGGTATGATTGTAACTGCGGGCGGAATTGACACTCACGTCCATTTTATTAATCCGGAGCAAATCAGAACAGCATTAGCTTCAGGTCTTACTACCCTAATTGGAGGAGGAACAGGCCCTGCTGCAGGTTCAAAGGCTACCACGGTTACACCGGGCGAGTGGCATATGCACCGAATGCTTGAAGCGGCAGAGGGCATGCCGATTAATGTTGGGTTTACAGGAAAAGGACAAGCCGCTTCAGAAGCTCCGCTGGTAGAGCAAATACGCGCCGGCGCCATTGGACTGAAAGTTCATGAGGACTGGGGCGCTACAGCTTCAGCTATCGATCATGCGCTAAGTGTGGCTGACAAATATGATGTTCAGGTTGCCCTTCACGCGGATACATTAAATGAAGGCGGATTTATGGAAAATACAATGGCAGCTATTAAAAATCGCGTCATTCATATGTACCATACAGAGGGTGCAGGGGGAGGACATGCTCCTGACTTAATTAAATCGGCCAGCTTTAACAATGTTCTGCCGTCATCTACGAACCCGACATTACCTTATACAGTCAATACGGTAGATGAGCACTTAGATATGTTAATGGTCTGTCACCACTTGAATCCATCTATTCCGGAAGATTTGGCGTTTGCTGACTCACGTATCAGACGCGAAACGATTGCAGCTGAGGATATTCTCCAGGATATGGGTGTATTCAGTATGACTAGTTCGGATGCCCAAGCGATGGGACGGATTGGAGAAGTCATTTTACGTACATGGCAAGTAGCCGATAAGATGAAAAAACAAAGAGGAACAATGGCGGGCGACAGCGAGCTTTCGGACAACAACCGCGTAAAACGTTATATTGCCAAATATACAATTAATCCTGCCATTACTCATGGTATTTCCGAATATGTCGGTTCTATCGAGAGAGGGAAAATGGCCGATCTCGTTGTCTGGAATCCAGCATTTTTCGGTGTGAAGCCTGAAATGGTGATGAAAAGCGGCTTTGTTGCAGAGAGCTTAATGGGAGATGCTAACGCCTCTATCCCGACACCGCAGCCTGTTATTTACCGCCAAATGTATGGACAGTTTGGCAAGGCGCTGTCCAGCACTTCCATTACGTTTATTTCCCAGGCAGCTTTCGATGACAACGTGCATGAGAAGCTTGGGTTGCAAAAAATCATTCTTCCGGTTCGCGGCATTCGCAAACTAACGAAAAAAGATATGAAGCTGAATTGCGAAACTCCTGAAATAACGGTCGATCCACAAACATATGAAGTAAAAGTAAATGGCCAATTAATTACATGTGACCCTGTTGATAAGGTGCCAATGGGTCAACGATATTTCCTATTCTGAGGTGAGAGTCATGATCATTGAACAAATCGTAACAAATCTTGAAAACATGGAAAAAGAGGAAATTGAAAAACGCCATATTGAAAAAGTTTACCTTGAAAGTGCTTATTTAGTAAAACGAATCCAACGGGTGAAAACAGATCATGGCAACGAAATTGGAATACGCTTAAAAGAAGCGCGTGACCTTGTCGCTGGTGATGTTTTGTATATGGACGATAAAAATATGGTCGTCATCGATGTACTGTCCGATGATTTATTAGTTATCAAACCGCGCACCTTGAATGAAATGGGAACGATCGCTCATCAATTAGGAAATCGCCACCTGCCGGCGCAGTTTGAAGAGGACGAAATGCTTGTTCAATATGATTATCTTGTAGAAGAGTTACTTCAAGACCTGCAAATTCCATATAAACGTGAAGACCGAAAAGTAAAACAGGCTTTCCGCCATATCGGTCATAGCCATGATTAATATTTTATCTTTACTCCAACTATGTGATTCAAATTTCCCTATAGGGGCTTTTAGTCATTCGTATGGTCTTGAGACCTATATTCAAGAAGATAAAGTCCATGATCAAGCAACGTTCGTACAATGGCTTCATACGTATGTAAACGAGCAGCTCATCTATTCAGATGGGTTGGCTTCCCGTCTTGTATATGAAGCTTTAGAGAACGAAGATTTACAAACAGTATGGAAATTAGATCGCATGTTGACTGTTCAAAGTTTGCCGCGTGAAACAAGAGAAGGAACCCAAAGGATGGGCGAGCGGATGTTAAATCTTATTGAATCCCTATATGATATACCCATTCTTTCAACATATCGGGAGCGTATAGATCAAAAGCAATCGTTTGGACATCCCTCCATTGTATTTACGATTGTAGGTCATCATCTTGGTGTCCCTTCATCAACGACTACACTGTACTATTTGTATTCAGCAGTCTCAAATCTTGTTCAAAATGCGGTACGGGCTGTCCCTTTAGGGCAAGTGGCAGGTCAAAAGACAATTCAAGAATTTCAGACTGTTTTAATCGAAGCAACAGAAAAAATTCAAAGTTTAAATGAAGAAGAATTCGGGATTGTTTCTCCCGGTTTAGAATTATCTCAAATGATGCACGAGCGTGTAAATATTCGTATTTTCATGTCTTAATAAAAAAAGGAAGTGTTAGGTATGAAACCAATTAGGATCGGTGTAGGAGGACCTGTAGGAGCAGGGAAAACGATGTTAGTCGAAAAATTAACCCGGCATTTGCAAGATGAAATGAGTATGGCAGTTGTGACAAACGACATTTATACAAAAGAAGATGCCAAGTTTTTAATGAACAACGGGGTGCTTCCCGCAGATCGGATTATAGGTGTGGAAACAGGCGGCTGCCCTCATACGGCAATACGCGAAGACGCATCAATGAACTTTTCAGCCATTGATGAGCTAGTGAAGAAGAATCCAGACGTTGAACTTATTTTCGTTGAAAGCGGCGGAGATAATCTGGCAGCTACATTCAGCCCTGAACTTGTTGACTTTTCAATCTATATTATTGATGTGGCCCAAGGGGAGAAAATACCGCGAAAAGGCGGTCAAGGAATGATTAAATCTGATTTGTTTATCATCAATAAAACAGATTTAGCGCCTTTCGTTGGAGCAAATCTGGACGTTATGGCATCTGATACGAAGGTTTTCCGCGGAGACAAGCCGTTCGCTTTTACAAATTTAAAAACGAATGAAGGTCTTGATCAAGTCATTGACTGGATTAAGGAAAATGCACTATTAAAAGGACTGGAGTAAGATGGGGGACTGGACAGGCGTTTTGCGTTTGAGCGCTGAAGAAAAAAATGGAAAGACCATTGCGAAAAATGTGTATTTTCAGGGGGCGTATAAAGTCATGCGTCCTATTTATCATGATGAATCAGGACAAGCCTGTTATTATATTTTAAACCCCGGCGGCGGTTATTTAGACGGTGATCGCTATCAAATGAAGATTTCACTGGAGAAACAAGCAAGATTAACATTAACAACCCAATCGGCAACTAAAATATATAAGACACCGCATACACATGCATATCAGGAAACGGAATTTAACCTTAAGGAAGGCAGTTATCTTGAGTACATTCCCGATCCGCTTATCGGCTATCAAAATGCACGGTATAAACAAAAAAATATAGTATATATTGAAAAAGGATGTACGTTCCTTTATTCAGATATTGTGACTCCTGGATGGTCTCCTAGTGGAGAAAAGTTTACCTATGAGATGCTTCAATTCATTAATGAAATCTATATGGAAAATGAGCTGGCAGTCTATGACCATATCAAACTATGCCCGGTCAAACAAAATATGAATGGTCTGGGTTTAATGGAAGGCTATTCTCATTTAGGTTCCATGATTGTAATCAATGAACAAGTAGATCATGACCTTCTTGATCGTTTATATCAGGCCGTGGATACTCAGACAAAAGAATATAAAATAGGCATATCTTTATTGCCTGTCCCTGGGTTTTCCGTACGGGTATTAGCAAATCAAACACAGATCATCGAAAGTCTGTTTTCTGAATTTCATCATCTCCTCAACCAAGTATGGTTTAACAAAACCCCGAGTTTTTTAAGAAAATATTAACGGTTAAAAAACCAGCAACTGTTCAATTGTTGGTTTTTTTCAGATTCAAGATAAAAAGGAACTGTATTTTGGTGGAAGGCACATTATTCTCGGTTTTAATGCTGGCATTAATTTTAGGAATCAAGCATGCGATTGAACCTGACCATGTGATTGCGGTATCGACAATTGCAAGTCAAAGTAAAAAGTTATGGCAAGCTTCTTTAGCGGGCATATTTTGGGGCATTGGCCATACTGTAACATTGTTTATAGTTGGAATCATTGTCATTGTAATGAAGGGGCAAATATCAGAAAAATGGTCGATGTCCTTAGAATTTTTAGTAGGAGTCATGCTTGTTTATTTAGGGATTAAAATGATTCTTTCTTTCAAGAATAGCCCTGTACATACGCATCAACACAAACATCTCCACACCCATCAAAGCAGCGGCGACCATAAGCGCCGCCATAAAAACGTAACGTACTTAAGATCAACATTCATCGGTTTAGTTCATGGTCTTGCAGGAAGTGGAGCCATGGTCTTATTAACGATAAGTACTGTCAAGAGTGTAGAGGAAGCGGCAATATATATTCTTATATTCGGGGCAGGAACAGTTATTGGTATGCTTTTCTTTACAACAATCATTGGAATTCCCTTTGTGCTGAGTAAGAAGCGAGGGGCAATCAGCGGAACACTAGGGATGACGACGGGTGTAATAAGTGCTGTTTTTGGTGTATACTATATGTATAACTTGGGTATTAATGAGGGTTTATTTAACCTTTGGATTTAAAAATAGTATAAAGTAACCGCCATTTAAAGATTGAGGTGAATGATATAAATACTTTAGGGTATGCCATTCTGAGCGTTCTCGGCAGAAGACCTTGTTCAGGATATGAGTTAGTTCAGTACCTGGAGGTAGTGTGGCCGGCAAAACATAGTCAAATATATCCTTTGCTAAATAAAATGGAACAAGAAAAATTTCTTGAATATGAGCATGTAGAGCAAATAGGGAAACCTGATAAAAAAATATACTCCATTACTGACAAGGGAAAAGAAGCGTTAGAAGATTGGATCGCTGTATCTCCTTCAGATCCAATAAATAGGGACGAATTTCTTATTAAAGTATATTCGATTTGGTTGTTGAAAGAGGAAGATTCTGTAAAACTGATTCAGGATCGAATCAAAAATTTAGAAAAAACAATTGATACCCAATTGAACAAAATGGCGGAGCTAGAAAAAAACAAGGAATCGGATAGCATGTCAAAAAACTTTGGCCGTTATATCTTGATTGATCGCAAATTCAGACTGGCCAAAGAGGAAAAAACATGGTGTCAGAAGGTTTTAAATCTAATAAAAGATAAGAAATTTAATTTTCCCTTTCTGTGTTATGTCAGTGTAGAAGGGATAAATGGAGCGTCACTGCTTATCTAGACAGAAAACGAATATCACGTACATAAAATAAGGCGCCTCAATATAACACAGTGAGAACGCCGCATGTTTACGCCCGCGTTCAAAAAACGAATGGTGCAGAAAAACGAAACGTGCCATTTTTGATAAACAAACGAGGGAACTGCCGGACTGCCCCACAAGATGAGACAAATAAAAAAACACCTTCGAGTTTGAAATCGGATCAATCTTATCCGAAATATGACTTGGAGGTGTTTTTAAATGAGAATCGGGTTACATGGTTTGGTGATGGAAACGTGACTGAAGGAGAACTGAAGATGGTTGGTGAAAAAACATTTGCTGTTCATTGGGATGACGGAAGCTATATTGAGTACCCTAATGATCACCATGACGCAATAAAGAAAATAAGAAAGAAGAGGGCAGAATGCAATCACGAGTGAAAAACAGACAACACCAATATATAAATAATCCAATAATCAACTTCGTAGATAAATTAATAGAACTCATGAAAAAAGCGCTTTATGGAATTGCTGGCGTTCTTTTGGTTTTTGTAGTAATGGCAGCTCTATACGTGATTGGGAGTGGAGGAGACGATAAAGCAGGGGATGAATTACGGCTCGGACAGTCTATTACAGGTGCTAATTCTATTGAGAATTTAGAGAAAAACTCCGGTAATTTATTCAACGTTGAAGGGGAGACAATTACTATTTCAAAGCATCAAAGAATAAAAATTATAAAAATTTTAGAAGAAGATAACTTGGCATTAATAGAAGTATTAAGCGGGTCTAATAAGGGCACTCAATGGTGGGTAAAAAAATCATCTATTAGAAGAGAGTATAAATCACGATCTTCGAAAAAGTAGGAAAATAAATATGAAGGCTTTTAATGAATATGCAAAAGGATATTTTGATGCTGAATTATATAGCGCTTAACATGAACTTGAAACACTAGTCAGTATCAGAGAGAGACTAACGGAAACTTTGGGGAAGATAGCATTCTAGTGAAGGGAATTATTTTATTTTTTGGAGGTTATAAATGTACTTTATATCAGGATTCATGTCGTGTTTGCTGGGGCTATCAATGTTATTTTCTGTACAGTTGTTATCTGTTGCTTTTCCTAATTATGTGATTGATGGGATTAGTGATGAAGAGACTTCAGCTTATTTTCAATCATCTGTGTTATTTTATCCTGTATTGTTAATGATCTTAGGTGTAATATTAATTATTGTTCATTTTCGAACAAAAAAGTGAGATTTTGAATAAAAATTACGGTTTTATTCTGAGCAAAGAGAGATGTGAAAATGGTGAATGTCTTAAAAAATGTCTTAAAAAATGACAGATTGGATGCATATCCATTATTTAAAAAGTTTTGTTTCCTCAAAGAAAAAGGGTTGCGAAAGGAATCCTTTAAAGCATTGTCCGCCTTTATTGATGAAGCAAAGACGTGGGATAATAATGTACAACAGCATTTTGCCAGTTGGCTATTTGCCTTATTTGAAGAATCAGATAATATTCATCATATACTCGTTTATCCTTTGGAGGAGGAACTTTTAAAGCCTTTACTTGAGAGATGGATGAAGAGTAATCCCGAAGATCCAAGACCATATAGGTGGTATGGGGTGTTTTTAAATACTGAAAACCGTGTTGATTACTTACACAACGCACTTAGACTTGGTGGCAGCAATGAACAATTATCCTTATTAACGCTAATCGATATTAATTTGAACGCCCTTTGGTATTCATTCCATCATATATCCGAAGATTTATATCTTGGCGATATTAAAGAAGATACAGCACTTCTTGCTAAGTCCCGGGAGTTAAACAACAAGGTAGAGTGTCAACAAACAAGAAAAAACAATAACGAAGCACTTAACTATTATCAAGATCTATTGAATGACTGGGTGATGTTTAAAGAAGGGCAATCAAAAGGATTTGTTGAATGGTGTGAAAATAAGGGTAGAAACTATTATTGGGTCAAAGCTTATTATTATGAAAAATAACTATATTAAAGCGAAAGAGCCTAGTCGGGGTTTATCACTGTTAACGTATTCCTACAGCTGGTTCAGTACATCATCATGTCCACCTGTTAAGCATTCACCAAAAAGGCAAACAGAAATAAAAAATTGGTTTGTCCGCACAGCTTACCTGAATACAATAAGAAATAAAGTATTTCTCGGGAAAGCGCAGGTTTCAACAAGACCTGCCCCGTCCTTCTCAAAAAACATCGGAATGCGCAGTCATGTGGGCGTCTGTCACGGCTTAAGCGCGCCATGAATAGGATATAAAGAGAGAATGGTGAGGTGAGTGTGTTGGAAAGGGCTGTTACTTATAAAAACAACGGACAAATCAATATCATACTGAACGGTCAAAAGCAGGTTTTGGCCAATTCAGGGGCTGAAGCCGAATATCAGGCCGCACTGCAAAAAAATGAAGCCAAACACAGCATTCTGAAGGAAATTGAAAGGGAAATGAACACGCTGGTCGGGATGGAGGAAATGAAGCGCAATATTAAGGAAATCTACGCCTGGATTTTCGTCAATAAAAAGCG
Organism: Bacillus sp. PK6-025; assembly: GCF_056530265.1. Lineage (NCBI taxonomy): Bacteria > Bacillati > Bacillota > Bacilli > Caryophanales > Bacillaceae > Bacillus > Bacillus sp. PK6-025. The sequence goes on from NZ_CP096509.1 coordinate 1,958,672, forward strand.
TGAAGAACAAGGCCTTAAAGCCGGAAAACAGGCGCTACACATGATGTTCAAAGGAAACCCGGGAACCGGAAAAACGACCGTCGCCAGGCTGATCGGCAGGCTTTTTTACGAAATGAATGTTCTCTCAAAAGGCCATCTGATCGAGGCGGAGCGCGCCGATCTTGTCGGTGAGTACATCGGTCATACGGCGCAAAAAACGAGGGATTTAATCAAAAAAGCGATGGGCGGAATCCTGTTCATTGATGAAGCCTATTCCCTTGCCAGAGGCGGAGAGAAAGACTTCGGCAAGGAGGCAATCGATACATTAGTCAAACATATGGAAGATAAGCGGAACGAATTTATTTTAATCCTCGCCGGATATTCGCGGGAAATGGATCATTTTCTTTCATTAAATCCAGGCCTTCAGTCAAGGTTTCCGATCAGCATCGATTTTCCCGATTACTCAGTCAGCCAGCTGATGGACATTGCGAAACGGATGATGGCGGAAAGGGAATATCAGTTCAGCCCTGAGGCCGAGTGGAAGTTGAAAGATCATCTGATGGCCGTCAAAAGCACGGTCAGCCCCGCGAAGTTCAGCAACGGCCGCTTCGTCCGCAACCTGATCGAAAAATCCATCCGGTCGCAGGCGATGAGACTGCTGATGGGAGACTGCTATTTAAAGAATGACCTGATAACCATTAAAAGCCAGGATCTCGACTTGAAGGAAGACGCGCCGCACGTATAATGGCGCGTTCTTTTTTTATTTTCGAGGATTTCTGGCAACCGTTCCCTTCGTTTGTTATGATAGTACTGCTTAATTGACTAACGTTAAGAAAGGAACATGATCATTTGAACGGACAGGACGTCATGAAAGAGAAAGCCATATTAGTCGGATGCCAGCTTCCGCACGTATCTGATGAGCGTTTTTCATACTCGATGGAAGAGCTCGCCGCGCTGACGAAAACGGCCGATGGAACGGTTGTTTCCACGGTCACGCAGAAGCGGAACCGTGTCGATGCTGCTACATATATCGGAAAAGGAAAAGTAGATGAATTGGCGGTGCTCTGTGAAGAGCTGTCGCCCGATGTTTTAATTTTTAATGATGAATTGTCGCCGAGCCAGCTGAAAGCGCTTGTCACAACGCTTGACGTGAAAATTATCGATAGGACGCAGTTGATCCTCGATATTTTCGCCAAACGCGCGCGGACAAGGGAAGGAAAGCTGCAAATTGAGCTGGCGCAGCTGCAATACGCCCTCCCGCGGTTAAGCGGCCAGGGAATCAACCTGTCAAGGCAAGGCGGCGGAATCGGAACAAGAGGTCCCGGAGAGACAAAGCTGGAAACCGACCGGCGCCATATCAGAAACCGGATTCATGAAATCAATGTTCAGCTGTCTACCGTCATTCGCCACAGAAGCAGATACAGAGAAAGAAGAAAGAAAAACGGCGTACTGCAAATCGCGCTCGTCGGCTACACCAATGCAGGGAAATCGACATGGTTTAACAGGCTTACAGACGCCGACAGCTATGAAGAAAACCTGCTGTTTGCCACACTTGACCCGATGACCCGCAAAATGACGCTTCCGAGCGGATACAGCGTGCTGCTCTCAGATACGGTCGGGTTTATTCAGGATCTGCCGACGACTTTGATCGCGGCTTTCAGATCGACGCTCGAAGAAGTAAAAGAAGCCGATCTGATTCTTCATATGATCGATTCTTCACACGAAGACTACGAGGGCCACGAAGCGACGGTCAAGCGCCTTCTTGAAGAACTTGAAGCCGACGATATTCCCGTTTTAACCGTCTATAACAAAAGAGACCGGAAGCGGCCGGATTTCATCCCTTCTTCAGGGAGAGGGCATATCATGACGAGCGCCAAAATAGACGGAGACTTGCGGCTGTTTAAGCAGGCGGTTGAAGACTATCTGAAAAAGGAACTGCTCGTTCCGTATGACGTAAGGATTCCCGCTTCAGAAGGAAGGCTATTGTCGAGAATCAAGTCTGAGACAATGGCGAACAGCACTGTTTTTGACGAAGATCGCGAAGTATATGAAGTAGAAGGATATATTCTCCCTGACCAAAACATTTTGGGAGAGCTGAAGAAGTATATGTAGGAAAGGACACTGTAGAACATGTTTGAGACATTAAAACACGGAGATCTACTAAAAAAAACGGCGGTGGAGGGTGAAACCGATATCGCTCAGATCCATAAAACAATTGATGAAATCAGTGAACGAAATGAGTGGAGGGTGCTTGAAAGCTACAGAAAGCACAAAGTATCGGACACGCATTTCACACCATCGACTGGCTACGGCTATGATGACATCGGCCGCGATACGCTGGAAAAAGTCTATGCCGACGTCTTCGGCGGTGAAGCGGCCCTTGTCAGACCGCAGATCATTTCGGGAACCCATGCGATATCAATTGCTTTATTCGGCGTTCTCCGCCCGGGAGATGAACTTCTTTACATCACAGGCAAACCGTACGATACCCTCGAAGAGATCGTCGGCGTCAGAGGTGAGGAAAACTCGGGGTCTTTGAAGGATTTCCAAATCGGATACAGCCATGTCGAGCTGACTAAAGAGGGAGCCGTTGATTTTGACCGCGTGGCAGAGTCCGTCACACCGCAGACAAAGGTCGTCGGAATCCAGCGCTCAAAAGGCTACGCCGATCGTCCGTCTTTTACAATTGATGAGATTGAGAAGATGATTCGCTTTGTTAAAGAAATAAACGAAAACATCATCGTTTTCGTCGACAACTGCTACGGCGAATTTGTAGAAGAACGTGAGCCGTGCCATGTTGGAGCGGATCTGATGGCAGGCTCGCTGATTAAAAACCCGGGAGGCGGCCTCGCCAAAACAGGCGGCTATATCGCCGGCAAGGAAAAATGGGTGAAAGCCTGCTCCTACAGAATGACGTCACCGGGAATCGGTAGTGAAGCCGGTGCGTCGTTGTACACCCTTCAGGAGATGTACCAGGGCTTTTTTCTTGCGCCACATGTCGTCTCCCAGGCATTAAAAGGAGCCGTTTTCACAGCCCGCTTTCTTGAAAAGCTCGGCTTTAGGACGAATCCTTCGTGGAACAGCAAGCGGACCGATTTGATCCAGTCTGTCGAATTTTCCACTCCGGAGCAGATGATTGCGTTTTGTCAGGCGATTCAGTACGCTTCTCCTGTCAATGCCCATGTGACACCATATCCGAGCTATATGCCGGGCTATGAAGACGATGTTATTATGGCGGCCGGCACTTTTGTACAGGGAGCAAGCATTGAACTATCAGCGGATGGCCCTATAAGACCGCCTTATGTGGCATATGTCCAAGGCGGATTAACCTATTCCCATGTGAAGAATGCGATATGCAGTGCTGTGGATGCACTCATGAAGCAGGGATTAATGTAAAGAAAATAAAGAATATTTTCATGTAAAGAATCCTTACATCATGTTGACACATTATATAACATCACATATAATAAATTTATATAAGAAAAGGAGGAAATTGAGATGAGTGATAAAATTCGCCGCTCAATGCCCTTATTTCCGATAGGTATCGTCATGCAGCTGACCGAACTGTCCGCAAGACAAATTCGGTATTATGAGGAAAATGGACTGGTATTTCCTGCAAGAAGCGAAGGGAACAGACGTTTATTTTCATTCCATGATGTAGATAAGCTGCTCGAAATTAAAGATTTGATCGAACAAGGTGTAAACATGGCGGGGATCAAACAAATTTTCGCCAAAACAGAAAACGAACAAAAAGAAGACAAACAAGACAAGCCGAAAAAAGCAGAGAAACACAACTTGTCGGATGAAGAACTGAGAAAACTGCTGAAAAACGAGCTTATCCAAGCGGGCCGTTTCCAAAGAGGGACGACATTCCGCCAGGGAGACATGTCCAGGTTTTTTCATTAATTTGTTAGCAACTGCATTGCTATATACATTTACCTTTTAGAGGAGGAGTTTTACGAATGGCAAAGTATACAAGAGACGATATTGTTAAACTAGTAAATGAGGAGAATGTAAAATATATTCGCCTTCAGTTTACAGACATTCTTGGAACGATTAAAAACGTTGAAATTCCTGTGAGCCAGCTGGAAAAAGCACTTGATAATAAGGTCATGTTCGACGGCTCTTCAATCGAAGGATTCGTCCGCATTGAAGAATCCGATATGTACTTGTACCCTGACTTAGATACATTTGTGATTTTCCCGTGGACCGCCGAAAAAGGTAAAGTAGCCCGCTTCATCTGCGATATTTATAATCCGGACGGCACGCCGTTTCAAGGCGATCCGCGGAACAACTTGAAGCGCATTTTGAAAGAAATGGAAGACATGGGCTTCTCAGATTTCAATCTTGGACCGGAGCCGGAATTCTTCCTGTTCAAACTTGACGAAAAAGGCGAGCCTACCCTTGAACTGAACGACAAAGGCGGATACTTCGACCTTGCGCCGACTGACCTTGGCGAAAACTGCCGCCGCGACATCGTACTTGAGCTCGAAGAAATGGGTTTTGAAATCGAAGCGTCTCACCACGAAGTTGCGCCTGGACAGCACGAAATCGACTTCAAATACGCTGGAGCCATCCGCGCTTGCGATGATATCCAAACGTTCAAGCTCGTCGTTAAAACAATCGCGCGCAAACACGGCCTGCACGCAACATTCATGCCAAAACCGTTGTTCGGCGTAAACGGATCAGGCATGCACTGCAATCTATCACTCTTCCGAAACGGCGCCAACGCTTTCTTTGACAAAGACGCTGACCTTCAGCTGAGTGAAACGGCAAAGCAATTCATCGCCGGCATCGTCAAGCACGCAACAAGCTTTACAGCTGTGACAAACCCGACTGTCAACTCTTACAAGCGCCTAGTTCCAGGCTATGAAGCACCTTGCTATGTGGCATGGAGCGCGCAAAACAGAAGCCCATTGATCCGTATCCCGGCTTCCCGCGGCATCAGCACGCGCGTAGAAGTCAGAAGCGTAGACCCTTCTGCGAACCCGTACCTTGCTTTGAGCGTACTTCTTGCAGCAGGACTTGACGGCATCAAAAACAAGCTCGAAGCACCGGCTCCGATCGACCGCAACATCTATGTCATGACAAAAGAAGAGCGCCTCGAAAACGGAATCGTCGACCTTCCTGCGACACTCGCAGACGCTCTCGAAGAATTCAAATCAAACGAAGTCATGGTCAAAGCCCTCGGCGACCATCTATTCGAACACTTCGTCGAAGCAAAAGAAATCGAATGGGATATGTTCCGCACACAAGTCCATCCTTGGGAGCGCGAGCAGTATATGTCTCAGTATTAATCTAGGAATCCCTTGGCACCAGTGGTGTCAGGGGGTTTTTGTTTTTGTGGGTATTTTTAATATTTTAAGAGGGAACATTAATCACCCACAAATCACCCACAAAAAATCAATAAAAAAATTACTCCATTATCGTGGAGATATACTCTTCATATCTATTCATTGAATCCATATCAATCTTTTTGCTGACATGAGAATAAATATCGGATGTTACTTGAATACTTTTGTGGCCGAGGCGCTCCTGAACATATTTCATAGATGCCCCGGATTCTAAAAGTAAAACAGCATGAGTGTCCCGAAGGGCATGAATGGGTAATTTGGGTAGACCTGCTTTTTTTAGTATACGTTCAAACGCATTGAATAAAGATGATTTAGGCAGGGGAGATCCATCTTTCCGCGCAAACACTAAGTTTAATTCATGAAGGTAAACTTCATTAAGAACGAGCTTATCGTCATTTTGACGTTTTTTTAAATCGTGTAGATCATTAACCAATTGTTGATCAATAGTTATAATTCGCTTTGATGTAAAAGTTTTCGGGTCACTAAATAATTCATTCTGATTTTTCGCCCTAAAATCAAGAGTTTTAGATATATTAATAGTTTTATTCTTAAAATCAATATCTGTCCACCGTAAAGCCGCAGCTTCACCTTTTCGCATTCCAGTGTTTAGTAACGTCTTGAAGAAAATATAATATATATATCCGTATTGATAAGCTGTACGTAAAAAAAGCGGTAGATCATCACTGTTAATGAATTCAATATTATACTCTCTTTTTTTGTTAGTTTTAATCTCTATACCAACACATGGATTTTTTTCGATTTTGCCAAGCAATTCTGCTTTTTCCATTGCATTACTCATGGTACTATGGATAATTTCCACTGTGCGTTTACTATAATTTTGATCACAAAGGTAGTTAATAAATTTTTGATATAGGATAGGTTTTACTTCTTTAATATCGATGTTTTTGAAATAGGGAATAATGTGATTATTAACATTTCTTTTATGTAATTCAAATGTATTCTTGCGTACTACCCCGGATTTATATTCTTTCAACCACTCATGAAGATAATTTTTAAGGGAGTAGGGGTGATCATCTAACTCTAATCCATTAAAAATTTTCTTTTCTTCTTCAGCAGCGGCCAATTGAGCTTCTTTCTTTGTATTAAAACCACGTTTTGATTTTTCCTTAAACTTCTTGTCGATTGGATCTTTATACCGGATGCGATATTCCCATGAGCCATTTCCGTGCTTTCTAAAACTGGCCATCTTTTTTCACCTCTCGAGAAACTTACGTTCTGTTTTTAGGTTAAAAAATTTTTTCGATATTTGATAAAACTAGCTGTTCTGGGATTCCATAAAGTTCAATTGCTTCTTTCACGGTTACACACTTATTAAAAGATGAGAACAACAAATTGATTGCAAAAAAATTTGCTTCTAATTCGATTTGATCTGTTGAGAATAATGTCTTTCTTTTTAAAAAAGGAGTGTTTGCGTCCGGATGAAAGATCGCATGACCTAACTCATGAGCGCAAATAAACTCCTTGTTATGTTCATTCGCATTCTGATTAATGTGAATGACCTTAACTCTGAAATGCCTACTGTAATACCCCAGGGCTTTTCCTAAATCTTCATATACCACTTCAATTCCTAGTTCTTTTGCAATTTTAAATGGATTGTTTGTTTCAAATTTTTTTGTTATTGATTTTATCTTTTTAGTAATTGACTCCACAAAAGCACCTACTTACGATATTTTTTCGGAGTGAATTTTTGTTTTGAAATTCTTTTTGCGAGACGTAAAGAATTTTCCAGACTGGCAATTAATAACTCTTTGTCTTCTTCATCCATATCGTCAAGAGTTTGGCCGTCAAATGCGGCATAACCGTTCTTGCCTTCTAACCCTTCTATAATTTTTTGTAGCTCTTTCTGTATATCTCTTTCATCTTTTTCTGTAAGTTCCGGCTCAAAGTTTTCCTTTTCTGTTCTGCCGAGAAGGTAATCAACTGAGACGTTAAAATAATCAGCTACTTTTTGAACTTTGTCTATACCTGGAGTTTTTTCATCCCATCTTCTAATTGTTCCATTTGATAATTTGGTCTTCCTTTCAAGTTCAGCCAAAGATATTTTATGCTCTTTTGCCAACTTTTTTATCCTTTCAACTATTGTCATATCAACCATCCTTAAATGAGCCTATGACAAAAATTAAACTTTATGCTATTTTTGTGTTGACAATTAGCATATAGTTTATTAAACTGTGTTCATAAGCTACTTATTTAGCTTTCAGGACACTACAAACTAAAGCCTAAGACCACGTTCCCCAACGTAAAAGGCTGTAATTGTAGGGTTTATTCGCTATGCTTAGATATTAGCATATATCCTATTTTTCAGTCAACAAAAAGCTAAATAATTAGCAAAAAATATATAGGAGGTGTTTTCTGTGGAATTGGATTTCGGAAAAAGGGTTAAGACCTGGTTAATAATTAACGGCATGCAGCAGAAAGAATTAGCCGAAATGCTAAACATTTCTGGCCCTTACCTCTCCGACATTTTACACGGTAAAAGAGAAGGCAAAAAGGTCAGAGAGAAAATTGTCAAGATCCTGGACATGAAGGAGGTTTCATAATAGGTATGCTAACGGTTCAGGTAGATCAAGAACAAATAGAACGCCAATTTCTTGGCGAAATGCGCAAACACCTGAATGAAATTAAAAATCAATTCACATTCTGGGACATGAAAGAACTGTGTCGACAGACCAACATGAGCCCTAATTTCATAAAGGATACGTTCTTTTACGATCCTCGCTTTCCTAAGTATCGAGTCGGAAAGAAATGGCTTTTTCCAGCAAAAGAATGCGAAAAATTTCTATTGACCTGGTTGGCCGAACAGCCAAGAAATTAAGCCCTACTTAATGAGGGGAGGTGAGGAATTGAAGATCAAAACCAAAGAATGGCTTGCTTTAAGCGAGGCGGAACGTTTTATGAAGATTTATCAAGCATTTGCAAAATCGAAAGGAGCCCAAGTATGAACCTTAACAATTTTCTAAAAGCTGACCGCGAAAAAGCGGAAAGACTATTTATTTCAACGCGAGACCTTATTTCGGAATTGCCCGTCGCTATCGAAGACCATGATTTTGAAGGATGTGTAGAAATTGCGGCGACAATCATTTCAAATTGCAAGGACCTTAAACGAATGGAGCATCCGGAACAAGTTGTTCGGTTTCGCGAAATCGCGTCCAAATTCGCAAGTAGGGGGTTAAATGTTTCAGCCGTAGGGAGACCGTTTCAATGAATATCGAGCACCCAATGATCACTGAGATTAACCGTTACGGCTATCCTCTGGAATATTTGAAGGACGAGAATGATGCAGAAAGAGAGGATGAAAATGGATCCAAAGCAGATTGACACAGTATTGCAACTTGTTGAAAGTGCATTGAAAAATGGTGGGCAGATTGGCATTGACTATCACTGTAAGAATGAAGAGACAGCTCTTCAAAAAGTGCAGGATGCAGCTGAAAAATTGAACACAAAAATTAATCAGCGTTCCTACGATAATAGCTTTTGGTACACAACTGAAATTAATAGGGAAATTCAAGTTGTTGCTTTTTATCCGACTGCTTATGAACAAAAAAGCCGCCTCGGCAAAGGCGACTAAAAACAATACTTAACAACCTCATTTTAAATGGAGTCTATAACAAAATCAATTAGGAGGCAATATATATGAATCCTTTACAGGCGTTTGAACTAAACGAGATTTCAAATAATAGCCTGCAGCAGGAGAGCCGTCCACAGTTTGAGATCACGGACATGAATAGTCTAAATTGGGCGTTTCGGAAAATTGCTGCTTTAAAGACACAGGAAAAAGAAATCAAGGCCCTGGCAGCAACGGAAAGGCAGCGCATCGATGAATGGGAAACCCAGGAGCTTAAACCTGTCGCGGACAATCTGGCTTTCTTTGAAAACCTGGTCAGCGTTTATCACTCAAAGCAGCTCGAGCAGGATCCGAAAGCAAAAACACTTTCCACACCTTACGGTAAGTCAAAAAGCCGGGCAGTTAAAGAGCAGCCGAAACCAGCCGATAAGGACCAGCTTCTCAAGCATGTCAAAGAGGCCGAGCTCACTGAATTTATCAAAGAAGATGTCAAATGGGGCGACTTTAAAAAATCTCTGTCTATCAAAGAGGTAGACGGCAAAAAGGTTGTCGTTGATGAAAATGGACAAGCTGTTCCGGGTGTAGAAATAGAACCAGCCTCCACCAGCTTCAAAGTGGAGGTGTGATAGATGTTTCAAGTCACAAACGCACAACGTGAAAAAGAAAAGGCAATTGTCGGCTTTATCGGGCCGAGTGGATCCGGAAAGACTGCCGGCGCCCTGCTTGTCGCTTACGGAATGATGCGGGAAGCATACCCGGAGGCAAGCAATGAGGAAGTCTGGTCAAAGATTGGTGTTGTGGATACTGAGCACCGCCGCGCCAAACTGTATGCAAACTTGCAATTTGATGACGTGCGGATCGGGAGTTTTAAACATATTGATTTTACGCCGCCTTACACCACAGAACGTTATCAATTGGCTGTGGAGGCTATCAAGAACGCCGGGGCCGAGGTGGTCGTGATTGATTCGCTTTCCCACAACTGGCAAGGGGAAGGCGGGATAGTAGAAAAACACGGGAGCATGTCCGGCAACTCATTTCAAAATTGGGGTAAGCTTGCGCCTGAAACAACCAAATTGATTAAGACCTTAACGCAAAACGATGTCCACATCTTGGCGACATTGAGAACAAAAACGGAGTATGTTGTTGAACCGGATGAAAACGGAAAGATGGCACCGCGAAAAGTCGGGACCAAACCGGTACAGAAAGACGAAATGGAATACGAGTTCATGCTCAATTTCAATATCAGTATCGATCACATGGCGGAAACATCCAAAGACAATACACGCATGTTTGAAGGCTCTTCTTTTAAACTCAATCCAGAAGTCGGCCGCAAGCTTTACCAATGGCTTGAGCTCGGCATTGACGTGAAGGCAGAGGAAGAAGCTGAACGGATCCGTTTGATTGAGGAAATTAAAGCGATTGTTTCCGGCAACGAAGCAGCCGCGCAGATGGTTGAAGAATTTCAGATCAAAGCCAATAAAAAACTTGATCAATGGAATAAAAAGCTTGCGACGGCCGCCCTTGAGAGATTAAAGGCTGCAGGAGGTGATCAAAATGAAGCTTGAGGAAATTCGCCAACGTGTTGCTGCGGCAACAGAGGGACCGTGGTCACCAAATAGTGATATCAACTATGACCGAGGGAAAGCCAGATTAATTTGGGGGCCGAAAGGGCCAGGCTACGGTTCAATTGCCGAGGTGCAGGTAGATTATCCCAATATCCCAAGAGAAAACGATTGTATTTTTATTGCTAACGCTCGTCAAGACATCCCCTGGTTAATTTCGGAGATTGATAGATTAAACAGCGGAATCGATAGCGTGCTTTATGACCTAAGAAATGAAGACGTTACAGATCCTAATGTAATTGCGTCTATAGCTGAAAATCTTGTAGCAGTTTTAAACGGAAAATAATGAATGGAGGAATTAAATATGTTCACAGTAGACCACAGCAAAGGTGAAGCTTTTGAACCGATTAAACCAGGAGAATATGAGGCAACAGTTATCAATTTTGAGGAGAAAACAGCAGCTTCATCCGGAAATAAGCGACTTGTCGTAGACTATGAAATTCGTTCTGACGTTGAGCAGCCATGTCAGGGCCAAAAAATCCTATACGATAACTTCACGGTTACAGACAATGCAATGTGGAGATTTCATCAAGCATCAAAGGCCGCGGGTTTTCCAAACGGAATGAAATTTAAAGATCATATCGAATGGGCCAATGCGTTTCTGAATAAACCGGTTCGCCTGGTTGTCGGAGAACGAGAGCACAACGGCAAAAAATATCCGGAAGTCAAAGCGTTTAAGCCGTCTGAGGCGCCAGCACCGGAAGCAGCTCCAGTTAACATCAGTGACGATGATGTACCGTTTTGATCATAAAAAACACATTTGAGGGAGTGTATAGCTCCCTCGTTTTTAAAGGGGAGTTATCACATGTACGAATTTAAGAACATACCGCAAGAGCTAAAAAACGCCCCTCAGTGGATTTTATGGCGTTCCGAAGAACGTGACGGTAAGAAAACAAAAGTGCCGTACCAGATTGACGGCAGCATGGCTCAATCCAGTAATAAAAGAACCTGGTCGACATTCCCGACCGTTTTGAAATTTTATAACGATCGAGATTATGACGGGATCGGCTTCATGTTTTCAAAAGATGATCCGTTCATCGGCATAGACATAGATCATTGTGTGGAGGACGGTGTCTTGTCCCCGTTTGCTGAGGAAATTGTTCAGGCGATTAGCAGTTACACCGAATATTCACCCAGCGGCAAAGGAGTCCACATCATCACAAAAGGTAAGATCCCATTGCGCGGGCCGGGCACAGGGAGAAAAAATCCTGAACTTGGACTGGAAGTATACCGCCACGGCCGCTATTTCACCTTTACCGGTAATAGTCTCGGGATCGGGGCCGTTGAAGAACGAACAGACGAGCTCAAAGAGCTGTTCGAAAAGTATTTGAAGGACAAAAAAGAAGAATCGAAACCGTCCACCCCGCCCGCTGTTTCATCCAAAGATATGAGCAATCTCTCCAATAAGGAGATATGGGAAAGGATGTTCAACAGCAAGAACGGGAAGAGCATTCAGGATCTGTTTAACGGTCATCTGATAAACGATGATCACTCGGCCACAGATATGGCTTTGTGTAATCACTTGGCATTCTGGACGGATAAAGATCCCGCAAAAATGGATTCCATGTTTCGCGAATCGGGTTTGTTCCGGGAGAAATGGGATCGACAGCATTCATCTGACGGCGCTACATATGGAGACATGACCATTGCCGCGGCCGTTTATTCAACTCATGCCACAATTTCTGATTTGCTGGAAGAGCAGCAGGAACAGCCGTATGAGGTGTACATTTCTCATTCCGATAATTCTCAAGTTGAGGATACAGAAGAGATCATTGACACCCCGCCGGTCTTTCATTTAACGGAGCTTGGCAACGCTGAGCGAATTGTCTACTATCACGGAAAGAATATCCGATACTGTAACGAGCTTGACTGGCTGATCTGGAACGGCAAGCGATGGGAAGAAGACAGCAAACGGAAAATTGAAGCTATCACCGCGAAAACATTACGGGCGTTATACGGCGAGGCCAAGGCCACAGAAGACAAATTCCGAAAAAAACAGCTCAATGATTGGGCGAAGAAATGCGAGCGCCGCAATATACGGATGAACACCATTTTAGATGTCCGGCCAATGGTTTCAGTGAGGAAGCAGGAACTGGATTCCCACAAATATCTTTTCAATTGCGATAACGGTGTGATTGATCTGAAAACAGGAGAACTTCTGCCGCATGATAGGGATCTGCTTTTTACAAAAATATCTCCTGTCTCTTATCAACCGGACGCCGACTGTCCGAACTGGAAAGCTTTCTTGGAAAGTATTTTTATAGATGACCAGGGCGCGCCGAACTATGAAATTATTGATTTCATGCAGAAGGCAATTGGCTATTCGCTGACCGGGGACACCACAGAACAGGTGATGTTCTTTCTATTTGGGAACGGTCGGAATGGTAAATCAACCTTTATCAATACTGTTCAGCACCTGTTCGGGGACTATGGGCGGCAGACAAACAGCGACACCTTTATAAAGAAGAAAAATGACAGCGCCATAAACAATGATATTGCCAGGTTGGACGGTGCCCGATTTGTGTCGGCCGTTGAGAGTGAAGAGGGACAGCAGCTGTCTGAATCGTTGGTGAAGCAGATCACCGGCGGCGAAAAGATGTCAGCACGTTTTCTGCGCCAGGAATACTTTGAGTTTACACCGGAATTTAAAGTCTTCTTTACCACAAACCATAAACCGATCGTTAAAGGCAGCGATGAGGGGATTTGGCGCCGGATCCGGCTGATCCCGTTTACTGTCACGATTCCAAAAGAAAAAGTAGACAAGAAGCTTCCTCAGAAACTGGCTGCGGAAATGCCAGGGATCCTGCGGTGGGCTATTGAGGGCTGCTTGAAGTGGCAGAAGGAAGGCCTGGGAGAACCGGAAGCGATCAGGAAGGCAACGGAAGGCTACCGGGAGGATATGGACATTCTCGCCCCTTTTCTTGCTGAAAAGTGTGTCACTCATCCGGCTGCAAAAATCGAAGCAAAGGAACTTTATAAGGAATACAAAGATTGGTGTTATGAAAATGATGATGTTGAGTTGAAAAATCGCGCCTTTTATCGTCAATTAGAAATTCGAGGCTTTAAAAAAGTAAAAGGTGCAAAAAACAAGACATTTATTCATGGGATGACATTAAATCAATATGCCGGAGGAAGCTTTTTGCAGAATAATGATGGGCGGGTTACTGAAAGGGTTACTGAATTTTCTTCAAAAAGTAACCCAAGTAAGGTCGCTTCTATCAATAGAAAGAAGCTTTAACCATTGATATATAAGGGTTTGTGAAGTTTTACATTATTTAGGGGTTACTAAGGGTTACTTAAATTCTATGTTCCGTTCTCATGAAAAAAATAAATAAAAAAATAAATATATATATAAGTATATAGACTTTAATAGAAAAATAGGTAACCTTTGATAACCCAGTAACCCAAAAGAGGTTGAAACCCTTGATATGACTGAGTTTTTAAAGGGTTACTGAAATTTAAGTTCGATAACCCTTTAGTAACCCCTTTTTAAAAGAGGTGATAATTTTGCACCCAAAACAAATTTGTGATGACCTTGCCTTTTTGGGATCACCTTTAGTTCTGGACGGGGATGACCTTTATATTGAGCATCCGGAGAACGTCTATCCAGAACTTGTGGAATTTGTTCAGTCACATAAAAAACGGCTCATCCAGTATTTAAAAGGTGAATACTCAATGCAGGATCATAAAGTCAAACAGACCATTGATAAAATCATCAATTATTTTATGGGCATAGATCAAGAAATGAATCCAAAAATAGACGACTGGTTCAATCATGAGTGGGATGCGGCAACCAAAGCCGCGAGATTGCTCGTTCTATTTTGGGAGAACGGCTGGAGAGATCTGAACAGTTCCGTTGCGAATTTTGAGGATGAAGAAACGGACAAGCTCTCTTTAGAAATCTATGAAAGGGCCATGTCGTACTTTAAGGGGAAGAAAGCATGACGATTATTCATTACAACTATTCGGATACTGAAATGAAAAATATTCTCGACAGCATGATCATTATTGTGGATACGAGGGAGCAGAAGAACCAGCATGTTCTTGACTATCTCCGCAAAAAGAACGTATCCATCAAATTCAAAGGGATGAAGACGGGTGATTATTCCGCCATGATCCCGAGAAACGAGGAATACGGGATCAGCCGGGACATGTATTTGAACGCTGCTATCGAACGGAAAAACGGAGTTGATGAGCTAGTTCAATCCATTAAGGACCGTTCTCGGTTTGAAAATGAATTGATCCGTGCAGCCAAACACCCTTTCACTCTTCTTGTGGAGGATCTGGAAGGCTACCAAAAAATATTGAACGGAAAATATCGCTCACAATATAAGCCACAGTCTCTGCTTGGCAGCTTAAAAACGTTTGAAGTCCGTTACAATTTCTCAACCGTTTTTATTAACCCGAGCGCGACCGGAAACTATATCTATCACCATTTTCATTATATGGCCCGGGAGCTGTTAAAGGGGGGCCTGTTGTGAATGACTTAATGAAGGCCCTTTATTGTGAAAGGAAAAAGGACGAGCTTAAAGCGCGGCTGCTTAAAATGGGATTTTTTAAAACGCCTGACGGTCGGCAGCTGTACGAGCTTTCATTGACTGAATTAGACGAAATATTCAAAAAGAAATTAATTGAAAGGGGAAGATGATCATGGCATTTGTAGGTTTTGAAGAATCACAAGAGGTGCGGCAGCTGGCCGAAAATTTAATCGAAGAGCACCACCCACATTTAAAAGATGCAAAGAAACACATTGGTTTTTACATCCGGGAGGGCAACAGCAAATGGGCCGGGAAGGCGAAAAAATGCACGGCCTTTGAGCGCCATATGACTGATTACATGCTTTTTGTATTCATCAATAAGGAAGCATGGAAGACGATGAACCAAGAGCAGCGTGCCGCCCTGGTCGATCATGAGCTTTGTCATTTTACCCGCGCGGAATGGGAGGAACCAGATCCGAATGACTCAAGCAAATGGGTTACCATGTACGGGCCCGCAGACGACCCTGACAGCTGGGGGATCCGTGAGCATGACGTTGAAGAGTTTTCGGAAATCATTGAGCGTCACGGCCTTTGGGAAAAAGGGATTGAATCATTCGCCGCAGCCGTCCGGGAGGCTGACTATCAAATGAATATTGATGATGTGAATAGAGAGCAGCGGCTTCAGAGGGTGAAGTGATGGGAGGCGGCAAGATGCCAAGATCACCTTTAATCTGGTTCGGCGGCAAGGCCAAATATGCCGAACACATTATAAACAAAATGCCCGCCCATAAGGTGTATGTTGAGCCTTTTGGCGGCGCGGCTCATGTTATAGCCAACAAGCCGAAAATATCACATGAAGTGTACAACGATATTGACGGAAATGTGGTCAATTTCCTAATGCAAGTCAGAAAGGATCCGAAGGCAATGCAAAAGGCTTGCGAGTCTATTCCGTACAGTCGGGCACTTTATGAAAAGTGGAAAGTCGAGAATTATCCAGCAGATGACTTTGATCGGGCTGTCAGGTGGTTTTATATGAATCGGTCCGGAATCAGTAAGGGAAACGCGGAGAACGTGCCACAAACCGGATGGCGTCACAGTACAAAAAGCGGTCAGAATCCTGCGGGCGGATACATAAGCGCCTGTACAGCTTTTCAGTCATTCGCTAACCGAATGAAGGGTGTCATGATTGAGTGCAAGGATTTCAGGACAATTATTGAAAAATACGATAGCCCGGATACTCTCTTTTATGTTGATCCTCCGTATGTCGGCCGTGAACAGTTTTACGCCGGCGGGTTTACGGAGCAGGATCACCGAGAGTTGGCAGGGCTGCTGAATCAAGCGAAAGGAAAAGTGGTTCTCTCCTATTATGACGATCCTTTGATACTCGAGCTCTATCCGAATTGGGGGAGAGAAACATTTTCAGCATACAAGCAGGTTGTCGGTGGATCCGGAAAAGGAAACTGGGCCGAAGAAATGTTGCTGTTCAATTATAAAATTACTCAGCTCAGTTTATTTGATTAGGAGGCGTGGTGGGCGCCGATAAGGAGGAGTTATGATTTATCTAATTATAGGAATCGTCATTCTTGCTGCTCCGTTCATCTGGATGGAGATTGCTGAAAGACGGATCCAAGAATGGGAAAAAGAAAAATGAACGAATGGAGGGAAAGGATGTCAAAGGAACAGCTATCTTTTCTCGATGATGTGGACGAGAAAGCCGTCCGAAAAATAGTCATCAAAGAACTGAAAAATTACCGCGCGCTCAAAGTCCAATTAGAGAATAAAAAAGAATGTTCGTCTGCCGGCATTAACATCTTCCCTTCCCTCCGGGATTCATTTTCCGTTAACGAGCTTAAGGTCAAGCAGATGGAACGCGCTTTAAAAAACAGCTTGGATGATGAGGAACGTTTGATCATCGAGAAGAAATACCTGACTGCTGCCAGGGTCAAAGATATTCATATCTATATGGATTTGGGTTTAAAGAAAAACACTTATTATGAACTGAAAAAGAGGGCGATTTGCCGCCTTGCTACAGCACTCGGAATCATCTGAGTGCTTTTTTATTTGGACAAAAAGTAAACATTTTGGGGTACAAAAAGGGAGACAAAAAAGGAGACTATTTATTTTTGATTTGTCGATAAGATTTACTTATCAAGAAATAACGGGATACGCACCATTCCCTTATCAAGGTGAATTCGGATACTCAAATTAAGGCGATGAAGAATGTAGCCAAACGGGAGGAACATTCTGAGCCGGATCGCGCTAGTCTTGCGGCTTTGGTATCGGGAGATTTGTAAGCAGTATGTTTTTTTTGGACATGCCGTCTTACAATGCTTGGCTTCCTCCCGGGGTATGTGTGAGACGCAATTTTAGTAAGCGTTTAGCGTAAGGGGGAATCGTTCGACAAATTTCGCAAATTGTTTAATTTTCCACTTCCTGTCCGATAAGAAGGCGGGAGGTGAGAATGATGGATTTGGATCAATTGATTAGTGAAGGTGAAAGAGTTATAAGTACAGCCGTTAAACATGACATGACTGGAAAAATGATTCTTAAAGGTGCAGAACTAGAAACATGGGCGATGAAAAGTGTGATCTATGCTGAGCAAAATTTTGAGAGTATGTATTTAATTCAAAGATTAAACGATGATGCAAAAGACTTGAAAAAAGATGGCTACGACAAGGCTAATGCAATTCTCGGAGTGTTAAAAGCAGTAAAAGAAAGCTAAAATTTAGCATCCTTCGGGATGCTTTTTTATATTCTCTGTAAACCGGGTCCAGTGAATTTCACATACTGAAGAAGAAAAGGGCTCAAATTGAGCCCTTATATTAGTGAACTTGAATAGGATATAGTTTTTGAATATCAGCTATGTCTACACTGTCTAGTGTATGTTGATATTTATAGTAAGGATACATAACCGAATTTCTATTTGATGTATTATGAGGTAAACCAAGAGCATGTCCTATTTCATGTATAGCTACACTTTTTAAATCGAAATGAGAAGATTCACTGGAATTTTCCAAGACAAAGGTTTCATCATCATCAAAATGAATATCTCCGCAAATATCACAGTTTTGATTTCCAGTTGGAGGATAATATGCATGTGCTATAACACCATTTGGTCCATCAAATGGATTATTGTCACCATGTTCTTTAGCACCAAACAATATAACAATGTGTGGATTCTTATCCATTGAAACTTCTGTGAATTTTAAAGAGCAAACACTAGACCATACATGAAAGCTTTCCATTATTGTTTGTCTAATTTTATCTTCGGAAAGATCAGGCGTGAAGTTTTTAAAAGTATAAGTTAGATCATTGGTTTCCCACCTGCCTTGAGTTCGAGTATCTATATCAGAGACTCCACAACGAGGGGGAAGAAAAATATCCTCATTATTGTCTAGCGGATACTGAGTTAGAAGATGGTTTTGGTTATTCATAAATAATCATCCTTTCTGTTGAAATTCAATATTAAATATTACCTATTATGGAAAATTTATACTTTTGATTTTAAAAAATGTAGAAGGAGGTGAATGGAATGGCCCGCTAACTCGCAAAGCTCATGTGTGCACTCCGAAATAGGACTGGTTCAACCGTTAAGACTTTTCTAATAAGAAAGGTCTTTTTTATATAAGGGGGAAACAAATTGCATATTGAGAAGCCAAGCCTTAATAAAGGTGTAAAGCTATCTAAGAAAAAGCCGCAATTACTGCGGATTGAGCTTAATGATATTGACCTAGTCTCGCAGGTATTTTACAAGGGTGAGAAGTTAAAAGGAACTATAAAAGGGATTTTTCATTTTTAACGGATGATGATTCAAAGCTTAACCCAACACATATCGACATTGAATACATCGATAAAGATGGCAAGTTTGGAACAAAGGCAATCGTTTATAATCGACAGCTTCGCAAGCTGGAGGAAGGTTCGCAATGAATAAACCTTTAAAGCCCTGCAATGAACCAGGCTGCCCGACTCTTACCCGGGAAGGTTACTGCGAACAGCACAAGAGAGCCAAGCCAACCTATGATCAATACCGTAAGTCAGCCGCCCGCCGGGGATATGACAGCAAGTGGCGGAAGGCAAGACAGGGTTACCTGTCAAAGTATCCTTTCTGTGTTTCCTGCATGAAGGAAGGCAGGAGGGTTCCCGCAACAGTCGTTGACCATATCGTTCCGCATAAAGGAGATAAAAAACTATTTTGGGATTCTTCCAACTGGCAGCCGCTGTGTGCGCCCTGCCATAGCAGGAAGACCGCGAAGGAGGATGGAGGCTTTGGCAACAGAACATCAAACCTGCGTATGTGATCACTGTGGAACCAAGTTCCATATCAAAGGATGTTCAAAGGTTAGGAAGCATGACAACGGGGTGCGGCAGCATTACATCAAGTGTCCGCGGTGTCAGACTGAATACACGTCCTACTATACAAACGAGACGATCAGGCGCATGCAACAGAAGGTAAAGAAGCTGACTGTACTACGTCTTAAAGCACAAGCTCAAAAGGGAATTGACGTATACAAACAAAAATACACGCAAGCTCGAGAGGAATTAGAAACGGCCATGCTGCAGCTGCGGGAGGAAATGGAGACCCCCCGCCCTTAAATCTCTGGAATGGATTCGCCGGAGACCGCGCTCCCCTCCACATTTTGAAAAATTCCCTAAATGAAATTTCGGAAGGAGGTGAGGGAATGGCAAGACCAAGGCAACCGGTTGATTTATTGCTTGTCAAAGGTAAGAAAAACCTGACAAAACAGGAGATTGAAGAACGAAGAAAGCAGGAGATCAAGGCGCCAAGCGACAAAGTAAAGGCGCCTTCTTATTTACCGAAAGACTTAAAAAGGGAGTTCAAAAAAATAGCGGACGAGCTGAAAAACATCGGAATTATGACGAATTTAGATGTTGATGCGCTCGCCCGTTTTTTATATTCGCGGAAGCTTTACCTTCAGGTGACGGACCAGCTGCTTGAGCAGGGGCCAATGAAAACGATAGTCGTCAGAGATGTGGACAAACAGGGAAATATCGTGGGGGAAAAAGAAAAATCGGTAGTCAATGAAGCGTATTCGGACTTGCTAATCAATCAAGATAAACTATTCAAACAATGCCGGCAGGCTTCCAGTGATTTGGGCTTAACCATTTCCTCGCGCTGCAAGCTCGTGATTCCTAAAAAGGATGACGACAAGCCGAAATCAAAAGAGGAAGAGCGGTTTGGGGGCCGGATGTAATGCAAGAGGTCACCGCTGAAATTCTGATTGAGCGTGTATGGGCCTATTGCGAAAAAATACTTTCCGGTGAGATAAAGGCTTGTCAAAAGCATAAATGGGCTGTGCAGCGGTTTTTAAAAGATGTGGAGGCGTTAGCGGACCCGGATTGCCCCTTTTACTATGACGCTGAAGCAGTGCTAGATTTTTACGAATGGGCGCGGCAGTTCAGGCATGTTGAGGGGATACTTGCGGGTGAGCCGATTGAGCTGACGGACTTTCAGCTCTTTATTGCGGCCAATGTATACGGCTTTTTCAAAAAGGAAAACGGTGCCCGCCGGTTCCGAAAAGTTTATATCCAGCTGGCTCGTAAGAATGCGAAATCGCAATTTCTCGCGCTCATGGCGTCTTATGAAGTGTTCCCGACCACCGAAAAACATCGGGTGTTTATTGCTGGATGGTCCCGGGAGCAGTCAGACGAAGTTTACCAGGCGATTCTTGAACAGCTGCAGCATGCTCCGATCCTTGAAGGAAAATATACATCTGCAAACGGCCGGGTAAAAAAGTATAAAACGAACTCAATAATTCAGCCTCTTTCCCGGGAGGCGCGGAAGCTCGGAGACGGTAAAAACCCTAGCTTGGGCATAGTCGATAAATTATTTGTCGCCTAACTTAGAAATAAGTTAGTGAAAATCAACCAAAAACGGTGGAATCTAAAAGCCATAGTTACAGGTTAATAAAACTGGCTCATGATAATACCGTGGTAAGCGAGAACATCACTCGCCACCGTAACGCATAGGGGCTGAGCGTTAAGAGAGCAAAAAAGCCCCCACGAGTGGTTGACACCTTACTATTCAGTTAAAGGTGAAAATATATGCTGACCTTACAGGAAACTGTAAGAAGTAGAGGATAAAAAGCCTTTACGATAACAATGTGGAATATCATGCCCACGAGACAAGTGAAATTTATGATGTGCTTGACAGTGGTATGGTCGCCCGGCGCAGCCCGTTAATGGCAATCATTACGACAGCCGGGTTTAACATGGAGCGGCCATGTTTTAAGGAATACCAATATACAAGCAAGATTCTCGATCCTGATGCCGACACAGAAAACGATGATTATTTTGTTATGATCTGCGAACTTGATCCAGATGACGACATAAAAGACGAGTCAAACTGGATCAAAGCCAACCCTATTGTTGCAACGTATCCGGAAGGTATGGAGTCACTACGCTCTGCCTTAAAGGTTGCGCTCGAAATTCCAGAAAAAATGCGAAGCTTCCTTACCAAGAATATGAACCGGTGGGTTGATCAAAAGGATAACGGCTATATGAAAATGTCAAAATGGCGCGCGTGCAGCGGTGAAATTCCTGATCTGGAAAACATGGCGGTATATCTTGGGCTGGATTTGTCCATGACTACCGACTTAACATCAGTCGGCTGGGTTGGTGTTCTTGATGGAATCTATTATGTCGGACAACATTCCTTCATGCCTGAAGGGCGCGCAAAAGAAAAAATGGCGACGGATAAAGTGCCGTATGATCTATGGAAAGAGATGGGCTACATTACGTATACGCCTGGCGACGCCGTTGATTATCAAATAGTTGAAAAATGGATCATTGAATTTATTTACAAGCATCGATTCCGGCCACAGGAAACCGCATATGACAAATGGAATGCATTGCATTTGGCCCAACGGCTTGAAGCTAAAGGCCATACCATGGTGGAGATTCCGCAAAGAATCAATCATCTATCTTTGCCGACAAAAGACTTTCGTCAAAAAGTGTATGACGGCAAAATTATTCACGGGGATGACCCGGTTTTAAATTGGGCGATCAATAACGCGATCATGAAAATTGATCCTCAGGAGAATATCATGCTGGATAAAGCAAAATCTCCTCAAAGAATCGACCCGGCTGCAGCTGTCATTAACGCATACGCCAGGGCGATGTATCACGAAACAAACCAAAAAGTAGACTTGAATGCACATTTCATGTCTGATAATTTCAGCTTTTAGGATGTGAGAGAATGAAAAAATTGCTGGCCTTTCTGCTTTTAATTTTAAATGATCTGCTGTTTGTGGTGGGGGCCGCCTTCATCCTTGCAGCTGCATACAGAGTTAACACAAACATCGGTCTGATTCTGACGGGTGTATTTTTTATGTTTTATGCCTATCTCCTGACCAAGAAAGGGAGGTGAAATAATTGCTAATTGATCGGGTGTTTGAGAAACGAACTGATTCCAAGGATATTAACGGCTTCAATGATTTGTTTTTAAATTTATTCGGCGGTAGACAGACGGCAAGCGGCGAAAAAGTGAATGAAAGAAATTCGCTTGTGCAGCCGGATGTTTTTGCCTGTGTGAATGTATTATCTGATGACATCGCCAAGCTCCCTATTCATACCTATCAAAAATTAGAATGCGGGATCGAGCGAAAGCCGAGTCATCCGGCTGCCTATGTTGTCTATGCTCGGCCCAACCCTTACATGACCGCGTTCACCTGGAAAAAACTCATGATGACTCATGTTTTGACTTGGGGGAATGGCTACTCATACATTGAGTTTGGAGCCAATGGCTATCCAAAAGGCTTGTATCCATTACGGCCGGACGCTACAAATGCCTTTGTTCATCCAAAAACGGGCATGCTGTGGTATCAAACTGTTCTCAATGGGCAGACAGTGGAACTTTTTGAGCATGAGGTATTACATTTCAAAGGCCTTTCCACTGACGGCATACAAGGAAAATCACCCATCGGCGTCGTTCGCGAACACATTGGAGCTCAGGCCGCCGCAACAAAATATAATGCGAAGCTGTATAAAAACGAGGCAACGCCGCGCGGGATCTTAAAGGTTCCTGCTTTTTTAGATGAGAAGCCGAAAGAAAATGTACGTAAAGAATGGAAACGAGTCAATCAAGGTGAAAATATTGCGATCATCGACAACGGTCTTGAATATCAACCCATCGCTATGCCGCTGCAAGAGGCACAATTCGTGGAATCGATGAAATTCAATAAGGCCCAAATATCGATGATTTACAAAGTACCTTTGCACAAGCTTAATGAGCTGGATAAGGCTACATTCTCAAATATCGAACATCAATCCATTGAATATGTGAGAAACACTCTCCAGCCGTGGATTATTAATTTCGAACAGGAGCTTAACGTTAAGCTCTTTATGGACCATGAAACGGAATCCGGCCACTATGTGAAATTCAACATTGATAGTGAGCTGCGCGGAGACAGCAAGACACAGGCCGAATATTTGAAAATACTCCATGAAATCGGCGCCTTAAATAAAAACGAAATCAGGGCATTAATTGAGCGGAATCCGATTGAATACGGAGAAAAATACATGTCCAGCTTAAACTATGTTTTTCTGGACTTTATGGAGGAATACCAGCGGCTTAAAGCTGGCGGTGCCCTGAAGGGAGGTGACAAAAAGGATGAAGGATAAAGAGATTCGGCAGTTAACCACACCTATAGAAATTCGTTCTGAGGGTGAGGATAAAAGCGAATTTGTGGAAGGATACGCCCTGAAATTTGAAAAATGGTCTGAGCGGCTTGGGGGGTGGTTTAAGGAAATTATTAGTCGGAATGCCCTGAATTCGACCGATCTAACAAATGTCATCGCGCTGTTTAATCATCGGCAAGATTTCCCGTTAGCTCGAAATACCGTCTCAGGGGACACAGGGCGGCTTGAATTAGAAGCGGACAACATAGGTCTCAAATTCCGTTTTAAGCCGTCAGATACGTCATACGCGCGTGATTTAATGGCGAATATAAAAAGCGGTGTCATAAACCAGTGTTCTTTTGCTTTTTCCTTAAATCACAATGAGGCGGATGCTGATGAATGGCGTTTTAATGATGAGGAAGACATTTATGAAAGACGGATCAATAAAATCCATCGCATATATGATATTTCACTTGTCACCACCCCGGCCTATAACGACACGGAGGCAGTCGTCGGATCCCGGAGTTTGGAGAAAGTGGAGCTGCTCAAAGAAGCACGGAGGTTGCCGGAAGACAATTTGAAAATGGAACTAGAACTATTAGACCTTATTCTCCCTGAATAGAGGTCTTTTTTGTGTCTAAAAACAAGGAGGAAACGATTTATGCCAATGCAAATGAGCAAAAAAGAAATTGAATTGAGACAACAATTTACGGAAAAGAAAAAAGAAGCTGATCAAAAGCTGCAGGAGGGAAATGCCGAAGAGGCTCGTACGCTTCTTGACGAGGCCAAGACCTTAAAAAATCAAATTGAATTATTGGCGGAAGGCCGTTCTCTTGCTGTTCCGGAATTACCGGAAGATAATTTTGGTTCAAAATTGGGGAGCGATTTGCAAAATCGATCAAACGGAAATGAAGACAAGGAAGAAAGACAAAAAGAATTTACTTCTGTCTTTGTCAAATCAATTCGTGGTAAGCGTCTGACTGAGGAAGAACGGGACTTACTTGAAAGCCCTGAATTTAGAGCTATGTCTGGTAAAAATGAGGAAGACGGCGGCATTTTAATTCCTGAGGATATTTCCAGAACTATTAAAGAATTAAAGCGGGAGCAGGAACACCAGCTTGAACAATACGTGACAGTAGAACCGGTTGCAACGCGTTCAGGAACAAGAATGCTCGAGAAAAACAGCGACATGACTCCGTTCGCGGTTCTTGAAGAAATGGATGAAATTCAAGAAACAGATCAGCCGAAATTTAGCAAGCTATCCTACAACATTGTTGATTATGCTGGAATCTTGCCTCTTTCAAATACATTGCTGCAAGATACAGACCAAGCAATTATGAACTATGTGGCAAAGTGGTTCGCCAAAAAGTCGATCACAACCCGTAATGCACTTATTCTTGCAGCTCTTGAAAAACTGAAAAAGGTTGATTTTAAAGGGTTAGATGCCATTAAGAAAACCCTTAATGTGACCCTTGATCCTGCGATTTCACCAAACGCTATCATTATGACGAACCAAGACGGCTTTGATTACCTTGACAATTTGAAAGATGGTGACGGCCGTTATCTTCTTAAAGACAACCCGACTGAGCCAACACAAAAAATGCTGTTTGGCCGCCGGGTTGTTGTCGTTTCTAACAGAGTGCTGAAAACAAAATCAGGAAAAGCACCTGTGATCGTTGGGGATCTGAAAGAGGCAATTGTCTTGTTCGACCGTCAACAGCAGTCCATCGCCTCCACGGATGTGGGTGCCGGTGCATTCGAAACCAACACAACAAAAGTGCGCGCTATTGAACGCGAAGATGTCAAACTGTGGGACTCTGAAGCGGCCGTATACGGTCAGTTAACACTTGAAGAGGCAGCAAAATAATGAGGAGGAAGCCTTGATGTCACATGTAACAAAAAACTATAACACCGATGGCGGAGATCGAACGGTCATTGGCGGTGTTTTAGAGATTGATGGCGGAAAAGTCATAAAGGACGGGCAGGAAGTTACTTTTGGCGGGGACGGATCAAATATCCGCGTGACTCATGAAATGCTCGATGACAAATCCGTTCGAAGTAACAACATCGGTACCGGCAGTGTAATGGAAGAGCATTTGAACTCGACTATTTTGAAGCGTTTTACCGATATTGAAGCCAAGCTGAAAGAGTTAGAGGGTTCATCTGGCACTGAATAAAATTTCAAGCAAAGGATGATGAAAAATGGCAGATCAATTTTTAAACCAGAGCAACGGTGTTTACACTTCCGCAGAGGATGATGGCACAGGTAAGCCTGTAACAGCTGTCTATTTGAAGAATAACAGTGAAGACAACCCTTTATACATTAAAGGGATGCAGGGGGAACCAGGGCCCCAGGGACCACAAGGGCCAAAAGGGGACAAAGGAGATACCGGCCCACAAGGCCCACAGGGAGAGCCAGGACCCAAAGGTGAGAAAGGTGATCCTGCTGTCATTGAAGACGGGAGCATCACCCACGAAATGCTTGGTGAAAATGTTGTCAGAAGTAAAAACATTGGTACTGGCAGCGTCATGCCGGATAACTTAAACAGCGAAGTAAAGGCCATGTTTGATAGTCTTCAATCTCAAATTGATGAGTTGAGAGAAAAAGTGGCAGGCTCTGACGATTCCGCGAACAATGAGCTACAAGAATAAGGCGGGTGAACCATCATGAATTTGGTGGATATGAAAAACTATCTCCGCCTAGACCACTCTGAAGATGAT
The DNA here is from genome assembly GCF_056530265.1 of Bacillus sp. PK6-025. NCBI lineage: Bacteria > Bacillati > Bacillota > Bacilli > Caryophanales > Bacillaceae > Bacillus > Bacillus sp. PK6-025. The sequence goes on from NZ_CP096509.1 coordinate 1,985,049, forward strand.
CAAATGTTATCGCAATTTATTGCGGCAGCGAAAAGCTATATTGTCAATGCTATTGGGCGGTTTGTTGATGGGAACCCACAATTTGAAATTGTGGTCAAAATGCTTGTCCAGCATTGGTACGAAAACAGAGGGATGTATGAGTCAGGGACAACAGGTTCGTCCATCCCTTTTACTGTTGAAAATCTATTGACGCAACTGCGTTATACGGATGATGAGGTGCAGGAAGATGAAGAAAAAGAGGACCAGCGATCTGCGGCACCGCCTGACCTTTCAAAAGAAGACCGAGATTCAGGATGAAGAGTTGAACTGGACCGAAACTTATATTGATTTATTCACCGTGTGGGGCGCTGTGGAGGGGGTTAGCTCTCTCGGAAACAATGAATCTATGATTGCGGGGGCATGGGGCGTTAAATCGCCTAAAAAGATCACCATTCGGTTTCGGCAAGATATTCAACGCGATATGAGAATTGTTGAACAGATCGGCACAAATGAAAAGGGTGAACCTGTTTTCCGAGCCTTTGACATCCTTGACTTTAACGATCCTGAAGATTCAAAAAAGTGGCTTGAAATTATGTGCCAGGAGGTGGGGCTCAATGGCTGAAATGAACTTTGAAGGGCTGGCCGACCTAGATCGATATTTTGAAAGAATCGGTGAAGACGTGGAAAAGGCGGAAGATGTGGCTTTGCAAGCCGGCGGGGAAATTATCGCGCAGCACCAGCGACAAAATGTTAATCGAAGCGATAAGAATCAGCCCCATATAGCTGATAACATTACGGTTTCAAAGGCCAGGGAATCTAAAGGCGCAGAAAAGTTCGTTTCAATTGGACCCAATAAAAAAGTCGCTTATCGGGCCAGATTCTTGGAGTATGGAACATCAAAAATGCCACCGTATCCTTTTATCGAAAAAGGCAGGAATGAAGGGGAGGCGTCAGCTGTGGAAGTAATGGCCCGTATTCTAACAGCTCCAATCAAATGAGTTTTGATGCAAAAGCAGAATTGAGTGCTGCCCTGGTCAACGATTTTTCATTAAAAGAACTGGTGACAGGCGGCTTTCATAATAGAGTCGCTTCAGATGTTAATGCATACCCAAGAGTCATATATACAGAATTGAAAAATGCTGATGATTCATATGCCGATAATCAGGCGCGATCCTCGGAGGTTCGCTTTCAGATCAGCATTTTTACCAATTCAAATACGGTTAATAAAGAAACCAAAATCGCAAAAGAAATTGACCAGCTTATGAAATCGATTGGATACCGTCGGTATGATTCACAAGATTTATACGAAAAGACAGACAAGATTTTTCACAAAGCTATGCGATATATCAAAGACTTTTTTGAGGAGGAAAAATAGTGCCAACAATTTACGGTTTAGATATGTTTCATTATGCAGAAGTCATTCAGGATGACGAAAAAGGTTTGGAATTTGGTAAGCCTGAAAGAATCCCAGGCGCGGTTAACGTAAAAGTTGATCCCAAATCAGAACAAACAAAATTCTGGGCTGATAATGGGGTCTTTGACAGCTTTAACAGCATGGGTGACATTGATTTAGAAGCAGAAATGGCTGACATGCCTTTAGACATACAAAATAAAATTTATGGACATCAAGTAGAAAACGGTGTTTCTTTTGCCAGCGGTGATGACCAAACCATTTATTTAGCTTTTGGGTTCAGAGCGAAGAAATCAAATGGAGGATACCGCTATTATTGGCTTCTTAAAGGATTACCCGAGTTATTAGGAGCCGAAGGCAAGACAAAAGAGGAAAAAGTCGATCCGCAAAGTACAAAATTTAAGGTTGGATTTCAATTGTTGCAAAATCCGAAAGGAAAGAAACGCTGGAAAGCGCAAGCGGAGGACAGCGACACATTTAATGGAGAAGGCTGGTTTGATCAGGTTGTCTATAACGGGTTACCTTTCGCAGCGGATTCTGGCGGTAAAGCAAACGATCTTGGAGACTAAAATAAAACAATCATGAGCGCTTATAGGCGCTCTTTTTTATTGTTCAAAAACAGGGAGGAATCAAGATGGAACCTATTTCAATCAATCTCAGAATCAATGATAAAAACAAAAAGTTTGTCACACCAAATTTCATTTCAGGAAAGCTGTTCCGGGAAGCGGCTGAGATCACAGAGGATATTGAGTCAACAGATGCTGAGCGCATTTTCACTGAAAAACAAATTGAATTTGTCTGTAATACGTTTGGGAATAAATTCTCAGTTGATGAGTTTGAAAATGGCATTGATGCGAGGTTGGTCACGAGAACAATTTACGGCACAGCAAACTACGTTTTAGGAAATATCGCTGAAGCCAGCCAGATTTTAAACCCTGATCCAAAAGACGGTGAAGAGCCGGGGAAGTAAATTTGTCTGACGCTGTCATTGACATGTACAACGCGTTAGAAGAAATCGGCTATACACAAAACCAGATTGATGAAATGGACATTGTTTACCACCTGCGGCGCCTGGCCCGCCGAAAAGAAGCCGGTGGAAAGCCCGCAGGAGAGAAAGAAGAAAAGCGCCTTTACATTGACCAGGTGCTCGGGTAAGGGGGTGACCGATTGGCAAAGGACATAAAAGTCAGACTGTATTCAAACTCGAACCAATTCAGAACGGAAATGCGTGCTGTTGCTCAGCAAATGAAGAACGTCAAATCTGAATTCGAAAAGAACCGTACAGCTGTAGGCGTATGGGGCAATGAATTAAGGACGTCTCAAGAAAAAGCGAAAACACTCAGCCGGCAGTTGGACATTCACAAGCGAAAAGTAAAAGCTCTTGAGCGTGCTTATGCTGATTCAGCTATAAAAAAGGGCAAAGATGCTCAAGAAACTCAGATGCTGGCTCGGCGGCTGAACTATGCGACAGCTGAAATGAATAAAACGCAAAATGCTTTGACGCAGACCACGCAGAGGATCAAAAGGCTGGAGGATGAATCTAGGAGCGCTTCTGCCACCATCCACAGAATGGGCCAAAGAATGAATGCAGTCGGCAGCACAATGAGGAATGTCGGTTCATCTGTCGCCATGACATCGGGTATTGCCTTTGGTGGTTTGGTCCTTCCTTTAAAAGATGCGGTTCAAGTTGGTATGGATTTTGAAAAGCAAATGAGTAAAGTGCAGGCGATTTCAGGCGGCACCGCGAAAGACCTCGCCAAGTTAACGGAGCAAGCGAAAGAACTTGGCGCCAGCACGTCTTTCACAGCCAGCCAAGCTGCAGAAGCACAGAACTTCCTTGCGATGACTGGATTTAAAACCAATGAGATTTACGGGGCTATGCCTGGCATGTTAAGCCTTGCAGCGGCCGGACAGCTTGAACTTGGAACAGCTGCAGATATTACATCAAACATCATGTCTGCCTTTGCATTAAAGGCCGAAGAATCGGCACATGCAGCCGATGTGATAGCCTATGCAGCATCCAACGCCAATACCAATGTTGAGCAAATGGGCGAGGCAATGAAGTTCCTGGCACCAAATGCGAACTCTCTCGGCTGGGGCATGGAAGAATCAGCCGCTGCCATCATGGCGTTTGGTGATGCCGGCTTACAGGGTACTATTGCAGGTCAAGCTTTTGGTACGTCCCTGATCCGTCTCGCAACTCCTGCCAGGAAGGCACAAAAAGAAATTGATCGACTTGGTTTTGAATTTTTTGATGCTGCCGGCAACATGAAAAGCATGCCTGAAGTCATCGCAGAAATGGAAAAGGGCATGAAAGGCATGACCAAAGAGCAGCAGGCGGCTACTCTGAAAACGATTGTCGGCGCTGAAGCCTATAAACATTGGGCTGTCCTTCTTCAAAAAGGTTCGAAAGCGCTCGGAGAAAATACGAAAAAGCTGAAAGAATCCGACGGCGCAGCCAAAAAGATGGCAGATACCATGCTTGATAATGCTCAAGGAAGCATCACAAAATTTCAGTCGGCTATGGAAGGCGCGAAAATTGCGTTAACCGAGGGACTTCTTCCTTCAATCGGTGACCTTGCGGATAAAGGCTCCGCCCTTCTTACCATGTTTAACAACCTGGATAAAGGCACACAAGCAACCATTGGAAAAACTGCGGTTCTTACTGCGGGAGTATTAGGCGTGACGACGGCTGTCGCTACACTGACGGCAGGAGTCGGCGCTCTTTTAGCTTTTACCGGTCCTGTGGGTTTGGCTATTGTCGGAGGTACGGCTTTATTGGGCTCTTTAGGAGTCGCCATGTATGCCGTTTCCGAACAAACCGAAAACATGAAGAAGAAGCAGGAGGAAGCCAGAGAAAAAACTTTGCTTTTTGGTGAAGGAGTTTCAAAGGCAACACAAAAAGCCGCAGGCTCTTATGTGGATTTGAGGGAAAAAGCGGAATCCCAACTTTTTGAGCTGACACGGGTTTCCGGTGAGGAAGCCGATAAGATGGCTACAAAATTAGTTCAAACGTATTCTGATATGCGAGACGAACTAATACAACAGCTTGAGATGTTGAAAAAAGATGCGATTGTTGTAATTGAAGGCTTGATGGAAGATACCGATAAGAACACCCAAAAAGCCGGTGAAAAAATCGTGGACAAAATGGTCGGCGATATAGACGCGGATATCGGAGAAGCCAGAGAAAAAGTCAAGGAACTGCAAAAACTTCAGAAAGAAACCGGTCTTGTCTCTTCCAAAATGAATGATGCTCAGAAACGAAAATACCAAGAGATCATTTCATATTTCGAAGAATCTACCAGCAAATTTGCGGCAAATCAAAAAGAAGCTCTTGCAATGCAAAAAGCGGTAACAGAGCAGCAAGGAAAGCTCTCTTTCAAGCAAGCAAAAGAATACAACGACAAGATTAAAAAAGTCTACGACGAGGGCAAAAAAGCCGCGAAAGAAGATTATGAATACCGGAACAAAGTCTTGAATCAGTTGTATGCACAGGGCTATATAGATGCTCAACAAAAAGAAGCTCTCTTGAAAAAAAGTACAGCAGACTTCCAAAAGACCCTTGCTAAAAATACAGCAAGTTATGAGGAAAATTCTCGTGCACTTTTCTCGAAAATGTCTAAGAACGGCGAGCTTCTTGACTTAGAAACTGGAAAGGCTCTTGAAAGACAGACGCAATTCATCTCTAATTCTATGGGGATGGTAAAAACTATTGAGGAAAAAGATTCTGAATATCAAGAACGATGGGCTCAAAAACAAATTGAATACTTAAACAAACTCGGAACAAGCAAAGAAAAAGCTATTGAGACGACCAGACAAGCCCTTGAGGATTTTTATGTCGGTCTCGGAAATACCCAGGAGGAAGCCGAAGCAAAAGCAGACGAAGCGATCCAAAACGTCCTTGAAAAAATGAACGGCGGCAATGAAAGAGCTGAACAGGCCGGACGAGAAAAAGGATCAGCATTCACTCTTGGTTTGAGCAGTACATTAGGACAGGCCCAAGAAACTGGGAGTCTTATTGGTAAAGGAGCTAATCAGGGATTAAGCCAAGGAAAGACGCAGCCGAAGCAGTTTGGAATGGAAAAAGGAAATGCCTTTGCTCTCGGTTTAAGAAACACGCTCGGGATTAATAAACAATCCAGCAGCGTGCTCCGTCAATCTGTCAACAGCGAACTGTCTAAAAATAGCGGCCAAGCCCGTACAGCCGGTAAAGAAAAAGGTGATCAACACAATGCCGGTTTAAGTTCCACAAAGCCTAAAAACAATAATACTGCAGCAAGCCTTTCAAAAAACGTGTCCGGTCGTCTCGGTCAGACAACTGACGGCGGGGGCGGTAAGAAAGCCGGTATGGACTTGACCAAAGGATTGATGAGTCAGCAAACCGCGTCTTACAATGCCGGTTCGAAGGTATCAAACAAGGCGAAATCCGGGTTGAAAAGTGTGAAAACCAGCAGTGTGGGTTCTGATTTTGTTTCTGGATTTGTTAATGGAATTAAGGGCGGAATCGGCAGTAACTCGCTTTTCAAAGCAGCTTGGAATCTTGGTAAATCTGCATTATCAGCATTGAAAAAGTCGATTGACTCCCATTCGCCGGCGAAAAAGAGTATGGCTGAAGGTAACAACTTTACAGATGGATTCGCGATAGGAATAAGTAAAACAGTCGCGCGTGCAAAACGAAGCGCCCAGGCGTTAGGGCAAGGAGCCAACCTGTCACTCAAACAGGAGATCAACAAAATGGCTTACAACATAAAAGGCGCGGCTGATGAGTTGCTGTCCTTGCGTTCGGAGTTAGTCGTCCGAAATGAAGTTGATACACCTTCTTTGAATCAGAAGCTGGATGCTCTCATTACGCTTCTTTCAAATGGTTTATCGTTTGGAGAACAAACAGAGCCAGCGGCCGCAGGCGGGCCAATTAGAATTTATCCGGCGCCTGTCAATATTGATGGAAAACAAGTGGCGGAAATCGTTTTTGAACAAGGTGACGGCAGGATTTTGGATAGGAAGAGTTTAGATCGATATGATCAAAATGCTTATCAGAGTGGGGTGAGACGAACCTGATGAACCTTTATTTAGATTTTAATAATGGCCTGGGGGAACAGAGCTTATCAAGTTTGCTCCCCCATTTTAAGTTGCTGAGCTTTACACCTGATTCACCGGCTATTGAACGGGAAACAGTGAAGATACCGAGGATCAACGGCCTTGTCTTGCCACAGCATCCCCGCGATGTTGTTTTTAAAGAGCGATCTATCAAGGTAGAAATTCTATTAAACTCGATCATCGCAGAAAATTTTTATCAGTACAGGCGAGAACTTTATGCGCTTTTGGTGAAGCCGTTCCCTTATTATATTTCAACCGATCTATTGCCTAATCTCCGTTTTCTCGTTACGTGTGACGGTAATTTCAGCATACAGAAAGAGAAACAGAAAAACCAAACTTCTTTTACTGTGGAATTTAATAACGTCACTGGCCTGGCAGAATCCAAATTTACATCTCTGACAAAGCAAAATTTTGACGGTGAACATTGGAGTCCAGGAATGAATATTCAAATGCGTGACGATCTGGAATACAGGTTCAAAAATCGAAGGAGGTTTCAGGTTTATAACACTGGGGACGCCTATATCAATCCTCTTGAGCATGACTACAATGTGACCTTATGGGCGGCCGGAAAAAATGTGACGATCATCAACCATACAAATGGTGAGAAACTGAAAATTGAACAGGAATTAAAAAAATCACAGCGCGTTTCTTTTATTAAGCAATACACGGTGATCAATAAAACACCTATCAAAACATCCGGCAGGCTCCCGGGACTCGATATAGGTATGAATGATTTTGAAATCCAGAATACCAATGATTTTGAAATCATATTCGATACCCGTTTCTACTACGCGTAAGGAGCATGCAAAATGGCAAACACAGATTTTATCAAGGAAATTGCACCAGACGCCCAAAGAGTCTATAAAAAGTATGATATTCTCGCGTCTCTCATTATTGCTCAAGCTTGCTTAGAGAGCGGATGGGGTAAAAGTGAACTGGCCCAGAAAGGGAAAAACTTATTTGGTATTAAGGGTACTTATAACGGCCAATATGTCCTCATGTGGACGACTGAATATGATAAGAGCGGAAATGCCACCCGTGTACAAGCCAAGTTCCGAAAGTATCCGTCTTGGTATCAATCATTTCAGGATTTAGCCAAGCTGTATGTGAACGGAACAAGCTGGGATCCTAATCACTATAAAGCTGTGGTCGGAGAAAAAGATTATAAAAAGGCAACCGCTGCGCTTGTAAAAGCTGGTTATGCGACTGACCCAAATTACGCAACAAAATTGAATAATCTCATTCAAACTTATAATCTAACCCAATATGATTCTATGGATGTGGTACCGAACGAACCAGATGTACCTGAAACACCGATACCGACGCCGGAGGTACCAAGCAAAGAATATGATGGGAAAGACGTTCCGCTTAATCAAAATTTGCCTACGGATGTTGATTTTCCACAGCTGCATGTACTAGCAGGAGACGGAAAGAATGTGGTTGAAATAACGGGCGTCTCGCTCGATCTGACGGACGATACGACGGGGAAGAAGAGTTTTACATTTACAATCACCAAAACGCAGGAAAATGCCATTGAATTTGATCTATTGGTGATCGATAACATTCTTTTTCTGGATGAACGGAAATTTAATCATCAAAAGTATTACATTACAAACGTTGAAATACGGCAAGAAAATAATGTGTTGAGGAAAACTGTTTCGGCCAGCCATATTTTCTCGGTCCTGCTGATCAACAATTATGTGACTGAAACGGTGTCTAAAAAAATGACAATCAAAGAGGCTTTTGATATCGCATTAAAAGGGACGCCATTCAAATATGTATTAAAAGCTCCAGTGAGTGACTTTCCGAGTGCCGAACAAGAAAACTTTGGTGACGGAAATTCCACGGAATTGGTGGATAAAATCATTTCGGATTACGGTCCTGAGCTGGATGTTGATAATTATAAGATCCTTGTTTATAAGAAAATTGGACAAAAAATCAATTTCACCTTAGATTCGCGCTATAACATGCCAGGTATTTCTATTAAGACAAACTCGCAAAATTGTACAACGCGCGCCTGGGGTTACGGGGCGTTGAAGAAGAGTAGCACCGACAGTAAAAACCCACAATATGAATTTGAGCCGATCTTATACGTACATCCGGATGAGAAAAAGTTTTTACTCGAAGGCCTGCCGCGCTGGGCCGATCCAATTAAAGATGAAACCATAAAAAAAGCCAGCAGTATGATTTCTGCATTAAAAAAACATGTGAATCCATATCCTGAATTGACTATTGAAGCAGATTTCCAAAAAATCTATGAGCCGAAGCTTTTAGAGATCGAGCAAGATTTTTGGAAAGGCGACACCATCCATGTCTTGGCTGTTACGGCATCAGGAATCATGTTTGAAGCCGATGTTCGGCTGATTTCAATTCAGTACAACCCGTTGAACCCATACAGCAGCCCAAAATTGACGTTCGCGAATTTCAGAAAAGATATTCAGGATATTGCAGTCAATCAGGTCAAGAAACTAAGGGATCAAAAACGATATATTGACCAGCTTTTCAAAACGCTCAGGTAGGCGTTTTTTATTTTGCCAAAAAAGGAGTGAGCAAAATTGATTCGGCTAATAAAAGATTATGATCATACGAGAAATTCCCGTCATCAAGCTCAGTTAAGATCTGATATTCACAACATAGAAAACACATTAAATGAACACGAATATAATTTAAAACGCCATGAATCTACCAAAGCCGCCCATACGTCGGAACAAATCGACCATGGCGGCTTTACTGTTGGAAACCGTCTTAAAAATTTATCAGCGCGCTTTGCCAACCTGGTCACAAATCACGACGGTTCAGATGTCAAAGAAGTAGTGGACGCCCGGGTGACAACTGAAGGAGAAATCGCGCAAACCTTGAAAGACCGGCTAGATTTAGAATTTAATAGGCTTGCTCAAAAAATAAAGCGCACTGTGTATGTTGATGACTTTGGGGCCGTTCCGGACGGGAAAACCGACAGCACCGAGGCTTTCAAAAAGGCATTAGGGAATGGCCGGGTGCGAATTGAGTTAAGTGCCGGTACTTATATTGTGAAAGGCATCAAGCTCCCATCCTGGACGTACTTGAATGGAAAGGGAAAAGGTATCACGACCATCAAGCTCCATGAGGATACGCCCGCCAGTGAATGGGTGATTACAAATGCAGACTATGAAAAGGGAAACAGAAATATTTTTGTACAGGGGATGTCGCTTGATTGGAACCCGAATAGACAAGGCGGAGTTCGGGCGACTGGCGGGCAACATTCCAGCTGCTTAACACTTGCCAATGTTAAATACGGCTGGGTGAAAGATGTTGAGGCGATAAACCCAGGACTGCACGGTTTTGATATTACAGCTCCTACTTATGATCATTTGCCAACAACCGATTATACGAAGAACGGAAGCCGTTATATATGGCTTGATAATTGTGTTGCTTATGGATATGGGGATGATGGGATTACCACACATTACAGTGAATATATTTTCATCTCCAATTCACATTGTGTTTATCCAAGCGGCAAAGCTCATAAACAGGGGGAGTCCAATTCCAACGGTATTGAAATTGACGACGGTTCAAAGCACGCCTGGATACTGAATTGCTATTCTGAGGGAAATGTCAGGGGCGTGGAGGTTAAAGCTCATGCCAAATGGCCGGCTGCTCAAAATGTCCATGTTATCGGTCATGTGTCTTATCGTGATGTGCGGTCATACGATATCCGTCACATCGGCCATCATTTAGCATCTGACCCTGAAAGTACGACAGCTTACGGTGTCACATTAACAGATTGTACGGCGATAGAACCGGTATTTAATTCCTTGTATAAGGACCTTTCACCGCGTGCGCTTGTCATTTCTGCCTATAAAAATGTCGTGGTCAACGGCTTTACAGCTATCGGTGACCCTTCATACGATTATAAAAACTATCCGGCTATCGCACTGCAATATCGCAGCCGAAACATCTCACTCAATGGGATTCAAGTGCGTGGGTTTAAAAAAGCTGAAGCGGATATTCGTCTTTTTGGCGGCAACCAGCGGACTGATAATGTCAACATTTCAAACTTCACGTTCTATAAATCTGCTAAAAGCGGCATTGTGATTGGCGGGGGAGTATATAACGTTAACATCAACAATGGGATCATGACAGGGGACAAGGGTGCTTATGGCATCACCTCACCAAACAGCCAAGCCAATATTGTGGGTGTTTATGCAGAGGGTTATGATTACTCGGCGATGATTAAAGGCCAAAAGTATAAATATGTGCCAAACAACTTAAAAGGCGGAACGAGGGTTGCCACAACTTCAGGATATGCGACATCAGAGACTGGTTTTCTTGCGGCTTCTTCCGGCGATCCTGTCGCTTCGGGAGAGGCTTCAGCTGTCATCGGATCAACCGGCGGATGTAAGGCACAGGGCACGCGGAATGTGGTAATCGGTTCTTCTGAAAGATCGACCGCAACCAAAGACGGAAGCCGGTCTGTCATCGGATCATCAAATAATGTCAGGATTGAGGGGGATGGAGTATCCCGAACAATTCTATCGTCACAAGCTGTCATCAACAATAAGAGCTATACGGTGGCGCTTGGATACGGTACAGGGAGTCCATCGGCTTCAAATAAAAAGGTAGAGATAAACGCAAAGGCTGGGAATGTTTTAGGCACCGGTCGTATTGAAAGTGTTTCTGACTTAAAGGACTTGGCTGAATACTTTGAATCCAAAGACGGCAGCAAGATTGATTCCGGTTACCTGGTAACGTTGGACGGCGATAAAATTAGGAAAGCAGAAAAAGGTGAAAAGGTTTTAGGCGTTATTTCAGAGACGGCCGGCGTCATTATGGGCGGCGCAGCTTTTTATTGGAATGATCGCTATTTAAGAAATGAGTTCGGCGGAATTATCTATGAAGAAATCTACGTTGAATCAGAAGACAAAGACGGTAATGTGGTAATTCAAAAAGAACTCGTTCCGAAAGAAAATCCACATTACGATCCGGATGTAGAATATATTCCGCGGGAAGAGCGGGACGAGTGGCATGTTGTGGGGCTGGTCGGCCAGGTCTATGTCAGGATTGATGATACGGTCCACGCAGGAGACAGCATCGTGCCCACAGGCGGCATTGGCACTAAATCAGAAGACGGAACAGGCTTTTATGTGATGCGTATTAAGCAGCCTTACTCTCATCAAAAAGGATATGGTGTCGCCCTGGTCTTTATGTATCCGCAGCTGTAAAGGAGGCTCATTGATGATTTATAAACAAGGTGGTATATCACTTGATATAAACGCGCGGAAATCGAGCGCACAATCAACCAATATCCAATTTTTCACCCAGGATACGGGCAGCGCAAAGCTGTCCTTTTCTTTTACAAAAGACGGCGTTCCATTGCCCCTTTCGGCCGTAGATGCCAAAATTGTCCTTCTATATGCGGATGATTCGTTTTATAAACGCAGCCTGACGCTGACGGACAAGGTAAACGGGAAAGCCGAATATGTGTTGTCTGACGAAGAACTCAAGCATTACGGCCAAGTTAAGGCCGAAATCAAGCTTTATTATACGAATGGTCAGGCGCTTGCGACGGTCTTTTTTACCTTCCACATCGAGAAAACTCTTGAAGATCAAAACATCGTGCCTGTTGCGGAGTACTATATTGACGATTTTGAAACGCTCCGGTCTGGCATTAACAAAACGGTGGCGGAGATCAGTCAAACTCTTGATGAGATTAAAGCAAAATTTGCGGAGTTTGAAAATATTGAAACAAAAGACGGGGCGACGGAAAAGGCGAATAAGGCTGAAGCGAATGCCAAGGAATACACGGACAAAGCTGAAGCGAGCGCGAAAGAATACACTGACAAAGCGGCAGTAAGCGCAAAGGAATACACAGACATTCATGCTAAAAATACGGATATTCATATCACGGCAGCGGAGCGGGATAAATGGAATGAGGCGGAGTCCCGGGCTAAGTCTCATATCAATAATCAGTCGAACCCTCATCAAGTAACGACAAAGCAGGTTACACTCATTAATGATTCAGCATTTCAAGATGCTTCTTATGAGGGAGATAATTATCCTGATGGAATCTCAACTTTTCCGCTTTTAGCTAATGAAGCCACAGGATACCCGAGTTCATATGGCGGTATTTTAAATGTGAAATCAACTCAATATCGGTTTGCCCAAGTTTTCTTTCCAGCAGGAAATTCGAAGGACCCGAGAATCTACATTCGTCATTGGTATCATAGTCTAGGTTGGACAGACTTTAGCATGATTCCAACTTCAAATGATCTAAAGCCTGCCTGGACTGAAGTTCCTTTAAAAAACGGCGCGAAACATGGGGCTAGAAAAGTTATGTGTGCGGTGGTTGGCGGTTTTCTGTGTTTAAAAGGCGAGATTATCACCAATAGAGGCGTGATTTTTGGGACGCTACCAGCTTCTTATAGACCTGACCAGCTCCGCAGTAGACTTGTTCCTATATTCGGTACAACAGGGATGTCCAAATTGTATATCGAAACAAACGGAAATATGAGGCTGGAGGGGCAAATCGCTGATAAGTCCGAGAACATAACTTCTTATGGTTTGGACGAAATTATTCCCCTATAGGAGAGATAAGTCATGAAAAATATTTTCAAATATGACAAAGAGACGTTCTTGTTGATTGATAATGATATCATTCAGCCTGATGATCAAGGGAACTATGAAATTCCGGATGGATGGACAGACATTCCATTTGACCCGGGTTTATATCTTCCGAAGTTTTTTCCGGACGAAAAGGTGTGGAAGGAGACGGCTACAAAAGAATACATTGAAAGCTTGCTGCCTCCGGAGCCTGAGCCAGACATAACCGATCTGTTGAAAAAACAAAATGCCTTGCTCTCATTGCAAATTGCACGCCTTCAGGCCGATGTTGAAGCGTTAAAAGGGGGTGGGGCATAATGAAATATCCCGCGCTTGCAGATATCAAACAATTCTATGATTGGGGGTGTTACACGGATGATGAGATGCGAGAGTATGTAAAAATCGACTGGATCACCCCGACAGAGTATGAACAGATAACGGGAAGGAGTTATGACAAACCCGCCGTCTGTGTGGATTTAGGAATGCCAAGCGCCCAATAAGGGTGTTTTTTATTTTGCCTCAAAGGAGGTGAAAACGATGTGAGAACAGGAGGATTTCAGGACATGACACAACCCAATGATTATGATGTTTTACAAAAAGAAATCGCAGAAATCAAAGCAGATCAAAGAACACAAGATCAGCGGATCACTACTCTCGAAAGAACGACTGACCGACATGATCAGCAGATCATTTCAATCAATGAAAAGCTGAACAAGATCGAGGAAAACACAACTTGGATCAAGCGCAGTATCACCGGCGCGATCATTACAGCGGTAAGCACCGGCATCATCGGCGGTGCAATCGCTGTTTTTTATAATCTACTGCAAAAATAAGGAGGAAAACACAATATGAAAAACTTAGACAAAGGCACAGTCGTCCGGACGGTGCTTCTTTTTATTGCATTGGTAAACCAGACTTTAATTATGTTCGGAAAGGCAGCTTTGCCGATCAGCGAGGACCAGGTCAATACGCTGGCTGACGCTTTGTATTTGGCCGGTTCTACGATTTTTACAATCGTCACGACCTTGGTGGCTTGGTATAAAAACAACTATGTCACAAGCAAAGGAAAGTTGCAGAAAGAGACTCTGAAACAAAAAGGATTAACAAAATGAGGTTGCCGGCTGGCAGCCTTTTTTATTTAAAACAAAATTGGAGGGTTTCAAATGGTTAAAGTCGTGAAAAACTTTGTGAAAGTCAATCAATATACCCGGCCAGGGCTGAAGTTGGCAGGAGTGAAAGGGATTGTCATGCACTATACGGCCACGCCCGGTGCGTCCGCACTGAATGAGCGAAATTATTTCAATGGCACATGTATCGCTGATAAACGTTACGCTTCAGCCCATTATTTTGTGGACCGTAAAGAGGCGCAGCACATCATCCCTGAAAATGAAGTTGCGTACCATGCACATGATAAAAACCGCTGTTATGTGAGTTTCCTTAAACCGAATGCTAACACAAAATCAATTAGCGTTGAAATGTGTGTCGAAAAAGATGGCAAGATTCACAGTGAAACGGTTCAGAATGCTGCTGAATTGGTTGCCGACCTGTGCAAGCGTCACGGCCTTTCTACAGACAAGATCGTGCGGCACTATGATGTGACAAACAAAAATTGTCCGGCTCCCTGGGTGAGCGATTCAAGCCAGCTGGCAGCATTCAGGAAAAAAGTTGATACCTTGCTTGGAAATAAAACTGTGTCAAAGACAACATCATCTACGAGCCAGTCAAGCAAATCCACAGGGACTATCCTGAAAAAAGGGTCGTCCGGTTCCCAGGTCAAGGCGCTGCAGAAACGTTTGATTGCCGCTGGCTTCTCACTGCCGAAATACGGGGCTGATGGGTCTTACGGAAATGAAACGGTGCAAGCTGTCAAAGCTCTGCAAAAGAAAGCGGGTATCGCGGTGGATGGAATTTATGGACCGGCTACAGAAAAGGCTCTCGCAGGTATTGAAGCGAAAAAGAAAAAGTCGTCCTCAAGCAGCAAAAAATCATCCTACCCGCTGCCGTCTGGCATCTATAAGGTAAAAAGCCCACTAATGAAAGGGACGGCCGTCCGCCAGATTCAGGAGGCTTTAGCTGCCCTCTATTTCTATCC
Source organism: Bacillus sp. PK6-025 (assembly GCF_056530265.1). NCBI lineage: Bacteria > Bacillati > Bacillota > Bacilli > Caryophanales > Bacillaceae > Bacillus > Bacillus sp. PK6-025. The sequence goes on from NZ_CP096509.1 coordinate 2,000,207, forward strand.
AGACAAAGGGGCGAAGAATAACGGCATAGATGGCTATTACGGGCCGAAAACGGCGAACGCGGTCAAACGGTTCCAGATGATGCACGGGCTGTCTGCGGACGGAATTTACGGACCTAAAACTAAAGCGAAACTTGAAGCTTTATTGAAGTAGAAAAAGGCCCTCTATAAAAAGAGGGCTAACTGTTATTCGTTACTGTCCAATTCCCATACTGTCTGACCATCTACTAAAATTTTATTTGGCGGATCATCATAAAGTGAAATTTCAACAAACGAACTTTTCCCTTCTCTTAACCAATTATAAACACTGCCTTCACGGTTAGCGGGATGAGCCAACATATTATCTACTTTAAATACAGCTGCATGGTATTCTGTGTAATTCACATCGTCATCTTCTAATCCGTTGTCTGTTTCAAAGATTGTATCAACGTTACCCGTAATCTTAAATCCACTTTTCCATTCTATGATTAAATCACAATCTTTATAATGTTTTAATGTTTTTATTAAAGAATCGTATCCCATGAATATTCTCCTTTTCTTATGGGTGTGATGGTACTATATGAGCTCCGTTTTTTCCATAGTGTATAATCCCTCTTGTAGTCTCTACATACTTTTTGGCATCATGATCATAGTATTTTCCTATTACTTGACCACACTCTATTCTTTCCCTATCTTTTCTGAACAGATCACCTTTTCCCGCAAACTTATCAAGCAATTCTTGTGCTTTTTTATTATCTCCGTAGAAGATGCTTTTGTTTTTACGACCATTAGCTATTTCTTGTTTGTAGTTTGGTGTTCCAGGAATATGTTTTTCTTGAGCACCTGGTTTTACTTTTGCAGGGAAACCATGCACTTCGCGATACGGACCTTTCGGTACGGATTGTTTGCCGTAGGAAGGTGTTTTATCAACCTTCGCAACTTTCTTTCCAGCTTCTTCACCTTTAAATAACTTGAAGCCGCGCTTTCCGTACTTAAATGCCTTTCCAAAAGGTGTGACACTCAATCCGGCCATTAAACGATCACCATTATCTTTAACGATTTCGCCTGTCGCAAGGTCGTATCCAAACGCTGCTCTTACTGCATCATACACACCTGTAAATTCCATCGCTGTATCGAAATATTTAGCAAAGTCGCTTTTTTCCACATTCTCTGGAAGGGTGTAGGCGGGTTCTATCTTGACGATTGTATCACCGTCTATGTATGCCCGGTAAAGCGTATCGTTAAATACCCTATAATCTTTTTTCAGTTCATTCAATTCCTCTTGGGTGTACTCTTTCTTGGAAACCTTTTGTGTCGCCAATTTTTTTAATCGATCTGGATCGGCGAGAGTGTTAATGTCCGCATCTTCTTTGTCTCCGACTTTTTTCAACATGGCACCCATCGCTGTTTCTTGATTTCCACTCAATGTATCCATCTCATCCGGCTTTAAAATCGCGCCTTTTTGATAACCGGTGATTTCAATTTTGGGGCCGGTATACATCTTTTCGAGCCGGGCCATGTATCTCTGCATCGTCTCAAGATCGTTTTCAGCCGTTTTGAGGGCGTTGGTTTGCTCGCGGTCAAACGCATGCAGCTTTTCAAGAGTCGTGCTGATTTCCTTTAACGCTTTCTGATTTTGTTCATGAAAATCGCTGTCGTTCAAATCCGGTAAATCAACGATATGACTGACTTTTGCGATCGTCGCGTTAGTCTTAGAAACCAAATTTTTTGTTGTGCGATCAGCGGCATTTAAGCCATTCTCCAACTCGTGTTCGAGAAAGGACTGTGAAATAAATCCGTTATGGTTGGGTTCCAGAGAATTTAGCGCGCTTTTCATTTTCTTCAGCGTGGAACTGTATTCCTCTATGAAAGTATCATAAAACTGTAGAAAAGGGGTGTGACATTCCTCGTAAAAGGCGCGGATCGCATCGCCGCCTTTTCCTTTTAAAGCATCATCAAGTGATGTTATGCCCTCAACGGCTTTTTTGACTTTAGCAAATTCGTCTGATTGTTGTTTTAATTGTTCCAGCGTTTGATCAATTGCATGGTGCAGCGCTTGAACATCCAGAGTCTTCATGGCATTCTCCTCTAATCCTTTTGGTTACAATCAGTATAGAGTTTACCACTATACGGAAACCGATTGGGGAATAAATCCTGTTCATCCATGAAAATGAATCAATTTACATAGATAATTAAGCCTAGATATTTCAGTTATCTATTGACGGTTGTAAATAGGTTTGGTATAATTAAAATATAGAAAGGAGGTGCTAAAGTGGACGAGGTAAGAAACTGGATTCTTGCCACTGCTGGAGTGGTGACCATATTCAAACACATTTATGATATATGGCAAAACGAAAGCAAAAAAAGAGGCAAGAAAAAGAAAAAGCGCTCCCGCCGGGTAAGCAAGAAGCGCTAAACATAGTGAGCGAGAGAAGGGGAGAAATCCCCTTGCTCTCCAATTCATTATATCACGTCCACAAATTATGAAACAATATTTTAAGCATTACAGCTCATTAGACATGGCAACTATGCTCATCCTAATAGCGGGCATTTTTGCAATAGACTTTGAAAAAGTCGGTACTCTCGGGACAATCACAGGCATCATTTTATACCTGGCTGTGATTGTCACACTGTTAAAAGGATTAATTCTGATTTGGAGCGATAAAAGGCATGAAGGAAAACGAAAAAATTAAGTTTATCCAGGATGAAGTTTTGACAGCTGCAGAAGCAGGCGAGCTCCTCGGGGTTACAAGGCAGCGTTTAAGTGCATTGGTGACTTCCGGGAAGCTAAAGCCTGTGAAGAAGGTCGGTACAGTTAGCTTGTTTCTCCGTGATCATGTGGAGACTCAAAAGAAAGAACTTGAAGCTGGTCGAAAAAAATACCGCCCATATGATGAGTAAAGCCCTTCAGCTGTGAGAAGGGCTTACTTTATTTCCACACTGACGACATCCTCAAATTTAATGAGGTTGGTGTCTCCTTTAGAATCCACTACATGGAAAGTTTTCTTCAACTGGTTTATGTAATGGATATGGCTCTCTATTTGAACGATCTCCCCGGTTTCCGGTCCGTTAAGCATTTGCAGCGGCTTAAATACAGAAAACTGGACTGGATTATTAAACTCAATTGCTTCACTTATGGCCATTTCCATATCTTCGATCTGAGACATGTCAAGAACCGGCCTTTTTATTTTGTCCTGGCCGCTTTCTAACTCGCGAAGTAGGCCGACATGCTCCGGCAGCATCATAGCTGTCCATTTGATTGATCCACGATCTTTCAAGTTGTCATCTTTCATGGTGTTCATCTCCTTGAGATGATTATAAGGGAACATTTGTTCTGTTCTCAACAAGAAAAATAACCCATCCAAAGTAAAGCCCTCTTTAAAGAGAAGGCTTTTTATTTTGGTGGGCGAATTTCGATAATAAACATTTTGAAATTAGGGCGGAGCTTGAGTGTCAGTTCACAGATATCATTTGAAAGTGAATAATCAGGATCAGCTTCTTTTAAAGCCTTATTTAAATCATCCTGACTAAATCCCATAGTTACAAATAAAATATAAGCAGCCCCCATACCTTTCATTGACGGCTTTGAATAATCATCGCTGTTGGAAATAAGGTTAATTCCTGTTAAAACATCTTGTTTATTGAACATTCCTGATATTATATAGTCTCTATCCGTATTAGAGTTATCCTTTTCATTAGCCAAAATCTGAACAAAATTCTCTTTCGTCTCATTTAATTCACCATCCTTATCAAGCCTGGAAAGAGGTTCCTCAATAACATCCATGTCAATACTGTCTATGTTTTTATTATATTCATCAATAAATTCATTTAGAGTAAAACCGAAATCACTCTTTGCTTCGGTGGTTTCTGTCTTCTCTTCAGCTGTAGCTGTCTGGTTGTCAGTTTTATTTTGTGGTGCACTGCTGCATCCTGCTAACACCAAAAATAAAACCAGTAATATCTTTTTCATAAGGATCCCCCTCTTGTTTAAAACGAACATTTACATTTTAAAACAAAATAGGGGATTATCCAATGTGTTAACAGTTAAGTGAACACCCACAAATGCACCCACAAAACACCCACAAACAAAAAATATTTCTTGATATTTTATCCTACATAAAAAAATGAAACCCTTATATATCAACGTTCATGACCCAATATGATATATAAAGGTAATATAGGTTATAATCCGCACACAAGTCCACCCTTGGGAGCGCGAGCAGTATATGTCTCAGTATTAAGCTAGGAACCCCCTTGGCACCAGTGGTGCCAGGGGGGGTTGAATTTTGGTCAAAAGATTGGGTGACCAAAATATGACCAAAAAAATTTGAAGTTTCAATCTAACTCCATAATCGATGAGACATAACCTTCGTAATCTTCGATTCTATCTTGGTCAAGTTTCTTACTGATATTGGGAGTAAACATCAGCTGCTTTTCTTAATATATTTCATGTCTGTACCTGAATTCCAAGAGTAAAACCACGTGTGTTAGGCGAAAAGTGTGGTCAGCTTGGAATGACGCGGCAAAAGTGACCAAATACTGATTGGAATGAATATGTTATATTTAGGGGAACAATAAGCGAAGGGGAAACTATTAAATGTTTGAGTTGGATAAGATGATAAACAAAGTAAACGGCCTTAAAGAAGAGCACGCAAAGGGAACCCTTAAGGTTATTTGCGGAAAACTGGATAATCTAAAACACGCGGGTGGTCAATATACAGAGAAAGAATTTGTTGAAGATATTCGATCAATGATTGAGGATTTTCCAGAATTGGATAATAAAGAAGAGAATAATGAATAAAAAACCCTTCTTGCAAGAAGGATTTTTTTTATAACAATACCACACCGACGACATATACGATCGATTTAGTTATAAACAATTTTTTTAAAACGGGAGGTTTTGAAAAAGCGAAATAGTAATAACTAAGGTTGATAAAGAGCCCAAAGATATCAAAGATACAATTTTTCGGTTGTTTTGCTTTTTTGGAGATTTACTTAATTCATAGATTAATGCACTCCATAAAAGTATGGATGCCAAAATAATAATACTCATATACACATAATCCTCCTTTTTATGGTTAACATTGTCATCGATTTTACCACATTTAGGATTGAGATGTCGATGAAATAAGCATCTTTATTTCATTCTTTGACTGAAGAACAAAACCGTTTGTTTTCAACTCGGACATTATAGTTCCTTCGGAGTTCTCACTATGAACACTGGCATTCACTTACTCTCTAGTATGAGTTCCTTATTGAAATGTCTTTATTTCTTTTGTTGTCGAAAATGAAATGAAAACCTATCATATCCAGAACAGAAAGAGGCATTGAAACAAAAAGGTTAACAAAATGAGGTTGCAAGCTGCAGCCTTTTTAGTTTGAAAAAAGTTAGTACAAATGGAAAGAAATCATCCAACACACTGTTGGTCGGCATCTTTAAAGTGACAAACGCATGAAATGAAAGGAGCGGCTGTACGTCAGGTTCAGGAAACGTTGGCTGTTCTTTAGCCCTAAGAGAGCAAGGTATTGACGGCAATACGGTCAGAAAGCGGCGGGACCGTCACTGATGGTATTTACGGGTCTAAGACAAAAAATAGAAAAGTTAAATTACACAACAATTAATAGAATGAAGTATAAGCAGATAAAAATTTTGAACGAAATCTGTTGAGTTGAAGGGAAATTAAATTGGTCTTGAGGAATAAAAAGCTGATTTAAGAGGGAAAGAAACAATGCTGCTGAAAAACAACTATTGACATATGTAAGTAAATAGAATAAATTAATTATTGTTATAAAAAACACCTAATTTTATCATAGCACACAAGATATAAAAAGTCAATGTTTTTTTAAAAAAGATGCTTTTGAAAGGAAGAGAGGTTATGAACTTATCTCGTTTTTTGAATTCCATTCAATTATCCCCTCAATCAAAACCTATGATGGAACTGCTTGAATTAAATGAAAAAACAAAAGAGCATGGCTTGATCTTAACACCCAGCGATATCAAAACATTAATCGTTTATAGAAATAAAGTGCTTCATGATCATGGACGTATAGAGCTGGGGATTGAAGTACTAAAGGAATTAATTGAGGTGTTTGCTGCTTCACCCTATATGGATGAGGATCATGATGTCGAAACGTTAATCGAGCTTCAGGAGATTTTTTATTATCTCAGAAATGAAACAGAAGATAAGATAGGTGACATGAAACTGATTCATCAGATGATGGAGTGTTTTAACGGACCTTCTGCGGGGTCTTTAGAGTTATTAAGAAGTAAAATGGAGGAACTCGCGGAGAGTTTCAGAAGAAATACGATGAGAAGTGAGTCTTTATATAAAGGTGATGAATAACATGGGAAAAGAAAATACTTTAAATCGCTATGATTTGGTTTCAAATTTTACGATTGATAAATCAAAGTTAAAGCAAAGCCAATTTATGTTGTCGCTTCTAAAAGAAGGCCAAAGGGTTGGAGTTATTACCAGCGAAAAAGCTTACAAGATACAGGTAGAGATTATGCAAATCCTGCAACGATTGATAGGCCAGTATACCAAAGGGGAAAGTACGTCGGTTACTACAGAAACGGCGGAAGGGATTATGGTTTCCCTCATGTATGCAATAGATGCTTATGCTCTCCATTTTGAGAAACCTGAAGAGGTTATCGTACATTTACGTTCTGATAGTATAAAAAAAATATATACCAAAGGTGTCGAATTACTTCACTGTTATTTTGAAGAAGCTAAACAATTGTATCAAGACGTAAAAAAATTAAAGTTAGATGTGCCTGTTGATGCTTATAATTTAACCATTGACGAATCGTTACCTGTATTTATGAATCATTATAATATTATTTTTGAAGCTCAAAATACGATGGCGAGCATTGACTATCCTTTAGCTATTGACAACATGGAACTGCAAGGTGTTTTTTATATTAAACAGTATATAGAGCGACTGCTGATAGAAACGAGATTCTGTCACTTTTTTAACCATCAAGATCTAATGTATATCTTGACAAACTTCGGGAGAATATGCCGCTTTAATTATCGCATAGAACTTTTTAATATTTTTGAGTTAATGATAAACAATGCTGTTTTTTCACTGCTATCCGGGGGCGAAGCCAATCAAGTCAGAATTTCTGAAGTTCAATATGACAGGTTGAGTCGGTTGTTAAGTGATTGCCATGCTGATAAAAGGGCAAACTTGATTAACGAAGCATTTGATCGGTTACAGCGGGATTTAAAGACAGATCAAACGATTACTGATTATATCAATTTGTATCGCAATGAATGTATTCAAAGGGTAAATAACGCTGCGGAAATTGATGGCTTCAAAATGTTGATCATCAGAGAAATTGAAGAGAGAGAAAAACCAATAGCGTTAATGTTAAATGAAAATGATCGCATGAGTGATATTGAAATGCGGAAATTGGTGGATTGCATCATGGAAAGAAAAAACACAGCAGAAAAAATATCGCTGATCCGCGATCATTTTGTTTCACTGCATGATTATTTGGATTTGCTAAATTCGGGATGTCTGTTTGACGACGAATATAACGCACTTTTTGCTACGTTTGGGAATTTTGAATTGGCCATTTTTGCGAAAATTGTATTTTATGAAGAATTAAGAGGGGGAATCCTCAATTTCATTGACATTGTTGCTGACTGCTCTGAAGCAAAGAGCGAGTGGGAAACATATTATATGAAATTTATTAAACAATTAGAAGATGAGCGCATTGCAACGATTGGACAGCTCATCAATGATATTGACTATGAGGAGATATCGTTTTATTAAGTTAAAGACGTTTTTATAAGTTCTTTTACAAAGGAGAGTCTAAAAAAAGACGAAGATAAATAACAGCACTCGATAAATGCAATCTAGTTATTTTTCAACACAACTTAAAAGCTTAAAGTAATTCTACTCCAACTTGCTTAGTGAATTTTACTTTTATTCTCTCTTCTTCTCCAATACTTACAACCATGAAATTTTCAACTTTCTTAATGCTAGTTACGTTTTGAAAAACACCTGTAAATACCGCGAAATCTTTATAGGTTATATCCAGGCTGCAAGTTAGTTGATAAACATCCAGCGTCAAAATTAACTTGAAGTTTTGATTATCTTTATAAGTATAAATAAATTCGCCGGCCTCTGGATCATCAGCTATACTGGCTGGCTCACTCTCAAAAAGTTCTAGTAAATCATATTCATTATATTTTATAAACATCCAACTGACTCCTTAAAATTATAGTGATATTAATGAAGTTAAAAAAACCGCAGATCTTTAACTATATCGATCATTACTGGGCAATAAGAATTTCTGATTTTCAATCGCAACTCCAAACGCTGTCTTAAGGAAATAACTCATGTATCAATCGAACTGTATCTATATATAGGTTGATATGTTATTATCTGTATATAAAATAAGGTAGCATGCTAAGCTGCCGACAAATGATTAGATTAAATGAAAGAATTCGAAGCAATGAAAAATTATCAGAAGGGGAGATTGTTATTAGATTTTTGCCGCCGGTTTTCGCGGGTATTGCTGTATTTTTAGTGACTTTTTATATTGAGTATTCTTCCAAAAATTTATCCTTGGAGAATAAACTTATACTCAATGTTGCAGCGGCAATTGTCGGGTGTATTTTGGGAATGTTTATAAGAAAAAGAAATCAATATTAAAGAGACCGATTAATAAAGTTCGGTTTCTTTCTCTATTTTAACATGCAGGGAAAATATTCTTTGGATTAATAAAGGAAGGTAATCATTTCGAATTTCGGATTAAACATAGCTAGATCATTTTTCAAATATCTCTAGTTTATAAAGGATCTTAACGAGTTGTGAGTTTGGGCATCCGAAAAAACTTCAGAAAGAGAGGGACACTTAACAAAGTGTGGGTAGTCAAATGGACAAATGTATATTTTGTGAAATCGTTAGTCAAAAAATTTCAAGTTATGAGGTTTATAAAAATGACGATGTAACAGCATTTCTTGATATAAATCCTGTTACATGTGGCCATACAATAATCATACCAAATAAGCATATTGAAAGACTGGATCATATTAACGATCCCCATCTATCTAATGAAATAATGGATTCTTTAATTAAAGTACCTCAAATATTAATTCATTCAGGTATTTGTGATGATTACACGATACTCTCAGACAACGGTCACTTTGCTCAGCAAGATATTAAGCACCTGCATTTTCATGTCATACCGAGACACATGAATGAAAAGTTTGAATTCAAATTAAACACCGACTTTACTGCAGCTGAGAAAAGTAACTTACTTTCGGTATGGAGAAAGATTACAGGGAGATGATGAGAAAAGATTGTCCTAGAATTTAAAAATGGAAAGATGATTTGATATGATCTCGTGCAGGTTTTGCTGAATTCATCATTTCGTCCAGAAATTCTTTCCTTTGTTGTATAATGGTGATGATTAACAATGGTTGCAAGGGAGTAAATTATGTTTTTAATAGCTTTTGTATTGGCGTATTTTATCAAGCAGCCGATATTAAGTATGGGGACACTTTTTCTTTTCATCTACGGATTTAGATTTTCTTCTAAAGGCCTTAATGCTGAAAAATACGATTGTTATATTAATCAATATAGACTTATATTTTGCTTCGTCATCCCTTTCCTTAATTTTTATATGTCCTGGACAACGATAGGAGGGAATGCGGGAGTCGGGTTTACGTTTAGTCCACTTACCCTGATGCAAAAGCTGTCTTTCTTGTCCCAAGTTATTTTGATATTATTACCCGAGATTCGCAAATTTTTATCTCGTAAAAACTTCATTCATATTGATGAAAAGAAGCAGAGATTAGCATCGGTTTTGTATCCAATTGCTTTAATCCTAACAGTTTGTATGGCATATCGGTAAGGACCGTAAGCAAAGGCCTTACTCTACATAAAAGTTGCATCCACTATACTTTAAAGGGGACTATTGATGAATTTCGATCCGGAAAAACTAAGGAAATTTCTTAATTGCGCGTCAAACCCATCAAACCCAATGGAGACAAAAGTAAAGAATTACTATGTGAATCAAGAGATTCAAGAGTTTGCATCCTTTGATATTGACTTTGAAAATGTAGACATCGCCCTGCGTATTGCCGGTATGTTGGGGAAATCCGCCACGAAATTTACGATAAATCATTTTCTTTTCCCTGATACGAACAAAATAGATTATATTCAATTTATAATTTTTGAAATTAATGATCCAGAACTATTAGCATTTTTAGAACAACTATAACAGCATTCTTGTTTGAATACAGTTCTCTTGGTGAAAATAAAGCAAGTTCTACCCGATAAACCCGCAGCAATCATAATTACCTTTGGTGTTGCGAACAGCCCCTTTTGTCAAGGCAGCTTCGTGGATTCATCAGGCTCAGCCGATTAGATGGCCAATGGTCTGTGTGAAAGGACTTGGCGGAACTGCCTTCAATCAAAAAAGCACCATTACTTATACCAATCAGGAGGACAAAAAGTGTTTTTGGCAAAGATGATCGATCGTTTAGCGTTATATGATTTGCACAGGAAAAGAAGTAAAGAAAAACATTTTTCCGCTTTTTCATTGGATTCGATTGACAGGGACGAATTCTATCAAGCAAAAGCGGCTGATGTCTCCTTTACTCTTCATGAAGCGAGAAAAAACTATTTGGCTGGACATTTCAGCTATGAATCTACCATTCCATCTGGGGACCCTGTCAATGATAGTTTAAAAGGCGAGGTTTTTTTAAATAAGAATGATATAGATCAACCTAATGTTATTTTTGTACACGGCTGGCGAATGGATTCATACGACAGAATAAAAAAGATATTTCATGATTGTATGATGAACGATTTAGGCTGGAACATGTACTACTATTCTCTTCCGTATCATTTTGAAAGAGAGCCGGAATATTCGCTTTACAGCGGTGAATTGATGATAAGTGCGAATTTGAATCGTACAGTTGAATCAACAAGACAAGCTGTCGTGGATTTACGGGCACTCATTCACTGGATCAAAGCAAATAAAACCGGCCCTGTTATTATTGTGGGCGTCAGTTTAGGCGGGTGGGTTACAAATTTAATGGCTGCCCTTGAGACTGAAATCGACATCGTGGTATCGATATTTTATGCCAATCGTCTTTCTTATGCGATATGGAATACCATCCCGGGTAAATTCATAAGAGAAGAATTGGAACAGTACGGTGTGACATATGAAGATTTACAAACATATTGGGAAATTACAGATCCCAGTCAGGCTGTGCCGAAAGTTAACAAAGATCACATTTTGCTGATTTCCGCCGTTCATGACCAATATGTTCACTTAGAGGATGCTGATAAGTTATGGGAGAGCTGGGGGAAACCCGAAAGACATCTCTACAATTGCGGCCATGCCGGAATTGTTCTTTGTCGTAAAAAGCTGGCATTAGATACGATTTCTTTCATCCGAAAAAAATTAAAGCAGCTTCATGAGGGATAATTTCTTTAATTTATTAAAAAGCTGGCAATTTTCAAAATGTGCGAATAGGAGGTTTTTTTATGTACTTTGTTTCCGGATTTGTTTCAATTTTGCTGGGTCTATTAACGCTGTTTTTCTTACAGGTGTTATCTGTTGCTTTTCCTCATTATATAATGGATGCAGATGGCAATAGTGAAGCTTCGGTTTATTTTCAATCATCTGTATTGTTTTATCCTGTTTTGCTTCTCATTTTAGGCGTCATCATGATTATTGTTCATTTGCGAACAAATGATAAGGGTTAATTCGAAGGAGAGTATCGAGTTTGACTGCGAAGCGAAAATGAGATGCATCATCTAAAAGAAACGGGTATATCATTGATATGAAAGCTTCTAAAAAAAGGAGAACAAAAACGATGAACTTTTGGCACGAGCGCTTTCAAGATGAGAACTATGTGTATGGAACGGAACCGAATGTGTTTTTGGCAGATTCGCAGAAAAAACTTCAATTGTCGGGTGATGCTTTAGCCATTGCAGAAGGCGAGGGGCGAAAAGCGGTTTTTTTTAGCAGAACAAGGGATGAACGTCACGTCATGGGATTATGCCGAGTCAGGGTTGGAGAAAACGAAAAAGCTTGCTGAAACCCGTCATGTATCGGTGAAGACGGAGCTTGTTGACTTAAATGAAGCGTCTTGGAATCAAGGGCAGTGGGACGAGATTGTATGTATTTTTGGACATTTTCCAGAAGAGCTGCGCCGAAAAACACTTCTTGGAGTAAAAGAAGCCGTGAAGCCCGGGGGATTTTTCGTGACGGAAGTGTATTCGACGCACCAAATTCCTTACAAAAGCGGCGGGCCGCAGGATCCGGAGCTTTTATATACACCGGAAGAATTTTTACAAACCTTTTCAGATTGGCGTATTGTCCACTTTTTTATGGGGGAAGTCGTTCGTCATGAAGGGGCTTGGCACAACGGCCTGTCTCATGTCATTCAATTTATTGGTCAAAAGCGCTGAATACTCCGGGGAAATATGATTTTAAAAAGGTGCCGTTTATGGCGCCTTTTTTGCGTAACTTTTTTCACCGTCATCACTACTATTGTGATGAAAGCGGGGGAAATGATGAAAAACAAAAATGGACTCAAACGGCTGCTGATGATCAGCAGCGCATTTCTGCTTTTAATTGGCGGGGGATATGTCAGTGCAATGATCTTCGGAAAGAAAGTGGTGTATGAAGGAGAGGGGGAAAGCGGTCTGTGGCATGCTTCGATTGAGAAATCAGATAAAACGTCAATCGGGCCTAATTATTTTTTGAATTTGTATTGGGATGGCGCGAAAGAAGATGCGAAAAGAACGATTGTGAAAACAATCACCTTATACATAGACGGCAAAAAGTATGATGATAGAGGAGAATACGATCTTTCTGAGTATACCGGAGAGGAAATGGATGACGGAGGCCATATGGAAGATCATATCGCGACTTTTGATTTTATGCCTGAAGAGGATGTCATCGGGCATGCGTTATCAGTCAAAGTGGAGTGGAAAACCGGAGATGAAGAGAACGCAGAAATAATGAAATTAACCAAGATTCCGTGGTATAAATGAAGCGACAATCACTGAATAAGGAAGTGATTTAAAATGAATGAAATTGAGATCAGAAGGCCGCAAATTGACGACGTTGAAGAGCTGAATCAGTTTTTCAGAATCGTGGTCGAGGATACTTTTGCTAAAGAGGGGATATCCGATCTGCTTGATGATCAAGAAAGTGAAATTGAAAGTAAGAGGCAATACTTGAAAGCAGACTTAGACAGCAAAGGGAAGAGCCGGCACTTTTTTATCGCTTCAGATCAACGTCTGAATAAAATCATCGGTACAATCGAATATGGCCCTGCCAGCGAATTGATCGATATTTGTACGGATGGGGCTTTAAAGGATTTATATGAGGTAGGGACGGTATTTGTCCACCCGGATTATCAAAGACGCGGAATCGGGTCTTTGCTGTTCAACGTTATGTTTTTGACCTTTCTGAATCGGGGAGTGAAGGAATTTTGTTTGGACAGCGGTTATCCCGGTGCACAGAAAATATGGAAGAAGAAATTCGGCGAGCCTGACTATATGCTGAAGGATTATTGGGGGAAAGGATATGATCATATGATTTGGAGGAGACGGACGAAGGATATGCCGATTGATACAAGAACATCAATAACGTAATCATCCTTTATATTCCATATATGTTTTAACGATAAAAAGAACTTTTCTTGAATTTATTTTTAAATAAATTGTTAAAGTTAAAAAAGTCCTATAAACTATAATGGAATCTTAATTTTAGGATGTGGGAGATATGTTCGACGAAAGAGAAGCGTTGCGTTTGAGACTTGAACAGCTAGGTGATGCGGAGATTCAGGTGATGCGGGAATTGCGGAAAGAACGACAAGACATTTATTCGAAGCTGCGTGAATTGGATCGGGAGAGTGATCCCGCAATTAACAAAAAATCTTCATTAATCGACTTGGCAAGCGCTGCAGCAGAGGAATTAAAACAATCCCAGATTGCCGCTGACAAACATCCGCCCATCAAAACTCCATCTCATACTATTTTCCAATCAAAAACAACCATACAGCGTGAGGCTGCCTTAAACATTTTAAGCCGCTATGAAGAGGGCTTGAAAGGCATTAAGCTCAAAACTGAAATCGAGAAAGAAACCGGCTTTCCGATTAAAAACATGACAACATTTATGAAGAGCTTAATGAAACATCGCCCAGATATTAAAAAACCTGCCCGCGGCCATTATATTTTGCAAAAAGAAAAAGACCTTTGAGGTTTTCGTCATAATTCTAGATTCATATATGTCATAAATCAGAGCGGAATCTTTAAAAATTGAAACCAAACAGCACTTATATCGTATCGTTAGCTAAAATCAATGTAAGGGTGTTTTACATGTTGGATAAAAAGAAATACTTCATGATTATGGTACCGGCTTTAATTTTAGCGTTTTTATTTCAATTTTTTGTTCCCTCAGAGCAAGGGCACTTGGGGATTGTGTTTATTTTAGCAGGCGGGGTGATTTATTATCTTTGGGTGCATATAGAAAAGGACAAACAGAAAGATTGAGCGCATCCTTTGATTTGCGAATCCACTAAAAAAACGTCTATATAGACGTTTTTTTGTTATTGATATCCATTGTTAGCCAACCTGCTGGGCGGCAACCGACTGAGCCGGTAAACAAATGCTCAAGCAGCCGTTTCTCCCAGATTTTATCGATCTTTTAACTTTAAGGCGTAAGCTTTGAACTGTTAAGAGCTTTGATACTTAAGCTGTAAACGCTGAACGTTGAGCTTTGAGCTTTTATCTCAATGTTGGCACAGCGTCTCTTTGGCTGTGCAGATGAAATAAAAGGAGGGAGTCACCTTTCCCTCGGAAGGTGTTTAGTTTTATCGGTTTTCGGTTGGCTAACAATCGGCCGTTAATCGATTTTGATTTTGGTGAGTGTATTGCTCTCGGACAATGCAAAGTCAACTTCCATTTCAAAGTCCTCGATCTTTTTTGACAAGGAATCGATCTTCTCTTTTAGATTCAGCGGATCGATGATTTTTGCTTCATTTTCAGCGAGGAAAGATTTGACGATTTCCTGGTTTTCAGCCGCTTTTACTTTGCCGTCTTTTCCGAAAAGAGTCTCCAGGTGTTTGTCTAGTCTTTCTGTTACTTTTTGATTGACGCTCTCGGCCTCGTCGACTAAATCAGCGTACACTTCTTTCAGCTTATCCAAAAGTTGAATGTCGTAGCTGATGGAGGTTTTTCTTTCGATGGCTTCAGCCACAGTCATCTTGACTCCGGCCACTTCGATTTTGGTCGTCGCGTTGGATACAACAATGGCAGACTTAATGGCATTTCGCCTTTTGATTAAGGCTTCAATTGATTGATAATCGGCTTTCGCCCTAGTTTCCAAGTCTTCGGTTGTCCGAAATCCGTTCGGCAGTTTCTTTCCGATCATCAAGCCTCCGAATGTACTCTCATTTACGGCCCGCTTGATT
The DNA here is from genome assembly GCF_056530265.1 of Bacillus sp. PK6-025. Classification (NCBI taxonomy): domain Bacteria; kingdom Bacillati; phylum Bacillota; class Bacilli; order Caryophanales; family Bacillaceae; genus Bacillus; species Bacillus sp. PK6-025. The sequence goes on from NZ_CP096509.1 coordinate 2,015,641, forward strand.
CTTTTATCCAACATTTTGAGTTCGCTTAGTGCTCTGGTGATCGTAAGTTCCATTCTATAGCCCCTTCGTCGTTTATATATTTAAAAAAGCTCTTTATTTACTCATTAGAGTAATGATTATATCATATTGATTTTCCAAGTGTTATATTTTTTGTGCATATTTTCATATAGCATAATAGTCCAAAAAGATTCATAAAAAGCTGTAGGAGGTCTAATCGATTGTTCGATTTCATGATCACTATGCATTGCATTTCTCTTTAAAATGAACAGGGAGATCAACAAAAAAACTTTTAGCAAAAGAAAAGCTTTGCTGAGAACTTTTCCTAATTCCTATTGTTTGTCTTTGCTCCGTTTCACTGCAAAATATATTGCGAGGACGGCTGCGATAAGAGAGGCAGCTCCGCATGCCAGCTTGATCAGCGGTTTCAACAATATCAACTCCATCTGTTTTCGGTATATGTGTAAAGTATAAAAGGGATTCATATCCAAAGACAGCTTATGCTTAGGATTTTAAAGAAATTTTAAGGAAATAAGTCCTGCGCCGCCCGGTTGACAATGAAAAGCCGCTCCACTAAAATGAATGATAGTCATTCATTTTTAGGGAGGTCTGCAACATGCCAAAGCAAACGTCCGGGAAATATGAAAAGATTTTGCAGGCGGCCATTGAAGTCATTTCTGAAAAGGGGCTGGATAAGGCGTCGATTTCAGATATCGTGAAAAAAGCAGGCACTGCGCAGGGCACTTTTTATCTTTATTTCTCATCCAAAAATGCGCTGATTCCAGCGATCGCGGAAAATCTTCTGACACATTCTTTGGACCATATTAAGAGCAAGGTCGACGGAACCATGTCTTTCTGGACCGCCTTGGACATCATGATCGATGAGACGTTCAACATGACGGAACTTCATCAGGATATTATCGTTCTTTGCTACTCAGGTCTTGCCTTTGACCATTCGATGGAAAAATGGGAGGCGATCTATCAGCCTTATTATTCCTGGCTTGAAGGACTTATTGAAAAAGCAGTTGAGAAAAACGAGGTCATTCCGGACATCAATGTGCGCTGGACGGCCAGAACGATTATCAACTTTGTCGAAAACACAGCGGAACGTTATTACATCGGGGCGGAAAAAGACGAAGAGCTCAGTGTGTTCAAAAAAGAAATATTTACTTTTCTGAAGAGAAGCATAGGAACCAAGTGAAAAATGACCGGCTGCAGCTGTTCATTTTTTATCGGCCTAAAAATGACTGACGTTCATTCACAACAGGAAGGGTGTTATCATTGAGTTGGCTCCTCGTCATTATTGCGGGTTTTTTGGAAGTGGTTTGGGCCTCAGGTCTTAAACATGCGGATTCCTTCGCCGATTGGCTGATGATCTTTGTACTGATCGCGGCAAGTTTTCTCATGCTGATACGATCTTACAGGAACATTCCGATGGCGTCGGCTTATACCGTATTTGTCGGAATCGGAACGGCCGGCACATATGTGACGGGTGTTTTTATGGGCGAACCCTTTTCAGGAGGGCAAATATTTTTTTTGATCGTGCTGTTGGGAGGCATTATTGGCATGAAAATGTTTACAAAAGAGAACAATACCCAGTCAGGGGGTGATTGATCATGCCGTGGTTATTTTTGGTGATTTCTGGAATCGAAGAGGTCATTGCCGCCATCGCTATGAAATATGTAGACGGCACAAGAAAAAAATGGCCGATTATTGTCATGGTATTGGGGTTTGCTTTGTCTTTTTTCTGCCTTTCGAAAGCCATGCAGGCACTTTCAGCCGGTGTTGCCTATGCCGTTTGGACCGGGATCGGCAGCATCGGCATTACGGCAGTCAGCTTATTTTGGTTTAAGGAGCGGATTCGCGCTCCGCAGCTCATCTCACTTGGCTTTATTATAATCGGGGTGATCGGCCTGCGCCTTACATCATCTTAAATTTTAATTTATATTGGAGGTTGCTGATATGTTCAATCAGCTTAAATTGCGTCCGCTCGAAAGAGAAGACCTTCCGTTTGTCCACCGTCTTAACAACGATGCGAAGATTATGTCGTATTGGTTTGAAGAACCGTATGAGACTTTTGTTGAGCTGCAGGATTTGTTTGACAAACACATTCATGACCAAAGCGAACGGCGCTTTATCATAGAGAAAGAGACTGAGATGATCGGATTGGTTGAGCTGGTCGAAATTGATTATATTCACAGAAGGGCGGAGTTTCAAATCATCATTGATCCAGAGCATCAAGGGAACGGGTATTCGTCAAGCGCAACGTATTTGGCGATGAACTACGCGTTTTCCGTTTTGAATTTGCACAAATTGTATTTGATCGTCGACGAAGATAATGCAAAAGCGATTCACTTGTATAAAAAGGCAGGGTTCACAATCGAGAGCGAGCTGCAGGATGAGTTTTTCGTTGACGGCTATTATCGTAACGCTATTAGAATGTGCATTTTTCAGGATGAATTTTTATCACTTAAAAAAAGCAAAAAGGAAGGCATGCAAGGATAAACAAAAGAGATGGCGCCGCCATCTCCCGCATGTTTTTTAATTTTTCACACCTAATCGATCTTTGGCTTTGTTGGGAATATCGTCTTTTTCAACCTCTTCCCACGATTTCACGCCTTTATTTTCAGAATAGAAAAGCCGTAAAAACGCGCCTGTACGAAGGTTTTTATCAGCTGTGAATTCCATTGTTTTTTCTTGACCGTCCTCATCAAAACCGGCCAGTTCATATTTGAAGACGGAGTATTCCTCGCCGTCGTCAAACTTCGACGTGTCTTCCTTCCCGTTTCCGGTAATGTGAACATAATATTCGTCTGTTCCCACACGGTTTAAGTTACATCCGCTTAATAATGCGGTAAATATGATCATCAGGCTGATCCATACGATATGCTTTTTCACAATTTCACCTCATTTATCATTCTAAGATTCATTGTCTGATAAAAAAATCGAATAACGTGACATGAACATTACACTTTTTGTAAGGATCGTTCGGCACACTCATCTTGACACGGGAGATTAAATTTCAATATCCTTTTTATTCAATAAAGTTTATAATATGGAAAAAGGGAGGGGCGCCAATGAAAAAAATTTTATTTTTGATGTTGTTTTCAATCATGATGGCCTGCAGTTTTCATATTCACCCTGCTGATGCCGCGGTTACAAAAGATGAGAAAAAGACGACCATGACAATGAGTGAAGATCAAGTGGGATTTTTTATGGCGGACAGCACCAATGTAAATTACTACCCGACATGGCTGTATTATAAGTTTACGATTTTTAATGCAGAAGGCTGTACACTCAACATCAAGCTGCAGAGAATCACGTTAACAGGACATGCGATCACTTTAAGCGAGAAAGAATTTACTGGAAATCATCTTCATTTAAGTGCTGCAGATAAAGTGAGCGGGACGCCGCACCGCAATCATTTCCTGGATATCACAAAAGTGTCAGGCTGCGGAGATGTTGGAATTACAGGCTTTTACGGCTTTGAGCATGAAATGCCGGACTACTCATCATAAAGAAAGCCCAGCAGAGGAGAGTCCTTTTTTCATATTAGGGCTAACATATCGGGAGAAAAAAATGAAAAAACAAACGCTGCTTTTATTGAGAGGCGCCATCCTCTTGCTCCTATGTTGTGCGGCTGGTTTTGCTCTTTATCAGCATATTGCCGGAGGCCGGAATGAACAGGCAGGCACTGCCCTTCATCAGCAGGCATTACATTTTAAATTATCGACTTTAGAGGGCGGTGACATCGAACTGAAAAAATTACGGGGAAAGGCGGTGGTTGTCAACTTTTGGGGGACTTTTTGTACACCGTGCAAAGAGGAGATGCCGGTCATGCAAAAAGCTTATGACCGTTTTAAAGGAGACGGTTTTGAAATCATCGCTGTCAATGTGCGTGAATCGAAAGGTGCGGTAAAGAGCTTTGTCGACCGCCATGGCTTAACTTTTCCGGTCGCTTTGGATCAATCGGCTGAAGCTTACCGTTCTTGGGAAATTTATTATTTGCCTACAAGTATATTCATTAATCGGGAAGGAAGACCAGAGCGGATGTATGTCGGAGGAATGTCTGAGCGGCAAGTTGATATGTGGATTGAAGATCTTCTTAGCGGTTCATAGAAACTCATTTAAAAGGCATAGACAAACACCTATTGTTCTTATCGTTCATAAGGTAGCTCATGAGAGGAGCGATCTTATGTTTTTTCATATTAAAGAACTGCAGTATCATGCAAAGCCTGAAAAACCCGATCCATTATTTGCGAAGAAGCTGCAGGAAATACTGGGAGGACAGTTCGGCGAAATATCAGTAGCTCTGCAATATCTTTTTCAAGGCTGGAGTGTCAGAGGAAACGGCAAGTACAAAGATCTGCTGATGGATACAGGAGCTGAAGAGCTCGCCCATATCGAGATGCTGGCGACGATGATCGCAAGGCTTTTGGACGGTGCGCCGGTCGGCGATCTTGAAAAAGCGGCAAAAGATCCGGTGCTCGGTGCCATTCTCGGAGGGATGAATCCGCAGCATGCCATCGTATCAGGATTAGGGGCAATGCCGGCCGACAGTGTGGGAAACCGCTGGACCGCCGATTATATTATTGCAAGCGGAAATTTGCTTGCCGACTTTCGAGCAAATTTAAACGCGGAATCACAGGGACGCCTGCAGGCTGTCCGCCTTTATGAAGAGACGACGGACCGCGGTGTCAAAGATATGCTGTCCTGGCTGATTGCAAGGGATACGATGCATCAAAACCAGTGGCTTGCGGCCATTAAAGAACTGGAAGCGAAAGAAAATGTCGTCGTCCCAAGCACGTTTCCGCGCCATCTGGAAAAAAGGGAAGTCTCCCATGTATTATTTAATTTTTCAAGAGGCAACGAGAGCGCTACAGGCAGATGGGCGAAGGGACCGAGCATGGATGGGGAAGGCGTTTTTCAGTATGTTGAACATCCTCAGCCCCTTGCGAAAAAACCGGTGCTAAAACCTGCGCCTGCATATATTCATGATACGCCGCCATCGGTTATTCAACATCCCCGGGATGACATACTGCCTCCGAATCTTTATTGATCAGCTTCTATTTGCATGATCATATTTCGGGCTTGCAGCGAATAGCCATAGTGAAGAATGGTATTTAAAGGGAGGCGCAAGCTTGAAAACTTATAAGGAGACGGCCGTTTTTGAACATAAATTTTGGCTTCAAGTTTTGGGTGATCATGCGCGTTTTATTTTGGATTCTTTGGCTGAAAGGGAAAAAGAAGATATTCAAAAGGCGAAGCAGTTCAAGCAGACGTTTGATGTTTTGCTGAAAAAAGTGAATGCTTCGCCTGATTTGTATTCATTAACGCTTGAAGCTGAAGAATATGCCCTTCAATTCAGGAAATTTAAACTCTCCATCATTAAAAGGCACCTGACAGGCGATATTAAAATTCACCTTCCTCCGACTTTTATTAACCATATGGTAAATGAACTGGAGGAGTACTTGCTTGTGCTAAAATACTTAAAAAAACGGGAAGTGCCGCCTGTTTTCCACGAGTTGCACCACCATATGCTGTGGCTGATGGATGCCGCCGGACATGCTGGAGCAATTGCCGATGACCTGGATGCGGTGGAAAAACGGTTGAAAGAGAAGAGCAGGGAGTTTGTCAAACACTTTGAACAGTTCTATATTAAATCCGTTGAATTGACGGGGTATCTCAGAGCGAATGTTGAATCTTTTCCCGCTCTCAGAAGGATGAATAAAGACGTGAAGCTTGAGATTGAGCTGTTTCGTACCTTTTTGAAAGAAGTGGAGGAGCTGGAGCTTACAGATCAGATGCTCGGTACGTTCTCCGCGCTGATGGCAGACCACATGATGAGGGAAGAATGCTATTATTTAATGAAAATCGCCGAATCGACAAATACGCAAAAACCTGCGTGCGACCCTGCGAAACCGAGGCTGCTTGAAAAGTAATGCCGGCGGTTTTGCTATTTTTTTTGATGAAGCCGCGAATCGATCTTGGCACCTGCGGTTTGCATAGCCTTTTTCATGCGATTATAATTCAGAATATATAGATAATCTAAAAACTGTTTGGAGGGCCTTTCTTGCATGTCAGAAAATTAACAGCTTTAGATGCAGAAAACTATCTGAAGCTTTGTGAAACGATCGATAACGAAAGCTTCAGGCACAACGTCAAATCAAACAGATCCAATCCGGCGTGTGTGAAGTTTTTGTTTGTGCGGCTGATGACGGAAGCTTAGTCGGATATGTTGCAGCAGTCAGAGGACAGGTTCAGAGAACACGCCACCGTGCCCATATCATCATCGGCATACGCCAAACATATATTGGACAAGGTATTGGAGTAAAGCTGTTTCAGGCATTGGAAAAATGGGCCTGTGAAGAAAAGCTTCACAGACTTGAGCTGACTGTCATGACCCATCATACAGCCGCCGTGCGTTTATACAAAAAAATGGGTTTTATCATTGAAGGCACTAAAAAGCACGCTTTGAAAGTAAAAGGACAATATGTTGATGAATATGTCATGTCCAAATTAATCAACGAATAGCAAATGGAGGTTTCAAATGAAAGACGGGTGCCATCAGGCCATCGCGGCTGTCAGCTACTACAAAACAGAACGGACGATTGATTTTAACCGGCAAACCTATACAAAAAAGCATAATCAAATGTACCTGTACAACGATAAAATTTTAACTGCAAGCCGCCAGTATCGCCTTGAGCACGTCCACGATGTATCATACAGACCTTTTTCCGAGGCCGGTTTGCTTTACCTCCATACGAACCAGGGGGTATTTGCTTATGAAGTGGATGCGGACCCCGGGTATTTCATAGAGGCTTTTAAAAAACAGAAAAATCCAATTAAATAAATTACAATATATATGAAGTTTTTAGCAGTAAATGCTAGAATGAATGTTGGGAATTTTGCAAGGAAAGGAACATACGGCTACCGGCCTGTTAGGGCGATTGACCTTGTTGACTTACCGGGCTAATGTCACTTGGCGGTGTTTATATGTCACTGCTATGCTTGATGAAAGAACGTCCGCTTAGGCTGCAAGTGTATGTTTGAGCAAAAGATTTTAAGCGTCTTTTTCCAATTTTCTTTAACATAACGAGTCCTTGACGTTCCCAGTATATCTCAATACATAGATGGTTAACTTAATTAGAGAAGTAGAGAGGACAGGACAGCTTAATGAAAAAGAAGACACAGAATACGGTTCAAAAGATCGTAGAAGCCGGATATCATCTGTTCGCCCAAAATGGATATTCGGCAACCTCTGTAGATGAAATTATGAAAGAAGCCGGATTTTCTAAAGCTACGTTTTATTTGTATTTCAAGTCAAAGGAGATGCTGTTTCTCCATATTATGAATGAGCAAATGGAAGATCGCTTTCAAACCAGCATGAATTGTTTTCGAAAAAAGACGCTGAGGGGATTGCTCGCAGGGATTGAACACTTGATTCAAACATCAAATAAAGAGCATTCGACAGCTTTGTTTTTGGAATTTATGGCAAATAGTCATAGATATCCTGAGATTCAAAGAAAAGTAGCCCTTCTGTATGAGCAGTGGAGAGAGTTTTTTGTCGAACTGATCGAGCAGCTTCAGGAAGAAGGCATCGTTCAAAAACAGCTCAATCCGAAGGTGATGGCCACCACGCTGATTGCAATCTTTAACGGATACAACCATCAACACCACGCGGATCCCTCGATTAATAAACAGGAACAGCTTCAGTCCATTATTTTCTTGCTGAATCCGAAGCTGCATCTCCAGATAAAAGACAAACTATTTCATGTATGACAAGACTTCTGAAACAGCCGGCGCTGCCGACCTTGAGTCGGCGGTTTTTTGTGTTAGATCCGAATCCTGCTTGGTCAATGGTACGCCCAAATCAACTGCACCCGTTTAACAATTCTGTCTCATCGGTTTTAACTCGTAATAATAATAACCCGTTTTAAACCCGTTTTAAAAAGTTGACAACAGCAAATCGTTATTATACAATTATCTCGAATTCGAGATAATTAAAAAGGATGAATACCGTGGGCAGTCAGGAAATGGAGAGATACGAAGAGGAGTTGTCTTTAAAGGCATTTATTGTGTTGTCTCGTGCACTGCAATCGATTAAAAAGCGTGTGGAAGAGGATATTAAATGTTTAGGACTAAACCCAACTGAGTTTGCTGTTCTAGAATTAGTCTATAGTAAAGGCGATCAGCCGATCCAAAAAATAGGCGAAAAAGTATTAATCGCAAGCAGCAGCATTACCTATGTTGTAGATAAGTTGGAGAAGAAAAAGTTAATAGAGAGAAGGCCTTGTCCTAAAGATCGCCGTATAACATACGCTGCTTTAACGAATGAAGGAACTGCACTGATGAACAATCTTTTTCCAAAACATAAAACAGCTATGAAAGGCATTTTCGGCGGCTTAGACATAAAAGAAAAAGAAGTTCTAATTGAAAAGTTAAAAAAACTTGGCTTCCATGCCCAAAGCATGTAAATTTTTTTATGACAATATCTCGAATTCGAAATATACAAATTCATGATAATGAGAAATAAATATTGAACTGGGTATTCTATTTCTGTACATGAGCTTCATGACATAACAAGATCCTGGGCTCATCGGCAGTCATCATCGTTTTGGGTGACAAAAAGGCTTTTCATCAAGCAACAGAAATCTACGGAGGTTGAAAACTGCCCGGAGTCCTATAAAGAAAAAGGCAGGGATGCTTGTCCATTGATTTTGATCTTTTAAAGAAGGAAAAAATAAAAAGCAGAAAAACCACGGGGATTTAGAAAACCTGTAAATGAATTTGTAACGTATTTCTCATCATAAAGCTATGTTTCATGAAAGAGGAGTGAAGTGGAATGAAAAAGAAAACAAGCGGAATCCATCACATTACAGCGATTGTCGGCCATCCGCAAGAGAACGTGGATTTTTACGCTGGCGTTCTTGGTTTACGTTTAGTGAAAAAAAACCGTTAATTTTGATGATCCGGGAACATACCACCTCTATTTTGGCAATGAAGGCGGGAAACCGGGAACGATTATTACATTCTTTCCTTGGGCAGGTGCCCGTCGAGGAGTCATTGGAGATGGTCAAGTGGGAGTGACTTCTTACGTCGTTCCTAAAGGCGCAATGGCTTTTTGGGAAAACAGATTAGCAAAATTCAATGTGCCTTATACAAAAATGAACCGTTTTGGAGAGGAATACTTGGAGTTCGATGATCCTCATGGTCTTCATCTGGAAATTGTCGAAAGAGAACAAGGGGAAAAGAACAGCTGGAAAGTAGGGGAAATAACACCGGACAATGCAATCAAAGGATTTGGCGGAGCAACACTGTTATCCAAACAACCCGAAAAAACGGCTGAATTATTAGAAAAGGTCATGGGACTTGAAAAAGTCGGAGAAGAAGGAGATTTTGTACGTTTTCGTTCTGCTGGTGACATAGGAAATATAATTGATTTGAAGCTAACAACTATAGGAAGCGGACAAATGGGGACGGGTACAGTTCACCATATTGCCTGGAGAGCCATTGATGACAATGATCAATTGGAATGGCAAAAATATGTTGCGGAAAACGGATACCGTGTTACACCTGTGCAAGACAGAAATTATTTTAACGCGATTTATTTCAGAGAACACGGGGAAATCTTATTTGAAATTGCAACAGATCCACCAGGATTCGCCCATGATGAATCGTATGAAACAATGGGAGAACAGTTAATGCTGCCGGCCCAGTATGAACACTACAGAGAGCAGTTAGAAAGAAGATTAATTCCTGTAACAGTGAAGGCGCTGGATTAATTTTTGTAAGGAAGTGATTCGATGCTGTCCATTGATCCCAATACAAAAACAGAAAGAGAGAACTACAAGTTTTTAATCGGGAGTATTATACCGAGACCTGTTGCATTTGTTACAAGTTTATCAGAGGAGGGCGTCTTAAACGGAGCTCCTTTTAGCTACTTTAATATTGTATCTTCAAATCCTCCGATGATCTCCCTTTCTATTCAACGTTTTGAAGGGAGCCAAAAGGATACAGCGAGAAACATTTTGAACAGCAAAGAATTTGTGGTCCATATCGTTGATGAACAAAACGTTGAAAAAATGAATTTAACGGCCGCCAGCCTACCACCAAGTCAAAGTGAAGTTCAGTTAGCGGAGTTAACCCCCGTTGAAAGTATGAAAGTCTCGGTGCCGGGCGTGATAGAAGCAAAAGTGCGTATGGAATGTGTTCTGGAGTATTCATTAGAGTTGGGAGATAAGCACTCTGACGGATGCGATTTTATGATAGGCAGAGTCGTTCAATATCATATCGAAAGCGGCATCTATGAAAATGGAAAAATCGATCCAAGAGGCCTCGGCGCCATCAGTCGTTTAGCCGGGCATGATTACGCAAAGATTGGCGAAATCTTCACCAGAAAAAGACCGAAGTAATATAACCATCCATAATATCTCGAAATTGAGATTTATTAAATTGAAATGTTTTAAGTTTATTCTAGCAAGGAATAATAATGGCAGCGAAACACTTCAAGGGGGTGGTTCTTAAAAGGTTTGCCGAAAAGAAAACAAAAAAGCAGGTGTGAAAACATGGGATTTTTAGACAAACTATTTAGAAAATCAAAGGAGCTGGATCATATGTCAAATGTAAAATTAGCTGTAGTTTTTTATAGTATGGGCGGAACAAACTATCAATTAGCCAAATGGGCTGCAGAAGGTGCAGAAGAAGCCGGTGCTGAAGTCAGAGTTTTAAAAGTACAAGAATTGGCTCCGCAATCAGCCATTGAGGGAAATGAAGTGTGGAAATCCACTGTTGATGCAACAAAGGACATTCCAGTCGTATCCTCAGAAGATATAGAGTGGGCAGATGCTATTATATTCAGTACACCAACACGCTTTGGCAATATGGCATCCCAAATGAAACAGTTTCTTGATACACAAGGCGGACTTTGGGCAAACGGAAAGACAGTAAATAAGGTTGTAAGCGCAATGTCCTCCGCTCAAAATCCACATGGTGGTCAAGAAGCAACAATCTTGTCCTTATATACTTCAATGATGCACTGGGGAGCTATTATTGCTTCTCCGGGATACACTGATCCTGTCCTCTTCGGGGCTGGCGGAAATCCATATGGAACGAGTGTTACAGTCGATCAAAACGGGAAGATGATTGAAGACGTGGAAGCTGCAGTGAAACATCAAGCTAAACGCACAGTGACTGTAGCTGAATGGGTTAAAAAGGGCAATCAACAATAATTGAAATTTAATATTTTTAAAAGAGCCAATCATTTGGCTCTTTTTTTAGTATGTGCCCAGCTGATAGTTGGTTCGGCATGCCGCTTCGTCTTCATTTGACTGCGAACACGCCATGATATACGCGGCATAAAGAGTAAGTTATCCGACATATCCTTTAACGATGCCATTGATTTCGCAATTGCAATGATAAAATTTTTTCTATTACATTTTAAAAAAATGAAACTTTAAGTTCATATGAACGTAAACATAAGTGAAATGATTTTATTTAGTCATACGATCAATCAACAAATGCAAAAGGGGTGAAACAAAAGTGAAAGTCATGATTGGTTCGATCATATTGCTATCCATTATAGGGTTTGGCGTATGGCTTATGTTAAGCCCGCTTTTTAAAAAAGTCGGAAGCGGGGCGAGCAAAATAAAGAAAACGCTGGAGGATGACAAAGATGAATGAAAAACAACCAAAGAAGAATAAAAACAAAACGCTGCTCGGCGGAATCATTGTCGCTGTTGCTTTAATTATCGGAGGATTCACAGCTTCCTTGTTCATCGAGAAAATTCCGAACGGATATGTCGGCGTCGTTTATTCTCCGAATGGCGGGGTGAAATCGGAAACGCTTGATCAAGGCTGGCATTTAGTCGGACTGTTTGACAAAGTCACAAGATATCCGGTGCGGATGCAGACTGTAAACAATCAGGATATTCAAGTGGCTACTTCTGACGGCAAAAACATCTCAATGGACATCGCCTACAACTATGTCGTTCAGCCTGATAAAGTCGTAGAATTGTTTAATAAATTCGGAGCGGTCGATATTGAATCAATCGAAAACAGCTACTTGAAAACAAGGCTGTGGGACGCTGCAAGAAAGTCGATTTCCAAATACTCCGTCATTGATACATACGGACAAAAATCATCTGATGCCGCCGCAGAAATCCAAAAAACATTTGCAGATGATATGAAGGGGCTCGGCTTTGTCATTGACGATTTAACACTCGGTGTGCCAAAGCCTGATAAAGCGACCCAGGAAGCGATTGACGCGCGCGTGAAGTCTTCGCAGGAACTGGAAAGAACGCAGACAGAGCTGAAGATCGCCGAAGCGGAAGCGAAAAAGAAAAAGATCGAAGCCCAAGGTATTGCCGAGTATAATGAAATTATTAAAAAATCGATGTCAGATGAAATGATCAAGTATCAATGGATCCAAAAATGGGACGGAAAAATGCCTAAAGCGACAGGATCGAATTCCCTGATCCAGATTCCGACTGATGAGAAAGGAAAATAAAACGAAAAAATCCCTTGCTAAGGGATTTTTTTCGTCTCGGTCGCCCGTATATAATAGTGTTAACAATCGCTTCTGGACAGGGGGGAAGATGATGTTTGCTCCGGATGCCATTCTCCGTACGTGGAGAAGATTCGACGCTTTTCCGATGGAAACGCTGACAAAGGCATGGTTTTATCATCAGGGAGGGGATCAGAAACAGCGGAACGTCTCAATGATGAAGGAACACCACCAAGAGTACGGCATTGCCGGCAATTGCTTTGACCTTTCGATTTGGCTGCTGGACGAGTTTACAAAAGACGGAGTGGAAGCTTTTCCGATCGGCCGTTCGTTCAAAACAGAACGCGCGCATGCCGCAGTCATCGCGCTTGATGAAAGAGGACGGCGCTTTTTATGTGATCTGGGAGATCAATGGCTGCAGCCGATTCTGATCGACTGCGAATGTGAAGATTATACCAGTGAAAAGCTGGACGGTTTTTTCCCGGCAGCACAAATTCAAGTCAAGCCGACAACCGGCGGAGTTAAGGTCCTTTACCATCGGCCGAACGGAAAGGTGTCAACTCAAGTCTACTCTACAGAGCCTGTTGACATGTCCGTTTTTTGGGAGGCAGCTGAATGCTCGCAAGCGGCATTGAAGCCTGCGCCATTACTGGAATGCAGAATTCCGTTTCAACATGAAATCGCGCATTGGGAATTCAGCGGCTGGGACATATATCTTAGCACGAGCAAAGGATTATACAGAGAAGCGAAGCCGGACACAATCGAAGGCTGGACTGAGAAAATCCATGATGTCACCGGATACGATAAAAATGTTATCAAGAAAGCGTTGGAGATTTATCAAACCCGCGCATGATCTTAAATCTTGAAAAAAACTCATTTTATACATATCATGTGGAAAGAGGAGAGGATAAGATGAGCCATTATGACCAGCAATACAATGCAATCATTCAAAAAATTATTGAATCAGGGATCTCCGATGAAGAATATCAGGTCCGGACGAAGTGGGATTCAGACGGAACGCCGGCTCATACGCTGAGCATCATGAGCGAAAAAATGCGGTTTGACAATTCGGAAGTGCCGATTTTGACGACGAAGAAGGTGGCGTGGAAAACGGCCATCAAAGAGCTGCTTTGGATCTGGCAGCTGAAATCCAATGATGTTCAAGTTTTGAACGATATGGGGGTTCATATTTGGGATCAATGGCGGCTTGAAGACGGCACAATCGGAGCAGCCTACGGCTATCAATTAGCGAAGAAAAACAGAACGGTTAACGGGCAGAAAGCCGATCAAGTGGATTATTTGCTCCATCAGTTAAAGCATAATCCGTCTTCACGCAGGCATTTGACCATGCTGTGGAATCCCGATGACTTGGACGGCATGGCCTTGACGCCCTGCGTCTATGAGACGCAATGGTATGTGAAAGAAGGAAAGCTCTCTTTGGAAGTAAGAGCGAGAAGCAATGACATGGCGCTTGGCAACCCGTTCAATGTGTTCCAATATAACGTCTTGCAGCGCATGATCGCCCAAGTCCTCGGTTATGAGCTGGGCGAATACATCTTCAATATCGGCGACTGTCACATCTATACCCGTCACATCGATAATTTAAACATTCAGATGAAACGCGAGCAATATGAAGCGCCGAAGCTGTGGATCAACCCGGACATCAAAAACTTTTATGACTTTACAATCGATGATTTTAAATTAATTGACTATAAGCACGGCGACAAGCTGACATTTGAAGTTGCCGTATAAACAGGCGGATTTTCCGCCTGTTTTTTTGTTGTGTGAATGAATCATTTTTAAAAAATACAACGATGAAAAAATTTGCATATCCGGCAGCCGCATGTTTCCTGACGGCTCCCGTGTATACCGTTTAGAGTGGACGCAAAAAGTACATGCAGTTTTTCACGGGTATGCCCCGAGCATTTAACTTACGTTTATTTACACAATCTAAACGTCTTTTTCACAAAGAGCCCGAAAAGCAAAAACAATTCTCTCTTAATCTGTTAGTGACACCAGCATATACAAGAGGAGGTTGTTTTTGTCATGATCAAAAAATGGGCGGTTCATCTGCTGTTTTCCGCATTGGTGCTGCTTGGGCTTTCGGGAGGGGCTGCATATTCTTCTCAGCATGCCGAAGGCGTTGCAAGGTATGATGACGTATTGTATTTTCCGGCATCGCGCTATCCTGAAACCGGTGCTCATATAAGCGATGCGATCAAAGCGGGCCATTCAGATGTCTGCACAATTGAAAGATCTGGAGCGGATAAGCGCCGTCAGGAATCATTAAAAGGGATTCCGACTAAGCCGGGCTTTGACCGTGACGAATGGCCGATGGCCATGTGTGAAGAAGGAGGAAAAGGAGCGTCGGTCAGATATGTCAGCTCATCGGATAACCGCGGAGCCGGCTCCTGGGTCGGGAACAGGCTGAGCGATTACGCTGACGGGACGAGAATTTTGTTTATCGTTCGATAAAAGGGAGACAATGAAAAATGTTTCCTCAAGGAAACATTTTTGTTGACAAGAAAACTCGTTTGGGGGATAATGGTAATGTAAGCATATGATCAATCCCTCTGTTTCAGGCTCGCATCCTTCATTCCGTCTGGATGTGGGCCTGTTTTTTCGTGCGAAAAAAAACCGCCGACCGGCGGTTTTGCTGATGAGTCCGTTTTTTAATGAACCGTGCGGAATACGCCAATGACTTTTCCGAGAATCGTCACATTCTGGAGGATGATCGGTTCCATCGTCGGGTTTTCCGGCTGAAGGCGGATATGGGTTTCTTCCTTGAAAAACCGCTTAACAGTCGCTTCGTCGTCTTCGGTCATCGCAACGACGATATCTCCGTTGTTTGCGGTGTTCTGCTGTTTGACTATCACATAATCCTGATCAAGAATTCCGGCATCGATCATGCTTTCGCCCATGATCTCCAGCATAAAGACATGCTCATCCGGCGGCGCCAGGCGGTCTGGAAGCGGAAAGTATTCCTCAATGTTTTCGACTGCGGTAATCGGCGTACCGGCCGTCACCTTTCCGATGACCGGGACATTGACAACCTGGTTTTTCGGAATGTGAATTTCTTCCTCTGTATCGAGAATTTCGATCGCTCTCGGCTTCGTCGGATCCCTTCTGATCAATCCCTTCGTTTCAAGCCTTGCCAAGTGGCCGTGTACCGTTGAACTTGACGCCAGGCCGACCGCTTCTCCGATCTCCCTGACGGAAGGCGGATAGCCTTTGCGTTTCACTTCTTCTTTAATGAAACGCAAAATATCAAGTTGTCTTTTTGATAGCTTCGTCATTTTTTGCACCTCAAAACGTCGATTTTAGCTAGATTATAGCATGTTTTTCCTTTGAGTACAAACATAGGTTCGAAAAAAAACGATTGACAGAAACATTTGTTCGTATGTATACTGAAATCATAAAACCGAACAAACATTCTGGGGTGATGGATATGAAAAGAGAATCATTGATTTTTGTCAGTCTGTTTACTGCTGTGATCAGCTGCTGTATTCTGTTTGTGTCTTTTGCCGGTAAAATCGAAGAAAGAAAGCAATATGTTAAAATAGAAGTGCAGGAAGGCGATACATTGTGGGAGCTGGCCGACCGGATCAAAGGCGGAAAACCCGCTGACAAACAAAAATTCATCGAATGGGTCGCCGATAAAAACAATCTGCCGACCTCCGTTATTAAACCGGGCGATGTTTTGGTCCTGCCGGTAGCCAAACAGCACTCCGATCAATATCAGCTTGCAGTTGTAGAATAAATGATTGAGGGGATTTCCATGAATGCGATTATTTACACCAGGGTAAGCACTGCGAAGGAGCAGCAGGAAACCTCATTAAAACGGCAGGCTGAAGAGCTCCAGTCGCTTGCCGCCGAGCACGGGATGAACGTCGTGAACGTCATTTCCGAACAGGCGAGCGGATATGAGATGGACCGCGACGGCGTCTTCGATCTGCTCGAGGAAATCAAAACATCAGACATTGACGCAGTTTTAATACAGGATGATACGCGACTTGGAAGAGGGAATGCCAAAATTGCCCTTCTTCACTGTTTATATAAAGAAGGCGTTCAAATCTACACGCTGGCTCACCGGGGAAAACTTGAGCTTTCCGAAGCGGATTCGATGGTTTTGGAGATTGTCGGCATTGTCGAAGAATACCAGCGGAAAATACATAACCTGAAAATTAAGCGGGGAATGAAGAAGGCGGTCGAAAACGGCTACCGCCCGGAGAGGAATCTGAAACACCGCAATGAAGGCGGCGGGAGAGAGCGGATCGAAGCGCCTCTTTCAGAAATCGTCAGGCTCAGGGAGAACAAGCTGACGTTTGCGGAGATTGCAGCCGTGTTGAGAGGGTTCGGATACAGCATTTCAAAAGCAACCGTTCACCGCCGCTACCAGGAGTATAAGGACGGCCTTGCAGACTAATCTGTTGTCAAACGAAAGCGGATTTAGTAGTATGATGGATATATACCGAATCAAAGGAGTATCTTATGATTTCTAATGAAAAAATAGCCAGAATTAACGAGCTTGCCAAAAAAGCAAAGAGCGGATCTTTAACAGACGAAGAAAAAGCAGAACAGCAGAAGCTTCGCCAGGAATATCTTCAAGGCGTCCGCGCGTCTATGAAAAACACGTTGAAAACTGTGACGATTGTTGATCCTGAAGGTAATGATGTGACGCCTGAAAAGCTCAAACAGGAAAAAAGAAACCGCCGATTGCATTAATTTGGGGAATACGCCGATATCGTATTCCCTTTTTGTATATACTACAATTTAAAATGAAGGCAAAGATTCGTCATTTTTCACTGCTTTTGAGCTGAAATGGTTGTGAAAACCGATGGGTAGATTTATGATAAGAAAGTAGAGTCCATACAGGAAGGGGATCATAATGAAAACGATTGAATTAAAATCTGTCGCAACAATACGAACACTCTCCATAGACGCGATTGAAAAAGCTAAATCCGGTCACCCCGGCATGCCGATGGGGACTGCTCCGATGGCTTATGCGCTTTGGACAAAAATGATGAATGTCAGCCCTGAAAATCCGAATTGGTTTAACAGGGACCGTTTTGTGCTGTCCGCCGGACACGGATCAATGCTTCTGTACAGCATGCTTCACTTAAGCGGATATGACGTTTCAATTGAAGACCTCAAGAATTTCCGCCAATGGGGAAGCAAAACGCCTGGACATCCGGAATTCGGACATACTCCGGGTGTAGATGCGACGACAGGCCCGCTTGGCCAAGGAATCGGAATGGCTGTCGGAATGGCGCTTGCTGAACGTCACCTTGCGGAAACTTACAACCGTGACGACTATCGCGTCGTTGATCATTATACATACAGCATTTGCGGTGACGGAGACTTGATGGAGGGAATTTCATCGGAAGCGGCTTCGCTTGCGGGACATTTGAAACTCGGCCGTCTCATCGTGCTTTATGATTCAAATGACATTTCGCTTGACGGTGAATTAAACCGCTCATTCTCTGAAAATGTGAAGCAGCGTTTTGAAGCGATGAATTGGGAAGTGCTTTATGTTGAAGACGGCAATAACATTGCCGAGATTACGGCGGCCGTCGAGAAAGCGAAACAAAATGAAAAGCAGCCGACATTAATTGAAGTGAAAACAACGATCGGTTTCGGCTCTCCAAACCGCGCGGGAACATCCGGCGTTCACGGTGCTCCGCTTGGCTCAGAAGAGGCGAAATTAACGAAGGAAGCGTATGAGTGGACATACGAAGAAGATTTTCATGTCCCTTCTGAAGTGTACGAACACTTTAACGAAACAGTGAAAGAAGCGGGCAAGAAAAAAGAGGCGGAATGGAACGAGCTGTTCTCCGCATACAAGAAAGCCCACCCGGAACTTGCCGAAGAGCTTGAACTTGCGATGAAGGGCGAGCTTCCTGAAGGTTGGGATCAGAAAGTACCTGCGTATGAGAAAGGAAGCAGCCTTGCTTCGCGTGCATCCTCAGGGGAAGTATTAAACGGAATCGCACAACAAGTGCCGTTCTTCTTTGGCGGATCCGCTGACTTGGCCGGCTCCAACAAAACGACAATCAAAAACGGCGGAGATTTTTCAGCGAGAGATTACGCCGGCAGAAATATCTGGTTCGGTGTACGTGAATTTGCGATGGGAGCAGCTTTGAACGGAATGGCTCTCCACGGTGGCCTTCGCGTATTCGGCGGAACGTTCTTCGTTTTCTCCGACTATCTGAGACCTGCGATCCGTCTTGCGGCATTAATGGGGCTTCCTGTCACATATGTGTTTACACATGACAGCATTGCCGTCGGAGAAGACGGACCGACTCATGAGCCGATTGAACAGCTGGCATCACTTCGTGCGCTGCCGAACTTGTCCGTCATCAGACCTGCAGACGGAAATGAAACAGCAGCAGCCTGGAAACTGGCGCTTCAATCAAAAAGTCAGCCGACTGCGCTTGTGTTGACACGTCAAAACTTGCCGACAATTGATCAGTCTCCTGAAGCAGCTTATGAAGGCGTTGAAAAAGGTGGATATGTCGTTTCGAAAAGCCAAAACGAAAAACCGGAAGCGATCTTGCTTGCGAGCGGATCTGAAGTTGGCCTTGCGCTTGACGCACAAAGCGAGCTGAAAAAAGAAGGCATTGACGTATCCGTTGTCAGCGTTCCGTCTTGGGATCGTTTCGACAAGCAGCCGGCCGAATATAAAAACGCTGTTCTTCCAACTGATGTGACAAAGCGTCTCGCAATTGAAATGGGATCACCGCTCGGATGGGAGAGATATACCGGCACTGACGGGGACATTCTCGGAATCGACCATTTCGGTGCTTCAGCTCCCGGCGAAACGATCATGAAAGAATACGGTTTTACGCCTGCGAATGTAGTTGACCGGGTGAAAAAACTGTTAAATCGCTAATCGGGCATATGAAAGAGAATGATCTGCGGATCATTCTCTTTTTTTCATTTCGACAAAATTAGTCGCTTCTTTTATCATCATCAGACAATTATTTCTAACCCCCTTTTGTATAATAGAAAGCATATATTCTTCGATACAGGGGGATGAGACAGTGATGGAACGCCATTATTATACGTATTTGATAGAAGAGGAATTTGCCAGCCATTATTTTGGAAGAGAGTCTGTCATGTTCAAGCTGTTTTACGATTATCATTGGACGAGCCCCGATCAAAAGTCTCAATTAGCCGCCAAGCAGATCGAGTTCATTACAAAACCGATTCCCGCAGCCCATATACACAAAAGAATGAAAATGAACCTCTGCCGGGAAGACTATACACAAGTTGACTATGTATACAGATTGATTGTTCCAAAAGGAAGCGCTTCTTTTATTATCAAAGACCGACATATTGAGATTTTGGCGAAGGGTCCATTCGATGCCGAAACGGTATTCTTTGAGGTTTTGCGGAAAGTAAGTCCATGTTTCCTTGCGATGGATTTTAATATGAAACGTTACGGCTGGCTGAACCCTGTGAAAGAAAGAAATTTTGTATAAAAAAAAGAATTTGGACTGTAAATGTTGTATAATAGCGTTTGGTTTAGTACACTTTATACGAGACAACATGAAGGAGGAAATTAAATGGATTTATGGGTTGTCATCCTAGTGGGCGTTTTAGCATTGCTCGCAGGTGTTGCACTCGGATTTTTTATTGCTCGTAAATATATGATGAACTATTTGAAAAAAAATCCGCCAATTAATGAACAAATGCTGCGCATGATGATGATGCAGATGGGTATGAAACCATCCCAGAAGAAAATTAATCAAATGATGAAAGCCATGGAAAATCAAACGAAATAATACGAATGCGATTATGACATAGAAGGAACATGGTTATAAAATAAAAAACCCGCTTCCGGGTTTTTTATTTTGATCTATGATTATTGTGTATGTCCGAGAGATAGTTTTTGGTATTCCAAAAGAAGGATATCCAGCTGCTGGCTGTGCTGAATGGTGATATGTGAAGTCATGCCGTTTGTCATGACGATTTTTAGCAGCTCTTTTCTTTTTTCCTCAATTTCATGAAGCAGATTTTCTTTCATCACAGGAATTTATCCTTTCTTCTGTAAAAATCATCTTTTTGTTGCCTACTAAATGTTATTATATCCATATATAGGTTCCTTTTCAATTCTGAAGGTGATAAGGGTAAATTGTCAAAATTGATTATATAAAGAAATTCGTGAAACCAACATCCTTTTTTGTGATATGTTAGGAAATTGAAATGTAATTGTCATATCAAATGATTTTCTTTCATAGTATTCCAAAAAATAGAAGGGAGAAAGAGATGGCTGATATCAACTATATTCTCGCTTTCGGTGCAGGGTTTCTATCGTTTATTTCGCCATGCTGCCTGCCGCTGTATCCCGCTTTTTTATCATATATTACAGGTGTCAGCATGAGTGAAATCCATTCTGACAGACTTATGTTTCAAAAAAGGAGCCTGATACATACGATCTTTTTCCTGATTGGCTTTTCGATGATCTTTGTGGCTCTCGGCTACAGCACATCGCTTGTCGGGTCCTTTTTTAAGGATTATCATCAGCTCATCAGGCAGCTTGGCGCGGTATTCATCATCTTTTTTGGATTTGTCACACTGGGGGTTTTTAAGCCTGAATTTTTAATGAAAGAAAGGCGCCTCCATTTTAAAAACAGGCCCGGCGGCCTGCTCGGTTCTGTCGGAATCGGAATGGCATTTGCCGCCGGCTGGACGCCCTGCACCGGTCCGATTCTTGCAGCGGTCATCACACTTTCCGGAACGAACCCGATGTCGGCCGTGCCTTATATGGTGCTTTATGCGCTCGGATTCAGCCTGCCGTTTCTGCTCCTGTCTTTTTTCATGACAAAGATGAAATGGCTTCGGAAGCATCAGCTCATCATCATGAAGATCGGCGGAATTGCAATGATTGCAGTCGGAATCCTGCTGTTCTTTGACTGGATGACGAAAATCATTATCGTACTGTCAGGCCTGTTCGGCGATTTCAGAGGCTTTTAGATACCTGGCTAAGGACCGCCTTGGTTTTTTGTTATAATAGGACTTATTCACAGCAAAATTGAATAATGATGTTGGAGGGGAGTATGACAAGGGTTTTAATTGTTGATGATGCAAAATTTATGAGAGATAAAATCAGAGAAATACTTGAAACAGAAGACTTGCAAGTCGCGGGTGAAGCCGGGAACGGGGAAGAAGCTGTTTTGCTTTATCAAGAGCTGCAGCCGGACTTGGTTATCATGGATATTACAATGCCTGTGAAAAACGGGATTGAAGCTTTAAAGGACATGATCCAGCTGAACCCGAAGGTGAAAGTGATCATGTGTACGGCCATGCGGCAAAAGCGAATCGTTGTTGAAGCGATCGAAGCCGGAGCCAAGGACTTTATCGTCAAGCCTTTCGAGGAGACGAAAGTCGTCGAAGCGATTCGCCACGTGCTCGGAAATCCTTGCAGCTGAAAAACCTGAACATGGTTTTTTTCTTCGTTTTGGAGTATAGTAACAAGTAGAGAAATTAGCTTTAGAAAAAGGGATGATATGTATGATGATCGTCGTTTCATCTATACTTGCCGTCGTGATGGCCGTCATTGTCATGGCTGTCAGAATCAAGTCATCTGAAAAACCGGCTACGGCCAAAAAAATTATACTGCCTCCGATTTTTATGAGCACCGGTGCTCTCATGTTTTTATTTCCGATGTTCCACGTGACCGGTGCCGAATTTTTGGAAGCTCTCACAGTGGGCATGATCTTTTCTATTTTCTTAATTAAAACCTCAAAATTTGAAATCCGCGATGATAAAATCTATATTAAACGCTCCAAATCGTTTGTGTTTATTTTAATTGCGCTGCTCGTCATCCGGATCGCGATGAAGAGCATATTAAGCACAACGATCGATTACGGCGCACTGAGCGGAATGTTTTGGATTCTGGCTTTCGGGATGATCGTTCCTTGGCGGATTGCCATGTTTTTATCGTTCAGAAAGCTTTCAAGCCAGATTGAAGCGTCAAATCACATACAGGTCAATTAAAACAAAACCTTTCCTTCTTTCAGGAAAGGTTTTGTTTATTTAAAAAGCTCTTGATAGGAAGAGTGATCAATGTTCTTTTCTTTTAAACGCTTTACGAGGAACTTATGGTCTTTTTTCGGTGTGGC
Source organism: Bacillus sp. PK6-025 (assembly GCF_056530265.1). NCBI lineage: Bacteria > Bacillati > Bacillota > Bacilli > Caryophanales > Bacillaceae > Bacillus > Bacillus sp. PK6-025. Next base: position 2,038,270 of record NZ_CP096509.1, read on the forward strand.
CATAATATAGCCTCTGACGATTAAATCCCGGTCGATTGCGCCTGCTTTTTCCTTTAATGCGAGTTCTCCGATCTTTCCGGCGATTTTCGCTTTTGCTACATCGCGAAACAGTTCGGGTACGGGAGAAACTAATTCTTCAAGCAGTTCTTTTTCTTCTTCATTCCACAAATGCCTTGTCTGTTCAATATAATAATCCTGCCAGTCCAGCTCAGATTTCCCATCTTCTTTAGGCAGCCTTTTTAAAAATTTGCGAAACATGAAAAAACCGCCGATTGACAAGAGGACGATCATGATGACGATCCAAGCGAGCATCAGCCATAAAAACCATCCTTCCAGCATCTCTCATCACTCCTTTGTCTATAACCTATTTTACATGAAGGCGTTTTAGAAGAACATAGAAAAAATAATATAAAATGGGACACCGGCCTGATCAAAAGAGGTGCTAGAACATAATCTATTGTATAGCAATTCCCTAATCGGCCATAGAGAATTGCTAGCGGATATTTGACGAACGAACGGAAAAAACCCGGATGGCAAAGTGTTTTACGCGCTGTCCGGGTTCTGCTTGTTGTGCATGTATGATATAAAAGGAATATGAAATGAAAGCGAAACTTCATCTTGGCTTGCTTCCTTATTGATTTTAACTGCAAGAATGCTGTTCTCGCATTCCGCTTCGATCTGTTTGTCATTCAAAAAGAAAGGAAGCATCAGCGATTTTTCGTAATGCTGTTCATCGGTTTTAACCGCAAGCTTGAAATCGTAGCCGGAAAACGTCATGTCAAGGTGCCGGGCATTCAAGCGGCTTAAATCTGCTTCGATTATATATTCAGTGCTCGTTTCATAAAGGTCGATCGGAAAAGTCTCATCATAGAGGAGAAAAGGGTCGTCAACAAACTGTTTCATCCATTCTTTATCAAAATCTGCGGAATCGAAACGTTTTGTATTTGTCATTTGATCATTCCTCCATACCTAGCCTTACCGTTAGATTATGCACAGCTGTGAATTCATGTGAAGGAGGCGATTCGAAGGGGGTTGCATCGCCAGAGAGGTAAAGTAAAAAACCGCGCCGTGAAAGACGCGGAAAATGTTACATATCGTGACTGGAATTATGTTTTTGTCTCGTATGGTTCCGGTTTTTAACTTTTTTGCTTCCGCTCAAAGGCTCTGGCTGCCCAGGCTGAGCTCCTTTCGGTGCGTTTTTGCGCATATCTTTGCCGTCGTTTTTATTTGTCAATGTCTTAACCTCCTAAGCCATTCATGAAGGATTTTTAGGATTTATTGATTGGTCTTCCGTTTTTTGTTGTTTTGGCGTTCCGCCTCAGTGAGAATATGCTGGTCATCTTCAATATATCCCGCGCCGTTTCCTTGGCGTTTAGCATTGTTCATTCCATTGATGACATGATTTGCTTTTCGTTTGGCCAATTTCGATCACCTCAGACTGTAGTATAGCCTTAGCGGGTGTATTGTATAAAAAAATGTATTTCCAGTAAAATAAACTTTTTTCCTTATATAAGGCATTCTTATTGAATTTAATAAAAACATTGATATTTACTTATGTTTAAAATTGTTTTAAGATTAAATTGTGAGAAAATTGTGGTGAAATATGCCGATTTTTCTGGCGTATGATCTTGATCTTTAAAGGGGGATTTTGGAGAAATGGCGAATCAGCAACAAGTCGCAAAAAAAGACGCTTTTCAATCAAGAAAAACGTTTACAGTACAAGGCAAAACGTACAGCTATTATTCTTTAAAAGCATTAGAGGATCAAGGAATCGGAAACGTATCAAAACTTCCTTATTCCATTAAAGTTTTGCTCGAATCCGTTCTTCGTCAAGTAGACGGGAGAGTCATTACAAAGGAACACGTTGAAAACTTGGCAAAATGGGGCACTGCCGAATTAAAGGATATTGACGTTCCTTTCAAACCATCCCGCGTTATTTTGCAGGACTTTACCGGCGTTCCAGCCGTTGTAGACCTTGCTTCATTAAGAAAAGCGATGGCTTCAGTCGGCGGAGATCCGGATAAAATCAATCCTGAAATACCGGTAGACCTTGTCATCGACCACTCCGTACAAGTTGACAAAGCGGGTACGGAAGATGCATTGACAATTAATATGGACCTTGAATTCCAACGAAATGCAGAGCGTTACAAATTTTTAAGCTGGGCTAAGAAAGCGTTTAATAACTATCAGGCTGTTCCCCCTGCTACAGGTATTGTTCACCAGGTGAACCTTGAGTATTTGGCAAACGTTGTCCATGCTGTGGAAGAAGACGGTGAGATTGTCGCTTATCCTGACACGCTTGTCGGTACTGACTCCCATACAACGATGATCAACGGAATCGGCGTTCTCGGCTGGGGCGTCGGCGGAATTGAAGCTGAAGCGGGCATGCTCGGCCAGCCTTCATATTTCCCTGTACCTGAAGTAATCGGAGCGAAGCTTGTCGGAAAGCTGCCGAACGGCACGACGGCGACGGACTTGGCGCTTAAAGTAACACAGGTGCTGCGTGAAAAAGGCGTGGTCGGAAAGTTCGTCGAATTCTTCGGACCGGGTGTTGCAGAACTTCCGCTTGCAGACCGTGCGACAATCGCAAATATGGCTCCTGAATACGGCGCGACTTGCGGTTTCTTCCCTGTTGATGAGGAAGCATTGGAATACATGCGTTTAACAGGCCGTGATGAAGAACATATCAATGTGGTGAAAGAATATTGCCGTCAAAACGGATTGTTCTACACGCCTGATCAGGAAGATCCCGTATTTACCGATATCGTTGAAATTGACTTGTCAAAAGTTGAAGCGAATCTTTCAGGTCCGAAGCGTCCTCAGGATCTCATTCCGCTGACTGACATGAAAGAGACATTCCACAAGCATTTGGCAAGCCCTGCAGGGAACCAGGGATTCGGTTTAAACGCGAGTGAGGCTGACAAAGAAATCAAATTTAAGCTTGAAAACGGCGAAGAAGCCGTCATGAAAACGGGTGCGATTGCGATTGCGGCGATCACCAGCTGCACAAATACATCAAACCCTTATGTCTTAATCGGTGCGGGCCTTGTCGCTAAAAAAGCGGTTGAACTGGGATTGAAAGTACCGAACTATGTGAAAACATCCCTGGCTCCGGGTTCAAAAGTCGTAACAGGCTACTTAGTCAATTCAGGCCTGCTTCCATATATGCGCGAGCTTGGATTTAACATCGTCGGATACGGCTGTACGACATGTATCGGGAACTCCGGACCGCTTGCGCCTGAAATCGAAAAAGCGGTTGCCGAAAATGACCTGCTGATTACGTCTGTCCTTTCCGGAAACCGTAACTTTGAAGGCCGGATTCATCCGCTTGTCAAAGGAAACTACCTGGCGTCTCCGCCGCTTGTCGTAGCCTATGCATTGGCGGGCACGGTAGATATTGACCTGAAAAACGAACCGATCGGCGTCGGAAAAGACGGTCAAAACGTATACTTCAACGATATTTGGCCGACGATGGACGAAATCAACTCCGTCGTGAAGCAAACCGTTACTCCTGAGTTGTTCAGAAAAGAATATGAGCGCGTGTTTGATGACAATGAACGCTGGAATGCGATTGAAACAACGGATGAAGCCCTGTATAAATGGGATGAAGAATCCACTTACATTCAAAACCCGCCGTTCTTTGAAAACATGTCAGTTGAGCCTGGTACGGTTGAACCGCTTAAAGGCTTGCGCATTGTCGGCAAATTCGGAGATTCTGTCACGACAGACCATATTTCTCCTGCGGGAGCGATCGGCAAAGACACGCCAGCCGGAAAATATCTGCAGGAAAAAGGCGTTTCTCCTAGAGACTTCAACTCATATGGTTCAAGACGCGGAAACCATGAAGTCATGATGAGGGGAACATTCGCCAACATCAGAATCAAAAACCAGATCGCTCCGGGTACAGAAGGCGGTTATACAACGTATTGGCCGACCGGAGAAGTAATGTCCATCTACGATGCCTGCATGAAGTATAAAGAAGACGGCACAGGTCTGGTCGTCATTGCCGGAAAAGACTACGGAATGGGTTCTTCCCGCGACTGGGCGGCAAAAGGAACAAATCTGCTCGGCATCAAAACCGTCATTGCAGAAAGCTTTGAAAGAATTCACAGAAGCAACCTTGTGCTGATGGGCGTTCTTCCGCTTCAATTTAAAGAGGGAGAAAACGCTGAAACGCTCGGTTTGACCGGGAAAGAAACGATTGAAGTTGACGTGAGTGAGACGGTTCGCCCGCGGGATCTCGTTCAAGTCAAAGCGATTGCCGAAGACGGCACAGTCAAGTCGTTTGAAGCTGTTGTACGCTTTGACAGCGAAGTAGAAATCGATTATTACCGTCACGGCGGAATCCTGCAAATGGTGCTCCGCAATAAAATGAAACAGTAATTGAATGAGGAGAGAAAGCCTTTAGCTTTCTCTTCTTTTTTCAGCGTGATCCTGAATTGGAGGATGCCGATGATGAAAAAATTGCTGGCTGCCGCGTTTCTTTTCGTTTTGGCCGGTCTTGCGGTATGGAACTTCACAGGGCAAAAGGAAGCCGAAATCGGCATTGCGAAAGGAGACAAGGCGCCTGATTTTACGCTTCCGTCTTTAAAGGATGGAAACGATGTATCTTTATCAGACTTTAAAGGAAAAAAAGTGCTGTTAAATTTTTGGGCCACCTGGTGTAAACCGTGTGAAATAGAAATGCCTGCAATGGAAGAACTCCAAAACGAAAATCAGGACATTGCCGTTTTGGCCGTCAACTTTACCTCTTCCGAGAAAAACGAAGAGTCGGTCAAAACGTTTGCCGAAAGGCACGGTTTACATTTCCCTATCGTCTTAGATCGAACGGGCATCAATGCGAAATACGAGATTTTTTCGTATCCGACAACATTTATTATTGATGAAAACGGAATGATTCAAGATATCGTCCTTGGGACGATGTCGAAAAAGAATATGGAAGAAAAGCTGGGATTATAAAAAATCCCGGCTTTTTTGCTTATATCGCCCAAAAAATGGTGAAAATGAAAACAAGCTGGAGGTGATTCAACATGAAAAAAACGAAAAGGCGGACATTTGAAGAACTTGTCTTGGAAAACAAAAAGGAGCTCATGACCAACCAGGAGTTTCTTGATCGGCTGGAAGATAAGCTTGAAGAGAAATTTAAGCTGAAGTGACTTTTTAAAAATCGATTCATGTTTACGCTCCTTTTTGAGAATCCTAATGCTGAAAAGGAGGGATAGACATGCCGAGGGAACATGACAAACAGTCTAAATTTGCCCCGAGCCATCTTGGGACAAAACCGGTAGAATATAAGCGCAACAAAGGAAAAAAGATGCATGATAAATCAGGAGAAACGCCGATCATTATGCAGACAAAGGGCGAGTAAAGAAGAAAAGGAGGCAGAGACCCGCATGACACACCAAAAACATCATCCGGATGACAGATCAGACAACGTGGAGAAGCTTCAAGACATGGTGCAGAACACAATCGAAAATATCGAGGAGTCTGAGGAGCAGCTGTCTTTTGCCAACCAGGCGGAACAGGAGCAGATCCGCGAAAAAAATCAACGCCGAAATGAGAGCATTGAGGCGATGCGCAATGAAATCCATGACGAGGCGGAAGACCGCGAAAACGGATATCATCAATAAACCAGGGCGACCTGGTTTTTTTGCATGAAGCCGTCTGTCGTGTTTTTGCCCATTCTATATGCTAAGATTGGATTATATATATTGTGAAAAGGGAGTAGAGGAATTTGTACGTCTCAAAAAAAGAAATAGAAGTCCGCTATGCCGAAACAGACCAAATGGGCGTCGTCTATCACGCCAATTATTTGATTTGGATGGAGGTTGGACGGACGGCTTTAATTAAAGAACTCGGCTTCTCTTACGCCGAAATGGAGAAAGACGGCATCCTGTCGCCTGTCGTGGATATCAATGTCCGCTACGTCAAACCTCTTCGCTACGGTGAAACCGCGACGGTACATACATGGATTGAAGAATATAACGGCTTTAAAACGGTATATGGGTATGAAATCTTCAATTCCGCTGGTGAAACCGCTGTGAAGGCCACATCGTCCCATATTTGCGTTGACGGGGACAGCTTCAAACCGGTTCAGTTCCGTAAGCTTTATCCAAAGTGGCATGAAGCTTATGAAGAGGCCAAAAAGTAATGGCATTCGGTATTAAAAGAAACGAGCTGAACGAATGGAAGCGCGCCGTTTTAAACGGCGAAGTTGCGTTCCTCACGCATTACTGGCTCGATGACAGGTATCCGGATGTCAATACCGTGACAAAAGCCGGATGCGGCAACATTGATAAGCTTGCAGAGTGGGGCAAACAGTACGGACTGAAAAAAGAGTGGATCCATAAAAGAAGCAAATTTCCTCACTTTGATTTATTGGGAGAGAAGCAGATCGAGATTTTAAAACAAGAAAAGCTCTCAAGCCATATCAAGCGTTTCAGGCTCGAATAATCCGGTGTTTTAGAGAAACCCGGACACCCTTGAAACAAGCAAGGATTGTCCTTGCTTGTTTCATCCTGACGAGCAAACATTGAAGGAGAAAAAGTCGGAACGATATCTTTAGTTTCAAGATGTCGTACCTTAGTGTTTTTCATGCCTTGATAAGGCCGCAGTCATTTTATTTTTCGTGAAAAAGTCCCTAAAACAAGAAGTTTTAGGGAGCAGAGTGAGCGTCTCATTGACTTTGATTGTTTAATTTGTGCAGGATGTCCTGATCTATTTGCTTCTCGCTTGCTTTTTCTTTGCTGGATATGATTTCTCTTCTGTCTTCCCAATGAATAATATAATACTGACCTTTCTGCATTTTTTCCTGAGAAGAGAGTTTTAGGTTTTTGGGTTTTCCATCTTTATCATAACCCGTAACATCATAGTTATAATTTATATATGTGTATCCATCACTTGTTTTTTCTTTAACGACTTTTGGATCTGTTGTAATTTTGACGTAATAAGCTTCCGTTGAATAATATCCGGAATATAAAAAATAGCCCCCGGCCAAAATCATCAGTCCTACCGTTAAAATCCCTAAAAACCATTTCATCTTTTATCACCTCGAACCCATCATATATAAAACCTCCAAACGAAACCATTGATTTATCTTACATATTCCTTTCACTGTTGTAAGCATTTAAAGTCCAAGCGCACCAAAAAAACAGCTACTTGAAGTAGGAAGAAGCATTAAGAAAAAAGAATCTGTTCACCATTAGATCTGATAAGGGTAAATTGAGGCTTTAGCATTTGAGAAAATCACTTTTCAGTTGTGGCTTGTTGCAGATAAAAGAAGGGGAGGTTTTTGCGAAATAGGGGGAAAATCGTTTTCCATTCTATCAATCGCTGTTATGCTGACTATTAAAAAGATATTTGAAGCATCAGTGCAGTGAAATTATATTTTCCAAGCAAAAAGACATCTTTTTGGTGAAGATGTCCTTCGAAAATACCCATCATAATCAATTGAGACTGCCATTTTTTAATCAATGAAAAAATTAAATGCGGTCAAAAGGATAGAAATGCCCAATATAGTTCCCACGACAATGCTATGCCGTTTACGATTCATCACAACAACAGCGATATATTCACGGATCATGGCGTTCGGCCAATAATAAAAAGCGGTCTTTGAACCGATGCCATCGCTTTTCAAGCCTGCTCGTTTTGCATATAGGCTGGCACGGAACAGATGGAAATTGTTTGTTGTGAAGATGCTGTTATATTTGCCGTCTGTTAATGAGTCCATCAGTTGTTTGGAGAAAAGCATATTTTGATATGTATTTACAGAACGGTCTTCTTTCAAAGTGTGCTCTCCAGGTATCCCTTTTTTTATAGCATATCTTTGCATAGCTTCGGCTTCAGAAAGATTTTCATCAGGTCCTTGCCCGCCGGAGAAAATGATTTTTGGCGGAGAAGCAATAGCTGTCTGTTTCCAATAAAAATCGACAGCCTTATTGATCCTGCTTGCTAAAAGCGGGGGTACTGTATCGTTAATTAATCCACTCCCGAGAACGATGATGTAATCCTGATTAAGCTTCGGTCTGTTAAATTGATATAGAAAATAAGCTGTTAAGAAATTTGTTAAATGAAAAAAGAAATAGACCGTAATAAGCGATGATCCCGCAAACAATGGCTGAACATTTGGCGATAAAAAACGAGCGGGGTCAATCACGGATAATAGGAAAAATATGATAATGCCTAACCCGGAAATTAAAGTCAAACAATTAGACAATCGCCGTCCTTCTCTTTTGATAAGAATTCTCGCATTCAGAAATAACCCGATCATTAAAGCAAATAGACCAAACGTTAGGATAAAGAAAAAGATCAGCAGCGGTACAATGACGAACAGTCTGAAAAAACCGATTCCGACAACGTATGCCAGATAGTAGGATAGAACAAGAAATGAACAAAAAAATAGATTGAATAAAAAACCGTTGATGATCCTTCTTCGGTCCGTTAAATAAAAGATCAGAAAAACAGCTAGCAAAATAAAGGTTATCACACCGTAAACCATGTCAAACACCTCGATATCAATGACTCTGTATAATATGGGAAAATCCTTGCCGGTTTATTTTAGACGAACTGCATTTTAGATATACAGAATCTATACTCACTCGGTTATTCGGGAGGTGTACGCAGCGTACGGTGTGCAGCTGCCGCACACTCAGGCGAGCCAGTCTATGTGTTGGAAGGCTTTTTTCGGTACTTTAATTAAGATGAAAAATAAAAAAACTTGCAGAAAAACAAGAGTTTCTCTGCAAGTTTTATAAAATGCTCTTTTTTACTGATATTCAAAAACAGGCTCTTCCGAAGATTCGTTATAGGTGACAAGCAGATCATGGCCGTCGAAATACCATACATCGCTTTCTTCAACGAAAAACGTAATGCCGTCTTTTTCCGCGCTCACACCGATTTGCTGCGGCTCATCTTTTGAAACCCCAAGGGAGAAGCCTTTTTGAACATTGCTGCAGCCTCCGTAACGGACAAAGAAGCGAACCTGATCTCCTTCTTTTAAATCAAGCTCGTCCTTATACCATTTAAGCGCCTCTTCATTAATTTTCAAATTCACGGGCAAGCACTCCTTCATCATTTGTTTCAAAGCATGCTGAATCTATTTATAGTATATAACGATTTTGTCCGATCATGAAAATATAATGTTTTTCGGATAGGCTCATTTTTTGCCGGACATCCACTTGATTTTGGGCTCGGTTTTATCCATAATGCGTTTAATGTTCGTCCTGTGTCTGTATACGACAAACGCCGTTAGAAAGGCGACGACTGCCACCAATAAAAGATCTTTCGTAAACAGGCTGTAAACCGTTGTATACAAGCCGGTTAAAATGGAAGAAAGCGATACATATTTTGTGATATACAAAAACAGAAAGAACACCGCAATCATTGTGAGAAACAGAAAAGGCTGATAGCAAAGCAATACGCCTCCGGAAGTAGCGACAGCTTTTCCGCCTTTAAATTTGGCGAACACAGGGAACATATGCCCGATGACTGCGGCTACACCGGCCAACAAAGGGTGTACGCCGATGTGGAGGATGGTGGGCAGAAAGGCGGCGAGCGTCCCTTTCAAAATATCCGCAGCCACCACGATGGAGCCGGCTTTCACCCCAAGTGTCCGGAATGCATTGGTGGCGCCAAGATTGCCGCTGCCGTGTTCCCTGATGTCGATTCCTTTGGCGGCCTTTCCGACAATTAAGCCGGACGGAATGCTGCCGAGTAGATAGGCTAAAACAAATAATAAAGCAATTAACATTTCATTTCTCCTTTTTAGATGATCCCTTCTCTTTATTTTAACATGAGAGGCGCTTTTCATGACGGCTTTTCTTTAGAAGTACCGTATATATCATACAAGATAATGCGCCCTAATCATATGAAAATTTTGATTATCGCCTTTGATTTCGTGTAAACTGAACGTAAAAGGAGTGATCGCCATGGAAAACCCTTCTAAACAGGAAATCAAAAGCATTCTTGAAAACAGTAAACGAATCGCGGTAGTCGGCCTGTCCGACAATCCTGAAAGAACATCGTACATGGTATCAAAAGCGATGCAGGACGCGGGATATGACATCATCCCTGTCAATCCGTCCATAGATGAGGCGCTGGGCGTCAAGGCTGTGGCATCATTAAAAGACATTGAAGGACATGTCGATATCGTCAATGTGTTCAGAAGATCCGAACATTTGCCCGATGTCGCAAAGGAATTCCTGGAGATAGACGCAGATGTGTTTTGGGCGCAGCAGGGGCTTGTCAACGAAGAAGCTTATCGGCTTCTGAGCGAAAAAGGCTATACGGTGATTATGGATTTGTGTATAAAAGTGGCACACGCGTTAACAAAATCGGCATAAAAAAGACAAAAATCCTTGTTTATTCAAGGGTTTTTGTCTTTTTTATGCGAGAATATGTTTGCGAATTGCTGTGAAAAACGGCTACAATAAGTCTTGGACAGTTTTTTTAAGAATGATTTTCCAATTGCTGGTGGAAAAGCCTTGTCCTCCAGGGGGCGAATCGTGTAAAATGACGGCTGTGCAAAAAAACGGCATTCATTTAACATTTTCCCGACAATGCTTGAAGCGATTGGAAAAGAATCGGATAATACTTTGCTTTACATGACAGAGTGTGTATTATTCTTTATAAGCAATGTTTGATTTTTGAAAGGGGTTTATGCATTTGGTTAAGAAACAGCAATTTGACTATAATGATGATTCCATACAGGTGCTCGAAGGCCTTGAAGCGGTCAGAAAACGCCCCGGTATGTACATCGGTTCGACAGACAGCCGGGGTCTGCACCATCTCGTATATGAAATCGTCGATAATTCCGTCGATGAAGTCCTTGCGGGCCATGGGAATCATATTATAGTAAAGATACATAAAGATAACAGCATATCGGTGCAAGACAGAGGCCGGGGAATGCCAACAGGAATGCATAAGCTCGGCAAACCGACTCCCGAAATTATTTTGACAGTGCTGCATGCCGGAGGAAAGTTCGGCCAAGGCGGCTATAAAACGAGCGGGGGGCTGCACGGCGTCGGTGCATCCGTTGTAAACGCCCTGTCTGAGTGGCTGACAGTCACAATTGAGCGGGACGGAAATGTTTACAGACAGCGTTTTGAAAACGGCGGCAAACCGGTGACATCCCTTGATAAAATCGGAACGACCAAAAAGACCGGCACCCTGATTCATTTCAAGCCTGATCCTACGATGTTCAGCACAACGACTTTTAACTTTGAAACGCTTTCAGAGCGTCTGAGAGAATCAGCCTTTTTGTTAAAAGGATTAAAAATCGAATTGATCGATGAACGCGATCAAACAAAAGAAACGTTTTTATACGAAAACGGAATCGAAGCTTTTGTCGCTTATTTAAATGAGGAGAAAGACGCGCTTTCTGAAGTGGTCTCATTTGAAGGGGAGCACAACGGCATCGAGGTGGACTTCGCGTTTCAATTTAATGACGGCTATTCCGAAAACATCCTGTCATTCGTCAATAATGTCAGAACAAAGGACGGAGGAACCCATGAGTCCGGTGCGAAAACGGCGATGACAAGAGCATTCAACGAATATGCGAGAAAGGTGGCCCTTTTAAAAGAAAAGGACAAAAACCTTGAAGGAACGGACATCCGGGAAGGCCTGTCAGCCATCGTTTCCGTCCGGATTCCAGAAGAGCTTCTTCAATTTGAAGGACAGACAAAAGGAAAGCTCGGCACGAGTGAAGCAAGATCAGCCGTTGATGCGATCGTCTCCGAGCAGCTCGCATATTTCCTTGAAGAAAACAGGGAAACGGCAACATTGCTCGTCAAAAAAGCGATTAAAGCCTCCCAGGCAAGAGAAGCTGCGAGAAAAGCAAGAGAAGAGGCAAGAAGCGGAAAGAAAAGAAAGAAATCCGAAGCGACGCTCTCCGGCAAGCTGACGCCTGCACAATCAAGGAATCCGTCCAAAAACGAATTGTATCTCGTGGAGGGTGACTCTGCCGGAGGATCAGCAAAGCAGGGAAGAGACCGGAAATTCCAGGCTGTCCTGCCGCTCCGCGGAAAGGTTATCAATACGGAAAAAGCGAAGCTGGCCGATATTTTTAAAAATGAAGAGATCAATACGATTATTCATGCGATCGGCGGAGGGGTCGGCGCTGATTTTGACATTGAGGACATCAATTACGACAAAGTCATCATCATGACAGATGCGGATACAGACGGCGCTCATATCCAAGTGCTGCTCCTGACTTTTTTCTACCGCTATATGAAGCCGCTGATCGAGCACGGAAAAGTGTTTATCGCGCTGCCGCCGCTCTATAAAGTCAGCAAAGGGTCTGGCAAAAAAGAAATCATTGAATATGCTTGGTCTGATGAAGAAATGGACGACGTCCTCAAAAAAGTCGGAAGAGGATATACGATTCAGCGCTATAAAGGTCTCGGCGAAATGAACGCTGACCAGCTTTGGGAAACGACAATGAACCCCGAATCAAGAACGCTTGTCAGGGTTAAAATCGATGACGCAGCCCGTGTGGAAAGGCGCGTGACGACATTGATGGGCGACAAAGTTGAGCCGAGAAGAAAATGGATTGAGAAAAACGTCGCCTTCGGACTTGATGAAGAAAGCAACATTTTAGAAAACGAGAATTTATCGGTCGCTGAGGAGGTTTAAATAAATGGCACAGCCAGAGATTTATCATGATTTACCATTGGAAGACGTGATCGGCGACCGTTTCGGCCGATACAGCAAATATATTATTCAGGATCGGGCGCTCCCTGACGCCAGGGACGGCCTGAAGCCTGTTCAAAGAAGAATCCTATACGCCATGCATGCGGAAGGGAACACGCACGATAAGAATTTCCGCAAGGCCGCAAAAACGGTCGGTAATGTAATCGGGAACTATCATCCTCATGGAGACAGTTCGGTCTACGAAGCGATGGTGCGGATGAGCCAGGACTGGAAGGTTCGCAACGTGCTGGTTGAAATGCACGGTAACAACGGAAGCATCGACGGTGATCCGCCGGCTGCGATGCGTTATACAGAAGCAAGGCTCGCAGCGATCGCTTCAGAGCTTTTGCGAGATATTGACAAAGAAACGGTCGAGTTTGTGCCAAACTTTGATGATACAAGCAAGGAGCCCGTCGTCCTTCCGGCGATGTTCCCGAACCTGCTTGTCAACGGATCGACAGGGATTTCCGCCGGGTATGCGACTGACATTCCGCCGCATCATCTCGGGGAAGTGATCGATGCCGTGATAAGGCGGATTGACTCGCCGAACTGCAGTGTGGATGACCTCATGGAGCTCGTAAAAGGACCGGACTTTCCGACCGGAGGAATCATTCAGGGTAAAGAAGGCATAAAAAAAGCCTATGAAACCGGAAAAGGTAAAATCATCATCAGGGGCAAAGCCGAGATCGAAACCATCAGAGGCGGCCGCCAGCAAATTGTCATTACTGAAATTCCGTTTGAAGTCAACAAAGCGAATTTAGTGAAAAAAATGGACGAATTCAGGATTGAACGGAAGGTCGAAGGGATTTCCGAAGTCCGTGACGAGACCGACCGGACAGGACTCAGAATCGTGATTGAGCTGAAAAAAGAAGCGGATGCACAAGGTATTTTAAATTTCTTGTACAAAAACTCGGATTTGCAGATTCCGTACAACTTTAACATGGTGGCTATTCATAACAGAAGACCGATGTTGATGAATCTCACATCAATTTTGGACGCTTATATCGGCCACCAAAAAGAAGTCATCACCAACCGTTCTCAGTATGAGCTGAAAAAAGCGAAGGAAAGGCATCATATCGTAGAAGGATTGATGAAAGCACTGTCCATTTTGGATGAAGTCATTGCGACGATCCGTTCCTCCAATGACAAGCGCGATGCCAAAAACAATCTGATCGAAAAGTTCGCATTTACAGAGCCGCAGGCTGAAGCGATCGTTTCATTGCAGCTGTACAGGCTGACAAACACAGATATTACGGCCCTCCAGGAAGAAGCAAAAGAACTCGACCAGAAGATCAAAGAGCTGGAAGAGATCCTTTCCAATGACAAGAAACTCTTGAAAGTGATCAAAGACAGCTTGAAAAAGGTGAAAAAAATCTATGCCGGTCAACGGCGCTCTGTCATCGAGGAGAAAATTGAAGAAATCAAAATCAATCTTGAAGTGATGGTGGCGTCTGAAGACGTTTATGTGACCGTGACGAAAGACGGTTATATTAAACGAACGAGCCAGCGGTCTTTTGCTGCATCAAACGGCCAGGACTTCGGCATGAAAGATACCGACCGTCTGCTCTGTCAGCTGGAAATGAATACGACAGACGTACTGCTCTTATTTACAAATAAAGGGAGCTATGTGTATTGTCCGGTTCACCAGCTTCCTGATATCAGATGGAAAGACTTGGGTCAGCACATCACAAATATCATATCGATCGACAGCGATGAATCCATCGTCAAGGCGATCCCTGTCAGAGAGTTTACCGAATCTGAATACCTGCTGTTCTTTACGAAAAACGGAATGGCGAAAAGAACTCAGCTGATGCAGTATAAAGCACAGCGCTATTCAAAAGCATTGGTCGCTCTTAACTTAAAAGACGACGATGAAGTGGTTGATGTTCATGTAACGGACGGAACGAAAGATTTGTTTATCGCGACACATTCCGGCTACGGTCTGTGGTTCTCAGAAGATGAGGTCAGCGTCGTCGGTGCAAGGGCGGCCGGTGTCAAAGGCGTCAATTTGAAAGACGGCGACTTTGTCGCCAGCGGGCAGGTTTTAGAGGAATCGGATGTGCTTGTGCTCGTGACCCAGCGCGGATCTATTAAGCGGATGAACCGCACTGAATTTGAAAAAACGTCACGGGCGAAACGAGGGGTTCTCATGCTGAGGGAATTGAAGAAAAAACCTCACCGCATCACCGGGCTGCTCGCATGCTCATATCATGCTCAAATCACGCTTCAAACCGAAAAAGGCATCACAGAGGAGATGCTTGTCAAAGATATCAAGCTTCATGACCGGTACAGCAACGGTTCTTTCATCATCGACGAAGATGAGGCAGGGGAAGTAACGGATGTATGGATCAGCAAACATGAACGGGAGTGAAATCGACCTGCGCCCAATTCTAGGGATATCACCACATGCCTATCAAGAATAGAGCCATTCTGCAAGACAACGAAGAATGCTGCAGAAAAAGAGCATGCCAGATAAACTTTACACAGGTTCATTTTTAAATGCTAGGCTACTTTCTTGTGATACAAGCTTTTTCCCGTATCGGTGAGATTTTCGCTTTCTTTTTGGAGCAAGCGTCAAATACATGAAAATTCTCTGCTGCTTAATTAATAACAGAGTAAAACAACCCAGTCCGCGTTCACGCCTTTAGTGCACATGGACTGGGTTTTCCTTGATCACACCAAGATTATTGTACATCTAACTCTTTTACGGTTTCACCTTCAATTAACACAGGCTGATAGTAGGTTTCGTTTGGTAAGTCTTTCTTTCCTTGCAATTTCTTGATGACCCAATCAGCTGCATCGTGTCCCATTTGTTCTTGAGGATGTGTCAATGTTGTTAGTTTGATATTCGCATTTTTGGCAATATACGAATTGTCCTGTCCAATAATTGACAATTTGTCCGGGACAGAAATATTAAGTTGTCTGCATACATTTGCTACTTCCAACCCTACTTCGTCGTTATAGCAAACAATTGCAGTCAACACGTCTCTCTTTTCATTTAGAAACATCTTCAGGTTTGTGTATAGTTCCAGCTTCGTCTCTGTATTGTACGAAAGCACATGCTCTGGTTGAAATCGTAATTTGGCTTCACCAAGCGCTTTTATATACCCCTTCATTCGATACTTTCCTTGTAAATCATCCATTTTTGAAATGAGACCAATTTGTGTATGTCCTTTTGATATTAATTCTTTTGTTGCGAGATAGCTGGACTGCACATCATCGAGACAAAGAAAAGGAACATCTAATTCTTCATAATAAGCATTGATCATGATGAAAGGAATATCCTGTTCCTTAAACGATAAATAGTAAGCAATATTGGGATTGTATAGATTACTTTTCGTAGGTTCAACAATTAAACCATCGACGCCAAATGACAACATCATTTCCAAAGCTTTTTTTTCTTGTTCGACATCATTATTTGTACTAGCTAATAGTAACGAATAATTAGCCTCATTCAATCTCCCTTCAATTCCGCGAATAATTGAGGGGAAAATGTAATCTGAAATGTAGGTCGTAATTACACCGATTATTTTATTATTGGAATTCCCTCCAGGTTTTGATTGATACTGATTACTTACATAAGTGCCAGACCCTTTTTCACTTCTTAAAAACCCCTCGTTCGCCAGCTCTAAAATCGCCTTTCGAACAGTGTGCCGGCTGACTTTGTATTCTTCTTGTATGGCGGATTCAGTAGGAATTTGTTCTCCTACCCTGTAAACTCCTGAAAGGATTTTACTTTTTATATCATTAATGATGACCTTATACTTTGGTTTCATTTCACTCACTTCTTTCATAGTTGTTCGCATTCTAATTTTTTTAATTGAATGATTTGTGTGGACATATTTTATCATGGCTTTCAATGAATGAAAAGATTTCACCTTATTTTCGTGAAAATGAATAAGTAATTCTCATTTTTTTCTTTAAATTTCATGTTATACAAATACTTTTTATTATAAGCATGAAGAGAAAAAGAATATAAATATCGTTGTGATATTTATATGAACATATTATATTATTGATTGACAAATGTACGTACAAAAAATATACTAAGTCTGTAATTAAGTTAAGCGAAAAGGGGAATGCCTTCTTTCGAATAATATTGAAATCGCTATCAGAGGGGGGATAACGTGAAAGCGAATCAAGTAAACATCAAGCAGGCGATAACTGAAGGAGAAACATCGCTTGGAATTGAATTCGGATCCACACGTATTAAAGCAGTGTTGATTGATAGCAGTTTTGAAACAATCGCATCTGGAAGTTATGAGTGGGAAAACCGCTTGGAAGATGGATTTTGGACGTACAACTTAGTAGATATTATCACTGGGTTGCAAACAGCTTATAGTGAGATGAAGAATGATGTTGAACGAAATTATGGCATCACCATTCGCAAAATCGGTTCTATTGGATTTTCTGCAATGATGCATGGATATATGGCTTTTGACAACACAGGGGAGCTGCTTGTTCCGTTTCGAACTTGGCGTAACTCAACAACCGGTGCTGCAGCAAAAGAATTAACTGATCAATTTCAATTCAATATCCCTGAACGGTGGAGTATTGCTCATTTATATCAAGCGATATTAAATGAAGAGAAACATTTGCCTCGCATTGATTATATCACCACTTTAGCTGGGTACATTCACTGGTTGCTGACTGGCAATAAAGCAATTGGCATTGGAGATGCTTCGGGCATGTTCCCAATTGATGAATCAACGCAAAATTACAATGAATCGATGCTCAAGCAGTTTGATGAACTGATTTCGAACAAAGGCTATCCTTGGAGTATAAAGGATATTCTTCCTGAAGTTTATATTTCAGGCGAGCAAGCAGGCGAATTAACCGAAATTGGCGCGAAAATTCTGGATCAATCAAAAAATTTACAGCCAGGTATCCCGGTTTGTCCGCCGGAAGGCGATGCTGGAACAGGAATGGTTGCTACGAATAGTGTGAGGAAACGCACTGGAAACATCTCAGTAGGAACTTCAGTTTTTGCCATGATTGTATTAGAGAAAGAACTTTCGAAAGTATATCCAGAAATTGATTTGGTAACAACGCCAAACGGCAGTCCGGTTGGAATGGTTCATGCGAATAACTGCTCAAGCGATTTGAATGCTTGGCTAGGGTTGTTTCGTGAATTTTTTGAGGCAATGGGACAAAAGGTTGAAATGAATAAATTATTCGAAGTGGTGTTGAATAAAGCATTGGAGGCTGACTCAGACGGCGGTGGCTTACTAAGCTACGGTTATTTCTCTGGTGAAAATATTACAGGACTAGAAAAAGGCCGACCGTTATTTGTCCGCTCACCAGAGAGCCGTTTCGATTTAGCAAACTTCATGCGGACACACCTTTTTGCAGCTTTTGCAGCTTTGAAAATCGGAATGGATATTTTGACCAAAGAGGAAAATATTGATATTGATAGCATTTTAGCTCACGGCGGTTTATTCAAAACCCCTCTTGTCGGACAAAAAATTGTTGCAGCTGCAATGAATACGCCAGTATCAGTTATGGCAACTGCCGGAGAGGGCGGTGCGTGGGGAATGGCTATTCTTGCATCTTACATGATGAACAAAGATCAACAAGAAAGCTTAGAAGATTTCCTCGACAAAAAAGTCTTTGAAGAGGATGCCGGGCAAGAAATTTACCCTGATCAATTAGATGTTGAAGGATTTGAAGCATTTATCGAACGGTACAAAAAAGGTTTAATGATTGAGCAGGCCGCTGTGGATCATTTGATTTAATGAGTGGAGGGGTTGACGTGCTAGAACAACTGAAAGAAGAAGTGTTACAAGCAAATTTGGACTTGCCTAAATACGGACTTGTGAAATACACATGGGGAAATGCAAGTGCCATTGACCGTGAAACTGGTTTATTCGTTATCAAACCTAGTGGTGTTGATTATGAAACAATGAAAGCTAGTGATATGGTGGTTGTTGATTTAGATGGCAATATTGTTGAAGGAGAGCTGAGGCCTTCATCAGATACAGCGACTCACGCGGTACTTTATAAGCATTATCCTGAAATTGGAGGAATTGTACACACTCATTCAACTTGGGCGACAATCTGGGCTCAAGCAGGCCTTGATGTTCCGGCGATGGGGACCACTCATGCAGACACATTCTATGGTTCCGTGCCATGTGCCCGATACTTGACACAAGAGGAGGTTGATCGAGGTTACGAAGTAGAAACAGGTAATGTCATTATCGAAACATTTGAAGAGCGCGGGTTAGATATTTTAGCTGTTCCCGGTGTCTTACTTCATGGTCATGGTCCATTTACTTGGGGCAAAGATGTAAAATCAGCAGTATTGAATAGTGTGGTGTTGGATGAAGTCGCGAAAATGAATTTATTTACCCGAGAATTAAATCATTTTGCAAAAGAATTACCACAATGTATTTTAGATAAACATTATTTACGAAAACACGGTAAAAATGCTTATTATGGTCAAAAGTAAAATCAATTCTATCAAACTATTCATTTAAGAAAAGAGGGTTATGATGTTAACACAAGGAAAAAAAGAATTCTGGTTTGTCGTAGGTTCACAACATCTTTATGGGGAAGAAGCGCTTGAAGAAGTCAGAGCGCACGCGCAAGCCGTGACTGATGCATTAAATGAAAGCGCTGTATTGCCATACCCGCTTGTATTGCAAGATTTAGCTGTTAGTGCAGATAAAATCACAAGCATCATGAAAGAAGTGAATTATCGTGACGAAGTTGCCGGTGTTATCACTTGGATGCATACTTTTTCACCTGCAAAAATGTGGATTCGCGGAACAAAATTATTACAAAAACCGTTACTTCATTTAGCGACACAATTTAATGAAAGTATTCCGTGGACAACGATTGACATGGACTTTATGAACCTAAACCAATCTGCTCATGGGGACCGTGAATATGGTTTTATCAATGCCCGTTTGCAAAAACAAAATAAAGTTGTCGTAGGTTATTGGGAACGCCCTGAAGTGCAACAGCAAATTGCGGAATGGATGGACGTAGCGGTTGCTTATAACGAAAGCTTCAACATCAAGGTCGCCCGATTTGGTGACAACATGCGTAACGTTGCTGTTACTGAAGGGGATAAGGTTGAAGCGCAAATTCAATTTGGCTGGACAGTTGATTACTTTGGCATTGGTGATCTTGTTCAATACGTGAATGCGGTTACAGATGAAGAAATTAATCGATTGTTTGCTGAATATGCAGACCTTTATGAATTTGATTATGGTACTTACAGTCAGGAAGATTGGGAGAAGAGCGTAAAAGTACAAGCAAGCTATGAAATCGCCATTAAACGTTTCCTGGATGATGGTGGTTATAATGCCTTCACAACTAACTTTGAAGATTTATATGGGATGAAACAACTTCCGGGTCTTGCCGTCCAACGTTTGATGGCCCAAGGATATGGCTTTGCTGGTGAAGGAGATTGGAAAACTGCAGCGCTCGATCGTTTACTCAAAGTGATGAGCCGTAACCAATCAACCGGCTTTATGGAAGATTACACATATGAATTAGCTGCCGGTCAAGAATCAATCCTTCAATCACATATGCTTGAAGTTGACCCATCTTTAGCAAGCAGCAAACCGAAAATTATCGTATCTCCATTAGGTATTGGTGATCGTGAAGACCCGGCACGCTTAGTGTTCGACGGAAAAGCAGGAGATGGTGTGGTTGTTTCGATGGCAGACTTTGGTACGCATTACAAACTGTTGATTAACGAAGTTTCTGCATTTGAACCAACTGTTCCGGCACCAAACCTTCCGGTGGCACGGGTGCTTTGGGAAGTGAAGCCTAACTTTCAGGATGGAGTGAAAGCGTGGCTTGAAAACGGCGGCGGTCACCATACAGTTGTTTCATTGAATTTAACAACAGACCAAATGATCACTTATGCAAAGCTGGTTGACCTGGAATATGTAGTAATTAAGTAATGCCTCTAACCTCCGAGGAGGCTCTGCTTCCTTGGAGGTGAAAAATAGGGATATCAGATATCAAAATATTCATGATTTTGTAAGCGTTATCGTTATATTCCGGAAAAATTGAAAGCGTTTAATAATAGGCGAATAAAACCATGAGGTTTAGTGAGAAATCCCACCAATATCCTAGCATGTATTTGCAGTTTGGAAACACTTTAATGATTTCTGAAAAAGCCATCGATAATTTTGGTGGCTGGATTACACAATATAATTTCAACCTTGAGGAGGGAACTTAAATGGTTAATGAAAAGAAAATCTCAAGTGGCTTCATTTATTTTTTCGGGGCTTTTGCCGGCATTCTTTTCGGTTATGATATCGGCGTTATGACGGGTGCTTTGCCTTTTCTGCAACACGATTGGAACCTTCAAGACAACGCCGGGGTTATTGGCTGGATTACTTCTTCGGTCATGTTAGGCGCTATTTTTGGAGGCGCCCTGGCCGGACAACTTTCTGATCGTTTGGGACGTCGCAAAATGATTTTAATTTCCGCTGTCATTTTTGTTGTTGGATCCATTTTGTCAGGAATAGCACCTCATAATGGGGTACTGTTTTTAATTGTTTCTCGGGTTTTATTGGGATTGGCCGTTGGTGCTGCCTCTGCATTGGTCCCGGCCTATATGTCGGAAATGGCGCCTGCACGTTTACGCGGACGGCTGTCAGGAATTAATCAAACCATGATTTGTTCTGGAATGTTGCTTTCTTACATTGTTGATTTTCTATTGAAAGATTTGCCGGAAACAATGGCATGGCGGTTGATGCTTGGTTTGGCTGCCGTACCTGCTGTGATCTTATATGTTGGAATGTTAAAGTTACCTGAATCACCTCGTTTTTTAATCAAGAACAATAAACTTGATGAAGCACGCAAGGTGTTGAGCTATATTCGCTCTAACAAAGGAGAGATTGATTCTGAAATAGCACAAATACAAGAAACTGCCAGAGAGGAAACAAAGGCAAATCAAAAAGCATCATGGGCTACACTCTTAAGTAATAAATATCGTTTTTTATTAATTGCTGGTGTGGGTGTTGCCGCTTTTCAACAATTCCAGGGTGCTAACGCAATTTTTTATTACATTCCTTTGATTGTAGAAAAAGCAACAGGGAATGCGGCAAGTTCAGCGTTGATGTGGCCGATTATTCAAGGTGTTATTCTCGTGCTAGGTTCATTGCTATTCATCATGATCGCTGATAAATTTAATCGCCGTACTTTATTAACAGTAGGCGGAACCGTTATGGGGCTGTCCTTTATTTTGCCGGCAATATTGAATATATTAATTCCTAATGCAAATCCAATGATGATGGTTGTCTTTTTAAGTATCTATGTAGCACTTTATTCATTCACGTGGGCTCCTTTAACTTGGGTCATCGTTGGAGAAATTTTCCCTCTGGTCATTCGCGGGCGCGCGTCTGGAATAGCTTCATCATTTAACTGGATCGGCTCTTTCTTGGTTGGATTGCTATTTCCTATTATGACCGCTTCGATGTCTCAAGAAGCTGTGTTTGCAATCTTCGGTGTTATTTGTTTACTTGGAGTTGTATTTATCCGGACACGCGTCCCTGAAACTCGAGGTCGCAGTTTAGAGGAAATCGAAAAAAATGGAGGAAATAAACAAATTGGCGGAAAAAGCGCGCAAATAAACCTATGAGGCTTGGAGTGGAATCGAAAGGAGCTATCTTGGGTGCCGCTTATCGCAGGGGAAATCTTCGCACTAGTTCATTTTGAAACAGGGGGTTTCAAAAGGGAAGACGCTCTTTGGTCCAAATTTTTAAACGGGGCGTGATTGGACGAACCGTGACATATCAGCTCCAGCTTGTTATTTCAATATGGAGGCGGAAAACTCCGCCCTCCATATTGAATATGATTTTAAAATTAATTAAATACCATTCCGCCATCAATGATAAGAGACTGGCCGGTCATATAATCTGAATCCGGCCCTGCAAGATAAGAAACGCATGCTGCTACATCTTCCGGCTCTGATAAGCGTTTTAATGCAATATTTTTAGCGAATTGTTCCATTCCCCATTCAAATGGCTTGCCTGCTTCATCAGCGGTTTGCTGTGCAATCCCCATCATCATAGGCGTTTTTACGATACCCGGACAAAAGGCGTTAACCGTAATGCCTAATTCAGCTAGATCTTTTGCCGCCGTTTGCGTAATCCCGCGAACAGCGAACTTTGTTCCGCCGTAAACTGCCAAGCCCGGGTTACCGACTTGACCGGCTTGAGAAGAAGCATTAATGATTTTCCCGCCGTGTCCAAGTTCTTTAAAGGCTTTTACAGCTGCTTGAATTCCCCAATAAGTACCGCCGACGTTAACATCATAGATTTTCCGATAATCTTCATATGTAATGCTTTCAATAGGTGTGGTTGGTCCAAGACCTGCATTATTGATCACCACATCAAGACCGCCGAGGCGTTTAACCGTTTCATCGACTGCTTTAAAAACATCGTCCCGATCAGCAACATCCACTTTAACTGCAATTGCCTTACCGTTATGCTGGTTAATGTCCTCAGCAACTTGTGTTGCAGTTTCTACATTATAATCGGCAACTGCAACAGCGAACCCATCCTCCGCCAAACGTTTGCAGATTGCTTCGCCAATTCCTTGGCCTCCGCCAGTAACAAAAGCAATTTTTCCAGATACTTTACTCATATGAACATCTTCTTTCTATAAGTAATTGGTATTTAATTGGTACAGAAACATTATATCTTATATTTGTAGATTTGAAATAAAATCCCGGCAGTTGTTGAAAAAATGTTTAAAATTTTTCGAAAAAATTTAATTGTTTTTGAAGAAGATGGAAAATCTGTATTTAAGTATAATAGGATTGTTCCGCTTTTACTGCAATCACAAGACGAAGGAAGACCAAATGAAAAGGCATGAATCCGTGCAGTGCCGGACTCATGCCAATCAAACTGTTTCATGAATTTTATTGTCTAGCTTTTTCAAATCGCTTCAAATTCAGCTGTCCTGGCGATTGAAAAGGTCGGTAATCGCGTGCATGAATTCAATTCCTTGAAAAACAAACAAATTGATTGCTGCTAATGAAAATAGTCCAATAATCACCGTTCTTATAATAAATAACATGTTAAAACCTCCCGTTTTTTTCGTATGGTTATGGTTTTAAAACATGCGCTTTATCGAAATAAGAAGAGTGATAGAACACCGCGAGCATAAATGCCTTCAGATGCTCTTTCCGCCTGTTCATCATGAACGCCTGGCCGGAAGCCGCAGCTAAGATGAAGAGAAGGATGGATTCAGCTCCGAAGCCGAGTGAATTCCACAATGATTTCGCCTTTTCTTCACCATATTTGCCGGCTGTCAGTTCATGGAGTTCGTCTCCTGAAACAGCGGCTTTTTGCGTATGGTGATTTGCCGGCATCTGGGGCATTGAGAACGAATGAAGGCTCGCAATGACTAAAAAGAATATGGACAGTTGCAGAAACAATGTCTTTTTCATTTGATCTCATCCCCTTAGTATCTCATCATCTTAGCATATTTTATGTTATAAGAAAAGATGATTATTTTGTGACAGTTGGCAAATATTTATTGACAATATGAGATTTTTCGCAACGCACTTGGAATGAAAGCGCATTTTTATATATGAATAAAGATAATACTCTGCTATAATGAGCATTGGGACTAAAGTAATAATGATGTTAACAGCCTTTATGTTTAAAAGACAGAAAATTCTATCTAGTTTTTCTTGTGTCATTATTATGATATAATCCTATCATGTTAGAAAACTTAACATCAAAACAAAATTCGTTTGTTTCAGGAGGGTGCTATGGAAGAAATTTTAAGCGAAATCATCAATGTCCCAAGCGGTTTTATTTGGACTTATTTAGTCTATATATTAATAGGAATAGGCCTGTTCTTTACTTTTAAATTGAAATTCGTTCAATTCCGCTATTTCTTCGAGATGTTTCGTATCGTCGGACAAAAGGAGGAGAAAGGAAAAGGCGTCTCGTCTTTGCAGGCTTTCTTTATTTCCGCCGCTTCGCGTGTCGGCACGGGTAACCTGACCGGTGTCGCGCTTGCTGTTGCAACAGGAGGACCTGGAGCGGTCTTTTGGATGTGGGTTGTCGCGCTTGTCGGTATGGCTTCCAGCTTTGTGGAGAGTACGCTGGCTCAAGTGTACAAGGTCAAAGACGGCGATCATTTCAGAGGGGGCCCAGCTTATTACATGGAAAAAGCGCTGGGTGCCAGATGGATGGGCATTATCTTTGCCGTTTTGATTACGATTACATTCGGATTGATCTTTAATGCGGTGCAAGCCAATACGATCGTCGGTTCGATGGAAGGGGCTTTCAACCTTGATAAAACAACGGTCGGAATTGTTTTGGCGGTATTGACCGGATTTATCATTTTCGGCGGTTTGAAACGCGTTGTGACAGTTTCGCAGTTGATCGTTCCGGTTATGGCGGTCATTTATCTTGGACTTGCTTTATTTGTCGTGCTGACGAATATTTCTCAAATACCGGCCGTTTTCGCGATGATTGTGAAAGATGCTTTCGGGATCGAGCAGATTGCAGGGGGTACGCTCGGCAGCATCATTATTATCGGTGCGAAGCGCGGCTTGTTTTCAAACGAAGCCGGAATGGGAAGCGCGCCGAACGCAGCGGCGACTGCCAATGTCTCTCACCCGGCGAAGCAAGGTTTTATCCAAACGCTTGGCGTATTCTTTGATACGATGGTTATCTGCAGTGCGACAGCCTTTATGATTCTGCTGTTCAATCTGACGCCGGGCAAAGAGCTTGACGGCATTCAAATTACACAAGCAGCCATGCAGCATCATGTCGGAAGCTGGGCGCCTGCGTTTGTCGCAGTGGCGATTTTCCTGTTCGCTTTCAGCTCAATCGTCGGAAACTACTATTATGGTGAGACGAATATTGAATTTATTAAAAAGAGCAAGACGACGCTTGCCGTTTACCGTACAGCTGTTGTCGCAATGGTCATCTTCGGATCTGTATCCGGTTTTCAGCTTGTGTGGGACATGGCGGATTTATTTATGGGATTAATGGCGATCATTAACCTGATTGCGATTCTGCTTCTTTCCGGAATTGCCGCGAAAGTGCTGAAAGACTATACTGATCAGCGTAAAACAGGGAAGAACCCTGTCTTTAAGGCAAGCTCGATTCCAGGTCTGAAAAACACAGAGGCTTGGGAAGACGAGAAGGAAACATTGCAATCGAAATAAACAATATGAAAAAAGGCGTCCTTGGGGCGCCTTTTTCTTGTTTTTTTACTGACAGCTGAATGAGGTAATCTCGTTCAAGTCAATACCGAAGTAAACCCAGCGGAATTGACGCGGTCTCCAGCGGTAGCCCGCAATCGAATAACGTCCGACGAAAACCGGGTAGAACCAAAAGCGGCTGCCGTTTCTTAAGCGGATGAATGTATATTTGAACAGGCATCTTCTGATTCCGCCGGGATCAACGGCAAATACCGAAGGGCCGGTGTCTTGCGGAAATTGGCTCGGCGGCGGGGGGAGAAACTGCTGTTGCTGCTGTCCTCCAACTCCTGGAGGCGGCCCCGGCGGAAATTGCTGGCGATACGGATCATATAGTGAAGGATCGTATGGATACAATAAAAACGCTCCTTTCTGATGGTTTGCTTTATCGTATGATTGATAGGGAATAAGGGTAGCTTGCCTATAGAGAAAAAAATCCCTAAAGCCGTTTTGGCTTTAGGGAATGTTTAAATGCTTTTGCGGGGCGCCCGTTTTCGGTAAACAACATAGCTTCTTGTCAAATATTTTAGCGGCATGCTGAATACGTGGACGAGCCGAGTAAACGGCCAGACGATGAAAATGACGTAGCCCATCATAATATGAAGCTTAAACCAGAGGGGCACGCTCACCATAAGTCCGGCATCAGGCTTGAATAAGAAAATGTTGCGAAACCAAGGGCTGATTGTTGTCCGATAGTCGAATCCTTTTGAATCGATGTTCAAGAAGGTTGCCGCAAGCCCAGTCGTCATGACGAATAACAAAGCGACCAGCGTGATGAAATCACCGGCAGAGCTCGTTTTTCGAATTCGTTTGTCCGTGAATCTGCGGTAGGTCAATATGATAAGTCCTGACAGCGCGGCGATGCCCGCGGGCAGTCCGAAACCGATCGCGATTTTATGGTACATATGCTCTGATACGCCGAGCGCTTGATAAAGGCTTTCCGGAATTAAAATTCCCATCACATGCCCGCCGATGACAAAAAAGATTCCCCAGTGAAAAAGGCTGCTGCCAAGCGCCAATTTTTTCTTTTCGAGCATTTCGCTTGATTTGGCCGTCCAGCCAAACTGATCATGTTGATAGCGGTATATATGCCCTCCGATAAAAATGGTGATGACGATATAGGGGAGGATGACCCACAGGATTTGTTCGATCATGGCTGTACATTCCTTTCAACACCAATTTCCTCTAAAATCATCGTTAATCCGTCTAATAACGGCGTATAGATGCTTTCATTCTCTGAAAGCTGCAATCTTAATTCTTCCAGGTTCGCTGCGTATTTTTGGAATACAGCCGCAGCTTTTTCATGATCGGCGACTGCAGCAAATTCAAGCATGAGCGGCAGATAATCCGGCAGCTCTTTGTCTGTCGGCTGAAAACCGGACTGCTGATACAGATCTTTCAGCTGCAGCAATTCAATTCCGCGCTCCCTTTGTTCACCGGAGTTGAAATAGGTGACATAAAGGTTCGTTTTTTTGCCGAAATCAAACGTATATACGTACGTTTCGATCAATTCCTCAGACGAATAGGAAGCCGCGCTTTCCAAAAAGGCAAGCAGATGCCCTTTCAGCGCTTCATGTTCGATTTCGCCGATGATCTGCTGCCATTCGGAACGTTCTTTTCTCCACTCTTCATCAGGGTAGGAGAGGAGGTGAGAAAGAGCGGCAAAAACGGTTTGTTTGTCTGTTCCATTCATGAAGCTTCCCTCCAGTGTTATATGTTTTGGCAAGAGCCGGGTCCTCCGGCAAACGATAATCCGCAGCTTCCTTGTTCCATGTACAGATCCGCGACTTCTTCGCGATGGGTTTGCGGAATGACAAAGCGGTCATCGTATTTGGCGATCGCAAGCAGACGGTACATATCTTCAATCTGCTCTTCAGTCAATCCGGTATCTTGAATCAGGGCTGAATCGATCTGTTTGTTTGTTTGAGTCGCTCGCATGTACATACGCATCACAGACATTTTCTTTAATGTCGTTCTTATATGGTGTGTATCACCGGCAGTCAGCAAATTGGCCAAATATTCGATCGGAATCCGCATTTCATCAATGGCAGGGAAGATATCTTCAGCTGATTGGGCCGTTCCTTTTCCTTCAAACATATTCATAATCGGACTGAGCGGCGGAATATACCATACCATCGGCAATGTCCGGTATTCAGGATGCAGCGGCAGAGCGATTTTCCAATCGATGATCATTTTGTAGATCGGCGATTTTTGCGCTGCTTCGATCCACTCCAGCGGAATGCCTTGAGCTTTTGCTTCTTCTGCGACAGCGGGATCATTCGGATCAAGGAAAATTTCCAGCTGGGAGTGATATAGATCTTTTTCATTTTCGGCTGAAGCCGCTTCTTCGACTTTATCTGCATCATAAAGCATGACTCCGAGATAGCGGATTCTGCCGACGCATGTCTCAGAGCAGATTGTCGGCAGTCCTGCTTCAAGACGAGGGAAGCACAATGTGCATTTTTCCGCCTTGTTCGTCTGCCAGTTGAAATACACTTTTTTATAAGGGCATGATGATACACAGTGTCTCCATGAGCGGCACGCATTTTGATCGACGAGAACGATCCCGTCTTCTTCGCGTTTGTACATCGCTCCCGACGGACAGGAGGAGACGCAGGAAGGATTGATGCAGTGTTCGCATATCCTTGGCAGATACATCATAAAGACGTCTTCAAATTCAGTCTTGATCGATTCTTCCATTTTTTTGACGTTTGGATCTTGAAGGCCTGTAATGTGGCCGCCGGCAAGATCGTCTTCCCAGTTCGGACCCCATTCAAGGTTCATGAAGTCTCCCGTAATAGAAGACTTCGGCCTTGCAACAGGCTGGTGTTTTTTCTCCGGACTGTTTGTCAGCGTTTCATAATCATAGTTCCAAGGTTCATAGTAGTCATCGATCGTCGGCTGGTACGGGTTGTAGAATAAATTCATGAGCCGCGTTGTTTTGGCGCCTGATTTGAGCTGAAGTTTGCCTTTTTTCAGCTCCCAGCCGCCTCTGTATTTATCCTGGTCCTCCCATTGTTTAGGGTAGCCGATGCCCGGTTTTGTTTCGACGTTGTTGAAGTACATATATTCTGCACCGGAACGGTTTGTCCATGTGTTTTTGCATGTGACGCTGCATGTATGGCAGCCGATGCATTTATCAAGGTTCATTACCATTCCGATTTGAGCTTTAATCTTCAAGCCAATCGACCTCCTTCAATTTTCTGATCACGACATTGAGGTCGCGCTGATTTCCTGTCGGCCCGTAGTAGTTGAATCCGTAGCTGAGCTGGCCGTAGCCTCCGATCATCTGCGTCGGCTTGACATGGATGCGTGTCGGACTGTTATGGGTTCCACCGCGGTTATTCGTCAGCTTTGTTCCCGGTACATTGATATGCCGGTCTTGGGCATGGTGCATAAAGGCCATTCCTTTTGGAATCCGGTGTGATGTCACGGCCCGTGCGACGACGACTCCGTTTCGGTTGAAGCATTCGATCCAGTCGTTGTCCTGAATGTCGGTTTCTTCCGCATCGTCTTTATTCATCCAGACTGTCGGCCCGCCTCTGAAAAGGGTAAGCATCGGCAGGGAATCAAAATACATGCTGTGAACCGACCATTTATTATGCGGCGTTAAATAGTTTAAAACGATTTCTTTTCCTTCCTGATCCGGACGCTTGTTCAAGAAAGGGCGGTGGATCAGGATCGGCTTGAATGTCGCCATGTTCTCGCCGAATTCCGTCATCATTTCATGATCAAGGTAAAAAGACTGTCTGCCGGTCAGCGTTCTCCACGGAATCAGTTTTTCAACGTTCGTTGTAAACGGCGAATAGCGCCGTCCGCCTTTTTCAGAACCGCTGAAAGCAGGGGAGGTGATCACCGTTTTCGGCTGAGCCGAAATTTGCTCAAATGTAAAGCATTCCTCTTCCCGTTCTTCAGCTAAGTCTTTCAACTCAAGATTCGTTATTTTTTCAAGCGATTCCCACGCTTTAACGGCTACTTTCCCGTTTGAAGTGGAAGAGAGGGTCAATACCGCTTCCGCAGCCTGTCTTGCATCACTGATGTCAGGACAGCCTTTGGCGATCGTGTCGTCTTTTACGACGCCGATCGTTTTTTTGAGGGAATCATATTCCGCTTCAACAGACCAGTTCATACCTTTCGTACCAAACGGCTGTTTGACAACATTCGGCCCAAGCGATGTCATCTTATTGAAAATCTGCTTGTAATCCCGTTCCACAACATGAATTTGCGGCATTGTTTTGCCGGGAACGGCAGGGCAGTCGCCTTTGCTCCAATCTTTGATTTTCCCGAGCGGCTGCGCCATTTCCTGTGGAGTGTCATGGAGAAGAGGAGTCGCAACAGCCTCTTTTACAGGTTCCATGTCCATTTCTTCAGCCAGATTGGAAACCGCTTTTGCCAATGCTTTGAAAATATCCCAATCAGACTTTGCTTCCCACGGCGCGCTGATTGCCGGGTTAAACGGGTGGATGAACGGATGCATATCCGTGCTGCTGAGATCGTGTTTTTCGTACCAGGTGGCCGCAGGGAGCACGATGTCTGAATAAAGGGCTGTTCCCGCCATCCGGAAATCGAGATTGACCAGTAAGTCGAGTTTGCCTTCAGGCGCTTTGTCACGCCATGTGATTTCTTCGGGACGGACGCTGTCCTGATCATCGTTCATCAGTCCGTTAGTCGTGCCGAGCAAGTGCTTCAGAAAATATTCATGACCTTTGCCGGAGCTCGAGATTAAGTTGGCTCTCCAGACAAATAGATTTCTCGGGAAGTTCTTTTCATTGTCAGGATCTTCAATTGAAAACTTGAGCTTTTTCTCCTCAAGCTGTCTGGCGATATAGCTTCCGACTTGCTGAGCGTTCTCAGCGCCTGCTTTTTCTGCTTCTTTATACAGATCAATACCGTTTTTCTCAAACGTCGGATACGAAGGAAGCCATCCGAGTCTTGCCGCCAGCACATTGTAATCGGCGTGGTGCTTGTAGCGCGATGTTTTTGCGATAGGGGAAGCAAGCCCGCTGATTTCCTGATCTTCATAGCGCCACTGGTCGGTAGCGAAGTAGAAAAATGATGTTCCGTTTTGTAGTTTGGCAGGGCCTCCCCAGTCTTTGGCCGTCGCGATCGTCTGCCATCCTTCGGCCGGCCGGAGTTTTTCCTGGCCGACATAGTGGGCCCAGCCGCCTCCGTTAACCCCTTGAGCTCCGACGAGAAGCACAAGATTCAGCACAGCTCTGTAAATGGTGTCTGAATTGAACCAATGGTTAATACCGGCGCCGACAATGATCATTGAACGGCCCTCTGTGTCAATCGCATTTTGCGCGAATTCCCTCGCGATCTTGATCACCATTTCACTTTTAATGCCGGTAATCGGCTCTTGCCAAGCCGGTGTAAACGGTTCAGGATCATCAAATGATGCCGGCGTCTGTCCGTCAATTCCGCGGTTGACGCCATAGTTGGCGAGCGTCAGGTCGAAAACGGTAGAAACAAAAACTTCCTCTCCGTCCAGAATCATTTTTTTGATCGGAAGCGGTCTTTCAAGCACTTTATTGCCGTCATGTGAGAAGTAAGGAATGTTGACCGTGCCGATCATATCTTCGTGTCCAAGCATGGAAAGCCGAGGTGTGATCGGTTTTTCTGAATCCTCATCAACCATGCGCAGATTCCATTTTCCTTGGCCGTCCCAGCGGGAGCCCATCGTGCCCTGCGGAATCGCAAATCCATCTGTGTCTTCATCCCAAACGGCAGGCTTCCACTCATCATGTTCTGTCGCACGCCCGATATCTTTAGCATGGAGGAAGCGGCCTGCTGTGAACGTTCCGTTTTCCTCTTTCAAAGTCACCAAAAACGGGAAATCGGTATATTGTTTTGCATAATCAATAAAACGCTCCGTTTTCTGGTTGACATAAAAGTCTTGGAGAATGACGTGGCCCATCGCCATGGCCAGTGCGCCGTCCGTGCCTTGTCTGATGCTCAGCCAATCATCGGAAAACTTTGAGGACTCGGCAAAGTCCGGGCTGATCGAAATCACTTTTGCCCCTTTATAGCGGGCTTCGGCTAAAAAGTGAGCGTCAGGCGTTCTGGTAAGCGGCACATTAGAACCCCATGTCATGATGTAGCCTGAATTGTACCAGTCGCTGCTTTCCGGAACGTCGGTTTGATCTCCCCAAATTTGCGGTGAAGCAGGAGGGAGGTCGGCATACCAGTCATAGAAGCTCAGCATCGGCCCGCCGATCAGGGACATAAAGCGTGACCCTGCTGCGTGGCTGAGCATCGACATGGCTGGAATCGGCGAGAAGCCGACATTTCGGTCAGGACCGTATTTGGCAATGGTGTACAGAAGGGAAGCCGAAATCAGCTTCAGGACTTCGCTCCATTCGGCGCGGACAAATCCGCCTTTTCCGCGCGCCTGTTTATAGGCCTTTGCTTTTTCAGGGTTTTCGATAATTGATTTCCATGCTTCCAGCGGATTTTTGCTGCTGTTTAGCGCCTCGCGCCACATCTGGATCAGCACACCGCGTACATACGGATATTTCACGCGGAGCGGGCTGTATATATACCAGGAAAAGCTCGCTCCCCTCGGACAGCCGCGCGGTTCAAAGTCCGGCATATCAGGGCCAGTCGAAGGGTAATCGAGTCGCTGCCCTTCCCATGTGACGATTCCGTTTTTGACGTAGATATTCCAGCTGCAGGAGCCTGTACAGTTCACCCCGTGGGTAGAGCGAACCACTTTATCATGCTGCCATCTATTTCTGTATACATCTTCCCAATTCCGGTCTTCATAAGTGGTTTGGCTGTGTTGATTGGAATGGCGTTCAATAGGAGAGAAATAATTTAATCTCCTGAAAATGGGACTCTGTTTCTTTTTTTTCATTGCTGGTTCACTCCTTCTGAGTCAGTGATGCTACCCTCACTATATATGGAGGAGGCGCTGGACCTTGTTAAATTTGTCACATGGTTTCGGGTTTTCACAAATTTGTCACATTTTCAGGAGGGGAGAGGGAGGACAAAAAAACAGCCTGCATGGAAGCGGGCTGTCGAATGGGTCAATCGCTCGTGTTCAAAATTCTCTTTTCCCCGGTAATCTCTTGAATCGGGGCGATGTTCTGGGTGAATTCCAAAGTTCCGATATAGCGGCCGTTTTCATCGCGTACGGCAAAATAGCGGATGAACACGTATTTGTCTTTAAATTTGATCCAAAAGTCTTCAACGTCTTTTTTGCCTGATTTAAAGTCGTCAAGAAGTTTGTTGACGATATGGACGCTTGCCGGCGGATGGCAGTTTTGGACGGTCCGGCCGATTACGGCTTTTGTCCTTGCGAAAATCCGTTCCTTTCCGTGTGAAAAATAGCGGACCACATCGTTTTCATCGATGAAGGTGATATCGACCGGAAGATGGTTCATCATGTGCTCAAGCTGGGCCACGGACAGAATACCAGTAGAGAGCCTGACATATCCGTCAGCCGCCTCTTCTGTTGTTTTGAGCTGATGGCGTTCAGGCTTCCACACCGTTTCCGGAGCAGTCAGGCAATATCCTATCTCGTCGCTTTCAGCCGCGATTTTCAGCCATTCGTCTTCTGTCAGCGTTCTGAGCGCCATCGGCAAGAGGATATTTTCTTCTTTATAAATCATTTCCGTGCCTTCTTGAATGATAAACGTTAGCTCGCGGATGACTTCATCTTTTTTGTCCGGCGTATACTCTTCCAACAAACGCTTCACTTCTTTGATGCTCTTGCGGATAAAATCATCGACAGCCCACATCACTTGGCTGGGCCCAGTAATTCCATACTTTTCTAAATAGGGGAAGAGAAGATTTTCTTTTCTGCTGTAATGTTTGTCGACATCGGCGAGCAAGTTTAAGTCTGTGAGCAGCTTGAGAATGTTGTCGCGGTGATCTTCTTTTTCAAAACGTTCCAAATGAAGCTGCATTTTAAAGTTCAAAAGGAGGTCGATTTCTTTATTTTCTTTCATAAAAGTATGAACGGGATGGCCTGGCTGCTTATCGGCGTCAGCGCGGTGAATGTCTTCAATCGATCCTTTAAACACAGCGGCGTGAACGGAACAAAGCTCTTGAATTTCTTCGGGGGTAATGCCTTCTTCCTTCATTAACGCCTGTTCCAGCTGAGCGATTTCTTCAGCATTGACTGAACCGAACGCCTTTTCAAACCGTTTTTTGACGTCGGCAAGCGGTTTTCCTTTATGAAGGTCGATGATGATTTCTTTCAGAAGCTGCTTTTTTTCCTCTGGCAGACCTTGCTGCGTTTCCCGGTTGTTAATCATTTCGCTCATTGTTTTTCTCCTTTCCAAACGGGGTCAAATCCGTGCGCTTTCAATATGTCTAAGACATG
Organism: Bacillus sp. PK6-025; assembly: GCF_056530265.1. Lineage (NCBI taxonomy): Bacteria > Bacillati > Bacillota > Bacilli > Caryophanales > Bacillaceae > Bacillus > Bacillus sp. PK6-025. Next base: position 2,072,478 of record NZ_CP096509.1, read on the forward strand.
CGGCCATTCGATTTGCATCATTCGTGCGCCTTTCGGAATCGTCACGATACGCCCGGCTGTTTCCAGCATGCCGGGCTTCGTTATGTTTTTAAACCCGGCTTCCTTCATCACGGCTTTTAGTTCAGGATGCAATGTGCAAAGTTCGTATACGGAATCGTTCAAATCAATTTTTTTATTATGCAGAGGGATCACATCCTTTGATAGTGATGATCATTCTCATCTATACCGTAATACAAGTATGCTGAAAAAAATGTGACGTACATCACATTTTTCAGCGCAAAGCCTTCGGAATATAAATACAGCTCGGGTCGCTTTCCAGATAATCGCCTGTCAGAGCATAGGCACGTGAGCGCGAACCGCCGCACACATGGCGGAATTCACAGACGCCGCATTTTCCTTTAAATCCGTCCGGATTTCGCAAATCCTTAAAGATCGGTGATTCGCGATAAATCTCAGCCAGCGGCTGTTCGCGGATGTTTCCGGCTTTAAACGGCAGGAGTCCGCTTGGATATACATCGCCGATATGGGAGATAAACATAAAGCCGTTGCCATCGTTCACACCTTTCGGAGCCCGGCCCAATCCGCCGATCGCATCCATTTTCCCTTTCTGCAATGCGTGTTCATAGCGGATTTTCATGTTGGGGTCTTTCGCTTCCCGCATTTTTTGTTGAATAACGACCCGTCGGTAGTGCTGGGCTGCTGTCGTTTTGATGTCAAAAGGCGCTTCTTTTGCCAAACGGCTGAGCCAAAGAAAGACTTTTTCATGGTCCACCGGCGAAATCATATCTTCCCGCTTCGCGCGGCCTGTCGGGACGAGAAAAAATACACTCCATAATACACAGTTCAATTCTTCGATCAGCTTTGCCATTTCATCCAGGTAATCGATGTTATAAGCGGATATAACGGTATTAATCTGCAGAGGCAGATGGCATTCATGAATGTAGCGTATGGCCTTCATGGTCAGGTCAAAGGAACCGTCCGTTCCTCGAAAATGATCATGAATCTCTCGGGTTGGGCCGTCCAAGCTGAACGCCCATCGGGATAAGCCGATTTCTTTTGCTGATTGAATCGCTTCTCTTGTAACATTCGGCGTAGCACTCGGGGTCATGGAGACGCGAACCCCTTTTTGGACGGCATACTCAATAATGGCGAATACGTCGTCTCTCATTAAAGGGTCACCCCCTGTCAGCACGAGGAGGGGATTGTCCATCGCATGAATTTGATCAATTAAATCTTTTCCCTCTTTCAGGGTGAGCTCCCGCGGATCGCGTTTATTTTGAGCCGATGCCCGGCAATGAAGGCACTTGAGCTCGCACGCTCTTGTCAGCTCCCAAATGACGATAAACGGAGACTTGTCGAAATCGCAATGTATCATCTTTCATCTGTCCTTTCGTTTGCATTCATGTGTATCGTAGCGGAAATGAAAAAGAAAAAAAGTTAAGTAGATCACATTTAGAAAAGGAAGGGAAAGAAGGGGGAGGCCCTTCTCACGCGTCGTCTTCTGCGGAGGAGTTGAGGTAACGCAAAAAAAGCTGGTAGGAAAAATACAAATTCTGCTGAAGCAGCATGAGAAAGTTCGTCTGTAATTGGCGGTTATAAGTCATCATTTTTTTGAAAGTATGAAATGGAATTTCAAGTACGGCGGTTTCTGCGGCAGTGTTGACTGAAATAAACGGAGATACGAAAGGTTCGCCTTTTTGATCAATAGGGAAAACATCGCCTTTTTCCCACTCGGCGATCGTTCGGGATTCTTCTGGAAGTCTTCTGTCAGAAAAATGAACTTCCCCTTTTAAAACAAAATAGACGGATTGCGAATGAAGGAACGATCGCGAATGCTGAGATGGCTGGATATCGATCACCTTCCCGTTTTTCAGCAGCCTTTTGATGATCGGAAGGGGTACCCCGAGAAACATAGGAAGATTTTTCAGAAACAATAAGTAGTCAAACCGGTCCATGGTATATCCTCCTTCTATATATTAGCATTTAGTATAAAGCGCCGGGCTGGAGGGCGCAGTGATTTATTTCACACGCCTGTATGCAAAATGTCACTGTGTAAAAAAGACGAAACTTTTATAATGTAATAGAAAAGAAGGGAGGATGCGTGATGAAAGTGTTCATACCGAAGCAGCACGGCGCCTGGGCGATGCTTGTCATCCCGTTTGTTCTCGGCATGTTCGCCGGGGGCGCGGATGTAAAGCATATTCCGCTGTTCTGCGGATGGCTGTTTCTATATCTAGCGGCATTTCCGGCTACGATGATGGTGAAGAAGAAAAATATCGTTTACTATCAAAAATGGGTTCTCATCTACGGCATTCCGGCCATCGTTTTCCTGCTTATTTCGGTCTGGCTGGAGCCGCGGCTCGTTTTTCTCGGGCTGCCGCTGTTTCCGCTCTTTCTCATCAATCTTTATTATGCGAAAAGAAACAACGACAGGGCGCTTTTAAATGATATTGCTGCAATCCTTGTTTTCAGCGCGGGCGGGCTTGCAAGCTTCTGGATGGGAGCGGGGAAGCTTGATGGTGAAGCATTGTTTGTTTTTATCCAGTCCGTTTTGTTTTTCACAGGGAGCGCCTTTTATGTCAAGTCGATGATCCGCGAAAAGAAAAACAATCGGTTTAAACTTTATTCATGGGGATACCACGTATTCCTGCCGTTCATCTCGCTGGCCGCGGGGGCAGGATGGGCCGTGCTTGGTGTAGTGCCGAGCAGTTTCAGAGCGTGGTTTTTACATGGAAGGAAACTGTCGATTAAGACAATCGGAATCTCAGAGCTGGTGAATGCCTGTTTCTTTATGGCCGTGTTGATCGTTTTTCTGCTGCAAACGTAACAAACAAGGACACTGTGCTTCATGTCCTTGTTTGTTTTCGTTTTTTCAGTCGATATTGCAGATGTCGAGCGGGCAGTTTTCACAGTCGATTTCGCGTTTTAAATAGTTGAGCTGATGAATGACGATTTTTCCCGAGTCCTCAATAGAAATGACACCGTTCTTCCGGAGGTCGCTCAGCATGCGGTTGATGCTCTCCCTTGCGGCGGCACAGAATTTCGCCAGATCCTGGTTCGTCAGCACAATATTGATGAGAATCCCGTCGCTTCTTGTGATGCCGTAGCTGTTTGCGAGACGGATCAAGGTGGAGTAGAGCGCGCCTTTTTTACCATTCAGCAAAAGGTCGCGGATTTTCGATTGAATCTTTCGCAAATGCGTGCTCATCCATTTCATAAACTCAAACGTCAGTGCACCGTTTTGTATGAGTTCTTTTTCAAGCTTATCTTTATTGATGACCAACACTTCGCCATCAGAGAGGATCTTTGCGCTCAGCATATATTTCGCATCTTCTGTAAAAAGCGTAAGCTCCCCGACAATATCATTTTTTTTGCACATTCTGAGTGTCAGTTCTTTGCCATCGGACGTCAATTTGCCGATTTGGACAAGTCCCGACTGAATAAGATACAGTTCCTCCGCATCCATCCCTTCTTGAAAAAGGAATGTGTCCTGCCTGATTTTTCGTCGTGTACTGATTGATTCCAGCAAGTGATGCAGATCGTCTGAGAGCAAATCTGTGTCTGATTTTCTAACAGAAATATTCATTGAGCGTCACCCCTTTAGCAGTTCTTATTTTAACGTTAAATAAGGCTGAGTGACCTTTTAAATATAAACAATATTGTGAACTTATGAATAAAGTCCCAAAAAAGAGCCTGAGCACATCAGCTCAAGGCTCCTTTTGCAGGAAAGGTTTATAAATGGTTCGTCTTCGTTTTGGTCGATGTTTTGCTCACTTCCTGAAAATACATCCAGACCACGATCACAAAGCTGGCAAGGGCTGCTTCTGACAGCGCCATGAATCCGATCGCATAATGGCCGGTTGCCTGAAAAACGCTTGACAGGATGAGTGGCGGGAAGAATCCTCCCAAGCCGCCCATCGCTGATACAATCCCATTGACGATGCCGGCCTGATTTGAAAAATAAAGCGGCACAAGCTTAAAGATGATCCCGTTTCCAAGACCGGCGCACACGGCAACGGTTAATACCCCAAATCCGTAAAGTCCGAGGCTGGGTGAAAAGGCCAATAAAATCCCTGACAAGGTACAGCCGGCAAATACATACATCAACAGCTTCAGCGGGTTGAATTTGTCCGCGAGCCAGCCGCCGACAGGCCTCAGAAAAGTTGCGACAGCGATAAATCCGGCGGTTCTAAGCCCTGAATCAACGGGATCAAGCCCGAAGTGATTAACAAGAAAGTTCGGAAGATAAATCGTAAACGCGACGAAAGATCCGAATGTAATGAAGTAAAACAAGCTTAAAAACCATAATGTCTGATTTCGGTAGACTGCCTTCATTTGCTCTGTTACAGAAACCGTCACTTTTGTTTCTTTTCGATCTCCAAGGATAAAGTTCAATAAAGCGAATACGGCGACTAACACGATGTACATCCGCACCGTATTTTCCCACCCGGCTGTCTTTGCTACGACAGGAGCGGCAAACGTGGTAATCGCTGTACCGACGTTCCCGGCGCCGTAGATCCCATTGACAAACCCGTGTTTTTCTTTAGGGTAGTATTTCGGCAATGATGTGACCCCGATGGAAAAGACCGCTCCGCCGATGCCGAGGAAGAATCCGCCAAGGATCAAGTCGAACAGCGAATCGGCTGTGCTGATCCAAAAAATCGGGAACAGAAGCAGCACAAAGCTGATCATGAACGTGATTCTCGCACCGAATCTGTTTGTGTAGTATCCCAGCGGAATCCTCAGAAGCGAGCCGAGTATGACCGGAATGGCCGTGACAAGGGAGATCTCACTGTCTGTCAGGGCGATGTCCTGCTTAATGTGGGGCATTAAAGAGGAAATCAACACCCAAACCATAAATCCTGCGACTAAACTAAATGACTGCAGCGGTAATTGTATTTTTTGACGATTTACCATTGCGTTTTTGCTCCTTTCAAAGGGAAAAATGAATAAATCAATCAGCATGTTTATCTTACAAAAAGTCTTTTAAAAACATTGTGAATTACGTCACACGGTCATTCGTTTGATTCGTGTTTAATATCGGTAAGTGAGGGATAGTAAACGGATGTAAAAAATAAATGGTTCATTTGCGGACTTTTTCGTTTATCATGAAAATAAAAAAAGGAGTGCCGCTTTTATGTTTATAAAGCTTACGCAAGGAGAAAAGCAAGCGATCATCGAGGAAATCAAACGCTTTTATGTTGAAGAAAGGGGAGAAGAGGTTGGAGACATCGCGGCGATTCAAATGTTTGAATTCGTAAAGGAAAAGCTGGGCCCTTACTTTTATAATCAGGCGCTGAAGGACAGCCGCAGAGTCGTGGAAGAGAAGGCAGCGGCGATTGAAGAAGAGCTCTTTGCGCTGGAGCGCCGTCTGTGACAACGCGCTCTCCTTTAGCAAAACCGAAGGGATTGAAAGACCAATGGAGTTTCTGAAGCAATTTATGATTTTCAGCGGGCTGAATGATGAAGAGTTCAAACAAATCGAGCAAATCGCGGTCAAGCGCACCTATCAGCCGAGAATGTTTGTTTTTATGGAAGGGGAAGAGAGGGAAGCGGTATTCTTCATTAAATCCGGTCTTGTTAAAGCCTTTAAAATCGATGAAGACGGCAATGAGCAAGTGATTTCGATTCTGCAAAGCGGGGACATGTTTCCCCATGTCGGCTTTTTTGACCGCTCCCCATACCCGGCAACAGCCGAAGCCGTTCAGGAAACCGAGTTGATCGTAATCCGCATCGCTGATTTTAATGAACTTTTGATGAAATATCCGGAAATGACAATAAAAGTGATGCAAATCATGGGGAAAAAGATTCTCGATTTGCAAGAGCGGATCCAGGGTTTTATTTCAAAAGATGTCCAGCACCGCTTGACGCATGTATTAATGAAGCTCGCTGCAGAACACGGCATTCCTCAAGAAAAAGGGGTCTACATCAGCCTGCCCATTACCAATCAGGATTTTGCGAACATGGTCGGAACGTCAAGGGAAACGATTAACCGCACATTAAATGAAATGAAAAAGAAAAATCTGCTGACAGCTGACAGGAGCGGAATTTTCATACATGATACAGACTGGCTGAACGGCTGCAATTGAAGGATAAGATGAAGGCTTTCCATTGAACAACAGATGGAAAGCCTGTTTTTATTTTGTTCACAAATCCGCCATTATTTAAGTGATCTGGTTCACAACCGGTGTGCTGCATATCCAGTATCTTAGGACATGCAAAATCAAAAAAGGAGTGAACCGCAATGGAAGTTCAAAGAAAGACGGTGCCCGTTAAAAAAGCATCGAAAAACGGTTTTTTGAAATCTGTTCTCGTCTTTACTTTAATCGTTAGTTTTTCGGTGCTGCTTTTGGGAGGCTATTGGATCTTCAAAGGACTTGCACCAAGACCAGTTGAAGTGTCCGGGCCAAACGGAGAGGTGCTCATGACCAAATCGTCCATTTCAGGCGGTCAGGCCGTATTTCAAAAATACGCGCTGATGGATTATGGCACGATTTTGGGGCACGGATCTTACATGGGGCCTGATTACACGGCCGAAGCCCTGAAAATCTATACGGAAGGGATGCAGGATTTTAAGGCGGAGGCACGATACGGCAAGCGCTTTAAACAACTTTCAGATGAAAAGCAGTCCACCATCCGGAATCAAGTCATCCGCGAAATGAGAAAAAACCGTTATAATCGCGCGTCAGATACATTGAAGCTGACAGATGCGCAGGTTTATGGATTGCAGCAAGTGCGTGATCATTACCGCAATGTCTTTAAAAAAGGAGACGGCTGGGGGCTTGAGCCCGGTTTAATTAAAGAAAGCCACATGCCTAAACGCGACAGAGCGTGGGTTGACAGCGAAGACCAAATCACGCAGATCTCCGATTTTATCTTCTGGACGGCATGGCTTTCTAGTACATTAAGGCCTGGCGACGACATTACGTACACGAACAACTGGCCGTATGATGAAGATGCCGGAAACACGATGTCATTTGCCGCCGTTTGGTGGAGCGGCGCAAGCGTCACCATCCTTATTTTATTTGTCGGCATTATTTTATTCGTGTTTTACCGTTACAAGCTTGGAATGAAAGAGGCTTATCAGGAAGGGGCGTTTCCGGTATTTGATCTGGATAAACAGCCGCTTACGGCATCACAGGTTAAAACCGGAAAATATTTCGCCGTTGTGTCGCTGCTGTTTTTTGTTCAGGCCATGTTCGGAGCTTTGCTTGCCCACTATTATATTGAGCCGGACAGCTTTTTTGGGATCGATTGGATCAGGGATATGTTGCCATTCAGCATATCTAAGGGATTTCACCTCCAGCTGGCGATCTTCTGGATTGCGACTTCATGGCTCGGTATGGGCATTTATGCAGCGCCGCTTGTCGGAGGCCGCGAGCCGAAAAGGCAGGGGCTGCTTGTCGATATTCTGTTTTGGGCGCTGATCGTCCTTGTCGGCGGAAGCATGGCTGGCGAATGGCTCGGAGCGAAAGGCCTTTTAGGAAACAACTGGTTCTTATTCGGCCACCAAGGAATGGAATATATTGAACTCGGCCGCTTCTGGCAGGTCATTCTCGCACTCGGCATGCTGATATGGCTGTTTATCGTTTTCAGAGGCATTAAGAGCGGCCTCAAGCGGGAATCTGATAAAGGCGGTTTGATTCATCTGCTGTTTTATTCTTCGATCGCCATTCCGCTGTTTTACGGTGCAGCCTTTTTCTTTAATCCCGGCACAAATATTACAATGTCGGATTTTTGGCGGTGGTGGATTATCCATCTTTGGGTGGAAGGGATTTTTGAAGTCTTTGCCGTCGTGGTCATCGGCTTTTTGCTCGTGCAAATGAACCTGGTTACGAAAAAATCGACCGTCAGAACGCTTTATTTTCAACTGACGATCCTGCTGGGGAGCGGTGTCATCGGGATCGGACATCATTACTATTACAACGGTTCTTCCGAAGTTTGGATCGGCCTCGGTTCCGTCTTCTCATGCCTGGAAGTGATTCCTCTTACCCTGCTTGTATTGGAAGCTTATGAACAATACAAGATGATGAAAGACGGAGGCCATCATTTCCCGTATAAAGCAACGTTCTGGTTCTTGATTTCAACGGCGATCTGGAATCTGGTCGGTGCAGGGGTATTGGGCTTTTTGATCAATCTGCCTGCTGTCAGCTATTTTGAGCACGGCCAGTTCCTGACACCTGCCCACGGGCACGGGGCGATGATGGGCGTGTACGGCATGTTTGCCATTGCTGTCTGGCTGTATACGCTACGCAATATCGCCAAAAAAGAAGCGTGGAATGATAAATGGCTGAAAATAGCCTGCTGGTCGCTGAACATCGGCTTGTTCGGAATGGTGTTTATCAATTTGTTGCCGGTCGGATTTCTTCAATTGAAAAAAGCGTTTGAAGACGGGTACTGGAGCTCAAGGGCGCCTGAGTTTTTACAGCAGGATACGGTGCAAACGCTGCTGACTTGGAGGGCTGTGCCGGATACGATCTTTTTAGCCGGAATCGTGATTTTGGTCATATTCAGCATCAGAGCATTATTCCATCTCCGCAAACCGACGCATCAGGAAGGAGAAGCGCTGCCAGTTAAAGACATTGCTTCAGATGAATAGATAAACAAAAAGACAGAGGAAGTGAAATCCTCTGTCTTTTTATTTTATTGATTGGCTTCCGCTTCAAGCCGCGGGAACAAAATATTGTTTTCCAGGTGAATGTGCTGAAAAAGATCTGTTTCCAATTCATCAAGCTTTAAGTAAGTCAGTGTATATGTTGTGCATGCCCCTTCAGGAAGGGTATAGTCATTGGTCACTTTTCTCAGTTCCTTCAAGATGCTGCCTGCGGCTTCATGCTCTTGTTCAAGGACGTCGATCGCCTGAACCGCTTCTGCCAGGCTGTCCATTGATCGCGTCTCTTCATAGGCCGTCACTTTCGGGAAAATGAGTTCCTCTTCCTGAAAGAGATGGTGTTCCAGTTCAGTTTTCAGCTGATGGAACAATTGATGGACCTGGGCGAGTTCCGGATGATGGATGCCGTGAACCCGGTAGACTTTTGTGACAAAGCCTGATAGTTCAGGAAGCACCTCATACAGGTAAGCATGGTGCGTATGAATCACATGGTCGATCAGCTGTGAATAAAGGGCTTCACTCCAGTTCGTCTCTTTTGCGTTCAATGCCTTTGTCTCTTGATATAATGTATTGATTTTTGCTAAAATTTCTTCTTCATTTAAATCCTGTTCTTTTATCGCTTCACCGATCGGGCGGTTGCCCCCGCAGCAAAAGTCGATGCGATATTCTTTCAGCAGCCGGCTGGCTCTTGGAAAACGCGTAACAATATCACCTGTTTTTGTGTTTTGATCAAATACTGCTTCCATTTGTAAAACCTCCTGAAGTGTTTTTTATGCTATGGGTTAAATGTAACGGGTTCACCGATGGAAAATCGTGATCTACATCACATTCGGGAAAAATGACAAAAAAAGCAATAAGTCAGAAGAAATCGGGAAATAGCTATAGATAACTTTTCATGTTGGAGGCCTGCAATGGAGCATTTATCCTGGCTTACATTTACGATGCTGATTCTCGCCAGTTACCGGCTAACTCATTTGATTGTTTTTGACAAGATTACGGAGTTTATCCGGAAACCGTTCATGAAGAAAAAGCAGACGGTTGATGAACAAGGGCAAGTAGAAACGAAAAAAGTGCCGAAATCAAACTTCGGCTATTTGCTGAATTGCTATTGGTGCGCAGGGATATGGTGCGCTTTGATCATCGCTGTCGGGTATCTGATTGTCCCAAAAACGATATTCCCGTTAATTTTAATTTTATCGGTCGCAGGTGGACAGGCGATTCTTGAAACGCTTGTCGGTGTCGCAACAAAACTTGTCAGCTTTTTCTCTGATTTAAAGAAATAAACCATTCCAAGCGGATGGTTTTATTTTTTTGACAATAAAGTGACACAAACAGCAGAGAGAACATGTCCGCTTTGTGAACTTTTTACAGCGATTTTTTCCCGGTTGCCGCATTTTAGGCAGAGGGAAGACATTATTTTGAAGAAGAATCAGGTTTTAAAATTTCGAATTGAGAGAAAAAGGAAGCACAAAGTCCCCGGTCATACTTTTTTAGCTTTTCATCATTAGCATTCAGACCTCCCATTTCATACGAAAAGAGGAAATAGATAGATTTTCAAAACGAAAAAAACGTGAAATATGGTTGATAGACAATCAATGAATAGTTTTTTTACAATCAGTAACGTGCTACAAGCCAAGAAAGGGGTGAAAATGTCTGCCAGAAAGTGTTTTTGGAAAATAACATCATTGGAGGAAAAAGAATGTCATACATGAAACGTTCCATTTCTGTCTTCATCGCCTGCTTCATGGTAGCAACACTCGGCATCAGCGGTATCATCGCACCTAAAGCGTCTGCCGCTTCTCAAACACCCGTTGCTGTAAACGGACAGCTCACCTTGAAAGGTACGCAGCTCGTCAATCAAAAAGGAAAAGCGGTTCAGCTGAAAGGAATCAGTTCACACGGGCTGCAGTGGTATGGCGATTATGTCAACAAAGACTCGTTAAAATGGCTGAGAGACGACTGGGGCATCAATGTCTTCCGCGCGGCTATGTATACGGGTGAAGGCGGCTATATTGACAATCCGTCGGTTAAAAACAAAGTGAAGGAAGCCGTCGAAGCGGCAAAAGAACTCGGAATCTATGTGATCATCGACTGGCACATACTGAGCGACGGCAATCCAAACCAAAACAAAGCGAAAGCAAAAGAGTTTTTCAACGAAATGTCAAGGCTTTACGGCAAGACGCCAAACGTCATTTTTGAAATTGCCAACGAGCCGAACGGCGATGTCAACTGGAACCGTGACATTAAACCTTACGCTGAAGACATTTTGTCCGTGATCCGCAAAAATTCTCCGAAAAATATTGTGATCGTTGGGACAGGCACTTGGAGCCAAGATGTCAACGATGCGGCGGACAATCAGCTGAAAGACGGCAATGTCATGTACGCGCTCCATTTTTATGCGGGTACGCACGGTCAGTCTTTGCGGGATAAAGCAGACTATGCACTCAGCAAAGGAGCGCCGATTTTCGTCACAGAATGGGGAACGAGCGATGCTTCCGGAAACGGCGGTGTCTACCTCGACCAATCCAGGGAGTGGCTGAAATATTTAGACAGCAAAAAAATCAGCTGGGTAAACTGGAGCTTGTGCGACAAACAAGAGTCGTCAGCTGCTTTAAACTCCGGCGCCTCTAAAAAGGGAGGATGGTCTCAATCCGACTTATCCTCATCAGGTAAATTCGTCAGGGAAAACATCCGCAGCGGATCAAACGGTTCGTCAGGAGACTCTGGATCGGATTCGAAAGGGTCAGATCAAAAAGACCAGAAAAAGGATCAGGATAAACCAGGTCAAGACAGCGGCGCTGCAGCCAACACGATAGCAGTACAATACAGAGCGGGGGACAACAATGTAAACGGCAACCAAATCCGCCCTCAGCTCAACATTAAAAACAACAGCAAAAAAACCGTGTCTTTAAATCGAATCACTGTCCGCTATTGGTATAAAACGAATCACAAAGGACAAAATTTTGACTGCGACTATGCCCAAATCGGCTGCAGCAAAATCACGCACAAATTCGTCCAATTAAAAAAAGCGGTAAACGGAGCAGACACGTATCTTGAAGTAGGATTTAAAAACGGTACATTAGCGCCGGGTGCAAGTACAGGCGAAATCCAGATCCGTCTTCACAATGACAACTGGAGCAATTATGCCCAAAGCGGCGACTATTCATTTTCTTCAGGTTCAAACACGTTTAAAAATACGAAAAAAATCACGTTGTATGAGAATGGAAAACTGATTTGGGGCGCTGAACCTAAATAACGGCACTTTAACGGACACCGAATTTGGTGTCCGTTTTCGTATATATTATAATGGAAGGAATGAGGAATATTTTTGTAAACATGAAAGGAGATGGATGTATGAATGAAACATTGCAGCAATACATGATGCTTGTCAAGGAAAACTACGACACGATCAATGGACCTGATTACGCAGGCAAAGAGGAAGACATTGAAAAGCGAAAAAAACAAATCGCGCTTTACGCCAAAACGCTCCAGCAAGGTTTTTCAACAGATGACGACTATGATGAATTCGCAGATGCCGTGATTAAATGCGCATACGGAGATCTGACAATGGAAGAATTAGAAACGGTTTATCGGGAATTAACGTCTTCATAATCAATAAAATAAGGGGGAGAAGAACCATGAAAGATACGATCATGAAGACAGACCGGATGATTTTGCGAAAAATGAGGCGTGATGACGCGGAAAACCTGCTCGAAATCTTTTCTGACCCGACAGCCATGGAATATTATCCATCGACAAAGAATGAAAAACAGACATTGCAATGGATCGACTGGACGCTTGAAAACTATGAAAAACATGGAATCGGTCTGTGGGTTGCCGAACATAAACAAACAGGCGAATTTCTAGGTCAATGCGGCATCGTGCCACAGGAAGTCGAAGGATCGGACGAAATGGAAATCGGCTATTTGTTTAAACGGAGCGTCTGGAAAAACGGCTATGCAGCCGAAGCGGCATCAGCATGCAAACAGTATGGATTTGAGGCATTTCACCTGAAAAAAATCGTATCTTTACCTGATGCGAAAAATCTGCCGTCCAGAAAAGTTGCCGAACGAATCGGCATGACTTTAGAAAAAACGATACATAAATGGGGAAAAGAAATTGCCGTATATTCAGTTTATCGATAAAATTTTTTATTCTGTCTCACTAACTTGAGTATACTTTGAGATTGAGACAGAATTTCTTTTCAATCCTTAACTTCCGAGAATATATATTATGTAAACTAGAAAGAAATGAAGGTCAGGATTATGCAATGTTCCTCCATCAGCTGTACGACACAAAACCCTTGGTTGCATTAGCCCTTGAACTACTTTCACTAAACAGTTCTTTGACATAAAATGCAGCCATAATTTCCATTCCTATAACCCATTCTTCGCAAACTCCTTTAACTTACATTGTAATTTTGGCTGGTTCTCTCAACTTTACTTTACTGATTTGAAATGTCCACAACATTATATGTAATAGTTCATTGACTTCAACATCAGCATTCACATGTAATGTATTAACTTCACTCCATACATTAAGCATGCAGTTTGCATATTCATTTAGTTTTAATTGGACGCGATTCTCCCAAATCAACACTCATCTCAGTATCTAGACAAAAGCTTGTATCACTTAAAAACAATGCCTGAAATATGAGAGAGCCGATAACCGCGTAATAGGGTTATCGGCTCTGTGTCTGTACGGCTAGCTCTTTGACATGCGTTTATCAGCAACCTCTCGGCTATGTCACTTGTTGCTGGTCTTCTTGATCAAGTCCACGCCATCGTATGCCAGACTTTCCACACTTGCAGCCTTCTGCAGTATGTAATGATCAAAAAAGTTCTTCGTATAGTTTGTAACAAGATTTCGCATCTCCATAGCATCCCGTTCGCCTCTGAGTTCCTCATTAACACTGGTAAACACGATGTCGCAGTAATCTAAATGCGCAACACGATCAACAGAGAAATAATAGGTTTCCATGCTGTTGTTAGCGCCAATGATCGCATTCATATTATAGTTAGGTTCAGAAAACAGTAGCAAAAAGGGTTTCTTCAGGTCGCTGTCGCGAAGGCCGAACGCACCGCTATCCAAGCCAATCCCGCAGGCGAACCGGTCGTCGTCCCGGCAAACAATCGCCGTCGTAGGCCCTCCATAAGAATGTCCGACTATGCCCATGCCGATGTCAAGCAACAATCTGCCCTTAAAGATGGAATTCAGTTCTCCAGAGTCCAGTTTGTAAAGATAATCGGCTACATACCTTACATCTTCTGCCTGTAATTCACTATACTCTGTTAACTTGGCAAGTATCGGCAGTGTAAGCACGTTACGGCACATCTCAATGGCAGTTTCATCGTCAGGCCGCATCTCCATCTTACCAGCCAACGCCAGCATCTCCGGATCTTCAGAAAACGCCATAATGGCATCCGAAAAATCCTTTGATACATTAAACAGGCGCCCATCTTTACGCTTATACATCGTGCTATTCTGATGGCCGATGCTTACCACAACATATCCCATGCTTGCCAAGTCTGTACAGATCACTGTACCCCATTCTGGAGAACCGCCCCCGCCGCAAACATAGAATAACACCGGATAGCGCTTTTCCTGCGCGGAGAGAGCAAGGTCGTCGTAACACTGGGTCTTGATATCTATAGAGTAAGCATCCTTCAACGCAGTGAGAAGTGGCTGCTCATCAAGCATTTCGTAGACCTCAGGAAACATGTACGTTGATGCAGTCTTGCCTTCGCTACTGTCGGACGGATAGTACACAAACGCCGTCAGTTCTCTTTTTGAGTGGTCTGATGCCGTGTAATCAAAATCCATCTGGGTTCGACCGACAGTATAGCCGCCAATTGGTTCTGGAAATGCGTCATAAGTTTTCATTTTCTTGTTCCCCCTTAATTAATAAAAGTCAGCAAAGTACTTGCTGAAGATTCAAAGAAAAGCCACAATTAGATATAGACACTTCTTAATGGAGGTAACTTAAAATTAATTTGTTATTATAAAAATGGGGGACGGTAATAGACTAAAGTTAGTGAAATAAGAGCTTCTACAAATGAAATCGAAATGATAATCTTATGATTCACAGGTGATTTTCTAGATATTAACTTTTGACCGATATAGTTTAGGAAATAAAACACAAGAAAGAAGCATACGATTCCAAAAATAACTCCAGACAAGCGGCCTCCCCCCTTTCTGCCTTTCAACCATGGATTCCAGCTCTAAATTAAATCAGATGCACCTACAATAGTCCGCGCCAAAAAATATCAAATGATATCTCTAAAGACCGTTCAAATGATTGTTTGTTTTCGTATACCAGTTGAATGTTAAGCCCGTCATAAAGCGTAATAAAGCCTATCGCACATTTCTCCGGCGGACAGTTCACATCCGATTCCTTAAAAACATTCGCTACCCGTTCTTTTAAAGTATGCAGATATAAAAGGTATTGGGCTGAAATAAAATCGCTTACTTCAGCAGGCGCCTTAAAGGACATTGCCTGCAAAAAAGCCACATTTGGCAATGCATGAAAACGGACTTGGGTTTCTTTTAAAAAGTCATATATTTGACTCTTTGCAGGCATATGTTTTCTTGAATCGAAGAATTCGTTGATAAATGAAATTTCCTCTTCCACAATCTCGGGGTATATTTCCATCAGCAGCTCTTTTTTTGACGAAAAATGATAAGCGAGAGATTGTTTTCTGATTCCCAATTCTTGTGCGATATGCGACATTTTGACTCCCTCATATCCCAATTCATTAAATTGGCGAACCGCTGTACGCTTTATATTCTCTCTGGTCAATATACCGTCCTCCCCTATTTTTCAGGCTGTTTTTCTCTTCATGCAGATATATAAAATATATAATAAAAGAAACAGAAGGTACATGAAAATGGCGGTAATATAGATCTCCCGATAGGAATAAACTGTCGCCACCAAACCTAATAATAAGGACCCTCCGCCAATCCCCATATCGAAAAAATTAAAGAACGTTCCCATTGCATCCTCATGTTCATGCTCTTCCACAAGATTGATACACCATGTTTGGATGGCGGGAAAAATTGAGCCGAATCCAAAACCGTAGCATATAGCCGCTGTAAAAAACATTGCATTTGTTTGCGCGAAATATAATATTGACAGCCCTGCTATTGAAAATAGCGAGGCGGGAATAAGGATGGCGGCAGCTCCGTATCGGTCAAATGTTCTGCCGGAAATAAGCCGTATAAAAAAACTGGCTCCTGCAATCAAAAAGAAAAACATCCCGACACTATGAAACCCCTTTTCGATTGCATAGAGCGAAAAGAAAGACATAATTCCAGATGCAGCAATACCAACGAATAAAATAAGTATTGACGGAAACAGTACACGTTTTTCCAATACTTTTAACTTTGCAGTTCCTTTTCCGCCAGTGCCAGTTGTTTCCGGCTGTCTGCGCACGAAAACAGCCATAAGTACCGCCAGCAAAAGAACGGACATCCCGCCTAAAAAAAGTCTTTGAAAATCATAAAGCTCCAGAGCCGCGATACCGATCATCGGTCCAACGGAAACTGCAATTGTCTCACCTACTCCAAAATATCCAATTCCTTCACCCCTGCGCTCTTTAGGAATAATTTCAGCTGCGATTGTTGCAAAATAGGTCGTCGCTAATCCAAACCCGGCGCCATGTATTAAGCGAATCAGTAATAAAGCGGTGACATCAGACGCCAGGTAATAGGCGCCTGTTGAGAAAGCGCTGATCACAAGTCCTAAAATGAGCAAATATTTTTTATTAAACCGTAAAGCCAGTGCCCCTGCAAAAGGACGAACAGCAATTGCAGAGATCATAAAAATACCTGTAACATACCCGACTTGTTTTGCCCCTCCCCCAATAGCCGTCACAAACAAAGGCAATGTCGGCAATAACATTTCAAATACCATAAACAAGAAAGCATTTGCAAACGTCACAAAAACAAATGACAATGACCATATTTTTGCAGTATTTATTTTTTCTACATTCAATTCCATTTGGCTACCTCTCACTCACTGATTTTATTTTCCTTCTTAAGCATTCACTTTAACTGACCATGGTCAGTTTGTAAATATAATTTAAGCTATTAATAAGCAGAATTTAAAAAATAAAACTTGATTAAACTGACTGTTGACAGATAGAAGTTGAGTCGCAAAGGGTATCTTCCAATAAATAAAAAAGCTACTCTCAAAGAGTAGCTTTTGTGGTGCGTGCAGGCATTAAACTTCCATACGCTTCATAAATTAAGCCTGTTTTCCTATGAAATTATTTAACGACCGGCCAAGCCGGTGAAGCCGGATCTAATGTAAAGTCATAAGACGTCTCGTCGCGATACATCGGATCGGCATAAATCGAGTCTTGATCTTGATTTGTCGCATGTTGATACGACGAAAACGAGTCGTATTCATTCTGTTTCCAAATCCACAGACCGTCTTTGCCGGCTTCCTTGTGGTACACGTTATGATTTACTTTATTTCCTTCATTTTTCGTAAAATCGTTTGCGATAAATATTCGCGAATCGCTTGCTGTGATGATGTTCTTTTCAATTTTGTTGCTTTTTGTGTCATACTGGAGCAAAAGCTGTCCGCCGTCCAGCCCCTTTGTATCATTGCGGTAAACAATATTGTGCGCAATAACAGAATGGCTGGTGCCTCCCCGCTTTTGGTCGTATCCGCCGATAGAAATGCCCGTGTACGCATTCTCATACACTTTGTTGTCGGTTATTTGAATATCATCAGCATATTTCCCTTTATGTTCAGACGTTGCTTCTATCCCGATATCGTTGCCGTAGACCGTGTTTTTCTTAATGTCAATGCTTTGTCCTCCGTCAACATAAATTCCGCCCGCAGAGTAATCATCCCCATAGGCGGGATTTCCGTAAGTGGAGTTATTGTAAACCGTGTTGTTTTCTACGATACCGTTGCGCACAAAATCGTTTTGAGCGGCCGTTCCTTCATAACCGATCAGATCAATTCCAATGTTGTTATTGTCGCGAACCACATTGCCTCTCACCGTGAAACCGTCAATGTTTCCGTTCAGCACAACCGCTTCACTCGCCCCGAGTGTCAGCTTTTCAACCGTATTGTCCTCGATCTTAATGTCTTTCATGCTGCCGGAGCCATAGACGGCAATCCCGTGGGCATTGCCGTCATCCGCTGTTGTTTTTATATCCCGGACGTGATTGTTTTTAATGGTAATATGACTGCTGGAGCCTGAAACATAAATTCCCATGGCGGTTGCTTCTTCCGATGAAACGGAAAGGTCTTGAATCGTAAGGCCGCTGATTGTGATGTACTGTTGATTGTGAATCTGAATGAGCGGTGTTTCATATTCAGCGTCCTGAATAGATTCTCCGCTGATGACGACTTTTTCATTCTCATAGTTTTGAAATGTGATAGGCTTTTCAGCCGACCCGCTCTCCTTCACATCAAGCGTTTCATGATACGTGCCTTCCCGAATCATAACAGTTGTGCCAGGGACAGCTTTTTTTGCTGCATGTCCCAGAGTTCGAAACGGCTTTTCTTTCGTTCCTTCATTTTGATCATTTCCATCGGGGGAAACATACAAGCTGTTAGCCGGTTCTGCTTCTTTTGCTCCGGTCTTATCGTAAGCAAAAGCGATGATAACAGAAACTAAAATACATGCTGATAAAATAAAATACCATTTTCTCATACTCAGCTCTCTTTTCTTTTCAAAATGGATAAACTAACACCATTATAGAATATCCATTTATGGAAAACCATCGCAAACATTTGAAAGAAAAAGGCAACCCTGTGATCAAAGGGTTGCCTCCATGTTTATGAGTTTATTCAGCACTTCCGCAGTCTATGAATAATATAGCCGCCTATTCCTCCTAGAATCGCCGGAAGCACCCATCCTAATCCGATGTCATACATCGGGAGAAACTGATTGAAAAATTGATTAATAGCTGCAATTTTGAGTCCGGCAGCATTCAGGCCGTCAAACAAGCTGATGATAAAGGTCATTATCAGACTGCCTTGATACACTTCCCTCTTCCCTTTAAATAAGGGATGTAAAAATGTTAAGAATATTAAAGAAATCGCAATGGGATACAAAGTTGTTAAAACCGGCATTGAAACGTTAATCAGCTGTGTTAATCCTATATTTGCTACAAGGGTGCTGAACATTGATAGAATGACAGCAATTTTTTTGTAGGAGATGTTTGGAAACAAGCCGTGGAAAAACGAAGAGCATGCTGTGATGAGTCCCACACTTGTTGTCAGACATGCCACCGTGATCATTAAGCCCAAAAAAACGGAACCATATGGTCCGAAATAATAGGATGAAACCTTCGCTAAAACCTCGGCTCCATTTTCTAATAGACCCAGTTTTTCAACGCTGGAAGCCCCCATGTATGAAAGCGCTGAATAGATCAGAGCCAGGAGCGCTGCTGCAATCGCCGTCGATTTTGCACAAACGATCATGAGCTGTTTTTTGGAGACCGCTCCCTTCTCTTTCATGGCGTTCACAATGATGATTCCAAATACAAAAGCGACAAGGGCATCAAGTGTAAAGTAACCTTCTTTGAACCCTTTAAAAAACACGTGTGATGCATATCCTGCAGACGGAGCTTGAAAGCTTCCGATTGGATAAATAATTGCCGTAACGACGAGTAATCCGATAAATGTTAATTTAATAGGAGTTAAAAATTTTCCGATAACATCAATAATTTTAGTTGGATTCAGAGACAGCAAGCAGGCCACCGTGAAAAATAATACGGTAAATATGATTAAGGCAACAGGGCTTGCATCATGAGATAAAAAAGGTTTAACCCCTATTTCAAACGATACATTAC
The DNA here is from genome assembly GCF_056530265.1 of Bacillus sp. PK6-025. Lineage (NCBI taxonomy): Bacteria > Bacillati > Bacillota > Bacilli > Caryophanales > Bacillaceae > Bacillus > Bacillus sp. PK6-025. The sequence goes on from NZ_CP096509.1 coordinate 2,091,907, forward strand.
CGGATCTGGGAATCGCGAAAAAAGGGCCGATTGCTAAATAGAGAACCGTCGTAAATACAATGCCGAACAATGGATGCACACGACTGGCCAGAGACTGCAAATCATTTTTTCCTGAAAAAACGAATGCGGTAATGGCGAGTAATGGCAATCCGACTCCGGTCACTAAGAATCCTGCATTGGCTGTCCATACATTCTCTCCGGCCATCTGACCAAGCATAGGCGGGAAAATGAGATTTCCTGCACCGAAAAATAATGCAAACAGCATTAGTCCTATGATTAGGATAAATGAAAAAGGAATTTTTTTTGCCATCATGAGTCCTCCGATTCGGGTTAAGCTATTAGTGCGTTTTAGTAGTCAGCAGTGTAGCACGATAAAAATTTCATAAATGAATGTCCTGAATTATCAGTAAATATTAAATAAAAGTACTATCCTACTATAGTAGCTGTTGCTTGTATTGTCAAAGGTTTAGTTTGTATATGCTTTTACTTTGAAATGGATTTACAAGTTTGTTACAACATGTAAAAATAATAACGGAAAGGAAATTCACATGTGGGAGGTTGTGAAATGCCATTAGGGCCTGCAATCATTTCGGTATTAATAGTATTCGGCATCGTATATGTCATCATGAGAGCTGTGAGGAAATCTAATTGATGGCAGAACGTCTCAGCTCTGACTCTCTTGTCGCAAACTGCACTTTTTCAGAGATCCAAGCCCGCCAATTTCCAAGCGAGACATATAGAATGAAGCTGTATGTCCATCCGCTCCGCTTAAATTGCCGGATCAGGCGAAAAAAGGCCAGTCAAATAAAATGACTGGCCTATCTGGTATTACATAGGATTTACAAAGTGGAGATATCAATCACGAATCGATAACGCACATCGCTGCGAAGTACGCGCTCATACGCTTCATCTTGCGGAGCGATGCCGTGTTCAGCAGCGAAATCAAGCATCTCTTGTGTCTCGCGAATGCCGCCGACTAGCGAACCTGCAATGCTGCGGCGGCCCATAATTAAGGAAAACACACTGTATTGATCCGGTTCTGCCGGCGCGCCGACGTTAACAAGTGTTCCATCTACGCGAAGAAGCGATAAATAGGCATCAACGTCCAGATTGGCGGACACCGTGTTTAAAATGAGGTCAAAACGGCCGGCCAGTTCAATAAATACAGCAGGATCACTAGTTGCAACATAATGGTCTGCGCCAAAACGCAAGGCTTCTTCTTGTTTATTCAAAGAGCGGCTCAGGACCGTTACTTCTGCCCCCATGGCATGCGCGAATTGGATGGCGACATGGCCGAGTCCCCCCATTCCAGCAACGGCAATTTTCTTGCCGGGACCTGCGTTCCAATGCTTCAAAGGAGAGTACGTGGTAATGCCCGCGCATAAGAGCGGGCTGGCAGCATCCAAGTTCAGACTGTCCGGAATGCGGACAACGAAATCTTCTTTGACCACGATGTACTGGCTGTAACCGCCGTATGTCGGATGACCATCCTAGTCTAAACAGTTATACGTTTGGATCACGCCTTTCGTACAAAATTGCTCCTCTCCGCTCCGACAGTATTCACATTCGCCGCAGGAGTCGACGAAGCAGCCGACCCCGACGCGGTCGCCGACAGCAAATTTTTTAACGTCTGGTCCTACTGCTTTGACAACGCCGGCGATTTCATGTCCCGGAACCATTGGAAAGATTCCGCCTCCCCATTCATCATAACTCTCCTTGCTTTTTTCGATTAAGGCTGCGAATAAGCTGCATCTACAGAATAATCGTTAAAGTCCACTTTAACGCAAGGGTTTTTGTGAAATTTCCTGATAAAAGCCGTCTCCAGCCTGCGCGGGAAACGGCTTTTTTTAGAGTTGCAAAGGATATGACTTGTATACGGATAAACGGCCTGTTTACATATCCCACCAAAAGGACTCGGGAAGCGAGTATTGGCCGTTTAACAGGATTGTTTCACCAATCGCGGGAGCAATCATGTTGGCGCCTTTTTTCTCAGCTTCTTTCAAAGCACGTTCAATCGGCTCTTTCCAGCCATGATAGGCGAGGGTGAACGCGCCCCAGTGAATCAACATCATGTTCTTTCCTTTTACATCTTTGTGGGCTTGTACAGATTGTTCGGGTGTCATATGAATCCCGGACCAGCGTCTGTCATATTGACCGCCCTCCATTAAGGTGATATCAAAAGGGCCGTATTTTTTGCCGATTTCCTTAAAATGTTCATCATATCCTCCGTCGCCGCTCGTATAAAAACGCGTATGTTTTCCGAGGATAACCCAGCCGCCCCACAGGGTCGTGTTTCGATTCAACAACCCTCTACCCGAAAAGTGTTTGGACGGTGTCAAGGCTATCGTCAAACCTTGAAACTCCGTTTCATCCCACCAATTGAGCTCTGTGATTTTTTCTTTCTCAACTCCCCACCGTATCAAGTGTGCGCTGACTCCGTGGGGAACGAAGAAATGACCGGCCTTTTCCTTCAGCTTTAAGATGGATGGATAATCTAAGTGATCATAATGATCATGTGTGATCAAGACGGCGTCAATCGGCGGCATATCATCGACCATATGCAGGATGTCTTCGCTGTAGCGTCTGCTTCCGATAAATGATACGGGTGAAGCGATTGAACCCAGCATAGGATCTACGAGTATTTTTTTGCGGTCGATGCTCAGTAAAAAAGCGGAATGTCCAAACCATGTTAAGCTGTCTTCGTTATCTTTAACTGTGCTCCAATCGATCTTAGAAACAGGGATTTGACCGGAAGGGTTGCGTTCCTTGCCGCCGGAAACAGCGTCTCTCATCATCGAGAAAACGCCGGAGATTCCGCCCATATCCATCTTTTCCGGAGTCTGATTGACAAATTTGCCATCTGCATAATTGTCAAAGTTTTGATACAGCTTTTTTTGTTCTGTGCTTGGATTTCCCCCAAACACAGGGTGTAACTTGATGAATAACAAAACAGCCGCGCAAAATACGATGATAAAAATGAATAAAAACATCATGATTTTTTTCATTGTTCCTTCCTTTTTAGGATGATCTCTTGCTGCTTCTTATTCTACCGATTATACTTGCATCATCGCCAGTGTAACGCTGTACTGTTTGAGATAATACCATCGTAGCTGAATACCGTGCATAACCAAACAGCGAATAAAAATTTAAAGAACCCTTCGAATTTGAAGAGTTCTTTTTTGAGGCACCTTGACATAGACAAGTCATGTGCCACATTTCTTTTTAAATGAAGGTTTCCATTCTGACAAGTCCTGATAAACAAATGTTATATTGTCACATATTTCATAAGCAACTTCATACATATGTTCTATATCCTTAGCTGTAAATAATATACTTCCTTTGCGCCCTGTACTGTCAACAATAGGTGATATGGTGTCACCCTCTTTTACAAATAGATCAATTAATACGACCTCGGAAATGTTAGCTAGCTCATTGTATTTGATTTCTTTTATGCAACCTGGTTTTGGAATCAAGCTTAAAGACATAGCTTGACATTTTGAAGGTACACATCTAAATTCATCTATAGTCTTGGTAGCTAACGCATCATAATAGTATCCAAATTGAGATATGCCGGTTGTTAGTTCCACCATTTTCCATATGTTTCCGCCACCTATCCTAACTTGAGACTCTATGATTATTGGCTTTTTTTGTTTGTCTAACTTTACCTCTGTATGAGTAATGCCGTCTTCCAGTTGCATGTCCTCCAAAAATAGCATTACTTTCTCCATTAATTTTTTTTGGGATTCATCTATAGGTGCCGGCATAATAGTATAGTTTATTATAAACGTATCTTCTTTAAATATTTCAGCTGATATAGCTAGTATAGAGTGTTTTTTGTTATAAGAAACGGTTTCGACCGTATAAACTACGTCACCTTCAACGTACTCTTCCACTAAAACAGGTAGTTGAATACCATTATCTTTAATAAATACCTCTACGTTATCTCCCGTGTCTAGCTTAGACACTCCTATACCACCTGCACCAATCGGAGGCTTTATTATAATGCTGCCTTTTTTGTTCAAAAATTCATCAATGTCTTTTATGTTATTGCAAACTGTCGAATCTATCGAAAAGTCTTTGCCTGCTAGAATTTCACGCATCATGTCCTTATTGCGGGTTATCATATTAGCATTGTAAGAAGGTCCTTTAACATTAAAAATCTTTGCAATTATGCAAGCCGTATCTAAGGCTGCTTCGTTGAAAGATACTACCACCTCAAATGGTTTCTCTTTGTACAATTCTTCAGCATAGTATACAGACAAGGGTATATTTGTTGTGTCTATTTCTTTTTTATAGAAACACTTTTCTAAAATAGTTCCATCAAAGTATATGTGTTTAGTGTAAGACCCTATATACGAAACAGTATACCCCCTATCTAAAGCATCTTGTATAGGTTTTGTCCATCCCCCTATAAATAAAATGTGTGGTGTATTTTCTATGTCGATTCCTTTTGATATCTTATACATCATAATCATCTCCTCTATAATGAACTCGTATATTCAATTTCGGTTCCTTTTGATACGCCTCGCCTTAACAACATCATTAAACACAATGTTGTTCCGAAGCCCCCTATAAATAACGTAGTTTGAAGCCCGAATATAGAAACTAAAAATGCACTAGCAAAACTTCCTAATGCCCAAGCTCCCCAATTAAGCGTACGCTGTACAGCATTTACTCTGCCTAGCATGTGACTTGGTGAAGCAAGTTGTCGTATGGTTGCAGAGTAAGGGCCAAATACACCTTCTCCCATGCCATGTATGATACTTGCAGCTACTATACCGTAAACGGTTCCCAAATATCCCATTATCGGTATAAAGGCCAGACCGATAACTGATACAGTAGCGCTATAAATAAGCATTTTTGTATTATTAATTTGTTGACTTTTTTTCATGAGTAATGTATTGCCTATTAAAAATCCCACCGCTGCTGAACCTACAACAAAGCCTATTTCAAGTTCAGATAGACCCATTACCTTATAAAGGAATATTACTAAAATACTATTTAGTATGTATTTAAAAAAACCGTAAACAGCGCCACAGCTTACAATTGGTTCTAATACAGGGTGTTTTTTAAAATATATCAAACCTTCATATATGTCTTTGTATACGGATTTTATATTTGCGTTTTTTAAAGAGCCCTCTGTATGCGGTTTAAACTTTGAAATAAATAATACAAACACAAAACAAACAAAATACGTTACTGCGTCAACAGTGAAAGAGCCTGTTAATCCAACTAGAGTAATAACGATTCCTGCTAGCATAGGACCAATTACTATAGAGAGAGACTCTGAAAGAGCTAGTAGTGCATTTCCTTTTTTTAAGTTGTCTTTATCTGTTAATATTTCAGGCAAGAAAGAGGGAATTGCAATGTTGTAAAACGTAGTAAATACTCCATTCAAAAACATGAGAAACACCAATAAAGGGAACGTTATTATATTTGTTACAGTCAGTATGAATACTGCTAAAAATAAAACGCCTTGACATATACTACAAATTAGCAAAATATTTTTTCTGTGAAGGATGTCTATCAAAGCACCAGCTACTAATCCGAAAATTAGGTAGGGTATGAATATAATCCCACGAAGCATGGCAGCATTTGCCTCACTTGTTTGTAGCACCTCTAATGCAAAAAGAGGCAAAGCTACTATTGTAAACTGGGTACCTAACAAACTTACAGACTGTCCTAGCCAAAGCTTGTAAAAATTAAAATGTATTTTATTTTTCATAATAACCCCCTATTAATTCATATTATTCGAAAACTTTATACGCCAGTTCCCTTATTCAGCATTGTTTTGGGCGTCTCAATTGTTATTAACCTCCATCCATAGTATATCTCCTATGATGACCCTCGTACGCGTTTGCGAATGTAAAAGCAAGATATCAAAATTGTAGTTTTTGTTTTGATGTTCAACTACAGGTGTAATTATATTGAAACAAATGACCTCAGTTTTTTAAAAAGCTGAGGTACTCTCCAATGATCCTAATGAATGTACAGCATCAATAATCAACGAATTTATAAAACCATATCATTGAACAGGAAACATTTATCGTTGAGATTAGTGTGGATTATGAGAATCACGTGAGGAATTGAAAAATACAATTCTAATTTTGGATTACATATCAAATGAATCCTTACGTCGTCGTATCAGTGAAAAAAGGTGAGACCATGAATGGCCTTGCGAGCGCCTTATTTTTGGGAAACGAGGGGAATTGGGATGGGAACATATTAATTTTCTTGGAGTATACACCTTTGATATGAAGAATATAGCAAGCTTAGGTTCACTCAGCCCTCTTAATCAATGAATTAAAGCCGATGGTACCTTAGCATATTGTTGGTGGCCCCCAGATAGAAACCGTGGGAGGTTTACAAAAAAAGAGCTGACGTTAATCGTCAGCTCCAGCTTTTAAAATCGGACAGATTCAGAAGGTTGGAAAAACCGGTCCACCGCTTCATAGGTTACATCTGAAACGTGCCGGTACTTGTAGTTCGGCGATTGATCACGGTCGATCAGGACGGACCGGACGCCTTCGAAGAAATCGTCGTGCTTCAAAAAGTTCTTCGCCAGCACAAGATCCGTGGCAAAGCATTCTTCCAATGTTTTTTGACGTCCGTCCGCCAGCTGTTTCAATGTGATTTTCAATGAAAATGGCGCTTTTGAAAGCATCGTTTTTTTCACATTCGAGCTAAAAGTGCTTCCTTCGCTTTCGAGCGATTGAAGGATCTCTTCGAGCTTATCATACTTAAAATGCCGGTCAATCGCTTGCTGATCACGGGCGAGCGTGCTTTCTTGGGAGGGCTTCGTTTTCGATTCGCCGATCAGCTGATTGAGCTTTTCTTCAACGTTTACAAGGCGCCAATCTGTTTGTTCCACTGTTTGGATCAATCGTTCTAAAGCGCCGCTCTCCATGTAGGCGTCTGCCCCATTGATATACAGCACGTCTGCCGCATGGATGACAGATGCCGTTAATCCAAGATATCTTCCTATGTGTCCCGGAGCTCTGTTTAAAAAATAGGCTGCCCCGACATCCGGAAAGAAACCGATATTCATTTCAGGCATCGCCCATTTTGTCCTCTCCGTGACAATCCGGTGGCTGGCCCCGTATGTCAGGCCGACGCCTCCCCCCATGACGATCCCATCCAAGCAGGCGATGATCGGTTTCGGAAATCGATGGACTGCCATATCGACTTCGTACTCTGTTTCAAAAAAGCGCTCGGCTTCTTGCAGGGCCTGTTTTGACGAACGTGCTTCATAGAGTGCCTTAATATCCCCTCCGGCACACAGTCCTTTTGGTCCTGCACCTTTGATGAATACAACAGAAACGTTTTGATCTGTCTCCCACTCGTTTAATTTTTCACCAATCAGACGGACCATGTCGTATGTGAGGGAGTTGAGCGCTTTCGGGCGATTCAAAACAATCGCTGCGGCGCCGTTTTGATTAAGGGAAAACAGCACATCATCGGACATCTGGATCCACTCCTTTTATGAATGATGAAAGTTTGGTTTGCGCTTTTCGACAAATGCGTGAATTCCTTCTTTGGCATCTGAAGTGACAAACAGCTCGGCGAATCTGTTTCGCTCTCTCTCCAGTGCCTGTTCCATGCTTTCAGAGGCGCCCTGTACGACACATTCGACGGCGCGTCTCACGCTGGTCATGCTTTTTCCTTCGATAAAAGACGACGCGACCCCTTCTGCCGTCTTCATCAGTTCCTCCCCCTTTACCGCCATCTGCGCAATTTTCAGCTCTACCGCTTCTTGAGCTGAAAGCGTTCGGCCCGTCAGGATGAGATCGAGTGCTGTCGCTGTATCCGTTATATTGCGAAGCCGCTGTGTACCTCCAAATGCGGGAATCAAGCCGAGCTTTAATTCGGGAAGGCCGAGTGTTGCATCGTCTGATACGATTCTGAAGTGGCAGCTCATTGCGAGTTCCAGGCCTCCGCCAAGAGCCGGTCCGTTTATCGCCGCAATGACGGGCTTATTGGAAGCTTCGATTTCATCACAGAGCGCCTGGCCCCCTTGTGCGAGTGCCAGCCCTTGTTTTTGGTCCCCGAGTTTTGAAACGAATTCTTTTATATCCGCTCCCGCCACAAAAAATCGTCCTTCTCCTGTGACGATGATCGCTTTTGTCTCCTCGTCGCGGGCCAATTCCCGAAAAAGAGAGCGCAATTCGGCGATACAGGAAGAAGAGAGTGTATTTGCCGGCGGATTGTTCAACGTGACGGTCGTGATGCTATGTTCGGTTTTAAGTGTGGCATATTTCAAGTTCAATATGGATCCCTCCCTGTTGAAATAGAAAAGGCCCCTCTGAAAAAATCTGTTGCGCATGAGAGGGAGCCTTATGTTAAGAATTAGAACCAGCGTTCGGTGACGACCTTTTTGCGCGTGTAAAACTGGACGCCATCTTTTCCGTTTGTCCCAAGGTCTCCATAGAAAGAGGCCTTGTTCCCTGCGAAGGAGAAGAATGCCATCGGAGCTGGTACGTTGACATTGACGCCGATCATTCCGGCATCGATTTTGTCGCGGAACTGCTGGGCGCTTTTCCCGCTCGACGTGTAAATGACAGCGCCGTTGGCAAACTTGGATTGATTGGCGAGCTCGATCCCCTCATCAAGGTCTTGTACGCGGACGACGCTCAAGACCGGCGCAAAGATTTCGTCCTGCCAGATTTTCATCTCCGGTGTTACATGATCGAAAATCGTGGCTCCCACAAAATATCCTTCCTGAACATCCGGATTGCGTCCGTCCACGGCGAGTGCGGCTCCCTCTTTTATACCGCTGTCGATATAGTCAAGAACGCGTTCTTTATGAACTTCGCGGATCAGCGGGCCGACAAAGTGATCCTCTGATCTGCCATCCCCTGTCTTCAGCTTCCGTGTTTCAGACACGAGCATTTCCATGAAGTCATCGGCGATGTCATCAACGACCGCCGCGACGGAGCAGGCCATACAGCGTTCTCCGCTGCTTCCGAATGCCGCCCCGATGATGCCTTGAACCGATTTTTCAAGATGACAATCCGGCATCACAATCGCATGGTTTTTTGCGCCGGCCAGAGCCTGAACGCGCTTCCCGTTGGCTGTGCCCGTTTGATACACATATTTTGCGACCGGTTCTGAACCGACGAAGGAGACGGCTTTAATATCATCGTTCTCCAATATTCCGTTTACAACATCCTTTCCTCCATGAACGAGGTTCAGCACACCTTTCGGAAACCCTGCTTCATAAAACAGCTCGACAAGCTTTCCGGCAAGAATAGGAGTGCGTTCCGAAGGTTTCAGGACGAACGTGTTTCCGCAAGCAATGGCGAGCGGAAACATCCACAGAGGAACCATCATTGGAAAGTTAAACGGCGTAATACCGGCGACGACCCCCAAAGGATAGCGCCAAATCGATCCGTCGATGCCCCCAGCTATCGCGGGCAGGGATTCTCCCATCATTAAAGTAGGTGTGGCTGTCGCAAGCTCAACAACTTCGATTCCGCGCTGCACTTCGCCTCGGGCGTCTTTCAACGTTTTGCCGTTTTCTGTCGTAATGATGTCTGCCAATTGTTCTTTTCGCTCTTGAAGAAGCTGTAAATATTTGTATAAAAGTCTCGTCCGATTGGGGACAGGCACAAGTGACCAGGTCTGATAAGCGTGTTTGGCAGCCTGCACGGCACGATCTACATCCGCTCTCACAGATAGGGGCGCATAAGCGATGACGTTTCCGTTTGCAGGATTGACGACTTCTTCAGCTTCCGTACCTGAGGAATTCACCCACTCCCCGTCGATATGGTTCATAATTTTCTTGGCATTCGTTGTGATCATGTACTTTCTCACCTCTCCTTACCGATAAGTTGTCTTCTGTTCGCTTATTTTTTTGTATAAAACAGACATATCTTTGTCGCCGTATCCATTTTGATCGGCTTCTTCATAGATGCCGAAGAGAATCTTGCTCACCGGCAGTTCAACCTCATTTTTCTCAGCCAAATCCAGTGCAAAGCCAAGGTCTTTCAGCAGCAGCTTCAAAGAAAAGCCAGGTTCATAGTTTTCATTCGCTATGAAACTTTTATAGTTGCGCTCATAGATTCGGCTCTGCCCATAGCTGACGTTCAGCATCTCAAACAATTTTTCGAGATCGAGATTGCTGTTTTTGGCAAGATGCAAGGCTTCACTGACGCCGGCTGTATAAAAACCGATTAAGAGGTTGTTGATCAGCTTCGTATTCGTTCCGCTGTCGATGTTTTCGTTCACATGAAAAATATTCTCGCCCAATACGTTGAAAATAGGCAATGCTTTATCAAAAACAGACTTCGGCCCCCCGACCATAAAGGTAAGCGTCCGGTTGACTGCTCCGATTACACCGCCGCTGACCGGCGCCGCAAGAAAATCAATTCCTTTGCTTTTCGCTTCCTCTGCAATCCGGATATTCAGTTCAGGAGCGACCGTGCTTGTATCAATCAGAAGGACGCCTGGTTCAGCCAGGTGTACGAGCCCCTTTTTCCCCAGAAAAACCTCCTCTGCAGCTTTTGATGAAGGAAGGCTTGTCAGGATGGCGTCACACTCTTTTACCATCTTTTCAACTGAAATCCCGATCGTTCCCCCTGCATGATGCAAGGCCAATTCAGCTTCTTTGTTAAGGTCCGTTCCATATACCGCAAAGTTCTCCTGAAGCAAATTTTTCGACATGGGCAGACCCATGTTGCCCAAACCGATAAACCCGATTTTTTTCAAACGGTTTCCCTCCGATCACACCGTATATTTTTCATGAGCGGCTATTTTCTCTGCGATTTCGCGTTTTTGAGCAAACAGATTGCTGAAAAGGGGCAAAGTAAGGCTGTGAACCTCTTCCAATTCGAGCTTTCTTTCAGCTTCATCAGATTCTATGCCTGATAAGGCGGTTACCGCCATCTCTTCGATTTTGCGGAAGCCTTCTTCACAAATAACGTTCGTCATCATTTCTTTCAACCGTGCTTTTTCGCTTCCGTATCTTTTGGTTGCCTTTTCGGTCCGGAGGGCGGCGGATTCCATCACATAGAGTTCTTTTTGCATGTCGGCGAGAATCCGCGCGTATTCCTGCTCCTTTTGAATGTTCACGCGGGAGCGTTTAAGCGCTTTTAATGTTTTGCCGAAAAGCCTGTTGGACAGCTGAATAAACCGCCGGTTTCGGTTTTCCCCGCTGCTTAATTGAGCTTCCGGCTCTGAGATGCCGTTTTGCTTCACTTCTTTCATCATCAGTTTGGCGATCGTCAAACGGTTAATCTCGTTTGTCCCTTCGAAAATCCGGCTGATCCTCGCGTCCCGGTACAAACGTTCGACTTCGTACTCCTGCATGTATCCGTAGCCGCCATGAATCTGCACCGCCTCGTCTGCATTTCGGTCGAGTATTTCGGAGCAGTGAACTTTATTGATCGCGCATTCGGATGCATAGTTTGTGAGTTTTCTCAGTCTGTCGTCTAATGGCTCAGCCGAATTTAAAACATGGTCCAGGCAGTCTGCCGTTCTGTAAGCAGCGCTTTCGGCGCCGAAAATCGAAATTGCCATGTCGGCAATCTTTTCTTGAATCATTGAAAAACCGATGATCGGCTTGTTAAATTGTTTGCGCTGTTTGGCGTAGCTAACGGCAAGGTTCAATGCTTGCTTTGCCATTCCAATGTTCGAAAACGCGAGCTTTAAGCGGGCCATGTTTAAAATGTTCAAAGCGACGTGATGACCTTTCCCGACATGACCCAAAACATTATCGTTTGGCACCTCGACTTCTTCGAGGATTAAGGTTGCCGTCGAAGACCCTTTGATTCCCATCTTCTTCTCTTCAGGTCCGATGGAAACGCCTTTAAACGAACGTTCGACGATAAATGCTGTCATGCCTTCCGCCGTTTTTGCAAAGACAACATATACATCAGCTACTTGCGCGTTCGTAATCCACTGTTTTTCCCCGTTTAAAACCCAGGCTGTTCCTTCCCCATTCAAGACGGCCGTCGTTTTTGCGTTTAAAGCATCTGAGCCTGCGCCCGGCTCTGTCAGAGCATATGCTCCGATCCATTCGCCCGATGCCAGTTTCGGAAGGTATTTTCGTTTTTGTTCTTCTGTTCCATAATAAATATACGGCAATGTCCCGACGCCCGCATGAATATTAAAGGAGACGCTGAACGATCCGCCGGCTCCCATTTTCTCTGCTACTAACCCGGAAAGCTTCTTGCTGAGTGAAAGGCCGCCGTATTCCTCAGGAACTTCGATACTGAGCAATCCGAGCTCTCCCGCTTTTTGAAACAATTTTTTCACGCTTTCGTGATCCTGCTGATCGATCGATTCAAGAAGGGGCATGACTTCATTTTTGACAAATGATTCTGTCGTTTTTGAAATCAGTTGATCTTCCTCTGTGAAATCTTCCGGCGTAAATCCTTCAGCAGCCGATTCGTGTTGAGAAATCAAGGGTTCATTCCATCGAATTTTTGCTTTCCCCATTGCTTTCCTCCTCGCTTCCGCTAAAAAGAGTGATAAACTGAGATAAAAAGACGATGAATCCGCTTACATTTTACCTGATACGAATCATCGTCTCCTTTTCTCATCCAGATAAGGACCAACCAATTATGAAGGGCACGGTTGTTTCGGTCATTTAGCAGGCTTTTCTTCTGCCTGTCGCCGGAACACAGCCCCGCTTTTTTGTTTCATGAAGCAACTGTTCCGCGAAAAGCTCCGGGCAGTGCAGCTGATGTGTAAGTTATGAAGCTTTTAATATCAGCTTATCAAATAATTGGAAGATTTCCAAATGTTTTTTTGGTTTACTCTATTTTACTTGTGAAAGCTTGGGAATATGCATTGTCCGCCTTGTGGCGAACGCGTTTTGGCAAGCCGGCATGCTTTTTTTGAAAAAATAAAACAGACCATCGTTTTGATGGTCTGTTTAGAAAGTGTACCGTTGATGGCTTATTCATTTGACAGGCTTGAGACGATACATTCTGCACGGCCGGCGATTGTAAATTCTCCAAAGCCCGCAGGCAGCAGCATGTGATCTCCTTTTTTAAAAGAAAAGTCGTTGCCGCAAGACGCATTGATCTGCCCTTCCCCTTCTATGACGCTGACAAGAAGAAACGGTTTATCCTGTTTGAAACAGGCTGATCCTTTTACATCCCATTTTGCTACTGAGAAATAAGGACACTCAATCAGTGCGGCAGTCTTGACATTACCCGATGTTTCATATCGAACGTCTTCGCGGCCAGGCGAAGACGGGACGTCGATCACTTCTATGCTTTTTTGCAAATGGAGCTCGCGCAGGTTTCCTTCAGCATCTTTTCTGTCATAATCATATAGTCTGTAGGTTGTGTCTGAATTCTGCTGCGTCTCCAAAATCAAAATACCTTTTCCGATCGCATGGACGGTTCCGCTCGGCACATAGAAGAAATCTCCCGGCTTCACTTTGACGCGGCGCAAGAGCTCGTTCCATTTCCCGTGTTCGATCATTGAGACCAGTTCTTCCCGCGTTTTGGCATGGTGGCCGTAAATGATCTCCGCATCTTCTTTACAATCAATGATATACCAGCATTCCGTTTTTCCAAGCTCCCCGTTTTCGTGCAGTTTTGCATATTCATCGTTTGGATGCACTTGTACGGATAGGTCTTGGTCGGCGTCCAAAATTTTTGTCAGAAGAGGAAAGCGGTCTCCCTTTATATGTCCGAATAAATGGCGATGTTCATTCCATAATTCGCTGAGTGTGAGCCCTTTATACATGCCGTTTTTCACGACGCTTTGCCCATTTTGATGGGCGGCGAAAGCCCAGCACTCCCCCGTTTGTTCGGATGGAATCTCGTAGCCGAAAGAGGCTAAAGCTGTGCCGCCCCAAATTCTTTCTTTAAAAACAGGCTCGAAAAATAATGGTTTAGTCATGACGGGCATCCTCCTTTTTTAGATGATTTCATCCAGAAGTTTGTATGCTTCTACTTTTGTTTGAGCAGAGAGAAGCTTGTCCCTGTAGGTGTCATCCATCAGTTTTCGGGAGAGCATTTGCAGAAGCTTCAGATGCTCGTTTCCCCCGCTTTCTTTCGGGACGGCGATCATAAATATCAGTTTGGCGTCAGTTCCGTCAAGACTCTTCCAGTCGACGCCCGAACGTTTGATGCCGAATGCTACACTCGGCTTCTTGACGGCGTCAGACTTCCCGTGCGGGATCGCGATGTTCATGCCGATTGCCGTTGTCCCCTCTAATTCGCGGTTCATGATCGCTTGTTTAAATTCGCTTTCCGAATGCAGTGCACCTTTACGGGACAATTTTTGAATCATTTCATCGATAATGTCGTCTCTCGTATCCCCTGATAAATGAGGTTCGATCAAATCTGTATCAATGATGTCAGTGAGCTTTTTAATTTCCGGTATTTCGGATTTTTTGCTTTCCGCTTTTATTTCGATGTTCGGCTGCGGAATGTCATGAACTGCAGCAGTCTCACTTGCCCCTGCAGGAGCGGCTGCGACCTCTTTTTTGAGTACATTGACCAAAAGAGCGGTGACCAGGGATCCGGCAATAACGGCGATGAAGAACATCAACACATGATCGACAGCGCCAAGCACTGCTACAATCGGTCCGCCGTGGGCGACTCTGTCCCCTACATTACCGATCATGGCGATCACAGAACCAGTCATTGAACCCGCCATAATACTCGGTATGACGCGAAGCGGGTCCTGTGCAGCAAACGGTATGGCACCTTCAGTAATACCGAATAACCCCATTGTAAATGCTGCTTTTCCCATTTCTCTTTCTTGCGCCTGAAATTTTCTTTTTCCTAAAAACGTTGCGATGCCAAGCCCGATCGGAGGAATACAAATGGCGACGGCGATCGGACCCATAATTTCATAGTTTCCTTCACCGATCATGGCTGAACCAAACAGGAATGCCACTTTATTGACGGGGCCGCCCATATCAAACGAAATCATCGCCCCTAAAATTAATGCCAGAAGAATCGAACTTGAGCCCTGCATACCAGCCAGCCAAACCGTCAAAGATTCAAAGATTTGCGCGACAGGCGCGCCGATCAGCAATACGAATGCCAAGCCGACAATAAGCGAGGAAACCACCGGTATGATGATGATCGGCATGATCGGCTGAATGGCTTTTGGCACTTTTAATTTTTTGATGGCCAGCGCCGCATATCCGGCTAAAAAGCCCGCGATAATGCCGCCGAGGAACCCCGCACCGCTTCCGCTGCCGTAAAAGCTTCCTGTCGCTGCGATGTATCCGCCGATCATCCCTGGCACAAGCCCCGGTTTATCGGCGATGCTGTAGGCAATATAACCGGCTAAAATCGGGATCATGAATGAGAATGAGGCAGCCCCGATTTGCTCAATCGTTTTCCAAAAAGATTCATCAGGAATCACTAACCCTTTCGGCGTTTTTTCACCTCCAAGCGTCAGTGCGACCGCAATCAATAATCCGCCGACAACGATGAAAGGAACCATAAATGATACACCGTTCATTAAATGCCGGTAAATCGGATTTTGTTTTTTCTCAGTTTGAGCTGAGGCTTCCGTTTTCGCAGCCGGCCGATAGACAGGTATATAGCCGCTGATCGCTTTTTGTATTAATTCTTCCGGTTTTCGGATGCCTTCCTGAACACCGACAGCCAGAAGTTTTTTCCCGATAAAACGGTCTTTGTTGACCGAGCGGTCTGCGGCTATGATAATCGCGTCTGCCTCGCGGATTTCCTGCTCGGTCAGCTCATTTTCCACCCCGATGCCGCCTTGTGTTTCGACTTTCATTTGAACGCCCATTCGATCGGCCGCTTTTTGCAAATTTTCCGCAGCCATATACGTGTGGGCAATTCCGTTTGGACATGATGTAATCGCTAACAGTTTCATGCGAATCCTCCTTCTGAAACTAAAGTAGTGAGCAGCTCTTGTCATTACTTTATAATAAAAACATGCGTGTAAAAGCGTTGTTTTTTACCGCATGTTCCGGAAAAACCGGCTTTTTTAAAAAAACCGGACTGCAATAAGGGGCGACTTGTAACACTTGGGACTGATTGTGAAAATGTGCCGTATTGCAACAATTGGGGACTGAAATTTTTCGAAGAGGTGTAAAGTGAGGACATTCCTTTTTAATGAAGGATATCTCGAAATCAAGAAAATCAAGGTTGAACTTGTCAGCAAATCCCTGCTGAACACGAAGATGTTTCCACTACAATGAAAAACTATGATCTTCGAATCAAATATTTATGTAAAATCACTCTTTTATTCAAAAACCAAGATCCCTTTCTTGAGGGGTTTTGCTTTTGAGTGAAATGTAAAAAAGAAAGTATTTCCTCCTATCATGTCGAGAGGATTAAATATTGAAACTTATTCTTTAATTTTCCGTATATCCATATAAAAATGGTATCTAATGCGGGGAGGAATATTCGTTGGCTGAAAAGCAAAAAAGGGTTCCATTTTTTAAAAAATATTGGGTTTCTCAAATTGGTGTATTTTTATTGTCACAGATAATTTTTATTACATTTGAAACAACAGGATGGATACCTAATTATAGAGAGATTGATGGAACACTATTTGGGAGAATTACGGAATCGTCAATTTTTAAAGAATGGTTTACTTTTTATGAAACACCACAATTAAATTTACTTACTGTCTTTTTTGGCGTCTTCTTTCTTGTGCCAGGAATAATAAGTGCATTAAAAAACGTATTTTCGCCTAGACACTATAGTAATAACTCTAAATAACCGTGATTAAAAATAAATATGGTTGATTAAAATGAATAAATTTGAGAGGGGTTTTGCTTTTGAGTGAAATTGAAAATCACTTTGTCTCTAAACAGAGGCAAAGCGATTTCGGCAACATTAGCTATTGGGTAAATCTATACGTGCAGGCGTGCTAGTCCTTGTTCACTAATATCCTCCTCGTGTTACACCTTACGAATTAGAATTACTAAATAATTGCTTAACTTTATAAGCAATTACAGCGAGGTATAAAATTGCAATAAACACTAATACTCCAGTGCCAAAATCAGTTTTTGATACTAAATAAAGACTGATCAGACAGAAAATAATGTACATCACAATATCAAAAACATTTTTCTTGTTGTACATCAAGTTCCCCCCATTAAGCAATTGATTCTAGGTGCATATTTGATGCAACCCTGGAATAATAAATTTTTATATTATTGGAAAATAAATAACTTTATAGTAATTATCGGCTTTAAAATTTCTCATTATGCCTAACTCTAACACGTTGCCTTTTCGTTTTACATAAAAAGTCCAAAATTTGAGTAAATTTTCCCGATGTAATGGTTTGTGTTTTTTATAAAGATCAGAACTATTCATTCATTATGAAAAACAATTCATATGCTCATTTCTCTTTTAAAATACTTATCTCATAGTTAAAATTCTTAAATTGTAGGAACGTTATTGATACTCTCTTCATAAAGAGGTAACTATACGGATGCGGAAATGAGAGGCAGCCCCATTGTAACTGGAAAAGATGCTGGAAAGTTTCTCAAGAAGTACTACGTAAGAACAGAAAAGTTGAAGCCCGGAGAGCCCAAATAAAACAGTTAAATCAAAAAACATCCGCAGCAATTTAACAAAAAACATAGAATCGCATTGAAGATGTTAAGCGAAAATGAAGTTCTTCCCTCTAACTAAAAACAAAGTTGATACTTTAATAAAGCCTTTCTCCAAAGAATATATTTTAATTACACATTGAAAAATCTAATTTTATGGACAACATAACCCTTTGTTGTTGGGCTTGCAATAAAAAAAGAATAGGATAAAGCAAAACTGCTCACCTATCCCATTCTGTTGTCTGTATATCGATCTTTTCTTGAATGTTGATGAAGGTCAGAACCCCGCCTTTAATAATCCAAATAAGATAAAAATTTCATCACATTTGTTTCTTTCGTCAGCTTTTGGATGAAAGCCGGCTGCTCGCTTAAGCTGGACAGCTCTTGAAACAATTGTTTTGTCATGTTTTGATCCTCGTGTTTGACAGCCAGCATAAAGACGAGCGATACTTTTTCAGAGCCCCAGTCAAGCGGCTCTTTTAATGTGGCGATCGCAATGGCTGATTGTTTAATCAATTTGGCGTTCGCGTGAGGAATGGCGATGCCCGCTCCGATGTTTGTCGCCGACATTTTTTCTCTCATGACTGCCTGTACAGCATATTCTTTTTCTACATAGCCTTTCTCGTATAAAGCCATCGCCAGCTGTTCAATCAGCTTGTAGCGGTGTTCTGATTCTTGCTGCAGGAAGACGAGGAAAGGAGTTGTGTCATTCAGCACTTTAAACGTTTTTTGTATTTGCCGGGACGATTCACCGAGCTGATCCATAAAAGCGCTGAGCTTTTTCTCATCGGCCGACTCGAGCAGCGGAGATACAACGATATGGGGAATTGATAAATCCTCCAGGCTGACCGTTGATATGACAAGATCGATATCTTCATGTCGTGCAGTATAGTCCGCCAAATCAGCTTTTGCGATGCAGTCCATCACGGCAATTTGGTAGAATTTCCGTTCTATTTTTGTCCGCAGCAGTTGTGACATCCCGATGCCCATATGACAGACAATGATCGCTTTTTTATGCTTGTCTTTTCCATAGCTGAAGCGCTCGATCGCCGCTTGGAAATGCAATGTCAGATAGGCGGCTTCTTCCTCGGGAATTGAAAGTGAAAACGTTTGGTTGATGTCTTCAAGAACATCAATGACAATATGAAACAGATATGGGTACATTTTTTTGATATCGTTGAGCATCGGATTTGATACGGAAAGGTCATAGCTCAGCCGGTTTAAAACGGTATTAAGGTGAATTTTCAATCCGTTAATCAAAACCCGGTCCTCGCGGAAATCCATCATTTTCAACTCTGAGACACGCCGGATTAAATATTCGACAACCTTTGGAAGCAAAGGGTTTTCCAGTCCGTTCTCCCCTTCTTTCCCAAATGGATAACGAACTTTGCCGCCTAATATATGCAATGTTAAATAGACGGCCTCTTCTTCAGGAAAGCGGATCGCAAAAACAGCTTCCAGCCGTTTTAAACAAGCAAACGTCCACTGAAATTCTTTTTTCTTTTTGACTGCATCTATTTCTTCCGGAGAAATGGTAATCGGCTGTTTCATTTTGATGCGGCGAATCATCAGCAGTGTATGCAACAGTAAATTTTCGAACGTTTCATCAGTGAAATATAAAGAATGTCGCTTTTGCAATGATCTGATTTCGCTTTTAACAAATTCCACTTCATGGCTTAAAAATTGGCTTTTAATAAATCGGCTTGTAAACTCCGGGTTATCAATCAACTCCGAGATGCGCGCCAGCGCTTTTCTCTTATTTTTTTCACTTCCTTCGATCTTTAAACCGAGGCGCTGCTTGGACACAAGAGTGAGGCCAAACCGCTGGAGCCAAACTTCGATTTGATTCAAATCCCTTTTAATGGAAGACTTATTCAAGAAGTGCTCGGCAGCCATTTCTTTTGCAGAAACCGGCTTTGGATTCATTAATAACTGATAAGCGATTTGCAGCATCCTTTCTTCATCGGATTGCTGCTGTGCGGCGTGATGTTCGGTATATAACTGCCGGCTTAAACGGACCCTTTCATGATCTTCAATATTCAAATAAACGCCCAGTCCCGGTTTGCGAATCAATTGAGCATCAGAGTGCTGATTGAGATAATCTTCAATCGTTTTTAGATCATTTCTGATCGTTTTTTCAGAACACTTTACCCTGTCTGCGAAATCTTGTACGACTAAATAGTCTTCAGGTTCAGATAACAACAGATTCAGAATGTCTTTTTGCCTTGTATTCATATCTCTCTCACCTGTTTTTCTATCCTTCCCTAAAAAGAAATGATAGTATAAGTATACTACAAACGTAACCGTTTACATTATACAGTGAAATAAAAGGGTCAAAAGTTTCGTTTTTTACCGAAACTTCCGGAAAAAATGTTTTTATCAACACGGAAATTTTTCTTTTATAGGAATTTTTTATAATAGATGATAGTGGGAGGAAAGTAAAACAGCCGTACGGTTCTAAGCAACGAAAAAAGGATCAGCGAAAGCTCCTCCCGCTGATCCTTAAACTAAAATTCTCTTTTATTATAAAAGCTGAGCGATATCGCATATGAAACAGAAATCATCACGAGCAGTACGCCAACTAAAAGGATGAATGTGCCCGCATTTGACATTTCACTCAGAAAAGCCGTTAATTTTTGGCTTAGTGCAAGGTTTTCCCCCGCATTTATAAATTTAAAAAAGGCCGTCCCTCCAAATATAATGACGAAAAATATGATGATATTGGCCATTTTGGACTTCAAATAGCCGTACTTAAAAATCAGAGGAAATGAGATCGAGCTAAATAATGTGACAGCCACAACAGCACCCATGACGCCTGAAAGTGTCAATGGGAAATCAAGCGGCAAGTGCAGCATATGTCCGATTGCATTGATCAAAGAATAGAAGAGAATGGCATAAGCCGCATAGACATAAACCGATACATATTTTGATAAGACGATGATGTTTCTTTTAATGGGCAAGCTGATCAGGATTTTATCACTGTTGTTTTTGTCTTCTAAGGAGCTTGCGCCTAATGCCAGCTGATATGTGACAGCCAAAACCGCCACTGTATATCCGACGAGCTCAAGCTGTGACAATGTAAAAGTAAAAAATATCATCAATAACAGCGATAGTTTCATTGCTCTTTTCTGCATTAAAATATCCTTTTTAATAAGATGATACATGTTGATCACTCCTGCCGGTTGAAAATACCAAAATATCCTCCAAAGTCGGTTTTTCGATCATGACCGAATCCCCGAAATGCTGAACGACTCCCCGCTTATCTTTGGAGAGCGCTTCGAAGCCATAGCTGTTTTTCTTAATGCCGATTAAGGCGTCTTCGTTTCCTTTATGCAGCGTATCGAGGTCTCCTTTTACAATGCAGTACTCCTCCAACAGCTCATCCTTTGTTTTGCTCAGCACGAGCCGGCCGTTATGAATGAAAGTGATATAGTCCGCTACTTTTTCTAAATCAGAGGTAATATGCGTCGAAAAGAAAATCGACTTGTTTTCATCCTGCAGCAATGTTTGCAGCACGTCGAGGAGCTCCGATCTGACAAGAGGATCGAGTCCTGATGTCGGTTCATCCATGATCAATAATTCGGCATGATGGGAAAGCGCGACCGCCAGTGAGAATTTCATCTTCATTCCTTTTGACAAGTTTTTGATCTGCCTGTTTAAAGGGAGCTGGAAGTCTTTTGCGTACCGCTGAAAAACAGCCTCATCCCACTTTTTGTAAAACGGTCTGATGATTCCTTTCATTTCGTTCGGTGTCAGTTCTTCGTAAAAATGATTTTCATCGTATACAAAGCCGATCCTCTGCTTGATTTCGATATTGTGCTTTTCATTGTCGAGACCGAAAATGCTGATGTCTCCTTCGTCTTTTTTGATCAGGTTCATGATCAGCTTGATGGTCGTGCTTTTTCCGGCTCCGTTCGGGCCGATAAAGCCCATAATATATCCTTTTTCAAGCGAGAAGTTGATGTTTTTTAAAGAGAAATCTTGATAATGTTTTGATACATTTTTTAATTCCAGTATGCTGGTCATTTTTACCACTCCTCATAAACCAGTTTGAGCATCTTTTGAAGTTCCTCGTATGTAAAGCCGATTTGTTTCGCTTCAGTGACGGCTTCTGCTATGTGTTCTTCGATCAATTTGACTTTTGTTTCTCGAAGCACGTCTTTGTTGATCGCTGCGACATACGAGCCCTTTCCCGCGACTGTGACGATAAACCCTTCTCTCTCCAGTTCGTCATAGGCTCTTTTTGTTGTAATTACGCTGATTTTAAGCTCTTTGGCCAGGTTTCTGATCGATGGGAGCGCCTCTGACTCCGAGAGTTCTCCCTTGACGATTTGATCTTTTAATTGGTTGACGATCTGCAAATAAATCGGTTCATCCGATGAATTTGAAATGATGATATTCAATGCATGACATCCCTCTATTCGTTATAACTGTATATATACAATATAAACAGTTATAACACCTTTGTCAAACAATAACAAAACAATACATATTAGCAGCGGAAAACCTCCTGCTTCCTGCACGGCGGTAGTGATTCGGTAATATTGATGAAATAAGGAAGCAGATCATACAATTGTTTATCTTCTTGCCTGTAAAAAGGAAAAATTGAATTAATAAATCCCAATTTCTCAATGTGGCACAGAGAAATTGGGATTTTTTCAGTGTTGAAAATCAGCTTTTTGAAGCAAATCCTCTCTTAGTTATACTCCAGAATAGGCGGAGAATCCTCCATCGACCGGTATGATGGTTCCAGTGACAAATCGCGAGGCTTTATCGCTTACCAACCATAATAACGTTCCGATTAGATCTTCCGGAACCCCAAATCTATCCAACGGCGTCTGGTTGATAATTTTTTGTGCTCGCTCCGTATATGTTCCGTCTTCATTGAGCAATAGGCTCCTATTTTGGGCGGTAAGAAAAAAGCCTGGGGCAATGGCATTGACACGAATTCCGACTTTTGACATATGCACAGCAAGCCATTGGGTAAAGTTACTGACGGCCGCTTTTGCACCGCTGTAGGCGGGAATTTTCGTCAGCGGCGTATAGGCGTTCATGGATGAGATGTTAACGATCACATTTCCGTCGTGATCAGCCATGTCTTTTGCAAATACTTGAGTGGTTAACAGTGTACCAAGAAAGTTTACATCAAATACAGACCTTACTCCCTCTATTTCTAAATCAAAAAACGTAGTCAATTCTTTAGTATTCAAGTCTTTTTTATATAAATATTCTTTATCTGTTGTTCCCATTGGATGGTTGCCGCCTGCACCGTTAATGAGGATATTGCATCTGCCGAATGTTCTGTTAATGAGTTGTTTCGCTTGTTCAAGGCTTTGTTTATCAAGGACGTTTGCTGTAACGGCAAGTGCTTCGCCTCCGTTTTCTTGGATCTCTTTCGCTACTCTGTCTGCCGATTCAGCTCTTCGGCTGACTACTGCTACTTTTGCACCGCATTGAGCTATTGCTTTAGCGAAACAGCTGCATAAAATGCCGCCTCCACCTGTCACTACAGCCACCTTATCTTTCAAGTTGACATGAAAAGGAATCTGCACATTCATCCCTCGTCTCTGCATTTTAGTTAGTGCTTGTTCATTTATTGCATTCAAAGGCTATCCGCTTCTTTTCTTTCGTCAATGTTTCCCACATTCCATTTAAATACACTGCACCCAGCGCACGGTCATATAAACCATAACCCGGTTTACCGGCCTCTCCCCAAATCATTCTTCCATGATCCGGTCTGGCTGGTCCGGCAAAATCTATATCTCTTAATGCTCTTACGATTTCATACATATCTAAAGAACCGTCTTCTGAACGGTGGGAGGATTCTTGAAATGACTTTTCTCCAATGATCTTAATGTTTCTCAGGTGCACAAAGTTGACTTTTCCTTTTTTTCCGAAATAACGAATCAATTCCGGAATATCATTTGTTGAATTCACACCCAGTGACCCGCTGCATAAACACAAACCGTTAAAGGAGCTGTCATAGAGATTAATCAATCGCTCCAAATTCTCTTTGTTCGTTATGATTCGAGGCAGTCCAAAGATAGGCCATGGCGGATCATCCGGGTGAATCGCCATTTTGACTTGTTCATTTTCTGCCGCCGGTATAACCGCTTTAATAAAATACGAAAGATTTTCCCATAAATCCTCTTCCGTAATGTGCTGATATTGTTGAAAAAGATTCTTTAGCTGTCCATCTTCATAGCTTGTGTCCCAACCGGGAAGTTTTAGTTCACCATGTAATGGATTCATTTGTCTAACTTTTTCTTCTTCATAAATTAATGCTGTAGAACCGTCTTCTAGTGCATAGTCTAAAGAAGAACGAGTCCAGTCAAATACAGGCATGAAATTGTAACAAACGATTTTAACTCCCGCTTTTGCCAAGTTGCGTATCGTCGTTTTATAGTTTTCAATATATTGATCTCTTGTCGGAAGACCTAATTTAATATCTTCATGGACAGGTACACTTTCAATGACACTTAACGATAGACCATGATTTTCAATTTTTTCTTTTAACTCTACAATTTTCTCATAAGGCCATGCTTCCCCTACAGGAATATCATAAATGGCCGAAACAATTCCAGTAACGCCGGGAATTTGGCGAATATACTCTAATGTGACCGGGTCGCTGTCTCCGTACCATCGAAACGTCATTTGCATGGTTCTCCCATCCTCTTCCCTCTTATTATTTAACAATCGATATCATCATTTCGCATGACAATAACAATATATTGGAGCGGTTTTTTTCAAAAGAATTTGCCGATTAGTATCCGCTTACATAAATTTTCATGATCATGATTCATGTGTCGTGCTAGATGACAAAATTCAGCTGGCCGGGATGTAACCGCGGACAAAGATTCTTGCTCGATTAATGGAAACATCATCATCATGTGGCCTTAATCTTTTAATCATACGGCAAACTGTAAGAAAACGCTCCGTTCTTGCTTTCCAGCTCTGTGCCATTTACGATCAGTTTTCTCTTTTCTCCATTTGGTACGTGAAAAGTGAGTTGATCATACGATAACTCGTATGTTCCTTCCTTTTGTATTGAAAGATTGATCCCGTCTTCTGTTGTCTCCATATCGACATGTATAAAGGCAAATGTACGAGTATATTCATTTGTTAACCCATCATCTTCATACAAACGATAAGTCGATTTTCCTTTTCCTTTGAATGGGAATAACAAAAATCCTCTTTCATCTTGGTTCTTTGTTTGGAATGTCACTTTTGCACCATTTACCGGAACGATCGCTCCCGCTTTCGCTAATAGCGGAGTATAATGTAATGGTGCCGGCAGAACGACTGTCTTCCCTCCTTCATACCATGTTCCCGTATGGAAATCATACCAGCCTTTTTCATGGTTCGGTAAATATACCTCCCGCTCCGTCATTCCTTTTTCGACGACAGATGCAACCAGCAAAGATTCACCAAGTATAAATTCATCGTTCTCTTCAAATGTTTTCTCATCATGTTCAAAATCATAAAATGTCGGTCGAATGATCGGCTGATAATGTTCGTGCGCATCATATAGCGCGGTGTAAATGTAAGGGATGATCTTATGTCTAAACTTAATGAGTTCACGGATTTCATCGATTGTTTCAGGAAACATCCATGGTTCATTAACTGTCCCGTCATCGTTCCACGAATGAATGGTAAATCTCGGATGCATGATGCCGTTTTGCACCCATCTTACGAATAGCTCCGGTTCAGGGGCCGGTCCTGAAAATCCGCCGACATCATGGCCGAAATTGTAAATGCCTGATAAACTTAGACCGATGCCTGTTTTAATGTTAAATTTTAATGTTTTCCAGCTTGTTCGGTTGTCACCGGTCCAAGTTTGTGCATAACGGTGCATGCCGGGACATCCGGATCTTGAGATCAGGTACGGGCGTAATTCCGGGTTGTATTCTAGCTGAGCTTCGAAAGACGCTTTCATCATCAAAAGCGGATGAAGCGCGCGGATCAGTTCAAACTCCACTTCTTTGCCGAAGCCGTGACACTTGGCGTTTTGACTCCATATTTCAAATTCGTTATTATCGTTCCAAGTTGAATCAATTCCGTATTCCAACAGCTTTTCTGTTATTTGAGCCTTCCACCAGTCGAACGTTTGGCGCTTCGTGAAGTCTAAATAAGCTCCGATATCATCCCAAAATTGGGCCATTTCCGGTTTTTGTGTTTCTCTGTTTACAATGAACATGTCTTTTTCTTGTAGTTCATCAAAGTACGGATGATCCTTTAGCAAACACGGTTTAATGTTGGCGCATAAACGGACGTCCTTCTCATGGAAGTGTTGCACCATCTCTTTTGGAGCAGGGATTTTGCTCTCATCCCAGTTAAAGACATAACGTTTATCACCGATAGATGTGTATCCTGACGATAATTGAAACGAATCGCATAACATATCATGTTCTTCACAAAGACGAACGAAGTTTTTTAATTGTTCCTGTGCATTTGGCGCATCGGTATAGCTCATCGTAGAGCCTGAATAGCCCAGGCTCCATTTTGGCGGCAAGATCGTTTTGCCTGTCAGCCAAGAGAATGTTTCGACTACATCTTTTATTTTCGGACCGGCTATGAAGTAGTAGTCTAAATCCCCCTTTTCAGCCTGATAATAGCGGTACAGTCCATGATAGTTATCAAGCTCTGAACCCATATCAAAAATGGAAGCTGATAGATTATCATAGAACATTCCATAGGAGATGCCTGTTTTCTTATGACGTGTAATATAGAATGGGATATGTTTGTATAGCGGATCTGACCACTCTGCGTCGTACCCCATCGCATCGATATTTAACATCCGGTAGCGTTTCCCGTGTTTATCGACGTTTCCCGTTTTCTCGCCAAATCCAAAATATTGTTCCTGGACATCGCGTTGTAAATAATGGTATACGTCCTTTCCAAAAGCCCCTTCAAAATTATACCCTTGTGTTTGCCGATCGTTTGCAACATTGATCCATTCAGAACCATTGTGATAAAACCAGCTGATTCTAAAGCCGTTCAATTGAACATGAAGCTTGACCTTACCGGTTTTCACGATAAAAACATCTTTGACTTGCTGGAATTCGTATTGAGGCAATGTAAATCCGCTCATGTCTAAACGATGGCGTCCCTCCCATGGCACATCGATCTGTCCAGGCGCGACACTCCACGTTTTTTCAAGCGTTAACGCTTCTCCCTCCGTCAGTAAAATCCGAATTATATCTTCTTCAAGAATGAATATTTTCGCATGTGCATGACCGTTATTTAAATGAAAATGTAGCACATTTTTCTCTTCTTTCATAAATGTAAACATGTAGGTTTCTTTAATTGACATTAAATAGACGCCTCCTGTCTTAAAGTCCAAATAATTGAGGCAGCATTAAGCTGATTTGTGGAATGTAGGTAACAATTAAAAGGACGATCATGATCGCAGCATAAAATGGCAGAATCGGTTTAACCACTCGTTCAATATCAACTTTACCTATGCTGCAGCCCACAAACAGAGCACTTCCCACAGGAGGAGTGATATTGCCGATACAAAGGTTAAATACAATCATAATTCCAAAATGCACGGGATCCATGCCAAAGCTTTGAACAATTGGCAGAAAGATTGGAGTGAAAATTAATACAGCCGGAGTGATGTCCATAAATGTACCGATTATTAATAAGATGATATTCATCAACAGCAAGATCAAAATTGGGTTATCTGTAATCCCTAGAATTCCATTGCTGATTGCCGTCGGTATGCCTGTAAACGCCATGACCAATGAGAGCATCGTTGATGTCCCAACCAAAAACATAATAACGGCTGTGATTTCTACCGTTTCCAGCAGCATTTGGGGGAGCTGTTTCCATTTCAATGTCCTATAAAAGTGCGATAACAATAAGGAATAAGCCACCGCTATTGCCGCTCCTTCAGTTGCTGTAAAAACACCGGCGATAATACCCCCGATTACGATTACAATGAGCAACAGGCTTGGAATCGCATCGAGCAGCACTTTAAAACCTTGACTAATCGTAATTTTTGGCGCAACAGGGTACTTTTTCTTTTTTGCAATCATACAGGCGACAACCATCGTAGCCAGCCCCCACAATATTCCGGGCAAATAGCCCGCCATAAATAAAGCGGCTACAGATGTTCCGCCGCTGACTAATGAGAAAATGATCAAAAGACCGCTAGGCGGAATAAGCAAACCAGTTGGTGCAGAAGCAATATTTACTGCGGCAGAGTAAGTCCGGTCATATCCTTCTTTTTCTTGCAGCGGCGACATGACCCCGCCGATTGCCGCCGCCGCAGCTACAGACGAACCGGAAATGGAACCGAATAACATGTTTCCGACAACATTTGTATGGGCCAGAGAACCGGGCAGCCTGCCGCTGATCAATTTTGCGAAGTTAA
The DNA here is from genome assembly GCF_056530265.1 of Bacillus sp. PK6-025. Lineage (NCBI taxonomy): Bacteria > Bacillati > Bacillota > Bacilli > Caryophanales > Bacillaceae > Bacillus > Bacillus sp. PK6-025. Next base: position 2,119,797 of record NZ_CP096509.1, read on the forward strand.
TGAGCCGCATTGCAATACCGCCATTATTCATAATAATGCCTGATAAAATGAAGAACGGTACCGCTAATAAAGCAAAGCTGTCGATTCCAGTGACCATTTTTTGCGCCGAAGTGAAAATGGCAACATCAAAAGGAAAAATGGTAAGCATTGTTACAATGGATGCCGCCGCAATACTTACAGAAATCGGAACGCCGAGAAACAACAATATGAAGAATACTGCCGATAAAATGAGACCTGCTGCTATGGCCATATCATTTCACCTCTTTTTTAGTTTTCAAAAAGCCTCAGTCACATCTTTGCTGCTTTTTTTACATCATCACCTGACTTTTGTTTTGAATTGAATTCATGTAAAGATTCATATAAACCGGCCAAGTTGTATCCAATGATGAGTATGCCTGCAACAGGAAGTGATAGATAAACAAATCCCACCGGTATCCCTAATGCTGCTGAAGATTGCTCCATTGTGGTGATCACTGCTTTCGAACCTCCTAAGACCAACACAATCAGAGCAAAAGCAATCAAAAGAATCTGAATGAAAGTATGCACGAAAACAGCTGCTTTTATTGGAAGTTTTCGAACGATAAATTCAATCGCCAAGTGCTTTTTTTTCCAAAATGCATAGGCACCGCCCAACATAGAGATCCATATCAGTGAATAGCGTAAAAATTCTTCTGAAAACGTACTGGGAGAATTTAGTACATATCGCGTAAATACTTGCCATATCGCAACCAAAACCATGATGGCCATTAGTGTGCAAGTCAAACATTCAATCGTTTTATTCACTGCTTTTTTTAAAGCTAGCATATACATCCCCCCTTATCGAAACATATTCGAGTCCCTCATTCATCCAGAGTCATTTTACTTTTTTAGCTTTCGCACAATTTTCCTATAGTATTTTCCGATCAATTCTTTTTTGGCAAACTCATCATGAAGCGGGCTTACCGCTTCCCGGAATGGAGTCTTGTCTGGTTTGTGGAACTTCACTCCCATTTCCTTTGCTTTCTTAACCGCATTTTCAGTTTCCTCAGCCCAAACGATTTTGTGATACTCAGTAGATTCTTTCGCCGCTTCGATCACCGCATGCTGCTGCTCTTCGCTTAATTGATCCTTTTTGTCCAAATTCATGATTAAAATATCCGGAACGATCGCATGTTCTGAGTATGAATATTCTTTTGCCACTTCCCCGTGATTGCTGCTTGTTAAAGCCATTTCGTTGTTTTCGGTGCCATCGATTACACTTGACTGCAATGCTGTATACACTTCTCCATAAGCCATTGGAGTAGGTGCTCCACCCATGAGTTCGACCATTCGAATCGCTGTAGCACTCGGCTGCACCCGAATTTTTAAACCTTTAAGGTCATTTGGGTGCATAATCGGTTTGTTCTTTGTGTAAAAGTTCCGTGAACCGGCATCATAGTAGGTTAATCCAATAAAACCTATGTTTTTCGTTGTATCATACATTTCTTTTGCAATATCACTGTCCATGGCTTCATAGAAATGATGTTTGCTGTCAAATAAATAAGGCAGGCTGAAGATGGAGTAGACCTCTGAAAAACTTTCTAAAGCGCTCGCACTTACTTTAGCCAGATCGACAGCCCCGGTTTGTGTCAATTCAATCACTTCACGCTCTGAACCGAGCTGAGCATTTGGATACAATTGCACTTTAACGGTGCCATTGGTTTTCTTTTCTACGTCTTTTGAAAATTTGAGTAAAGACTTGTGGATGGGGTGCTCCTCATTATGGTTGTGAGCAAGCCGTAACGTTACGGTTTTATCGGCGCCTATTACATCGCTGCTTTTACATCCCGTAAGCATCCCAAAGATTAAAGCGCATACAAAAAACACGGATAGCATTTTTCTCATGAACTACCCTCCTTGAATCTCATGACCGTTGCTTTCTAAGCAATGATTGATTGCGATTCATGATTTCTTTCATCGTCATATTTTTTTGATAGCGTTTACAATTTCGCTCAAATAGTGAACGAATAAGTAAAATTTTTGCATTGTATGTTTCGGTTTATCCCCTGAATACCGTTTCCGATGATGTTCAGTAACAATTTGTGTAATATTTTAGCGGCGCAAGACATTAGATGATCGTCTTTCTCACACTTCCCCTCCTTTATGTAAAGTTTAACAACGTTGTTAAAAATCAACGCTGCTTCATGATCCGAAAACCCTTTTAACAACGTTGTTATTTTATTCGGAAGATGTATATGATTGTTATTTTATAATGTATCATTTATAATAACAACGTTGTTATTTATTATCATAAAATCATTTTCGAAAATTTGCAATATTATATTTTTAAGGATTTTTTGGAGGTCCAAAATGACTGTAACTATTAAAGACATCGCCCACGCTTCCGGAGTAAGCTATTCAACAGTCTCAAAGGCTTTAAGAAACAGCCCTCTTGTAAAACCGGATACAAAGAAAAAGGTCTTGCAAGTTGCCGAACAATTAGGGTATACTCCGAATTTTGCAGCGAGAAGCTTGGCATCTAAAAAAAGTCAAACGATCGGACTTGTCTGGCCTACAATTGAAAGAATCGCTTTATCGGCACTTGTTACAAAAATAAATGAAGTGGTCGAAAAGAACAGCTATTCAATGATTTTATCCGTTAACAGAGCTAAAGAGGCAGTGGAATTGTTCAAGAGTTTTCGCGTGGATGGGATCATGATTTTTGAAGAAGGCGGCGAAACTCAGCTCAGTGATGATACTGGATTAACGATTCCTATCTTATCTTACGGAGTGTCAGGTGAACATACACATCCTATTATCGATGTCAATCATAAAAAAGCAATTTACAAAGCCGTTGCGTATCTGTATCAACTTGGCCACAAAAACATTAGCTACGTCGGAGACCTTTCCCCTGCCGATAAGCGTCAGATTGAAAAAAGCAAAGGGTTTGAAGAGGTTATGATGGAAGCCGGTTTAAAGTTAAGTCGAAACAGTATTTTAAATACTAATGGGTTAAGCTGGTATAACGGTTACACCGCTGCGAAAAAACTGTTACAACAAACCTCAAAACCTACAGCTATTATTAGCGGAAGCTACGATATCAGTGTAGGGATTTTACGAGCCGTAAAGGAACAACAGCTCAGCATACCCGAAGACCTATCTTTAATTTCTTATGATAATATTCCTCAAATGGCAAGCCTTGAAACCCCGCTGACGAGCGTAGGGGTTCCAATCGATCAATTGGCTCACAAAATGGTCGATTCTCTGCTGTCTCTTATTCGTGAGCCGGGCTCAATACCATTAACTCAAAAAATGGACCCTGAATTAAACGTCAGAATGTCATGCGCTTCTCCAGCAGTTTTAGGTAAAGAAAACAATTAACATTTAAAACGAGTCTTTCAGGTCATCTTTTCTTATTAAAGTGAAAAATCCCCGGGAATCCCTTGGTACTCATTCAGCCTCTGGCAATGGATTTTACAGAATTTCTCGGTAAATTGATTTTTGAATTTTTACATGAACGGCCGCATGCCTTTTGGTACGTTCTTTCTTTATCAAAAATAGATGTTTCTAAAAAATACAAAGCTCAGGTAACAATACCTGAGCTTTGTATTTATTCGCCTGTCTCCGCAAAACGCTTGACCCGTTCTCCAATTTCATCGCGTACACGCTGAAAGAATGCCCATTTTTCTTCTTCTGTCCCTTCTGCTTTGGCGGGATCGTCAAAACCCCAATGCTCGCGCTTGACGTGCGGCGGTGTCATCGGGCATTTATCAGCCGCGTCCCCGCACAGCGTAATGACGAGGTCTGCGTTGTGTAAGATATCGGGATCAATGATATCGGACGTCTGCTCAGAAATATCGATGCCTGCTTCTCGCATGGCTTTGACCGCGTTCGGGTTTAAACCGTGCGCTTCAATCCCTGCACTGTAGACGTTCCACTCGTCTCCGAGGTGTTTCTTCGCCCAGCCTTCAGCCATTTGGCTGCGGCAGGAGTTGCCTGTGCATAAAAAATAGATGGTCTTTTTTGACATTGGTCATCGTCTCCTATCATGTTTAGTGGATAATCAGCAGCCACACATAAAGTCCGGCAAGCGTGATGAACAGGGTTGGAATGGTCAAAATGACACCTGTTTTAAAATAGGTTCCCCAAGAAATCTTTACGCCTTTCAGTGAAAGGACGTGAAGCCACAAAAGCGTCGCCAGGGAGCCGATCGGCGTGATTTTCGGACCGAGATCAGAGCCGATGACATTGGCGTAAATCAGCGCTTCTCTGAGAATCCCGTGTGTGTCGGTATTGTGAATCGCAAGCGCATCAATCATCACCGTCGGCATATTATTCATGAATGAAGACAGGGTGGCTGCGATAAAGCCCATTCCGATTGTTCCGGCAAACAGCCCTTGATCACTGACGGTCTGGATGACCTGTGAGAGAATATCTGTTAAGCCGGCATTTCTTAAACCATATACCACGACATACATCCCGATTGAGAAGAAAACGATCGCCCAAGGCGCTCCCTTCAGCACTTTCTTCGTTTGTACCGCGGGGCTGTTTTTCGCTGTAATTAAGAAAATGACGGCGATCACGCCTGCGATGATCGAGACAGGGATCGAGAACAGCTCGCTGATAAAGTAACCGGCCAACAGAACGGCTAATATGAGCCATGACAAGCGGAATATTTTCCTGTCTTTAATCGCTTCCGCCGGCTGTTTTACATTTGTCATGTCATAATGCCGCGGAATGCTTTTTTTGAAAAACAAAAAAAGCACGATGATGCTTGCAATAAGCGAAAACAGGTTTGGAACAATCATTCTTGTCGCATATTCGATAAATCCGATGTTGAAAAAGTCTGCTGAGACAATATTGACAAGGTTGCTGACAACAAGCGGCAGCGATGTTGTATCCGCGATAAATCCGCTTGCGATAATAAAAGGAAAAACGAGCTTTTCTTGAAAATGTAACGCGCGTACCATGGCAAGCACAATCGGCGTCAAAATTAAAGCAGCTCCGTCATTGGCAAACAGCGCGGCTACTATGGCTCCCAGCAGGGAGACATAGACGAACATCCGAATGCCGTTTCCTTTCGCTGCCTTGGCCATGTGCAGGGCGGCCCACTCGAAAAATCCGATTTCATCAAGAATCAGGGAGATGATGATGATCGCGACAAAAGCCAAAGTCGCATTCCATACGATTCCCGTCACATCTAATACATCCTGAAAATTGACGACCCCGCTGATGAAAGCCAGCACCGCACCTCCGCAGGCCGACCAGCCGATGGATAGATTTTTCGGCTGCCAAATGACAAGCGTGAGGGTCAGCAGAAAAATCAAAATGGCTAAGACTGTCGTCATCGCGTGTACGCCTCCTTCATAGGTTTCCTCTCCGGACACATCTTATAATAAAATCGTTATATAAGTCAATGCTTATATAAAAAGTGAAATGAAAAAGAGGGAACCGTCCTCCCTCTGCTTTTTTATTGGCACGAAACGGGTCTTTCTTTTCTTTTAACGGTTTGAAGAACCTCATCGTGTTCATCGATCTGATTGAGAATGGCAAGGACCAATTCGCGTTCCGGAAAGTTGTCATGAAGCGAATAAAAGCGCCATTGCTCCCTTCTTTCTTCCTTGATCATATTTGCACTTTTCAGCTTTCGTAAATGCTGGCTGATGGCGGGCTGGCTTGTTTCAAACATATCGACAAGCTGGCAGACGCAATAAGGTTTCTCCTGAAGCAGTTTCAGGATCAAGAGCCGGGTCGAATCGTTCAATATCTTCATGCAGCTCACCGTGCTTTTCGAATCAAGCTTCGTTTGTACGGTCATGACATTCCCTCCAATCTCAGGCGCTTTGCAGCCGGTATATTGCCTCCATTATATAAATGTCTTTTTATATAATCAAGCGGTGATCATCAAGGTATGGATCTCGTGCCATTCGAAAAATTGAGCGGCCCTTCACTAATCAATTCACCGCTTCTTCGGCCATATGGTTATGATTCGCCTCTCTCATGAAAACGGTAGTTGCGAAATAGACTAGTCATTCAATCCCTTTCCATCAAGAATTTGCTTTGTATATTTTTCAATCCTCGATTCTCGGGTTTTGGATTGTTTTGGTTTAGAAAAATAAAGAATATATGCTCTTTGCCGTCCCGGCGTCAATTCTTCAAACGCCGTTTTTAAAGCTGGGATTTCAGCGAATTTTTTTTGAAGCTCTTCTGGAATCGTATATTCCGCAGCCTTTTTAAACTCTACTTCAAGACCGGCTTTTTCCACTTCAATCGCTTCATTGATGTAAGCTTTCAAGATGGTTTCCATTTCAGCTATTTCTTGTACATTGGTGAATCGAATCTGCCGCGCGGCTTGTACATTCTCCGTCTGCTGGATAAGAATCCCGTTGGGGTCCTTTAACAAGGCGCCTTTATGAAACAAGAGCGCACAATATTCTTTAAATCCATGGATTAATACGATGTTTTTATTCTCGAACGTATAGCAAGGATGCTTCCACTTGAAATCTTCGTTCAGCTCACAGTCAAGAACGATTTGACGCAGCTTCTCAAACTCTCCCTTCCACTTCTCGGCTTTGCTTAAAAATTCATCAACCTTTGGATTCGTTCTGCTATTTGTCATCAAGGAACACTCCTCTTTATATCATAATGTCATTTTAACCTAATCTCGCTCCGCCGACAGCAGAAATATTTTAATCGTTCCGGAGGTACAATATGCTTAGCTTAAAGAAGAGGCGGGTTGATTATGAAATTTGGCATCATGACATTTAATATCCATCATGGAAAAGGAAGGGACCGTCGCGTTGATTTAGAGAGAACAGCCGGTGTGATCGCCGAGAGCGGCTGCGACATCGTCGGCCTTAATGAAGTAGATCAGCATTTCTCCAATAGAAGCGATTACGAAGACCAAATCGGCTCGTTAGCAGAACAATTGAACATGCACTATGCGTACTGCCCCTCCCTTTCATTGAGTTCCGGTGATTCTTCAGTGAACAGGCAATACGGGAACGCTCTCTTAACGCGTTTTCCGATTGTGAAAGAACGGCATCATTCATTCAACTTTGTCAAAGGGCTGATCGAAGGAAGGTCTCTTCTTGAGGCTGATGTCCGGATCGGTGATCGGCTCCTTCGCGTTTTTGTTACGCATTTGAGCCTGAATCCGTGGCTTCACGGCAAGCAGACGGATTTTTTAATCGAGAGGGTTCAAGAGAGTGATCTGCCTGTGATCGTCATGGGAGACTTTAATATGAAACCTCATTCACGGGGGTGGAAAAAGGTCGCGGAAAAACTGGCCGACCTGTGGGATGAAAGACAATACGGACAGGGGTTCACCCACCCTTCGCACCGCCCGAGACGACGCTTGGACTACATCTTCCTCAGCCGGTCTTTTCATGTGTCAGCGGCTGAAGTTGTCGCCGTTGATCCGAACGCTTCCGACCACCTGCCGCTTAAGGGCATTGTCACATATTAAAGGACGGCTTGAGAAGCCGTCCTTCAGCGTGTCGACAAACCCTCGCATTCGTTGTCAGGCCTGTGCGTCGGTGCTCACGAATAGGAGAAGGATCGGCGGCTAACCGCCCAGGCGTCCTGCCTGAACGCCGCCGTCATCACATCCTGTGAAAGTCAGCTTCCGATGCTCGGTCTTCCTAGACTGCAAGGGTTTTCAATCACGCTGAAAGGATGACAAAATCCCAAAACTAAATATCGTTTTGGGATTTTGTCAAAAAGCTTAAGGACGGCTTTAGAAGCCGTCCTTTAAGCTTTTGCAATGCCCAGCAAAACGCCGGCTGCGACGATTAATATAATGCCGATGGCGATACCGATCAGCTGCCGCTTCGTTTTCTTTTCGCCGAGCAAAATAATGCCGCCGAGCGTTGAGATGACGATTCCCATCTGCGATAGCGAAAAACTGGTCGCTACGCCGACCCGCGGCTGGGAAATGAATAAAAACATGTTTCCGGCTGCCCAGATTAAACCCGGAATGATATTTTTGATGACGTAAAAATTAAACGGCTTATGCCTGAATGTCAAGATCAAGCCACCGGCTACCATGCCGATAGCCTGAGGAAAAAGAGCCGCCCAGCCACTGACATCGAAAAGCCGTACGACGACGACATACACGAGATAGCCGAATGTGGAAATCAGCAAAATCACGATTCCCTTTTTCATGTCGCCGGTTTTTTCCTCCGATTTTTGGCTGCGGTCTTCCAGCGATGTCAGCACGATTCCCACGATGATGAAAATCAGCGCCAGAATCCCGAGAACAATCGAGATTGTCGTCGCCCACTCGCGAAAAACAAGCACGCCGAACAAAGAAGTGGATACAAGCTGAAGTCCTGTTGAGATCGGCATCGTTTTAGACACGCCGATCAACTTGATGCTTTTCAGCTGATTGGTCTGACCGAGCGCCCAAAATAGTCCGGAGACGACGCCGACGGCAAATATACGGGGGGATAATTCAGGCTGGACGACGAAGTAGATTCCGATTGAAAAAATTAAAGCGCCGAATGTCGTACCGAGCACCTGGCTGTACGGTCCGCCCCCAAGCTTTACATTAAAGAGCACAATGCTTCCCCAGAAAATCGCTGGTAAAATCGCTAAGAAAATGTCCATTTGATGTAAACCTTTCTTTCCTTGTTTTTATCTATTAAGGTGCTCTATTCATGCGATTTTTAACACAAAAAATCCATTTTGAACATTGTCAAAATGGATTGGTACTGTTACCGGCGGCCGTATCACTAAAATATCAGTTTTCACTGTTTGCTGTTTACGCTGTCAAGCCAAGGCATACCGGGAATAGCTGCCGGTTTTTTGTACAAGTCCTGGATCAGCCTGTCTTTTATGCCGAGCGGGTTCCGGTTTAAATCTTTCAGGCTGAAATGGATGCTTCCCATCACCATTGATTCGCGGTTTAAGGCGATCTGTCGCGGATATTCTTCAGGGTCTGACCAGGCAGGATCTGAGTTTTGATTGATTTTATAGGCTGCTTGTCCGATGTATAAATGAACGGGGCGTTGGCTGACTTCATTTTTCCACCAGTCTACTAAAATGTCGTAGGAAGCCGGGGCAAAGCCGATGCTCCAGTAGATTTGCGGGGCGATGTAATCGATGTATCCCTGCCTGATCCATTCCCTCGTGTCAGCATAAAGGTCGTCATAGTTTGTCATTCCGGCGGCTGTATTCGATCCCGTCGGATCATCTGCTATATTGCGCCATACACCAAAGGGGCTGATTCCAAATTTGACCGATGCTCTTTCTTTTTTGACGGCGGCGTTGATCTGTTTGACAAGCTGGTTGACGTTGTCCCTCCGCCAATCTTCAATATTTGAAAAACGGTCCTTTCCATATTGTTCATACGTGCTCAAGTCGGGAAATTCGACGCCCGCAATTTTATACGGATAAAAATAGTCATCCATATGAACGGCGTCGACTTGGTAATTCTTGACGACCTCTGTTATGCCTTGGACAATGAATTCCTGTGCCTCAGGAATGCCGGGATTGTAATACAGCTGTCTGCCGTAGGCAACGACCCAATCGGGGTGCATTCTAGCCGGGTGATCCTGTGAGAGCCTGTTCAAATCCGTATGATTCATCGTGATCCGATAAGGGTTGAACCATGCATGAAATTCAAGCTTTCTCCGGTGGGTTTCTTCGAGCAAAAATGACAGCGGATCGTAGCCGGGGTCTTTTCCTTGAACGCCTGTTAAGTATTCCGACCACGGCCCGTATGCGGAAGGGTAAAACGCATCCGCCGCCGGCTTAATTTGAACGACAACTGCGTTCATCCCCATGGCTGTCACAGCATCCAAAAGCTTCACATATTCTGTTTTTTGCTCTTCGATTGTCAGCCCTTTTTTCGAAGGCCAGTCAATGTTTGTGACGGTGGCGATCCACACGGCCCGAAATTCTTTTGTTTTGCAGCTTGTGTTCTTTTCTTTCATGAACATCTCCCCTTTTGGAAAAATCGGAACTTTCTGTTATTATATGCCAGCTGTTCTTTTTTGTATATAAAAAAACAGGCCAAGACTGTCGAAGTCTTTAGCCTGTCGTTTGGATCGCCTGTTTCACCTGCTGCATCAAATATTGGACAAATGCTTCATCCCTTGCGAGCCATGCAGCATAATTTCTTTTAATAAACCGTTCTGCCTCTTCGAATGAAGTAAATGTCTCATGCTGAGTCACGCCGTTTAATTGAATGTTCCAGCCGTGTTCTCCAGGAAAGAGAAAAAACTGGTCTTCGTCCCTGTTGATATAAAGGCTGCCGTTGTCCGACTCTTTTACATTATAGACGTTTTTAAAGGCATCCGCTCTCAAGGGCTCCAGCGGAAACGGTTCAGTCACATACAGCTTGAATGCTTCATCTGTCAGCGGGCACCCCGCTGCCTTGGCATGGCCGCCTCCGCCGAACGTGCCGGCGATTTCTGATACATCTGTTTCATCATGGATGGTGCGAAGGCTCACTTTTTTGCCGCCCATATTTAAGATGGCGATATAGTCAAGGTGCGGATACGTTTTTCCGAGTTCGTTCCCTACTTCGGAATGATAGGATTCCGCATGCACGATGCCGACGCAGTGTGCATTGATGAAGGTCTGAACGATTTCCCGCCGTTTCCTGCGGATATACCGTTCAATTTTTTCTTCTTCCATATCCAAGATTTTTTCTTCGAATTCATCAAATGAAAACGCGTCGCTTTCTTTAAGGCGCCGGACCATTTTTTCCTCAAATTCGTCAATGGAGACCATAAAAAACAGGTCATTCAGGCGCTTTGCTTCGAGCGCGTCCGTCTGTTCCCATTCCCATGTATCATAGAGGCGTACGAGTTCGACGAACTGATCCATCGCTTTTGTCTCTTGAATATGGCCGTTGTCTATTAAGTATTCATAAAAAAGAGAAGTCGCTGAAGCGAGCCTGCCGTCCTCATGTTGAACTTTTACCATGCCCCAAGAACGTTCATTCAAATGAAGCGCAGTTTTGTGGTGGTCGATGAGTTTGACCTTTCCGCCCGCTTCAGCATAATGGTCCAGCCTTTCTTCATTTTCTTGATGAACGGACAAGTCGGTAATAAACAGGCCTTCATGCTGTTTTTCTTTTCCTTTTGTCCGTTCCAAAAAACGTCCGACTTGCATATCAAGTCCGGTGACCGAATTGTAGCGGACCTCGACCCGTTCGCCAAAAGCCACCTTTGCGAGAATTCCGCAGCCGACTCCATCCAAGTCGTTGTGAGAATACAAATGATACATGCTTCCCGCCCACCTTGCTGTTTTATTGTCGGCCTGCCGCAGCAGGCGCATCTTTCTCATCTTACTATTGTAAAAAAAGGGATTTTTTATACGGTTGTGCGGTAAGACAAAAAGGACAGCTTTTTGTTGGAAAAAGTCTGTCCGGTTAAAAGGGTTTATGTTTCTTGCAGCATGGCTCCGCCTTGCAAGTGGGCGGTGAGTAGTCTGTATGCGTTTTCGGCCCTGGCGGCACTTGGCGGTTCAACCCCTTTTAATGGATAATCCAGGCCAAGCGCTTCCCACTTGTAGACGCCGAGTTTGTGATAAGGAAGAACCTCCACCTTCTGAACGTTCCCCAGCGTGCCGATAAACGTGCCGAGGGCTGCTAAATCGTCATCGATATCAGAGATCCCCGGAACCAGTACATGGCGGATCCAGACGGGGACTTGATGATCAGCGAGAAACCGGGCAAAATCCAATATGTGGTCATTCGGCATTCCTGTCAGGTTGATATGTTTTTTCCTGTTGATATGCTTGAGATCAAGCAAAACAAGGTCTGTATACTGGATCAGCTCTTTGATCTGCTCTTGAAATGCCGGCGCCGCCGAATAGCATCCGCCGGACGAATCGAGCGCCGTGTGTATGCCATGGCTTTTACAGGCTTTGAACAGCTCGATTAAAAATGGCAGTTGTAAAAGCGGCTCGCCTCCGCTAACGGTGATGCCTCCGCCTGATGATTGAATAAACGGGAGATATTGCTGGACATCCTGAACGATTTCGGAAACCGTCATTTGTTTTCCGGTTCCGATTTCCCATGTATCAGCATTATGGCAAAATTGACAGCGCATCAGGCAGCCTTGTGTGAAGACGACATATCTGATGCCCGGACCGTCAACGGTTCCGAATGTTTCGATCGAATGAATATTTCCATCCATGATGAAGATCACCTCTTTTTATGGGGCGGAGCGCCTCGGCCGCGCTCCGCTTTATGCTCGTTACATCGATTCATGGAAGGTACGGCTGATAACGTCTAACTGCTGTTCTTTCGTCAGCTTAATAAAGTTGACCGCATAGCCTGAGACGCGAATCGTTAACTGCGGATATTCCTCCGGATGTTCCATGGCGTCGAGCAATGTTTCTCTGTTAAATACGTTTACATTTAAGTGATGCCCTGTTTTTGCGGCGTAACCGTCAAGGATGCTTGATAAATTGACGGCGCGGCTCTCTTCGTCTTTGCCAAGCGCTTTCGGGACGATCGAAAAGGTGTTGGATATGCCGTCGAGCGCATAGCTGTAAGGCAGCTTTGCCACTGAAGACAGCGATGCAAGCGTTCCTTTAGTATCGCGGCCGTGCATCGGATTCGCGCCTGGAGCAAACGGTTCTCCCGCCCGGCGTCCATCCGGCGTATTTCCGGTTTTCTTGCCGTAAACGACGTTTGACGTGATCGTTAAAATTGACATGGTATGAACAGACTGGCGATATGTCTGGTGCTTGCGCAGTTTTTTCATAAAGCGCTTGACAATGTCAACGGCGATCGCGTCGACGCGGTCATCATTATTTCCGTACTTAGGAAAGTCGCCTTCTGTTTCAAAATCGACGGCAATGCCGTTTTCATCGCGGACAACATTGACTTTGGCATATTTGATAGCGCTTAACGAATCGGCCACAACGCTCAAGCCGGCGATCCCGGTGGCCATCGTCCGCAAAATGTCCGTGTCGTGCAGCGCCATTTCAATTCTTTCATAGCAATATTTATCATGCATGTAGTGAATGACATTGAGCGTATTGATGTACAAGCCTGCAAGCCATTCCATCGTCTGATCGAATTTATGCATGACCTCGTCATAGTCCAGCACATCGGAAGCAACCGGAGGCATTTCCGGACCGACTTGCATTTTATGCTTTTCGTCTTTTCCGCCATTAATCGCATATAAAAGCGCTTTCGCCAAGTTGGCGCGTGCTCCGAAGAACTGCATTTGTTTGCCGATTGCCATTGCCGATACACAGCAGGCGATGCCGTAGTCATCCCCGTATTCAGGACGCATGATATCGTCATTTTCGTATTGAATCGAGCTCGTTTTAATCGACATTTTGGCACAGTAGTTTTTAAACTTTTGCGGCAGCCTGACAGACCAAAGGACGGTTAAATTTGGTTCCGGCGCCGGACCTAAATTGTCAAGCGTATGCAGGAAACGGAACGAGTTTTTCGTGACGAGTGCGCGTCCGTCGTGCGCTATTCCGCCGATTGATTCTGTCACCCACGTCGGATCGCCGCTGAACAGCTCATTGTAGTCAGGTGTGCGTGCAAATTTGACCAAGCGCAGCTTCATGACAAAATGGTCGACAAGCTCTTGGGCCTCCTGTTCTGTTAATGCGCCCGTTTTCAAATCTCTTTCGATGTATATATCAAGGAACGTGGACACGCGGCCAAGGCTCATTGCTGCTCCATTTTGCTCTTTAATGGCAGCCAAATAGGCAAAATACAGCCATTGAAATGCTTCTCTTGCATTCGCCGCAGGCTCGGAAATGTCAAAGCCATAACTTGCTGCAAGTGCTTTAAGTTCATTCAATGCCCGGATTTGTTCTGACAATTCTTCACGAAGGCGGATGTTTTCTTCAGACATCACGCGAGAGGTGCCGGCCGCATCTTTTTTCTTTTCATCGATCAGGAAGTCCACGCCGTAAAGCGCCACTCTCCGGTAATCGCCGATGATGCGCCCGCGCCCGTAAGCATCAGGCAGTCCGGTAATGATTCCGACCTTTCGGGCGAGTTTCATTTCGTCCGTATACGCGTCAAACACGCCTTGGTTATGGGTTTTGCGGTAATCGGTAAAGATTCTTTCCACTTCTTCATTCAATTCAAAACCATAGGATTCACATGCTTGTTTCGCCATGCGAATGCCGCCGAAAGGCTGAAGCGACCGTTTAAACGGCTCATCGGTTTGAACGCCGACGACTTTTTCCAAGTCTTTGTCCAAATAGCCGGGACCGTGCGAGGTAATCGTTGAGACGATCTCTGTATCCATATCGAGGACGCCTCCGTTTTCACGCTCTTTTTTTGTCAAGTCCATTACATGATCCCATAATGCCGATGTAGCTTCCGTCGGAGGTTCGAGAAACGATTCGTCACCTTGATATGGCTCAAAGTTCGAGAGAATAAAATCGCGGACATTGACTTCTTTTTGCCAAACGTTTGTGGTGAAACCTTTCCATTGTTCCATTTAAATCCCCCTCTTTTCAAGTTGAAATGATATAACAGTTGTTGCATTTATATCTTATGTTTAATATAACAGTTTTGAATGTGATAAAAATCACATGTTTTGTGAAATAGTTAACAAATTTAAGAAAGTTCTTTGAACATCGCGTTTTTCCTAATATAGGATGTTGTTTGAAGCAATTTTCTTATTTGAATCTGTATTATAATAAAGTCAAATAAAATGAAAACTGTTATATAAAAAACCGGCTAAACAGCCGGCTTGCGCAGAAGTATTTATCATCAGTCGAGGGATACGAACTGATTGCCGAATGCTTCGATAGTGCTTTTCAAGACATAGCTGCCTCGGGGGAGCTGGTGAAATTCATAGCACCCTTTCGAATCGACCGCTTTTGTCTGCAGTAAAACGCCTGACAAATCATAAACATGAATGTAATGGTCCTCTTTTTTAAGTTGGCTTTTGAGATGTTCCGGGATTTCCCCGGCAATCGTGTACTCCGCTTCTGACGTTTTCTTTTCACCGATTTGTTCGAGGATTTCCAGGTCCAGCCCCTGCTCTTTTCGATGATTTTTGCAGGACCGCACTGCTCTTTTTTGTGTCTCGAATGTTTGATACAGGTTTTCGATCGACCTCATGTGAAAGCTGATATCCCAATGTTTCATAGCTTTTTGATACGCTTGGCGCCCCAATTTTTGCCGGGTTTTGTCATCGTCGAGCAGCAGGCGCAGCTTTTCAGTAAGCGCTTCGCTGTCTGCCGGGGGAACAAGCAATCCGTTCGCACCGTCATCAATGATTTCTTTTACCCCGCCTACGTTTGTCGCCAGCACAGGTTTTGCGGAGAACTGCCCTTCCAGGATGACGAGCGGAAATGTATCGTGAAGCGACGGCAAAACAATGACATCACTAATATTCATTAAGTCAGGTATATCTTTTCGCTTTCCGAGAAAAGAGACCGCCGACGCGATACCGAGCTTTTCGGACAGGCTTTGCAGAGTTTCGAGCTCCGGACCCTCGCCTGCGAGAAGGCAGTGAAAATCATCCCTTTCGCACCGCAGTTTATAAAGCGCTTCGATCAAATAGCGGTGTCCTTTCACCGGAACGAGCCGCGCCGGACAGAGAATGATCTTTTTTCCTTGATGCGGGAGGCTTTTAGGGAGATTATTTTTCTTTTCGATAAAGGGTGTTTTTACAATTCCATACGGGATGACTCGGATGTTCGAAGGCGTCACACCAATTTGAATCAGCTCGTGTTTCAGCCATTCGCACGGAACGGCCACAACGTCTCCAGACATTGCGCCCAAACATTCTTCGATTTTCATGTATTGCTGTTCCTGGCCGCTTTTCTCGTCAAATTCCCCGGTAATCTTTGCTTCATGATATTTAAAGTTATGGAGGGACACGATTAAAGGCGTGTGCTGAGGTTTGGAACGGGCCAGTGCTCTTGCCGTCATAAAATCGTGGCAGTGGATCAAATCATACTTCTTAAGATCAAACTGTTTAACAGCTTGTTCCAAACTGTAGCGCTCCATTTCACGCCAATATATCCACAGGGGATATTTTTCGGTATAAGCTGTTTGAAGACGGTGAATCAGCTCATGTTTTAACCGGTGTTTATCGGCCGGCTGCTGATCGGCGACCTGAATGTTGAGCCATCGGGTATCGTGCGACATTAAATCGACAGAATGCCCTTCTCCTTCCAAGCTTTTTCTAAGGATATCAATATAGGTAGACGGGCCGTTTGTATGTGGAGAGTATCGATAATAAGCCAGCAAAATGTTCATATATTTCCCCCTGCCTGCTGTTAAACTTATTGAAATGAAATCTCTTAGCATTATATGGCCTCAGCTGAAAAAAGTACGAAGTGAATGGAAAGCCTTTTCAATAAAGAAAACCCATTGCCTTAAGCAATGGGAGCTGTCATGAAGAAGCTAATATTTGAACGATTTTATCTTCAATATCCTTTCCTTTTTCATCATCCACGAGCTGATTGAGAAGAATGGAGAAAATCAATGTCTCGCCGCTTGCAGTATCGATATAGCCCGATAAGGTACTGACGGTTGAAAGAGAGCCTGTTTTCGCTCTGACTTTGCCTTTTAGAGCCGGGTCTTTCAGCCGGTTTCTTAATGTGCCGCCGACCATTCTGTCGCTTTCTCCCGCAACCGGGAGTGAACGGGTAAACGACGGAAACCATTTCTCTTCTTGAACGGAATACAATAGCTTTGTGATCTGGTCGGCAGAAATCAAATTGATATGCGAGATGCCTGAGCCGTCTCTGAGAACGATCTTCTCTGTGTCCATTCCAAATCCCTGCAGTTCTTTATTCAACACTTCCAGACCTTGATCCCAGCTTCCTTCACGGCTCGCGGCTTTTCCCATTTCCTTGATCAGTGTTTCGCCATGGCCGTTGTTGCTGAGCTTCATAAAGGGGATCATCAGCTCTGAAAGCGGCATGGATTGATGTGCGGTGATGCGGCGCGCTTTTTTTGGCGCTTTGCCGGTTTTAGTCTCTCCCAGGATTCGAATGCCTTGTTGCTGTAAAGCCTGTTTAAATAAATCGAGTGCATATTTTGACGACTCCCAAACCGCAACCCATTGTCTGACCCTTGAAGCGCCTTGTGGAATCGTCCCTTTGATTTGGATGGTATTTCCGCCGTGTTCCCTTTTAATCGTGATATCTTTTTTTCCGTCTGCAGCAACGGTCTTGGCACCGTTTTCGATTTTGACATGATTAGTTTGCGGAGTAAGCGATACAACGGGTTTTTTCCCGGTTTTGCCGTCAGGATTCACGTCGATGATGACCGTTCCGGCATCATAGTCTTCGTTTGGCGAAGCTGTTAAAGCCGAGATCTGCGCTCCGTAGTATGCGTCTTCATCGCTCCAGGAAAGGTCTTGAGAGTAGCGGACCTCATCATACCAGGAATCATCGCCGACCAAGTCTCCCCGGATGACAGTGATCCCTTGTTTTCGGAGTGCCTTGGCCATTTGCTGAAAATCGGCTTTCAAAAGCGTCGGATCGCCTTTTCCTTTTAGATAAAGGCTGCCTTTGAGTGTGCTCGCGGATCGTGCGCCGTCTGTCATCACCTCTGTGGGAAAGGTATAGTCCTCACCCAGGACGGAAAAGGCAGCTGCTGCCGTTAAAAGCTTCAGATTGGACGCCGGTCTCATCCGTGTATCGCCCATATGGCCGTATATCATTTTCCCGCTTTCTGCGGACCTGACGCTGATGCCTGCGAGCGCTCCTTTTAAATCAGGCTCGGTCTTTAACAGCTGATCAATTTGCTCTTTGAGCCCGGCGCCTTTTTCCCCGGCGGCCAAGCCGTCTATGCTGCCGGCCAACGTCAATACAAAGATCATCATCATACACAGACAAAGCTTCATATTTTTCTTCATAGAATATCCCGCCTCCCGCTGATGGTTCTAATACTTTATTGCAAAACGCGGCGGGATATACTCCTATTGATCGGTTTTCACCAAAAACCTCCGGTATAAAAGCAGCAGTATCATTACATGCAGCACAACTCCGATGAACCCGAAAACGAAAACAAGCCCTTCATGAGAAGTTCCTGCCAAGTACGTTTTCGCTGTCCAGTAGGTCGGCGTGAAAACGCCGAAAAGCTGCCACGGCAAAGGAATAAAATAAACCGCGGCCGGCATGAAAGTGAGCAGGCTGAACCCTTTCATTAAAGCGAGCCCTTCCACTTTGTTCGAAGCGTAAGCGGCTAAAAGCAGCGTGTAAATCGGGGCTTCAAGCGTGACCATGATCAGGATGAACAAAAGGTACACAGAGCCGGGCGCCATTAAACCGCCGGATGCAAACAGCAAAATGCTGTAGCAAAAAGTCAGCGCCATTGGCAGGATGAGGCGTATCAAGACATATCCGCGCTTCGACAAGGGCGTCACGGCAAAATACTGAATCATATTTTCGTCGCGCTCATCAAGCAGGATAAACCCCGACATGATACCGAGAATCAGGGGGATGAAAAGCATGGCAAAGCTCATGATCAAATGACGGTATGGGGTGATATTGAATGCCGCCAGTTCCGCTGACAAAGGAATGCCAGCGGCTGTCACGATGATGAGCAGAAAAGGCGCCAGACCGTAAAAAGCAAGCATTGAATCACGTTTGATCTGTTTCATATCTCCGCGTATCAGCTGAATGATTTTCATCATCGTGTATCACCTCCGCCAAGCTTTAATGTGATGAACGTTTGAAGTGAATGCCTCGCCCAGAAATACGCGGCTCCGTTCCACAACAAGAGAGTGGAAATCGCGTAGACGAGCTCCCACTGCTGAAGGCCGGTAAAGGCGGAACCTAACAGCATTAATGAGGCCTTTGACGGCAGAGCGTAAAACAGCGGGCTGCTCCAAATGCCAGCTGTTTCAAACAAAGGCAGAACGAACACAAAGGTGCTCAAAGAAGACAAAAAGAAAAATCCGTTTAAGGTTTCACACCGCACCGCCAAACCTAAGCCGATCATCGTGAAGAAAAATGAAGTGCACAGCACGCCGCAAGCGAACAAACCGGAATTTGTTCCATAGCCAAACACACTGCTGTGGATGAAAATGCTCGATCCGAGAGACAAAACGGATAAAGACGCCGTTTTGGAAAGAATATACTCACTCGCACTTAGCGGCGTTACAAACAGGCTGTCATGGATGTTTTGCCCTTTCTCCAGTAAAACAAGACCCCCGATGAAGAAAAACCCCAGGAAGCTCGGGTCTGAAAACGTCAAGGCAATGTTGGCCGCCTCCCTGTAATCAGCTGGAAGAAACTGCAACACAGCGATATACACCGCGCTGATCAGCAAATAGGCATAATAAAAACCGTGCTTGAACTGAAGTTTGATATCATGGGAAATCGCTGATAAGATCCTCAACTTAAACGCCTCCCCGTCACATCGATAAAGATGTCTTCAAGCGATGCTTCTTGGGAATGAATGGTTTCCACAGGGTGGTCCTTGATCAAGTTCAAAAATTCCGGGCTGCTGCCGATCTGATCAAGGTCAAATTGAGCAGTTTCCAGCTGCCTGCGGCTGCGGTACTCCACTTTTACGTGCCTTTTTCCTTTTTGCACTTTCAAGGCGCTTGGAGAATCAATCAAAGCCACCCTGCCGTCAACGATGAAAGCTACGCGGTCGCAGATTTCTTCAGCTGTTTGCATGTGGTGCGTTGTGATCAGGATCGTCTTCCCTTCCGCCTTTTTGTTCAGGATAAGCTGTTTTAATTTTTTGGCATGCACGGGATCGAGCCCCGAGGTCGGTTCGTCTAGAAATAAAAGATCAGGCTGATTGATCAGGGCTCTCAAAAAATTCAGCCTCATTTTCATGCCTTTTGAGTAAGCGGATACCTTTGTCCGGCCGTACTCTTCAAGACCCGTTAAAGCGAGCAGCGTTTCCGGCTCCTCGGTTTCAGATGCATACAAGGAACGGAACAAATTTAAGTTTTCCAGTGCCGTTAATCGTTGATAGAAATTCGGAAATTCAAAGGCGACGCCGATTTTCTCATAAAAGGAGCTGTCGGCTTGACTCAATTCTTTCCCCATCACAGAAACCCGGCCTTCATATTGCTTTAAAATACCGATTAATATTTTTTGAATCGTGCTTTTTCCAGCACCGGACGGGCCGAGAAATCCAAAAATTTCACCCTTTTGAATCGAAAAGTCGATTCCTTTCAATACGGGCGTTTTTTGTCCGGGGTATGTGAAGCGAAGCCCGCTGACTTCAATCATGGGATGCATCCTCCTTGGCCGAAAGCCCCTGTCCGATCAATTCGATAAGCAAATCCATCGTTTCGTCATAGCGGTCTTCCCCAATATTTGATTTTTGAAAGGATAAAAGAACAATGGCGCGAATCACACTGACGATCGTCTCCGGTTTTTTTCTGACAAGCCAACCTTTTTCCTGGCCCATTTCAATTAAAGGCTTGAAAAAATCTTCGTCGCTGTCGAAATGCGCCTGCAGCTTTTCTTCGGGGAGTTTGCGGAAGAGTGTCTCGAGTAAGTTGTCATCGTAAACTTGGCGAATGTACGGGTTATCTTCCATCACCGCCAATGCTTCACGCAAAAACTGTGCAAATGTTTCCCCGCTTTCAGAAAATGATGCCTCAAGCTGGGCGCGGATCTTACTTTCTTCCTGCTGCAAAATCTCAAAATAAAGCTCCTCTTTCGAGTCGAAAAATGTATAAAATGAGCCTTGGGCAATTCCGGCCGAGGCTGTTAGCTCACCAACGCTCGTTTTTTTCAATCCAAGCTGCGCAAAAAGCTCTCTTCCGCTTTGCACTAAAGCTGAGCGTATCGCTTCCTTTTCTTTTTCGGTAAATTTTGGCATGTCAGTCTCTCCTTGATTTATAAACATATGAATATTTTTATTTTATATTCATATAATGCGATGAGACCGTCTTTTTGTCAATGCATTTTGGTTCAAATTTACCACAATATTTTCATTTGCCCGTCAAATTTAAAGCAAAAAAAAGCACCACTTATAGTTTAAACTATAAGTAGCGCTTCATTTCCATTAATAAGCAAGGCTGAACAGACCTTTAATATGAGTCAGATAACGGACGTTGCTCGCTTCTTTCATCAATGAAGCAGGCAGGCCTTTAAGAGATGTACTGTTCGCGCCGATAACGGCAACTGCATCTTTGCGGCCAAGGCTTGCAAGCGTGCCTGAGTTGACAGGGCTGAACGTTTCCATTGATTTGTTTTCTAAGTATGCATACAGGTTGTAGCCGATCAGCTCGCCCATTTGCCAAGCGATTTGAGCTGTCGGAGGGTACGGACGGCCATCCGGACCGAAGACAACGGCGCTGTCTCCTGCAACAAATACGTCTTCATGTGATGTGGATTGAAGGAAATCGTTTACAGTTGCGCGTCCGCGGTTCACTTCAAGACCTGACTCGCCGATCAGCGGATTGCCTTGAACACCGCCGGTCCAGACAAATGTATTTGTGACGATTTTTTGCCCGTCTTTCAAATCAACAACGTTTCCTTCTACATTTGTGACAGGCAGTCCTGTCAAGAATTCAACGCCGCGTTTTTCAAGGCTCTTTGTCGCACGTTCGATCAGCTCATCCGGAAGAACCGGCAGGATTTTCGGACCGGCTTCAACAAGCTTCAGCTTGATTTCTTTCGGATCGACACCATAGCTTCTCGCAAGGTTCGGCATGATATCGGCGAGTTCACCGACAAGCTCGACGCCTGTTAGTCCGCCGCCGCCGATTAGGATCGTAGCATCCGCTTCGTTTTTCGTTTTAGCGTATTCGCGCACGCGCTCTTCAACATGCTTGAAGATCTTGTTTGCATCGTTTGCAGATTTGAGCACCATGCTGTTTTCTTGAAGGCCAGGAATGCCGAAGTAAGCAGTGACAGAACCAAGACCGACGACAAGCGCGTCATACGTCAGGGTAGAGCCGTCAGAAAGAGCGACTTCTTTTTTGTCAACTGAGAACGAGTTGACTTTGGCGATTTTAAGATCGATGTCTTTTCCTTTGAAAAGCTTTGCAAGCGGCATCGCAATGGCCTGTTCTGACACGTTGCCCGCAGCAAGGCGATGCAGTTCTGTGATGATTTGATGTGTCGGGTATTGGTTAACCACTGTGATTTTTGCTTCTTCTTTTGTGTAGTGTTTGCGAACTGTTAAAGCAGACAGTAATCCGCCGTAACCAGCGCCTAAAATGACGATATGTTTTGACATCGTGAATCCTCCGTCCTTATTCTGAATGTATAGTGATTATTTTTGTTTTTCGCGTTCTGACATGATTTGCAGGTAGCTTTGAACAAAGCGGAACATCTTTTGGGCCTGCGGATCTTTAAGCATTTTCAGCAAACCGAAAAGTCCGATGACTTCATTGCTTTCGTCAGCGCGGTCTTTTGCTTCAATGGCGGTAGCCGTGATTTCTTTTGCCGTATCTTTGACAGGCTCAAGAATTTCTGTGATGGCACCGACCGTATCATTTTTTAATACTTCATCAGTTGCAACGGATTGTGCGAAATCGTAAGACTTTGTCAAAATGTTGACCAGTTCTGTCAGCTTTGGAAGCTGGTCGACTAAAACAGTCAAAGACTCCTGTACTTCAGGTTTTAGCAGTTGATCGATAAGATCGCGTTGGCTTTGGCTTACAGATTCGTTTGTTTGATCAGCTGTTTGATCGATTGTTTCCGGCATAACCAATTCTCCTTTTCAATAAGCGATGTGCTGTTTTTTGAAGGAACCCCTTTTTCACAGTTTGTGAATTTGTGCACAAACAAGTCCGCAAAAAGGTTCTCCCCTTTTGTGTTTGTTTTGCTGTTTTCAGTCTGGAATTCCCGAAAACCCGCAATCTCAAAACACGCTGTATTTTTTACTACTAAATGATAACACTTTTTGAACAAAAAATGAACGTGATTGTTTCGGAAATGAAATAAAATCATAGAAAACTTTATATATAGGGCTTCTTTCATCCCTTTCATTTCCTATATTGTGTCTTTTTTTACGAAACGTCCCATTCACACGTCATGATAGAGTCGTGCGAATATTTCCCAGAAACGCACCTAGTTTACATAATGAAATTATCGTTATCTCGGTTAATCTTCATCTTTAACATCCGGATCTTCGGGGATGGGTTCGTTCAGAACGGATTCCGCCCACTCTTTATACTTTTCCATCTGTTCCATATGGGTATTGAATTGATCTTTGTTGATTAAATGCTGCTGTCCGTCGAAGACGGTGCGAATTTTCTTTTCTCTCACAAGCTGTTCAACATATGCTTCTGAAAGCGTTAAATATTCTGCGGTTTCCTTTATCGTCAAGTACATGTTTTAGTTCCTCTCGTTTTGATTTAGGCGAACGTTGCGATTTTAGGATCATACGATAAGATATATCAGTTTAGATGATGGAGGCCTATTTCTATGTATTCAAAATGGAATTCTGAAACGTCTTATCCGCCTTCAGCCCCGCACATGCACACCGGCCAATCTTCTCAGCAGATGAATCAAAGGCTGAAAAATCTCGAAGATCAAATGGAATTGCTGATCAAACTCATGGAATGCAACAATCAGCTGCTGCGTTCAATTGAAGAGCAGCAAAACCGCGTCTGCGCGGCCGGCGGAGGTTCGGTTATCGTCAGAATGTGAGTTTTTGGTCTTAAAATAAAAAGAGGAAGGACGTGTCCTTCTTCTTTGTCTGCAAGCCTTATCCAGTATACTACAGATTTTTTTGCGCTGAAAGGCCGGCAATTTCATCGTATGTTTGACGATTTTCCAATGTTGACAAATCGCCTGCCGGCTCGTTCAAATAGGCAGCTCTGATCAGCCGTCTCATCACTTTTGCATTTCTCGTCTTCGGCAGACCGCTGACAAAGTAAACCGCTTTTGGCTTGATCGCTTTACCGATCGCGTCAGAGGCGAGGTTCAGCAAATCATCTTTTAGTTTTTCCGACGGCTTTTCCGACTGTGTGAGGACGACAAAGCAGACGGCAGCCTGACCTTTGAGCTGATCCGGAACGCCGATAACGCCTGCTTCCGCCACCGCTGGATGGCCGACCAGTACGGACTCTATTTCGGCGGGCCCGATCCTTTTCCCAGCAGTATTGATCACATCATCAGAACGTCCGCTGATCGTCCAGTAGCCGTTTTCATCACGTTTTGCCCAATCGCCATGCACCCAGACGTCAGTCCAGCGGCTCCAATATGCTTTTTCATATCTGGACGGCTCCTTCCAAAAACCGTTCGTCATGCCGACCCACGGCTTTGTCAGGACAAGCTCCCCGACTTCATTGACGACTTCCTCCCCTTTTTCGTTGAAGACATTGGCCGCCATGCCAGGCAGAGGCGAATTAAACGTCATCGGCGTGATTGGCCGCAGGAGCACATTGCCCAAAATGCCGCCTGAAATTTCCGTTCCTCCTGAATAATTAAAAATAGGAATCCGCTCTTTTCCAGCATGGCGGAACAGCCATATCCACGGTTCATAATTCCATGGTTCTCCCGTTGAGCCGATTGCCTTCAGACTGCTCAGGTCGCATTGATGAAGAAAATTTTCGCCGTGCTGCATCAGTGAGCGAATGAGCGTCGGAGAGACGCCGAGATGCGACACCTGGTGTCTGCTGACAAGCTCCCACAGCCGACTCGGGGCCGGGAAATCCGGTGCTCCGTCATACAGCAAAACTGCCGCTCCGTTTATGAGTCCCCCGAATATTAAAAACGGTCCCATCATCCAGCCCATGTCTGTAAACCAGAAAAACGTGTCCCCTTGTTTGACATCCATCCCGAAGCCCGCATCAAATGCAGCTTTCAGCGGAAAACCGGCGTGGGTATGAACCGCTCCCTTCGGCTGTCCTGTCGTGCCCGATGTGTAAAGCAGCATGAGCGGATCTGAACTGTCCATTTCTTCTGTCATCTGGAGAGGATCGCTTTTCATCAATTCATTCCAGTCTATATCTCTCTTATGATTCCAATCTTGTTCGCCATCGTGAAGCCGGCAGACGACAACTTTTTGGACAGTGGGGGCGCGGTCTGCTGCTTTGTCAGCTTCTTTCTTCATACAGACCTTCTTTCCCCTTCGCAAAAAGGCATCTGCCGTGACAAGAATTTTTGCTCCGGCAGCGCTGAGTCTCGCGGCTGCCGCATGGGCCCCGTAGCCTGAAAAAACCGGGGAGAATACCGCGCCGATTTTAGCGGCGGCAAGCATGGCGATGACCGTTTGCGGGATCATCGGCATGTAAATCGCAATGACATCCCCTTTTGATATGCCTTGTTTTTTAAAGCCTGCTGCCGCACGGGCGACTTTTTGATGTAAAGAAGAATAGGTGATCCGTTCTGTTTTTCCGTCTTCACTTTCCCAGATGAGGGCTGTCCTCTCGGCCGTATCAGGCTGTCGGGACCATTTTTCCACGGCGCTGCAAACGGCATTTAAGCGTCCGCCGGAAAACCATTTCGGCCATTTTATGCTTTTATCGAGATTCAATGTTTGGCTGTACCGCTTGTACCAGCTGATGCCGAGCGCTTTTTCGGCCTCTTCCCAGAACCAGGCGATATCGTCTGTACTTGCTTTCAAAAAATCATCATAGTCGGAAAAACCGAGAGCTGTCATCCATTGAAACAGCCGGGTCGCTTTTACAAATTCCGGATCAGGCTGCCAAACCGCTTTTTCGGCCATACCGTTTCCCCCTTTTCGTTTCATTGGCCTTTAGACGGGATAAACAGGATGCTTCCGTTCCGTAAATATCATGTATTTGGTCATATATGCATTCAGCCGTTTGATGAGTTCCGTACGAAGCGAATCGGCCGGAATGACCCCGTCGACAATCATTTCTGAAGCAAGCCGGTAAATGTCTATGTCTTTTTGGTACTCTTCCCGTTTTTCGGCAATGAAGGCGGACCGCTCTTCTTCAGGCAATTGTGCGATTTTTTTGGCATAAACGGCATTTACCGCTGCTTCCGGACCCATCACAGCAATCTGAGCCGTAGGCAGCGCCAGACAGCAGTCAGGCTCAAAGGCCGGTCCCGCCATCGCATACAAGCCTGCGCCATAAGCTTTCCTGACGATGACGGATATTTTCGGCACGGTTGCTTCGGCCATCGCTGAGATCATTTTCGCTCCGTGTCTGATAATACCCGCCCTCTCGACTTTTGTTCCGATCATAAAGCCGGGGATATCAGCCAGAAACAGCAGCGGGATATGATAGGCATCGCACAAATTGATAAACTTTGCGGCTTTGTCTGCCGAATCGTGAAACAACACACCGCCTTTGACCCGCGGCTGATTGGCGATGATGCCGACAGGCTGCCCGTGAATCCTCGCCAAACCGGTAATCAGCTCTGGCGCGAACAATTTTTTGATCTCATAAAAAGACGCTTCATCAATGATCCGGTCGATTAAATCCATCATTTGAAACGGTGCGTTTTGGTTTTTCGGAATGATCTCCTCCAACGGCCGGTCAAACGGACGAGCGGGTTTTGCTTCAATGACAGGCGCTTTTTCGGTGTAGTTCGGCGGAAAGTAGGAAAGATACCGGCGCGCCGACTTGATCGCATCTTCTTCCGTTTCGGCAAGAATGTCTCCGCAGCCTGAAACAGAACAGTGCATTCGCGCTCCGCCCATTTCTTCAAGCGACACTTTTTCGCCGATCACCATTTCCGCCATGCGCGGCGAGCCTAAATACATCGAGGCGTTACCTTCGACCATGATAACGATATCGCAAAAAGCCGGTATGTAGGCGCCGCCTGCCGCTGAAGGACCGAACAAAAGACAGATTTGCGGGATGCGCCCGGATAATTTGACTTGCTGATAAAAAATCCGCCCTGCTCCTCTTCGCCCCGGAAACATGTCAACTTGATCCGTAATCCTTGCGCCTGCTGAATCGACCAAATAAAGAAGCGGACAATTCAGCTTTTCGGCTGTTTCCTGGATGCGGATGATTTTTTCGACGGTTCTCGCTCCCCATGATCCTGCTTTAACCGTTGAATCATTAGCCATGACGCAAACGGTTCGGCCGCCGATTTTTCCGATTCCCGTGACGACTCCGTCTGCTGGAAGCCCGTCTGCCATGCAATTGGCAAAAAAAGCGTCCTCAAGGTCGAGGCCTTCGTCAAGCAGTAGCTTTAATCGGTCTCTGACAAATAATTTTCCTTTTTTCTCATTAGCTTCATGGTATTTTTGCGCTCCGCCTTCCTGAATCCGGCGAATGCGTTCATACAATTCCTTTTCGGCCGGCATCGGCTGTCCCCCCGTTCGTTTTATTCTCCCGTATAATACGGCTTCCGCTTTTCTGTAAAAGCTTTCAGCCCTTCTGTTCTGTCTTTCGTCGGAATCGTCAGCTCGTAGGCTTTTTGTTCTATCGCGAGTCCAGTTTCGATATCTGTCTCAAGCCCTTGATTGATAGCGAACTTCGCCTGTCTGACGGCAACCGGTCCGTTCGCCGCAATGTTCGATGCGATATTTTCGGTTGTTTCCTTTAACTTTTGAAGCGGAACGACATGTTCAACTAGGCTGATCTTTTGCGCTTCTTCGGCGCTGATGCGGCAGCCGGTATAGATCATTTCTTTTGCCTTTCCCCTGCCGATCAAGCGGGGCAGCCGCTGTGTTCCCCCTGCCCCGGGAATGATCGCGAGCGTTGTTTCGGGGAGGCCGAGTTCAATATGTTCGGCTGCGATCCTGATGTCGCACGCCAATGCAAGCTCCAGCCCCCCTCCCAAAGCGCTTCCGTTTAATGAAGCGATGACGGGCTGCGGCAGTTTTTCCGTCTGGCTGACCACTTGTTGAATCATGGAAACGGCCTGCTTCGCTTCTGTGGGGCTCATGCGGGCTCTTTCCTTTAAATCGGCACCTGCACAAAACGTCCTGTTCCCTACTCCCGTTATAATGACACAGCGGACGGCCGGGTTTGAACGGATATCGCGAAGGATATGCTGAAGGTCGTCGAGAAGTCCGAGCGAGAGGGCATTTGCAGCTTGCGGTCTGTTCAACGTCAACACGGCGACCGCCTGCTCGTTTATGGAATAAAGAACATTGGGCTCCATTCGGTCTTCCTCCTCCTCAATCTATGAAAAGCAATTCTTTGATTTCGCCGCCTGCAAATTTCGGCTTGGTAGCTCTCTCCCGGTTTTGTCTTCGATCCATTTGGCAGCTGAAAGCAGCTTGCTGAGATCAACTCCGGTTTCGATGCCCATCTGGGCACACATGTAAATCAAATCATCAGTTGCCGCATTTCCCGTGGCTCCAGGGGCATAAGGACAGCCGCCCAGCCCGCCGCATGATGCGTCAAATACGGTGATTCCCATATCCATCGCTGTGATCATGTTGGCGAGCGCCATCCCTCTCGTATCATGAAAATGAAGGGCGAAACTCTCTTTCGGAAAGCGTTTTAAAAGTACGTCAAGCACCTTTTGAACTTGCACGGGATTCGCTGCGCCGATTGTATCTCCGAGAGAAAGTTCGTCGATGCCCATGTCGAACAACGCATCACAGAGGCGTATGATTTGTTCTAATGGCACATGATGTTCATAAGGACAGCCAAATACGGTGGACAGGTAGGCTCTGGTGGTGAGGCCTGCTTGTTTTGCTGTCCCGGTGACTTCCTGCAAGACTGGAAGCGTTTCGCCGATCGATTTGTTAATATTTTTCCGGTTGTGTGTCTCGCTTGCCGACATAAAAACAGAAGCTTCATCGATCCCTCCTTCGAGAGCCCGTTCCAGCCCTTTTCGGTTCGGAATGAGGGCTGCGTAGGTGACGCCCGGCTTCCGGTTAATGCCTTTGGCGACGTCAAGGGCATCAGACAGTGCAGGAATCCATTTAGGATGAACGAATGAAGTGATTTCGATATATGAAAGCCCTGTTTGGGAAAGCATGTCGATCCAGGTTATTTTATCGGCTGTCG
Organism: Bacillus sp. PK6-025; assembly: GCF_056530265.1. NCBI lineage: Bacteria > Bacillati > Bacillota > Bacilli > Caryophanales > Bacillaceae > Bacillus > Bacillus sp. PK6-025. The sequence goes on from NZ_CP096509.1 coordinate 2,148,539, forward strand.
AGAGTGCGGTTTCTTCATTTTGCAGACCGTCGCGCGGCCCGACTTCTTTAATGAAAATTTTCTTCGGTACATTCATTTGCCATCCTCCAGACCTTATTGAAGCTCCAATAAGACATCTCCTTCATCGGCAAAATCACCTTCGTTTTTTCTGACGGTTTTGACGGTGCCGGCCGTTTCGGCGACAATCGGAATCTCCATTTTCATCGATTCTAAAATGGCGACTTCCTGCCCTTTTTCGATTTTGTCTCCTGCTTTCACTAATATTTTCCACACGTTTCCCGCCATATTGGTGACAACAGTATTCATGGCACGCCTCCTTAATTTCATTTTGACTGATAACGACTGATAAAATCGGTTTGGACCCCGCCTTTTCGGAATTCGTCAGAACGTACGATGTCTTCAAGCAACGGAATATTTGTCTTAATGCCTTTCACTTGATATTGTGAGAGCGCTTCGGCCAATGTCCGGATGGCTTCATCTCTGCTATTTCCTTTGACGATCATCTTGGCGATCATCGGGTCGTAATACGGTGTGATGTTCATACCTGGGGCTGCTGCGCATTCATGACGGACATTCGGGTGCTCAGGCAGCTTAAGGTCAGTGATCCGTCCCGGCGAAGGGAGAAATGTTTTCGGATCTTCGGCACAGATTCTGACTTCGATCGCATGTCCGTCACGCCGAATGTCTTTCTGCTTATACGGAAGCGCTTTGCCTGCTGCGATATTGAGCTGTTCTTCGACAATGTCGAGCCCTGTAATTTCCTCTGTCACCGGGTGTTCGACCTGCAGGCGGGTATTCATCTCGAGAAAATAAAAATGATTCTTGCTGTCTACTAAAAACTCGATTGTCCCGGCGTTGGCATAGCCGATCGACAGCGCGGCTTTCACGGCCGCTTCACCGAGCTTCGCGCGCATGTTTTCATCGAATAACGGAGCAGGTGCTTCTTCGATGATTTTTTGCTGGCGTCTCTGAATCGAACAGTCCCGTTCCCAAAGATAGACGGCATTTCCGTATTCGTCTGTTAAAATCTGAATCTCGATATGTCTTGCATCTTCGATATATTTCTCGATGTACATAGCCCCGTCTCCGAAAAAATCGGCGGCTCGTTTTTGGCTGCCTTCATATGCTTTTGCTAATTCGCCTTCATTGCGAATCAGCTGCATTCCGATGCCTCCGCCTCCAAAAGAAGCCTTGAGCATCACGGGATAGCCGATGGATTCGGCAAGAGCCTTGGCTTCATTCAGACCGGCCAAGCTTTTTGTCACGCCGGGAACGACGGGAATCCCGGCTTGTTCCATCGCTAGCCTTGCTTCAATTTTGCTCCCCATTTTGGCGATCACATCGGACGGCGGACCGATAAACGTGATATTTTCCTGCAGGCATCTTTCGGCAAAACGGCTGTTCTCGGAAAGCAGGCCGTATCCCGGGTGGATGGCACAGACCCCCGCTTTTTTAGCAGTTTCGATGATTTTTTCGATATTTAAATAGCTTTCACTGACCCGCGGTTTGCCGATCAGCCAGGCTTCATCTGCAGCTTTAACGTGCAGGGACTCAGCATCCGCTTCAGAGTAGACGGCAGCTGTCTGAATACCGAGCCGTTTACAAGTTCGGATGATCCGAAGTGCGATTTCGCCACGATTGGCGATAAGCAATTTTTGAAGCAAAAAAATGCCCCCTTTCATATTCAAAAGTGTCTGAAATAGAATTTGAAAGCGCCTTCATTTATTTATTGTGCGAATTCGAAAGTGAAGTAGCTTATCCTGTTTCCTGCCATAGGTTCAGACGGGTCTTGTCTGTTCTTTACAGCTTATGATGATTTGAAAGAAAAAAGTCCTAAAGCTTAAGAAATCGCTTTAGAACTCTCAATGTTTTGGCTCGGGCCTGTTGGTGTTTGGACGGCTTTTACCGAGAATGCTCTGCATGTTTTCCGCTGTTTGTGAGGATATGTTGAATGATCTCGGCGTTTTTTGACAGAAAGGCAGTTTCGAACATATCCTGATGCGGTCCGGCTCCTTTATACTCTTGATAGTTTCTTGTTGTGGCGTCGGCCCATTTTTGCAATATGAATCTGTCAATTTGATCCGTCTGAATGCCGGCTTCAATAAAGTGGATGTTTGCGTTGATTTGGCCGCCATTGATTAATTGTGCCCAATATTTTTGATAGTTTGCCGTCTTTTTGATGACTGCTTCCCTGAGGTGAGCGGGAACATGTTCTGCCGAGGTGCTGCTTGGCTGTGGCGGCAATGCTTGTTTCTTTTGATATGCATCGACAATAATGAGATCGCTGACCTCCAAACCACGGTTTTCCATTTCTTTGACAGTCTCAAATGCCGTGTTGCCTCCCGCTGAATATCCCAGCAGGATATAAGGACCCCGAGGCTGTTTTTGGATGATGTTGTTCACGTATTGTTCCATACGGCTGTCTTCTTCAATAAAGTTAAATCCGTACACAGTCGCTTTGCCGTTTAGCTTGGCAGCGAGATCTTTATAAAATATCCCGAAGCCCGAAATGGGAGGAAAGCAGAAAAGGTTCACTCCGGTCGGCGGATTCAGTCTGCTGACATGCTGTACGGCCGAGGCGCGCAGCTCATGTGAAAACAGCTTTTCGGCCAATTGTTCGATTGTTGGATTCTCGAATAATAATTCAATCGGAATATCGATCCCCTGGCTGTTTTTCAGCTGGTGAATGACTTGAAGAGCCTTTAGCGAATGACCGCCAAGTTCGAAAAAGTCATCTTCAATACCGAGCTCCTTCACGCCAAGGATAGGTCTCCATATGTCAATCAGTTCTTTTTCGACCCAGTTTCTTGGCGGCACAATCTGTTTCAAAGCCGTTTTTTGATCAGGTGCAGGCAGCGCGCGGCGGTCGATTTTGCCGTTTGCCGAAAGAGGCATGCGGTCCAGTTTAACCCAATCATGAGGAATCATATAGTCGGGAAGCTGCCTTGATAGTAATGAACGGATCGTTTTTTCCTCTGTTTGATCATCGCTTACATAATATGCGATAAGGAATGCTTCTTCGTTTTTTTCTTCAATGATGACAGCGGCTTCTTGAACGCCTTCAATCTCGATGAGCCGCGCTTCTATTTCAGCCGGTTCAGTTCGTTTGCCGCGAATTTTGATTTGCCGGTCCATCCGGCTGATATATTCTAAGTTGCCGTCTGGCAGCCAGCGCGCCAGATCGCCGGTTTTGTACATTTTTTCCCCTGGTTGAAACGGATGCTCTACAAATGCTTGACTCGTCAAATCAGGTCTGTGCAAATATCCTTTTGCAACCCCATCGCCGCCGACGCAAAGTTCGCCGGGAACGCCGATCGGCGCGAGCTGACCGCTTTCGTCAACAATAAAGGCATTTGAATTGCTGATCGGTTTTCCGATGGGAATCGCTTGTGAAAAATCTTGCTTGACTTCATAAAATGTAGAGAATGTTGTATTTTCCGTCGGACCATATATGTTATAAAGCTTCAGGTTTGGGCACCGATGTCTGACCGTATTCATCAGTGCAGGCGTCAAAGCTTCCCCGCCGACATATAAAGTGGAGAGCCCTGAAAACATGTCCGGCTGGGCTTGTGCCAGCTGGTTAAAGAGAGCCGTTGTTAAAAACAGCACTGTGATATCATGGTGAAGCAAATAGCTGCCAAAACGGGCAGGAGTCAACATCGTCGAGCGGTCAATAACATGAAGAGATGCTCCTTTCAGGAGCGCTCCGAATATTTCAAATGTGATGGCGTCAAAGCCGAGTGAACCGGTTAAGATCAATCGGTCATTTGTATCGGCTGATGTGTAATTGCTGTTTGAGATCAGTGATACGACATTGCGGTGCGAAATCATTACGCCCTTTGGTTTGCCTGTCGAACCTGATGTATACATGATATAAGCCAGATCATCCGGACGCGTATTTATGTTGATAGCGCTGACAGGTGCCAATTGCGCTTCCTTGGATATCAACACTTTTTTCGGAAAATCAATGTCCGTCTTGAGTCCTTTCTGAACGGCCAATACGTCCGCCCCGCTTTCTTTCAGCATGCAGCTGATCCGTTCAGGCGGCAGTTCGGCATCGAGCGGGAGATAGGCGCCGCCTGCTTTCAAAACGGCAAGAACTCCGATGATGAATTCAGGTGAATGCTCTGCTAAAATGCCGGCAATTCCGTTTTTCTTTAAGCCTTGTTCTTGGAAGATGCGGGCCCATGCAGTGGATGTTTGATCCAGCTCCCGGTATGTCATCGTCAAGCCGCCGGCATGTAGTGCGATATGATCCGGCGTTTTCTCTACTTGATTGGAAAACAAGTCAGTGATTGTTTTGTTCGTATCGTAATCCGTTTTTGTATCGTTGAATGCCCCGATGATCCGGGCTTTTTCGTCAGGCGCGATCATCGGCAGCCTGGAGGCGGGGATATCGGTGTCCTCCGCCACTCTTCGCAAGGCTTCCAGCAGGTGGCCCCTCACACAGTCAATCCATGATTCATCATAAACGTTTGCATTGTAGATGAACTTGATGACAAGTTCATCATCCGGGGCAATCATGAGGTTGAAGTTGTAGCCTGATTGCTCCGACACTTTTACATTTTCGATCTGAAGCGGTGATTCAGCGCGGTTTGCCGAGTCTTGCATTTGCTGCAAAGGGTAGTTTTCAAAAACGAAAATATGGTCAATAGCATGCTGTTTGAAAGCGATATGCGACTGAATGTCAGCCAATGGATAAAAGTTGAACATGTCTTGAGCGAGCCTTTCTTTTTGGGAGCGGCGAAGCAGCTCTGAAAAGGTTTCATTTTCGCTCTCGGTCTTGATTCGCACCGGCACAGTATTGATAAATAAACCGATGATCTTCTCAACGCCCGGAATCACGGAAGGACGGCCGGAAACGACAGAGCCGAACACGACATCATCTGTCCGGTTATAGCGCTGAAGCATTAAGCCCCACACGGTTTGTATGAGAGTGGCGAGTGTGGCTCCATGCTGTTTGGCGATTGTTTTGAGTCTGGCTGTCAACTTTCGGTCTAATGAAAACATCAGCTCTTTCTGCCGATATCCCTTTTCAGCAGGTTTTGCAGACACTTTCGGAAGACCTGTTGGCGCATTGAAGTCTGTCAAGTAGTTCTTCCAATATTCCTTGGCTTTGTCTTTGTCCTGATCATACAACCAGGAAATATATGCGCTGTATGGCTGAACAGGATCTAAAGGCACAGATTCACCCGTATAGATGGCTTCGTACAACTGCATAAATTCTTGGAGCACGATCCCGAGACACCAGCCGTCCATTAAGATGTGGTGATGGCTCCATACACATACGTGTTGTTCCGGCGCCGTTTTGAACAGAGAAATACGCATCAGCATATCTTTTTGCAGATTGAAGCCTTTCTGCCGATCCCGCTCTTTAAACTGGCTGATATATGCGGTTTGATCGGTCTCCGGCATTTCGGTCAAGTCTTCAGCATGCAACTGAAAGGATCGATCGCGTAAAACGACCTGGCGCGGTTCTTTCAGCCCGGCAACATGAGGCAAAAAAACCGTTCTGAAAATATCGTGGCGGTCAATGATCGATTGGACACTTTGTTGAAACCAGTCTAAATGGAGCTGACCCCTTATTGTGAAGACGGACTGTTCAATATATGCGGTTCCTTCGTCTTGCAGGAAAGAATGAAAAAGCATTCCTTCCTGCATGTGGCTTAAAGGATAAATGTTTTGGATTTTTTGTGTATGATCCATTGTTTCCCTCCGCTCGTTTAATGAAATCCGAGTAAGTCGGTTATATTTTTAAAAGCTTCCTCGGTCAGCTCGCGATCATCAAAGTCGCTGACGGTCTTCTCTGTTTCAGTTTTGCCGAGGCAATGGTTCATCAGCTTTCTGAGATAGTACTGACAATCTTGGGAAAGCCGCTCGATGGTTTCTTTTTGAAAACGCCCTGTTTCATATGTCATGTTAACGGTCAGTTTGCCTTCGGCTACGAGTGCGCTGATATCCAGCGACTGTTCACGCTTCCAAGTGCCGGTGATATCCTCGCCGCCCCCCAAAGGAGAAAATGTAAATGCATCAAGCTGTTCTGTTTCGGTTTGCGCACGGTTTCCGATTTCAAATTGTCCTAAATAGTTAAAGGTGATATCAGGTGCTTTGCCGAATTTGATCTTTGCTTTTTCAGGCGGTGTCATATATTTGAGAACACCGTATCCAAATCCTTTATCAGGTATCCGCCTTAACGTGTCTTTTGTTATTTTTAATGCGCGGATCATATATTCTTCATGATGGTCATCCCATGTATTGGGTTCAAGTTGAAGCAATACTGGATATATGGAAGTAAACCACCCTACGGTTCGGCTGATATCGTGATATGCCGCCTCAGATTGACGGCCATGCCCTTCAAGCGCGATTTTTAGCGCCTTTTGCGGCACCCATTGCCATATAGCGAGTACCGCTGACGCCAATAGCAGGTCTTGGGTATCCGTATTGTAAGCATTGTGCACATCTTTTAGAATCGCGTCTGTTTCTTGTTGAGCTAAAGTAAATGATACGGTGTTACGTTTTTTCAAAGCGGTTTTGTCGATATGTGTCTGATCTTTTGGCAGTGCAACTGTTTCATGTTGTTCGATGGCGCGCCAATAGTCTGCTTGCTGTAATAACCGCCGGCTTTCTGCATACTTGGCTAATTGCTCGGTATATGTCTGGAATGATGCGGTTTTTGGCGGGAGTGCTATGTCATCTCCGCGAATCGCCTGCTCATAGACGGATGCCAAGTCTTCCAGGATAATCCGCCATGATATGCCGTCGACGGCCAAGTGATGGATAGCAAGAAACAGGTCATCTCCTTCGCTTGAGCGGAAAAGCCCGACTTGCACCAGCGGCCCGTTTTCCAAGTCCATTGCTTTTTGCAGCTCACGAACTTGGTGTTTGATAATGTGTTCATGATCTTTTGGTTCGCCGGCCAGATTGAAGATTCGCAAGTTGTAAAGCTGGTCCTCTCCGATGTTCGCTGGACGATTGTACAGGCGCAAGTTCCCTTGTTCATCTTTGACGCATATGAGCCTGAGTGCATCGTGATGGACGGTTATCGCTTTTAGCGTTTTCCTCAATGCATCTTCATCTAACGGATTTGACCGATGCAGCATAACCGACTGATTAAAATGGTGGGCTTCTTTTATATCTTGAGACAGGAACCATTTTTGCACCGGTGACCATGTCATCTCGCCTTCTACAGATGCTTGGCTGATCGGTTGTTGTGATAAACGGACATATGGCGCCAATTCTTGGATTGTCGGATGGCTGAAGATATCTTTTACGGCCAATTGCTTTCCTGATTGATGCAATCTCGCGGAGACTTGCAATGCCTTAATGGAATCTCCGCCAAGCTCAAAAAATGATTCATCAATTCCGATCTTGTCCACACCGAGCACCCCGCGCCAGATGGCAGCCAATTCTTTTTCAATATCAGTGGCCGGAGCCGTAAATGTTTGCCTAGTCTCTCCCTTGTGCGGGATCTTTGCCAGTGCGGGCTTATTCAGCTTCCCGTTTGGCATGGTAGGCAATGCATCAAGCGTTTGGAAAAACGCCGGTACCATGTAAGACGGCACTTTTTTGGCCAAAGCTTTGCGCACCATGCCGCAATCTGCGCCGTCTTCAACAACAATATAAGCGCACAGTTCCTTATGACCTGCTGCGGTAACAGAATCCACCACTGCCGCTTCTTTTACTACGGCAAGGCCGGAGAGTGCCGCTTCCACTTCTTTTATCTCGATTCGGTAACCTCTGATTTTGACTTGTTCATCCATCCTGCCGACATACTGCAATGTGCCGTCCGGCAGCCATTTCGCCAAATCCCCCGTCCGATACATGCGCTGATCTGGATGGAACGGATCTTGAACGAAAGATTTTGCCGTTTGCTCAGGAAGATTGATATATCCTCTTGCAAGCCCCGGTCCTGTAATGCAAAGTTCTCCGGTGACACCAATAGGCTGCAAGTGATCTCCTTTTAAAATATAAACATTTGTATAGCCGATCGGCCGGCCGATCGTGATGTTTTCTTCTCGTTTCAATCTTCTGGCCGCAGTGGCCGTGATGCTGCTCTCTGTCGGCCCGTATTCATTGGAAATTTCTATGTCAGGGCGGAGCGAGAAACTGCGCTCCAGCAAATTCGGTTCAATCGCTTCGCCTCCTAATGTGACAAGTCGCAGTGTTTGTACATCTTCCGGCTGCAATACGTCAAGCAGTGTCCGGTATAGAATCGGAACGAGATTCATATGCGTAATGCCGTAATCGGCTAGATATTGTTTAATAGCGAGAATGTCTTTCGCTTCTTCCTCAGCCGGGATAACGGTCTGCACTCCTGATATAAGCGGCGCAAACATACTTGTGACAAATGCGTCAAAAGAAAATGAGGAAAGCTGAAGCGCGATATCATGATCATGAAATTCATAAAAAGCACTGCGCCACTGAACTGTATAAGCGACTCCTCTGTGTTCCACCATGACGCCTTTTGGCTTGCCCGTCGTACCTGATGTATAAATGATATAGGCCAAATGATCAGGCCCGGAAGCAGTTAGAATAGGTGAGGTGTCCTGTTCCTGTACATCTTCAATCAGAAGCACTTCGCCTTTAAAACCATCAGGTACTTGATGAATTGTTTTTTTATCGGTGATCAGCAGTTTAGCTCCGCTGTCGGCTAATACATATTGTTTGCGCTCGTCCGGATATCCAAGATCAATTGGGACATAGGCGCCCCCTGCTTTCCAGGTTCCGAGAACGGCTGCGATCAAGCCTGTTGATTTAGGAATCATAATACCTACAGTGAGATCCGGACCAATCCCTTGATTTTGCAATGTTCTCGCTATTTTGTTGGACCATTCGTCTAATTCTTGATAAGTGAGCACCCCTTCCCGAGTGATGAGTGCAGTTGCACTCGGCGATTTTGCCGCCTGACGGGCGAATAATTCGTGAACGGTTATGTTAGGGCCGTGTTGTTCCGGCATCCTGTTAAAGTTTGTCATCAGCAGCTGTTGTTCTTTAGCTGTCAGCATGCTGATGGCAGGCAACGCTGTCTGCGGTGCGTGGACAATGTGCTGAAGCATTGTCGTGAAATGTGATGCCCAGCGTTCGATCGTATCTTGTTTAAATAAAGATGATGCATATTCAAACCGAAAGTGTATGCGTTCATCCCCTTCTGAAACTTGCAGCGTCAGATCAAACTTCGCCCCAGTCTGAGGCATATCGGCAGGCTGAATATGCAGTCCATCCAGGAAAAGCTCTTGGCGATCCATATTTTGTACGACAAGCATAGCGTCAAACAACGGATTGCGGCTCATATCACGGACGACATCAAGCCTGTCGACAAGCTCCTCAAACGGATAATCCTGATGTTCGAACGCCTCAAGCGCCGTTTCGCGGACCTCCTTTAAGAAATCGCTGAAACATTTGTTTTCTGCCGGCTGCGTTCTGATCGCCAATGTGTTGACAAACATGCCGATGACAGGTTCTAAGTCTTTGTGCGGCCTTCCGGCGCTCGGTGAACCGATGATGATATCCTCCTGTCCGCTGAGACGGGCAAGAAGCGTGCTGTACGCGGCGAGAAGAACCATATACAGGGTGCAACCGTTGTCGCGGGTGATCTTGTATAGGCCGGCTGTTGTTTTCGCATCAAGCGTGCGGGACACTGTATCACCCGCAAAGCTTCGCACCGCCGGGCGGGCGTTGTCGGCCGGAAGCTCCAGCACCGGCAGCTCTCCGTCGAGCTGCTTCAGCCAATAGGCTTCCTGTCTGTTGTACGCCTCCCCTTGTTTGAATGCCTGTTGCCAGACGGCGTAGTCTTTATATTGAATCCGCAGCGGGGCAAGCATCCGGTTGGCGTACAGCTCGCTGAATTCGCGGATTAAGGTGCCGACAGACACCCCGTCGGAAATGATGTGATGCATGTCCACCAACAACAGGTGGCTCTCCTCCGCCTCCTTCACAAGAGCGGCGCGGAAAAGCGGCGCTTCTTGAAGCCGGAACGGACGGACAAAGTCTTCAGCCGCGGCCAATTCCATCAGCTGAAACGGGACATCATCATGAATGCGTTGAACAGGCTCGCCGTCTGCCCCGGTTTCAAACGACGTCCTGAGCGATTCGTGGCGGCGGATCAGCTGCCTGAATACTTCATCAAGCCGGGCGCGGTCGAGCGGTCCTGTCAGCTTAAGCGCCGCCGGCATATTGTAGCCGACACCGCCGTCTTCCAGCTGCTGAAGCACATACATCCGCTTTTGCGCCGAGGACACCGGATAGGTGTCCTGTTTGTCCGCCGGTTCAATCGCCGCATGCGGGCTTTCATCCAATTCCTGAATCACGGCTGCGAGCTCTTCCAGTGTCGGCTTGGCGAAAATCTCCTTCAGCGGCACCTGCACGCCAAACGCTTTGGCGATGCGGGAGACGAGCGCTGTCGCTTTCAGCGAGTGGCCGCCTTGTTCGAAAAAGTGGTCGCGAATGCCGGCAGGGCCGTATTTCAGCACCTCTTCCCAAAGCTTGGCGAGCTTCATTTCCGTGATGGTTTGCGGCGCGGTGTAAGCGCGTCGTTCAGGCGCTCTGTCGGGAGCGGGCAGCGCCTTGCGGTCAAGCTTTCCGCTCGGAGTGACAGGCCACTCACGCATCTCGATGAAGGCTGAAGGCATCATATAGGCCGGCAGGCGTTTGCGCAGCTCTGTCCTTACAGTCTGTTGGTCCTGACCTTCAATATAGGCGCAAAGCTCGGTTTCCTCCCCTTCTGTCCGGGCGATAACCGCCGCTTCCCGCACGCCGTCGATCTGGCGAAGCACCGCTTCGACTTCCCCCGGTTCGATCCGGTAGCCGCGGATTTTCACTTGACCGTCCATGCGGCCCAGCCATTCAACGGTGCCGTCCGGGAGCCATCTCGCCAGATCGCCCGTTTGATACATGCGTTCCCCTGAATAAAAGGGGTCATCGAGAAACCGTTCTTCTGTCAGCTCCGGACGGTTCAAGTAGCCCCTTGCGACGCCCGCGCCTGCGATATACAGTTCCCCTCGACAGCCGAACGGGAGAAGCTGCCGTTTTTTATTTAAAATATAGAGTCTCATATTGTGTCCTGATCGGCCGATCGGGACATGGTCAAGTGTTTTCCTTTTAGGGACATCAAAGTATGCCGCTTCTACCGTCGCTTCCGTCGGTCCGTAGGAATTTGTCAATTCCACCCTCGGCAGAAGCTCATGAAAACGGGAGACGAGGTGCGCCCCCAGCTGCTCGCCGCCTGCAAAGACTCTTTTTAAATGTCTGATGTCGGCCGGTTTTTTTCTTTGATTCATATATTCCAAGAATGAGTGAAGCATAGAAGGGACAAAATGGGCGGCTGTAACTTCCTTTTCCTCCAGCGCTTTTAAGATGATTTCAGGATCTTTTTCCCCTCCTTGAGGAAGCAGATAAACAGAAGCCCCGGCGAATGGCCACCAGAACAGCTCCCATATTGAAGCATCAAACGAGTAAGACGTTTTATGCAGAATGATGTCCGAGTCGTTAAGTGAGTAGCGGGTTTGCAGTGAGTATAAAAAATTGACCGCGGACCTGTGTTCCACCATGACGCCTTTTGGGCGTCCCGTTGAGCCAGATGTATAGATGATATAGGCCAAGGCATCGGGCGGTACCGGGAGATTCGGATTGACTGCCGCTTCTCCGTGATTCTCGCGCCCGCCATCTAGCGGCAAAATGGTTCCCTCAAACATCGATGGATTAGATTCTGCAAGCAAGGTCTTTGCGCCGCTGTCCTTCATTAAAAAACGGATTCGTTCTTCAGGATAGTCAGGGTCGATCGGCACGTAAGCAGCTCCCGCTTTTAAAATGCCATAAATTCCAATCAGCATATCTGGTGAACGTCTCCCCATCACGGCAATCACATCTTCCTGTTGAATACCGAGGCCAATTAGCTTCCATGCAATTTGATTGGCCCGTTCATTCAGTTCTCTGTAGGAGATGGAGACGCCATCCGCCAAAACGGCCGGACGATCAGGCGTCTTTTCTGCCTGCTGCTCGAGCTGATGATGAAGCGGCTGATCCAGTGGGAAATCCATTTTTTGCATCGGGCTGAGGTTTTGCAGAAGTGCGCTTTCTTCCTTTTTCGAAAGGATTGACAAATGGTCCAGTTCCAGCTCCGGATGCTGTGCAGCGTTTTTAGCCAACGTTTTAAAAAAATCGGCCCATTTTTGAATCGTTTTCCGTTCAAACAAATCTGTACTGTATTCAAACTGACAATATATTTGTCCGCCGCTTTCGGCCATGTACAGTGACAGGTCGAATTTAGAAATCGGGTGGCTGATATCTTTCTGCCGAAACTCAAGCCCCTCCATCGACAATTGTTGCCGCTCCATATTTTGCAGTGCAAACGTTGTATCAAAGAGCGGATTTCGGCTCATCTCCCGCTGAACGCCGAGGCGGTCAACCAGCTCCTCTAACGGATAGTCCTGGTGTTCATAGGCTTCTAGCGCTGTTTCTCGAATGTCCTGTAAATATTGTTTGAAAGATATTCCGCTCACCGGACGTGTTCGAAAAGCCAATGTGTTCACAAACATTCCGAGCACGGATTCCAGGTCAGCATGCGGTCTGCCCGCGATCGGCGAACCGACAATGATCTCTTCCTGCCCGCTTAGCCGTGATAATAAAACGGTGTATATCCCAAGAAGCGTCATATACAGTGTGCATCTGTTTTCTCCTGCGAGCTGTTGTAAACGTGATGTAAGATCCTGACTGATCTCGAACGTAACCCGGTCACCTGCAAAGCTTTTTGCCGGGGGCCGCGGTTTGTCCGTCGGCAATTCGAGCACTGGCAGCTCACCGGCCAGTTGTTTGAGCCAATACGATTCTTGCCGTTTGTATATGTCGCTTGTTTTGAATGTTTCTTGCCATGCTGCATAGTCTTTGTATTGAATGCGCAACGGAGCCAGTTCAAGTCCTTTATACAGCTCGCTGAATTCCTGCATGAGCAATTGGATGGAGACACCGTCTGAAATAATATGGTGCATGTCCACTAAAAGCAGATATCGTCCTTTTTCAATGGTCGCTAAGCCCGCCCTGAAAAGCGGAGCCTTTCCAAGATCAAACGGCCGGATAAATGATTCAGATGAAGATTCGTTTGAAAAAGCAAACGGCACCTTTTCATGAATCCGCTGCACCGGCTCGCCGTCGTCTCCTGCTTCGAATGATGTCCTAAGGGGTTCATGCCGGCGGATCAGTTCGCGAAATACAGCTTCCACCCTCTGTTGATCGAGCTCGCCTGTCAGCTCCAAAACGGCCGGAATGTTGTAGCTGACTCCTCCGCCATCAAGCTGGTGCAGAACATACATCCGTTTTTGTGCGGAAGAAACCGGATTTGTCTCCTTCTTCTCTATTTGCTGAATCGAAGCAAACGGGTTTTCTTCCGCTTCACTGATGACTGCTGCCAACCCTTCTACGGTCGGATGGGCAAAGACATCACTTAACGGAATCTGAACGTTCCATTCTTTGGCGATGCGAGAGATGAGCGATGTTGCTTTTAAAGAATGGCCGCCCAGTTCAAAAAAGTTGTCGCGGATGCCGACCGGTCCCCTTTTCAGTAGACCTTCCCAAAGCTGTGAAAGCCTGAGCTCGTTCAAATTGCGAGGTGCGGCGTATGACTGATGCGATGCGGATGATGTCGGTTCTGGGAGGGCGCTTTTATCGACTTTTCCATTTACGGTAAGCGGAATCGCTGGCACAGCAGTCCATTTTACTGGCATCATGTAGTCAGGGATGGCGTCGGCCAAATCATGACGCAATGCAGAAGGGTCGATCGGTTTCCGTGTGCTGTAGTATGCGCACAATTCATGTTCCCCTTCACTGTCTTTTTGAACCAGGACAACCGCTTCCTTAACAGCAGGATGATTTGCCAATGTCACCTCTATTTCCTTAGGTTCGACCCGGTAGCCCCTGATTTTCACTTGATCATCCGTCCGGCCGATATAGTCCATTTGTCCGTCTGCACGAAGCCTTGCTATATCTCCTGTTCGATACATGACGGCTCCCGCTCTGAATGGATCGGGCAAAAATTTCTGTTTTGTCAAGATTGGATTATTGACATATCCTCTCCCGACGCTCGCGCCTGATATATAAAGCTCTCCTGCTACACCGCAGGGCTGAAGTCGTTTGTATTTGTCAAGGATATACATGGCGTTATGGCTGATCGGTTTTCCGATCGGCGGAGAATCCGGGATGTCGCCCTCAGGATGAATGGTGCATGTCGAGACGACATGGGTTTCCGCCGGGCCGTAATGATTATGCAAGTGTATGCCGTGCCGCTTGAGCAATGCCTTAAAAATATGCGAGACCGTCAATTGCTCCCCCGCAGTGATGACATGCTTCACACAGTTTGGAAAGTGGTTCGCATAGTGTTCCTCATTAAAAAGCATCTTCACAAAAGCCGTCGGGAAAAAGACGACTTCTGTTCGCTGTGTATTGATCAACAAAAACAACTGAGCTGGGTCGCGCTTGATTGATTCAGGCGCGATGCAAAGCGTGCCGCCGCTAAGCAAAGTTGTAAACAATTCTTGATAGCAGACGTCAAACGCACAAGATGCATACTGGAGCACATTTGTTTTGAAATCAATACGTGAGTTTTCAAATTGGTCATGAAGCAAATTGGCCATATTTCGATGTTCAAATAAAACACCCTTCGGCTTCCCCGTTGTTCCAGATGTATACATGATGTAAAGCAAATCTTCCGCAGTGTTTACCGTCTCGACATTGCTTCCGTCGCTTTCCGCATCTGCTTCTTCTATGAATGTCACAGATCGTTTTGTTGTGGCTGACTTTGCTAAAGCCGCCACATGATGCTGTGATACAATGTGCTGACAGCCGCTGTTTTCTATGCAATAGCGAATGCGTTCGGCAGGATGGCTCAGGTCAATCGGAACAAATGCCGCGCCCGCTTTTAAAATGCCGAGTACTCCCGCCGCTAATGCGGGAGAACGTTCGACCATGATCGCGACCGGCTCCTGGCGTTTGACACCCCGTTTTCGGAGAAGGCGTGCAAGTTTGTTGGCCATTTCATTCAGCTCTTTATAAGTGATCGACTGCCCTTCATAGTGAATTGCATTTTCATCAGGGGATTGTGCCGCCTGACGTTCGAACATCGACTGGATCGTTTTATATTCACGCTGTTTAGTCTCTATTTTCAACGTGCTGAGCAGGTCTTTTTGTTCCTGCTGTGTTGTGATCGTCAATTCCTCCGGGGTCAAATTCGGATTTTCCAGCACTTGTGCGATGATATGCTGCAAATGGCCTTTGACGCTTTCGATGAAAGAACGTTCATGAATGCCGGAATCAAATCTCATTTTGAGATGAATGTTTTCACCTGGTGCTACCATGAGATAAAAGCTGTAGTTGGTCTCGTCTTCCATGTTGAAATCATGAATGCGAAACAGATCCTCTGCATCTTGTCCACTGTTCAGCAGTGCGATTTCTTTTTCAACAGGATAATTTTCAAAAACAAGAATATGGTCGATTAAGCCTTGTTTGACGGCGGATTCCGCCTGTATCTCATAGAGCGGGTGGTAGCTGTACGGCTGCCCATTGAGCGCATCTTTTTGCACTTGTTTAATCAGTTTCACAAAAGGCACTTTTGTACCGGTAACACGCACCGGTACCGTATTAATGAAAAGGCCGATCATCCGCTCTATCCCTGCAATTTCAGCCGGCCTGCCGGAAATAACCGAACCGAAAACCGCATCATCCGTCTGGTTATAAGCTTGCAGCAACATTCCCCAAAGCGTGTGAAAAATGGTGCTCAATGTGACTTCTTCCTTTGCGGCCAGCTCTTTCAGCTTATCCGTAACTGTTTTAGAAAGGGAAAATGTGACTTCTTCTTGTCTGCTTTTGGCGCCCGCTTTTTTTTGCTGCGGCAGCCGGCTCTGTTGGTCATATCCTTCAAGATAACCCTCCCAGTACCGGGCGGCGGCTTCTTTGTCCTGCTCCATCAGCCATTGAATATAGCTCCCGTAAGGCACAGCAGGCTCAAGCTTTAATGGTGTTTGGTGCAAATGGGAAGCGTATATATGGAAAAACTCCTTCAGGACAATCCCGAGGCACCAGCCGTCCATAATGATGTGATGGAAGCTCCATATGCATGTAAATTCGCGTTCCCCTGTTTTAAAAAGAATGACGCGCATCAATCCATCTTTTTGCAAATGAAATCCTTTGGCTCTGTCTGTTTTTTTGACGTCATCGATCAATCTAAGCTGGCCGGATCGATCCAAATGAGTCAGATCTTTTTCTTCAACGGTGATCGTCCGTTCTTTTAAGACGACCTGCTGCGGAACGGATACATTTTGACTGATAAAAATCGTTCTGAAAATATCGTGCCGGGCGCACAGAGCAGTGATGCTTTTCTGAAAAATGTCTGTGTCAACCTTTCCTGTCATTGAAAATGAGGCTTGTTCGACGTATGCCTGTGTGTCCTTGTTAAGAAGGGTGTGAAATAGCATGCCTTCCTGCATATAAGAAAGCGGATAAATATCCTGAATCTCGTGTTTTTTTGTCATATTTTTTCCCTGCCTCCTGTTCCTACAGTTCCTCGACAAAGCTCGCAATATTGTCCAAATCTTCCGCTGTTAACGATTGGCTGCTAAAATCGCTGACCGTTTTCTCTGTTTCTTGTTTATGTGCGCAATGTTTGATGATTTGGTGCAAATGATGTTTCACCATGTGCAGCAGCTGTTTCATTGTTGTTTTATGGAACCGGCTTGGCGGATAGCTCAAATTGAAATGCAGCTGATTTTGCCTTACCATGGCGCTCATTTCCAGCGTTTGCTCACGCTGCCATGTAGGTGTAATGTCTTTCCCGCTTGCAAGCCCCGAAAAGCTGAACTTTTGTTGGCGTTCTGTATCATTGAATTGCCCTAAATAATTAAAACCGATTTCAGGCGCTTTGCTGAACTGGATTGTTTTGTTTTCAGAGAATGTTAAATATTTCAAAATGCCGTATCCCATTCCTTTGTCCGGTATTCTGCCGAGTGTATCTTTGACTGTTTTCACTGCCAGCCCCAACTCGCCTTCGACTGCATGTAAATCAATCAACACAGGATATATTGTGGTAAACCAGCCGACTGTCCGGCTGATATCCAATTCAGGAAGGGTGTGATCTCTCCCATGTCCTTCCATCGCGATCCGCAGTTTCCTCTCTCCCATCCAATCACACAGGGCTAATGATGCTGCCGTCAGCAGAATATCCTGGGTGTCTGTGTTGTAGGCGTTGTTAACCTTGTGGATTAAAACGTGTGTGTCTTCTTCGGAAAGGGTAAAGCTTTCCGTTTTCCGAATGTTGTCCGCAGCGCTATGCGGTTTTTCACAAGAAAGTAAAGCGGCTTTTTCTTTTTCAACAGTGCGCCAATACGATTGTTCGCGAATGACCTTGCTGCTCTCTGCGTATTCGGCAAGCCGGTTTGCGAAATATTGGTATGAGTCCGTTTTCCGCGGAAGCTGAACCGGTTGTCCTGCGGCCGCCTGACTGTATGCTGCCGATAAATCCTCAAGCAAAATCCGCCATGAGACCCCGTCGACGACCAAATGATGAATGGTGAGAAATAAATAAGTTCCCGACATTGTGTTGAACAAGCCTGCTTTTAGCAGTGGGCCTGTTTGCAAATGGATACTGCGCTGCAAATCAGCGACTTCGTCTTCAATCAGCTTCTCCCATTGTGCCGTTTTAGAAAGGTCTCTTATGTTCAGGCTGTAAAGTTCTCCATGAATTCCCCTGTTAAATTGCTGCAGCTGGCCGCCGTCATCGATGATTGTCATGCGGAGGGCATCATGATGGATGACAAGATGCTGTAAAGCTGTTCGAAGCGGCTGTTCCTGAAATCCTTCTGAGCTATGAAGCATGACAGATTGGTTGAAATGCTGCCTCTTTTCGATATGCTGTGCGAGGAACCAGCGCTGAACGGGCGTCCAAGGTACTTCTCCTTCAATCGGCCGCTGATCTATATTTCTCTCAGTCTTGCGGATGAGAGGCGCGGCTTCTTTAATAGTTGGATGGCGGAATAAGTCGCCTGCCGTGATTTTCAAGTCAAACCGTCCAAGGCGCGCAGATACTTGGAGGGCTTTAATCGAATCGCCTCCCAGTTCAAAAAACGAATCCTCAATCCCGACTTTTTCAACGCCGAGCACCTCTTGCCAGATCACGGCAAGCCGTTCCTCCAGCTGGTTGCGCGGAGGGGCGTATGCTGTGTTGATTGCTGTGGTCTCCGGCTCAGGCAGCGCTCTTCTGTCGAGCTTTCCGTTTTGTGTCAGAGGCAAGGCGGCAAGCTCAACCAAATGCGCCGGGATCATAAACCCGGGCAATTGCTGAGAAAGAAGGGATCTGACTTTCTCGATATTCATTTCCGCTTGCAGACTCATATAGGCAAGGAGTTCTTTATGTCCTGAGGGACCGGTTCGCACGATGACGGCGGCTTCTTTGACACCGTCAATCTGCCGCAATGCTGCTTCAATTTCTCCCAGCTCAATCCTGTAGCCGCGAATTTTCACTTGATCATCCATCCGGCCGATATATTCAATCGACCCATCCTTCAGCCAGCGGGCCAAATCACCGGTCCGGTACATTCGTTCACCAGGTGTGAAGGGATTTGGCACAAATTTTTCTTTCGTCAGTTCAGGTCTCCCGAAGTAGCCTCTGGCTAGCCCGTCCCCGCCAACGCATAATTCTCCGATGACACCCATAGGCTGCAATCTCCCGCGGCTGTTGACAATATAAGCGGTTGAATTAGCGATTGGGCGGCCGATCGGAATGGAATGCTTATACTCGTGTTCAATCCGGAAGCACGTTGAGAATGTTGTGTTTTCCGTTGGGCCGTAGCCATTCCATAGCGCGAGATCCGGCGCCGCGTTGCGAACGCGATTGACATGGTTTGGCGACAGGGCTTCTCCGCCGAGAATCAATCTGGACAGGTCGGAAAATGTTCGTTCATTTTGTTCTGATAATTGATTAAATAAGGATGATGTCAGCCATAAAGTCGTGATGCCGTTCTGCTGTATGAATGTCTTGAGCCGATCGGAATCTAAATAAGTTTCCTTGTCACTGATGTATAAACAAGCACCGTTTAATAGCGGTCCGAATACTTCAAATGTCATCGCGTCAAATCCCAATGACGCTGTCAATAAAATCCTGTCTTCAGGTGAAAATGCCATATCGCTGTTTTTTACGAGACGGACGACGCCGCGCTGTTCAACCATTACGCCTTTTGGCGTGCCGGTTGATCCGGATGTATACATGATATAAGCGAGAGAATCAGGACCGCCCTGCTGTTCGGGATTGTTTGCTGAAATGCCGGCCTCAAGCTGGATGTCTTCTATGAATAACCGTTTTCCTGCCATATGAGATTCTAATCGATCTGATTGGAGGAGCATCACAGCATTGCTGTCAGACAACATCCATTCCAGCCGTTCTGTCGGCATGTCTTCAGTGACGGGAAGATAGGCTCCGCCGGCTTTTAAAATACCTAGAATTCCGACCGCAAGTTCAGGGGTGCGACTTGTTAATAGTGCGACAACACTTTCTGAACCGACGCCATTTGCTCGAAGCGCAGCGGCTATTCTGTTGGCGCGTTCGTTTAGTTCACGGTAAGTCAAGGTTTGCCTGTCATATATAACGGCCGGGGCGTGAGGTGTTTTGGCTGCTTGATATTCAAATAAACGGCTGATCGTTTCGTGTTTCGGGTAGTCTTGTTTTGTCTGATTAAATGTGTGAATGAATGAGCTTGTCTCATGTTCATCTAATACATGGATATCTCCGAGATGAATGTTCTGATGTTCGATCACATGATGGAGAATATGAATATAGTAGGAAAGCCATTTCTTGATCGTTTGTTTTTGATAGATGTCTGTATTGAATTCAACATCAAAACGGATTGTCTCTTGATCTTCTTCAGCTGCATAAAGAGTCATATCAAACTTAGAGACTTTATGGGCGTCATGAGCTATAGTCGTCAAATGCAAGTCATGCAGAGTCAGTGATTCCCGCTCCATATTTTGCAGAGCGAACATAACGTCAAATAACGGATTGCGACTCATATCACGGACGACATCAAGCCGGTCGACAAGCTCTTCAAACGGATAATCCTGATGCTCGAACGCCTCAAGCGCCGTTTCGCGGACCTCCTTTAAGAAATCGCTGAAACATTTGTTTTCTGCCGGCTGCGTTCTGATCGCCAATGTGTTGACAAACATGCCGATGACAGGTTCTAAGTCTTTGTGCGGCCTTCCGGCGATCGGTGAACCGATGATGATATCCTCCTGTCCGCTGAGACGGGCAAGAAGCGTGCTGTACGCGGCGAGAAGAACCATATACAGGGTGCAGCCGTTGTCGCGGGCGATCTTGTATAGGCCGGCTGTTGTTTTCGCATCAAGCGTGCGGGACACTGTATCACCCGCAAAGCTTCGTACCGCCGGGCGGGCGTTGTCGGCCGGAAGCTCCAGCACCGGCAGCTCTCCGTCGAGCTGCTTCAGCCAATAGGCTTCCTGTCTGTTGTACGCCTCCCCTTGTTTGAATGCCTGTTGCCAGACGGCGTAGTCTTTATATTGAATCCGCAGCGGGTGAAGCGTCCGGCTGGCGTAAAGCTCGCTGAATTCGCGGATTAAGGTGCCGACAGACACCCCGTCGGAAATGATGTGATGCATGTCCACCAACAACAGGTGGCTCTCCTCCGCTTCCTTCACAAGAGCGGCGCGGAAAAGCGGCGCTTCTTGAAGTCGAAACGGACGGACAAAGTCTTCAGCCGCGGCCAACTCCATCAGCTGAAACGGGACATCATCATGGATGCGCTGGACAGGCTCGCAGTCTGCTCCAGTTTCAAACGACGTCCTGAGCGATTCGTGGCGGCGGATCAGCTGCCTGAATACTTCATCAAGCCGGGCGCGGTCGAGCGGTCCTGTCAGCTTAAGCGCCGCCGGCATATTGTAGCCGACACCGCCGTCTTCCAGCTGCTGAAGGACATACATCCGCTTTTGCGCCGAGGACACCGGGTAGGTGTCCTGTATTTCTGCCGGTTCAATCGCCGCATATGGGCTTTCATCCAATTCCTGAATCACGGCTGCGAGCTCTTCCAGTGTCGGCTTGGCGAAAATCTCTTTCAGCGGCACCTGCACGCCAAACGCTTTGGCGATGCGGGAGACGAGCGCAGTCGCTTTCAGCGAGTGGCCGCCTTGTTCGAAAAAGTGGTCGCGAATGCCGGCAGGGCCGTATTTCAGCACCTCTTCCCAAAGCTTGGCGAGCTTCATTTCCGTGATGGTTTGCGGCGCGGTGTAAGCGCGTCGTTCAGCCGCTCCGTCGGGAGCAGGCAGCGCCTTGCGGTCAAGCTTTCCGCTCGGTGTGACAGGCCAGTCACGCATCTCGATGAATGATGAAGGCATCATATAGGCCGGCAGGCGTTTGCCTAGTTCTGTCCTTGCGGTCTTTTGATCCTGACCTTCAATATAGGCGCAAAGCTCGGTTTCCTCCCCTTCTGTCCGGGCGACAACCGCCGCTTCCCGCACGCCGTCGATCTGGCGAAGCGCCGCTTCGACTTCTCCCGGTTCGATTCGGTAGCCGCGGATTTTCACTTGGCCGTCCATACGGCCCAGCCATTCAACGGTGCCGTCCGGGAGCCATCTCGCCAGATCGCCCGTTTGATACATGCGTTCCCCTCGATAAAACGGGTCATCGAGAAACCGTTCTTCTGTCAGCTCCGGACGGTTCAAATAGCCCCTTGCGACACCCGCGCCTGCGATATACAGTTCTTCGGCCACCCCTATGGGCTGGACAGCTTTCTCACTGTCTAAAATATAAAGACGGGCTCCCGGTACAGGTTTTCCGATCGGAAGCCGCATCCGTTCCCTGTCTTTTTCGTGGTCGTACCGAAAAAATGCGGCATCCACCGTAGCTTCTGTCGGCCCGTAGCCGTGAATGACCGCAGTCTCCGGCAAAGACCGGGCAAATCGGGCGGCTGTCTGGGGAGCGAGCGCTTCACCTCCGGCGAATACGCGTTTCAAGGTTTTCGCAAGGCTTGTCCTTTTCTCCTCTGTTTCCATCTCGACCTGGTCTAAAAAGCTGTTGGCCATCGCCGGGATAAAATGCGCCGTCGTCACTCCTTCGTTTGTGAAGGCCTCTGTCATCAAAGCGGGATCCTTCTCCCAGCCCTGCGGAAGCAAATACATGGAGGCGCCGGGAATCATCCACCAAAACAACTGCCAGATCGAAGCATCAAATGAAAACGATGACTTGAGCACGATGACATCATCTTCAGTTAATGGGAACTGGCGCTGCATCCCGGACAAAAAGGCGGCAGCCTGTCGGTGCTCAACCGCGACGCCCTTCGGTGTCCCGGTTGAACCGGATGTATAGATGACATAGGCGAGTGAGCCGCCATCTGTATGAACGCAAACCGATTCGGTCTCCGCTGTCTCCGCTTGAAACGATGACAGGTTGACTTCAAGCGTCTCACCGGCAAAACCGGAGACGGACAAATCCGGCCCTGTGACGAGAAGCTTGGCGCCGCTGTCGGCGAGCATGTATCTGAGCCGTTCTTCAGGATAGTCTGGATCAAGCGGCACGTAAGCGCCGCCGGCTTTCAAAACAGCCAGCACCGCGATCACCATCTCCGGTGAACGGTCGGCGAGGACGCCGACCACACTTTCTTTGGCAACGCCTTTTTTCTTCAACCGGACAGCGAGCTGATTGGTATACTGATCAAGCTCTCGATATGTTAAGGTACCGCCGGAAAAACGAAGCGCCGGCATGTTCGGCGACAGAGCTGCACGGCGGGTGAAAAAACCATGCAGCGTCGGCGCCAAAGGTGCAGCGGGCTCTGTTTGATTGAATTCGTACAGCATCTTTTTGGCAGTCTCTTCGCCAAGCAATGCAATTTGTGCGATTTGTTGATTGGGATCAGCGATGACAGAGCCTATGATATGGCGTAAATACAGTTCGATTTTTTTCATCATGGCTGGATCATACAGTCCGATATCAAAATTTATGCGAATATAAAGCGAGCTTCCCGGAATGATTTTAATGCTGCATCCATAGTTGGTAACTTCCTCCATATCGAAATCATCGACTGTGAAATCGAATGCATCAGCTTGATTCAGACTTTCAATTTCGCGCTGGGCCGGTATGTTTTCAAATACGACAATATGGTCAAACAGCTCATGTTTCAGCGTGCTTTGCGCCTGAATATCATATAAAGGATAATAACTGTACGCTTCCGCTTTCAGTGACTCCTGCTGCAAGTGGCTGACCAATGTCAAAAAGGACTCCGGCCCGCTTTTGACCCGGACGGGAATGGTGTTAATGAAAAGCCCGACCATTTTTTCTACGTCCTCAAGATCAGACGGCCTCCCGGAAATAACGGAGCCGAAGACTGCGTCATCACAGCGGTTGATCTTTTGCAGAATGATTCCCCATAATGCCTGAAAAACCGTATTCAGCGTCGCGCCTGCTTGCAAGGCCAATTTTCGCAGCCCTTCAGTCTGTTCTTTAGATAGGGTAAATGCCATCTGCTCAAGCTTTCCTTTTGAGGATGATGATGTTTTGGGCAGTGATGCGGTTTGTTTGACATCGACAAGCCTTGTTTTCCAAAAGGCTTCAGCTTCTTTTCGATCCTGTCGCATCAGCCATTTAATATACTTGCTGAACGGCTGAACCGGTTCAAAATCAGGAAGCTGCCCTTTTCCTAAAGCCTTGTAAATCGCAAGAAATTCTTTCATCACAATACCAAAGCACCAGCCATCCATTAAAATGTGATGATGGCTCCAAATACAATGATATTGTTCGTGTGCCCTTTTTAAGATAGATACTCTCATAAGAGGGTCTGTTTGCAGATCAAATCCTTTTTTCTTGTCGTCATGTTCGAATTGATCGACAAATGTTTCTTTAGCCGCCTCGTCCAGATGAGAAATATCAACAAATTGAAGGCGGCTTTGCCGCTCTTTTAACACGACTTGGCGCGGTTTTGCCACATTTTTGTGTATAAACGCAGTGCGGAAAATATCATAGCGTTCAATCAGCGCGTCTAAACTTTTTTGAAACCGTTCTGTATCAAGCGAGCCGTTTATCGTAAATGATGCCTGTTCAAAGTAGGCTCTAGATTCCTGATCCAATAGCGAGTGAAACAGCATGCCCTCCTGCATAAAAGATAAAGGATAGATATCTTGTATTTCCGGTTGCTGCACCATCAGCGACTCTCCTTTTCTATAATTTATTGACAGCTCCCATAATGTCGCTTAGTTCCTCCAAAGTTAAATCTTCATCAGTGAAGTCTGTTGCACTTTTTTCATGGTTTTCTTTTTCTGTGCAATGCTTGATGATCGTTTTGAGAAAAAATTGAACATGGTCTGCTAGAGCTTGTACTGTTTCTTTCTCATATTGAAGCCGGTTGTAGACAAAGTGCATGACGAGACATTCTGAAGATATGGCGCCGCTGATATCGAGAAGATGAGGCCGCTCCCAATCCGGACTGATCTCATGCCCCGCTTTGACGGGAGAAACGCGAAATCCGCTCGACTTGATATCTTCGTCAAACTGTCCCAAATAGTTAAAGCTGATGTCGGGACGCTGGAAATCTTCAGGTTCCCACATGCCGCCGATGTATTTCAGCACCCCGTAGCCAACGCCCTTATACGGAATACGGCGCAGCATGTCTTTTGTCCGCTTGATGTGGTAGCCGAAACGCTCATGATCATCTGCGGACTCCGGAAGGCTTGCATCGAGTAAAACAGGATAAATCGAGGTAAACCAGCCGACCGTCCGGCTGATATCGATATCCTCCAAATGCGCTTCTCTTCCATGGCCTTCCAAGCTGATTTTGAATCGATCATTGCCGGTCCATTTGTGAAGCGCAAGACCTAACGCGGCGAGTAATATGTCATTTGTATCTGTCGTATACGGCTTGTTTACAGCCGTTAACAGACGCTCTGTTTCTTGTTTTGTCAGCCGAATGTCTATGGTGTCTGTATCTTGCAGCAGATTCGTAATGGTTTCGGCATCTTTCGGAAGCGGTTCAACTCTTGTTTTTTCCCTTTCAGTCCAGTAATCTATTTCCCGTAATAGCTGTCGGCTTGTTGCGTAATCAGTCAGCCGCTTGGCATAGGTTTGATAGGAATCTGTCTTTTCCGGAAGCACGATTTCTTTTCCCGCCAGGGCCTGTTTGTATCCGGCGGTTAAATCTTCGAAGAGGATGCGCCATGATACTCCGTCGATGACAAGGTGATGAATCACAAGCAGCAAATGATCGCCGTCCGATCCGCGAAAAACGCCGGCTGCAACAAGCGGTCCTGTCTGAAGCTGAATCGATTTCTGAATATGTTCCGCGGCCCTTTCAATCATCACATGCTCTTGAGCTAATGATCCTGCTTCTCTTACATCAAGCAGTTCAAACGAAAACAGCTCCTCTTTGGCAAGCTCTTCGGCTCTGTTGTACTGTGTTAAAACTCCGTCTTGATATCCGCATACCATCCGCAATGCGTCATGATGGACCACGATATGGGCGAGCGTTTTTTGCAGAGCTGTTTCATCAAATCGCGCGGAACTGTGCAGCATGACAGATTGATGAAAGTGATCGTGTGACAAAGATTGTGAGAAAAACCAGTGCTGTACAGGCGTCAGCGGCACTTCGCCGTTGACGGGCGCTTGATCAATCTCGCGCCGGACTTTCGTTACCCGCTTTGACAGCTCGCCAAGCGTCTGATGTTTAAACAGCTCGCGAACCGTTGTTTCATAGCCTCGCTGCTTTAGCCTTGCGCATACTTGCAGCGCTTTAATAGAATCTCCGCCAAGGTGAAAGAAATGGGCGTTCACACCGAGCCCCTCCATTCCTAAGAGCTCTTCCCAAATCTCAGCCATCATCTGTTCAATATCGTTTCTTGGGCTTATATCTTCATCTGCGCCCTGATTGGCCGCCGGTTCTGGCAGCGCATTTTCGTCGAGCTTGCCGTTAGCTGTCAGTGGCAGTTCATCAACCTGTATGATCCGCGCGGGTATCATGTATTCCGGGAGGAGCGTTCTGAGAGATGTACGAATCTCTGCTTCATTCAGGCTTTGCGCCGTTACCGCATATCCATAGATCGATTGCTGTCCGTCTTTGTCATTTCTTGTTATGACTGCTGCTTCCTTGATTGGAGGCAGTTCTTGAAGGGCGCTTCTGATTTCTCCCAACTCAATCCGGTATCCTCTGATCTTCACTTGCGCATCTTTTCTGCCGACATATTCCAGCTCGCCGTTTGGCATCCTTTTGACGATGTCTCCCGTACGATACAGGCGCTGACCTCCGACATATGGATTTGTGATGAATCGGGAAGCGGTCAGCTCTTCTCTGTTGATATAGCCTCTTGCGACTCCGGCGCCTGCGATATACAGTTCTCCCGGCACACCGACAGGCTGCAGGTTCATATAGGCGTCCGCGACATAGGCTTGTAGGGTTGCCAGAGGTTTTCCGATATTGCTTTTATTGTGTTTCATATCGGTTCGAGTCAGCTTTTTATACGTGGCGTGCACCGTTATTTCGGTAATGCCGTACATATTGATGAGATCCGTTTCTGGATACTTCTCAATCCAGTTCATCAGCATCCCGGGCTGCAGGGCTTCTCCCCCGAAGATGACATAGCGGAGCTGTAAGCGGTCCGAATGCCTTAATTCTTCATCGATAAGCCCGTGAAAAGCTGTAGGCGTCTGGTTTAGCACAGTCACGCCTTCTTTTTGTAAAAGCCGCCGGTAGACATGGGGATCGCGGGCGGTTTCTTTCGGGACAATGACAATTTTTCCGCCGTGTAAAAGAGCGCCGAATATTTCCCAAACCGAGAAGTCGAAACAATAGGAATGGAACAGTGTCCAGACGTCCCGGGATCCGAATGAAAAAGGCAGCTCGTCATGTTTGATCAGGCTGACCACATTGCGGTGTTCAATCACTACACCTTTTGGCTTTCCTGTTGTTCCTGATGTGTAGATCACATATGCCGGCTGTTCGGCTGATATCGGCTGGCGCCGCCTTTTCGCTGCGGCTTTTTCTGCCTCGTCAATATATAAAACAGGTATGTCTATAGGTTCTTCCCATTGTTGTCCGGATTGAGTAAGCAGCAGTTTGGCCCCGCTGTCATTCAGCATAAAGCGGATCCGTTCAGCTGGATAATCAGGGTCGATCGGCAAATAGGCGCCTCCCGCTTTTAAGATGCCGAGAATCCCAACAAGCATATCGAGTGAACGGTCTGTCATTAAACCGACCACTTGCCCTGAACCGACACCATGTTCATTCAACACAGCAGCTGTCCGTTCAGCCTTTTCATCAAGTTCCCGGTAAGACAGCTGCCGATCATCGATCACGGCGGCTATTTGATCCGGAGCGGCTATTGCCTGTTTTTCAAATAGACTCGCGATGTTCTCTTGTCTCGGGTATTCAGCCGTTTCTCCTGCAGCATTGATCAGCATGTTTTGTTCTTTCGGAGTCAGCATTTGCATGTCGGACAGTTTCATGTCGTGATTGGCCGACATGCTGCCGATTAGCGCTTTAAAATGATCAGACCAGCGCGCGACCGTTGCCTTTTCAAATAAGGCGGTACTGTACTCAAAATGACAGCTGATCGTACCGTCATCTTGTTCTTCGGCATGCAAAGTCAAATCAAACTTTGACGAGTGATGCGGCAGTTTATGTGATAAAAGCGTCAGTTCCGGTAATTCCACCTTGAAATCATCGCTGTTTTCAAGCACCAGCATAGCGTCAAAAAGCGGGTTGCGGTTCACTTCTCGTGGGGCGTCAAGGTGTTGGACGAGCTCCTCAAACGGATAATATTGGTTGTCAACAGCCTCAAGTGTCAGTGTTTTGATCTCTTTCAAATATTTACGGACTGTTTTATTCCCTTCAGGCTTGCTTCGCATCGCCATTGTATTCACGAACATCCCGATCACGCCATCAAGTTCTGCGCGTTCTCGGCCATGTGCCGGCGAACCGATGACAATATCCTCTTGGCCGCTCAGTTTAGAAAGAAAGACTGAGAAGCCAGCCAGCAACACCATATATAACGTTGAACCGGTCTCATCCATTAACTGGCGTAGCTTTTCCCCTGTTTCCCTGTCAATATGCGTGGTCAAAGTGTCTCCGCTAAAATCGGGGAGAAGCGGCCGTTTTTGATCAAGCGGCAAGTCCAGCACCGGTAACGTTCCCTTCAGCACTTCCAGCCAGTACTGTTTTTGGCTGCCGAATACCCCGGCTGAAAACTGTTCATTTTGCCATACAGCGAAATCTTTATATTGCAGTGTCAATGGAGGCAGCTCTTTCCCGCTGTAAATGGCCGTGAATTCACGAATAAACGTGCTCATTGACATTCCGTCAGCAATGAGATGATGCATATCAAGCAGGAAGAAATGCCGGTCTTTGTTCAACGCGGCTAAGCAGACTCTGATCAGCGGAGCTCTTTCAAGATCAAACGGCTGAACGAACGATTCCAACACTTCATTGAGCGATTTCTCGGATTGGATGTGCAACTCTGTCCATTTCACTTCGGCAGATGATACGACTTTTTGCATCGGCTCCCCGTCCTGTAAAACAAACGAAGTGCGCAGCGCCTCATGTCTGTCGATTAATGATGCAAAAGTTTCTTTCAATCGCTTTCGGTTCAGTGTTCCGCAGAGTTCCAAGCAAGCGGGCATGTTGTAGCTTGTACTGTCTTTTGCCAGCTGATGTAGGGCATAGAGCCTTTTTTGCGCGAAAGACAAAGGATACAGATTTTTTTCCGGTGCTGGTTTTATCTCCGGACGGGTCTCACTTTTGACCCGTTCTATTGCAGGAGCCATGCTGGCAATCGTCGGATATGAAAAGACTTCGCGAATCGGCAGCTGAACATTAAGCCGCTGATAGATTTTTGAGACAAGCGCCGCCGCTTTAAGAGATTGACCGCCCAATTGGAAGAAATCATCATGTATGCTAATCCGCTCCCGCTTCAACACGTCTTGCCAAATCGACATAAGCTCTGTTTCCAGCAAAGTGCGGGGCGCTTTCGGCATGACGTCTGTCCCGCCTGAATGTGCCGGTTCCGGGAGACCGGAGCGATCCAGCTTTCCGCTCGTTGTAAGCGGCATTTTGGGCAGTATTGTAAAGCTGTCAGGCATCATATAGGCCGGCAATTTCCCGGCAAGGGCTCTATGCAGGTCCAAGCGCTCTGTTTCCTTTTGCAACACAACATAAGCCGCAAGCTCCTGTTCTCCATCTGCTGTGGTGCGTACGAGTGCCGCCGCGTCTTTTACCCCGGAAATACCGCGAAGTGCGGATTCAATTTCTCCTAGTTCTATTCTGAATCCTCTGACTTTTACTTGGTGATCCAGGCGTCCAAGGTATTCGATCGTTCCATCCGGCAAAAAGCGCGCCTTATCCCCTGTCCTGTACAGCCGTTCTCCTTCATGAAAGGGATGGGCGGTAAAGGCTTGATCTGTCAATTCCTTTTGCTGAAAGTACCCTTCAGCAAGGCCTTTTCCTGAAATGCATAATTCACCGACAGCACCGATCGGCTGAAGGAGGTTCCCGTGCATAATATAGACAGATGTATTATCAACCGGCCGTCCGATTGTCAATCGCTCGCTTTTCTGAAGATTCCGCAGCACCGTCGTTGACACGCTGTTTTCTGTCGGTCCGTATTCGTTTATCAGTTCGGCGTTGCTGCAAATCTCGCGGCTTACGGTGATTAAATCAGGTGTCACGGCTTCCCCGGCGAATGTCACAGCCCGGAGTGTTTCCGCGTCTGTTTTTGTCAAGGTCTCCAGCAGTACGCGGTATAAGGAAGGAACGAAGAGCAGATGGCTGACGCCGTGTTGGGCGATAAGCTGTTTCATAGCCACGACATCTTTTGCATCATCTTCATCGGTCAGCAAGACGCAGGAGCCTGACAGAAGCGGTGTGAACAGACCTGTTATTGACCCGTCAAACACATATGAAAAGAGATGGAGCGCGATATCTCGGTCTGTCATGCTGTATTCTTCCCGTCTCCATTGCAATGTATTGGAAATGCTTCTGTGGCTGACGAGCACCCCTTTGGGCTGCCCCGTTGTCCCTGATGTATAAATGATGTAGGCCCAATTTTCGCTGTCTGACTGTGCTGAAAGAGCGGCTTTTGGTTCCGCGTCTGTTTCTTCAATTGTTACAATCTTCCCTTTGTAATCCGCAGGGATAAAAGGGAGCAGTTCTTGTTGCGTAACGAGCCATTTGGCTTGACTGTCGCGTAAGAGAAACGAGAGCCGCTCAGGCGGATGATCCGGATCAAGCGGCATATACGCACTGCCCGATTTCCAGATGCCGAGAAGAGCTGCGACAGTTTCTTTTGAGCGGCGCAGCATAACAGCTGCAACTTGATTTGGACCTGCGCCTTCTTTCCTTAGCGCACGAGCGATTTGATTAGCTCGCTCATCTAATTCACGGTAGCTCCAGCTTGTTTCATTGAATCTGAGCGCCTCTTGTTTCGGTGTTTTGGCGGCCTGCTCTTCAAACAGCTCATAAACTGTTTGATCCGGATAAGTTCGCTGTTTGCCGTGAAAGGAATGAATCAGTTTTTTTTCAGCGAGTGGCACGGGATCAATGCTTGTGATCAATTGATCGGGATCTGATAGTATACAATCGATCACTTCTTTTACATGCCCTTGAAGCCGAAGTATGTCGGTTTGATCATAGACCTCGGCGTTATAGCTGAATTTTATGTAAAAGGTCTCACCGGGAACAATGACAATATTCAAGTCGTAATTGGTTTCCTCTGACGTGGAAAAATGATCAAGATGAAGAGCGTTTTCCTCCGATTCTTCCCAGCCGTTAACCTCTTTCTGCATTTGGACGGGATAATTTTCAAATACAAGGATATGATTGACCAGGTCTTTGTTTAAGCCGCTCTCGTTTTGAATCTCATAGAGAGGATAATAGCCGTGATCTTCACAAGTCAGGATGTCTTTTTGCACCTGTTTGGCGAGTGAAGAAAATGACATACCCGCAGAAGAGCGAATCCGGACAGGCACCGTGTTAATGAACAGTCCGGCCATTGATTCGATCCCGTCAATGGCGGAAGGCCTCCCTGAAACAACTGCGCCGAATACAGCGTCATCAGTCGCGTTGTAGCGGTGCAGAAGCAAGCCCCATATACTTGTAAACAACGTGTTTAACGTCACGCCCAATCGCCTTGCTAAATCGGAAAGTTTTTCAACCGTTTCCGGCTTGAGTGAGAATTGAAGGTGACTCGGTGTATAAACGCCTTCTGTTGTTTTGCTTTTTGAACCGGGGACAGAGACAGGCTCCCCGTACCCTTCCAAATAATCGGACCAGAAGGCAGCTGTTTTTTCTCTACTCTGACCGCGAAGCCAAGTCATGTATGTGCTGTAAGGCGCCGGCTTCCCAAGGCGGAAAGGCCGGCCGTTTCTTAGAGCGTAGTACATATGGAAAAAATCTTGCAGCACAATACCTAAGCTCCATCCATCCATCATGATGTGGTGGTGGGTCCAGACGCATGTATGTCGTTTTTCTCCTGTTTGATACAGGGTCAGCCGCATTAATGGGCCTTTTTGCAGGTCGAACCGTTGATGCCGATCTGCTTGTTTGCAGCTATTTATCAACGTATTCTGTTGTTCAGCCGTCAAGGCAGAAATATCCTCCGTCTGAACAGCTACTTTTCGGTGTGATAGAACGACTTGCTGCGGCCCGTCCAGATCAGGCACCTCTTTTATATAAATCGTTCTGAAAATGTCGTAACGTTCAATCAATAGATCCAGACTCTTCTGAAATGAATCCAGACACAAATCACCGCTGATGGTGAAGGAAATTTGTTCAATATAGGCGTTTGAATCAGGGTGAAGCAGTGAATGAAACAGCATTCCTTCCTGCATATACGACAATGGATAAATATCTTGAATCTCTGTCTCTTGCGCCATGAATGCCACACACCTTTCCGGCGAAATTAAAGTTCTTTTACGAGATTGGCAATACTTTCGAATGAAGCGGAAGTCAATTGTTTATTGCTGAAATCGCTCAATGTTTTTTCTCGTTTTTTCTTGGCGGAACAATGCTCAATGACCTCACAAAGGCGGTCATAGAAGCCATCCATAAATGTTTCAATCGTACGCCTGGAAAAGACGTCGGTATAGACAGTTTGAATATCAAGCCGCTGATTGACGACCATTGCATTAATGTCCAAATCAAATTCTCTCGGCCGCTCTTCTGCAATGTTGTGGCGCTGCTGATAAGGAGACATCCGCATCATTCCTTCGAGACCGTCGAACTGTCCGAGATAGTTAAAGCAGATTTCAGGTTCACGGTGCTGAATACGTTGGGACGATTGCAAAAGCCCGTATCCGGTTCCTTGGTTCGGCACGCGTCTCATCATGTCTTTCACGTTTTTTATACGGCAAGCGGTTTTTTCGCTTGAATTGTCCGGTGCACTCATGTCCAGAAGAACCGGATAAATCGAGGTGAACCATCCTACAGTTCTGGAAATATCAATGTCCGGAACATGTCCTTCCCTGCCATGTCCCTCAACACTGACAAGGAAATGCTCACGTTTCGTCCAATCGGCAAGCGCCATTCCCAAGGCCGCCAGCATCAGTTCATTCACCTCTGTGCCGTATGCCTGTTTTGTCTGAAACAGCAGCTGGTTTGTCAGTTTCACGCTTAACATGCGCGAAGCGATGAGTGCCGTTTTTTGCAGCCTGTCCGCATTCCTATGACCGTCTTTTGGTAATGCGGTCGTTTCAAAAGATATCGCATGCTCCCAATATGCCGCTTCCTCAAGCAGTTCGTTGCTTGTTGACAATGGATGCAGCCTGTTTGCATATGTTACGTAAGAATCGCTTTTCTGCGGCAATTTAATTTTTCTGTCTGCTAAAGCTTGCTGATAAGCTGTTTGTAAATCTTCAAGCAAAATTCTCCATGACACACCATCCACAATCAGATGATGAATGGCGATCAGCAGATGGTCTGCATCCCGCAATCTGAACAATCCAATGTGACAAAGGAGTCCTTCGTCCAAACGCATTGCCCGCTGTATTCGTTTTTCCTCCGCTTCTATGCGTTCGGCAATCTGCGTCTCATCGGCGAGGTCTATGGTCTTAAAGCTGAATCCATCCTCATCCGTTTGACTGATTCCGCGATTATATTGAAGGATGCGTCCGTTATCGTCTTTTTTAAACATCATCCGCAAGGCGTCATGATGCTTGATTAAAGCGGATACGGCCCGGCGCAGTGCAGTCTCGTCCAATCTTTTTTCACTTGTGAGCATGACAGCTTGATTGTAATGATGTTCAAAGGCGCCAGGATAGGCAAAAAACCTTTGCTGTACAGGTGTTAGACTGGCATTCCCTTCAACAGGTCCCTGATCGGCAATTGATACGGTCGGAGTCAGGTGACTCGCCAGTTCTTCAATGGTCGGAAATTGAAATAAATCCCGAATCGTCATATCCCATCCTTCAGCGGCAAGACGAGCCGACACTTGCAGCGCTTTTATGGAGTCTCCCCCCAGCTGAAAGAAAGAGTCGGTGATGCCGGCTTGCCGTACATGGAGAACATCCTCCCAAATCCGGCATAGCAATGCTTGTTTTTCATTTTGCGGGGCATGGTAAGTTTCCAGTGGCTGAACATGTGCAGCAGGCAAAGCGTCTTTATTCAATTTGCCGTTAAATGTAAGCGGCATTTTCTCTAAACCGACAAAATGAGCTGGAATCATGTAAGCCGGAAGCCTTTTTGCCAAATCTAAACGCAAATCGATGATGTCTGCTTCTTTAGGAACGACGTATGCCGCCAAATAGGTTTTCCCTTCAATATCTTTTTGAATGGCGACTGCCGCTTCTTTGACATGCTCGTTCTTCAAAAGCGCATTTTCTATTTCTTCGAGCTCAATTCTGTAGCCCTTTATTTTGACTTGTTGATCAAGACGCCCATAAAGACGGAGGGTGCCGTCGGGAAGCCAGCAGGCCTGATCTCCGGTTTGATACAGCGGCCGACCTTGCGCTAATGGATCGCTGAATTTGGCTTTTGTCAATTCAGCTTTTTGCCAATAACCTTTGGCCACGCCTTCTCCCCCAATAAAAAGTTCTCCCGGGACGCCGATGGGCTGAACTTGTTTGTTCTTGTTGAGAACATACATTTGTACATTTGGGAGCGGAATGCCGATCGGTACAAAATCGTGATAGCGCTCTTTACTCATCGTGATTTCATAATAGCTTGAATCAATGGTCGCCTCTGTTACACCGTAGCTGTTGATGATCCGCATCTCTTTTCCGAATCGTTCATTTAATGTGTAAAAATCCTGTGCACTGACAATATCTGAGCCCAGAATCAGCACCTTTAGGCTCGGTAATCGATATTTCCGCCGGTAAACATATTCCATAAAGGGAACAATCAGGGCTGGTGTCGATTCCATTAATGTAATCTGCTGTTGATTCATCAGCTTACATAACAGTTTGGGCTCAATTCGGACATCATCCGGGCAAATCACAAGCGTTCCCCCGTCTAAGAATGCCCGGGCTATGTCTCCTGAAAAGACATCAAACGAGAAACTGGCCATTTGCAGCACTCTCACCGGTGTGCGGTCAAGCTCATAGATGCTTCGCCAAGCAAGCGCTGCATGTGTGAAATTGCGATGTCTGACTTCAACTCCTTTTGGCGCTCCTGTTGTTCCCGAAGTATAGATGACATAGGCAGTATCTTTTGGAGTTGCTGTTGAAACCATATTTTCCTCGTGCAGGCCATTATGTTCATGGTCAAGCTGGATGCAAGGCATACTGCCATCTGTCAAAAGTGAAGCGATATCTATATATTCAGCCTGGGCCAGTAGCGCAGATGCTTCGCTGTCTTTTAATAAAAACCGAATTCTTTCTTCTGGATAATGGGAATCTATCGGGATATACGCTCCTCCCGCTTTCAGCACGGCCAAAACACCTATGATGGCTTCAATCGAACGATTGGCCAAAATCGCAACTCGTTTTCCAGGACCGATTCCGGCTGTTTGAAGCGTCCGCGCCAGTCGATTGGCGCGACCATTCAATTGGTGATAGCTGATCTGTTTCGAGCCCTCAATGACTGCGATTTTCTGAGGATTATTCGCTGTTGTTTCTTCAAACAGTTCGTGAAACACTGCTGTTCGTTCTGGAAGTTGAAGGTGTTTGTGATTAAATTCAACAAGAATTTGGTATTGATCTTCATCGTTCAGAAGATTGAAGCGTGCAAGATCTGTCTCGGGCTGATGGGCGATATGGCGCAAAAGTACAAGCAAATGTTTCATCCAGCGCTCGATGGTTGTTTTTAAGAAAAGATCGGTGCTGAATTCCATGTCGAGACGGATATTCCCGTTAGATTCGCAAGCGGTCAATGTAAGGTCAAAAATAGATACTTGATGGGCAAATGTTTGAACGCGATTGACTTGAAGGCCGGCTAATTGCATATCGTGCTGTTCCATGTTTTGCAAAATAAACATGGCGTCAAACAACGGATTGCGGCTCATATCACGGACGACATCAAGCCTGTCGACAAGCTCCTCAAACGGATAATCCTGATGTTCAAATGCCTCAAGCGCCGTTTCGCGGACCTCTCTTAAGAAATTGCTGAAACATTTGTTTTCTGCCGGATGCGTTCTGATCGCCAATGTGTTGACAAACATGCCGATGACAGGTTCTAAGTCTTTGTGCGGCCTTCCGGCGATCGGCGAACCGATGATGATATCCTCCTGTCCGCTGAGCCGGGCAAGAAGCGTGCTATACGCGGCGAGAAGAACCATATACAGGGTGCAGCCGTTGTCGCGGGCGATCTTGTAAAGGCCGGCTGTTGTTTTCGTATCAAGCGTGCGGGACACTGTATCACCCGCAAAGCTTCGTACCGCCGGGCGGGCGTTGTCGGCCGGAAGCTCCAGCACCGGCAGCTCTCCGTCGAGCTGCTTCAGCCAATAGGCTTCCTGTCTGTTGTACGCCTCCCCTTGTTTGAATGCCTGTTGCCAGACGGCGTAGTCTTTATATTGAATCCGCAGCGGGGCAAGCATCCGGTTGGCGTACAGCTCGCTGAATTCGCGGATTAAGGTGCCGACAGACACCCCGTCGGAAATGATGTGATGCATGTCTACCAACAACAGGTGGCTCTCCTCCGCCTCCTTCACAAGAGCGGCGCGGAAAAGCGGCGCTTCTTGAAGCCGAAACGGACGGACAAAGTCTTCAGCCGCGGCCAATTCCATCAGCTGAAACGGGACATCATCATGAATGCGCTGGACAGGCTCGCCGTCTGCCCCAGTTTCAAACGACGTCCTAAGCGATTCGTGGCGGCGGATCAGCTGCCTGAATACTTCATCAAGCCGGGCGCGGTCGAGCGGTCCTGTCAGCTTAAGCGCCGCCGGCATATTGTAGCCGACACCGCCGTCTTCCAGCTGCTGAAGCACATACATCCGCTTTTGCGCCGAGGACACCGGATAGGTGTCCTGTTTTTCCGCCGGTTCAATCGCCGCATATGGGCTTTCATCCAATTCCTGAATCACGGCGGCGAGCTCTTCCAGTGTCGGCTTGGCGAAAATCTCCTTCAGCGGCACCTGCACGCCAAACGCTTTGGCGATGCGGGAGACGAGCGCTGTCGCTTTCAGCGAGTGGCCGCCTTGTTCAAAAAAGTGGTCGCGAGTGCCGGCAGGGCCGTATTTCAGCACCTCTTCCCAAAGCTTGGCGAGCTTCATTTCCGTGATGGTTTGCGGCGCGGTGTAAGCGCGTCGTTCAGCCGCTCCGTCGGGAGCGGGCAGCGCCTTGCGGTCAAGCTTGCCGCTCGGGGTGACAGGCCAGTCACGCATCTCGATGAAGGCTGAAGGCATCATATAGGCCGGCAGGCGTTTGCCCAGTTCTGTCCTTGCGGTCTTTTGATCCTGACCTTCAATATAGGCGCAAAGCTCGGTTTCCTCCCCTTCTGTCCGGGCGACAACCGCCGCTTCCCGCACGCCGTCGATCTGGCGAAGCACCGCTTCGACTTCCCCCGGTTCGATCCGGTAGCCGCGGATTTTCACTTGACCGTCCATACGGCCCAGCCATTCAACGGTTCCGTCCGGGAGCCATCTCGCCAGATCGCCCGTTTGATACATGCGTTCCCCTGAATAAAAGGGGTCATCGAGAAACCGTTCTTCTGTCAGCTCCGGACGGTTCAAGTAGCCCCTTGCGACGCCCGCGCCTGCGATATACAGTTCTCCGGCCACCCCTATGGGCTGGACAGCTTTCTCACTGTCTAAAATATAAAGGCGGGCTCCCGGTACAGGTTTTCCGATCGGAAGCCGCATCCGTTCCCTGTTTTTTTCGTGGTCGTACCGAAAAAATGCGGCATCCACCGTAGCTTCTGTCGGCCCGTAGCCGTGAATGACCGCAGTCTCCGGCAAAGACCGGGCAAATCGGGCGGCTGTCTGGGGAGCGAGCGCTTCACCTCCGGCGAATACGCGTTTCAAGGTTTTCGCAAGGCTTGTCCTTTTCTCCTCTGTTTCCATCTCGACCTGGTCTAAAAAGCTGTTGGCCATCGCCGGGATAAAATGCGTCGTCGTCACTCCTTCGTTTGTGAAGGCTTCTGTCATTAAAGCGGGATCCTTCTCCCAGCCCTGCGGAAGCAAATACATGGAGGCGCCGGGAATCATCCACCAAAACAACTGCCAGATCGAAGCATCAAATGAAAACGATGACTTGAGCACAATGACATCATCTTCAGTTAATGGGAACTGGCGCTGCATCCCGGACAAAAAGGCGGCAGCCTGTCGGTGCTCAACCGCGACGCCCTTCGGTGTCCCGGTTGAACCGGATGTATAGATGACATAGGCGAGTGAGCCGCCATCCGTATGAGCGCAAACCGGTTCGTTCTCCGCTGGTTCCGTTCGAAGTGATGACAGATTGACTTCAAGCGTTTCCCCGAAAAATCCGGAGACGGACAAACCCGGCCCTGTGACGAGAAGCCGGGCGCCACTGTCAGCGAGCATATATCTGAGCCGTTCTTCAGGATAGTCTGGATCAAGCGGCACGTAAGCGCCGCCGGCTTTCAAAACAGCCAGCACCGCGATCACCATCTCTGGTGAACGGTCGGCGAGCACGCCGACCACACTTTCTTTGGCGACGCCTTTTTTCTTCAACCGGACAGCAAGTTGATTGGTATACTGATCAAGCTCTCGGTACGTTAAGATACCGCCGGAAAAACGAACCGCCGGCAAGTTCGGCGACAGCGCCGCGCGGCGGGTGAAAAAACCATGCAGCGTCGGCGCCAAAGGTTTGACGGAATCTGTTTGGTTAAAAGCAGACAAAATCCGTTCCTTTTCGTTGGACTCTACCATATCGATGTTTTTAATCGGCTGGTCCGGCTTCTCAAGTGCCTTCTCCAAAACGGTTAAAAGATGGGATTGAATCCGTTTGATGTCATGATCAGTAAACATAGCGGTTTGATAATCAAAATTTAACTGTATGATACCGGTATCAAGGCGCTCTTTAATTGAAACAGACAGCTGATTTGCAGTGCGCCCGCTGAAATACATGGCCGTTTCATATTCAAAGCCATCTGCTTGTTGCCATTGAAGCGGCTGATACTGTATGGAAGTGACAATTAAATTTTGCAGATCACCATGCTGATGCCTTAATTCGTTCATCAGCAGATTGTAGGGATATTTTTGATGACGCATGACTGAAAGCTGTTCTTTCCCGATGCTTGTGACAAATGAAAGAACATCACAATCCGGATCGACTTCCATTCTGATTGGCAGTGTGCTCACAAACATACCGAGCATGTCTTTTTCCAGCCTGGAGGCGCGGTTACCGTAATAGGTCCCAATCACAATATCCTTGCTGGATGTCATTCTGCTGATGCATATGTAAAACGAAGCCATAAACAGAGAAAGAATGCTGATTTGATGCTTTTCGCAAAAGTGTCGGATTGATTCTGCCAAGGGATGTGAAAGAGTCAGGGTTTCTCTTAAAGCGGCGGTGCTTTGTTGTTGAGGCAAGGCTTTTTCTGTTAGTGGGAAATGTTCTGGAATGGTGTGGTAGGTGTTTGTCCAAAATAAGCGGTCTTTTTCAAACCGGGAAGATTGCAAGTATTGCTTCTCTTTTTCGATATAGGTGAGATAGGAAGGTTCATGATGTTGAGGTAAGGGTTCATTCCGAATCATTTTTTGATACATCTCTATCAGTTGATTGCCTAGCAGATTAAGAGAAATACCGTCCATTATGATATGGTGGAATTTTGCATAGAGCCAAACTTCTTCGCTCGAAATCGCCAGCAGGGTGAATTGATAAAGCGGTGAATGAAACAGCTTAAACGGAATCGAAGTCTGATCGTCAATCCACTTATTCCGTTCGGACTTGCCGGCCTTTGTCAAATCAATAGTCTCTATGGAAAGCGGGCGATGTTCAGCGAGATAAAGATCAGGCTCTTCCCCTTTCCCTTCTGTCAGCTGAAAATGAAGTGAATCATGCCGGGAAACTGAAAAATCCAAAGCCCGCCGCAGCACATCAAGGTCAATAGCGCCCCTGAATTTGACACAGGCTGCAAGATTGCAGATACTTGTACCCGGATCGAGCAGCTCGGTAAACCATACTCTCCTTTGAGCATGGGTCAAAGTGTAGGTTGTGTTCAATGGAACCCCTCCATTTCAAATATAAGAGAATAAAAAAAGTAAAATAATTACAGGTTATATGACAATATATGGCTAAATCATACGTATGAGAATCATTGTAATACAAATTCGATAAAATACAACAATGTTTACAATAAATTCAATAATTTTTTAGAAAATGGTTATTTTATCTCATCTGCAAAATTCTTGTCTTTACTGCTCATAACATAAGAAAAGCTCTAAAGCGGAGAAAATATCACGATGTTTATACCATTTTATTCAAAAAACAGAGCTGGAATTCCACGCACTCCGAGCAGAAATGCAAATAAATTGTCATCATTTATTCGTAAAAAATATCATCTCACGTGTTTTTGAAAAACCTCATAAAAAAACTGTACCTTAACCAATTAAGATACAGTTTTGCTTCACTTTCAAAAGCTTTAGGCTACACGGCATCCGTTTACATGTGCGGATGATCCGTTTAACAAAAGAGTCCCTCATTTTAGTTCGTCGCACTTGCAAGAGAAAATTACAATTGAAAATGTTCAAGCGCTTGCTCCCTTAATTTAAATTTCTGCACTTTTCCCGATGCCGTCATCGGGAACTCTTCGACAAATGCGATATAGCGCGGAATCTTATAACGGGCGATTTTACCTTTGCAGTATTCTTTTAATTCGTCAGCTGTCATGGATGCTCCGCTTTTCAGTTTGATCCAGGCCGATATCTCTTCACCGAATGTTTCGTCAGGCACACCGACAATTTGGACGTCGAGAATGTTGGGATGCTTGTATAAAAACTCTTCTATTTCCCGCGGGTATATGTTTTCTCCGCCTCGGATGATCATGTCTTTTAATCTCCCGGTAATCCGGCAGTAGCCTTCTTCATCCATTACGGCTAAATCACCTGTATGCAAAAATCCGTCCTCATCAATCACCGCTGCCGTGTCCTCAGAATTTTTGTAATAGCCTTTCATGACATGGTAGCCGCGTGTGCACAGCTCGCCTTGAACGCCTCTTGCAACCTCCTGATTTGTGCCCGGTTCAGTTATTTTGACTTCAACATTCGGCAAGGCGCGCCCTACGGTTTCGACCCTTCTTTTGAGCGAATCGTTGACCCTCGTCTGGGTAATGACCGGTGATGCTTCTGTCTGTCCGTATGCAATCGTTATTTCAGACATCCCCATGTTATTGATCACTTTTTTCATAACTTCAATCGGACAGTTTGAACCGGCCATGATACCCGTTCTTAAAGAAGACAAGTCATATGATGCAAAATCTTGATCATTCAGTTCGGCAATGAACATGGTCGGTACACCGTGCAGCGCCGTGCATTTTTCCGTTTCGACAGCGGAAAGCACTTCTTTTGGATTGAATTCTTGCACCGGCACCATCGTCGCACCGGCGGTGACGCAAGCGAGAGTTCCCAGCACGCATCCAAAGCAGTGAAAAAAGGGTACGGGGATGCACATTCTGTCTTTTCTCGATAAATTCATGCATTCCGCAATATTTGCCGCGTTGTTTGCCAAATTGGAATGAGTGAGCATCACGCCTTTTGGAAAGCCTGTCGTACCTGATGTATATTGCATATTGATGACATCATGCTCTTTGAGTCGTTCCATCCTGTGATCAAGCGCTTTTTCGCTTACCGAACCGGAGAGCTTTAATATGTCATCCCAAAGGTACATGCCGGGATGCCTTTTATCTCCCATCAAAATAATATTTTTTAAGAAAGGCAGTCTTTCAGATGCGAGCTTACCCGGTTCCGACTCCTTCAATTCAGGAATCAGTTTGTAAAGGATATCAATGTAAGAAGTGCCCCGGTATGATTCCATTAAAATGAGTGTTGTGGCATCTGACTGTTTCAGCACATATTCAAGCTCTGATAATTGATAGTTCGTGTTGACTGTGACAAGCACCGCGCCCGTTTTTGCCGAGGCAAACTGGGCGGTGAGCCATTCCGGAGTATTGGAAGCCCAAATTGCGACATGTTCACCTTTTTCAATACCGAGCGCCACCAGTCCTTTTGCGACTTTTCTGCACAACTGGTCAAATTGCCGGTACGTATAACGGAGACGGCGATCCGGATAGACGACAGCCTCGTGATCAGGTGCGTTTGCCGCGGTTTTCTCCAACAATTTTCCGATAGTCAAATGGAGCAGCTCTGCCAACGTTGTCCCTCCCCTCTCCCGGAAAGCGTTTTCATTTTGCCGCTTGTTTGCCTATGCCGAGCTGCCTTGCGATGACGAGCCGTTGAATTTCTGAAGTTCCTTCACCGATTTCCATTAATTTGGCATCCCGCAGCATCCGCTCGACTCCGTACTCTTTCATATACCCGTATCCTCCGTGTATTTGAATGGACTGATTACATGTCCTGAACGCCATCTCTGAGGCATAAAGCTTGGCGAAAGCCGCTTCCTTTGTAAACGGCCGGCCTTGATCTTTCAGCCATGCGGCCTTCAGCACCATATTGCGGGCAAGCTCAATTTCCATGGCCATGTCGGCAAGCTTGAACTGAATCGCCTGGAAATAGGAGATGGGCCGGCCGAATTGTTTTCGTTCGTGTGCGTATGCAAGCGCGGCCTCAAATGCGCCTTGAGCGATACCGACGGCCAGCGCGGCGATCGAAATTCTGCCCCCGTCAAGTGTATTGAGAAACTGTTTAAACCCTTTTTCCGGGCTTCCCAACAGATTTTGTTTTGGAACGCGGACATTGTCCAAGATGAGCTGCGATGTATTGGAGCCGCGGACACCCATTTTGTCATATTCGCTATTAATGGTGAAGCCTTCCGAATCTGTCGGAACGATGATGGCGGAGATGATGTTTTTTCCGTTGTCATCTTTTCCGGTGACGGCGGTGACGATGACGGTCCGGGCATATCCGGCATTGGTGATCCAGCATTTCTCCCCGCTGATCACATAGCTGTCCCCTTCCGAGCGGGCTTTTGTCCGGGTGCCGCCCGCATCTGATCCTGCATTCGGTTCGGTCAGCCCGAACGCTCCGAGCGCCCGGCCCGTCGCAAGTGGCACGAGATATTCTTGTTTTTGTTCTTCGGTGCCGAAATAATAAACCGGTGCAGCCCCGAGCGATACAGCCGCAGCATAGCTTAGACCGGTGCTCCCGCACGCTTTGCCGATTTCTTCGACGCTAAGCGCATAGGAAATCGTATCCCCGCCTGACCCGCCGTAGCATTCCGGAAACGGAATCCCCAAGAGGCCGAGCTCCCCCATTTTTTTAAATGTCTCAACCGGAAATTCTCCCGTCCTGTCAACATGTTCGGCATGCGGTGCAATTTCCTGTTTCGCAAAATCTCTGGCGAGTTCGCGAACCATTTGCTGTTCTCTTGTTAGTTCAAAATTCATAAAGTGACCCCCTTTTTGGATCGTCAAATTCCTTAGGCAGCAGAGCTTTGTAACATTATATTAAAAAAGTGCATTTTTCATGCCAGAGGATTTTGGACAGGCAAAATCGGACCGTTTGATGACAACTGATACTTACCTTTACGTAAGTACCTGAACCAAAAGTGCATACTTACAAATTCGCAGTGTGAACTTTATAATCAAGAT
Organism: Bacillus sp. PK6-025; assembly: GCF_056530265.1. Lineage (NCBI taxonomy): Bacteria > Bacillati > Bacillota > Bacilli > Caryophanales > Bacillaceae > Bacillus > Bacillus sp. PK6-025. The sequence goes on from NZ_CP096509.1 coordinate 2,191,651, forward strand.
GAAAACATGCCGAAGGAGGAAAATTTTTGAAAACACTGATTATCGTTGCACATCCAAGTTTAGAAACATCAGTTATCAATAAGCGCTGGGTAGAGGAGCTCAAAAAATATCCGGAAAAGTATACGGTTCACGAATTGTCCGACGTATATCCGGATGGAAACATTGACGCGGAAAAAGAACAAAAATTGGTGGAAGCGCACGGCAATCTTGTTTTTCAATTCCCTATCTATTGGTTTAACTGTCCGCCTCTTCTTAAAAAATGGCTTGATGATGTATTGGCTTACGGATGGGCTTATGGTTCAAATGGAGGTGATCGATTAAAAAATCGTAAAGTGGCATTAGGTGTATCCGCCGGAATTAAAGAAGAAGATTATGGTGAAAACGGAAGGTACCGCTATACGCTTGAACAAATATTAGTTCCATTTGAAACGACATTCCGATATTGTCATGCAGACTATCGTTCATTTTTTGCGTTTTACGGCAAGGAAAATGAGCCCGGCGGAAATGAGGAAGAAGCGACCGGGCCGGGAGCGGGAGAATTGGAGAAAAGCGCCCGGGATTATTTGCGTTTTATTGACAATCTTTAAGTTTTGCGGAAATCATTCCGGTTGAAACAGGCTGTCAGCCCAGCCTGTTTTTCTCTCCCCACTCACACATCATATTGAACAAAGGTAAGAGAGAACGTCCGCGTTCAGATAATGAATACTCCACCTTTGGGGGAATTTGGGGAAATTCCTTACGTATAATAAGGCCGTCTGCCTCCAGCTCTTTTAACATGATGCTCAGCGTTTTGAAGGAAATGGTGCCGATGCTTCGCTTCAGCTCATTATGCCGCATCACTTCGCGTTCAGACAGCCAATATAGAATGATTATTTTATATTTGCCGCTTATCAATGACAACGTATATCCAAAACCGGTGTTTTTAAGATCCACACCGGTCGGAACGCAGGTTTTTCCGGTTGGGGGTTGCATAACGTACACTCTCCTTTTGAATCCTATATCATAGATCATTATGTAATTTGATTGAAAGGATGTAAAGGAAGGATTTTAAAGGATGCTTAAAGAAAAACCACTGCGCCGTATGTTTTCCGTGATACGGCGGATGCAGCCGTAAGAAAAAACTGCACCTCAAGATTGTCAGGTGACAATTGAGGTGCAGTTTCAATGCAAGCTTTTTTATTTATCTTCTGATATGGCCGTCGCCTCTCATGATATATTTGCATGTGGTCAATTCTTTCAGACCCATAGGTCCGCGGGCGTGAAGCTTCTGTGTAGAAATCCCGATTTCCGCGCCGAAGCCGAGTGCGCCGCCGTCGGTGAACCGGGTTGAGGCATTGTGATACAGTGCTGCCGCATCAACGGTATTCAGAAAAGCCTTGGCTGTTTTCGGATTTTCGGTGATAATCGCTTCTGAATGCTTTGTTCCGTATGTTTCGATATGATCGCAGGCTTCTTCAAGACTTGCTGCGACTTTAACCGCGAGATCAAGGCTTAAATATTCGTTCTGCCAATCGGCTTCCCCCGCTGGTATCGCGCCTGGAATCCATTGAACCGCCTTTTCGTCCCCGTGAACTTGAATACCGTGTTCGTTTAAAGCATTGATAAGCGCTGCACTGTTTTCCTCAAGCCATTTTTCGTGAACAATCAGCGTTTCAAGCGCATTGCAGACGGCGGGGCGGTCTGTTTTCGCATTGATCATGACATTGATTGCTTTTTCAGGGTCTGCTTCCCGGTCGATATAGATGTGACAGTTGCCGACTCCCGTCTCAAGAACGGGAACGGTTGCGTTCTCAACGACTTCCTGAATGAGGGCACCGCCTCCCCGGGGGATGAGTACATCGATATGCTCTTTCATCTTGAAGAGCTGCTTCGTGGCGCTTCGGTCCGTGCTTTCGATAAATTGAACAGCATCGCGGGGAATGTCTGTCGTTTCCAGCGCTTGGTGCATGACCGATACGATCGCTGTATTCGAATGAATGGCGGAAGAGCCGCCTTTCAAAACGATCGCATTGCCCGATTTTAGAGCGAGCCCGGTCGCATCGACAGTCACATTCGGACGCGCTTCATAGATCATGCCGATGACGCCGAGAGGAACGCTGACTTTTTCCGCCTTTAGCCCGTTGTCGAGCGTCCAGCTTGATAGCGTTTCTCCGACCGGATCATCCAGTTCCGCGACTTCCAGCAGTCCATCGGCAAAATCCAGTACCCTGTCTTCATTGAGCGACAGGCGGTCGATGTAGGCTGCATCATAGCCTTTTTTTCGTCCCGCTTCAATATCTTTGGCATTTTCAGTGAGAATATAGCTCATGTTTTGTTTCAGGTGTTCGGCCAGTGTAGCAAGCGCCTCGTTCTTGTCTTTTTCAGTTGTCAGCCGCAAAGATTTTGCAGCTGTTTTTGCCTTTATCGCTTTTTCTTCGATTTGTGCCCTGATGTTCTCGCTTGTCGCCGTCATGTCAATTCCTCCTTTGATTTGTTTTTTAAAGCGGAACGGATAGCTCTAAATGACAGACAAACGCTTCTCTGTCAACGACAGCCTGTGAGGAAGCGGCTGTTTCCTGATTCGTATCCTTCTTCCATTTACGAAGCTGGGATGAGGAAAAGTTGACGACGCCGAGGCCGATTTCCTCTCCTTCCTGATCAAGGATTCGAACGACGGAACCGTTGCTGAAACGGCCGTTAATTTCGTAAATACTAGAAGGATACAGGCTTTTTTTACGGTCGATAATAAACTCTTTGCTTTCGTTGTGGACGATGATGTCTCCTTCAGGTCCAGAGTTAAATGCTATCCATTGCTTTTTATGGTTGAGTGTGTGTGAATCGTCATTCGGAATAAAATACGTTCCCCTCGCAGTCCCGCTGATTGCTTCTTGCAACAGACCGGAGGTGTCTGCACGCCCTAAAAATCCTTTGATGCCTGAAGCCATTGTAATTTTAAAAGCGTCCAGTTTCGACTTCATGCCGCCTGTTCCGACTTCGCTTCCGGCATCCCCTGCTGAAGCTTCTATCTCCGGCGTGATTTCATTTACTTCCCGGACGAGTGCGGCGTCCGGCGTTTTTCGCGGATTCGCGTCATAAAGGCCGTCTATATCAGAGAGGATGGTCAGCAGGTTAGCGTCGATCAGACCCGCCACTTTAGCAGAAAGCGTATCATTGTCTCCGAATTTGAGCCGGTTGACGGTAACTGTGTCATTTTCGTTGATGATCGGAATAATGCCGCGTTTCAACAGAACATTCATCGTATTTCTCACATTGTTGTACCGTTTTTCATCTGAAAAATCGCTTTTTGTGATTAATATTTGTGAAGCGATATAGCCATGGGATAAAAAGAGCTTGGAATACGCTTCGATTAGTAAGCCCTGGCCGACAGATGCGGATGCTTGTTTTTCAGGCAATGTATCCGGCCTGTTAATGAAGCCAAGTTTCCGGTATCCGGCCGCCACAGCGCCAGATGAAACGAGGAGGACTTCGTGCCCTTCATCTTTGAGGCGGACGATCTGCTCAACGAGCTTTTCGAGCTTTTTGCTGCTGATTTCGCCGTGAAGACTTGTTAAAGAACTGCTTCCCACTTTGACAACTACCCTCTGTTGATTAGAGGTCATTTTATCACTCCTGTAGTATTTTTCTTCGTTACGGGTGCTTACTTTGCTGCGACTAATTGTTCAAGTTCGAGACTGATGGTTTTGGATCGTTTTGCGGCTTGTTTGACCGCCTGTTCGATCGCTTCGCCTCCGCCGCTTTCCTCCAAGGCCTTTAAACCGGCGGCAGTCGTACCGTTAGGGGAAGTGATGTTGTCTTTGAGAACAGCTGTATCTTCAGGGCTTTCCAACAGCATTTTGGCGGCGCCTAACAATGTCTGCGCGCCGATTTCCCTCGTTAGTTTTTGGCTTAATCCAGCCTCGGCTCCCGCTTTTTCGATGTGCTCCATTAAATAATAAAAGTAAGCAGGCCCGCTGCCGGCAATGCCGGTGAAAATGTCCATTTTGCTTTCTTCGATGGAATAGACTTCTCCCATGCATTGAAGCAGTTGTTTCGCGGTTTTTGACAGATCGGCTGTTACATGGCTGCCTTCGGCCATGGCGGTTGCAGATGCGCCGATTGCACTTGAGGTGTTAGGCATGATTCGGATGACAGGCTGCATGCCGTGCAGCTCGTTTTCAATAAATGAAATTGATATGCCAGCTAAAACTGACACGATAAGCTGATGGGGTTGAATATGCGGTTTCATGGAAATAAGAGCACTCTCTGCATCTTTCGGCTTCATCGCCAAGATGAAGCAATCGATGTTCTGATAGTCAAGTTCTTCTTTTCTGACGCCTCGTATTCCATATTTCTGCTGGAGTTCTTCTAAACGCCGGTGGTTCGTGTGGTTTGTAACATAGATTTGCGAAGCAGGCAGTTTTTTGGATTGAACGATGCCTGAGATCATTCCCTCTGCCATTGATCCTGCCCCTATAAAAGCTACGTTTTTTTGATTAAAGATCTTTAACATCTCCCTTTGTTCGCATTTCTGTTCGTATTTTTTCGAACACGGTTAGTATATTAACACTTTAGATATTTATGTCAAGTTTGCGTGTTTTGATTGGACGGCGCAGGTCATGTGAAAAATGGAGATTTTTGAAGAAAAAAGGAAAAGAAAAAGAGGCTGAAAGCAGATTTTTCAGCTTCAATTGCACCTTTTGTCGTTTGTCTTTCCTCCATTTGAAGGCCGTTTGAATGATTTAACGGAATTTTTTAGAGATTGACAGCCTTTCGGACCGGTAAAAAAGTACGATCCTTTAGCCGTGTGAGCGCAAATAGAAAAGCGCGGGCTCGAAGCTTGTCGAACCCGCGCTTGCCAATATCAATAGGTTGTAACGTAAAGCTGCCCCTCATCGCCGCGCCATTCCGCATAAAGCACCTCTTGATACTGTGTAATACCTTGACTTGATAATTGATTTTGCAGCCAAAGCTCGTCAAAGCCGGCTTCATGCAGATTGTTCTTTTCGAGCTCGCCGTCGAGGATTAACGGCACCGGGAGCTGAACCGGTTTGTAAGGGATGTTTAAGTCTTCTTTTGTCGGCATCCCGTATTTGTGTTTTGGCAGGACGCTGAGCGAACCGTCTGTTTCAAGGATGGCATATTGAATCTCGTTTAAGGAAAAACAGCCTTTTTCACGTGCCAATGTCTGCAGCTGGTTCAGGTCCAATTTATTTTTTTTGAGGGCATTATAATCGATTTTTCCTTTATTGATCACAATACTTGGCCTGCCCTCGAGAAAACCTCTGATGTTTTGCACTTTTTGTGATAAAACTTCTATTGAATAGATTAGAATGGCCCAAACGAGGATGGCGAAAAGGACTTTCCAGATGGTGACATCCTGATCGAAAATCGCGTTTCCAACCATTTCCCCCAATATTAAAGCGGAAATAAAATCAAACGGCGTAATTTGGGCAAATTGGGTTTTCCCCAGAATTTTCGTCATCAGAAATAAAGCTGCAAACCCTATCGTCAGTTCGACTACCAAGTGTACATATTCCATCAAGGTTCCCTCCCGAATCTCTCTCTTCATTGTTAACAATCGGGATGTAGTTTAAACCAGAGGAATACTTTTCCTGAGAAAAAGGGCCATCTGCTGCGCCGCGCCTTCTGCCAATCCATTGGTATTCTTCAAAAAATAGCGGCGTCGTGCCAACCTCTTCTTCGATCATACGGCTGAGAAGTGCCGTTCCGCTCATGACTTCTCACGATCAGGCAATGAAACAGATAAAGCTGCACGAGCGCCTTTTTTAAATCCGGCTGATTCCGGGCCTTAGTCCCAATCATCCAAAACAGGCGGGCCCGGTTAACTAAAGTCCCTCCATGCGGCAGGCTCTCTTTTTTGCCCTCTTCCTCCAACGATCGACTTTACATGATCCCTGTTTCTTCGGACATCTGATTGTTTCTGCCTGGCATGTTTCATAAGGCTTACAGATCCAAGAGTGGCAAGAAAAACACATAAAACAACTGCAACTGAATATAAATCAAAATCGAGAAAGATTTTCACGAGACTATACGAAATGACAAGTGAAAAAACCGGTGAAACAACCCATACTTTCATTAACTTCAAAATAACGCTTTTACGAAAAATTGCCCTTCCCTTTTCAGAAAGGCCAATCCCAATGATGCTGCAAGTCGTAATCTGGGTTTGCGGCACGGGAATGCCAAATAGCGAAGCGCCGATGACCAGGGACGCACCGAGTCCTGAAACACATGACCCTTGCAAAAGCGAAAACTCGGTGATTTTTTTCCCATTCGTCTCAATGACTCTGCTTCCAAGGCAAATGGCTCCGATAGCCACGAACAGTCCCCCAAGAAACGTTCCGCTGCTGACTGACAAGAGGCCTGCTCCAACGAGAGGTCCGACGGAATTCGCGACATTGTTCATTCCCGCCGAAAAGGCTTCTAAAAACCCGGTTAAAATCACTAGTGCGGTGAGCAGCCGCGCCCATTTTTGCTGTTTAAGCCACCGCAGCCTCTTCTCGGCTTTTTTCAGCAATTGTCCAATGAAAAAAGCGAGAAAAAAAGCGGCAATCGGAATGATCAGCCAATACATGACGATCACCAACAGCTTATCGGTAAATACCGCTTGAAATGCGACGCCGACCCCGACAATCGAGCCTACCGTCACCTCGCTGGTTGAAAGGGGAATCCCCGCGATGTTTGCAATAAACAGCGAAATCGCAGATGCTCCGAGGATAATCACGACAATATGCACATTGAGAATAGACGTGGGGATAATGCCTGAACCGATTGTTTTCACAACCTCTCCTCCGCCTATCATGGCGCCCAAAAATACACCGATTCCGCTGATCCACAAGGCCGCCTGCCTTTTCCGGACGGCACCTGCGCCATACGCTATTCCCATTGAAGCTGCTGCTCCGCTCGCTCCTATGTTCATGGCAAAAAACAAAGCGATAATGAATGCCAAAATGGTAATCGTCATCTTTTACCCAGCTCCTACCGGAATTGATGCAGCCCGCATTCTGTTTTTTCCTGACGGGCCCACCTTCCCGCTCTTAAATTGCCGCCGTCTGCCACGGGAGACGTACACACCTCACAGCCGATGCTCGGATAATCTTGATCATGAAGCTTGTGATACGTCAGCTGATTCAGCTTAATGTAAGTCCAGACATCTTCCCATGTCCAGTGAATAAGGGGGCAGATTTTAATCAGTTTAAAATTGTCGTCCTTGTTGATATAACGGACATGTTTCCGTGTTTCCGACTGCTCCCGCCTCAGCCCGGTCATCCATGCCTCCATCCCTGACAGATGCTCTCTGAGTGGCTCGATCTTGCGAAGGCGGCAGCAATGGTCCGGATGGCGTTTCCAAAGTTCGCTGCCATAGCGTTTTTCCTGTTCTTCAAGCGAGAGGCCGGGTTTTAAAAAGCGAATCGACAGACCGGGATAGCGATCTTTCACTTCATTGATAAGTTCATATGTTTCCGGAAAATGCAGTCCTGTATCTAAAAACACGATGTCCGCTTCTTTCACAACTTTTGAAATCAAGTCGATCAAAACGATTCCTTCCGCGCCGAAACTGCAGGCATAAACAATTTTTTGATACGTGCTGTACGCCCATTTCAAAACGTCCATCTCGCCGCTGAAGGTATCCATCACCTCTTCAGAAGCTTTTTCATTCCATGTGTGATACGTTAAAACATCGTTCATCGATTTTCCCCCAATACGCCCTAAAGGTTAGTTTTCTTACCCCCTGATACGAAACATGAACTGAAAGAACATATAGGCAGATTATTCACTTTTTAAACTAAATGTGATCTGGAAATTGTTATGATTTCAGCAATTTTGTGAATATCTGAAAGACCCGGCGCGCCAAATTGAAATAAACCGATTCATATCAGTCAATCATTACATCTGTCTTGCGGCATTAAAATAAAAACTGGCGGTGAGAGATCCGGATTTGATATACTGATATATTTTCTAAGATTAAGTAAGGGCTTCGCGTATCTGTCGCGGGCCTTCTTTTTACGTCAGTTTTCATTGTGAAGAACTAGTGAGGAACCATATGAAAGGACGGCGAATATACTTACTTTGACTTCACAAAATGGATAGATACCTAGTTGAGAAGCAAGTCAGGAGATGAGAGGCTAACATGCTGCCTAATGGGAGGTGGACGAAGATCACTCCTTGCCGAACGGCAACACATGAATGGGAGAAACGATAAACGGGAAAAGGTGAATTCTTATTGTGACAGCTGAATAATGGCCGACAGACATTTACCTAAAAGTATGAAAGATACAGCAGATTGTGAGGGGTAATCAATGATTTCATCTGAACTGATACTGCCCGACAGGCAGCTTAAACCAAGATTAAAAGGGATCACCATCCTGATTGATAACGGGGTTCCCTTGAACTTTTTTAAAGATACGATTCACGGAGCGGCAGATTATATAGATTTTGTGAAATTTGGATGGGGAACATCTTTAATTACGAAATATTTGGTTGAGAAAATCGATTGTCTGAAGCAAAATGACGTTCAATTCTTTTTTGGCGGAACGTTGTTTGAGAAGTTTTTAAGCCAGGATAAAATTGAAGATTACTATCGCTACTGCAAATTATATGGATGTCGTTATGTGGAAATATCAAACGGAACGGTCCGTCTCTCTAATAAAGATAAAGCAAGCTTTATTTCCGATTTTTCGAAAGAGTTTCACGTGTTCAGCGAAGTCGGCAGCAAAGACAGCGCCCTCAGCAGTGAGCTCGAGTCAGCCGAATGGATCGATTACATCCTCGAAGATCTTGAAGCCGGGGCCGAGAAAGTGATCACGGAAACGAGGGAAAGCGGCACGAGCGGGCTGTGCAAAAGCGATGGAGAAATGCGGTCCCAGCTTATTGAGGAGATCCTTCATTCCGGCATCGCTTCAAGGGATTTAATTTTTGAAGCGCCGACGAAACAGCTGCAGACGTGTTTCATTGAAAAAATCGGTCCTGACGCCAATTTGGCGAATATACCGTTTCAGGATGCCATTCCGCTTGAAACGCTGAGACTGGGACTTCGATCAGATACATTTTATTTATATGATTAGGGTCGTTTGAAAAGCGGCCTATTTTTTATTGCGGAAACTGGCGATAGGCATCAATAACGGACGGAAGCGAATCTGATAAATCGCATCGATGATCCTCGTAGAAATCCACTGGCAGATTAGAGCTTGGATAACGATTCCCCAGGCGATGACAGACGCCGTCAAAAGGAAGATGAATGCGTTCATCATAAACAGCGCCGTTCCCGGTTTTCCACCGCGGTAAATCGATATCATTAAAGCCAGGGCGCCAAAACCGCCGTTAGAAATATTGTATTTATATAGCAGTCCAACCCCCGTCCCCAAAAGGACGGATCCGTAAAATAAATCCAGCCAGATATTGTTCGTCGTCATGAGGGGCATGCAGGATTCGAAGATCTGCACCGAAACGGACGTCATGGTAATCGCCCCCATCGTCCCGAAGACCGTTACGGGTTCAAGCCATTTAACGGCCGTTAAAAGCAGCGAAAAGTTGACAGCCCAGACGGTTAATCCGTGCGGAACCTGAAACCAAAAATTGAGCAAAACAGCGATGCCGGCTGCGCCCCCTGAAGGAATATGGTTCGGAAACAAAAACAGCGCCATGCCGAGACCCTGTAACACGCTGCCCAGCACGATAGCATGTACGATTTTGAGCTTTCTTCCCATACGGATATAATCCCCTTTAAAGAAACTTGTCCTCTTCCTACTATATGTAAGGGGAAATGAAAAATATCACATTTTTTCGAGTTGGCGCTTTCACATGTAAGACGAGCCGTCCCATCCATACGCTTCTACGAGCTCTGTATCGATTTCGATTTTGTCCGGGACTTGAATGTATCCGTCTTTTATGCTGACGGGCACGAGTTTTGTGAACGGATTCTCCATCGCATCCCATTCGAGCGGTTCGATATCTTCTCCGTCCATTTTGCTCCAAGGCGGCAGACAGGCTTGTCCGAAAACGGCGTACATTCTTGAAAGTCCGCCGTCATAGCTGTGGGGAGAAACCCTTTTTCCGAAATGCCTGGCGAGCTTCAGAACGGTTTGAAAATCGTCTGTGCCGTCACAGTGCATAACATCGGGTTGAGCAATATCGACTGCGTTCTCCAGAAAAATCGGCAAAAACGGTTTTGCGCCTTTTACATTTTCTCCTCCGGCAACCGGAACAGAAAGCGCTGAACGCAGCATCCGGTATTCAGCGGGAACGTCAAACGGCATGGGCTCTTCAAACCAAAGCACGTTGCCCCAGGCGGAAAACCACGTTTCCCACTTCCGTGCGGCGGCCTGGTCATAACTCTGGTTGGCATCGAGTATCAGTCCGGTGTTTTGGCCTGTCATCTCCTGGAACGCCTGAATATGCGCCAAGTCTTCGGAAAACAACTTGCCTCCCGCTTTCAGCTTGACGGTTTTAAATCCGGACCGCACGGCCTTTTCGACGAGCCGGAGGGAATGGCGGCTCCAATCGGGCCTGTCTGAATATGATTGAAATGAGGCATAGACCGGGATCTGCTCCCTCAGTTTTCCTCCCCATAATTCACATACCGAAAGGCCTGCTTTTTTCGCCGTAATGTCCGTTAAAGCCATGCTAACGGCAGCTGCGGCCCGCTGATGCCACTTTTTGATGACGGTGACAAGCTCCGTGCGATTGCCCGCTTCTTTTCCAATTAAGTAAGGAATGATCCGTTTTTTAAAGCCCGCATCCAAAGCAGGCAGCCAATCCGCACATTCTCCCCATCCCGACAGGCCTGAAGCTGTCGTGATCCGAATCAGGTAGCACGTTCTGTAGCTTTTCAATCCGTTCGCATCGCCGTAAGGGGAGGAAAGCCTGTGGAACAGCGGAAATGTGTCAACCTTTTCAATGCGCATATTTTTTCTCTTCCCTCCTATCTTGCGTCAGCAGGCTGCAGCCCCTTCTCCCCTTTTTTGGTGTCTTCCTTTTTGACATGAATCATCGTCAGCACCAACACACCGACGACTAATGTCAGGCCCGCAATCGACATAAACATGCCGAGTTTCGACCATTCCATCAGCCTCCCGAAAATCGGCGGACCGATCGCGACTCCTAAAAATCTGACCGATCCGTACAGCGATGTCACAAAGCCGCGCCTCTCTTTTCCGACAGCCCCGGTTATGAAGCTGTTGACACACGGCAGAACAAAGCCTGTACCGATGCTGCTGATGACAAGGATCGAAATAAAAGGAATGAGCGCGGAGAAAAAAGACAGTGTGCCGTAGGAAACCGTAATCAGAGCGAGCCCGATAACCATCATTTTTTTCATCAGCTGCTGATTTTGTCCGATTTTGCTGCCCGTAATATATGATGTTGTACACATGACAAGCAGAGGGATCGCCAAGATCAGACCTTTCTTTACGCCGTCTGTATGAAATTCTTTTTCCAAAACATCAGATAAGTAAAAGAGGATGCCAAACAGAGTAAACAAACAGACGGCCCCTGCGAGATATGCGGTGAAAAGCCATCTGCCCTCATGTTTAAAAACGCTTGTCAGCCCTTTCACATATTTTCCGAGAGGCGGCGGATCTTTTTTCTTGTCTTTTTCTTTGATAAAAATCCAAGTCAAAATGATCGGTGCAATACAGAAAGCAGGAAATGCAAAAAACACCCAAAACCAAGCGATCAATGCTATCAATGATCCTAAAATCGGAGACAGCACTTTTCCGAAGCCGTTCGAGGCTTCAACGAGACCGAGCACCCGGCTTTCTTCAGATCCTTTAAAAAGGTCTCCTGTCAGCGCCATTGCGATCGGCGCTGTACCGGCTGCTCCAAGCCCCTGCAGTCCTCTCCCGAAAAGCACCCACGGGAAAGCGTTCGCAAAGGTCGTCGATGCAAATCCTGCAAGAATCCCGCCGGCCCCGTAAAGGAACAGGCACGGAATAATCACCACTTTCCTTGAGAAGCGGTCCGCCAAGTAACCCAGCAGCGGAATAAAGAGCGCTGCAGTAATCGAAAACACGGTAATGACAAGGCTGACTTGAAATTGCGATAAATTGAGTTCAGATTTCATCTTCGGCAAAATCGGAATCAGCATCGAATTTCCCAACGTCATAATCAATGGGATCGACCCGATCGCGACAACCGTCATGCCAGAGGTTTGTTTTTCTGTCATAAATTTGTACATCCTTCCTTATTCAAAATGAACTGTAAAAGTTAAGTAATCCGTTTGATCCGTCATCAACTGAACTTCGTTTCCGGCCGTTTTTCAGGTTCGCGCCGGCCGAGCCGTTCCGTATATAAATCGATATCCACCGCATACCTCGGCCTTCTTTTCACTTCGGTGAAAATCGTTCCGATATATTCGCCGATAATGCCGATCCCCATCAATTGCAAACCGCCCAAAAACCATATCGAAATGATCAACGAAGCCCAGCCAGCATTCGTGTAGCCGAGCAGCTTTTGAATCATTGCATATAAACCTGCGATACAGCTTAGGAAAAATAAGAAGAAGCCAATCAGGGTAAAAAAACGGATCGGAGCGACACTGAATGACGTAATCCCGTGAAAAGCGAAAGACAGCATTTTTTTCAGCGGATATTTCGTTTCTCCAGCCAGCCGCTCTTTTCGGTCATAGAACACTTTGGCCGACCGGAGGCCGATCAGGGGCACCAGACCGCGCAGAAAAACATTTGCTTCTGCATAGCGGCTGAGCTCTTCAAGCGCCCGTTTATTCAAAAGCCGAAAATCGGCATGGTTATCGACCAGCTGGATGCCGAGCTTATTCATGATCCGGTAGAACCATGCGGCTGTTGTTCGTTTAAACCATGTATCCGTTTTCCGGCTGCGGCGTACGCCGTAGACGATTTCATAGCCTTCATGATATTTTTCGATAAACCGGCGAATTGCCGAAATGTCATCCTGAAGGTCGGCATCGATTGAAATAACGCAATCCGATTTTTGCTTCGCTTTATCTAGTCCGGCTAAGAGAGCTTTTTGATGTCCCGAATTACGGGCCAGCTTCAAGCCTGTCACATAGCGGTTTTTTGTGCTTTCCATAGCAATCAGCGGCCATGTGCGGTCCGTCGATCCGTCATCGACAAATAAAAGCTTGCTCTCTGCAGAGATCAGCTTGTCTGCTGTGAGATCATCCAATACCGCAGTCAGCTGTTTTGCGGTTTCGGCAAACACGTCCTCTTCGTTATAGCAGGGTATGACGATTGTCAGCAAAGGCTGTTGAAGATTCAATTTGCTTCCTCCTTATCGATGCTTATTTCGCTTCATATACATAGATGTTCCAAGCGGACTGCGGGTGGCTGAACCGCTTTAAAAACGCCAGCTTGTTTTGTTCTGCATTCATAATCGGAACCGAAGAAAAAATATATCGCCCCCCCATTTTTTTGAACGCTTCAGTGTTCAATTCGAGGTTCGTGATTTTTTTCTTCGTGCTCTTTTTGAACGCGTAATGTTTTCCGAGCTCGTCAACAAACAAGTAGCAGCGGCTCCCCCACTCATCGAAATAGCGTTTCAGGACCGGATTTTTATCAAGCTCTTTGGCGATGATTTTCCGGAATTGATACTTGTACTTCAGCGGATAAATATTGGCATACGTATCAAGTGTGTAAAAACCGTTATACTGCGCAATCGCGGGATGCAGGCCGATGCTCGCCACCCGGTAGGAATCGGGAGACCGGCCGATGAACCGTTTGATCTGTTTGAACTGATCTGATGCATAAAATTCCCGAAAGGTCGGGGCATGGTGGTATGCGCCGTAAGTCAGCTCTTCATGAAACGGTATAAGCACGAGCAGCTGGGCGACCAGCGCGGCATGGACGAAGCGCCGCCATCTCTTCCCCATTTTCCACAATATGTAGCATGCAACTGCAAAGCTTGCGTATATCACAAGAGGGCGCAAAAAGTGAAAACGCGCGAAATTGAATGCCGAAAGCAGACTGATCTTTTCCTTGGGAAGCGCCCACAGCTTGTTGAACCAGAGGGCATACCATAAAGAAAGCGCATAATTTAAAATGAATAAAAAGATGAACAGCTTTTCTTCTCTTGGCCGCTTTTTTCGTTGTCTCGCAACGACGAGCCCAAAAGTGAGCACAATCAAAGGCAGGATCACTGCCGTATGGACGGTCATGACATGATTGTGGCCGAGCACGAAATTTTTAAATGACAGCCGAAACGAATGAAGGATGTCGTGCCTGGATGAAATAAATTCAACCCGATGCATCGTTTCGCCTGAAGCGAAAACCGAATAAACAAGCCGGTATTCTATCGCCAGAAAAATGCCCGTCATGAGAGCGATGCTTCCGAGAAAGCGAAGGTTAAAGCTGCGCTTTGAAACCAAATCATAAAGCCAAATCAGTGAAACGGCTGCTAGGAAAAAGAAGAAACCGAGCACAAAGCTTGAGTAAAGCGGCAAAAGCGCAAGGGTCGCCCATTCTTTCCATGAGTCTCTTCCTGCCCTGATGTTTAAAAAAGCCCATAAAGCTAAAGGATGGCCAAGCGTGCTGAGCATTCCCGAAGGCCAAAAGGGTGTCAGGGCAAAAGCAAGTGATACCGCGATTCTGATGAAATACGCTTTTTCATCGCGAATCAAATGGCTTTTCAGCAGCAGGTACATCCCGACAAAGGCAAACACCCTCGTGATCGTTTGGCTTATAGCGTATGCGGTCATCGAGGGAAACAAGGCATGAAGCCAGACAATGCCGCTCCATTCCGTTCCGTAAGCATCCCGCGGCAGTCCGTTGATGATTTGCGGAATAACGGCTTTAACACCGCCGAGCAGTTGACCGCTTTCCGCCAGCACCTTATACCATGCAATGTTGGAATCCAGGTTGTCATGCACGCGGATATGAGCGTCTTCATTTAATATGTAAAGCGGAAGGACATAGAGAAGAATGACACTGAATGCGAAAATTAAATATCGCTTTTCCTTGCTGGTCTTTTTGACGAATAACGACACGAATACCACATCCAATTTTGTTCTCTTTTGGAAATATAGAGCTTTTATCATATCGCTGTTATTATTCGTGGAAGCGTTTTGAAAAATTCATCAAAATGAAAAAAGCTGTCTGTTTCACCAGACAGCTTCGCTTTACCCATTACCAAGGGTACGGGTAGTAAGGGTAGTATGGATAAAAAGGAAAGAACGGATAGAAGAATGGATACGGATAAAACGGCGGTCTCGGTCTAGGGCGCGGTCTTGGCCGCGGATAGGGGTAGCCGCCATAAGTAAAAGGCTGCTGTCTATCCGCATCCGTCCAGTCATCTTGATATTGATAAGTTTCTTCCACTGTTATAGCCTCCTTTATTGCGTTGCATACTTTAGGTTATGTTATATACCATTAAATGGAGTACGTACACAATTTTTTTATCATTGCCTTTGTATAAATTCGAACAAATAACGATATGGCAAGTCGAATCAGCAGGTGAATATTGTGAAGCAAACAAAAAATCAGCCTGCCCTGTCAACCTAAAGAAGGTCGCAGGACAGGCTTTATTTATATGATGTGAAAACCCCTTTGTTTTATGGCAGTACAGAACTTCCCATTAAATATTTGTCAACCTCACGGGCGACTTCGCGTCCCTCGTGAATCGCCCAAACGATCAGGCTCTGTCCTCTTCTCGCATCCCCTGCTGCGAAGACTCCATCGACATTCGTTTTAAATTCCCCGTATGCTGCGTCAACTTTATTTCTCACTGTATTTACCCCGAATTGTTCAAGCAGCGGCTGTTCCGTTCCTTCAAAGCCGATAGCGATAAAGACATATTGAGCAGGCCATACTTTTTCCGTGCCCGGAATTTCGTGAAACTCAAATTTTCCTTGATCATTCTTTACTTTTTTCATTTGAATCGTATGCAGTTCTTTCAAATGGCCGTTTTTGTCTGCGACAAGCTTTTTCGTTTGGATCGAATATTGTCTCGGATCGCTGCCGAATGCTGCTTGCGCCTCTTCATAAGCATAGTCCAGTGAATGGACATGCGGCTGTTCAGGCCACATATTTTCGGCGGTTCTTGTATCGGGCAGCTTCGGATGTTTGCCGAACTGGACGACGCTTCGCGCTTTTTGGCGCAAGGCCGTTGCAACGCAGTCTGCTCCGGTATCTCCCCCGCCGATGACGATGACATCTTTATTTTTCGTATTGATAAACTGTTTATCTTTAAAATTCGAATCGAGCATGCTTTTTATAGTGCCTGTTAAATAGTCCATGGCAAAGTGGACACCTTTTGCTTCCCGGCCTTCAATCAAGAGATCGCGCTGTTTTTGGGCTCCTGTGCAAAGGATAACCGCATCGTACTGTTCTTTTAGCTCGTCGGCTGTAATATCTTTGCCGATTTCCGTATTGGTGACAAAGTCGATGCCTTCCTGCGTCAACAGTTTGATGCGGCGTTCGACAACGCTTTTTTCAAGCTTCATGCTTGGAATGCCGTACATTAACAGGCCGCCCGGGCGGTCGCTGCGCTCGTAAACAGTGACCGAATGCCCCGCTTGATTCAATTGATCGGCGCTTGCCAGACCGGCAGGCCCTGAGCCCACGATCGCGATTTTTTTGCCGCTCCGTTTTTTCGGAATCCGCGGCTGAATCCATCCGTTTTCAAATCCTTTGTCAATAATCGTCCGTTCGATCCCTTTGATGGATACGGCCGGGTCGGAAATCGCCACCGTACAAGAGCCCTCGCAAGGCGCCGGACAGACCCGCCCCGTGAATTCAGGGAAGTTGTTTGTCTTCAGAAGGCGGTCAAGCGCTTCTTTCCACCTTCCCTTGTAAACGAGGTCGTTCCATTCAGGGATTAAATTGTGTATCGGACATCCTGACGTATAACCGCCTATATCCATGCCGATTTGACAAAAGGGGGTGCCGCAGTCCATGCAGCGCGCTCCCTGTCTTTTTGATGCTTCCTCAGAAAATGGAGACGAATATTCGTTCCAGTCATTTATCCGTGTGAGAGGATCGCGTTCAGCAGGCTTTTCCCGCTTGAATTCCATAAATCCTGTTGCTTTGCCCATTTTCCCCTCCCCTTTCTTACTGTGCCACCGCTTCTTTTGATGAAGCAGCCGCAGACGGTTCAATCTTTTGCTTCGTACCGGCTTCAAACGCGTACATCAGCGCTTCTTCATCAGACAAGCCGGCTTCTTTTTGCTCTTTAATCCGCTCTATCATTTGCTTGAAGTCTTTCGGAATCACTTTCACAAACCGGCCGACGGCCTCTTCCCAATGATCAAGTATCGAAGCTGCTTTTGAGCTTTCAGTATATCCGTAATGGTTTTCGATCATCGTTTTCAGTTCGGCGATTTCCTCAGGTGCTTCAAGTGTTTCAAATTCGATCATTTCAGGATTGCATTTCCGTTTAAAGGCTTTTTTGTCTTCGGTGTACACGTAGGCGATTCCGCCTGACATGCCCGCGGCAAAGTTTTTGCCGACGTCGCCGAGAATAGCGACGCGTCCGCCGGTCATGTATTCGCAGCCATGGTCGCCGATGCCTTCAACGACAACGCTGACTCCGCTGTTTCTGACGGCAAACCGTTCGCCGGCGAGTCCGTTAATATAAGCTTCTCCGCTTGTAGCACCGTAGAACGCAACATTTCCGACAATAACATTTTCACGGAATGCAGGGTTGAATTCGTCAGGCGCTTTGACGGCGATTTTTCCGCCTGAAAGACCTTTGCCGATATAATCATTGGCATCCCCTGTCAAATACATTGTCATTCCTTTTGGTACGAACGCGCCAAAGCTTTGCCCCGCTGAACCTGTGAATCTGAGCGTAATCGTATCTTCAGGGAGGCCTTCTTCGCCGTAGCGCTTAGAAATTTCACTTCCGGTTATGGCTCCTGTTACACGGTTGATGTTGCGGATTTCAAAGGATGCTTCCGCAGACGTGCCGTTTTCAACAGCTGACTGGACGGCGGGTAGAATTTGCGTAATATCAAGTGATTCATCGATTTTGTGGTTTTGCGGCGTACGGAATGTGCGTGCGCCTTCCGGCTGATATAGCAGGTTTGATAAATCGAGCTGACCCGCTTTCCAATGTGCTTTCGCCCGTTCGCTGACACGAAGGACATCCGTGCGGCCCACCATTTCATCAACTGTTCTGAAACCGAGCCGGGCCATCAATTCGCGAACTTCCTCTGCGACAAAGAGCATGTAATTCACGATGTGATCCGGATCGCCCATGAACTTTTTGCGCAGCTCAGGGTTTTGCGTCGCTACCCCGACAGGGCAAGTATCCAAATGACAGGCTCTCATCATAACGCAGCCGAGAACAACGAGCGGCGCTGTGGCAAAACCGAATTCTTCGGCTCCTAAAAGCGCAGCCATGACAACGTCTCTGCCGGTCATTAATTTGCCGTCTGTTTCCAATACGACGCGTTCGCGCAAACCGTTCATCATCAGTGTTTGATGTGCTTCTGCGAGTCCAAGCTCCCACGGAAGGCCGGTATGCTTAATGCTTGTTTTCGGTGAGGCTCCAGTGCCCCCGTCATAGCCGCTGATGACGATGACATCGGCAGTCGCTTTGGCGACTCCGGCTGCAATCGTGCCGACCCCGGCTTTAGCGACAAGCTTTACACTGATCCGTGCATCGCGGTTGGCGTTTTTCAAATCGTGGATCAACTGCGCCAAATCTTCAATCGAGTAGATGTCGTGGTGCGGCGGCGGTGAAATCAAGCCGACCCCAGGCGTAGATCCGCGTACATTGGCAACCCATGGATACACTTTGTTGCCAGGAAGCTGTCCGCCTTCCCCAGGTTTTGCACCCTGAGCCATCTTAATTTGCAGCTCATCGGCATTGACGAGATAATGGCTCTTCACACCGAAACGGCCTGAAGCGATTTGCTTGATCGCGCTGCGGCGGTTATCGCCATTTGCGTCAGGCGTAAAGCGCGCCGGATCTTCTCCGCCTTCCCCGCTGTTGCTTTTTCCGCCGAGACGGTTCATTGCAATCGCCAGCGCTTCATGGGCTTCCTTGCTTAAAGAGCCGAATGACATCGCCCCTGTTTTAAAGCGGCGCACAATCGATTCAGCGGATTCGACCTCTTCAAGCGGCAGCGGCTTCCGGTTTTCATCAAATGAGAAGAGATTGCGGAGAAAACCGATTCTTTCTTCATCAGCTGCTTTCGAATATTGTTTAAACAGGCTGTAATCACCTTTGCGGCATGCCCATTGCAGCGTGTGAATCGTTTTCGGGTTAAAAGCGTGGTGCTCCCCGCCTTTTCTCCATTGAAAATCGCTTCCCGAATCAAGCGTTTCGCTGAATGTATCTTCATACGCTTCCCTGTGGCGGCGCTTCGCTTCTTCGGCAATCGTATCCAGACCGATTCCGCCGAGCTGTGATGCCGTTCCTGTGAAATAGCTGTCTATGACGTCTTTGCTGATCCCAACCGCTTCAAAAATCTGTGCGCCCCTGTAGCTTTGAACAGTGGAAATACCCATTTTGGACATCACTTTTACGACGCCCTCTGTCACGCTTTTGCTGTATTTTGTAACGGCTTCTTCATAGCTGATGGAAAGTGCTCCGTCTTCAATCGCCTGCTTGTATGTCGCATACGTGAGGTACGGATGAATGGCATCCGCTCCGTAGCCGATCAAGGCGGCAAAATGGTGAACTTCGCGCGCTTCACCGGATTGGGCGATAATGCTGACTTTCGTACGTTTTCCCGCGCGGACTAAATACTGATGCAAGGCACTGACGGCTAGCAGCGCAGGAATCGGCGCTTTCTGACCGTCCATTTTGCGGTCGGATAAAATAAGGAGAGTCACGCCTTCGGCGATCGCTCTGTCCACTTCTTTAAACATATCTTCGAGGCCGCTCTTCAAGTCGTCTGTAAAGAGCGTATGAATCGTCTTGCTTTTGAAATCCTTATGCACAAGTCCTTTTAAAGAATTGAACTGTGCGTTTGTCAAGACCGGTGTATACAATTTAATCCGGCGGCAGCTGCTTTCATTCGGATGGAGAATATCGCCTTCCGCTCCGAGCCATGTCAATGTCGAAGTGACGATCTGCTCGCGGATTGCATCAATCGGCGGATTTGTAACTTGTGCAAACAGCTGTTTAAAATAGTTGAACAGCGATTGCGGACGGTCTGACAACACCGCCAGCGGGACATCGTGGCCCATTGAACCGAGCGGGTCTTTGCCTTCTGTAATGACAGGAATTAAATATTTGTGAATATCTTCGTACGTAAAACCGAATGCTTTTTGGCGGGTCAATAGGTCAGGCACAGATTTTTCTTCGGTTTCCTCAATATCGTTTGAGACATGAACCAGTTCTTTACTGAGCCATTCCTGGTACGGAAACTCCCCGGCGATTTCGGATTTGACTTCTTCATCGGAGATAATCCGCCCTTCTTCAAGATCAACAAGAAGCATTTTCCCGGGATCCAGCCGGTCTTTATATAAGATGTTTTCCTGTTCGACATCAATCACGCCGACTTCGGAGGAAAAAATAAGGTAGTCGTCTTTAGTGACATAATAGCGAGCGGGTCTGAGCCCGTTCCGGTCTAAAATGGCTCCGATCTGTTTTCCGTTTGTAAATGAAATCGCAGTCGGGCCGTCCCATGGCTCCATTAAAGAGCTGTGATATTCGTAAAATGCCTTCTTTTCTTTTGACATGTACGGGTTCTCGTTCCACGGCTCCGGAATCAGCATCATTGCAGCATGGGCCGGATTCCTTCCAGCCAGAACAAAGAATTCAAAAGCGTTATCCAGGATCGAGGAGTCGCTTCCGTTTTCATCGAGGATTGGCAAAACCTTTGGCAAGTCTTCGCCGAACGCTTCGGAAACAAACTGCTGCTCCCTCGCTTTCATCCAGTTCATATTGCCGCGCAGCGTATTGATTTCCCCGTTGTGGATCAGATAGCGGTTCGGATGTGCCCTTTCCCAGCTCGGAAACGTGTTTGTGCTGAAACGGGAGTGAACCAATGCAAAAGCTGAGACGAAGTCCTCGTCCTGTAAATCTTCATAGAAAGCATCAACCTGCTCGGGTGTTAGAAGTCCTTTATATACGATGGTATTGCTAGAGAGGCTGACAAAATAGAACGTTTTGTCGTGTTCTTTCGCCCAATTTTCGGCCTGTTTGCGAATGATGTACAACTTCCGTTCGAATGCCAGATTGTCTTTCATCGCTTCATTTGCTCCGATGAATACCTGGCGGACGATTGGCGCGCTTTTCTGTGCGACTGTTCCGATTTTTCCGACATTTACAGGTACAGTTCGCCAGCCGAGCACTGTCTGTCCTTCCTGTTCGATCAGCTCGTTAATGCGCGCTTCGGTTTTTTCGCGCCCGCTGTCATCCTTAGAAAAGAAGATCATCCCGACGCCGTAGCGTCCTTTTTCAGGCAAGTTGAAACCGGCGCAGACTTTTTTGAAAAAAGCATCCGGAATCTGCATCATGATGCCTGCTCCGTCTCCGGTATGCGGGTCACTGCCCTGACCGCCCCGGTGGTCTAATTGGCAAAGCATTTGTAATCCTTTTTTGACAATATCATGAGTAGGAAGGCCCTTCAAATGAGCGTAAAGGCCGATTCCGCATGCATCATGTTCAAATTCAGGACGGTAGAGACCTTGTGCCTTTGGTAGTTGATTATAAGTCATTGTTCCTCTCCCCCGTTCATTTTTCCCGTTTGTCCCCGGTCATAAAATCTTACAAACTCTAATCCTATTGTAGGTTTTCAAATCTATACAAACAATATATAATTTAGATTAAAACTATCTCATTTTGAGATGAGCAGGTGAAACAACGATGGAATTACGCCAATTGCATTATTTTATGGAAGTTGCAGAAAGAGAGCACGTATCGGAAGCGGCCATGCACCTTCATGTCGCTCAGTCGGCGATCAGCAGGCAGATCGCCAATCTCGAAGAAGAGCTCGGTGTTGATTTGTTTGAGCGCGAAGGCCGTAATGTGAAGCTGACTCCGATCGGGAGACAGTTTTTAGACCATATTAAAACAGCGATGAAAGCGATCGATTTCGCGAAGGAACAAATCGATGAGTATTTGGACCCGAATCGCGGGACCGTTAAAATCGGTTTCCCGACAAGCCTTGCGGGCCAGTTCCTCCCGACGGTTATTTCCGCTTTTAAAGAGGAGCATCCTCATGTCGCTTTTCTTTTAAGGCAGGGATCTTATAAATTTTTAATCGAAGCGGTGAAAAACAGGGATATCGATTTGGCTTTTCTCGGTCCTGTTCCGTCAAATATCGCTGAGATTAAAGGGGACATTTTGTTTTCGGAAAGCCTTTTGGCACTCGTGCCGATCAATCATCCCCTATCAGGCCAGCAAAGCCTTCATCTCGGCGATCTCAGAAATGATCAGTATGTGCTGTTTCCAGACGGATACATCCTTCGAAAAATGGCTGTTGATGCATGCAAGCAAGTAGGATATACGCCTAAAATTTCCTCAGAGGGCGAAGATTTGGATGCGATCAAAGGGCTGGTTTCTGCTGATATGGGTGTGACGCTTTTGCCGGAAAGCGCCTTTAATGAAACGGCTCCCCGTTTTACAAAGAAGATCCCGATTGATTATCCTCAAGTAAAGCGCACAGTCGGAATCATCACCCCTAAAAACAGGGAGCTTTCCCCTTCTGCAAAAGTCTTTTATCAGTTCGTAAAGAAGTTTTTTTCTCGCCTTCAGCAATACCAATAGCCAGTATGACAACGAATTCAGCCGGGCGCAAAAGCTTGGCTGTTTTCATTTTATCATAAACAATGATTAATGTCTGAATTTTCTGTCCATTTATTCTCTGCGCATCTCTTCTATTGTAAAAAGTACATCTTATATATGTATGTTTATCCCCTTTTTTTTATGCTGATTTTTCATACTGACGCCAGTTTTTTCTGTCTGGAAACGGGCTCGCCTGCACTGGCTGCAGCCTGGAACCGGCCTTTGACTCGTCAAAACCGCTGAAGTGAATGACATATTCCGTCAGCCGGATCGCGCCGTCACAAAGGACCGAAAAGGCGATCATATCGCCGCTCCCGTGATGAAGTTTTAAAAAAAGCCGCCATTCAGGCGGCTTATCGTTTCATTTTATTCCTTACTTTTTCGGCATATCGGCATGGATTAAATAATGAATCAACGCTTTTTGCTCTTGTTCGGAAAAGCCGCTTTTGGCGTCGATCCAGAATTCATGCCCTTTGCCGGTTACCCTGACCGCTTTTAAGTCGGGCGATTCCGAATTGCTTTTGACGACCTGCTGTCTTAAATCTCTGTCGATCATCGCCAGCAAACTGTTATAAGGATCCGCCTGCTTACCTTTTATGACCGTCTTTGGTAAGCCTGTCTCTTTTAATGAGCTTCCCACTGCAACCCCTCCGTCGTGCAAATAAGGAGCGCGCCAGTAAACGCCGATCAGACTCGGCACTTTGTACCCGCCTTTGGAATCTCCCTGCGCCCAGGAAAGCTTGATCTGTTCGGGGTCAAACCCGGCTGTCGGGACTTTCAGGATCTTCGGTTTGCGCGGCAGAGGCACCGGTGTGTCAGGCGAATGAATAAGGCTTTTCCCGAATATGTTTTCCGTTTTCTTAAAAGACCGGGCCCTTGTCGGCTCGGTTCCGATTTTTTCAACCGAGATGACCTTGTTGTTCGTCAAATACCGGCCGGCATGACAGGATATGCAGCCCGCTTGTTCAAAAACACGCCTGCCGCGCCTGACGGTTTGGCTGTCGGTTTTTTGCCGCGGATCAGGAGGTCTAAGTGTATTTTGCCAGGCGGATACAGCGTTGTTTTCTTCATTCACTTTTCGTCCGGGTGAGCTCACAAGTACGCCGTCGGGCGCCGCCAATGTGATGTTAGGATAGTTTGGCGGCTTGACCATTTGGTTGACGCCCGGTACTCCGGGAGTGGGATCGGCTTTTTTGAAAAACGCAGTCGGACTTTCCTTTTTTTTCGGCTGATACCTGTATGTTGAGACGGGAGCCCTTTGCAGGATCGTCCCGATATAAACATCTTCGCTCATGCCGAAAAGCGCCCGGCTTGCCGGGGCTTGCGAGAGGCTGTCCGAATTTTGCGCATGAACATTATTGCTGAACACAGTCAAGCCTTTAAAAGGACCGGCCATTGCCGAACCGCTCCAGCTGTACGGATGGTCGCCCAATGTATAGGCATCCGGAATCTGCGTGGGATTGCTTTTCATATCGATCGTCGAGTCGAAAAAACCTCTCGGCCACTTCAGGAAAATGCGATCGACCGCATCTTCGAGGCGGTCCGGATCGGGAAGGCGTTCTTTTTTGCCGTTTCTGGCAGTGATCACAGGGCTTTTATCATTCATAAATTGTTGAATATTATCAATTTCGGCATGTGTAAAATAAGCCGCTGAATTTGTCGCCAGCGCCAGCATCAGCCCTGTATTTAAATCAGAGTTTGTCACGCCTTCCATCACCTTCATCGTTTTCGGATCGACTGCGGCGTGGCAGGCCGCACAGCTGATGCCGGCTTTGATTTTTCCGTCAGCGTATTTGAAAGGCATGCCGAGCGGTGCGTATGCCCCTTTTGGAACATCAATGCCGGTGTCGATCTTCTCGCCTTTTTTAAAGATTTTCCCGCCGACCTTAACTGTTTCAGCTAATTCGATGCGCAAGTTCGTCGTCCCTTTCCCTTTCAATCCGGCAATGGCTTTCGTCATGTTGGCTGCTGTAATGGGACCGTCAAGGAGTCCGATGATATCTGTCAAAAACACTTCGTTGCCGAAAGTTTCCTTATAAAATGTCTCCCGTCCCAAGTCGAGAAGGCGGTCATCAACCTTTACAGCTCCCTCCTCTGCGGAGGCGGGCTTGTCCGGTGTAAATGCTCCCCATAGATCGTATCCGTGCACTCGTTTTTCTTTTGAGATGACTTTTTCTTTAGGAGGCATATATACATATTCCGGTTCAAGATGTCTGACCGTGATATAGCCAATTACGGCTAAAATCGCGATGATAGCAAATGCGGCTAACCATTTATGCTTTTTCATCATTGACCCTCCTTTCTAATTGAATAGGATTCCCCAGAGCTGCCGTGAATCATTTAGAACGTATTACCAACTATAACTTCCGGCGTCCCATGCCAGAATATGCATATGATGGGATTAAAGGAATGAGGCCATTTTGAAAAAGCTAAGCATTGTTCTTGCCATTTTTATATGTGCGCTAATTTCATTTATTATATGGCTGAATGCCGGGAATGAAAAATTGGGACTCCCGGATGAAGAAGCAGAGGCCGTCAAATCCTCCAAAAAACCGGTCATTGTCCTGATCATCGACTCTTTGATGGATCAGCCTTTGAAAAAAGCGATTCAAGCAGGCCGCGCCCCGGCATTAAAATTCTTTCTTGAAAACGGTCATTATGAACCTGAAGTGGTAAACGCGTATCCGACCATGTCGGTCTCGATTGACAGCACCCTGCTCACCGGAACTTATCCGAATATCCACCGCGTTCCCGGGCTCGTCTGGTATGATCAGGATGAACAGAGAATCGTGAATTACGGGAGCGATAAAAAAGAAATCGCCACACTCGGCATCAAACAAACGATCGAAGACGGGATATTTTCTCTTAATCACCGCCATTTAAGCCGGAAGGTGACAACGGTCCATGATGATTTGCAAGTGCGAGGAAAACAGTCGGCATCCATCAACGGGCTCATATACAGAGGGCCTGACCGCCACGAATTAAATATCCCGCCCCCGCTCAAAAAGCTTAAATTGATGCCTGAACATATGATGGTAAACGGGCCGGCTCTTTTTTCGTTCGGCCGCTTTGCCCAGCTCGATCCCGATAACCCCCACCACCATATTTGGCAAAGTTATGGCGTTAACGACAAGTTCACAGCACAGGAAGTGGCCTATTTAATTAAAAAGAGGAAGCTTCCTGCGCTGACTGTCGCCTACTTGCCCGATTTTGACCATGATGCACACAAAAAAGGCCCGATGGATATGAAAGGCCTCGAAAAAATGGACCAGCAGCTGCAGCGTATATTGAATGCATATGATTCTTGGCGCGATGCGGCCGAAAAAGCGGTATGGGTCGTCATGGGTGATGGCGGGCAGACAGCGATCGGACGCGATAAAGACAAGGCCGCCATCCGGCTTCATTCGCTTTTTAAAGGATACCGGATCGCTAAAATAAACGAAGCCCCCGATCGAAACGCCCAGCTTCTTTTTGCAGTAAACGACAGAATGGCATACATTTATGTCACGGATCGAAACATGCCGCTGCAAGGTGCCGTCAATGAATTGAAAAAAGACGAACGAATCGCTTTCACAGCGTGGAAAAAAAGCGGCTGGATATATGTTGATTCGAAGCGTTCTTTAAAACCGCTTCGGTTTCGTCCAAAAGGCGGCTATCAAGATCCTTACGGGCAGTCATGGACGATCAGCGGAGATTTTTCTTTATTGGACATTAAAGCAGACGGCGTCTCGATCCAATACGGCGATTACCCGGATGCTCTTGCCCGCCTATACAGCGCCATGCATTCGCATCGCGGACAGTTTGTGATCGCCGACGCGAAACCCGGGTTCCAATTTGCCGGCGAAAAGTCTCCCCTCCATTTTGGCGGAGGCGGCCATGGCTCACTTTATAAAACGGATAGCTTGGCTCCGATGATCATCGTCGGTTCGGAAAAAGTTCCGGAACATCTTCGCCACCTTGAAATGAAAGATTTTTTTATGAAGCTCGTACAATGACCCGGTCATGTCATCAATGATCGGGTTTTTTCTTTTTTATAAGTTTCTTCTTTGACAATCTTTTGTTGTTCTATGTATGATAATACCGTGTTTTAGTTTATTTACTTAATTAATTAAAATGGAGAAGCAGGTGCTTTTTATGAAACAAGATAAAGTCAGCCGCAAGACCGTTGTGCAGTTGATCGAAGCTTTCAACCGGCTGCGGTATGCGGAAATGAAGCAGTCTTTTCCTGCGGTTGAATGGAAAAAGACTGAGGCAAAAGCGCTGATGTTTTTAAATGAAGCAAGCGGTGAAGGCAAAATGGCATCCGAAATCAGCCGCGCTCTGCATGTCACCTCCCCTTTCGTCACGCAGATGTTGAACAGAATGGAAAAAAAAGGGCTCGTTTTTCGGCGCATGGATGAGGATGACAGGAGGATCGTCCGGATTTTTTTAACCGATGAAGGAAAAAAAGCGGCGGACGATGCGCTTAAAGGGCTGAACCGGTGGTTCCTGCAGCTCACTCGGTTTCTGGGCGAGGATGAAAGCAGGCAGTTCGCCGATTTGATTCATAAGTTATCCGAGTTTATCGAACACGGAGAAAAAACAAGTGAAAAGAAGGTTGAAAAATGATCTCACTCTTAAAATATTTAAAGCCTTATAAGCTGCAAGTGATTCTTGTCGCTGTTTTTACTTTGCTGAGCAGTGTGCTTGAGCTTTATTTGCCGACGTTAATGGCAGATGTCGTTGATGTCGGAATCGTGAACGGCGACATGCCATTCATATTGAGAACCGGCGGCTGGATGATCGCCTGCTC
Source organism: Bacillus sp. PK6-025 (assembly GCF_056530265.1). Classification (NCBI taxonomy): domain Bacteria; kingdom Bacillati; phylum Bacillota; class Bacilli; order Caryophanales; family Bacillaceae; genus Bacillus; species Bacillus sp. PK6-025. Next base: position 2,219,096 of record NZ_CP096509.1, read on the forward strand.
CCTTCTGGCCATCATCATGACTGTCGGAAAAGCGTTTTTCGCTTCGAAAACAGCCCTCGGCTTTGGAAGGGATATCAGGCGCAAGCTGTTTGTCAAAGTTGAACACTATTCAATGGATGAATTCGGAAAAATCGGTTCTGCTTCTCTCATTACCCGTACCACAAATGATGTCAAGCAAGTCCAGGATGTACTCAACATGATGCTTTCATTGATGACAAGAGCGCCGTTAATGCTGGTCGGCGGTATTGTGCTTGCCGTGTCCAGAGATGCCAAGCTGTCGATTATATTTCTGGCCGCTCTCCCGATCCTTGCGGGGCTGATTTTTCTCATTACAAGAAAAGCTGTTCCCTTATTCGGCGTTCTTCAAAAAAAGACGGATCGTCTCAACCTTGTTCTCAGGGAAGGTTTGACTGGAGTTCGCGTCGTTCGCGCCTTTAACCGAGTTGATCAAGAAAAAGCCCGTTTTCAAAAGGCAAACGAAGAGTTTCGCGATACAGGCATCGCCGTCAACAGAATCATGGCTTTTCTATTTCCTGTCATGATGATTATGATGAATTTCACGAACATCGCGATTATCTGGTTCGGAGGCATCCGCATCGATCAAGGCAGCATGCAGGTCGGGAACTTAATGGCTTTCCTTCAATATGCATCCATGATTCTAATCGCGCTGATCATGCTTGCGATGACATTCGTGATGATCCCAAGGGCTCAGGCATCTGCCGACCGCATTAACGAAGTGCTGTTAACAGTGCCTTCGATTACCGATCCGAAAGAGCCGCAGAAAGACAGCGGCTTGCGCGGTTATGTGGAATTTCAAGATGTGACTTTTCGTTATGCCGGAGCTGAAAAGCCCGTTCTCGAAAATATTACGTTCAAGGCAAAACCGGGTGAAACGACTGCGATCATCGGGAGCACAGGGGCCGGAAAAACGACGATTCTTCAATTGATCCCGAGATTTTTCGATATTGAAAAAGGGTCTGTGCTTGTCAACGGAACAGATGTCAGAAAGATGGCGCAAAAGGAGCTTCGCGCGAAAATCGGCTATGTCCCGCAAAAAGCTTCAATATTCAGCGGGACGATCAAGGACAATATCCGATTTGGCAAAGAAGATGCAACAGATGAAGAAATTTTGGAAGCACTTGAAACGGCACAGGCTGCCGAGTTTGTGGAAGGCAAGGAAAATGGAATTGAATCTGATATCGAGCAGGCCGGAGCCAACCTTTCAGGCGGCCAGAAACAGCGGCTTTCCATCGCCCGGGCATTGGTCAGAAAACCGGAAATTTATTTATTTGACGACAGCTTTTCGGCGCTTGATTACAAAACGGATCAAAAGCTGAGAAAAGCGCTTCAGAAAACCACCGCTGATGCCGCCGTCATTATTGTTGCCCAAAGGGTAAGCACGATTACAGATGCGGACCAAATCATCGTATTAAATGAAGGAAAAATAGCCGGTATCGGCACCCATCAACAATTGCTTGCTGAAAATGGAATTTACCAGGAAATTGTGGCATCACAGCAGGCCGAGGAGGAAAGCGCATGAGCCAACAACAAAAGCATCACGGCTCGATACCAAAAGGAATGCACGAGACAAAACCGAAAGAATTTAAAAAGACCCTCTTGAGATTGGCCCGCTATTTAAAACCGCGGACCTTCCAGCTGGTGCTCGTTGTCTGTGCTGCAATATTGGCGACGTTGTTTAATGTCATCAGTCCAAAACTTCTCGGAGATGCGACCTCTTCCCTTTTCGCAAGCTTTACAGAAGGCACCGGTGTTCAATTCGGCTTTCTCGGCCGGATCACGATGATCCTGGCAGGACTGTATCTGCTTTCTGCTTTCTTTACGTTCTTGCAGCAATACCTGATGGCCGGCGTAGCCCAGAAAACGATATACGAAATGCGCCAGGAAGTGAATGAAAAGCTGACGCGACTCCCTTTAAAGTACTATGACAAGCATTCGCATGGCGATACGCTCAGCCGCGCCGTCAATGATATTGACAATATTAATACGTCACTGCAGCAGGCGCTGACGCAAATGATTACGTCTGTCATTACCATAGTCGGAATCATCGTCATGATGCTCCTGATCAGCCCTGTGCTGACGCTCGTCGTCTTCATCACGGTTCCGCTCAGCATGCTCGCTGTCCGATTTATCGCCTCATTTTCGCAGAAACACTTCGGCACGCAGCAGAAAGAACTCGGCGACATCAACGGACACGTTGAAGAGATGTTTACAGGGCACCAGGAAGTAAAGGCATTCGGTCATGAAGAAAAAGCGATTCAGCAATTCAATGAAGTGAATGAGCGTCTTTACCAGTCAGGCTGGAAAGCGCAGTTTATTTCAGGTCTGATGATGCCGATCATGACATTCATCGGCAACCTCGGCTATGTGTTTGTCAGCATAACCGGCGGTATTTTCGTTCTTAACGGCACCCTCTTAATCGGAGGCGTGCAGGCTTTTATCCAATACACGCAGCAATTTTCCCAGCCGCTCGTTCAAGCTGCCGGAATCGCGAATACAATCCAATCGGCAATCGCATCCGCCGAAAGGGTGTTCAGTCTTTTAGACGAAGACGAGGAAACCGAGGAGACGCCGGCTTCCATCGATACCGGCGCATTAAAAGGCGATGTATCGTTTGAACGTGTCGCCTTCGGCTATGATAAAAACGTTCCGGTCATCCGCGATTTAAGCCTCCATGCCAAAGAAGGCCAGACAATTGCGATCGTCGGACCGACTGGTGCAGGAAAAACGACGATCATCAATTTGCTGATGCGGTTTTATGAATTAAACAAAGGCAGCATCAAGGTCGGCGGCACTGACATCAGCGAACTGTCGCGCGAACAGGCCAGAAGCATGTTTGCGATGGTTTTGCAGGACACATGGCTGTTCAACGGCACCATCCGCGAAAACATCGCCTACGGACGTGATGGCGCAACAGATGAAGACATCATCAGGGCGGCAAAAGCCGCCTATGCCGACGATTTTATCCGTACCTTGCCGGACGGCTATGATACGGTACTGGGCGAAGATGCCCAAAACATCTCGCAAGGGCAGCGGCAGCTCCTCACGATCGCGAGAGCCATTTTAGCCGATCCGAAGATTTTAATATTGGATGAAGCGACTAGCAGTGTCGACACCCGGACGGAAATGAATATTCAAAAAGCGATGAACAAACTGATGGCTAACCGCACGAGTTTTGTCATCGCCCACCGTCTTTCTACCATTAAAGATGCCGACCTGATTCTTGTGATGAAAAACGGAGATATTATTGAAAAAGGCAGCCATGAAGAGCTTCTCCGCGAGAACGGTTTTTACGCCGATTTGTATAACAGCCAGTTCTCCCGGGAAGAAGCCGTAAGCTGAAAGATCGAGGCCGTACCTCATCAGGTGCGGCCTCGTTTTTTTCATCCATCTCTGAGCTGATGTTCCCGGTGTTGTGAGCATACCTCGCCTTTTTTCCTTTTTCAGATCCGATACTTTCGGCCAATTGACAATTTTTTCATGATATGTCCGTTGAAACCGTTGTAAAAATAGTGATAACGTAAAGATTGAACCGGTTCATCATGTATAAACGATTCATGTTAAAGGAGAGAGTTGACGTGGCAAATTCAAATTCACTTCAATCAAGCAAGCACTATGCCAATTGGATTCCGATGAAAGAAATCAGCTCCAGCAATGACCGGCTGTTTCCGTTCCCGATTTATAACCGGATCAGAAAGACATCTCCTGTGCGTTACGATGATGAGCGAAAATGCTGGGATATCTTTTCGTATGAAGACGTTCAATTCGTGTTAAAAAACCCGAAGCTTTTCTCTTCAAAACGCGGCGGTAATATGGAAGGAAAAAGCATATTAACAATGGACCCGCCGAAACACACAAAAATGAGGGCCATCGTTAATAAAGCTTTTACGCCGAAAGCGGTGAAAGAGCTTGAGCCGCATATCGAAGAAGTGACGGCTTTTTTATTTAACGAAGCGAAACAGAAGGATTTGTTTGATGTGGTGGATGACTTGGCTGCTCCCCTTCCCGTCATTATCATTGCTGAACTTTTGGGCGTTCCGGCTGAAGACCGCCTCATGTTTAAACATTATTCAGACATCCTTGTCGCAGGTGCGGAAGACCGCTCGGCTGAAGCCGCTGAACAGATGTACAAACGCCGTGAAGAAGGCAATCGGTTTTTGGCGGATTATTTTAAAAACATTATCAAGCAGCGCAAAAAAGAGCCAAAAGACGACCTGATTTCGCTTTTGCTACGGGCAGAAGTTGACGGCAAGTCGCTGACAGAAGAAGAACTGCTGAATTTTTGCATCATTCTTTTGGTCGCAGGCAACGAAACGACAACTAACCTGATCGCAAACAGCGTCCGCTATCTCACCGAAGACAAAGCCACACAGGAAGCCGTAAGGCAAGATTTGTCCCTCGTTCCTGTTTTTGTTGAAGAAACACTGCGGTATTATCCGCCCGTGCAAGCAATCGGCCGCACGGCGGCTGAAGACCTTGACATCAAAGGCGTGCGGATTGCAAAAGGTTCCACGGTGATCAACTGGGTCGCTTCAGCGAACCGTGACGAACTGAAATTTGACGACCCTGACAGCTTTAAGCTTGATCGTAAATCAAACCCTCATATGAGCTTCGGCTTCGGCATCCACTTTTGTCTCGGTGCTCCCCTTGCCCGGCTTGAAGCGAAAGTCGCACTCGATTACTTGCTGCGGCATGCATCCGTGGAAAAGGACAGCTCAGAGGAGCTTGAAGCGATTCAAAGTCCGTTTGTCTTCGGCGTCCGTCATCTCCCCGTACGCCTTTCGCAAAAATAGCACGAAAAAAGGACAGGCTGTTTCAAGCCTGTCCTTTCCTGATTGTTTAAGGGTTTGTAGACCACATGCCCGCTGATTTAATAAAAATGCGCGGATGCAGTTTAAGTTGGGCAACCATGTATTCCGCCAGATCTTCAGGCTGCATGACGCGTTCCGGATTGCCGTCTGTTAATTTGGAGTCGATTGCCAAGTCCGTCGCAACCGTGCTCGGTGTAAGAGCACTCACGCGGATATTGTGCTTTCTGACTTCCTGCATCAGCGATTCGGTCAGTCCGAGTACCGCGAACTTAGACGCGCTGTAGGCGCTAGTCCCGGCTGCTCCCCTTTGGCCTGCTGTAGAAGAAATATTAATAATATCGCCGGCTTTTCTTTCGATCATTTCAGGCAGAACGGCGCGTGTTACATTATAAACTCCCATCAGATTCACCTGGACAATATTTTCCCACTCCTCGGGGGATTGCTCAAGAAATCCTGCAAACCCGCCGATCCCGGCATTGTTAATGAGAATGTCGATTTGTCCAAGCTCTCCTTTTACGGATTGGACTGCACGTTCTACAGCTGTTAAATCCTTTACGTCAGCTGCGGCTACAGATACTTTTACGCCGAACGCCTTTAATTCCTCTGCTGCTTTTTCAAGATTCGCAGCTGTACGGCCGATAAGGCCGATATGTACGCCTTCTTTTGCAAGGGCAATCGCTGTTGCGCGGCCGATCCCTCTTCCCCCTCCTGTAATCAGAGCGGTTTTGTTTTGTAAAGATTGCATATGAAAAACTTCCTTTCTATATGTATCACACGTTTAAATTATAGGAAAATAAACTACGTTTTTGCAAATATGACGACTTGCGAAGAATAAACCGCCTGCGCAGCTGGCATCTTCCGCGAACCGACCGGATTAAATCGGCCATCGTTATATTCGATTGCATGAAGAAACAAAAAAAGAACCATGGTTTTACCAGGTTCTTTTAATATTGCATAAAAACAGACGCGATGATATAATCAGATCACGCACGTTTAAAATTAAATGTCATAGATACCCCATCTTACATTTTAAGTCTACCATATCAGAAAGCTCTTGTCAAATTTTTTTTCGAAGGAGAGATGCAGAATGAGTCATTTCGTTCTCGGTTTTCATGAAATGGAAAAAACACAGCTTTTGCTTGTCGGGGGAAAAGGGTTAAATTTAGGGGAATTATCAAAAATTCAAGGAATACAAGTACCAGAAGGCTTTTGCGTCACGACAGCAGGATTTCAAAAAGCCGTCAAAGGAAACGAAACGTTCCAAGCGTTGCTGGCTCAACTGGCCATGCTAAAAGTTGAGGATCGGGATCAAATTAGTGACATCAGCAGGAAGATTCGGCAAATCATTATGGAAGCAGAAATTCCTGCTGATGTTGTGAAAGCAGTTGCTCACTATCTCTCTCAATTTGGCGAGAAACATGCTTATGCAGTGCGTTCTAGCGCGACTGCCGAGGATTTGCCGCATGCTTCTTTTGCGGGTCAACAAGATACCTATTTAAATGTTATCGGCAAGGATGCGATCTTGCAGCATATCAGCAAATGCTGGGCTTCCCTGTTTACGGAGCGCGCGGTCATCTACCGTATGCAGAATGGATTCGATCACAGGCAAGTTTATTTATCCGTTATCATTCAAAAGATGGTTTTCCCGCATGCTTCAGGAATTTTATTTACCGCTGATCCGATGACTTCCAACCGGAAACTGCTTTCAATCGATGCCGGTTTTGGACTTGGAGAAGCTCTGGTCTCCGGCTTGGTCTCTGCCGATTATTATAAAGTGCAAAACGGACAAATCGCCGATAAGAGAATAGCGGCCAAGAAATTGGCGATTTATGGACGAGCACAAGGCGGAACAGAGACAAAGCAGATCGATCCTGATCAGCAGATGTCTCAAGCACTCACTGATGGGCAAATTTTACAGCTGGCACGTATCGGAAGACAGATCGAAGCTCATTTCGGCCAGCCGCAAGATATCGAATGGTGTTTGGCTGATGATACATTTTATATTGTTCAGAGCCGGCCGATCACGACTTTATTCCCGATCCCTGAAGCGAATGATCAAGAAAATCACGTCTATCTATCTGTTGGTCATCAGCAAATGATGACTGATCCCATTAAACCGTTGGGATTGTCTTTTTATCTGTTAATTACTCCTGCACCTATGCGTAAAGCCGGCGGGAGATTGTTTGTTGATGTTGCGCCTAGGCTGACGACACGTGCCGGCCGGGAAGCTTTATTAAACACCGTGGGAGCAGATCCGCTTACAAAAGACGCAATCATGACCGTAATCGAGCGAGATTTTATAAAATTGATGCCAAATGATCAAACAGCACCGATTCCGGGCAACGGTCAAACAGATATGCCGGTGCAATTCGAGAACGATCCGACAATCGTTTCTGATTTGATGAAGCGCAATCAAACATCGATCGAAGAGTTAAAGCAAAACATCCAAGCGAAATCGGGATCGGATTTGTTTGATTTTATACTGGAAGATATCCAGCAATTAAAGAAGATCGTATTTGACCCGCAAAGTACGGCTGTGTTTATGGCTGCTATAAATGCGACAACATGGATCAATGAAAACATGAACAAGTGGCTAGGCGAAAAAAACGCCGCTGATACCCTTTCTCAATCTGTACCGGGCAATATTACTTCGGAAATGGGTCTGGAGCTGATGGATGTCGCGGATGTGATTCGCCCTTATCCAGAAGTGATTGATTATTTGCAGCATGCAAAAGAAGATAACTTTCTCGATGAACTGGTTAAGTTTGATGGTGGAAAGGAAATTCAAGACGCTATTTATGATTATCTCAGCAAATACGGAATGCGGTGTCCCGGAGAAATTGATATTACAAGACCTCGCTGGAGTGAAAAACCAATTACACTTGTCCCCATGATTCTTAGTCATATCAAAAACTTCGAGCCTAACGCCGGCAATCGAAAGTTTGAGCAAGGGCGGCGGGCTGCTTTGGAAAAAGAACAAGAGTTAATTGATCGATTGAAGCAATTACCGGATGGTGAACAAAAAGCTAAAGAAACAAAACGAATGATCGATCTCATCCGGAATTTCATCGGCTACCGGGAATATCCAAAATACGGCATAGTCAGTCGCTACTTCGTATATAAGCAGGCATTGCTGAAAGAAGCCGAACAACTCGTACAAGCGGGCGTTATTCATGAAAAAGAAGATATATACTACCTCACTTTTGAAGAGCTTTACGAAGTCGCACGCACAAAAAAAATAGATAACCAGATCATCAGCAAACGGAAAGACGAGTACAAATTATATGAAAAACTAACTCCACCGCGTGTGATCACGTCTGATGGCGAAATCATTACAAGTGCGTACAAACGAGAAAATTTGCCGCCTAATGCGATTGCAGGCCTGCCTGTTTCTTCCGGAGTGATAGAAGGAAGAGCACGTGTCATTTTAAACATGGAAAATGCCGATCTGGAAGATGGAGATATATTAGTCACCTCCTTTACCGACCCAGGCTGGACACCATTATTTGTATCCATAAAAGGCCTGGTCACCGAAGTCGGCGGATTGATGACCCACGGAGCAGTGATCGCACGCGAATATGGCCTGCCGGCAGTCGTCGGAGTGGAGAATGCGACTGGGCTGATAAAAGATGGGCAACAAATTCGCGTGCATGGCACAGAGGGATATATCGAAATATTGTAATGGTGTCTGTTGCCCAAATAAATACGGGAGTCGACAGTGCATTTAAAAGAACTCTTCAGATTTAGTATCTATCAGGGAAAGGATCCGGAGATAAATTTCTTCAGTCAGAACAGCTGCCAGCAATACAGGTAAATTATACCTGTAATAATCGGCTGATTTGACTGAAAAGATGATCTATGTCCTTCCCTCCCTGTCTTTTCATAATCATCCATACGTTAACTTCAAAAGATGAACCTGACAATTTTATTGTAAATATGGGTGAAACCGAGTATACTCATATAGTTGCCAATCATGAAGAAAAACAATGAACGGCGGTGGAGACACGTTATTATATAAGATGAAAAACGAAAGAAACAAATTGGGACTCCGGATATCTGGGAATCCTACATATCATTTGTCGTCATGTTTTTGGGTAAATTGTATTACAGGAGGTTTGATATGGAGAAAAAGTTTAATTCTAAAGCAATATTAGTCACCTTCATGATTGGTGCATTTTTTGCAATATTAAATGAAACGCTGTTGAACATCGCATTAACAGAGCTGATGGAAGTCTTTCACGTTGATGCCCCGACTGTTCAATGGCTGGCAACCGGATTTATGCTTGTCATGGGTGTTTTAATGCCTATTTCCGCTTTACTGATTCAATGGTTCACGACAAGACAGATGTTTATCGGCGTCATGTCGATTTTTTTAGTCGGAACCATCATCGCCGCTTGTGCAGTGAATTTTCCGATGCTCTTGACGGGGCGCATGATTCAGGCGGTCGGTACAGGTCTCTTGATCCCTATTATTATGAACGCGCTCTTGCTCATTTATCGGCCTGAAGTCCGCGGGAAAATCATGGGGACGTTCGGTTTGGTCATCATGTTTGCTCCGGCGATCGGCCCCACTCTTTCGGGCGTCATTGTTGACATCCTCGGCTGGCGCTGGCTGTTTATTATCGTCATCCCTTTTGCAGTATTTTCAATCTTGTTTGCGGTGAAGTATTTGCAAAATGTCGGAGAAGCGACGCGCCCGCGGGCTGATTTTTTATCGATCGTTCTCTCAACCATCGGGATCGGCGGAATCGTATACGGATTCAGCAGTGCCGGAGAGGCTCCGGAAGGGTTTCAGTCCCCTCTGATCATCGGTGTAATCATCGTCAGCCTGATCAGTATCGTGTTGTTCGTGCTTCGTCAGCTGAAGCTTGAACAACCGTTGCTCGATGTACGTGTGTTCGCCTATAAAAATTACACGCGCGGGGTCTGCCTATTTGTGATTGTCATTATGGCGATGTTCGCTTCCGAAATCGTGATGCCGATGTATTTGCAAGGACCGCTTGGTTTTACAGCCAAAGCAGCAGGGCTTTTACTTTTGCCCGGGGCCTTGCTAAACGGTCTCATGTCACCGGCCATGGGCGCTTTATTCGATAAGTTCGGGCCGAGAAAACTCATCATTCCGGGTACGATCGTTCTCGTCGGCGTGATGTTTTTCTTCAGTAGGATCAATCCTTCGGTGCCGGTCTGGGCGTTTATTATTGTGTACATCATCTTGATGCTGTCGATCTCAGCCATCATGATGCCTGCGCAGACGAATGCATTAAACGAATTGCCGAAACATTTATATCCTCATGGAACGGCAATCGCCAACACGCTTCAGCCTGTTGCAGGCGCACTCGGTGTTTCGGTGTTCGTCAGCATCATGAGCCAAGGCCAGAAAAGCTATCTTGCCGGACAAGAAGCCGCAAGCCCACAAATCGTGCATGAAGCGATGACTCACGGTGTTCACCATGCCTACTGGTTTGCGCTTGCTTTATGCTGTATCGCTTTCTTTACCGCTTTATTTATTAAAAAAGCGGTCGCGCCTGATTTTGATAAAGAATAAACAAAAACTTAAAGGATGTCCTTCCAGGGGCATCCTTTTTTATCGTTGTTCTGCCGCGATTCTTTCGGCTCTTATTTTCAGAATTGACGAGATTTTGTGATATAATGCTAGAATCATATTCATTTTATCGGAAAGGAACGGATTCCATGGAGTCATTTGTTGATCAAAAAGACGGGATTTTCAAATCCGTATGTTCGCTCGACTGCCCGGATCAATGCGGGCTGCTCGTTCATAAAAAAGACGGAAAAATCGTTAAAATACAAGGCGACCCGGACCATCCGGTCACACAGGGCAATATTTGCAATAAAGTCCGCAATATGACGGAGCGTATTTATGATCCCAAACGGCTGAAAACTCCGCTGAAACGGACGGGTCCAAAAGGTGACGGGATTTTTGAACCGATCAGCTGGGATGAAGCAATTGAAACGATTCGCTCCCGCTGGCAGTCGCTCATTGAACAGGAAGGCCCCGAAAGCATTCTGCCCTACAGCTTTTACGGCAATATGGGGAATTTGACGGCTGAAGGAATGGACAGGCGCTTTTTTCACCGCCTCGGGTCGAGCCAGCTTGACCGGGCGATTTGCACTCCTGCCGGTTCTGTCGGCTATAAATACACGATGGGCGGAAGCATCGGCACAGACCCTGAAGATACAACGGAAACAAAACTGTTTATCTTTTGGGGAATCAATGCAGTCTCAACCAACATGCATCAAATCACTATTGCTCAAAAAGCCCGGAAAAACGGTGCAAAAATCGTTGTGATCGACGTTCATAAAAATCAGACCGGGCGGATGGCGGATTGGTTTATTCCGATTCGTCCCGGCACGGACAGCGCGCTTGCGCTTGGCATTATGCATGTCTTATTCGAGGAAAATTTGGCTGATGAACCATTTCTGAAAGAATTTACAGTCGGCCATGAAGAGCTCCGTCGCCATGTACTGCAATACGATCCCGCCACTGTAGAGGCAATCACCGGCGTATCCCGGAATGATATTGTCGAGCTCGCCCGCTTGTACGGCCGCACCTCCCCTTCCCTGATCCGGATCGGCAACGGTCTTCAGCATCATGACAATGGAGGAATGATTGTTCGCACCATCGCGTGCCTGCCCGCGATCACGGGCCAATGGACGAAAAAAGGAGGCGGAGCGATCAAAGGCAACACGGCATTTTTGGCCTATAATACAAAAGCTTTGCAGCGTCCCGATTTACTAAAAGGCAGAACGCCGAGAGTCATCAACATGAATCAGCTCGGCAAAGCTCTCCTAGAAACCGAGCCTCCGATCCGTTCGCTGTTTGTGTACAGCAGCAATCCGGCCGTCGTCGCGCCGGAGGCGAACAAAGTCAGGAAAGGGCTTGAGCGCGAAGATTTATTCACGGTTGTTCACGATTTATTCCTGACGGAAACGGCACGGTATGCCGATATCGTCCTACCGGCTTCTTCCGCTTTCGAAAATACGGATTTCTATACATCATATTGGCACCATTATGCGCAAATTCAGCAGCCTGTTATTGAAAAATACGGTGAGAGCAAGTCAAATACAGAAGTATTCAGACTTTTGGCTGAGGCGCTGGGCTTTGATGATGAACCGCTGAAAGATTCCGACGAAGAGATGGTCAGACAGGCGCTTGACTACCCTGATAATCCGTGGCTCGACGGCATTGACTACGACAGCCTGACTGAAAAGCATTTTGTCAAAGCCAATCGGAAAACGATTTTTCCTGATAAACTGCCAACGCCCAGCGGAAAAATTGAATTGTACTCAAAACTGATGGAACAGCACGGCTATCCGGGCCTGCCGACTCATACCCCGCTTGTTGAAACTGACAAGTATCCGTTTTTATTTGTACCCGGACCGAATCATAATTTTTTAAATTCGACCTTTTCAAACAATGAAAAGCATATCAAATTAGAAAAGGAGCCGAAACTTCACTTAAATAGAAAGGATGCCGAAGAAAAAGGCATCGAAAACGGAGATTTGGTGAAGGTTTGGAATGACCGCGGATCATGTATCCTGCCCGCTGCGGTCGGAGAACACGTCCTTCCGGGTGTGGCCGTCAGCCAAGGATTATGGGCGGATGCAGATGGGAAGCATTATCTCGTCAATGCGCTGACGCCTGATCGATTAGCTGATATGGGCGGTGGAGCAACTTTCTTTTCCGGAAGAGTTCAAATTGAAAAAATATGAACGTGTACAAAAGACCGGTTGAAACAAAACCGGTCTTTTGTCACTTTGTCTTCTTTAAAGTTTTGGCATAATCAGCGGCGAACGCCGTGCTGTTTTTCAAAAATTTGATAATGGTTTGCAGTTCCCCCTCTGAATATCGGCTTAAAAATCCGGCAGATTCTTGCGCCAAGTCTTGAAAGATATGAGAGATCTTCTCCATGTTTTCCGGGATCAGCTCGACTAAAAGACGCCTTCTGTCGGACGAATCCCTGATGCGTCTGACATAGCCCGTTTTCTCAAGGCGGTCGATCACGCCTGTGATCGCTCCCGTTGTCAGCCCGCTTTTTGCGGCAAGCTCCCCCGCTGTTACTTTCCCTTCCCGCGCGATAATCTCAAGGCATTTATGATCCGTGGCGTTCAGTCCGATTTTCTCGCCGATCGCCTCGTGCAGAAAAATGGTTGCGGTGCTGTGAAATCTCAACTGCTGTATCAGCTCGTTGAGCAGCCCTTCTCCTTCAATATGATTTGTTCTTGACATCGGTAACACCCTTCTATAAAATCATTATGTCTTAGCAGCTAAGATATTTATTTCCTGATATAAATGATCATAACAGGATGAAGCGTCCATGCCAAACGCTGCTTTAGAACGAATTTATTTAAAGGAGAATAGATTGATTTGTCACAAACTCAAAATCAAAAATTAGGATTTGTTGTAGCAGGGCTTTTGCTTGCTATTTTGATGGCTTCGATGGACAATACCATCGTTGTCACGGCAATGGGAACAATTGTCGGCGATCTTGGCGGACTCGACAGCTTTGTCTGGGTTGTATCTGCCTTTATGGTCGCTGAAATGGCCGGCATGCCGATATTCGGCAAGCTGTCGGATATGTATGGAAGAAAACGTTTTTTTCTTTTTGGCAGCATCGTGTTCATGGCGGGATCAGCATTGTGCGGAACGGCTACAACCATTGAGCAGCTCAGCATTTACCGCGCGATCCAAGGAATTGGCGGAGGCGCGCTCATTCCGATTGCTTTTACCATCATTTTTGATATTTTCCCGCTGGAAAAACGCGGTAAGATCACTGGACTTTTCGGCGCTGTTTTTGGCCTTTCGAGCATTTTCGGACCGCTCATCGGCGCCTATGTCACTGACTACATCAGCTGGCACTGGATTTTTTATATGAATCTGCCGCTCGGTATGGTTTCTTTTGTTTTCATTCTTCTATTTTACAAAGAAACGAAACAGCATGAAAAGCATCGCATTGATTGGCTAGGGGCGATCACGCTCGTAGGAGCGGTCGTCTGCCTCATGTTTGCGTTGGAGCTCGGCGGCGAGAAATACGCCTGGGATTCGAATGTCATCCTTACACTTTTCGGAAGTGCAGCCGTCTTATTGGTTTGCTTCCTCATGATCGAACGTAAGGCCAGTGAACCGATCATTTCGTTTCATATGTTTAAAAACCGGCTGTTTGCCGGCAGCACGCTTGTCGCTTTATTTTACGGCGGGACATTTATTTCAGCTACCATCCAGATTCCGATCTTTGTTCAGGGTGTTTACGGAGATTCTGCGACAAACTCCGGGCTTGTTCTTTTGCCGATGATGCTCGGCTCTGTCGTATCAGCCCAGCTTGGCGGATTCTTAACGACAAAAATGAGCTACCGGAACATTATGCTCATCTCCGGACTGGTTCTCGTCAGCGGGTTTTCTTTATTAAGCACGCTTAACATTGACACTCCGCGTTTATTATTAACCATTTATATGATTGTTGTCGGCTTGGGAGTCGGTTTTTCTTTCTCTGTATTAAGCATGGCGGCTATCCATCATTTCGGCCCGGAACAGCGCGGCTCAGCGACTTCTACGAGCAACTTTATGCGCTCTCTCGGCATGACGATCGGCGCCAGTATGTTCGGCATGATTCAAAAAAACCAATTTTCAGAACAGATGGAAGATATGTTTAAAAGCACAGGCGCTTCAAATCTCGCCTCACCGAATGATGCCAACCAGATTTTGTCTAGTGCCCGGGCATCAATGCCACCGGATATTTTAAATCACATCACCGAGGCGCTGTCACATTCGATTGTTCATACGTTTACTTGGGCAATTTTCCCCGCAGCGGCCGCCTTTTTGCTCGTGTTTTTCATGCCGAATGACAGGGTGAAACCGAGAGCTAAGAAGCAAGTGAACAAAGCGGGCTGAACATCTAGCTTTGCAAAGGTTTCTTTTTCCTCATTTTCGAAATCAATAAAAGCGGAACCGGCACAATGCCGAATAAAACCACCGCAATGTAGCTGATCATGTTGCCGAGAGAAAAAACGCCATCGAGGTTTTTGGGCGTCATCGCGATAACATACATCACCGGAAGCAGACCGAACATAATCGGTCTGCTCTTTTTTTTGAAAATTTGCGACAGCCCCAGCGATGCGGCGTAAAATGAGACGGAAAAAGTCGCAAACAACTGCATAATCCAGATGACAAGGAGCAGCGATTCAAAACGTTCAAATATTAAGCCGGGCATTTCAAAACTGCGGATGAGATCAAGCGTCGGCCATGTCAACGCGGTTACCCCGTCGACTGACAGCCCTCCGATCACGAATACGACCGTCGTTAAGTAAAAGAGTATCGCAATGCCGATTCCCATGACAACGACTTTGACACCATCTTTCGGCTTTTTCATAAACGCCAAAAGAAACATCATTACTTCTGCGCTGATAAATGAAAGCATTGTCGCTTTTGTCCCCTTTAATGCCGGCATGATGCCTTCCCCGAGGACTGGCCGCAGGTTATCCAGTTCGAATATGCCAAAACTCATAAATACGACGGTTAAAAAGAAAAGGATTGTAATCGGAAAAATGATTTCAAATAAACGGGCAAGCGATCCCATACCGTCTTTTATCGAATAAAATCCGACCCACATCATCGACATGACGATCGCCCAAATCGGTGTTTGCTGCAGCAAAAAAAAGGTGATGACTTCTGCCATAATTCTTGCTTCAAAAGCCGCAATCATCACAAAATGCTCAATAAACAGTAGGCTGATCACAATACTGAGCCACTTTCCGACAATGTTTTCCCCATATTGAAAAAATGTTTGCCCGGGATAATCCTGGCTTAATTTTGTCATCACCACTCCGGCTGCCATTGTGATAATTCCGCCTAATAGGACGGAAATCCATACATCCGGCGTACCGGCTTCTTCTGCAGCGGTTCTTGGCAAGGTGAGAATCCCGGCAGCCATAATATAACTGACTAAGACAATAATGGCCTGAGAAGTCGTAATTTTATCTTCGGAACGGATCATTGCGTATTTCTCCGCCTTTCGTGATTAGAAGTGCTTCTGTTACTGATCCCCAACGGTACCGTATTCTTTAATCGTGATTTGCACATGAAATGTAATCGGTATATCGGTAAAGGTCTCATCCCAATTTTTCTTTAGTTTTTCCCAAAGCCTCGGATGCTTGATCCTCAGCTCGTTCCCGAATCCGGCAAGATCTGCTTTGTATTCGGTTTTCATTTTTTTTGTAATGTCCTCCATCGTTTTTTTCACCGTTTTCTCGGTTGTTTTTTCGACCTTTTCTAAAAATTTGTTATCAAAAGCTTTTTCATTCGTGCTCCAGTTTTCCGCAAGATAACCATCTGACTTTACGTTCACTTCAAAAGAAAGACGGTTTCCTTTGACGATAGGCTTGATGTCGCTTTTAATCGTTTCGACACCAAATGCGGTCACTTTTTTTTCTTCCGGGTCATAACTTTTAACCGTGCCTCCAATTCCCATTCCGGTGATCCACATTACCCCTTCTAAGTCATGTTCATCCAAATAACCGATCAGCTTATTGGTTTTTCCGTTGATCGCGGCTGCTCCTGCATATTTGACTTCCCCATCGGTACCAATAACATTTTGAAGCAGATAGCTCGTTCCTGACCTCATTTTGCCTGTCAGTTTGGCAAGTGTCACAGGAGGAAGAATTTTTTTCGCTTTATATTCATTTTCGACGATTTTGCGCAGTCGAAACGCCGGCATTTCACCGGTTTCCTTCAGCTCAAGCGTGTCTCTCGCCCGCCCTCTTGTGACGATCACCATACTGCTCGGCCTGATTTCATTATCGCGGAGAGGCTGATCAAGCAGTTCTGCCAGCGAATAGGTGCGGAGAAGCTCAGCGGCGATGACAATCACCTTTAAATGAGGACTGAATACAGGCCTGTCCTGTCTCAATGCTACTTCAGAGTTAATTTGCTGAAGCGAGTCCCCCGTTCCATAAACGTTAATATACGATTTTTGATCAGTGCTTCCTCCGGTCGATTTTGAACCGGCCGCCTGTTCGTTCACGTATTGATAGATCATCGTGATCCGATCTTTTTTCGGGTAATTACCTCCCATTTCGTCAAATTTTTTTTCGAGTTCGGTTTCTTTGCCTTTGTCAATCCCCATCGCAAATGTAAGACCCAGCTCTTCAATTTCATGGCTGCTCCAGCATCCGGTTAATAAAAACAAAAGTAAAGCAATCGTTAAGTAGCGAATGGTGTTAATTTTCTTCAAACTTTCTCCTCCTTACTTTCGATATCACCAAAAGCATGAGCGGGATGAGCCCGACTAAAAAGATGGCGCTGTTGCCGATCAGATCTCCCATTTGAAAGAGCTGGTCGATATTTTTAGGCGTCATCGCAATGAGATAAATGACCGGAAGCAAGCCGAATAATATCGGTTCCATCCTCCTCTTCAAGAGTTGTGACAGACCTATAGCAGCAGCAAAATAGCTAATCGTAAAATTGGAGAATATTTGCATGATCCAGATGACCAGCAGCATGGACTCAAACCGTTCAAAAATCAGCCCCGGCATTTCAAAGCTTCTCATTAAATCAATCGTCGGCCAGGTCCGTGATGTCACTCCATCGACCGACAGTGCACCGATGACCATAATAACGGTGATCATATAAAAGATAATCGGGAAAGAAATGCCCATTAAAGTAGCTTTTAACGCTTGCTCGGGCTTTCTCATAAAAGGAACGATGATCAGCAGAACTTCTATGCCTGTATAAGCAAAAGACGTTGTCTTGACTCCTTGCATCACCGGCACGATCCCTTTCCCGAGAACCGGACGCAAATTGTCGGTCTCGAATATGCTTGCACTCATAAATATGACGACAAGAAAAATGAGAACTGTAATCGGAAAAATGATTTCATAAAGTCGGGCAATCGGATTGATACCGCCGATTATTAAATAGATCCCGCTCCATAAAAAAACCATCGCCATCGCCCAAAGCGGCGTGTCTTCCAGTAAGTAAAATCCCATAACCTCTGTAACAGAACGGACTTGGAAACTCGACGTTGCGAGAAAATAGCAAATCAAAAGCAGGCTGAAAAGCCCTCCCGGCCACTTGCCAATAATATCGCGGCTGTATTGATATAACGTTTTTTCGGGGTACTCCATGCTTAATTTCACCATGATGAAACCTGCCAATAGAGCAATCAATCCTCCAAATGCAACAGACAGCCAGACATCCGGCGTCTTAACCGCTTCCACAGATGTCCGCGGCAGTGTCAAGATACCAGTTCCCAGCAGAAAATTCGTGATGACGATGACGGTTTGCGAAACGGTAATTTTGTCTTGCTGACTCACCATCATGGAGAAATCCCCCCTTTCCTTTTTCAATCATCAGCCTCTGTCAGTTCCTTGTTTCCTCCTTTTTATTTTTGAAATCACCAGCAGGACGAGCGGTGTCATGCCGCCTAAATAAACGCCGCTGTTTCCAATAAAATCTCCGAATGCAAACATGTTGTTGATATTTTTCGGGATCATGGCCATGAGATAAATCACCGGAAGTAAAGCAAACAGCATCGGCCGAATATTTGTTTTAAAGAGCTGGGCCAGGCCTAATGCTGCACCATAAAAAGAAATGACAAAGGTGGAGAACAGCTGCATGATCCAGATGACCAGCAGCAAAGACTCAAACCGTTCAAATATCAGACCGGGTATTTCAAAGCTTCTCATCAAATCAATCGTCGGCCAGGTTCGTGATACCACCCCGTCTATAGACAGGGCGCCGATTACCATAACGACGGTGATCATATAGAAAAGCAAAGGGATGGCGATCCCGATCACAACCGTATGAATGGCCTTGCGAGGCTGATACATGAAGGGCATCAGGATCAAAATGATTTCAATACCTGAAAAAGACAATGCGGTCACCTTTATTCCTTTTAAGACAGGCCCTATTCCCTTGCCAAGTACAGGACGCAAGTTGTCCACATCAAAAATTCCGATACCCATAAACACGACCAGCAGAAAAAGAATAAATGTAATGGGGAGCACGATTTGGAACAATCGGGCGATCGAACTTAAACCGCCAACGATCAAGTATAATCCCACCCATAAAAAAATCATGACAATGGCCCAGCGGGGGGTTCCTTCCAGTAAAAAAAAGCGGATGATTTCAAGCATCGAGCGGACCTGAAAACCGGAATGGGCCAATAGATAAGATACGAAAAACAAGCTGATCAGGCTGCCGATCCATTTGCCGATGATGTCCTGACTGTATTCATAAAAGGTTTTATCAGGATATTGATGGTTGAGCTTTACCATGATGACCGCGGCCAAGAGAGCGACTAAGCCGCCTAATATAAGCGTGATCCAAACATCAGGGGTTCCGACCTCGTCAACAGACGTTCGCGGGAGCGTCAGGATCCCTGTCCCAAGCAGGAAATTGGTGATGATAACAGCTGTTTGCGAAGTGGTAATGCGCTCTTCGTGCCTGACCATCATAAGTGTCTCCCTCCTTTCTCTGCTACTGACGTGTCGAATCGTCTGTTTTTAGCATTTTCGGCCGCTTTTTCATCATCTGTATCGGCATGCGAACGATGAAATCTTTCCAATCGCGCAATCGATAAGGGACAGCCGGGCTTGCGTATGGAACACCAAAGCTTTTCAGCTTCACCGCGTGGCTGGCAAGCATGAGGAAAAACAAAATCACCCCGTACAAACCGAACGTGGCTGCACAAAACATCGCCACAAATCTCAGCATGCGTAGCGAAATACCGGCGCTGTATTGCGGAATGGCAAATGAAGAAATCGCGGTAACGGCGACAACGATGACCATAATCGGGCTGACAATGCCTGCCTGTACGGCAGCCTCCCCGATGATGATACCGCCGACGATTCCCATCGCCGGACCGATTGGTTTTGGCAGCCGGAGGCCGGCTTCGCGCAAAATTTCGATCGCCACTTCCATAATGAGCGCTTCGATCAGCGATGGAAAAGGTACACCCACCCTCGTTCCGGTAATGGAAATCGCAAGTTCACTCGGAATCAGCCCGGGATGAAACGAAATAAAGGAAATATATAAAGCGGGTCCAAGAAGCGAGATCATCGCTGCGCCAATTCGCATGATGCGGATCAGTGAACTCGGGAGCCAGCGTTCATAATAATCCTCCGGCGATTGCAGAAGCATACTGAATGTAACCGGAACGATTAAAACAAAAGGCGTCCCGTCTAATAAGATGGCCACTCTGCCCTCCATTAACGCACTCATCACCCTGTCAAGACGTTCAGTGCTTTGCACCTGCGGAAATGGACTGAGATAATTGTCTTCGATCAGCTGCTCGACAAAACCTGATTCGAGCACATCATCGATATCAATCTTTTCGATTCTTTTTTTGACTTCTTCCACCAGTCCTGGTTCAGCCACGTCTTTAATATAGGCGACGACAAGATTTTTGACAGCTCGCTTCCCAACTTGAAATTGAACCATAGACAAATTTTGATTTTTGCCGTGCTGCCTCAAAAGGGCTGTATTTGTGCCAATTGTTTCCGTAAAGCCGATGCGCGCCCCTCTGACCAAGGATTCAGATACGGGCTCTTCAATGTTCCTTGTATTTTTTTTAACGGTTCCCAGCAATAAAACTTCCGCTGAACCGTCGATCAGCAGTATGGCCGTACCCATCAACACTTCCGGCACCACTTCGCTGACATGCTTTGCCACTGATACTCCGCTGATTGATAAAATCTGCTTTTGGATTAAGTCCGGTATATTGCTGCTTAATGAAGAAAGCTCAATGTTATATTCTTTGGAGAAATCATCCATAAGGGATTTCATAATATGTTTGTCAATCAGGTCTTGATCTGCAAGCATTTCAACAAAAACAATCGCCGCCCGAATGCCGGTGCGCCCTAAGTTGAATTCTCGGAAATGAACGTCTGAGTTATTCTCCAAGGCTGTTTTGACCGCTTGCAGGTCGTGATCAAAATCGCCGGTCAAATACCCCGTTGATTCCAAAGCCGGCACTTCATTTTTAGGTTTTTCCGGCTTGTTGGACGATTGTATCAATCTGCGCGTTTTTGCTTTCCACCATCTCATATCAATCATCCCCTGCCGTACGAAGCCACAGAAATACTTTTGATATGGCAAACGGGACGAAAAAAACAAAAAAAGCCTGCATCAGGACCATCCAGTCCGGAAAATAGGAAACAATCGTTTTCCACATGTTGATCACCCTTTTTTATTGCTGTAGTAAGACCATCATTTTTATCCTATTATTACCTTGGGTGCCATCTCTAATGGGTGGTAATTTAAACCACGTCATACAAAAAAGAACCATCTGTGTTAAAAAACACAAATGGTTCTGTCTATTTATTCTTTTTCTAAAAACGCCCGTTTGCGTTTGGCCAGCTCTGAAAATTCCTGATCCAATTCATGATATCTCGGGTCTTGGGGTGTGAGTCCGGCTAATTCTCCGAGAACGGCGGTCATCCGATTTTCGATGCGAAGCCGTTCCTCTTCATCGCGTTTTGCATGTCGCTGTTTCTTTCTGTTCCGATAATCTTTCAATCCGGTTTCGACGCGTATGATGCGCCCATTTTCAAATACGAGAAGTTTGTTACACAATTGATCTGTAAAATACAGGTCATGCGACACAATGATGATCGTGCCTTGAAACTCAAGCAATGTCTGTTCAAGCTGCTCTCTGCTTGGCAAATCAAGGTGGTTGGTCGGTTCATCCAGAATCAGCAGATCATAATCCTTTAAAATCATACCTGCCAGTTTAATCCGGGTCCGCTCCCCGAGGCTGAATGTCCCGATTTCATCATGAAAGCGGTTTTCTTTGATTCCCATATTGGCCAAAATGGTCCGCGCATTAGCGATTTCGGCTCTGTCAGACAAATTCAGTACTTCAGCTACTGTTTGATCAACGCTTAAATCACTGACATCCTGGCTTAAATATGCGGCCTTTACAGATCGGCTCTTCCATAGCGTTCCGGCTGTTGCAGGTTCAGCATCCAACATCATCTTCACAAGGGTCGTTTTGCCGCAGCCATTGTCTCCGATAAGCCCTATTCTCTCGCCATGTTTGACATAAAAATGGCTGTCTTTGAATAAGGTGCGTCCGTCAAACGCTTTTGTCAGGCCTTTCGCTTCGATAATCCGTTTGCCCCTTTTTTCTCCCGATGAAAATTGAAAATTGACAGATTCTGCTTCTTGTGGCTTTTCCGCTTTGTTTTTTTCAAGTTCCTGTTCAAGGCGTTTAAGCTTTGATTTGACTTGGTTATCGAGCTTTTTGGCTTTTACCCGGTGGTATTCTTTAAACCCCAGCTGCCTTCGTTCTGACCGTGATCCCTGTTTTGTTGAGTCACGGTGGGCTTTCTGCGACCAATTTTGGAGCGTTGCAATCTGTGACTCGATTCTTTCTTTTTGCTTTTGCTGGACTTCATATTGGTGCAGACGTTCTTCATATAACCGTTTTTTCTCCTGCCGGTATGCACTATAGTTTCCTTGATAAGTGTGCAACTTCCCATCTTCCAGCTCAAGTATTTTGGAAACGGATTGATCCAAGAAATAACGGTCATGAGAAATAATCAATACAGCCCCTCGATATTGTTGCAGTTCTTCAAGGAGCCAGCTGATTCCTTTTAAATCCAAGTGATTGGTGGGCTCATCTAAGATGAGGAGGTCAGGCATCGTTTTCCAGACGTGCGCAAGCGCAAGCTTTAGTTTTTCTCCCCCGCTCAAATGACTGAGCCGCTCGGAATTCCAGCTTTGGACCTTTGATAAGCCAAGACGGCTGGTCAACTGATATAATTTCCCGCCCTCATCGTCTGTTAATATGCTGTTGAAGTCATGAATGGAGTACTCAATCGACTGGAGCAGATAGCCGATTTTAAGCGTCCGGTCTGTTTGAACAGTGCCTTTGTCAGCTTTTATATGACCGCTCAATATATTTGCGAGCGTTGTTTTCCCCGCTCCATTGTATCCGACCAACCCAATCCGCTCTTGATTGGAAATGTCAAAATCGATGTTTTTTAAAATCGTTTGCTCTCCAAAGCTTTTTTGCAAACCTCTTATTTTCATTAAGATCGTCATACCGTTCACCTCTGTTTTTATTTTGGCTGACAACAAAAAACCTCTCGCGGAAACCCGGAGAGGATATCATGCCAAAATATGCACCGTGAAAGCGGTATGAACCGATCCCATTTCTTTGCACGACAAAAAACATGCAAATTTCAGAAATTGATGCAAGGTATAAAAGGGCATACTCATCCTATTCTCCAAGTTTCCGTTTTTTCATATTAAAAAAAACGATGGAAAATAAGATTACTGCTTCATGTCCCCTATACCTATTCCTTTCACTGTATTTACCGATTAGTATATAAACGAAGGTAAACTTTGTCAACAGTTATGCAGCCCTTTTTTCAGCCAATCCCGAAAACTGTTGCCTTCGCCTTAGTTGAGCATTTTATTTTGAAGTCTAAATTTTAAAATTTGATGCAAAAGTGTGAAAATTGTCCGATATTAATCTCGTAAGCCTATAAAAAGGAGTTTTGGCGAATGAAAAAAATAGTAAATTGGATCAAGCATCCATCTCTTTCCAAAAGATTAGCGGTCTCATTTTTATTGATTTTAACACTCCCTGTTTTAATCCTTTCAGGTGTTTCCTATTATACGGCGGGAAGTTCGATTGAAGATGAAATCATGAGAAGCGCAAGAAACAGCGTGGATCAATTAAACGAAACGATCGATCAAAATATCGAAAAAAAAGCGGATGCTATTACATATTTCAGTGAAGTGATCAAAGAAAAAACATACAAGGATAAAGGCCAGACTTCGTTAAGACAACAGTTTGAACAATACGCCAGAC
This sequence comes from Bacillus sp. PK6-025, assembly GCF_056530265.1. NCBI lineage: Bacteria > Bacillati > Bacillota > Bacilli > Caryophanales > Bacillaceae > Bacillus > Bacillus sp. PK6-025. The sequence continues at coordinate 2,242,761 of NZ_CP096509.1, forward strand.
AAAATAAAGATGTAGAAGCCGTGTTCACAGGCTCTGCAGACGGTGTCTACGTGCAGCATCCTTATACGAAAATGCCTGACGGCTATAATCCCGCGGAAAGGCCATGGTTCCAAGAAGCGGTTGAGAAAAAAGGCGAAATCATCGTCACTGATCCATACACCTCTGCCGCTACCGGCAACACGGTCATTACCATCGCCAAGCAGAATGAAGACGGGTCAGGCGTCGCGGCGCTCAGCTTGAATATCGATGAGCTGATTAAAGCGACAAATGATGTCAAAGTCGGAAAAGACGGCTTTGCTTTTATCTCAAGTGCATCTAAAAAATATATCGCCCATCCGAAGATTAAAGCCGGAACTGAAGGTGAAGGCGGTTGGGTTGACCAAGTTTACGGCAAAGAAAAAGGTGAATTCAAATATACTTTTGAAGGAAAAGAAAAGCAAATGGCGTTTGCAACAAACAAACTGACAGGCTGGAAAATTGCCGGGACAATGTTTTCCGATGAGATAACAAACGCCACAAAGCCCGTCTTTTATATGGCTCTGATCGTCTTTTCAGGGGCTTTGGTGCTAGGCGGAATTCTCATTTTCTTTATCGTCCGCGCGATCAGCAAACCATTGAATCAGCTCGTTCAATCTGCAAAAAACATCAGCAGCGGCGACTTGACACAGCAAATTAAAGTCCGTTCAAATGACGAATTCGGGCAGCTCGGCACAAGCTTCAATGATATGGCGGAATCGCTCCGCACACTGATCGGCACCATTCAGGAATCGGTTGAGAATGTCGCCTCATCTTCAGAGCAGCTGACAGCAAGCGCGGAACAGACGAGCCAAGCGACAGAACATATTACTTCTGCGATCGAACAGTTCTCTAACGGGGCCGAAAGCCAGAATGAAAAAGTCGAAACCAGCTCGCAGCAGCTCAGCCAAATGAATGAACATCTGAGCGAAATGACCGAAGTGTCGGAATCGATTACTGAATCATCGATCAAATCGACAGAAATCGCCGAAACCGGCGGAGAACTCGTTCAGAAAACGGTCGGCCAGATGAACTCCATCGATCGATCTGTCAAACAAGCTGAGAGCGTCGTCAAAGGTCTCGAAGGCAAATCGAAAGATATCACATCAATTCTCAGGGTCATTAATGGAATTGCCGATCAAACGAATCTATTGGCATTGAACGCTGCGATTGAAGCGGCCCGCGCCGGCGAGTCAGGCAGAGGCTTTTCCGTCGTCGCCGAAGAAGTTCGAAAGCTTGCTGCCCAATCAGCGGAATCGGCAAAAGAAATCGAAGCGCTGATTCAGGAAATCGTCAAAGAAATCGAACATTCTCTCAAGATGTTTCAATCGGTCAACCATGAAGTCCAATCCGGACTCAAAATTACCGAGAAAACAGAAACGAGCTTTCACGAAATCAGCGGCATGACGAATGAGATCGCCGGCAAGCTGCAAACGCTCAATGCAGCGGTCGAACAATTGTCGAAAGGCTCAGAGGAAGTCTCCGGTGCCGTTCAGGAAATCGCCGATGTTTCAAGGGAAAACACAGCTGGAATACAAGATATTGCAGCATCAGCGGAAGAACAGCTGGCTTCAATGGAAGAAATCAGTACGTCTTCTGCCACACTTGAACAAATGGCGGAAGATCTGCGAGATTTAACGAAAAAATTCAAGGTGAAATAAAAAAAGAGGCTTCCTTCTGGTAGAGGGAGCCTCTCTTTTATGTATCAGCTGATCTTCGTTCCATTGGGCGCTTCTTGATCAGGCGCCAGCAAAATAACGTCGCCTTTTTCCGGCACGCCGCCAAGAACGAGAACTTCCGATTTAAACCCGGCAATCCGCCGCGGCGGAAAATTGACGACTGCCGTCACCTGCCGGCCTATAAGCTTTTCAGGTGTATAACGCTTTGTGATTTGAGCGCTCGAACGTTTGACGCCAATCTCTTCTCCGAAATCGATCTCAAGCTTAATAGCCGGCACTTTCGCTTCAGGAAACTCTTCCGCTTTTAAAATTGTCCCAATCCGAATATCCAGCTTTAAAAAATCTTCGATTGTTGCCATGAATTCAGCTCCTTTGGCCGCTTTCTAGAGGGTGATATTGACATGTCTAGAATATCATGTATTTTGGTTCGTTTAAACCCTGGACTTCCGTTGCCACTTTCAGAAGCGAATGGGAAACAGGCCTCTTTTGCCGCCGTTTTAGGACAGCCAACTTTACGGGAACCCCCTTTCATTCATAGATTAAGAGGAAGAATAAACTATAAGAGATGAGGTGGAACTAGGATGTTCGGTTCCTATATGGTTCAAATGGTAAGGTCCAACGCCCATAAACTGGACCGGCCGCTGAGAGAAAGCGTGCTGAAACTCTATAAACCTTTTAAATGGACGCCTTGCTTTTTACACGGATTTTTCGAAAAAATATTAATGAAGAACAAAAAAATACCGGTCATTATTGAATTTGAAAAAGACAGCCACCATAAAGGCTATCAATTAGTCAATGAAATGATCGGCAGCAAGAGAAGAAACAAAATCAAGCATCGCTTTTCCAACATTAGCTGCTGCAGCGCGGAAGTCACCCCTTCTTCTTTGCAATCACTTCTATCTCAATGCGGTGACATTCGCAAAATTTATTTAAATCGCAAAGTGAAAGCGCTCCTCGACGTAGCGGTTGAATCAAGCCGTGCCAAAGAGGTGATCAGAAACAACCAGACGCTGACAGGCAAAGGTGTTACAATCGCTGTCATTGATACGGGCATATACCCTCACAAAGATCTTGAAGGCAGGATCAGGGCTTTTCAAGACTTTGTCAACCAAAGGACAGAACCGTATGATGACAATGGCCATGGCACACACTGCGCCGGCGATGCTTGTGGAAACGGAGCTGCCTCATCGGGTCAGTACCGGGGGCCTGCTCCTGAAGCGGAACTTGTCGGTGTAAAAGTATTGGACAAAATGGGATCCGGCACGCTGGAAACTGTCATTCAAGGGATCGATTGGTGCATTCAATTCAATGAGGAAAACCCTGATGATCCGATCGACATTCTTTCAATGTCATTGGGGGCAGATGCGTTACGCTACGAGAATGAGGAAGAAGATCCGGTCGTTAAAGCTGTTCATGCAGCATGGGACGCAGGCATTGTTGTATGTGCGGCAGCCGGAAATTCCGGTCCTGATGCGCAAACGATTGCCAGCCCTGGCGTCAGCAGCAAGATTATTACAGTCGGAGCTTTGGATGACCGGGATACAGTCAGCCGGGAGGATGATGATGTTGCCTCTTATTCAAGCAGAGGGCCGACGATCTACGGTCAAGTTAAACCGGACTTGCTGGGACCGGGCACAAATATTACATCGCTTCGTTCACCTGGATCTTTCCTCGATAAGATGCAAAAAGCAAACAGAGTCGGCACAGATTATATGATATTATCCGGAACCTCGATGGCCACGCCGATCTGCGCAGGCATTGCAGCCCTTATTCTTCAGCAAGCCCCAGGGACAGGACCTGATGAAATCAAACAACTGTTAATAGACGGAACCGATTTATGGAAAGATCGCGATCCAAATGTTTACGGTGCTGGATACATCAATGCAGAACAATCGGTTCCGCAAGATTAAAGACCGTTCGCCCGTTTTAGCATAAAGCGGGCGAATCTTACATAAAAGATTTAAACCGCAGACCTTCTTTTTTCAAGTATGAGCGGTATCGTCAAATACATGGCATACGCGAAGACCATCCAAACCGCAAATCCAATCACCTAGCCCTGTGAAAGCGCCGGGAAGATCAATGAATGATGCCATAAAGAAAATGTGTCGAGAAACAAACCGACTGCCGACCCTACAATGCCAAACTTAACCGCAGCAAACCTCGATTTGTCAACTCGCCGGTAAGCGAGGATCACGGCATATAGTAGGGCAAAAGTTCCGGCTTCAAGAAGCAAAAAGCGGAGCATAAAAGAATCTTGGCCGGGTTCGGCAAGAACCGCACTGCCGAACAGCATAAAAAACACGGTGGCGCCAAGCCAGACAACGAACGAAAAAACAAGAGCCAAACCGAGTTTTTCAGTTAACATCTCCATCTCCCTTTACTCCCCTCCATGCTGTTTTACGGCGGTTTCCGTCAGCATCTGCAGAACCGCCTCTAATTCCCCGTAGACTTTTTCAGAGGAAAATCCCGAAGACATCAGCGACTGAAGAGCAAGACCGTCGATTAGTGCGTTTAAAAGAATGCCCCACGTGCTGAAAGAAACCCCGTCAACAGGAGAACGCTTCCACATCTCGGAAAGCTGTTCTGCCAACACCGCATTTTCCTCTTCGAGAAGTTCTCCAATCTGCTCGTTTATCTTTTCATTTCGAAAACCTAAAACGGCTAATTCTAAAAAAAGTTGATGGTAATACGCATCTTTCCGTGTTCTTGATTTCGCCGATGACAATCCGTCTTTTATCCTTTCGGCAGCGGGTCTATCATTTGCTTTCAACCGTTCCCACGACGCGCGGCAAAGGTCGCGGACCACTTCAAACACAAGCTGCTCTTTTGTCCGGAAATGATAGTAAACCGTTCCCTGTGTCACCTTTGCTTCTTCAGCAACCGCCTTTAACGTCAGTTTGTCCAGACCCTGTCCGGCAATGCGGCGCTTAGCTGCCTCAATTAACGTTTCTTTTGAAGTCACATTCGGCCTCGCCATTCACTTCACCTCTTAGTTATCTGAATAACTAACTCATTAATTCAACTATAATCTGGAAGGGGTTTCTTGTCAATCGCTCATTCAAGTTAACATAATATTATTATTGTTTCCTATCTGTTTCTGTCATAAGTGTCAGACCTTGAAGAAATTTCAAAATAGCTCCCTGTTCTGCTGTTGAAAACGAATCGAGAAACCTCTGAAACTGTTCCGCTTTTTGCTGATGGAGCTTTTCATGAAGTTCATACACTTGTTTTCCGCTGGGCGTCAGCCTGAAGTAGATCTCTTTTTTATTGTCCGTCAATTGAAACCGTTTAATGAGGCCTTCTTGCAGCAGCTTTGAACTGATTTTTGTAATATTTGCTTTTGACAAATTCATTTTTTTGGCGATGCCTGTATTATTAATCGGTTCATCATCACCGATACAGCTGATGACATGGATGGTCGTCATATTCCCCGGGAGCCGTTTAACATCAGATTCTGCCGCCTGCTTTAAAAATGCCTTGAGATCAGTATCCGCTTTTTGTTCGTTCAGGTGCAGGAGTTTAACATACATATCATAGATCAGCTGTTTTGTCAGTTCAGACATAGTCAATGGACAGTCCCTTCTTTTTATTTTCCGGTTAACAAAATATTTTAATGGTATGTTTTAGGATTTGTCAATGTTATGATAAGGTAAAATCAGATAACAAATGTGTTTTGTTTATCATGAAACAACCTCAAAAAGGAGAATCTCTGATGAATATTGAAGGAATAGAGATGGAAGTTCGTTGCACAGGTGATGTATGTTCAGATGCCCTTGAATTTTTGAGACGCCATAACCACGAAAAAACAGCCGAACATTCGATAAGAGTGAAAAAAGCGGCGGAAGAATTGGCAAAGCGTTTTCATGTTCCTGCACAAAAAGCGGGAATAGCCGGTATTATGCATGACATCAGCGGTGTCATCCCTAATGAAAAAAGAATTGCGGCTGCTGAGGCGCTCGGTATTGATATTCTGCCCGAAGAACGGATATTTCCGATGATTATCCATCAAAAACTGTCGAAAGTGATGGCGCGGGACCTGTTTCAGGTGGCGGATCAAGATATTTTAGATGCAATAGAATGCCATACAACGCTTAAAAAAAATCCCTCCCAGCTCGACCTTGTCCTGTTTTCAGCGGACAAAATAGAATGGGATCAGACAGGGACTCCGCCTTATATCAAGGAGCTTTGTGAAGCGCTTGAAATTTCTCTGGAGCACGGGGCGTTTGTTTATATTCAGTATTTGTGGAAACAAAAAGATAAACTGAAAGTTGTCCATCCCTGGCTAAAAGACGCCTATTATCACCTGAAAGCAATAATCGAAGCTTGACCCAGGCAAAATGAACTGCGGCTTAGGGTGGGTGACCGCCTTAAGCCGCCATCTTGCCTGACAACACCGTTAGTTGACGCCTTTTGAAGGGTCCCACGATTTCTGCTGTTTTCGGATCGTGACGATTTGTCCCAGATGGTAAGCGTTATGAAGAATGAGAAGGGACAAAATCTCCGCCCAGGTGGAATGCGGATCATGCTGGGCCGGCTCCTTCAGCATCTTCTCTTCGCATGCCGAAAGCGCATCGATCCATTCGTTATAGATCGTATTCAGTTCCTGCCGGCTTTCTTCCCAGCCCAGTCCGCTTTTGTTTACAAACGTATCATCGATCGTATAATCAAAAGCCGGAACGGGAATTCCTTTAAACCACTTTAAATAGCGCTCGTTGTAAAAAATCAAATGGTTGGCAATTTCTAAAATCGAATTTTCCGAACCTTCCCCTTTTTGCCTTGCCTGGCTTTCCGTAAGATCAGCGGAAGCCGTTTGAAAACAAACAAACCAAGTCGTTTCGTTAAAGCATGCTTTAAACTGTTCAAGCAAAATGTTTTTTAGCATAAATACCCTCCAGTTCGATTCGATTTTTGCCTAGCTTTCTTTTGCTATTTTCGCCCTATTGACGGCAGAATCCTTTTTTTCAATATGATATTGAATGTCGAGAAACCGTATGCCGAACAGCCACATGCAGTGATGAGCGCAGAGCCTCTTTCGTCCCTGCTCTTTGATGATAAAGCGTTCGGCAAGCGGCAGTTTAAACGTACCTGTTCCGGTCGAAAGGAAAATGCCTTCATCACCCCGGTCAGATCGTTTGTCACTGCTCGTCAAAATCAGGCAGCCGTCCTCTGCTTTCGGCTTTAAAATGCCTGTCATATTGGAAAACGGCAATGGCAGTGCAATATTCATATATGTGATGTCATCATGGGTATGAGCAGAATAAAGCGCCACGAACACAGTCTCGCCTTCCTCGTTCGTTCTGACCCAGGCGCGCACATTCTTCCTGCCGTCTTTGGCTGAATCAACACCGATAATCTCGCCCTCCATCGTTTGCCGCCCGGTCTTTGTCCCCAAATGAATTTGCCCTGTCATTTTTGAAATCAGCTGATACATGTGCGCAAGCGGCTTAAACCATGGACGCCAGGCGATCTCCGCTGTTAACGAATAATCGGCAGTATGCTCATAGAAATCGAGAATGAGAGGAGAAACCGTCTCAAGCTGAAATCCGTTTCTCTGAAATGCGCTCATATCATCGGCAAGACCTTGGTAAGACGAATCGCTTTGTAATCGGTGCCGTTGTAAAAAATCGGCTCCGATTCTCCATGACCCGTAAATGTTGCTCATCATTTCGCCTTGCCTCCTTTCACAGTCCGGCTCAGGAGATTCAAGACGCCAGCCGGTCAGCGCTGGAATAATGACGCCAAAAGCGTTGACAAGCCCGTGAATCCAAATCATTTCCTGAATTGTAAAAGTCGGCCGGCCGCGATAAACACCGTAAGAGTAAATAAGTGAAAAAGCAATGGTAATCATCAATGTAAAAGACGAAAAGATCACAAAGCGGCGAGCCGCGCTGTTTTTGAAGGCCGCGATCGAGACGAGAAAGCCGCTGCCGTATATGGCCGCCAAATACAGCGCAACGGCGAAGACATCAATGGTTTTCGAAAACGATATGCCGACCGCAATGAAAAGCGGAGACAGCATGATGAGCCATGTCACCGCTGTATAAAAAAGGCCTTTCTTTTTCAGCTTCCTTCCGAGCATTCCATTAAAAATCGGAATGAGAAATGCAGAATAATGAAAATGCACCGCTGTCAGCAGCACGATCAGCGGGCTGAATTCCATGACCTGGAGATTCAGCGTATAAGCAAAAAGCCAACCCCCTCCGAAAGGAAGGTAAAGCAGACCGCTGTCAATCGATGCCTCTTCAAGGCCCTTTCCTCCTCTTTCCCAGAGACGAAGGACGCCGTATAAGGCGATCATCCCCGTATAGCATAGCCAAATCGCTGAAAAAAGCGGGGAATGGAACAACAGGGATAACGAAGCCGCACAAGCCGCATAAGGAAAGCACGCGCTGATCAGCCGAAACATTCCGTTTTCATGCTGAGTAAGATCGAGTGCGGCCGGAACAAAAAATAGCATCGCTAATAAAAGCAGCGCCTCTGCTGGCGGGATGTCCGGCGCTTTGCCGGCGAAAAAAACCGCATAGCAAAGAACGCTTACAAAAAAGCGGCGGAATTTCATGCCATCTCCTCCTCCCTGTTAAACGTTCCTCTGTAGGCAAACAGCGTTCCGAACAGCGGATTTTTCACATGAACATCAATCGTAAAACAGCCTTCTTCTTCGTCATACGATTCATTCACCCTGGAAATACCGTATAAACACTTTGCAAGGGGCAGCTTTTTACTGAATAAAGGCAGCCATTGTCTGACAGAAGTAATCGACAGTGATCCGTCAGCTTCCGCCTTAAACCGCAGGCTTGAAATTAAGATTGGCGGATGTCCGAAATAGTCGATGATTTCTCCCCGGCTTTCATCATAGATCATGACAGCATCAAAATACCTTTGTTTATCACGAAAAAAGAAAGTCCTGTTCCAAACGGCTGCCGGTGTATCATTTTTCGTCAGCCGAATGTGATTTTCAATCGTGAACGGAATGTTCCTCCCTCTTTCGGGAAAAAAACAGCGGAAGACCGTTCCCGCTTTAAACAACAGCCTGATCCAGTACGAACCGCCGGATATTTCCGTCATCACTCCTTTTCCTCTGAACGCGCTTTCTTGGGTGAGGTGATACCGTTCCTTGAGTTTTGGGTGAAGAAGGTGAAAATCCTCGATCACCCGTTCATACATCGAAACCAAATCAACGCCTCTTTCTGATCGTATTACCCGCGTTTGGAATGCCGCAAGCGCTCACATAGCCGACAACGGACAAGATGATAAGCGCGGCATTAAGCACGACCGGGTTAAAAGGTTGGGCAAAAGATGCGAGATCAGCCATTCCTGCAGATACCGAAAGCAGCACAAGCAGGGCGATATGCAAAAGAAACCACTTCCTTTTCCGACCTGGATAAAGCCATAACACGCCGACCATCACCTCGGCCATGCCGATCAGTTTCAGGAGCATTTCGGGATGAAAACGGCCGCCCGTGAAAGTCGAAAGCATGCTGATTTCCTCAGGATGAACCATCATGAGCTTTGGCACAAGCCCCTGGTAAATCCAGACGAAAGAAAACAGCAGACAAACGAGCCAATAGATCAATGTTTTTTGAAAAAGCAGCCTTGGATGGTGTCCTTTTTCAAGCCAGATCTTCAGCGCAGCAAAGCTCCAGGCCGTCGCCCAGCCGATGAGCGGCCTGAATGCCTTATCTGCAAGCCGGCCCAGCCTCCCGTAACGGGTGTCATAATCGTATTGTGTCATAAACGTGATCCCGGTTTCGCTTTCGCTGTATTTCCAATATCCTCGGCCTTCGCGAATGACAGAAAGCGGGTGGTTTGTAGCGAACTTGAGTGACGAGACTCTGTCTCCCGTGTCTTGATATACGTTTCCGACAGACACTCCTGTACCGGAAATTTTTAAACCGAAGCCGATTCTCGTTTCGTATAAAAACCTTTGCGGTTCACCCGGTCTGCGCTTTAAATAGGTAATGTCCGTAAATCGCAAGTCCCATTGCCGATGGAGGGCAGGATCTTGAGTATAGCGCCATAGCCGCTCCATATCTGTCTGGATAGATATTTCTACGTAAATCGGAGTTTTTTTCATTGCGCACGCCCTTTTGTGAATATATTCACAATAACAGCATAACATGGAACACATCATGTGTGAACCAATTTTTGCATATCCAGTCTCTCTTTGCCGACATAAAAAAATCCTCGGCTGTTAGGCCAAGGCAATTAATGGCTGGTTAAGCCTTCTCATACCTATGACTCAAAAAATGGAAGAGCCATACGACAATCATACTAAATTTTCGAAAAAATGTAAACAATTAAGGAAAAATTCCCTTGTTTATTCGGTCTGATAGATAGCGATGCCTTTTAGGAAGGCACGGATTGTCAGATCAAAACTTTCTTCCACATCATAAGGAAGACCGAACGCATCTTGTTGCCTGAGTGTTGCAAATCCATGCATGATGCTTCTCAAGCCTCTGACCGCATGGATCGCGGAGTCATTGTCTAAATGATAGTCTTTCAGAACGGAAAGCACCAAGGCGAGGATTCTGTCTCCTGCTTCGTCAAGCCGTTCATCTTCATCAGGCATTGCAATAAAAGTTGCTTCATAAAGCCCCGGCCTGTTTTTGGCAAAAGTGACATAGGCGTGAGCCATTCTGCTGACAGCCTGATCCTCTTCGGCTCCCTGGACAGCAGAAGCCATGTTTTCATAAAGTATCGTCAAGCCGTAAAGTGCGAGTTCTTTCCGTAAGTCGTTCAATCCTTTTATATGATTGTACAGAGACGGAGATTTGACATTCAGCCTTTTGGAAAGAGAAGCAAGCGTCACTTCATGAATGCCTTCCTCATCAGCCAGAAATGCCGCAGCTTCCAATACTGCTTCTTTATTCAAACCGATTCGTGGAGACACGATTTCTTCATCCTTTCCTGTTCAATTTGATATGTGCTTCGTTCACCGCTTTTGTCATCGCTTGAACCGGATCATGGACAAGATTGCCGTGGCCGGCGGCAAGCGCCTTCGGTTTTAAATCTAACAGCTTTTGCGCGCTTTCTAAAGCGATTTCTTTGTCCCACGTGGCCAAAGCCGGAAAAGGAAATGAAAGCTTTAAATGTCCTGATACCGTCATGCCGCTTCGCGTATGGTACGCGTCACCGACTATGAGAAGACCGCTTCTTTCATCCAAAAACGAAATGCTGCCAGGCGTATGCCCAGGTGATGAAACAGTCAGCAATGAACCGATCCTGTCTCCTTCCTTTAAAAGGATATCAGGATTTGTCTTGATGTTTTTCGGAACGCCTCCTTTGATTGTTCCGCGCTCCCCTTCCAGCATCTTTGTATCACCTTTTAACAGACGCGCATCCCGTTCAGATATGGACACTTTCACACCGGGAAGGCTGTAGTACAGCGCGTCAAGCGAACCGACATGGTCGCTGTGGGCATGGGTCAGCAAAATCCGTTTAATCGGCTTACGGAGATGATCCGCAGCCTTTAAAATCCCTGTTTTGCTGATCGGAATCCCTGTGTCAATTAATGTAAGGCCGTCTTCTTCATCTGCTAAATAACAGTTGACAGGAAATAGGCGCGGAAAAAAAGTCAGCTGGTAGACCGATTCAAATCGGGTAATCCTCATCGCTTTCACCTCTTCGATCAAAATAAAAAACTAATACCGTTAGTTTTCATTTTAAAACTAATGGCATTAGTTTTGCAAGCATTATTTTTTTCGATCGACAGCAACATAGATGACAACTTGGGCATTTTCGGGATTTTCTGCTTGTTCATCATAAACTTCAAAATCTCCGGTATAAGTACGAAGATTTTTTTCATCCCATGTCCAAATCTCTTGCCAAGTTTCAAACACGACCTCCGCGATCCTCCCCCGCTTTGAAACAAAAACGGCATATTCGGATGCAGGGAGCGAAATGAGATTGGCCGTTTTTTCTTGCTGATCAACGAACGTTCCGATTGAAAATGTATATGTCCCGTGTTCGTCCGTCTCATAATCTGAATAAAGTGCGATCGTGTCTCTCCTAATGTCCTGGCGTTCAGTATGCGGAAATTTTTCGCGATATAAACTCCACATGGAAGGAATTTTACCTTTTTCAGATACTTCATCCCGGTTGCTTGTCACGGTCGATATCCCGCTGAATAACTTTGCCTTCTGTTTTTCGAAATGAGAAAAGCTCATCTTCTCTGCCCGCCTTTCGTTTGCGTATCCGACGCCCACCGTTTTAAATGAGGGAGCGTCCGCTCCAAGAGCGATCTCGCTTCGGCCTCGGTTTTTCCCTCTTCTTTTATATAAGGAACACAGATGTCAATCATCTCTTTCAATGTTGCATCCGGATGTGTATATGCTCCGTTTTCATAGCAGTACATACAGTAGTCGCGATTCTTCCCCCCGTCTTTTTCTGTGCCGAAAAGTTCGCTTGTCATCGGCATGCCGCAGCTTTGGCAAACATGATGTTCCATGTTTCATTCCTCCTTTTTCTTCATCATACAAAAAGAAACCTGACAGCATCGTGTCAGGTTTCGTATAAATGTACAATTTGATTAGCCAAGTTTTTTATTTTTTGACGGATGCGGGGAGGTGTGAGAACTTCAATATGTGTTCCAAATTGGAGCAGAAATCCGTACAGCCATTGATCTTCCGGATAAGAAACGGTTGCCACGCATTGTCCGTTTTCATAAGTGAGAGCTTCTGAGCCAAACCATTCTCTCGCCAAAGACTCTCCCGACGGTTTAATGAGAAGGGTCAACTCGGTCATATTGTCCGGTTTGTACCATGATGTTTCCCAAGGAAGTGAAGACAGATCAACTTCCTTTCTTTCAAACTTTTCTTCAAGCATCTGCACGTCTTTCATACGCAACAGTTTAAAGAAGCGAAACGCCTGTCTCTTTAGGCAAAACGCATATAAATACCAGTGCCTTCCCTTTAGGACGAGGGTATGCGGCTCAGCTTTCCTTGTTCCGGTTTGCCCCTCTCTGTTCACGTATGTAAAGGAGACCGCCCGCGTGCTGTCTGCCGCTTCATCCAACAAACGGATCTTTTCTTTGATGACAGGACTTTCTCCCCAGGAAGAGATGTCAACAAACCATTTTTCCGTTTTCTTGCGGAATTCCGGCATTTCTTCTTCGGAAACGAGAAACCGGATTTTTTCAAGGGCAGAACCGTGATGAAGGACTTCATACGTCGAAGAAACGCTTTCCAAAGCCGTCGTAATGGCAGCCAGTTCGTCTGCAGAAAGCAGTTTATTTTCGAGCCGAAACCGCTCCATGATGCTGATCCCGCCTCCCGCTCCCTGTAAGGTGACAATCGGAATGCCCGCCTGGTTGATCGCCTCGATATCCCGGTAAATCGTTCTGACAGAGACTTCGAACATGCCGGCAAGCTCCTTTGCCTGCACTTGGCGTTTATTAATCAATAAAATCACGATGGCCAATAGCCGGTCAATTTTCACCGCAGATCCCTCACATTCATCTTACGCTGTCAATTTTCATTCTAAAGCACACACCATTTTGGAATATCATGACAAAAAAGGGGATCTCATCACCCAATTATTTAGAAAATCACTTTTCCTGTTACGATTTATACAGTTTGGACATATACTCCATAAAAAAGGAGGTTTTAAAAACATCATATATTATTTTTTACAGTTTTTCGCCATTGTGTCCTTCGTCTATATCAAGTTCAAACGCTCAGTCGGCTATCAGCCTCTAAAGCCGGCACGCATGCTGTTCCGGATCATCCTCTTTTCGGGAATTTTCGTTTTTCTGCTGACGATGAGCGCACTTCACCCTTTATCATACTTCTATGATCTGATTGGGATCGCGCTCGGACTCATCTTGACCGCCTATGCGCTGAAGCATGTGTCAATCGAAAATCGGGACGGCATCCTTTATTTCAGAACGCATTTATGGATTGAATTGATCGTACTTTTGTTATTTTTATACCGGTTTCTTTACCGGATCGCCGAGATCGGCCAGCTCCAGACTGCGGTTTCAAACGGGGGTTCAGCAGCGTACGGCGCCCTTTTTGCGCAGGACCCGGCCACGATGATCGGTTTTTTTGTACTGGCCGTTTATTATGTCGGTTTCTCTTTTTTTGTTTTAAAAAAAGGAAGAAACGAAGAAAAACGCTCAGCGTAAAAGGCAAACTCGGGATGTGGAGTTTGCCTTTTCATAAGCTTTAGTCATGCTGTGTATGATCGATCATCTGCTGAAGTACATCGAGGACATGCTGGTCTTCCGGAGAATAAAAAATGGAAGTCCCTGCCCTTCTTGATTTAACGAGACGAAGATTTTTTAAAAACCTGAGCTGGTGCGAAACGGTTGACTGCAGCAGACTCAGCTTCTCTGCTATTTCATTGACCGAATGTTCGCCTTGTGAGAGCAGGTGAAGAATTTTGATTCTCGTAGGGTCTGAGAGCGCTTTAAACGTCTGTGAAACGAGAAATAAAGTTTCTTCATCTAACTCGGCCCGCACCTGTTTTTCTGTTGTTTCCTGATTGTGCTCACTCATGCTTTTCACCTTTTCCGCGCAACTTTTACCTTCATATCATATACCAAAACATACCGGTTGAAAAGTTTTATAGCCAGGGAACAGATCAAGTCGAAAACAGCGTTCCCAGAAGCGCTTCTGCATACCTTGCGGCTGACAGCTGTACACGTTCTCCGGCATGGTTTTCCACAGAGCGGCGAAAAGCGCCGTACAGCCGGTTGAATGGAACATTTTTTAATTGATCAGCTATTTGCTCCACTTTGCCGGCAGGAAGAGGAATCAAATTTGGATAGCTGTACATAAAACTCACCCATCTGCGATCTTGAACGACTTGGATAATGTCTCCTGAAAGGAGGATTCCCTTGCCTCCGTTTCCGTTTGCCCAATGGCAGACCGCTCCCCCTTTAAAATGGCCGCCGAGCCTGTGCAAGGTCAACCCGCTTGACAGCTTGAGGGAATCGCCGGACCAAAACACAATCCGGCTGCTCGGCCGCTGCACCCATTGTTTGTCATCTTCATGAATGTAGATCGGAGCATCAAACATTTCAGCCCATTCCGTTTGTGCAGCATAATAATGCGGATGTGATAAAGCGATCGCCTGGACTCCGCCCATCCGCTCGATATTCTCAATCGTCCGCTGATCCAGGTATGTGATACAATCCCACAGTAAGTTAAAACCGGGCTCCTGTATCAGGTATGCCGATTGACCGATGCCGAATTCGGGGGTTGTCGTCAAACTGTATAATCGCTCTTCTTCCAATGCGATTTCGTTTTGAAACCTTCCGCTTTGCTTCATTTCTTCCAGCGTTGTCCAAGCTTGCCCTGAATGATTGACATACTGTCTTTCTTCATTGCAAATAATGCATTCCGCCGGCTCTTTCGTAGCAGCGTCACATTGAACACCGCACGTCGTGCAAATATAGTTAGTCAAAATTGCTCCTCCCCTTTCAAACTATATTTTACCATCTCCTTCACATGTACATGATTTTTTCGCTTCTATATATTGCGCTATCTAGGCTGATCTGTCCGCATCATCCTGAAACGCGAAAAAAGCGTCCGCTGATCCGGACGCTAGCTGCCTTTTTGCTGATACATATGTTCAAGCTGTGAAAATGAAATATCGCCGGCCGCACAATCTACAGCGGCATCGACTACCCGATCAAAGCGATCGGCCGAAGCGCTTTTCTCTTTTAACCGTTGTTCATAGCGTTCGAGCTCTTCCTGCTGTCTTCTTAGATCCTCTTCTTTTCCATCATAATCAGATGCATTCATCGTCTCCATATTTCTTTTGACGGCTTCAACATAGCCTCTCAATATATCCATACCTTCATACTCCTTGCCTTTTTTCAAAGGGTTTGCAATTGTTGCTATTTTTATACAGGAAAAAGAGGTTTTATACAGTTGCTCAAGCGCAAAAAAACAGATAAAATATGTCTTAATTTCTGTATTTTTTACATAAGGGGATTTAGAAGTCATTGAAAAACGAAACTGCGCTTAAACGAAGCCTTACACTCGGCCCGCTCGTTGTGATCGGCCTTGCTTATATGGACCCGCTCGTCGTATTTGATTCATACGGAGTGGTCGCACAACTGACAAAGGGGCACGTTCCGGCGGCATACATATTCACTGTTGCCGCACTCCTTTTGACCGCTTTGAGCTACGGCAGCATGGTCAAAGCCTATCCAAAAGCGGGATCGGTTTATACATATGCATATGAAAGCATTCATCCGCACGCAGGATTTTTAGCCGGCTGGACGATCATGCTAGACTATTTATTTTTGCCGATGGTCAATTTTGCGATCGGCAGCGCTTATTTGACGGCGGCTTTTCCTGAAGTGCCGCATGGCTTTTGGGTCGTTCTGCTCGCTTTATCGATTACCGTTGTCAATATTTTAGGCATTAGACTAACCGCAAATATTACAGGGCTGTTCGTCGCTTTTCAAGTGATCGTCGCCCTGACTTTTGCCGGATTTATGATCGCCGGGCTCGCAGACGGCCTCGGGACGGGCGAGCTGGTTTCAGCCGATCTGTTTTTCCGTTCTGATATCGAGCCTTCCCTGATTGTATCAGGAGCGACGATTTTGTGTTTTTCGTTTCTTGGCTTTGATGCGATTTCCACCATGTCTGAAGAAACGGTCAACCCGAAGAAGAACATTCCGTTAGCCATCTTTTTAACAGTAGCGATCGGCGGAACGCTGTTTACGGCGATTTCTTACTTGATGCAGCAAATCTATCCGTCCTATGATAGCTTCCAGCATGCCGATTCGGCATCGCTGGAAATAGCCCTATATACAGGAGGCGCTTTTTTAAAGTCCTTCTTTTTGGCGGGCACGATGGTCGCTGTCGTTTCATCCTCGCTTTCTTCGCATGCGAGCGCTTCGAGGCTTTTGTATGCGATGGGGCGGGACAGCTCTCTTCCGAAACGCTTTTTCGGCTATGTGCATCCGACTTTAAAGACGCCGGTGTTTAACATTATGTTCATCGGGCTGATTTCATTGACGGCCATGATCGGGGAACTCGAGGTCATCTATTCATTCATCAGTTTCGGCGCGCTGATCGGATTCATTTTTGTCCACCTGTCTGTCATCGGCCATTACTACATTCGAAAACAGGAAAGAGGCTTTTTAAAAACGCTTCGCTATTTGGTTCTGCCCTTTTTGGGGGCCTCTTTCTGCGGCTGGCTGCTGCTTAGCATCAGCAAAAATGCGCTCATGATTGGAGCCGGCTGGCTGATTGCCGGTTTTATATACTTTTTGTTCAGAATCCGTACTCTTCCGAACGTCACATTCGGCTTTGACCGCGATCCAAGATAGAAGGATATCGCTTGGTCTTCTTGAAGATATATGTCATAATAAATGAGGCTGTATACTGTTTTGCATCAGGGCGCTACAGAGGTGAAACCATTGAAGAAAAAGAAATCGGGATGTTTAGCCGGAGCTGGCTGTTTGTCTTTTTTTGTGTTTGTTCCCTTGATCATTTTCTTTGCCATCTCCGGTCTGGAACAATTAAAATGGCTTCCTCTTGACACTGAATCTAACATTCTTGAGAGATTAAAAGATTACAAACCTCTTGTTGAAGAAGAACTCGATGAACAGGATCTTTCACAATACACCGCTCTTTTATTGGGCATGATGTATCAGGAGTCGAAAGGCAGAGGCGGTGATCCGATGCAGTCGTCGGAATCTCTCGGTATGAAGCGAAATGAGATTGACGATCCAAAAGCAAGCATTAAGCAGGGTGTGCGCCACTTTACAGCAATGTATAAAAAGGGACAGAAAAAAAGCGTCGATATTGAAACGATCATCCAAAGCTATAATATGGGATCGGGTTATATCGATTACGTCTCAAAACACGGCGGAAAGCACTCAGAGAAGCTGGCAAAGGCATTTTCCGAGGAACAAGTCAAAAAGAACCCCGATCTGTATAATTGCGGCGGAGATACAAACAATTTCCGCTACCCTTATTGCTACGGGGATTACTCTTACACGGAAAAAGTAATGGAACGCACAAAAAAAGTCGAAGAACATATCGAAGGGTTAACACTTGAACATTGACAAAACGGCAAGCCGGGTGAATTTTCGTCCGGCTTGTCCTGTTTTCGAGGAGCGAACAGAAGCATCGCCTGCAGCCGCATGCCATGCCTGTCATCAGTTCGCGTATTCTCCGTGAACGCTTCGGTCCATCCTTCTACTCCAAAAAACCGCCTTCTTTCAGCATTTCTTTTACTTTCTTTTTTGAGATTAAAAAGTCTTTTGAGCTCAAATGATCAGTTTCTAAAGGCTGACAATCCGCATACTTTTTATGAAGTTCAGGCATTTTGATTGCAGGAAGCACCACCGCGAGGTCATTTGTAAATGAAACAGCATGCTGCCGTTCATGAGGTGAAATCAGCAGTTCATGAAGCTTCTCCCCCGGCCTTGCCCCCGTTTCTGCAATGGACGTTTTTTCGTTTCCGTAAGCTTCGATCAGCACTTCAGCCATGTCTAAAATTCTGCAGGCCGGCGAATTCATAATGAAAATTTCCCCGCCTTGACCGCTTTCAGCCGCTTTTAATAAAAGCCGGATCGTTTTTTCCTTCGTGAGGAAGAAACGGGTCATTCTTTTGTCTGTGATGGAGACCTGGTTCTTTTTCCTGATCTGGTCTTTAAAAAGCTGAAGAACACTTCCGCTGCTTCCGAGCACATTTCCTCCCCTTACACAAATAAAATCCGTGTCTGAATAGAGATGGTTCGCATATACGATCAACTTCTCGCCGATCGCTTTCGTCATTCCGTAAAAGTTGGCAGGGTCAGCCGCTTTGTCAGTCGAGACGTTGATGACTTTTTTAACCCCGTTTTCGATCGCTGCTTCAATAACGTTTTCCGTCCCTGTGACATTCGTTTTTAATGCTTCAAGCGGCTGTTCTTCACAAACCGGCACATGCTTCAGCGCAGCTAAATGAAAGACATAGTCGACACCTTTTAATCCTGTATTCAGCGCTTTCCGATCTCTGATATCCCCGATGAAAAACGTCAGCCTCGGATCTTCAATCTGCCTTCTCATTTGAACTTGTCTTTCTTCATTTCTGGAAAATACAATGAGCTTTTTAGGATTTAAGGATAGCAGCTGAAGAATGAGTTCCTGGCCCCATGAGCCTGTTCCTCCAGTAATGAATATCGTTTTATTTTCAAACATTTCTTTTCCTCCTCTGGTAAACTCCAAAAAAATCCGGTTTAAACGAGAGTGATTCCTTTAAACAACGATGCCCATAGATCATTGTTTGACTCCCATATCTCTTTGTCCGGCAGTTCAACAGTGCAAGTCTTTTCTAATGGCCAATTTTTCTCTACAATCCCATTCACCTTCGAGTGCTTCACCAGAAGAACGCTAAAGTCGTGCTGAACCAAATCTGATAATACAAGTTCAAGTTCCTGTGCTTCTTTAAAGCTGCCTTCTCCTTCTGTCCTGACAAATAGGATGCGATTGCCTGTTGAAACTTTCTCCAAAAAGCGGTTAATCCTTCTGTTGTACTTCTCCATCACTTCAGAATAAGTGATCAATTGATCAAGCGTATTTTGATCCGCGTCAAAGTCGTGAACAGAGCCAATGTTATAAAAGTCATCTAAAACATAGATTGTAGATCCCTCTTCTTTTTTTTCACCTGTATTATAGCCAATGACTCTGATATTTTTAGAATTCATAAAGCCGGTGAAGCGATTTCTAAGAAGCCGATTGAGATCTGAGAGAGAATTCGTGGTAACCCAGTCCAGAGGTCCTGCAAAAGGCCTTAAATCATTGTTTCTCAGCTGAATAGCCGCTAAACAAAGATGTCCCATACTAAAAACGGCATCATATTGACCTTTAATGTCTTTTAAATTCATCTATCAATCACCTCATCGTTCCCCTCCTATTTTATGTTCTTCTTTAATAGGAAAAAGATATACTGCTGATAGTATTGTATGCCTCGTAACGGAAAAAGGTAAAAGACAGCTACCTACTGCATTTAATTTCAATTTGAAATAATAAGAATACAAAAAAATAAAAAGCCTTCGGATTGCGAAGGCTTTTTATTTTTAATTGTTTTCACTTTCATTACGATTTTCTTGAACTGCTTTAAGCACCTTTACAGTTTCGGGGCTTGGGATTGTGTGGTCTTCGGGCAGTGATTCTGTAAGTGTTTCTACAACTGACCGTTCCAAACTTTCAGTAGAGCTGGTAACCGTATTATTGTCAGTCGATTCTTTAAACGTTTCTAAAGACTCTGCCGTTTCGGGATCAGACACTCTGACTTCTTTACGCACTGACTCGATGATTTCCTCTAAAACATTGCGATCAATTCCTTGAGCTGCAGCCCCTAGAATATCTTTTAAAACTTTATTATTATTCTCCAAAATGCTGCTATTCATATCTTCAAAAATATCTTTTAGCTCTGCTATTAAAGGTTTAAGGCTCTCATCGACAGATTCACTCACATCTGTATCTGATTCTGCGGATGCCGTTGAGCTATCTTGCTTCTGGCTATTCCGCTCTTCGGTGAATTCGACCAGCAGATCCACATATTTTGCCCACCATTCAGCATCTATTTCTTTGTTTAAACCTTCAAACAAGTGATTAATAATTAAAGATTTCATTCAATTTCACTCCTTATTTCTCATTTTGATAAATATCAAGGACCCTAGTGACGGCTTCATCCATATCCCAATGCTTCCTAGCAAACTCCCTGGCGTTATTCCCCAATTGATTTCTAAAATCATCGTCTTCCAGCAATCGTTCTAAACTATTTGCCAGTGCATTCACATCTCCCTTTGACACGATAAGGCCAGTCACTTCATGCTCTACCATTTCCGGCAAACCTCCAGCATCACTGACAATTGCAGGAACCCCGGCAATTTGAGCTTCAATTAAAGATAAAGGCTGGTTATCCAAAAGACTTGGAAGAACATATATATCAGCGAGGGATAACAAGTAAGGCACATCTTTCCGATTTCTCAGAAATTCGACGTTATCATCAAGCCCCTGCTGCTCGCTTTGAATTCTGAGTCCGGCGAGCTTTTCCCCTTCTCCTGCCAGCCAGCATACCCAATCGTCTCGACGGTTTTTTAATAGAGCTAGTGATTCAATTAAGTGATGTATACCTTTATTTTCAATCATTCTTCCGGTAAAAAGGATCACTTTCTTATCCGTTAAAGGCATATCAGCTGCCTTTGTGTCCATCCGTCCCAGAAATCCGTCAATATTATAGCCGTACTGAGAAACAAGGATTTTTTCTTCCGGCACTTCAAATTCTTCCGTCAAAATATCTTTAAGCCAGTTGTTTGCAACAATCGCCGTATCGCCAGACATCGCACCTATTGTTTCTAGGTGGTCAAAATATGCCTTTGCAACATGGGAAGTCGACGATCTGTGGATGGTGTTGAGCTGATCTCTGATTTCATATGCGACACTGCCGTGAAGCGACGTGACAAGCAATTGATCTTTAGGCATAACACGCTTGATACATGTACTTGAAATGATATCCTGCGCATGAACTAGATCATATTTGTCAAGTCCCAAATAGGCAGCGCCCAGCTCATAGACATAGCGCTGAAGCTCAGTATAGCTGACCAATTGATTTGCGTATATTTCCGGATACTTCTCTTCGCTCATCATTGCTTTAACTAATGGAAGCAGCTCATCTTTTTTGACGCTGCGGTTTTCATCTACGATATGAACGATACTGCTCTCTTCTCCATATCCGAGCAAATCCACTTCATGTCCTAAGGACTCCAGCTTTTCTTTTAATTGCTCCATATATGTCCATACACCACCTACATGGGGTATATTCCAATAAGTGGCAAGCAAAATTTTCATATCCATCTCCCTTTTTCATTTCTATAAAAAGCTCTAATTATTTATATTCCTATTTCCATATCTTGTGTAGACGATCATCTATTTCAGCATATATTTTTGTACCAGAGGAAAATCGCTTTTAAAAGAGAAGAAGTTGCGGGAACAAAAAAAAGCCGGATTCTCCGGCTTTTAATAGTATGGGGAAATCATCATATAGACGAGAACACCTGTCAGGCTGACATACAGCCAAAGCGGCATCGTCCAGCGGGCGATTTTGCGGTGGCGTTCCACCTGCATGCTCAGGCCTCTGAACAACGTAAACAAGGCCAAGGGAACGATTAAAGCGGACAAGACAATGTGTGTGATCAAAATAAAATAGTAGATCGGTCTTATAATCCCTTCCCCGCCAAAATGAGTGTCAGGCATTAATGAATGGTAAGTTAAGTATGAAACAAGAAAGATGAACGTTGTCGTAAAAGCGGCAAAAATAAACCGCTTGTGCGCCTTAATGTTTTTCTGTTTAATCATGATCAGTGCAGCCACTAAGAAAATGAATGTGAAGCTGTTGCAGACTGCGTTCAAAAGCGGCAGAAAAGTCAAATCCAAATGAGCGAATTTGTCGCTTTTCGGCATGAAAAACAAGAGGGCAATGACACCGTTTATGATAATCGTCAGAGCAACAACAATGCCTGTATAGTTTTTATTTTTTTGTGTATGTGTCATATCGGGCAATCTCTCCTATTTGTGCAAGCTATCAAAATCGTATTCAAATTCAGGAGGAATGTCAACGTTTTCGGCTTTTCGTCAGAATTTAGTCACAGAATATACAAAAATTCCCCTCCTCTAGAACGAGGAAGGGAACCAAGGCGGATGCCTTAGAAATTCATAGCATCTTTAGCCATTAATTTTTCGAATTCTTCTTCAGTTACGATATCTTCTTTATTCGGTTTATGCTCAAACTTTACGTCACCATCGATATTTTTGTAAGTTGTAGATGCCGTGATGCCTAAAGATTGAGGTGCTTTTTTGCTGTCAACAGACAAAGAGATATCAGCATTTTCAGTCAGAAGATTTTCTTTGTCATCGATTGTTGATGTCACATCGAACTTTTTGAATGTGACGTCTTTCAGTCCGTCTTTAATCTTGTTCAGCTCGCTCTTCGGAACAGCTTCTCCGCTCGCTTTTCCGGCGATTTCGATGAACTTGACGACCGCAGCTTTAATTTCTTTGTCACTAAAGCTGAAAGCGACTTTTTGAGCAGCACCCTGCTCTTTTTCTTTATCTGTCAGATCCGCTTTTTCAAACTTATCTGCAGGCAGATTGTCTGCAGCTTCTTTGATGGATTCCATCAATTGTTTTTGAAGTTCATCCGTGTCTTGAGATGAAGTTTTGTCATCTTCAAGCGGGAATTCAAGGTACTTGCCTTTGACGCTGTCAAAATTCATGCCGGCTGTTCCAAGGAAGAAGCCGAAGCTGTCAAGAACGCTGTCAATTTTGATGTAGCCGACTTGTTTCTTTTCGTCCATATAAACCGGAATATCGAAATCAAGCGACATGTTTTGGACTTTCAGCTTCGCTTTAATCACAGCCTCAGACTGTTTCGTTTCAGCATTCGTTTTTCCGCTGATCGTTAATGTTGCATCGTTCAGCATATCAGCAACTTGCTTATCTTCCGCTCCAAGGTTGGATGCGTCAACTTTCAAGCCGATATCACTTGAAAATTCGTATGATTTCGCAGAAATCAGCTTTTTATAAGCCGTTGCGTAAGATCCTTTTGGATCAGCCTGCTGACATGCAGCTAATACAAGAACAAAAGCTGACATCAGCATCAATAGAGAAAAAATTCTTTTCTTCAAAATCGTACGCTCCTTTTGTCATGGTTTTTCTGGGATTAGGAGGATCCATTGTCTCGTATCCTAGGTAAATATACCAGAAGTCATATGAATTCTATCACAAAAAAATCGTAGAATGTGAAATTTTTGTTTAAAATTACATTAAAATTTAATTCTAGCACCCCATTTGCAAATTGCCGTTCTTTTTACTATAATCGAAAACTGTATGTTTTAATGGAAAGGAGCAAGTTTTATGATAACGGATGAAGAACTGCAAAAAGACAGCTCCGGCTTGCAGAAGGAATTGAACGAATTGCAATTTCAACTGTTTCGGATGCGTGAAAATATGAAGGATATCTCCAAAGATTCGCGAGTGCTCGGTATTGATCAATCGAAAGACGATGAATGGATGATTGTCCATTCGATTGATGATGGCCGGACATGCAAGATCATGTTAAGCGATTGCCAGTCGCCGTACCGCGGAAGATGTGATTTTTCTCTTGTCGCTTCCTACAAAGAAGAAAAACGCGCGATCCATATCGGGGATATTAAAGGGCCGGCAAGCTACGGTTATGGTTCCATCTGCATGAAATATTTAAAAGAAAAAGCCCGCGAGCACAACATACCGGTCATCACGGGGGACATTGCTGAAAGGGATTGGGACCATGTGGACCGGCTGATCCATTTTTATGAAAAGCATCATTTTGAAGTAACGATCGACCCCGGTTCAAAATCCGGTGAAATTCAGTGGCAGGATCTTTAAAAGTATGGTGAAATAGATAGAAACAATGAAAGGTGTGCCCGTTCATGTTTCCAGAAAAACTACAGCCCGGTGACGAAATCAGGGTGATTGCCCCATCGAGAAGCCTGTCACTTCTCAACACCGATAAGATCGAAAAGGCGAGAACGGTTTTAAACAATCTCGGATTTCGAATCTCTTTTTCCGCACATGCTAATGAAATTGATGAATGTTCTTCCTCCAGCATTCAATCGAGAGTAAGCGATCTCCATGATGCCTTTTCCGATCAACGCGTCAAAGGAATACTCACTGTGCTCGGCGGGTATAACAGCAATCAGCTGTTATCACATTTGAATTATGAACTCATAAAAGCCAACCCAAAAGTGTTCTGCGGCTTTTCAGATATTACCGCTCTTTCAGCGGCGATCTATGCAAAAACCGGGCTTGTCACCTATTCGGGACCTCATTTTTCAAGCTTTTCAATGGGGTATGGACTAAACTATATGACAGATTACTTTTTGAAGTGCTGTTGCGCAAGCGGTGTCTACGATGTTGAACCATCATCGATGTGGTGTGAAGAAATCGAAACTGAAGAATGTCCCAAACAAAACAGCGGCCCTGTTGTGATCAACGAAGGCTCAGCAGACGGAAAGATCATAGGAGGGAATTTGTGCACATTGAACCTATTGCAAGGTACGGAATATTTCCCTGACATCAAGAACGCCGTATTGTTTCTTGAGGATGATTGGGAATCGCCGGCAGCGTTTTTTGACCGCGATCTGCAGTCCTTGCTTCATCTGCCCGATTTTTCCGGTGTCAAAGCCGTTCTCATTGGCCGTTTTCAGACAGCATCAGCCGTAACGCTTGAGCGCCTTAAACAAATTGTGCAAACAAAAAAAGAGCTTTCTCAAATACCCGTTATCGCAAATATAGATTTCGGCCATACAACCCCTTTCTTTACATTTCCGATTGGCGGACGGTGCCGGATCGACGCACAGAAAGAACATGTATCACTTTGTATCACAAAACATTAAGGCAGAGGATGAACACATCCTCTGCCTTTTTTTATTTGGCAAGACCCCAAGGCGAAAATAACAGATAAATGCAGGCCATCAGACAAATCACAAGAATAGAAGCAAGTTTGGCATGCTTCCATGGCCGCAAGTCAACCTTAGCATTTTTCTCAAGCTTGAATTCTGACGGCCTTGGCTTCAATTTTCCGATGAAAAGCATCAAGAGAACGGAAAACGGAAACAAAACGGCCAATATATAGAGAAAATGAATTTGGCCAAAATAGATTTTTGAGATGGTATACAAAACAATGTGTGCGAATATCGCCCATTTCACAGCAAGCGCCGGCACTTTTTTCG
Source organism: Bacillus sp. PK6-025 (assembly GCF_056530265.1). NCBI lineage: Bacteria > Bacillati > Bacillota > Bacilli > Caryophanales > Bacillaceae > Bacillus > Bacillus sp. PK6-025. The sequence goes on from NZ_CP096509.1 coordinate 2,268,180, forward strand.
TAAAGAATCCAACGACGACGGCAGCCAATACAGGGACATTGAAAAATCCGAACATTTCCTGCAAATAATTGTAAAGGCCGGACGGCGCAAACAGAATAAAAGGCGCGATGATAATCGACACCGCGGCAAGGATCACCACAAAGATCCTTCCCGTTTTCACAAGCTCTTCTTCTTTTGCCTCAGGCTTGAAGATCGGTTTGTACAAATCCAATGTAAACAACGTGATCGTGCTGTTCAGCGAACCGTTAAACGAGCTGAGAATCGCTCCGAATAAAATCGCGGCAAATACACCGATAAGTGCAGTCGGCAGCAAATCAACGATCAGCTTAGGGTAAACGGTGTCAGCATTTTCAATATGACCTCCGTAAAGATGGTAAGCAATAACCCCGGGAAGAACGAGATAAAACACACCGATCGTCTTAAATACACCGGCCAGCAATGCGCCTTTCTGCCCTTCAGCCAAGTTTTTCGCCCCAAGCGCCCGCTGAACGATCGACTGATTAACAGCCCAATAAAATAAGTTGTTCACAAGCAGTCCCGTAAAAATCGTCGGCCACGGGACTTCTGCAGCGTTGTCGGCTGTAATGGCATTCAGCTTTTCCTTATGTACACTCGTCAGCTCAGTATAGCCGTTTAAGAGACTGCCGTCGCCGATTGCCATGATTCCAAGCACAAAAATAAACAGACCGCCAAGAATTAAACCGGCGCCATAAATGGCATCAGCCGATGCCGCAGCTTTTAGTCCCCCAAAAAATATGTAGCAGCAGCTTGCGGCCCCGATCACAAGCGAGATGAAAAAAACAGTCGCAAACGTACTGATTCCAAGCGCAGAGGAAATATTAAACACTTGATCGAGAACGAGCGCCCCGGAGTACAATACGGTTGGCAGAAACGAGGTCGCATATCCCAGAAGCAGGAGAATCGAGACGATTTGCCGCGTTCTTTGATCATAGCGTTTTTCAAGAAAGTCAGGTATCGTCGTAACCCCAGAACTGAGATACCTCGGTAAAAAAACGAATGCCAGCATAATGAGCGCAAGCGGTGCTGTAACCTCCCAAGCCATCGCACTCATCGTTCCCGAATAGCTTTGACCGTTTAACCCTACCATTTGTTCTGTTGACAAATTGGTTAAAAGCAGCGAACTTCCAATATAGAGAGCAGTGAGACTGCGCCCGCCGAGAAAATAACCGTCTGACGTCTTCAAATTAATATCTTTTGTCCTCAGATAAGAAAAAATAAAAATCCCTGCATTAATCAATAAAAATGTCATGATAATCCACAGCAATACTCCTACATCTCCTTTTCTAAATCAGCTGATATGTACATATCTATTGAACTACCCATTTGCCAATCTAAAAAAACATCTAAATCGAAAAAAAGATGCAGAAAACAGAAAAAAGACACTGATCATCTCCATGGTCAGTGTCCATCAATGGTAAAACTTCTTATTTTAAAACTTTTACTTTAACCGTTTTAACGCCCCAGTTTTTTGCCGCGGATTTGCTTGGAACAAATACGTCGATTTTGTTCCCTTTGATCGCACCGCCGGTGTCGGCAGCAGTCGCTTCTCCGTAGCCTTCAACATACACCTTGGATCCAAGCGGGATCACGTTTGGATCCACCGCAATAATCTTGGCGTTTTTATTGGCGTTCAGATCAAAACCCGTAGCTGTCACGCCTGTCATTCCGCCGTCATTGGCAGTGTATGCCGTTGCGGTAACCGTCAGTTCTTTTGCAGCGCTTTGAGAGCTTTGAGATTCGTTTGAACGGGAAGCCGTTTCTTTTTCCTGCTTAGGTGCAGGCGCAGCTTTCTCAACTTTCGCTTCTTTTTGTACGGCAGGCTTTGTTTCCGCAGGCTGCGCCGCAGCAGCTTGAACCGTCGCCTGTCCGTCAACAGTTATGGATGTATTCGGGTAAATGATATCTGATTTTATGTTGTTCCAATTTTTAAGGTCGTTCACGGAAACGCCGAATTGTTGAGCGATTTTCCAGAGAGTGTCTCCCTTTTTAATGGTATATTGTTTCTTTTCTTCTGTCTGTTTTTCAGAAACGTTCAGCTTTTGTCCTGGAATAATCAGGTCTGAGGAAAGCTGATTCCATTCTTTTAAGTCCTGCAGATTTACCCCTTGTTTTTGCGAGATTCCCCAAAGGGTGTCACCTTTTTGGACTGTTACTTCTTTTGCAGAGGCACTCGCTCCGAATGCAGTTGAAGATAGTGCTGCAACTGCAACAAAGGACATAAACGTCTTCTTCATAAGTAAATCCTCCCTTGTTAGCTTTTTATTGTCCGGCTAACAGGAGCAATCGTAACATATGAAAATGTCAAATCAATAACAAAACAATTTGTTTTTGATTACAGTTATTTTACGAGGAGGATTTTCAGCCGTCCAAAAATCGGCATAAATTCAGGTGTATCAAGGGTTCCAATCTTTTTTTATCTGCAATAGGAGATTTACTAAAAAAACTTTTTACATATGATGTTTTTGGGTTTTTATGCTTCTTTCTCAGTTTTATAGGCTTGAAGCTCCTGTAGAAATACAGCGCCGTATTTTACTCTTTTTTGTTCTCCCACTCCTTTGACTGACAAAAGTTCTTCGTCTGTCAGGGGAACTTTCCCGCTCATTTCCCGCAGCGTTTCATCAGAGAATATGACAAAAGGAGGCACGCCTTGTTCCTGGGCAAGTTTTCTGCGCAGCGCTCTTAACCGTTCAAACAATTCGTCATCTTTAACAATTTGACTTGTCTGCATTTTTTCTTTGCGCATCACCGCTTCCCGGCCGAGCAAAACGTTTCGCCCCTTGTTGGCGACAAAGAGAACGGGATATGTTCCGTCGGACATCTGGATGTACTCATCTGCGATTAAAAACTCTATAAAATCGCTGATGTCGGCAATAGACCGGTTCTTTAAAATTCCGTAAGTCGATAATTGCTGGAAGCCGTTTTCGGTCACTTTCTTATTTTTCGAACCTGCCAGAACTTGCGCCACCATGGTTTTTCCGAACCTTTCTCCCATGCGGATGATGCAGGACAGTACCATCTGTGCTTCCTTCGTCACATCGGTGATGCTTCGGGTGTCGAGACAGCTGCTGCACCTGCCGCAGTCTTCAGTCGAAACTTCGCCAAAATAAGAAAGAATAAACCGCTCAAGACAGCCTTCAGTATGGCAAAAATCAACCATTTGCCTCAGCTTTTTCACGTCTTGTGCCCGAATGTCTTCATCTTCTGTCGACTGTTCGATTAAAAACCGCTGAAGCCGGATGTCCTGAGGAGAAAATAGCAGGATACACTCGCTGTCAAGACCGTCGCGTCCGGCTCGTCCTGCTTCTTGATAATAGCTCTCCATGTTCTTTGGAATTTGAGCATGAATCACATAGCGGATATTGGATTTATCGATGCCCATTCCGAATGCTGAGGTCGCTGTCATCACACTGATCTCGTCATTTAAAAAGAGATCCTGCTGCCGGTCCCTTTCTTCATCATTCATCCCGCCGTGATAGCACCCGGCCGCAATTCCTTTTTGAGACAGGCGGCTTGATATTCTTTCGGCTTCCTTTCTTGTCGCTGTATAAATAATTCCCGCCTCTGAGCGGTTTTTCTCCACATATGATTCGATAAAACGATCCTTGTTTTCGCCTTTTAAAATTTTAAACGTCAAATTATCCCGTGAAAAACCGGTGAAAACCGTGCTCTCTTTTTCGATCCCGAGCTGTGTGCAAATATCCTCATGAACCTCGGGCGTTGCGGTAGCCGTCAATGCCAATACGACCGGACGGGTGCCGAGGCTATTTAAAAAGCTTTCAATATGTCTGTAGCTCGGCCTGAAATCGTGGCCCCACTGTGAAATGCAGTGAGCTTCATCAATCGCTGTCAGCGGGATATGAATGCGGGAAAGCACGCGAATAAAATCGGGAGACGTCAGCCGCTCAGGTGTGACATAAAACAGCTTGTAGCCGCCTTCCTTTAAAACGGAAAGCCGCTCAGCGATTTCGCCATGGCCTAAAGAACTGTTCACGTACGCAGCTTGAATTCCAAGCTGATTTAACGCATCCACCTGGTCCTTCATCAAGGAAATTAAAGGAGAGATCACAATGGTTGTCCCCTCCATAAGGAGCGCGGGAATTTGGTAGCAGATTGATTTCCCTCCGCCCGTAGGCATAATGCATGCTGTATCCCGTTTTTCAGAAACAACCGATTGAATGGCTTTCTTCTGACCCGGACGCAGTGAAGGATAGCCATAATAGTGCTGCAATAAAGCTTCAGCTTTCTCTAGCATATAAATGAAACCCTCTCTTATCATAAACTTCTTCCTGTCCACCATGATATCATATTTAAACCGGCAATCAGCCTCTCTCCGTAAAATCGTCTACTCGATAAAGAAAATTCATTTTTAGCTCAAATACAAAAAACTCCGGCGATGATGTAAAGCGTCAGAGTATCAAATGAATCGTTTCGCCTTTCATTTAATCGCAGTTTGTTGTTCAGCTAATAATTGCAAACGCTTCGCTTCCTCCAAGCAAAGTGTTTTGTATGCCAGGGCTCCGGTAATGCTCGCTCTGTCCGATGCATCCCGACGCAGAGCGGAAAGCTCTGAAAGCACAGATGCCGCGTCGTCTTGTATCATTCCGCGGTCATGCAGCATTTGAATCAATTCATCGCCTTCAAGGCGGATCGCATTTTGATCAAATGTCGAGGCTGTTTCCCGCAGAACATTGTGAACATCAGACCAAGCGCTTTCGATCATGTTCTCCCCTGCCGGCGCTGACCGTACAGATGTCAGTCCCGATAACCTTTTTTCCCGTACGGAGACGAGCTTCTGAAGCCTTTTGTCAAACTCCAATTCAAAGTCCTTGTATTTCAGTTTGATCAATTCCTTCATCCGTTCAGACAAAGGTTCCTTTAACAGCAAAACGCACATCATCAAAGTAGCTGGCCATGCCAATGATTGAACCGTCGCAGAAACAAATTCAAGCCAATCCATAAAATCAGCCTCCGTTTCAAAAGGAAAGTTGTTTTGTGAAAGACCAGGTGGTAATGTTGAATCGAAAGGAAAATTTTGTGCAAAAGGGTGTGGTTTACCATGTGGATCATCATCATATTAATGATCATATTGATCGGATTTGCAGGAAACATTGTTGCCATGTTGCGAACGATTGTCAAGCAGAATGATAGAATCATCAGCCTCTTCGAGAATGAAATCAACAAAGGACATTAGACAAATGCTCAGGAAGTGAAGAATCGCGGAAGATACAAAACAGCCCCTCTCCTTATTCGAAGACAAAATAAGGAACCGGTCAGTGGCGGTATTGAGAGACGGCTTCTTTTCATGGTGTTTAAGAGCCGCTGGGATCGGCTTACCACTATATTAAATTGAATATTCAGATTAGTAAATATGAGTAAAGTCCTCACCTCTCTAACCGATACACATGTTAAGGAGGTGGTTATGTTGGATATTGCTGTTTTATCAATGGCCATGAGTCAGGCCGCTCTTTATCAAAACGTGCAAATGTCGCTGACAAAGACGGCTTTGGACACCGCCGAACAAAGCGCACAGCAGCTCGTTGACATGGTTCAGGCGCCTCATCCCGTTTCAGGACATCATATTGACCTGAAAGGTTAAGGCCAAAACATACATTCAGCAGGCTGCAAAGTCTGCCGGATGTATGTTTTCCCGAAGAAATTTTTAAAAAAACCGCTGCAACCTCTTTATTTTTTCTGATTTTTGCACTATAATATTGTTCTGTGTCCCAGTAGCTCAGGTGGATAGAGCAACAGCCTCCTAAGCTGTGTGTCGGGAGTTCGAATCTCTCCTGGGACGTTTTAAATGAGAAGAGGCAAACCCTTGGTACGTAAGGGTTTGCCTCTTTTGTTAATGGCCGTGTTGTTGTTGCTTTAAAATAAAGTTGATTAAAATCATCATGAGAACCCACATATTATAGAAAGAACCCGTTTTGAAAAAAAGATTGATCAAAACGGATTCTTATCCAACGAATTTAAGTTTCGGTTTTATAAAAAAGTTCGAACATTTTCTGGTTCCTTTTGCGAAACGATCATTTCATGATTTACTTGGTTAAATTAAAGCTTTGCTCAATTAAGTTATAAACTTCTTCTTCTGAATCTATACGTTCTAAAACAAGTGATATCCAATTTTCCTTATCCATATGATATCCAGGTAAAATGCTCTTTCCATTTCTTAAACTGCCGCTTATTTCGGGAGGGCATTTTAAATTCAGAATATCTATTTCGTCATTTCCATCTAAGCCTAACTTTTCTGGGAGAACATTCATTACAAGACCATACCATTTTTCGTTAGATTCATGTCTTAAAGCGGCATAGTTTGGAAATTTTTGGAATGGGTAATCTGGCGATGTACCGAATTTTTCTTTGACATGCTTAAAGATATCTTCTCTTGTTAACATACTGAATCATTCCTCCAACAACTTAAATAGATTTTCGGCATTTGCCGATCCAGATGGAACAATGGTGAATTTTTTGAAGTCATGATGTGAAGGAGACATGTTTCTCCTGTAACGGGATTAACACCCTCAGTGGCTTTCTTGTAATCATAATATCCGGTGATGTTTCCTGCAAATGTGCTGCCTGCATCCAACACTTTTTCATACCACTCCCGCTCGCAAGATCTTCCTGTTTTTTGAGTGAGCTCTTTTTGCTTCGATTTCATATGATTAGCCGGCTGCCTCGTATTTGATCATTTTTAACTAGTTCATGAGATCTTTTCACCAAAAACCCGAGCTGGCAACAGCCGGCTCGGGCGGGGTCAATCCCTCTTATTCATTCCTCTTTTCTCTCGGGGTTCCTGATGATGTTTTTGGTGCTCCGGAGGCTGAGTCGTGCGTTCCAGCTCCTCTGTATCTTGTCCCATTCCTTTTAAAAAGGAGAATAGCAGTGTAACTGCTTTGTTGATTTCCGGGTCTTTGAGTGAGCGGATGACATCAAAATAACCTGTTTTCTCTTCGCTGTCCTTTTGTTCCACCGCGTTTGCCACCCCCGCATTCACTTTCAAAATGAGAGGTTCCAGCTGTTTCACGTCTAACATGCCGAGCGTCCCAAACAGAAGAAGCAGATTTTTAAGCGTGTTGGCCGTTTCCTCTGTATCTGCCTTTTTCACTAAGATGTCCAGAACTTTATCTCCTTGGCCAAAAAGGCCGCGGAGCATTGGCAAAACACCGCGCTCGTTCATGTGCCCAATCATATGCAGCGTTTCAAGAATGGCTTCCTTATTTTCGACTAATGCATCTTCTATTTCTTTCATATCACGCTTTCTCTGATCCTCTTCGGTTATCTCGATTTTCTGAATTCGTTTAATCGCTTTAGCCATTATACCCAATCCCCCTTTTCACAGCATCGCCAGGGAAAATATAATCCTTCCGCGCCCATTTCTTTTGTACCTGCACACCGATTTGCGGCTGCGGATTGCCGTTGCGGTGATTGATCTTAGGCAACGGATTGGTTCCATCGCGCTTCAAAATTTCCAATTTGGCCGATGTTTCTTTGTATGCAGGCGTATCGGTATCCTTATCAGCATGGCTGCCTGTTAACAGGTTGATCGCTGCTTCCCCTGAATCGTTCATTGGCAGATACACTTCCTTCCCTTTGACACGATCAGTGATCAAGCACTTCACTTTGACATTTCCGAAAGGCGATGTGAGTCTGACAAGGGTTCCGTCCTGAATTCCCCGCTCTGACGCCAGTTCAGGAGAAATTTCTAAGAACACTTCCGGCGTTTTTTTCGAAATCCCTTTTGATTTGTAGGTCAGGTTCCCTTCGTGGAAATGCTCTAAGAGCCGCCCATTGTTGACGTGGATGTCATATTCCTCACCGAACTCTTCAGGCTCTGCCCACTGAACAGGGTAGAGTTTGGCCTTGCCGTCCGGGAAAGGGAAGCGCTCTGTAAAGAGTAAAGGCGAATCCTTTCCATCAGCGCTTACAGGCCATTGCAGGGAATTGTAGCCTTCAAGGCGTTCATAGGTGACGCCGGCATAAATCGGCGACAGCATGGCTGCTTCCTCCATAATCTCTCCAGGGTGCTCATAGTGCCAGCCGGCGCCAAGCTTATTGGCTACCTCCATAATAATCTGCCAATCAGGCTTTGATTCGCCCAGCGGTTCAAACACCTGATACAGCCGCTGAATACGGCGTTCTGTGTTTGTAAAGGTTCCTTCTTTTTCAAGGCTCGGGCTCGCAGGAAGAACAACATCAGCAAACTCGGCTGTTCGTGAAAAGAAAATGTCCTGCACTACAAAGAAATCAAGCTTTTCATATGCGGCGTGTACATGATTGATATTGGAATCGACCAGACCCATTTCTTCACCTTTTACATACATCGCATTCAGCTGGCCGGAATGGATTTTTTCGATCATTTCGTGGTTGGTCATGCCCGGCTCCTTCGGCAGCGGCACACCCCACGCCCGCTCGTATTTTTGGCGGACTTGTTCGTCCGTCACTTTTTCATACCCCGGCATTCTGTCAGGCATGCTGCCGAAATCACTTGCCCCCTGCACGTTGTTATGGCCGCGCAATGGGTAAGAGCCTGCTCCCGGTTTACCGTAGTTTCCTGTCACAAGCAGCAGATTAGAAATTGCCGTGCTCGTGTCGCTTCCGCCAATATGCTGTGTCACGCCCATTGCCCACAATGCGCACACACTGTCAGCCTGACCAATCATCTCCGCCATTTGGATGAGGGTTTCTTGATCAATTCCGGTTTTCTCCTCGGCATATTCAAGGGTATACGGCGTTAGGCTTTTCACATATTCGTCCCGTCCGTTCACTCTTTCCTGCAAAAAGCGTTCATCTGCCTTGCCGTTTTCAATTAAATATTTGGCGATGGCATTCAGCCAGACGATATCTGATCCGGCACGCGGCTGGACAAATAAATCAGAGCGCTCTGCCATTTCGTGTTTTCTGATATCCGCTACGATCACTTTCTGTCCCCTCAGCTTATGAGCCCGTTTAATGCGAGTGGACAAGACCGGATGCGATTCAGACGTGTTCGAACCGATAATCAACACAAGGTCCGCTTCCGCGATATCTGTAATCGACCCTGAGTCACCGCCATAGCCGACTGTCCGGAACAGGCCGGCAGTCGCAGGAGATTGGCAATAGCGCGAACAGTTGTCGACATTATTTGTGCCGATGATCCCTCTGGCCAGCTTTTGCATGAGGTAGGATTCTTCGTTTGTACATTTAGAAGATGTAATAAAGGCAAGCGAATCCGGGCCAAACTCCTCTTTTAAATCCGTGAACTTGCTGGCGATCAGCGATAACGCCTCTTCCCATTCAGCTTCGCGGAAATGGTCGCCTTCTCGGATCAGCGGCTTTGTCAGGCGTTCCTCGCTGTTGACGAAATCCCAGCCGAACTTTCCTTTTACACAAGTAGAAATGCCGTTGGCCGGCGCTTCCTCCTGCGGCTCGACTTTCAGAATGTCTCTGCCCTTTGTCCAGACATCAAAGCTGCAGCCGACGCCGCAGTATGTGCAGACGGTTTTCGTTTTTTTGATTCGTTCATCACGCATGGCAGATTCCATATCGGAAATGGCGAGAATCGAGCCGTACCCTGTTTCTACGCCTTTTGTGATCTCGATCATCGGACGCAGCGTTTCGTCATCGATTCCTGTTAAATATCCGGCTTCCCCCTCCATTCCTTTTTCCATCATCGCATTACATGGACAGACGGTAGAACAGTGTCCGCATGATACACAAGATGACTCATTGATCGGCACATCATTATCCCAAATGACGCGCGGGCGTTTCCGCTCCCAGTCTATGGTCAGTGTTTCAGTTACCTGAACATCCTGACACGCTTCGACACAGCGTCCGCACAAAATACATTGATCCGGATCGTACCGGTAAAACGGATTTGATTCATCCTTATGGTAAGGCTTCTGATCAAACGGGATGCTTTGGTGATTGACTTTCATTTCTTTCACCGTATTATGTATTTCACATCCCCCATTGTTGTAATCGCAAACTGTACAATAAAGCTCATGATTATATAAAATCTTGTCCATCCCGATAACCTGCGCTTTTTTCACATCAGACGAAAGCGTATCAATGACGTCGCCATCCTTTAATTCAGCGGAGCACGACCTCTTCAGCTCGCCATTGATGCTGACGATGCACGTATCGCATGTTTCAATCGGCCCTAAGCTAGGATGATAGCAAACTTGCGGCACTTCAATCGAGCTGTTATTCAAAAGCTGCAGCACCGTCTGTTCCTCGGACGCTTCCATTTCAACGCCGTTTATTGTGATTTTTTTCTTGTCAGCCATCTCCATTCCCCTTTCTTGCTTGTGTATATACCGAATTACCCATTTCTCTTCCCTTGCAAGGGATCAATAAAACATACAAAGCGCACTCACATGTTTTATTGCATCCTCACCGGGAAACGAGAGGGTAGATGAAAAAGAGGGATCAGCATGAAAAAAACAATGTCTGTTCTAACCGTGGCAGCAGCACTGACAGGCTCTCTTTCCGGCTTTGGGGCGCCGTCCTTTTCAACACCGACAAACACCGTAACTGAAGGCGCGCAATCCTGCATAGACTCCAGCCGCTCCTCCTGTGAAGCTGACGACCTTCATCATCATTCGATACATCCGAGTTCACCCTTGATAAGGGAAAGGTGCGTCTCCCATTCTGGCCAATAAAAAAGCGGCCACCAATCAGCTGCACAACATCCGTGTGCAAAAGATCAGTGTCCGCAGGCTCTCCTTCTTGGACTCAGGTATACGTTCATTTTTCTTGTCTCTATCGTATGACAAAGTGGAATAGAAAAAGTCCCCCATTTTATCCCCCTTTTTGTCGGATTTTTCTCGGAAATTGAACAATAAAAAAAAGCACTCAATCAGAGATTAAGTGCTTGAATATATTAAATTATTCTTCATCGTCCCAATCTTCGTCTTCTTCCCAAATTTCTTTTTTCTCTTTTAGTCTTTCAAAAAGAAAAGTTAAGAAATCTTGTTCAACAGTTCTTCCATAACCTCCTTGAGTTGCCCAAACAACTACAGGACATTCTCCATCAATCATTTTATTCGTATCTAGGCAGTAGGCAAAGATATCGATATCCTCTATCACTACTAATCCTTCATTTAGGTTGTAAAGCTCTCTATACTCTTTAGTTTTTTCAACTACAGATGCACTTACCAGATCGTAGCCTAAAATGTTAGCAGCGTAGATCCCTCCAGAACCATATTTTTTTAAAAACCATCTATAGCTCTCCGGAAGATTAACATTAAGTTCATTTTCAATAAATTTAACCTTTTCTTCAGAAACTCCTCCTGTAATTGTCGCATGGTCTTTGTTCTCATCAATTAATTTTTCTACTTTTTCGGTTAACAATTACAACACCTCTAATCATTTTAAATATTGTTTAGCTCTCCATTTCCAGTACCTATCCCGAAACCTATCATACTGACTTTCTAAAACAGGATCATTTCGAAAACTCTCTCCATTTCCTTTTAGCCCGTGTAATACCTTGCTATATTTAGTATGCCAGCTATTTGGAATCTCTGCCATAGCGCCAGGTTCTTCTTGTATTAGGTGGTGTAGGTTAATTTGAGTACCATCATTTGCAAAAGGTGGTCTTCCTTCCTTCATTAACTGTAAATTTGTCTTTCCACTTTTAGGATCAATTCTATTAATATCAACATCCTTAAACATATACACTCTCCGGCTTACATTTTTAGTCTCTCCTTTTGTCTTTACGTGTCCTTCTATTTCAACAGCTTCATACCGTTTTTTATTTAACCAAGGTAGATTTATATTTTTTCCTGTAAACGGTTTTCTGCTTATATCAGAGACTTTCTTCGCAAACTGAATAAGACTGTCTTTTATATGCTCCCCATTAAGTGCATGATAAGGAACTTTCCCTCCGCCTGCAAGCTGAATTTGCGGCGCAAAAGGGTTGTGTATTTGAATCCCTTTTATGTTTGAAGCAACCCTTTGCATCGATTTCTTGAAAGACGCTACGCTTTTTTCCAAAGCTTGTTTCGATACTTTTTTAGAAGCTTTAGTTGCTTTGGCAGCGACCTGCCCTACCTTCCCCGCTTTGGCGGCTTTTGCTGCTTTGTCAACGCCTTTAGAACCAACAATCGATGTCCCGACCATTCCAACGGCATAGCTAAACCATCTGGCTTGGGTGTAAGAATCACCATTGACGACATCTCGTTGATACGAGTCTTCAATTCCTTTTTTTATAATATTGAATGTGACATCAGGATGATGAAGTGTAAAGTTAATGCCCTCAATCGTTTCGTCTGCGTGAACGACCATGTCCCATAGGCCTACCGCAGTATCGACGACTGCATTTTTGAGTCCTTCAGCACTTCCTTTAATTGCGTTGCCAAAATCACGAGCGCCTTCAATTTGATTGAAATATCGCTGTTGCCAAGGGGAAAGGTTTTCGTACCCTATTTCCGCAGCCATCTCATAAAACTCTGAAGCCGTTGAAAAATTGAAATCATCAAGCTTCTTCTTGAGTTCAGAAATTTTATTATCCTGTTTGCTAACCTCGCTAACTTCTTTTTCAAGCTTTGATCTCTTATCCAGCTTATCCAACATGACGCCCATCGCTGTGTCTTGGCCACCACGTAAAGCATCCATCTCATCTGGCTTTAAAATCGAGCCCTTTTGGTAACCGGTGATTTCAATTTTAGGGCCTGTGTACATCTTTTCAAGCCTACTTATGTATCTCTGCATCGTTTCCAGGTCGTTTTCTGCGGTTTTTAGAGCGCTTGTCTGTTCCCTGTCGAACGTATGCAGCTTTTCAATTGTCTGATTGATTTCCTTTAAGGATTCTGATTCTGTTCATGAAAATCGGTGTCATTCAAATCAGGCAAATCGACAATATGACTGACCTTCGCGATCGTGGCGTTCGATTTAGACACCAGGTGTTTGGTTGTTCGATTGGCCGCATTCAATCCTTGTTCTAGCTCGTGCTCAAGAAAGGTTTGCGAAATAAACCCGTTATGGTTTGGTTCCAGCGAATTCAATGCGGTTTTCATTTTCTTCAGCGTGGAACTGTATTTCTCTATGAAAGTATCATAGAACTGTAGAAAAGGGGTGTGGCACTCTTTGTAAAAGGCACGGATCGCGTCGCCACCTTTTCCTTTTAAAGCATCATCTAGTGATGCGATTTCCTCAACGCTTTTTTGGACTTTGTCGAATTCGTCTGATTGATGTTTTAATTGTTCCAACGTTTGATCAATAGCTTTGTGCAACGCCTGAACATCAAGAGTCTTCATAGCATTCTCCTCTAATACTAAAGTGACATACCACAAAATATTTTACCACTTTATAGAAAAGAATTGGTGAATAAATCCTGCCAATCCATGAAAATGAATCTTATTGAGCAGGTCTTATACCCTGACACGTTCGGCATAACCTTTTTCAGATTCCAAAAAAGGAAAATCATTGTAAAAAAATGATCCTTTATGTAAAATGAATCATATGCAGAAAAAGACAAGGTTTAATTTTTCGAATATTTAAAATCAACTATATGAAAGGATGCTGGGGGCATTGGAAGCTAAGTTGCGTTTGAGAAAGTCGGTAAAATGCTTAATGATTGGTATTGCTTTATTAGACAAAACAATATTCAAAATGCTACTAAACTGCGGGAAGAAATTAAAAATATACTGCCTAATATGAAAGAAAATCAAAATGTGCTGTTATATTTTAACCTTATAGATTCACGTTTTAAACTGATGACCGAGAATTACAAAGAATCTGGAGATCTGTTAAACGATATAAAATCAATAGCTTAGAATCCTGTACTGATGAAATGATTCAGTACTATTTCTCTTTCTTTTCCGGGTTGTATGAGTTTTATAAGAAAAGATTCACCCAAACTATTAATTTTTATAGAATTGCTGAAAGTCATCTACATAAAATCCCTGATGAAATCGAAAGGGCAGAGTTCAATTATCAAGTTGCCATTGCATACTATGAAATTCGGCAAAATTATTTTTCCTTAAATCATGCTGAAAGAGCATTAGAGAGTTTTAAAGCAAACGGTATGTATTCCAATAGAGCAGCAACGTGTCAAATGGTTATTGCATGTAACAAAATCGCAAAGTTTTCCTCTCCCCCCATTATATCAACTTTTAGACCTTCTGAACTAAAATGTAGTTTCAATTCTTTTAGTCTCAAAATATTACCTCCAAAATTTAATTAATATAATAAATAATCATCTTTAATGAACAATGACATCATACGATTGGAATATGCAGCTCTGTTTTCGTGTCAAAGTGAACCACAAAGCCATTGAACAAACCAAAGAATTTTTTCTGTAATCCTCAAAGCAGTAGCCCCATCTTTAAATCCCATTTGGGGGCATGGTTCGCCCACAATAAGGTATTTGAATTAACGATGATTGCCTTTATATAATTCTTTTAATCCTTTCCAATAAATTTTAAAATGGTATAATTTGATTGATTCATTTTTTTATGGAAGGGTATGAGACTTAATGAAATCAGCTTATTGGCTCGGTAATACAATTAAGTTAAGAGCACCTTTAAAAGAAGACATACATATATTTGATACTTTGGATCGTGACATATTAAAGAATCTGAATTCAATTTCTTTTCCTCGAACCAGAATACAAATTCAAGAATGGATTGATACTATTTCAAAAACTCCTTCAAATGAAAGTGACGATTTTTATTTTATTGCTGAAGATGAAAATGAAAATGTAATCGGCACGATTGAAACATTTGATTGTGATATTAAAAATGGTACATTTTCTTATGCCTTATCTGTTTTCCCTAGTTATAGAGGAAAAGGTTTTAGTAAAGATATGATTTTAACTGTGTTGAGATACTATTTTTTTGAACTTAGATATCAAAAGGCAACCATTTGTGTTTACTCGTTTAACAATGAATCTATAACTCTTCACAAAAATCTTAATTTTGTTGAAGAAGGTAGGTTACGAAATATGATTTATACAAATGGTTCATATTTTGATGAAATCTATTTTGGTATGACAAAAGAAGAATTTAAATCCTTTTATAAATTTCCTACTTAATCTTGTAACCCATTCTGTAATCAACACGAGGAAATTCACCCTTCACCGTTTCAATGATCGTTTTTCCATGTTCCGGTGCCTTAGCTTCGTAAGCTGTTCCGTACCACCGCTTTTTTCTCTTGCCCATTACGCGATGACTTGGACTTCTTTTGTTTGATTTCTTCACTCAAAGCAGTTGCGAGATAATATTTGATTGAGTCCATCGCTTTGATCTTTCATGTATCACCATCAGCCTCAAAAAGTGCAAAGATTGGACCATTCTTCATTCTGAATATAAATTCTGACTCTGGCTTGCTCAACTTGGGCGAACGTTCTATATGATGGAGCCAAGACGACTGGATTTGGTACTTGTACGTTTGCCAATGAAGCAACTCCTGTTTTTGCAACAACTTGTTGAAACCCCAACGGAATTGACCTCTTCCTCTTTGATATTTCCAACGACCTTTAACATGAGTCTCGGCCCGCATTTTTCACAAATACCGATTGCAATTTGATGTTGAATTCTTCAGTAGCGTAAAATTGATCAAATCTGAACGAAGGAAGTAGCACTTCAACATTGATAAACTCTTTACGCTGCGTGTCTCTATTAAGCTGAGAGTAAACAGCTAAGATTATTGATTTCGAGAAACCAAGAATTGAAATTATATTTTGGCCAAATACGGTAAAGACCGCGAGCGTGGTTTCCGATGGGGGATAGTCATGAAAGTGAACCAGGCAAATCTAAAATAGATAATTCTTTTTTGATATGGGCGCGGAATTTAGAGTCTTTTAAAAATTTCAGCAGGAACCCATTCATATTTCGAGAAAGTTTTGCTTTCTCGACTGGAGTTAAATCATTTGCAAAAAATGCAATATCTGTCTGGTTTCCATCTTTATCTGTCGCATACATTGCAATCGTAAGAATAAACGCGGTAGATCCTCCCTTTTGTCCCGCATGAACAAGCCATTCACAATTGTTTGGATTTCTCATTATTTGTTCCATTACTGGATCAAGATATTGATATACACTTTCACTAAAATATACTTTGCTATTTAGCTTTTTCATAATAGATACATAATCTCTAGTCGTTGATCGGGGCAAACGGTCAGACCAAATTTTTTGAAAATCATTGTCCAAAGTTT
The DNA here is from genome assembly GCF_056530265.1 of Bacillus sp. PK6-025. Taxonomy (NCBI): domain Bacteria; kingdom Bacillati; phylum Bacillota; class Bacilli; order Caryophanales; family Bacillaceae; genus Bacillus; species Bacillus sp. PK6-025. The sequence goes on from NZ_CP096509.1 coordinate 2,284,336, forward strand.
TTCTTAATTGTTTTTTTTCTTGATCAGTTAGTGGTTGGCTCAGCCATCTATTATGAATTTCAATCGCTTTATTACGGTATTCATGCATATCCATGTTTTTCATTACTTCTAGGACTTCTTTTTTCGATAAGTTCTTTTCATTCATCAGTTGGGCAGGTATATAAAGTGCACTTACAATGGGATACATAGGCTCATGCTTTAACATATCTAAGCTCTTTGGAACATGATTGATGTTTTGAAGCCCCAGCACCTCAATTAAGTATTCAGTATTTGCATTAGAACTGTAAGCAATCATCCCGTTGACTACCTCACATAATGGAACACGATCTATCTCTATCTCTTTGTCTTTTTTCAATTGAATAATCCAAGCCTCATGCGCACCGCCGTCTGTTTTTGGGATATAGAAATTCTCTAATTCCTTTAATCTTACTTCTTTTTGCGGATCGATTTTTCCTGCTGCTGCTTGTTGTGCATATTCAATGGCTAAGATGATTTTCACAGTACTTGCCAGAGGGAGTTGTTCGTTTACGTTAACATCAACCCAATTCTCATCGTTGTGTTTTATGGATAATGAGACATTCCCGCTTCCTGATTTTGCTTTAACAAACTGTACAATATACTCTGGATTTAACTTTTTTATTTCCCTCCGAAACATAAGAATACCGATTGCTATTACTAAACCAAGAGAAATTATTATACCTGCAATAATCAATAGTGCAATCTTCAATTTAACACTCCCTATAATGTTCAAATTACTATAGATACGAATTAAATAATGTTAGGTTTCAATTTCCTTCACACCAGCTCTTATGGTACGCAGTCCAGAAACCGTTCTTCTCAGGATTTCTGGGCATCATGGTCCATCCGAATGACACGGCCATCATCACGTTGATACTTAAGCTGGAATCACCAGTCCACCGCTTTTAAGAATAGCAAACGTTATTTCTGCCTTTTTGATAATCTCCGGGTTTCTCATCGTAATCTTCCTTTTAAAATAAGCCATCCCAAACGGCCTTTTTTAACTAAGTCTTGATCGGTTTTAATTTGTCATCAAGCAATTTCTCAACCTTTTTTCAATTCGTATTCGATTCTGCCAGACGAGAGCTCACAGAAATCTTACGACCGCCTTTTTCTACTGGTGTTTGGTGCTTTGCTTCAAAAAAGAAGTTTTTCAGCAAATTAAAAAGCCCTTTTTCTTCATTAGCAGAAGAAAAAAGGCTTCTCTTTTTTTTCGTTGGTTCAGCGGTCGCGACCATTGAATCCCGGTTATGTCACCTTTTTTGATAACGCATTCCAAGCTTATGCGACGAGAACTCAAGCTTCTTTTTTGACCTTGAAATCGGCCGGCGCAGCCTAGGATTCCACTGCTTCACCGACGATGTTGCTTGTCGATCTGCCGTTTTCATGCAGAATATCTGTTACATATGAAGGCTCACTACACTTCAGTGCAGTTGATGACTTCTGTTGGCAGAGTTGGACGCCAACTTGCCAACAGATTTCCATAAATGTATATGGCGGGGACGAAACATCTCTTCTGAATTAATTGAGGGATATCAGGCAGATCACTGTATTCCTAAACTTCCATTCATTCAGTTTTCAATTTCCTTCTTTCTGTCAATTGCAATTTTATGCAATAATGTACAAGGGTTTGCTCATCATGTTCATTCATCTTGATAAATTCAACTGTCATGAGCTGTTTGTTTGTTCTGCGATCAATGTAAGTGCGTTTAACTTGAGCATGGACGTCAATCACATCTTCATCATGTCCCTCATTTGGCAGATGGATACTTAGCTTCAAATCTTCTTCCGGTTCGTGTTTTTGCGTTTCTTCAATGATTAACGCAGCGCCTCCAGCACTGATATTTGCTGTATATGTTTTAAACATTGAGCCAGATCCATATGGGCGAACAGTGACGGGAAGCGTTGTATTGACTCTAAAAAATTGCCGTCTTTGAACTTTTTTCATTTGAACTTCTTCAGGTAAATACATATTTAGTACAGGTATATCCTGATAAATTTCCCGGCCTTTTATTACACTATTAAATTTATATGGGACTTGTTGCTCATTTATAAAATGAACTGTTACCGCTGTATTTGTTGGAATAATAACAGTTCTCCCCGTTTCTTCATCAACAGGATAATGCACTCTTAAAACATTGTCTTCAATAGATAGTACTTTGCTTTTCGCAAGGACATATTCTTGAATTTCGTTTTCAAATTCTATTGTTATAATATTTCCTAAAGATAACAATGGACATCACTCTTTCAATTCTACTTAATCATTATATCGGTACTATGACACATAATTTAAAAAAAGAAAAGAAGAAGGCATTGAAAGGCTACTAAATCTTACATACTGCATAGACTCAGCCGCTTCACCAGTAACCCTGACGATCTTCATCTTCATTCGATACATCATTTGATTATGGAAAGGTGTGTCCCCGGCATTAAAAAGCGGCCGCCAATCAGCTGCACAACATGTGCAAAAGATCAGTGTCCGCAGCCTCTTCGTCTTTGACTTAATATTCACGTTCGTTTTTCTTTTCTCTAGTTTTATCCCCTGAACATAAAACAAGCACTCGATCTGAGATAAGTGCTTGAATATATTAAATTATTCTTCATCGTCCCACTCTTCGTCTTCTTCCCAGTTTTCTTTAGACTCCTTAAGGTCTTTCATGAAAAACTCTAGAAAATTATGTGCAACAACATTTCCGTAACCTCCGTCATTAGCCCATACAATTACAGGACACTCTCCGTCTTCCATTTTATTTGTATCGAGGCAATAGGAGAACTCGTCAACATACTCTATTACAACTATCCCATCAGGTAAATTATAATATTTCCTATAGTCCTCAGTTTGCTCTACAACATAGGCACCCTCAAGGTCATATCCAAGTATCTCCACGCCGAAAATTCCACCTGAGCCATAGTTTTTTAAAAACCATTTATAACTCTCCGGGAATTCAACTTGAAGTGTTTCTTCGATCCACTTTATATTATTTTCATTCGTGCCTCCAGTAAATATTGCCTCATGTTTATTCTCTTCAATAAATTTACTTACTTTTGAGAATGTCATAAAATTATTCACCTCATCTGCTTTTCAATTTCTTCTGCTCTTCCAACGTTTGATCAATGGCTTTGTGCAACGCCTGAACATCAAGAGTCTTCATGGCATTCTCCTCTATTTTGTTTTCATCGAAGAAGCCAGCTGTTTGTCGGTGCCCTGCATTCCTTCGACTGCTGATTCCGTTTGGGCGGCTTGTTTTGAGAAGGCAGAGGCATAGGAAGAAGCGATCTTATGAATCGCCCGATTCAATTCCTCTATCTTCTTCGTCGCATCAAGCTGATTCTGGCCCTTGATATCTGTCGGAACCGATGCTTTCATTGAATGGCTGGAATGCTTCAAATTAGAAAGCTCTTGTTTGACTTCCCCAGTATTTACTTTTATTTCTTGACCCATTTTTCATTTACTCCTTGCTTCGCGCTTCGCGTTCTCAATCTTTTTCTCTAAAGAACGAACTTCCTGGCTGAGCGAGTGAATATCCTCTTCTAAAGATTTGATTCGTTCATCGATTTTGCTTAAAAGATCAGAAAGCTGTTTTCCGCTGATGTCATTGTAGGCAGTCTTCATCAGGCCTCGAATACGGTTAAAGGAGTCAGCAAGACTGCCTTGCCACGAATGAGACGACAACTGTGGTTCGGTGATCGTCTTTTTAGAATCAGAGAACTCCGTTTTGTCTTTTTCTAACTCTTTACGGCAAGCTTTCAGCTCTGTCAAAAATTCTTTCTTCATCGATAAATCAACTTTCATGATATCTAAAGCCAGCGTTTCTCCAAGTATTGAACCGATCATATGCAATACCTCGCTTCCCGAAAAATGTATGACAAAAGTAATGACCAACTAAGAGTTTACCACTATACGGAAAGGAATTGGTGAATAAATCCTTTCAACTATTCTTTAATCAAGAATTTCAAGCGCATAAAAAATGCCGCTAATGAAACGGCTGCAAAAAGATAATTCAAAACTTATTTCTAAGCTGAACAACAACACCATGACTGAGAGCGGGTTGTGATGTTTCTTGAAGCTGGTATACTGCGTGAGCTTTTCTGCTGCTTGGGTTAAATATTTTTCAGCAAATCAAGAAATACTGATGAAAAAGGTGGTGTCTTTTTTGAATTTTCCAATCATTCATACAAACTTTTGGGATGCTGTTATAGCAGTGCCAATTATTTTGATCGTCACACAGATAATTAAAATTTTTCTCAAGGTTCCCAAAAAGTATGTCCCATCAATTGCGATCGCACTAGGCTTAATCATATCTGTTTGCATAAGCCATCGACACAGCCTCATAGCTGGAGTATTTATGGGCGGATTCTATGGTTACGCAGCTATTGGTTCATATGCATCATTGAAAACAACCATTTCATCATATAGAAACAAAAAAACATAAACAGGCAGGAAAATATACATTCCAGAGTTCAACTCGCTTTTTTTCCGCTTTTATCCCCCAGTGAAGGCGCCCAACGAATAAAAGCAAGTTCACATGTTCTTAAATACATAAGTCTTAAATATCGAATGAGAAGTTATCCTGTTTGATGTCTGCCATTGAAAGGATTGGCGTCGTTCCTGCACGCCCGGTTTTGCTTTATGATTTTTGTGCGCCTGTTCTCTTTCCCTTGATATAGGGTTGAAGATTGATTTCCCGAAAAAGCGAATGAATACCACCTCAACAGACACAATAAAAAGAGTTGATATTTCAGCACAATTCGCAAAGGAGTGAAACAATTGTATTGAATGATCATCAGACTGAAAATGCCCCTTTCTATTTTAAAGGAAACATAAAATTCAATAATATGGAGTGATAAACGTGACGCAAAAACATGGAGCAGACAGACCCGATGACTACAAAAGATTTTCTTCAGCAGACAAGGAATACGATTCTCAGCAATCGTTAGACAGCAATGCTAAGACAGAGAACGTTAATACTGAAACTGATAACAAAGAAAACATGAATGACAGCACGGATGTGGCAGGAAAATATTTTGACCCCTCGGATTATGAAGGAGCCACGCAGTTGGAAAAAGGATTGGCTGAAACTCATGAACAAGTCAGTGATGACTATTTTGAAGGAACGATCGATCAAAATCTGGATTAGTCATTTGAACGGCGGAACTAACTTAAAAAGTAAGTTAGTTCCGCTTAGATTAACAAAGTATCGATGTTCTCAAGTCCCAATTAATCATTCAGTAACATCAAAAGTGATGGCCGAATGACAAGCTTAGTCTTTTTACTGCCTCATCTCTAGAATTCCCTCAATGATCTTGACAATTATATGATCAAAAAAGACACAAAGCAAACTCATGATTGCGCTGGTTTTGTGTCCGAGGATTCTCCATTTAAGACTAATATTTTTGTAAATATCTATTTTTTTATTCCCTGTTTCCCTATTAATATCCGTGTCACTCTTTTCATGAAATTCAAATCCCGTCTCCTTGGTCTTCCACTCCTTTACTTCAAAATCACTTTCAATCATTGCCAATGTGGCGCAATCGAAAGGAAAACAGCTACGCCTTCCGCCGATCGAACTTTTATATGAATCTTCTATATATTTGTGCTAAGATAAAGTCATCTTTTGACAGAAAGGCGTGCTACGATGAAAAAATATTTACTCATAACAACCAGAACCGAGAATTTTGAAGATCAATATGTGCCAGCCCATTATCAATTTTTGGACAGGCTTAAAGCCGAGAACCGCTTGGAAATGTTTGGCCCTTTCAGCGATGCTTCCGGGGGCGCTTATCTTATCAGCGCAGAGTCTCTCAAGGAAGCAACAGAGATCGGAAATTCTGATCCGATTGTTGACAGCGGCTCTTCAACACTTGTCATTAAAGAATGGCAGATTAAATAAACTATTTGGACATAGCCAACATAAGCCTCTCCAAACACGGGAAGGCTAATCTTAAACGGAAAATCTAGACCTGCGGGTCATTTTGAAATTACGGTAAAACCGTTTTTTCCCTATTGAAGGAGAATAATATAAACGGCCATCGACATTTTTTAAAATTCTTTGATTTTTCATGTTCCATATTTCTTTTCCTTCGTCGGTAGGACAAGAAGCTATTTCTTGCAATCAACAACCTAGGGGGAGCCAAAGGTGAAATCGGCAGCCCCCTAGTCCCACGATTCAATTTTCTGAATAGTCACTTTGTTTATGATCAACCTTCCACCCATTCCTTCTATCCCTTTCACTGACTGCCATGCCCATCTGTTTTTTGTTTTTCATAGTTTTTGACAGTACCGCCTTTCCCTTTGATCCACATGATCCCGTCTACATCTTTTTCATCTAGTAAACCAAGGAGCCTATTTGTTTTTCCGTTAATGGCTGCAGCTCCTGCATATTTGATTTCCCTATTGACACCGATAACGTTTGAAGCAAATAGTTCGTTCCAGCATTCATCAGCCCGGCAATCTGGGCTCCTGCTGTGTACGGATTAACATATTGGTATGTCAAGGTGATTCGATCTTTCTTTGGATCATTGACGCCCATTTAAATAAATTTTTTCAAGGGCAGTCTCTCGGCCTTCATCAACCCCTACAGCAAAAGTCAAACCAAGATCTTCAATTTCATGGCTGCTCGACCATCCGGTTAAAAAAAGTTGGAGAGGCTTTTACACCCTATCAAAGCCATACGCGATTTTTGGTTTTGTGCTTCTCCTCAAAAAACTTCCATCTTTTTCAACTCATCTATGCTACAATAAAATGGAAAAAGGAGGGGGTTTTGAATGAAACGCTTTTTGCTGGTCATGGTGTTATTTTGTGGATTTTTCAGTTTTGGGAGCAGTGCTGAAGCTTATTCGTTCCCGCATAAGCTGAATCTTACGTTTACGGGAACTCATGTGGAGGACATTCCCTATAGCGACTCTAACGTTTCTCACTGGCATATTGGCTACAAGTTTACGATTTTTAATGCAGAAAACTGCAAAACAACGATTAAAATTCAGATGATGCATCTTTCCGGCAGGTTTATGAGTTTAAGCATTAAAGATTTTGAAGGGAACTGGCCTGATCGAACTGCTCAGGATGTCATCACATTGATGCCTAGGACTTACAGGCTTTATTTTGAGAATACCGAAGGTGAATGTAAAGATATTCGTATTAAAGGAACATACGGAGCTATTCCGCAAACGTATGATAATTTCTCGGTCTTCAGCCAAAGATAGCCGTTATAAAAGACTGCAGGAAGGCAATACAAGCATAAAGGCCCGAGCAGCATTTTGCATGATAGATACTGATATAAACGAATGTGGGGGAATCATTTGAAAAACTTTTGGATATACGAAGACGAAGATCCGTACACTTTAAAAAGCATATCAGAGAGAGGCATTCTGAAAGCTGAAAAAAAGTTAGGTGTGAGACTTCCGGAGGAATATAAAGCGCTTATTCTTGAACAAAATGGTGGCTATATCAATTTTAACGCCTTCCCTTCTGAACGGCCCACCTCCTGGGCTAAAGATCATGTCCAGTTTGACTACTTATTAGGCATAGGGAAAAAGGATGGAATTCTCGAGAGTAAAGCCTTTATTAAAGAATGGGGACTGCCTGACAACCTGGTCCTTATTCATGGAGACGGCCATACGTGGATAGCGCTTGACTACAGGGAGACGAAAGAAAATCCGCCCGTTCACTATTTTGACTCAGAATTTGAAGAAGATTTTAGATTAGCCGGCTCATTTGGAGAATTTCTCTCTAAACTTTATACAGATGACTCCATTGACGATGACCGCTGCGGACATACGGGAGGCATACATTCTGGGAATGCAGATATTCCCTATGTCTATTCGGAAGATGCCATCACAAAAGAAAAAGCGGAACAGATTCTGACTGAAAATTCGGCAGCCGATCTGTATCAGATTCATTACTACCCTATTGAAGGTTTGGATGATTTAAATTGGCTTCTGACAAAAATAAAAGAAAGCTCATTGATAGCAAATATTGACAATGGTGTCGAACTTGCCGTTGTTTTGGAATCTATTATTTCCCATCATAAAGATTTAATCCTTGATAACGAACAAACAAGAAGGCTGGTTTTAGACATTTCAGCTATTCTAAAGAATTTGAATGACTCTGTTATAGACATCCTTTTATTACAGATAAAAAATTCCCTTTAAAAAACAACTTTTACGTTGTTTTTTATTTATGTTTCCGCCCCATTCTTTAAACTCTCCTGTTCCGAGACCTCAATGTAGGCAACTGTTGTTACTCAACCCTTTTATAAAACATAGAATACTAAATAGATTGTTGGAAATTAATCCACAAAAGGAGTTAAGATTATGAATTTGAATGATATAAAAGGAGACTATAATGCCATTTTCGGATTAGGCCACCTCTGTTTAACTGCTCTTCAGCTTAGGAAAAACAATTTAAGGCCGTATGCAGGTCCTTTAGACTGGGTCGGCACCTCTTCCCTGACCGAACTGAACCGTCTTTTAAAGAATCGCTTTTCAAATTTTATGGCACCCCAAAATCTAAGGGTAACAGGCTACTCAACAGGTGTTTATACTACTGACCGTTATATCTCTTTAACAGATGATTATTATCATGTCGATTCAGCTCATGATTTTAAAGCAGATAAAAATACACTCGAACATCTTGCCACATACAATGAAGTGATGGAAAAATTCAATAGAAGAATCAACAGATTTTATGAAAAGATGTCAACCGCTAATCGGATCCTTTTTGTCAGAACTAACGGAACCTACAAGGAGGCTCAAGAACTGGAGTCCGTATTATCGGATTTAGTACAAAACGACTTCAGGGTACTCCTTATCAATCACTCAAAAGTTAAAGGAATTGTCGAGCAGAATTGGCCATTAAAAAGAATATGCGCGGTTACACTTCCAGATCGTGAAATTTGGCAGTCTAATGATCATCTGTGGAGAGAAATGCTTAATGGCGTGAATTATATCCCCTTCTAATCAAAACTTATAAGCGACAGGAAAAGGTTATAACATCATCATAACCTTTTCCATACATACTCTTCTCTGAAAACTAAACCAAAAAGCTGGTCTTCAAACAGAAACAATTCCCAAAGAGCGGCCTTCTGAAGTCAAGCAAGGTAAGTTTATCACTGAATTTCAAAGGAAAGATCAATAGGCGCCTTCAGGGGATCGGGATAAGATATGGTCTCTAGCTTCCAGCGCTTTTTGTCTCACCTTTTCAAGATCTGCATCAACCAATCGACCGTTTCGTTTCACTGCTTTTCCTGCGACATATACGGAATCTACATTTCCGGTGTGCGCGCTTTGGACGATGGCCCCCACCGCATCAGTCAAAGGGAGCAAATTGACGCTGTCCGTTTTCACCATGATAAAGTCAGCATCTTTGCCGGGGGAAAGCGAGCCGATTTTATGATCGAGCCTTAATGCCCTCGCCCCGTCAATGGTCGCTGCTTTCAAGATTTGTTCGGCCGATATGCTCAATTCGGGACCAGGCATGATCCCTTCTTTCAACAGCTCTTCATTGCGCTTTGCACGCTCTGCTTGAAGGGCAAATTTCATCTGTGCGAAAAGGTCACCTCCCGTCGATGTCACAACATCAACCCCAAGTGCAGTAAGAACCCTGTTTTTTAGGGCGAGCCCTGTAACAGGATAGCCGTGCCCCATCATCATCTCAATTTCTGGTGTCACAGAAATCGAGCTTCCGTGAGCCGCAAGCATTTTCATTTCTTCTTCACTCATCGCATTGGCATGCACCATATTTAAATCGGGACCGAGCAGCCCGGCTTGATTCAGCTTCTCAATCGAACGATCTTTCGCTCCCCAGTTGCCAAACGCAATATGCATGCTGCATAAGGCATCAAGTTCCCGGGCCGTTTCGATTTCAAACACAGATGTCTTCCATGAAGAAAACTCCGGACCGCGAATGGCAAGCCCCATCGTCAAAAGCTGATCCTTCGATTGAAAATATGCTTTTTTTACCCGTTTCGCTTCGTCCATATTCGAAAGATCACTGTCTCTGTCCCAATATTCGGCATCACCGGATGTTCCGAAAGCGAATACTGCGCGAATGCCGGCGTCTTTCAGTCCCGCAATCAGCTGGTCCGTATGATCAGGCGATTCAATCATCGTCCAGTCCAGCAAAGTTGTGACCCCTGCCTCAAGCGCCTCAAGCGCTCCTAAATAGTTCGCGACCCAATCATCCTCAGGCCTTCTCATTGATCCATAATTGCCATAATAAATCCGGTTTAAATAGGTTTGCAGGGACCAGTCGGCTCCGATTCCGCGGATCACAGATTCCCATACGTGGCGGTGTGTATCGACAAATCCAGGCATGATCAGCATGTTGGAGGCATCAACAATCTCAGCGTCTCCCGGTGCAATCGACTCGGCAACGTCTAGAATGAAGGAGCCTTCAATCAGCATGTCCCCTTTTTCGATCGTATGAAGCTGCGGATCAAGAGTTACAATCGTTGCATTTTGAAAAAGTGTTTTTTTCATAACGGTTCTCCTTTCTTCCCAGCCAACTAGAAAAAACAGCATCCTATATGTACCATTTTAAAATAAAAAAGGTATAAATGATATTAATATGTATTGTGCGACTTGAAAATCCGCCTTCTGAGCTAGATGGAAGAGATGCAGTACACGATCACGTTAGAAAAAAAGAAAGGTGAATTGCAGGAAACAGCGGTTGTTTAAATTGCAATGATGCGTTGTGTATTTATCGTAAATTCTGCTTTCATACTGCTCGCAATCACGATATACGGTTACTACCTCCCAAATGGAAACAGACCATAAAAAAGCTATGGTCTGTGAAATGAGTGAACGTATATTTAACTGCGATCAAAATATGGTATAATCAAGCTTTTATTAATAGCAATGGCCATAGTCCGACTTTTTTTCATAGCCTTTGCAAGGTTTTCCGCAATGATAGTGTTCATGCGAAACGTCTTTATGATGTGAATAAGTGTGCGGATAGTAATGAACATGTTCATATTTGTGGTGGTCAATTTTTTTAGTATGCTGCGGATGAATATGAGGAACGACAGACTTTGAATACTTATGATCCTCACAATATTTCGTAGGGTAAACATGCGGCTCATGATGTTTTTTGCAGTACATGTGTACACGCTCCTTTCATTTTATAGATTCACTAGTACATTATGCTGAAAAGCTAAAGTCTGACTGCATAAGTACCTATACTTTGTCCCTATTTTTGCCCGTTCATTTTCTGAAGATCGTGTTTGGAAAATCTGCTTGATTACCCTGAAGCATCCGCCGGTTGAATACCCCTTGCTTCCGGAGTTAAAAAACACACTAAACGAATACTTTAAATGTTCGCTTAAAGTCCTTCATCTCCAATATACCTTGACGGGCTCTGTATGAATATGCAGCTCTGTTTTTGTATCGAAATGAACAACAAAGCCTCTGATTAATCCATAGAACTTGTTTTTTTCTGTAATTTTCATAACGGTCGCTTCGTCTTTAAATCCTGGCGGATGGCATGGCTCACCTACAATATATTGCTTTGAATGAACGGTGATTGCTTGAATTGACTTCATTAAATTCCATTCCCCCTCAAGAAACGTCATGCTTCCTTCTGCTTCTGCGCAAAACGGAGATTCACCCTAGTAAAAATTGCGATTCTTCTCTTCCCTGGAGTGCAAAATTATTCGGGTATTTTTACGCTACAAACTGTAGAAGCAGTCTCGGTGATTATCATCATAACACGTTATCCAAAATATTCCTTTCTGCTTTTTGAACATTATGTGGCGGCAGCTCCTCGGTATAGAATCAACCGATAAACTGCGTTAAAATACGGTTGAACATTTCACGTTCCTCCCAGAACGGACCGTGTCCGCTGTATTGAAACGGAACAAGATATGAATTTCTTATTTTGCGGTTGAGTCCCTTTGCTTGTGCAAACGGAATCACCTTGTCTTGAACACCGTGAATGATCAAGGTCGGAGCAGCGACTTTTCCAAGATCATCATACAGTTTCTCATCTCTCAGCATGTCGATGACCGCTTTTGTTGACCAGCCCGCCGCCTGCAATCCCAATTGAAAAAACCAGTCCGAGAACGGTTGTGTAATATATTGAAAGAAAAATGTGTCGGTCACTTCACGCATCATCTTAGGACGATCGTGAGACGCTTGCTGAAGCAATTTGGCTGCCGTCTCTTCTGTAAATCCCACAGGTGCCGCTGCATCGATCAAAACCAGCTTTGAGACCCCGGAACCCCTGTATCGCGACATATAGCGAAGTGCTATGGCGCCGCCGGTTGAATGACCGGCAAGCGTGAAGCGGTTTAGTTGAAGCGTCTCAACGACAGCGCGGATATCGTCAGCCAAACGGTTGTAATTGTAGCCCGTCGCCGGCTTATCCGAACGCCCGAATCCCCGCCAGTCAATGCCGATACAGCGGTATCCCTTTTGTGAAAGATCGTCAAATTGATATTCAAACTGCAGATGGCTTAATGGCCAGCCGTGCAAAAATACAATTGTTTTGCGGCTTTGAGGATTAATGTCTTCTACGTACAGGTTAACGCCTGATTCTGCCTGAACAAAGTATCCCATGCCGTCGCCCCCAATCATGGTGTCTTTTACCATAAGGTACTCCCAAAATGTCAATAGGTGAATGTCCTGGCGGCTGAAGGTGAAGAATTTGAAAAGGTGTGACTGGTTAGACTATTTCAAGATACGGAGGTGGTTCAATGATGAAACGCTTGGGAAGTCTTGCGCTGTCGCTTGTCCTCATGCTGCCTGCGGCGGCGATCCAAGCGCAGCCTGCCGCACCAATACCTTATCCATGCAGCGTCGTTCTTCATCCAGCCCAGGATATTCCCAATGCCCGTGGAACGGCTTTAATTGCAAAAGTGAAAAAACCGTATACCGAAGCACCTGACAGTCCAGTCAGGGAACGGCGAAGCGTCGGCATCTACGCCGATTGGCTTCCGGCCCCTGCTTCATTTGGAGATTATGATCAATATGAAGGAATGGCCCGGATACCGGACCAGATCAGCTGGCGCTTCACCATGCATCTCGTCCGGGAAGACGCGCCAAGCTGGTTTGGCGGAAGTCTTTGGGCGGGCAAATTTGACGAAATATCGTCAGAGCTGACTGTGAATACCCGAGTCGAAGTGCGTCCTTTCAATTCGAAGACGAAAAAGGCCGGCCGAGCTGTTTTGCAGGGGACTTTGCAAGGTTGCAGGAACTAAATGAAAAAAAGGCCGCAGAAGCACCATTAGGACGCTTCTTACGGCCTTTTTTTCATGAGAAGAACTTTTTCTTCCGGAAAGGTTAGTATTTTTCGTAGCGATTACAAGGTTTACCGCAGTAAGAGTGATCATGATAAACCGGCTTATAGTTTGAATAAGAATGCGGATAATAGTGAACATGCTCGTATTTCTGATGATCCACTTTTTTAATATGCTGCGGATGGATGTGAGGAACGATCGTTTTAGAGTATCTGTGATCCTCACAGTACCTGGTAGGATGCACAACTGGCGGCAGAACGCGCGGTTTGCAGTAAGACATAAGCACTTCTCCCTTCCTTGAGTTTCATTCTTCATTATCAAAATATGTTGATTAGCACAAACTTGTACTAATACAAGAAACTAAAAAACCGTCCATTTTCCCCGCCTTTTCACTCAAAAAAGAGTTTCTCTGATCGTATAATAAAAAAATACTAATGAAAATGGAGTTGGACAGATGGATGTGATATCGATCGTTTCTTTTTTAGGTGCGGCTGTACTGCTTACACTTATGCCGGGCCCTGACAACTTGTTCGTTTTGGCACAGAGCATCTCAAAGGGAAAATCGGCAGGTACAGCAACCGCATGCGGGCTATGCACAGGGTTAGTCGTCCATATCACAGCTGCTGCAGCAGGTATTTCTGCTGCGATCTATCAATCAGCTGTCGCCTTCTCGATCGTGAAATATGCAGGTGCAGCCTATCTGTTGTTTTTAGCTTACCAGTCTTTCCGGCGAAAAAGTGCTGGTTTCAATCTTGAAGCTAAAGATTCATTGAACCGCAGAGCTTTATACCAAAAAGGCGTTGTGATGAATCTATTAAACCCGAAGGTCTCTTTGTTCTTCCTTGCCTTTCTTCCGCAATTTATTCATCCCGGCACCTTCAGCGTGACAACGCAAATGCTCGTTTACGGCATGTTATTTTTAATTCAAGCGTTTGTGATCTTTGTGATGATCAGCCTGTTTGCGGAAAAAGTCGGAGACCGGCTGCGCAGAAGTCCGCAAGCCGCCAAAAAAGTTCATTTGCTGGAAGGGTCTTTATTCGCTTTGATCGGGCTTAAAATAGCGGTCAGCCAAAGGTAGCCGCTGAAAAAAAGGTGTGCAGCCGGCACACCTTTTCCCGATTTTACCGCTTATAACATTTGACGCGTTTACCATATCCGCCGTCGGCGCCGTTTTCAAGGACACAGCGGCAATGTCATCCCTAGAACATCGAGGTTCATGTGAAAATGAACAGCCCTGCATTCCGTGATTCGTTTTCAAGCTTGATCTGGAGCGGGAGCTGGTGTTGCGGAATCGAAGTGATTTGTTTCTTTGGCTGGAGTCGAATCACAAGACTGTCAAATTCTGCAGCGCTTTCTTGCTGTGTTAGATTCTTCCTTCGTTTCATTGTATAGTGGAGTGTCAGACAATGAGACAAAAATCTAAATACCGTTGTTCTCTATCCTTCCCCCCTTTCTTTGAAGCCAGTATACAAATTTCCCGCTGCTTCGTAATGATGCAAATCGGTTATTTTCCGCTCAATCCAAATCATCAGATCGAGCAAAGCGGACACATCGATCTTAGGGATGGCAGATCAGTCAATCGATGGGCGTGGGTCTTTTTTGATAGAATATGCCGCTTTTTAAGGAGAAACGGGATCGTTTAATTGCTTTAATCAATGAGATTCATTTTCGCTTTTTATCTGCAAAGCGAGTCTTTTGAATTTATTTACAAATGATATTTTAAATGTTATAATAAATTGTTTACAGAAATAAATTCTATTTTTATTTATATAAATCGATGAATTTAAAATGAAGGAGGTAAAAAGATGGCCAAGACTTCAATGATTGTCAAACAAAAACGGGAACAAAAGTTCAAAGTCAGAGAGTACACCCGCTGTGAACGCTGCGGCAGACCGCATTCCGTGATTCGGAAGTTTAAATTGTGCCGCATCTGCTTCCGTGAGCTTGCTTACAAAGGGCATATCCCCGGCGTTAAAAAAGCAAGCTGGTAAGAACGACTTCGTCAGCCTTTTTAAGAGGCTGGCTTTTTTGATTTAGGCTCTGTTGAATTTTAATGTTGATATTGCATGAAAATAGAGGAAATCCTATGATTAGGGTTTCCTCTATACTTGTTCAACTAACGTCTCTGTTAGCTGGATAAGAACTATTGAATCAGTTGCTCATTATACACACTCATTGAGTGTACATTCTCTTTTAATAGGTTATCAATGATTTGCTTTATTACATTTGGTTCTCGTAAGTCTTCGTTCTCAAATGTTACAAGGTCACTTACTTTTATCCACTTGCAGTCTGAAATTTCATCTTCTTCGAGCTTGATAGAACCTCCGGTAACTTCACCAATAAAATGAAATAAAATAACTTGATTCTTCGTCCTGCTGATAAAATTATATACACCAGCAGCCGCAATCAGTTTTACGTCCAATCCAGTTTCCTCTTTAACTTCTCTTCGAGCTGAATGGAGAATGTCCTCTCCATATTCGATACGTCCACCCGGAAAGTTCCACTTATGAACGGCGGTAGGCTTATTCTCTTTTATCATCAAGACTTTATCATCCCGTAAGATTGATACACTGGCTACTAAAACAATTCCATTTTGCGACATCCATTTCTCCTTCATTTTCATTGGTTTGACTGGCTTCTTCTTTCATGAATCTGCTTTGTTCATTGAAAGCTCTCAACGCTTTGCTCACCTTGAGAATCAAACCGAACTCTTGTTCTGTTTTTATTATATCAGGTATAAGCATCAAACATCAATATAAGCGCTCATGAGCCGTCACTGTTCAATATTTGAACAAACCCGTTTGTTCCGTCGATTCGGATGTAGGCGCCGTCTTCTATGATGTCTGTCGCTTTGTCAATTCCGACGACCGCAGGAATGCCGTATTCCCTTGCCACTACTGAACCATGAGTCATCATGCCGCCCACCTCCGTAATCAGTCCAACCGCTGAAGTAAAAAGCGGAGTCCAGCCCGGATCAGTATACGGCGCCACTAAGATGTCCCCTTGATTCAGCCTCGCGTCTTCAGGGCTCTTCACAACTCTGGCGGTCCCTTCAATGATGCCCGCAGAAACCGGTGTCCCTGTGAGAGCTCCTTCGGGACTTTTTGCATTTCGCAGCCTCCCTGTGATGATCTCCCCTTCACTTGTCATCACACGGGGGGATGTGAGCTTTTGATTGGACATATGCTGCCGTTTTCTGTCTGTTAACCATTCCGGAATATTCCCGATGCTGCGATTCTCCAATAGCGCGATAAGCTCTTCAAGCGTCAAGTAAAAAACATCGTCTTCACAATTGAGGATTCCTTTTTCAACGAGGTGGCGGGCTTCTTTAAGAATGGCTTTTTTGTATAAAAACATCAATTTTACAAGTGTAAATTTATGATGCTCCCGCATTCCCATCAGGCTTCGATACATATGAACGAGCCGGGAGATTCTCTTTTTTTCCGTGAAACGAAATTGAGAGATGATTTCCTTTTTTGCTTCTTCCGCTTCCATTTCGCCTTGTTTAAATTTCCTCCTGTGTTCCCCTTGGGCAGTCGTCCGAATATGGCTGAGTATGGACGGAACGAGCTGAACCGGAGCCTCTGCCCATCTTGACCTTGTCATATCGATTTCTCCCACGCACCGCATCCCGTACTTTTTGAGATAACCATCTAAACTCGCCTTCAATTCGGCGCCGCCGGGGATTTTGAGCAATTCTTCCATAAAGTTTTCGCTGTCTGCACGCTTGAAATAGTCAATGACTTCAGGATACTTCCTCGCTTGATCGGAAAGATCCCCCAACTCAAGACCCATTTCCGTTGTGACATTATGAGGCAGGGATTTATACAATTTTCCCAGTAAAATAGCGCTTTTTTCGTCCCCCAGCTTTTTTTTCAGCTTTTTTTCGAGCGCTCCGGCTGCAATCATTCCGCTGAAGACATATACAGCGACTTTTGAAAGCACGTCTTGGAACATCCTTTCCATTCCTTTTTGGATGACGCGGATCGTCTCAGCACCGGAAGTCCGGCTAAGCTTCTCCTCGGTGTCCGTCACGATCGCTTCAATGATCAATTCCGCTTTTTTCTCGGCTTTATCGGGGTTTTTCATCAGCAGGATTCCGACAACCTTTAATGCTGCCGGAATCAAAATCGGCATCAATCTCCCGGCAATATGAAACATGCCTTTTATCGAAATGGAATTAAGCTGTTGTTCTTTGCGCTTGACTGCCTCCGATACAGCAGATGCCATCAGCTGATCCATACCATTTAATACTTTAAGCAGCCGGCTTCGGGCGAATCTGAGGGAAAGAACACCCGTAATATCGGCGAACACTCTTCCTCCCGCTTCGCGAAGAATCGGCTGTGCCGAAGGGTCTTTTTTAAAAAATCGGAGAACTTGGCTGATCACCGATACACCCAATGGTTTCATTGGATCGGTCATCATTTGGATATAGCCAAAATTAATCAATACATGCGGCTTATCATCAAAAACGTGTACGGCCGGGTATAGGGATGTGATCGGCCGGCTTTGAAGAATGTAAAAGCTGCCGCCGGCAAAAGCCCATTCTATATCCTGTTCCTTACCGTAGTGAGCCTCGATTCTGCGCCCCAGTTCTGCCAATTCGACGATTTTTTGATCCGGCAAAGCCTGTGTTTGTTGTTCTTCCGGAGAGAGGGTTTTCTGAATGGTTCCTCCTTCTGGAACGGAGTAAATGGCCGATTCCTTCTTCGAAAGTTGTTTTTTGACGATTTCACCTGACTGAACCTGATACAGATCAGCGCTCACAATTCCGGACACCAACGCTTCACCCAAGCCGAAGCTGGCATCGATGGAAACCGTTTTGCGGTGCCCCGTGATCGGGTCCGCAGTGAACATAATACCGGACACCTCAGGAAAAACCATCTCTTGCACGACAACTGCAAGAAAAACAGAGCGGTGATCGAAACCGTTTTTCGCGCGGTAGGAAATCGCCCTGTCCGTAAACAGAGAGGACCAGCATTGTTTTACCGCATCAAGAAGCTGATCTTTTCCGCAGACATTCAAAAAGGTATCCTGCTGCCCCGCAAATGAAGCTGTCGGCAGGTCTTCTGCCGTAGCACTGGAGCGGACAGCATAGGCTTTATCTTTGCCGGTCGTATCAACGCCTTCCAGTATCGCCGATTTGATCTCGTCAGGTATGGGAATCTGGGCAAGATGCTCGCGAATCTGCTTCCCCGCAATCCGAATCTGTTCCAGATCATCATGCTTGAGCTGTCCAAGCTGGTCGAGCAGGCTGTCGATGATGCCGCTTGTTTGTATGAACGCGCGATAGGCGGCAGTTGATATGCAAAACCCCTCGGGAACGGGAAAACCCGCTTTTGTCATTTCCCCGAGGTTCGCCCCCTTTCCGCCGACATAGGGCAAAGCAAATTGATCGATTTCATTGAAATACAGCACATATTTCTCCATTCTATCCTCTCCTTAGAGCCGCTTTTTGAAATTCCACGCCTCATTTTGGACGATTGATTTTGCCCTGGCCGGACTTTCAACACACTTTGTCTTATGAGGCATGCTTTTTCATACACAAATATTGAACACTGTGTTGATTAATATTCATCATGTTTATTATAATTGCACAAAAGGCGAATGCAATGAACAATCAATCAGCAAATGTTAAGTTCTCAACACAAACATGGACATTGTTGATTTTCATGGACCTCAGGAGGATTTGTATGACTGGACAAAAAAAAGACCGCAGGGTAAAGCGCACGAAAAAAATGATTAGAGACGCACTTTCTGAACTGATGAAAAATAAAACGTTTGAAGAGATATCCGTCACGGACATTACAACGAAAGCCGATATTAACCGCGGCACGTTTTACTTGCATTACGAAGA
This sequence comes from Bacillus sp. PK6-025, assembly GCF_056530265.1. NCBI lineage: Bacteria > Bacillati > Bacillota > Bacilli > Caryophanales > Bacillaceae > Bacillus > Bacillus sp. PK6-025. The sequence continues at coordinate 2,303,446 of NZ_CP096509.1, forward strand.
TAAATACGATTTGCTGGAACAAAGCGAGGAGGAAATTATCCAAGAGATCAGTAACATTGCTAAACGCTCGATTCACTCAATGGACATATTAAATCAGGATGTGATTGATCATCCGCTAACGTTTGTCGTCGATATTTTTCAATATATAAGAGAAAACGAGGTTTTTATGAAGGCAATTTTAGGCCCGAAAGGCCCGGGTTCCTTCCGTTTGAAATTCAAATCGGTTTTGAGCATCAATTTAAAACGGCTGAAAAAAGCGATCAAGGCGGATCCGATCGTACCGGAGGACTACTTGATTTCCTATATAACCGGCGCTCATATCAGCGTCATGCAGCAATGGCTGGAAAACGGCATGAAAGAGACGCCGCATGATATGGCGCTCATTTTATCAAAAATAACCGGGATGGGCCCTGCATACGCGGCAGGACTGAGAAAAAAATGACAGGCTTTCAGGAAGAGGGATAACCCTCTTTTTTGCTTTTTTCGTGGTATGTATAAGAAATCAAAAACAATCCAAAATATAGTGAAAAAGGTGGTGAGACCATGCAGAAGAAAGGCATTCAAAACAGCAGCCTCGAGCAGCTGAAAAACGACCACGAAACAGAAAGCGCATTCCAGCAGGATAACAAAAGCAATAAACAGCAACAAAACAGGAATGCTTTAAAATAAGCTGAAAGGTGTGGAAACGAAATGAAGCATGTAAGAGTATTGTGTTTAAAATTTATTGTGAGCCTTGTCCTCTTATATGTGGTGCTAACTCTATTTTTTGGCGTTCCATTTGGCGAAATGTTTGTTTTGACATTGTTTTTAGGTGTGATCTCCTATCTGATCGGAGATCTTCTTCTTCTGCCGAGAACAAACAATACAACTGCAACAATGGGAGACTTTGGCCTTTCCCTCGTATTGATCTGGGCGATTCTCGCCATGCAAAATAATCCGCCGTATGGTTCGCTTGCTGCCGCTTCAATCGTGTCAGCAATCGGCGTCACAGTGTTCGAATATTTCTTCCACCGCTATATGGAAGCCAACGTTTTGGGCGAAACGGAAAACGAAAAACGGGAAAAGCCAGGCTCATTGCAGTATCAAAGTGAAGCATCGGAAGAACTTTACCCGGTTACCCCATCTAAAAAACAGGACGAAGACTAAGCACAAAAACCTGCCGATCGGCAGGTTTTTTACTTTTTATGCCCCGAGGTATTTTTTCCTCATTTAAAGGAATATCGATCTTTTTCACGAATTGATAATAAAAAAGTGAGGAGGGCTAAAAATATGACACATCGCGCACTAAAGCATTTAGATTATCACAACTGGGCGAATCAAAGGGTGCTCAGCCACCTGAAAAGCCTGCCTGAAGAGCTGTTCACCCGGGAAATCCAAAGCGTTTTTCAATCTGTATCTGAGGTCGTTACCCATATGTGCGTGGCCGACGCCTTGTGGCTGAAAGTAATATCCGGAGCCGCTTACGAGGAAGCAAAGGAAACCGGCATGCGGCTGAAAGAAATGTTAAAGGGAAAAAAGATTGATGACTTCGTCTCCATTTTTCAAGACACGGCGCTTCAATATGAAACGTTTTTTGAAAATCTTGAAGACCCCGATGGTGAAATCACGATTGCACATCCGGCATTCGGCGAAATCAAAACGCCTGTTAGCGAACTCCTTCATCACGTGGTCAATCACGGCACGTACCACAGAGGCAACATTTCAGCGATGCTGAGGCAAATGGGTGAAGCGGGTGTGCCGACTGACTATGTTTATTATTTATTAAGCATGAAGCAGCCGACATAAATAAAAAACCCTTGTTCCGCTTTTGGAACAAGGGTTTCACAATTAAAATGATGCTGCAAGTTTTTTAGCTTCTGCTAAGCCGTTTTCAATGATTTTTTGAGCGTCGTCAGGAACAGCGTTGTGTCCTTCGATGACAACGGTATGCAGGTCTTGAACACCGAAGAAGCCCATGACGGTTTTCATGTAGTTCAATGACATTTCCATTGCAGCCATCGGTCCTTCAGAATAGAAGCCGCCTCTGGCATTTAACAGAGCAACCTTCTTGTCTCCCATCAGGCCTTTAGGTCCTTCAGGAGTGTATGTAAACGTCACTCCTGCGCGGGACAAGTAGTCCACATAAGTGTGAAGTACAGCTGGAACAGCAAAGTTCCACAATGGGAAAGCAAAAACAACTTTATCGGCTTTGACGAATTCGTCCAAGTAACGGTCCGCTACAGCTGCAGCTGCTTTTTCTTCCTCGTTCAATTCCATGCCTTTTCCTGCTTTAAATGTCCCGTTAATAGCATTTCTGCCCAGGTACGGCGGGTTTTCTTTGTAAAGATCAAGCTCTACAATTTCATCGTTTGGATGATTTTCTTTATAGCTGTTAAGAAACGCATCATAAAGTTTTACAGATACAGCTTCTTCAGCAGTACGGTCATTAGCTTTAACAAACAATACTTTAGACATTCTATTTTCCTCCCGTGCTAACGTTTCAATATTTACTTACAAATAGTATGTTACTTTCTTTTAAATAGAAAGTCAACTCATTTATTTTGATGCCAAAAGATGTTTCTATCAAAAAAGCCCTGTTCATATTTGATAAAAAACAAACGATTGCTCATATCAGCAAGAACTTTCGTTCGGATAATACAACATTATTTAAGTTCAAGCATAAAATATTATATTATGTAGCATATTTATGCGTGGTAGGAATATGCTGCGAAGCAAATAAAAAAGTTTTCGTTTAGGTTACAATGGCACATCTCATTAGGAACATTTATATCGATAACAATATACAAACCAAGTGATACTTGCACTTAGTAAAGACAACGCAATCAGTGCGGTTAGATAACTATACGTTTGCCAAACTAGAAATGACCTCCAACTAGCCCCAAATATTGTGGGGAGGATTAGGCATAGGATACCTATAAAAATTGTAGTCACAAGCCAAAAAGCTATGAGTATCAATCTCTTTTTCGTTAACGGTAATTTCCTATTCTGTTTCTTTCTACGCACCCCTAAAAAGAAAAATAGAATTGCTAGTAATGTTAGAGCAATTGTAGCGGAAGATAGGGCGATATCGGAAATCTGCATCAAACTCATTTGATAGCTTTGGGAGATGTTTCCGTCTAAAATATCCTTAATATTATATAACATATCAATATTTGTACTGGCACTATTGGATAATAGAGAGATACCTAGCTGTTCTTCTGGGAATAAGAATATATTTGTTGCAAACGTTGGATTACCACCTGCGTGTTGGATGAATGTCTGATCTGCATTCACGACCCACCCCGCCCCATAGTACAGTTCATCCACAGCCGCAACAGACCTATTGCCCTCATGTGATTTTGCAATCAGCCCTTGAAAGATTTCCGGAATATCTTCAACAATTCCCAATTGAATTCCCATCCAACGGGCTATGTCTTGAGAGGACGAAAACAGATACCCAGCAGGTGTGTTTCCTCTAAATTCCGGTGCATCATATGGCAGCGTCATGAAAAAAGCGGAACGATAGCCCTGTGCCAACTGACCTGTCGCTTGTACCTTACCTCTATTCGCATAAGTTTCATACAACCCCAGTGGTCGAAATACTTGTTCTTCCATAAAATCCTCAAAGCTTTGCCCCGATACGGTTTCTATCACCAAGCCCAGCACATCATAATTTACCGTCCCATATTCATATCTTTCGCCAGGAGGAAATACCACTTCGGCATCTATTAACATTTCAACGGTCTTTTGCAACATATCTGGTGTATTTCCCTCTGGGATATGCTGAGTATGATACCTATTGATTAACCCTGTAGTATGATGAAGGAAATGATTCAAAGTAACACTCTGCATGTCAACGGGCTGTCCCTGATATCGCAATGAGAACCAAGGTAAATACTCTACAACCGAATCGTCCATAGACAAAAATCCCTGCTCTTCCAAAAGTAAAATTCCTAAAGCAGTAAAAGCTTTGCTGACGGAGGCTAACTCCCATATGGTGTTTTCATTGGTCAAAATCCCTTCCTCAGAGTTTGCATAGCCGGATGAAAAGAAATAGGTATCATCCCTTGATTGTATTGAAACTGACATGCCCGGTGTGCCAGATATACGCCTAGCATCTTCTAATAATGATTGGATTGCAACAGACTCTTCCTCTGTCAATGCATAGGCTGAGGTGTTAAATCCAACAAACAACATAAATACTGTGATTATTGTTATAATTATCATCTTACTTCCCATGAGACACCCCCAGTAATAAAATATTGACTCGCTATCTGTGATCATGATGCCACTATATTTTTTCATTTCAAAGCAGACACATTATACCGATTATACAAGGGAAAAGGTTATTTCTGAATATGTAATGAGATTAATAAAATGGAAAAAGATAGATTAAGTTATGGCGCAGTACGTAAAAACTATTACCTTATCTTTGATAAACATAATAGAGAAATTTACATATTAAACATGATTATATGTAAATCTCCTTATTTTTCTGCTAATGTAAAAGATTTTGATAGGTGTATATTCAATGCTTTCATGTCTACAATCCATCAAGCAATTGTTTCTTCGTTTTATATCCAGATATTATACTTTATCGGCGTTCTGTCTCTCACTCAACATCGATTATGCCCCTATGACAATATGTCCGCAAGAATTTTATTGCAGCAAGAATTTTATTGCAGAATTTGATACTTTTTTCTCCCTCTCTAATAGTTGATATGATAAGGATATTACACAATATCACAACACATCATGCGATAATAACATTGAACAAATAAAGATTTATTTTGCACCCCCCCTACAACTCCAATACAAATCGTAATATGATATTAACCGTAACAAAGATATAGACAGAAACTTAGCAAGCGAGAAAATAAAAATGAGAAAGAGCGATGTATGAAGAGCTATTTTTTTAAAAAACAACATTGCATATCGTGATATTTATTTTGTGAGAATAGCCATACTAAAACCTTTCTACATGCGAAAAATCACTTCATAAGCTGTCTTTGAAAGGAATTATTTAAAAATACTCCCATACAACTAAATACAGAAGTTTGAAACTACTACATTCATGAATGGAAACCTAAGATGACTTGTTTCAAGCGAGACATACAAGCAGTCTCTAAACATTGTAGTTGATAAAACAGCGAGCAGTATTGACCGTAAAAGCTGTTATGTAGACTAATGATTGTAAAAACAATCTACTATATATCGCCATGATGGAAGCCTATTCCAGAGCGATTGATAAGCGCCGAGATACCGAATACGAACGGTTAGCGAGATAAATAGAAATAGTGCTTCATTTTTCACAATGGAAGTGAGTGCATGGAGAAATTATGAAAAACTGCCGAAGTGACACCGCTTCCGCAAGCGGCAGCAAAAGCGAGCAAGTGGAAGCGGTGTGCGTGTCGTTGCGTAGCAACGACACCATTCTACCTCTCCATATCTAACAGGGAGGTAGGAAATAGAGAATAATAGTATGGAATCCGTTGATACGGTAAGGGAAATGATGTCCTGTGCTGGAATTTTGTGGCGGACATATCAAGGAATTGGATAAAAAAGGTGATAAAAAAAGACTTTTATATCAGATTGATGGAAGAAACAAAGAGATTTGACTTAGGCATGTAGATTCTTTTAAACAACTAACACTGGATATATCTTGTGAAGAAAAATGATATACAAAAAGCTACGTTTCAAAGATACCTAGAAGCGTCAGGGATTATTAGAAAGTTATTCGGAAATATTCAGTTAAAAGATATGAATGACATTGCTGTGCAAAGAAAAATTGATGAATACGCAAAGAAGCGTTCTCACAGTACCACTCGCAGCTTGTTAATAAAAGTCAAAATGGCACTTCGTGACGCTTACGCTCGTGGTTATCTCACGAATGATTTCGCAGAACTTGTCAAACCTCGTGGGAAAGAGTTATCGAAACGAAACAAAGCGTTATCCATTACGGACTTCCAAAAGCTAAGAACATATCTACTAGCACACACAGAGGAAGAATTTCATGTGCTCGTCTTAGTAGCTTTAGAAACAGGTATGCGAAGAGGAGAATTGGGTTAACGTAGACACCTTCTTGATGAAGTGAGTCTGCAAAACGTAAAGTTGTGTCGCGATCTGGAAGAATAATTGGAATAATAGGTGATTCACTATGTAATACATTAAGACCTATTTGTTGAATGCCGTCTCTTAAGTACTTTTCGTTTTCGTGTAACTTTTCCTGGATGTCCGGATTTTTCTCTAGAATATCAATAGCTGCAATTAAACCTCCGATAACTGATAAATGTTTTATTGTGTCGAGTACTTGACTCCCCGTCGACAGTTGTAGGACATCTCTTTTAACAAACAGAGCCATAGAAAAAAGCACCCTGTTTTTGCGGGTGCTTATTTTGAATCCTGCTCCTCATCAAGACGTTCGTAAGCATATGAACGCTTTTGATCCATCGTTTCTCTGTTTGTCAAATCCTTCATTTGCCGTGTAAATTGCTCGTCATATCCTTCCCCCTCTTGATTTCTTTTTTCTGTTTCAGCTTGAGTCTCCGCGGTTTTTCTTGCATATGGAACGGCTTCGAGGCGCTCATATGGTATTTCTTGACCTGTTGCTTCACATATTCCGTATGTGCCGTCTTCCAATCGCTTGAGGGCGTCTTCCACTTCTTTTAATAAATTTCTGTCCGTCTGCCGGAAGGTCTGCTCTCTCATTCGTTCAAAATAAACGCTGGCATGGTCAGCCTGATGATTGTCAACTCCGTTTGAAAGCTCGCCCGTTTCTTCCGCCATCGACTGATCTGTTCCTTCTGCAGGGGAAAGGCTTTGTTTTAAGTCAATTAATTTATGGTAGAGATGGTCTTTTTGTTTTTGTGTTAATGGCATGGCTGATCCTCCTCCTTTCTTCTTCCTTTCCCGATTTCGTGGGAGAAAAACCCGCCTTTCCAAAATAAAAAGGCCGTTCAGACGCGGGCAAGCGGTGAACAGCCTTTACGGTTTATGCACATAAGTATTTTGATAACAGCGCTTGAATTTCAAGCATGTCGGTATCCTTCGTAAATTCCAGGTCAAAGATTTTGCTGCTGGTCATCAGAGAAAGAGAACTGTCTGGATTGAACATGCTGACTTCTCTAATCGCAAAGCCTTCAATCGATCTGTATGGCAGAAAGACGCGGACTTTCTTTTTGGAAAACAGTTTATTATCAAAAAAAATAATCCGCTTGTTCGTAAAACAAATTTGATCTATCCTCAGTCTGCAAACCGATTCAATTTTTTCTCCTTCTATGAGCAGCGGTTCAAATTTTTTGCCGTCTGCTGTCTTGCTTGCTGAAAAAACGCCCAATCAAAACCCCTCTTTCTGTATATCCAATTTATGTTTATGCACAAGGCAAAGTATACTTGTCAGTTACTAATAAGGATACGATAACCCTGATTTATAAACAATTACGAGCAGATTACATTTCTTTAACGCTATATGTTTGTTTTTACTATCAATTAATACGCCCGGCGGACGCGGGAGGTTTCAACTTTTTATCAGTTTTTTCAGCTTATTTTTCGTTTGCTACCAATCAAAAGGTGGATAACGGATAAAACAAAAAACCGCAGCAGGATGTTCTTCCTCTGCGGTTCTCTTCTGACTATTATGCCTGAAATGCACATATCAGGCACTTGCTTCTGCTTCGGTCAAGCAACTGATTCAGTCAGCCGATTTTTTATGAATGCGTGCGGGTGTTTGTTCAACTACCATTCATTGCTGTTGATGACCCGTGCAAATTGATTCAGGCTTTTACTTCTTCAAAGTACTCTTTGTAATAGCCGCCGACTTTGTTTGTATTATCGATGATAAACAGAAACTCTTCCGTTTCGTTTTTGACCTCGTATACGTTGCCTACGGTCAGCGCTCTGTTGACGATGTACTTTTTGGCATCGGTATGTATGCACTTTACTTTTTTAATGGTGTTATTGTTTTGCCATTTTTCGTGAATCATGCGGATGTCTCCTTTTTCATACGTGTATAGTTTCCATTGTAGCGTTTTTTCGCCGAAATGCAATGCGATCTGGAGGCGAATGTGATTTTAAAGAGCATGGATATTGATTTGGATTCATTCCCTGTTATAGAATGGTGGTGTATAGTTCCAAAATCAGAAATATATCCCTCTTTCATCCGCGCAATGACCAAATCAAAAGACAAACCAGCACCAAGACAACTCACCCGAAGACAGACCAAAATTTCAAAGGAGGTTTGTTTGACAAACATGAGTTCATTAACAATGCAGGTCAGTAAAAAGCTGGAGGTATTTTTGCAGGGAACAAAGAAGCTCTATATTAACGGGGAATTTGTAGCCAGCGCCTCAAACAAAACGTTTGAGACCCCAAACCCGGCGACTGGTGAAACGCTCGCCACCTTATATGAAGCAGATCCCGAGGATGTGGACAAAGCGGTGAAAGCCGCGCGGGAAGCTTTTGACCGCGGTGAGTGGCGGACGATGAACCCGGCCGAAAGAAGCCGGCTGATGTACAAACTCGCCGATCTGATGGAGGAACACAAAACGGAACTGGCTCAGCTTGAAACGCTGGATAACGGAAAGCCGATCAGCGAAACGACCGCAGGCGATATTCCGCTGTCAATTGAACATATGCGCTATTATGCCGGCTGGGCGACGAAAATAACCGGACAGACGATTCCTGTTAACGGACCTTATTTTAACTATACACGACATGAGCCTGTCGGAGTTGTCGGGCAAATTATCCCTTGGAACTTCCCGCTTCTGATGGCCATGTGGAAAATGGGAGCCGCTCTTGCAGCCGGATGTACGGTTGTCTTAAAACCGGCGGAACAAACGCCGCTTTCCGCTCTGTATTTGGCGGAACTGATCGATGAAGCAGGCTTCCCGAAAGGCGTCATCAACATCATTCCTGGCTTCGGTGAGACGGCCGGAGAAGCTCTGACCGATCATGCCCTTGTCGACAAACTGGCATTCACAGGGTCAACGGAAATCGGCAAAAAAATTATGGAGAAAGCGGCCAAATCGGTTAAACGGGTGACCCTTGAACTCGGCGGAAAGTCGCCGAATATCATCCTTCCTGACGCCGATCTGAAGAAAGCGATTCCAGGCGCACTAACCGGCGTCATGTTCAATCAAGGCCAAGTGTGCTGTGCGGGATCGCGCGTGTTCATCCATAAAGACCAATATGACAAAGTCGTCGATGAAATGGCCGCATATTCCAAGTCGCTCCGCCAGGGTGCGGGCCTTCATGAAGACACGCAAATGGGACCGCTTGTCAGCAAAGATCAGCACGAACGCGTCCTCTCGTATATTGAAAAAGGACGTCAGGAAGGTGCGAAAATCGCAGCCGGCGGAACATGCCCTTATGAGCAGGGATACTTTGTTTCTCCGACTGTATTCACCAATGTCGAAGACGAGATGACAATAGCAAAAGAAGAAATCTTTGGTCCTGTTTTGGCGGCGATCCCTTATGAAACGGTAGATGAAGTCATCGAACGGGCCAATCGCAGCGAATACGGCCTTGCTGCTGGCGTATGGACGGAAAATTTGAAAAACGCCCACTATATCGCCGACCGTCTGCAAGCCGGTACCGTTTGGGTCAACTGCTATAATGCCTTTGACGCCGCATCCCCATTCGGCGGCTACAAACAGTCGGGACTCGGACGTGAAATGGGCTCATACGCTCTGGATAACTATACAGAAGTAAAAAGCGTCTGGATTCATACAGGCGAATAACGCACGATATGAGTTTCTGCAGCCGCCCTGTCGATCAGGGCGGTTTTCTTTTTTATAGAAATAAACATTTATAGACACATATGGTAAAATGAATGATAGTTTAAGTCGAATGGAATGATAGAATCGTGTTTTCTTCCTCTCTTGGCAAAACCCTCTGGAATCAAAAAAGTTTTAGATACATATGGGCATCACAAACAGCACAGGCTGTCGGGTCGATTTTGATGACGATCATCGTCATGGTCGATGTGTTTAAGGAAACGAACTCTGTATTCGGATCGGGTCTGGTCTTGGCTTTATCCTCGTTCGGCAGTGTATTAGGCGGTGCGATGGCTTCTTTTGCTATTCAGCGCCTCGACCTGCTTCAAACAGCGGCTTGTTCAACATGGTTCAGAGCGGTCTGCGCATTATGCATCGGCTTATGCCAAACGCTGGGCTTACCCTCTTATATCATTTATGTGCTGCTGTTTTTGCAAAGCTTTGTCGGTTCCTGGTATTCCCCCGCACAGTTAGGTTTACTGTATCAAGCGATTAAAAAGCGCGATTACGTGGCGGCATCGGGAAGCATCGTAACGGTCAACCAGTTTGTTCAGGCAGCAGGCTGGGGGCTCGGCGGCTATTTAACCGTTTTGGCCCAAACTCACACGCTGACAGTGTTTACAGCAGGACTCTTTTTCGCATCAGGACTTTTAATCAAATTGCCGGATTTGAAAACAGCGGTTATCCCTCGTCAAAAAACCCGCACACAATCAGTCTGGCGCACTGTATACAGGAAGAAAACCGTTTTGCTGCTTACGATGATGGACATGTCAGAAGGTTTAGCAAATGCGGTCTGGACTTCCGCCGTTTTGCTGGCTTTTACGAAAGAGGTGCTAAATAAAGGGGAGGCTTGGTGGGGATTCATCAATGCCGGTTATTTTTTGGGAGCGATTTTGGGCGGCATTCTCGCTGTGCTCTTTTCCAACCAGCTCAAAAAAAGGCTTGGCCTCATGATTGTCTTGGGTTCTGTTTCAATGGGAATCGCAACGCTTTTATTCGCCTATTCGTCAAATCCCCTCCTTTCGGTCATCCTCTGTATCATGATGGGTCCGCTTTATCAAGTAAGAGACGTCAGCCAGACGGTTATCCTTCAAGATACGTTGACAGATGAAGAGCGTGCACCGGTCACCGCCGCCAAAAATACTATTTTGACTGCATGGTCTGTCTTGACAATCGCCATTATGGGGGCTTTGGCGGACTTGATCGGGGTGCAAAGCGTATTTATCGCTGCAGCTGTATTATATGCCGGAACAGCCGCTGTCACATTTTTCGTGCGGGATGTGAGAACGTACAGCCAGTCTGCAAGGCAAATAGAACGATGAAGCTGCTGTGGATATTCGATGACAATGGCGCTGATTGCCGGCGGCATTTACAGCCGTTCAGCAAAGATTGAAAAATAAGAATGAACAAAGCGGCGCTCAGTAGAATAACATGCTGCGCGCCCTCTGATTCAGCGGGATATCAGCTCTTCGTATTCCCGCTTCAATATCCCCATAATGATTTCATCTGAGTACTGTTTATTCATATAAAGAGCCTCCCTGACCGTACCTTCCCTTTTAAATCCGGCTTTTTCATATGCTTTCAGCGCGCGCTTATTGTGTGAAAATACTTCGAGCTGAAGGCGGTTAAGATCGAGTCTTTCGAATGCCAACTGCATGGCCAGCCGCACCGCTTCAGAACCATAGCCTTTGTTCAAATAAGCGGGGCTGTGCAAAGCGATTCTAAACCCCGCTTTTCGATTCGTCCGGTCGATGTCAATGATGGACAGATCGCCTATCAAACGATCGTCCTCCTTTAAGCAGACGGCAAAATCATAGCGCGTCTCATCGCTTGTGATTCTCTCGTAGTGCTCATAAAGGTCTTCCATCGTAAATTCGCGCGTCGTGCCCGTCATATATCTGATGTCTTCATTTTGAACAGCTTTGTAAAAGCTCTCCATATCGCCTTTTTCAACAGGTCTGAGATAAACCTTGCGGCACTCAAACATCGAACGCCCCTCCCCTGCTACTTTTGATACGCAGCAAACCAATGGTATGGCTGTATTTCCTTTAAAGATTTATAAAGCAGACGCCCATCCGGTACAGTTACAGCTGCTTTAAGATCCGGCCCCCAATAAAAAAGTCTTTCCTGGCATACCCCGCACGGCGTTAATACCTTGCATTCGGAATGTTCATCATCTCTCACAACACAAACAGAGTGCGTAATTTTTGCCTGATATTTATGGGCTTCGAGAATGGCGCCCGTTTCAATGCATAAATCGGTTGAAGCGTTGATTACTTCCGGCGCTACGCTCGTCAAGATTCTCCCGTCTTCGGTATACATGGCAGCTGCCCCGCCCCATCCGGTCGGATACCTCTTTTTGATCAATTCGACTGCGGTGTCATACAGCATCTGTTCAATATTCATTCAGCAACATCCCCCAAACATTGTTTCTAAGGTCTCTCTTTTTACAATACCTGATAATGGAACAGAGGTAAACGAAGATATTCATGATTTCCTGATCATGCTCACGCATGCCCGCGCCCGAATGCCTCTGTATGCTCATCACATATTCTAAATCGCTGTTCTTCTGTTTTCATCCGGTTGGCATGACACATTTCCGAAATGAATACAGTAAAATGAAGGAGATGAGAAGATTGCGTTCTTTACTAGAAGACGTGAAAGCTTTCAGACAAAAGACGCTCGCAAAGCTTCAAAATAGACAGAGACCTGATGGGTCATGGCGGTTTTGTTTTGAAGGGCCCGTGATGACAGACAGCTTTTTCATTTTAATGCTGACCTCACTTGGCGATCAGGACTCTTCTCTCATCACAAGTCTTGCTGAACGAATCCGTTCGAAGCAGAGCGGAGACGGTGCGTTTCGCAATCATCCGGATGAAACGGCAGGCAATTTGACCGCGACAGTCCAGGGCTATACCGGGATGCTGGCTTCGGGGCTCTATGACCGGAGAGATGCGCATATGCAGAAAGCCGAGGCGTTTATTAAGGCAGCAGGCGGTTTGAAGAATGTGCACTTTATGACGAAGTGGATGCTCGCTGCCAACGGGCTGTATCCATGGCCGAGAGCCTATATTCCGCTTTCGTTTTTACTGATCCCGCCCTATTTCCCGCTGCATTTTTACCATTTCAGCACATACGCAAGAATTCATTTTGTCCCGATGGCCATTACGTTTAATCGACGATTCTCTTTAAAAAACAACCAAATCGGCTCGCTTCGGCATCTGGATGAAACCATGTCAAAAAATCCTCTCGAATGGCTGAACATCCGCTCTTTTGACGAGAGAACCTTCTATTCTTTCAATCTGCAATGGAAGCAGCTCTTTCAATGGCCGGCTTATGTCCATCAGCTCGGATTTGAAGCGGGCAAAAAATATATGCTGGACAGAATCGAAGAAGACGGAACACTATACAGCTATGCGAGCGCGACCATGTTCATGATTTACAGCCTGCTGGCGATGGGAATATCAAAAAACGCCCCCGTTGTTAAAAAAGCAGTCGGCGGAATCAAAAGCCTTATTTCCTCATGCGGAGAGGAAGGCTTCCATTTGGAAAACTCAACTTCCACTGTCTGGGACACCGCGCTCATCAGCTATGCCATGCAGGAATCCGGAATACCTGAACAACATTCTTCCATCTCATCGGCAGCGGACTACCTTCTCAAAAGACAGCATGTGAAAAAAGCGGACTGGGCGGTCTCAAACCCTCAAGCGGCACCGGGAGGATGGGGTTTTTCACACATCAATACAAACAATCCCGATTTGGACGATACCGCTGCGGCATTAAAAGCAATTCCGTTTCAAAGGCGTCCGGCTGCCTGGAACCGGGGGCTCACCTGGCTTTTATCAATGCAAAACAAGGATGGGGGGTTTTCAGCATTTGAAAAAAACGTTGACCATCCGCTCATCCGACATCTGCCGCTCGAATCTGCCGCTGACGCAGCGGTCGATCCGTCAACGGCAGACTTGACTGGGCGCGTTCTTCATCTGCTCGGACTTAAAGAGCGGTTGACAGATGACCATCCCGCAGTCAGAAGCGCTCTAAGGTGGCTTGATCACCATCAGGAAGCTGACGGTTCGTGGTATGGCAGATGGGGCGTCTGCTTTATTTACGGGACATGGGCCGCACTCACCGGAATGAAAGCCGTCGGAATTTCCCGCAATCACGCGTCTGTCAGAAAAGCGGTCTCCTGGCTTAAATCGATCCAGCTCGAAGACGGAAGCTGGGGAGAATCTTGCAAAAGCTGTGAAGCGAAGCGTTTTGTCCCTCTTCACTTTGGAACAGTTGTTCAATCTTCATGGGCGCTGGAGGCGCTTTTGCAATATGAGCGTCCGGATGACCCTAAGATCTTAAAAGGGATTCGTTTTCTCACCGATGATCACGAAAGCTCGCCTGAGCGACTCGAATACCCGACGGGAATCGGGCTGCCGAAACAATTCTACATCCGCTATCACAGTTATCCTTTTGTGTTTTCATTGCTCGCTTCAAGCGCATTTATTAAAAAAGCGGAAATGAGGGAGACATATTGAATGCTTACAAAGAAAAAATAGCGTCATGGGCCAAAGGTCTGAAAGACCAGATGAAAGATGATCCTTCTATAGAAAGCCAGTTAGAAAAACTTTTTCAATCACTGGATGATCCTCGTGCGACCGAACAGGAATGGTATGAACAGGCAGAAGCCGTGTATCAAGCCATCTCCCGCAGTGATGCGTCTCAAGCAGGCCGGCAGCCATTCAGAACAGTGCCGATCGGAGGCCATCGCCTGCCAAGCCTGCCCTACTCTTATTCAGCCCTTGAGCCTTATATTTCAAGAGAAATTATGTTTCTTCATCATACAAAACATCACCAAAGCTATGTCGACGGCTTGAACAAAGCTGAAAAAGAACTGCAGAAAGCAAGGCAAACCAAACAATTCGACCTTGTAAACCACTGGGAAAGAGAGCTCGCCTTCCACGGAGCCGGGCACTATTTGCACACGATATTTTGGTACGCGATGCATCCAAAAGGAAAAAGGCGGCCGACAGGCGAATTGCTGGAAATGATTAACCGTTCTTTCGGCAGCTATTCGGCCTTTAAAGAACAATTTTCCGAAGCGGCGAAAAAGGTGGAAGGCGTGGGCTGGGCGATCCTTGTCTGGGCGCCTCGCTCACACCGCTTGGAAATTCTGATCGCAGAAAAACATCAGCTGATGAGCCAATGGGATGTGATCCCCCTTCTCCCGCTCGACGTATGGGAACACGCATACTACCTTCAATATAAAAATGAAAGGGCAAAATACGTCGATAATTGGTGGAATGTCGTTGACTGGAGAGAACCTGAAAGGCGGTTTGCGACAGCAAAGCGCGTTCTATGGGAGCCCTTCTGATTCAAATTCAATGGCGGGACTTCAACTACTGAAGTCCTCTTTTGTTTCGGTAGTTGCGCCCGACATCGGCCTCCCCGTCAAAGCCTTGCCTCAAAAAGCGGACGAGCCTTTCCTCTCGCACCTTTCTCTTCTCTGCGCCAGGCAGCCGTCGACACTGGCCGAATCGAGCGAAAGTGCCGATACCTTATCACTCTCAATACCGTATCTATATCCCTTAAACCCTCTATCGTCTGTAATAAGATAACAAATAAAAGTTTAAATATCCCAGTTTCTCTTGAGGATTGTTAAGACCGCTACACGAAGATTGGCGAGGCGGAGTCGGAAGAGAATCCCCACAACCATACATCCTTCTGAATCTGCTATTTTGATCATCCCTTTATGAAATACTGAATCTCAACAGTCTATCAATATATCCCAAATTTGTGCCTTAAGTATGGAATGTGAACATTTTTTGATTTATTTGGAAAATAGTCGTTTTTTCTCATTCTTCTAATTCCAAAAATCGTTAAGCTATTCTACAAGAAGGGAGGGAATAAATGAACAAACTGTCGATGTTTGTCTGATTCAGCCGGTCAGTTTTTCGAAAATGGCAAATTTATTTTAGGAGGGTAAATCATGAAAAAAATGTTTGCTTTCTTTACAGCCTTAATGCTCGGTTTGACTTGTTTGCCGTACTTATCAGAAGCGAAAGAATCAAAGCATACGGACAGTTCTGTTACAACCTTGCCTTCTATGTCTATATCCACATCTCTCAATCAGTCATTGGACCAGGAAAAACAACAGTTTAAAACTTCCGCTATTAATCTCAACATCAGCCTCGACCTCTTAGGAATCGGAAACTCGATTAGAGACGCCATCGTTCAAAGCAATAACCGCAGCGGTTTCGTCAAAAACTGCATGGAAACCGCTTTTTATTCTGCCGGGCAAAGATACAATGTCATGGTGTTCAACTTAAGCCAAGGCTATCACAACGGTTTAAGAGGAGTTAAATTTTATGGATCTGCCAACTATCATGGCGTGATTTACGGCATTTGGGTATTTGAAAGCGGACAATTTACAAACCAGGGAGACGGCGGCTGGATTAACTGGGCCTTTAAAGGCTGGTTTGATCGAAACGGCCAAACTGTAACATTCCGCAAGCCTTAATCAAAGTCAAAGTATCCCCCTCTTCTGCCTGCCGGTAAAATCGTCAAGAACGAATTCACGGCAGGCCTTTTTAATATGTCTGCCGCAGAAAAAAGCCGATTAATCAAACACTTCCCTTGCCGGTCATACCGCTGCCATTTCACAGAGAGAAAAGAAAGTACCGCTGACAAACTGTCTGCATGAAAAAAAGGCCGGACAAATCCGGCCTTATAAACAATTCAATCTTAAAATACGCCAATGACGTCCAAAAAGACGACAATAATAACGATCGGAGCGGCGTAGCGGATCAGCAAAAGCCAAGCTGCAAACCATTTTCTGCTGATTTTAGAGCCCTCCCTCAATTCGGCAAAAAGCTCTTCTTTCGGGATTTTGAGCGGCACAAAAACGGCGATGAGCAAAGCGCCGAGCGGCATTAAAATATTGCTGACAAGGTAATCCGCCGCATCAAAAATAGATAGATTAAAAATCGATACATCCTGAAGCACGCCATATGATAATGCTGAAGGAATTCCGAATAGGAAAATCGCAATTCCCCCGGCCCAAGCGAAAGCCTGTCTTTTTTTAGGATCCCCTTTTGATAAGGAAGAAACAAGGATCTCAAGCATTGAAAATGCGGACGTCAGTGTAGCAAATAAAAATAAGAGCAGAAACGCCAATAAAAAGACGATTCCCAAAGGCATCTTGTGAAAGACTGACGGCAGCACATTAAATAACAGCATCGGGCCGGCATCAGGAGATAATCCGAATGAAAAAACGGCCGGAAAAATCGCAAACCCGGCAAGAATCGCTACAGATACATTGAGCAATGTCACTGAAACGGCCGACTGTATAAGGTTTTCTTTTTTCGATAAATAAGAGCTGTACGTTACCATAACGGAAACACCGACACTCAGCGAGAAAAAGGATTGTCCAAGCGCAAACAGCACCGTTTTGGCTGTGATATGGGAAAGATCAGGTTTTAAGAAAAATTCCAAGCCTTCCATTGAACCGGGAAGTGTAAGCGAACGGATGATCAAAAGCAGAAAAATAACGAACAGAGCAGGCATCATAAACTTGCTCGCTTTTTCAATTCCGCTTCTGACCCCTTTTGCAACAACAAGAATCGTGATCATGATAAATGCAAACTGGCTCGCAAGAACGAGATACGGATTTGCAATTGTCTCTCCGAAAAGACCTGCATAATCCGTGCTTCTTGACAGTTCGCCGGTCAGTCCTTTGATAATATAAATGATGATCCAGCCGCCGACAACACTATAGAAAGACAGCAGAATAAAACACGTGATAATGCCGAGCCGGCCGATCCAATGCCAAAGCGAGCCGGGCGCCAGCTCCTTATAGGATTCAACGGCATCTTTTTGAGTCTTTCTGCCGATAATGAACTCCGCCATTAATAACGGAAGCCCAATCAATAAAGTAAAAAGAATAAACATAAGTAAAAATGCTCCACCGCCGCTTGTTCCGGCGACATAAGGAAACTTCCATATCGCGCCGAGCCCGATTGCCGAGCCGGCCGAAGCTAAGATAAATCCAAGCTTTGATGACCATATATTTTGTTGATTTTCCACTTAAGCACCTCTTCTTCTCGGTCTAATTGCATATGGCTACAAACTATCATTTTAAAAAGCATAAACGAATTCGTCAAGGTTTTCAAACATTTCTTTCAGTTTACATAATAATATTATTTAAAACAAATTCGAATTTTACAAGCATTGAATTATTCAGAATATTAATTATAATAAGAGGATGTTATATTTTCTACAGATGTGAGGAGCTGGACTTATGAGTTATTTGATCAAAATCAGTCAATTTGCAGGAAAAACGTTTGCCATTTGGGTGATTCTGTTTGCGGTTCTCGGCTTTGCCTTTCCGACGCAATTCACCTGGATCACCCCTTATATTACCATCCTGCTTGGCGTGATTATGTTTGGCATGGGATTGACATTGTCAGCGGACGATTTTAAAGAGCTGCTGAGACGTCCCCTGCATGTGCTGATCGGTGTGCTGGTTCAATATACGGTCATGCCGCTGCTCGCTTTTGGACTGGCCTATGGACTCGGGCTTCCCTCCGAAATAGCGGTTGGAGTCATTTTAGTGGGATGCTGTCCCGGGGGAACGGCATCAAACGTCATGACATTTTTGGCGAAGGGAAATATCGCCCTGTCAGTGGCGATTACAACGGTTTCCACATTGCTTGCCCCTTTTTTAACGCCGTTTCTCATTTTATTTTTCGCAAAAGAATGGCTTCCGGTATCTCCGGGCTCACTGTTCTTGTCGATTTTACAGGCGGTGCTGCTCCCGATTATCGCCGGGCTGATCGTTCAATTTTTCTTTACAAAACAAGTGAAAAAAGCGGTGCAGGTGCTTCCGCTCGTCTCTGTTCTCGGCATCGTCGCCATCGTCACCGCGGTCGTCGGAGGCAACCGGGAAAACATTATTCAATCAGGGCTGTTGATTTTTGCAGTCGTCGTTCTTCATAATGGCCTCGGCCTTTTCCTTGGCTTTGTTTTGGCAAAGTGCTTTAAAATGGATTATGCATCACAAAAAGCCGTGTCCATTGAGGTCGGCATGCAGAATTCGGGTCTCGGTGCAGCATTGGCAACGGCGCACTTCTCTCCTCTTTCCGCTGTCCCGAGCGCTGTTTTCAGCGTCTGGCATAACCTTTCAGGCTCATGGCTTGCGACATACTGGAGCAAGAAAGCAAATAAGCAGAAGAATAACAATTATTCTCCTGCCCCGCAGATGATAAACAAAAAGCTTTGACCGTACATGCGGCCAAAGCTTTTTTCTTGATTTAACCTTCCAACAGAAGCTGTTCAGGATCTTCAAGCAGATTTTTAATCGTAACCAGGAAGCCGACTGCCTCTTTACCGTCGACGATCCGGTGGTCATACGATAATGCAATGTACATCATCGGGCGGTTTTCGAAACGCTCTTCATCAATTGCCACAGGGCGCAGCTGGATCTTATGCATGCCCAAAATACCAACTTGCGGACTGTTCAAAATCGGAGTCGACAACAGTGATCCGAACGTTCCTCCGTTTGTGATCGTAAAGGAGCCTCCTTGAAGCTCGTTGAGCGACAATTTGTTGTTTCTCGCTTTCTTCGCAAGCTCTCCGATATCCTTTTCAATATCAGCAAAGGTTTTGCGGTCTGCATCCCGAACGACCGGTACGACGAGGCCATCCGGCGCAGCAACAGCGATTCCGATGTCATAGAATTGTTTGATCACAAGCTCGTCGCCTTGAATTTCCGCATTGAGGAGCGGAAATTTTTTCAGCGCGGCGACCACAGCTTTTGTAAAGAATGACATGAATCCGAGCTTCACATCATGCTGCTCAAGGAATTGATCTTTTCGGCGTTTCCTTAGGTTCATGACCGCCGTCATGTCCACTTCGTTGAATGTCGTCAGCATAGCGGCGGTGTGCTGAACTTCAACGAGGCGTTTGGCGATCGTCTGTCTCCGGCGGGACATTCTTTGACGCTCTACCGGTTTACCTGCATTTTCGGTTTGTTTAGCAGCCGGCGCCTGTGTTTCGCGTTTTGGTTCAGGCTGAGCTTTTGGCGGCTGCTCGTTCTTCTGATAAGATTCAACATCTTGCTTTCTGACCCTTCCGAGCGGATCACCGGTAGGAATCTCCGATAAATCGATGCCTTTTTCACGGGCGAGCTTTCGGGCAGCCGGAGAAGCGATTGTCCTTGTTTTGGTTGTATCCGCCTCATCGTTCGCGCTTTCGCGAGGTTCGGCTGTCTTTTCAGACGTGGCTGGCTTCTCTTCCGAAGCGCCGGCGCTTTCTTGAGCGTCAGCTTGAGGAGCCGTTGATTGGCCTCCTTCTCCTTCGCCTTCTGAAATCGTTCCGATTATTTCGCCGACCTGAACCGTGTCACCGGAATCTTTCAGCACTTCCTGAAGAACGCCGGACTGCTCTGCCGTCAATTCAACGTTGACTTTATCAGTCTCCAGCTCAAGCAGGAATTCCCCTTGTTCTACATAATCTCCCGGTTGTTTCAGCCATTGGGCTATCGTTCCTTCTGAAATTGATTCCGCTAATTCAGGTACTTTAATTTCCGCCATTTTTTAGTTCCCCCTTAATTTTTGCGAGTCAAGCTATCAGATACAATGCGTTCCTGTTCCTTTTTATGAACCGTCGGATCCCCTTCTGCCGGACTTGAACGTCTTCTTCTGCCAATATAGCGGACCTTCACGTCCTTTGGAGCAATCTCTCTTAAATAAGGCTCGATATAGTTCCATGCACCCATATTTTGCGGTTCTTCCTGTACCCAGACAATCTCCTCCAAATTCGGGAGTTTGCTGAAGATCGCTTTAATATGCTTTGCAGGGAAAGGATACAGCTCTTCAACCCGTGCAATGTGCAGCCAATCTTTTTCACCTTCCATTTTATTGAAATGGCTGCTGATGTCAATCGAAACTTTACCGCTTGAAAGGACGAGGCGCGTCACTTTGTCATACTGATGGGAAAGTCCTGACATTTCATAGACCGGCTTAAAGTTACTGTCGCTGAGCTCCTGCACTTCTGATACGGTATTCGGATTTCTCAGCAGGCTTTTCGGCGTCATGATGATCAGCGGGCGGATCTCCTCGCGAAGGAGCATCTTCGCCTGCCTTCTTAAAATATGGAAGTACTGGGCAGCGCTCGTCAAGTTGGCGACAGTCCAGTTGTTTTCCGCCGCCAGCTGAAGGAAGCGTTCCGTTCTTCCGCTTGAATGCTCAGGTCCCTGCCCTTCATAGCCGTGCGGCAAGAGAACAACGAGCCCTGATTTTTGTCCCCATTTCGCTCTTCCTGCAGAAATGAACTGATCAAAGTACACTTGCGCCGCGTTTGCAAAGTCTCCAAACTGCGCTTCCCAGATCACCATCGTTTCCGGCGAAGACACGTTATATCCATATTCAAAGCCAAGGACGGATCCTTCAGAAAGCGGGCTGTTGTGAACCGCAAATGACGCTTTCGTATCTGCAAGGTGATGCAGTGCGATGAATTCGTCCCCTGTCTTGCTGTCGTGAAGGACAAGGTTGCGGTGTGCGAATGTGCCGCGTTCTGAATCCTGCCCGGTCAGCCTTAGAGGTGTGCCGTCTTTCAAAATGGATGCAAAAGCCATCGCCTCTGCAAGCGACCAGTCGACTTTTCGGTCATCGTCGAACGCTTTGGCGCGCCTTTCGAGGATTCGCTTTAGCTTATCGAAAACGTTGAAGTTTTCAGGCCATGAAACAAGCTCCTGATTAATTTTGCGCAAAGTTTCAACATCAACCGACGTGTCAACATCAGGAAAACCGTTGGAAACAGGTTCCGGAAGAACGATTTCATGCGTCATATCTTCCTTTTTGGCCGGCACTTTGCGATACGCTTCTTCTAAACGCTTCATGACAGCGTCCCCGATTTTGTCGACGGTTTCATTATCGACGATCCCGTTATGAATCAGCTTTTCAGCAAAGATGTTCTTGACGGTCGGGTGCTTTCTGACCGCATCATACAGCATCGGCTGCGTTGCAGACGGCTCATCCATTTCATTGTGGCCGAAACGGCGGTAGCCGATCAGATCGATCAAAAAGTCTTTGTTGAAAGTCATGCGGTATTCAACAGCGAGCTGAACCGCTGAAAGGCATGCTTCAGGATCATCCGCATTGACGTGGACGATCGGAATCTCAAAACCTTTTGCAAGGTCGCTTGCATATTTCGTCGATCTTGACTCATTGCTTTCCGTCGTAAAGCCGATCATGTTATTGGCGATAATGTGAATCGCTCCGCCCACCTGATAGCCTTTAAGCTGGCTTAAATTCAGCGTTTCCGCGACAATGCCTTCCCCTGGGAATGCCGCATCGCCGTGAATCAGAATCGCCAGCGATTTTTTAACGTCTTGAAGCGGATAGCCGCTCTCCGTTCTCGTTTCCTGGGCGGCTCTTGTCGATCCCTCAACGATCGGATCGATGAACTCCAGGTGGCTCGGATTGTTCGCGAGCGCAATGCGCGCCGTTTTCGTATGCTCATCCTGAATCTGACGGTTGGCGCCGAGGTGATATTTTACGTCACCCGTCCAGCCGTAATTGATCCCTGTCGAACCTTCCGACGGAACGAGATCTTTGTTCGGCGCATGCTGGAATTCAGAAAAAATGATTTCATAAGGTTTTCCGAGCACATGCGCAAGAACGTTCAGGCGGCCCCTGTGCGCCATTCCGATATTAACGTTTGTCGTACCTGCCGAAACGGACTTGGCGATAATATCATCCAGCATGGGCACAAGCGCATCAAGTCCTTCTATTGAAAAGCGTTTTTGCCCGACAAAGGTTTTGTGGAGAAACTGTTCAAGGCTATCAACTTCTGTCAGCCTTCTTAAAACTTCCACCAGCTTTTCTTTCGATTTCGGGGCGAATAATTCCCCGGATTCGATCTTTTTCATCAGCCAGTTGCGCTCTTCAAAAATGTGCACATGGTCAAATTCAAAAGAAATCGATTTTTTGTATGTGTTTTTCAAGTACTGGATGGCTTCTAAACCGTTCGTTACTTCTTTAGGGGCATCTTTGCATATGACAGACGCCGGAATTTTTTTCACATCCTGCTCAGTTAACCCGTACTCAGCAAGAGGAAAAAGCTCCTGTTTCTCTTGTGTTTTTCTCAGTGGATTGACGGAAGCGTTTAAATGGCCATAGGTTCTAATATCTTCTGCGAGTTTTATCACTGATGCGATTTTTTGAATAGATCCAGCCGTGAAATCTGCCTCTTCGTTTTTTAGAGAGGCGGCCCTTATATCGCCCGGGGGAGCTCCAAGTTCGTCAAACATCTCTTTTAAATCAGCATCCAAGCTTTCTGGATCCTTGACGT
Source organism: Bacillus sp. PK6-025 (assembly GCF_056530265.1). Lineage (NCBI taxonomy): Bacteria > Bacillati > Bacillota > Bacilli > Caryophanales > Bacillaceae > Bacillus > Bacillus sp. PK6-025. The sequence goes on from NZ_CP096509.1 coordinate 2,326,539, forward strand.
ATTGATCGTAAAGCTCCAGCACATAGCCGAGGTTCGGACCGTGAAATTCTTCCCAAGTCATTCTTTGTTTCATACTATTTTGAAACATTTGAACATTACCCCCAACCTAATAATCAAGTGAATGATTCACTATCTTAATATATCTTCTGAACCTTACGCCCAGAAATATGTAATAAAAACGCTTCCACGTACATTTTACCACTGTTTCTCATTTGTTTCTACACAGATTGTTCAAATAAAATTAAAAAATCATCTTGAAAAATAAAAAATTTTATAATTTTGAACTTTCAGACCGAATTCTTTTAAACCGGCTCATTATTTATTCACATATTTCCCCTGACCGTCTATTTTTTAACATCCCGATGTGCTCCGCAAAAAATTAAGTTGATAAAAATAATAAAAATTTCAATATTTCACTGTGTTTCTACGATAAAAAACAGATGGCCGCGAGTATTGCTGCCATCTGTCCTATCTAGCCTATACTTTTGTTCAACAGCTTTTTTAAAAGCGGGTACAGAACATCGGGAAGCTGATCGACGTCCGGGACGAAAAGGCTGTACTTTCCGTACATGTCCTGTATCGTCTTGATTTGCGATTCTTCGATTTCGCTGTTTGATAAAAATACATTGATGACTTCGATATTTCGTTTCCGCGCTTCCATAACGGCTTCATGTGTATCGACAATCCCGTTTTGTTCATAATCGAATGCGGCCGGCTCCCCATCTGAAAAGACAATCAGGAACTTCTGAGCTTCGCTTCTTTGAACAAGCATCTTCGTCATCTGTCTGATCGCATATCCATCCCGGTTGTCTTCCTCCGGTTCAAGCTGCATGATATGCGGTCCGGCGCCTGCTTTTAAGGAATCCGCAAAAGAGACGACCGTATGAAAGTAATTGGGCTGGCTCGTCTCTGTCGCATCGTTCGTATCTTCCCAAAAACCGACGATTTGGTGAGGGACAGCAACAGATTTAAGCGCTTCGTGAAACAGGACAATGCCCCGTTTCGTCTCCGCCATTTTGTCATGCATGCTTGCTGAACAGTCGACGAGCAATGTAAAAACGGCGTCGATCTCTGTTGACGGTTCTTGCTTTTTATAGAAGAGCCGTGGATTGCGCTCTGTAAAGTAACGGAGCAGTTTATTGTTCAATCTGCCTGCATGCAAATCGGTTCTCGGGAGCGTTTTTTTATGCTCGAGCGTTTTTTGAATCATCTGCTTGAGCCGTTTTTGATACGATTCGATTGTTTTGGCTTGAGCCTGGTAGTCTAATATGTCTTCGTTAGAAGGTTTTTCCGGAGGCTTCATCACCGAAAACGCATAGCGGTTTTCTTTGCCGGCTGGTGCGGCGCCGCTGTTTGGCTCATCTTGAACAGATTCAAGCGATTCAAGTTTTGAATAGTCTTTTCTTCTCGTCTGCTTCGCCGTTCCCTGAACAGACCCGAGCGCTTGGTCGCCGTCTTCGCCTTCTCTTAAAGCGCCGCCGGAAATATCGGTTTTTGCGCCGTGCTCCAAATCAAACTGGAGAAAGCTTTTCGCCGGAGCTTCCGTTTCTCTGTGCCAAGTCGGCATTTCTTCTTCATGAACTTCCTCATCACCCGCACTTTTCTCTTCAAGCGTCAGATCCTCGCTCAGCTTCGGTTTTGCTTTCAAATCTTGAAAAAGCGCTTCTTCGTCAACTTGCTCGTATTCCAATTCCGGAAAAAAGAAGTACGTATTAAGCATATCTTTTTCGAGCACCTCTTCAAAACCTTCCATCAGCCCGCTTACAATCGAGACGATGTCAGCAGTTGAACGCGCTTCGAATACGCGGGCGAGCTCGGCTTCTATAAATCCCTTCATCGGATCGACCGATTCATGTATAGCCGGTATCTCATCAAGCGGCGACTCCGCGGTCAGCTTAAGATATACAGCGCAAAACAAAGCATCTGTAAAAATGCTCCGCTCCAGATTCAGCGTCAACTGGGTCGCAAAATGTTTCCGGTACATTGATTTCCGGCTCGAAAATACCGGTTTTGTACCGGGCCGCTCCCTCTTGATGAACTCTTCGATTCTGATATCTTCAAAAAGCATAAACAACTGTTTTGCCAAACTCTTAAAATGATATTTCCGAGTCGCGTCAAGCATGCGGGAAAAGTCTTTCATCGAGCTGTAACGGGAGCCGATTGACCGCAAGTATACATCGCTTTTCAAACCGTCTACCATATCCCGGTGGTTCCGGTCTTTCCAAAAATGGCTCATGTAGATCTTTTTCTCAAAAGGATTGTAGTAAGACTGAACCCCGTACTCCACTTCAACCTGATCGCTTTTCGCGAGCGTTTTCGCGAGATCTGTCAGCTCCATAAAAAGCAGAGAGTCAATCTTGCTGTCATTGAATTTAATAAACTTCATAAAAAAACCCTCATTCGAACAAAGTTTGGGCAATATTTCGGACCGCCGCTTTTTCGCGTTCATCATCAAGCTTTTCAACGATGCCCCGTTCGATCGCTCGCAGCGGCGGAATATATGTCGACAGGTCGCAAGTATCGAGAAGCGCTCTGATGGAAGCGGCCTCTTCAGAAACCTGTCCATTATGAGCCTGCGTCATTAAGTCCGATGACAGGGTAACAAACCGGTTCAGCAGCTTCTGATTTTTTAGTTCGGATTGTGTTTCAAGCACCCGCTTCAGCAGGTCACCTTTAATGTAGGGCACGTCGATAATGACAAACCGGTTTTTCAGCGCTTCGTTCAACGGGACCGTTCCGACATAGCCTTCGTTTATCGCTGCAATCACGCCGAATCCCTCTTTCGCTTTGATGACGTCCCCCGTAAACGGATTGGTCATCATTTTCCGGTAATCGAGCACCCCGTTTAAGATCGGCAGCGTTTCCGGTTTCGCCATGTTGATTTCGTCAATATATAGGAAATGGCCGTTGTTCATCGCTTTTGTCACAGGACCTTCGATAAATTCAATAGAGGCGTTCCCGTTGGTGTTTTCAATCGTTTTGTAACCGACAAGCGCCTCTGCATCAAGATCCACAGAACAGTTGACACTGTGCATAGGTTTTTGAAAATAAGCGGAGAGCGTTTCGGCAAGTTTTGTTTTTCCGGAGCCTGTCGGGCCTTTTAACAAAACGTTTTTTCCGAGTGACAGCGCGATCATCGCGTCATAGAGAATGGCGCTGTCTTCCGCTTCATAACCGGGCGTTCCAATCAATGATTGGTATTCCGCGGCAACAGGTTTAGCGGCAGACTGAATCAGCCGCTCTTTTATTTTTTCAGGCAGCTCTAGTTCATGCAGATCATATTTCATGTGTTGTAAAATTCCTTTCTCAAAGCGTCTTCTGTATGTAAGTATACTAGAAAAGATGCGCTACCCTCAATATAAACGGCTTCCATGCGCCGATTCACTTTTTTCCGGTGTTCGTCAGCGCTCCGCAAACCATCCGGGCTCCGGAGTTTCCGGATGGATTTGTCAGATCATCATCCTGATGCTCATGAATGACGAAAGCACTTCCGTCATGATCAAGCAGACTGAACTTGCTTTTCTGATCGAGGGTGACGTCCGGCGCATTTACGATAACGTCGACTTTGCCGTCGGCTCCGACTTCAATATTCGGCAAATCACCGGCATGCGGTCCTTTCGGATTGTGAAAGCCGTGCTCCTTTTGGTCAGGATTGAAATGAGCACCCGCACTTTCAAAATCAGGCTTTTTACACACGCCCGTTTCATGAATATGAAAAGCAAGCATTCCCGGCGGCAGATTATGGGCGCTGACTCTGATATCAAGGCCTTCTGCAGCAGATTCAGACACTTCTATAAAACCGGTTTCCGTACCGTCGCGTTTGATCAGCGGTACTTTTAACGGCTGTGTCATCGCTTCAAAGGTTACTCTATGTTCCTGTTCGACATTTTTTTGCTGAATTTCTTTCTGCTGTGTACATGCAGCTGCCAAACAAACGGCCATACATGTGAGCAATATGTAATGTAATGTTCTCAAACGGCTCCCCCCTTCGCTTTTCTTTTCAGTTTAGACAACGAAGAGGGGCATTAAACCTGTCCTTCCTATCCTGAAAACACGCAAAAAAAAAGCCATATAAAATGGCTTTTTTAGAATGAATACCGTTTTGCGCCGAGATAGCGCTGTTTCCAGTAGGAATTGTTCATGTCGCTGACAGTGACACCGGAATCGTTGGCATTGATAAACTTGTTGTTTCCTAAATAAATCCCGACGTGTGAAGGGCCCGCTTTATATGTTTGGAAGAAAACGAAGTCTCCTCTTGAAGGTTGGCTGACTGGTGACATGACGCTCCAGTATCCGGCTGCGCTCAGCCTTGAGACAGATGTGACTTTGTTCAACGTGTAATAGATGAATCCGCTGCAGTCAAAGCCTGAAGGGTTGTTGCCTCCCCATCTGTAAGGCACGCCGATATGCTTTTCTGCTTCTGCAATCATCCGTTCGACCTTTGCACTTGTCGAAGTGCCGGTTGAAACTGAAGAGTTCGGCGAGCTGGAAGACGGGCTGCCAGATGATCCGGAAGTCGATGCACCGGAGATTTTAAGCTTCTGGCCGACTTGCAGGACATCTGTTTTTAATCGATTAGCTTCTCTGATGCTTTGTACTGTCACATTCATCGAATTTGCAATTTTCCACAGAGAATCGCCTGGTTTAACCGTGTAAGTGGTCGTTTTTGAACTGCTGCTTGTGTTCGTTTTACTTGATGAAGAATTTGAAGACGAACCAGAAGATGTTTTGCTTCCGCTGGAAACCGTTCCTTTCACTTTAAGAACCTGGTTCGGGTAGATCGTGTCCGACTTCAAGTTGTTCAGCGTTTTAATTTCGGCGATTGTCATATTCAAATTATTGGCAATTTTCCATAAAGAATCGCCCAATTTGACTTTGTATGTGCTGCTTGAACTTTGCGAGCTTGAGGATGAGCTGGATGATTTCGAACTGGAACTCGAACTTGAGCCAGAGCTGGAACCGGTGTTTTTCGCGCTTCCTTTAATAACCAGCTTTTGTCCTGGGTAAATCATATCGCTGCTCAGACCGTTTAAGTTTTTAATCTCTTTTACGGTTGTTTTGTAGTCTTTGGCAATCAGCCACAAGGAATCTCCTAATTTCACTGTGTAAGTTGACTTTGCAGTGCTTGAGCTTGAGCTGGAACTTGCGGATTTTGTCTGTGAGCTGCTTTTTGACTTGCCGTCCGGTACTTTTAAAGTTTGTCCGACATAAATAACTGTAGATGAAAGATTGTTGGCTGATTGAAGTGCCGAAACACTGGTATTGTACTCAGCTGAAAGCTTCCACAGTGAGTCTCCGCTTTTCACCTTGATGGTTTGGGCTTCTACCGGTGACGCCGCCAATGAAGTTCCAACTACCGCAGAGGCCGCCAAACCTACTGCTATCTTCTTCTTCATAACCTCTTAACCTCCCGTTTCATTTTCGTTCTCTCTATGTATGCCATTACATTTGCCATTGCTTAAGACTTTATCCAGCCGGTCAGGCAGGTGATCTGATCACCGTATGGATGGCCTTTGGCTGAAAGCCCCCTTTTATATTCTTAAGCAAAAAATGCAATTCACGATTTGTATCGGTCTAATTTATATTTTTTTAATAGTCTTTTTGCCTTTTTACAAATTTCTTATTAAAAATACAGACTGATAGGCACATTGACAAAAATCAACACTTTTTTCAATGCTCGAGATATCGGGTGCTTTTTTTGCAAAGGTTTGAGTTTTAAGTTTTCGGAAATACGATGATCAGTTGTTTTAAAATCAGAGGTTCATGGTGAAAACAGCGAGAAGGAGTTAACTGGATATGCTGCATGTGCCGAAACAGCCCGAATAGACGCCGTAACATGCGGATTTCTGTGCCGTTTTACAGCCGATTTTCTTTTTCGGATCAAACGGTCAAGCCCAGCGTTCAAGTTGAGGGTGTAAAAACTGCGTATTCTTATTCATTAGTTTACCGTAAATCGCCGATCAATCCTCATCTATTGCCTAATCGAAAAGCAAAGATCAGGATCACTTATACATTTCTACATTTCAGCACAAATTCCTCCACGAAACCATAAATTGACTATATCATACATTTTTTTTGCCAACATCCGGAATTGGGAGTATCTTTTTTTTAGATCGAACGGCGTTTTACTATTTCATCTATAGATTCTTATTTCCTATCTTAATATAAAGATAAATGTAAAATTAACACTTAATACCCATTCTTTTTTTGTATATCAATAGTCGTTATTTACTATTAGAAAACACATAAAAAAACTTCCGGTTTATTACCGCCGCTTTCATGCATGTTTCCTCCTTTTATGACGCATTTTAAGATATGGAGGTGAATCTTCTTGGCCATTCAAAAAATATGTCAATATTTATGTACGTGTTTAGGAATTCTTTCTCTTTCCTTTATTTATGTGCAAATGTTTAAAAAAGCAAAACAGGCGAAAAAAGATTGAACAGACATTTATTGCATTTTATACATAACGTGTTATAATTTCTCTCGTTATCCAAAAGAAACGGGGAACTGATATGAGGGAAACAAAGGATTTGCGGGAGAAAACAAGGCAGTTTTTAACGATTTTAATTCCGATTTTGATTACGCAAGCGGGACTGTCGCTCATTACGGTTCTCGACACGGTGATGTCAGGCAAAGTCAGTGCCGCCGACCTCGCCGGCGTCGCAATCGGTTCGAGTTTGTGGACCCCGGTTTATACAGGGCTTGCCGGCATTTTGACGGCTGTAACACCGATGGTCGCCCAACTGATGGGGGCCAAGCGGCAAAAGGATGTCCCTTATACTGTTATTCAATCGATTTATGTGGCCGGAATCATTAGCATTGCCGTGATCGTCTCCGGGTACTTACTGATTGATCCGGTGCTTGAGAATCTCGATCTTGAACAGAAGGTAGCGGTCATCGCAAAGCAATATTTAATCTGCATCGGGCTCGGCATATTGCCGCTGTTTGTTTACAATGTGATGCGCTGCTTTATTGATTCACTCGGAAAAACGCGGGTGACGATGCTGGTTACGCTCTGTTCTCTGCCCATTAATTTTGTTTTGAATTATTTGTTCATTTTCGGGAACTTCGGCTTTCCAAAGCTTGGAGGAGCAGGAGCCGGTATGGCTTCCGCCATCACATATTGGTGCATTTGTCTGATCTCTTTATACATCGTCCACAAAAAGACGCCGTTTCACCAGTTTAGGATTTTTGGAACATTCTATTCATTTTCTTTTGCTGAAAGTATGAAACTGCTGAAAATCGGCATTCCGATCGGATTCGCCATCTTCTTTGAGACGAGTATATTCGCAGCTGTCACTTTGCTGATGAGCCATTTTGACACGGTCACGATCGCTTCCCATCAGGCGGCAATGAATTTCGCTTCGCTTCTTTACATGCTTCCATTGAGCGTATCGATGACGCTGACAATTGTCGTCGGCTTTGAGGCCGGAGCAAAACGGTTTAAAGACTCGAGAACCTACAGCTATCTCGGCATTTCAATAGCGGTCGGTTTTTCATTATTCACCGCACTCATCATTTTACTGTTCAGAGAGCAAATCGCCGGTTTGTATGCGGCTGACCGGGATGTGCTGCTTCTGACAAAGGACTTCTTGCTGTTTGCGTTGTTTTTTCAGCTGTCAGATGCCATCGCCGCGCCGATTCAAGGAGCGCTCAGAGGATATAAAGATGTTAACTACACGCTTGTCACAGCTCTCGTCTCGTATTGGATTATCGGGCTTCCGGTCGGTTTTGTGATCGGAACGTATACTTCATTCGGAGCTTTCGGGTACTGGATCGGACTGATCACGGGGCTCGCAGCCGGTGCAGTCGGGCTGTTTTTCAGGCTCAAACGCATTCAAAACCGCTATATTCACACTCAAAGCGTGTAAAAAGGTGCCGGGCTCATATGCCCGACACCTTTTTTGATCATTTTAATCATTCCATTGATAGGTCCAAAATGTTTCTTTTTCAAACCATGTCTCAACAACCGGCTCGCCATTGGCGAGTTTTTTCTCTATTTCTTTCATAAAGCCGCCTGTTTGAGATTTATGCGCTTTGAGCGCGTTCATTTTAATATCTGCGGCTTCTTTGATATCAAGAACGACGTCAGGTTTGCCAAGAACCTCTTCCCTGTGGTGGGTGATGGCCATGCATAAGACGCGCGGCCGGTCTTCTTTCTTTTTCCGCGATAATGCCCTGATGACCGCAGCACCGCACGCATCATGGTCAGGATGAACGCCGTGTCCCGGATAAAACGTCACAACAAGGCTCGGGTTTACATCATCAATGACAGCCTCTATTCGATCGGCCAGTTTTTCTTCATCCTCGAATTCGAGCGTTTTATCGCGGTATCCGAGCATGCGCAAGTCCTGTACATCCATTTCCCTGCAGGCGTCGATCAGCTCTTGCTTTCTGAGCAGCGGAAGGGTTTCCCTGTTGGCAAAAAGCGGGTCTCCCATATTTCTTCCCATCTCGCCCAGCGTCAGGCACGCGTATGTTACAGGTATATCTTCTTTTCGGTTTAAGGCGATCAAGCCGGCGACTCCGAAAGATTCATCGTCAGGATGCGGCAAGATCACGAGTAAATGTTTTTTCATCTATAACACCTTCTTTTTAGACTGCAAATGGCTTTTTGCTGATTTGAAGCGAAATGGCGAGTTTGCCGCCCGGCAAATAGCCGGCGAGAAGCAACCTTCCTTCATCATCAACCGTATAATCCGTCAGGCCTTCGGCGTAGATCCAGCCGTCTTCGATTTTCAAACCGGCGCGAAATGGCCCCTCGCCCGTGATTTTGGCGCGGGAGCATGTCACCTTCGCGTTTCTGATATACGCCACCACGGTCATGTTCTGCTCATCTTTATGCGCGGAATACGATCCGGTTGTCGTCTCCAAATGAATGTAAACAGGCTGGTTTAAAAATGTTTCCAAAGAAGCCTGCACATCTTCTTTTATTATTGCTTTCATGTTACTCCCTGCTTTCTTCGTTTGTTAATAACTCCAATCGTTCCGTATGCCATTCAATCAGCTTGAGCTTCATATCTGGTTCCAATTGTGAATTCACAATGCGCCGGATTGATTGATAGTATTTTTCGTGCTTCGTCTTTCTGAGCCTTGGATGGGTGCGGAGGTCGTTCAACTCATCATCAATCGCCCGATGAAGCGCCTGCCTGCCTTCTCCGTCCATCGTCCGGTTTTTCCAAAGGGTTTTATACGCCCGGAAAAGCTCTAGTTCGTCTGCCATGACGGAATAACCTCCGAATTGCTTCAATAATGTTTAATTATACATAATCAGTGCTTATTGAAAAGAAAAAGGGCTTACGGATGAAAGGAATTTTTTCTTTTTAAAAATACCTTCTCCGGTTTCTTCCATTGAAATTGCGAAAGTGTAAACAAAATCAGCGCCGCCCATATGCAGGTAAACGTAAAGACCTTACTGCTGCTGAACGGTTCATGGTAGACGAACACGCCTAAGCATAATGTAATGGTCGGAGCGATATATTGCAAAATGCCGACTTGATAAAGCGGAAGTTTTTTCGCACCTTCCGCAAATAAAAGCAGCGGAATCGCAGTTAACACTCCTGCCAAAAACAGCAGTACCATCATGCCGATGCTCCCTGAAGCGGCTTGAGCCTTTTCCGGATGGCTGAAGAACAACAGATAGATCACTGCAACCGGAGCGATCATCATCGTTTCCAGGGTAAGTCCTATGGCGCTTGAGAGCGATGTCCGCTTTTTCGCCAGTCCGTAGAGCCCGAAACTGAATGCAAGTATCAGGGCGATGTACGGCACGGAACCGTACTGGAAGGCGGAAATAAGCACGCCGAAGGCAGCGAGAAGAACTGCCGCTCCCTGCATCCGCGTCAGCTTTTCCTTTAAAAAGACAATTCCGAGCACGATCGATACGAGCGGATTGATGTAATAGCCCAGGCTCGCTTCAAGAATATAACCGTTGCTGACAGCCCATATGTAGACATACCAATTGATCGAAATCAGAACGGACGACAAAATGAGCGGTACAAATTCCTTACGGTTTCCCGAAAGCGCGCGAAATGCTTTGACTCCGTTTTTCCACTGCCGCAAAACGAGAAGCACGCCGCACATGAAAACAAATGACCAGATAATCCGGTGCGCCAGTATATCGAGCGCAGCCGTCTGATCGAGCACTTTCCAATATAAAGGAAGGAGCCCCCACAGCAGATAAGAAAGCGCTGTGTAAATGATTCCTTTCGTTTGAGATGAATGATTCATGTCTGTTTCTTTCCTTTCTTCTCATCACTTTCCGCAACTTTTTTGCATATACTGTACCGTCTATGTGAAAGGAAGTGTGATCGTGTTTGATTGGCAACGCTTTTTTCCATTTCAGCAGTTTTCCAAGGACGGATTAAAAAACGCTGACCCGAAAGATGTGGAGCAATATATCCACCACATGATGAAAAGCGTTTTCGGACCGGGGTATGCAGTTCAATTTCCTTTTCGTGACCCTCTCTCAAAAGAAACATCGGCGGCAGATGAATCTGATCCGATTGATATTTTTGAAACGACAAGCCATGTATTTGTTAAAGTACCGCTCACCAAAGAACAGCTTAACCTTCTGAAAATTAAACATACTTCACAAACCCTGATCATAGAAAACTACCCTGAAAAAGGGCGGCAGGAAAAAGTCGTTCTCCCCTCTCTAGTGCGCAGAAAGGGTACGAAAGCAATATTTAAAGACGGCATTTTAGAAGTGATGTTCTTAAAGAATGAGGACTTTAACCTGTCTGAAATCGACATCACGTTTTGAAAACGGCCAGCTTGGCAAAGCAGGCTGTTTTTTTTCTTCCTGTACCATTTTAACACTAGTCCTCAAGGATGATCACCTCATTTGCCTGACATGCGGCTGAACCTTTACATTTCGACGGTGTTAGTCATTATTCCTTAAAAAAACTCTGTAACTATTTGCTCTTTCGGCTGTTGTCAGTTAGTCCTTATAATGATAATGGTTCTCAATTTATAAAACAGGAGGATGGATATGAAAAAGAAAATCAGCTTATTGATCACAGCAATGTTTTTGACGATCCTTTGTTTTTCACCTCAAGCTTCTGCAGCATACAACTCACTGCATAAGGGCTACGCCACTTACACGGGGTCGGGTTACTCCGGCGGTGCATTGCTTTTGGATCCTATTCCGTCCAATATGAAGATCACCGCTTTAAATCCGACAGATATGAATTACCGCGGAGTGAAAGCAGCTCTTGCCGGCGCCTATCTGCGGGTTGAAGGGCCGAAAGGAAAAACGACCGTCTATGTGACCGATCTGTATCCTGAAGGCGCACCGGGAGCTCTTGACCTTTCACCGAACGCTTTTCGCCAGATCGGCGATATGAAAGACGGCAAAATCAACATTAAATGGCGTGTAGTTAAAGCGCCGATTACCGGCAATTTCACTTACCGGATCAAAGAAGGCAGCAGCCAGTGGTGGGCGGCAATCCAAGTCAGAAATCACAAATATCCCGTCATGAAAATGGAATATTACAAAGGCGGAAAGTGGATCAACATGGAGAAAACGGACTACAACCATTTCGTCAGCACCAATCTTGGGACAAGTCCGCTTAAAGTCAGAATTACAGATATCCGAGGAAAAGTCGTAAAAGATACGATCAAAAAACTGCCGGAAAACGGGACGTCAAGCGCATATACCGTACCTGGAAAAGTACAGTTCCCTGACTGATCGATCCGGAAAGAATGAGACGGCGGCCAAAGGCGAAAAGATTCGCAAGCTTTGGCCGCCGCTTCATATTGGACATCCGGCATTTTAGATGCCAGCAACAATTGGCTTATTGATCAATAGCCCGGTCCCGCCCCTCTGAATGGAGCTGCGCCCGGAACACCTCCGTACGGAACGGCCCCAGGAGCTGACCCGTAGCCGTAATAAGGCGTGCCGCCGTAAGGTCCAGGGTATGGCGGCGGGTAAGCGTAAGGTCTTGGGTAGTTAAAAATCGCACTTCCGAGAAATCCGCCCAGCAATCCGCCGACAAGCGGCGCTCCAAAACCCCAGAATAACGGGAATCTGGCCGGGTATCCGGCAGGACCTGATCTCGAATAAAGCATATGAGGGTTCATTGGCTTTTATCCTCCTTTATGTCTGCCTATAGTAAAGGTATTCATAAAGTCGGGAAACGTTTGGGCTATTCTTCATAAATCATTTTTTTTGTCATTCCGCCGTCCACCATCAAGTTTGTACCGGTGACAAAGCGATTGTCCGGATCGGTCAAGTAAAAGCATGCTTTGACGATATCCTGAGGGCGGCCGACCCTGTTTGACAAATGCTGCCCGTGGTCAATAGGCCGCAGGGCAGTATCATCACCGGTTTCGATCCATCCGGGAGAAATGCTGTTGACGACAATTGAATCTTTGCTTAAAGACGCGGCCAATGCGTGAGTCAAAGCGATTAAGCCCCCTTTTGACGCGGCATAGGCTTCCGAGTCAGGCTCGGACATAAACGCCCTTGTCGAAGCGATATTGACGATGGCTCCGCCTGTTTTCGCTTCTTTCATTTTTTTGGCGGCTTCTTTTGCGCAAAGAAACGCGCCTTTCAAATTGGTATTCAGAACATCGTCCCATTCTTCCGCCGTCAAATCATAAGGGGACTTCCAAACTGATCTGCCCGCGTTATTAATGAGCGCAGATATCGAACGGCCGTTTCTGGAAGCTTCCTGCATCAGCTGTTTCACATCTTCTTCAGATCCCACATCACAAGCTGCAAACTGAACCCGCGCTCCGGAAGCGGTCAGCTCTTTTTCAAGCTGTTCCCCCTCTTCCTTCAGTACATCGGCGAATACGACGATAAAACCTTTTTGAGCATAGGCGGTCACAAGGTCTCTTCCGATGCCTTTGGCCCCGCCTGTAATGACGACTGTTTCTTTACTAGTCAATCCGGTCAGCTCCCTTCCGGATCGCAATGATGCTCGGCCCAGGTTTGTATCTCTCTGAGGACAGGCTCTAGCGCCGTTCCCTTGTCTGTCAATTGATAGATGACTTTTACCGGCGTTTCCGGCAGCACTTGGCGCTCGATTATTTTGCAGTGTTCGAGCTCTTTTAAACGTTCAGCCAGCATTTTTTGGCTAATCATCGGTATCATTTCGGTCAAGTCTTTAAACCGTTTAGGTCCATCCAACAATACATGGATGATCAATCCATTCCATCGTTTGCCGAGTAAAGAAAAGGCGGCTTCCATTCTAGGACACATTGTAAACCCCAATTCTCTCACCCCTCCATATCCAGTTGACAAATATAATGTGTGCCATTAAAATACTCAATAAAGTTACAAAAAGTAAGTTTCTAACTTTTTGTCTGACTCTATCATAACATGTTTAGCCCAAAGGAGGAAGTCACATGTCTTCACAAGAAAACACCGCTCTCAACATTCTGGAAGAGCGTACTTCGATTAAAGAATATGACACAAGCGTTTCCATTTCCAAAGAGGAGCTGACAAAGCTGCTGAGCGTCACAACAAAGGCTCCGTCAGCCTGGAATCTGCAGCACTGGCATTTTACAGTCTTCCACAGCCAAGAATCAAAAGATAAGCTCCTTCCGATCGCGTTCAACCAAAAACAAGTCAGCCAGGCATCTGCGGTTGTAGCCGTGCTTGGAGACTTACAAGCGAACCTGAACGGTGAAGCCGTATACGGCCCTCTGACAGAAGCAGGTTATATGACCGAAGACATTAAAAACACGCTGCTCGGACAAATCAACGGCGCTTATCAAAACAGCGGATTTGCAAGAGACGCCGCCTTTACTAACGCATCGCTCGCGGCCATGCAGCTGATGATTGCGGCTAAAGCTATGGGCTATGACACATGCGCGATGGGCGGCTTTGACAAGCAAGCGTTCGTTAAAGAATTCAACATCAATGAACGTTATGTACCGGTCATGCTGATTTCGATCGGAAAACCGGTCAAACCTGCGCACAAAAGCAATCGTTTTGATGTGTCTGACGTATCTACATGGCTGTAAACACGCTAAAAACCTTAGTCCCCAAAAAGGACTAAGGTTTATTTTTATGCTTTTATATGCTTTTCATACCAGATTTTCGCCTGGTCGATCTCGCTGTGTGTCAGCTGATGACCGCCGCTTTCCCAGTGAAGGAGCACTTGGGCGCCGGCGTTTGTGAAATAGCCGGCAAGCTCGCTTGATTCCTGCGGCGGGCAGAGGGGGTCTGTTTTGCCGGCTCCAATGAACACGGGCAGGCCTGTCATATCAGGGAGCTTGCGATTTCTAAACGGAACCATCGGATGATGCAAAATCGCCCCTTTCAGTACACGTTCATGACGGAACAGCAGACTTCCCGCGATATTGGCGCCGTTTGAATAACCGATTGCGACCACCCGGCTCCTGTCAAAGTGAAATTCATTTGCTGCCTCATCTAAAAACGCTTTTAATTCATCCGTCCGGTCGATCAAATCTTTCTCGTCAAACACCCCTTCTCTCAAGCGCCTGAAAAACCGGGGCATTCCGTTTTCCAGCACATTTCCCCTGACTCCGAGTAAATTTGCATCGGAATCAATCATCCTGCCGATCGGCAGAAGATCGTGTTCGTTTCCCCCTGTTCCATGCAATAACAACAGGGTGGTATCAGAATTCCCTTTCTCATATATATGATTCATTTCCTTTCACTCCTTTTCCCATTTTGTTTCAGCGATGTCATTGCGCCGGTGCTTTCCAGCGGTTCATCAATCAAAAAGCCCCCGTTCGCCCGTCTCTTTCCCATTCTTTTACTCAGCAGTCTCCTGCATGGTGATCCTCTTCATTCTGTTTTATCTCGAATTCAAGATATTAATTATTGTAAAGTTATACTTTCGAATATGCAAGCCAGAACGCCTGTTTAAATAATTTAAAAAATCACTTTTTTCTAATAATTATCTTGTGATTAAATCTGACAACTGCTATGATTATGAACATTAAAATCGCTAAAGGAGGAAAAAAGGTGAATCAACAGCTTTTTAAATGGGTTTTGTTCATCATCCCTTTTATCGGGCAGCTTGCCTTGCTACCATTTGTAAACCGGATTGATCCGATCGTTTTCGGACTTCCATTTTTTCATTTTTGGCTGGTGCTGTGGATTGTGCTGACACCGATGATCACATTTGCGATTTACAGATTTGAGAAAAGAAACGGAGGTTATGAGTGATGCAGGGAAATTTAACAGCGCTCCTCATCACCGCCGGCATTATTTTGACCGTGGTCTGTATCGGGTTTATCGCCGGTAGCAATAAGCAGTCGCGGAAATCGGTTGAAGAGTGGTCTGTCGGCGGAAGGCGGTTCGGAGGGCTGCTCGTCTGGTTTCTTGTGGGTGCCGACTTGTATACGGCCTACACGTTTTTAGGATTGACAAGCACCGCTTTTACAAGCGGAAGCATCGCTTTTTTCGCGATTCCTTATTCGGTTTTGGCCTATTTCATCGCCTATTTTTTTCTGCCGAAGATTTGGAAGGTTGCGAAAGTGCACCAGCTCACAACGCTGGCCGATTATGCAAGGGAGCGCTTCAGCAGCAAGCTCCTGTCTTCGCTTGTTGCGATTGTCGGCGTCTTAATGCTGATCCCGTATATCTGCCTGCAGCTCAGCGGAATTCAGGATACGCTTCAAGTCGCGGGTACAGGGTTTATTAACGTCAATGTCGTCGTAATCATTTCGTTCGTCCTTGTCGCGCTTTATACGTTTTTCAGCGGCATCAAAGGTCCTACATACACTGCCATTATTAAAGACATTTTAGTTTGGGTGATGATGCTGTTTATGGTCGTTTCGTTGCCGCTCATCCATTTTAACGGCTGGACGCCGATGATTGACAAGCTGGCAAATGAAGCGCCGCATATGCTGACAATCCCTTCTGACGGACCTCGCGGAATCGCCTGGTTCATCACGGCATCGATCGTTTCCGCGTTTGCTCTGTTCATGTGGGCCCATGCGGCGACAGGCGTTTTCACGGCGAACAGCGCGGATGCACTCAGAAAGAACAGTATGTTTCTGCCGTTGTACAATATTGTATTGATTTTAGTCATTTTTTTAGGCTTTATCGCATTTCTCGTACTTCCTGATGACATTAACCCGAGATTTGCATTGCTGTATTTAATTCAAAGTTCCTACGGCGGCGTCACGCAAGGATTCGCCTATTCAACGATTGCCCTGGCAAGTCTGATCCCGTGTTCGATTATGGCGATAGGGGCATCCAACCTATTCGCTAACAATTTATACCGCGATTTGATCAACCCCCGCGTTTCGGGACAAAAGCTGACGATCATCACCCGCTCGATGGTATTCGTCGTCATCGGTCTGGCCCTTTTATTCGGAATGCTGTTCCCGGCAGCGCTTGTAACGCTTCAGCTGCTCGGTGTATCAGGCATGGTGCAGATATTCCCTGCCATCGTCATCAGCCTGTTCTGGAAAAACCAGACGAAGGAAGCGACGATCATCGGTCTTCTCATCGGCCTGGCCGTTACATTTACCGTTTATTTAACAGGTGCCACTTTCGGCATTTACGAAGGCTTCTGGGGGCTTACCGCCAACCTTTTGACCGTTGTCTTGTTGAATCCGTTTTTTGTGAAAAATGTAAAACACAATTCTGTGATCAGCTTTTTGTTCCATGCTAAGAAGGATGTGCAAAAAAGCGCTTGATCACTAAAAAACCCTTGCGCTTCGTGTGAGCGCAAGGGTTTCTTTTATTTTTCTTTTTTTAAGATCTCTATCGCTTTATCCAGCTGCGTATCATTGTCAGCAAGCTTAGCCTGCAGCTTACTTGTCATGCTGATCGTCGTCTCGCCCGTTAGGATGCCTGTCGTTTTCAGCTTTTGGTCTTTTTGAAAAGCCTTAACGGCAGCCTCTGTCTGTGCGTCGAATGCCCCCGTCGCATTCAGCTTATAGCCGAGCGCTTGGAGCATTTGCTGGGCAGCTTTCACTTCGTCTCCGGTGCTGCCTGCCTTATACTCTTTTTTGGAATCCAGGTACGGCAGTTTAGCATAGCTTGGGAGCTCCGCTTTATATTGAGGTTTGATTCCTTTTTCGTGAATCCAGTCACCATTTGGCGTCAGCCACTTGGCAATCGTCAGCTTGACGGTCGATCCGTCAGAGAAGCTCTCCGCATTTTGAACCGTTCCTTTTCCAAACGTATTTTCACCCACAATCGGGATGCCTGAAGACTGGTGAAGTGCTGCGGCCATGATCTCAGCGGCGCTTGCCGTTCCTCCGTTGACGAGAACGACGGTCGGCTTGTTCACTTTTCGCTCCTTCTCAGCTTTGTACACTTCTTTTTTCCCGTTTTTGGATTCAACCTGCATAATGGTTTTGCCTTTATCGACAAACATGTTGCTCATCATAATCGCTTGGTCCATCAGGCCGCCGGGATTTCCTCTGAGGTCAAGCACGAATCGTTCCGCACCTTTTTCAGACAAGTCATCAATGGCTTTCGTCAGTTCCTTAGCGGTATTTTCAGAGAAAGACGTAATTTGGATTTCACCGATGTTGCCGCCGATCATTTTAGAGTACACCGTTTCGATTGGAATCGTATCGCGCTTAATCGTAACATCGATTTGGCCGACGCCTCCCCTGTTGAGAACAAGCTTGACATTCGTGCCTTTTTTGCCGCGGATCATTGCTGTCGCTTCGTTGACGGTCTTGCCTTTTACGCTTTTGCCGTCCACTTTCTGAATTTCATCATGCGGCTTTAAGCCGGCTTTTTCTGCGGGAGATCCTTTAATAGGCGCGACGATTAGAATTTGTCCATTTTTTTCTTCTACTTGGGCGCCGATTCCTTCAAAAGAAGAGGTAATGCTTTCTTCAAAGCTTTTAGCTTCTTTCTTATCCATGTATGTTGAATATGGATCGTCCAAAGCTCCAAGCATCCCTTTAATTGCCCCGTCAGTCAGCTTTTCATCGTCTGCATTTTGATAATAGTCGCTCTTGATTTTGTCGTACGCCGCCATCAGCTTTTCGAATTTCTCGGAGTCTGAAGCGGAATATACTGAACCGCCGCTGCCTTTGCCCACCAGATAAAGCGTCAGTGCGGAGGCGGCGACAGCCGTAATCAATACAGCCAAAAAGAGTTTTAACTGCTGTTTCAAACGAACACCACCTTTTCTTCTTACCATATTATCATGGACGAATCTTTATTCGTCAACTCGAATTACTCAGGATCCGATTTTCCGGTCTGCTGGGATTCGATCGTTTTTCAACCATTATTCCTTTTTTGCATATGCATACAAAAAAGGAGGGATCTCAATTTGAGCGATTATTTAGACATGCTTGCCAGCTTCGGCGTCTCATCCGCTCATCCTGGCGGGATGTCCCTGTCAAAGGCAGTGCTCGCCAAAGCCGGCATCGACCCTGAGCAGCCGATTCTTGATGCAGGCTGCGGAACTGGCCAGACCGCCGCTTATTTGGGGCAGATGCTGTTTCCTGTCACTGCCCTTGATGCCGACCCGGTCATGATCGATAAAGCCCGACAGCGTTTCAAAAAAGAACAGCTATCCATTCCGATTGTCCACTCTCCACTCGAGGAAATGCCGTTTCAGTCTGAAAGCTTTGCCTGTGTATTATCTGAATCTGTACTGAGCTTCACAGATATCCGGTCCGCTTTACAGGAAATCCGGCGGATTTTAAAACCCGGAGGGATGTTAATCGCGATCGAAGTGTGCCTTAAGGAAGGCAACGCTCTGACAGACGAAGCCAAAAAAGAAATCACGGACTTTTACGGATTCACCGCTTTATATGCCGAGAATGAATGGGTCAATGTCCTGCGGGAAGAAGGATTTTCAAAGGTTAGCATCATCCCTGTCCTATTGGAAGACACAGCAGACCCTGATGACGCCGTCGAAATGGATCTGTCGCCTTCGATTTCCGACAAAAACTATGAAACAATGGAAAAACACCTGCATTACCTGGAAAAATACCGGGATTCTCTTGATCATATTATTTTTATATCACATCTATAAACCATCATTTGTCCTCCTTCTTTCGTCCAACCTTTTCTATTGAAACTATCATAAGCTGACTAGGAATAGATTAGATGATGGAAGGAGCATTCAAGTGGACCGATATTATAGGTTTTGCCACCAAAATGTTGGCAGAGTTGCGAGAATCACCGACAAAGGAGGCCGCGTCCATGTCGGAAGAATCGTCCGTGTATCACCAAGCAAAGTGTATATCGCCCCGATGATCAGACGGGGAGGCCGCGGGTTCGCCTACGGATATTACGGCGGCGGATGGGGTTGGGGCCCTGTATACGGACTTGGCCTCGGTTTAATTGCAGGTGTGGCCCTTGCAGGTTTGTTTTTTTGGTAACATGAAAAGGCCGATATCTATCGGCCTTTCCCTTTTATATCTTTTTCACCTGTTTAAAATACTCTTCAAGCGTCAAGCCGCGTTCTTGGATGACTTTAGCCGCTTTTTTGCCTACATAGCGCAGGTGCCATGGTTCATACTTATATTTCGTAATGTCTTCTTTGTTTTTCGGATAACGGATGATATAGCCGTATTTGTAGGCGTTCTTCTCGACCCATTGTCCGTCTTTCGTATTGCCGAAGTCCTCTGATAAGGCGAAGCCGTTGCTTTTGCTGGAAATATCCATCGCAAGTCCTGTCTGATGCTCGCTTTGACCCGGATATGCCACAGCTTCTTTCGCCTTTTCTTCTCCCTTTTGGCTCACTTCGTTGTTATAGATCGCTTTTTGTCTGTCATAGGATCTGTAGCCGGACACCGCAGCCAGTTCATAGCCTTCTTTTTTCGCGGCACTGAACATCTCTTCAAGCGCTTTGGCGGCTTCTTTTCTGATATACCGCTTGTCGATATCCTCGGTAAAAGAAAACGCGACATCAGGCACTGTCAAGTCGCTCGGTGCATAGTTGCCGGGAAGCGCGTACTCTTTATTGACAAGCGCCAGTATGTTTTCCGGATTTTGAATCGTCGGCAGCCCGTCTACATCTTTAATTTGATTAAAATACTTGCTCTCAAGTATGAACTCCTGATCTTCCAGGCTGCTGTCGTCCTTTTGGTCTTTCGCATCTTTGCTTGCATTTGCAGTGTTCTGTGTTTTAGCCGTGTCATTTTGCTTCTGTTCAGTCATGGTACATCCTGTGCCAAGCAGAACCGCTGCACTCAGCAATGAAGCAATCGTCACGTATTTGTACTTTCCGTTCATTCGAATCCATCCTTTTTCAGTGCATGTATCTGGTTACAATGCGGTATCCAGAGCCAGCAGAATCATATCATTAAAGGTCGTCTGCCTTTCTTCTGCTGTTGTTTCCTCGCCGGTAATAACGTGATCGCTGACCGTTAAAATGGAGAGGGCTTTTCGGCCGAATTTCGCAGCTAATGTATAAAGCGCCGTCGTTTCCATCTCGACCGCAAGCACTCCATGTTTGGCAAGCTTCTCAATTTGGCTGTCGTCATTATAGAATTGATCCGCCGTAAACACGTTCCCTGCCGTAACCGGGATGTTCCGCTCACTTGCAGCGTCATAAGCAGCTTTTAACAGGCCGAAGTCTGCGCAGGGCGCAAAGTCGATCGATCCGAATGCCACTCTGTTGATTTGCGAATCGGTTGATGAAGTCATTGCCAGAATGACATCTCTTACATTGACGTCTTTTCTGATCGCACCGCACGATCCGACGCGGATCAGGTTTTTCACATCATAGCTTCTGATCAGTTCATCGACATAAATTGAAATAGACGGCACACCCATGCCTGTCCCCTGTACGGAAACGCGCTTTCCTTTATAAGTGCCCGTAAAGCCGTACATTCCCCGTACTTCGTTATAACATTCAACGTTTTCCAAATATGTATCAGCGATATATTTTGCACGCAGCGGGTCTCCCGGCAGCAGCACCGTTTCTGCAATTTGTCCTTTTTCTGCGCCAATATGTACGCTCATGAATATTCCTCCTGCCTTTTTAAAGCTGATTGGTGATGATGATTGCAGCATCCACTCGCATATGTATTATAAACCAACATCGCGGAAAAAGAAAATAAAGCCCTGCAACGCTTCGGCATCATTCTTTTGTTGTCATGTTTAAAAAAGGACAGGCATACCTTTAAAAAAGAATCATTACGATTAGCTATTTCAGGATGGAGGAAAAGTGATGTTTCGTTCACTTAATAGTTATTTAATCGACTTTACCGGGCTTGTTGTCATCGGTGTTTTGCTATGCCTTGTGTCAGCCGGCGGATCGCTCGCCGCAGGCCTCCCCTTCCAGATTCCGGCTTCCGTTCAGCAGCTGAATACGATTTTCATCAGCATTTTAATCGAAGCTCTTCCCTTTGTATTAATCGGGGTATTGATCGCCGGTTTCATCCAGATTTTTGTAACTGAAGAGCACATCCGCTCGCTTTTTCCAAAAAACAGGTTTTCAGGAGTAATTGTCAGCTGTTTGCTCGGCGCTTGTTTTCCGGCTTGCGAATGCGGAATTGTCCCGATCGTGAGAAGGCTCGTCTCAAAAGGCGTTCCCATCTACGCCGGCGTCGGCTTTCTGTTGACAGGTCCGCTGATCAATCCGATTGTCATCTTATCCACTTTTATGGCATTTGGCAATGATTTGCGAATGGCCGTTTTAAGGGTTGCTGTCGGTTTTGCCGCAGCGGTCATCATCGCTTTTGCGATCAGCATGATGTTCCGCTCCAGCCAGCTGAAAACGGAAAGCAGCATAACAGCTGCACACTGCGCCCATTCCGGCAGACAATCCCCTTTTTCGGAAAAGCTATTTGATATGCTGAAACACGCTGTTGACGAATTCTTTGATATGGGAAGGTTTCTGATTATCGGCGCTTTAATTGCCGCACTTGTGCAAACCTACCTCCCGTTAAAATCGCTGTTTTTGTTCGGAGGGGGCATGCTCGACTCGGCATTGGTCATGATGGGACTGGCTTACTTTTTATCACTGTGCTCTGAAGCGGATGCATTTATCGGCGCCTCCTTCTCCAATTTGTTTCCTTCTTCGTCCATCCTTGCTTTTCTCGTATACGGACCAATGCTCGATTTAAAAAATACGGTCATGATGCTGCATGCGTTTAAGCCGAAGTTCGTCATTTGTTTGTCTATTCTGATCACAGTTGTTGTCTATGTTTGTATCAAATTTGTCAGTTTGCTTTAGAAAGGAGGTTTCACCAATGGTTTTTCAGCCTCGGCAATTTTTGTGCGCACTCGTGTTGGCGGCTTTTTCCGTCTTTATTTTCAAGCTCCATTACACAGGGGAAATTAATAAGCTGATCAATCCGAAATACGATTACACAAGCCTCATCGCCGCAGGTGTGTTTGCGTTTCTGTTTATCATTCAGCTGACAAGGGTCTGGACGGTGAAGGATGACCACTCTGGAGATTGCGGCTGCGGACATGATCATGACGAATCAAAGCCTTTTTTCATCAGGCTGATGCATTATGGCGTAATCACGCTTCCCCTTATCACCGGATTCACCCTTTCCCCGGCTGTACTGAATTCGTCTGTCGCCGCCAATAAAGGGACGATGCTCACCAAAACGGAGATCGCCCTTCAAACCGAAGGCGAAAAGGAACATGTCATGACACCGGAGATTCAGCAGGGGCTCGCCGATTCAGCGATGCCGAAGTCGGCGTATGACCGGAAGATGGAGCAATTTAAGCATGAAAAGCGAATTGTCATGAATGACGATATGTTTGCAGACTATTATGATGAAGTGACAAGCCGTCTTGATCATTACATTGGAAAAGAAATCACGGTCAAAGGCTTCGTCCATAAGGAAGCGGGGCTGAGCGCACGCCAGCTCGTGCTGTCCCGATTTATGATCACACACTGCATCGCAGACGCCAGCCTGATCGGGTTTCTCGCCGAATGGAGCGGCGCTGAGCAATTGCAGCCTGATACATGGATTGAATTGGAAGGAACGCTCGGCAAAGCATCTTATAACGGCGCTGTCATCCCGATCATCCGCACGAAGCGATGGAAGGAGATCAGCGAGCCGAAGCAGCCGTATGTCTACCCGGCCGCGATCAATATGACAGAATAAAGACGACTTTCTCTTGGATAAATAGCGGGGCGTTTAGTCATCCTATTTTTTAGGAAGGAGGTCATAAATGATGGGCAAAAAACAGCGAAACAGAGTCACCGGTCAGAAAAAGAACAACCACATCCCGACAAAGGACGTCATCGCGGCAGAGGATGCACACGAAAAGGAATTCAGCGCCAGAAAACGAAAGAATACAACATAAAAAAACTGCGGACAGCGCTTCCGCAGTTTTTTCAGCTTTACGATGACTGCAGCAAAATGCGGTTGATTTTGCTCCATCCCGTAGACAGCAGTTTATAATAGGTTTTTCCCTTTCTTCCTTCATCGATTAAAACGATGTCGCCTGTTGCAAGGAATCTCGCCTTATAATCATTCGGCACCGTGTCATAAACATTGAAAGTGGAAAATGTCCGTTCCAGCACATCTTCATGGGTTCTGCCGTTTATTTCCGTTCTGTAAACCATTTCATATCCCTTATCTTCACCAAAGCAAGGCGTTTGAAAAATCGTCACATCATAAGGTGTCAGCTTCTTTTTAAACAGTTGAAACATTAACGGCAATACAGATCCCTCCTTTTTTTATACAATTGGCGCTTCGCGGCTCAATCCCTTTGACTACTTTTGTCGAACAAGCGGGTACTTTTCGCCAATTTTTTTGAAGATGAAAAACAGCGCCAGACCGAGAGAAAATCCTGAGATGACATCTGTCATATAATGAACGCCGAGATACATGCGGCTGATGCCGATAAGTCCGACGATAAGGCCTGTCCACATGTAAAGTGCGCGGCTGCGTTGTTGAAAAAAAGGAATGCAGAGCAAAAAGAGATATGCGATAAACGGATATATGCTCGCCGCATTCATTGAATGGCCGCTCGGAAAGCTGTGTGACGGTTCGTGCACGAGCGGGTTTATCGAAGGGCGCTCTCTGGCAACCCAGCCTTTTAAAGCTTCATTGGCCGTTCTTTCAACAAAAAACAGCAAATAAAGATACAGTGATGCCGCTGCTTTTTTATAGACGGCAAGTACCAAGGTTAAAGCAAGCATCAGCGGCAGCATGAAGCCGCTTGACCCAAGCTCTGTCACCGCTTTAAAAAACGCTGTGAGAACCGGGTGTCTGACAGATTCGAGAGCCTGTATCACGCTCACATCAAACGATTGAACCGCCGGGATGCGGATAAGAATGGCCATCATTGCAAAGACAGCGGCTGAAAATAGTGCTTTATACATTGAAAAAATCAGTGCCTCCTTGTCATTGTTTTTAAACATTTTACACCCGGCTCCCCCGCCGGGCAAATTTATAAGAAAAACCGGAGCAGGTGCGCCCCGGTCCCTTTTTTCAATCCTCTATATGCTCATCTATCATACATTTTGCAATCAGATAATCAAAGGTGATATCGGCAATTTCGAATAGTTCGTCCTCGCTCGGTATGTAGCCTCTTCTTGTCAGCTCTAGATAAAAAAAATCAGCGATTTCTTCTGTATCTATCATCAGTTCAATTTCTTTCATTGTGATCGCCTCCTTATTCTGATGTATGAGCTGGCATCCGGTTTTATAACCGGTTTGTCATAATGTTTGTCCTCTGTCATATACATGTCGTAACAAGACAAAAGCCGGAAGGGGAAAAGAAAATGATCCAAAAAACGCTTGAAGCACTTGACGGAGAAGGGTTTGACCTGGTATTGGGGAAGGTCTTGAAAGCCATGTTCGGCCTGATTGTGTTCGGCTGTTTTCCTTACTTTTTATATTTGTTGTTTATCATTTGAAATATTCCTTCAGGCTGCTTAACACAAACTCCATCATTTCTTTATATTCCGCATCCTGAAACATTTCATACAATACTTTATAGTCATTGTAAATATCAAGCAGCTCATCCACGACAGCAACAGCCATGTTGCGCTCATGCTCATGCTCCTCGGGATCCCCCGCGAATGGCAGAAACACCTTTTCAGATATCGGTTCATCAAGCTCTTGTCCGGCTTCGCCGACATAATGAACAAACAGAAGCTGATGGACGAACTGGTCCATTTCGTAAGTTCTGAGAACGAGCGTTAAATCTTCTTCTTCGGTTTCAAGCCATTCCCCGTCTTTCAAACGGGTCAGCTCGTAAATGATGTCTTCCCAGCCATCCTCCACATATCTCCAAATTTCCGTTCTGTGCCCGGTGATTTTAAACAATTCTTTGCCATAATCTTTTACATAGACGACATCCCCGATTAAAAATTCATATTCGATATCAAGCTTTTCCGTATCGACAATGACCCCGTCATAATCTTTGTAGAGCTGAAGAGAAGTTTCAAAATAAAGCACTTCATTATGATTGACTTCATACAAAAAATGCTTATCGATTTTATGAACTTTTGTAATCGTTCCGACCGTCCCGTACATCACGACAACGACAACATCCCCGACTTTGAATTTAGGCGCGTTTGACTTCATATTTGGATTCCCCCTTGCCTTGAAGCTTCCGTGTTACGCTTATCGTATGCTGAGTGCTGTTAATTCGCATGGGCTAAGGTTACAAAGCCCGATGAGTTTTCCGAAAAGCCCAGCCGGCTTTAGGCGAACGTAAAAAATCCGCAGTTATTCAGAACTGCGGATTTTTTATCGCTTTGTTTCCGAAATATATTGCTCCCAAGCCTCATCAAATGTCGTCATTGACGATAAATAATCCCCATTAAGCTCAAGGTAAGAGCTGATTTCATCGTAATGAGTTGATGTCTTGGGAAATCCGTGATCAAGATAAGCGTGGTTCGCAAATTCGCTGATCGCGTCCTTCGGTTTCGGATGGCGGTATTTCATTAAATAATGGTAAAAAGACTTCACGGTCTCCCCTCCTGTCCTCTTTTGATGTTCTATTATACAGGGCGTCTGAAAAAATACAAACAAAAAAAACCGGCAAAAAGCCGGCTTCATGAAGAAAAATCAAAGTAATTGCGCTTCAATATGCGCTCTGTTTTCATCAGCGCATCATACGAAACGGACGAAGGCAGTTTTTTTGTATCGATCAAGAGCAGCTGATTTTCAATTTCCCAAGTGACATTGTCCTCCTGATAGACCATGCCGCAGCCTTCGCATTCCACCGCAGGTGTATCGGTGATTTCGATCGCTTTCGTCCCGTCAGGAAGCTCCCAATAAACCGCCGTGCGGGCTTCCCCGGCTTTTTCTTCACTGCACCATTCACACCTCTTCATTGCACACGCCCCTCAGCTTCGCCTTCTTTTTTTTGCTGAGCAAGGAATTTCTTTTCTTTCAATTCATCGCGCTTTGCCCGGCGGCTTTTCAATGTTTCATGATCGGGCCTTGTGGAATAGCTCTCCCTTCTTTCAAGCCGTTTTAAGCCGTCCGGTGTGTATGAAAGAGCTTGATCCGCATAGATTGCCGATATGCCGATCTCCTCTTTTTCCTTCATTACATCAGGGAAAATTTCGGCAAAATAGTCGTCCGCTCTTCCCGGAATATAGTTCTCAGGCTCAGGATAAGACGTAATGACGCCTTCAAAATTGCGGAGCACGACTTTATCGGGGCTTTGCGAAATCAAGTAATTCGGCTGTATGGCGATTTTTCCGCCCCCGCCCGGCGCGTCAACGACAAAGGTAGGGACTGCATAACCGCTTGTGTGTCCGCGCAAGCCTTCAATGATTTCAAGACCTTTGGAGACAGGCGCTCTGAAATGGCCGATTCCTTCAGACAAATCGCATTGATAGATATAATACGGACGGACTCTGATTTTCACCAAATCATGCATCAGCTTTTTCATAATGGAAACGCTGTCATTTATACCAGCCAAAATCACGGCCTGATTGCCGACCGGAACCCCGGCGTTGACCAGCTTCTCACAGGCTTCCTTCGCTTCCTTCGTGATTTCGATGCTCGTGTTGAAATGCGTATTCAGCCAGACGGGATGATACTTTTTCAAAATGCTGCAAAGTTTGTCGGTAATCCGCTGCGGGAAGACGACCGGGGCTCTCGTGCCGATCCGGATGATTTCCACGTGCGGGATCGCACGGAGGTTTTTCAAAATATATTCAAGAATTTGATCGTTAATGAGAAGACCGTCCCCTCCTGAAATCAGGACATCCCTGACATCGGGCGTATCCCGGATATATGCGATCGCCTGATCGAGCTGCTTTTTCGGCACGCCCATGCCGATTTGTCCGGAAAAACGCCGCCTTGTACAGTATCTGCAGTACATCGAGCATTGATTAGTGACGAGAAACAAAACCCGGTCCGGATAGCGGTGGGTTAAGCCGGGGACAGGCGAATCTTCATCCTCATGAAGGGGATCTTCAAGGTCGTATTTTGTTTTGTGCATTTCTTCTGCCAGGGGCACCGACTGCATTCTGATCGGACAGCGCGGATCATCCGGATCCATCAGTGAAGCGTAATACGGCGTAATATTTAAAGGGATCGTCTTTGTGGAGATTCTCACCCCTTCTTCTTCCTCTTTCGTAAGATTGACGACTTTTTTCAAATCGTCAAGCGTTCTGACGGTGTTGGTCAGCTGCCAGATCCAGTCGTTCCATTTTTCCTCGGGAACATCTTTCCAAAGCTCAATATCCTTCCAGTGCCTTTTCGGCTGAAACAGACCGTTTTCCATCTTTCATCCCCCTATCAGCATTTTCCCTATACTTTTCAGGTTATGTGACCGGTGTGAAAAGTGTCTCTTCAAATATAAAACCCGCGGAAGACCGCTTTTTAAGACCGGCTTAAATTTTTGCACCAGATGTTCATGTTCTCGATGGTTTTATAAATGAGGCAGTTGTTCAAAAGCCGGCCCCTATATGAGTATGATAAATGATAAAGACTGGCGTTCATCCCGAAAGAAGCTGCTCTTGCGATTGAATAAACGTAAAAGATACCCGCTTGTTTCAAATCGGTTTCGAGTGCGGCAATCAGCCGCCTCGTCAATGAAAAGCCCCTGTATTCCGGCAGGACGGCGCAGTCTGTTATTTCCGCATTCCCCAAAACGGGATTCACGTCTGCACCTGCTGATGCAATCACTTTTTCCCCGTCAAAAGCGAGGTAGTAAACAGCCCCTTTCCCCATCGCTTCCTTAAGATATGCCGGATCTGAAACAGGCGCGGGGTATACAGGAAAGACGCAGTTGTAGAGATCGGCGAGACCAGGCGCATCACTGGAGGCGGCCCGCCTGATATGAAAGGAAGCGTTTTGGGCCTCCGCGATGCGGGGAGTGCTGAACAGCTCTGTCAGCATTTGATCCTGCGCAAGCCAGTCAGCGGTTTTTCGCCTGTCTTCTTTCACATATTTTACGAACACGTCAGCATCATGCCCGTTAAAGTATCCGTCAATTTTCCCTTCCGGTTCAAACGTCCGCTCAAGCAAAGCGTTTCTGTCATTCGTTTTGGTGAAAACGATCATTTTCCCTATGCCGTGTTTTTTTGCTTCTTTCAATATGGCGGGAAAAAATGAACACACATCGCCTTCATAATTGATGATTCTGATTCTTTTACTGAACAAGTCGACATCCGCTTCAAGCGTACAGCTGTCATTGCTCCATTTTTCCACCATATTTAACCTCCAAAACAGCTGATCTTTTCACCGTTCATAATCACACCAATTCATAATAAACAGGCTGATGATTTTGGCTGACTGAATCAGGGCGTCTTTTTCAATGTATTCATTTGCCTGGTGAGCCATTTTCGTTTCTCCCGGACCGAAGACGATGACAGGGGTGCCTCCGGCGTGCGACAATATTCCGCCGTCTGTCGCCCACGGGGAAGCTTCGATTAGGGGATCGTTTGCCGTGATGGTTTGATAGGCGGATTTCAGCACTTTCGTCAGTTCATGGTCTTCAGCCAAATCGTTTGGGAGCCACATGGCGCCGAACCATTCTATGTCAACAGGGTAGTGTTTAAACCATTCATCATGGTATTGAAGATCATTGAGCCAGTTTTCAAACTCGGACTGGACGGCTTCAGGAGATTCGTTCGGAGCGATTCCGCACCTTCCTTCCAGTGTCACCGTGTCAGCGACCGATGAAGGCCATGCGCCTCCTTTGATCGTGCCGATGTTAATCGGAACCGGAATCGGGATATTGTCATACAAAGAATCTGTTATTCTCTTATTCCTGACCTGTTCAAGCTGGCGAAGCGACTGGATGACAAGCATGCTTTTTTCAATGGCGCTGACACCTTCATATCTTGTGCCGCCGTGTGCAGAAAGCCCTTTGACCGTGATTCTGAACCACATCGACCCCTGCTGCTTAATAAACATTTTCATATTTGTCGGCTCGGGAATCAAAGCGCCGTCCGCCTTGTAGCCCCTCATGACGGCCGCCAGCGTCCCGGCTCCGCCACACTCCTCGTCTACGACACTTTGAAAAATCAGGTCTCCTTTTAAGTGAACCCCGCATTGCTCCAGCGCTTCCATCGCCATTAAAAGAGCCGTATTGCCGCCTTTCATGTCAGTTGTGCCCCGGCCGTATATCCGTCCTTGCTTCATGACCGGCTGAAAAGGCTCCGTCTCCCAGTCTTTTCTGTTTCCTTCAGGCACGACATCGATGTGTCCGTTTAAGATCAGCGATTTCCCGCCGCCCTTTCCTCTTTTGACAGCCGTAATATTCGGGCTTTCTTTAAAGCTTGTTCTGTCTGATTTAAACAGCGGGTGCTGTTCCAATTGCTTCATGCTCGGCTCCCAGACATCGATTTCAGCTTCGAATTGCCTCAGTTTCTCCAGGACGACAGCTTGGGCGGTAAATTCACTGCCCATTGTGCTTTTTTCTCCGACGAGTTTTTTCAAAAGGCGAACCGCTTTTTTCTCGTGCGAATCGATCCAATCGCACACCTTTCTCTCTATGTTCTCCATCCAATTCCTCCTCTTACGAAAGCGGCAGTTCGATCCGGACCTTTCCATCCGTCAGCCGCAGCACATCATCAAGATCCTCTTCATTCATCAGCTCTTTTAATACAAAGCCGCCGCTGTCAATGGTGATCACGGCTTTTTCTGTAATCACCATGTCAACGCAGCCTTTTGCAGTCAGTGGCAGAGTGCAGTCGGCGACAAGTTTGGGGGCGCCGTTTTTATCGGTATGGCTCATCACGACAATGACTTTTTTCGCCTTTTGGGCAAGCTCCATCGCCCCTCCCATTCCAGGAACCTTTTTGCCGGGGACGATCCAGTTGGCCAGATCCCCTGACTGGCTGACCTGCAGAGAACCAAGAATCGTGACATCAATCGCGCCCTTTCTGATCATGCCGAACGACAGAGCCGAATCAAAATAAGAAGCGCCTTTTACTACGGTGACAGGCCAGCCTGCCGCATTGCAAAGATTCTCATCTTCCCTTCCTTTTTCAGGCGACTCGCCGATGCCGAGAAGCCCGTTTTCAGATTGGATCATAACGGAAGTGCCCGGATCTAAAAAATTGGGAACTAAAGACGGAATGCCGATGCCCAGATTGACAATCATTCCGCTTTTGATTTCGCGGGCCGCCCGTTTTGCAATTCTCTCCCGCTCTATGACTCCCAAACCCATTTCCAGTTCACCCCTTCCGTTTCAGCGACACCTTCGACAAAAACACCGGGTGTTACAATTTCTTCTTCATCCAGCTCTCCCAGGGGAACGATCCGCTCCACTTCGGCAAATGTCCGATCAGCAGCCATCGCCATAAGCGGGTTCATGTTACGCGCCGTTTTGTCGTAGATGATATTGCCGAATTCATCGGCGGTTTTCCCATAAATAAAAGCGTATTCCGCACTCAGCGCTTCTTCGGCAAGGTATGCACGACCATTCAAAGAAACGATCTTCTTTCCTTGACGCACCATGTCATTATCGATCCCAATATCGGTCAAAATGCCGCCAAGACCTGTGCCGCCCGCACGGATTCTTTCCGCGAGCGTCCCTTGCGGTGAAAATTCAACGGCGAGAAAACCGTCAGTCATTTGTTTTCCCGCAACGGGATTTGATCCGATATGGGAAGCGATCAGCCGCCTTACGCGGTTATTGACGATTAATGGCCCGATGCCGATGCCGGGAAAGCCTGCGTCATTGCATATGACCGTTAAATTTTTTACGCCTTTTTTCAAAATCGCACTGATGAAAGAAGGCGGTGAACCGACTCCCCCAAATCCGCCAAACATGACGGTCGCTTCGTCTTTCAAATCGGCAATCGCATCTTCAACAGCAATTCGTTTGTTCAGGACCGTCATCTTTCGCGTATCACCTTTTCTGCTTGTTTTTCAATCTCGTGTACGGCATGTTTAAATATATGAATAAGTTCTTCCAGCTCTTGATCCGATATCGTAAGGGGCGGCGCAATGATGACCGCATCTCCCCCGCCGCCGTCAATGCCCGCCTGGGACGGATAAAGAAGCAGGCCTCTTTTTTTCGCTTCGGAAATGACGAGAGCCGACACCGGCATTGATGAAGGAAATGTCTTTTTGCTTTTTCGATCGGCGACAAATTCAATCCCGATAAGAAGCCCCTTGCCCCGAACGTCGCCAATGATGCTCGACTGTTTCATGATTTCTTTCAGCATCTTTTTCAGCTTTTCCCCTTTTATCCTGGCTTGTTTGACAAGATCGTGCTTCAGAATGTAGCGGAGAACGGCGAGCGCCGCACGGGTTGAAAAAGGGTTTGCGCTGTACGTATGTCCGCTCATGATGACTCCTGAGCCGTTTTTGACCGTTTCCATGATGTCATCGGATATGACAGCTGCGGCAATCGGTGAATACCCTGCGCTCATCCCCTTGCCGAGTACGGCAATATCCGGGGTCACACCCCAATGTTCAATCGCCAGCAACCGGCCGGTTCTTCCCATCCCACTCATGACTTCATCCGCAATAAAAAGAATTTCATTTTCTTCGCAAATCTTTTTTACTTTTTTGTAATAACCATCGGGCGCTGTTATGGCTGCTCCAGCAGCCCCGATGACGGGTTCGGCCACGAAGCCCGCGATAAATTGCTTGCCGATCCTTTTAATGGCGAGCTCGATTTCTTTCACGCACGCTTCCTGGCAGTCGGGATGAGAAAGCCGGCATCTGTAGCAGTTTGGCGCGGAAGCGGCGGGATACTTGTGCAGCATGTGCGTAAACCTGTAGCGGCGCTCATAAAATCCCGACAGCGACAGGGCTCCGTTTGTAATTCCGTGATAGCTGTTCCATCTTGAAAGGAAAATCGTTTTGTCGTTTTGTCCTTTTTCCTGCCAGTATTGAACGGCGATTTTCATGGCGGTTTCAACAGCTTCCGACCCGCTGTTGACAAAAAAAGACCAATTCAGATCACCCGGCAGCCATTCAGCAAGGAGTTCGGCAAGCTGTTCAGCTGGTTCACTCGTAAACTGTGAACGGTAGACAAATGAAACGAAATCAAGCTGCTCTTTGAGAGAATCAATCACTTCTTGTACACCGTGCCCGAGATTGCAGGTAACAGCCCCCGAACAGCCGTCAAGGTACCGTTTTCCGGAATTGTCGACAATCCAGCTTCCTTTTGCATACTGAACGACCGGATAGCTTGCGTGCAAATCCGGCTTAATCAAAAATGACATGAAAACATCCCCCCTTCCCCAATGAGAGGTTTTTCTTTACATTATATGAATGGGGAAAAGGCGGCATTCTCTTTTCAAGTGAAATGGTTGATTTCGGAGCGATCGCCGTTAGTGTAAACAAAAAAATAAAAGGACATTTCCTTTTATTTTTCCAAGCGCGCTTATTCACATTGACGTTTTGTCCTGCAAAGCAACGGTTTCCTTCGTCTGTTTTTCCCATAAATAAAATGATCTCATCATCGAAAACGCAGCAAACGGCGCGGGCAGTGCGACGATGAGGAATAAATATTCGGGACTGACAGCATCCGACAACATTCCCGCGGCCGCATAGCCGAGCGGCATAAAAGCGCTGTTGACCGCAAAAAAAGCGCCCAGCGATCTGCCTCTGTTTTCACCTTCCGTTACCCTTTGCAAGTAACCTTCAATATAGATGTTGACTACGCCGCTGATCATTCCGATGACGATCAAAATCGCGGCGCCGAGCACGACATGATTAATCCAGCCTAGAGGCGACAAAAGCAGGCCGAAAATCAGCATTAAAGCGGGCACAGCAGCTTTTGCGTGCTCCGGTTTTGCGATAAAAGACAAGAAAAGCGCCGCAGACAGCGTCCCGCACGCCCAAAATGATTGAAAAGCGCCGCCCAGCCAAGCCTGATCTTTTAATAATAGCGAGGTCCAAATGACGATATATATTGGAAAACCGCTGAATACAAGCTGCTGTATGCTCGTCCCATACAACAAATACTTGAGCGGCTTATTTTGAAGCAAGCTTGTAAAACCGCTGAACAATTGTTTGTTTGTAAAAGGAATACGCTTTTGGCTGCCCCTTTTATCTTTGATTCTCCACTCCAAAAAGATGGATAGGAAGGAGAGGCTTCCGCACAGCACCCATAACCAGCCGAAATGCAGAAAGGAAAACAGAATCCCTGTGACAAGCGGAACGATCACTTGGATAAGCTGTGTGATCACTTCTTGAAATGCGATTCCTTTTTCAATTTGTTCTTTCCTCAGTGTATCCGGCAAGAGCGATCTTGCAGCAGGTTCGATTGCGGTCAAACATGCCGATACAATCACCCTTGCAACCGCCAGTAACATAACTGAACTCATGCCTGACAGCGCCAAAAATCCGATTATTAAAAATACAGTTGAAATGATCATATCTGAAGCCGCAATCAATTTCCCCCTGTGAAACCTGTCGGACAGCCAGCCTGTAAACGGCGATATCAAAATCGAGACAGTCAGCCCGATGCCGATCACGACGCTTCCCGAAAGGGCGCTTCCGGTTTCAGCTAAAGACCACCATACCAATGAATAATAGAAAAGAACCGAACTAAAGAGCGATAAAAACGTTCCAGACCACAGTCTGAAAAAGTCCCCTTTAATGACCCAAGCATATTTCAAAGTTTCTCCCCCGTTTGTCCGATATTTTCACCTCATGATTATATTACATATATATGTAAAATTTTACAACAAAAACAAAAAAACCTTCCGGATGGAAGGCTTTGTGAGCATGTCATGCGACCGGGCGTTGGGCTTTTAGCTAGCAAATGAAAGCCGCACCGACAATGATGAGCAAAATAAAGAGGACAACGATGAGCACAAATGTGTTTCTGCCGTGAAACCCGTAGCCGTATCCTCCAGTAGGACAGCAATAATGGGAGTAATGCACAGGCTTATCATCCTTTCGTATAAAGTCTACACCCCAGCCTATGCAGGCCAAGTCCCAATTGGTATGTGCACCTGCCTACTTTATTCAAACAAATATTTAAATACCGTCGTAAGCTTTCCCTTCTGCTGAAAACCCAGCTTTTCATAAAACGTTTTCACCTGATCGCTTCCCGAAGTCACAAGATAGCACGATTCCATGCTCGATTGTTTGGCAGCGACGAGCATCTGCTTGATAAGGCCCGATCCATAGCCTTTCCGCTGATAAGGCTCCAAAATGGCGACTTCCTCGATTTTAGCAACGTTTTCGTCCTGATCGAGATAAAGCTCGGCACATCCAATCGGTTCTCCTTCTTCCGAGTAGCAGACACACAGCTGAATGATGCCTTCCTCGTAAAAACGATACTTGCGCAGCAGCTTTTCCTTCGCAAACGCTTCATTGATCGACAACGAATCATAAGCCTGCATGATGCGGCAGCCGTCAATGAGAGATTTCTTCGTCCCCCATTCTGCCCGCACAGGGGAAACTCCTTTCCAATCTGCAAGCCGGATCGAATAAAACAATTCTTCATCAAGAATGTATCCAAGATCAAAGAGCGACTTTTTCATTGTGAAAGGGAGATCGCGGTTAAAAGAGCTTTTCACATGAATATAATTTCGGTTTAAAATATCGGGTACCCGAACGAGCAGGGAGTACAGCTCTCTCAGCGGAAATTCGTCCTGCAGCTGCAGAAAATGAGATGAAAACATTTGCGGGATCTGGTCATCTGTGTATATATGATAATGCGACTCAACTTTTTTGCTGCATGTCAGCATTAAATAACGGTCTTCTGTGTTTGAAATGGATGTCACAACGGCTGCCTCTTTTCTAAGATGTTCTATTATATTGTTTTTCGCTTTCAGAGCAGAAAATCCTCTAAAAAAGATGGCCCTTTTGAAAAAAGTCATCTGAACATGCCGTTTTTCTCAGCTTTCTTCGTTTGTATTTCGTGGGATGTTAACAGATTTTTCTATATGCTGGGTATCCTCACGGCAGTCTTATGCCGCTTTACTTTAGCAATAGAAACTACTCGACTTTCTAGCTCGGAGTATTCAATTCCAAATTCGGAGATGAAAAAGCCCTCTCTGCTTTGTGAGAGCAAAGAGGGCAAACCATTGGTTATTTATCATACTAAGGTACACGACGAGTGCCTTTAAGATCTATTTTTCCCCTTCAAACAGCTTGGCATATTCGCCGTACCCTTCTTTCTCAAGGTCATCCTTCGGCACGAAACGGAGGGCTGCTGAATTGATGCAATAACGCAGGCCGTCCGGTCCGGGGCCGTCCGGGAACACGTGTCCAAGATGGGAATCGGCAGACTTGCTTCTCACCTCAGTCCGAACCATGCCGTGTGAAGTGTCAAGTTTTTCTTCGATCTCCCCGGTATCGACCGGTTTTGTGAAGCTTGGCCAGCCGCAGTGTGCGTCAAATTTGTCAAGCGATGAAAACAGCGGTTTTCCCGACACGATATCGACATAGATTCCGTCTTCGTGCAGATCCCAGTATTCGTTTTGGAATGGAGGCTCCGTCCCGTTTTTCTGCGTCACTTCATACTGCATCCGGGTCAGCTGCTTCAGCCGTTCTTCTTTATTGTTCGCCATGCTTACGCCCCCAATGCTGTTGTATAAATCCTTCTCTTCCGCTTCCGATCCGATACTGTGTGTAGCGTTCAGGATGCTTTTTATGATAATCCTGATGATATTCTTCAGCCGGATAAAATGGCGCGGCTTCCAGAATGTCGGTCGCGATTGGATCTTTAAAAATGCCACTTTCTTCAAGCTTTTTCTTCGATTCCTCAGCGAGTTTCCGCTGCTTGTTATTATGGTAAAAAATCGCTGTCCGGTAAGACTCGCCGCGGTCTGCGAATTGTCCTCCGCTGTCAGTAGGATCGATTTGCTGCCAGTAGAGTTCCAGCAGTTTTTCGTATGGAAAGACATCGGGATCAAACGTGATTTGCACCGCTTCCCTATGTCCCGTTGTATTGCTGCAAACCTCTTCATAGGTCGGATTTTCCGTATGGCCGCCGGTATAGCCGGATTCGACTTTTATAATGCCCGGCTGTTCGTCAAAAGGCTTGACCATACACCAAAAGCAGCCTCCGGCAAATGTGGCGAGTTCTCGTTTTTCAGCCATCTGTTCTGCCTCCTTCTTTTCAACATTTGTTGGGAACCATTATATCACAGCATGCTCATTTTTAAGCCCTCTCCCGCTCATCGCAAAATCAGCCGCTGCCTAAAAAGAAAAAATGACAATAATATGTCATTGCCATCACCAAATTCTAAGAAACAGCAGTATTCATCTATCATTGTCATGGACCGTTGTTCAATTGATGGTCAAATGAACTAAAAATCTTCTGAAACATACACTTGAAAAACGAAAATTATGGTATCATAGTGATATCATGTTCATGAAAAATAATATTCATGCTGATTCGGTCATTCCTTTTTAAAAAAAGCTGAAATTTGCTACTTATATGGAGGGGCGAAATTTTGAAAGTTAGAGAACAAATGATGTATGATATGGAAGCACTGCTTCGCACAGTATTTAAACAGATACGTGATGAGATAAATGAGCTGCTCGAAAAAGAGATGTCCCGCAATGAATTCATGATTCTCCGCCTGCTGAGTGAGCAAGGTCCGAAGAAAGTCACGGAGTTTGCAACGATTTTAGGCGTTTCTGCGAGCCATATCACAGCTGTAACCGATGCGTTGGTTGAAAAAGGATGGATCACGAGAGTCCGGTCAAAAGAAGACAGACGGATCATCAAAATCCATCTGACAGACGCGGGAAAAGAAATTATCAGATATTTTGAAGAAAAGAAAACGGAATATTATTTCAAGCGGTTCAGCAGCTTCAGTGATGAAGAGCTGAAAACGCTGATTGAACTGTTCAGCAAATTGGACAAAAAACGGGAACAGCGCTAATCGGGTTTTCATAAATTGGCCCGAATCTGTGCACCTTAATTAAAAAAGAGGTGTATTGACATATGACAGCTCCTTATCTTTGTCCAAACTGCAAAACAAACCGAACACGGTTCAACTTAATCGAACAGTCTCCGACATCCGTTAAGATTGATCCGGCAACAGGGGAGATCATGGAAACGTATTCAGATGACGAGCTTTCTCCATTTCACCTGCCCTACAGCGGTCCCGCCATAAAAGTGCAGTGCGGCGCGTGCGGATTAATTGAAGACGAAAAGACTTTTATCAAACTTGCGGAATTCGATAAACGAACATAATAAAGACAGGATAGATGGACATCGTTTCATCTATCCTTTTTCGTGCAGCTTAACGTGAATTCAAACGGAGGCGCACACCCGGTTTCTCCCAAGGTGCTTAGCCCTGTACAAACATTGGTCGGCTTTTTCAATCAACTCGTCCGTACTGCGAATGACCTCCGGAAATGCCGCAACCCCAATCGAAACGGTAATATGAATCTTTTTAGAATGAGAAATTGAAAAAGTGTGTGTCTCCACTTCCTTGCGTATCCTTTCAGCAATCTCTGCAGCCTGCGAATGAGAACTGTTCGGCAATATGACCGAAAACTCTTCTCCGCCGTTTCTTGATACGATACCTTCCGCACGTGTTGACTTTTTTAAAATCGTTCCCAGTTCTTTTAAAATCACGTCTCCATTTGAATGTCCGTATGTATCATTAATCGTTTTGAAATAATCGATATCGATCATAAGCAAAGACAGTTTCTCGTTCTTCTCCCTTGCGTTTGAAATATGAGCATTCCATATCGCATCAAAATGGCGGACATTATTCAATCCCGTTAAATAATCAAGCGACGACTCCTCTTCATACTTTTTCAACAGAAAATGAGATTTTTTTAAATATGAGACGACATATACTGATGTAAATCCGCCGATAGTAGATAAAATCCAGAACCATATCATTAAAATTTTTACTAAATGGAAATCATGGAGGAGCATCAAGATCACAATTGAAATCGCCACATTAGCAAAAATAACCAAAGCAAATGTCTTTCGATAAGTGTCAGCGTCTTTATCCATGACCCTGAGGATGAGATAATATCCTATGAATATAACGATCATTCCTGTAAGCGCTGCAATCGAAGATATATTCCCCCCGTAAACAAATCTTCCTCCTATAATCAGCAGAGAACAAATAAAGGCCGGAAAGACGCCCGTAAATAGAAACAAAATCATAACGGGCACATAACGCAAATCAACGATCGTTTCATCGGTTGCCTGGATCGAAAAGAACATGAGCACATTCCCGAGCAATCCTCCCATGACGCCGTCAATCCAATTAAGTTGTTTGTTTGTAGCTTTTCGGGAAAAAATATTCCACTTTAGCTGAGTGTAGATAAAGAGTGAAGTAATTAAAATGCACAAATTCAAAAATAAATCGATTAAAAACATGACAAGCCCCCAACACCAAACTCATTTTATATTGTATATATCGTCAATTATTAAGACGTTAACAGCATTTTTGTTTCTTTGCTTCAGATGCCCGGCGGGAATCGCTTCCGGGGCTTGCCGCAGGAGCTTGTTCTTTCATTTTTCAAATAAAACGAGGTCCTTCCACTTCCCGTAGCGGTAATATAAAAACGCGGTCAGGCTGCTCAGCATAAAGCTCATTCCAATGCCAAGTGCTATGCCGTTTTCGCCAAGCCACTTTGAAAATAAGTATGTAAACGGATAGCGCAAAACCCAAAAAGAAATCACGTTCAGCACCAAAATTTGAAACATCGCACCCGCTGCCCTTACAACACCGTTTAACACAAAGTTAATCCCGATAAACGGATAGAAAAAAGCAATCGTTTTTAAATATTCTTCCCCGAATGCAGCTGAATCGGCTTCCGAAATAAACAGCCTGACCGCATGATAGCCTGTCAGAAATATCGCGGTGCTGACGGCAGCCATAAACAGCAGAACATAAATGACGCCGTAGTGAGCAATTTTTTTCGTACGCTCCATATCGCCGCTGCCGACGGTTTGGCCAGCCATACTGTTGACAGCCGTGCCGATGGCCATCGCCGGGAGTATCAGCAGGCTGTCAAGCCTCTGTACCGCGCCAAACCCTGACACGACACGTTCTCCAAATGAATTGACAACGCTCATAATCGCCATCGAGCCGCCTGAAATCACCATCATTTGCAAGCCGGCAGGCACTCCGAGCTTCAAAATGACGGACGTCTCTTCCAGAGACGGAAGCGCGGGCTTTGAAAATGGAACAAGCCGCTTTCTCACCGTATAGACCACACCGTAAATGAAAGCAATCCCTTGGGAAACGACGGTTGCATAGGCCGCTCCGGCAATTCCGAGGTTGAATACCGAGATAAACAGCGGATCCATGAACAGGTTCAGGATGACGGCCAAGAGGACGAAACGCAAAGGTGTTTGACTGTCGCCGACCGCCCTTAACACTGTACTGATGAAATTATAGCCGAA
This sequence comes from Bacillus sp. PK6-025, assembly GCF_056530265.1. Lineage (NCBI taxonomy): Bacteria > Bacillati > Bacillota > Bacilli > Caryophanales > Bacillaceae > Bacillus > Bacillus sp. PK6-025. The sequence continues at coordinate 2,366,155 of NZ_CP096509.1, forward strand.
TAAGAATATAATCCCGATAAAATGAATGCTCAAATAGCTTGCAGCCAAATCCATCATATTGCCGGGCGTTTGAAGAAGCGAAAGCAGAGGCTCTGTGAAAAAATAGCCGATAACCCCGAGCAATACGCTCATCGCTGTCATCAGAACAACAAACGCGTTGATATATGAAGTAAGTCCCTTCTTATCCCCTTTTCCTTTCTGCTGCGCAAGAATCGTCAGCGCCGCATTGTTGACGCCCAATACGAACGACAGCACCGTAAAGAAAACCGTCCCTGAGACGGCCGCAGCACCGAGTGCTTTTGCTCCGAGCAGATTTCCGACCCACAAGCTATCGACGAATTGAAATGAAATCTGCAAAAGATTGGCTAAAATGATCGGGCCGGAAAAAAAGACCAGCTGTTTAAACACATTTCCGTATGTAAAATCCGTTTTCATTGTTTACTCCTTTTCATCTGTCGTCTTGATCGCGATGTGACCGATGGCTTCGCAGCCTCATATAATGTCAGAAAGCATGCAAAGGGGCGTGACAAAATGTTCTCTACAGATCATGATGCCCGTCAAATGGCGGAGGGTTTTCGGAGGAACTGCTACCATCTTCCGCCTGTAGAGGCGCCCTTTTATTTTCGAAACGGCGGAAAAGCAGCGATGATCAGACTGCTCCACGCGGCTCCTCACACCGACAATCTCGACGTATTCGTAAACGGCATATCCGTTTTTCAAAACATCTCCTATACAGATTTATCTTCTTATGTCCGGTTTCCTGCCGGCCGTATTCAAATCGATGTTTTCCAAAGAGGCAGGGCGCACGGTCCCTTGCTGTCGGTACAGTATCACCTGATCCACGGCGGGTACTGCACGGTTGCCGTTACAGGCACAGCTGCAAAGCTCATTCCCGTCGGAATGTATGACCGGCCTGCGGCTGATCCGGAAAGCCGCAGCATCCGTTTCGTTCATTTATCACCGGACTCTCCGGCTCTTGACTTTGCGGTGCAAAACGGACCTGTCCTGTTTTCAAGTGTCCCCTTTCAAACGGTCACGCGGTACATCCAGGTGCGTTCACAGAAAATCGACATGGAGGTAAAGGCCGCCGGTTCAACAGCGGTCCTGCTGAAGGTTCCGAAAATCACGCTTCACGCCGGGGAATCCACAACTTTGTATGGCCTCGGTTTCGTCAACGGCTCCCCTTCTCTCACAATAAAAGCGGCACCGTTTCCTGCCAAAGCTCCGCCTTCATAGCGAAAAAAAAGAGACCTGATGTCTCTTTTACAGTCTGCTGAAGCATGGACAACAAAATCCTAAAACGGTCTCATGTTTTAGGATTTTGCCGGCAATTATTGATTGTGATGGTCAGTTTTTTTATGTTTTTTCGCATCTAGGGTAAAGATCATAATGCTTAAAAACAACGCACAATACCCGATGTTCAAATACATCTTGTCCATGTTTTCATCGATGAAACTGAAGGCGGCGAGGCCGCCGAAGTACAGTGAAAACAACATAGACAGCAAGCTGAAATATGTGTAGATACGTTCCATATGTTCACCCCTGTAAATCCCGCCGCACGATCTATGAATCTGTTTGTGCAGGCTGATAATAAACAAATTCGATTTGATCTTTTTCTAAATCAATGTCTTTTGCTTTCACATACATTCCGTTTTTAAGCGGCATCTCTGACAGACGGACTTGAATTTCTTTAGCATCCGAACGAACGTGTACAAAATCAGGAAGATCATAAAATTGATCCATGTAGTTCAGCACCATCGATATCGGAACATTTAACTTGCCGATCGAAAATCTCGTCACGTCAAGAACCACATCTCCGTTTTTTTCCACTGTCGGCCGAAAGGACACCCTCGCATCGACTGTCGAGGAAAAGGCGCGGATCGCACCGACGATGTGGAATTCATCGTCGATTTCGATTTGATAGTCAAGATCCGGCGAAGACTCCTTCTCCAAATATGTGTTGATGAATGCGGCCAATGATTCTTTCGTGCTCGTCACGTTCAATTGGTATTCGCTCGGAGTCGGCCGCGACGGTTCCTTTTGACCGCCGGGCATGAATACGAGAATGAAAATCCCGGCAAGTATGATGACGTTGACTGCTGCTAAAATTAAAAATAAGTTCTTCCATTTCTTCATTTTTTCACCTTATTCTGCTTGGGGGTCTTCGTTTTTAATTTGTTCGTAAACGCGTTTCGCTATTAAAGAATATCCGTATTGATTAGGATGAAACTCATCTTTTGCAATCTTCTTTTCATCGCTGTATTCCTCAAAAATATCAGCGATATTCGCTATTTTCGTGTTGGAGACCTTTTTCAGGCTTTTTTCTGCTCCTTCATTCCATTCGTCTACGACTTGGTCAATTTCCCTCAGTTCAGACAGCGTAAACTTAAACGGATTATACATGCTGACATAAATCAACTCAGCGCTGGCGTTTTGCTCTCTAATTTCCGCTAAAATATTCGAAAACCGCTTTTCAAACAGTTTTTGTTCAACGCGGAAAGGTGTAAGCGTTAAGTGCGCGAAGTTTTGGCGGACGACTTTCATCAGGTCGTTGCCCCCTATTGTAAACAAAATGTAGTCTGCATCTTTCAGGCCCTCTTGTACTTCTTTTTCTTTTAATCTTTCAAGCAGCTGATCAGTCCGGGAGCCTTTAACGGCATAATTTTTGACCGTTACGGACTTCACATCGCTCCGGCTTTCAAGCTCGTCGGCCACCATGCCGACATAGCCTTTCTTCTCTTGATCGCCTACCCCCTCTGTCAGAGAATCGCCCACTGCTGCAATCACGATATCGCGCTTAGGGGAGACCGATGTTTTTTCAACGCCCGCATTCCATTCCGTACAGGCTGAAAGCAGACAGACGAGGGCCATCATGACTGTTATAAACCGTATGTTCAAAAATGATGCCCCTTCCTTCTAGATACCTAAAAAAAAGTGTACCATGTTTTGATTCTTTTGAAAATGATTTGACAGGTGTAAAAAAAAGCCTGTTTCCGGTGGTCAGGAAGCAGGCTTCAGCGGCAGGCGCCCGTTTTTATCAACGGTTTTCCAGCGTCTTAATATCGGCGATGATTTCATCGTACGGCGTATTTTTTGCACCGTCATAATCCTTGACGACTTTGCCGTTTTGATCGACTAGATAAAATGACGATTGGTGAATCACCTGATCCTCATCTTCAGGTTTTTTCACGATTGCTTTAAAGCTTTTCAGCGCAAATTTTTCAATTTCCTCCTGCGAGTATCCAGTTAAAAAATCCCAGTTTTGAAAATTGAGCGGATAGTTGGCCGCAAATTTTTTCAACTTTTCCGGCGTGTCATTTTCGGGGTCAACGCTGAAAGAGACGATGCGGGCCTGCAGGTTTTCCTCTTCCATTTGTTTTTGCAGTTCAGCCATATGTGAAGTCATCGGCGGACAGATCGTTTTACAGTTCGTAAATATAAAGTCGGCCACCCACACCTGGCCTTTTAAACTTTCAAGAGACACGGTTTTCCCGTCTTGATTTTGAAAAGAAAAAGATTGTACGTCATAGTTTAAAGAATTTTCAATCTTGCTAGTTCCGCAGGACGAAAGAAACACTGTGAGAATCCCTGCAAGGAAAATGCCAAAAACGTTTTTCAATCCTTCCATCCCCTTTTTCAATCGGTGTAAAAAGTAAAACCGATCGCTCCTTTTCCGGTATGAACAGAGATAATCGGCGTTGTGTACGCAATATCAATATCGATTCCCGGGATATGTTCAAGCAAAGAGTCTTTCAGCCTATGAGCAAGGTCGAGTGCATCGGCATGGGCGATGCCGATCGCTTGCACCGTCCTTCCCTTCACCGCGGAAAGAAATTGACCCGTTAAATAACGGATAAGCTGACTGGTGCTCCTGACATTTTTTTCGGGCGTATAGATTCCGTCCTCAAGCCTCGCGATCGGCTTAACCTTGAGCAATGAGCCGATCAGCGCTTTTCCTTTCCCGATGCGGCCGCCTTTGATCAAGTTATCAAAATGATCAATTGTCACATAGAGGGATGTCCGGTCGCGCAAGTTCTCCAGGTCTTTTACAATCGCTTCGGCCGTCATTCCCTCTTCGGCCAGCAAGGCGGCTCGTACGACCTGAAAGCCGAGGCCTTTTGAAATATACATGGAATCAATCACCGTAATATTCCCGTCGACCATGTTTGAAGCGCTTACAGCCGTCTGGTATGTCCCGCTCAATTGGCTTGAGAGATGGATGCTGATCACTTCGCTTCCGTCAGCGGTCAGCTCTTCGTACAGTTTGATAAAAGCGCCTAAAGGCGGCTGTGAACTTTTCGGGAGTTCTGCGGCGCTCTCCATTTTCTCAATAAATTCGTCCGGCTGAATATCGAACCTGTCTCTGTAAACAATGCCGTCGATTGATATCGAGAGCGGGAGAACGGAAATATGATATTCTCTGAGCAGTTCTTCGCTCAAGTCAGCTGTTGAGTCCGTTACAATTTTAATGCTTGGCAATTCCCTTCACATCCTGTCGGTTCAAATGGTGAATTTCCTAGTGAGGCCAAATTCGGCATGAAAAATTCTTTGCCGGCCGAATGCCGTCTTCCGCCCTTTTCCAAGCGGATTTGGCTGTCTTCATGGGCCGGCAAAGAATGCTATCAATTCTTATGCATTATGCTTCAATTCTTCCTCTTGATAAATGGCGAGGTAATCCTGCCATTTCAATGCTCTCTTTAAGTAGTCCCTAAAGGAGTAGACGTTTTTTTTTCCGCTTTGAGCAATAGAGTGTCTTTAAAAAGATTTCGAGCCTCAGACTGGCCATAAAAAAATGCGGGTCGTCCTCCTTCAGCAGGGGTATTTCCGTCACCTTCACCTTCTGTCCATCCGAACGTTTGAACTCCAGGCTTTTAAGTAACAAGCTATCAATCCTCATTTATGAGATATTTTCTTTATTATACATAATCTCAGGAGCCGTTGTCTTTGATTTATACGTGTTTTCAAAAAAATTTCTTAAATCAGCAAATGAAAGAGCCCTTCATCTTTATTCACTTCGACATAGCGGAAGCCTTTACGGTCCATTCTCGCAATCAGCGGCTCGTAGTCTTCGCGCTGTTTCAATTCGATGCCGACGAGCGCAGGGCCGCTGCTTTTATTATTTTTCTTCGTATATTCAAACCGGGTGATATCATCGGTCGGCCCGAGCACTTCATCTAGAAATTCGCGCAAAGCTCCCGCCCTTTGCGGGAAGTTCACGATGAAATAATGCTGGAGTCCTTCATACATCATCGATCTGTCTTTGATTTCCTGCATTCTGCCGATATCGTTGTTTCCTCCGCTCACAATGCATACGACATTCTTTCCTTTGATTTCATCCCTGTAAAGGTCTAAAGCGGCGATCGGCAGCGCTCCCGCAGGCTCGGCGACAATCGCGCATTGGTTGTACAGCTCAAGAATCGCGGTGCATACCTTTCCTTCGGGAACGAGCAAAATATCATCTACAACGGTTTCAAGCGTTTTAAATGTCTCTTCGCCGATTTTTTGCACGGCGGCTCCGTCTACAAATTTATCGATTTTCTCGAGGGTCACGACTTCGCCTTTTTTGTTTGATTCAAATAGAGCCGGCGCGCCTTTGGGCTCAACCGCGATCAGCTTTGTATCCGGGGACACGTTTTTCATGTAGGTTCCCACTCCTGAAAGCAGGCCGCCGCCGCCTACACTTGCAAATAAATAATGGGGTTCTGTTTCGATATCGTTTAAGATTTCGACCGCAACCGTTCCCTGTCCGGCCATGACGGCAGGATCGTCAAACGGGTGGATAAATGCCCGTTTTTCTTCCTCGCAGCAGGCGACTGCGCTTTGATATGCATCATCGAACGTGTCGCCTGTCAGGATGATCTCGATGTATTCCTTGCCGAACAATTCGACTTGAGAAATTTTTTGCCTCGGAGTCGTCGACGGCATAAAAATCTTTCCGTGAATACCGAGATGTTTACAGGAAAAAGCGACCCCCTGCGCATGGTTTCCTGCACTGGCGCAGACGACCCCGTTTTTCGTCGTTTCTTTTGAAAGCTGCTTCATTTTATAATAGGCGCCTCTCAGTTTAAAAGAGCGGACAACCTGCAGGTCTTCTCTTTTTAAATATACGTTGCAATCGTACCTCTCGGAGAGCCTCTCATTTTTTTGGAGGGGGGTATGAATGACAACATCTTTTACATTTTGATGGGCTTTTAAAATGTCTTTGACTTGGATGAGAGAGTTTTCTTTAAGCAACGGTTTCATGTATAAGATCCTTTCTGTATAAAGCTTTATTTAATACGCCATTATATCATGAATATTCAAAATTTAAAGGGCAATTCTTTGTTATTTACAGAATATTATACACTTTCTCAATATATACGGAGTTCTTTTCGATTCTTAATGTGCAGCCAAATATACTTTTTTTCAAAAAACTCTTTATTTGTTCTAATTGGGTGTTATAATAGAACCAATTAGAACCAAAAGGAGATCCGCCATGATTAAACACACGTACCCATCCATAGGGTTCTCCGAGCTGATCGGGGAATGCGATTCCTTTTTGCAAACGAAAAACAGAGCGATACAATTTGCAGCCTCTTCCCATCCGATTCTGATTCATGGAGAAACAGGCACAGGCAAAGAGCTGTTCGCCAAAGCCATTCATTCCGGATCATCTTTCAACCATGATCCCTTCACACACGTAAGCTGCAGCACGCTGAATGAAGATGAAGCGGCTGAAGACTTTTTTCTTTCAGAGATGAATGAATCCGGAACCTTGTTTCTCGACGAAGTGTGGGGGCTTTCCTTGCCTCTCCAGGGCAAGCTTTTGGCAGCCATTGAAAAAGGGATGCCAAAAAGACTGATTGTCACCTCAAGCGTGCCGCTCGGTGAACGGATTGAAAGCAGCGAATTCCGCAAGGATTTGTACTACAGGCTCAATGTGCTCGACCTTCCGCTTCCCCCCCTTGCTGAACGGCGAAGCGACATCCCCCTTCTCGTGCATCATTTTTTAAAAAGCGGGGATCATGACATATATGTCGAACCGGTCGTTTGGAAGGCTTTAGAGCAGCATGAGTTTGAGGGGAACGTCAGAGAACTCAAAAACATGACGGATTATATGAAAACCGTCTCAGACGGGAAAACGATTCAGCTTTACGACACTCCGCCGGCGTTAAGAGAACAAATCGAAAAGAAGAAGCCAAAAGATAAAAAAACGGCTTCAACATCACTGACTTTAATGGAAAAAGAGGAGTTTGCGTTTTTGCTCGATGCAGTCAAGCAATTAAATGAAAAAGGAGAGCCTGCCAGCCGCAGAGTTCTGTCTGAACTGAGCAAAAACGGCAAGTCGGAGCTTACCCCCCAGCAAGTGCGCAGCAGATTGGATTATTTGGAAAAAAGAGAGTTTATTACAAAGGGCCGCGGAAGAGCCGGGACAAAAATCACGCTTGAAGGCCTCCGCTTTTTAAGCTCTTTAAAGCATCACATTATTCAAGAATAGAAAGGGTGTCTTGGTATGTACACGATTAAAGAAGAAATTGCGAATGCAATTACCCATGGGCTCGGCGTTCTCCTCTCCATACCCGCCATCGTATTTTTGGTGATATTTGCGATTCGCTACGGAAGTCCGGTGGATGTTGTCAGCTTTTCGATTTTCGGCGCTTCCATGCTGTTCCTGTATTTAAGTTCGACCCTTCTGCACAGCATTCAGCACCAAAAAACAAAAGATATTCTTGAGATCATCGATCACTCAGCCATCTACGTACTGATTGCGGGTACATACACACCGCTGCTCCTCGGACCTTTGAAAGGCACGCTCGGCTATACAATGCTTGCGGTCGTCTGGGGACTTGCGATTGGCGGAGTTGTATTTAAAATCTTTTTTGTGAAACGATTTATCGTGGTCAGCACGCTGGTGTATCTTGTGATGGGCTGGATGGCGATTATTGCGATCAAGCCGCTTTATACGGCCTTGACCGGAGAAGGATTCGCCCTGCTGCTCTTAGGGGGAATATTGTATTCTGTCGGAACGATCTTTTATTTATGGAGAAAGATCCCGTATCATCATGCGATTTGGCACACCTTCGTACTCGGCGGCAGCGCCTCCATGTTTTTCTGCGTGCTTTTCTACGTGGCAAAGGTGCCGTTTATATCATAAATGGCGAAAACCAGGCTCCCATAAAGGAAGCCTGGTTTTTTTTATGCCCGAAGCTGTTTGTTTTCGGTCAGGACGTATGCCGGGTGGATCGTCAAGTCGATATCAGCAGGTCTCAGCCTCTTGAACAACTTGCCTTTCTTCATGTCTTCCGTACCGGCTGTTTCGACTGCAACGATCGGAATGCCGAGCTTTTTGGATAAAGATTTGTAATCGAGCCCGTCATCTTCAGACAGAATAAAGCTTTGGCCTTTCCTGACGATCTCTTCCACTTTTTCAAGTGATGCTTCCTTGTCGGCGCTTTTTTTGACCGCGGCCATTTTATTGAGCCAGCCGCTGAGCAGCGGATAACGAAAGGCGCGCGGATCAGCAAAAAACGAAGCCGTTTTATCAAGGTGTCCGAGCAGCACGGCGAGCTCTGACAGGCCGAGCTTTGGATGCACGTAAAGGACGGGGCCAGCCGGGGATCTTCCATTCTGATGGATGGAAACGGTCGAACCGGTTAAGCCGATGCACCCCCGTAAAAAAGCTTTCGGCTTATCAAAGACAGCTTCCATCTGATTGGCGTACGAAAGGCGCGGGTCAAGTGTCTGTAGCGCCTGCAGGAGCTTGATATGCTTGATGAACATATAGGCCGAATACATCCATAAAAAACAATAGCGAAACATGAAAATCCTCTCCTCTATCCTTTTCTTTGATAAACGAGGAATTCGTAGTCATATGGATTTTTGTCATCTTTCAGGCCTTTCCGCCTCGAAACGATTTCCCACTCAGCTTCGCTGAATTCAGGAAAATACCGGTCCCCTTCAAAGGTTTCATCGATTTTTGTCACATACAGCTTGTCCGCAAAAGGCAGAATCTCCGCGTACAGTGTTGAACCGCCGATGACAAAACATTCTTCGTTTTTGTTTTTCGCAAACCGCACCGCTTCTTCTGCCGAGTGCATCACCTGACAATTCGGAATATCCAGTTCTTTATTGGATGTAACGATGATGTTCTCCCGGTGAGGCAAAGGTTTGCCGATGGATTCAAACGTCTTTCTCCCCATGATCACGGCGTGTCCTTTCGTCACCTCTTTAAAATACTTCAAATCCTGCGGAAGATGCCATGGCAGATCATTATCTTTGCCGATCAGGCGGTTTCTGTCCATGGCGGTAATCAATGAAATCATTAATTTAAAGCCCCCTTATGATGTTTGTAGCGAAATAATGCCGGATGATGCTCATCTCTTTGTGTGATCATCTGTGAACATGATGCATGAAGATGGAGGTTAAAGCTGTGATGAGAGGAAACCTTTCTTCGAGGTTTTCATTCTGATCAGGCCGCCCGAATGCATTGGTGTCATTCCCCGTTTTGTTCAATTCCGGTTCTCTAACATATGACGGGATATATCCGCATGATGTTTCATTTTTTTCATCCTTTTGTAGTGTATCTTGTTTAACCTTTCGAAAACAAGACATTTTTCGGGAAAAGACATAAAATATCGGCATAAAAAAACCCCGCCTGATGGCGGGGAGGGCGAGGTCTTTCAACGGCTTTTCGCAACGCTCTGTCCGTCTGTTCTCTCTTCATCCTCAAGATCCTGATGCGAATGGGCAATTCGGCTTGCAGCAGCTGCCGCCAAGGCAGCGACGATATCATCAAGGAACGTGTGAACCTCATCGTCCGGACAGTCGTCCAGTTCTTTAATGATGCCGAACTTTTCTTTATCCAGATAGCCGAAGTTCGTCAAGCCGATCGAACCGTAGACGTTTACGATGGAAAGCGGAATAATCTCGTCGATCCCGTAAAGGGGTTCATCCGTTTCGACCAAATATTGAAGCGGTTCAGGCAATAGCTTTTTCTCGGCAAGCTGGTCAAGCGCTATCCCCGTTAACACGGCATGAACGATTTCCCTTTTGTTTAAGACCTTTTCGACATTCTCAACGCATACAGCAAGCGACAGATCAGGATGGTATTTTTCCTGCAGCTTTTGTACGATCAGTGCAATATCCTCAATCGTAACCCCGCGCTCATTCAGCATATTTTTCGTTAAGTGCACCATTTCATTCATCGTATACTTCTTCATCTGCATCAATCTCCTTTAGTGGCTCATCCAGTTAGGCGGTGTATTGCGGTCCCAGTATATGCTTCCGAGATCGTGATGTTTTTGAAAGCCGTCTTCGGCAGTATGATAATGAAAGTTAAACCAGTACCCTTTATGCGGCGGCTTGTCCCTGCGCACATGGAACCTCAGCACATCCTCCCCCGTTTTCCGGTTGTAAACGTGGAAGATTCTCTCCGACTTCCCCGCCGTCGGCGTTTTGGAAATGACAAGATCCTGGTAAGCGTCATTGTCCTGCATTGTCATGAGATGGCTGACGATGATCTCCTCGACCTTTGGAAGCACTTCTTCCCTGTACTCGTCTTCGATGACCGGCGATATCCTGCTGCCGAATTTTACGAATGACAGATTTTCTGCTTCATTGAGCAGTTCATCCTTGTAGCTGTCAAATGAAGATTTGGATTCGCCGTCTTCTTCAAGTTCGGGCTCTTCCTGCTTTTGATAAACAGCTGTATACCCGGATTCTTTCATGCTCTGATGCTCCTGCGGCTTGTCCGCCATTAATGCCGCAGGAGGAGATACAAGGCCGAACGTTGCAATTGTAAATAATGTGACAAGCGCTTTTCTCATCCACATCTTCATGACTGATTAGTCCCCTTTTGGATCGCTTTCTCGTTTTCTCTTATTCTATCATAGGTTGAATTTTCAGTCATTCATAAAGTGACGGTGCAAATAAACAAAACGCCTTTTCTTTTGGCGATAAAACGTTTACAATCAAAGATGAAAATTCCAAAATTGGGAGTGATCGTTCATGATTGAAGGTCTTTTTATAACCGCTTCATTGATTACCCTCGCTTATTTTATCGTCATGGAAATCGCAGATTAAAAAATCCCAAGGTATATACCTTGGGATTTCATTTTTCGAGAACACCGTAATGAAACAGGGCCGTTTTGCGTTTTTTTACGCGAAATCCGTATTTTTCGAAGCGCGGACTTTTCCAGTGGTCTTTCAGGACCACTCTTTTTCTGGCGACCCGAAGTGCTTCATTTAAAGCACCGTCAAGCGTAAACTCGGAATGCGCCCACTTTCTTAAAGGGGCGATGCCGTTTGATTCTTCGATTCCATCATCAAACATCGGGTCAAAGTAGACGATATCTGCTGAATCATCATCAAGATCCAGCAGATATTCAAAGCTGTCGCCGGAATGAACCCGAATCCTTTTCATCGCCTGATCCAAAGCGTCAAGGCCTGTCTCCCACGATTGAAGCCCCGCCTCGACAAGAAAAGCGAGGAGCGGGCTTTTTTCAATTCCGCACACCTCGCCTTGTTCGCCAGCGGCAAGGCTTGCAATGATGGCGTCTGATCCAAGGCCGAGCGTACAATCGAGCAGCTTGTCTCCCGGTTCAACTTGTGCAGCTTCGACAAAAGGATCCGGTTCGCCTCTTAACATGCGCTTCGCCCGGAACATCGCAGAGTTCGGGTGGAAAAAGAACTTTTCGCCTTCTGAATGATACAGCTCGAAGCGCTCTTTTCCAACCACGAGAACATCTTCCTGCTCTGTCTCCCGGATTTGGCGAATCGCCCGTTTTCTCCGTTCGGAAAAGCGGGCGCCGAGCGTCCGGCTGATTTTTTCCGCCGTTAAAACCGTGTTTTCAGTCGGTCTGTAGCTTGTTGTGACAATCATGTTCTTCTCCGTAAAAAATGCCCTTCAAAGGGCATTTTAGCAATGTTTTTCAAAAGCGTCCGTGATGTTTTTCATAATCTCCGTCATTTCACGGCCTTCAATCTGTTCACGAGGAATGAAATGAACGACTTCTTTGCCTTTCAGCAGTGCCATTGAAGGTGAAGACGGTTCATATCCTTCGAAGTATTCCCTCATTTTCGCCGTTGCTTCGCGGTCCTGTCCGGCAAAGACTGTAACGGTCTCATCAGGCCCGTTTTCGCTTCCGGAGACGGCCTGAACGGCTGCCGGTCTCGCCAGCCCTGCGGCACATCCGCAGACTGAATTGACGACGACGAAAGTCGTGCCTTCTGCACCTTCCATGAATGTCTCAACTTCTTCCGCGGTCGATAACTCTTTAAAGCCGGCCTGCACCAATTCCTGACGCATCGGAAGAACGAGCTGGCGCATGTATTCTTCATAAGCTGTTGACATATTAAAAAGCCCCCTCTATAAACCTTGACTACTGATGTCAAGGATACTACAGCGGGGGCTGAATTTCAAACACCGGGCGAAAAAACCGCTAGATTTTCATAATGCCGCCGGTATTGGCAGATGTCACCAGCTTTGAATACCGGGCGAGATAGCCCGTTTTCACTTTCGGTTCAAATCCGGGCCAGTTTGCTTTTCTTTTTTCCCACTCTTCATCGGAGATTTCGATGTTTAAAATCCGCTTTTCGATATCAACAATGATATGGTCGCCGTTTTCTACGAAAGCAAGCGGGCCGCCTTCAGCTGCTTCCGGCGAAACGTGGCCGATCGAAAGACCGCGGGAGGCTCCGGAAAAGCGGCCGTCGGTAATTAAAGCAACTTTCGGACCAAGGCCCATTCCGACGATCTGCGAAGTCGGTGCAAGCATTTCAGGCATTCCCGGTCCGCCTTTAGGACCTTCATAGCGGATGATGACGACATCTCCCGCTTTTACTTTACGGTTAATGATGCCGTCAAGCGCTTCTTCCTGTGAGTCAAAGACAACCGCAGGTCCTTCATGGCGGGTAATCCCGTCTTGGACGCCGCCGGTTTTAATGATCGCACCGTCAGGCGCCAGGTTGCCGAACAGGACGGCGAGTCCGCCTTGCTCTGAAAACGGCTGATCGATCGGATGAATGACCTCGTAATCTTTCACTTCGCGCCCGGCAATATTTTCGCCAAGCGTTTTTCCCGTTACGGTCAGCGTATCCAAGTGAAGCGCGCCTTCTTTTTTCGACAGCTCGTTTAAGACTGCTGATACGCCTCCAGCTTCATGCAAATCTTCAATAAACACATCGGAAGCCGGCGCAAGCTTTGATAAATGCGGAACCCTTGCCGCTACCTCATTGATCCGTTCAAGCGAGTAGTCGACCCCCGCTTCATTGGCGATCGCAAGCGTATGAAGGATCGTATTCGTTGATCCGCCGAGCGCCATGTCTAAAGCGAACGCGTTGTCGATCGCTTTTTCGGTCACGATGTCGCGCGGTTTAATATCCGACTTGATCAACTCCATCAGCTGGCGGGCCGACTGTTTGGCAAATTCCCTGCGGTCGGGCGATGTCGCCAAAATGGTGCCGTTGCCCGGCATGGCGATGCCAAGAGCTTCAGAAAGGCAGTTCATCGAGTTGGCCGTGAACATGCCCGAGCATGATCCGCATGTCGGACAGCCGAACTGTTCAAGCTCCTCAAGCCCTTTCTCATCGATTTTGCCTGATTGATAAGCGCCAACGCCTTCAAATACAGAGGAAAGCGAGATTTTCCGTCCGTCGCTCGTTCTTCCCGCTTCCATCGGCCCCCCGCTGACAAACACGGTCGGAATATTGATCCGCATTGCTGCCATGATCATACCCGGCGTGATTTTATCGCAGTTTGGAATACACACCATTCCGTCAAACCAGTGCGCTGATACAACCGTTTCCACTGAATCGGCGATGATTTCGCGGCTCGGAAGAGAATATCTCATTCCGATGTGCCCCATCGCAATTCCGTCGTCGACCCCGATTGTATTAAATTCAAACGGAACACCGCCGGCCTCTCTGATCGCCTCTTTGACGATTTTTCCAAACTCCTGCAAATGGACATGACCCGGTACGATATCGATATATGAGTTGCAAACGGCAATAAACGGTTTGCCGAAGTCCTCTTCTTTTACCCCAGCCGCGCGCAGCAAACTGCGGTGCGGCGCTCTGTCGATCCCTTTTGTAATCATGTCACTGCGTAAACCTGTCATCGTGATCCTCCTAAACATCTTCGTATTTACATTCTATATTTTCTGAATATTCAGTTTTAAAAAACTGACTGCTAACCGCTTGCCGGACTGATCCGCAAGATGACGGCTGTTTTGATCTTCATCTGTAATCATTCCCCATGAATCAGAACCTCCACATTCCATATGATTGCTAACTACTATATATATTTTCAGCGTGTTTTTCAACAATATTCGAAATATTTTTATAGAAAAAGTGATATTTTATAACAAGACGCGTGACTTTTTTCAAAATTCCCGGATGGATCGCCGCTGCAGAGCGAAGAGCTTAAGGCATAAAAAAAGACGCTGTTTCCAGCGTCCTTGTCAGCCGTCTTTTTTGCGGCTTTCCGTCATTTGCTTCCATACGGAGCCTTTCGCTTCTTCACCGTATTCGATCCGTTCGACCGCCATTTTGACTTGAAGGCTGACTTCAAATTCGGGATCGTTTTCAGCTTCTTTTAAAGCGGGAAGCGCGCTCTCATCGCCGACTTCGTACAGAAACATGGCGGCTCTCCAGCGCACAAGCTTGCTCGGGTCCTTGAGCGCTTTGATCATTGCCGGAATCGCTTCCGGGTTTCCGATGTCTGACAGACAATCACCGGCTGTTCTTCTGACCGTGATCGTTTTGTCTTCGAGTGCTTGATATAAAAGAGGAAGCACCGCAGGCGTTTCGATCATGCCCAAATAAACGACAGCAAGTCTTCTGATCGATGTTTTCGGGTCATTGAGCGCTTTTTCGAGTACTGGAATGTCCTTTTCATCCGGATCCATTTGTTCAAGATGGGCATAGCGTTTTTGCCAATCTTCCTCATCCATCATTTCAAGCGTTACCCGGTAAGACTTTCGCTGCACAGCCGCGCGTTTATCCTCAGCATCGCTTGATGCGGCTGATTCCGTCAGCTTCCGCAGGCGCTCCTCATCGTAAGCCGCCTCAAGCTCTTCCGTTACTTCACGGCCGATTTCTGAAAAATCGCCGAATCTGACGCCTTGCTCTTTCCAAGACCGTTCGAGCACGACGTTGGAAGACGCGGTTTTAAGCTTCAAGATCGCTTCTTGGAAACGTTCTGGAAGGCCGAAGCGCTCCTCGCGCTCGCCGTCGGTCAATTTCACCTGCATCGGTATCCCGCTGAACATTTGCACGAAGACTTTAACTTCGCCAAACGATTCTTTTTCTTCGGAACGGCCCCCCGCCTCTTCGGCTTCGTCCATTCCGAAAGCAGCACGCACGGCAGGGAGGATGTCTTTCCAGTCAAATCTCGCATTGCGCTCGACAGCGATAAAATCGGCCACATGGTAGACGCCTTTTACTCCCTCTATGTTTAAAACCTCTTGGATGACGGGAGGCGCGCCTTCCGCATGGTCCTTTTTATAATTATTGCTTTTTCCGCCCGGCAGTTCTTCGGTCAAAATCACCTTCATTGTATTCGGGCTCGGTGTCGGTTCTATCGATTTAATTTTCATCATTGTCCCCCTCTGTTAAAAGATCCGGTCTTATTCTACCATAACCCCCGGCCCTGATCTATCAAGGCGGCTTTCTCTGGAGAAGGCGCATTCATTTTCCAGTTCGCCGAGAAATTCGAGCATCAGCTGATGCCTTTTTTCCGCGAGCATCCGTCCCGTCTTTGTATTCATCAAATCTTTTAAAAGGAGAAGCTTCTCGTAAAAGTGGCCGACAGCAGTAGGCGCATTGGCGCTCCCGTAGAGGAGATGACCCTTTGCCCCTGCATACATCAAAGCCCTGGCGATCCCGACGGCGCCGATCGCATCAAGCCGATCGGCATCCTGAACTGCCATACCTTCTTTTGAAAGGCGTTCGTCTTTATATTTTTCTCTGTCTCTGAATGACATTCTTGTGATGATGGCAAGAATCCCGTCAACCGTTCCAGGATCGACCTTCCAGTCTTCTGAGAGGCGCCTTTTCAACTCATCAAGCGGAACCCGGTGTTCATCGTCCAGCTTTACATCAATCATATCGTGGAGAAGGGCGGAAGCTTCGGTCACAAACAGGTCTGCACCCTCTTCTTTTGCAATCTGAAGGCTTATGTTCCGAACCCTTTCGATATGCAGCCAGTCATGTCCTGTCCCTTCGGCTGCGAGCTTTTTTCTTACCCATTCGGACATCAAGCGGATCTGTTCTGTTTGTTCCTGATTCAGCCCAGCCATTTCTGAATGGCCTCCTCCATCTCCTTTGGATTGGTTTGCGGTGAAAAACGCTCAACGTTCTCCCCGGTTTGATCAACGAGAAATTTTGTGAAATTCCATTTGACCGCTTTTGTTCCAAGCATGCCCTTCGCCTTGTTCGTCAAGTGGCGGAACAGCGGGTGGATTTGATCTCCTTTTACATTCACCTTCGAAAACATCGGAAACGTGACCCCGTAGTTTACGCTGCAAAATTCTTCTATGCTTTTTTCATCGCCAGGCTCCTGATTCATGAATTGGTTGCTGGGAAAGCCCAGAATCTCAAGCCCCCGGTCTTTATATGTTTCATACAAGTCTTGAAGCTGTTGATATTGGGGTGTAAATCCGCACTTTGAGGCCGTGTTGACGATGAGAAGCACTTTGCCTTTATACGGCCGCAGTGTCGTGTCCTCGCCTTTAATCGTCTTGACGCTGATATCGTAAATGGACATGACGGTCCCTCCTTTTTAGAATAAACCTTTGGCCCTGCCGTCTTCACCGACATCCATTTTAAGTGCAGCAGGATGTTTCGGCAGCCCGGGCATTGTTAAAATGCTGCCAGTTAAAGCGACGATAAATCCCGCGCCCCTCGATGGTTTTAATTCACGGACGGTGATGCTGAAACCTTTCGGCCTGCCAATTTTCCCCGGATCATCTGATAAAGAATACTGAGTTTTGGCCACGCATACTGGCAGCCCGTCCAATCCGTTCTTTTTCAATTCCAGCAGCTGCTTTTTCGCCTTTTCGGTAAACTCTACCCCCTCGGCTCCATAAACGGTGCGGGAAATTTTGGCTAATTTGTCTTCGATCGAGTCGGTTAATTCGTATAAATAGGAAAAATGATTGTCCTTTTGCTCCATGACATGAATGACTTCCCTTGCCAGGTCAATCCCGCCTTTTCCGCCTTCTTCCCAAACATTGCACAGTGCAGCCGGATGCCCGTTGTCCCTGCACCAGCCAAGAACCGTCTCAAGCTCATCCTCCGCATCGTGTACGAACCTGTTGACGGCCACAACGTACGGAAGACCGAAGGCGTCTATCGTTTCGATATGCTTGGCAAGGTTTGCGATTCCGCTTTTTAACGCGTTTACGTCTTTTTGCTTCAAATCGGCGAGAGGCATTCCGCCGTGCATTTTCAGCGCTCTTACGGTGGCGACGATCACGACCGCTCCCGGGGTGAACCCGCCGGCTCTCGTTTTGATGTGCATGAATTTTTCCGCACCCAAATCCGCGCCAAATCCCGCTTCAGTCACGACATAATCAGCCAGTTTCGCCGCCGTTTTAGTCGCGATCAAACTGTTCGCCCCGTGTGCGATGTTTGCAAACGGGCCTCCGTGGACGAGCGCCGGTGTTCCTTCAACAGTCTGAACAAGGTTTGGTTTGATGGCATCTTTTAACAGGAGAGCGAGCGCTCCTTGAACACCGAGCATGCCGGCCGTCACCGGCTGTCCGTCAACAGTGTAGGCAACGATCATTGCTGCCAGACGTCTTTTTAAATCGGCCAAGTCTCCGGCCAGGCATAAAACGGCCATGATTTCCGATGCGACAGTAATGTCAAAGCCGTCTTCCCGGGGAAATCCGTTCGCTTTTCCGCCTAAGCCGACAACGGTTTCGCGCAGCGCCCTGTCATTGAGGTCAAGCGTCCTTTTCCAGACGATTTTTCTAATATCGATGTTTAATTCGTTTCCCTGATGAATATGATTGTCTATAAAAGCCGCCAAAGCGTTGTTCGCAGCTGTGATCGCATGCATATCTCCTGTAAAGTGAAGATTGATATCCTCCATCGGAAGAACCTGGGAATATCCTCCTCCGGCAGCCCCGCCTTTCAGTCCCATTGTCGGACCGAGTGAAGGTTCCCTCAGTGCAACGATCGATTTTTTGCCAATCTGCCAGAGCGCCTGGCTCAATCCGACGGTGACAGTCGACTTCCCTTCGCCGGCCGGGGTCGGGTTGATGGAGGTTACCAAAATCACCTGTCCATCGTTTTTTTCTTTTAAACGCTCAAAAATTTTTAAAGAAATTTTCGCTTTTGTGCAACCAAAACACTCTATTTCATCGTCATTTATATTGAGCTTCCGTGCAATTTCGGCAATCGGTTTTAATTCCGTACTTTGGGCGATTTCTATGTCTGATAGATGGGATTTCATTTGCAAGAGGATCCTCCTTTTGGTTCATCACACGATGATTTTCCATATTTTTCACACACTTCTTTCATTGTAACACAATTCACACATTGAAATATCGCCAAAAAGTTCCTATAATGAAGAAAAATCAGCGGAGAAAACCGGAGGTGGCGTGTTGCCTATCAACATACCTATCAATTTGCCAGCGAAGCAGATTCTTGAAAGTGAAAATATTTTTGTCATGGATGAAAAACGGGCTTTTCATCAGGACATCAGACCTTTAAATATTGTGATTCTTAATCTGATGCCGCAGAAAATCAGGACCGAGACACAGCTGCTCAGAATGCTCGGAAATTCTCCTTTACAGGTATATTTCACTTTTTTAATACCGTCTACACACACGCCAAAACATACACCAAGGCAGCATTTGGAACAGTTTTATACAACTTTTTCTTCGATCAGGAACAGAAAATTTGACGGCATGATCATTACCGGCGCGCCGATCGAGCACCTGGAGTATGAGGAAGTGTCCTATTGGAAAGAACTTCAGGAGATTTTAGAGTGGAGCAAAACGCATGTCACGTCAACGCTCCACATCTGCTGGGGAGCGCAGGCGGGGCTTTATCATCATTACGGAATTCGCAAAGTCAAACTGCCGAAAAAAACATTTGGCGTTTTCGAACACAGAATAATGGAGAAAAATGAAAGACTGGTCAGAGGCTTTGAAGAGTTCTACTATGTCCCGCATTCAAGGCATACAGATATAAATATGGATGACCTAAAAGCCGTTTCTCATTTAAAAGTGCTCAGCGTATCCGATGAAGCGGGCGTCTGTTTAATTGCTTCAAAAGATGAAAAACAAGTTTTTTTAACTGGACATCCTGAGTATGATACAGATACTCTTAAAGAAGAGTATGAAAGGGATTTGGCCAGAAACATGGACATTGATCCGCCGGTGAATTATTTTAAAGACGGGCCGGACGGTGCGGCGCCTGTAAACCGCTGGAAAGCCCACGCGACTCTTTTGTTCATGAACTGGCTGAATTATTACGTTTACCAGGAAACACCGTACGAGTGGAAATGAAATTCTCATGCCCTGGTCTGATGCAAGACATTCAAAATGTGTTAAAATACTGTTGGGTTAGTCTTCCATAAGGGGGTTCGGCTTGGCCGCGAAAGCAGGAATAATAAGGAACCCAGTGCTTTCCTGCCGATCCATACTTTAAAAATACCTTAATTTTTGTTCTTCATTTATAATTAAAATAATATTTATGGTATGGTATGTGTGGACATTGACTCCTGTTTTTTTACCATTTTAGCTCTTGCTGTTTGAATTAATTGAGGTGAATATGCTTGAATACCAATAAAAATATATTAATTTTGACTGCAAATTACGGAAATGGCCATGTTCAAGTAGCCAAAACGCTCTACCAAGAGTGCGAACGGCTCGGTTTTAAGAATGTAACTGTTTCGAATTTGTATCAAGAATCAAACCCGATTGTGTCAGAGATCACACAGTATCTCTACCTGAAAAGCTTTTCAATCGGTAAACAGTTTTATCGCCTTTTCTACTATGGGGTCGATAAAATTTACAATAAAAGAAAGTTTAATATTTATTTCAAAATGGGAAATAAACGGCTGGACCAACTGGTTAAAAAACATCAGCCAGACATCATCATCAATACGTTTCCAATGATTGTCGTACCCGAATACAGACGGAGAATGGGAAAAGTCATTCCGACCTTTAACGTCATGACGGATTTCTGCCTTCACAAAATTTGGGTCCACGAACACATTGACAAATATTACGTTGCCACTGATTATGTGAAGGAAAAACTGCTCGAAATCGGCACTCACCCGAGCAATGTCAAGATCACGGGTATTCCGATCCGCAGGCAGTTTGAAGAAGAAATGGACAAAGATAAAATCTACGAGAAGTATCAGCTGTCTCCCGACAAGAAGATATTGCTGATCATGGCAGGCGCACACGGGGTTCTTAAAAACGTAAAGGAACTGTGTGAATCTCTGGTGACGAAAGAGGATGTTCAAGTCGTCGTCGTGTGCGGAAAAAATACGATGCTGAAATCTTCACTGGAAGACATTGAAGCCCTTTATCCAAACAAGCTGAAATCACTCGGTTATATTGAAAGAATTGACGAGCTGTTCAGGGTGGCTGACTGCATGATCACAAAGCCGGGCGGAATTACCCTGACGGAAGCCACGGCAATCGGCGTTCCCGTCATCCTTTACAAGCCTGTTCCCGGGCAGGAAAAGGAAAATGCCCTGTTCTTCGAAGACAGAGGAGCTGCCATCGTCGTCAACAGGCATGAGGAAATTCTTGAATCAGTCTCCTCCCTTTTGGCTGATGAGAAAAAGTTAAACGAAATGAAGAAAAACATTAAAAACTTGCATTTATCCAATTCATCAGAAGTCATCCTGACGGACATTATCGAGCAGTCTGAAATCATCATGAACAAAAAACAGACTGTCCGGGCGCTGTCCTAAAAAAGCCCGAGTCAAAAAAACACTTGCCCTGCAAGTGTTTTTTTTCGTTTAATATTAAGATTCCGAGTAATAAACTTCTTCAAACGGCTGCACAACGACAAACCCGTTCCCTGAAAACTTCATTTGGATCGATTCCCCGCTTCCCCTGCCGATGAACGTCTTAAAAGATACATCTGTCACAAATTCAGGCTGAAGGCTTCCAGACCAGGCAACCGTTGCGTTTGGATCGGTATAGACTGGGCTTTCCGGGGTTACGATCAAAGTGAGCGGTTCGTAATGGCTTGTGATTGCAGCCATTCCAGTTCCCTCAAGCTTAATGTTAAACAATCCGCCGGCCAGCATGCCGGAAATTCTTTTCATCAGTTTGATGTCCCAGTGGATCGACGGCTCAAATGCGAGCAGATCGTGCCCGTTCACAAATATGGAGTCCCCCTTCAAGTTTAAGATGGAGATCTTCTTTCCTTGATCAGCGAGGTACACCTTTCCGTTTCCTTCCGCTTTCATCAGTGCAGCCCCTTCTCCGCTGAACACTTTTTTCACCATCCGTCCAATTCCGTGTTCAAATACCCCTTCACGCTTAAATTTGACTCTTCCCCTGTAGGAAACCATCGAACCGGCCTTTGCCCACACTTTTCCATCGAGATTAACTTCCAAGAGACGGGGTGTTTCCATTTCAAACAGCCCCTCCCCTTTGTCTTCCTGCTGGGTTTTGGATACAAACTCATCAACCGAATAACGGTTCATCTATAAACACTCCTCTTCGCATTCCTGATATTGGTTTTATTATATACGGGCTGACGCTTAAAATGTTTCGTCCACTTTGCGAAAAATAATGATCAATAACCAGAAACTGAAAACGATTTCAAAGAAATTCCTTAAAAAAGCATTAAAGTTCATTTTTTTCTCTTGACAGCTTGACGAAGCCTCCATAGATAGTGTATAGTGAAACCATCATTTAGCAGAACACCGTTAGATGATGAAAATTTTTTTTAGCACATTGTGCTACAGTACTAGGAGGATTAAGCAATATGCAAAACGGTAAAGTAAAATGGTTTAACAATGAAAAAGGCTTCGGCTTCATCGAAGTTGAAGGCGGAGACGATGTATTCGTTCATTTCACTGCAATCGAAGGTGACGGATACAAATCTCTAGAAGAAGGACAAGAAGTTTCTTTCGAGATTGTTGAAGGTAATCGTGGACCTCAAGCATCTAACGTTGTAAAGCTTTAACAAAATCAAGACAATTGAGACTTCAAATAAGAGGAGAGGCATTTTTTGCCTCTCCTATTTAATTTTCAGCTGAATTTCGATTGCCAGTATATTTTGCTTCAACCTTTGCTCGATTTCCTCAATGTTCTTCTCGAGAGATGGACGCCCCTTTTTCGCGATATCAACGAGCTGTTCAAGATCTTTATATACCTCCACAAATGTCTTGTGAAGAACGGTTTGCAGTTCATTGCTTTCCACTGTTCCTCAGACTCCTTTTTTTCATGATTACCTAAATTAGTAATAAAGACTTATATTTTTTAGGTTCAATAGTTATATCGGATTAATTTTACTTTATTTTTTCTATTTCACACATAAAAATGCCTTTTTTAGAAAAAATACTTGTCGGAGGTGTATGATCATGAACTCAGAACATCGCGATGATCTTGTAACGGGATTTAATCAGCGCAAGCAGCTTGAAATAGCCGTAGAAACCGCCCAAAAGACGACGGGAATGGCGACGAGGCAAAAGAGCTCCACTTTGCTGAAATCGGCGTATCAATCCATCGAAGACGCCAGACAGCTGTCACAGGCTGAGGAACTATCCGCACTGGATGAAGACTTCTTAAACGAACAGCTCAACATCTTAAATGATTGCCAGCACCAGCTTGACGAATCACAGCATTAAAAAAACCGCGTTCAGCGGTTTTTTTAGCGCGGCCCAAGGATGATGGTTTATTGGGGGGATCAATTTTTAATTTTTGTTTGTCAGCACGTCTCCATAGGTTCGGAGCTTTTCTCCGACCGTGCATTTTGAAATGCAAAATGCGTGGGCATACGTTTTTCCGTATTCTTTTCTGAAGTGTTTTTTAATGAAGCACCCTTCACAGTAGGTGTCCTGCAAATGTGTGAGTTCCTTAAAGATCTCTTTCTTATCCAAAACGTTCATCTCCGTTATTCATCTAGTTTGATTTGGCTTTCCACAATGGTATGCTCAAGCATTTTTTTTGCGAGCTGATCCGCTTCCTTGTTGTCTTTGCGGCTGATTTGAATATAGGTGGGCGTTAGCTTTAATTTTTGAAGCTGGCTCTCGATTCTGTCCAGCCATTTCGAATGAACGGGGTCATAGCATGGCCAGTTACCTTCAAGCTGGTTCAGCACGACGAGCGAATCCCCTTTTATGACGACGGAGTTCCTGCTTGCCCCAAGGTCTCTAAGCTCTTTAACGGCTTCGGAGAGAGCCGCATATTCCGCCTCGTTATTCGTTGTCAGCCGAAAGCTCTTGTTCTTTCTCAATCGGTACCGGTCCCCGCCGAGGGAGTAATATATCACAATGCCTAAACCAGCGAGCTGACTTTCTTTATCATAGCTGCCGTCAAAATAGACGGTGATCTCATCCGGTTCAGCCGCAAGTTCTTCTTTCAGCTTTTCCAGCTCTTTCAGAGTCCAAAAGCTGCCCTTCTCATCTTCAAACTCAAGTTCAGTGACATACGGACTTTGAGAAAGCTGACGCCCAGCCGCCACTGCCTCTTTCATCTCGATCCATTCATCAGCTGTAAAAGGAATGGGTGAAGACCCTTTAATCTTGATTTTCATACCTGCTCTCAGTTTCACAAAATCACCTTTATTCAAATTATGGCTTGTTATGCTATAATCAAAACAGTTTATTCAGAAAGGAAGTACTCGTTCTTGTTTAACGAAATATTATGGATTAGTTTTGCGATCATTAATTTTATCATTGTTCTCTTCTTTTTTAAACGATTTGGCAAAACCGGTTTATTTGTCTGGATCGGTTTTGCGACAGCCGCCGCCAATATCGAGGTGGTCAAAACGGTCGAGCTGTTCGGGTTGACCGCGACACTCGGCAACATCCTGTACGGAAGCGTATTTTTTGCGACCGACGTCATCAATGAAAGATACGGAAAGGAAGAAGCGAAAAAAGCCGTTTCAATCGGTTTTTTCATTCTGATTGCTTTGACGCTCGTCATGCAGGGAGCTCTTCTCTTCAAGCCGCATCCGGAAGACATTGCACAGCCTGCGCTGGAGACGATATTCGGCTTCTTGCCCCGTGTGGCGCTCGGCAGCCTGCTCGCCTATATCATCAGCCAAACGCTTGATGTTTATGTATATTCGGGAATCAGAAGGTTATTTCCTTCCGATCGGGCACTGTGGCTTCGCAACAGCGGCAGCACAGCCCTAAGCCAGCTGCTCGATACATTGATTTTTACAAGCGTCGCATTTATGGGCGCTTATCCGCTGAATGTCTGGATTCAGATTTTCATCACGACATATGTCTTGAAATTCGTTGTCGCCGTTTTCGCAGCGCCGTACGCTTATGCCGCTAAAAGAATCACCCCTTTGGATGAAAGGAGCGGAAACAATGCCGATTGAGGTCTATATCGACGGAGCAAGCGCGGGTGATCCCGGACCGTCCGGACTTGGCATTTTCATCAAAGACGGTCAGAAGACCGAGTCCTTCTCCCTTCCCGCCGGCTTACTGAGCAATCATGAAGCGGAATTCAAGGCGCTGATCGAAGGAATGAAGCTGTGCGCCGAACGTAACTACCGGATCGTTTCGTTTCGGACCGATTCGCAGATCGTCGAGCGCACGGCGGATTTGGAGTTTGTCAAAAATCAGGCATTTAAGCCTTATCTGGATGAAATCATCCGCTTAAAAAACGATTTTGATTTATTTTTTATCAAGTGGGTTCCTTCGAAGTCTAACCAGGCGGCTGACAAGCTTGCGAAAAAGGCGATATTGCTGAATCACCCCGAGTAAAATCCATTCCCGCTGCACATCATAACGAGTGAGGTGGTTCATGTGGAAAAACAGCATTCAGCAGGAAGAGGCCGCCTGACAGGCGGTGTCACGCCCCAGGGAGATATTGTATTAAACCGGGATAACCGGCATACAGACCCAAAAACCGAGCTTGAAAACCGGGCGAAAAAAAGCAATACAAAACATTAGAGAGATCGGTTATCCGATCTCTCTTTTTTCGAATTTCACCAGCAGCGGTTCGATTCCCCGTATTTGATGAAGTCTCAGCATCGCTTTCGCCCTGTCATGCATCAAGGTGAAGTCTGCGTCGTCCAATGAGCAGGAAAGCGGTACATCGCATTTGATTTCTGCAAGGATTCTGGACAGCTTCAGGTCTTCAAGACATTCGGTTATTTTCGTCTGCTGACCCTTTGTCAGCTGTCCGATGTTTTCCAGCAGCCGGTCAACAGTCGAATATTCCTTAATCAGTTTGTAGGCCGTCTTTTCGCCGATGCCTTTTACACCCGGGTAGTTATCGCTTGTATCACCCATCAGCGCTTTGATGTCAATCAAAGCCTTCGGCTCGACACCGGTCTCTTCACTGAATGATTCTTCCGTGTATACTTTATAATTGCCGATTCCCTTTTGTAGCAGGGCGACTTTAACATTGACTGTTAAAAGCTGAAGCAAATCTTTATCACCGGTGACGATCGTGATCTCCGCTTCTTCGCTGAACATCGCTGACAGCGTGCCGATGCAGTCATCGGCTTCATAGCCCGCAATGCCGATATTTAAAATCCCGAGCTCTTCCGCCGCTTCCTTAGCCATGTCAAATTGCGGTATCAATTCTAGAGGCGGCTCGCCGCGATTCGCTTTATAGTCCTTAAATAAATCGTTGCGGTACGTTTTGCTTCCCATGTCCCAGCAGCAGACGACATGACTCGGTTCAAACGCAGACACCGCGGTTAACAGATGCTTTAAAAAGCCGTGAACCCCGTTTGTCGGCACCCCTTTGTCATTCAGCATAAAATTGCGGTGCACCGCAGTCGCAAAAAAAGACCGGAATAATAAAGCCATCCCGTCTACAAGCAGCAGCTTCTTGTTCATTATGGAAACTTCCTTTCTTCATACAATGCACTTATTGTACCACAGGAGCAAAAATGATGAAAACAGCGTCAATCGACGCTGTTTCTATTTTTGGTGCTGTTTTTTGCTAGAAATTAATTTGGCGGCTTCCATTTGCGAATAGGATTCAGTCGCAAATTCAGTATTAAAGCCGTTCTTCTTTTTAGCGTTGTTGTTTCGCTGTGCATTCGCGTTGCCAAGCTTTGTTCTTCCCATTACACTTCACCTCCAGCGGGCGTGTCATGGTTTATGTTTTGCAAAAAAACATGACGCCACACGCGGAAGGATTCACCAGCTAGGCCTGCGGATATTTTCGGCTGACGTATTCGGCGACCATTTCTTTCGAGACGAGCCGTCTCGTGGGAACGATGCCTTTTTTGGCCAATTCGTTCATTTGCATGGTAATTTGGTTGATGAGGCCGGTTGAAAATGCTTCATTTCGCCGGCACTTATCAACCGCTTCATCGATCGCTTTTTCCCTCTCCTGTTCGAGACGCACGAACTGCTTGATGTGCTGGTGCTGTTTTTTGGAATGTGCTGTAATGGCTTCATGAACGTTTGTCATCATCTAATTCCCTTCTTTTTTTATTCAGTCTATCATGTCTGCCGGCCAGATATCCATACCAATATCAATCTAATTCAACTTGAGCGGAGCCATTCGCCTGCCAAGTTATGCGCTTTTTCAATGTTTTCACGCTCTGCGCTTTCCAACGGCTCATGAAAGTACGCTTCTTTTTGTTCTTCGAGTTGAGCTTTTGCGGACAGAACAGCCGCTTTCTGTAATTGTCCGGCGCTCGTTTTGCAGCGCTTTAAACATGTCCGCTTTTCACGTTGAATCCATTCGTCCGTGATAGCCGAAAGCTTTGCAGTAAACGCCTCGACAAGCCGGGCTTTGCCATTTTGCTGAAAAAACGCTTTAGGCGTTTTGAACATTTTCAGTTCATCTGCAAATTCCCCTTCATCCGCTGACGCTGCAGCTGTTTCCCAGCTGCCGGTCTCAGGGCGGTCAGCTGTGATATGAACCGCAAAATAAGGATTATCGGCAAGCCGCTCTTTTACGGCATTTGCCCACTGTTCGCCGGCATACTTGAGCATGATGTTTTCCATTCTGATATCAAGCGCTTTTAGTTCCTGCAAAAATTCGAATTCATACTCCTTTAAGCAGCTTTTCAAAGCGGTTTGCAGATTGGCGCGCCAATCTCCGTTCTGAAGCCCTGGATGGATTGCAGCTTTAAATAAATCGTGTGCATAAAAGGCCAGGCGCTGCCTCATGTGGTAAAATTGCTCTTCCACATCCTTTTCGGTCATTTGAAGGATTGATGATCCCTTTTCTGCTTCTTCAATGACAGCTAAAGCCGCTTGATAAGCTTTGGCGATCCGCTTTTGCTCCGCTTCCTTTTCTTCAGCGGAACGGTGCAGTGAACGGCGGAGCTGAAAGACGGTTTCACACAGTTTTTTGCCTTCATCAAGCAGCTCTTCGACAGCTGTTCTGGCTAGACCATTTTCGATAAAATCGTCGAGCTCCCGCTTTAATCTGCTGAAATCGTTATTCGGCGAAGCTTTTTTGCTGAGCTCCTGTTTGCTCGATACGTGATACAGATGCGGGTTTTGAATGCCTTCTTTCAAGAGCTCTCCCCTAACATAGTCTTCAACCGTCTGTAATTCGGCCGGGTTTTCCGCGAGGTCTGCCGCATTTAAAATAAAAAACATTTTATCCATGCTGAAAGCGTCTTTAATGAGTCCGAGCTTGCGCAAAAACGACCGGTCCGTTTTGGAAAATGCATGCTGGTAGTATGTTAAGTAAAGCAGAGCATCGGCATCTTTCATGTATTGAAACGCAAGCTCAGTATGCCGCTTATTCATGCTGCTGGCACCCGGTGTATCGACGATCGTAATTCCTTTCTCCGTGACCGGTGTGCTCAAATAAACGGTGACTTCACGGACGGCGCAGGCCGTTTGTTCTTCAGCGACATACGGATGCAGATCTTCAGCGGAAATCGTCAGGATTTCCCGATCGTTGATATATGAACCATAACGCTCATAAGCTTTGAGGAAGTTCTTGATCAGCAGCCGTTCATCATCATCCAGGTCTCCTTTTTTCAAAAGGTTTCCAAGTTTTTCGCCAAAAGCGGAGCCTTTTGCCGCAGCCATTTTCCCCTCCAATAGCTGATCCAGTTCCGCTCTGATTTCCTCTTCCGTTTTAAAAACGACTTCAGCCGTCCCGTTCCTTTTGGTTCCCGACGGTTTTGTTATTTTATTAATCGTTGCCGTTGTCGGCGTCGGAGATGACGGCAGCACTTTCCGCCCGCAGAGCGCATTTGCAAAAGACGATTTGCCGGAACTGAATGCGCCGAAGAGCGCCAGGGTAAACTGCCTTGTATAAAGGCGTTCCGTTTTGTCCAAGAATGCTTTTCGCTGCTTTTCCAAAGCAGGAATATCCGCCAAAAACCGGGCCAAGTCGAAAAAGTGCTCAATGTACTCAGAAACGCCCTTTTTCGGATGGAGCACATCGTCTTTACGGCTGCTGTTTTCCCCTTGCACACGGACCGGTTCCGCTCGTCGGGCATCAAGCGGTTTTTCAAGGGGCTTTTTTTCTTCGGCATACCAATTCGCTGGCAGCTCGCTCTGATCGCCGTGTTCCCATTGATCCCAGAGACGGTTTGCTTTTTCATATGACTTCTGCTGTTCGATCAACCGACTTTCGAGCTCGGCGAGCTTCGCCTGTTCCGCTTCATATTCGACTTTCATCGCTTCCGCCTGCAGGCCGCTTCTTTCTTTGATGAATGTTTTGAGCTGATCGATAAGCGGCTGCGCTTGTCTTTTTGCCTTTCTTCTGATGTTTTCAGCCAGTTCTTTCGTATAGTTCAGCACGTATTCCGGTGTAAACTCAGCCCCTTTTTTCTGTGAACGAAGCAGTTCATTTTCATCTACCTCTGTCCGAAATTGAAGAACGTCCCGAAGCAGTTCATCACTCTGGACGTTAAAGCGGTTCATGAAAGCCTTGATTGCTTCAATGACATGCCAGTCGATTTCGGCTTGAACCCTTTTTTGAACGTCGGCAAGAAACACTTCTTTTCGTTTTTGTTTTTCTTCAAGCGTTTTGGCCTTGCTGAAAAGAAATCCTTTTTTAAAGCCTTTTTCGATAGATTCCAAATACGATTTGGCCAGTTCTCTCATCTCAAACGGCGTTAAGTTTGCGTTTTGGGCAATTGTATGAATGTCTTTTTTGATTTGTTCCTCCGCCCGTTTTTCCTGTTCTATCAAATCGGCAAGCCGTGCTTTTACAGACTCGACTTTTTCTCTTAAGGAAGCGGTTTCTTCAGACAGAGCCGTGTCTTCGTCACTGATCAGCATTTTGATATGTTCATGAATCAGGCTGCTGATTTTTTGCTCCGTATATGCCTTTAGCTGCTGTTCGGATTGATGCTGCAACCTTTCCAGCACAGCGCGAAGCCGGGTGAATTCGTTCAGCGGATGACCGGCTTCGGTGACCGATGTAAAAAAGAGATGATCTTCATCGATCCCTTCTTTCTGCAGCATATCAAGCACTTGCTTTTTATAGGCATGGAAGCCTGTTTCTGCTTCGTCATGACGGTCAATCTGGTTCACGATGAAAAAAATATTGGGTATCTGATCTTTTATTGATCGAAGAAATTTCACATTTTCTTCGGAATGGACATGATTGTAATGCACGACATAAAACAAGGCATCCGCCTGGTGAAGTATCGAAGACGCCGATAAAAAATGGGCATCGTCCGTCGAATCAATTCCGGGCGTGTCAATTAAGACGGCCTGAGGCGCGATTCCTGAAAATGGCCCCTCGATTTCCACCATTTCAATCTGGCTGCCGTCCCTGCAGTACGCCTGCACTTTTTCTTTATCATAAGAGCCATCCATCCGGGCGTATCTTCCATCGATCGTATGGAGTGTTGTTTTCATTTCCCCCCGGCGGACCAGCACAAGATTGGCGCTCGTCGGTATCGGACTTGTCGGCAGGACGTCTTCCTGAAGCAGCGCGTTCAATAGCGATGATTTTCCTGCTGAATAATGTCCGGTTAACGCAATGTACACTTCTTTTCTCAGCCATTTTCGGATGATTCCCGCAAGCTGCGCAGACCGCTTGTCATCCCCGTTCTTCCTGAGCTCCCCGAAAACCGCTCCGGCTCTTTTCAACAGGTCGTCTTTCGTGTTTATTTGTGCCATGTTTCCTACCCCTTTTTGCGTTGTTGTTTGCCATCTTAGCCCTTTCTCCCATTTTACACAACCTTGCTGTATTTTTCTTCACAATCTGAAAGAAAAAACGAGAAAAAGCTGCCTGTTTCGGCAGCTTCAGCACGTGTATTTATTTATTTTTGCGGATTCGCTCCTGCGATACCTTTTAAGACATAACCAATCAATAAACTGTATGTACTGACCGCCGCCAGCAAAAAAAACATCGTCATACGCGACTCACCATCCTATAATGAGAATGTTTATCATCATTATAAATGAAATGATAATCATTTTCAATGGTGTAATTTTTCTAATGCCTGTTCTTCCGTGCGGATGCGGATGTACATGACAGCAGCGTTGAGCACCGTAAATAAAAGTGCGGTGGCGTATGCCTGGAAAAGCAGGGGCAAAAGCAGAAATTCAAGAGCCACCGCCACATAGTTAGGGTGTTTGAACCATTGATAAGGCCCCTTTCGGACAAGGTTCGTTCCAGGGATGACAAGGATTTTCGTGTTCCAGCATCTCCCCAGAGAAAAGAGCGCCCAATACCGGAGGGCCTGAGTGAAGATGAGGCCTGTTAATACGACAAGCGCCATCGGAAGAGGTCCGCGTTGAAAAGCGATCGTTTCCCAAATCAAACATATGAAAAACAAAACATGCATCGCGACGATATAAGGGTAATGACGTCTCCCGTATTCGACCGCTCCCTCTTTCAGAGCGTTTTTTTCATTGAACTTCGCGACTGCCAGCTCAAGCAAGCGCTGGGCGGCAAAAATGCTTAAAATTGTCCAAAACATGTGTCAGTCACTCTCTTTTTGTCCATTTCAAAAGCAGCAGCTCCGATGAAAAGCCCGGGCCGAGCGCCCCTAAGAGACCGTATTTTCCCGGTATGGGACTGCCATGCAGGCAATATTCTTTTAAAACATGCATCACAGTGGCTGATGACATATTGCCGTGCCTGGCCAAAATTTTTCGTGAACAGTCGATGTGCGCTTCGGAAAAGCCGAGGCTTGCTATATAAGCGTCGAGAACTTTTTTTCCGCCAGGATGGGCAAGAAATACTTGAATGTTCTCCAAAGCGAGTTGTTCCCTATTGAGAAATGCTTCGACATCATTCTTTAAATGTGTTTTGATCAATGTCGGAATGTCCCTGGAAAAAACGACACGGAAACCGTTGTCATTGATTTCCCAGCCCATGACATCTTCCGAATCTTCCAAGGTGGCTGATTGTGAGCTCACTACTTCCGGAAGAACCTCCAATCTGGCTGATGAGATATCCGCTTCCTTGCCGCACATTAAGAGCGCGGCGATTCCATCGCCAAATAAAGATGTGCCGATAAGGTTGCTTTTCGATTGATCATCCTTTTGAAACGTTAAGCTGCACAGCTCCGCCGCAATCACAAGGACATGGGCTTTTGGAAACGCTTTGCAGTATTCGAATGCCCGCGCTATACCTGAAGCTCCTCCTGCACAGCCGAGCCCCCAAATCGGAATCCGCTTCGTCTGTTTTGAAAAAGGCAGAATGTTCATGAGCTTCGCTTCAATGCCGGGAGTCGAGATGCCTGTAGAAGATATAAAAAAAATCGCTTCAATTTTTTCGAAAGGGATTTCTTTTTTCAAAAACCGTTCGTCTGACAGGCAATTCGAAACGGCTTCTGCACTGTGTCTGACAGCCATTTCAATGTACGCCTGATTTTTTTCCTTGAAGCTCCTGGATTCTTTATACCAATCCAAAGGCATGACAAATTGTCTTGAAGCGATTTCTCCATTTTGGAAAGCTGACAGCAGCCGGTCAATGTCTTTAAATGAATCTTTGAACATCTCCCTCGCAAAAACGGCCGCTTCCTTCTGGTCGACATGGCAGCGGGGAAGGCTTGTCCCCGCCGAAATGACGTAGGCCATAATACCACCTCTATTTACAGCGTCTCCCGAATCGCCCGGCCTTATGTGGACCTCTCGAAAAAATAGGCCATCAGCACTTCATCTTCGTATTTCCCGTCCGCAAAAACCTGCTCCTTTTGAACCCCTTCAATGATAAAGCCGCTTTTCTCATAGAGCGACAGCGCTGCTTTATTTGCAGAAAATACGGTCAGGCAGAGCTTATGCAGACGATGCAGCCTGCACCAGTTGAGGGTGTAGGACATGATTTCCCTGCCAATCCCAAGCCCTTGCGCTTTGCTGTGAAGCCATGTTCTGAACAGCCCCGTGTGCCGCTTCATTTTGAGGTCGCCGCGAATGACCCGGGCAATTCCGTACACCGCACCATCGATTTCAACCGCCGCATACATGTTATCCTTTTCCATCATATCGCTGATGAATGCCCGCTCTTCCTCAAGTGTGCGCGGCCGTTCTTTTTGGATGTACACACCGGTTTGAATCACATCTTTTACTGCTTCAATGATGTCGGGGGCATCCGCCATTTTGACGGGACGGATGACAGCTTCACCGCCGTCTTTCGTGCTGATTCGTTCGACAAGCTCATTCACAGTTTCCATTCGTTACGCCTCCTCTTCATACCGGTAGTATGGCTTATCCGCAATGCAAAAAAACCTCACAATCTGTGAGGTTTTAAACGGCTGATTTTTCAGTTGGAACTGCTTCAGGCTGTTCAGCATGACGAGAAAACGGATGGATATGAAAGATCGCATTCAAGAGAATGGCTGTAAAGCTTCCCGCGACAATTCCGTTCTCTGTCAAAAGCTTGACGGCATCGGGAAGGTTTTGAAACATTTGCGGTACAACCGTCACGCCTAGGCCGATTCCGATGGAACACGCTACGATCAATAAGTTCTCCTGCTTTCCGAAATCAACCCGGCTCAGCATTTTGATCCCGTAGGCGATTACCATGCCGAACATCGCGACCATAGCGCCGCCGAGCACAGGTTTAGGAATGATCGTCGTTAAAGCAGCGGCTTTCGGAAACAGCCCCAACAGAATAAGAAAAGCTCCAGCGAGCGCAATCACGCTGTTTTTCTTAACTCCTGTCAGCTGGACGAGACCGACGTTTTGCGAATAGGCCGTATAAGGGAAGGCGTTGAAAACCCCGCCCAGCAGCACGGCAATCCCTTCGGCACGGTAGCCTTTTGCTAAATCTTTTTCTGTCAGCCGGCGGTCCGTCAAATCACCCAATGCAAAGTAGACGCCTGTAGACTCGACAAGGCTGACGATCAGCACGAGGGACATCGTCAAGATCGGTGTGATCTCAAAAACGGGAGTGCCGAAGTAAAACGGATGGATCATCTGCACCCAGCCTGCGTTTGCCACTTCTGTAAAATCAACTTTTCCTATCAGAGCGGCGCCGGCTGTTCCTGCAATTAAACCGATTAAAATGGAAATTGATTTGATAAATCCTGTTGTAAAACGATATAAAAGGACGATGACCAGTAAAACGGAAAAAGCTAAAGCAAGATTGGACAGCTCACCGAAATCGCTGCTGCCTTCACCGCCGGCCATGTTGTTCATCGCAACGGGAATCAAGGTGATACCGATCACCGTGACGACCGATCCTGTGACCACGGGAGGGAAAAACTTAACAAGCTTTCCGAAGAAAAAAGAAACGATAACGACAATCACACCGCCTGCTATGATGCTTCCATAGATCGCTGGAATACCGTATTTTGAAGCAATCGCAATCATTGGTGAAACGGCTGTGAACGTACACCCCAATACAACAGGCAAACCGATTCCGAAAAAGCGGTTTTTCCAAACTTGCAGCAGTGTCGCCACACCGCACATCAAAATGTCGGCAGACACAAGGTATGTGAGCTCAGCCGGCGTCAAGCCGAGAGCGCCGCCGACGATCAGCGGCACGACAACGGCTCCTGCATACATGGCCAGGACGTGCTGAATACTTAA
The DNA here is from genome assembly GCF_056530265.1 of Bacillus sp. PK6-025. Lineage (NCBI taxonomy): Bacteria > Bacillati > Bacillota > Bacilli > Caryophanales > Bacillaceae > Bacillus > Bacillus sp. PK6-025. The sequence continues at coordinate 2,400,230 of NZ_CP096509.1, forward strand.
TGAAACGGTTTTACCGGCCGTAAGTTTCATGACCCAACCTCCTGTAAAAAGGTAACTTTTCCATCGGCAAGGGATGCAATACGCGCAAGGGATTCGACTCTGATTCCAAGATTGTCAAGCTCCTCCCTGCCCGTCTGGAATGATTTTTCGATAACAATCCCGATTCCGCACACCTTTGCGCCGGCCTGTTCAATGATGGAAACGAGCCCTTTCGCCGCTTGTCCGTTTGCCAAAAAATCGTCGATGATCAGAACTTTGTCATCCTTTGAAAGATGGCTGGCTGATACGGCAATCGTACTTTCCGTTTTTTTTGTAAATGAATAGACAGAAGCCGTCAACAGATTTTCCGTTAAGGTAAGCGATTGACGCTTTCTTGCAAATACTACCGGCACGCCCAGCTTCAAGCCTGCCATCACGGCAGGTGCGATGCCTGAGGATTCGATCGTCACAATCTTCGTGACGCCTTCCTCCCGGAAAAGCGAGGCAAACTCTTCGCCCACAGCAAGCATTAATTCCGGATCGATTTGATGATTTAAAAATGAATCAACTTTCAGCACTTCGTCAGACAACACCGTGCCATGCTCTGCAATTTTTCGTTTTAGCTTTTCCATTAAACCCCTCCGTTCATCAATTGCCCTTCATAAAAAAAAGCATTGTCCGCTCGGATTTTGAATGCGAGCGGGCAATGCTTAAAAAGACGAATTCCGTCTGTTTCACTAAATGACGTTCGTTTTCTTAGCGCCCACTCATAGTCGGACATTTACGGTGTCCGGTAGAAACTTGCGTGCCATATCCACGCGATTATATGAGTGATATAATGTATCAAATTATATCAACTTTCGATCCGGTTGAAAAGGGATAAAACAAAAAAAGACGAACCTGCACACATTTTTTTAGTTTAATGTTCGTATTTAACAGAAAATTCTGATCCAAAAATCCCTCCCGGACTCACGGGAGGGATTTCTTTTTTACAAATAGAGTGTTGTATATTTTTCTTTCAGGTAGCGGATTAAATGACGGACGTTTAATTCTTCGCCTGTCGCAGACTTGATGATGTCCAACGGTTTTTTTCTTTTGCCGTGGATGTGAACGTGCTCTGTCAGCCACTTTCTGATCGGTTCAAATTCGCCGTTTTCAATCATGCGGTCAAACTCCGGAAAATCTTTCAGCATGCTTGATTTCAGTTGAGCCGCATACATATATCCGAGCGCATATGAAGGGAAATAACCGAAATCGCCGCCGGACCAATGGACATCCTGGAGAATTCCTTTAGCATCGTCAGGAGGCGTAATGCCCAGATATGCTTCATATTTGTCATTCCATAGTTTCGGAAGGTCTCCGACCGATACTTCGCCGCTGAAAATCGCTTTTTCAATTTCGTAGCGAATCATAATATGCAGCGGATATGTCAGCTCATCAGCCTCAATCCGAATCAGCGACGGCTTTGATTCATTAACGGCCCTGTAGAACCCTTCAGCAGTAACGCCTGCAAACTGGTCAGGACTTGCTTCTTTTATTTTCTCAAAATACCGCTTCCAAAAACCTTGATGTCTGCCGATAAAGTTCTCATAGAAAAGGGATTGGGATTCATGTATCCCCATTGATGCGCCGTCTGCTAAATTGGTTCCGCCCAGCGCTTCATCAATGTTCTGTTCATAAATGGCATGGCCGCATTCATGAATCGTTCCGAAAACGGCCGAGCGAAAATCGTTTTCATTATATGCTGTGGTCACCCGGGCATCCCCTTGACTGATCGTCACCTGGAAAGGATGAACCGTCTCATCCAGGCGCCCCGCCTCAAAATCATAGCCCAGTTCTTTTAAGAAAAAGTGGCATACATCGCGCTGCCGCTCTTTTGGAAAACGTTCGTGCACAAAGCCCGTATCAGGCTTTTGATCACTGGCGGCAATCTTTTGTACAAGCGGAACGATCGCCTCCCGCAATTCAGAAAAAAGGCCGTCGAGCTTTTCGACTGTAACACCTGGTTCGTATTGGTCCAGAAGGGTGTTATAGGGGTGGCCTTCATATCCCCAGTACGAGATAAACCGTTTTTTATAGTCGATGATTTTTTCTAAATACGGAGCAAAGAGAGAAAAATCGGACGCCTTTTTCGCTTTTTCCCAGACGGATTCCGCTTTGGATGTCAGCGTCGTATATTCTTTGAAATCTTCTTCCGGAATCTTGCTGTTTAAATCGTATTCTTTTTTCGCTTCCTCAACCGCTTTCTGTGTATCGGCAGGCAGATCCTGTTTTTGCTCGGCAAGGGCATCCAAAAGCTCCTTCATCCGCGGGGACGTTCTCATTTGAAAGACGTCTGCCGACAATTGTCCGATCGCTTCGGCGCGGCTTTCTTCGCCTTTTCTCGGCGCGCCCGTCCTCATATCCCAATACATCACGTTAATCGCCTGCTCATACCGGCTGATTTTCTTTAATGTTTCTAAAAACTCTTTTTCATATGTATTGATCGACATCATTCATCCTCCTCTTCCCTTATATGATGCGAATTGTAATCAGACTAATGGAAATATTTACGAAAGTCAACTTTTATGCAGCCAAAAAAAAGAAAAGCGGGATGTCCGCTTTTCTTTATACATAAACCGGCTGAACAGGAAGCACAGATTCGACTTCTTTTATCACATTCCATTCTTGTTCATCGCCCGCAAAAATGCTGATCGTGCCGCGGTCGCTGTTTGATCTGATCAGACGGCCGATGCCTTGGCGCAGCCTTAGCAGCATGTAAGGAAGGTCTACTTCGCGAAAGGCGTTTTCCAAACCGCTCCGCTTCGCTTCAAACACAGGATCATGCGGCGGAAAAGGAAGCGACCAGATGATGACATGTTGCAGCGGATCTCCGGGAATATCGAGCCCTTCCCATAGATGCACAGAGCACAAAACGGATTCTTCAACCGTTTGAAACTTTTCAACAATTGTACTGATTTCTTCATCCCCCTCAAAGTAAACAGGAAACGAAAATGATTCCTGTGCAGTCCGGCGCTTGAAGGACAGAAGCTCCTCAAAAGACGGAAACAGGAGCAGCGTTTTCCCGCCCGATTCTTTGATTGCACGGATTGCCGCTTTTTCTTTTGCTTCTTTTTCCTCAATTCGATGGATGTACACTTTCATCTGCTCTTCATAGTCGTACGGCGAATCAACGGTAAATGATAAGTAGTCGCGGATCCCAAGGCTTGTCGCTAAATAATCGAACGATCCGTTTTCCGATAATGTCGCCGATGAGAAAATAAATGGAATCTGCTTGGAGAACACTTTTTCTCCGAGAACTTCGGAGACGGTTCTCGGCATGACGACGAATGTTGACTCAAGCTCTTTTTGCTCAAGCCAGCTGATCGCATTTTTCCTGTAGAGCGAAAGGGAGTAAGCCATCTGTTCGAGATACTCTTCAACAACGGTTAAAGCGTATTGGTCGATCGTGTACAGCTCGCCTTCAAAAACGAGCGCCTCCCCGATCTTTTCAAGCAAATCATACAGCTCGGCGGCCGCTTTTTTCAGATTGGCATGATCTTTGATGCGCATGCGCTCAGAGCCTTCTGCTTTTTCGGCGTTTTCTGAAAGCAAACCGAAAAATTCGTCGTTGGCGCGAAGCGCTTCTTCGACAAGCTCTGCAAATTCTTCTCTGATGTCATTGCCGAGCAGGCGCTCGAGAAACATTTCGAGCGTCGATTGCTTCACCCTGTACGTCAGCGCCTTTTGCGCCGCAAACTCGAGCAGATGCCCTTCATCGAAAACCACAGCGCTGTGTTCCGGCAAAAGCGGAAGCTGGCCTTCCCGTTTTCTCGCCTCTTCTGTCCAAACGTGCTCCATATAGAAATCGTGGGAACAGATGATGAAATCGGTTGATTTTCGATAATGGTCTCTTGACAGTGTAAGTCCGCATCGGTGCCTCATGTCGCACGTGAGACAGTCTTGAAAAGAATCGTAACCGATTTCAGACCATTCATCATTTGATAAAGACGAATACTCTTTGCGGTCTCCGTACGGATAAAAAGACTGCATGCCCTGCGATTCATGAACGAAAGACGGCAGACTTTCGTAGAGGTCAAGCCATTTCTCATCATCAGATCGCTGCATCGTTTTCTCCAGTTTTTTCAAACATAAATATTGATCATGCGATTTGCTGAGCCTTGCGTCAATCGTCAAGCCCAAATGCTCGGAAATTTTGTAAATATCGCCTTCTTTTTTGACGAGCTGTTCGATCAGCGTCTCATCCGCACAAGCGATGACCGCCGGCTTGCCCGTATACCTGGCATAGCTCAAGGCAAACAGAAGATAGACGAGCGTTTTTCCGGTTCCGACTCCGGCTTCTGCAAACATGACCTTCTTTTCCTTAAATGCCCGTTCTAATTGAAAAGCCATGAATATTTGCTCATCGCGCAAATCAAAGCCTTTTTCAGGAAGAATATCGTAAAATACATCACCGATCCAATTGTTCAGTTCTTCATAAAAGTTTTTTGTTTTTGTTAATGAAAAAGGCAGACGAGATGCTGTCACCCTGCTCCAACCCCCAACTATCGAGTTTTCAGAACTTCTATCCTATCACTATGATTCGGGAAATTCAACAAGAAAGATTTGAGAAAAGGAGCAGGAAGCCTCTCTTAACTATTTCCGGTAAATCGAATGCGTCAAAAACGGATGATCCGTCGATTCCATATGGCTGATCGCGTTTTTCAATTCTTCCTTCGCATATGTAAGGCGCTCTTCGCCAATGTCCTCGAGCTGGTTTTCTGACGTCTCCAGCGCTTTTTGAATCATATGAATGTGATCGCTGTTCAACATGAAATCACCCCTTTTCAAAATCAATAATCCCGAGTATATGCAGGATGAATCGTTTTTATACAGGCTGATTTTATGTTTTTTCTTTGCTCTTGATAAATACGCAAAAATAAAGGGAATCCATAGTATATATGGTTTCCTTCAATCTTGTTATGTAACTCACCCGATTCCGGAACAATTAAAAACTTTAAGAACCGTCTTATATAAGACGGTTCTCCAAAGATTCGATTGCCAGTTTTAGTGCAGTCAAGCGACGCTCATTTAATGTTTTTTGAGGACTGCCTTCTTTTGCTTTGGCTATTTGTTTTTCAATAGATGGAATGATACCTTGTAAAACTTCTTTAGAAGTCAATATGATTTCTTCGTTATAGCCAAAATCTTCTCCATTCCAAATACCTTTTAGGCTTTCTAAACCAATTTTTACTGCGTTTAGTCTCTTTTTGACAAGAGTTGTGTTTGAACCTTTTTCTTTCGTGCTTTTATAAGCATTTGTTAGTTTATTAAAAGTTGACTCCAACGATTGAATGGACAAATCTTGGATTTCTTGGCTGACAGAATTCATATACAAACCTCATTTTTCTTTTTTAATGATTCAACATTTTTTAACAATCTGCTTAATGGTTGAATTAGGACTGCACATTCCTTTTTGCGAGTCGTAAACTGTCATTTCGACTATCGACAAATAAAAATCAAGATATTTCGCAGCGACAATCGACCACTCACAGTGGAAGAAGGTTCAACATAGCGTTTAACCCATCTTGTTCTTTTTGGGTGTGTGGTAATCTGCCGATATCCTTTAACAAGTTGCTAAACGCTTTGCTCTCCTTGATAACTTACCATCGAATATTTGTTCTGATTTTGATTGTATCAAAATTTCGGGGAAGTTATCAAATATCAACATTTACGTTTAACCGTTTTCACAGCGGTCAAACACCCTTTTTCCAGTCAAACAACAGCTTAACATCAGATAGTAAGGACTGTGTTAGACAATGTGCGCTTTATCCACAATAAAAACCCAGTCTATTCTGTTTTTCTATCATATCCTGTAGGGACTTAAAAATTTATAGACTAAAGGTGGAGAGTTTATGTACTATTATGAACCGGCAAAGAAAGATTATTGGGATTATGATTATGATCCTTACAAGAAAGATCACGATTATTGCAAAAAGGACTACTACTACCATGAGCCTTGCAAAAAAGACTTCTATTACCATGAACCTTGCAAGAAGGATTACGATTATTGCAAAAAGGATTATTACTACCATGAGGATTACAAAAAAGACTACGATTACCACAAGCCTTGCAAGAAGGATTACGATTATTGCAAAAAGGATTATTACTACCATGAGGATTACAAAAAAGACTACGATTACCATAAGCCTTGCAAGAAGGATTACGATTATTGCAAAAAGGATTATTACTACCATGAGCCTTGTAAAAAAGACTACGATTACCACAAACCTTGCAAGAAAGACTGCTACTATGAGCCGCGCAAAAAATGCTATGATTCGTCTTATAAAAAGAAAAATGATTCATGGATTTACTAGTGAATCGATGTTTTGCCATGCGCTTTTAAGGGGATAATCCCGCGGGCGCGCAAATTTAAAAACGCCGTTCGGCGGCTTTCCAGCTATGGAAAGAAAAAAGGCTGCCGTTTCATGGCAGCCTTTTAGCTTCACTTCTCTTTATTCGGTTTTGGCGGCCTTTTCCCCCAATACTGGTAATAGTCCGTCTTAATAAAACCGTTAAAGAGTTTCCGTTTTTTTGTCGCTTTTTTCCCGTAGCACTCTTCAAAACGCTCGTTTGATGTCAGCATGTAAACAGACCACGTATCAAGTCCGGCAAATGCTTCGCCCATATCTTTATACATGGCTTCGACTGCTTTCTTTTCACCGAGGCGTTCCCCGTACGGCGGATTTCCGACAATCACGCCGTATTCCTCTTTCGTCCGAAAATCCTTTACCTGCATTTGCTTAAATTCGATGACATCGGCGAGTCCTGCTTCCTCGGCATTCGCTTTGGCGATCTCGATCATACGATGATCCAGGTCATACCCCGAAATTGACAGCGGCTGATCATAATTCGCTTTGTCTTCGACTTCAAGCCTTGCTTGATCCCACACTTCTTTGCCGATCCATTCCCATCTTTCGGATGCAAAATCCCTGTTGAAACCCGGCGCAATATTTTGGCCGATCAAAGCCGCTTCGATCGGTATCGTGCCCGAACCGCAAAACGGATCGACGAAAGGTCTGTCAGGCGTCCAATTTGTCAATTGAATCAATGCTGCAGCGAGGGTTTCTTTCAGCGGCGCTTCCCCTTGACCGGTTCGGTATCCCCGTTTATGAAGCCCGGCTCCGGATGAATCAAGCGTAATGACCGCTTTGTCTTTTAAAAGGGAGACCTCGATTTTATATTCCGGGCCTGTTTCCTCAAGCCACCCGCCTTGTGTCTGATACGCTGATTTCAGCTTCTCGGCGATCGCCTTTTTGACGATGCGCTGGCAGTCCGGCACGCTTGCAAGCACTGATTTAACAGACTTTCCCGTCACGGGGAATGAGGCGTGTTCAGGAAGATAGGCGCTCCAGTCGATCGCTTTTGTCTTCTCGAATAACTCGTCAAAGGTCTTGGCCGTAAATTCGGCAACCTGCACTTTCACCCTGTCAGCAGTTCTCAGCCACAGATTGGCTCTGCAGATGGCGAGGGCATCACCTTCGAACACGACTTTGCCGTTGTCAACCGTACAATCATATCCTAGATCTCGCACCTCTTTGGCAACGATCGCTTCAATTCCCATCGGCGCTGTTGCAATTAATGTATAGGTTTTCATCATATCACCTGTTTTTATGTATGTTTTTTACATGATAAAAGCTCTCCTACCTGCGGAGAGCTTATACATTGTCATCATCATAATAGTGTGTAACGTTCTGTAAGCCATGTTTTGTTCCGTCGTACTGCTGTCGGCTGCTAAGCCTCGTACTCGGGTGGTAATCATCTATCTACAGAGTCAACTCTGTCCTTCTTTCCGTTCATTTCCGTCCAGAAGGTTCCCCTACCAAAATTTGGGTTTCTCGCTCGAGGGGTTTACCGCGTTCCACTCTCACCATTTCTAGTGAGACTTCGTCACTGTGGCACTTTCAAGGATACTCAGCCATATCCATAAAGGACGTAGGCTTTTTTCCTGCCGTCAGCCTTCTGCAAGGCTGCCCTAGCTTATGACTTCGCTAGGCACGAACACTACGGGCATCTCAGCACCGTGCGAGCATGGACTTTCCTCTACAGATGTAAAATCTGCAGCGATTACCCGAACGTTAAGACATCAACTATTATAGCTTAGTTTGTTCTAAAGGGCAAGCGGTTTTCATCAATCGTATAATTTGCTTCCAAACACATGTTTTTCCAAATTGGAAAGCCGTTTTAGAATATCAAAATTGGTCGTATTTGATTGAGCCGGCTGTCTCTTGTTCGCTTCTTCAAGCTGTTTTTTCAACTGCAGGTTTTCCTGCTGCAATTCTTCGATTTCCTGATGGAAGGCTTCATAGTCTTTAATGACCATGTCCAAGAATTTGTCAACATCTTCCTGCTTGTAGCCTCTGACTCCTGTTTTGAATTCTTTTTCCAAAATTTCTTTAGCAGAAAGCTTCACTTTATCAGCAAGCATCTTTTTCACCTCATATCGTGAATCATCATCTTATATTTTTTCAGAAAACGTGTGCAATGTCAAATTTTCTCTTGCACTTTTTACTCTTCGTAAAAGCTGCTTTCTTCAACGGTGACTCTCAGGTCATCCATCGTAATCGTGTAAATCGGAAAATCGCGTTTTTCTTGAGCTTTTTTTGCTTCATTCAGCATATACACAGGCGAGCCTTCTCTTTCTTCGTCGTACAGAATCAATAAGCCATCCGCCTTTTCGATGAAAAACCGGTTTTTTTGTTTAAATTGGACCGGGCTTTCGTACGGCCTGTGTGTCAAGCTTTCAGTGAAATCGCTGGCTGCGAGCACAGCTTCATACTGCTCTTGATTTTTCTCGTTCCACTTCTTTTCCTGTTCCAAAAACGGAGTGATAACCGCCACTTTCAAGTCGGGATATTCTTCCTGCAGCGAAAACGCAACTTCCGCCGCCCATAGTTCCGTGCCGAGCTGGCCTGAGATAAGGATCCATTCCAGCCCTTCCTCAAGCAGGGCGGTCAATCGGTTTTCAAGCGCTTTTTTTATGTAGAACAGGGCCTTGTCATCCTGTTTGAAAATCCCCAGTTCAAACGGCTTGTACCCTGTAACGGCCAATACTTTCATTATGATCACCTGCTAAAAAATGGGGCCGTATTCCGCCCCATTTTTTTAAAAGATATTCTGTTGCTCACGTTCAATCCGGCGCTCGTTCATCCTGACAAAACTTCCGAAAATCCTTTTTAGTAAGGACCCATACCCATTCCAGGTCCTGGCATCGCTCCAGGCCCGGGCATCATTCCTGCGCCAGGGCTCACGAAGTGCTGATGTGATGCCTGGTTGACAGCTGATTGAGTTTGCGGGAAGTAATGAACATGCTGAAAATGCTGATGGTTGACATTCGTTGTGTGCTGCGGGTGAATGTGCGGTACGACGGTTTTGCTTTGCGTATGGTTGTAGCAGCATTGAGTAGGATGAACAATCGGCGCCATTACATGCGGTTTACAGTGCATGAAAATTCCCCTTTCTTTAAGCTTCTATATACACTATTAAACTATGAAGCAAGGGGTAAACATGTACTAATATAAAAACCTATTTTAAAAGTAAGCCATAAAGCTTTCCTTGAAATTCGTCATGATTAATACGATAAACAGTACGACGACAAAAAACAGATAAAACAGCCCCTTATACATATCGACGCTCCCTTCAAACTATTCTAACGCTATTTTACAAGAAGCGATCGGTTTCTACAATTCATAACATGCTTGAAATGTTTGGCTTTCGAAGATCGTCGTTTTCTGCGCTTGCCCGGGGAATATTTCGTCCGAATTTCCTTTCCAGCCGCTCGCGCCGTTTCAAAAGACCGGCTACTTCTTTTTCGGTCAGCTCAAACTTTTGTGAACCGTGCTGCAGCATCAGGTTATCCGTTACCTCGAGGGCGGCCCGAATGTCCCGCTTTCGATGTTCAAAGTATTTGGCGAGTTCGATGCCTGCGCGCCAGGCGGTTTTTCCGTCTGTTCCATTTTGGAGCTTCAGCCAAAGGGATGCGGCTTCTTTTAGCATGCCCTGCTTTTTATACTGCATGGATAAATCGAATGATGCGCGTTCAGACTGCTCGAAAGGCTTTTTTTCAAGCTCCTGCAATTGCGCTGTCGCAAGCTCTGTCTCCCGGTTGGCGAGAAGCCATTTGGCCATCGCGTACTTTTCGTTTGCTTCCGCTGTCTGCTCCGGAGTGAGGATTTTCTTCGATAAATGGATGTAAAGAGAAATTAAAGAAAGCACATCAAGCTCATTGTGGCGCAAAACGCCTTCAATGATTTCCGGACGCTCCTCCTTTAAAAAATGAAAATACATCATCGGCGCCAGGTAGCCCGGCGTATCTTCAGTTCTTACAACGGCCAGCTCTTCCTTTTCCACCGTCCCCAAAGAGACGCGGTCAAACTTATGCTTCCAAAGGCGGCGGGATCCGTGGAGTAGGTCAAAATGGCCGAAATCCGGCAGCTTCGGAACCCTGTCGCGGATCAGCGTGTGCCTCGTTTTCACCTGAGGCCAGTCGAACGCTTTCCCGTTATAGGTGACAAGAGACTGAATATCGACTTCACTCAGGAAGCTGTGATAGAGGGCGGCTTCGTGCCCCGGCTTTGGCAGCAGATGCTGTTTGACGACTACGCGGTCGTCATACACCCGTGCATGGCCGAGCAAAAAGATCGTATTGCCGGCCCCTCCCCCGAGACCGGTCGTTTCCGTATCAAAGAAGAAAAGCTGGCTCGGTGTATACCCTTTGCTTGAAAGCGAATGGGAAACTGCGCTGTTGTTCCAGCGCATAACCGTCTCATGCAGTTCAGAAAATGCGTAATGGCCATGAACATGTGTCAACGGATAAACGACTTCCCTGATCAGGCAATAGCAGTTCTCAAACACATACGGTTTAACACCGAGTTCGGCCCATTCTTTCTCAAAACCGACGGACACGGAAGTCCGCTTTTCTGCCGGAGAATCCGTTTTTTCTTCTTTCGCTTGATTTCCCAGGTGATGCTTATAGCGGTTAAGTTTTCGTTTTAAAGACATTCCGCTCAACCTTTCCAGCCTTTTAAAAGGCGCAGCGCATTGTTTTTTGTCTGATCGCCGCTGCCGCCCACTCCTATGCAGGAAGGGCATCCTGACTCACACGGACATCTTGAAATCAGCCGATGCGCTTCACTGATGATCTCAGGCATTTGTTCATACACTTTCTGAGACAGCCCCACTCCGCCGGGATAGCGATCATACAAAAAGATCGTCGGCTTTTCGTTATGAACGGCTTTAATTTGCGGAAAAACGTGCAGATCAGACGGATCGCACATCACTTTTAAGGCGGCGACATGTCCCAGTACGTTTGCAGTCCCAAGCAAAGCTTCTTCCAATTTGATGTCGTTCCAATTTTGCCGCTCCTCATCGTTCACCTGCACCCAAGCCGCATTGGTATGCAGTTCCTCTTCAGGCAGATGAATCGGGCCTGAGCCGATATTTTCATGCGTCTCAAATTTTATTTTCTTAAAAATCGTCGCTTTCGCCTGAACGGTCACATCCCCAAAACCGAACGCTGCGGTTTCTGTCTTTTTCTCCTTGTCAACTTCGAGAACTCTCAATAGGACGGCAAGATTGGCATCCGTATAGTAATCAACTTGAACCTCGCGGACAAACGCCTTTTTCTCCTCCCAGTCAAGCTTTTCCACCTGGTATTGGATGCCTTGATGCAAATAAATGGCTTCATCATGCAGAAGCGTCATGGCGCTGAACCTGTCCATTTCCCCGATCACTTTCGCCTTCTCGCGCTTTGACTGATCAATAATGACAACATTTTCCTGAGAAGCCGACCTCAAGCTGATGCCGTGCGCCGGAAAAGCGTCATTCATCCAGTGATACGTGTTCCCGGTTAAGTGGAGGACTCTTTCTTCTGCCAAGTAGTCAAGAATATCCTCGATTTCGGCACCGCCGAATGTGTCCGTTCTTTTGAAAGGCAGTTCAAAGGCTGCGCATTTAATATGATCGACAAGAATGACCAGGTTATCCGGATTAATGACGGCAGTCTCGGGATTTTGTTTAAAGAAATAGTCCGGATTCTGTACAATGTACTGATCGAGCGGGGCGGAACTTGCCACCATGACAATCAGCGCTTCGTTGTGCCTTCTTCCAGCACGGCCGGCCTGCTGCCAGGCGCTCGAGATCGTTCCCGGATATCCGGTCATGATGCATGTCTGCAGCTGTCCGATATCAACGCCCAGCTCAAGCGCATTCGTGCTGACAACGCCTTTAATGTCCCCGCTGCGAAGGCCTTTTTCAATGACGCGCCGCTCGTTCGGCAGATAGCCGCCCCTGTACCCCTGAATCGAATGAGGGCCGACAATCGGTTTCATCACTTCCTGCAAGTATGTCAATATAATTTCAACCCGGACTCTGCTTCTTGCAAACACAATCGTCTGAATACCGTTTTTCAGAAATTCGGATGCGAGCTTTCTCACTTCAAGGGTCGCGCTTTTCCTGATGTTAAGCGAACGGTTGACCATCGGCGGGTTGTAAAATAAAAAGTGCTTTCTTCCCGACGGGGCGCCGTTGTTTGAAATCAGATGCATCGGCTGCCCTGTGAGCGTCTCAGCGAGCTCCAATGGATTGGCGATCGTCGCGGATGTACAGATAAACTGCGGCTTGCTTCCGTAAAATTCAGCGATCCGCATCAGCCGTCTGATGACATTGGCTACATGGCTGCCAAAGACTCCCCTGTATACGTGAAGCTCATCGATGACAATATATTTCAGATTTTCAAACAATGACACCCATTTTGTATGGTGGGGCAAGATCGCCGAATGCAGCATATCCGGGTTTGTAATGACGATATGTCCTGCTTTTCTGACTTTCTGCCTGATCGAAGGCGACGTATCTCCGTCATATGTATAACAGTTGATCGACGCACCGATTTCATCGATTAATTCGTTCAGTTCACTTTTTTGGTCCTGCGACAATGCCTTTGTCGGAAAAAGATATAAGCTGCGCGCATCCTGGTCTTCTGTGATCCTCTGAATGACGGGCAGATTGTAGCAAAGCGTCTTCCCAGATGCCGTCGGCGTCACAAGTGTCACGTTTTTGCCGGCGGCGCTGTGCAGAAACGCGTCAGCCTGATGGGAATACAGCTTTTCTATCCCTCTCTGCTGTAAAGCATGCACGATTCTTTTATCTAAACCTTCAGGAAAATCGCGGTAATCCGCTTCTTTTTCCTCAATTGTATGCCAATGAACAATTTGCTTGCTGAAAGCTTGGTCTTCTTTCAGAAGCTGAATCATATCTGTCAAATTTCGTTTTTGAAACAACGCTGTCACCTCTCCCTTCTATTTTAGCGAATGTCCGTTCGTTCTGAAAGAGGTGATTTCCTGAGAAAATGAAAAAGCAGAGAATCGCTCCCTGCTTTTTTGCTGTTACTTAACTTTAAGCTCCATGAGCTTTGTCTCGCTTTTTTTCGCCTTTGCCTCTTCATGTTTTGTGACGCGCTCCAACACATCGCCGTTCATAATGACGATCGGCGTAATGGTGCTGCTCGCTTTTTCCTTGATCAGTTCCAAATCGCACGTTATCAAAGGATCGCCGACTTTTACTTTGTCTCCTTCTTTGACATGGGCTGTGAAACCTTCGCCTTCCATCGCTACGGTTTCCAGACCGATATGAATCAAGAGTTCCACGCCGGACAGTGAACGGATGCCGATGGCATGTTTTGTGTGGAACAGCTGGATCACTTCCCCGTCGACAGGTGAGACGATCTCGCCTGCGGAAGGCTCGACAGCCATTCCGTCACCCATCATCTTTTGGGAGAAAACGGGGTCAGGGACTTTTGAAAGTTCCAAAACTTGTCCGTCTACCGGTGAAAAAACGGTTTCTTCTTTCATTTCATTTTGTTTCTGACCAATACCGAATAATTTTTTCAGCAATACAGTTGGGCTCCTTTCAAAACGCCTCTTTATGATGGCTATTAAAAGAGGAACAGGTTAAATAAATCTTTGGATTCCCCACTATTTAACCACACTTTCAAATTCCCATCAATGAATAACCATACCAAGAGCCCCTGCATAAGCTGAAAATAAAAAACCGGGGTGATGAAGAATGGATTTCAAGGAAAACGACAATCACTCGCTCAGCAAGAAAGACGAAATTCAAGAAGCGGTTGAACAGTTATTTTACAATTCACCTTTCCACGATATTTTAAATTCATTCCAAAAACTGATATCAGACCAGCTTCAGAATTCCACCATTTCCATGAACATCAGAGAGGAGAATGAGGCGCTTCACGTCGACATTGCCGTTCCTGAATCGTTTCAAAACGGAGATATCATGATTGAAGCGAAATCAAGGTATCTTCATGTCGCCTTGAAGGAGAAAAAAGAAAGCGGCGGTTCTTCATCGTTTACAAGCCTGTCCAGAACCGTTTTGCTCCCATATCCCGTCCGCGAAGAAACAATGAAGACGTCGTGGAACCGAAATATCCTCACGGTCTCATTTCCGGAGCAAAAAAAGCATGAATGACCTTCATCCATGCTTTTTTTATTTAAAGAATCCCATAAACCCTTTGGCCAGCGCTCCGACCTGGTTGACCGTGCTCACCATCTGGCCAGCGGTGTCCATCATTTTGCTGAAATCAAACTGCCCGTTCTTTTTTTTGAATTGCGACAGAAAGCTTTGAAACTGAGATGGCTGGTGGAGATTCGGCCGCGGCGAGGGATATGGATGCTGATAAGGAAATGCCTGAAACGGCGGAAGCGGCGGCTGTATTTGTTGCTGAACAGGCTGATGATAGACTGAAAACGGGTCCACATTCTGCTCGATCGGCTGCTGATAGGCCTGCGGCCGCTGAGCTGGATGAGCGTACGGGACGGTTTCCTGGCTGTAGTACGGCTGAACGGGATGATAGGCATGATGGTTTTGCTGATCGGCTTGAACATATGCACCGGGGCCGGAATAAGGATATACGGCGGTTCTCCTCTCTTCCATCTTTCCTCTCCTCCTAAAGCCCTTTTTTATATGTGTATGATATAAAGGCATTTCCTGTTCCAAAGGTTCTGTCACAAGTTTGTCAAAAAGTGTCGAAAATTTTAATATTTGAAAAACAGAAAAAAGTCGAATTGTTATGGTACGATATTATTAATATAAAGGAGAGGGGATGCACCATATGAACGTATCATACTTAAGAAATTGTTTTGCCGAGATGAAACAGTATGAGACAGACTGCATGAACAAACTGATGGATTTTGCCAAGTTTTTGTATATCCAGGGACATCTGACATTAAACGAATTTCGCACAAGTATGAAAGTTCTTGAAGCGAATGGCGCACAGCACCCTGCTTATGATATGAATACGGACGCCAGCTAAACAAACAAAAAGAAGACCGGGTTCTAATCCCGGTCTTCTTTTAATATATCGTCTTCTACGTTTTTCAGCGTATAGAGGACGGACTCCGTCAGATCTTTAAAGCGTTTTTTATGGATTTTGCAGAAATAGGACTGCATGAAAATCTCATTTGCATTTTCCTCAACCGAGCTGAGCTGCTCTTCATAAATGTATTTTGGCCGATTCGCCTTGATATAAGGCAGGCTTTCCGCCAGCCAGCTTTTCACTGTTTGTTCGAATCTCTCGACAGAAGGTTTGACAACCTCGAAAAAATCGTATTCCGTCCCTTCCTCTTTTCCCTTACTGTATCGTTCTTCCGCTTCTTTTACGAGGCGGATTAATTCCCGTGTCTGTACAAGAAGAGATTGTGTATCCAATTTTTTCACCTCGGGTTTATCGTACCAAAGGAAGACGACCGTTACAACGAATCCGGCTTATGCCGTCTCTCCTCTTGGCTCCACTCCCATTAACGTGCTGTTTAAACAAGCTGAGAGCTCTGCCAGTTCTTTTTCAATCAGATCGAGCCGTTCGTTCCAGCTAGCCCGCTTTTCATGCTCCGCCCGGCGTACGGCTTCTGTCAAAGCTTTCTCAGCAGACGACATGTGTGATTCCGTTTCCAAAAGCATTTGAAGGACCGAGTCTTTGCTTGCAAATCCGTTCATTTGCTTCCCTCCTTTTTGATCGCCTTCTATGCATTCTTCCCTATGCGCCCCCTCTCCTCCGCAGCTGACAAAACTAGAAGCAAACCGCCAAAGAAACTCATTTTCCAGCCAAACGCCCGCTTTCGACAAGTGATCTTGCGAAAAATGGTATGATCAGCGCTTTTTTGCAAAATCTAAAAAGGTAAGGAGGTGCCCGCTGTGGAAAACAACAAAAAGAAATCACCTGCGAAAACAAAACCTGATGCTAAACAAACAGACACACTGGATAAGAAATTAGGCGGACCTAACCGCCCGTCCACTTAAAAAGCAAGGAGAACCCTTGCTTTTTTCTGTTTTACCTCTTATTCAGCCAATGCTCCAGTGAAAACAATGCCTGCAGCTGCCTTCTTTTTTGAAAATACCAATCGGTGATTTCGATCGTTTTCGGCAGTTTTTCATCTTTGAACATTGCCTCTCTCTTTCCTCCGCGAAACCAATCGGATTTTAATCCGTCTAATGAATGGGCAACAACGGGATAACACGTTCTCAAAAATGGCGAGGTTCTGATTTTAACCCCTGCCCAGCGTTCCATATCAAAGCGCGACCCGGTATGCGGAACACATGATGTAAAGTGAAAAAAACCGGGGAAAAGCTCAGGCGAAAACAGCAGCTCGCTTAATTGCTTGCCGAGCTTGATCCTTTCCTTTAAACTAGTGAAGCGTTTGACAGACACGCCGTAAAAAACGCCTTCTACCGTCGGAAAAATGACTGTGTTGAAGTGAAACCATTCACATAGCTGAAAAGGAATCGTCTGAAAAACATTCTTTTTAAACAAAGGATTTTGTATAATAGGAGTTTGGATAGTGTTTTGTTCATTTATAATGAGAGCGTACATGAGCCGCTTTTGATCGCGCTCATGCCAGAACCGCTCCCACTCCGTTTTCATAAATGAAGACACACCAAATGAGGGGAGCAAATGAAACAGCGGCTGGCCAAGCTGCTTGGACCAATGGTATAACAGGAGCTGCGGATAGGCGTCCGAAAAAATCAGCCAGTTCGCTCTTTCATACGTTAAAAACAGCCAGTTCTGCTGAAAAGCCGTAAGTCCGAGCTCGAATAAACGCCCTTTTAAATCGGTCATCGACCAGCCGGCATTCCTGGAAACAAATGAAGCCAAAAGCGACCACTTGATTTCAGGATGGCGGTCAAAGTAGCGTTTGTAGGCATTTGTCCGTGAGATATTGTCCTTGTTCAGTTTTGCGGTCAGCTCTTGAATGCGGCTCGTCAGCTCCGCCGCGGAAAAAGTGTTGTGCAAGATCAGCCACTTCCGTTAGTATCCAGATTTTTGTAAAAGGAGGATGAAGAAAGTGATTCGTTACCCGAACGGCAAATCGTATCAGCCGAAAACAGCTGCCTCATCCTTGCAAAAGAAGCCGTCGTATTCCAATCGCGGCATGACCCTCGAAGATGACCTGAATGAAACGAATATGTATTATCAATCTCATTCGATTGCGGTCATCCATAAAAAACCGACTCCTGTACAGATTGTTCAGGTCGATTATCCGAAGCGAAGCGCTGCGGTGATCAAGGAAGCATATTTCAAGCAGTCGTCAACTACTGATTATAATGGGGTTTATAAAGGCCGCTACATCGATTTTGAAGCGAAAGAAACGAAGAGCCGGACCTCTTTCCCGCTTCAGAATTTCCACGATCATCAGATCGAGCATATGAAGCAGGTTGTGGCGCAAGACGGCATTTGTTTTGTTATCATATCCGCTTTTGAAGAAATTTATTTTTTGGAAGCAGAAAA
Organism: Bacillus sp. PK6-025; assembly: GCF_056530265.1. Lineage (NCBI taxonomy): Bacteria > Bacillati > Bacillota > Bacilli > Caryophanales > Bacillaceae > Bacillus > Bacillus sp. PK6-025. The sequence goes on from NZ_CP096509.1 coordinate 2,418,042, forward strand.
ATTATTTTATTTCTGGGAGCGGAAAAAGCAAAACGGCAGAAAATCGATCCGAAAAGACGAGCTTCAGGAAGCCGCTCACCCTATTTCACTTGGATACTCGCCAAGAATTGATTATATTAAGATTATTGATCAGTTGTATTTTTCGCCATCATAAATTATGATTTTAAAGTCATGTGAGCGGAAAGGTTTAACTACGAAAGGTTGAGATGTTATGTCAGATCAATTTAACAGCCGCCAGGAACGGCGAAAAGCCCAGCAGGGCAATAGCAGGTCTAATACTCATTCTAAACCCAAGAAAAAGAAAAAAGCAGGATTGTTTAAGAAAATTCTTTTATCCATTTTAATCATTGGTGTTATCGGCTTGATTGCCGGGGGCGTCACTTTTGCGGTGATGGTAGCGGACTCGCCGTCCCTTGATGACGCAAAACTGAAAACACCGTACTCTTCCACCGTCTATGACAAAAACGGAAAAGAAATCGCCGAAATTGGTTCAGAAAAGCGGACGTACGTGTCGATTAAAGACATCCCTGATTCCGTCAAAAACGCATTTCTTGCAACGGAAGACGCGCGTTTCTATGACCACCACGGCGTCGACCCGATCCGGATCGGAGGAGCGCTTCTGGCAAACTTCGAAGGCGGATTCGGTTCTGAAGGCGGAAGTACGATCACACAGCAGGTCGTCAAAAACTCCCTTCTGTCACATGAAAAAACGCTGAAACGGAAAGTCCAGGAAGTCTGGCTGTCGTTCCAGCTCGAAAGAAAATATTCAAAAGACGAAATTCTGGAAATGTATTTAAACCGGATTTACTTCTCGCCGCAAGCCTATGGTGTCGGAAAAGCGGCTGAACAGTTCTACGGGGTGACAGATCTAAACGACTTAACGGTCGAGCAGGCCGCAACGCTTGCCGGCATGCCGCAAAGCCCGAATAACTACAACCCGATTAAACATCCGGAAAAAGCCGAGAAACGGCGCAATGTCGTACTGAGTCTGATGAATAAACACGGCTTTATCTCTGACGCAGAGTACAACAAAGCGAAAAAAGTAGCCGTCACAAAAGGCCTTGTCTCTCCGAAGGAGTACGCAAAATCAACGTCCAACAAATACAGTGCGTTTATCGAGCAGGCCGTCGCCGAAGTGAAAGAAAAAGCGAACGTCACTCCGGGAACGGACGGACTGAAGATTTACACGACGATTGATACAGATGCACAGGATTATGTGGATGAGCTGATGGACGGCGATTCGATCCAGTATACCGAAAAAATGCAGGCCGGCCTCACCTTGCTTGATACGAAGACCGGAGAAATCCGCGCACTCGGCGGCGGACGCGACCGGAAAGCAGGCGAATTTAACTATGCAGTAGATACGAAACGTCAACCTGGTTCAACGATTAAGCCAATCCTTGACTACGGCCCAGTCATTGAGAACAAGAAATGGTCGACGTATGAACAGATTAACGATGAAGCATACACCTATTCAACCGGTGATCCGATTAACAACTATGACAGAAGACACAGAGGCTGGATATCGATGAGAGAGGCACTTGTCGATTCTCGGAACGTTCCAGCTTTAAAAGCGTTCCAGGCAGCCGGAAAAGATAACGTGTTAAATTTTGCAAAAGGCCTTGGCCTTTCGATTGATAAGGATGAGTTGCACGAATCGTACGCAATCGGCGGCTTCGGAAACGGTGTGTCGCCTCTGCAAATGGCCGGAGCGTACAGCGCATTCGGCAACAACGGCTACTACAATGAGCCTCATACTGTTACAGCGGTGGAATTCAATGACGGCACAAAGCTTGATTTGACGCCTGAATCAAAGGCAGCCATGAGCGATTATACCGCATTTATGATAACGGATATGCTGAAAAGCGCTGTTCAGCGAGGAACAGGAACAGCCGCCCAAGTCAATGGCGTTACTGTAGCAGGTAAAACGGGTACGACGAACTTTACCGAGGACGACATTAGAAAACACGGCATAAGTCGAAATGGAGCGAGGGATTCATGGTTCGTCGGCTATACGCCGCAATATACGGCAGCGGTCTGGACCGGTAAAGAAGGCTTTCATTCGCTGAGCGCAAACGAACAGCAAGTCGCCAAACTTCTGTTCAAAAAACTGATTGCCAAGGTGGACAACGGCAGCGGCTCATTTGAAAAGCCTGACAGCGTCGTTGAAGCGACAGTTCTAAAAGGCTCGAACCCGCCGGTGCTTGCCAGCAGCAACACGCCTAGCGATAAAAAAGTCACTGAGTACTTTGTAAAAGGCACACAGCCGACGACTGTTTCGAAAAAATATGAGGAAAAAGAAGATGCCGACAAGCCGACAGGTTTGAGCGCAGAATATGATAAAGCATCAAAGAGCATCAAGCTTTCATGGTCATATTCCGGAGACGGTGATGTATCCTTTAAAGTCAAACAATCTGTTGACGGAGGCGGATACAGCGAAATTCAAAGCAGCAGTGCGAAAGAAGCTGTCATACCGAATGCAAAAGAAGGATCCGTCTACAAATTCCAAGTCACGGCCGTTACTGAAGATGGCGAAAGCGACCCTGCTTCTGTGACGCTTAAAGTCAACGCGGCTGAAGATGATGAGTCAAAAGCTGACGATGAAAAGAAAGACGAGGATGACGAGAAGAAGCAGGATGCTGATGATGATCAGGACAAAGACAAACAAAATAACGGCAACTCTAATCAGCCGGATGATCAAAATTCAGGCAATCCAGATCAAAACAATCAAAATCCGGGAAATACAGACGGCAGAAAAGATGATGACGCCGATGATCAAAACAAAGATCAGAATAAAGACAAAAACAAAAACCCGGATCAAGACAGCAACACAGATGATCAACAAACAAATTCCAATGGTCAATCAACCGGCACCCATTAATCTAAAAAGCCACTCACAGTTTAGTGAGTGGCTTTTTTATGATTGATGGCAACATATTTATAAAATTGCTTTTTCATTTCCGTAAACAATTCGTCAAGCTGAATAAAACAATGATACTGTGTTGGTTTCTGGAGGATAAACTCGAGGCGTTCCGTCCAGTTCATCGGCTTGGCTCCAAAATCCTTACGGGTGATGGCCTCCCAGTTGAGACTTGTGACAGGCTCCCCCATCGTCCAGTGGAGGCTTGCGATCAAGCAGCACACCCCGTTCAGCATATCATCCTGGCTGCACCTTGACTTTCTCGTTTTAAAGACGGGCAGAAGCTTTTCTTTTTTACGCTCCCAAGCCGCAAACAGAAGCGGAACCCATTCTTCCGCATGCTCCCACGGCTTGTCCTCTTCTATGTCCAGAAAAAAATCGCAGCAGAGCGGATTTTCCAAAAGAACGTCAAGCTTTTCGCCGGATTCCGGTCTTCTCTTACGCAGCGTTTTTTCGTATTCGTCCAACAGAGAAACGCTTGTCACGGCAGCTTCACCAGCCCTTTTTTATATCGTTTTTGCCCTTCCCTGCACAGAGAAAACAACGGGCATTCTTCACATTTCGGCCTTTGCGCCTTGCAGTGATAGCGTCCGAAAAAGATCAGGCGGTGATGAGTAACGGACCACTCTGATTCAGGCACTTTTTTCATCAGCGTCTTTTCGACTTCCGTGACCGAATCCTTCCATCTGCAAATGCCGAGCCTTTTTGAGACCCTTTCCACGTGGGTGTCGACGGCAATGGCTGGAACACCGAATGCAACGGAAACGACGACATTGGCGGTTTTTCTCCCGACGCCCGGAAGTTTCACCAGCTCATCCCGGTCTTTCGGCACTTCACCGCCGTATTCTTCCAGCAGCATTTTGCAGAGCTTTTGAATATTTTTTGCTTTATTCCGGTATAAGCCGATCGATTTGATGTCCTGCTGCAGCTCTTCAAGCGGAACAGCAAGATAATCTTCAGGCTTTTTATATTTTTTGAAAAGCGTTTTCGTCACTTTATTGACAAGCGCATCTGTGCATTGGGCCGATAAAGCGACGGCGATGACAAGTTCAAACGGATTGTCATGGACTAATTCGCATTCAGCATCCGGAAACATTTCACCGATTGTTTCTAAACAAAACTCGATCTGTTTTTTTGTCAGCATGTCTTCACCTTTCACTTTATTGTTCAAGCCAATTGTAAAAAGGAACCTGTCTTGTATACTCCTTTTGCTCACTCTGCCGCGGTGCGGTCTTCCGCCTGAATCTTTGGCTGTAGTTTGCGGCTTGTTCGACTGTTGAAATGCCGTTTTTCTTCCACTCAAACAAAATCCGGTCAATGTAGCGGAAATTGAGTTTTCCTGATATGACGGCTTCTTTGAGAGCTTGTTTGATCAGCTGTGCATCGTGATGATCCTGGTCAAGCCAGATGCTGAGCGTCTCGCATTCAAGCGGAGACAGCGGCCGCGCAAATTCCTCTTCAAAGATCGTATAAAGGCTCTTCTCTTCGCCTTCATTCTGTTCAGCGAGTTTCTTCTGCTCGTCCATTTCAAGATGCTCAAACAGCTTGCCCCAGAGAGGTTCGAGCGAATACTTTTCAAACTTAATGCCGTTCTGGTCTTCGCATTCTTCTATATAGATGAAGCCTTTTTGAATGAACATTCTCAGCATGTTCATACATTGTTCGGTTTCAATCGACATCGTCTTGCTTAATTCCTCCGGCGTCGGAAAAAATGAACCTCTTTCAACATGCATTTTAATGTTTAAGAGCAGCATGAATTCTGTCTCATTTAAGCCAAGCTCCCGATAGTTCAAAAAAAGCAGATTCGGAATGGTGACAGATCCCATCTCCTGCATCTTAATAAAGTGCTGTTTTTTCATTCGATACACCTCTTACCTTCCAGTATATCATGGATGACTGTGAAAAAGTCTCCTGCAATCAGGAGACTTTTTTCTTAAGGATATAAGCGATTTAATAGTCTTGGGAACGGAATCGTTTCGCGGACGTGCGGAGAACCGCAGATCCAGGCAACCGTCCGTTCGAGTCCGAGTCCGAATCCTGAATGCGGAACTGAGCCGTATTTTCTCAGCTCTGCATACCATTGATAAGCATCCGATTCTAAACCATGCTCTTTCAGGCGCGCTTCGAGAAGCTCAAGATCATGGATCCGTTCAGATCCGCCGATAATCTCACCGTAGCCTTCAGGCGCAATCAAGTCAGCGCACAGTACGACATCGTCCCTGTCAGGTGCAGGCTGCATATAAAACGGCTTTAATGATGTCGGATAGTGTGTAATAAATACCGGTTTGTCATAGCTTTCGGCAATCGCCGTTTCGTGAGGAGCGCCGAAGTCATCGCCCCATTCAATATCGTCAAAGCCTTTCTCTTTTAAGAACTGAATCGCTTCATCATACGTGATTCTTGGAAAAGGCGCTTTGATAAGCTCCAGTTTGGAAGTGTCTCTGCCGAGCGTATTCAGTTCAATTTTGCAGTTTTCAAGCACGCTTTGAATGATGAAAGAGACATAGTTCTCTTGAACTTCAAGGTTTTCATTGAATTCGACAAACGCCATTTCCGGTTCGATCATCCAGAATTCAATCAGATGGCGCTTCGTTTTTGATTTCTCAGCTCTGAAAGTCGGCCCGAATGAAAAGACTTTTCCTAAAGCCATTGCAGCTGCTTCCATGTAAAGCTGGCCGCTTTGCGAAAGGTAGGCATCTTCGTCAAAATACTTTGTCGCAAAAAGCTCTGTCGTTCCTTCAGGTGCGCTTCCCGTCAAAATCGGAGGATCGACTTTAACAAAGCCTTCCTTATTGAAAAATTCGTATGTAGCGCGAATGATTTCATTGCGGATTTTCATCGTTGCATGCTGCCGTTTTGATCGGAGCCACAAATGTCTGTGATCCATCAAAAATTCTGTTCCGTGTTCTTTTGGCGTAATCGGATAATCTGTCGCTTCATGGATGACTTCAAGCGATGTGACTGCAAGCTCGTAGCCGAGTGGCGAACGCTCGTCTTTTTTGACGACGCCTTTTACATATAAAGATGTTTCCTGTGTGACAGATTTAGCGGCTTGAAATGTTTCTTCGTCCACTTCCGCTTTGACGACGACTCCTTGGATAAAGCCTGTCCCGTCTCTAAGCTGCAAAAACGCAATTTTGCCGCTTGAGCGTTTGTTGGCGATCCAAGCGCCGATTGTTACTTCTTCACCAACATGCTTGTACACTTGGTTTATTGTTGTTTTCACTATCGTTTCCCTCCAAAACACGAAAGAATTCGGTCAAGCCCTCATTCTTTCTGACGTCCATAACGTATATTATACCTTTTTTGATTCGATCAGGTCAATGCAGCTTGCGTGCATGCAAAAAGCGTCCAGCTGCGGACGCTTTCTGCTTCTAGCGGCTGCGATTCACGACAAAGCGGCGAATCCGTGCGACCGCTTCTTCTAAAAGTGACAGGGATGTCGCATACGACAGACGGATGTTGTCCGGTGCGCCGAACCCTGAACCGGGAACAATCGCAACTTTTTCTTCTTCCAAAAGCGCTTCGGCGAATTCATCAACGCTTGAAAAGCCGCACGATTCTGCCGCTTTTTTTGCATTCGGGAACAAGTAGAAGGCCCCTTCAGGCTTCAGGCATGTCAATCCCGGAATGTCAACAAGCAGTTCATACACCTTGTTCAGCCGGTCTTCAAAAGCTTTTCTCATCTCTTCAACAGGCTCGTTTGGTCCATTGTAAGCAGCAATGGCTCCGTATTGTGCGACAGATGTCGGATTTGACGTGCTGTGGCTGGCAAGGTTCGTCATCGCTTTAATGATCGGTTCGCTGCCTGCCGCATACCCGATTCTCCAGCCGGTCATGCTGTGTGACTTGGAAACCCCGTTGATGATTACGGTTTGATTTTTAAGTTCTGGAGAAAGCTGTGCGATGGATACATGTTTTTTTCCGCCGTAAATCAGCTTTTCATATATTTCATCAGATACGATTAGAATGTTGCGGCGAAGGCATACTTCACCGAGCGCTTTCAGCTCTTCTTCCGTATACATCATGCCTGTCGGATTGCTTGGGGAATTGATGATCACAGCCTTCGTTTTTTCCGTGACGGCTTTTTCAAGCTGCTCCGGAGAAATTTTGAAGCTGTTTTCCTCAAGGCCTTCCACAAATACCGGTTTGCCGCCTGCAAGCTTGACTTGTTCAGGATAGCTGACCCAGTACGGAGTCGGAATAATCACTTCGTCCCCTTCGTCGAGGAGCACTTGAAATAGGGTGTAAAGAGCATGCTTTGCACCTGTGCACACGATAACTTCAGATTGGCGGTACTCGATTCCCTGATCGCGCTTGAATTTTTCGCGGATGCTGTCTTTCAGCGCCGCAAGACCTCCGGAAGGCGTGTATTTGGTATGTCCTTCATTCATCGAACGGACAGCCGCCTCAATGATGTGCTCAGGCGTATTAAAATCCGGTTCACCCGCCCCAAGACCGATGACGTCGTGCCCTGCCGCTTTTAAATCTTTTGCTTTTGCAGTGATTGCCAGTGTTGCAGATGGTGTTAACGCTGATACTCTTTTAGCTAGATTCAACTCGATTTCCCCCTGTTTCGTCTAAGGCGTAATATTTTTGTGAATTTTTCCGTTTATAAAGTCCACATAGCTTAAACTGTACTGCCCATCTTTATTTAAGTATGTAACTTCCCACAATAGAACATTGCCTTCCCTTGCAAGGTGCACCTCTTTAAGCTCAGACACAAGGCCTTCATCCTGAACCGCTTTTGAAGCCTGGCGGCCGGTAATGCCGTCTGCCGCTTTTTTGTAAATCGTTTTCTGCTTTTTGTCAGCAGGCACCCAAACATACATTTTGCCGCCTTTTTTGTCCGTCCCTGTGACAATGTACTGCTTTTCTTTGCCGACAAACGTCTCCACGCTGTCAACTTGTTTTAAGCCTGCTTCCTGCTTGGCTGTTTCGGCAGCCTGCTCGTGGCCGCTTTCTTTCTGATCCATAGCCGTACGGTAGACATTCGCTCCCGCAAGAAGTGCTGTTAAAAAGATAATACCAAATATCAGTATGAAAATTAATGTTTTTTTGCCCATTTTCTGCTCCTAAGTACGATAAATCGTAAAAATGGCCTGTTTTTGATCTTCTTCATCGAGAGCGAGGCCGAACATGAGATCATCGCGTTTGAGCGTGCGGTTCAAAAGGTCGACGATTTTATACAGGTCTTCTGAATGCTCGACGCTTACGGTAGATAAAATTTCGATTTTGTTTTCCATTTTTCAAATACCTCCGAACGAAACAATAATTGTAATTCATACTCTCTGTGCCTAAAGCCATACTAGTTGTTACAACGGGATAACCGTTTAAATAAACAGCCTAAAAAATAAAACCTTAATCCACACCATTTAAGAGCCGCTTTATGCGGCTTTTAGCCGTTTTTCCCGGCTATGTAGGCTTCAAGCTCAAGGAATGTAGGCTCCATGACTTTTGCAGGGGGCAGAGCCTTCATAAACACCGTACCGTAGGAAGAGGTTCGGATGCGGCGGTCGAGAATCACGACCGTTCCGCTGTCTTTCTCCGAGCGAAGCAGCCTGCCGATGCCCTGCCTGAATGCCAGGACAGCTTCCGGCAGAGATACCGCTTGAAACGGGCTTTCTCCCCTTCTCTTTGCCCGGTCACACTTGGCTGATTCAACGGGGTGGTCTGGCGGCCTGAACGGCAGCCTTGCGATGACCAGCGTCGTCAGCTCGTCACCCGGAAAGTCAACGCCCTCCCAAAAATGGTTCGTTCCGAGAAGAACCGCATGGGGATACGATCTAAACAATTTCATAACCTTGACGGGGCTTCCGCCGGAAATCCCCTGCGCAAGGAGCTGACAAGGAAAGTCTTCCTCTTGTTTTATTGCATGGTAGACATCTCGCAGCATATCATGAGACGTAAACAGGACGAGCACTTTGGCGTTTTTCTGTTTTGCAAGCGCCTTGACGAAACGCGTGACATCTCGAATATAGTCTTCAGGATCGTTTTGAATCGGGCTGACATCCGTCGGAATCATGATGTTCATATGCTTATCATAAGAAAAAGGCGCCTCGATTTGCAAGGTCCTCGGATAGAAATCGCTTAAACCGAGCTTTTTGATCATATAGTCAAATGAGTTCTCGACGACAAGCGTCCCCGATGTGAGCACAACACTTTTTTTCTCGGTGAAAAACCGGTCGGCCAGAATTTCGCTTGTATCAAGCGGCTGAGCGTAAATGGCCGCGGCGTTTTTTGCGCCCTTCGCGTCAATTTCAATCCAGACGACCTCATCTTCGACAGGGTCAAACATCAAGCGGGCGAGCGTCTTTCGATATTCTTCAAGGTCGTCCATGCATGAATCGTATTCCTCTAACAAAAACGCCTGGCGGCTGGTGAAGGAAGCCTGTTTTTCAGCGAGGCTTTTCTTTTGATCCGAAAACAGCCGGTGCATGTCATACAGCAAGGAACACAGTCTTCTCGCGCTTTCTTCAAGCCTGTTCCATGCCCTGCTTTCACCGATTTCGCCGATCTTATATAAGAGACGGTTGAGATCGTTTCTTGGTTTCCTCCGCTTGACAAAAGAATGAACAGCCGTAAAGAACAGATCGCTTTCTTCAAGAAGCTGAGCGAGCCATTCGTCCATTTGGAAAAAAGATTCTGGTGAAATGCCTGCTGACCGGTAGAGGCGTTCGGCTTTTTTTAAAATCCCCCTTTGTTTGAGGGTGCCGAGCCGCATCAACCTTTTATGGAGAAAGACATAGTCTGCTCTTGCCCCATACTGCTCGCCCGCTGCGCGTTCAAAGTGATGGGCTTCATCAATAACAAACGTATCGGCATCACCGGTATGAATTCGCTGATTGGCTTCGTCAGTCAACAGAAGCGCATGATTGGTAATGATCATATCAGCCTTCTGCGCCCGCGCTTTGGCTCTCTCATAAAAACACAGTTTCCTTAGGGTGCTGTTTTCTGCATATGAATGCGAATCATATGCCAGTCTGTCCCACAGAAGCTTTCCGCCTGACGGAAGATTAATTTCCGATAAATCGCCCGTTTCTGTATCTGTCAGCCAGACGAGAATTTGCGCTTTTGCAAGGACGCTATCATAATTGTCATCATCTTCCTGTAAAATATGCTTGAATTTGCGAATGGATAAATAATGAGAGCGGCCCTTTAAAACCGCGGCTTTGACCGGGAAAGGAAAAATCTTTTCCAAAAGCGGGATATCACGGTTGATCATCTGCTGCTGAAGCAATGTCGTATATGTGCTGATCACGACCGGCTTGCCTGTTTGCTTGGCGCGGATTGCAGCCGGCACGAGATATCCGAGCGTTTTTCCGATTCCAGTGGCAGCTTCGATCAGAGCATGCTCATGATTTTGAAAAGCGGTCCAGACCTCCCGCATCATTTTCGTCTGTCCTTCTCTCTTGTCAAACCGGTCGTCCAATGAAGAAAGTCCGCCGTCTTTTTCCCAAATAAGCGGCTCTGTCTGCGGGACCCGGCTCTTATGACCGGCCTCTTCATCCTCGTCTTCAGGGGTCCTGATCACAAAGGAACCAACCTTCATAAAGCCGGCATCAAGTTCGGCATCGGCGCCTTTTTCAGCGATCAAGCCGTCAAAAAGCTCCTGCGCGTCACTGATCAAATGCCAGGATAAACGTCTGATTGATTTCAAAACCGGAATCGGCAGCCTTTTCAGTCTGTCCATCATATGTAAAAAGATCAAAGCGGTCACTTCCGCATCGCTGTCAGCCCTGTGCGGGTTTTCATGGCGAATCTGAAGCTCTTCGCTCAGCTCAGTCAATTTATAGCCGTCAAAACCCGGAAAAACGATTCTCGAAAGCTCCACCGTATCGAGAACGCTGCATTCAAGCTCGCCAAAACCGGCCTGCTGCAGCTCATACTTTACAAAAGCAAGATCAAAATGAATGTTATGAGCGATAAAACAGCTGTCTTGAAGCAGCTCAAAAATATCTTCGGCAATCGCCGAAAATGGCTCTTCATTTTCAACCATTTCATTCGAAATTCCCGTCAGCTGCTCGATAAAAGCGGGAATCGGCTGATTGGGATTCACATATTTGGAGAAACGTTCGGTCATTTGTCCATTTTCAATCACAACCGCTGCAATTTGAATGATTCTGTCGCCTTTTTTTGGCGAATTCCCTGTCGTTTCCACATCAATGACCACATATCGTTGATTGTTCATTCAATGGACACCTCAATTTCGATACCTTCGACAAAAGTGTAACACGTTTTAGAAAGATGCGGGGAAAAAGCTTCGCCTTCTACTCTTTCTAAACGATATGAAAGCCCCCTAAAGGCAAGGGGGCTACAGAATGGTACGGGCGGGCTCCTGACCCAGCATTTCCTCGATTTCGTTTCTCTCGTTCAAAACGGCAACCTTCGGCTTATGGGTCTTTGCTTCCTCTTCAGACATCATGGCATAAGAAACGATGATGACGACATCTCCCACTTGAACAAGGCGGGCGGCAGCTCCGTTTAAACAAACGACGCCGCTCCCCCTTTCACCGGGAATGATGTACGTTTCCAGCCGGGCCCCGTTATTATTATTCACAATTTGCACTTTTTCATTTGCCATCATTCCGACGGCATCCAGCAAATCTTCATCAATTGTCACGCTGCCGACGTAGTTCAAATTGGCTTCCGTCACTCTCGCTCTGTGAAGTTTTGCGCTCATTAACGTACGGTACATCATAAATCCTCCTTTTGATCTGCCGGGATATCGACGATGATATTATCAATTAAGCGGGCTTTGGAAAACTGAACGGCAACCGCTATGATGACTTTTCCAGTCAATGGCTCCCTGATCTCCAGATCGGGATATGAATAAATTTCCGCATAATCGATGACACCGCTCGTTTTTTCAAGAATGCTCCGAACCTCTCGCTTAACAGCTTCCGCATCCCTCTCTCCATCGCGGATCAGCTCGGCGCCGCGCTGAAGGGCTTGATAGAGAGCGGGTGCTTCCTGCCGTTCTTCTGCTCGCAGGTTGACATTTCTTGAGCTTTTGGCAAGCCCGTCTTCTTCCCGTTTTGTTTCAACCGGGATCAGCTCAATATCCATGAAAAAGTCGTTGATCAGCCCGTCGACAACGGCAACCTGCTGCGCATCTTTCATGCCAAAATAAACCCTTGTCGGAAAGGTGAGATTGAACAGCTTTGTGAGCACTGTTGCGACACCGTCGAAATGACCTTCCCTTGAACGGCCGCAAAGGACGTCCGTCCGCTTTTTCACGCTTGCGGTAACCGTCGGCTCCTGACCGTACATTTCTTCAGGCTCAGGAGTGAACAAGATGTCCACTCCTCCGTCAGCCGCAAGCTGCCGGTCCCTTTCGATATCTCTCGGGTACGCTTCATAGTCTTCACCTGGACCGAACTGCATAGGATTGACAAAAATGCTCATCACGACAATATCATTGTCTTTTCGCGCTTTTTCCACAAGCGACATATGGCCTTCATGAAGGAAGCCCATTGTCGGCACAAAACCGATCGTTTTGCCTTCTTTGCGATAATTTTTCGTTACATTTTGTATATCTTTTGCTGTATGGATCTGAATCATGCTTATTTCCCTCCGTATAATCCTTCAAGAACTTGCTGATCGATACGGAATGAATGAGCATCTTCAGGAAACACGCGGCTTCTGACATCCTCAACATATCCCCGAAGCGCTTGTTCAAGCGGCTGATCGATTTGCACATACTGTTTTACAAATTTAGGCGTCCGGCTCACTCCGTGTCCGACAACATCGTGGTAAACGAGAACTTGTCCGTCTGTACCAGGGCCTGCTCCAATGCCGATGACAGGAATCGTGAGCTCCTTTGAAATCTGTTCAGCGAGCGCTGCCGGGACGCATTCGAGAACGAGCGCAATTGCGCCTGCTTCTTCACAGCGCCTGCTGTCTTCAATCAGCTTGCGGGCGCTTTCTTCATCTTTCCCCTGAACTTTATAGCCTCCCAAGACACCGACGGATTGAGGAGTCAAGCCTAAGTGGCTGACAACAGGTATTCCGCCGCGTGTTAAAGCCGTGATCGTCTCAAATACACCGTCGCCGCCTTCAAGCTTCAAAGCATCGGCTCCGCTTTCCTGAACGATCGCCGCGGCATTATTCAGAGCGCTTTCCAAAGAGCAGTGATAAGACATAAACGGCATATCCGTCACCACAAACGTATCTTTTGCCCCGCGTTTTACGGCTTTTGTATGGTGGATCATATCAGCGACCGTCACAGATACGGTCGAATCAAGGCCGAGCACAACCATGCCGAGCGAATCGCCGACAAGAATCATATCGACGCCGGCCTGTTCGGCAAGCTTTGCCGCCGGGTAATCGTAGGCCGTCAGCATGACGATCGGCTCTCCCTCTTGTTTCATTTTTAGAAAATCAATCTTTGTCTTCATGTTTTCTCCTCCTCTTTTTCAGAGGAGATGAGCTGCCGTGCTTGCATGTGCATCTTTTCGGACAGCAAAAAAACCTTCCGGCAAGAAGAAGGATTTCGAATCGTCCGTGTTCGGCAAGAATCATCCCTCTGTCCCAGTCCTTTTTGGATCAAGGCAGACTGTTTTTTATCAGTTGCATGTTTTCCAGGTGCAGTTCCTACAGGATACTGCCCATCCGAAGTATACCAAAAACGCATGGATCCTTCCAACTATGACGGATTTATATCGATATCGGCGGAGTATATTTTTTTGATGCCGTCACTCGTTTCCAGGATCAAGACGCCTTCTTCGTCTATTCCCAGCGCTTTGCCGTGAAACGTTCCGTTCAGCGTCCTGGCCGTCAATTCACGGTTCAGGCTCAAAGCGTAGCTCTCCCATAAAAGCTTGATCGGCTCGAAACCGTAGGCGAGATAGTCTTCATACCTTTTTTCAAATGTCGCCATTATCGTTTGAATCAAAGCGGCTCTGTCGATTTTTTCACCGCTTGCGAGACGAAGGCTTGTCGCTGTTTCTTTTAATTCTTCCGGAAAGTCGCCAGCAAGCTGATTGACGTTGATCCCCATTCCGACGATGACAGAATGGACCTGATCGGCTTCCGCCTGCAGTTCGGTTAAGATCCCGACGACTTTTTTGCGGTTGATCAAAATATCGTTCGGCCATTTGATTTCAGCTGCGATGCCGGTTTGCTCTTCGACTGCCTGAACGATCGCGACTGCGGCTAAAAGCGTCAGCTGCGGCGTTTTTTGTACGGGCATTTCAGGTCTTAAAATGATGCTCATCCAAATGCCGTTTCCTTCTGGGGAATGCCATGCTCTCGCCATTCTTCCCCTTCCTTCAGTCTGCTTGTCGGCAACGATGATCGTTCCTTCCGGCGCACCGTTGTTTGTTAGCTCATGGGCGATTTTTTGAGTTGATGAGACGACATCCTGAAAATGGATGGTCTGTCCCATTTTTTTCGTTTTTAACCCGAGCCTGATTTCATCTTCGGTGATTTTGTCAGGTTTTTTTATCATTTTATAGCCGAGCTTTCGGACCGCTTCAAGTTCATATCCCGATTTTCTCAGATCTTCGATATGCTTCCAAACGGCGGTCCTTGAGCATCCGAGCTCTTCGCTGATTTTCTGGCCTGAAATGAATTCGCCGTCGGCCTCTGTAAACAATTGAATGAGTTTCTTTCTTAAATTTGACTGCATGAATCCAGCCACTCCTCTATGGCTTTTTTTTGATTGGCAAGCTCCCCGCTTAACACGGCCCGCTCAATCCGTTTCAAATCATCGGACACCCATTTCCCGGCCGGCTTCTTTCTGAAATTCAACAAATCGCTTCCAGACACCGCCAGGTCTTTCAGGCTTTTAATCGGAAGCGCGCGGTACGACTGTCTGATTTCAGCCAGCCGCTTTTCATCGATTGCCTGCTTGTCCCTTAAGCTGCGGATGGCGGAAGCGGACAGCAGCGTCTCTTCCCCCGCCTCATACATCGAGACGGCATCCCATTTTTGATCGATTCGTTCAGCCGTCAGGAGCGCCTGTTTTATGACTTTCCCCGGAAGCTTCCACCCTTTTAAAAACCGGTGAGCCTCAGCGGAATCGAGTGATATCATGTGAATGAAAGCCGCCCATATATCCGCTCTTTTTTGAAGTTGGTAAAAAGGAAAAGCACGGGCAGCCAGAACGCGCTCCTTTTTGCCGTCCAGCCCCGGAAGCTCCTTGTAAAGCCCTGTTTCAGCCGCCGCTTCCAAAGCCCTGTCCGCCGCTTTTCCTTTTAAAAGCTTTTCGAATTCAACCGTTTTCCGCTCTGTAGAAATATGAGCCAAGAGCAGACGGTTTTCGCAAATCGCTTTTTTTGTATTTGGAGAAAGCTCAAACTCGAGCTGACTCATAAAACGGAGCGCCCGCAGCATGCGTAGCGCATCTTCGTGAAAACGCTCCGCCGGGTCGCCGACCGTTTGAATCAATTTTTCCCGGATGTCGCGGAGTCCGCCGAAATAGTCGATCAGTCTCCCCTGTTCATCCATCGCCATAGCATTAATCGTCAAGTCCCGCCTCTTCAGGTCTTCTTTCAGCGATTTGATAAACTGAACGCCGCTCGGCCTTCTGTAATCCTCGTACTCAAGCTCTGCACGAAAGGTCGTCACCTCATAGGATTCTCCCTCAAAGAGGACGATGATGGTTCCGTGTTCCTTTCCGACATCAACGGTTTTCGGAAAAATGGCTTCAATTTCTTCCGGGGATGCATCTGTAGCGATGTCAATATCACCGATATCCCGGTTCATTTGGGCATCCCTGACAGATCCGCCTACAAAGTAGGCCTGCCGGCCGTGTTTTTTCAGCTCACGAAGGAGAGGAAGAGCCTTCAAAAAGAGATCCTCCATTGTCACACTCCCCGTCTGTTAATTGTTGATAAATTTCTTCATATTGCGCGATGATTTTACTGGAAGAAAAGCGCTCCTTGATGCTTTCTAGCGCCGCTTCCGCAAACTGGCGCTGCAGGCTTTCATCAGTCAGCAAATGGAGCGCTTTACGAGCTGCGCCTTCAATATCTCCTACATCGACCAAGTAACCGGATTTACCGTTTTTGATCACCTCGGGAATACCTCCGATATTGGTGCCGATGCACGGAACGCCGCAGGCCATCGCCTCCAGCAGCACTAAACCGAAGCTTTCCTTCTCGGACAAAAGCAGCTTTAAATCGCTGATGGCGTAAAGCTCTTCTACGCTGTCCTGTTTGCCCAGGAAAAGAACATCATCTTTTAGTCCGAGCTGTCTGACAAGCTGGCAGATCACGGTCATCTCCGGCCCGTCGCCGACGAGAATCAGCTTCGACTTCATTCGTTTGACAATGCGGCTGAAGACATGGATGACGTCCTGCACGCGCTTCACCTGTCTGAAATTGGATACGTGGATGATCACTTTTTCATCAGGGGCGATGCCGTACTGCTCTTTCAGCGAATGATGCTCCTGCTTTTTTAAATACACGCGCTCATCCACAAAATTATAGATCGTTTCGATTTTTTTGTTCGGTTTGATCAAATCGTACGTTTGCGCGGCAAGAGCTGAAGAAACCGCTGTTACGCGGTCAGACGACTCGATCGCAAATTTGATCAGATCTTTTAAAGACGGATCATAGCCGAGAACGGTTATATCTGTGCCGTGCAGCGTTGTGACCGTTTTAATGTTTCCGTTCAGCATTTGCTTCGCTAAAAAAGCGGAAATCGCGTGAGGCACCGCGTAGTGGGCATGCAGAACATCAAGCTGTTCCCGCTTCGCCACCTCCGCCATTTTGCTGGCCAAAGCCAAATCATACGGCGGGTGCTTAAACACGGCATATTGATTGACTTCGACTTCGTGAAAATAGATGTTGGAATACACTTTATTGAGCCTGTACGGAACACTTGATGTAATAAAATGAATTTCATGTCCTTTTTCCGCAAGGAGCTTGCCGAGCTCGGTAGCGATAATTCCTGATCCTCCGACACTCGGATAACATGTGATTCCGATTTTTAACTGTTTCATCATCCGCCCCCAAATAAATCGTTGTTTAACAGAAGAGTCCGCTTTGAAAAAAACCCTTCCGCGTATGCGACGCCGACCTCTTTTCCCAAAAGCTTTTCCCTTGCTTCGACCGTTTCAATATATCCGTTCGTCAACGGTGTTTCAACCGACTGCCGGGAACGGGTGAACTGGCTCTGATAAGCAGCAAGGCTTTCCTTTTTTTGATTGATCGTTTCGGAAATGTCGATGACAAATTCGGGTTTGTGAAAACCGTTGATCATATAGTAGTACACGTTTTGGACTTTATGGGCCGGCTGTTTTTCTGCATCTTCGTATTTATGTATTCCAGCGGAAAAGACCGCTTCTTCGACGATTTCCGCTGCATGCCCGTGATCGGGATGCCGGTCCTTCGGATAAGGGACAAAGACAAGCTTCGGCTTATGTTTTCGAATGACGGCAACCGCTTCCCTGATCGCCTCCTGGCTGGGAAACAGCCCCCTGTCCGGCAGCGTGAGGGAAATCCGCGCGCTGGCGCCGAGAATGTCGGCCGCCTGCGCCGCTTCGCTTTTTCTCGTTTCGACTGTTCCGTTTGAAGACAGTTCAGCCTGGGTTAAATCGCAGATGCCAATTTGAAAGCCTTTTTTAGTATATTTGGCAATGGTTCCTCCCATGCCGATTTCTACATCATCGCTGTGCGCGCCGAAAGCCAGTATATCAAGCATCTCGATCCCCGCCGTGGACAATGTTTCTGAATTCAAACGCGCCTTCCTCGACAGATCGGATCAAGATTTCCGCCGTTCCCATATTGGTGGCGAGCGGAATGGCATAAACGTCAGACAAGCGGATAAGAGCTGACACATCAGGTTCGTGCGGCTGGGCCGTCAGCGGGTCTCTCAGAAAAATCACAAGGTCGATGTCATTTTTCGCAATTAAAGCACCGATCTGCTGGTCTCCGCCAAGCGGTCCCGATTGAAAACGCACGACGGGCAGCCCTGTCGCTTCGGTGATTTTTAAACCGGTCGTCCCTGTCGCAAACAGCTCGTGCTTTTTTAAAATATCTTTATAAGCGGTCGTCAGCTGAATCATGTCCTGTTTTTTTCGGTCATGGGCAATTAAGGCGATTTTCAAAGCGATTTCCCCCTTCTTGTTACTCTATGATATTTTCAAGGCCGTAGACAAGCTGATCGATTTTCATCACTTGTTCAACAGCCAGTTTCACACCAGACATAAAAGATGCGCGGTTGTATGAATCATGACGGATTTTCAAGGTTTGGCCGTCTCCGCCGAACATCACTTCCTGATGGGCGATCAATCCCGGCAGACGAACGCTGTGGAGACGGATTCCGTTTTGATCGGCTCCTCTTGCTCCCGGCAGAATTTCTTTTTCATCCGGATGCCCCTGCATTTTCGCTTCGCGAACAGCCGAAATCATTTCCGCCGTTTTCAAGGCCGTTCCGCTTGGTGCGTCAAGCTTTTGATCATGGTGCTGTTCAATGATTTCGACATCGGTAAAATAGTTGGCAGCCATTTGCGAAAACTTCATCATCAACACGGCTCCGAGCGCGAAGTTTGGCGCGATGATGGCTCCGATCCCCTTCTCGTCGGTCAGTTCCATAAGCTCGTTCAAGTCACTCTCAGAAAATCCTGTCGTTCCCACAACAGGACGGACGCCGTGCTCCAGCGCGATTTTTGTATGTAGCTTGCCGATTTCCGGCGTTGTCAAATCAATTAGAACGTCCGGAGCCGTTTCTGAAAAGCATTCGGTAATATCGGTGTAAATGACGGCTTCTGAACTTGATATCATCACGTCTGACAGCTTTTCACGGTTATATGTACGGTCGATTGCACCGACAAGCTCAAAATGTGCGGTATCTTCAACAAGTTTGACCGCTTCGCTTCCCATTCTTCCGCGCGGTCCTGCTATTGCGATTTTAATGGTCTCCTTTTGCATCTTGATTCTCCTCTACTTTCCTTCTTCTTTTCTTGTCCAGCGGTCTTTGTCACGGGTGTTGAACTTCTCCATGACCATATCATGCGCTTCATCCAATGATATATGAAGCGAATTCGCAAGACAAACTAAAACGAACAATACGTCGCCGATTTCTTCATCGATCTTTTTTTCCGATTCGGTTTTTTTCTTCGGCTTTTCACCGTAATGATGGTTGATTTCCCTCGCCAGTTCGCCAAGCTCTTCCGTCAGCCTGGCCATCATGGCAAGCGGACTGAAATAGCCTTCTTTAAACTGGCCGATATATTCGTCAACCTCACGCTGTATATCTTTCATCGTTTTTTCTTTCGTCATGCTGACAAAACCTCCTGTCATCTCTTACATGTTAGCGAATTCAAACAAGTTTGACAAATGTTTAAGACGGGTTTGCTGTTTTAAAACGGATACACTATAATATTAACGCCAGCTTATGGAAGGAAAGGAGTTTTTTTATGTTCGGAGACATCAGAATGAAGAACGTCCTGTTTATTTTAGCAGGCGCCGCTGTTTTTTCCTTTGGACTCGTTCATTTTAATATGCAGAACAACTTGTCGGAAGGCGGTTTTACCGGCATTACCCTGCTGCTTTATTTCCTGTTTAACATCGATCCTTCCATATCCAATCTGGTGCTGAACATCCCGGTCTTCTTCATCGGCTGGAAACTCCTCGGCAGAACGGTTTTCTCATATACCATTCTCGGCACAGTCAGTCTGTCGGTGTTTTTATGGATTTTTCAGCGCTTCCAGATTCATATGCCGCTACAAAACGATCTTGCGCTCGCGGCTCTTTTTGCAGGCGTGTTTATCGGTACCGGATTGGGCATTATTTTCAGATATGGCGGAACGACGGGCGGCGTCGATATTATTGTGCGGCTGATCAACAAATATTTTCAAGTGCCGATGGGCAAAGCCATGTTTGTGTTTGACGCCTGCGTCATTACATTATCCCTTATTTTTTACCTCTCCTATAAGGAAGCGATGTACACGCTTGTTGCCGTATTTGTCGCCTCAAAGGTCATCGATTTTATGCAGGAAGGCGGTTATGCTGCAAAAGGCGCCACCATCATCTCTGAAAAAAACGACCAGATCCAGCGCAAAATCATTGAAGAAATGGAAAGAGGCGTCACGGTTTTAAAAGGTCAGGGGTCATATACGAAAACAGAGCGGGACGTTCTCTACTGCGTCGTTCCGAAAAATGAGGTTTTCCAGCTGAAAAACGTGATTACCTCTGTCGACCCGCACGCTTTTGTAGCCGTAAGCGACGTACACGACGTTCTGGGAGAAGGGTTTACGCTTGATGAGAACAAAAATCCCATCACACGCTGATTGAAGGTCAGCAAAAAAAAGAAGCTCGCGATCAGCGGAGCTTCTTATTTCGGCCAATCTTTTTCTCTTTTTCTGCGCCTGTCCTCTTCAGCTTTATACTTTCTGAAACCGACATATGTCAGCGTCGAGAGGATAATGCTTCCTGTCGTCAGGATGACCCATAATAGTGAAGGGTCTGCATCATCTTCTTCTACTTGATCAAACACATCTTCCAAATCTTTTTCCAAAAGCGTCAGCCTTTCCAGCTTGCTGCTTTCCGTCATTTGCTGAAAGCCCCCGTTTTCCACGACCGCAATATGGTTGGAGACGCTTTTTAACTGCTTTGGCGAAACATCAATCGTTAAGCTTGGATAAATCGTATCATACAAGGATAAAAAATGATTCCACTTTTCCCTGAATGTCAGGTTGTCTTCTTTCTGAATCCCGGCCTTCAAAGCGCTGAAAGAATCCATGATCGGCTTTTTCAAACTGCTCCACAGCGGATCATGGTCAGATTCTATGGCGTCCATCAGCATTCTAAACTGGGCAGCGGCTTTAAATTTTTCCTGCTGTGCGACATCTTCGCTTTCCAGCCTTTTCAGCGTATCATGGTAGGCCAGACTGACCTGGCGGATTTCCGAGCCTGTCATAATACCCTCTGTTTCCCCATTCTCCGCTGCTTTCAGCCGTTTTTCAAAGTATTGAAGAATTTGTACCGCTTCCTCATATTGAGACTGCCTTGTTAGCTGGAATACCGTATCTGACAGTTCCGTCAATTCCTGCAAAGCCAATGATTCTTTCGCTTTTAAACCGGCCGCAGGAAAAACAAGCGCAAGCATCATGCAAAGGATCACCTTTCGTATCATTACGGTCCCTCCCACTCCTTCTATTAAAGCGTATGAAGAGAGGGACAAGGTTAGACCTAGATTGTGAATCCGTGTTACAGCTTAAAAGCTTTCCGGGACAAAACCAAGTAATAGGCCAAAGCGATCGAAGCGATACTGAGCCAAAATGTAAAATAGCCGATCTGCGGCATATATTGATCGAGCATTGAATAATTCGGCATCATGCCAAACAAGTAATCAATGACATCATTATGCAGCGTCCAAACAGCCGCAAGCGCCAAATGCCACCCTTTAAACCGGTAATGAGGGGCGTACAGCACGCCTTGCACAGCCATTGCGAAATGCGACGCGATCAGCATATAGCCCGTCCAATGGAGGCTTCCGGACACCGCAAGCACAAGAATATTCATCACAACCGCCCACAGCCCGTATTTGACGAGCGTAACAAGCGCAAGCGCCTCAAAGAGAGGAGCATTCCTTCCCAATAAAAGTCCGATGAGAACAAATAAAAAAAACAATGTCGCCGTCGGGCTGTCGGGAACGAAAATCAGAAATTTCGCAGGCGTATTCGTCAGTTGCGGAAGGTACCAGTAATACCCGTAAACCGTACCGAAGAAATTAATGATCAAAAGCAGCAGAAGCAGCGGCTTTTGAGCGAGCATGTAGGAAATCAGTTTCAAAGCAATCAACTCACAGTCTCTTTAAATAAAAAAAGCCGCCGCCGAGTCAGCTTCACAGACTGACCGCAGAAACGTGCGCCAAGAAGCAGCGGCCTTTCCGGCTTCCGTACGGTTCACGATCAGCAGCGGTCAAAATTGAAAAGGCCATCGACATCGTCGACAGCCCGAGAGGCTGACTTGGCGTCAGCTTCAGCTCTATCAAGAGTATAGCCTGCCTTCATCAACTTGACAACCGTTTTATTTCGCCGTTGTTTCGGAGATGAATTTAGACAGTTCTTTAAGCTCTTTATCAGATCCTTTAAAAACGCCAGCAGGCATTTCGCCTTTTCCTTCCTTGGCGATTTTCGCAATCTCTTCCGGAGACAAGCCGTTGTCAACGAGAGACGGGCCTGCCGCTCCTCCCTGCATGTTGTCTCCATGGCACGAAATACAGCCTTGCTCCTGATAAATCTTATACCCTGCTGCACTCGTATCTATATTGGCCTCTTCCTTGATCTTACCCTGCTCTTCAGCAGCGGCCCAGTCGTGGGTGACAACGGACTGCCATGTTAAGAAAATCGTCGCTGAAATTGCCAAAAGCATCAACCCTACGGCAACCGGGCGTTTAAACGGCCTTCTTTCAGGGCCTCTGTCAAGAAACGGTGCCAATAATAGCGCTCCGAATGCAATTGTCGGGATAATAATTGCGCCGACCACCGTATACGGCCCGGCAGCATATTCGTATTTCAGCAATTGGTAAAGAAATAGAAAATACCAGTCTGGCAAAGGTATGTAGCCGGTATCGGTCGGATCTGCCATCCGCTCGAGCGGAGGCTCATGCACGATGGTCAGCACGAGAAAACCGACAAGGAAAACCGCCCCGACCATCCATTCTTTCAACAGGAAATTCGGCCAGAACGCTTCCGTTTTCCCTGGAAATTCGGAATAATCTTTTGGAATATTCGGTTTTCTTTCCGCCGGGATCCGTGAATCACCGACAAACTTCATCCCTTTTCCCCTCTTCATGCCATCCCCTCCTTCTCAATTGAGTCGCTCGCTTACAGCGGCCCAGAAATTCCTTGCTTGCGAATCATGATAAAGTGTGCAGCCATCAGTCCGAACAGAGCGGCTGGCAGGAAAAAGACGTGTATGGCAAAAAAGCGCGTCAACGTCTGAGCGCCGACAATATCCGGATGACCGGCAAGCAGCGTTTTAATTTCCGAGCCGATCAGCGGCGTCGCCTCAGCAATCTGCAAACCTACTTTTGTCGCAAACAGAGCTTTCATATCCCAAGGCAAAAGGTAGCCTGTAAAACCTAAACCGAGCATGACAAAGAAGATCAAAACGCCGACAATCCAGTTCAGCTCTCTCGGCTTCTTATAGGCCCCCTGGAAGAAAACCCTGAGCGTATGAAGAAACATCATCACAATGACCAAGCTTGCACCCCAGTGGTGCATTCCCCTTACAATCTGTCCGAACGCCACTTCATTCTGCAAATAATAAACAGATTCCCAGGCGTTTTTAATATCCGGAACGTAATACATCGTCAAAAACATGCCGGACAGCACCTGAATCACCGTAACGAAAAACGTCAATCCCCCGAAGCAGTACACGAAAGCTGAAAAATGGTGAGCCGGGTTCACGTGTTCAGGAACTTCATGGTCGGCGATGTCCCGCCAGAGCGGCGTAATGTCAAGTCTTTCGTCCACCCAGTCATAAATTTTGTTTAGCATGATCACCCATCCTTCCTCGGCTTGGCTTTCCCTAAGTAAAGGTAGCCGTCTTTAACCTCTTGCTCATAGCGGTCCAAAGGAGCAAGCGGCGGAGTTCCGGGCACGTTGGTACCATCCTTTTCATAAAGTCCGTAATGGCACGGACAAAAGAACTTATTCGGATTTTTAGGATCGCTGTTCCAGTTGACCGTACACCCCAAATGTTTACAAACCGGTGATAAAGCTACAATTTCGTCCCCACTTTTGAAAACCCACGCTGATCTCGATTCTTCCGATTCGTACCAGGCATCCACTTGTTTGATTTTAAAATCGAAGCGCTGCGGTTCATTTGTCAATTCATCAACGCTGACAACCTGAACCATGTCCTGATCTTCAGTCGGCCTTAAAACCGGATCGAGCGCGAAGCGAACCATAGGCATGAGCATCCCCGCCGCCATAAAGCCGCCGACTCCGGTCAGCGTATAGTTTAAAAACTGACGTCTGGATACCCGATGTCTTTTTTCGCTCATCTTCATATCCCCCCTCAAGTCCCCAGCTACAATATAACTGAAATAGAAAAAAATTCATGAAACTAGGACACCCTCATAATATATCAATATTTTAGGAAGGTCAACATTCCCAAAATCATTATACAAAGGAAATGTAAGTGTTTTTATTAAGAGTTCCAATATTGTAACAAAATGTTCAATATTTGCTCAATTTGGTCTTCCAGCAGCTTCTGCTTTAACGAATCCTTCATATGTTCGAGAGGAATCGCCGGAACCCACAGCAGCTTTTGCTCGCTTTCGAGCACCTGCTTCCAGCGTTCATCCGTCGTTAAAAAAACGATGTGGCGAAAATGTTTTCCGGCCATTTCTTTTAAATCGGCGATATGCTGCGCCGATTTTTCATTCGCATCTAAATATGTACAGGGCGGAAACAAATAGATTCTGCCCTTCAGCTGCCTTTCAAGTTCTTCTGCAAGTATAGACGTAAATTCCCCTTTTGATACGGCCGATTTAAACTGATCTCCCAAATTAACCGATATTAAAGGGATGACAGCTGTATCGATGTATTCTTTCGCGTTCAAGTAAATATCCGCATCGTGCGTATTCCATTTCACGGCTCCCGGCCTCCTCGTTTTGACAGCGCTTTCTCCAGAGCTGAACAAGCCTTGCTCTCGGCAAGGCTTGATAGCAGCGGATTATCGCAGCTGGCTCAGTTGTTTAGCTAGTTTTTCGAAGCTTTCTTTATCTTGGCGGTCAAGCGCTTCATCGATTTCCCGCAGCAGCTTTTGTCTCTGAAAAGTGGAAATGGAATGCTCCAAAATCTGTTCAGCGACAATTTTATCTTTTTCATTTTCATATAGGTCTTTCGGAATATGGGGGTTGGCTTCGAGTACCGCCGCATATTCCGGAGAATTATAGGCTGAGCGGAAGTTCAGCTGGATAAAGAGATCCTGCTGCTTATTCAGCCTGATATCATGAAATGATTTTTCTGCATCGGTCGTCATGACATTTTCTTTATAAAAACGAAAAGGCACTTCCTCAACGCAGTGGGTAGACATGATAATGCCCCTCGGACAAAATTCGGCCTGCTCGACAAAATGCACTTTTTCCATCAGCGAGTCATGGCTCATTAAATAATTCAGAATCCATACACACTCTCTTCGTTTCAGCTGATAATGGTTGAGAAACCAGCGGATAAAATCTTTTTTTTCATTGACAGAAACAGGGGTCTGCATGTTATTCCCTCCTCTATCGCATCTTGTGTATTACTTTATAAATTCCACACAAACCGATCATATCCTGCTTATTCAAAGGAATTTTCATCTTCGATTCTGAAAATCGTCTCCTGGACTTCCTCGTTTGCCGGGTCGAGCTCTGCCAGTTTTTTCAGCAGAGGCAGCGCTTCTTTCCGCCGTCCTTCTTCTAGCAGAAACATTGAATATTCGTAAAGGAAATCGGCGTCATCCCGATAGTGCAAAAATGCGTTCTCATATTCCTCACGCGCCTTGTCGTACGCCTCTGTCCGGGCGAATGCCGATGCCAGATGCCAGCTGAACTTCGGATCATCCTCTCCGTATTTGCGGACTTCCTGTACAAGTTCAATAATGCTCTCATCGTCTTCTTCTTCAAGAAACAGCGCAAGCAGGGCATGGACGGCTTCCAGATATCCGGGGTCCAGCGCGAGCGCTTCACGAAGCAGCTCTTTCGCTTCCGAATGCCTTTTCGTTTTTAAGGCTGCTTTTGCAGCGGAAAGATAAAGCTCTTTGTTGAATTCATCGAAGCGGATTCCTTCTTTTGCCGTTTCAAATGCTTCTTCATAAAGCCCTTCTGCTTCAAAGCTGTTTGCCAGAGGCTTGTAAAGTGAAGAATAAGCAGGATCCATTTCCTTCAGCTCTGTCAGTTGTTTAATCGCAGTTTTAGGATACCCCGCTTTCAGCGCCGTAAAACCAAACCCGAACAGTGTGTTGGGCTCCGGGTTCTCCTTGACGGCTTTTTCATACCATTCAAGCGCTTCTTCAAACGCGCCGGATGAACTTAATGATTCCGCCAGCCTTTGGTACACATTGACGCCGCCGATGACGGCTTCTTCTTCGGCCGCTTTTTTGAATTGACGGACCGCTTTGCCGTAAGCTCCCTGAGTGAAATACAGCTCTCCCAAAGCAAAATCGATAACCGGCTCATCCGGCAAAATGGCTTGGGCCTTTAACAGCTTTTGCTCGCTGACTTCAAACAGACCCTGCATCTGATAGAGGTCAGCCATTAAAAGCAGGCACTGCGGGTACGCTTCATCTGTTTCCGGAATCGTTTCGAGCACGCTCAGCGCTTTTTCTTCCTGATCGGTTTCGATGAGGAGTTCGGCATAAAAGCATGTCAGTTCCGTTTCATCCGGATACAGTTCATGGAGATCATTCGCGATGGCGATAGCCTTATCGACAATGCCCCATTCGTAATACAGCTGAGCTACTATGGCTTTGTCTTCATCATGAAGGTCAGACTCGATATCAGCAAGCTTTTTCAATCCGCTTTCCGGGTGGCCTGCTTCAACTAATTTTATGGCTTCTTGAATCGAAGTATTCAAATCTAAACGTCCCTTTCTTTCGTCAATTCATCGCCTGCCGTATCAGCCGGCATATCACGGTGAGTTACTTACTATCATAATTCACGCGGCGGCTTCCGGCAAATATGTTGCCCGCACACCTGTATGAAGCAGATTGATTCTGTTAAGACAAGCTATGCGGGAGACATTCGTTTTATGATCAAACGCCGGGCTTTCATGATTTTCCGGGCTGAAAAAGCCTGAGCACAAGGCTTCAGGCTTTTTTTGCAAGCTTTTCAATATGTTCAAAAAACGAAGGATATGAGACGCTCACAGCTTCAGGCTGTAAAATGTCGATCGGCTGCTCGCAGATGCAGGCGGCGATTCCCAGCATCATTCCGATCCGGTGGTCCCCGTGGCTTGAGACTTTCGCGCCGCCTGTAAGAGGTGTCCTGCCGTGAATCTTCATCCCGTCTTCTGTCGGCTCGATGTTCGCACCGATTTTTTTCAGCTCTGAGGCGACGGTATCGATTCGGTTCGTTTCTTTTACTTTGAGCTCAGCCGCGTCTTTGATGACCGTCGTTCCTTCAGCCTGTGTAGCGAGAAGAGCGATGATCGGTATTTCATCGATGAGGCGCGGGATCAAATCGCCCGAAATCTCAGCGGCTTTCAAAGAGGACGTTTTGATTCTGAGATCGCCGTACGGCTCGGCGTTTCCGGCATTTTTTTCTTCGATTTCAAGATCGGCCCCCATTTCTTTCAAGACATCGATGATTCCCGTCCTGGTCGGATTGAGTCCGACATTGCGAAGCACGACTTCACTGTCAGGAACTAGGGAAGCCGCTGCCAGGAAAAACGCAGCTGATGAAATATCACCCGGCACGAAGACTTCGGCCGCTTTCAGCTGCTGCCCGCCCTCAATTGTTACGCTTGTTTCATCTTCCTGAAGGCTGACACCGAACATTGACAGCATCCGTTCCGTATGGTCTCTTGATTTATGAGGCTCCGTCACCGTTGTGGCGCCTTCGGCCTGCAGACCTGCAAGCAAAACGGCAGATTTGATTTGCGCACTTGCAACAGGCGACTGAAAATCGATCGCTGCCAGATGTCCGCCGCGGACAGAGAGCGGTGTATATTCCCCTCCGGCGCGGCCGTCGATTTTCGCTCCCATTTTTCGAAGCGGTTCTGTGACACGCTTCATCGGCCTTTTGGCGATGCTCTCATCGCCGGCGACTGTACTGTGAAACGGGCGTCCCGCCAAAATGCCGAGCATCAGCCTGATCGTCGTTCCGGAATTCCCCACGTCAAGGAGTTCCGCAGGTTCAGCCAGCTGATCGAGCCCTTTGCCGAGGACGGTGACATCACTGCCATTCTGTTCGATTTCCACACCCATTTTCCGAAAGCAGGCGATCGTGCTCAAGCAGTCAGCTCCTGGCAAAAAGTTTTTGATGACAGTTTTCCCTTCTGCTATGGCTCCGAACATAACAGAGCGATGAGAGATGGATTTATCTCCCGGAATATGAAGCTCTCCTTTTAGTGAACTGATTTTTCCTCTTTTCATGTGTTCCACCTCAATCAGCATAAAATGTTTCATATTTTGCACGGGTTTGAATGCATTTTTCGGCGCGTTTTCGATCTTCATCGGACTGAAAGCTGATTCTGAGAACACCATTTATGTCTTCCCTTGTTTCAATAATCCGGATGTTCGTAATGCTGATTTTCTCGTCAGCGAGAATCGCCGTAATTTCCGAGATGACCCCGGGATGGTCGGGGACATCGACATAAAGATCGTAAAAGGAAGGAATCGCGCCTTTTTGCCGCAAAGGCAGACCGTCGCGGTATTCCTTGGCCTGCCGAAAAAATTCAAACAGCCCGTCTGCATCTTCATTTTCGATAAAAGACTGGATTCTGTCCAGCTCAAATTTCCATTCGTCAAACCGTTCCAATATTTTATCTTTATTGTGCAAAAGAATATCGCGCCACATCGCCGGGCTGCTTGAGGCAATTCTCGTAATATCGCGGAAGCCCCCTGCGGCAAAACGCTTGACGAGCGGATAATGATCTTCGAATTTGACGGTCTGGTGGACGAGACTGGCCGCTACGACGTGCGGAAAGTGGCTGATCACGCTTGTAACGGCGTCGTGTTCAGCCGGAGACATTTCCACAAACTTTGCATTTGTTCCTTTGAGCAGATCTTTTAAGGAAGCAACCGCTTCTTTGCCGGCGGAGCCGGAAGGCGTCAAAATGTAAAACGCGTTCTCGAAAAGGAAGTCTTTGGCGGCTGCGACGCCCGATTTATGCGATCCGGCCATCGGATGGCCCCCAATAAACCTGTATTCATCCGGCAGCACTTTCTCGGCATGGCTGACGACCTTTTGTTTCGTGCTGCCGACATCTGTAATGAGCAGCTTTTTTCTGATGCCTGAAGCGGCAAGTTCATCAAGCATGTGAAGCGTCTGTTCGACCGGCGCCGCTAAAAAAACGGTTGATGCTTCGTTCACCCCTTCTAAAAAAGAAACAGCCGGAGCATCAATAACGCCAAGCTTTTGTGCAGCTCTTGCCTGCTCTTCTGACACGTCAAACCCGATGATCCGTTTGCCGGGGTGTTCCTTTTTGATGGCAAGGGCGATCGAACCGCCGATTAAGCCCAAACCGGCCAATAAAATCGTTTCATTTGGTTGAGTCATTTTTTATCACCTAAGTTCATCAATAGACTAAAGAGGTGACTGAATCATCACCTCTTACAACATGCCGGCTAACGTTTTCAACAAGCCTTCGTTCTGTTCCTTCGTACCGACCGATATTCTAAGGAATGTCGGAAAGCCGAGCGCATTCCCCGATCTGACGATATAGCCTTTTTTCAGCAGATCCATGAAAAGTTCGTCTGCATTCCGTTTAAAATCGATCAGCACAAAGTTCGTTTGTGAAGGATAGTAATTTAGCCCGTGCTCATCACAGAAATCGTAGTACTGTTTGAGCCCTTCATTGTTTTTTTTCACGCAATCGTCGATAAATGCCTGATCGCCCAGCGCGGCAAGCGCGGCAGCCTGGCCGAGCCGGTTTGTATTAAACGGCTGTCTCGCCGGCTCAACCGCCTGAATCAGCTGTTCAGAGGCAATCCCATAGCCGACCCTCAAAGACGCTAAACCGTAAGCTTTTGAAAACGTCCTGAGAATCATCAAGTTCGAAAAGCGTTCCAAAAGCGGAATGGTCTCAGGGTAGTCTTGAGCCGTTACGTATTCGTAATAAGCTTCATCGACGACAGCAAGGACATGTTCCGGGACTTTTTCAAGAAAACGGATCAGGTTGCGGCCGGATTCATACGTTCCGGTCGGATTGTTCGGGCTGCAAACCCAGACAACCTTCGTCTGTTCATCGATCGCCTCCAGCATTGCATCCAGGTCGTGGCAGCCGTTTTCAAGCAGGCCGATTTCCCTGACTTCCGCTCCTTCGATGACAGCATTGTGCTTGTATTGTGAAAATGTCGGATTCGCCATTACAGTGTTTGATGCAGGATCCAACAAAGAGCGGGAAATAATTTGAATGACTTCGTCCGTTCCGTTTCCAAGGATGATGTTCGTTTCGTTTACGCCGAGATGGGAGGCAAGCTTTGTTCTTAATGCCGCACTATAGCCGTCAGGATAGAGAGCCATTTGCTGCACTTCGGTCTGGAGCGCTGCTTTTGCCGCTTCCGAACAGCCGTAAGGATTTTCATTTGAAGCGAGCTTGACGACCCGGTCGAGGTTGAATTCTTTTTTGACCTCTTCAATCGGTTTGCCCGGCTTGTAAGGCGTTAATTGTTTTAACTGTTCTTTAATTTGCAACATTCTGTCACCTCATTTTACCATGTACGATCCGCTAAATGTCTTAGCGTATGCCTCAAACGCCTTTAAGGCTTGTTCCCTTGTCTCAGGGGCGATGAGTTCGTCTTTCAGCTCTTCGATCTTTCTGACAAGGGCGCTTCCCACGACAACGCCGTCCGCCAGTTCATTCATCATCTCCACTTGTTTGGAGCTGGAAATCCCAAACCCAACGGCAACCGGGACGGAGCTCATTCCTTTAACTGACCTGATAAATGAAGAAACAGAATCTTCGAATTCATTGCGCACACCTGTCACACCGAGCGAAGAAACGCAATACACAAAACCTTCCGCTTGCTGCGTTATTTTTTGAATGCGCGATTCGCTTGTCGGCGCGACCAGCGAAATATAGGTAATCCCGTGTTTTTTACACTGCTGCTGCAAATATACACTTTCCTCAAAAGGAAGGTCCGGTACAAGGAGTCCGTCTAGCCGATTTTGTCGCAGTAAAGCGAAAAAGTGATCTGTATCTAATTGTAACACAGGATTATAATACGTAAAGAGAATAATCGGAATATGGACGCCGTTTTTTTTCATTTCACCGCCAAGCCTGATCGCTTTTACGATGTTCATGTCGTTGTCAAGCGCCCTTTTGGACGCGCGCTGAATCACCGGGCCGTCAGCGAGCGGATCAGAATACGGAACCCCGAGTTCAAGGGCGGACGCCCCCGCCTCTTGAAGGGATTTCGCCAGCTCGATCGAGATTTCAGGCAGCGGGTCTCCCGCTGTAATAAACGGAACAAATAACTTATCGGACGGCTGTTTTTTCAGATTGAACATCTTGATTCACCTCTTCTTCCAACACCTTCATCAAGGTATGGACGTCTTTGTCTCCCCTGCCTGAAAGGCAGACGAGAACACTTTTCTCTCTCGGCAGTTCTTTAGCGATGTCAAATGCTTTTGCCAATGCATGGGCGGATTCAATAGCCGGCAAAATGCCTTCTGTCTCTGTCAGCAGCCTTAATGCCGAGACCGCTTCATCATCAGTGACAGATTCATATGTGACGCGCCCTGTTTGATGAAGATGAGCGTGCTCGGGGCCGACCCCCGGATAATCAAGGCCTGCTGAGATGGAATAAGGCTCAATGATCTGTCCGTACTCGTCTTGAATCAAGTAGGTCAAAGAACCGTGGATAACGCCTTTTGTACCCTTTGTGATCGTTGCCGCGTGAAGGGGGGTGTCGACACCTTTTCCCGCAGCTTCGACTCCGATCAGTTCAACAGTTTCTTCAATGAATGCGCTGAACATCCCGATCGCATTGCTTCCGCCTCCGACACAGGCGACAACTTTATCGGGGAGGCTTTGCTCCAATTGATAAAACTGCGCTTTCGCCTCTTCGCCGATCATCCGTTGAAATTCACGGACGATATAAGGATACGGGTGCGGCCCGACGACGGAACCGATCATGTAAAAATGATCCTGGCAATGCTGAACCCAGTAACGGATCGCCTCGTTTGTAGCATCTTTTAATGTCCCGTTTCCGCTTGACACCGGAACGACCTCCGCTCCCAAGAGCTTCATCCGGAACACGTTCAGCGATTGTCTGGCAACATCTTCTTCACCCATAAAGACAATGCATGACAAGCCGAACTTTGCAGCGACAGTCGCCGCAGCCACGCCGTGCTGCCCTGCGCCGGTTTCAGCGATGAGCTTTGTTTTCCCCATTTTCTTGGCCAACAGAGCCTGGCCGAGGGCATTGTTGATTTTGTGGGCGCCTGTATGGTTTAAATCTTCTCTTTTTAAATAAATCTTCGCTCCGCCCAGCTGCTTTGTGAGCCGGTCAGCGAACGTCAAAGCCGTCGGCCTGCCTGAGTAGTCTTTTAAAAGCTTTTGATAATCCTTTTGAAACGAGGGGTCGTCTTTCAGTTCAAGAAACGCTTTTTCGATTTCTTCCAAAGGCTGCATGAGTGTTTCCGGCACGAATTTCCCGCCAAAATCACCAAACCTGCCTTGTTCATTCGGATATGAATACATGTTCGAACATCCTTTCTTCTAAAAGGCCGATCAGCTTTTCGCTTTTCCTGCCTCTTTCTTCAATTCCGCTTGCCAGGTCGATTCCCGGCGGGCGCCGCTTTAAAAGATCCGCGATTGTGTCCGGGTTCACGCCCCCGGCGATAAACAGTCGCTTTCTTTCTCTTTGCGCTGCATCTTTATACATCGGAACGCTGTCCCACGAAAACGAAACGCCCGTTCCTCCTCTGAGCCCTTTAACAGACGAGTCGATGACATACCCGTCGATGTAAGGTGCGAAAGATGCCATGCGCTGAACGGTATCATCCCCATGGTGGAGCGCCTTCCAAATCTCGCAGTCTGTCATGCTTTTCAGCCGCTTGATGTCTGCCTCTGTTTCATCTCCGTGAAGCTGGATCACGTCCAAACCGGCATCTTTTACGATTTCTGCTATTCTGCAAATATTTTCATTAACAAAGACGCCGACAAGCTTTTTACCCGCTGTATCCGTTTTGCCACACCAGCGTTTCACATCCTCCGGGTCTGCCGACCGTCTGCTTTCGGCGAAAATAAATCCGAGGTAATCGGCTTTCGAGCGGGCTGTCACCTTTAAATCTTCCAATGAATGAATCCCGCAATATTTTAAGCCCGGTTTCTCCATCATCCGTTCTCTCCGAATAACGCATGGACAGCCTTCAGCTGTGACGGCTCTCTCATTAACGATTCGCCGACTAGCACAGCCCGGGCTCCGCACGCTTTTACAAAAGCGAGGTCTTCCGATTGTCCGATGCCGCTTTCGCTGATAAGAACGGTACCTGACGGAACGAGTTTTGCCATACGCTCCGTTTGCCCGACGGATGTTTCAAAGGTTTTTAGATTTCGATTGTTTACGCCGATGATTTCGGGTGTAAAGACATTTAAAATACCTTCAAGCGTCTCTTCGCCATGAACTTCGACAAGCACATCCATACCTTTTTCAGCAGCTTGCTGATAGAGGTCAAACAGCTTTTGCGGTTCAAGCGCTTCTCCGATCAGCAGGATCGCATCCGCTCCGATGCGGTCCGCTTCTTCAACCTGAATGGAATCAATGATAAAATCCTTGCGCAGTACTGGCAGCGAAACCGAGCGTTTCACATCTGACAAATAACTGTTCTTCCCTTGAAAAAAAGGTGTATCTGTCAGAACAGACAAACAGTCGGCTTTAGCCTGTTCGTACTGTTTAGCGATTTGTACGGGCTCAAAGTTTTCCTGAATCACACCTTTTGACGGTGAAGCTTTTTTCACCTCCGCAATTAAAGCGACAAACCGGTTAGGAGAAAGAAGCGCCTTTTTAAATGACCGCTTTGGCAGCTTCAAATCTTCCGGCAGTTCGATTTTCAGAATGTCTTCTCGTTTTCTATCAATAATTTGATTAAGCATACAACTCTTCCTCTTTCTGTTTTAATCGTTCCAGCTGATCAAGCGCCTCACCGCTTGCAACAGCTTCTAAAGCGAGTGCAACGCCTTCTTTTAAACCCGGCGCCTGTTCTGCGACGTATAAAGCGGCTCCGGCATTAAACGCTGCGATATGAACAGCCGAATCCGGAGCGCGGTTTTTCAAAATATCGACGATGAGACGGCCGCTTTCTTCAGGCGTCGCCACCTGAATGTCGCTTATGCTGCCGAACGGCAGACCGACATCGCCAGGCTCAACGGTGTATTCGTATGTTTTGCCGCCTTTCAGTTCAATCACATCTGTCGGCGATGTGATCGACAGTTCATCAAGACCGTCCCGGCTCGATACAAACAATACGTGTTCCGGTTCAAACGCTTCAAGTGCGCGGGCCATGAGCTTTGCTTTTTCAATCGAGTAGACGCCGATCACCTGGCGCTTGGCTTTCATTGGATTGCTGAGCGGGCCGAGCAGATTGAATACGGTTCTAAAAGCCAAATCCTTCCTTGCGCCGGCCACGTGCTTCATGGAAGAGTGATAGCTTGGCGCATAGAGGAATCCCATATTGCGGCGTTCAATGCTCTGAATCGTTTCTTCAGGCGACGTCTGAATTGAAACGCCGAGATATTCGAGAACATCAGCGCTCCCGCTTTTTGAAGAAACGGAACGATTACCGTGTTTGGCGATTTTTGCCCCGGCTGATGAAGCGATGATCGCCGCCGCTGTGGAAATGTTGAAGGTGGAGCTTCCGTCTCCTCCGGTTCCGCACGTATCAACAACATCTTCCGGCCCGTTTATTGTTTGCGCCTGCTCCCGCATGGCTCTGATAAATCCCGCAATCTCTTCAGCCGTTTCTCCCCTGTAGGCGAGAACGGACAGGAGGCCTCCAATTTCCGCGGCGCTCAGCGAGCCGGTCATCATGTCACGCATGATGCTGTGTGCCTCGGTTTCATTCATTGTTCCTCCATTAACGCATGATTTCAGCAGTTCGTTCATTGCCGTCCTCCCCCTTTTCGAGAAACATTTCTTCAGCGATTTGAATCGTTTTTAACAGAGCCCCCGCTTTATTGCAGGTCTCTTCCCACTCTTTTTCAGGCACGGAGTCGGCTACGATGCCTGCTCCGGCCTGGATGGACGCCACTCCGTTTTTCACGCTCATCGTCCGGATCGTGATGCATGAATCGATATTTCCGTCAAATCCGATATAAGCAATGCATCCCCCATATGTTTCCCTCGGTTCGGGCTCAAGTTCATTTAAAAGCTGAATCGCGCGGATTTTCGGAGCGCCGGTCAAAGTTCCGGCCGGAAATGCGCTCATTAAAGCGTCTACCGGATGAACGCCCGCTTTTAACGAGCCGGTTACGATCGAAATGATGTGCATGACGTGTGAAAAGGAAACGATTTTCGTAAACTCGGGCACTTGGACAGATCCGTACTCAGCTACTCTGCCGATATCATTTCTCGCCAAATCGACGAGCATGTAGTGCTCCGCTTTTTCTTTCTCATCAGCTAAAAGATCTTTTTCGAGCCGCTTATCTTCAGCCTGATCACCGCCTCTTTTCCTCGTGCCGGCAATCGGATGAATTTCAAGATGACCGTTTTGAACATGGATCAGGCGTTCAGGCGAGCTTCCGACGAGATCGCGGTCAGGAAGCTTCATGTAGTACATGTACGGGGACGGGTTGACCATTCTCAGCACTCTGTATAACTCAAAAGAACTGACCTTCACCGGAATATCGAACCTTTGCGAAAGGACGCCTTGAAAAATGTCTCCCGCTTTAATGTACTCTTTCAAGCGATTAACATCGGCCAAAAACCGGGATTTCTCATATGTTGATTGAACCCCTTTAAAGCTGGGGGCCGTGTGCCGTCCTTGCGGGAGAAACAGCTCTTTCGTCGTTTTCCGGCCTGACAGCCTTTGTGTAAGCTGTTTGAGCTCTTCTTTCCCCTTTTTAAAAATGCGCTGTTTCTCCTCCCTTGTTTCACTGCCTTCAAGCCTTGCATAGTGGATGAAATGCAGCTTTTTCAGCTCGTGATCATAGGCGATCATCGTCCGGCAGACAAACAGGAGGCATTTTTCCATCTCCGTTTCTTTGCTGTGCCCTTTGACGGACGGTTCAATGAGCGGCATTAAATCATAGCTTAAATAGCCGACCGCTCCCCCTGTAAACGGGATGTCGAGCTCAGGCGCTTTGATCGAATATGTCTCCGACATCCATTCGAGAATTTCTTTTAACTGTGAAGCTGAATATAGCTTTTTCTGCTTTTGATCGCAGGCGTGAAACCGGCCGCATTCTTCTTTGATCGTCAAAAAGGGGTCCAGACCGATGAAAGAATATCTTGACCATGCAGAGGTTTCATCCTGGCTTTCCAGCAAATACACGATGTTTTCCTGCAGCTTCTCGACCAATTGAACGGGCGTCAGCGTATCGACGGAAAAACTCTCAATTATCGGTATTGTTTTAAAGTGTGAAGTATCCTCTGAAAAAGAGGCAAAATCGGTTTGCAGACTCAACAATCTCTCACTCCTTATTCAGGCGGAGAGAATGAGAAGAAGGCCTTTAGAGGACAAATGATTGAATTGAAGAGGGGAAAACGAAACAAACCCAAAAGAACAGCGTCTTTTGGGTAGAATGAATAAACGTTTTGTCTCAACTCAGCTCATCTCAGCTCATTCTCAATCTACCCTAGTCTCATACTCAGCTTTTCTAAACTAAAACCCCATACACACTCCTGTGTATTTCAAGGTTTCTACAATCGTATTACAATTCAGTATTTTTTGTCAATGATAAATCAGGTCTGAGCGTTACGGCATTTTCTAAATAAACGTGGCGGACTTCATCCTGCCGCATATCCGTCTGAACCGTCATCATCACTCTGATGCATTTTTTAAGGGCGTGTTCAACATCCATTTCCTGCATGCACATGACGGGCACATGCTGCCAGCCGTCAAACGTTCTGACGACCTTTGCGGGAAAAGCAGCGTGAATATCGGAAGTGGCAGAAATGAAGATCTGCACAACTTGCTCAGGTTTGAGTTGATTTTCATCGATCATTTTTCCGATCAGCTGTTTCGTCCGCTCCGTAATGTCTTTTTCTGTATCCTGGTCAACTGTCGTCGCTCCCCGAATTCCGCGCATCATCATTTGCCTCCCCCCAATCTCCACATATTCAGCCATCGTTCAATTTCATCGGCTTTAAAGGAGTGCAGCCGCACACTGCCGATCTTATCCAGCAGAACAAACTGAATGATGCCTCCGCGTGTTTTTTTATCGTTCATCATTCGATTGATGAGAGCTTCTGTTGAAACTTCGCGTTTTACGCTTTCCGGATAGCCGAGATTATTCAGCCAGGCGGCGATTTTTGTACGGTCAACAGGACAATTCAACACCTTCTCGCTGACAAACAAAGCAAATTGCATGCCTAAAGCGACAGCGTCGCCATGGGTCATCTCTCCGTAGCCGTATTCGGCTTCAACGGCGTGGCCAAGCGTGTGCCCAAAATTCAGAAAGGCCCTGATTCCCTGTTCGCGCTCGTCTTGTGAGACAACTTCCGCTTTAATCGAAATGCCTTTGTACACCATTTCACTGAGCTGGCCGGTCGTAATCGCTTTAATTGAATCAATTTTAAGCAATTCGTTCAAGAAAGATTCATCACGGATAAATGCGTGCTTAATGACTTCCGCAAGACCTGAACGCATTTCTTTTTCAGAAAGCGTGCTCAAGCATTCGGTATCATAAACCACCGCCTTCGGCTGATGAAAAGCGCCGATTAAGTTTTTTCCGAGCGGATGATTAATGGCAACTTTCCCTCCGACCGCGCTATCATGAGACAGCAGAGTCGTTGGGAATTGCACATAATCGATGCCCCTCATAAAAGTTGAAGCGACGAACCCTGCAAGATCGCCGACAACGCCGCCGCCCAGCGCCACAATGCATGACGAACGGTCAAGGTGAAATTGAATGGCTTCCGTCTGGAGCTTCATAAACAGATCGATTGATTTGGCCTGTTCACCGCTTGGCACCGCAACCTTTTTGACGGGCCATTTGCTGCGGAGAAGGCCGAACAGTTCTTCTCCATAGTGTTTATCAACTTCTTCGTCGGTGATCAATAGCACTTTCGTCATCGGAAGGTTCAAGGATGACAAGAGCTCTGCCGCGTTTTTTCTAATGCCTCCCCCGATGAACACCGGGTAGGACAAAGAAGCGGTTTCGATTTGAAGTGATTTCATTAAAACTCCCTCGCAAGCTTTCTCATTTTCTCAACATTTTCAGCGATCCGGTCCATTTGGTCAACGCCAAACTGCTCGACGATCGCCTTGGCGATTTCCCATGCAACAACCGCTTCAGCCACTACGCTTGCGGCAGGGACAGCGCAGGAATCGGAACGCTCGATGCTTGCTGTAAACGGCTCTTTCGTCTCGATATCAACGCTTTTGAGCGGTTTGTATAACGTTGGAATCGGCTTCATCACGCCTCTGACGACAATCGGCATTCCCGTTGTCATCCCGCCTTCAAGGCCGCCGAGACGGTTTGTAGCGCGCGTATAGCCTTTTTCTTCGTCCCAAATGATTTCGTCATGGACTTCACTGCCGTTTTTGCGTGCAGCTTCAAAGCCGATGCCGAATTCAACACCTTTAAAAGCATTGATGCTCAGCACGGCGGCAGCCAGCTTGCTGTCGAGTTTGCGGTCGTAATGGACATAGCTGCCGACTCCTACCGGCACCCCTTCAACAATCACCTCGACGATTCCGCCGATCGAATCGCCATTTGCTTTTGCTTCATCGATCGCGTCCATCATTTTTCTGCCCGCTTCTTCGTCATAGCATCTGACAGGAGACTCTTCGGTTACTTTTTTCAAGTCTTCGATAGATTCATAATTTGTTTTTTCGGCTTTTACTCCGCCGATCTCCAGCACGTGGCCGGCCACTTGGATGCCGAGCTGGGAAAGGATCTTTTTGGCGACGGCTCCTGCCGCCACACGGACGGTCGTTTCTCTGGCAGATGAACGTTCAAGCACGTTGCGCATATCTCTGTGCCCGTATTTGATCGCGCCGTTCAAATCAGCGTGACCCGGTCTTGGCCTTGAAATCTGTCGTTTCATTTCGCTTTCTTCTTCAGCCGTGATCGGCTCTGATCCCATGATTTTCGTCCAGTGTTTCCAGTCGTTGTTTTCGACGACGAGAGCGATCGGCGATCCAAGAGAACGCCCGTGCCTTACACCGCTTGTGATCCGTGCCTGATCTTTTTCGATTTGCATCCGGCGTCCGCGGCCGTGGCCTTTTTGACGTCTTTGAAGCTCGTAATCAATGTCTTCTGTTGTGATATAAAGCCCTGCTGGGACTCCTTCGATAATTGTCGTAAGCTGCGGACCGTGAGATTCACCGGCTGTTAAATACCTCATGCTTTCGTTCTCCCTTCATCACATTAACGCTTTTAAGTAAAACTATAACATAACCTTTTATAAAAAGTCAGCTAACTTTTTTGATAGAAAAACGTATCTGTCGATTGAAAACCGTATTTTTCCGGATTGAAGATCTGTTCCGTGCTTCCGACAAACAAAACTCCATTATTCTTCAAACTGCCGCTGAACTTATGATAGATCTTCTCTTTTGCTTCCTCTGTAAAATATATGAGAACATTGCGGCATACAATGATATCAAAATCTTTCTCATATGCATCAGCCAGTAAATTGTGTTTTTGAAAGCGAATGTTTTTCTTGATCTCGTCTTTGACGGCAAATCGGTTTCCGTCTTGCGTAAAATAAAGTTCCTTTATCTCTTTCGGCACTTCCTGCAGAGATCTTTCCTGATACACGCCTTCTTTCGCTTTCGCAAGAACTTTGTCATCGATATCTGTTGCGATGATCTGATAGTCTGAGAGGCCTTTCTGTCTGCTTAAAATCATCGATAATGTATACGGCTCTTCACCGGTTGAACATGCCGCACTCCATACTTTCAATGTTTTCGCAGGCTTTAAGAGCGGGAGGATGGTTTTTTCGAGAACCTCCCACCTCTTATAGTTTCTGTAAAATTCTGAAACATTAATCGTCATCCTGTCCAGCGTTTCCTGCAGAAGAGCTTCATTCTTTTCTAAAGCAAGCGCAAATTCGCGGAAATCGCCGTACCCCTTTTTTTCATAAAGAGACGTTAGCCTTCTTTTCATTTGCGCTTCTTTGTACAATGCCAAATCCACACCAGTTATTTTTTTCCATTTATCAACAAAGAAACTGTAATTGTCCATGTTTTCTCTCCTAATCGTCGTGCTGATATGAGTACAATTATAGCTTGTTTTCTTTTAAATTTGTATCTTTAAAAAGAAAAAAGCCTACCCGGCGGCAGCCATTCTGATCCATATAAAAAAATCAGCTTTTCAGCTGATTTTTAGTAAATCCATTGATTCATTAACTTCTCGTCTTCAACAAGTTCGTCTTCTTTAAAAAACAAGTTGATTTCGCGTGCTGCACTTTCAGGAGAATCTGAACCGTGAATGATATTTTTTCCGACAAACATGCCGAAGTCTCCGCGAATTGTTCCTGGGAGCGCTTCCTTAGGGTTCGTCTTCCCGATCAGCTGTCTGGCGACCGCGATTGCGTCTTCGCCTTCCCACACCATGGCGAATACCGGGCCTGAAGTAATAAAGTCGACAAGCTCGCCGAAAAACGGTTTGCCGTTATGTTCTTTATAATGCTCGCCTGCCGTCTCTTCTGAAACCTTCATCAGCTTGGCTCCGATTAATTGTAAGCCCTTACGTTCGAATCTTAACAAAATTTCGCCGATCAGCTGACGCTGAACGCCGTCAGGTTTTACCATCACAAAGGTTTTTTCCATAGTCGATTCTCCACCCCGCTAATATGTATAGGCTTTCAACACTACAACAGAAATATAGCATTTTTCAAACAATTAATCAATAAAGGGTGGAGAATATTCATACTTTCGACTCATTTGTCTTTTTTTAGAACTTTCGTTTGCCGATGTATTTCGCAATTTGGCCCAATGCCGTCCGCGCCCGGTTTTTCGGGAGCGTTTCAAGCAGTGCGAAAGCCTTATTTAAATACATTTCGCTGACTCTGAACGATTGTTCTATGGCATCGGTTTTCTTCAGTTCCTCGATCACTGGTTTGATCTGTTCCGGAGTCGTTTCACTGTTGACCAGCATAAGCCGCGCTTTTAATTCAGGCGATTTCCGTGCATATAATACGGGAAGCGTGACATTCCCCTGAAGCAGATCACTGCCCACAGGCTTGCCAAGCTCTTTTTCGCTTGAGGTGAAATCGAGGATGTCATCAATAATTTGATAGGACATGCCGACATAATAGCCGAACCAGTACAACGTTTTATGAATGTTTTCACCCGCGCCGGCAGCAATGGCGCCTAGCTGGCAGCTCGATGCGATCAGAAGGGCTGTCTTGCGCCTGATTCTCCGCAAATAGGTTCTGAGGTTTTGCTCCATATTATATTTATCTTTGATTTGTTCAATTTCTCCAAGACAGACTTCGACAATCGCCTTGGACAAGATTTCGTGGGCTTTCGGTTCGTTTATTTTCGTCATCGCTTCAAGTGAGCGAGCGAACAAATAATCACCTGTGTACATTGCAATCCGGTTATCCCACTTCGCTTTGATAGTCGGCTGTCCCCTTCTAAGCTCCGCATCATCGATGACATCGTCGTGTACGAGCGAAGCCATATGTATCAATTCCAATGAAACAGCGACATTTTTAATTTTGTTGATATCGTATTCACCGAACATGCCGGAAAGCAGGACAAACACAGGACGAATCCGCTTGCCTCCGGCCTGCAGCAAATGCAGGCTCGCTTCACTTAGCAATGGATAGTCGGAGTGCACGGTCTTTTCAAGCTCTTTTTCTATTAATTCAATATCGTCATTTAAAAAAGAATAAAACGTTGTCAATTTCATATCGATTCACCCGAGTATTTCAGTAGTCATCATCGCTTCAAGCCGACATGTGTAGCCGCTACGCCGCCTGTGAACGGATGATATTGAACATTTTCTAATCCAGCCTCTTCAAACAATGCAGCAAGTTCTTTCATACCAGGAAATTCCCTGGCCGATTCCTGAAGCCATGAATACTCCTTAAAGCTTTTGGCAAAGAGCTTTCCAAACATGGGCATAATAAAACGGAAGTACAGGAAGTACAGCTGTTTGAACCCGAACATTTCAGGCTGGGACGTCTCAAGGCATACAACCTGGCCGCCGGGTTTTACCACGCGCGCCATCTCTTTTAATACGGTTAAATAGTCGGGAACATTGCGAAGCCCGAAGCCGATGGTGACATAGTCGAACGTATTGTCCGGGAAGGGCAGTTCCATCGCGTTGCCGTGGATCAGTTCGATCTGGCTGTAGCTGTCGGTCTTTTGTTCGGCGATGCTCAGCATGTTTTTGCTGAAATCAAGGCCCTTGATTTCCCCTGTCTCTCCGGCCGCATCAGCGAGCGCGATTGTCCAGTCGCCCGTCCCGCAGCAGACGTCAAGCGCTTTGGCTCCTTTTGGTACGTTCATGAGCTGCATCGTTTTGTCGCGCCATTTTTTATGCTGTTTAAAGCTGATGACGGAGTTCATCTGGTCGTAATTTTTATAAATCTTTTCAAACACGCCGTGTACGCGCTGTTCTTTTGACTGCACCATGATTACCCTTCTTCCACTTTCTGATGATAAGTTCGTTTTTCAGGCCGAATTTCCTGCAGGCGTTTCAAAAGCCATTTTTGGACGGCGGGCTTTGCAGCAAGCGACTGGTTGATCGCAAGCTTGGCTTCTTCATAAGCCGCTGCAGCCAGCTGTCCGCATGAAGCCTGGTCTTCCGGAAACTCTTTCTGTATGATCGTCTCCAGCAGCCGGGAATCTGAAGCTTTTTCTTCGGCCGCAAACCTTTTAAACACAAGAAAGTCATTGGCGGCTGTTTTCCAGTGAGGCAGGTAAAAGTGGTCGGCGAGATGGTGAAAAAGTGCAGCTTCCACTATGCTGACGCTTTTTTTCAGGCTGTCCGCATCTTTTGCGGAATGGTCGTAAATCCTGATTTTATGTTCGTTTATTTCTTTGATGGCCGCAGCGAGCGTCCGAATCATATAAATATCCTTCATACCCGATAACAGCGAGTAGTACATGCCGCTGAAATAATCACCGGCCAATACGGTCAGCTGGCGGTTTTTATAGTCGTCCTGCTTAATTGAAGCTGCGGTCGTGACTTCATCATGGGTATCAAGGGCTGTTTGAACAAGCATCGCCGTTAAGATGTAACTTTCCTTGTCAGCTTCTTTTAAATCCGTTTCCTCAAACAGAGCGTAGAAAAGAAACAGCTTATCCTCATCAACTTTCGGCGCAGTCAAATGCTTCGCCAAATATGGATGTGAAAGCTTTTGATTCAGCTTGATTTTCAAATAAGATAATTGTCCGTAGATGTCTTGCAAAGATATCACCCTTGTCCCAAAATTCGCAGTTTTTCTTTTTGATTGATTATGTATCTTTTTTGAGCGGAGAAAGTTTAATTATACCATAATATGTTGAAAGATATTGTCTTATGCCACGCAAACGGCCATAAAAGGCCGGCTATCTATTTTTTCGACTCGCTTTTCATCTCGCCGTTTGCCGTCTGAATCAGGGCCTCGCCCCGGATCTTGATCGCAGAGGTGTGCTCGGTAAACTGGCAGATCATCACCTCTCCTTTATCAAGCTTTTCTGAATGATGAAATCTTGTGTCCGTGCCCCTCGTCAGGCCGATCACGTTGACGCCGTCTTCGACGGCTTTGATAACGACAAAATCATTCGATTGATTATTGGTCATGTTCATCGCACACCTTCTCATTTTTAATCATGATGTTTTGATAAGCTCCAACACCTCAGAGCGAGCGGCTACATCTTGTCTAAACGTTCCTCTTACGGCTGAAGTGACAGTTTTTGAACCCGGCTTTTTCACGCCGCGCATCGTCATGCACATGTGCTCGGCTTCAACAACAACCATGACACCGTGCGGAGTCAGCGTTTCAACAATGCTGTCGGCGATTGTTGACGTAATCCGCTCCTGCAGCTGCGGGCGCTTTGCCACCGCTTCAACGGCTCTCGCCAATTTGCTGAGCCCTGTCACTTTTCCCCCTTTAGGGATATAAGCTACATGGGCTTTCCCGTAGAAAGGGACTAAATGGTGCTCACACATTGAATAAAAGGGAATATCTTTAACAAGAACAAGCTCTTCGTGATCCTCGCCGAAAATCGTTTTGAAATGCTCTTTCGGATCTTCGTTTAACCCTGCAAATACTTCGGCGTACATTTTCGCGACTCTTTTCGGTGTATCAAGAAGGCCTTCACGGTTCGGATCTTCTCCGATCGCCTCCAATATTTGCCGGACAGCTTGTTCAATTTGTTCTTTGTTGATTTCTCTCATTGTTTTATATCCTCCAGAAACGCATACATTTAATTCAGATTCTAGCACACTTCAGCTTATAAAAGCAAAATGAAAGGTTTTTTGCCGGCAAAATGTTTTCCGTCTGAAAAAAAGCCTTAAAATTATGAAAAGCCCCTTTGAAAAGGGGCTTTCCTGTGAAGAAACAACATGGTATGTATTACGCGCGAAAACGGCATATATACATACAATTATTTTCCTGCTACAGCGTCTTTAAGCGCTTTACCTGGTTTGAAAGCAGGTACTTTGCTTGCAGGGATTTCGATTTCTTCACCTGTTTGAGGATTGCGTCCTTTACGAGCTGAGCGCTCACGAACCTCAAAGTTACCAAAACCGATCAATTGAATTTTTTCACCGTTTTTAAGTGCATCTAAAATTGTATCAAAAACAGAATCAACTGCTTTAGTAGCGTCTTTTTTAGATAGTTCGCTTGCTTCTGCAACCGCATTGATTAGTTCTGTCTTGTTCATGCCTTTCACCTCCTCCCAAAAGGTATCAAACAATAGATTATCATCATTTCTTCACAGTTCAACCTGTTTCTATACCTGTTTGAACAGAAATTTCAAATAAATATAGAAAAGGCATTTCACGGCTTTCAGTGAAAATTTCACTTTGAGAGGAACGTTTGTCCAGTAAAGTGAAGATTTT
Source organism: Bacillus sp. PK6-025 (assembly GCF_056530265.1). Classification (NCBI taxonomy): domain Bacteria; kingdom Bacillati; phylum Bacillota; class Bacilli; order Caryophanales; family Bacillaceae; genus Bacillus; species Bacillus sp. PK6-025. Next base: position 2,462,747 of record NZ_CP096509.1, read on the forward strand.
CTGTATGTAGATTAACACATCTGAATAACCATATCAAGCATTTTAAAGCGATGATCCCTTATTCGTCAAGGTTTAAGCAGAATGAAACGAACAAATATTCCTGTTTTTCCTTTTTTAATCATAATCTTTCCTATATTTCCAGCCGCTTGCCCCTGCCGTCTCAATCCCTTTCACGGCGCCTGTTCATCCTGTTTCAGGCATGAAAAAAAGACCTCCCGTATGATAAGAGGCCTTCCCTTTTATAAGATGATCGCAATCAAGCCGCCTGATCCTTCATTGATGATGCGCTCGAGCGTCTCCTTCAGCTTATATCTTGCATTTTCAGGCATGAGGGACAACTTCGCCTGAATCCCTTCTCTGACGATGGAGCTCAGGCTCCTTCCGAAAATGTCGGAATTCCAGATTGACAGCGGATCATCCTCAAAGTCCTGCATTAAATAGCGGACAAGCTCTTCGCTCTGCTTCTCTGTTCCGATGATTGGCGCAAACTCGCTCTCCACATCGACTTTGATCATATGAATCGACGGCGCCACCGCTTTCAGGCGGACTCCGAATCTTGACCCCTGCCTGATGATTTCCGGTTCATCAAGGCTCATATCGGTTAATGCGGGAGCAGCGATTCCATAACCGGTTTGTTTCACCATTTTCAACGCATCTGATACTTGATCATATTCGGTCTTGGCATGGGCAAAATCCTGCATGAGCTGAAGGAGGTGATCCTTTCCTCTGATTTCAACGCCGACGACTTCCCTCAAAATTTCATCGTACAGGTAATCCGGCGCGTACAAATCGATTTCGGCGATCCCCTGGCCCATTTCTATTCCGGCGAGGCTGGCGCGCTCGATAAAATCAAATTCGCTGAAGTGTCCGACGACGCGGTCGACATCTCTCAGTCTTTTAATATCTTTGACGGTTTCTTTAACGGAATCTTGATAGTTTTCCCTGAGCCAATGATTCTCTTTTAATACCATGACCCAGCTCGGAAGATTGACGTTGACTTCGAGTACAGGGAATTCGTAAAGCGCTTCTCTGAGAACGCTCAGAACGTCCGCTTCCCTCATGCTTTCAACGCTCATCGCCAGCACCGGAATGTCGTATTTCTCCATCAGCTCTTGCCTGAGCGCTTCCGTTTCCGGATGGTACGGCCTTACGGAATTGATGACCATGATAAACGGTTTTCCAACCTCTTTTAATTCATCGATCACCCGTTCTTCAGCCTCGATATAATCCTGTCTGGCGATTTCTCCAATCGTGCCGTCAGTCGTAATCACAACACCGATGGTGGAGTGTTCCTGGATGACTTTTCTCGTGCCGATTTCGGCAGCTTCGTGAAATGGAATCGGCTCTTCATACCAAGGAGTGTTGATCATTCTCGGCCCGTTTTCATCCTCGTATCCCTTTGCTCCGGGTACAGTATAGCCGACACAGTCGACAAGCCTTATATTCACATCGAGTCCGTCACTGACATGAACTGACATTGCCTGATTCGGAACAAACTTCGGTTCAGTTGTCATAATGGTTTTGCCAGCGGCACTTTGGGGGAGCTCATCTTGTGCGCGCGCCCGGTCTGCTTCATTGTTGATATTCGGGAGCACCACTAGCTCCATAAATTTTTTGATAAACGTAGATTTTCCTGTACGTACAGCTCCTACGACACCTAAGTATATATCGCCTCCTGTTCGTTCAGCGATATCCTTGAAAATATCGACCTTTTCCAAGTGATCCCCTCCCGGACTTCCAATCCTTTTCAATTTTTTACTTCTTCATCAATCAAAAACAGGACACTATAGTGTATGACGTTGTCCTATTTCAATATGACAGCTTAGGGAAATTTTTTCGGCATGCATGAAAAAACCTTTCTCCTCATTGTATGCTGAGGAGAAAGGTTCATGACTGATACTTGCATTTTGACCGATATTCTATTCGAGAAAAACAGGTTCCTGTTTGTCATTCACTGTATACTTTACCGAAAACGCTGGAACAAAAGGCGTCTCTTTCCACATCAAATCCTGAATTTCCTCACCCGGCTTTACCGTTTTTTTCGACCGCTTTATCAGGTTGGCCAAATCCACTCGGTAATCCACTTGAATGTCGCCTTTTTCATCGACGAGAAGCGGCAGAGAGGTGCCGGAAAGCGGACTCGTGACAGAAGGCGCCTCTTTCAGTCCGAGCTTTTCATGGTCAAGCATGAATAAGTGATTGGATACGACTTTTTTATACGGCGGATACTTGTGCTGATCTTTATACATTTCGACCCGAAGCTTTAGCTCTCTGATCATTTCCGACATTTTTATATCAATGAGCTTGACCGTCGGCTTTTTTTCTACATCGACAAGAACGTACAAGTACTCTCCGCCGCTTTCATAGGAAGTACCCGGCGGCTCAGCCATATACCGGGGGGACAGCCTGTTAAAATCGATAGGGTATTTTTGATAGATTGGAACGCTCATATCCCTTGTCTTAATCGGCAGAAGCCCTCCCGTCGCCTCCCTGAATTCATCAACGGCCGCCTGCACTTCTTTGAGCTGGTGCTGATACGGCACGCTGTTTTTCGCCTTTCTTTCTTCAGGGTACAAACAGCCGCTTAGCATGATTGCGGTCAATACAGTAACAAGCAGTGCGTTTACGATTTTCATATGAATCTTCCTTTTTTATGCTTTATTCGTTGACGGGACCGCTGAAGACGACAAAAAAGACGATCACGCCGGAGATGAGCATACATGTATAGGCGACGAACGACGTGAGCACTTTTAAAAAACGGTTTTTAAATTTATATCTGCTTATGTATATGGCAATCACCGCTAAGAACATCAGGCCCATTGATCCCAAGGCAAACCACATTTTTAACAGACCGACATTCACATTGAAGCCCTCCTTCTACCTTTTCTTGTGATGTAAGCGTTATATTTCATTTTATATAAGAAAAATCAGAAGTTCAACAGCTTTTCCAATATTTCGAAACGGAAAAAACCGCAAAAAAAACCTGAAGCAAAGAGGGGGGCTTTGCTTCAGGCATAACGATTGTGACTATATAACCCAATTGGTAAGATACAGCTCTTCCAGACTTCGATTCTATTTTATGCAAGTCTTCGGACAAATGTATCCTCTCTTGCCTAAGTCTCCAAAATGTTTCGGTTTTTTTAAAACGAACTTAGAGGAGAGTATAAAGCAGTTGGTGATGGAGTGGTCATTTCATTTGATTTTCAAATGTGTTCACAAGATCTTCCATCTCGTGTGTTTTGACTCTCGCCATCAATGATTCGACTGCCGTCTCAACTTTTTCGCCGTCAAACAATACTTTGTGCAATGCCTCGGTAATCGGCATTTTCACATCAAATTTCTTTGAAAGCTGATAAGCGGCTTTTGTCGTGCGGACCCCCTCAACGACCATCCCCATTTCTTCCAGAACTTCATCCAGTTTGAAGCCTTTACCCAGCATATTACCGGCTCGCCAATTTCGTGAATGGACGCTCGTGCAGGTGACGATCAAATCCCCGATTCCTGTAAGCCCCGAGAATGTCAGCGGGTTTCCGCCCATTTTCGTGCCGAGTCGGGCGATCTCTGCCAAGCCCCTTGTAATCAGCGCAGCTTTCGCATTATCTCCGTACCCCAAACCGTCTGTAATGCCCGCGGCAAGCGCAATGACGTTTTTCAGCGCGCCGCCGATCTCTACGCCGATCATATCCGGATTGGTATACACGCGGAAATTCTGATTCATAAACATATCCTGGATCGCCTGTGCCGATTCAATGCTGCTGTCGGCAGCTACGGTTACGGTCGTCGGGTGTCTTAAACCGACTTCTTCCGCATGGCTCGGCCCGGAGAGAACGACGATGTCCTCCCTTAATTCAGCCGGAATTTCCTCTTTCATCATTTCAGAAATGCGGAGCAGTGTGTCAGGCTCAATTCCTTTTGAAACATGTACAAAAATCGCCTTTTGGTCGATGAAGGAAACAGCCTGTGCGAGAACTTCGCGGATCGCTTTTGTCGGAACGGCGACGATGATCGTCTTGACATCGGCCACTGCAGCTTCGAGATCTGGTGTGGCATGCACGTTTTCAGAAAGTTTGACACCCGGCAGATAATCTTTGTTTTCATGGTGTTCATTAATTTGCTGAATCAGTTCTTCACGATGACCCCAAATGCACACATCGTACTGGTTGTCCGCCAAAACGAGCGCCAAGGCTGTTCCCCAGCTTCCGGCTCCCAAAATCGATACTTTTGTCATTTTTACTACACCTCTTTATTTTCTTGCTCTTGCGAAAATCTTGATTGGTGTTCCTTCAAATCCAAAGGCGTCGCGTATCCGGTTTTCCAAAAAGCGTTCGTAAGAAAAATGCATCAGCTCAGGATCATTGACAAATACGACAAATGTCGGCGGCTTCACAGCCACTTGTGTCGCATAATAAATTTTTAAGCGGTTGCCATTATGCGTCGGCGTCGGGTTCATAGCCACTGCATCCATAATGATATCATTAAGAATATTGGTCTGCACCCTCATCGAATGGTTTTCGCTTGCCGTCATGACTGCAGGCATCAGCGTATGGATGCGCTTTTTCGTCAAAGCGGACATAAACAAAACAGGCGCGTAGTCCAAAAATTGAAAGTGATCTCTAACCTTTTCTTCGAATTCTTTCATCGTCCGCTCGTCTTTTTCGACTGCATCCCATTTATTCACGACGATGACGACGGCTTTTCCCGCTTCATGCGCATAGCCGGCAATCCGCTTGTCCTGCTCGATGATGCCTTCTTCGCCGTCCAAGACGACGCAGACGACTTCTGAGCGGTCGATCGCCTTTAAAGCCCGGAGGACGCTGTATTTTTCAGTTGCCTCATACACTTTTCCCTTTTTTCTCATCCCGGCTGTATCAACGATGACAAAGTCTCTTTGATTGTATGTAAACCTCGTGTCAATGGCGTCGCGCGTTGTTCCCGCAATATTGCTGACGATCACGCGCTCTTCTCCAAGCATGGCGTTTACAAGAGAGGATTTTCCGACGTTCGGCCGGCCGATGAGGCAAAATTGAACGACCTCATCCTCATACTTCGTTTCGGGTATGTTTTTAAAATGTTCGCTGACCGCATCAAGCAGATCGCCGAGACCGAGGCCGTGCGTCCCTGAAATCGGGTACGGCTCGCCAAAGCCGAGGGCATAAAAATCGTAAATGTTTGCTCTCATTTCAGGATTATCCACTTTATTAACCGCCAGAACGACGGGTTTTTTTGTACGGTATAAAATTTTTGCCACTTCTTCATCAGCAGCCGTGACGCCTTCGCGGCCGTTCGTCATGAAAATAATCACATCTGCTTCTTCCATGGCGATCTCGGCCTGATGGCGAATCTGCGCCAAAAACGGCTCATCACCGACTTCGATTCCGCCTGTATCAATCAGGTTGAAGTCGTGATTCAGCCACTCGGCAGAGCTGTATATCCGATCCCGCGTCACGCCAGGTGTATCTTCCACAATCGAAATTCTTTCGCCAGCGATCCTGTTAAAGATCGTGGACTTCCCCACATTGGGCCTTCCAACTATGGCTACGACAGGTTTTCCCATAGTACCCTTCCTTTCAATTCAGTAAAGCTTTTCCATCTTTAAATGAATCATCATTTATTTTTCTTTTCAAAAATCAGTTTGAAGAAAGAAACCCTTCTTATTCCATGAGAAGGGCTTAACTCATATATTATATCAATTTCTAAAAAGATCACAACTGTAATTAAAAATGTTTCACAATCAAATAAAGGTCATCTCCTATTCCGTGGGCGATTCCGTCGAGAATGGCTTCAAGGTTTTTCGCGTACGTGTTCATTTCCTCGGGGGTGTCGCAGAAAAATGCAGCCGTCCCTCCGATCACTCGCTCTCGCCTTGTTGTGACGACGGCGAGGATGAATTTTTCGATTGATTCGCTCATTTTATCACCTTGCTGTGCTTTTCTTTAATAAATTCCATCGGTACGCGAATGGCGTTTTCCAGCGTCGGAACATCGCCGATGACCCTGATCGCCGTCTCCTTGTCCTTGATGACCGGAAGGACAAAAACCGCGACCCGCCCGTCATTCAAATCCCTTTTCGCCAGCGGCGAAAGAGAGGGTTCTCCGGAGTCTCGATACACTCCGAGCACATTGGAAACGTCGAATAAAATCGCTTGCCTTTGCCCGAGATTGGCAATGGTTACTGCGGAATTAAAATTTTTCGGTTTTAAAATAAAACCCATGCCGTGTTCCAAAATCAGCTTCTGTTTTTCAGGAAGCCCGATATTCATAATGTAAATATTGTCGACATAAAGGCCGGCTCCTTCAAAATGAGGCTTTTTATACTCTATATCGACGATGTCCTTAATAAAGCTTCCGGACATTAAGATCCTGCCCGAGATAAAACAGATGAAAGCTGCAGCAAGGCCTGCCCATACCGATGAAAACAGAATATATGCGAGGGTCGTCAGGAGCGATGTGAAAATGACAATGTAATTTCTGCTTTCAAAGGCGATCGCAATTCCTTCGATATACGTGCTGCCTCTTGAAACAAGTTCATAGCCGTCAAGCTGCGTCAATGTTTCGCGTTCCATATTCCGGACATCCCTGAATTGGGTTGCAGCCAGCGTTAAAAACGTAATCGCTGTATAATCCGATTTTAAGATCGACGGAATAATGATCGCTCCAATGCTGGCAGCGATCAAAGCCAGCGCAATATGTATCGTTTTCCCATGAAGATATGTAGGGTACTGGCGGTAGTCGGTTCGGAGCATGTACACTCTGACAACAATACCGGCGATAATTCCCAAGATGATCGGATAAGTATATTGGCTCATGACATTTTTGCTGCTCCTTTATTCAATCGCTTCCATTTGTGATAGAACTGATGCATCAGCCGTTCATACTGGGAGATTCCGTAAACGAGAACGATCCCCGCAGCGCACATTGACAGCCATGAATAACCGCCGGCTGCAATGTCTCCATAAAGCTTTCTGATGACGAATGTATACAAGAGCTCCCCCTGGCACGCACCGAGCACAAACATCCCGAGACGGGCGGCGAAGCTTCTTTCAAAAGCCGTCGTCATGATGACAAACAGAATGATGATCAGCCATTCAGGCTTTAGGATAAACCAAACAGGGTCATATAATGCAAACAGAAACAAAAAACCGTAGGCGGACACCATCGACAAATGAAGCAGGAGCCGCTTGACGCTTTTATGAAGCCTTAAATAACCGCACAGCATGAAAGCTCCTATATAAAACGACAAATAGGCGGCATTAAAATGCAGAAAGAGCTGAATCTGATACATACTTAACATGATGTTGAGCAGAATAAATGCTGACGCATAAAAGCGAAAGCTGTTTTTCTCAAGAATAAAAGTCGTTAACACCCATAAAAACCACATTGACCAATAATAATAGAATTCTTCCATATGTTTTCGTCCTCCATTTTCAGTATGGAGTGACTTGAGATTTTTTAAACGTGCAATAAGGAGGGAACAGCGTTGGGAAAAGACAGGCAGGAAAAGAAGCTGAAACAGCAGAAGCGAACCGAATCCGACCGTGACCAGTCCATCAGCTACAATGGGGCCGCCTCTCTCGAAAGTGCGGAGGAAGCACGGAAGCGAAACCCGTAAAAAAACCGGCTCATGAGAAGCCGGTTTTTTTAGCGCTTGCTGTAAACAAAGGGGTCAACACCCCTCGCTTTCAGCCAATGATATGTATCGCCCTTGATGACGAGCGGTGCTTTTTTCAACTGTTCAATCGTCCGGCACCCCAAGACGGTCATGATCCTTTTTAAATCTTCGATCAGGCTCTCGATTTCGGCGGCTAACGCCTCTTCTCCCGAAGCTGTCAGCACTTGGAGAAAATAGCCCGCCATCCCCGCCGCAGACGCACCCAGCGCTATCGATTTGGCCAGATCAAGGGCATCTTGAATGCCTCCGGATGCGATAATCGGCTGATCGCCGAACAGAGAGCTGACTTCGGCCAGGCTGGCTGCTGTCGATATGCCCCATTGATCGAAAAACTGAACCGCTTTATCTCTGCGCAAATTTTCGATTTTCGAAAAATTCGTTCCTCCGAAACCGCCGACATCGACCGCCTGGACCCCGGCGTTAAAAAGCCGGGCCGCGGTGTCCCTGCTCATGCCAAAGCCCACTTCTTTTACGGCGACCGGTACGCTGACATTTCGGCAGATGTCTTCAATCCGGTGCAGACGACCTGTAAAGCTGCGGTCGCCTTCAGGCATGACAATTTCCTGAATCACATTGAGGTGAATTTGAAGCATGTCGGCTTCAATCATGTCGACCGCCCGTTTGGCCTGATCCACCGTCGCTTCGCTCCCCAAATTGGCGAATACAAGACCCTTCTGATTTTCTTTTCTGACGATCTCGTATGAAGGACGTTCATCAGGGTCTTTCAAAGCGGACATTTGCGAGCCGACAGCGACCGGTATGCCCGTTTGTGCAGCCGCCCTCGCCAAAGCCCTGTTGATCTCAAACGTCGCCTTCCCGCCCCCGCCTGTCATCGCATTGATAAAAATAGGCGAACTTAAAAACAGTTCGCCTATTTTGGTTGAAGTATCAACTTGTGACAATTCCGTTTCCGGAAGGCTGACGTGAACAAACGTAATATCATCAAGCCCGGTCTGACGTTTCTGTCCGGTGGACAAGGCATGATCAATGTGTTCTTTTTTTCTTTTTGCTCGCGTCACCATCATCACCAAATTTTACTTTAATTTATTCAGTTTGTCTCCGATCATTTCACCAAGCTGGAATCCTGAAGACTCTTCCTTCGCCTGGTATTGACGGTAATCTTCCTGCTCTGCTTTATCGGTGTTTTCTTCAAGCTCTTTCATGCTTAAAGAAATGCGCTCTTCCTCTTCGTTGACGTCAAGAACTTTCACTTTAACGTCCTGGCCTTCCTCAAGGACTTCATGAGGTGTTCCGATGTGTTTGTTCGAGATTTGCGAAATGTGGACGAGGCCTTCAACTCCAGGCAGCACTTCGACAAACGCACCGAAGCTCACCAAGCGCTGGACTTTTCCGTCCAATACGTCTCCAGGCTTCACTTTTTCGCCGATGTTGGACCAAGGCCCAGGAAGCGTTTCTTTGATTGATAGCGAAATTCGCTCATTGTCGCGGTCGACGGACAGCACTTTGACTTTGACATCCTGGCCTTCTTCGACTACGTCTGACGGTTTTTCAACGTGTGAATGCGACAGCTGGGAGATGTGAACAAGACCGTCAATGCCGCCGATGTCAACGAAAGCACCGAAATCTGTCAGGCGCTGCACTTTTCCTTCAAGTACCTGTCCCGCTTCCAGCGTTTGAAGAAAATCCTGTTTTCTTTCCGACTGCTCTTTTTCAACAACCGCACGGTGTGATAAAATCACGCGGTTTTTATCTCTGTCAAGCTCAACGACGATTAAAGTAAGCGTCTTTCCTTTATAATCTGTAAAATCTTCAACAAAATGCGCCTCTACAAGCGATGCGGGAATGAATCCGCGCACGCCGATATCGACGACCAGACCGCCTTTAACGACGTCTTTTACTTCGGCTTCAAACACTTCTTTTGACTCAAACTTTTTCTCTAGGTCTTCCCAAGCGCGGTCTGCATCAACAGCACGTTTTGATAAAATCAATGCATCGTCTTCCACTTTTGTCACTTTTAATTCAAGCTCATCGTCTACATTGACGACATCTGATGCTTTTTCAACATGAAGACTTGATAATTCACTGATTGGGATAATTCCGGTTTGCTTGCAGTTGGGGATGTCAACATCGACATGCTTGTCCTCAACTTTCGTTACAATACCTTTCACCACATCTCCAACCTCTGGTACTTGAACATCAATTTGATTCATTTCCTCTGTCATTTCAATAACCTCCTTGGTCCAAACCTACACAGCTTTTGTAAAAACGGTTATTCCGGACGAATTGATATCCGATCCGGACAGCCGATATGTATTAAAGAACCATTCAAAAATGGATATTTGAATGTTCTAAAACATGATTTATTATTACTAACTTCTAATAAAAGCCTGTGTTTGTCAAGTCAAAACATGCAGACAATAAGTAATTTGCCCGGATTTTTTATTTTTGAGCCTTTTTGTCTACAACCTGCAGGATTTTTTCGGCCACCTCATCGATCGTCAGTGAAGTCGTATCGATTTCAAGCGCATCGTCCGCTTTTTTCAACGGCGAAATCTCGCGCTCTGAATCGAGTTTGTCACGGCGCCTGATTTCTTCTGCAAGCGTTTCATAGTTTACATTGTACCCTTTTTTGACGTTTTCTTCAAAGCGGCGTTTTGCCCGCTCTTCAACGGACGCCAAAAGAAATATTTTCACTTCCGCATTCGGGAGAACGTGGGTACCGATGTCGCGGCCGTCCATGACGACGCCGCCTTTTTCAGCCAGCTGCTGCTGCCTTTTCGTCATTTCTTCGCGGATCCCGGCGTATTTGGCGACGATTGAAACCTGGTTGCTCACGTCATCCGTGCGGATCGCCTCTGTTACATCTTCGCCTGCGATATAAACCTTCTGCTCCCCTTCAAGCGAAACCGTGAGATCGATGGCAGATTCTTTTAACAAGGCCGTCAACGCCGCTTCGTCGTTTAAATCGACGCCCTTTTTCAGCGCTAAATACGTAATCGCCCTGTACATGGCACCCGTATCGATATAAATATACGACTTTTTTCCGGCCACGATTTTAGCCACGGTGCTTTTTCCGGCTGCCGCAGGGCCGTCTATTGCAATGCATAATTTCTTTTCCATAATTCCTCTCCTTGCTATCTGGTACTCCTTATAGGATTGTATCATGTATCAGGCGAAAAAGGGGAGATTTTAGCGTGAATTTACGGCTTAAATGTCTCGATCCATTCGCCGATTTTCATGTTGTTCACGCCTTCATACTGCACAACTTTTGACAGATAAGGCTCAGCCTTGGAGAAATGAAAAAGAAGCTGCACGCTGATTAATATGACCGCCTGTACGACAAGAATCTTAAATAATAACCGTTCTATTGTTTTCATAACATTCCTCCGCTGCCCGGAAAGTTTATGGCACCGGGCATGTTCAATTTTCACCGGCGGACGTTCCGCCCATACGTTCAGTATGGAAATGTTTAGGACGAATTATTCCGAATGCTAAAAAGGAAAAGGCATGTATCCGCCTTTTCCCTCTGATCTATCGTTTTACAAATCGTTATATATCGGTTCTGCACTTTTCATTTTTTGGACCTTCTCTTCCGTGCCGTCTTCGGTATTGATAAACATGCGGAATGTATCGTTTTCAATCGTGCCGAGAATTTCGTAGCAGAGCACTTCTTGTGAAAGCTCGTTTGTGACTAAAGCAAGGCGCGTCTCCTGAACCTTTACGTTGGGATTCAGGCTTGCTTTCGCTTTTTCAAGCGTTAATTTCGGCTTCGGCAAGTCTCTTTTTTTATGGGAGATTAAGAAATCCTTTGCATTAAATCCGGTAATTTCGCCGTCGTCAAGCGCGACCTTGATGCGGATGCTGTCCGGATAGAGCCAGACGCCGTCCTGGACCGGAACAAACGAAAATACGCCGACGCCGTCGTATTGCGAGCTTTCATCCATCTTCAGGTCTTCGGTTTTATAGCCGTTTTTTTTCAAAAATTGAAGGGCTTTGTTCGACGCGTCGTTCAGGCTGATTTTTTCATCTTTAATTTTTTTGTTTTGGATCAGATAAACTGGATATCCGCCTTTTTCGGTAATGTCCATATAAATATCCGCTTTTTGATCAGGGTCCTGCATGCTGATGCTATATACATCCCTGTTCGTTTTCTTGCCGCTTTTCGACACTTTGATATTGTAATTTTTGTCCTGAGCGAATTTTTGGGCAATCTTGCGCGCTTCTTTTTCGGTTATTCTCTTGCCTTTTAAATGGTCGTACCCTTGCTGCTCTTTTTTCGTGTTCGTCATCTCTGTCGCGCTTAAATCCGTATCAGAAAACGCACTTGCGCTTTTTTCAACGGTTTTAAATCCATTAATGATCGTATTGTCGCTTTGTTTTTGGCCGGACGCGAGCGCAAGCTCTACATCCATCCATCTCAGATTTTTGTCTATAATCAAATGCTGGACATTACGCAATTCATTTTGTATATCCTTTGAATTTTCATATAGCTGATTTAAAGAAGCGTACTCTTTTTTATTAAGCGGCTCTTTGTCAAGGTCGCGCACGGCTGCTTTGTAGCTGAAATCTCCGACCTTTGCCAAAAATTCTTCTGTCTTGTTAAACGGCATTAAGGTCAGCGGCAGCTGGCTGACATTGTTATGCGCTTCAGAAGTCGTCTTCCATACTTCCGCCAAGGCGGGAGACAGGGTTTTTTTGCTGTTCATCGCAAGTGTGCTCCCGATTTTGTCATGCAGCTGATCCACCTGATAAGTTAAATCGTGAAATGCCCTTTGATAGTTGTTTTCGGCATGAAGCAAAACGGCGTCTTTCTCCTGATGTTCCTTATAGCCCCAATAGCTTGTTCCGACGATGGCGACACCTAAAAGGGCGATTAAAATTCCTCTGATCATTTATAGCACCTCGCTTTTATTCACAGAAAATGTGTTTACCGATCCTTTTAATTTGTGGTCTGCCCCAAATCCATGAGCTAGTGGCCGTGTCAGGGTTAAAGTAGTAAGTCGCATTTTCTGACGGATCCCAGCCATTGATGGCGTCAAGAACGGCTTTTTTCGCCGTTTCATCCGGGGTCATGTAAATCTGTCCATCCGCGACAGCTGTAAATGCAAGCGGTTCAAAGATAACACCAGCCACCGTGTTCGGGAAGGTAGGGCTGTCGAGCCTGTTTAAAATAACGGCTGCAACAGCAACCTGGCCGTCATACGGTTCTCCGCGCGCTTCACCGTAAACCGCTTGGGCCAACAGATTAATGTCGTTGTTCGAGAAACCGCCCGGCATGTTGGCTGCAACGGCATCCTGTTTTTTAGGCGCCTGCTGTTTAGGTGCAGCCTTTGGCTGCGCTTGTTTTTTCGGCTGTGCAGGAGCGGCCTGCTGCTTTTGCTGCGGCTGCTTTTGGGCAGTGCCCTGCTGCTGTGCGCCCTGCTGCTGTCTTGCTTCCGCCTTTTTTCTCGCCTGCTGCTGCACTTCTTTTGAAGGCTTCGTCTGATACTTTAGCGGCAGTCCGCCGTAATGTGTAAATTGGTTTCCTTTTCGAAGTTGTCTGTGCACGTAGTCGCTGTAATATTTAGTATGATTGATTAAAAATCGTTTTGTTTTCGGCCCGACCAGGCCGTCTGTATCCTTTAAGCCGAACTGATTTTGGAAATTGCGGACGGCCCAGTATGTCGCCCATCCGTATACTCCGTCAATTCTGCCATTGTAATAGCCGTTGTATTGAAGCCTTGCCTGCAGTTCAATCACATCATCCCCTGTCGCCCCCCGCTGTATTACCTGTTCAGAAAAGGCAGCGCTTTTTTGACTGAATGGAAGTGAAAGACTGGTTGCCATAATGGTACATAAAATGACATTCAAACAAAAAGAACCTTTCGACTTCATGTTTTAAGCCTCCTCCAGCATTTTTGTACCCATATCTTTTGTAGAGAGGCAGATTTTATACACGCTTTCCTTTCTGTTTCAACTTTAGGTAAATATGCCGGACAGAAAATGAAAAAAACCGCCTATGCTCGAGGCGGCTATTGCTGAAGAGACTGCCCGCCGGCTTTGACGGAACGGGCTTTTTTTGCTTTGCGCAAGCCGAACCACCAAAGAAACGCCATAAAGGGCAGCATAAAATAAATCCAGTTTTTTAAGGCAAGCAGAATATAATCGTAGAGACCGTGAAGCAAAGCCGGAATAAAAAGCGAGCAGAACAGCCATTTCATCTTTGTTTTACTTGAGGAAAAACGGGCTTTGCCGATGTAAAAGCCCATGATCACTCCGAATAAGGCATGGCTGGAAACCGGAAGCAAAGCGCGCATAAAAGCGTACTCCACCCCGTTCCCGATGAGATACAATATATTTTCAAGCGTCGCAAACCCCAATGAAAGGCTTGTCCCGTATACGATCCCGTCATAGTGTTCATCAAAATCGATATGCTGAAAAGCGCTGACCATCAGCAAAAACCATTTTAAAAATTCTTCCAAAAAGCCGGAAGTTAAAAATGAAACGACAAAACTGCCCTCAGAAATGTGTTCTTTTTCCAATACATACTGGATAAACATCGTCGGAAAAACGAGCAAGACCCCCAGTATAAAAAGGCGGATGACCATATGAATGGGCTCGGATTCATATTTTTCCTTTAAGTAAAAATACATTAACAGTGCGATTCCGGGAGCTAAGCCTGCTGAGATAATTCCGAACATGAGGAAACCTCTTTCCTTTTCATCTCATTCTATCCTACCATGATTCTGATTGTTTTGAAATTGAAAAAGAACGGGCCGCCTAGTAGCAGAATTTGTCTTTTATACCTTCTTCATAGCTTGCAAGAAGGACGGCCAGTTTCATTCTCGCTTTTTCGCTGTCATAATCCTTGCCTAAGATGACACCTTTTTTCGCGAGGTCATAGCTGCTGCCCGCATAGTCATAGGTCGTATACACTTCGCCTTCCTCTGCGCTCGTCGTGATGACGATATAAACGCCCTGATGTAAAGCTTGCTCAATATCGCCCACCATATTCGGCGGTACCTGTCCCCTTCCGACTCCTTCAAGGACGATCCCTGCTGCACCCTCGCGGACAGCGGCTCTGATAAACTTGCCGTCTCCATCCAGATAGCATTTGACGATATCCACTTCAGGAAGCGGTCTTTGCAGCTGATGAACATCCCGCTTTAAGGGCTTTTGATAAACGTATACTTTATCATTGTCAATAATCCCTAAGTAACCGAAGCCGAATACGTCAAAACCCTGCAGGTTCGAAGCGTGCACTTTTTTAACGTAGCGCGCGTTGAAGATCCTCTCGTTAAAAACAACGACCGTGCCGGCTCCTTTTATATCTGGGCTGCACGCTGTATAAACGGCGTGTCTGATATTTGTATATGCATCTGTTCCTTGCTGCTCGGGGGCTCGTTGTGAGCCTGTGACAACGACCGGCCTCTCATCCTGCAAGGTTAAATCTAAAAAATAAGCGGTTTCTTCAAGCGTGTCCGTACCATGCGTCACAACCACGCCGTCATAGCTGCCGTCCTGAAAAACGCGTTCGACGGTTTGTTTGAGTTCTAGTAAATGCTGAAATGTAATATGCATACTCGGAAGCTGAAACGCCGGATAGACATCGATCTGGACATCTTCCGGCAGGCTGCACATTTCGGCTAATTCAGGACCGCTGATCGCCCCTGCCGCAAGCCTGCCGCTTTCGGTTTTCCGGCTGGCGATCGTTCCTCCCGTTGTAATAAGAGCTACTTTCTTTTTCATGTCAGGCTGCCCCTTTTCATGTTGGTCTGTGTGCCGATAAAAAAAGAGAGCACATCTATTTATAGAATATGCTCTCTTTTGCCTGATAAAAATCATAAAATATTGGTTTTATATTCGTTTAGCAATTTCAGCTGCAATTAAGCCGCCGTGAAAACGTCCGTTTTCAATGAAGATTTCATTTGCGTTGTTCCCGGCCGCAATAACGCCGGCGATGAAGATGCCTTCTTCGTTCGTCTCCATCGTTTCTTCATTAAAGGAAGGACGGCCCGACTCCGCGTCAATTTCGACTCCCATTTTTTGAAGGAAGCCGTGATCAGGGTGATAGCCTGTCATCGCGAATACAAAATCATTTTTGATCTTGGTCTCTTTTCCGTCGACAGAAAAAATCAGCTCTTCTTCCGTAATTTCTTTGACGACCGCCCGGAATTCCATTCTGATTTTTCCGTGCTTGACAAGCGAAAGGAATTCGGGAAGGATCCATGGTTTGATGCTGGAGGAATATTCGTTCCCTCTGTACAGAACGGTCACTCTTGCGCCCGCTTTAACGAGCTCCATCGCCGCGTCGACGCTTGAGTTTTTCCCGCCGATAACCGCAACATCTTTATCAAAATACGGATGAGCCTCTTTAAAATAATGGAATACTTTCGGAAGGTCTTCTCCCGGGACGTTCATATAGTTCGGGTTGTCATAATATCCCGTTGCGATCACGCAAAATGACGACAAATACGTATCCTTTGATGTTTCCACGACAAATTGGTTATTTTCTGTTTTTGTGACGGATTGAACTTTCTCAAACGCGTTGATCCGCAAATTTTTCCGCTTGGCGACTTCCCTGTAATAAGAAAGCGCCTGATTTCTGACCGGCTTGTGATTTTCGGTAATAAAAGCGACATCGCCAATTTCAAGTTTTTCGCTTGAGCTGAAAAAGGTTTGGTGTGTAGGATATTGATAAATGCTGTTGACGATGTTTCCTTTTTCAATGACGAGTGCATCTATTCCGATCTCTTGCATGTGAATAGCTGCTGAAAGCCCGCAGGGGCCACCGCCGATAATGATCACTTTTTCTTCTTTCATGTTCCGTTCATCTCCTGTCATATCGGGCAAATCAAAAAATCTCCTATTTTATGATAGGAGATTTTTTGGGTTGTTGCAAATGTTTGAACCTATATCCAGCCTCTGAAGCGGGATGCTTCCGCCATCTTGCGGACGCCCACCATATAGGCTGCAAGCCGCATGTCGATTCTGCGGTTGTGCGCCATTTCGTAAATATTGTTGAACGACTTGACCATCATTTTTTCCAAACGTTCTTCAACTTCTTCTTCAGTCCAGTAGAATCCCTGGTTGTTTTGCACCCACTCAAAATACGATACGGTTACACCGCCGGCGCTTGCCAGCACGTCCGGTACAAGAAGAATGCCGCGGTCGGAAAGAATTTTCGTCGCTTCGAGCGTCGTCGGGCCGTTGGCTGCTTCGACAACGATTTTCGCCTTGATGTTATGGGCGTTTTCCGCGGTAATTTGATTTTCTATTGCAGCCGGCACCAGAATGTCGCATTCCAGCTCCAGCAGTTCTTTGTTTGTAATGGTGTCATTAAACAGCTTTGTGACCGTTCCAAAGCTGTCCCGGCGGTCAAGCAGGTAATCGATGTCAAGCCCTTCAGGATCATACAGGCCGCCGTATGCATCAGAAATGCCGACAACTTTTGCACCCGCGTCATACATGAATTTCGCAAGGTAGCTTCCCGCATTTCCGAACCCCTGCACGACGACAGAAGCTCCCTCAATGTCGATGTCTTTCTTTTTCGCCGCCTCTTTAATGCAGATTGTAACCCCTTTTGCTGTCGCAGATTCTCTGCCGTGAGAACCACCTAAAACGAGCGGTTTGCCGGTAATGAAGCCCGGCGAGTTGAATTCGTCGATTCTTGAATATTCGTCCATCATCCATGCCATGATTTGAGAATTGGTAAATACATCGGGAGCCGGCACGTCTTTTGTCGGTCCGACAATTTGGCTGATCGCCCGGACGTACCCTCTGCTTAAACGTTCCAGTTCAGGAAAGGACATATCCCGCGGATCACAGATGATCCCGCCCTTTCCGCCTCCATATGGAAGGTCGATGATGCCGCATTTCAGACTCATCCAAATAGAAAGCGCTTTAACTTCTTTTTCTGTAACTCCCGGATGAAAACGGATGCCGCCTTTTGTCGGCCCTACTGCATCATTGTGCTGGGCTCGGTAGCCCGTGAAAATCTTAACAGATCCATCGTCCATGCGAACCGGAATTTTCACCGTTAAAAAACGGATCGGTTCTTTTAGTAATTCATACACCTCTTCAGGATACCCCAATTTTTCAAGCGCCTTATGTATCACCGTTTGCGTTGATTTCAAAACGTCATGTGTGTTTTCTTCAGTATGACCGGTGTTTTGATCGGCTACCATTATAAGTTAACCTCCTAAAGTCTTTCTGGCATGTTGTCCTTTCAGAGAATAGTATACACCCTTGCACTAATCATGCAAAGAACAATCAACCATTTTTCGTGAAAATATTCGAGAAAAATCTTTTTTGTTATATTCTTATTTTCGGCAGAAAAAAACTGCTGTTTAACACAGCAGAATATCTTTTTTGAATGCGGGCTATTTGAAATATGTCTGAATGGTCTGAACGGCATTGTTTTCCATGATTTTCTTTCCGTATTCCTGAAGCCTGTAAATCGTTAAAGTCGTCGGATTCCCATATTCGGCTAAAATCGAAATCACGCCGTCAGCCTCATGGGAGTCAAAATCGTCGAGACTTAAGAAATACCTGTCTTCATAGTGGTAGACTGTCCCGCCTTGAATACCGATGCGGTCCAGGTTTTTGGAAAGTTCAATCAGATGCTCAAACGTTTGAAATTCATATATAATGTCAACACTTTCGCCAAGTTTGACTTGCATTTCAATATAGTCCTCATCATACTCATTATCGTCTTCATCTGTTTCTTGATTTTTTGTGACAATGATGACCATTCCTTGTGCTTGAAGAGAATACACTTCAACAGCGATTGGGCCATTCGCTTCGAACCCGAGCTCTGTATTCGCTTCGTTCATCATGTCTTTAAACAGCTGCTGAACTTTAAATGAGTCTTTCCAAAGGTCTTCTTTCGTCAGCCCCCGGTCTGTCAGATCGTCAAGTGTCAGAAAGATTTTGATCTTATTATAATTTAGACGCTCAAGCCGCATAACGTTCCCTCCTGCCTCTTCTTGCACACATCATATATCTTATTATATGGAGATGATGAGTCATAGGTTCTTAATTTTGATACCAGTTTACACTGTGTTTGGGCGGAAGACAAGCACAATGCCGCCTTTTCGTTCCTTTTCAGTGAAAAAGCATCAGTTTCCTTCCATGCAGGGTCCCGGGACCAGCTTAATCAGATGGGTTTCCGGCCTCGCTCCCAGCCGCAGCGGAAGCTTCGATGTGCCATAGCCGTTGCTGATCAAGTACGGCGCCTGATGAACGGTTCCGGTTCCTCCGATTTCACAGAGCCCGAATCTGCCGAGGCGAATCTGTCCTCCGTGGGTATGACCGCTCAATATGAGATCAATACCGTCTGTCTCCTGTATTTGATGATGAATCTCCGGATTATGTGACACAAGGATGGTCGGAAAATCCTGCTGCACGCCTCTGAGCGCTGCCTGGTAATCATCCAATTCGAGCCTGATGTCATCCACTCCGCAAATATTGACGGCTTGTCCTTGATGGTCATGCAAAACCGAAGCATTGCGCAAAGGCGTTACGCCGTGTGCCTTGAATATTTCCTGCAGCCTTTCCTGATCAACTTCATAATCGTTATTTCCCCATACAAAATACGTTTTTCCCAAACTTGAAAGCCTTTTGATATTTTCTTCAAGTCTCGAATAAGGAACGCCGCCCTCCGCTAAGTCGCCGCCGATCAAGACGAGCTGAACCCCGTGTTCTTTCACTTCACGAATAATGTCTTCACTGACTGTCCGCCTATGAATATCCGAAATAAAAAAGACGGTCAATTCGTTATTTAGGCGCCTGAGCGAAAACTCGGCTTTCAATACCCGGTTTTCTCGCGCGATACCTGACATTTTCCACACTAAAGCAGCAAAACCGATGAAAACGGCCGAAGCCAGACTGAGCCAATAGATCATGTGCATTCTCCAATCTGTTTTGTTTATCATAAGACGGCTTTATGCAAAAAGACGTTTCTTTTAATAAGAAAACGTCTTTTTTATTTGCTTTCGAAATAAAGATTAATGTCATACTGCTGTTTCATGATCTTAAAAACCGTTTCCCTTGATTTCCACTCTTCAGGCTGGGGCCATAAATCCGTGCTTTTCTGAATAATCTCGCATCTCAGCTTATGAAATTCCCCTTCTGCTTTTTCTTCCTTCTTTTTAAAATAGTAAGCGGTGCTGTATGCAAAAGCGGCCGACAAAATCCAAAGCAGGTAGACGGAGTCATTCAGCAAGCCGGAAAGGAAGCCGTTTTGCCCGAGCCCTTTTGACGCTGCAAACAAACAAAACGAAACCGCGCATATCGCCGCCAGCGCCTGCCACCTGAATGTCTGTCTGGCATAGTTTTCGTACTTTTTCTTCCTTTTAATTAAGGCGCGGAGCATTTGTTTCGTCGGTTCGTCCGTAAAACGGTTCAGCTCTTCAAGCTCGCTTCCCACAGTCCTCACACCTTGTCCTATTTGATAGTACAATGTATATGTATTCGCGGGCAAAATGATGCCATTGTTAATAAATCGGGATATTCAGAATCTGGCCGGTGTAGACATTGTTGCCTGATAATTGATTATAATTGCGGATTTTTTCCTCTCCTGACCGGTTCTTATAATATTTCATCGAAATCCGATAAAGCGTCTCTTTTTCGCCAACCGTGTGCTTCAGCACCTTTTTGGGCTGCGGCGCTTGCTGAACGGGCGGCGTTTGAGCTGCGCTTGCCGTTTTCTTCTCTTGTTCCGCAGGCTGCTTCGGTGCGGTAGGCTTCTTTGCAGCGACAGGCTTCTCCTCAGCTTTTTTTGCCTCTTTAGGCTGCTCTTTTTCCTTTTGCTCGTCTTTTTTTGACGGTTCATCCTCTTTATTTTCCGATTGTTTGTTCTCTTTCAGCTTTTCTTCTTGAAGGGCGGCGGCTGTATGCTGCGAAGCCGCCTTTTGATCCGCTTCTTGTTCACCGTTTTGATTTTCATTCGTCATTCCCGTCTC
The DNA here is from genome assembly GCF_056530265.1 of Bacillus sp. PK6-025. Classification (NCBI taxonomy): domain Bacteria; kingdom Bacillati; phylum Bacillota; class Bacilli; order Caryophanales; family Bacillaceae; genus Bacillus; species Bacillus sp. PK6-025. The sequence goes on from NZ_CP096509.1 coordinate 2,483,320, forward strand.
ACCGGATTTGTTTTCATAAAACACATTATCATACTGATCAGAGTTGGAATCGCCGCCTTTGTCTTGGTTCAGCATGTACATAAACACCACGAAGACGATGATCGGAATGAAAACAAACATGACTGCAAGTGACGTGAATAGCGGATTTCTGTCTTTATTCTTTTTTTTGGTGTGCTTCTTTTTTTTGTGATACGTCTGCCTGGAAGGAATGTCATCATCAGGTGTCTTCAGTTCAACAGCCACGGCCGCCTCCCGGCTCATTTCAGCACGGGTCTTCTCCTGCTCCTTCTTCTTCCTCTCTATCCTTGACATCTCCGTCATGCGAACTCCTCCTTACGTGTTGAAAACGAATCTGGCACGCAAATACAACATCGATCAAAAAGTGTGCCGTCACAGGAACGAATAAATTCCCTGTCCATTCAAAGCTCAATCCGAGCAAAAAGCTGATGGACACAACCATTACAAACAGCAGCCATTTTTTCAAATAACGAAAATGCAAAATCGCGAAAATAATGCTCGCTGCCCAGAGACCGAAATGCGTCTGAATAACGCCTCTGAACAATATTTCCTCTGCAAATGCAATGAAAAGGGTAAGAATCACGATATGCGGGTACGAGCGTTCACGAAAAAGCTTTTCATTTATCCCTTCATCGTCATACATATGCTTCGGAGCCCATTTCATCACCATCAGGTCGGCGATAATCACGAGAGCCGCGAGCGGCGCCCCGTATTTCAAGATGCTCAAGTCCGATGGATTCCAAAGCGACAAAAAATCGTCTGCATCATCAAATAAAAAGATGCCCATCAATAATGCGGTAAAAAGCATCAGCATCTGGGAAAAATAGAGCTGTTTCAGCATTTCCCTGTCTGACAGGCGACGTATGATTTCCGACTGCTTTTTCAGCATACACGATCACAGCTGGCGGCAAATATGGCATCTAATTCTTCTTCCCACGCTGTCAATTTGTTCATAGACGGACGGTCTCCTTTGGCTTCGTATGCTTCAAGACTTAAACCGCAGGATGTACAGCACGCTGTGTCATCCGTTTCCAGCGGTTCTTTTTGTTCATTAAAATAAGCGAGCAAGCTTTCCCTGAAACACCCTTCGCTTTCGGTGACGGCGGCGAACCCAGCCGCTTTTTTCAACTTGAGCTCCCTGCGGCTGTCCATCTCCCTCTGAATGACCGCCCGGCCGTCGTCGCCAAGGTGATGCACCTTCTGATAAAGATGTAGAAAATGGCGGGCTTGCGTTTCCGATAAACCGGCCTGCTGTAGAACTTCCCGCCGGTTTCGCTCATCTTTCACTCCGGCAAGCTTTTCGTATAAAAAGCCGATATCACTTTGAGAGAGTGCTTCCATTTGAATGAGCTGCTCCTGGATTTCCTCGTCTCCCGGAGCTTTCAGCAAAATGCTGACGCTCTGCTTTCCATCCCTGCCCGCACGTCCGATTTCCTGCAGATACGCCTCTGTCGTCTGCGGGAGGCTGAAATGGATCACATATCTGACATCAGGCTTGTCAACTCCCATACCGAAGGCGTTCGTGCAGCAGACTACATCAAGCTGGTTGCGAATGAACTGCTGCTGAATCAGCATCCTGTCGCTTGCCTCCATCCCGCCATGATAAAATCCCGTTCTCAATTTTGTCTCATCACGAAGCTTGTCAGCCAGTTCTTCAGCCCATTTTCTTGTCGGGCAATAAACAAGACCGGGACCTTGTAGCTTTTGAACCAGCCCAGTCAGTCGCTCCGTCTTCTCAGCGGTATCCCGCAACTTTTCAATATGAAGCGCAATGTTCGGGCGATCAACGGAATGGATCAAATAATTGGCGCCTTTAAGCCCCAGCATATTGGAAATGTCCTTCAATGTCGCTTCGGTTGCCGTCGCTGTAAGCGCCAGGGTGACGGGATGACCGAGGAGCGCCTTGATGTCTCCAAGCTTCGAATAATCAGGCCTGAAATCATGCCCCCATTGTGAAATGCAGTGAGCTTCATCAACGACAAAAAGGCTGACATTGAGCAATTGAAGCTTTTTTAGCACTTGGCCGGATTGGAGGGCTTCTGGTGAAATATACAGATATTTGAGGCTGTGAAGCCGACTTAATACGTCATTTTTTTCCTGGTGTGTCAAAGCGCTGTTCAAGGCCGCGGCCCGCTTCTCTCCGCGCATTTTTAATTGCTGCACCTGGTCTTCCATTAAAGACAAAAGCGGTGAGACGATCAGGACGGTTCCGTCTTTCAACAATCCGGGAAGCTGGTAGCACAGCGATTTCCCGCCTCCTGTCGGAAGCATCGCCACCGTGTCCCGCCCCTCCAGCACGCTTTTGATGATCTTTTCCTGGCCGTTTTTAAAAGTATGATAACCAAAGTACCGGCGGAGCGCCTGATGAAGTTTATCCATTCCTGATCACCGTTTTCGACAAGGCCAGGCGGATTTTAAAATAGCTGTATCGGCCGCCGAGCCCCTCTTTAATTTGTCTGATTTTATTGGTTTGGTTCGCTTTCGCATAATCGGCAATGATTTTCTGCTCCTCTTTCGACACGTACTGATCGATGGAAAAAGACGGATCATGAATGGCAATTTCCACAATGTGATCCTCGATCGTCGCCGCTTTCAGCTTTCGAATGTCTGCGATCCGGTCTATTGTATGCCCTTCTTTTATAAGAAAAAGCGTTTTTCTCGTCGATTGTGTCAAGCCATCATTCAAAGGAATGTCCTGAATAAGCGTTTGAAAAAGCGGACTTTCACCATTTTGGGCGGATTGAATAAAATGATGCAGAACATCCCAAAACAGTGCATATATGTACCACTCATCAAGGTCCATTTTTTCGGAAAGCTGTCTAAATGTATAGCCCGCTTTTGCCCCGGAAGTCAGGGAGTGGACAAAAATAGCGGCCTGTTCATCATCGTTCAAAACAGACAGCTTCTCTTTCAGCTCATGGTGAAACTGGGCTGCTGTTTCAGCGGCATTCCGGCTTCTTAAATATTGTTTAACCCAGTTCTGAATCTGATAATCTTTTACGATCGGTAAATACACGCGTTCGCGGTAAAGTTTGTTGGAGAGCACCTGAATCAAAAGCGACATCCTTGCCCACATGATTTTGGCTGCCGCCTGATAATAGCCGCCGTGAAAATGGCGGGGCCACGGGTAAAGGGCAAAAAAGCCGGCAAGTTCCTCTTCTCCTTTTTCGGTGACGATGTAAGCGCCGCTTTCCGCTTTTTCTCTGACCAAAGACTCCTGTTTCAATTGTTGAACGCTGACTGTCACCTGCTCTCTGGATAGAGCCGAACAAAAGCCAAAGTATTTTGAAACGGCAAATAAACCGGCGTCCTGTATCGTCTGTGACGACCTTTTTCCTTTTAATAAATGATAGACCGCGCTTGAAGAACGCTCACCCTTCATGGATGACAGAATGTCGAGCACAATGGCGTCAAAAAAATGAACCGGCATATCATCACCTACAATCTTCCGGCAACATTCGATCTTTTCTTCTTTTTATTTTAACAGATTTTGCGGAGAAATCGACGTTTAAACTCATATAAAAGGGGTATGTTAGCAGTAGAACCCTTGTGTGATAAGCATTCTCAATATTTTTGAGTTGAAATGTAAGATTAACACCATTACAATAAGGAATGGGAATAGGTTTCATATCGGATAGATAGAGGGTTAAACCATTTGTTCCAACGAAGAACAATCTGGGAGGTTTTTTATTCATGCCAAAATATACAATTGTAGACAAAGATACGTGCATCGCATGCGGAGCTTGTGGTGCTGCGGCTCCTGATATTTATGATTACGACGATGAGGGAATCGCGTTTGTCACCCTTGACGACAATCAGGGTGTCGTCGAAGTCCCTGACGTCTTGGAAGAAGACATGATGGACGCATTTGAAGGCTGTCCTACAGATTCGATCAAAGTTGCGGATGAGCCGTTCGAAGGCGACCCGCTTAAACACGAATAAAGCAAAAAAACATCCGGTGCACAAAGTGCCGGATGTTTTTTTATCAGATAAGCACTGCTTCGCCAACAAGCAAAAAGAAGCCGGCTCCTTCTGCAGCTGAAAATGCCCGGCACTGTGCCGGGCATTTTTCATGTCTATTTATTTGGCGGCCATGCGGACGTTTTCCTTCAGCCGCGGCTTCAACGAAAGGAAAATCGGCGTGGACACGAGAGCCACAGCGATGCCTTTGATGAAATTAAATGGCAGGATTCCGGCCAAAACTGTGGTTTTGAGCGCTTCTCCCGATAGCACTGGAGCATTTAAAAACCAAGTGTAGGCAGGCAGAAATAATAGATAATTTAAAATGCTCATCGAAACGGCCATCACAAGCGTCCCTGCGAAAAGAGCTGTGACAAACCCTTTGGCAGAACTTGATTTTTTAAGCAGCACAGCCGCCGGCAGGATAAACAATGTTCCGGCAATGAAGTTAGCCGCCTGATCAATCGGAACGCCTGAGGCGCTTCCGGCAATAAAGTAATTCAGCACGTTTTTGATCGCTTCAACAGCAATTCCGGCTCCCGGACCATACAAAATAACAGCGAGCAGTGCCGGGATATCACTAAAATCGATTTTCAAATACGGGAATGCCCCCAAGATCGGAAAACTCAGCATCATTAAAATAAATGCGATGCTGCTCAGCATGCTGATTGAGACGAGACGTCTCACCTTGTTGTGTTTCATTTTGTCACTCTCTCCTTTTCGATCACATCTCACGAAAAGAGGAATGGTTCTTTCCCCCTGCCCTAAACAAAAAACCCGCTTTATTGAAAAAGCGGGGCTGTTTTACAGACAGGTCAAATAAACGTTTGAAAATATCATTTCAAAACGCACGGAACCTCCATCTTCTCCCATCCAGACTATACTGTCGGCTTCGGAATCGCACCGAATCCTGCCCCTAAAGAGGCTCGCGGGCTTAGAGCGCTTGCTCATCACCGCCGGTAGGGAATTTCACCCTGCCCCGAAGATTGATCTTATTTATTTTTGATACTGATATTATTATAAATGAATTGTGAAAAAATGTACAGATTCAAAGCTTATTGAGCTGTTTTGGGGCGTCCTTCAGGATATTTCGGCAAACTCACTTTTTCCACACACTAAAAACCGCACATTCACAGTTATTTCATTTTTAATTTTCGTCTTTCCGCGCGAAACTCATTGACACCCTTTATGGAATATGGTAAATTATCAGATATTTATGACGCTTATTTAGGAGGAAATCTTACATGTTTCGAGTATTGGTCTCAGATAAAATGTCCAGCGACGGCCTCAAACCATTAATGGAAGCAGATTTTATTGAAATTGTAGAAAAGAATGTTGCGGAAGCGGAAGACGAGCTTCATACGTTTGACGCTCTCTTGGTGCGGAGCGCCACGAAGGTGACCGAAGAATTGTTTAAAAAGATGACTTCGCTAAAAATTGTTGCCAGAGCAGGTGTCGGCGTCGACAATATCGATATTGACGAGGCGACAAAGCACGGTGTCATCGTCGTAAACGCGCCAAACGGAAATACAATTTCAACTGCTGAACATACTTTTGCAATGTTTTCAGCGTTAATGAGACATATTCCGCAGGCAAACATCTCCGTTAAATCCAGGGAGTGGAATCGTTCGGCTTACGTCGGTTCAGAGCTTTACGGAAAAACGCTCGGCATCATCGGAATGGGCCGCATTGGAAGCGAAATCGCGAGCCGCGCAAAAGCGTTCGGCATGACCGTTCATGTATTTGACCCGTTCCTGACGCAAGAAAGGGCAAGCAAGCTCGGCGTTAACGCGAACAGCTTTGAAGAAGTTCTGGCATGCGCTGACATTATTACAGTTCATACCCCGCTCACAAAAGAAACGAAGGGACTTTTGAACAAAGAAACCATCGCAAAGACGAAAAAAGGCGTTCGTCTCGTGAACTGTGCAAGAGGCGGGATCATCGATGAAGCGGCGCTTTTGGAAGCTTTGGAAAGCGGACATGTCGCAGGCGCTGCCCTCGATGTGTTTGAAGTCGAGCCTCCGGTCGATTCAAAACTGATCGATCATCCGCTTGTGGTCGCGACTCCTCACTTGGGCGCTTCAACGAAAGAAGCTCAGCTGAATGTCGCTGCACAAGTTTCCGAAGAAGTCCTTCAATATGCGCAAGGAAATCCTGTGATGTCCGCGATCAACCTTCCGGCCATGACAAAGGATTCATTCGAAAAAATCCAGCCTTATCATCAGTTTGCCAATACGATCGGAAACCTTGTGTCTCAGTGTATGAATGAGCCTGTTCAAGATGTAGCCATTCAATATGAAGGCTCTATCGCCAAGCTTGAAACGTCATTTATTACGAAAAGCCTTTTGGCCGGATTCCTGAAGCCGAGGGTCGCGGCTACCGTCAACGAAGTGAATGCCGGCACTGTCGCGAAAGAGCGCGGCATCAGCTTCAGCGAAAAAATTTCTTCCAATGAGTCAGGCTATGAAAACTGCATTTCTGTGACTGTCACCGGAGATGTGACGACATTCTCTTTAAGAGCGACGTACATTCCGCACTTCGGCGGTCGCATCGTTGCCTTAAACGGCTTTGATATCGATTTTTATCCGGCTGGACACCTTGTGTATATTCACCACCAGGATAAACCGGGGGCTATCGGCCATGTCGGACGAATTTTAGGAGACCATGACATCAACATCGCCACTATGCAGGTGGGCCGAAAAGAAAAAGGCGGAGAAGCGATCATGATGCTTTCATTTGACCGCCACCTTGAGGACGATATTTTAAATGAGCTGAAAAACATCCCGGATATCGTGTCTGTTAAAGTCATCGACCTTCCTTAATAAAAAGCCCCGGAACCTGAAAGAAATTCCTTTCGGGTTCCGTTTTTTTAGGAACTCTCCCTGATCTCAAGCAGCTGGCGGGGATAAATCTGCTCGCCTTTCAAATCGTTCCATTCTTTGAGGTGCCGGACAGTAACGCCCATTTTTTCGGCGATATGATGAAGCGTATCCCCTTTCTGCACCACATATGTGCCGGTCTTCGGTTCATCGTCATGAAGGCGGAGTGTTTGGCCGGCCTTAAGCTTCGAATGTTTCAACCCGTTTATTCTCATGATCTCCTCGATAGATATACCGCTATCCTTGCTGATTTTCCAGAGCGTGTCCCCTTTTTGAACAGTTACGGCACCGCTCATTGTCCCGGTGTTTTGATGAACGTGGACCGAATTTTGCTGGAACGCTTCTTCACGAAGCACCGTCAGCGGATTGATTGCATATCTTTTATCTTCAGTCCATGAACCGTGATGCATTTCAAAATGCAGGTGGGTTCCGGTCGATATTCCCGTATTGCCGATGATTCCGATTTGCTCGCCTTTTTTCACCCGTTCTTTTTCCTTTTTCAGGCGTTTGCTTAAGTGGGCATAAACGGTTTCATATCCGTTGTCATGTTTGATAAATATCACGTGGCCGTAGGAGTCCGATTGATACGATTTGCTTACCGTTCCGTCTGCGGCTGCCGCTACAGCTTCCCCTTCAGGAGCGGCAATGTCAAGCCCCTTATGTTTTCCGTCTCTCGTCCCGAATTGATCTGTGATCTCCCCTTTAATCGGTTCAATCCACTCTGAAGCTGCCGCTCCCGGCGTAGTGACGAGAAACGCAAGCCCCGAAAGCCATGCGATCGCGAACAGGAAGTTTTGATGTCTGAGTATCTTCAAGGGTTTCCATATCCTCCTATTACAAGCATCTGCGGTAAAATTCCCCCGATTCGGAGACAGCTTAGTATACTTCCAAATCAATACATTTTATACATCAAAAAAAGACTCCGCGCGGGGAGTCTTTTAGCTTTCTATCGTTATCGGATTCGGTGCGTAAGGAACCTGTACAGATTTCGACAAGTCATAGGCGCCGACCTTGGTTGTGGATGCATTTTTAAATTTCACTTTTGTGAACCCGAAATCTTTGGCGGTCAATAGAAGGCCTTCCACCATCAAAACGTCTTCAGGTTTATTTTCAATATTCGCGGAGGAAGAAAATTGAATGATCAGTTCTTTTCCATTCTTTTGAATATCTTCAATCTTTGTATCATCGGATAGAATGGGTTGTAAATGAGTGCCGCTTTCTTTAACTTTCATCATCTTTATTGCTTCCTGCACCGTTTCGTAAGATTCGCTTGAAGGTGCAAGGAACCGGCGTCCGTCAGAGCTTTCATATAAATAGTAGCCTTTTTGCGTCTGATGCATAATCGCCATATCAGCGAGCATTCCGAATGATTCAAATTCAACGCCAGATTCATCATCGGAAATAAACAAAACAGAATCATATGAACCCCATTTAAAGGTTTCGTTGATCACATTTTTCAGCCGTTCGAAATCTTCCACTGAAAGCTCCGGTATTTTTTCATTTACTTGAATCGTCAGTTTTTTACCGTTTTTCTGTTCTTTGAACTTCACCTGATCAAGATAAGATGTATCAAATGATGTAAATTGGTCCACTTTAAGCCGGCTGTATGCGTGAAGTGCATCTTCAAGATTCGTCATGCTTATGCTTTTCTCAAGACTTATCGGGACAACGACAGACTTGGACTTGTCAAGGAAAGCGAAGGTGATATAGTCGTCTTTTTGATTCTGGGAGACGACAAACGTATTTGCAGGTTCAGACTTGGCAGCATCAGCCTCCGTCTGCACCAATTTTCCGTCAGATGAAATGTTGGCGTCGGCGCTGTTTTGAGATCTGATCTGTTCGATTAATTGAGGAGTGATCAGCATCAGAAGAAAGAGAACCAAAACTGTAGCAGCAAATGCGCCGACCCGTTTTTTCGGTGATTTACGCTTTGGTGCGAAAATCAGCTTTTGATAGATCTGATTTGCCGAACGATTATCCTTAACCGTTGGAAGTTGGCTTAGTAACGCCTTCAGCCGTTCTTCGTTCCATTCTGACTTCTTCATTCTTTGGATCCTCCTTCAAAAGCTCCATCTGTTTACGAAGCACTTTCAGACCGCGGTGCTGAGTGGTTTTCACCTTGCTTTCGGAAAAATTTAAGGCTTTTGCCGTTTCACTGATCGAATACCCTTGGATAAACCGCAATACGATAACGGATCTTTGATCAAGCGTACACCTGTCAAGGGCCTCGAAAATTTCCTTCAGGTTTTCATTCTGCATCACGATGTCCTCAGGCAGAGGCTTGCGGTCTTTTACATCTTGCTTCTCCCAGTCAAACGTCCCCAAAATCCGCTGGCGGATCGTCTGCTGCTTTCTGAACCAGTCGATCGCAACGTGCCGCGCAATCGAAAGAAGCCAGGTTTTTTCGCTGCTTCTGCCTTCAAATGTTTCATAAGAATGCAGGACGCGGATGTATACTTCCTGAACTAAGTCTTCTGCCTGGTTTTTGTCTTTTACCATATAAAATAAAAACTGAAATAAATCCTGATGATACTGATCATATATTTTCTGAAAGGTTTCTTCCACCTGAAACCCCTCCGTTCAATTTATTGTCGTTTGTCAATCTTAAAAGGTTACATTACAACTATTACAACTATATTACGAACATATGAAAATGGAAAGGGGGTTTAACTAAAGTTAAGCTTAATTTTAACTTAACAAGCATAAAAGCACCCGTTCTAAATGAACAGGTGCCAAGCTTACAGGAACTTCCGCTTTCTCACTAAGCTGCGTCCGTATACTCATAATCGGAACGTTCCTTAAGGCGGATCCTTTGAAATGGACTGATTTTCATCCGTTTATGACTTTAAGTCCAATTGTTGGCGAAGCTTTTTGGAAATCTCCTTTCTCTTTTCGTCAGTCACCAGGTGATACCATAAGCCGTCAACTTTTTTATCTTCACCCTCAATTTCTATCTGTTTAATATCCTTGGCAGCTTCTTTATAAGAATGTTGAATATCGATCATCTTGTCCAGTGTTAAGTTTGTTTTGATGTTTTTTTCTAATGCTGTCAAAATTTCTTGATAGTTTGTTAATGATTTTAATTGGGCACCTTCATGAATGATTTCATTGATGATCTCACGCTGACGCTCTTGACGTCCAAAATCACCGCGGGGATCGTCTTTTCTCATCCTAGCATATGTCAAAGCAGTTTTGCCATTAAGATGCTGCTTTCCTTTTGACAGATGCACGCCTTCAAGGGTGAAATCAATCCGATTATCCACCGTAATGCCGCCAATTGCATCGACAATATCTTTAAACCCATCCATATTGATTTTAATATAATAATTGATGGGAATGTTCAAAAATTGTTCTACAGTTTCAACGGTCCCTTCAATTCCGCCATAGGTGTAGGCCGAATTCATTTTCGAAAATTTATTCTTCGATTTGATAAACACCCTTGTATCACGCGGAATACTTGTCATTGTCGTTTTCTTTGTCTCCGGGTTAATCGTCATCACAATCATAGAATCCGGTCGTCCTTTATCACCAGGGCGCTCATCTATCCCTAATAAGAGAATGGATATAGGATCGTGCGGAGCAGTATCCTTCTGCTCGGCATCCTTGTGAAGAGGCTCGTACATTCCATTTATTGATTTTGCGACGGTACGGTAAATCCCGTATGAAACCACACTGCCAATCGTTATCACTAGCGCGAGGGCGAACAATATCACATTTTTCATCTTTAGTTTTCTTTTTCTCATTTTCACCATAGTATCCCTTCCTTGTTGATCCAGGTCATATTTTTTAATTCCATCTGAAATGAACCGGTTTTATCGAATCATGAATAGGCTTCATTTCATATCCGTTTTCCTGAAAGTATTTCAATAGTTTCTCCAAATGGGCCGCAGTTGTCGGTTTTTCATGCATTAATACGACAAGCGGCTCAACACCGGAAAGGTTATTGACTTGCTGAATCACATTATTGACGAATTGACCGTTTGTATTTGCAGATTTCCAGTCCTCTGAATCAACAGTCCAGTCCCAAAGATTAAAGTGGTCACGCTTAATGACTTCTTGAAATGGACCGGTAATATAAGGCTTTGATCCGTAAGGCGATCTGATCAAATGCGTGTCAACGTTGGTCGTTTCTTTGATCGTTTTCAACGTATCGTTCATTTCTGCTGCAAAGCTTTCAGGAGATTTATAGATTTTCGATACTTGGTGCGTCACGCCGTGAGAGCCGACAGAGTGGCCGCTTTCAACCATTTTTCTCACAATATCGGGATTTTGTTCGATATTCGGTTTTAACATGAAAAAAGTAGCTTTTGCATGATACTTATCGAGCAAACTTAAGATTTTATCTGAAGCCGCAGGATTCGGCCCGTCGTCAAATGACAAATAGACGACCTTTCCGATTTCCGGCGCTGTTTGCTTATTTTCTTTTTTCTCTGCTTTATGTTTGCCTCCCGTCACAGGTGCTGAAGCGGAGGAATTTTCTTTTAGCGGTTCCTGCTTTGGACCAGCGAGTGCATTCCACGAAATGCATAACAAAGTCACCCCCAGTACAATCAACATACCCAGCACTAATTTTCCTAGTGCGCTCAATTTACGATCTTCTTTTGGTGAATTTAACACTTTTTCCAACTCCTTAAGCTGTAATTATCAATCACTATGTTTCTTTTAATCTCGTCACATACAAGACAACGTTCTATAAGAAGGATGCTCTTTAAATATAAAGGGAAGATATCGCAGAAGTTCGGCCAACTTGTAAACAAAATGTCACAAAAAGAGGAAAAACATCATTTTTTGAGGGATGTTAATCAGTAAATAATAAGACTTATTACCTTGAAGGGGATAGTGAGAAAGGAATGGATAAAAAGAAAAACCTTATTTCGGTATTTAACTGAAATAAGGTTTTTTTTGCCTGATATTAAAGTATAAAACGATCGGTTATTTAAATGTGATGATATAAGCTTGTTCTTCTAAAAATCGCGCCGATGCACTCTCCATAGAAGGATACTGGTATTGTGCGCTAACGAGTAGGCTGTTGCCGTCCGGGCTCCAATATATTTCCGAAGGGATGGTGCCGTGGTATATCGGTTCTTCATACAGGATATTTTTCCCTTGAAGCTTGCCTGCATAGATATTGTCTTCATCCTTCAAAGAGTAAGCGATTTTCTTTAAGTCGTTTGAGAATTTAAAAACAGTTACTTTTTCGAGCAGAGCAGAAAGCTCGCCGTTTCTGCGATCATATTCGTACAGGGTTTCCCCTGTGTCCAGGAATACAAATTGATCATTGTTTAACCAAACAGGCCCGCCGCGGCTGTCCAGACGCTTGTCCTGGATTTTGATGCGGTTGCCGTCAATCGTTCCCATTCTAATCCCGTACTCGTCGGAACGCTGCAACACGGTAAGCAGCAAATCTCGTCCATTATCAGAGATGTTAACTCCCGTAAGCGAATCTTTCTCCGCAAAATCATTCAATGTATACGTTTTGAGCGTTCCGGAATCCGTATCATAAACACGAAGGCTTGTCTGATTCCCCTGCCCGGCATTTAAAACGAGATAACAAACGTATCTGCTATTATTTGACCATGAAACATCTTGGACATAGACCTCATTGCTGGCGGAGATGCTGGCGATTTCTGTGTTTTTTCCGTTCGCCGGCGAAAACAGCTGCATTGATGTCTTACTTAATGACAAAGTGACTCCGGCGATACGCTTTCCGTCTGGAGACATTTTCAGGTTGGACATGTTGCTTTCAATGCCTTTTACGATTTCAGCTTTTTCATAGGGGGAGGAAAGGCGCTGAAGACTGCGCGCTGTACGTTCGGATGTCCCATCTCCCTTGAAAAAACCGACAACGGAATCCGGTGAAGACCACCCAAGCAGCTGCCCTGCTTTTGGAAGGCGATAAATCGTATTGACTTGAAAAGGGCGGGTCTTCTGGTCATCGACATGATTGTCTTCCCCGCTTGGGATGATAATCGTTTCCGATCTTTTTCCGACATTATAACTGGACACGATAATGGCCAGAAACAACAGCACTCCTGCCCAAATGATAAACGGTTTGTTTTTCATCATTTCTCAACCTTTGCGTAAGCTAATTCAACATGAATCACTGTTTGGTTTTCCTTGTAGTACATCTCGATTGTTCCTCCGTGTTCGTCAACAATTGTTTTCACAATGCTTAATCCCAAGCCTACACTTCCTTCTTCCTTAATCTTCTGATTGACTGAATAAAAGGGCTGGAACATTTTGGAGTGTTGGTCATTTTCCAATGGAGCACTTGGATTCTTGAATGTAAAAAGAATGGTTTCTCCAATGATTTCGGCCTTAATGATGATTTCCGAATGAGATAAGCTGTATTTGATGGCGTTGTCCAGCAGATTGATGAAAAGCTGGCGCAGCCTGCTCACATGACTGTGAACGTACAGGCCATCTTCAATGTCACAGGTGATCCTTTTCTTATACCGTTCTGCCCGAAACTTCATCGATTCGCAAACATCTTTTAAAATTTCCCCTGCCTCGACCCTGTCAAATTGAGCGCCCTTGGCAGGTTCCCGGGATACTTCAAGAAGCTTGATCACCAAATGATGCAGGCGCCTGCTTTCTTCAACAATGTGGTTCATTCCTTTATCAAAAAACACCCGATCCGATTCCCCTTTATCTTTTATGATCTCTGCATATCCTTGGATGGAAGTCAGAGGTGTTTTCAGCTCATGCGTCATATTGTCAAAAAATCGTTTTTCTTGTTCGTTCAATTCCTTTAAACGGTCACGATCCCTTTCGATAGTTAAAATTTGTTCTCGAATTCTGCTGATCATATCGTTAAAGTTGATGGCAAGCTGGCCAATTTCATCTTTTCTATTAAAGTGGATATCCATATCCAGTTTACCCTTCTTGACTTGCGAGGTGGCATCTGTCAGCTTGACGAGCGGAATCGTGATATGTCTGGACAGGATATAGGAGAAAAGAAACGCCGCCAAAAATATGGCAAGTGCGATGTAAAAAACAATATCCAGAATCTCTCCGCTTTGCTTATACTGCAGGTCGAAATTTTTCGAAAAGCGTAATATGCCTACTTTTGTGCCTTCAACGACAACCGGGTATGAAAAAAACACTTCTGCTTTATTGCGGTTATAGGTGATATGATAGGCAGTCTTTCCTTTGATCGCCTGTTTAAGATCTTCATCACTTCCACGGGAAAACGCCTTCTGATCAGAAGCAGACAACAATGCGCCATTCACGGTATAAACACCGACATTGCTTCCTGTGGAGTGATTCAAATTATCTACCATTTCATCGGCCATATCACCGAAATAAAGTTCATTGTTTTTATAATGATTGATTAAAAATGCCTGGTTTACATAGACGGTACTGTTTTTTTTCAGTTCGACTAAATCCGATGTTACAATTTTTTCATTACTCGACCAAATCACGTTCTTAACCGTATGATTGAGCACAAGGAAAGAGAGAGAAAAAATCAGAAAAAAGCCAACAATAAACTTGCCCTTGATGGTCCGTAACACTCTCTACTCCTCCTGCTTCTCGAATTTATATCCGATACCGAACACCGTTTTAATCAAGTCGCTTGCATCGAGCTTTTTGCGGAGTCTTTGAATATGGGTATCAACTGTACGGGTGTCACCGAAAAAATCGTATCCCCAAATGAATTCTAAAAGCTCTGAACGCGTAAAAACTTTTCCCCGATGATCAACCAAAGTCATCAGCAGATCATATTCTTTAGGAGTCAATTCGACGGCTGCCCCGTCTTTTTTCACCAGTCTTTCACCCGGGATGATCACAATATTTTTAAACCGGATCTCATCCTCTTTTTCCGTTTCCCGTTCGTTCACATGATAGGCTTGTTCCAGACGCCGAAGGATCGTGCGAATTCTCGCGACAACTTCGCGCAGATCAAACGGCTTTGTAATATAGTCATCGGCCCCGAATTCCAACCCGAGTATTTTATCCGTGACATCTGATTTTGCGGTGATCATCAGTATCGGAATATTATAGCTTTCAGTCACTGTTTTGCAAATATCCAATCCGCTGCAGTCAGGCAGCATCCAATCGAGCAGCAGAAGATCAGGTTTGAATTGATCTAATTCCCTCATGCCTGAAGAGCCGTTATTGACCGTGCACGTTTCAAAACCTTCGGACGTCAGCCCGTAAGCAAGCAAATCAGCAATTGCTTCATCATCTTCTATAATCAGTATTTTGGTTTTATCCATAAAGTCATCACTCATTCCCTGTTTCAAGTTTATTTTGTCTAGAAACCTCTTTTGTTTCTCGCATCCTTCTATAGAGATTATACATAAATCCAAACCAAACTCTTCCTTTGACGGTCCGCAATTGGAGCGCTGGCGGACTTTTAAGGCGCAGAAAAAATAAACGGCCTTTTATAGATGATCAGAACGGGAGCAATTATGTCCATATGTGATTTTCACTAGTCCATTTGTCCAAATCCTTCATCCATTTCCTCTGATGTTCATCTGTCTTTTGGAATCCCCACTCTTTTAACGGCAACAAAGGCAAAAACGTTTCAGGATAAGCAGAAATTTTACAACTTGGATACAAGTTGCCCTCAAATAACGGAGCACCTGTTCTTCATGAACAGGTGCTCTTTGTTTCTTATGGAACAAGATTCTTCGTCAAATTTGGCCAACATCCTGCTTATTTCTTGGAATGTAAAACGTGAAGGAAGTACCTTCGTTCAGCATGCTGTGGACGGTGATCGATCCGTTGTGTGCATCGACGATGTTTTTAACGATCGCAAGTCCGAGGCCCGTCCCGCCTTTTCCTCTCGTCCTTGCTTTATCCGCCTTGTAAAAGCGTTCAAAAATAAACGGCAGGTCCTCTTCTGGGATGCCGCTGCCCGAGTCTTTCACGGCGATTTTCAGCCCGCTTTGCGCTGACTGCACATCGACATGTACGGTGCCGCCGGCATTTGTATGGCGGATCGCGTTGTCAATCAGGTTCGTTAATACCTGCTCCATTTTGTCCGGATCAAACACAAATTTGGCTTCGTGCAGATCAAGATTGTGAGAAAGCGTAATTTCTTTGTCACCGGCCACTCCGTAAAACTTTCTGAACACCCTCTCGAAAAATTCGCGGAGCTCCACCTGTTCTACGTTTAAGGAAATATGGCCCGCCTCCATTCTGGCAAGGTCCAGCAAATCATTCACAAGCCTTCCCATTCGTAAAGACTCGTCATAGATGACCTGCGCGATTTCCTTTTTTTCTTCCTCAGAGCTTGCAATGTCGTCAACGATTGCTTCACTGTACCCTTGAAGCATCGAAATCGGTGTTCTCAGCTCATGGCTGACATTGGCGATAAAATCTTTTCGCAGCTTATCAAGCCGTCTTTCCTCCGTCATATCCCTCAAAACGGCGACCGCTCCGCGCACATGTGACTGATTGTACAGCGGACTCATGAGCAGCACCCATGTTCTGCCTTGCAGGGTCATTTCAATCATCTGCTCCTTCTCCGTGCCGACGGTGTTTTGAAAAAGCTCGCGCGCTTCAGGAGGCAGTTCATGGCCTTCTTTTACATTCATGTTCTGCTCATAATACCAGGCCTGTAAAAAGCGTTCAGCCGGAGGGTTAGTCACAAGGATCGTCCCGTCGATATTGATGGTGATCACGCCGTCTGCCATACTGCTTAAGATATTCGACAAATGCTCCTTTTCCTGATTGAGCGCTGTAATATGGAACTTCAGCTGGCGCCCCATTTGGTTAAAGGCAATCGCCAGCTCGCCGATTTCATCCTGGGTCAGGATCGGAATCTTCGTATCAAACTTCCCTTTTGCAAGATCCTGTGCACCCTGCCGCATTTTTCTGAGCGGGTAGGTAATCCGGCTTGACAGGAAGAAAGCGAAAATCGTCGTTAACACAATCGCAATCGCAGCGGCAAAGAGAATATACCTTGTCGTATGCTGTGTCGTATCTTTCACGGCAAGAAGCGATTGAGAAAGAAACACCATGCCTTCATCTTCGCCTTTCCCGTACGGTACACCGACAATCAGCTGATCGTTCTTTTGATTGGAGATGACCGTCCGCTTCTGCACTTTTTGATGCTTCTGAAGCGCTTCGTTCAGATCGGAATCATTTTTAATATCTTTTAATGTAATGGAAGCCACTTTTTGATTTTCCCGCGGTGAATACCAATATTCATTCTCATTTTTGATAACGGTGATGCTCGTCAGTTCATCGGCAAGCTCCCATGTGATCGATCTGGCCGTCTCCTGGTCTTTATGGTTTTCCATGATGACGGCCACCTTGCTGGCGAGCTTTGTCAAATCAGCTTCCGCTTCATCGACATGGTAGTTTTCAATAAACTCAAGCAGAAAGAACGTAAGGATAAATAAGACAAATGAAACCAAAAGCAGTATGGTAAACCACAGTTTACCGACTACGCTCTTCCAAAACTTCATTCGTTTCCGACCTCAAATTTATACCCGACACCCCATACCGTTACGATTTTTTTCGCAGCTTTCGGCGAGACTTTGTTCAATTTTTCACGTAGACGTTTAACATGGGTGTCGACCGTTCTCAAATCGCCGAAAAACTCGTATTGCCATACTTCCTTCAGCAGCTTTTCACGATCGTATACTTTATCAGGAGTTTTGGCCAGGAAGTAAAGCAGTTCATATTCTTTCGGCGTCAGGCTGACTTCGGTTCCGTCCGCCATAACTCTGTGAGCATCGTGATCAATGGATAAGTGAGAAAAAACAAGAACATTTTTTGCCGTTGTATCTGTATTCAGATAAGAGGTTTGCGATGATCTTCTCAAGAGCGCTTTGACTCTCAGCACCACTTCCCTCGGACTGAAAGGTTTTACAATATAGTCATCGGTTCCGACTTCAAAGCCCTGCACCCGGTTCGCTTCTTCGCCTTTCGCCGTCAGCATGATGATCGGAGTGGCTTTTTTGTCGCGTACTTGGCGGCATACTTCAATGCCGTCGGTTCCTGGCATCATCAAATCGAGCAGGATTAAATCGTATTCGTTGCCCAGGGCTTTATCGATGGCTTCGTCGCCATTCTCGGCTTCCTCGATCTTATAATTTTCCCTTTCCAGGTACATTTTTAAAAGTCGTCTGATTCTTGCCTCATCGTCTACTACTAATATTTTTGTCTCTTTCGTCTGTTCCATCGTAAACCTCCTGATTTGAATCTTCTTACATTCATTTTATTAGAAAAGCGATCGTAAGCCAAGCTAAGAATGGCCTTTCCCAATTTAAAACGATAAGCTGCGGAAGGCCCGGCGAAAAGCCCGGACCTTCCTGCACCGCACGGATCATGCATAAGAGTGAAGTCCAGCGATGACAAGGTTTACAAAAATAAGATTAAACATAATAATGGCAAAACCGATAACGGCAAGCCACGCCGATTTTTCGCCGTGCCAGCCTCTTGAAAGCCTGAGATGCAGATAAGCTGCATAAAACAAAAATGTAATCAGCGCCCAGACTTCTTTCGGATCCCAGCCCCAGAATCTGCTCCATGCCAGCTGTGCCCATATCATCGCGAAAATAAGCGCGCCAAGCGTAAAAACCGGAAAGCCGATCGAAACGGATCGATAGCCGATTTCATCGACAAGGTCAAGGTTCACATTTTTCACGAGCGGCTGAAGAAGCTGACTGATGCGTTTTCTGATGATCAGCCTGATGACACCGTAAAGCAATGCGCCGGTTCCAAACGACCAGAGAACCGTATTCAGCTTCCGTCCTGAAAAAATAGGCGGCACATTGACAAGCGGCTCCATTCTCTCCTCTGTTAAAAGTTCGCCTTTGTTCGGCCCGATCAGAGCGGGAAGCTCGTAAATCATGACGTCTTCCTGGTTGTCTTTATCAATCCACTTGAACTGCGCTTCATAGCCCCCAATGCGGAATGAGGTCGTGACAAGGATAAACGCGAGCGTTGTCACAAGCATAAACATGACAAATTCGAGCCAGAACGTTTTTTTTGCCAGGCTGTGACTGATCCACATGCTTGAGTAGAAAGATCACGCCGGCGACAAAGCTGATGGCGAGAATCGCCTGTCCGAGAGCTGCAGTCGTAACATGAATATAAAGCCAGTTGCTTTGAAGCGACGGAATCAGCGGTGTGATATCGGTCGGAAACATGCTGGCATATGCGATTAACAGCAGGACAACGGGCAGTGTAAACAGCCCCAAAGCAGACAGCTTGTAAATAAAGTAGATGATGATGAACGCCAGAACGAGCATCATGCTGAAAGCAGTTGTAAATTCGAAAAGATTGCTGACCGGTGCGTGTCCGGAAACGATCCATCTCGCAATAAAATATCCAAACTGGCATACAAATCCGATGATCGTGATCAACACTGCGATCGACGCCCAGCGGTTCTTCTTCTTCCGGTCTGAAGCCTTGCTCCTGATGGAGCCGCCAAAAAAGAAGACCGCTGAGAGATACAAGAGAAATGCCGCGTACAATAAATTGCCGCTTAACTCTGCCATGAAAACCCCTCCCTATGCTGGCCGTTTATTTTTTTCCTTTGACAGTTCTTTTTGATCGGCCGGTTCGGATATCCCCGTATCCTCAAGTACGGCCTTCAAGTCCTGTTTCAGCCCGTACCAGTTTTTATTCGTATGTCCGGCGACGAGCACATGCCCGTCCAGCGTTCTGAGCCAGATCCTTCTGTGGTGCCAGTACATCCCCTGGATGACGCCGATCATAAAGATGGCGCCGCCGACCATGAGCACCCACAAAGTCAAATCTTTTCTAATGGTGAGGCCTGAGAGATTTTTCGTTTCGACGTGGTCAAACTTCATTTTGTATTTATTGTCGTCAGAACCTTCGATTGTTTCCTGAATCGCAACGAAACTCTTTTCTCCTTTAGGCTTATCCGGGGCGGTGATCTGGAATACAAAAGCCGGATTGTTCGGATTCCTCGTTTTCGTGCTCGGCTCCCCGTCTTTGTTAAAATAAAAGTCCGGCAGGTAGCTTGCAATATGAACTTTGTAACCGTTGCCAAGATCATATTCCGGCTTCGGCTCCAAGAGGTTGATTGCCACTTTGCCGAAAGATTTCCCGCTGTCTTTTTCAATCAGCTGAAAGACCATTTTGTCGAGCTCGCCTTCCTTGTAAGTCAGCTGATAGAGTGCATATGAACCGAATTTCAGCGGGTCATTGACCCTGATCTTGCCGCTTTTCACTTTCTTCAATTCAGGCGCTTCACCCGGGAGGCTGTCATTTTTTCTTTCATATAGTTCAACATCGGTTTGATATGTTTTTGCGACAGTACCGTCACCTGCTTTAGTAATCGCCTCTGAAAATACTTCTTTTTCTTTTTCACTGTCGTACATTTCTTTTGTAAACCGGTTGTTTTTCAAGTAGTAATGGCCGTCAGTTCCCGGGATGGGCACGGTCTCCCCTTCCCTGATCCAAAGGGTTTCGTCGACATACATGCCCGGAACAAATCTGAGCATGACACCGATGAGGAATATGATTAGCCCGATATGGTTCACATATGGGCCCCATCTTGAAAAACGGCCTTTTTCCGCAAACAGGTTTCCGTTTTCTTCTTTGACTCGGTATCGTTTTTTCTTCAGTTTACCGACGATTTGTGATCTGGTGTCTTCAGACATGTCCGCTTCCGTCCGGCTGAAAAGGCGCTGCCTCTCCATAAAGTTCGGATTTCTCGTGACGCCCTGATTTTTCAGCGCCCTGTACAAAGGAACGACCCTGTCAAGGCTGCAGATCACAAGCGATATGCCGATTGAAGCAACCAGAACAATAAACCACCATGAACCGTAAAGATTGTGGAAACCGAGAGTATAATAGATTTGTCCGAGAAGCCCGTATTGTTCGCTGTAGTATGTATCAGCCTGCGCACCCGGCGGCAGGAACATTTCCTGCGGGAAAATCGTTCCAAAAGCAGATGCTGTCAGCGTAATGACGATCAGCCAGACGCCGACCTTTACAGACGAAAAGAAATTCCATATTTTATCTACGATTGTTTTGTTATATGTTTGAGAGCGTCTCGCACTTCCGTCATACCGCATGTCAAGGAGTTTGGCATCCTGTTTGACGAGCGGCTTTCCGCACGATTCACACAAAACGGTGCCCGTCGGATTCACATGGCCGCATTCGCATTTGATTTCTTTCATCATGACGATCCCTCTGGTTTGATCATATTCATATAATCATGGATCATTCGTTCTGTCATCGTGCCAGACACGACTTTGACAATCTCTCCGTCAGGATTGATCAAAAACGTGGTCGGCAGCGGTGTGACATCGTATGCGTTCAGAACCTGCCTGTCTTTATCAAGCACAACCGGAAAATTGACGCCGTAGTCTTTCATAAAGTTTCGGACGGCAAGGTTTGATTCGCCGACATTGACGGCGACGATTTCAACCCCTTGATCCTTAAACACTTTATATTGATTCGCCATGTAAGGAAATTCTCTTTTGCATGGTTCGCACCATGTTCCCCAAAAGTTTAAAAATACCCCTTTGCCTTTTAGATCGTCCAGTTTGAGACGGTTGCCGTCAACATCCTCCAGCGAAAAATTGGGAGCTTTTTCCCCCACCGCCACACTCTCCGTCTTTTGAAACACGGCGCTGTACAGCGTGTAGCCAAGCGCTGCAAGCAGCACAAGGAGGATGCCTGTCCGAATGTAAAAACGCTTTTTTTTCATAATCCGCCCCCTCATTTAGACATTCAGTATCATTATATCATCTCATGACTGCCTGCCATTTGCCTTTTTTGAAGGTTGTGTGAAAATTTAGAAAGCCGCTTTACCGTGTTCAGCCAATGCCCTGAGCCTTTTCACTTCATGAGGCGTGAGCTCTCTTTTTTCCCCGGTTTTCAAGCCCGCCAGATTCAAAAAAGCGTACTCTTCCCTTTTCAGCTTGAGCACTTCGTGTCCGATGGCTTCAAACATTCTCCTGACCTGACGGTTTCGCCCTTCATGGATTGTGATTTGGACGATGCTGGTCTGCTTTTTCTTATCGAGTGACAAAAGCTTCACTTTTGCCGGAGCTGTCTTTCCTTCCTCAAGGCGTACGCCCCGCTCAAGTTTTTTTAAATTCTCCTTTAAAGGAATGCCTTTCAGCTTTGCCACATACGTTTTATTAATTTCGTATTTCGGGTGCATCAATTTATTGGCGAAGTCCCCGTCATTCGTTAACAATAAGAGGCCGCTTGTATCATAATCAAGCCTTCCGATCGGATAAATCCGCTCCTCCACCTCTGTGAAAAAGTCGGTCACAACTTTCCGGCCTTTATCGTCTTTAACCGCTGATATAACCCCTCTCGGTTTATACAGGAGAAAATAAACGGGTTCTTCGCTTTCAAGCTGGACGCCGTTTACCTCGATCCGGTCTGAGCTTGATACTTTAACGCCGAGCTCTCTGACGGTTTTGCCGTTGACCGTGACTTTCCCTTCTTTTATAAGTTCCTCCGCCTTTCGCCTTGATGCAATACCGGCGTGGGCGATTACTTTTTGAAGTCGTTCCATATCTTTCACCTCATGTATTATCTTACTTTTTTCCAGACCAACAAACAAGTTTGCGGGCGCCTTCTTCCTTAGGAAAGAAGCACTCCGCCCTTAAATGTATCCTTTCTCACGTCAAAAGTAAAACAGTTTTGGCTAAAAAAGCAAAAAAGCGCCTGTTGATCAGGCGCTTCCAAACAGCAATGTTACAATAATCACAGACGCGATAATCCCCGCTAAATCAGCAAGCAGTCCCACTTTTAAAGCATCCCCCATTTTCTTGATTCCGACCGCGCCGAAATAGACAGTCAAAACATACAGCGTCGTGTCTGTCGATCCCTGCATGACAGAGGCCAGCCGGCCGATGAACGAATCGGGTCCGTAAACTGCGATTAAATCGGTGGTCATGCCGAGCGCCGCCGTTCCCGAAATCGGCCGGATCAGAGCCAGCGGAACCACTTCCGTCGGAATTCCCACGGCGGAAAATACAGGCTTTAAAAGATTCATAAAAAAATCGAGCGCCCCTGAAGCACGGAAAACGGTGATCGCTACAAGCATACCGACCAAATAAGGGATAATGGAAAACGCAATTTGGATTCCTTCCTTCCCTCCCTCAACAAACGCTTCATAAGTCGGGACTTTTTTGAATGTGCCATACAGCAGAATCGTGGCGATGATAAACGGGATAAGGGCCAGAGAAAGCCAATTGATGAATTCCAAATGCTCACCCCTTCCTTTTTCTTCTATAATAAAAGTATCGGTCGATGAAGATCGCAAAGATTCCCGATATTAAAGTCGCCAAAATGGTCGGCCCGACGATGTCTGTCGGCGCCTTTGCATCATATGTCATCCTGACCGCGATGACGGTCGTCGGAATCAGGGTAATGCTTGACGTATTGACCGCCAGAAAGGTGATCATTGAGCGGCTCGCTTCCCTGCGGTTCCGGTTGAGCGCCTTCATCTGTTCCATTGCTTTAATGCCGAGCGGTGTCGCCGCATTGCCCAATCCGAAAAAGTTGGCCATTAAATTGGATAAAATATACCCCATCGCCGGATGATCCGGAGGGATCTCGGGAAACAGCTTTGAAATGAACGGCCGGCACAACCTGCTGAATTTTTCGAGAAGCCCGGATTGTTCGGCGATTTTCATCAGCCCCAGCCAAAAAACAAGGACGCTCATCAGGCCGATCGAAATCGTGACAGCTTCCTTCGAACCTTTAAATACGGCCTCATTGACTTCCTGAACCGTTCCGTTGAAAAGCGCAAACACCAGACCGATCACCGTTAAGCCGACCCAGATTATATTGACCATGATGAACCGCCTGCCGCTTTTTGGAATACGGATTGAAAGGTCTCGAAAAACGATTTTTTCGGCTTTTTGTTGCGTTCGTTTTCATAATAGATCGGTACACTTGCAATCGTTTTTCCGTTGAACATGACGTTCATTTCCCCGATGATGTCCGGGATTTCTTTTTTGTTTTTACGCCACGATTTTTTCGGTTTAAGAAGCTCGATGTCAACCTTCACGTCTTCTTTTTCATCTTCGTTTAACAAATATGTGACATCCCGTTTAATAAAAGCTTTATTCCCGTAAAAAGAGTCTTTTAATTTCGGAACCTCGCCTTTTTTGGCGATGATATATGTTTTGTAGTGGCCGTATACATAGTTGAACATGTTCATATGATCATTCCAGTCGTCAGGGGCATTGATGGTGACGGCGATCAAATCGGTTCCGTCTTTCGATGAAGTGGAGACCAGCGTGCGCTTCGCCAGCTTGGTATATCCCGTCTTCCCGCCTGTACTGTATTCGTAAAGCCCTGTTAAAAGCTTGTTTTTATTTCTCCAGATGCCTTGCATCGTTTCTGCCTTATAGCGCTTCGTTCCGGCGATTTTTTGGTACGTTTCGTTTGTCATCGCATATTTCGTCAAAAGCGCCATATCATAGGCCG
The DNA here is from genome assembly GCF_056530265.1 of Bacillus sp. PK6-025. Classification (NCBI taxonomy): domain Bacteria; kingdom Bacillati; phylum Bacillota; class Bacilli; order Caryophanales; family Bacillaceae; genus Bacillus; species Bacillus sp. PK6-025. The sequence continues at coordinate 2,507,571 of NZ_CP096509.1, forward strand.
AGGAATAGTGGTCAGGGTGATCATCGAGTCCGTGCGGATTGCGGAACAGGGTGTTTTCCATGCCGAGGTCGGCCGCTTTTTGATTCATCATGTAGACAAACCCTTCCAGGCTTCCGCCCACATGCTCAGCAATCGCAACAGCTGCGTCATTTCCCGATCTCAGCATCAAACCGTAAACAAGGTCCTTCAGCTTCACCTTTTGCCCGCTTGTCAAATAGATTGATGATCCCTCCGTTTTGACCGCCCTGTCGCTGACCGTGACTGTCTCATCCAATTTGCCCGATTCCACGGCCAAAATGGCTGTCATAATCTTCGTAATGCTTGCAATGCGCCGTTTTTCATGCTCATCCTTCGCAAACAATACCCGTCCGGATTGCCCGTCCATGACAATCGCGCTTCTTGCGCTGACATGAAGGGAAGGCTGTGCTTCAGCGATTTGGTATGAAGAGCATAAAAGAGAGCATATGATGATGGCTGCTGCAGCCTGTTTTAGAAAAAAGCGCATTTTTTCTCACGTCCTTGTGGTTGTTTGTACAAGTTTATGCGCTTGTCTTTCCGTTATGAACACCAATTGGATGATTCCCCGAGAAAAATCTCAAGCAACATTAAAACTCCCCCTTTCATGAAAGGGGGAGTTCCGGCACACGGTTCATTTAAGCTATGATCTCGGCTGAACCATCTTCATCCGATAGTCAGTCGCATAGTATTCCAATTCTTCTCTCATCGATTGATATTCTGTTTCAAGCGAAGCCATCAAATTTTTTAATGAGGCCGGCGCTGGTTCGTGAAAGCAAATGGCGTTTTTTCCCGTGTAGGCCGCTCTGCTGTCTTCGTACCAAGTATCTTTTTTCGGTGTAAAAAATTCTTCTATGCATCGATGATAGATCTGATAGAGCGTCCTTTCGGCGGCAGCGTCCTGAAAAGGAACCTGCTTCAGCCTGATTCGGCAAGCCAGAAGCCCTTCTTCACAGTAAACCGCCAGTTTTCTCAAGTTACTGAGGACATCGCGATAATAATCTCTGCTCCCGGGCTCTTCGGCTTCAAGGGATGAGAGCGTCGTTTCGTTTAAATAATCGCTCAGCGTCTGAACGGTCTGTGCTAAAAATTCGCCTGCCTGCTCGGTTTGGGCTCTTGCCATAGATTTTCCCATTGGTGTCGGCACCCTCTCCTCATCGCTTTGTTACAATCGTATTCTTTCATGCATGAAATTAAACATAAAAAATACGATAATATATATTATCATACTTCGGTCCTTAAGGTGAGTCTATTTTAAATCTTCGAACGTCTGGTTAAAGTTCTCAAAGAACAGATCGGCTTCTTCCTGAACCCCGTCTTCTTCTACATTTTCGGGCAGCGGCGGAAGCTCTTCAAGCGTTTTTAAGCCGAATTGTTCAAGAAATGTTTCGGTTGTACCGTACAAGATTGCCCTGCCCGGTCCGTCCGCCCGGCCTACTTCGCACAACAGCGCTTTTGCGACAAGGCTCTGGAGAATCCGTTCAGATTTGACCCCTCTGATCTCCTCGACTTCCGCTCTCGTAATCGGCTGCTTATATGAAACGATGGCCAAAACTTCGAGGGCAGCCTGAGAAAGCCCTTTTGAAGGGGCTTCAATCAGCTTTTTCAAATAGACGGCGAATTCTTTTTTGGTCGAAAGCATGTACGTATCCGCGTACTCGACAAGCTCGATGCCCCTGTCTTCTTTTTCATAGGTTTCTTTGACATCAAGCATAATATCCTGAAGCTCGGCTTCATCGATCTCCAAAACGGATAATAGCTGTTTTTTTGTCAGGCCCTCGTCGCCGGCGGCATACAAAAGCGCTTCGACAATGGCTTTCCAATTCACGATATCAAGCGTCATGAATCGCTTCACTCCCTGTTATGTAAATGTCTGAAAAGTTGTGTTCCTGCTCAATGATGATCAGCTGGTTTTTCATCAGCTCCAAAATCGCCAAAAACGTCACAACGAGATGCTCTTTCTGTTCGTATGGGAACAGTTCCATAAAATGCATCCTTTGACGGGACGATTTCAAACAATCGACGATTTGCGTCATTCGTTCTTCTATCGGTATTTCCTGTCTTGAAATTCTAGTTTCAGACGGCCGGCTGATTTTTTTGCGGTTTAACACCTTTTGAAACGCCCCGAGCATGTCGTAAACGGTGACGGACAGCTTTTGCTCGCTGAGTTTGATTTCCTTGGCATAGTCGCTTAAATCGCTCGGCGGCTTCGCGAATGCTTTTTGCCGCTCTTCCTCGCGCTCCTTCAAATTTTGCGCGGCACTTTTGTATTTTCTGTACTCTATTAATTTTTCAATCAATTCTTCTCTCGGGTCCTCTTCCTCCTCGAGAAACTCTTCGTCAAACAACTCCTCTTCCTGCTTTGGAAGGAGCATTCGGCTTTTAATGCTGAGAAGGGTCGCAGCCATCACCAAATATTCACTGGCCACGTCGAGCTCAAGTTCGCGCATCGTATGCACATATAATAAATACTGCTCGGTTATCTTCGCAACAGGTATGTCATAAATGTCTATTTCAAGGCGGTTGATTAAGTGCAGCAGCAGATCCAGCGGCCCTTCAAACGCCTCGATTTTCACCTGATATTCCATGTTCATTTCTCACCATTTTCAAAATCGCTTCTAAGCCGGCTAAAACTGGCTACCCTTTAGTATAAATTACGCGTCTGCATGAAGTCCAATATAATTTAAGAAGCTTTGGCATTCGCCTATACGATTTGAGCGTATGCTGCATAGAATACTGTGTAAAATCTTAAACCTGAGGAGGGAACAACATGGGAGGTAAAGGCTTCGGCTACGGCGGAGGATTTGCTTTGATTGTCGTTCTGTTTATTTTGTTGATTATTGTAGGAGCGGCATGGATCTATTAACATAAAAATGAGAAGCGTCCGTTACCCGGGCGCTTTTTTCATAGCCTGGATATATCTCCGTTTTTCCTCCGTTCCGTTCTTATGATACACTTTAACGGAAACTTAAAGGAGGATGTCAGATGTATCCCCAAGCTTATATCGATTACCTGGCCGAATTCCACGGGTCAAGGGATTATTTTGAATGCCACGAAATTTTAGAAGACCATTGGAAAAAGGACAATCCCGGCGAGCGGAAATCATACTGGGTTGGATTGATTCAGCTGGCAGTCGCACTCTATCATCAGCGGAGAAACAATTTTGCCGGTGCAGAGAGATTAATGGCGAACAGCATCCGCATCCTGGTGTCCGAAAAAGACGCAGTCGAATCGCTCGGATTAGATTACAGCCGCTTCATCAAGCTGTTAAGGAAGACTTACCAAAAAATCAAAGCCCATTCTCCTTATGAAAGCATCATGCTTCCGATCACAGATGAATCTTTGATCAAAGCATGCCGGAAACAATGTGAAAAAAAGTCGTATGAGTGGGGAGCAAACGATCCACCGGACGCCTTCATCATTGATAAACACCTGCTGAGAGACCGGACTGAAGTGGTTGCCGAGAGGGAAAAACAAATCGAACGGCGAAAAAAGAGCAGAGGCTAGAAGCCTCTGCTCATTGGTTATATGTGATGTCTTCATTTTCGTGATCCTGACAGCGCTCAAAGAATCCTTTAGTTAATTCATTCGGAACCAGCGGTTTAGGTGCAAACATTTGCGAAATGGCCGACACCATTTTTTTGCCGATTCCTTGATGACGGTGAGACGGGTTTACACTGATATGCTTGATCTCGACTTCTTCTTCTCTTTTCTCTACTCCTACACAGCCGACAATATCCTCGCCTTCTTTCCATAGGAACAGCTGCCTTTCAGTGTCCGTTTCATAGTCTTTAATTGTCTGCTGAAGCTGCTTGACGTCCTTCTCATTCGGCATAAACGAAAGGAGCCCCATCGCAATCTTTTCGAATGACTTTTTATAACGAATTAACATAAATACCCCTCAATATATCAAAATGTGGATCTAACGAAGGCTAGTCGCTTCACATCACATTATAAACATTTTTATAACCTTTTTAAACTCTTTTTCGGTAATTATTGAAGCGACCGGGTCAGGTTCGCCATTTCAATCGCTGCCGCGGCAGCTTCTGCACCTTTATTTCCGGCTTTTGTTCCGGCGCGTTCTACCGCCTGCTCGATCGTGTCTGTCGTCAATACGCCGAAGATCACCGGAACGCCTGTTGACATGCTGCCCGCCGCAATCCCCTTTGCCGCTTCATTGCAGACATAGTCATAGTGGCTTGTCGCTCCTCTGATGACCGTGCCCAGTGTAATCACGGCGTCGTATTTTTTCGTTTCAGCCATTTTTTTGGCGATCAGCGGAATCTCGAATGCGCCGGGAACCCAGGCGACATCAATATCATCAGCTTTGACCCCATGTCTCAACAGCGTATCTTCTGCACCGCTTAGAAGTTTGCTTGTAATAAAATCGTTGAACCTTGACACAACGATCCCAATTTTCAAATCTGTTCCAATTACATGACCTTCTATTTTATTCATATGAATCCCGTCCTTTTTTGTGATTGATTTTAGTTTAAAAATGAAGCATATGCCCCAATTTTGATTTTTTCGTTTTTAAGTACTTTTCATTGTCTTTTTTTGTCTCCATCTGCAGCGGCACCCTGTCTGCGATCGTCAGTCCGTAGCCTTCGAGACCGGCAATCTTTCGCGGATTGTTCGTCAGCAGCTTCATTTGTTTCACGCCGAGGTCTCTTAAAATTTGGGCGCCGATCCCGTAGTTGCGAAGATCTGGGAGAAAACCGAGCTTTTCATTAGCCTGCACGGTGTCATATCCTTCTTCCTGCAGTTTATAAGCTTTCAGTTTATTGATTAAGCCGATTCCTCTTCCTTCCTGTCTCAAATAAAGGAGCACGCCCCGGCCCGCTTGTTCGATTTGCGCGAGTGCGGCAGCAAGCTGCGGGCCGCAGTCGCAGCGGTAAGAGCCGAAAACATCGCCCGTCAGGCATTCTGAGTGTACGCGGACAAGGACAGGCTCGTCTCCGAAAGGTATATCGCCTTTGACGAGTGCTATATGTTCCTTGTCATCGATTTCGTTTGTATAGCCGTAAACCTTGAATGTGCCGAATTCGGAAGGCAGCGTAATCTTCACTTCTCGGTTGATCAGCGTTCCCTTGCTGTAGCGGTATTCGATCAAATCTTTAATCGTAATCATTTTCAAGTCGTGCTGGTCGGCTATTTTTTTGAGTTCAGGCACCCTTGCCATCGTGCCGTCTTCATTCATGATTTCGCAGATGACGCCGGCCGGCGCGGAACCGCACGCCTCCGCAAGGTCAACGGCCGCCTCCGTATGTCCGGCTCTTTTTAAAACGCCGCCTGTTTTCGCAATCAAGGGGAAAATGTGCCCCGGTCTTTTAAAATCGCCCGGAAGCGCGTGATCATCAATCAGCGACATGACGGTCAACGACCGCTCTTGAGCGCTGATCCCCGTCTTTGTATCGCGGTGATCCACACTGACCGTAAATGCCGTGTGATGAGAATCGGTATTTTCGTCCACCATCGGATGGAGGTCGAGCCGTGAAGCGATCTCTTCATTAAGCGGCGCGCAGATCAAACCCCTTCCGTGCGAAGCCATAAAGTTGATCACTTCAGGTGTTGCGTATTCTGCCAGCGCAACGAAATCGCCTTCGTTTTCCCTGTCCTCGTCATCGACCACGATGATGACTTTTCCTTGCTTCAAATCGCGTATCGCTTCTTCAATTGTGTGAAACATAGGCGCGCGGCCTCCTTTCATTTAAAACCCGTTTTCTTTAAAAAACGATTCAGTCAATGGCTTTGCCTGTTTGTCTTGTTTTGCTTGGTGGAGAAACCGGTAAATGTATTTGCCGATCATATCGCACTCGATGTTGACGATGCTTCCGGGCTTTTTTTCCGAAAAAATCGTTTCATCCAATGTGTGCGGGATAAGCGAGACTGTTACTTGATCTTCCGTCAGTCCAAAAATGGTGAGGCTGACGCCGTCTACGGCGATCGAACCTTTTAACACAAGCATTTTGGCCAGTGAAGGGTCAAGTTTTAAATCATAGTATACGGCGTTAGCCGCTTTTTCTATGCGCACGATAGACGCGGTGCCGTCGACATGCCCCGACACCATATGCCCGCCGAAGCGGCCGTTTGCCGCCATCGCCCGTTCAAGATTGACGCGGCTTCCTTTTTTTAATGTGCCGAGTGATGTTGCTTTCAGGGTTTCAAGCATGACATCCGCCGTGAAACTGCCGGAACCGAACTCATTTACGGTCAGGCAGACTCCGTTGACAGCAATGCTGTCGCCAAGCTTCACATCCTCGGTCACTTTGTTGGATTGGATGACTAAAGACATGGCGCTTCCCGCCTTTTTCATGTCCAAAATCATTCCGACTTCTTCAATGATGCCTGTAAACATATGCCACCGCCTTATTCTTTTATCGGTTTTGCCGCCAGCTTTATATCCTGGCCGATTTTGGTAATGGTTGTGAAATGCAGTAAGGGGACATCTTTCATCGATTGAAAGCCTTCACCGGAGAGGATGCTGGGAGATTGCAGCCCTCCGATTAATTTAGGGGCAAGATAGAAGATCATTTGCTGATAGAGTCCTTCTTTGACGAAGCTTGCGTGAACCGTCGCACCACCTTCGACAAAGACTGAAGCGATACCTCGGTCTGCAAGGTGCAGAAGCACGTCGCGCACCGGAAGTTCATCCGCATCCAGCACGGTTACCTGTACACCTTCTTTTTCCAGGTTCCGAACCTTTTCGGGATCTGCCTTGGACGTCGTGTAAATCCAGGTTGCCGCTGCTTTATCCTGAATGACTTTTGACTGAAGCGGGATTGACAGCGTCGTATCGAGAACGACACGCACCGGCTGATTCACTGCACCGGGGAGACGGCATGTCAAACTCGGGTCGTCTGCTTTTATTGTGCCCGATCCCACTAAAATACTCTGGTGGTTTTTTCGGTATTGGTGAGCGTCCATCCGCGCTTCTTCAGAAGTAATCCATTTGCTGTCGCCTGTTGCGGTAGCGGTTTTGCCGTCAAGGCTGGCAGCTGATTTTAATGTCACATACGGAAGGCCTGTCCGCATAAAATGCATGAACTTTTCGTTCAGCTCTTCCGCCTGTTCTTTGAGAACGCCTGTTTCGACCTCGATCCCGGCACTTCTCAGCATCCCGATTCCTCTTCCGGAAACGAGCGGATTCGGATCTTCGGCCGCCACGACTACCCGCTTCAAACCGGAACGGATAATCAGTTCCGCGCAAGGAGGCGTTTTGCCGTAATGGCTGCACGGTTCAAGCGTCACATAAATGACGGCTCCTTCCGCATGGCGGCCTGCCATTTGAATGGCGTGCACTTCTGCATGCGCTTCGCCGTATTTTAAATGAGCCCCCATTCCGACCACTTCACCGTCTTTGACGACAACGGCTCCGACAAGCGGATTGGCTCCTGTCTGACCTTCACCCTGCTTCGCAAGCTCCAATGCAAGATTCATATAATGCGCATCTGTCATGAATTTCCCTCCCTTCTTCCAAAAAAATAACCCCGGATGTCGATCCGGGGGGTTGTTTTTGTGCATGAGAAATAAAACTATGCATCATCATTATTTTTCACATAGTCTCTTCATCCTTCTCCCATCCAGACTTTCACTGTCGGCTTCAGCTTCTCACTGAATCCACCGCTTTGCACGAAGCACAGCGGGTCACGGGCTCTAAAGCTGTCTCTCGCTTTATTACCGCCGGTCGGGATTTTCACCCAGCCCCGAAGGATACAATCGATATTTACTTGTCCTTATGCGTAATTATAGCGGCCGCATATTAAAATTGCAATGAAAACTGCTTGCACAAAAAAACCCTCTGAGAAACAGAGGGTTTTTAATCTGCCACCTTGACGACTTTGATTAATCCGTCGATTCTGTTGGCATTAGAGAAGTAGGCCTTTACTTTGTCTCCTTCTTTAATGTCGGACAGATCCTGGTTGAGATTTTTCGCATTGAAAATGATCTTCGTTCCGTTATCTGATACCCCGTGGTATTCAGTGCCGTCAATTTTGGTGATCTTATATTGATAAATGGTATAGTTCTTTTCCTCAGATGAGACGGTTTGGCTGAGTGCCGTTGAGACATCTTGAACGCTTCCGTTTTTTAAATAATAAAAGCCTCCGGCCAGTACGGCAGCCAAAACGAGCAGAACCGTGAGCTTGAATCTTATTTTCCCCATGATCAAAACCTCCAGAACACGTTCTGAACTATCCTATGTTTATTTCCTGTGAATGATGAAATAAAACATGTTCGATTCAGACGGAAAATATGTGGTTTTTAAGTATAACGCAAAATGAAGGGAAATCGTTTCATATTCAGACGAAATACTACTTATAACCTACGAATGTACATTCTGGTTTAGGGGTGTGTGTGAAAACAAGCTTGAAAATTGAGTCTAAATAACTATGTTTCAAGAAACCGTTTGTTCTGTTTTCTTCGCTTTAGGTTTCGCTGTAAAAGTCGTTTCGGATGGTGATAACGGACTAGTTTTTAAGATACTCGCTGTCTTTCGTTTTGGCCCAGGCGAGAAACTTCACATGCTCGGAATGGAACAGGGCCTCGTGATGGGGCGAGCGACCAGCAGCCGCGCCGAGTCTGTGCTTGATACCGCGCACGAACTTCCAATATTGATAGAAAGGCAGTTTTAATTTTGTCATAAATCCTGCCGAGTCTTCAATCACATATCCTTCCTCTTCAATCGACGGGTCATTTGACACAGACAGGTACCATTTATAAAAATCGGTCCACTGGTCAAAAGAAATGACTTTTTGCTTACATTCTACGCGAAATGTCTCAGAAAAACAGAGGACATCTTCATACGGCAGCTTTTCATATTTCATCTGTCTTTTGACAATGTCGAGAAGGACAAGCTTATCCGATTTGTACTCGATAATGTGCGGATCTTTTTCTGGCAGCACGACTTCAAACACTAACGAAACATTGCGTGTTTTTACATATTCTTTTATATCCTCAATCTGAGATGCGTCAAACGTTTTGTGAAACAGCTCTTCCACCCATTTCGCATGGCCGTCTTTTTGTCCGCTTGCCGATGTATAAGATTTTGAGGTGAAGACGAGCTCATCGGTTTCAGAATTGTAGCCGACCGTTCCCAAAAATCCATTCGCCTTATCATAAACAGTGACCGGAAAGCGCAGCGTGTTAACGAGAAAATGCATTTTCGTCGTCAGGCGTTCATCGATGTTGAAAAATTTGTTGTAGCTTCTGCTGACGATTTCCTTGGTGTTTCTGTTGATAAACAGCCCTCTTGCCTTCATGCTGACGCTGTCCCATTTTCTCTCCTGAAAAGCCTTCCTCGTAAAGTTAAAAGAGGAAATGCCTCCGCCTAATTTTTGCTCAGATACATAATCGTGTTCGTCCAAATGCTTTAGAAAATGGTCGACTGTCAGCTCCTCGTGTTCGTGATGAGAATCAAGCGAAGGAGCGGACGTTTTAAACACATCATTTTTTATCTCATGTGTTTGAATGCCAGACCGATCGATGGTGACAACCCTTAAATGCCCGCCGTGCTCCACCTGCCCTTCCAGGTTATATGATTTTGCGGCTGCATGCACTGGAAGCCGGAACATGTTTCTGTGCCCGTGGATTTGAATGATGTTCCGCCCTTCCATATTTTTCGTAAAGACATGGTCGATATCTGTCTCATATCCGCCGACACCGTTGATCAGCTGGCTGGTAGCTGTAAGCAGAAGGTTGTCAGGAAGCGCGGAAATACCTCCGTGCGTGATGATGTAAGTATCTTCTCCATACGTGAAGTAGACAATTTGGTGGAAGCGCCTGGCCAGTTCCCTGATATCTTTTTTGTCAAAGCCTGCTTCGTCTAATTCCGGTTTTGTCTTCTTGTTGAATACGCTGCTTCTTGTTTCTTCATCATGCCCGTATTGCTTCAAATATTTATCATGATTTCCTTCGAGCAAAATCACATTTTTACGATCTTTGATACTGAGCAGGAATTGAACGACTTTTGCGTTTTCTATTCCTCTATCAAGCATATCACCTGTAAAAATATATAACTCGTCATCTTCGAGTCTGCCTTTCAAATAAGAATCCAGCACCGTAAAACAGCCGTGCACATCCCCGATCACATGTATTTTTTCATAACTGTCGAGCCGCCTCGGCTTATACTGCATCACATCGTCAAATTCTTCCGGCTTGATGACCGTTGTCCAGGAAGGCGCCGGTTCGGTTAAAATCCGCTCGTGCATGGCGTGAACCACGCTGTCGGGCACCCGCTTATGCTCAGCCCTCTCCCGGTTTCTCAACAGAGCGGTCTCAAGCGGAATATCGGAAAAATCAACCACATACGCTCTGTAGCGATACTTTAAAACGAGAGCTTTATAGCTTGAAATCATGCTTGGTTTCGCATGTGTGGCATCAACAACGGTGAATTCCCCCCTTTCCATCCTTTCTTCAAGGAGGGTGAACAAAAGCTTCCATACTTTTCCGTCATTTTTTTGAGAAATGTCGTATTTCCCTTCCAAATTTAACACGGGTGACTGATGGATCAGCCTCAGCTGATCAGCAGACAGTGTATATTGATTCAATTGATGATCCCTGATCCAGGTAGATTTTCCGGTGCCAGGGCAGCCTCTAAGCAGTACCAAAGTCCTCATTATTGATCTCCTTATTTAGTTCTGATAAGTTTTATTATAAAAAAATTTAGCATTCCTTCCAAGAATATACGTCCTTATTTGCATTTTGTTTCAAAAAATAAACAAAAAATATCCCCTAAAGGGGTCTTTTTACGTGTTATTTCACACCTATCCTCTTTTTATCGGACATAAAAAGGGCAGTGCTCATATAAGCGAGCACTGCCCTTTGACGGAATATTATGTTACATTTCGTTCTCCGATATGAATCGGTGACGTTTTGGCAGATGTTACGTTTCTCTCAGCAACATGTACCGGTGTGGATGTTACATTTCTCTCAGCGATTTGCACCGGTGTGGACGTTACGTTTCTCTCGGCGATTTGCGTCGGTGCGGACGTTACATTTCTCTCGGCGACTTTCATACCATCTGTTTGCGTCATCAGCACAGCACTTGCCAGAGAAAGTCCTGCTACTGAAGCAGCGGCGGTTAACAACAGTTTAGATTTCATACGACCAGTCCCCTTTTTTCATTTGTTTTCGAGCACTGAATACCGTTTGATAGAAATAAACAGAGTCGCTCAAGCGCCCAATTTCATTATAGTATTCAGCAGCTTCCAATGCCAAGTCCTCAATATCGGGATACATCTTTTTTGACCCGAGCAGCTGAAAAGTTTCCAGCATTTGAGCTCTTCCGTCATCATCAAGATACAAGGCTTTCAAAAAATGAAATTTTGATAGATAGATCGAATCGTCTGATCGCCGGGCGATGTCAATCCCTTTGTTTAACGCGTCATCCGCCTGTTCCAGCTGCTTCAGCTTGAAATATGCATGTGCAAGACTAAAAAACGCTTTTGGGAGAATATCTGATGACTCTTCTTGATAAATCGCAGCAGCTCTGTTGAAGTATTCAGCCGCCCGATTAAAATCCCCCATCTTATAATAGCAGTTACCCAAATTGTAATAGGTGTGTCCTTCCAATATGAGCTGGCCTTTCTCCTGTGAAAGCTTCAGCGCCTTTTCAAGATGCGAAAGCGCTTTTTCATTCGAATCCAGATCGTCATAGTTGCCTGCGATGACGAACTCGCATTGGATTCTCCGAACCGTGTAAGTTTCATGCGCCTGGTAGGTTTCAATCGCTTGAAGCGCATAATTCATCGACACGTGGCTCTGTTTCATATGATAAAACACTTCAGCCATTTTAAAATGAAACTCGGCTCTCTCTATTTCGTCCTCGACATGCAGCAGCTTTTTTTCGGCGCGCCTGTAAAAAGAGATCGCTTTAATATAATCATGGTTTTTATATTCATACATCCCTCTAAAAAAATTGAAATAATATTCAAGCAGGCCTGTCAGCTTTCCTTGTTCATCTTCGATATCTTTTAATATTTCAGAAAAGTCAGGCGGGGTTTCGCCTTCTTCCAATGGTTTTACGTAATCAAGCATAATTCTGTGTCTGAATTCCATTAAGGCGTAATACAATAATAAGTCTTGATCTTCTTCCATTTGAGAAATTTCGCGCTCAATTTCTGCCTTCAGCATTTCGGCGTCCGTAACATTGAATTTGCGTATCGCGTTATACCAGTCATTAATTTTTACGCCGACTGCAGTCGATGGGATTTTTACGCTCACCCCTTACGCCCCTTCCTTTTATACAGATTGCGTTCTCTTTCTAGCTCTTCACTTGAATATATTTTACATAAAGGGTCATTTTTTCACAATTATTTTATTTATTAGGATCATCATTTCCTAGCAAAACGCGGTCGAAGAATCGGTCCCTGGTCCTATTGCATCTGGAAAATGAACACCGTTTCAGACAAAAAAACAGCCCGGCTTAGCGGGCTGTTTCTTCGCTTTCTAATTATGCGTCAAATACTTCGACTTTTTCCATGCCTTGTCCCTGCTCCATTGAAGTGACAGCATCAAGACCTGATGTGACTTTTCCAAAAACAGTGTGTACGCCGTTCAAGTGCGGCTGAGGCTCATGGACGATAAAGAATTGGCTGCCTCCAGTATCTTTTCCTGCGTGAGCCATTGAGAGAGAACCGGCTTCGTGTTTATGCGGATTCCCTTCTGTCTCGCATTTAATCGTATATCCAGGTCCGCCTGTTCCGGTGCCGTGCGGGCAGCCTCCTTGGCTGACGAAGCCCGGAATGACGCGGTGGAACTTCAACCCGTCATAGAACCCTTCGTTTGCAAGTTTTTCAAAGTTGGCGACAGTTCCCGGCGCCGCTTCCGGATATAGTTCAAACTCGATTTTTTTGCCGTTTGTCAGTTGTATGTATCCTTTTTTAGCCATCTTGATTCTCTCCTTTCATTTCACAAGGGTCATTATATCATATCAAAGAAGCACAGAGCCAATCTACCTGAAATAAACGGCGCTCTTGCATCACTTTTGTAAAAGATTTAAAAAAAAGGTTGAATCGCCTGTGAAAATCATGAATGATAAAAGAGCGTGTGATACGATACCCGGAGGGCATTTGACTTGAAGAAAAATGGATCTCTTTTTTTCTTTGAAACCTCTCTCATCTTTCATCCGTCTATATTTCGGAACGCATTATTTCCGTTCCGGCAGGCTTCTTTAAAAGTACAGCAATTCTGCCTGAAGCCTGCATTTTTAAGGAGGGCATTGAGCTTGAAAAAATCGATACTAGGAATCTTTACAGCATTGTGTCTGCTCATTTTCCCGCAGGTCAGCTTTGCTGACGCCGCAGTGGGTGATGTGATCGTCACGCTGGGGAAAGACTTGTCAAGCCAGGACAGACAAAAGGTATTAAAAGAAATGAATGCGCCTGAAAATGCGACCATCATCGAGGTGACAAATGATGAGGAGCATAAATATTTAGGGGATTATATACCGAAAGCACAAATCGGAACAAGAGCGATTTCTTCTTCTTCGATTACCGTAGCGAAAAAAGGCACCGGTTTGGAAGTGCAGACACACAATATCAGCAGAATTACGGATGAAATGTATTTAAACGCGCTGATGACAGCCGGTGTAAAAGACGCTAAAGTCTATATCACTGCACCATTTGAAGTATCAGGCACAGCCGCTTTGACCGGTTTAATGAAAGCCTATGAAACGACTTCGGGCGAAAAGATCTCCGAAGACGTGAAAAAAGTCGCGAATGAAGAGCTAGTCACCACTTCAGAGCTTGGCGAGAAAATCGGCAGTGAGAATGCATCAGCGCTGATGGCCAAAGTCAAGGAAGAAATCTCGAAAAACGGGGTTCCCGAATCAAAAGAGGAATTGGAAAAAACGATTGATTCCGCCGCTTCCGATCTGGGAGTGACGCTCACAGAGGATCAGAAAAAATCTCTCATGTCTTTATTTAATAACATGAAAAATATTAATATCGACTGGAACCAGGTTGGAGACCAGCTTGACAAAGCAAAAGATAAAATCACGAAATTCCTGGATTCTGAAGAAGGACAAAATTTCCTTCAAAAACTGATCGACTTCTTTGTGTCTCTGTGGAATGCCATCGTTTCCGTATTCACCGGCGGCGGCACCTCAGAGTCCAACGGTTAACACAACCGCCAAAACACCTCCTTTTTCAATTGAAGGGGGTGTTTTATTTTTGCAGAGGGGAAGTCCCCTCCGTCTTCTTCATAGTTTTCGTGAATAAAATCGGTCAGCAGTTTTGTAAATCGGTAAAACGTTTCGTTTTGCGTCGCTGCCCTGTCTTTTAGCGTGAACCGATCAAATAAAGATTGGCGGAATCCTGTGCTCATTTCAAGCTGAATGCTCAGCCCGGAAAGCGACTTGTTGGCGATGTTATTCGGATGGGTTCCGGCGTACTTGTCGTCCGTCGCCAGCATTTCAGCGGCAAACCCCGAGCGATTCAGCTCATCAACCAATATTCTGATTTTAACGCGGTCTGTCCCGCCCACTTTAATAGCGCGGTCTTCACTGTAATAGCCGTGAAGCGACATGACATACTGGTGACTCGCAGTGATGGCGAGCGCCGCCGGCTCGTCAAAACGGGTGCTTGTAATGTGAAGATCCCTATTGCCTGATGATTTCAGCCCTTCAAACAAGTACAAGGAATAATTTTTCGCCACTTCATTGGCGATTTCACTTGTTCCGGGTTCGATGCCGCCTCCATGGATCGCCATGATGAGCATCGGCACTTTTGCGTCCTTCTCCGTCATTCGGTAAGACGCCGGATCTTCATTCCGCTTCAATTCTTCAAAGCTTGAATATTTATCAGCGGACTGTGTTGCAGGATGAGCCGCAGCAGAATATGGGAATGAAATCACAGCAGAAATTAATAAAATATTCACAGAACTGTTTATTGCTGTAAAACACTTCGCTATGTTACAATCAACACATTGCTTCAGGCACTGGAGCATGCGGTGGAGTAGGGATACTTTGGCCGGTTTCATCTACTCCGCCTCTAAATCCGCAAAATCAGCAAATCTCATCCTTTTCACCTTGATCATTGCCTTTACCATCTCCTTTGTTAAATTTTTGTTAAATTCCCAATATTATATACAATCAGCCCGGTCGCTGTTCTATGCATGTCATGATCTTTTTTGCAAAAAACACCGCCCGATAGCCGGGAAATATTCTTCATGCGGCAAACGGGAAAAAATTCTTTTTGAATAAAAAAATGGAGACCCCCTTGAGGGAATCTCCATTTTTTTATTGTTTTACTTTCGATTTCAGCGGCAGATCCAGCTTGACGATATCCTCATACGTCTCTCTCTGAATGACGAGCTGCGCTTCTCCATCCTCGACAAAAACGACGGCCGGGCGCGGAATGCGGTTGTAGTTGTTGGCCATGCTGTAGCCGTATGCACCGGTGCAGAAAACGGCGAGCACATCTCCGTCACGAACTTCGGGGATTTCCAAATCCCAAATCAGCATATCTCCGCTTTCACAGCATTTTCCTGCGATTGATACGGTATCATGACAAGCATCGTTCATCCTGTTGGCGACGGCCGCTTCATATTTTGCCTCATAAAGCGCCGGCCTGATATTATCGCTCATGCCACCGTCAACAGCCACATATTTGCGAATGCCCGGCACCTCTTTTTGCGAACCGGTCGTGTACAGCGTGGTTCCCGCATCTCCGACGAGAGACCTGCCCGGTTCGATCCAAATCTCAGGGATGTCAAAGCCGAAATGCTCGGCATTTGCTTTGACCGCCTCGATGATTTTTTCAACATAGACATCGGCAGCGAGCGGCTCGTCGTCTTTTGTATAGCGGATGCCGAAGCCCCCGCCGAGATTGAGCACTTCCGGAATGAATGAGTAAGTCTCCCTCCATTCAGCGAGCTTTTCAAAGATCTTGTCTGCCGCAAGAACAAATCCTGCCGTATCAAAAATTTGCGAACCGATGTGGCAGTGCACGCCGAGGAGCTTAAACGCAGATGAGCGAAGGACTTGTTCGATGGCTTGTTCGACCTGCCCATTGTGCAGATCAAAACCGAATTTCGAATCTTCCTGTCCCGTCGTAATATAATCATGCGTGTGCGCTTCAACTCCCGGTGTGATTCTGAGCAAAACGTCTACAGTTTGTCCTGATTGCTTGCAAAGCTTTTCTGCAATGGCGATCTCGTGAAAGTTATCGAGCACGATGCAGCCGATTTGATGCTCCAGAGCCATGGCTAGTTCTTCAGGGCTCTTATTGTTTCCGTGAAAATGAATCCGTTCAGCGGGGAACCCTGCTTTGATCGCAGTAAAAAGCTCTCCTCCCGATACCACATCCAGAGACAGCCCCTCTTGTTCGGCAAGCTGAATCATGGCGACCGCTGAAAACGCCTTGCTTGCATACGCTACCTGCGCTTTTAAACCGGCTTCCCTGAATGCCTTCTGGAATTTTCGGGCGCGCTCTCTTATCAGCGCGACATCGTATACATAAAGAGGTGTTCCATATCTTTCTGCCAATGATAGAACATCGACACCGCCGATTTCGAGGTGTCCACTTTCATTTCGTCTGCTAGTACCATGTAAAAACAATTGTCATTCCCTCTTTCTCTATCTACAAAGGTGCAAGGGGCGGTCCGATTGCTGCCCGATGCATCTTCCGGCTTCATGATAGTGCGATTCTTATGTTGTATTATAACATTTCGTTTTAAAAACTAAACCACCATTTGTCCAAATTTTCTTGATTTACAAAGGGAATAATCCCCTAAAAAACCAATCCATTCTATTGATTATAGAATAACAGAAAACAGCACTTGATAGAAATAGGCATACATAACGTCCATTCAGTTAAAAAAAGAGCTGAAAAATCGAGATTATCGCCCATACAAATAGGCATTTACCTGAATATAATCTTAAAGATGAAACCTAAAAAAACGAAGTGGGAAAGAGGTTATCATATGTATCCAAACCGTTACCCCTACACCCCGGCTCCAGGCTATACACCGGAAGATGTATACGGCTCTTATCAGCCGGCTGTACATCATGAACAGCGAATTTACGAGCCTTATGAAGGGCAGATTATTACAGCTCCGGCGAATACGAGATTTTGGCGGAGAGGAACCGAGGTTTTCCTTCATTCGTCAACGTTTGACCCGTCCGGCCGCGAAATGCTGTATGTCGTCTATCCGATCAGAAGACAGAACAACATCTGCAGCCTCCGGGCAGTCGCGATCTCTGCGAACGAATACAGAGGTATCGGGACCCAAAGACCTGAATTCGATTACTGAAAAAGAGGCTTTTCCCCGGGGAAAAGCCTCTTGGAATACCGTCTTCACGGCTGTCTGGAGCGGTTTCGCGGATGAACGATGCTCGGCCTGACTTTTCCCCCGGGAACGGAAGTGCGCACGAGAACATGCCAAAACGCTTTTCCGTTGAACGGGAGGAGAGGCCATAAGTAAGGCGTCCGCAATGATCTGATCGAAGTCATCACTATAGTTAAGATCGTTAATCCGATGACAAATCCCTCCACTTTAAAAAGCGCCACCAATATCAGCATAAACAGCTTCACCATTTTATTCGCCAGACTCAGCTCGTAGCTTGGTGTCGTGTACGCTCCGATTGCCGAGAGGGAAACGTATAAAATGACTTCGGGAGAAAACAAGCCGACATTGATCGCGATATCGCCGATCAATACGGCAGCGATCAGGCCCATTGCAGTCGAAAGCGCCGTCGGCGTATGAATGGCGGCCATTCTTAAAAATTCGACGCCGAGATCCGCCAGGAAAATCTGCATGATAATCGGGATATGAGTGTCTTTGTTTAAACCGATAAACGATAAATGATCAGGCAAGAGCGACGGCTGAATGACAAACAATAGCCAAAGCGGCAGCAAAAAGGTGGAGGCCAAAATACCGAAAAACCGCACCCACCTTAAAAACGTCCCAACAGCCGGTGTCTGTCTGTATTCCTCAGCATGCTGTACATGGTGAAACAAGGTCGTCGGCGTAATGATGACGCTTGGCGACGTATCGACGATCACGATGACATGCCCCTCTAAAATATGGCTTGCGGCTACGTCTGCCCTTTCCGTAAACCTGACAAGCGGAAACGGATTGAAGCCTTGGCCGACAATGAATTCCTCTACCGATTTATCCGACATCGGCAGTCCGTCGATCTTCACATTTTCAATTTCTTTTTTTAATACTTCAACAAGATCGGGATCTGCAACATCTTCCAAATAGCAAAGGCAGATGTCTGTTTTGGAGCGTTCACCGATATGAAGCATTTTATAGCGCAGGCGTTCATCTCTGATCCGGCGTCTGATCAGGGCTGTGTTGACGATGATGTTCTCGACGAGCCCGTCTCTTGCACCGCGTACGACTTTTTCTGTATCAGGCTCTTCCGGCGTTCTGCCCGGATAGCTTCTGACATCAATGATAAATGCAAATCCCGCATCTTCGACGATGATGGCAACCAGTCCCGACAGCACTTGGTCCACCGCTTCATCAAGCGTTTCTGCTTTTGAAACCTGCTGGTTCAAAAGCCTGTTTTCGACAATGTCTTCGACCTCGCCCGACTCTTTTTCTTTATCATTGAGATGGACCAGTTCCCTTAACAGGTGAATGATGTATTGGGTGTCGCACAACCCGTTGACATAATAAAGCTGAACTTCATGGCCGAGGATAAAGACCTTGCGTACGCCAAGGTCAAAGCTTTCTCCCATGCCGACCCGCTTCTTGAAATACGCTTCATTCTTAGAAGGATCAAGGAATACGTTCGTCTTCTCTTGCTTTTGAGCACTCATGATACCCGCTCCTTTCTAAAATGAGCTCGACCGCTTTCATTGTAATCGGCGACCCTTTTTCCACATCGTCTTTTCTGTTCATTTTACCGATATCACCGATTCCGACGATGATCGGAACATCCAGCTGATCAAGGCAATAGACCGTGTCACCGTTCATTCGTTTGACATCGAGCTCTTTGACCCCGTGTTTATCGACGCCGAATTCCGTCAGTTCACCTTCCGCATCGATTGATACATCGATCCTTGTCCACTCTGCATAATGAGTTTTTGAAGCGACGGCGATGACCCCGAGCACCTCGATATCGGCATGCATCGCTACATATTTCATCGCTGTCTCTCCCGGCCCTTCGCCTTGAAGTCCGGAATCATCAAACATGACGAATACAGGATCATGAGGGGTTTCTAGGATCATGGATACAAGCTCCGGTCCCGTTTTAATGCTTGGATTCCCCGCCGATTGGGAAATACAGCGGCCGCCCGTTTTTCTTGCCGCATATTCGATTGCTTTTGCAGCGTATATATCGCCGTCTGTGACCAAAATGATCTTGCGTTTTGCTGGCATTATCCTTTATCCTTTCGGTTTAAAAATCACGGCAACAAGAAAAGCAAACAAGATAGCGGCAGATACACCGGCAGATGTCAGTTCGAATATCCCCATGCCGATTCCGATAAAGCCATGTTCCTCAGCCTGGTGCATCGCGCCGTGCAAAAGAGAATGGCCGAAGCTGACAATCGGGACTGTAGCCCCGGCACCGGCAAATTCGATAAAACGGTCGTAAAGGCCGAAACCGTCAAGGATCGCTCCTGATACGACAAAAGTTGACATGACATGAGCCGGCGTCATTTTAAAGATATCAAGCAAAAGCTGGCCGATGACGCAAATCAATCCTCCTGCAATAAAAGCAATGACATATTCCATCTTAAGCGTTCCCCCCTTCGGCCCGTTCAAATACGACGCCATGGGCAATGCATGGTATCGATTCTTTTTGCTGGACGATCGTCGGGCTTAAAAGGGCGCCTGTCGCTACAACAAGCACTCTGTTCAGCCTTCCCGCTTCAATTTCTTTAAAAATGTGGCCAAAGGTGACGACAGCGGAACAAGCACATCCGCTTCCGCCTGCAAAAACCTGCTGGTCAGGCGTATAGATCATCAGTCCGCAGTCATTATGTTTTGTCCCGACATTGATTCCTTCCTCTTTTAACAAATCCTTCAAAATCGGGCTGCCGACACCTGAAAGGTCGCCGGTTAAAATTAAATCGTAATCATCAGGGGTGCGTCCCAGATCCTTTAAATGCTGCTTGATCGTATCCGCCGCAGCGGGGGCCATCGCCGACCCCATATCCTGCGAATCGGTAATCCCCAAGTCGATAACTCTTCCGACGGTTGCACTGCTGATTTTGATGCCGCCTGGCTGCTGACTGAGGACGACTGCTCCGCTTCCGGTCACTGTGGATGTAGCGGTTCCCGGCTTTTGGCCGCCGTATTCCGTCGGGTAGCGAAACTGCCTTTCAGCAGTAGCATTATGACTGCTGGTTGCCGCTAGGGCACGCTTTGCGAAACCTCCGTCAATCAATGCCGAACTGATCGCGATCGATTCCATTGATGTCGAGCATGCTCCAAATAAGCAAAGAAAAGGAATTTTCAAATGCCTCGCCACATAGTTGGCTGTCACGTTTTGGTTGAGCAGATCGCCTGCCAAAAAGATATCGATGTCTTCCTTTTTAAGATTTTGTTTTGATAACGCAGTCTGAACCGCATCCTCCATCAGCTTGCGCTCTGCCATCTCCCAGTTTTTCTGGTTGCAGTGCATTTCATCATAGGTTTTGTCAAATAAGTGTCCAAGCGGACCTTCTTTTTCTTTAGGTCCAACCGCTGTTCCGCTCGAGTTAACAAACAGCGGGTTCTCGAACTCCCATGTTTGTTTTCCAGTTAATTTCATGATGTTTTCCTCCTAAAACAACTTGTCAAAGGCAAAGCGGATCATTCCCACAATATAAGCGGCCACAACGCCGAACACGATGACGTTTCCGGCAAGCTTGAACATGTTTGTCCCCACGCCGAGAACATAGCCTTCGCTTTTATGCTCAAGGGCTGCACTCGTCATACTGTTGGCGAACCCTGTAACCGGAACGGCGGAACCAGCGCCGGCAAACTGGCCGATTCTGTCGTAGACGCCAAGGCCTGTTAACAGAGCGGAGATTAAGATGAGCGTAGCAACCGTCGGGTTTCCAGCTGTTTTTTCATCAAAGTGGAATACGGCCATATAAAAATTCTGGAGAGCCTGGCCGATCGTACAGATCAGACCGCCGACAAGAAAAGCCTTGATACAGTTCAGGACATAAGGCGGCGTAGGCTGATAAGCTTTGACTTTCGATTGGTAATTATCTTTCAAACTTGACATCATATTCCTCCTTTTATGACAAATGAACAAAAATGAGCCATTGAAACATCGAGCCAAGGATCTTCCCGAACACAATGGCCATTAAAAGAATCAAAATCCTGTCCCCCATACCGATGCGTTTCGCCAGTATCGGAAGCACGTTCAACACTTCTGTCAGCGCCGCTGCAAGCATTCCGATGAAAACGCCCGCAAAAAGGCCGATCGGAACAAGCAGCCATTTGGATAAAAAAAAGCGGGACATGTTCAGCGATTCCCATCCTCCGAACACCGCGCCCAGAATGACAGCCCATTCATACGCCTGGATAAACCCTTGCGTTTTCGTCAGCTGAGTCAGTCTCGGTATAATGCCAAGCACGGTAAGAAAAGCGACAAATCCAGATCCAACCGCAATCCCTCCTGCGAGTCCGAGAAAGATGATAAAGATCACGCTAATGATCATGAATATCCTTTGTCGTTTCTTTGTTTTCGTGCAATGCCACATAATGGTCCAAATCAAGCTGATATTTAAACATCTCGACCTCCAGAGGGCTCGGCTCCTCGTTAAACCGTTTTTTAAATAAATGATTAAAAAACAAAATCATGCCGAGACCGAGACCGATGCTGTACGGAATCTGCAAAAGGTATGGATAGCGGTTCTCCTTGCCCGTCACCATTTCGTAAAGCAAGATGTGTACGTCCCTCATGCTGACATCTTCATGAAAGTTCATGACAGCAAGGCCGGCACCGACGAACAGGAGCAGCCAGACGCCGACGAACAGTACGGGAGACAGCCCCCTTTTCGGATATTGGATCTCCACGATTGTTTCGGAACCGCCGACGGTTTGGACGTCAAGGTCAGGAAACGATTTATGTACAGCTTCGATCACCTTCATCACGTCCAACACCACCATGCTTTGATCCGCTTTGCTGACCTGATAAATAGGCAGCCGTTCAAGCTTTTCTTTGTATCGGCGGTCGCCCGCTACCTGTGCGATATGGCCGAGCAGAATCAATTCATCGGGATCGGCCTCAAGCCGGTGGCGGAGTCTGATAAAAACTTGACGTTCCATCTGGGTCACTTCCTATATGATGGTTATAGTTGTAGTATGAAGTACATCCCATTTATCATTCAGCAAGCGGCAAAAGACCATAAATTACCACAAAAAAACCGGAACACTCTTTTTTGGAGCGTTCCGGTTTTTCATTAGACATCCGAGCAGCCTCAGCTTTCAAATTGATCCATCTGGTTTTTGATTTGCTTTAAAATCTTTTTTTCAAGCCTCGACACTTGCACCTGGGATATGCCGAGGCGGTCGGCAACTTCAGATTGCGTCTTGTCTTTGTAATACCTTAAATAAACAATCAGCTTTTCCCGTTCATCCAAATCCTTGATGGCTTCCTTCAAAGCGATTTTATCGAACCACTTCTCTTCCGACTGATCGGCGATTTGATCCAGAAGTGTAATCGGGTCTCCGTCGTTTTCGTAAACCGTTTCATGAATGGATGAGGGAGAGCGGACCGCTTCCTGAGCCATCACGACTTCTTCCGAACTGATTTCGAGATAATCGGCGATTTCCTGAACGGTCGGAATCCGTCCGTTTGACTTGGAAAGCTCGTCTTTTGCCCGCCGGATTTTGTTGCCGAGTTCTTTCAGCGAGCGGCTCACTTTGACGGTTCCGTCATCTCTGATAAACCGCTGAATCTCGCCAATAATCATCGGGACGGCGTAGGTGGAAAACCGAACGTCATAGGAAAGATCGAATTTGTCCACCGACTTCAAGAGGCCGATGCAGCCGATTTGAAAGAGGTCATCAGGCTCATAGCCTCTGTTCAAAAAACGCTGAACGACAGACCAAACAAGACGCATGTTTTTTTCTATGAGGAGGTCCCTTGCTTTTTGATCGCCGTTCTGGCTGTTTTTAATCAGTTCTTTCACTTCATGGTCTTTAAGCTGAGTGTTCTGGTTTTCTTTTTTAACCTCCACATCCATAACAAATCTCCCTTAATTGCAAAGCGCTTTGCTTTTTGATAAGTGCTTTGTTAAGTGTATTGTGGTTCCCATCTCAGGTGAGGAGTCGATCGAGATATCATCCATGAAATTTTCCATGATCGTAAAGCCCATTCCCGACCGCTCGAGTTCAGGCTTTGTCGTGAACAGGGGCTGGCGCGCTTCCTCAAGATCAGGGATGCCGACTCCTTCGTCACGAATCGTTAAGTAGACGATATGATCATGAAGGGTGACGGAAATGTATACGTCTCCCTGCCCTGAGTTTTCATAACCGTGTATGATCGCGTTTGTGACCGCTTCGGATACGACCGTTTTAATTTCGGTCAGTTCATCCATCGTCGGGTCGAGCTGAGCGATAAAAGCAGCGACTGTCACCCGTGCAAACGATTCGTTTTGGCTGAGTGCCGTGAACTGGATATTCATTTCATTTTTCATGACGCCACCCCCAACGTTTCAAGTGCACGCTGCTCTGATTGCTCAAGGCGAATGATTTTAAACAGCCCGGACATATCAAATAAACGTTTGACAGCAGGAGAAATGGCGCAGACGATCATTTCTCCGCCGAGCTGTTTAATCTCCTTATATCTGCCGAGCACGACGCCAAGTCCTGAACTGTCCATAAACGAAAGGTCTGCAAGATTCATGACAATATGGCGAATGCCGGATTGTTCCAGATGGTCACTGACTTGTTTTCTCAAGGTTTCTGCTGTATGGTGATCGAGTTCACCTGTCAACCGAATGCATAGTACGGATTCTTTGACGTGAATATCGATTCCGAGGCTCATCCTCATTCCTCCTTGGTTTAAATCGGATAATGAGTGTTTCGCTTCAGACTTTATAAATTCCTTCACCGTGACAAAACTAGTGACCGTTCGGCATTATTCACTCCACTTCGTCCAGTGGGTCATCGTCCGCTTGAACATCGTCCACATCCCTGCTTTATCCATGTCTTTTTCCGCGACAAGAGGGCTTTCAGCGAGAACCTTTCCGTCCTTTTTCAATACGAGCGTCCCAAGCTCTGTGCCTTTTTTGACAGGGGCCTGGATATCTTCCTTCTGTTTGATTTCTTTTTTAACAGCTTCGATATTTTCGCCTTTTTTCGTCAAAAGGGAAATCGGTTCCGATGTGACAAGGTTTATTTTTTGCTCATGGCCTTTATTGACCTTCAAATCGGAAATGATTTCATTGCGTTTATACATCGGATGCGTTTCATATTGGCTGAATGCAAAATCAAGCATTTTTGTGATTTGGGCATTTCGTTCTTTTGGCGTACTGGCACCAAAAACGACAGCGATGACGCGCATGTTTCCTTTTTTCGCTGAAGCTGTCAGGCAGTACTTTGCTTCATTTGTAAAGCCGGTCTTGACTCCGTCAACGCCGGGATAAAATTTGATGAGGCGGTTTGTGTTGACGAGCCAGAATTTTTTATCACTGTTTTCTCTCAGATAGTCTTCATATGTTCCCGTAAATTTCGTGATGTTTTCATATTTTAAAAGCTCTTTCGCCATGAGTGCCATGTCATAGGCTGTGCTGTAATGGCCTTCTTCAGGCAGACCTGTCGTATTTTGAAAAGATGTATCCTTGAGGCCGAGCTCAGCGGCTTTTTCATTCATTCTTTTGACAAATTCCTCTTCAGATCCGGCAATATGCTCTGCCATTGCCACAGAGGCATCATTACCCGATCCGATGGCGATCCCTTTCAGCATATCTTCAACCGTCATTTCTTCGCCGGGCTCAAGGAAAATTTGCGATCCCCCCATTGAAGCGGCATACTCGCTTGTTCTGACTTTGTCTTTCATTTTGATCTTGCCTTCATCAAGAGCTTCCATGATCAACAGCATGGTCATCACTTTTGTCATGCTGGCCGGGGGAAGCTTTTCACGGCTGTTCTTGTCATACATCACCTTACCGGTATCCCGCTCGATTAAAACGGCAGATTTTGCGTCATCAGCAAGCTCCGACGGTTTCTTTTCGCTCTCTTTTGCAAACGCCGGCGGCGCAGTCATCAGGATTATCGTAAAAATCAGCAATTTGGATAAATGACGTTTCATCACCCAGACCTCCATTTCGTAATCCTCTCTATTTTTTCCAATCCAGTTGGATTTATACGGATTGATTGGAAAAAATTTCTCATCAGGCAAAAAGAAAGAGCCAATGCAGGTTCTTATTTGAACTTGCATTGGCTCACATTTCAACTTCGCGGCGGTTTTAGCCAATTTTGGCGACGGCCGCTTTAACAAACCGCAAAAAGTCGGCTTTTACTTTTTCGGTGACTTCGATCACTTCGTCATGGGAGAGCGGCTGATCGAGGATTCCGGCTGCCGCGTTTGATATACACGAAATGCCGAGCACGCGAAGGCCCGCATGTTTTGCCACGATGACTTCCGGAACCGTCGACATGCCGACAGCATCCGATCCGATCGTTCTGAGGAAGCGCACTTCGGCAGGCGTTTCGTATGTAGGTCCTGTGACGGCTGTGTAAACCCCTTCTTGTACACTGATGTTCAATTCTTCGGCTGTTTTTTTCGCCAAGAGGCGCAGTTCCTTATCATATGCGGATGACATGTCAGGGAATCTGACACCCAGCGAGGAATCGTTCGGCCCGATCAGCGGATTCGTTCCCATATAATTGATATGATCGGATATGATCATCAAATCGCCGGGACGGAACGATTCATTGACGCCGCCTGCGGCATTGGTCACAATTAAAGTCTCGATCCCGAGTTCTTTCATGACACGTACCGGGAAGGTTACCTTGTCCATTGAATATCCTTCGTAAAAATGAAAACGCCCTTGCATCGCGACGACTTGCACATTTTCAAGTCTGCCGATGACAAGCTGTCCGGCATGCCCTTCAACAGTGGAAACAGGAAAATCCGGGATGTCTTCATATTTAATGCGAACGGCGTCTTTTATCTCATCAGCAAGCACGCCAAGGCCCGATCCCAAAATCAGGCCGACCGCCGGTTTGATTTCTGTTTTGCTTTTAATATAGTCTGCGGCATTTGCAATCATCTGTTTCACGTCGTTTCCTCCTATTTCAGCAGGGATAAAAAGCTTTTTCCGTACTTTGGCATATTCGTTTTAAAGTTGTCGGCAATCGTCGCGCCGATGTCCGCGAATGTATCTGCGAGCGGAAGCGCACCGGGCTTTTCGTGCTTTTTGCTGTATACAAGAAGCGGCACGTACTCCCTTGTATGGTCTGTGCCATGGTGAACCGGATCATTGCCGTGGTCGGCGGTAATGATGAGCAGATCGTCTTCACGCATCTTTTCAAATACTTCAGGAAGGCGCGCGTCGAATTCCTCGAGCGCTTTTCCGTATCCTTCAGGATCGCGGCGGTGCCCGAACAGCGCGTCAAAGTCCACGAGGTTTACAAAGCTGATTCCTGTAAAATCTTTGTCAAGCGTTTGCACCAGCTTGTCCATCCCGTCCATATTCGATTTCGTTCTAAGCGATTCCGTAATGCCCTCGCCGTCGTAGATATCGGAGATTTTGCCGATCGCAATCACATCATAGCTGTCATCTTTCAATTCATTCATTACGGTTCTGTCAAACGGCTTCAGTGCATAATCATGCCGGTTCGGCGTCCGTTTAAATTCGCCCGGCTTGCCGACAAACGGCCTCGCAATGACGCGTCCGACCATATATTTCTCGTCAAGCGTAAGCTCGCGCGCGATCTCGCAGATTTTGTACAATTCCTCTAGAGGTACGACTTCTTCGTGTGCGGCAATCTGCAGAACGGAGTCCGCTGAGGTGTAGACGATCAGCGCGCCGGTTTCCATATGCTCCGCACCGAGCTCATCCAAAATCGCAGTGCCTGATGCAGGTTTGTTTCCAATCACTTTTCTTCCGGACTTCTGTTCAAGTTCATTGATCAATTCGTCCGGAAAACCTTCGGGAAACACCTGGAAAGGTTTGTCTATGTAAAGTCCCATTATCTCCCAATGACCAGTCATCGTATCTTTTCCGTTTGAAGCTTCTTTCATTTTGCCGTAATAGGCAAGCGGCTCTTCTGCCTTTTCGACACCTTTGATTTCTCGGATGTTGCTGAGTCCGAGCTTCGACATGTTCGGCAGGCGGATGCCTCCCATGTGTTCAGCAATATGGCCCAATGTATCTGCGCCTTTGTCATTAAATTGATCGGCATCAGGCGCCTCGCCGATTCCAACGGAATCCATCACAATTAAAAATACGCGGTTGTAATCAAATGCAGGCATTTGTCGGCCTCCTTTTTTTCTTTCTGTCAGCTGTAGGCTGTCACGCTTGGCATAAAAAAACCAAAATACCGCTATTAGCCAAGTATAAACCGTTTACACAACAGTTGACAATACGAACGGGAATAGTGAGAAACTTCCCGCAATTTGCTGCTCACTCAACATGAAAAACCGTGCTTTCGCCTGTTCTTTTAGGCTATGCACGGGGATGGTATTGCTTATATACGTCTTTCAGCCTTGTTTTCGTCACATGTGTATAAATTTGCGTCGTCGAAATGTCGGCGTGTCCGAGCATTTCCTGAACGGCCCGGAGATCGGCTCCGTTTTCGAGCAGGTGTGTGGCGAATGAGTGCCTCAGTGTATGCGGCGTCAGCTCTTTATTAATTCCCGCTTCCAAGGCGATTTTCTTTAAATTTTTCCAAAACCCCTGCCGGCTCATCTGTCTGCCGTGGTGATTCAGAAACAGGGCGTCTTCGGAATTTTTTTTCAAAAGCTTTCCCCTCGCTTTTGACAGATATTCGCCGACCGCATGTGACGCCGCTTCGCCGAGCGGAACGATCCGCTCCTTTCTTCCTTTCCCGAAGCAGCGGATAAAGCCCATCGATAAATGGACATCAGACAGCTTTAATGCGATCATCTCGCTGACGCGGATTCCTGTCGCATACAGTAATTCCAGCATCGCTTTATCGCGGTAGCCGAACGGCCCCGTCAGCTTCGGCGTATCCAGAAGCGTTTCGACTTCCTGTAATGACAGCACCTTCGGGAGCGTCCGTTCCGTTTTTTGTGACTCAATATGGACGGACGGGTCCTGGGCTGTTACTTTTTCCCTCAGCAGAAACTGGTGAAAGCTGCGGATGGAAGCGAGATGCCTCGCAATCGTCTTACCGGATTTTCCGGCGTCTTTTAAATGCTTTAAAAACTGGATGATGGTAAGCCTTGTCACCTGGTCAAAAGAGCTCAGCTGCTCCTGTTCCTCTAAATAGGCGGCGTAGCTATTCAAATCCCGTTCATAGCTCACAACCGTGTTGTGGGAAAGCCCCCGTTCAACAACGGCGTAGTGGATAAAGTCTTTAATATGAACTTTCACGCTATCCTACTCCCCGTTCAAATAAAAAAAGATTAACCGGTTAAACCAGCTGCCCTGCTCGTCCCCTTCCATCGAGGCAACCTTGAGGGCTGCTCCTTCAGGTTTATCATACCGATGATAGTTTTCATACTCTGAATTTATCCATATCATAGCATAATAAAACAAGACGGTAAAACCGGTAAACAGCACGAACACCTTGATCATATCGGCAGCCGTTTTCAGCATTTTCATACGGTTTCAGGTCCCTTCTTTTGATTCGATTACTAAAACTTATGCCAAATGAGACAAGTTTTATACGTCTGAATCAAAAAAGAACCCGCTCATGGCTGAAAGGGTTCTCTCCGGTTTAGACTATTCCGATTCCTTTTGCTGACAGTCATGACAGATGCCGTGGAACGTCAGCCTGTGGTCTTTTATTTTAAATTTCCAATCCTTTTCAATGATTTCTTCCACGTCTTCAAGCAAATCTTCTTCAATTTCAACAACCGAACCGCATTCCATGCAAACAAGGTGGTGATGGAAATGTGCGGCACCTTCTTTACGGAGGTCATATCTTGACACACCGTCGCCAAAATTGATTTTATCCACTACTTTTAATTCAGTTAACAGTTCAAGAGTCCGATATACTGTCGCAAGACCAATCTCAGGAGATTTCTCTTTTACGAGGAGGTATACATCTTCTGCGCTTAAATGGTCTTCCTCATTCTCAAGCAGCACCCTTACAGTAGCCTCGCGCTGAGGGGTGAGTTTATAGCTGGAAGAATGCAGTTGCTTTTTAATCCGATCAATACGTGTTTCCATTGACTTTCCCTCCTACGCCGCATTACCTAGCTTATTATAACAAAACAAGCGCAGGGAGCCAACTATAATCATTATAAATTGAGAAACAAAATGAATATTTTTTAATAATCATTATAAATTAATGCTGTTTCGGCAAGACGTACTCCGTCAGCTTTTCCATCAACACCGGCGAAAGATATGCTTCAAAGGAAGAGGATATAAGAGACATCGCGAGAATCAGGACGAGCACAAAAGCGTACCGGCCAAACCAATGGACAGGCGCTTCTGCAAGGCTGCGTTTGACAAAAAGCTGGCGGATGAGCCTCATCGAAAAGGCGATGGCGCAAGTCCCCATGATCAAGTAAGCTGGGATCAGCAGCATATTTTGTGGGAGCACGGAGACAAAAGACAGGAAAAAGCCGTTGATTCCCATTTGATTGACGAGAAAGCCGACTGTAAATCCGACGACGATCCCTTTTAAGAAGACCATGATAAAAATGACGGGCAAGCCGATGATGGAAATCCCGAGAATCCACATTAAGCCTAAATATTTCATATTATGAAGAAAGCTCTGCAAAAACATTTCCTTTGAGCTGGCTGCTTTTCCTTCTGAAAGCTGTCCAAAAAATCGATTCAAATAGTAGAACAAATCTTCTTTTTGACCGATCGTCATGCTGTTGACGATGACCGCGCCGAAAATCACACCCATTAAAAACAGTACTGAAACAAATAAATAGATTGACAGATGATCCTTCATATGTTGAAAGATGAGCTCTTTGATTGTGGGCTTCCGCATGTATCTTCCTCCCAGACGTGCTTTTGATTTTAATAGATTGTATGAGAGAAAAGAGAGCCGCATGACTTTTTTTAAAAAAAGACAGGCGCCCGTAAAAGGCGCCCTGATCACGTTATGATTCCTCCCTGTTTTCCGAAGAATGCTCCCTGTCCGTATTCACAGTCTTGTTGGCAGCCATTACAAACGGCAGATAAATCACTGTTGAAATGGCGAGGCAAAGAAAGCCGACCCCGAGCGCAAGCCAGTTTCCTCCTGTCCCGAGAAACGGAATCAACGGCCCGGGCGTTGTCCACGGAACAGCGTATGCGATCGGCGGAATCAGCTGAAACTTGATGAACAAGTAGCCGATGACAGTGTTGACTGCCGGAACGATGATAAAGGGAATCATGAAGATCGGATTGAGCACGACCGGAAGTCCGAAAATAACAGGTTCATTAATGTTAAATATCCCCGGCCCGATCGAAAGCTTACCGATATCTTTATAATCCCGGCGCTTTGAAGCGATGAATATTGCGATCAAAAGCCCCAGCGTCA
This sequence comes from Bacillus sp. PK6-025, assembly GCF_056530265.1. NCBI lineage: Bacteria > Bacillati > Bacillota > Bacilli > Caryophanales > Bacillaceae > Bacillus > Bacillus sp. PK6-025. Next base: position 2,538,159 of record NZ_CP096509.1, read on the forward strand.
TGCCCGATCCCCCGTAGTTTGCAAAGGCGTCATTCAGCGCCCATGTTTCAGGAAACGGAGCGTTCCAGGCAGAGCCTGTTTTGGCGGCAAAAGCGAGATTTTCAAGGTTTGCTTCGGCAAAGATCGTTTCTCTGATCGCCGCGATTGTATTCGGGCCGTGAATGCCGAACAGCCATAAAAAGTTGGCGACGATTCCAAGGAAAACAACAGTGAAAATATTCGTTCCCATCTCTCTCAACGGCGCCTGCAGCACGGTATACACCAATTCATGCAAACCGTTTTTCGACAGAGACAATAGCGCAAAGCTTAACATCGCAAAACCAATTGTAATGAAGATGATCGGAAACAGCACTTTAAATGTCCGGGCAACCGCAGGCGGCACCTGCGGAGGCATATGAATTTGCAGGCGCTTGGCATTTGAAAGCCTGCTGAACACTTCACCGACGAGGATCCCGATGATTAAGGCAACGAACAGCCCTTGCGCACCGAGCCACTTCGTCGTTAAAAAGCTCTCGTTTTCGATCAGGCGGTACGGTGAATAAATGATAAAATAACAGGATACGGCCGTTAATCCGGCAAGCAGTTCATCCGCTTTCATTGAGATGGCTAAATTGCGTGCGACGAGAAACACAACAAATATGGACATAATATCGAGCGATCCCCGCAGTACGGGGGTAAAGACCGACTGATAATCAGCCAAGTTCGGAAATATCTTTTCAAGGAACAAAATGTTGGCGATAAACCCGTCCGGAGATAAAATAGCGAAATTCAATAAAATGATAATCGACCCTGCCATAATAATCGGAAATGATAGAATAAAAGCATCTCTGATCGCACATATATGGCGCTGTGAGTTCAGTTTTGCAGCAACGGGAACCAAAAACCGTTCCACGTTCCGCTCAAACTTCTCCATAAACCCGCTCATCCCTGTCTCCCCTCCTTTTTATTTCATCAGCTGCAGCGCTTTTTGCAACACAGCTTCGCCGTTCATGGTGCCGTAGTCGCGCATGTCGATCACCTGAACCGGCGTGTCTCCCGCGCTCGCCTCAACCTGTGACTTTTGGTACCTGACTTGCGGCCCCAGCAGTACGACGTCCGCGCTTGACGCGGCAGTCCCGGCTTCGGATACAGGCAGTGCGATGATGTCGACCTCTTCGTTCAGCGCCTCGGCATGCTTTTTCATTCTGCTGACAAGCAGGCTCGTTGACATGCCGGCCGCGCAAACCAATAAAATTTTCTTCATTATTTGTTAACCCCCTTCAGTTTCACCTTTTTCCCCGCCGATCAGAAAACGCTTTCATTACAATGCGGAGTAATATTTCAACCTGGTCTTTTATCCTATGACCGAGATAGACAACTGTTTCATAAAAATCAATATTTTTATAACGGTTTCAAACGGCTCGTTTAGTCAACCTCAACAAACGCCTTGAAACATTTGTTTAGTTTATCTAATGAATTTTTCAGAATAATAAGTTATATTTTTCCTTAAAAATAAGCGGAGGGATTATATGAAATCTGTCCAATATGAAAAAGTTCAATCAGACCGTACACTCTCAAACAGCGACCTGCAGCCTCTAAAGCCTGAGGAACGCACATGGAAAGCGGTCAATTTCGCATCGATCTGGATGGGCTGCATCCATAACATCCCGACTTACGCAACGGTTGGCGGACTGATAGCGATCGGGCTTTCTCCGTGGCAGGTGCTTGGGATTATCGCAGTCGCTTCGGTCGTGCTCTATGCAGCCCTCGCATTGAATGGACATGCCGGCACAAAATACGGCGTGCCTTTTCCCGTGTTAATCAGGGCTTCTTTCGGGATATACGGGGCTAATATTCCGGCGCTTCTCAGAGGTTTTGTGGCGATTATGTGGTTCGGCATTCAAGCGTTTGCGGGAAGCATGGCGCTTAACATCCTGATCTTAAATGTGTGGAGCGGCTGGAAAGATATTGGCGGCGATTGGAACTTGTTTGGATTGCATTTATCAGGGCTTTTGTCATTTGCTTTCTTTTGGGGAATTCATCTGCTTGTCCTTCACCACGGAATGGAGTCGATCAGAAAGTTTGAAGTCTGGGCCGGCCCGCTCGTTTATCTCGTCTTTGGCGGAATGGTGTGGTGGGCAGTCGATATTGCGGGAGGACTCGGTCCGATTTATTCGCAGCCGGGAAAATTTCAGACATTCGGCGAATTGATTTGGCCGTTTCTTGCCGGTGTGACGGGAATTATCGGCATATGGGCGACACTCATTTTGAACATTCCCGATTTTACGAGGTTTGCAGCCTCTCAAAAAGAACAAATCAGAGGGCAGTTTTACGGTTTGCCGGGCACATTCGTTCTGTTTGCATTTGCAAGCATTACCGTCACCTCCGGCTCACAGGCTGCCTTCGGGGAGCCGATTTGGGATGTTGTCGATATTCTCGCCCATTTTGACAACCCGTATGTGATCGCGCTTTCGGTCATTACACTTTGCATCGCCGCCATTTCGGTAAACGTTGCAGCGAATATTGTCTCGCCGGCCTATGACCTGGCCAATTTTTTGCCGAAATATATCGATTTTAAGCGAGGCAGCTATTTGACAGCTGTTTTGGCCCTGTTCACTTTCCCATGGAAGCTGATGGAGAATGAAGCGAGCGTGTTTTCGTTTCTCGGCACAATCGGCGGAATATTGGGGCCGGTCGCAGGCGTTATGCTTGCCGATTATTTTATCATCCGGAAGCGCACGCTTCACATCGAAGATCTCTACTCTCTAACCGGGAGGTATACGTACTATAAAGGCTACAATTACCGCGCATTTGCCGCAGTTGGACTCGGAGCGTTTATGTCTTTGATCGGGACATACTTGCCGGTCCTGAAACCCCTCTATGATATTTCATGGTTTTCAGGTGTGCTGCTCGCATTTGCCGCATACATCTTTTTGATGCGCATCCATCCACCCGGCGTCCTTAGAGATAAAACCGCTGACTATGCTGCCGAAAGCAATGTATAAGCACGGGCTCAAGGTAACGGCCGAACCGGCTCAAGGACCGCGAAACGCCATTTGCGATCCATTTTTTGTTATATTCAGTCATTTTAAACAAATTCGAGCTAAGGAATGTGATAGACTAATGGATATAAAAAATGATTGGAGTATCACATGAACAAACGCTTTGATGGTAAAGGGCTGAGCTACATCGTCAGGCAAGCTGTCCAACAAGATGCAAAGGAATTATCTGCTGTAAGGGTACAGATCGATGGAGAAACCGAATATTTGGACAGGGAAAAGGGTGAAGGTTTTATTGATGAAACGGGTTTTAGAGAGCTGATCAAAAGAGACAGCGAACATGACCGATGCTTGTTTTTAGTGGCGGTCGCTCGAAACAGGATCGTCGGCTTTTCAAGATGTGCCGGACAGGATTTAAAACGCTTCTCTCATCAAGTGGAGTTTGGCGTATGCGTATTGAAAGAATTTTGGGGATACGGCATTGGAAAACGCCTTTTAAACGAATCGATTGTTTGGGCTGATGCCGCAGGCATTAAAAAAATGACCCTGCGCGTGTCGGAAACAAATGAGAGGGCTTCTGCCCTGTATCAAAAGCATGGCTTTAAAATAGAAGGGATTTTAAAAAAAGACAAGCGGCTTTCTGACGGAACATATAACAACACGATTGTGATGGGAAGATGGCACGATCGAAAATAGAAAGAATATCTGGAGGGAACCTGGATGAATCCGATACTGCTCGATTTTCCGGACAGTTTTGAAACCCCGCGCCTTTTTGTCAGAGCGCCAAGGGCAGGCGACGGCGCGGCCGTCCATGACGCCATTCGAAAATCGTTGCCTGATCTTAAGCCGTGGATGCCGTTTGCAAGGGAAATGCCCGAGGAAGAACATGTAGAAATCAACGTCAGGCAGGCACAGGCCGATTTTATTTTGCGCAACGATTTACGGATGCATATTTTCCATAAAGAAACGGGGAAATTCGTCGGCAGCACAGGCCTTCACCGCATAAACTGGCAAGCGAAACGGTTTGAAATCGGCTATTGGCGCAGTTCTGAATTTGCCGGACAGGGGTACATGACCGAAGCGCTTAACGGACTGATTGATTTCGCGAGGGGATACATCAAAGCCAAGCGGCTTGAGATATGCTGTGACAGCATGAACACGAAAAGCAGAAAAATGGCGGAGCGCCTCGGCTTTCAGCTGGAAGCCGTTTTACAAAGCGATGACCTTTCGAATGATTTAAGCGAACATCGGGACACATGCATGTATTCGCGCATCTTCTAAAAAAAGAACCCTTATGATCTTCATGAAGCAAATCATAAGGGTTCTTTCGTTTATGTTTCATATGCAGCTTTGCAAGCTCTTCCCGCCTGCTTTTCGTTTTTCTGACGTGCGTGCTGAATTCAGGCGCCTTGCCTCTTGATGCGGCGGCATCTCTGCCTGTGTTTCTCAACATGTGCTCACGCTTTTTCCTTGCCTTGCTTTTGGCCATGTTCCCCACTCTCCTGTCAAATTTTTATCTTATTATTATAGAAAGGCGGGGTTCTGAACGCAAGTCATACGGTTTCTGCCGTTTTGATCATATCCACATGCGGAATGCCGTCCTCCATATAGACGTCTGATATTGCTTTAAATCCGAAGGAGCCGTAAAAGGAACGCAAATGATTCTGGGCGCTGATCTTGACCCTTTTCTCCCCCCGCTCGTCTTCCAAAAAGCGGAGCGCTTGATCAAGAAGCGTCTGCGCATATCCCTTTCCCCTGTCCTCTTTACGGACGATCACCCGGCCGATTGATGCCTCCGGGTAAGCCGTACCGCTCGGGAACAGCCTGCAATACGCAGCGATCTCTCCTTCTTGGCTCAGAAATAAATGGTGTGCCCGCTCATCTAAGTGATCAAGCTCATGATACGGACAGTTTTGTTCAACGATAAAGACGTCTATTCTAAGCTTGATGATGCGGTACAACTCTTCCTTCGACAATTCCTCATACGATTTTAGTTTCCACTCCATCCCTTTTTCCAAAGCCCCCTTCAGCTCTGCACTTTTCCATAGGTTCCGCCGCCTCCGGCTTTCAGCTCTAAATCCCCGTTCCTTGCTTTGATCACGAGATCAGCCGTCTGCGGACGAATGGTTTCTTTTAGTTCGCCTTCTTTTACCCGGTGAAGGATATTCATCTCAGTGCCGAAAGCATCTTTCAGCTTCTGAATCGTTTTCGGACCGATGCCGGGGATCAGCTGCAGCGGAACCTGGTGAACGTACGGCGGGCGCTTGACCGGGCTTTTATCCTGATCGTAAAGCTCCATTAGACGTGTGCTGACGCCTTTTGTAAACTTTCGGCTTCCGCACGCTTTACACACCGTTTCACCTGCCTCCTGCAAACGGCCGCATGTTTCACAAGCGGTTTGAAAATATTTGCCCAACTGCGGATTCATTCCGTAATTGGCGGCAATGCAGCGCCCTTCTTGTCCTCTTAAAGCAAGTGAAAACTCTTGAAAGCTGGCATGTTTAATGTGTAGCTTATTATACTCCCTGCCGATTTTCCCAAGAGAATGGGCGTCCGAATTGGTCAAAAATGCATAGGGATTCAGTTCGGATACGTGTGAAGCCATATCGGTGTCGCTGCTCAGCCCGAGTTCAACCGCATCAATCATCTTCGGGTCAAGCACTTCTTGCAGCGAAAATTTGACTCCTTTGCCATACAGGCTCTTATGCGGCGTAAAAATGTGCGCGGGAATGAACAAGCCGCCGAGCTCTTTCACCTTCCGCTGAAGGCCGATGCCTGTCTCATAGATGCGCTGGGAGCTCAGATGGATATTCGTCACCCTTTCCGAGAGCCAGGCGGAAAACTGCTTCATTGCGGAGATCGACGGCATAAATGCCAGCACATGAATCGGGCCCCGGCATCTGTCATCATTGATTTCCAATTCAGAACCGCACAGAAGCACGGTATCTTTATATTTGATTCCGCCGTCTGCAAGCTCTGTATAACGGCCTGAAGACACCCCTTTTTCAATTTCCGCCAGCACCTCCGGTGAATGACAATCTATAATGCCGATCAGTTCCATTCCTTTATGCTCGCTTGCTTCAATCAAAATTTCGTCGAGCGTAAGCGTTCTGGCAGCCGTTATCTTAACGGGCCGGCCTGATTCCGTCCGCCCGATATGGATATGCATGTCTGCGAATATTTCTTTCATTTTTTGCTTGCAGGGCCTTTCTCAGCTCCAGATACTGCACGGCATAAGCCGTTTTCGCATCATAGATGTCCTGAGTTTCCATCAATTTCAGCGCACCTGTAAGCGGCACCTCCATTACTTCTACAAATTCGTCTTCATCAAGTTCGCGCTTTTCTTCAAGCGGTGTCAGCTCTTCGGCAAGATACAGGTGCACCAATTCGTCCGCAAAGCCCGGCGATGTGTAAAAAGCGGTGATTTTCTCCAGCTTTGCCGCCGTGTATCCCGTCTCTTCCTCAAGCTCCCGCAGCGCGGTATATTCAGGTTTCTCTCCTTTTTCAAGCTTGCCTGCCGGTATTTCAACGATCGTCCGTTCAAGCGCTTTTCTGTACTGCTTCACCAAAATGATGTTTCCTTTATCAGTCAAAGCAAGCACCGCAACAGCGCCCGGATGCTTCACGATTTCGCGCTTTCCCGTTTTACCATTCGGCAGTTCGACGTCTTCAAGATAAAGATCGATCACCTTGCCCGAAAAAAGTTTTTCTTTAGCTATGGTTTTCTCCTCTAAATGCTTCAGTTTGATCATCTCCTAAGTTCTGCTCTGGCTTTTGATCCCATACATTTTATCATACACCATGGAAGGGGGACACGCCATGAAGGTCTACCGGCTGAACAACCGCATCGTCATGTCGGGGAAAGCATGGGAAATCCGCGCCAAGCTGAAGGAATACGGACGAATGTATCACTATGTGAAAGACTGGCTTTCTGAAAAAGAAAATCGCATGATTTTGATTGACATCAAGAAGGATCGCATGAAATAATACTTTTCAGTAACATTACTTGAAAGTATTATTTTGGAGGCGGATGGATGTGGGAAATGAAAAAGGACGCAAAGGTAAAGAAAGCCGGAAGCGGCTGCTCACAGTTGCTGCAAACGAATTTGCAAACCGGGGATTCCATGAGACGAAAGTAAGTACGATTGTCAAAAGAGCGGGGCTGACTCAGCCGTCTTTCTACTTATACTTTCCAAGCAAAGACGCCATCTATAACGAGCTGATCAATGGCTTTCACGCGAACTTAAAAAATCTGATCGAATCGTTTCGTTTAGAAGAAGGAATCGAGAAAAAACACGTATCAAAACGGGTAACGGCTGCTGTAGAGGCTGTATTTCGGTTTTTGGCAGAGGACCCGGATTTAACCCGCATCGGTTTTTTTCTCAGCCCGGAAGCATGCAAAATGAAAAAAGATTTAACACTGGCCTTGAAAGAAAACTTGAAAGCAGAGCAGGAGCTTGGCTACTTCCGGTCCGGCCTGGAAATGGAGACCGTTGCCGAATGCCTGACAGGCATGATTGAGCACCTTGCCGATATCTATTTGCTTGACGGATCAAAAGACCCCTCAAGTCTCGCAAAACAAATCACGGATCTTTTGATCCACGGGATGCTCGTTAATCCGCAACATCCAGAAACGGAGTGAACATGGTGGCATTTATTTTCGTAAAAGCAGGATTGGCGGCATTTATGCTGATCGGAGGCGTAATCAAGGCGATGCACGTTCCTTTTCAAGTGGAACATTGGCGCCATTATCAATACCCGCTGTGGTTTCTTCCAGTAACAGGGTTTCTTGAAATCGTCGGAGCGCTCGGCATGATCGCCGGGATTTGGAATGTGCATCTGGCTGTCGGCTCGGGGCTGTTGTTCTCCCTGCTTATGACAGGCGCCATTCATGCCCACCTATTCCGGGCGCGGCAGCCTTTTTTTACGGCCATCCCTGCCGCGGTTTGTTTGATTTGCGCCCTAAGCGTGATCATCTTCGAGCTGTACTTCTGATTCCGATGCCGATGGGTTGAAAACTTCGCTCCTTTGTATTACGTTCAAAGTAAGAAAAAAAGGAGTGAAGCTTATGAAAAAAAGGACGCTCGGACATTCCGATTTACAGGTGAGTGAAGTCGGCCTCGGCTGCATGTCTCTCGGAACAGACAAAAAGCACGCACTGTCAATTTTGGATGAAGCTTTGGCGTTTGGCATCAATTATTTGGATACTGCCGACTTGTACGATTTTGGACGCAACGAAGAGATTGTCGGTGAAGCAATCAAATCAAGGCGCCAAGACGTGATCCTTGCGACAAAAGCAGGAAACCGCTGGGAGGAAGGAAAACCGGGCTGGTTCTGGGATCCCCGGAAAGCGTACATAAAAGAAGCCGTCAAGCACAGCTTAAAGCGGCTGCAAACCGACTACATCGATCTTTATCAGCTGCACGGCGGCACAATTGAAGACAATATCGACGAAACGATCGAAGCTTTTGAAGAATTAAAACAGGAAGGCGTCATCCGCCATTACGGCATTTCTTCAATTCGGCCGAACGTCATTAAGGAATACATCAAAAAATCAAACATCGTCACGGTCATGATGCAATACAGCTTGTTGGACAGACGGCCTGAGGAATGGCTTTCTCTCCTTGAAGAACATGGAATCAGCGTGATTGCAAGAGGACCTTTGGCAAAAGGGATTCTGACAGAAAAACCTCTGTCAGATGCAAACGCCGCGATCAAGAAAAACGGCTATTTATCGTATTCCTACGATGAACTCGTTAAAACAAAAGCGGACATTGAAAAAACGGCGCCTGATTTATCCGCGACCGAAACCGCGATGAAGTATATTCTCGCCCAGCCGGCTGTCGGAGCGGTCATCCCCGGAGCGAGCAAAATCTCCCAGCTTCGGGAAAACGTTGAATCTGTCGGCGGACGCGGTCTGACAGAACAGGAAATCAAAGCACTCCGCTTTTATACAAAACGCGGCGTGTACACTGCACATCGCGAATAAAGCAATAAGAAAGCCCCGTCTCTTGATCAGACGGGGCTTTCTTACTTATACTTCTTCCAGTCGTCAATTCCGCTTTCGTTGAGGAGCTCTTCAAAGCTTTTATTTTTTTCCCTTTCTTGTCTTTCCTTGATGAGCCGCTCTTTCTCACGCTCTTTTCTTTTTTCGTCCTCCTCTTTCAATTCGCTCTTCATTTGCTGAAGTTTATCTTTCAAATCGTCGGCGAGCGCATCTTTCAGCAGCTGCCGGGCATTTGGGTCTTGTTTTTTCTTTCCCATATCCTGTCCTCCGTTCTCCCTGTTTGTGATGATAGTTTATCAGGAATCTAAAAGTTCAGGCAAGCCGTCACTCGGAGAGCCGTCTCTCTCGGCAAATGCCAATCGTTGTGTGGTATGATAAAGTGAGAAGCATTTAAGAAAGGAAGAATACATCAGATGTTGATTTGGCTGGCTGCTATCGGGGCGGTTTTGCTGTTTATTGCCGCGCTCGGAATCTATTTTACGAATCAAATCATGTACATTAAAAAACGGACAGACGAATACATTATCGAGCGGGAAACGGCTGACGGCCATTATGACGAAAAAGCTTTTGCCGCTCTCCCGAAAGAAGAAATCAACCTCCCTTCTTCTTACGGCTACAATATTAAAGGATACTACGTCCATCCGCACAAAACGAAAAACACCGTGATTATCTGCCACGGGGTGACGATGAATCTGTTGAATTCGATCAAATATATGAATCTGTTTCTTGATCTCGGCTGGAACGCCGTCATATATGACCACCGGAGGCACGGCACAAGCGGCGGAAAAACAACGAGCTACGGATATTATGAAAAAAACGATTTGAAAACGGTTGTCCATTGGCTTCGGGAAAAACACGGCGAACACGCGCTGATCGGCATTCACGGCGAATCGATGGGCGCTGTCACGACGCTTCTTTACGCGGGAATGGACGATGCCGACGCTGATTTTTACGTGGCCGACTGTCCGTTTGCCACATTTGAGGATCAGCTCGTTTACCGGCTGAAAGAAGATTTTCATCTTCCGGGAGCTTTCATTTTGCCGCTTGCCAGCCTCTTTTTGAGATGGCGGGACGGCTACCGCATCGGTGATGTCTCCCCTTTATCCGTCGTCGGGAAGATCAAAAAACCGGTGCTGTTCATTCACAGCAAACAAGACGACTATATCCCGCCTGAATCGAGCGAAATGCTTTACGAGAAGAAGCCGGGGGAGAAAAGGCTTTATATCGCTGAAAAAGGTGCGCACGCGATGAGCTATACCCAAAACAGAACCAGCTACAAAAACACGGTGCGGGACTTTCTTCAAGAGATCACAAATCGGCGTAAAGAAGGCGAACGAGCATAAGTCTCGTCCGCCTTCTTTTGTGCTACAAAATATCCGTAATGTCGCTCATATGATCGCCGATCCAAGAGATGGCCGTCTCAATTGTATCGAATTCCTTTGTTTCAAAAGTCATTTCATCCTGAAGAAGCCAGACATCCTTTTTGACGGACTCTGTCCCTCCGATTGACCAATGAAGGAGTGTATACGGATGATTTTGATGTAAAAAGGACGCCCATGTTTTATTTTGAGCGGTTTGTTTTAAAGATTTTACCTTTTGATTCAAATCGAACGCCACCCTATTTCACTAAAATACTCATTCTGGGAGAAAGCACCTGTGCCGGACTTTTCAGCATCAAGGCACCCGCTTTCTCATAATAGTCGATGGTCATCGCTTCATCAAAAAAGACTTTTTGCGATGACTGAATATAAATCGGAAGCCCGTTTGTCTCAAGGGGCTCGCAACTTCCCGATAATTCGTCCGTCAGCCACAGAACCGGCACGCCGCTGACCGCGCATCCGCAGCCCTCGGAATCATAGCGAAGCTGGATCTTTTTATCAGGATAAGGCTCTGTTGCCCGTTGAATGGCTTGTTTTGCCTGTGCAGTGATTTCAAGCTGCATGATATCATCCTTCTCTATTTCGTTTACGGACATTGTACCACAGGAGCGGGAAAAAGCGCATCGTTTCCGACTGTCAGGCATAAATATGAAGGGATTCGGAGGTGGAATGATGCCCAAAAAAGTGCAGATTAAAGTGATGGACAACGGCGGTTTCCGGGTCACGGGAGACGTCGAACTGATCGATATGGAAGGAAACCCGTTCCCTGAAAAACCCGCTTTTTGCTCTGCAGATGCGGAAAATCGCTGAAAATGCCTTACTGTGACGGAAGCCACAAAGGAACGTTTGAATCTTGTGTCAGAGCCTGAAACAGGAGGGGGGCTTTACCTGTCCTCCCCTCCCTTTTCCCATTGTTCAGCCAAGTGCTCAGTCTCTTTTATCCAGCCGTTTTTGCCGTCAACATAGCCTGCCATGTCAAGCGGAAACATCTCCGCCAGCTTCATCTTCAGAGCAGCATATTCTTCGGCCCGCTCCGGATGCGAGATTAAATAATCCCGAAACGCGAGATGCCGCCTGATATCGGGATGCCCGCTTTCATACAGATGGACATGGTGTGTACGCTTCCGTCCTCCTTTTTGAAAGAACCTTCTCCCCGGAATTCCGTTTTCCCCCTTCGATTCATAGCCGAGCATTTTCATCCCCTTTTCGAAGCGGGCTGCGGAGCCGAGATCGTTTACTTCGATCAGGATATCAATGACAGGCTTGGCGCTCATCCCCGGAATTGACGTGCTTCCAATGTGGTGAATATGCAAGACTTCATTCTGGAAAAGCGCTTCAAGCTGCTTTTTTTCTTTGAAAAATTCGCCCTTCCACTCCTCTTGATAGGAGACGACTTTAACCTTTCTCGGCGCATTCAGCGTCAGTCTTGAAAGAACAATTCCTTTTTCAGGTTCATACTGCTCAATCTCGGAAAATCCCAATTTCTGATATAGCGCTTTTGCCGGTTCATTCTCCGCTCCCGTCGTCACTTCAAACGCTTCGGCTTCCTTCTCCATCAATAGATAACGAAGCAATGCCATCGCAATCCCTTTTCGAAAATGGACGGGATGAACGGCCAGCCTGCAGATCGTCAGCTTTTCGGCTGTATGTATAAAGGAAGCGATTCCGGCTAATTCTCCTCCCTCAAACCAGCCGATGAAAGTTTCACGGGAATCCATCACATCAAAAGCTGTTTCATTCAGCTGCGGAATGCCCTGAAATTGAATAATCTCCGCTTCTTTTTCATAAGCCGGCCTTTGAACATTTACAATGCAGCGGGCCGTGTGCGGGTCTTTATGATTTAACAATTGAATCATTGCATTTCCTCCCCGCCGGTGCCATCTGACGGGGGCCGGCCGGGCCGCTCCGAAATCCTTGCGGCTTCAACTTTTGCAACCCGCACTGCAAAGTCAGAATACCATTTTGTTCGGCCTTTTTCCTTCGCCTGCCGGTGTTCGCTGTGAAACTTCCATTTTTCAATCGCCTCAAGGCTTTCCCAATAGGAAACCGTTATTCCTTTTCCGTTCATGTCCCTTGCGCTTTCTGCTCCTAAAAAGCCTGGCTGTGCTGCGGCAAGCTTTAGCATGTTCGCAGCCGTCTCTTTGTAGCCATGATCCCCGTTCGTTCTGACCGATGTGAAAATCACTGCGTAATACGGCGGCTCCGGCGTTTTTGAAATCATGTTCATCCCCCTTTGGTAAACAGGACTTGATCCTGATCCGGTCTGTCATCATTCGAAACGTCTTTTTTTACGAAAATCCCGTTTTCCGCTGATAAGCAATCAACACTTTGTTGATATGCAGCGGACCGCTTTGCAGTCGGAAAAAAACTGCACATGAGAGCACAGGCACATTGTTTTCAATGCCCATGTTTTCATCAAAATCTAACCTCTCCTTTCAACATTATACCTGACCATCGGCACAAATGTTCTGCAACTAATCAATGGATATGCTTCCTTATTATACCGTTTCCCGCTCCCAATTTACCATTTTAATACGTCAGTAGATGAATGGGAGTAAATTCTTAGTTCTAATTCAACAGCACAAATCGATTTGCCATCTCCCTGAAAAGCTTCACTCACCTTGCCCCATAGGATACCGGCGCGCCCAGCGGCAAAAAACCGTTTCATATACTGCTCTTTTTCCGAGTGTAAAAAATAGATAAATTTACACTTCGTTTTCATATGTTCGTTTTATAGAATTGTCGTTGTTGTGAACTTATTACTTTTTTAGGAGGAGAAACAATGCGTCGCCATTCATTTTTATCTATTCTATTGATTTGCATGCTGTCTGTTGTGTCCGTATTTTCATGCCGGCCTTCAACAGCTTCCGCCGCTTCCCACAATCCGGTCGTCATGGTTCACGGCATCGGCGGAGCCAATTATAACTTCATCGGCATTAAATCGTATTTACAATCTCAAGGCTGGACAAGCAGTGAGCTTTACGCCATCAACTTTATCGATAAAACAGGAAATAATAAAATTAATGCGCCGACATTATCCGAATACATCAAGCATGTGCTGAATCAAACAGGAGCATCAAAAGTCGATATTGTCGCCCACAGCATGGGCGGGGCCAATACGCTCTATTATATTAAAAATCTGGACGGAGCAGATAAAGTCGGACATGTCGTTACCCTTGGGGGTGCTAACCGGCTGGTTACAAACACGGCGCCTCAGGGAATCGCTCCGAATGACAAAATCTCATACACTTCGATTTACAGCACAAGCGACTATATCGTCTTAAACAGCCTCTCCAAACTTGGTGGTGCAAACAATGTGCAAATCTCAGGCGTAAGCCATGTCGGCCTTTTGTTCAGCAGCAAAGTGAATGCCTTGATTAAAGACGGGCTGACCGTCAACGGGAAGTAAAAGTGAAGGAACCTTGAAGAGCTAAATTTCTTCAAGGCTCCTCCTCATTTATCGGGACTGTCTTCCCGCCCGGCAAAAATAAAAAGGACTCTAAATAAACGCCATTTCCGATCGTTCATTCAGTGTCCGTCAACCCCGTCGATATATGATTATTCCACAATGATTTCAAAGACTCTTTGTTCGAGATTGTATTTAGCGTCTTGGAATGTAAATTTATAATCATCTGCGTCGGCATCAGGTGAAAGCCAAGCTCCGTATTTTCTGATCGTCTGGACGATGCTTTCGAGTTCAGCAGGAGTGAAGTCACCTATGTCTGTGCCTTCGGTTTCAGCGGTATGGCGTATTTTTACTGTAATCATCATCGCTTTATGGCTCCTTTCACTTGCTGTTTGAACATCTTATTAACAGCATATTTTTTTCCCCTGTAAATCGTTCCATTAACTCCCTTGTTTCAAATTATTCGGGCTTTCTTTTTTGCAGACCTATTTTATATGGAAAAGCTGGCCGGGCTCCGAAAAATTTGTCCCCGCACTTTCGTCAAACACGAACAAACATTCCTTTACAACAAAGGAAATATCCCCTATGATAATGAAGGTAAATCGAAATCATTACTACTTGGGGGTATTAACCGATGGCTTACATAGCAAAACGCATGATCATACCGATTGTTTTTCTCTTCATTCTCGCTTCCTGCTCCGCCGGAGGCGCTGACTCAGCGAAAGGAGATGAGAAGAAACTCACCTTTCTTTTCAATATTCCAAGTCAAACCCTTGACCCGAATCTCGATGTCAATTATACGGCTGTCCGCGCCGGCATCAGCGAAACGCTCGTCAAAATCAGCGCTGACCTTTCCATCGAACCTTGGCTTGCCAAGGATTGGGAAAGTAAAGACGGACAAACATGGGTCTTCACCCTTAAAGACAATCTGACGTTTCAAAATGGCAAAAAAGCGGATGCCAAAGCGGTAAAAGCGTCTTTAGAACGGACGATACGCGAGAGCAAAGCGATGAATAACGCCTTAAAAATTAAAGAAATCAAAGCTGCAGGACAAACATTGACGATTACAACAAAGGAGCCTTTTCCCGAATTCCCTTCAGAATTGGTTCATCCAAACACATCGATCATTGACGTCAGCGCAGCAAACATTTCTCAACAGCCCGTTGGGACGGGCCCTTTTCAAGTTTCCTCTTTTGAGGCCGGCCATAAAATAGAGTTAGAACGGTATGACGATTATTGGGACGGCAAACCGAAGCTGAAGCACGTCACATTTTCGTTTAATGAAGACGCAAACGCCCGCGTCATGGCTCTCCAATCAAAAGATGCCGACATTATTTACAGACCGAGCGTGGAGGATATTGACCAAATTCAAAAAGATTCATCGATTACCGTTAATTCGGTGCCGAGCTTGCGCGTTCACCAGATTCTCTACAATACAAAGAAGGATCATTTCGCTGACCGTCACCTGCGCCGCGCCTTCGACGCATTACTGGACCGCAAAGAAATCGCTGAAAGCATTTTGAACGGGCATGCTCAGCCGGCAGACGGACCTTTCTTAGCGGATTTCCCGTTTTCCGCCGGTACGGTTCAAAAGCCGAGCGGACTGGAAGCGGCAAAAGCTGAGCTGAAAAAAGCCGGCTACGAGCTTGAAAACGGCAAAGCCGTGAAGGACGGAAAAGCCTTATCTTTTACACTGCTAACCTATCAGTCTCGTCCGGAATTGCCTTTAATCGCACAAATTCTTGAATCAAATGCGAAGGAACTGGGCATTTCGATTAAGATTCAACAAGTCGAAAATATCGATGAGTATTTGGCGAAGAACGATGATTGGGATTTGGCGACATACAGCTCGATGACCGCGCCCAGAGGCGATGCCGGCTATTTGCTGAACACCGCCTATATGCCGAATGGCGCTTTAAACTACAGCGGCATCGAAAATCAAACCTTGATCAAATGGATTGAGAAATTCAACCGCACAATCGACAAAGAGAAGCGGGACCGCCTTGCTAAAAAAGCAGCTGAATTGATCGAGAAGGAGACATTGAACTCTTTTATCGTCACTCCCGAAAACATCACGGCATACCGAGACGGTGTATTAAATTGGGAAACGAGCAAAAGTGAGTATTATATGCTGACGAAAGATTTGGATGTGAAAACGAAATGAAGCAGATCGCTAAGCGGCTGTTTGAACTGGTTCTATTCTTATTCCTGCTTTCGTTTATCAGCTTTGTATTTATGAAAGCGGCTCCCGGTGATCCGGTGAAACAGATGCTTCGCGTAGATGATGTAGCGGTAACAGACGAGCAGATCGAGGCATTCAAAGAGGAGCTCGGTTTGGACAAACCGGTTTATATTCAATATTGGAACTGGTTTAAACGCTTTTTCCAATTTGATTTGGGAAAATCCTATACAACACACGAACCCGTCATCGACGAGCTCAGCCGGAAATTCCCGGCGACATTGCTTCTGACCGGCGCATCGCTTCTCGTCATGCTGCTGATCGCCGTGCCGGTCGGAACGCTTTCCGCTTTATACCGGGATCGGTGGATCGATCATCTCGGCCGCTTGCTCGCTTTAGTGGGAGCCGCGCTCCCAAGCTTTTGGCTCGGATTGATACTGATCGATCTCTTCTCCGTCAGGCTGAATTGGCTGCCGTCGATGGGAGCCGGAACGTTTAAACATTTGATTCTCCCCTCTCTCACGCTCGGGATCGCGATGTCGGGCGTTTATGTCCGCCTTGTACGGTCAAGCTTGATCGAAAGCCTTGGTCAGGATTTCATCAGATCAGCCAGGGCGCGCGGTATCAGCGAGGCGAGAATTTTCTTCTTTCACGCGTTTCGCCACTGTCTTGTCCCTGTCATCACGATATTCGGGGTCAGCCTCGGCAGCCTGCTCGGCGGCACGGTGATTATTGAAGTCCTGTTTGCATATCCCGGCGTCGGCAAGCTTGTCGTTGACGCCATCGTTCAGCGTGATTATCCGATCATTCAGGGGTACATTCTTTTCATGGGGATCACGGTTGTCCTGATCAATCTTTTGGTCGACCTCTCCTATCGGTACCTCAATCCGGAAATTCGCTTAAAGGAGGCTGGACGCCGATGAGAAAAAACGTCAAACTTATATTCCGAACCAAAATAGGACTGTGGTTCGTGCTGCTGTTTTCCGCGGCGCTGTTCACCGTTCCCTTCTTTTTGCCGTTCGATCCGCTCCGCACAGATATGGCCAACCGTCTCCAGCCGATCAGCTTGCAGCACTGGCTCGGGACAGACCATTTGGGCAGAGATATATTTTCCCGAATGATCGCCGGTGCGAAAGCGACGGTCGGCACCGCCTTGGCCGCGATTCTGATCTCCGTTTTCATAGGCGTTCCCGTCGGGCTTGTCTCCGGCTTTTTCGGCGGACGGCTGGATCGGATGATCATGAGAATCGTTGACGCGGTCATGGCGTTTCCGGACTATATTGTCGCGATTGTTTTAAGCGGTTTGCTTGGCCCCGGTCTGATGAACTTAATATTGGCCGTCGTCGCTGTCAAATGGGTCGGCTATGCAAGGCTGGTCCGCAGCACGGTGTTTTCGGAAAAACAAAAAGATTACATCGCCTTGGCCGAGCTGACGGGCTTAGGCTCCGGGGCGATTTTAAAAAAGCACTTGCTGCCCCATGTTCTCGGCAACGTTTCCGTACTTGCGACACTTGATATCGGAAAAACGGTGTTAATGATTGCTGCCCTGTCCTATATCGGACTGGGTGCTCAGCCTCCATACCCGGAATGGGGCGCCATGCTGAATGACGGAAAACATTACTTTTTGCATGCGCCTCAGCTTATGGTGATTCCCGGTCTTGCGATCATGTTCATCGTTCTGTTGTCCAACCTGTACGGTGATCGTTTAAGGGACAGGTTTGACGTTAAACACAAGAAAGGAGTTTCTTAGCATGCCGATGTTATCCATTGAGGGCTTATCAATCAGCTCCCGACAGCACACCATTGTCAAAAATGCCTCCTTCTCGATCCATGAAGGGGAATGGTTCGCGCTGCTCGGGGAAAGCGGCAGCGGAAAAAGCCTGACCGCTTCGGCCATAGCCGGGCTGCTTCCGGACGGACTAACGGTGTCCGGCGGAGATGTGATATTTGAGGGCCGCCAGATGCTTCAAGCCGGCCGCAAAGCGCTCCGACGCATGCGCGGAAAGGATATCGCCTGTATTTTTCAGGACTGTCACGGAGCATTCACCCCTTTTATACGGATCGGCAAACAAATTGACGAAATGGTCAAAACGCATACCGATTGGTCTAAAAACAAGCGAAGAGAAGCGATTCTCCGCGCTTTTCGGGAGGTTTCTCTGCCGGAAAACAGAGTATATGAAAGCTACCCGTTTCAATTGAGCGGCGGGCAGCTCCAAAGGGCCGCGATCGCTCAAGCGATGGTGCTCCGCCCGAAGCTTCTCATCGCAGACGAACCGACAACGGCTTTAGACAGCATCACGGCCGCGGACGTCTTGCAACAGCTCACCGTGATGCGCGCCAAAACAAACTGCGCCATCCTTTTTATCACTCATGACCTCCGGCTTGTCAAAAGGTACGCCGATCAAACCGCTGTCATGCAAAACGGAGAAATCGTCGAAAGCGGCTTAACCGCTGATTTAATCAGACAACCGGCACATGAATGTACAAGACGTTTATTCGCAGCCGTCCCGCCGCTGAAAAATCCTCCGCCGAGGCTGACAGCCGCGCCTGAAACAAAGGAAGCGGCGCTGGCGGGAACAGGAGGTGCGTGATGACCCATTCAGCAGAAACCGTTCTTTTTGTCAGCAATCTGACAAAACATTACGCTTGCGGCCACAAAGCCGTTGACAATGTATCGTTCTCCATTCGAAAAGGCGAATGCCTCGGGCTCGCCGGCGAGAGCGGCAGCGGGAAAAGCACCCTCGCGCGCTGCCTTCTCCTGCTCGAAAAAATCGATCACGGAGAGATTCGGCTTCATCAACATCCGCTTCCCGGCATAAACAAAAAAGAGACCCGAAGACTGCGCCGAAAGCTGCAGGCTGTTTTTCAAAATCCGGCCGCATCATTGAATCCAAAGCTCAATATTATCGATTCAGTTATGGAGCCGCTTGATGTTTCCAAACAAGACATACCGCCATTTTTAAAGGACTTCCAAGGCAGCCGCCGTCTGACGGCTGAGCGTCTGTTCTCAATGGTCGGCCTTCCCTCGAGCCTCCTTGACCGCTATCCGCATGAATTAAGCGGCGGGCAGCTCCAAAGGGCCTTAATCGCCAGAGCCATCAGCACTCACCCGTCTTTAATCATCTTTGATGAGCCTACGGCAAGCCTGGATGTCACCAGTCAGGCGAAGATCCTCGACCTCCTCAAAGATTTGCAGGATGATATGGGGCTTTCCTATTTGTTTATTTCCCATGATCTGGCCGCTGTCCACTTTATGAGCCATCGCATCATGGTCATGAAAGACGGGCAGATTGCCGATCAATTTAAAAAAGAAGAGCTTTTTTCTGCCGAAAGGCACCCATATGCCAAAAAGCTGCTTCAGGTGTTTGAATCCTAAGGGGGGTCATAAGAGATGAATCACAGACATTATCTAGCACTCGCCGTTCCGCTGATCATTTCAACGATCACCACTCCTTTGCTGGGGGCGGTCGATACGGCGGTAGCCGGGCAGCTTTCCTCCCCTGCTTACATCGGCGGTGTTGCAGTCGGAACGATGATTTTTAATACGATGTATTGGCTCCTCGGCTTTTTGCGGGTGAGCACATCGGGGTTCGCTGCTCAGTCGCTCGGCTCCCAAAACAGATCAGAGAGCGTTTTGGCTCTTGCCCGGCCTGTTTGCATCGCGGTTTTTGCCGGACTGATGTTCATTCTCTTGCAAAAACCGCTTGAATACGCAGCGCTGACGCTGATACAGCCTGACCGCCATACCGCTGAATTCGCCTCGCAGTATTTTTCGCTGAGGATTTGGGGCGCTCCATTTGCTTTAATCAGCTATTGCATTCTCGGCTGGCTGATGGGAATGTCCCTTATCAAAGTGACATTGCTTTTGCAGATTTCGATGAACGTCTTGAATATCGTGCTTGACATCGTTTTTGTCTACGTCTTTCACATGGAAGTATACGGCATCGCTCTAGCCACTTTGATTGCGGAAGTGACGGGCTGCCTGATCGGCTGCTGGCTTGTGAAAACGAATGCCGCCATGCGGTTTAAGCTGCCGTCCGTCAAGGTTTTGTTCGACCCGAAACCGTTTAAAAAAATGATGGTTGTCAACCGCGATCTATTGATTCGGACATTGTGCCTTTTAACGGTTTTTAATTTGTTTACGGCTAAAGGAGCCGGCTTCGGCGCTGAAGTTTTGGCCGCAAATGCGATCTTAATTCAAATTCATTATATGATGGCTTATGTGTTTGACGGATTTGCCAATGCATCGAGCATTTTTGCCGGGAAAGCCGTTGGAAGAATGGATCGGGAACTTTATTCCCGTACGCTTTCCCTTTCGATCCAGTGGTCGCTGATCTCGGCCGCGCTGCTTTCAGTCGGCTACTTTCTTTTGAAAGGTGTAATCCTTCCCTTGTTTACACCGCTTGAAAGCGTTTTGGAAGCAGCGAAAACCTACGATATTTGGATCGCTCTCTTTCCTTTGGCCGCAAGTTTCGGACTCGTTTTTTACGGGATTTTTACAGGAGCGACTGAAATAGGCCCGGTCAGAAATTCAATGTTCTTGGCTGTTCTCGTCTTCCTGGCCGCCTTTTTTACCGCTGTGCCCGCTTTCGGAAACCATGGGCTGTGGCTCGCTTTTCTTTTATTCAGCCTTGGACGTTCCGTATTCTTATGTATGGCTGTTCCCGGGCTGACCACCCGTCTCTTCGGAGAGCGAAGTGCTGCGAAAGAGGCAGGCTAAAAGCCAAATCATAAAACCCCCCGGCTAAAGCTTAGCCGGGGGGTTCTCGTTTATTCTTTCGTTAATTGTGCGACGAAATGGTTCAGATGATCCAGCGTCATCACATTTTGATTGCATGTTTCACTGTCACAGCAAATATAATTGCCTCTGTCTGTATAGGTTTCTTTCCCGCTTTTCACCCGGGCCATGAACAGTCCGATCTCTTCGGTCCTGTTGCATATCGCGCAGATTCCTTTTTTATTGCTGGATTTGATGGTGCCGTGTATTCCGGTCAGCTTTCCGCCGGCATCCACAATCATGTACTTTCTGCCTGATCCTGCATCATTCCATCCCAGGTAGGAATATCCGCTGAAATCCATCTGTTCAAAATCGGGCGTCTTTAACTTCTTCACTTTAGAAAATAGCTTTTTAGCGGTTTTTACTGTTATACGCTGAAATGGAATGACATGAGGCTTTAATTCGGCTAAAAAGCGCATCGCTTCACCGCTGTCTTCCACTTCTGCCATCTTCTGCAGCAAAGACTTTTGATCGCTGCTGAGATCAGGAAACAGGTTGAACACTTGATCGAGCGCATTGCATTTCAAAGCGTCAAGTACGTTTTCGTCATTGATGTTCGCATGTCCCTGAACAAGGCTGTCCGTTTGAAACTTAATAAAATTATATTGGTCATTTCTGATAAAAGGTGTCTTCATTTCTGCCAGCTCCTTATTTATGGATCTATATTTAAAAATAAGGTGCAAAGCCGGATGATCAGAAATGATACCTTGCTTTTTTTAGGCGATTTGTTGATAACCCCGCCTCATGCAAAGTATCGCCTTTCAAGATAACAGGCTTTGCATGAGGCGCTGCAGTCGGCAAATGAATGTCATTTACCATTTTATCCACCTCCGAATACTGATTCTATTATAAACGACAATCGTATTCAATCTCAATGATATCCTCCATCTTTAAAATGCATATTTCATCCGCCCGGCTTACGATCCGCAGCTCCCTTTTCAGGGCGTCGGCATAGTGAATCCGGCCGGCCAGCGTTTTCACTTCCCCCTGCCGATAATAGGCAAATTGCAACATTCTGTTTTCTGCCATCGCTTCACAAATGATTTCATTAAATTCTTCATATTTTTGTTCATCCAGGATCGGTTTTTTGAGTTTTTGAAGGCTTTCATGATATTCCCTGAGCAATTCCACGTGCTCAGGCAGCATCATGGAAACCCATTTGATACTGCCTCTGTCGCGAAGCATAAATGATTCTCCTTTCTATGCCTGATGGCCTCCGACCAATTTTGACCGCAGCCGGGCCGTCCCGGCGTTTGTATAGGAAACAGCCCGCAAAAGCGCTGTTGATCCGTGCCGTTCTCTGATGCCGTCCATCACGTACCCGAGCTGCCGCTTCTTTTCCTGATCGGGACGAAAAAGATCAAGCTGCATATTGGTGTCGTCTTGAATATTGGAAAAAGAGACGGAAATTTTCCGAACCGTTTTGCCGGCATAAAACCGCTCGAACAATGCCAGACATGTATGGTAGAGATCAAGGGTGACATTTGAAGGGCTTTCCATTGTTTTTGAACGGTAAAACCCGCCGCCAAGCTCATCGCGGCTGTATTCGACGCCAAGACTGACGGTCCGGCCGGCCTGGCGGTGGGCGCGCGCCCTTTTGGCTACTTCTTCACACATTTCAAGAATGACATGCTTGACTTCCTCCGGATTCGGATAATCGCGAAGCAAAATCTGGCTTTTTCCATAGCTGACCTGCCCCTCCAAGAGCGGCGCTCCGATCGCTGAAAGGTCGATGCCCCAAGCGTGATAATAGAGCTGGTTTCCCATCACCCCGAATGTTTTCTCAAGCCGCTTGAGATCATAGTGAGCCAGCTGACCGACTGTAAAAATCCCCATCCGGTTTAACGTCTTTTCCAGCCTGGAGCCGATTCCCCACATGCGGCGCAGCGGAGACAGCGGCCACAGCTTCGTTTTCACGTCTTCGTAGCCCCAAACGGCCACTCCGTCTGCTGATTTTTTCGCTTCAAGGTCAAGGCACAGCTTTGCCATCAGCAGATTCGGTCCGATTCCGACAGCACAGGGAAGGCCAAACTCCCTTTCCATATCATCTTGAATTTTCATCGCAATCGTTCGGGCGTCTCCCCACATGCTCTCAACACCGTCCACCTGAATAAAGCTTTCATCCACGCTGTACGTATGAATGGCATCAGGCGGCACATAGCGGCAGAACAGCCGGGTGAGCTCTGTAGAAACACGGACAAACAGCCCCATCTTTGGATTGACCAGCTTGATGCGCGGATCATCCGGCAGCTGATAAAGCCTTGTTCCCGTTTGCACGCCGAACTCTCTTTTCAGAGCCGGAGAAGCAGCGAGAACGATGCTCCCCTGCCGCTCCGTGTTTCCGACAACCGCCAGCAGGCAAGTCATCGGATCAAGTCCGAGCAGGACTGCGGCACAGCTTGCATAAAAGCTCCGCATATCAACGCACAAAACCGAACGCGACGGATATTGACCGTAATCCATCTCTCTCCCTCCAAAAAGAACTGATGTTCGCACAATTAGTGTATGAATACTATACTCCGAATATACGTTCGATTTCCAGGCGTAATTTTATCCAAAGAAAATCCTGGCTGAAAGCAACAAAAAACACCTTCTTTGGAAAGAAGGTGACATGGCGGATCATTCCAGTTCGGAATGCTGCCGCATCCGGTTTAATGGCTCAAATTGAAAGCTCCCTTGAGAACCTCGTTTTTTCCTAGTAAGATAAAAGAAAAAGCGCTCCTAAAGGAGAAAGACAAATGGATGAGAAACTGATTGAAAAAATGCTCGGACAGGCGCTGAAGCAGTACGGACGCAATGTTGCAACCGATCCGCTCAGCCCCGGCGAAAAAGAAATCCTGAAGCTGGCTTTGCAGGAAAGGCGGATCGAGGAACCGAATGAGGGGCTGCATGCCCATATCGAAGATGTCATCTATGATTATGTCACAAATCAAGGCTTGTTCTCCTTTTGATCACCCAGCATATAGAAATTCCTCTATTCACCGCCATTTGTTTCATGTATGATAAACAAATAAAAACGTAACGGAGAGTTTATCATGAAACAAAAATGGCAGAACATCCACCCGCTCAGCTGGACTATTATTGTCGGAACCATTTTCGGACGTATGGGCACAGCCATGAGCATCCCTTTTTTAGCAATTTATTTGACACAAGTGAAAGGCGCCTCTTCCGGCTTTGCCGGCGCCGTTATTGCAGCGAGCTCTCTGATCGGAATTGCGGCAAGCTTTTACGGCGGGTACTTATCAGACAGGTTCGGCCGGAAAACCATCATGCTCGTTTCGATTTTCGGCTGGACATTCGTGTTCGCCGGTTTCGCGCTCGCCGATCATGTCTGGACATTCTTTGTCATGAATGCCTTAAACGGATTATGCCGCGCTTTGTTTGAACCGACTTCAAGAGCGCTGCTTTCAGACGTATCCAAACCCGAAACGCGCCTTTTCGTCTTTAATCTCCGCTATACCGCGATCAACCTCGGCGTCGTCTTCGGTCCGCTTTTAGGCCTGTACCTCGGATCTTCGAAAACGACGCTGCCGTTTTTCATTGCGGCTTTCATTTATTTTATTTATGCGGCGGTGCTGGTCATTCAATTTAAACACCACACCGTACCGGCAACTGAGCGGAATAAGCGTATAAAAGTGCGGGACGCGCTGGAGGTGACAAAAAAAGACCGGGTATTTACGATTACACTAATCGGTTCGATTCTTTGTTTATTCGGGTATTCCCACTTCACATCCACGCTCGCACAATACATGGCGGCCAGCCCGTTCATCGAAGACGGGACGAAAGTGTTCGGTATGATGCTGACGCTGAATGCCTTGGCCGTGCTTGTCGTACAGTACCCGATCGTACATATCGCCAAACGGTTTTCACCGATTTTATCGCTGATTGCCGGAAATGTGCTGATTAGCGGAAGCCTGTTCAGCCTCTCGTTTTTCCACGATCTATGGTCCATCGTCTTGATCATTATCGTGTTTACGATCGGGGAAGTGCTTCTCTTTTCGATGATGGATTTACTGGTCGACCGGATTGCCCGGCCTGAGCTGAAAGGCACTTACTTCGGGGCTATAGGCTTCACCCAGCTGGGAAGCGTGATCGGCCCTTGGGCGGGGGGAATGCTGCTGGACGCCTTTGGAGCGGAAAAGCCGTTTTTCACTTTTGCAATCCTGTCCGCTGTCACCATTTGCGGCGTTCCTTTCCTGGTGGCAGCCTTCCGGAAGCTCAAAATAGATGAAGCAAAAGTCAAATTAAGTTCGAAAAAAACGATGCAGCATTAATTGAAAACAGGCCGGCTCGGTCAAAGGCCGGCCTTCCGGCGGACGCCCGCCTCAAGGCGCCGCAAGTTCGACTTTGATGCGGTCGGGATCTTCGGTATATAAGGCATAATGCCCGCTTCCGCCGGCAAACGGATGTCTGTCTTCATATAAAATGCGGCATCCCCGCTCCCTCAGTTTCATTGTCATTTCGTCGACCTGTTCTTTGGATGCCGCGTAAAAAGCAAGATGGTTTAAACCGACGCGGCACCTGTGATAACCTGCTTTGACAAACTGCTCTTTCGCCTGCACAAGCACGAGATAGGCGCCGTTTGCTTTCCAGCTGATCCCGTCTTCCCATTGTTGAAAAACCTCATAGCCGAGCTCTCCGAGAAACCAGCCCCAAAAGCGCTTCGACGCTTCCAAATCTGAAACATACAGTTCAATATGATGGATCATGCAAGCCTCCTCTTCTACACCCGTCTGACGAGAATCTCTTCCACCTTGTGGCCTTCGCCTTTTCTCAAGATTAAATCAGACCGGAATTTTGTAGGCAGAATGTTCTCATACAAATTCGGACGGTTGACGGTCTCCCATATTGACTTTGCCATATGGTCCGCTTCTTCGTCCGCAAGGTCTTTGAATTTATGGAAATAAGAACTCGGATCTTGAAAAGCCGTCTCTCTGAGCATGCGAAAGCGTTCAAGATACCATTTGATAATGAGGTCTTCTTCGGCATCCACATAAATTGAGAAGTCAAAAAAATCGGAAACGAAAACCCGCGGTTTTGTCCGGTCGTCTTCGATCGTCGGTGTCTGCAGCACATTGACGCCTTCGATGATGACGATATCCGCTTGTTCAACCGTTTCGTAAACCCCTTCCAATCTGTCGTACGTTAAATGGGAATAAACGGGTGCGCGAACGATTTCCTTGCCGGATTTTAAATCGTTTAAAAACTCAAGCAATGCTTTGACATCATAGCTTTCCGGAAACCCCTTCCGCGACATCATCTGTTTTTCTGTCAGCACCGCATTGGGATAAAGAAAACCGTCGGTTGTGATCAGACTGACTTTCAGCCGTTCCTGCAAACGGGAGAGCACCGTCTGAATGATGCGGGCCGTCGTGCTTTTTCCAACCGCGACGCTTCCGGCAATCCCGATGATGAACGGAATTTTGGCCGCGTGAGGATGGTTCAAAAAACCGTTCACCCGGGTGTTCCGTTCATATTGAGTTGTCCGGTGTAAATAAAGCAGCCTCGCCAGCGGAACATAAACGGTTTCGACTTCTTCCAAAGACAGATAGTCATTTAAACCTTCAAGCCTTTTTACTTCCTCTTCGGTCATTTCTACCGCCATATGCCCGCCGAGATTTGCCCAGGCATCGCGGGTATGACTCGTATATAACGTGTGCAAATTCAAATCCTGATTCGCCATTATACTCACCTGCCCTCTGTTCAAAAGCTGTTTACTAAAAAGTGCATGAATTCCTGAGACCGCTTTATTATTATATAGAATTTTTCGAATATTTACGAGGAACAAGGTTTCAATCAAAACAACCGCCTCATCCAGAGACGGCAGATTCTGTTGTTCCAACTATTTGACACTCGCCTGCCAAACCTGAGCCAACGGGCATCCGTCGCTTGCAAAAAAAGAGCGCAAGTGCCTGCGCTCTTTTTTCAAACGACATATTTGCTTTGCCTGTGCGCCATATAATAAGTAACCGCAGACAGCAAGCCGACAGATGCGGCTAAAATGATGACGACCGGAATCATGTCCACCTTCACCGGTGTAAACAGTTTAAAGCCGCCGCTGAAACTGAAAACCGCATGCCCGAGATTAGACAGCAGGTTTTTCAAATCGAATCTCCCCAAAGCAGGGATAAGCAGGCTGTAAACGATATACAGCAAAGCAGGCGTAATAAAGCTTCTGAAGAGGACGCCCAAATAAAATCCGACCGTCGAAAAAATGAAGCTGACCGCCAGAACGACAACGAGCTGAAGCGGGATATTGCTTTTTGAAACAGCGGGTATTGTGAACTCGCCGACCGGTATGGCCCTTGAAGCCAGGGAATAAAAGACGAAGCTTGACACATATGCCGTACATACAACGGCGATCACGGCGGCAGCCATCACCATGTAAACCGAACACTGTTTGGCCAGCAGAACGGATTTCCAATCATGGCTGACAGCTTTCACTTTCACCGTCTTGAACCTGATGTCGTAAGAGGAGATATAGATGGCATACAGCGTAAAAGCCAAGGGAAAAATGATGAAGCCCATCAGCTCAAGCGTCATGATAACCGACTGCTTGGGCTCCAGATGATGGAGGGACAAGACGAAATTCTCATAGTCAAACCTTAAAATATTTTCGACGATCTCTCCGTCGCCATCCTGGCTTTTCAGCTCCCCTTCCTTCACCTTGACGGGCGACGCCAGCGCCTGTTTAATATCGATGCCGAGTTCTTTATATTCGTCTTCAGTCTTTTTAAACTGCTGATAGCTGTCAATTGTATTTTTATAATGTACATATATGTATCCGGATGAAATGAATAATAGAGGAAGCAATAACATGACGAGCATTTTAGAATATGATTGAAATGCAAGCTCTTTTTTGAAAATATTATAAATATTCTTTATAGACATCGCCCAATTCTGCTCCATTCGTTTTAAAATTGTCTATGTGGATAGCTGAACCGTCTTTCAACACGTATAATTGATCGACGATTGAAGAATAAAACTCAAACTGATGGCCGGCGGCAACAATCGTCATCCTGCTCGACCAGTCATTGATCAGCGCCTGAAGCTCCATCATGGACCGGTAGTCAAGCCCGTTTGATATCTCATCCAAAAACAAATATGACGGTTTGTTTAATGCAGCGATCATTAAGGCCAGCTTTTTCTTTTGTCCGTATGAATAGGTCTTAACCTTTTTTTTCAGCAGCGCCCGGCCGAGGAACTTTTGCGATAATTGTTCCAGCTCTTCTTTGCCGGCAGGTTTATTGATCAACAGTTTAATATTTTGATATCCGCTCAGATGATCGTAAAACGGGGAATCGTCATAGATAACGTGCACTTTGCTCCTGACGGCTTCAAGCGGCTCTCCGTCGTACAGAATGCCGCCTTCGAAATGTTCCAGCTTGAGCAGGCATTTCAAGAGCGTCGTTTTCCCGGCGCCGTTTTCCCCCATCAGGAAGGTGACTTTGTTTTTTTCGATATTCATGTTGAGACGGTTGAATACCTTTTTGCTTCCATAAGATTTCGTCAGGTCATCGATTTTGATCAATTTAAAAAATCCTTTCTTGCATCAGGATGGTGTTGCAACATTCTCCATTATACAACGCTGCCATTAATTTCAAAATAGTCTTTTAGCAGCGTTGTATGAAATGGCTTACGGCAAATTAATCGTTTCCGTATTTTCCTTTTTTATTGACCCACCTTCTGTCTGTAAAGGTTGAGCTGGCGAATTCAACATCTCCCCACGGTGTAACGGTCCCGAAGCTCAGCGTTTTTTTCGCTCTCCATTTGTGAAGTCCTGAAGACTTGTAATACCTTTTAATCCCTTTTGCTCTCACGACATTCGGAAAGACGTAGCCGACATCCTGCGATCCGCTGCTTTTCGATACTTTTTTGCCGTTGTAGTACCAGTCGATATAATCTTTCGACCAGGCGAGGAAGCTTCCTCTTTTAATTGTGAGCCTTTTTCCTGCATATGCCGTCACACCGCTTTGGACAGATGCCTGTTCAGGAAGTGACTGCACGTATTCTGTCTTGGCTTCAAGCAGTTCTTTTTGCTCACTTGTCAGCTGCCCGTCCCCAGCAGCCGCAGCGAATGAGGATGGAACCAGGAGCGCCGCAGACAAAGAAAACCCTAAAATCGCTTTTTTCATTTCGTTTCCCTCCGTATTTTTGATAATTCGTATGTACGTCTTCAGCTGCCATCCATAAGCTACTGCCGCATCCAAAACAATTTAAGGTCCGAGTTCTCTCATTTTAATGGATGAAAAAATAGATTTCTAGCAGAATGGACCATTTTATCATTACCTATTGGAAATTATCACCTCCTACGTATTTGATATTATACCATATTTTTACTTATATTCAATTCCTATTATTTGGAATTTTCGTCATGGATAGCCCGCATCTTTTATAATGGGGATGAAAAAAGGAGGAAGAAGAGGAACCTATATACCTGGAAAGCGATTCTACAGCTGTTATTCGTACAAAAAAACAAAGCACCCGACAGACCGTCTACCTTCATGGAGACGGTCATATACTCTTGCTGTCGGGAACCGCCTTCGATTTGGAGGATGAAGAAGCCGATCGTTTATTTGTGAGTGCACATAGCAAAGGCTGCCTAAATCCAAGGCAGCCTCATCCTTTAAAAGTTCTTCGATTTATCGTTCGATTTGCTTTTGGAAGGAACAATCCGGTGTTCCACCTTTTCATAAAGGGACAGCATTTGATGAATAAAAGACAGCTTTGGTGCTGTCCAGAATACAAACAGAGCTGACAACACGCCAAGAAGGGCTCCCGCCGCAACATCGAGCGGATAGTGAACGCCCGACCAAATGCGGGAAATGCCTACGGCAAACGCAAGCACAAGCCACAGCCAGCCCGTCTTTTTGTGAAACAGGAAGATTAAAAAGCCGATTGAAAAAAACAAAATCGTATGGTCGCTCGGAAACGAATTGTCAATTTCATGCTCTATCAGCTTGTTGACATTCGGAAGCGTGGCAAACGGTTGATAGTTGGAATGCAGAAAGCCCATGATTTTCCCAAGAATTTCGGCAATCACAAATGCGATGACTGCATAAATGACCATCAATCTGTTTTTTGTCGTCCGGGTCAGCCAATAAACGACAAGACCCAACGCGAGGAAGTACATCATATATTCGGCCAGAAAGTAAACGACCGGATTCAGCATCGAATACTCTTTTCCCAAATCATTAATGAAACGAAAAGCATCAATATTTAATTCTGAAAAAGACATGTTCTATTCTCCTTTTTTATACTTTTATCCTAAATATATCCATCAAAATTGTGCAATAAGCCTTTATTGGGATTAGGAATGTACAAACATGTGTTGCACATTCCCTTAGACTCCTCCTGCATCAATGAATATCGATTTTTTTAAAGTAAACGATTGTCGCGGCTAATCCAAGAACGGTTGTGGCGGCAACACTGATAAAAGAATATTCGGGCGGATATTCCGGAAAGAACGTACCCGAAGCGATCACCCATACCGCCGACCAGGGGAGTAAAGCGCTGTACTCCGTGCCGTATACCATAATGCTGACCATTGATATAATGATTGTAAAGATAATGGTGGGCACGTAGTTTTTAAACAGCAGTGTCACAAATATAATTGGACTGACCAGGAAGAAAAGAAGTGCCCCGCCTATCATAAATTGTTTAAACCCATCTATTAAAACCGCCGAACTGAGCCCTTCAAACTGGCCGATCAGCCCAAACAGCAGCGTCAGCACCCAGGCAATCAACGTCAGCATCATGATCCAAATGAGGAGCAGAACCAATTTGCTGACAATCAGGCTGATTCTTGAAACAGGAATCGTCAATAGATTCTTTAGCGTGCTTTCAGCGTATTCCCGATTGAATAAATATGATGTAATCACGCCATACAACGGGACTCCGATCAAAAGCACAATATACAGGTTGGTATCGGAAAAGGTCTCACTGAAGCGAATCGGTACATCAGGGTACTTGGCTTTTTTAGCCAAAGACGATATAAAACAGATGAAAGGGGCTGCCGCCGCTCCCAGGATACTGACAAGAAACATCTGTGACCGCTTAAGCTTCAGCAATTCGGTATATAGCAAATTAGCCAATCGTCCCGCCCCCAATCAACTTCACGAAATAGTCTTCAAGACTGTCTTCGCTCATCGCAATCTTCAATACGTCTATTCCGTTTTCGACAAACAATTTATTGAGCTTTCCCTGCTGGCCCAAATGGGAGTATACCCGGATGATCCCGTCCTGGTGAACTTCGTAGTCATGAATATCAAAATGCTGTTCCATCAGAACGACCGCTTTATTTTGATCGGATAATTGAAATTCCAGATATTTGCGGTTTCTTTTTTTGAGATGGTCAAACGGAATTTCTTCAAGCAGTTTTCCTTCATGAATGATCCCGACATGATCGACGAGCTGTTCGATTTCAGACAAAATGTGGCTTGATATAAAGATGGTGATGTTTCTTTCTTTGGCGAGAGAATGAATGAGTCTTCTCATTTCTTTGATCCCGATCGGGTCCAAGCCGTTTGTCGGCTCGTCCAGTATCAACAGCTCCGGATAGTGAAGCAAGGCTCTTGCAATTCCCAGCCTTTGTTTCATGCCCAAGGAAAACTTGCCGACGAGCTTTTTCGTTTCATGCTGCAGGCCCACGATCTCCAATACTTCATCGATCGCATTTTTTTTATGGATACCTATGATTTTCGCATTGATCAGCAGGTTTTCCCTTGCCGTCAAGTTCGCGTAAAAGCCGGGCACTTCCACGATAGATCCGATTCTTCTTAAAATTTCTTTTTTATTCTTGAAAAAATTCTCTCCGAAAATTTCTATCTGCCCGCTGGTCGGTTTGATCAGACCCAGCAGCATTCTGATCGTCGTCGTTTTGCCGGCGCCGTTTCGTCCCAAAAATCCGTATATATCTCCTTGTTTTACATTGATATTGAGATGGTCTACAGACTTTTGCGGCCCGTACATTTTCGTGAGATCCGTCGTTTTAATAATTGTGTTCAAAGTTGATCCACTCTCTTTCACTCGCCTTATAACTACATCATAAACAGAAGGATTTAACTTCTTCTTAACCAATTCTTAATTAATTCTTAAATGATTGGAGATGGTTTTGTTTAGGCAGCGAAAAACCAAACGTCGTTTTTTCCCACGGGACGCTCTGTGCCCATATGCGTCCGCGGTTTTTTTCGACGAGCGATTTGGCGATGGCAAGCCCCAGGCCGCTCCCGTCATCAAGGCTTCTCGACCGGTCTCTGCGGTACATTCTATCAAACACGTTTTCAATATCGTTTTCCGGAATTCCCGGACCTTGATCCCAGATGAGAAGCTGATATTCATGTTCTGATTCCGTCAGTTCGATTCCAAGTACTTTTCCTTCTTTTCCATAATGAATGCCGTTTCTCACGATGTTTTCGATCACGCGGATCAAGCTGAGCCGATCTGCAATAACAGAGCATTTCTTTTCCGGGATCTGTACATTCAAATCAATGTCATGTTTTTTCAGTTCCGGCAAAAAGTCGATCAGCGTTTCCCTAGCGACTTCGGCCAGGTCAAAAAACTCTGTTTTCAACTGGACTTCATTCGCGTCCAATTTCGCCATGTTGAATATTTCATCGATCAATTGCTTGAGGCTGTTGGATTTTTTAGAAAGGATATTGAGATATTCCTGTTTCTCTTCTTCCGAAGACGCGACCCCGTCTTTTAATGCATCAACATAGCCAATAATTGATGTGAGCGGCGTTCGGATATCGTGGGAAATATTAGACAGCAGCCGTTTTCTGGCCGCTTCCGATTTTGCGGCGTTGATTTGAACTTTTTCAAGCTGCTCTATCAATTCGTTAATGGAAAAAATGATTTCATTAAACGGCTGACCGCCTTTCGCCAGCAATCTTCTTCTTAAATTTCCATCCGCCACGCGCTTCAGCTCGGTTTCGATCAGCTTTAAGCGATCGATGAAGCGAAGCCTCATCGTAAACAGCAGCGCGGTAACGGCAAACAGAAAAATAAACAACATTGTGCTGAAAACCCCAAAGTAAGCCGTTTTCATATAGATGAACAAAAGTGCTGCAATCGCCGCACATTGCAGAATGAGAAGCAGCAGCTTTTTATCGGTCAGCATCTTTCTCACCTACAAACTTATAGCCAATTCCCCAAACAGTTTGAATAAATTGTGGATCGGAAGGGTCCGGCTCTATTTTTTTTCTCAGCCTTCTGATATGCACCATGACCGTATTGTCATCTTCTATGTATTGATCGCTCCATGCGTTTCGAAACAGCTGCGTTTTCGTAAATACCTGCCCCGGATTTGAGGCGAAAAACTTCAGCAGTTCAAACTCCTTCGCCGTCAGAGAGATCTCCTGTCCGCCCGCGGTGACCGTATATGTTTTCAAGTCGATGGTCAATCCTTTAAATTGAATCAGCGATTGTTCATCGGAGCGGCTTTCGCTTCCGAGGACCAAAAAGCGCCTCAGCATGGCTTTGATCCGCGCAAGCACTTCGTTTACGCTGAAGGGCTTTGTTATATAATCGTCGGCGCCGATGGACAGTCCTAAAATTTTATCGCCTTCAAGGTCTTTGGCGGTAAGCATCAGGATCGGAACATTCGTATGATTCCTCATCCTTCTGCAGACCTCGATGCCGTCGATTTTCGGCATCATGACATCCAATATCACGAGGTGGTAATGGTTTTGTTCAAACAGCCTTAACGCATCTTCTCCGTCAACTGCCACGTCAACCTCATAACACTCTCTTTTTAAATAGGTTTTCAATAAATCTCTGATTTCTTTTTCATCATCCGCTATGAGCACTCGAATGGTTTCCACTTGGTTCACCCGCTTTTATTTTGTCTTGATAGATGTTCACACCGCAGCACCAGCTGCTGCTTGTTTTTTGAAATATTTCCTCTCTTTTCTTTGCCTTTCATTATAACAGAGAGTTGATAAGGCAAACAAAAGGCACCCTGAAAAGGATGCCGTTTTGTTCATATTTTGACAGTCTTATTGATGATATCATGGATCAATCTTGCATTTCTTTCAAGAATGTCGGGATGGGACTTGGAGATCATTTGCATATGGGTTCCGGCTCCTTGAACGACTGTAAAGGTTTTGGACGCCGCTTTTTCCCACATCATCATATTTTCATCCCGCTGATTGTCGCTTGACTTGATATAGCTGATATGTCCGTCAATTGCGCCGGTTGTAACTGTGTTTTGTATATATACATAAGACTTCATCACCAAGTCCACTAAATAGTCGCTCAATAATTTCTCTGCATCGCGGTATTTCTCAAGTTCAAATGTTTTGGATATCTCTTCTCTGTATTCCTCCTCTGTGAACTGATGTTTCTCGGCTTTTGTCCGATATTTTGAATCGATGATGATCAAATCTTCGACTTCATATCCTTGCCGGTTCAATTCTTTCGCCACATCAAATGCCAGGATTCCGCCGGATGAATAGCCGATTAATGTGTACGGCCCTTCACCTTGAATGTTTTTAATGATATCCGCGTATTTTCGAACCCTGTTTGCGGATGGAATGAAGTTGAAGCTGTACACCGAATGCTGCTTTAGAAACTTGGCCAAGCCCATGTAGGCAATGCCCATCGACGCGGCCGGCGGAAAGCAGAACAGGTTTTTGCCGCCTTCTTCCGCCCTGGTCAGCTGCATGCAATCATCTGTGTAGTCTTTCAGCAGGTCTTGTGCATGCTTCAGAAAATCAGACAGCTCTTTAATGGTCGGCTTGGAGAAAATGTCCTTAAACGGAACTCTGAAGCCAAGCTCTGCATATAGCCTAGAGACAAATGACATGATGTTTAAAGAATTCGCTCCGATATCGAATATGTTGGCGTTGATGCCAATCAGTTCGATATTCAGGATGTCTTCCCAAATGGCGGCCATTTTTTCTTCCAACTCATGTCTTGGAGGCTCATATTCCAGTAAAGCGCCCGCGCTTCGATCTGGCTCTGGAAGGGCCTTCAAGTCGACTTTTCCGTTTGGTGTCAGCGGCAGCTCATCAAGCTTCAGCAAATAGGACGGCACCATATATTCCGGAAGCTCCTTCACCAAAAACGCTTTGATGTCTTCCTGTGTGATGTCTCTTTCGGAAACGACGTATGCGCAAAGAACTTGATCGTTGCTTTGATCTGTTTTGGCGGCAACCGCCGCTTCTTTTATATCGCTGTGCCTTAACAATTGATGCTCGATTTCGCCAAGTTCGATGCGGTAGCCCCGAATCTTGACTTGGTGATCGATCCGGCCCAGATACTCAATATGTCCATCCGGCCTCATCCTTGCAAGATCTCCTGTTCGATACATTCTTTCACCCGGTAAAAACGGATTTGGCAGGAATTTTTCAGACGTCAGTTCCGGTTTGTTCAAATAGCCTTTTGCGACTCCGTCTCCGCTGATATACAGCTCTCCGGCAATTCCGACCGGCTGTACTTCCTGACGCTCATCCAGAATATAGAGCTGGACATTGGAGGCCGGCTTGCCGATCGGGACAGAAACTTGCCGGTCCCGTCCGGCATCATATTGATAGATCATGCAGCCGACAACCGTTTCGGTCGGACCGTATTCATTGTAGATTTCAATGTTGTGATGAAATCTCTCCGTGATTTCTTTGGCCAGTTCCGTTTTTAAATCTTCTCCGCCGACGATCAGGCGTTTGATGCTTGATCCGCTGGCACCCATGTCTTTGACAAGGCTTAAATGAGACGGGGTTAATTTGACAATCCCGGCTTTTTGGTCTCTGAACACTTTTCGAATCAGCGGTTCCCCGTCCCTGCTATGATGATACACAATCACCCGGTTGCCTGAGATTAATGGCGTAAATATCGATGTCACCGTTAAATCAAAGGCAATGGATGAGTAGAGGGCAAAATCAAGCTGTTCGCCTTGGACATATACACGGGCAGCCCAGGTAATATAGTTAACCAGCCCTCTTTGCCTGATCATGACCCCTTTTGGTTTTCCTGTGGATCCTGACGTGTAGATGATATATGCAAGGCTGTCGGTGTTACCCGCCAGTTCCAGATTGTCAGCCGGATAACTGCTGAAATCTCCGGTTAATTCGACGGCTTCCTGATGAAGTGTGCCCAAGTCCTGCTTGTGATCCACAAGGATGATGGCCGCTCCGCTGTCTTCAAGCATATACTTGATCCTTTCTTCCGGATAATCGGGATCAATCGGCAAATAGGCTCCTCCGGCTTTCAAAATGCCCATGATTCCGACCACCATTTCCGGTGAGCGTTCTGCCATGATGGCGACAATCGTATCCTCTTTGACTCCTTTGTCCCTGAGGTATCTGGCAAGCTGATTTGATTTTTCATTGAGCTCACGGTACGTCAGTTTGTCATTTCCTGAGACAACCGCAGCAAGCTCAGGGGTTTTTTCGGCTTGTTCCTCAAACAGCCGGTGAATCGTCTGATTCGGATATTCCGCTTTCGTGTCATTCCATTCGTACAACAGCCTGTTTCTTTCAGCTTCCGAAAGGACTGTGATGTCGTTTAATGACTGATCTTCATTTTGGACGACCTGTTCCATCACTTGTTGAAGGTGTCCTTTGATACCGGCGATGATGTGGTCATGATAGATATTTCCGTCATAAGTCAATTTGATGACCAAACGTTCGCCCGGGACGGCCACAATATTAAATCCGTAATTTGTTTGTTCTTCGGCGTGAATTTCTTCAAAGATAAAACCAGCACCGCGTTTGCCGCTTGTCTCAAATGCACTCTGATCAACTGCGTAATTTTCGAAAATCAGGATATGATCCAGCAGCTCTCTTTTTAATTCACTGAGCGACTGTACTTCCGACAGATTCATGTCATGATATGTCCTGCCTTCCAAAGCCTGTTCCTGAACGCTTTTGATGAGTTCCTTAAAGCTTTGGCTTTTTTCCAGTCTAATTCTCGTCGGTACAGTGTTGATGAATAATCCGACCATTTTTTCGATTCCGGCTACTTGTGCATCCCTGCCGGAAATGACTGTACCGAATACGACATCATCCGTTTGATTGTACCTTGCCAAAAGCATTCCCCAAATGCATTGTAAAACAGTATGGAGGGTGACATTGTTACGGCTGGCAAGCTCTGTGATCCGGCCGGTTAATTGTTGCGGGAATTCTATGACGGCCTCTTTTCTCTTATATTTCGCATGTCCGGAAGAACTCGCCAAAACCGAAATCGGCGATTTTTCGGTAAAGCCTGATAAATAGTTTTTCCAGTACGCTTTTGGAGCTTCTTTATCCTGTTGCTCTAGCCACCCGATATAATCGCTGTACGGTCTTGCCTCTTCAAGCTGGTGTTTTTGCCCGCCTTCTTTCATATGATACATTTGGAACAGCTCTCCCATAATGATTCCCCGGGACCAGCCGTCAAGCAGAATATGGTGGTTTGTCCATATGAACGTATAACTGTCATCCTCGGTTCTCATTAGCGCGGCTCTGATCAATGGTTCGCTGTTTAAGCAAAAACCTTTCTCCCGATCTGCTTTGCGATACGTTTGAATCACTTGCTCCCGTTCCGCCGGACTCTGCTTTCGCAAGTCATGATAGTCAAGATTGATCTTTCTGTCCTTGATGATCACATTTCTTGGTTCATCCGTTATTTCATACTCGATCGAGGCCCTTAGAATCTCGTGTCTTTCCATGATGTCATTGAACGTTTCTGCAAACAGACGCTCATCGATCAATCCTTTCATATCGATGGCCATTTGTTCAAAGTACGCCTGTGATTCCTTGTCTTCGAGTGCGTGGAACAGCATGCCCCTTTGCATGTTGGCAAGCGGATAGATTTTTTCGATTTCCATCCCTTTATATTTCAGTTTGATTTCCTCAAGCTGATCTAAGCTGATGCCTTTGTCTCCGTAATCGGACGGCGTTTTTTCCGTCTCTTCTCGTTCCGCGCAGTGGCGAATGACCGCTTTCAAGGCTTCTTTATATTTTTGAGCAAAAGTTCTGACGACGTCTTCACTGTATGCTCTTGTGTTATAGATCGTTTGAATGGCCAGTTGTCCCCTGAAGACCACCGCATTGATTTCGAGTGGATGTTCTCTAGTGATGCCCTTTCCGGCTGCTTCTCCCGGCGACAGGTGTGATGAAGAAAATTCTCCGCTGTTGATGTCTTCATCAAGCTGTCCCAGGTAATTGAACAAGATTGGTGATGTTGCGCCTTTTGCGATCTCACTGTCCCGGGTGAGATACTTTAAAATTCCGTAGCCGATGCCTTTGTTCGGCACGTTTCGCAAGTGCTCTTTCACCATTTTAATCGTTCTGGACATGTCTGTTTCTTGTCCCAAATCGATGAATACCGGGTATTTCGAGGTAAACCAGCCGACCGTTCTGCTGATATCGATGCCATCTGCCACCTGTTCTCTTCCATGCCCCTCCAGCGTGATTCTTAATTTATTTTGCCCGGTCATATCTCTTGCCGCCACCAGAAGCGCAGCGATCAGAAGATCGTTGATTTCGGTACGGTAAGCTTGGTTTGTTTCTCTTAAAAGCCGCGCTGTCTCCTCTTTTTCGAGTTCCGTGCTGAATGTTTTGCTGTCCTCAACTTTGAAGACACCTGCATCTTCATTCATTTCCAGGAATTTGACGTCTTCACAAACGGCCTTCAGCCAATACTGTTTTTCACCAAGCAGTTTTTCAGTTTTTGAATATTCCGTGATGTGATGTGCATATTCCTGGTAGGAAGCTGTTTTGGGATAGAACTCGACTTTTTCCCCATTTGATAACTGACTGTACCCCAGCGCCAAATCTTCAAATAATATTCTCCAGGAGATACCGTCGACCACAAGGTGATGGATGATGATCAGCAGGTGATCCCCATTATTCGTTTTGAAGAGCGCCAGTTTAACCAGAGGGCCGGTTTTAATATCGATGCTTTGCTGAAGCTCCGTTGCCAATTGGTACACTTTCTGTGGCTGGTCGTTTTCGCTCGAGACATCATAGACAAATAGGTCAAACAGCTTTTTGCCCGGTCCCCGGTTGTACTGAATGATCTTTCCGCCTTCTTCTCTAAACACCGTCCGGAGTGCATCGTGATGTTGGATGATTTCTCTGAATACACGTTTGACGATACTCTCGTCGAATCCGTTTTTCCTATAAAGTATAACCGCATGGTTGTAATGGTTCCTGTCCGTTTTGTTCAACGAGAAATACTCTTGTTGAATCGGAGTCAAGAGAACCTCGCCCTCTACCGTTTCATATGATGCTGATTTGTCGGTTTCGGCCTTGACATATCGGCTCAAAGACTTGATTTGCGGATTTGCAAACAGATCTTTCATTTCTAGCGACAGGCCTTCTCTTGATAATCTTGAGATCATTTGCAGCGCTTTGATGGAATCGCCGCCTGCTGCAAAAAAGTGATGAGTGATCCCGATCTTGTCAATGCCAAGCACATCTTCCCATATTTGAACAAGCTTTTCTTCCGTCTCGTTCCGCGGCGGTTCGTATTCCGTCTCTTTTCCCGGCTGCGGTTCAGGCAATGCGGTTGTATCGATCTTTCCGTTGGCTGAAAGCGGCATCTTCTCAATTTGGACAAATGAAGACGGAATCATATATTCTGGAAGCTCGCGCATCAGATACGTCCTGATGTCCTCGAACGGTAATTCGGCGTTTGCTGTGAAATAGGCGCACAGCTGTTTTGCACCTTTATGGTCTTCCCTTGCAGCAATAAAGGCTTCCTTGATATCATCATGAGCCAACAGCCTGTTTTTGATTTCTTCCGGTTCTATTCTGTAGCCCCTTACCTTTACTTGGCTGTCCATCCGTCCTGCAAGTTCGATATTTCCATCGCTCAGCCTTCTGGCAAGGTCCCCGGTCCTGTACATTTTTGTATGCGGTGCAAACGGATCTTCGACGAATTTTTCTTTCGTGATATCCGGTTTGTTTACATAGCCGCCTGTCACTCCGGCGCCTGCGATGCAGAGCTCTCCGTACACACCTTCCGGAAGCAGTTTCATATTTTCATCAAGCACATATGCATTCGTATTATGGATCGGAGTGCCGATAACCGGATATTCTTTGAAAGAATTGAGGTGTTCCGGGTCGATTACTTTAAAGACTGAGCCGATTGTCGTTTCCGTCGGGCCATAATGATTCATGACTACATGATCGGGATATTGGTTGTAAAATGTCTCAACATCCCTTGTATTGATCATCTCCCCGCCCAAGACGACCAGCCTGAGAGAAGCGCAAGGTTTTTCGGCGGAAAAGCCCGGATCATTGACAAAAATGTTAAACAGAGACGGCGTCAGTTTGATATAGGTGATGCCGTTTTCTTTGATATACTTTAAAGCCCGGTGCGCATTTGTATAGCATTCTTTTCGTGCGATATGCAGTTCGCTTCCGCTTAACAGCGCCGAAAAGATGCTCGTATAGCCCAAATCGAACGCATATGAAGACACAAGCATGGCTTTGTCGTTTTCTGTAAGACCCGCTTCCTTCATAAACCATGCTGTATAATTCACCACATTCCCGTGTCTGATAAATACGCCTTTCGGCTTTCCGGTGGAGCCTGATGTGTATATAATATATGCATTCTGATCGGCTGCACCCGATGTAGACAGGTTTGACGCGGCCTTCGCATCAATCAAACCGTCGGCAACATTGACGATTTCTCCAGCGAACGCGACGTTTTCTTTGACAGAGCCTTTGACAAGCAATATTGCAGCTCTGCTGTCACTTAAAATCTCATTCGTCCGTTTGGCCAATTGCTCCGACTCGATCGGCACGTAAGCCGCTCCGGCTTTCAGTACCGCCAGCATGGAAATGATCATCTCAAGCGATGGTTCAATCATGATCGCTACAGGCGCACCGGCGCTTGCTCCTTTGTCTCTCAAAAGCCTTGCCAATTGATTTGCTTTTTCGTTCAGTTCCCTGTACGTCAGCTTTTCATCCGCAAAGACCACCGCTGTTTGCTCCGGCGATTTGCCAGCCTGATGCTCAAACAGCTGATGAACCGTTTGATCTTTAGGGTAATCTGTTTGTTGTCCTTGATTCTGATCCCGAAG
This sequence comes from Bacillus sp. PK6-025, assembly GCF_056530265.1. Taxonomy (NCBI): domain Bacteria; kingdom Bacillati; phylum Bacillota; class Bacilli; order Caryophanales; family Bacillaceae; genus Bacillus; species Bacillus sp. PK6-025. The sequence goes on from NZ_CP096509.1 coordinate 2,578,899, forward strand.
CACTCGCATTTCTTCATCTGACAGCATGTTCACGTCGCTCAACGGCATTTGCGGATCGTTTGCCGCTTCCTTTAAAATATTGATCAAATGGCCCGCCATTCTTTCAATCGTGGACCGCTTAAACAATTTTGTACTGTAGTTGAAAACACATTGAATGCCTTCATTTGTCTCAGCGGCTGTCAGCGTCAAATCAAATTTTGAGATGTTCACCTCGGTTTGGAGTGGCTGGAATATCAAGCCATCGATGTCCGCTTCATCGCCGTCGAAGTTTTGCAGAACAAGCATGGTATCAAACAGCGGGTGTCTGCTCATATCCCGTTTGACATCAAGTTTTTCAACCAGTTCATCAAATGGATAGTCTTGATTTTCATAAGCTTTCAGCGCCGTTTCTTTAACCTCTTTTAAATAATCGGCAAATGGCATGTCTCCTTTTGGATGGTTCCTCATCGCCAGCGTGTTGATAAACACTCCGATGACATGTTTCAAATCGCTGTGATGCCTTCCCGCGATCGGTGAGCCGACAACGATATCCTCCTGGCCTGTATACTTCGCCAAGAGCGTTGTGTATCCCGCCAAAAGCAACATATACATCGTCGCGCCGTTCTCTTTCGCCAGTTTGTTCAGCATGGCGGACGTTTCGCCGTCTATTTCAAACTGAACGATATCTCCTTCAATCGAACGCTTTTGCGGACGTTTTTCATCCGCCGGCAAATTCAGCACCGGCACTTCACCTTGAAAAACGTTGAGCCAGTAGTCTTCCTGGCGTTTAATCTCATCTTTTTGATAAAAAAGTTTTTGCCATTCTGAAAAGTCTTTGTACTGAATCGTTAACGGCTGCAATGTTTTCCCCTCATACAACTCGGCCAGTTCTCTTGTGAAAATGGCCATGGATACCCCGTCTGAAATGATATGGTGCATGTCGAACATCAGTACATGTTCATCGCCACTCGCTTTTAATACTTCCACTCTTAAAAGCGGCGCTTTTTCCAAAGCAAACGGCTTGATGAACGCTTTGATTTTTTCTTCCAGCCGGTCCTGTCCGAGTCGTCCGTACTTCACTTTAAAATCGACTTCTTTTTCGATTTTTTGTACAGGTTCGCCGTCAACCATCACAAAGGCCGTCCTCAAGGCTTCATGTCTTTCTATCAATTGCCGAAAAGCATCCTCGAACCGGTCGACATCAAAATCTCCTGCAATTTTCATGGCGAAAGGCATGTTGTAAGAGAGGCCGCCTGGTTCGATTTGATTAAGGATATACAGCCTTCTTTGTGCGGATGACAATGCGTAATACTCTTTCTCTTCCGCTTGTGTGATGGACGCATAAGGGCTTTCTTTCATGGATTCGATAAAATCACCGATGTCTTTGATTGTTGGTGTTTCGAATATTTGTCTTAAAGGGACTTCAATCTTCATTTCTTTATGCAATTTTGCAGTCAATGCCGCAGCTTTTAAGGAATGGCCGCCAAGTTCAAAGAAATTGTGGCTGATTCCGATGTTTTCGATCCCTAAAACGTCCTCCCAGATTGAGACAAGCTTTTCCTCTGTGCGGTTCCTCGGTGCTTCGTACGTCGCTTCACTGATTGTGCCGCTAGGTTCAGGGAGCGCTTTTCTGTCGATTTTGCCGTTTGCCGTAAGCGGCAATTGATCGAGCTTGACAAAGTATGACGGCACCATGTAATCCGGCAGTTCCTTTAACAAGCATTTTCTGACGTCTGCAACGCCGGCCGTTTTGTCCGCGACGATATATGCGCATAGGTATTTTCCGCCGGCTTGATCTTCCCGCGCCATAACTGCCGCCGCGTCAATGCCTTCTATTTTCAGCAATTGGTTTTCGATTTCGCTCAGTTCGATTCTGAATCCGCGGATTTTGACTTGGTGGTCGATTCTTCCTAAATATTCGATTTGGCCATCAGGTAAAAATCTTGCGAGATCCCCCGTCCTGTACATGTTTTCTCCTGGAACAAACGGGTTTGGAACAAATTTTCCAAGCGTGAGGTCAGGTCTGTTTAAGTATCCGCGGGCAAGGCCTTCCCCGCTCAGACAAAGTTCACCGGGTGTGCCCAACGGCAGCAGTTGCTGGTTGTGATTTAAAATATAAGCCTTGTGATTGCTGATCGGCCGGCCGATGACGACTTTTTCGTCATCTTTTTGCAGCTCGCCCCGCGTTGAGCAAACGCTGTTTTCCGTCGGTCCGTATTCATTAAACAATTTGACGTTCGGCAGCTTTTCAAAATGCTGCCGGATCAGACTTTCATTGAAGCCTTCCCCTGCGACCGTGATAAATCTTAAATCCTCTAAAGGCTGCTCAATCGTGTCGAGCAGGCTTAGATAAAAGCTCGGAACGGCCAGCAAGTTTGTCGCTTTATGCGTTCGCAACGCACCGATGATCTCACGCGGATTCATCCGCAAATCTCTAATTAAAACCAGCTTCGCCCCAGATATAAGCGTCGTGAAAATATCTTCAACAGAACTGTCAAATGAAAAGGACGGCACTTGAAGTGTGGCATCGGCTGTACTGTAGCCATACGATTGTTTCCTCCAATAAAGCGTATTAACAATTGATTGATGGTTGACCATGACACCCTTCGGCTTTCCGGTCGAACCTGAGGTATAGATGACATAAGCCATGTCAGAAGAACCGCTCGTGTGCTCTAAGTTCTCTGTGGCTTTGTCTTTTGTCAGCCCTTTTTCGTTCATATCGATACAGGTGAGATCAACGTCAATCTGTTTGTCCGCCTTTTTCAGCAGGATGCTGATGCCGCTGTCTTCGATCATGTATCTGATCCGGTCTTCCGGATATTCGGGATCGATCGGCAAGTATGCGCCTCCGGCCTTCAGCACCGCCAGCATTCCGACAATCATCTCCACAGAACGCTCCGCCATAACGCCGACGATCATGTCAGGTTTTACGCCTTTTTCCCTTAACAGTCCCGCCAGCTGATTTGACCTTTCATTCAGTGCTTTGTACGAGAGCTTCTCCTTTTCAAATACGACCGCAGTATGCCCAGGCGTCCGTTCCGCCTGTTCTTCAAATAATTGATGGATCGTTTTATTCCTTGGATAATCTGCGTTTGTCCGGTTGAACTCATATAGAAGCGTCTTTCTTTCTTCCTCCGCCAGCATGTCAATCTCTGCGATTTTCCGGTTCTCATTTGCCGTCACTTGCTCAGCGACCCTTTTGATATGACCTTCGATATTGTTGATGATATCCCTGTCATAGACATTGCCGTCATATGTCAAAACAAGGGTGAGCTCTTCGCCAGGAGTCACCGACATGCTAAAGCTGTAATTGCTTTGTTCCGCAGCGCTGATCTCATTCACCTTAAAGCCTGTCTTCATTTGACTCTCTTCAAAGTCCTGTTCATCAGTTTCATAGTTCTCAAATACGAGAATATGATCGATCAGATCTTTCTTTAAGCTGCTCAAAGCCTGGACTTCAGCGAGATTCATATAGTTGTAGCGGTTGCTTTGAATCGCATCTTCCTGAACCTTTTGCAAACATTCGTTAAAACGCGCCTGCTCATTGAATCTGATTCTTGTCGGGATGGTGTTGATAAACAGACCGATCATGTCTTCGATTCCGTCTACGTTTGCTTCCCTGCCCGATACGACCGTTCCAAACACGACATCATCGATCTTATTATATTTCGTAAGCATCAAGCCCCAAATCGTTTGAATCACCGTATGAAGCGTAACGCTGTTTTTAGCAGCGAGCGCCTTCAATTGTTTTGTCAGCTGTTTTGACAAATGGATGACCTTCTCCCGGCGGTCATACAGGCTGCTTTTTTTGCGTTTTGTTAATGTAGGCAGCTGTGCCTGTTCCTCATACCCTTTTAAATATTCGCGCCAATATTGACGGCCCTCTTCCTGATCCTGTCTTTCAAGCCACTTAATATAATCGCTGTACGGCTTCGTCTCCTTTAATGGACTGGCTTTGCCGTTCATCCGGTTTTCGTAGATGACAAACAGCTCACGCATGATGATGCCAAGGCACCAGCCATCGAGTAAAATATGGTGATGGCTCCAGACAAGCCGGTACGAGCGCTCCGCCGTTTTCAGCAAGTAAACCCTCATTAACACATCTCTGCTTAAATCAAAGCCTTTTTTTCGATCTTCATTGATCAATCTCTCAATGAACATTTCCTGTTGCTGTGCGGAGCTTTTCGCGATATTGAAATAGGTGAAATCGATGCTGCGGTTTTCGATGATGATCTGCCTCGGTTCTTCAACAATTTCATATTCATAAGAGGCCCTTAAGATTTCATGCCGTTTCATGATGTCATTAAAGCTTGCCTCAAGAATCGCCGGATCGACATATCCTTCAATATCCATGACCGTCTGCTGAAAATATGCATCTGAGGTATGATCCTCGATGGCATGGAACAGCATACCTTTTTGCATGTTGGCAAGCGGATAGATTTTTTCAATGACGCCTCTGTATCTTCCTTTGATTTCTTCAAGTTCGTCTAAACTGATATTTGTATCTCCATAGTCGGACGGCGTTCTTTCGCTTTCCGTCTGTTGCGTGCAGTGCTTAATGATTTGTTCCAGGCGTTCTTTTAATTGATGATTCAGCCGGCTGATCGTATCTTTTTCGTATTCCATTTGATTAAAGGTTGTATGAATCACCAGCTCATGATGAATCACGATGGCGTTGATTTCGATAGAATGACTTCTCGCGATTTTTCCGCCGATGCTTTCCCCTTCGGAGAAGCTTGAGCCGGAAAATTCGCCGCGATTCATGTCGGCATCGATCTCGCCTAAATAGTTAAATGAAATCCGGGCCTTTTCTTCGTTGATAAAATCCGGGTCTTCAGCCATATACTTTAAGAGCCCGTAGCCGATTCCTTTATTCGGTATTTTTCTCAACGTTTCTTTGACCATTTTGATATGTTGGGAGAGGGCTTTTTCTTCTCCTGCATCAAGAAGCACCGGATACATCGTCGTAAACCAGCCGATTGTTCTCGTGATGTCAACGCCTTCTAAAATATCTTCCCTGCCGTGGCCTTCCATCATGACCTTCAGTTTGTTTTCCCCTGTGATGTCCTTTGCTCCGGTTAGTAATGCCGTTAACAAAATATCGTTGATTTCGGTGTTGTAGGCTCTGTTCGTGTTTCGCAAAAGGTCCGCTGTTGCCTCTTTGCCGAGCTTGATGCTCAACGTCGTGCTGTTTTCGTATACATCTTCCTTTAATATGTTCTTTGGCGGAATAAACCGGACACGTGCCTTGGCAACGTTCCGCCAATACTTGGCTTCCTTCAATAAGGTTCGGCTGCGGGCGTATGCTTTTAACCTGCGGGCGAATTCTTGATAGGAATCCGTTTTGTAGCCGATCTCGAGCGTTTGCCCCTTTAATGCCTGACTGTACAATGTTTCGAAGTCCTCAAACAGTATTCTCCACGATACACCGTCGACGACAAGGTGATGGATTACAATGAGCAGGTGGTCGCCCTCATCAGCCCGGAAGATGCCGAGATGAACAAGTTTTCCTTTTCTGATCGATGTTTGTTTTTGAATGCTTGTCGCCAGCTCATACACCTTTTCCGCTTGACGATCAAGCCCTCTTACATCATAAACATCCAGGTCGAACAGGTCTTTCTGAAAGCTTCTGTTGTACTGAATGAAGTCCCCGCCTTTTTCCTCATAGATCATCCTTAACGCGTCGTGCTGCTCCATTATTTTATTGAAAGTCTTTTTAACACAGCTTTCGTCAAATCCGCCCTTTCTGAAGAGCACAAATGACTGGTTAAAGTGATCCAGCTCTTCTTTGTTATTAGTAAAATACCATTTTTGGATCGGAGTGAGTTCTGCATGTCCCGTGACGATTGTATTGGCATTTTGCCTCTGTGATTGTTTTTTAACATACTTGGAAAGATCCTTGATTCTCGGATTGGCGAACAGATCCTTCATTTCAAGCTTCAGGCCAAGCCTGGACAGCCTTGAGACAATTTGCAACGCCTTGATCGAATCTCCTCCTGCTGCAAAGAAGTGATGGCTGATACCGATGTCTCCGGCACCGAGAACATCCCTCCAGATGTCAACGAGCTTAGCTTCTGTGTCATCCCGCGGTGCTTCGTATTCCGCTCCTGTTGCGACATGTCTGTCAGGTGCAGGGAGGGCTTTTCGATCGACTTTATCGTTTGCGGTGAGCGGCAGCTTATCCAGTCTGACAAAATAAGCCGGAATCATATAGTGAGGGAGCTCTTTTTCGAGCCATTCACTGAGCTCGGTTGATGTCCAGTCTTCTTTGGAGACGATATAAGCGCACAAATAATCGCTGTTGTCATCGTCCTTCCTGGCTATAACCGCCGCTTCGTCGATTTTGTCAAGCTTGAGCAATTGATTCTCGATTTCTCCCAGTTCAATCCGGTATCCGCGTATTTTCACCTGATGGTCTATTCTTCCTAAAAACTCGAGATGTCCACCGGGCAGCCATCTGGCCAGATCACCCGTCCGGTACAATCTTTCCCCTGATACAAACGGATGTGAAATAAACTTTTCGGCTGTCAGTTCCGGCCGGTTTAAATACCCGCGTGCAAGACTGATTCCGCCGACGCAAAGCTCTCCAACAACGCCTGTCGGCACAGGCTTCTGGTTTTGATCCAATACATATACGTTTGTATTGTCAATCGGACTGCCGATATGAGGACGACCGGATCCTCCGTAAACCCCCGCCGTTGCACAGACCGTCGTTTCCGTCGGTCCGTAGGCATTGATAAACAGCCGATTTCCGAACCACCTTTTTGCGAGTTCTTCAGTGCAGGCAGAGCCCGCGGAAACGATCACTTTGAGGTTTTCCAATCTGAATTCAGCCAACACATTCAGAACGGTCGGCGGCAAAGTCGCATGAGTGATGTCATACTGTCTTAGAAAGCTTGTTAACGGCTGCCCCGGCATCATTTCCTCCTGCCGTCCCAACACTAAAGCCGCCCCGGCTGCCAGCGCCGGAAAGATTTCAAATGCTGACGCATCAAATGATAGTGAAGCAAATTGAATCACTCTGCTGTCCGTGTTTAAATGCATCAATTTGACAACTGCTGAAACAAGATTGCTCAGCCCTTTTTGTTCGATTAAGACGCCCTTCGGTTTTCCTGTGGACCCTGAAGTATAGATGATGTAAGCCAAATCCCCACTATGGCTGACAGTCTCCAATTGAGCCGCATCCAGTGCGGCAATTTGTTTGTCGTGAATATCAATGTTGATCATGCCAGCCTCTTTGATAAAGGACCGTTTTTTGATGAGCGCCTCTTCCGACAGAAGAAACTTTGTTTGGCTGTCGCCTAGGATGTATTTGATCCTGTCTTCAGGATATGCCGGATCAAGCGGCAGGTACGCGCCTCCGGCCTTCAAAATTCCCAGAAGGCCGATGATCATCTCGGGAGAGCGGTCCACCATGATGCCGACGGCTGTGTCCGGTTTAACCCCTTTGTCTCTTAAAAACCGGGCCAGCTGATTTGACCTCTCATGCAATTGTCGATATGTCAGCTTTTGATCTTCAAACACGACCGCGGTTTGGTCAGGCGATGTCTCCGCCCGCTCCGCAAACAGCCGGCAAATGGTTTTGTCTGTTGGAGCATCAGTTTTCGTATCATTAAACCGGTATAACAATGTGTTTTTTTCGTCTTCTGACATGGCCTCTATTTGATCAAGCCGCTTGTCCGGCCGATTGGAAATATCCTCTAAAGCACGGACGAAATGCGCCGCCATCCTTTCGACCGTTTCTCTTTTAAACAGCTTTGTACAGTATTCCAAATCAAATTCGATCTTCGAGTCTTTTTCGATTGCCGATAAAGTGAGGTCAAATTTTGAAATATGGATGTCGCTTTCAAACGGTTCAAATGTGAGCCCTTCTATTTCAGCATCCGCTTTTTCCAAGTTTTGCAGGACAAACATCGTATCAAACAGCGGATTTCTGCTCATGTCGCGTTCAAGGTCAAGCTGTTCGACAAGATCGTCAAATTGATAATCTTGGTTTTCATACGCCTTCAGCGCCGTCTCTTTTACATCTTGCAAAAATTCAGCGAATGTCTTGTCGCCCTTCGGATGATTTCTCATCGCCAGCGTATTGACAAACATTCCGATTACATGTTTCAGCTCGTGATGTTTTCTTCCTTGAATCGGCGTTCCGATAATCAAATCTTCCTGTCCGCTATATGTTCTAAGCAAAACCGTATACGCCGCCAGAAGAAGCATATACATGGTCGCTCCGTTGTTTTTGGCGATCCGCTTGAGCTTCTTCGTCAATTCGCCGTCGATTGCAAAACCGATTCTATCGCCTTCAACACTGTGCATTTGCGGCCTCGGGTAATCCGTCGGCATGTTGAGGACTGGAATCTCGCCTTTGAAAATATTGAGCCAGTACTCTTTTTGCCTTTTCATCTCATCTTTTTGATAAAAAGCCCTTTGCCATTCTGAATAGTCTTTATATTGGAGGCTGAGCGGCTCCAGTTCTTTTCCGCCGTACAAATCGCAAATTTCTTTTGTCAAAACCCCCATCGATGCGCCGTCTGAAATGATATGGTGCATATCAAACAGAATGATATGTTCCTCGTCGTCAACCTTGACCACCTCTGTTCTAAAAAGCGGGGCCTTTTTTAAATCAAACGGTCTGACAAATTGTTTGATGATCTCTTGAATGGATAGAGACTCTATTTCGCTGGATTTGATGCTGAAATCTACTTCTTTTTCAATCTTTTGAACTGGCTCTCCATCCGCCATCAAGAAGGACGTTCTAAGCGCTTCATGTCTTTGAATGACAATTTGCAATGCGTTCTCAAACCGGCGTATATCGAAGGAGCCCTTGACTTTCATGGTAAAAGGGATGTTGTAGGACAATCCGCTCCCTTCGATTTGACCTAGAATGTACAGTCTTTTTTGCGCGGATGAAAGACGATAGTATTCTTTTTCTTCCACTTTTTTAATAGATGAATCAACACTATCTTTTGTCGATCTGATATATTCTCCCAATCCTTTGATTGTCGGCGTTTTAAAGATTTGCCCAAGAGGGATTTCCGCTTTGAGCTCCTTTCGGATTCTTGCCGCCATCGCGGCCGCTTTGAGAGAATGTCCCCCCAGCTCGAAGAAATGATCGTTGATACCGGCCTTTTCCACCTTTAAAATATCACGCCAAATTGCTGCCAGCTTTTCTTCCGTTTCATTTCGCGGCGCCTCATACTCACTTTCCGCTCCCATCGTTCTGTCCGGCTCAGGCAGGGCTTTTCTGTCCACTTTCCCGTTTTTGGTGAGCGGCAGCTTGTCCATGTTCACGAAATAGGCGGGAATCATATAATCCGGAAGCTTTTCACCTAAAAACCCTTTCAGCTCATCAAGGGAAATCTCACGCTTTGCCGTGATATAGGCGCAAATGTACGGGCGGTTCTCTCCGTCTTCTCTGACGGTAACGATCGTCTCGTTGATGTCTTCATGCATCTCCAGCCGGCTTTCGATTTCGCCGAGTTCGATCCTGAAGCCGCGGATTTTCACCTGATGGTCGATTCGGCCGATGAATTCGATGTTGCCATCAGGCAGCCATTTCGCTAAATCGCCCGTCTTGTACAGCCTTTCTCCCGGCATAAACGGATGCGGGATGAATTTTTCCGCCGTCAGTTCCTCGCGGTTTAAATATCCTTTGCTTAAACCATCGCCTGCGATGCACAGCTCTCCGGGAACCCCGATCGGCACGAGCTTGTCGGCTTCATCCATGATCAAGACCGACGTATTCGCCAGCGGGCTGCCGATCGGGATTGTATCGGCTTTTTCATCTATTTCATTGATGAAATAATATGTCGCATATACCGTGCTTTCCGTCGGGCCGTAAACATGAATCAATTTATCCCGGCCGGCATGATCCAACACTTTTCTCACATGCGGTATCGACGCTCTTTCCCCGCCGAAAAGGATTTTCCGCAGCTTGGCAAGGCAGCCGATATTGATGTCGGCGAGCGTATTGAACAGCGCTGTCGTAATGAACATCACGCTGACTCGTTCTTTCTCAATCACTTCGGCCAGCTCATGTGTATTCAAGACTGTCTCTTTTTCGATCAGGACGAGTGAGGCTCCGTTTAAGAGAGCGCCGAAGATGTCGAACACCGATCCGTCAAACGAATAGTTGGACAGCTGGAGAATGGCGTCATCTTCAGTGATGTCGATATAATTGGTGTTTTTAACGACTCTTGCCGCACTGTAATGCGGGGTGACGACGCCTTTTGGCATTCCCGTAGATCCTGATGTGTAGATGATATAGGCGGTATCGCCGGAATCATTGACAGAACTGAGCGGTTCTTTACTGAATCCGTCTGAAGCCCCTTTGTCCAGATGAACGATGTCAGCCTCACAATCGATTCCGTCTGCCGCTTTTCCTTGTGTAAGCAGTACCGCGGCTTTTGTGTCTTCGAGCATGAAGGCCATTCTGTCTTTAGGCGTTTCAGGGTCGATTGGCAGGTATGCGCCGCCCGCTTTTAAAATCCCGATGATGCCGATGATCATTTCAAAGGAGCGGTCCGCGATGATCGCCGCAACCGAGCCTCTGCCGATACCCTTTTCCCTGAGGAGTCTCGCGGTTTGGTTTGCTTTCTTATTCAGCTCTTTATAGGTCATGCGCTGAGCACCGAACACAAGAGCCGTCTGGTCAGGCGTCTTCATGGCCTGTTCCTCAAAGAGCTCATGAAGCGGCTTGTCTTTCGGATAATCCGTTTTTGTATCGTTGAATGTGTGTAAAATCCTCTGTTTTTCTTCTTTTGACACAAGGTTGATGTCTTGTAATGTTTGTGCCTCATCTTCCGCCACTTGTTCTGCGACGGTGATGATATGCTTTTCTAATGTTTCGATGATGGTGTCGTCATATACATTTTCATCATAGATGAAGAGCAGCTTTAATTGATCGTCAAGAGCCGCGGAAATGCTGAAATGATAATTGGTCTGTTCTTCCCCGCTGACATTCACCATTTCAAAACCTACATCATTTTTTTCTTCAAACGCTTTTTGGTCAACGGCATAGTTTTCAAAGACCATGACATGGTCGATCAAATCATTTTTCAACTCGCTTAGCGCTTGAACCTCCGCTAAATTCATGTAATTGTAGCGGCTGCTTTCTAAAGCGTCGGCTTGGGTTTGGCGCAGAACATCTTTAAAAAGCTTGTCTTTGCCCAGCCTGATTCTGGTCGGGATGGTGTTGATGAAGACGCCGACCATTGTTTCTATACCTTCCACTTCGGCATCTCTGCCGGAAACAACGGTTCCGAACACCACATCCTCGCTGTTGTTGTATTTCGCCAAAATCACGCCCCAAATGCTTTGCAGCACGGTATTGATCGTTACATGATTCTGGTTGGCCAATTTGATCAGGCGATTTGTCAATTCTTTGGAACATACAATTGTTTTTTCTCTTCTTTTAAAACCCGTCTCAGAAGGTGTGCGGAGCTTTGGAAGTGAATTTTTTTGATCATAGCCGCTCAAATAGCTCTCCCAATAGCTCTGAGCTTCTTTTTTATCCTGATCCTCCAGCCATTTGATATAATCGCTGTACGGCCTCGGGTCTTCCAATTGATGATGTTGGCCTTTCCGCTTCATTTCATATATCGTCAACAGCTCATCCAGGATGATGCCAAGGCACCATCCGTCAAGCAAAATGTGATGATACGTCCAGACAAATTGATACGAATCGTCAGACGTTCTGATGAGACAAGCTCTCATCAACGTATCTTTGGCTAAGTCAAAACCCTTTTGTCTATCTTCTGCCAAATATCTCTCCAAAACGCCGTCTTGATCATGCCGGCCTCGTATATCAAGATAGTCAAACTTCATGTGCCGATCTTTGATAATGACGTGCAGCGGCTCATCCAATCTGTGATGAAATGATGCTCTTAGGATCTCATGCCTTTTCATGACTTCATTTAGGCTTTCTTCAAACATCCGCTCATCCACATCACCTTTTAATTCAATGATGAACTGCTCAAAATATGCGTGTGACGCTTCGTCTTTCATGGCATGAAACAGCATTCCTTTTTGCATGTTTGATAACGGATATATTTTCTCAACTTTTGTTTTCATATCGTCATCTCATCTCCTAGAATTCCTTTTGTTTTCAGATCCACATGGGCCGCCCATTTTTAAGCAGCAGGTTAACCATTTCAAGGGGGCTTCTTTAGCTTTTTTCATGATGTCTAGCTGTCGATAGATTCATATTCATTTAATAATTCTTCAAGATCTTCCAACGAGAGTTTGTCATAACCGTAGTCAGAGGACGTTTTTTCGGTTTCATTTTTGCCCGTACAATGGCTGATGACCATTTGCAAACTTTCTTTGAATGCTTGATTCAATTCGCTGATCGTATCTGGAGAATACTCGTATTCGTTAAATGTCGTACTGATCATCAATTGCCTGCCGACAACAACTGAATCGATTTCAACAGAAGCATCTCTTGCACTTTTTTCTCCGATGCTTTGACCTGTTGAAAGCTTTGACGATGAAAATTGTTCAGTCGTCAGATCATGATCGAGCTCACCAAGATAATTGAATAAGATCGGAGGCTTTTCATCCTTTATAAGCCCTTCGTCTTTTCTCAAATACTTGAGGATGCCGTATCCAATTCCGTTATTCGGTATTTTCCGCAAAGTTTCTTTCACGATCTTAATCATCACAGACAAGTCTGTTTCATCTTCTAAGTCGATGAATACCGGATACATTGCGGTGAACCAGCCGACCGTTCTCGTAATATCCACATCTTGCAAAATATCATCTCTTCCATGGCCTTCCATAAGAATTTTCAGCCTGTTTTCCCCCGTCAGCTGCCTTGAGGCGATCAACAAAGCCGTTAAAAGGAGATCATTAATCTGCGTATTGTATGCTTTATGCGCCTCTTTCAGGAGCTGTTCCGTCTCCATTTGGCTGAGGGATATTCTGAGTGTTCTGCTATTTTCATAGTTATCATGTACCGCTTGGCGATGTTTAGGGAGGAATGCCATCTTTCCTTTGGATATCTCCCGCCAATATTCTTGTTCTTTCAGGAGCTTTTTGCTGCTTGCGTACTCAGCCAGTTTTTCGGAAAACGTTTTGTACGAATCCGTTTTATAACCGAGCTCTATCGGTTTGCCTTGCAGGGCTTGACCGTATGCCGCTTCAAAATCCTCGAACAATATTCTCCAGGACACGCCGTCTACCAAAAGGTGATGGATCGCAATCAGCAGATGGTCTCCCTCCGTTGTTTTAAACACGCAGAGCTTGATCATTTTGCCCTCGCTGATGGATATGTCTTTTTGAATATTCGTCGCTATCTGATAAACAGTTTCCTCGAGATTTTTTTCCGTTTTCAAATCATAGACATTCAGATCGAAGACGCTGTCTTCCAAGCCGCGGTTATGCTGAATGATTTCACCGTTCTTCTCCCGATAGACCATCCGTAATGCATCATGGTGTTCTGTGAGTTTACGGATAACCTTTTCGACGATCCTTTCAGCAAACCCGTTTTCCCTGTAGAGCATAAACGCTTGATTATAATGGTTTTGCTCCCTTTGATTCGCTTCAAAAAACGACCTTTGCACAGGAGTCAGCGGCACTTGCCCTTGCACGATTTCGCTGGTGCGAGCTTTCGTTTCTTTTTTGACATATTTACTGAGGTGTCTGATGGACGGATTGGTAAACAGATCTTTAACCTGAAGCTTGAGATCGGCTCTTGATAATTTTGAAACGATTTGCAGAGCCTTAATTGAATCTCCCCCGATTTCAAAAAAATTATCGTTGATTCCGATTTTGTCCCTGTCCAGCACCTCCTGCCAAACAGCGGCCAGCTTTTCTTCCGTTTCATTGCGCGGCGCTTTATATCCGCTTGCCGCTATGGCGTCTCCGGCAGGTTCAGGAAGCGCTTTTCGATCGATCTTTCCGTTTGGCGTGAGGGGCATCTTGTTGATTTGAATAAAATAGGAAGGGAGCATATAATCCGGTAAATGATCGGACAAATATTCCCTCAGTTCATTTGCGTTTGTTTTCGCTCGAGCGACAATATAGGCGCACAGGTACTTATGTCCTTTCTTGTCTTCCCGGTCTATAACGACAGCTTCGCTGATGTTTTGATTTTCCAAAAGCTTCGTTTCAATTTCGCCTGTTTCTATTCTGAAACCGCGAATCTTGACTTGGTGATCGATTCTCCCGAGGAATTCGACATTTCCATCAGGCAGCCACCTTGCCAAGTCTCCCGTTTTATACATCTTCCCCCCGGCGGCAAAACGATTTGGAACAAACCTTTCCTTCGTGAGTTCCGGTTTGTTTAAGTATCCCCTCGCGACCCCTTCACCGCCGATGTACAACTCACCATAAACGCCGACCGGCTGCGGGTTTAATGAGGAATCCAATATATAAAATGCTGTATTGTCCAGCGGCTTTCCTATCGGCGTATTCGCAATCTCTGGAATCCGATCCAAAGCTTCTTCATAATAGCCGGAATCGACAGAAGCTTCTGTGACGCCATAGCTGTTGATGATTCTCATCCTTTGTCCGAACCGTTCAACGAGCCACTTATAATCTTTGATCGTGCAAGTGTCAGAACCCATGATCAACAGCTTCATGCTTGAAAGGTCAAGCTTGTGATGATCGATATATTTCATCAAAGGAATGATCAGGCTTGGCGTCGATTCCAACATATGAATGCCGTATTTGTTGATCATGTCATACAGCAGATTCATTTCCAGTTTGACATCATCCGGGACCATATACATTGTTCCGCCGTTGAGAAGACTGCGGCATAAATCTCCTGCGAATACATCAAACGACATGCTGGCAAGCTGGAGCAGGTTAACTGAAAATGCCAATTCATAGTGCTTTCTCCAAGTATAGTGGGCATGAATGATATTGCGGTGCTCGACCATCACGCCTTTCGGGTTTCCCGTCGTACCCGAGGTATAGATGACGTATGCCAAATCACCGGGGGAATTAAGATGCTCCAGATTGCTTCCATCCGTGTCGTAAGCATCGGCCTGATCGATTTGGATGATTTCTCCGGCAAAGCTGATGCTGCCAATAAGCTGATGCTGGGTCAGCAATAGATCAGCTCCGCTATCCGTGATAAGATATTGGATGCGCTCTTTCGGAAGCCCCGGATCGATCGGCATGTACGCCCCGCCGGCCTTTAGAACCGCCAATATGCCTGTCACCATTTCCAACGAACGCTCCGCCATGATTCCGACTACTGACTCCCGCTGAACCCCTTTTTTCCGCAATGTTCTGGCCAATTGATTCGCTTTTTCATTTAATTCGCGGTATGTCAACATATGATCTTTGAAGACCGCCGCCGGATGATTCGGTGATTTTTCGGCCTGCTCTTCAAACAGCTCAGAAAAAATTCCCGACGGGTGTTCGGCGTTCGTATCATTAAATTGATACAGCACTGTGTTCCTTTGTTCCTCTGAAAGCATGCTGATTTCGTTTAACGGCTTCTGCGGATGATCGGAAATATCTCTTAGGATATTCACGAAATGCTGCGCCAGCGTTTCGGCGGTTTCTTTTTTATACAGCCTTGTGCAGAATTCCAGGTGAAACGTAATGACGCCTGCGGACTCTGCTGCTGCCAGCGACAAATCGAATTTTGAAATCTGAAACTCCAAATCAACGGGTTCAACATGCAATCCCTCTATATCAGGCTCTGCATCATCCAGCGCCTGCATATCAAACATTGTGTCAAATAAGGCATTTCTGCTGATGTCCCGTTCCAAATCTAATTTGTCTACGAGTTCATCGAAAGGATAATCTTGATTTTCATAGGCGTTAAACGTATTTTCTTTTACATCTTGCAAATACTCAATGAATGTCCTGCCGCCTTTCGGATGGTTTCTCATCGCAAGGGTGCCTACGAACATCCCGACCGTCTGTTCCAACTCCTCCCGGGTTCGCCCCGCAATCGGCGAACCGACAATGATATCTTCCTGTCCGGTGTATTTCGAAAGCAGTATTGTATACCCGGCCAACAGCAGCATATACATCGTGACTCCGTTTTCTTTCGCTGTTTTTTTCAGCTTATCCGTCAGCTCTCTTTCGATTGCAAATGCGATTCGATCTCCTTCATAGCTTTGCATTTGCGGCCTTGGAAAGTCCGTCGGCATGTTCAGAACAGGGATGTCGTCTTGAAAAACGGATAGCCAGTATTCTTCCTGTTTTTTCAACCGGTCTTTTTGACAGGACTCTCGCTGCCACTCGGAATAATCTTTATATTGGATCTTTAACGGTGCAAGTTCCTTTTCTTCATATAAAGCCGCCCATTCTTTCATCAAGATCCCGATTGATACGCCATCGGAAATGATATGGTGCATATCAAGCAGGAGAATGTGTTCGGCTGCGTTCACCCTCACCAGCTCCGCTCTCAGAAGAGGGGCTTTTTCCAGGTCAAACGGTCTGATAAATTGATTCATCCGTTCCCGAAGGCTGCAATTGTCAAGCTCCCGGTATTTCATTTCAAATGTGACCTCTCCGTTTATATTCTGAACGGGTTCGCCATTGATGGTCACAAAGGATGTTCTTAAGCTCTCATGTCTTTTGATTAGCGTTTTGAAGGCCTTCTCGGCCTTTTTCGTTTGGAGCCCACCTCTTATTTTCATCGCAAAAGGCATATTGTAGGCGGTTTGGCCTTCTTCGATTTGATTGAGGATGTACAGCCTTTTTTGAGCGGAAGAAAGCGGGTAGTATTCTTTCTTTTTCGCTTTTAGAATGTCGGATTGAACTTGTTTTTGTTTTTGTACGATATAAGCTGCGATGTCTTTAATCGTCGGATGGCTGAAGATTTCCTTTAGCGTCACTTCGACTTTTAATGCCGCTTGAATTTTCGCGGCCATTGAAAAAGCTTTTAACGAGTGTCCGCCGATGTCAAAGAAATGGTCGTTAATCCCGATCTGTTCCGCTGGCAAGATATCCTGCCAGATCGATAAAAGTAAGGCTTCCGTTTGATTGCGCGGGGCTTCGTAGCGGGCTTGGGCAAATGCCCCTCGATCCGGCTCCGGCAATGCCTTAAGATCAGCCTTTCCATTGATCGTGCGGGGAATTTGATCAAGCTTGATAAAGCAGGACGGAATCATATACTCCGGAAGGTCCTTCGCCAAACGTTCTTGAACCTGCTCAATATCTGCGTTTTTGTTATTGAATGCGATGTAGGCGCATAGATATTTGCTGTTTTCCTGATCTTCCTTCGCCACCACGATGGCTTCATTGATATCGTCGTTCATCAGCAACCGGTGTTCGATTTCTTCCAGTTCGATCCGATAGCCGCGGATTTTGACTTGGCTGTCGATTCTCCCTAAAAACTCGATGTTTCCGTCAGACAGCCATCTTGCTAAATCGCCTGTACGATATACTCTCTCGCCTGATTCGTCCAGTACAAAGGCCGCTTTTGTCAATGTTTCATGATTCAAGTATCCCCTTGCGACCCCTTCGCCGCCGATCAATAGTTCGCCCGGTACTCCAACCGGTTGCGGCCGGCCGTATTGATCTGCAATGTATACTTTATAATTGCTTAAAGGCTTGCCGATAGGAATGCTCGTTTTTTTGCGGTCTGCGCTGCTTAGTTGATAATAGGTTGCACAAACTGTCGCTTCCGTGGGACCGTAAGAATTGTAAACGTCGGCGCCTTTGATGATATTTTCGACGTACTCAAATTTTAATACGTCGCCTCCACTGATAAATTTCATCTGCGGATGAAAGGTTAAGTGCTGATTTTTATCGATTTCATTCAATAGAAGCGGGGAGCAGCTGACAAGTGTGACACGATGCTTCCCGATCGTTTTCACCAGTTCATCAATGTTCAGATCGCTTACTTTTCTGCTGATCACCAAGCGCCCTGAGCAAGCTAAAATAGGGTAAACTTCTTCAGAAAATGCATCAAATGAAAAGGATACGACTTGCAAAACTGTATCATCTTCGCTCAAAGGGATCCTTTTCGAAAAAGCATCAACATAATGAACGACATTGCGGTGAGTCGTCATGACACCTTTCGGCCTGCCTGAAGAACCCGAAGTATAAATCACATATGCCAAATCAGAAGCCTTATTGACATTTGGGAGATTTTCTTTGCTGAAAGATCGGGTGTCTTCGGCGGTTATCAGTTGACGCCCGTCTATTTTCGATTTAAAGGGCTCCTGGATGACGACCATATCAGCCCCGCTGTCTTCCAGCATATATTTGACTCTGTCCTCCGGATAATCCGGATCAATTGGCAGATAGGCTCCGCCGGCTTTTAAAATTCCGATAATTCCGATGATCATCTCGAATGAACGGTCTGTCATGATCGCGACAATTGTATCCGGCTTTACGCCCTTCTCTCTTAAAAGCCAGGCCAATTGGTTGGCTTTTTCGTTCAGCTCTCTATATGTCAATTGCTGATCTTCGAATATAACAGCGGGGTGATCCGGTGTTTTTTCAGCCCGCTCTTCAAACAGCCGGCTGAGTGTCTTGTTTTTCGGACCATCTGTCTTCTCATGATTGAATGTATGTAAGATGATGTCTTTCTCCTCTTCCGACATCATCCTAATCTCGCTTAACGCCAGTTCAGGGTGATGAGCAGCGTCTTTTAAAACATTCAAAAAATGTCCGGCCATTCTTTCAATCGTTTCTTTTTTATACAGATCCGTGCAATATTGAAAATCAAATTTCAGGTTGTCTCCATGCAAAAATGCCGTCAGGCTTACATCGAATTTCGCGACATGAAATGGAATATCATACGTGTCAAAATGCCCCCCGCCGGCTTCAGATGCGAAATCATCCGCATGCTGCAGATCAAACATCGTATCAAACAGCGGATTTCTGCTCATGTCCTGTGTCAAGCCCAGATGTTCGATCAATGCATCAAATTGATAATCTTGATTTTCATAGGCGTTCAATGTATTGTTTTTGACCGTTTGGACATATTCGCTAAATGTCATGTTCCCCGTTGGCCGGTTTCTCAGCGCAAGGGTGCCGACAAACATTCCGATTGTCCCGTTTAAATCGGCATGCGGTCTTCCGGCAATCGGCGAGCCGACAATGATATCCTCTTGTCCGGTGTATTTTGACAGCAGAATGGTGTAGCCTGCCAAAAGAAGCATGTACATTGTAACGCCGTTTTTTGCGGCTATCGTCTTCAGTTTTTTTGTGGTGTCCTGATCCAATTCCACAACCGTTCTGTTCCCTTGAAAGCTTCGGATTTTCGGTCTCGGAAAATCAAGCGGCATATTCAATACCGGAATGTCTCCCCGGAAGGTGTTAAGCCAATACGCTTCCTGCTTCTTCAACCGGCTCTGCTGCTCGATGTCTTTCTGCCACTCTGAATAATCTTTATACTGAACCGCCACCGGAGGTAATTCTTTGCCTTCACAGCAGTCGGCGAATTCCTTCATTAATATTCCGATAGAGATGCCGTCTGAAATGATATGATGCATATCAACGATCATCATATGCTCAGCTTCATCCACTTTTACGATTTCCGCTCTTAAAAGCGGGGCTTTTTCTAATTGAAAAGGTTTGATGAAACGGCTGATTTTCTCCTGAATGCTTTGATCCCCCAACTCGCTGTATTCAAGTCGGAACTCGGCTTCCTGTTCGATTTTCTGCACCGGTTCGCCATCGAGCATGACAAAAGAAGTTCTTAACGATTCATGCCTTTTGATGAGCGCTTTCCAAGCCTGTTCAATTCGGCTGATTTGAACTTCACCGTTTATTTTTACAGCCAGCGGCATGTTATAGGCCGTTTTGCTGTCATCAAGCTGATTTAAAATGAACATCCTTTTTTGTTCTCTTGACAAAGGATAGGTTCCGCTTTTAGACGGCGCCGCTTTCGGAAAGCTTCGCTCAATGTCCGTTTCGCACGCTTCCAGCGCGGCGATGATGTCTTCTTTATACCGCTTGATTTGCTGTTTTAAGTCAGCCGTCAATAATTCTTGAGGACCGATGATTTTGATTTTTCCCTTGTTATGGTATAAGGTGATATTTTTCTTTTTCAAATCATTTATGAAGTCCATTATGCTCATACTCATCTCACTCCATTCGTCAGACTTGCGGCCAATATCAGAATCATTTTTTTTGCGAAAAATGGGGCAGCTGTACAATCTATCATTTCAAATGATAGATTGTACAGTGCAATTCCATCACACTTCCTCTTCCGCGTACTCCTCACTAACGGCCGATTCGGCTTCAGCGGTTAATACAAAACGCGCTAATGATTTTGCAGTCGGATGTTTAAAGAACGTGCTGATCCTCATATTAAGGCCAAACGTTTTGTTAATGGAATGAACAGCTTGCATCGCTTTCAGCGAATTCCCCCCCTTGTCGAAGAAATGGCAGGAAATACCCATCCGCTCTGTTCCGAGTACGTCCTCCAAGATGGAAATGATGCGCTGTTCGACATAGTTTCTTGGCGCTTCGTACTCTGCTTCAGTTCCTGCGCTTCTGTCCGGCTCAGGCAGGGCTTTTCTGTCCACTTTCCCGTTTTTGGTGAGCGGCAGCTTGTCCATGTTCACGAAATAGGCGGGAATCATGTATTCCGGGAGCTTTTCACCTAAAAACCCTTTCAGCTCATCAAGGGAAATCTCACGCTTTGCCGTGATATAGGCGCAAATGTACGGGCGGTTCTCTCCGTCTTCTCTGACGGTAACGATCGTCTCGTTGATGTCTTCATGCATCTCCAACCGGCTTTCGATTTCGCCGAGTTCGATCCTGAAGCCGCGGATTTTCACCTGATGGTCGATTCGGCCGATGAATTCGATGTTGCCATCAGGCAGCCATTTCGCTAAATCGCCCGTCTTGTACAGCCTTTCTCCCGGCATAAACGGATGCGGGATGAATTTTTCCGCCGTCAGTTCCTCGCGCTTTAAATATCCTTTGCTTAAACCGTCGCCTGCGATGCACAGCTCTCCGGGAACCCCGATCGGCACGAGCTTGCCGGCTTCATCCATGATCAAGACTGACGTATTCGCCAGCGGGCTGCCGATCGGGATTGTATCGGCTTTTTCATCTATTTCATTGATGAAATAATATGTCGCATATACCGTGCTTTCCGTCGGGCCGTAAACATGAATCAATTTATCCCGGCCGGCATGATCCAGCACTTTTCTCACATGCGGTATCGACGCTCTTTCCCCGCCGAAAAGGATTTTCCGCAGCTTGGCAAGGCAGCCGATATTGATGTCGGCGAGCGTATTGAACAGCGCTGTCGTAATGAACATCACGCTGACTTGTTCTTTTTTTATCACTTCGGCCAGCTCATGTGTATTCAAGACCGTCTCTTTTTCGATCAGGACGAGTGAGGCTCCGTTTAAGAGAGCGCCGAAGATGTCGAACACCGATCCGTCAAACGAATAATTGGACAGCTGGAGAATGGCGTCATCTTCTGTGATGTCGATATAATTGGTATTTTGAACGACTCTCGCCGCACTGTAATGCGGGATGACCACTCCTTTTGGTGTTCCGGTTGAGCCGGACGTGTAGACGATGTACGCTGTATCGCTTGAGCTATTTACACGCGGAAGATTCTCTTCGCCTAGTAAGTGCAACTCGTCCGAACGCAAATCAACGGTTCTTATATCAAAAGGTTGAAGAAGCGAATCTGTTGTTACTAACAATGCCGCACCGCTATTTTTCAACATATAATCGATTCTGTCTCTAGGCGTTTCAGGGTCGATCGGCAAATACGCACCTCCCGCTTTTAAAATGCCAATGATGCCGATGATCATCTCAAAGGAGCGGTCCGCGATGATCGCGGCAATCGAGCCTCTCCCGATCCCTTTTTCCCTGAGGAGTCTCGCGGTTTGGTTTGCTTTCTTATTCAGCTCTCTGTAGGTCATGCGCTGAGAACCGAACACAAGAGCCGTCTGGTCAGGCGTCTTCATGGCCTGTTCCTCAAAAAGCTCATGAAGCGGCTTGTCTTTCGGGTAATTCGTTTTTGTGTCGTTGAATATGTGTAAAATTCTGTGTTTTTCTTCTTTTGACACAAGGTTGATGTCTCGTAATGTTTGTGTCTCATCTTCCGCCACTTGTTCTGCGACGGTGATGATATGCTTTTCTAGTGTTTCGATGATGGTGTTGTCATACACATTTTCGTTAAATGTCAATTTGAGCTTCAGCTGCTCATCTTCTAAAACGCCGGTCAGATTAAAATCATAGTTGGTTCGTTCTTTTCCATGAACACCTTCCAGTTCAAAACCGCTTTCCCCGGATTGGCTTCTGAACAGCTCTTCATCAAACGCATAATTTTGAAAGGCCATGACATGGGTGATCAGCTCTCTTTTCATTTCACTCAGTTCCTGAATTTCCGATAAATTCATATAGCTGTATCGATTGCTTTCGATAGACTCGGCTTGTGTTTTCTTTAACACCTCTTTAAAGCTTCTTGCGCCTTCAAAGCTGATCCGGGTCGGTATTGTATGAATAAACAAGCCGACCATCTCTTCGATGCCGTCAACAGGAGCCTCCCGTCCCGAGACGACGGTTCCGAATACGACTTCATCGGTATTGTTGTATTTGGCGAGAATCATGCCCCAAATTCCTTGAAGAACCGTATTGATGGTGACATGATGCGTCTTGGCGATCCGGGTGATTTTCGTTGTCAGTTCTTTTGAAAACGATATGACTTTTTCTTTGCCGCCATATTCTTCTGACGTTGCGCCGCGATTGAACGCCGGAAGTTCAGACCGCGACTCATACCCTTTTAGATAATCCTTCCAGTATGCCGCCGCTTCTTCTTTATCTTGTTCTTCCAGCCATTTGATATAGTCTCCATACGGCTTCGGCTCTTTTAATCGGCGGGATTCACCTTTCATTATTTTTCCATATAGACTGAACAGCTCGCTCAAAACAATACCCAGACACCAGCCGTCCAGGAGGATGTGGTGATGACTCCAAATCAGCCGATACGATTCGTCATTCATTCTGATCAAACAAATCCTCATGAGGGCTTCACTGCTCAGATCAAAGCCTTTTTCCTGATCTTCTTTTAAATATGTTTCTATGAACCTATGCTGGCGAGTCCGATTTTCGCCTGTCAGATCTATTGATGCGAAAGGCGTTTTCCGTTCTCTAGCTATAATCTGTCTCGGTTCGGATGTGATTTCATATTCAAAAGACGCCCTTAAGATTTCATGCCTCTTCACGATCTCGTGAAAGCTTTCTTCTAAAATGTCCGGATGGACACGTCCTTTTAATTCGATGACAATTTGCTGGTGGTATGCCCCTGATGTCTGATCCATAGCGTTATGAAATAGCATTCCTTTTTGCATGTTGGCCAGCGGATAGATCTTTTCGATTTGAAAAGCGCTGTACTTATCTTTAATACGCTCCAGCTCTTCAAGACCAAGTGAGACATCGCCATAATCGGAAGGCGTCATGTCCGATCCTTCTTTATCAACGCAATGATCGACGATCTTTTCCAGGTTTTCTTTGAATGATTGATTGAGTTGTTCGATTGCGCTTGTTTGGTATTGGTCCTGGTTGAACGTCGTATAGATTGTCAATTCGCCGTTTAAAGAGATCGCATTTATTTCGACGGCGCAGTGCCTAGCGATCTTTCCACCGATGCTTTCGCCCGGTGAAAATGGCGACTGGGAAAATACTTTTCTATTCATATCATTGTTCATTTCTCCAAAATAGTTAAAAGAAAGCGGAGCCTGAGTTTGTATTTTCTGAAGCTCTTCTGTCATGTATTTTAAAACGCCGTAGCCGATTCCTTTATTCGGTATTTTTCTCAACGTTTCTTTGACCATTTTGATATTTTGCGATATTTCTTTTTCTTCTCCCAAATCGATAAAGACCGGATAAACCGTCGTAAACCAGCCGATCGTTCTCGTGATGTCAACACCGTCTAAGATGTCCTCCCTGCCGTGCCCTTCCATCATGACCTTCAATTTGTTTTCTCCGGTGATATCCCTGACTGCGGCGATTAATGCCGTCAGCAAAATATCGTTGATTTCCGTGTTGTAGGCTTTGTTTGCGTTTCGCAAAAGTTTTGCTGTCACGTCTGGGCTGATTCTGATGCACAAGGTCGCGCTGTGTTCAAACGTGTCTCGTTCAAGCTTTTCAGCAGGAATAAATGGAGCATCCGCTTCCAGGGCCTTTTGCCAATACTCCCTTTCCTTTAACAGCCTGCGGCTTTGGGCATACTTCTTCAATTGACGGGCGAACTCTTGGTATGAATCCGTTTTGTATCCGATGTCGAGAGGTTTGCCTTTCAATGCCTGAAGGTACAATGTTTCAAAATCCTCGAACAAAATTCTCCACGATACGCCGTCAACGACAAGATGATGGATCGCAATGAGCAGGTGATCGCCCTCATCAGCCCGGAAGATGCCAAGATGAACGAGTTTTCCTTTTCTAATCGATGATTTTTTTTGAATGCCTGTCGCCAGCTCAAACACCTTTTCCGCTTGATTGTCAAGGCCTCTTACATCATAAACATCCAGGTCGAACAAGTTTTCACGATAGCCTCTGTTGTATTGAATGATGTCTCCGTCTTTTTCTTCATAGATCATTCTTAACGCGTCATGCTGCTCCAGTATTTTATTGAAGGCTGTTCTGACGAAGTTTTCGTCATAGCCGTCTTTTCTAAAGAGCATAAATGACTGGTTGAAGTGGTCAAGCTCCTCTTTGTTGTTCGCAAAATATCTCTTTTGGATAGGAAGCAGTTCCGTCTCACCTGTAACGGGTTTGTTATGTTTGCGATGTCTCGTTTCTTCTGTGATCAATCGGCTGAGATCCTTTATTTTCGGATTGGCGAACAGCGCCTTCATCTCAAGTTTCAGGTTCATCTTTGCCAGCCTGGAAACGATCTGGAGCGCCTTGATCGAGTCTCCCCCTGCCGCAAAGAAATGGTGGCTGATCCCGATGTCCTCGGCACCGAGAATCTCTCTCCAGACTTGCACGAGTTTTCGTTCGATTTCATTTCGGGGCGGATCGTACCGAGTTCCTTCTATTAAATTTCCGTCCCCCTCAGGCAGTGCGCTTCTGTCCACTTTACCGCTTGGGGTGCGCGGGAGCCTGTCAAGCTTAACAAAATAGGACGGAATCATATAATCAGGCATTTCCCTTTCAAGAAATTGTCGTACATCAGCTGCAGGCAATTCCTGATCAGACGCGAAATAGGCGCATAAATAGCTGTTGCCGTTTTGATCCTTTCCTGAGATCACCGCCGCTTCTTTAATCTTCTCATGTGACAAGAGCTGCTGTTCCACTTCGCCAAGCTCTATTCGATAGCCGCGGATTTTCACTTGATGATCGGCGCGTCCCAAAAACTCAATCTGTCCATCAGGAAGCCACATCGCCAAATCTCCGGTTTTGTACATTTTTTTGCCCGGCTCAAATGGATGGTCGACAAACTTTTCCGCCGTAAGCTCAGGTCTGTTTACATACCCTCTGGCAACCCCTTCGCCTGCTATGCATAGTTCTCCGGCAATCCCAACCGGCAGAGGGTGGAGGTCTTTGTCCACAATATAGATGCTTGTATTGAGAAGCGGTCTGCCGATCGGAATGGACGGTGTTTGCGGCACTTTTCCCGATTCGATTTGATGTGAAGCAGCATCAACACAGCACTCTGTCGGGCCGTATACATTCGTGATATTGCATGACAGATTCGGGAATTTATGAAATAGGCCGCCTATGACATCAGGTGTTAAAGCATCTCCGCCGACAATCAATTCCTTCAGATCGAATTCGAGTTCCGTTTTGTCTACATACGCCAGCATGTTTAAATGAGCAGGCGTCATGTCCGATACATTGATGTTGTTTTTCGAATAATACTCAATTAAACTCATCGCATCCCAAGCTGTCTCGCGCGGGACGATGCAAAGGGTATGCCCGAAGAGAAGCGCTGCGAATATTTGTTTGACAGAGGCATCAAATATATAAGGCGCAACCAGTGCTACATTTAAATGAGCATCGAGATGATGGTAAATTCTTTCATTTAATCCATGAACAAGATTGTTCACACTATGATGCTCGATCATGACGCCTTTCGGTTTTCCAGTGGATCCCGATGTATAGATGACATATGCCAAATGCTCCGGCTTGATGTCATGCTTAAGGTTTTCCACGTGGTCATTTTGTCCGGTTTGATCAATCCGGATGATGTCTCCGGCATAAGCTTCACCCAGATCCACATCGCCTGCCGCGCATAATACGCTGACATCGCTGTCTTTTAACATGTAGCTTATTCTTTCCTGCGGATACGCCGGATCGATTGGCAGATAGGCTCCGCCAGCTTTCAAAATACCCATAATACCGACGATCATTTCGATTGACCGTTCTGTGAGAATCCCTGCTATCACATCAGGGCCTACTCCTTTTTGACGCAAGGTGAAAGCCAGGCTGTTCGCCCTTTCATTCAGCTCCCTGTAAGAAATCGTTTCATCCCCGAAGGCAACCGCCGGATGATCAGGCGTTTTTTCCGCCTGCTTTTCAAACAGCTCCGGTATCGTCATCTCTTTGCAGAACACACCGTCTGTTCGGTTAAAATCATACAGAACCCGATGTCTTTCACCCTTTGTCAGGACATCTATCTGATTGATGGCAATGTCCGGATGATCCGCCGCTTGTTCCAACAAGCTGATCAGGTGTTCAGATAGTCTTTCCATTCTTTCCTTGTTGAATAGCGTCGTTGAATACTCAACTTCCAATCTTAATCCGTCTGCCGCTTCACTCGCAGTCACTGTGATGTCAAACTTGGAAATGCCGCGCTTGATCTCCACCAGTCTGCTTCTCAGCCCCTCTGCTTCAAACGGCTTTACGTCTGTGTTATGGTACACGAGCATCGTATCAAAGAGCGGGTTTCGGGCCATGTCCCGTTTGATGTTTACTTTTTCTACAAGCTCTTCAAACGGATAATCCTGGTTTTCATAAGCCTGAAGCGTGTTTTCTTTTACCTCTTGCAAATAATGTCTGAAAGTCTTTTTCCCTTCCGGATGGTTTCTGATCGCCAAGGTATTGACAAACATGCCGATGAGATGTTGAATATCCTCATGATTTCTCCCTGCAGCCGGAGTCCCGACGATGATATCTTCCTGACCTGTATATTTGGAAAGCAGCGCTGTATAACCGGCCAACAGAAGCATGTACATCGTAACGCCGTTTTCTTTCGCCATATGCTGAAGCTTGCGGAATGTTTCACTTTCGATTGCTGCAGTGACGGTGTCACCTTCAGAGCTTTTCGTCAGCGGCCTTTTATGATCTGTCGGGAGATCAAGGACCGGGATATCGCCTTTATACGTCTTCAGCCAGTATTCTTCCTGTCTTTTCAGCTCCTCGCTACGGGCATGGCTATTTTCCCATTCTGCGTAATCTTTATATTGAATATCGAACGGTTCCAGTGATTTCCCTTCATACAGTGCTCCCAGCTCTTGAATGAAGATGTCGGTGGACACGCCATCGGAAATGATATGGTGCATATCGAACATCAGCAAGTGCTCACGTTCATTCACTTTGACGACCTCCGCCCTTAAAAGCGGTGCTTTTTCCAATTGAAACGGCCTGATAAAGCTTTTGATTTTTTCTTCGGCACTTTCTTTGCCGATGTCACTGTATGCGACTTGAAAATCGATCTCGTTTTCAATCTGCTGCATCACTTCACCGTCGATCATGACAAATGAAGTTCGAAATGATTCATGTCTTTTAATCATATTTTTGAATGTATTCTCAAATCGGCGGATATCAAAATCGCCTTCGAGCGTCATGGCAAAAGGCATGTTATATGCAACATGACTGCCTGCTTGAGAAAGGATATAGAGCCTTTTTTGCGCTGAAGACAATCGGTAATATGGTTTTTCTTCCGTTTTTCCTAACGATGTAAAAGTACTTTCCTTCGCCGCACCGATATATTCCCTCAGCCCTTTAATCGTCGGGGTATCGAATATTTGTCTTAAAGGCAGCTTGACATTCAGTTCTTTATGAATAGTTGATACCAAAGCGGCGGCTTTAAGCGAATGCCCGCCGGCTTCAAAGAAGCTGCTGTTGATTCCGATTTTATTGATTCCTAAAGCCTCTTCCCATATGGAAACAAGTTTTTCTTCCATCTGATCCCGCGGCGCTTCATAGCAGCGATCCATTGTGATGCTCCGTTCCGGAACCGGAAGGCTTTTCTTGTCCACTTTTCCATTCACGGTAAGCGGCAGCCCGTCAAGCTGGACAAAGTGCTGAGGAATCATATAATCCGGAAGGCTTTTCTTTAAAAACGCTCTGATCTTTTCCGGTTCTACTTCCTTTTTAGCCGTTACATATGCGCAAAGATACGGGTCATGATCTCCGTCTTCTCTTGCGATGACCGCCGCTTCTTCAATCTTTTCATATTTAAGCAGCTGGTTCTCGATCTCGCCGGGTTCGATCCGATAGCCGCGAATCTTAACCTGCTGGTCAACCCGTCCCAAAAACTGAATGTTTCCATCCGGCAGCATTTTGGCAAGATCACCTGTGCGGTACATTCTTTCCCCGGGTGCAAACGGATTTTCGATGAATTTTTCCCGAGTCAATTCCGGTCTGTTTACATACCCGCGGGCCAGCCCTTCCCCGGCGATGCAGAGCTCACCGCTGGCTCCGAGCGGACAAAGCTGAAGGTCTTTGTTCAATATATACACTTTGACGTTATCGATCGGTTTTCCGATCGGAATATTTTGATACGATTTGTCGATTGGAAAACTTGTAGCAACGACTGTATTCTCCGTCGGTCCGTAATTGTTTACGATTTGATAGCTTTTTTCTTTAAAGACGTTTAATTTATCTCCGCCCGTTAACAGCGTTCTTAACGAATGATTGTCAAGCGCTGTAAATTGTTCGCAGACTGGTGTCGGCAAAAAGCTGATCGTAATATGATGGTTATGAAAATACCGGTTCAGCTTTTCAACATCCAGCCTTGTCTCCTGATTGAGGACATGAACGGTGGCTCCCGCTGTTATATAAGGGAACAGCTCCCAGACAAAAGCGTCGAAGCTGATGCTCGCATAAATCGAGCTGTTGTCGTTTTGTCCGACTTCAAAACAGGATTGATGCCAGCGGCACAAGTTGATCAATGATTGATGCTCGATCATCACGCCTTTTGGCTTTCCTGTTGAACCCGACGTATAGATGACATATGCAAGGTCGCCGCTTTGATTGACATTGTCAATGTTTGACCGATCCTGCCCGGCAATCCTCTCATCATCCATATGAATCAACTCGATCGATTCCGCCGTAAGCTCCTCGGCCAGCGGAACGTCAGAGATGATGACTTTGACTTCACTGTCAAAAGCCATGTATCTCATCCGCTCCAGAGGATACTCAGGATCAATCGGCAAATAGGCGCCGCCTGCTTTCAGCACACCGAGAACCGCTGCAATCATATCGGACGACCGCTCCATCACGATCCCGACGAGCGTATCCGGCTTGACACCTTTTTCTCGCAACAGCCTTGCCACTTGATTTGCTTTTTCATTCAACTGTCGGTACGTCAGTTTTTGATCTTCAAAAACAACCGCAGTGTGATCTGGTATTCGATTCACCTGCTCCTCAAACAGCTGGTGGATTGCTTTTCCTTTTGGATATGCCGTCTTTGTATGGTTGAAGGACTCTAAAAGTGTCCGTTTTTCTTGACGGGATATCATATCGATTTGATGTAAAGTAACATCAAGGTTTTCTGAAACTTCCTCTAAAATCCTGAAATAATCTTCCGCTATCTTTTGAATCGTCTCTTCCTTGAAAAGGTTTGTCGAATATTCAATGTTCAATACGATCTTTTGTTCAAAATCCAACACATTAAAGATCATGTCAAATTTTGCATTGTCCAGTTCAAAGATGATCGGACTCAGCTTGACATCGCCTTTCTGTTTGGTAAACATCCTGGCATCTTCCAGAACAAACATCGTGTCGAACAAAGGATTGCGGTTAGACTCCCGTACACCATTGAGTTTGCGGATCAAATCATCAAACGGATACTCGGAATTGTCAAAGGCCGCTATCGTACGCTCTTTCGTCTGCTGCAAAAATTCTTTAAAGCTGTTGGAAGTATCAATCTCGTTCCGCAAAGCAAGTGTATTTACAAAAACGCCGAATACATCTTGTAGATCAGGATGCAGCCTTCCCGCAGCAGCCGTTCCGACAACGATATCTGTTTGATTTGTATATTTATTTAAAAGCACATAATATGCGCTCAGCATCACCGTATAAAGAGTTGTTCCGGTGTGTTTCGCCAGCTTCCTTATATGATCTGACAGCTCCCGCTCCATTTCCAAAAACACGCTGCTTCCTTCAAACGTGTCGATATGATGACGTTTATAGTCATAAGGAAAGTCCAGCTTTGACGGTATATCGCGATAAACGTCAAGCCAATAAGCTTCCTGCTTTTTCATCGCGGCTGATTGATTAAATGTATGATTCCATTCCACATAATCTTTATATTGCACATTTACTTCCGGCAATGGCACATTGCTATAAAGTTCCAATATTTCATTCATCAGGATCCCTTGAGAAACCCCGTCACTGATGATGTGGTGAAAATTTATGACCAGTATATGCCTATTATCGTCGATTTTGATCAGCTTGGCCCTCATAAGAGGCGGCCTGCTCAAATCAAAAGGCTTAATGGATTCTTTACAGTACCTGCTTGTGATCTCCATTAAAGCATGCTGATCTGTAATTGAAGCGTCTAAGCACTCGTATTCGAGGCGGAATTCGACATTCTCATAAATTTTTTGGATGAGTTCATTGTTTTGAATTTCAAACCCGGTTCGCAAAACTTCATGTCTTTGCAAAAATGTCTTCAATGCGTTTTCAAGCTGTATGGCGTTTATCCGGCCTTCGACAAGAAGGGCCATCGGAATATGGTAAGCTCCCCTTTCATTTTCCAGCATCGACAGCATATACATTCTTTGTTGGGCAGGGGATGTCGGATAATACTCTTTTTCGTGAGCTGTTTGAATCGGATGTTCCATATCGCTTTCTTCTCTGTTTTTCAAATAGTGGTCCAAAGCGATGATTGAATCATTTTTAAAGATTTCGCTGATCGGCATCTCAACATTCATTCGTTTGTTGATTTCCGTGATGATGGATATCGCTTTGAGTGAGTCTCCGCCGATTTCATAATAGCTGACATGAAGATTGATGCTGTCTAGGCCAAATATATCTTTCCAAATCTCCAGAAGCATGGCTTGTGTTTCATTCTCCGGCAGCATCGATCCGCCTCGTTGACCTTCATCTGCGGTATGCTGTTCAGCCAAGTCATGGAGCGTGCGCTTATCGACTTTTCCGTTTACAGTTAACGGGATTTTGTCAATTTCCACGAATTTCGCAGGAATCATATAGTCAGGCAGCGTTTTTTGCAAAAATTCCTTTACATCTAATTGGCTGATCGCGTTCTCTGCTACAACAAAAGCGTATAAGTTTTTGATTCCATCCGGACTTGTGTAATCAATAACCGATGCCTTCGTAATCTCCTGATGGCTTACGAGAGTATTTTCAATTTCCCCCATTTCCACTCTGTAGCCTCTGATCTTCACCTGGCTGTCTTTTCTTCCGAGAAACTCTACATAACCGTCCTCTTTCAAGACGCCATAGTCACCCGTTTTATAGATGTAACCTAATTCCTGATGATGGATAAATGAATGATCCGTTTTTTCTTGATCATGAATATACCCGCTTGCTACCCCTGCTCCGCCTATGTACAGCTCTCCTTCGACACCGACGGGACATAATTGTTTATTCTGGTTCAATACGTATATTTTTTGATTGGCCAGCGGTTTTCCATAAGGAATGCTTTTCCAGTCTTCCTCTACTTTTTGAATCGGATAGTAGATCGACCAGATCGATCCCTCTGTTGCGCCTCCCAAACTAATCACTTCTGCGTTTTTAAACGTCTTCTTTATGGTTGCAGGCAACTGAAGCGGTATCCAGTCTCCGCTTAGCAGGATGAGTCTGAGATGATGATTGAGCTCGTTGGCCGGGTATACATCGGCCGTCATTCCCATAATCGCCGGAACAGAATTCCAAATTGTAATCCGTTCTTTTTCGACTGTCTCTTTCAGACTGAATACATCCCTTTGGTCATCAATGATGACAAGTGACGCCCCGCTGCTTAAAGCGCCAAACACGTCATAAACAGATAAATCAAAGCACAATGAGGAAATGCCCATTATGTTATCTTGTTCTGTGACGTTGAATTTTTCATTGATATCGAGAATGGTATTCGCTGCGGCACCATGCGTAATCTGAACGCCTTTTGGCTTGCCTGTGCTTCCTGACGTAAAGATGACATATGCCATGTCATCCAAATCGACTTTTCGGTCAACCGGCGCTTTTGAGAAGCGCTCGATATGTTCTTTGTCATACACGTCATGGCTGATGAAGAATTTGCAGTTGCTTTTTGATTGGATATACGCCTTTCTTTCTTCTGGATAATCCGGATCGAGAGGGATATAAGCTGCTCCAGTCTTCAATACAGCCAATAAATTGACAATCGTCCCCAGGCTTCTTTTGCCGATGACACCGATATAGTCGCCCCTTTCAACCCCTTTTCCAATGAGAAATCTTGCGACCTGGTTGGATTTTTCGTCAAGCTCCTGATAGGTCATCACCTCATCATGATGCTTGAGTGCCACTCTGTCAGGTCCATGTTTAACCTGGCCGGTAAACAATTCGTGCAAGGGCTCGGTATCGAAAGATTGATCTGTGTCATTATAGGCGCTGATCATCTGGCGGCTTTTTTCATTTATTTGGATGGTTGAAACGTCCTCGCCGGATACGGCTTTCTGGATGACTGCGATATACTCGTCAAACATCGATTCAATTACTTCATGTTCAAAAATTTGCTCCACATAGTCCCATGTAATATAAAGGCCGCCGTTTATTTCATATACTTGGTTGTCAATGTATACTTGCGACGTTCTCGTGCTAAAGAAATGAATGTTGTCAAAATCGACAAGACTGTCAAATGAGTCGTCGGGATTTTCACTCAGCACGCTTGTGAATACGATCGGCATGACCGCTTTTTTATTCATGCCATTCTTTTTGGCGATGTTTCTAATCACATCAACTCCGTCATAATGTCTGTGTTCCAGTGCTTCTAAAAGCGTGTCCTGAACATTTAAAGCAAATCTCCAGAAAGAGCTCGTGTTTTCTTCGGCATGGATGTCCAGCAGCATTAAAGAGGTAAAATCTCCGATCATGTTTTTGACATCCGGATGAAACGGGATTCTGTTAAATACGGTTAAATTGATAGCAAAGTGGTTTTGCCGGCTCCAATAAGCTAAAATATAGGCATATGCAGCACAAAGGACTGAGGTCGGCGTGAGATGATAATGCCGGGCTTTCTTTTTTAATTCATTCCATGTATGTCCATCCAAAAACGTTGAAAACTTCTTGAACGAAGGTTTCGCTACATGGGCTGGATCTGATTTAAGAGGCAGCTTAGGCGCACTTGGAAAATGATCCAGTTTATCCAGCCAATATTTTTGATCTTTTTGATATCTGCTTGTTTGCTTAAAATCGATCGAGGCCAAAACATAATCTCTGAAGCTGTATGCTAGTGAAGGCAGTTTGAGGCCGGGGTTTTCATATAGTTGTTTAAACTCCCTGATTAATCGTTTCATACTGCTGTCATCGCAAATGAGCGGGTCCACATTGAGGAAAAAATATTTTTTCTCTCCCGGCAGCATAAACGTTTTGAGTTCAAACAAAGGCCATACACTTGGATCAATGATCTTTGATGTCATCTTCTCCCGCTGTTCTAAAATTCTGGCGTTGATTTCTTCTTCTGTGAAACCTCTTAAATCCTGAGTTTCGATTGTATAACGTTGTGTTGCTTCGAGAATTTTTTGCGTTCCGTTTTCAAATACGATCGTGCGGAGAATCGGATGCCTGTCAATCAATTTTTGCAGTGTCAGCTGAAATCGATTCAAATCGACATCAGCTTCAAATTCGACAGTTAAATTCGTAGCGACTCCGCCGATTTCGAACGACTCATCTCTTCCAACTAAATAAGCCAGCTGAATGCCTGTAAGCGGGAATGTTTCATGGATATTTTCCGGATCGGCAGCCCTTGTCACGAAGCCGTCTCCCTTGTCTTCTTGTTGATTAGCTTCGATAAAAGCGCTCAATTCCTTTATGGTCGCAAGCTTAAATAGCTGATGCAGCGGAATTTCAACATTCATTTTTTCCTTTATTTTGGCGATGAGCTCCATCGCATGCAATGAATGTCCGCCCATTTGTGCAAAATGATCATGAATGCCCGCTTTTTCAACGTGCAAAACATCCTGCCAAACAGCTGCCAGCTTTTCTTCCGTTTCATTTCGCGGCGCTTCATATTCGTTTTCCACCCCCGCCGTTCTGTCCGGCTCAGGCAGGGCTTTTCTGTCCACTTTTCCGTTTTTGGTGAGGGGCAGCTTGTCCAATTTGACAAAATATGCGGGGATCATGTAGTCCGGAAGCTTTTCACCTAAAAATCCTTTCAGCTCATCAAGGGAAATCTCATGATTTGCCGTGATATAGGCGCAAATGTACGGGCGGCTTTCTTCGTCTTCCCGGACGATGACGATCGTCTCATTGATGTCTTCATGCATCTCCAGCCGGCTTTCGATTTCGCCGAGTTCGATCCTGAAACCGCGGATTTTCACCTGGTGGTCGATTCGGCCGATGAATTCGATGTTGCCGTCAGGCAGCCATTTCGCTAAATCACCTGTTTTGTACAGCCTTTCTCCCGGAATGAACGGATGCGGGATGAATTTTTCCGCCGTCAGTTCCTCGCGGTTTAAATATCCTTTGCTTAAACCATCACCTGCGATGCACAGCTCTCCGGGAACCCCGATCGGCACGAGCTTGCCGGCTTCATCCATGATCAAGACTGACGTATTCGCCAGCGGGCTGCCGATCGGGATTGTATCGGCTTTTTCATTTATTTCATTGATGAAATAATATGTCGCATATACCGTGCTTTCCGTCGGGCCGTAAACATGAATCAATTTATCCCGGCCGACATGATTCAGTACTTTTCTCACATGCGGTATCGACGCTCTCTCCCCGCCGAAGAGGATTTTTCGTAAATTCGACAGACAGTCGACATGAATATCTGCAATCATGTTGAACAGTGCCGTCGTAATGAACATCACGCTGACCTTCTCCTCATTGATAGCGCTTCCAAGTCTATTGATGTTCAATAACGCTTCCTTCTCAATCATGACCAGCGACGCTCCGTTTAATAAAGCGCCGAAGATGTCGAACACTGATCCGTCAAACGAATAATTGGACAGCTGGAGGATCACGTCGTCTTCTGTGATATCGATATAATTGGTATTTTGAACGACCCTTATGACACTGTAGTGCGGGGTGACGACGCCTTTTGGCGTTCCCGTGGAACCTGATGTGTAGATAATATAGGCGGTATCGCCGGAATCATTGACAGAACTGAGCGGTTCTTTACTGAATCCGTCTGAAGCCTCTTTGTCCAGCTGAACGATGTCAGCCTCACAATCGATTCCGTCTGCCGCTTTTCCTTGCGTTAGCAGCACCGCGGCTTTCGTGTCGCTGAGCATGAAGGCCATTCTGTCTTTCGGCGTTTCAGGGTCGATCGGCAGATACGCACCTCCCGCTTTTAAAATGCCAATGATGCCGATGATCATTTCAAAGGAGCGCTCCGCGATCATCGCGGCAATCGAGCCTCTGCCGATCCCTTTTTCCCTGAGAAGTCTCGCGGTTTGGTTTGCTTTTTCATTCAGCTCTCTGTAGGTCATGCGCTGAGCACCGAACACAAGAGCCGTATGGTCAGGCGTCTTCATGGCCTGTTCCTCAAAAAGCTCATGAAGCGTCTTGTTTTTTGGATAATCGGTCTTTGTGTTGTTAAAATGTAGGATCAGTTCTTTTTCATTCTCTGTCATTTTGTGAAATACCCCATTTTCTAATGAATGTTTAGCAACCATATAAAAATTCTCCTTTTTGATAAAATATTCACCATAATATTGGTCTGTAGTTGCTCTTTTACCGATTTTTTATTGAACCTCCGTCTTGTGAAAACAGATTATCAAAAATAATCATTATTTTCCATGGGAATATTGTTTAATAATGGTTAATTTTTTATGAATTGGATATTTTATATTTTACATTGTCGAAACACGTATTTATGAGACAAGATAAACAGCAACCAGATCAAAAGACCTAAAAAACACTGTTCCGATTATAATAAAAGTAATTTTCGAAGCGGCGGAGGAAGGAAAAATAGATTAGACCCGGGCTTGAATCTCGCCGAAATCGTAGGTTAAAACGTCCGGCTGGCTGTCAATGAATGATTGATGATGCCGGTGATCTTTTCAACGTGATGGTGCAAAAAGAAATGATTCCCCTCAAAGTAGTAGGCTGTAAAGTGTCCTGAAGTATGATGTTTCCAATCGGATACATCTTCCTTGCTCATAGCGTCTTCTTTTCCGTTGAGAACGGTAATGTCGCAATCTATTTTGCTGTTTCTTTCTTGATAGATATAGTTTTCTACCATTTTAAAGTCGCTTTTGAGAATGGGGATAAACAATTCAAATAGCTCTTCATGATTGATGAGCTCCTCAGGTGTTCCCCCGAGCTCGACAATTTTTTTCTTAAAAATAGGATTGGGCAAGGTATGCAGTTTTTCTTTCTTTCTGATCCTGTTTGGCGCTTTATAGCCCGAGAAAAAAATGTGAACCGGTTTTTCAGCTCCCGCCCCGCTCATTTGATAGTAAAGTTCATATGCCAAAAGGCTTCCCATGCTGTGCCCAAAAAGAGCGTAGTCGTCACCTTTTCGTTCAGCTTGAACCTGCTCAAAAATGTCTTGAACTGCTTCTTCAAGGCTTTCGTAACAAGGCTCGTTGAAACGCCGGCCCCTTCCCTTCAGCTGAATCGGACAAATCTCAATGTCGGGCTGCATATGGCCTTTCCAGGAATAAAATGCAGATTCGGATCCGCCGGCGTAAGGCAGGCAAAATAATTTCATTTCTATCATTCCCTTTCGTTGTAGATATTTTTTGGTGAATAAGCCGTTAATCGACAGATACGTCAGCCGTCCGATTCAGCGCTAAAAACTTCGGAAGGATAATCATGTAGAAAACGCCAACAGCAATCAGGCTTCCCCCGACTAGCCAATACAGGCTTTCAAGCGCGATCCATGCCGGGTAAAGCCACGCAATAAACAGAAGGGTCAGCGACTGTGAGAGCATCATAAGCGGATGAATCCACCCCTGCACCCTACCCATCATTTTCGGATTGACGATGTTTGGTATCCACCCTCCGATGGCAACGTTGATGCTTGGAAGCGAAACCGCGATAAAGCAGGAGCAGACCATATACAGCCACAAACTTTTAACCAGGGAGCCGGAAATCGTGGCACATCCGCAAACAATCAGCGCTAGGATCAAAAGTTGATAAAGCTTCAATTTTTGAGAAAGCAAGGATGCGGCGATGCTCCCCGCCAAAAACCCCGCACCGAAAACAATGCCGAGTACAATCGACATCTCTTCATAGTTTCCAGGTGCAAGCTTGTATTTTAATATAAACACCTGCATGACCGAGAGCCCCCCATTGACAACTCCGAAAAGGACGAATCCGGACACGAGGGCAAGCAGCAATTTATGGTTGAGAATATAAGTAAAACCAAGTGTGAAATCTTTCCATATACCAGCGATATTCAGCTGTCTAATGGAATGTTTTCCATTTGGCATGCGGACGGCATCGGAAATCCGGCAGGCTTGAATTAAAAGCCCGCTCAGTGCGAAGCTGGCTGCATCAACCATAACGGCTCCTTCAACTCCAAGCGTCCAATAACAAAATACGCCAAGCCCGTTTCCGAACAGCATAAATAAACTGGCTACCATTTGATTCAATCCGACGGCCAGCGAATATTCGTTTTCAGATAATATTCCTTGAATAAGAGAAGTTTGGGCAGGGGTGAAAAAACTTTTAACGGCATTTCTTAAAAAAAGAACGGCAAATGTAAACGGCATCCATTCAAGATAGAGAGACAGCAGTAATACAATCGATAGTCCCATACAGATCCAATCGCAGTTTTTGGCGATTTTCTGCCGGTCAAACTTATCCGCGAAAACACCGACGAGGAAAAATACAGCCAATGTAGGCAATGACAGCATCAGCTCGGTCATTGTGGCATATGCAGGCTGATTGGAAAAACGGTCTAGCAGGTAAAACAAGAGGGCAGTGAGTCCGATGATCCCTCCCATTTGTGAGGTAAAGGATGCGAAGAACAGCAGCGCATAATTTTTATTTTGAAAAATAGAAAACATTTTTTTCATAGGCGCCTCCTAATTTGTATTGAGACAGACGGCTCCATTTGTTATTCTAAAAAAATAACATCATTCTAATTTTCCGTCTCTTATCACGCTGATTTTCATTTTCAAAACTACACTTCTATCATTTAAAGTGTCACAGATTGAATTTCCCAATATAAAATCGCTGCTTCTCATAACGATTGCAGCCGTCTTTTTAACCCCCCGTTTCTTCTTTCAGATAGTATTCTCTAGCAAAGTGGAAGGGAAATCCTTGATCTCTACCCTTCAAATTTACAAAGAAGTAAATTTATGAAAAGTAATTCTAAGGTTATAGATTCGTCCTATTTCAACAATATCCTCTATCTTATATTCAATTTTTTAGAAAATGTCCTTTTTAAAATACAATTACTATATTTAAAAAATAAAAAAACGCTTCCGATATGGAAGCCGAAAGACTCATCATACTGGAAGCTGTTTAGATGTTCATTTTTTTATGAAATTGTTATCCAGCACTTCGATCACCGAAGAAGTCGTTTTTGAACGGTCTTTTGTTTGCTGCACCAGTTTGATGATGTCTTTGTATGCCTGCTGCGCTCCGAGCACCAGCAAAGGAACCCCGATCGGATCGATTTTCAGCCTTCTTGAAAATAAACCGCCGAATGTCATCGCAATGGGCACAGTCGGAGACGTGTTTGAAAAAACGACTTTTTCCTGCAGTTTTCCGTTTTTTTCAAACAGCTCAAAAACGCCCAGCATGGCTGGAATGACCGCTTTTGATGATCCTCTGCCGATCGTGTACACCTGGTGGCCTTCTTCATCAAGACCGTGAAAGATTAATTTTCCCATTTCCTTCGGACTTAATTGATTAAAACAGTCGGTGCTTAAAATTTCGTTTTTCGACGGTTTTCTGCTGAATGGGAGCTTTTTCAGATGATAAGCGGCGGCAAGTGCAGAAGAATGAGTGCCGCCGTAACAGTTGTATATATAGATCAACATACTCACCCTCTTAAATGTCTTTAGTTTTAATGTGACCCAAATATACAATCTTATTTATACCGCGTTTCCAGAACTTCTTTAACAGCTGAGACATACGTTTGGAACGTCTCATTTTTAGAACTTGCCCGCGTCCACAGGCCGAACTCCGAAAAAAAAGCCTCTCGTTGAGGCGTGCTGATTTCCAATTGAATGCTTTGACCTGTTTTGCATTGATTATTGATATTTTCGGGATTTCCCCCTGCAAGCCGGTGGCTTGGGCTGACCAGCTCCGC
The DNA here is from genome assembly GCF_056530265.1 of Bacillus sp. PK6-025. Lineage (NCBI taxonomy): Bacteria > Bacillati > Bacillota > Bacilli > Caryophanales > Bacillaceae > Bacillus > Bacillus sp. PK6-025. The sequence continues at coordinate 2,618,353 of NZ_CP096509.1, forward strand.
TGAAAAACCTTGGTTGTGCAGCGCTCTGACAATCGCTTTCGCCCCTCCGGTATCCGTTCCTCCTACAAGCGTATGTTCAACGATGTCATGATATCCATGAAAAGCCAGCGTATAGTTGTGCTCTTTGACCGCTTTGACGGCCTGCGGTTCATCAAAATGATTGCTTGTGATGTGAAGATCCCAGTTTTGCGAGGGTTTGATTCCTTCGAATAAGTAAGTGGAATAATCGGCGCTGAAGGCGCGGACAAGTTCACTGACACCTCCTTCGATTCCTCCGCCGTGCGGCGAAAGAATCAGCAGTTCGGTGCCCATGTCTGTATATTCGATTTGATAATCTTCTCCTTCTGTTTCATGTTCGGCAAGCTCGGCAAAATTGGCGTATTTGTCTGCAGATGAAGCGACGCTCTGCAGCGGAAATTGAAAGATGACCGTTAAGCAAATCCCCGTGACTAACCAGATGATGCAACGATTTTTCATCAATGGGTTCCATTCTTCCTGCACCGTTAAGAAACTCCTTTTATCGTGTATTTTGTTGCGAGTATCACGTGATATCATGTTTCGGCCGGGATGAGAGAATTTCAATAAATGGTAAAATATTACTCCTTTTCGTCACCCAGTTGCCATTTTATATAAGAAGAACAGCATAACGAAAGCGACCTTTACCTTATTTTTCATCAGCGGCCGGCACGTGTTCCCGGAAGCACGGAATCTTTCGGCATACAGTATTTTTATATCGATTGCCTCAGACGGGACAGGTGCCTTCAGATCAAGCAAAGCCTATAGAAGGAAGCACAGGTTCGGTGCAGCGGTTTGAAGAGGGACAAAGTCTCCCTGTCTTTATATGATATTTTGAGCCTCTCTGACAGGAGATCATCTAAAAAAATGCAAATAAAAAAGAAACGGACGATTCCGTTCCTTTCAGAGACGATCATTTTTTATAGAAAGCGCTCCGGCCTGCTCGTTCAACCAGGGCTGGGAAGAGCTGATAGAGTTTGCTGACGCCGTTCATCCAGCCTGGAAGATTAATTTCTCGCTTGTTCGTCATCATTGCCGAGACGACTTTCTTAGCAACCTGATCCGGATCAAGCATCCATCTCTCGACGCTTTTGACATAATCCCCTCTTTTATCGGCCGTCTTAAAAAAGTCGGTTTGAATCGGTCCAGGATTGACCGTTGTCACGTTGACCCTCGTTTCGGCAAGCTCCATTCTCAAGCTGTTTGAATACCCGAGCACAGCATGCTTTGTTGCCGCATAAAGGCTTGACTTGGGCGTCGCTAATTTGCCCGCTTGCGAGGCGATGTTGATAATATGGCCTTTGTCTTGCCTGATCATATGCGGGAGTGCCATTTTCGTGCAGGCGATCAGACCGAATACGTTGACCTCAAACATCGCTTTCATATCTTCAAGGGAAGCGTCAAGCGCGTTTTCGAAAATACCGAATCCCGCGTTGTTCACAAGAATATCAACCGGACCGGCCTCTTGGAATGCCGCTTTTATGTCATCCGTCCGGCTGACGTCCAATGCGATTATGCGGCATTTTGCACCGGTTTCATCGGCGATGTTTTGCTTCAAAGCCATGAGGCGGTCTTTTCTGCGCGCAGCCAGAATGACCTCGGCTCCTTCCTTGGCGGCATGGTATGCGATCCGTTCCCCAAGTCCTCCTGAAGCTCCTGTAATCATCACGTTTTGCTCTTTCAACTTTTGCTGCATGTTCGTCACCTACTTTGCGTAATAGTACTCGATTCCATCGGCCGTTTCTGCTCCGATCCTCCCTTGGGATTCCAAATCGTCAAGCTGCCCAATCGTTTCTGACATCGTTAAAAACAGCTCTTTTTCATAGACTGCAGGGAACAGTTTTTGACATATCTGATAAGGTGAATGCGGTTTTTCAGTAAGGATGCGGTACACCTCTTCGGCTCTGTTTCGCTGCTTTTCCAGCCTTTTGGCGACAAGCTCATTCACTTTTGTGATGTCCTCCCCGTGGCCGGGATAAATAATGTTAAGAGGAAGCTCCCGCAGCCTGCCGAGCGATTTCAAATAGTCCAGCAGCGGAGTCGGGCGCCTTTCTCCTTTTTGCGGCACTTCAAGAAGCGGATTTGAAGAAGACGGCTTTAACAGCAAGTCTCCTCCGAGCATGCTTCCAAGCTCCTCATGATAAAGGACAATATGTGAAGCGGCGTGTCCGGGCGTCTCAAGAACCCTCCACCCTTCAAGCCCGTCAATTTGCGCGCCTTCTGAAACGGTCTCTGTCAAAGTCCGATTACAGGAAAACCGGTACGACGCTTTTACCGTAAGCCCCGGCGGCTTCATATCGCCGGGAACGCCGAATCGCTGATACAGGTATGTAAAAAAGGCCTTTTGTTTTTCAATAAAATCGGGATTTTGGCTGATATACGGTTCATTGAACGGATGGCCGATGATGTTGACCCCTGCGGGGAATTCGTCCAGCAGTCCGGCGTGATCAGCGTGATGATGGGTCAGAACGACCTGGTCAATATCGTTTAATGACAGTCCCTGGCCGGCCAGCTCTTTCTTCAAAACGGCGGCCGCCTCCTTTGTGTTGGGCCCGGCATCGACCAGAGTCAGCGCCTCGCCTCTGACCAAATAAATGTTGACGTCTCCGACTGCAAACGGAGTCGGCAGTGAAATAGGAATGATTCTTGCGTCTTTCATCGTTTGATTCTCCTCATCCTGCGAATTGATGTTGATCATATTTTACCTTTTTCTCCCGCGCATGTCATTTTTGCTTCAAATGCCTGTTGACATTTCATCATTCCTCATAGCATAATGAACAACAAATATATGCAGGTAAATGATTGAAGACGCAATGAAGAGGAATAGTAAACAAGCAATGGTGAAAGAGAGTGAAATCCACGGCTGAAAGATTTCACAGCCCGCTTGCATGTTGAACCTGCCCTCAGAGCGCTTAGGCAAACCTAAACGTATCCCGCGTTACGGGGCAAGAGCTGAGCATGTATATGCTAATGAAGGTGGTACCGCGAAACCTTTTCGTCCTTTGTGAAGACGGAAAGGTTTTTTTGTTTTTTAGAAGGAGGAATTCATAATGAAACGAATGGGATTTATCGGAGCCGGTTCGATGGCTGAAGCGATGATTAAGGGGCTTGTCAAAAGCGGTGCGATGGAGCCGGAAGCGATATTCGTTACGAATCAGTCGAATACGGCCAGACTTCGTGAGTTAAGCGAGACATACGGGGTGTGCGGAGAAGCCGATACGGCAAAAGTCGCCGCCCGTTCGGATACACTCGTTTTGGCGATGAAGCCGAAGGACGCGGCGGCCGGAATGGCCGCACTCCGCCCCTATTTGCGAAAAGATCAGCTGCTGATTTCAGTCCTTGCAGGCATTCCGATTCGCACGATCCAGCACTACGCCGGGCTTGATCTGCCAGTTGTAAGGGCCATGCCGAATACATCGGCCGCCATTCAAAAATCAGCCACAGCCTTTGCGGCAAGCCCGCTCGTGACGAAAGAGCAGATGCGGGAAGCAGCTGACCTCTTTGCGACAGTCGGAAGCGTTGCAATCGTTGAGGAATCTGCCCTTGATGCGGTGACAGCAGTAGCCGGAAGCGGCCCCGCTTTTGTTTATCGATTTGTCGAAGCCCTGCAGGCGTCAGCTGCGGAATTGGGACTTCCTGAAGAAACGGCGAAACAGCTGATTATCGATATGATGTCAGGTGCGGCTCAAATGCTTGAAACCGGCAGGAACCCTTCTGTCATGAGAAAAGAGATTACAAGCGCCGGAGGGACAACAGAAGCGGGCCTTCGGGTGCTTGACGACCATCAATTCGAACAGATCGTCATATCCTGCGTCAAAGAAGCGGCGAATCGTTCTGCGGAAATCAGGGATATGTTTGCGGCCAAAATTTAAAAAAACCGGGAGACAGCGTATCGCTTGTTCCCGATTTTTCCCCAAGCGGCCCCGTCCGTATACTTAGAGAAGCTTGTGTATCGCCAGCCGAAGGATATCGGGCAGCTTTCCGAATGAAAACGGCACATGGAGGCGTTCCGTCCATTTATGAGGGTCTTTGCCGGCCGGCCCGATATTGATGACCGGCACAAACAGTGCGTTTTCTCGTCCTTTAGGCAATGAATAGCCGTGTTGAAACAGCGGCATATTGGATGTGAACGCATCGACAGACTGCTTTTGCAGCTGAAGGTAGCTTAAATCGGACAGGCCGGGAAAATATTGGACTTCTGTAAATTCAATACCGTACCTGTCGGCCGCATACTGTTTCACATCTTTCATCACCTTTCGGATCAAAGGATCGTCCTTTGAAGAAACAGCCGGATAAAACGGCGGACTGTAAAACAGAACGATCATCGGAGCATCTTCTTTGCAGAGCGAAGCCAATTCAGACACGATTTTCGTTGAAAAATCGCGGTCTCCAAGCTTCCCCCTGTTGGCAAATGCAAAGTTGAGTATGCGCTCCGCCTCGGACTTCCCGGCCTTTTCCTTTGCTTTGTTCCACAGCTCCTCAAACGTCAGCACGGAAACGATCGGATTCATTGGCGTGAATGCTTCAAATCGCTGATATTCGGCCGTTTTACGCTCAATATTTGTTTGAATATTGGCGGCCGCTTCCTTGGCTGTGTCAAGCAGCATGTGATGGAGCTCGGCGGCGGAACGCTCCATCATCAGCACATTAAAGAGCGACACCGCTGCGTGAGGAGTCTGAACCGAGTACGCTTCCTTCAAATCTTTTTGCATCAGATTGGCCGGGGGAGGCGTCACTTCTCCATCCGCTTCTTCGCAATAGTCAACGTTTAATTCGAGCAGCCTGTTGATTTCGGACACCATTAAATTCGCATTCACCCCTGCAAACGGCTCGCCGACATGCGTCTCAATCCCTTTGCAGAAAAATCCGGCAAGCGCTTTGCCGATGCTGCCTGAATAGACGTATTGCTTCTGATCTCCCGGATGCTTTTCAAACATCGGCTCACAATTTAAGCATGATGTATAATGAAGGCCAAATTCCTCTTCTAAAGCTTTCAGTGCGGGTACAGCTTCAAGCATCCCCTGTGAGTTGACTTCTTCGTCCGGAACCGTAATTAATAGAAGGTTTCCGTCAAATTCTCCGTTCATCGCCCGTTCCAGCATCGAAAATTGAACAGCAAGACCCGCTTTCATGTCCATGCTTCCCCTTCCAAACAGCCACTCGCCGCTTTCCAAGTCACTTCTGACCCGTTCAGGCAAAAGTTCTTTTTTATCATTTAATACATCCATGAGTTCCGGGACTTTGCATGCCATATGTTTGAATTCGCCGTAGTCTGCCGTATCGACCACGTCAAAATGGCTCAAGAGGAGCACCGTATTTGATTTCTCTTCCTTTTTGACGAGGGCGGTTAGAAAATAACGCCCGTCTTCCATCGGGTGAAGCTTTAAATATTCAGGATTCTTTTGAAAGTACGAACGGTCTTTTAATAAATCATGCATATACTTCGCAAGCGCCACTTCTCCGGCCGTGTCTGAGATGCTTTCGTATTGAACTAGAGTAATGAGCAGCTGTTTCAGTTCTTCCACTGTCTGCCACTTCACAAAGCAAACCCCCTCTTTCGCTGTTTTCCGCAGGTGTATGCAAATATCGTATTTAGTAAAAAATAGAATGTGAACAACTTTATTGTACTGAACATTCTTACATATGGAAATGACTTGAGCAGTTTATATGACGTGAATGGGCAGAATTGGTATAATCGAGGCGAAAACTTACGGGAGGCGAAAAAATTTGAGTAATAGAAAACTGTTCACACCATGGAGTTTAAAAGGAGTTACACTAAAAAACCGGATTGTCATGTCGCCGATGTGCATGTATTCCTCCCATGAAAAGGATGGAAAAGTGCAGCCGTTCCACATGACCCACTACATCTCCCGCGCCGTCGGACAAGTCGGACTGATCATGGTAGAAGCTACCGCCGTCACCCCAGAGGGCAGAATCTCCGATCAGGATCTTGGTATATGGGATGACGCGCATATTGACGGACTTGCCGCATTAACGTCACAAATCAAGCCGTACGGCAGCAAAACGGCGATTCAGCTGGCACACGCCGGAAGAAAAGCCGAGGTCGAAGGTACAATCTACGGGCCTTCAGCTCTTCCTTTCGACGAAAATTCGCGAACACCTATTGAAATGACAAAAGAAGACATAAAAGAAACCGTTCAGGCTTTCAAAAAAGGAGCTGAACGCGCGAAAGCCGCCGGCTTTGACATCATTGAGATTCATGGGGCCCACGGATATTTGATCAACGAATTTTTATCACCGCTTTCCAACAAACGCGAGGATGAATATGGAGGATCACCGGAAAACCGCTACAGGCTGCTTCGCGAAGTCATCGACGCTGTAAAAGAAGTCTGGGACGGGCCATTGTTCGTACGCGTTTCAGCTTCAGACTACAAAACAAAAGGCCTTGATGTCGCCGATTATGTCGGTTTCGCCAAATGGATGAAAGAACAGGGCGTTGATTTGATCGATGTCAGCTCCGGTGCAGTCGTGCCTGCCGACATCAACGTCTTCCCGGGCTATCAAGTCGGCTTCGCCGATACAATTCGCGCCCAAGCCGAAATCCAGACAGGTGCAGTCGGGTTGATCACAAGCGGCCTTCAAGCTGAGGAAATCCTCCAAAATGGACGCGCAGATCTCATTTTCGTTGCGCGAGAGCTGCTGAGAGATCCATACTGGCCGAAAACCGCTGCCAAACAGCTGAACACAAAAATTGGAGGACCTGTTCAGTACGACAGAGCCTGGTAAGTTGCTGATATCCCGCCTCAAGGCGGGATATTTCTTTTTTTCAAACTCGTGAGAAACGAACATCCTTGTTCGTGCGTCTTTCCTAATAGAACACCATATACAGAGAGAGGATGACCTCTATGACCATAACGGAAAGAATATATACAGTTGAAGGATGCATGTTTTACACAAAGCAGAGAAAAGGAAAAAAGAACGCAACCATTATTTTTGAAGCGGACTACGGTTCTTCTTCAAAGACTTGGCAGCCCATTTTACCCGATATAGACGAAGATCTCGGCTTGTTTGCATACGACCGTGCAGGCCTTGGCAACAGCGGGCCGAGCAGCAGCAAAAGAACAGCGGATCAGATGGTGAAGGAACTAAAAGCGCTGCTTGCAGCAGCAGGCGTCAAACCACCATACCTGTTTGTTGCCCATTCGTTCGGCGCCGTCATTGCAAGGTTGTTTGCAAGCCGGTACAGCGATGAAGTCATCGGCATGGTGCTGCTTGATCCCGCTTGTGAAGATCAGGAGGAAACAGTGCTGCCTCTTCTTCCGGAAACATTAAAAGAAGACTACAGCAAACAGTTTTCGATCGAAGGGTCCCATGAGGACTTCCAACAAAGCCTGGACATTCTGAAGCAGGAAAAGAAACACCTCGGTTCGGTTCCTTTGCTCGTCCTTTCGGCTGGAAAAAGAACGGAGGCGGCGAAACAGGCTCATCACGAGTGGCTGAAGCTTCACAGCAGACTGCTGTCTCTTTCGCATCAAAGCGGCTGGATTCAAGCGAAAAACAGCTCGCATTTGATCCATCATGATGAGCCCCACATCGTCCAGCTTGCGATCTATGATGTGTGGTATGCCGCACAGCAGCAAACATACGCTTATCAAGCCGCCAATTAAACAAAAAAAACCAGCAGACATTCTGCTGGTTTTTTGTTATTTTGTTTCTCGGTGTATCGTGTGCCTTTTCAGACGCGGAGAATATTTTTTCAATTCCAGGCGATCCGGATTTGTACGTTTGTTTTTTGTCGTAATATAATTGCGGTCCCCTGTTTCAGTACACGCCAATGTAATTTTGACTCTCATGTTGTCCTCCTTATCAAAACGTAATGATTACGCTTTATTATACACCATTTTAAAACCGTGTCAACAAAAAAGCTTCCCGTCCCGCATTGCCGGAACAAAGAAGCTTCGAATGCCACTCAAGTTCTTTTGATCTCATGCTCATAAAAGTCAAAAGCTGCCACGGTATCAGGAAAGATCGCTTTCGCTTCATTGACCAGTTCAAGCACGTTTTCCCCCTGGTATCTTGCACTGATATGGGTTAAAATCAGTTCTTTTGCGCAGGCCTCCCGCGCTGTTTCCGCCGCTTGTTCTGAAGTGCTGTGATAATAGTCTCCGGCAAGCTCCCTGTCGCCTTTCGCAAATGTTGCTTCATGGATGAGGACATCGGCTTTTTCGGCAAGCTTCTTCACATTCTCGCATGGCCTCGTATCTCCGGAAAAAGCGACAATCCGCCCTTTTTTCGGCGGTCCGATAAAGTCTGCACCGCGAATCTTCCGGCCATCTTCCAATGTGACCGTCTCCCCGTTTTTCAGCTTTTGATAAACAGGGCCAGGCGAGACTCCGGTCTCTTTCAGCGCTTCGGCGTCAAGTGCGCCTGGAACATCTTTTTCCTGCACGCGGTATCCAAAAGCGGGGATGCCGTGAGATACGCTTCTCGCCGTCACGATAAACTGGTCATCTTCAAAGACTGTCCCTTCTTCAATCTCCTTAATCACAAGCGGATATGTGACATGCGTCCCCGATACGTCAAGCGCCGTTTCAAGAAACGTTTTGATTCCTTGCGGTCCGTACACGGTCAGCGGACCTTCTCCTCCCTGGAAAGAGCGGCTGCTGACAAGACCCGGAAGCCCGTATACATGATCGCCGTGAAGATGGGTAATAAAAATCTTTTCAATTTTTCTGGGCTTGATCGATGTATGTAAAATTTGATGCTGTGTGGCCTCCCCGCAGTCAAACAGCCAAACAGACCGCCTTTCTTCTAAAAGCTTCAATGCAACGGATGTGACATTCCTCGTTTTTGCGGGGATGCCTGCTCCCGTTCCTAAAAATAATAACTCCAATATCCTTTCCTCCTGCTAAAAACTTCATCTATCACAAGCATACAGGAAGTCTGAGAAAAAAGAAACGCCGGCTTCACGCCATGCTATGCAACTAAATACCCTGCCCGTTTTCAGTAAACTTTTCATACGATTCGATCTCAAATGTTTGCTTTAAGGGATTATTAGCTTTAAAATGAAGAAAATAAACTTAGCTTCGAATAAAGTGAGGTACGTTTAATTGAAAAAAGATCAAATGGAACCAAAAGCAGTTATCGTAATATTTGGCGCAACAGGGGATTTGGCAAAACGAAAACTATATCCTTCTATCCACAGGCTCTACGAAAACGGACAAATCGGGAATGAATTCGCGGTTGTCGGAGTCGGCAGACGCCCTTGGACAAATGAAGACTTTCGCAGTACCGTACAGCAATCGGTTTCGAAGTTTCCGTTAAACGAAAAGGATGTAGACGAGTTTACATCTCACTTCTACTATCATCCTTTTGATGTTACAAATTCCGGCTCATACCGGGAATTGAACGAACTTTTAGAGAAGCTGGAAAGTACATATGATATTCCGAATAACCGGATGTTTTACTTAGCGATGGCTCCTGAATTTTTCGGAACGATTGCAAAGTTCCTAAAATCAGAGGGTGTCACTTCAACAACAGGCTGGTCAAGGCTCGTGATCGAGAAGCCTTTCGGACATGATCTGCCGAGCGCAAAATCCTTGAATCAGGAAATTCGTGAAGCCTTTACAGAAGATCAAATCTATCGGATTGACCATTATCTAGGAAAGCAAATGGTGCAGAACATCGAAGTCATCCGCTTTGCCAACGCGATTTTTGAGCCGCTTTGGACAAACAGATACATCTCGAACATTCAAATCACGTCAAGTGAAGATTTGGGTGTGGAAGACAGAGCGAGATATTATGAAAAATCCGGTGCGCTTCGAGACATGGTTCAAAACCACATTCTTCAAATGGTGGCGCTGCTTGCGATGGAACCGCCGATCAAGCTGAACACGGAAGAGATCCGCAGCGAAAAAGTGAAGGTGCTCAGAGCCCTTCGTCCGATTCGAAAAGACGAAGTCGATCAGTTTTTTGTGCGCGGCCAGTATGACGCGGGTGTCGTTGACGAAAAACAGGTTCCAGCTTATCGCGATGAGCAAAATGTAGCAAAAGAGTCGAATACGGAAACGTTCGTTGCCGGCAAACTGCTGATCGACAACTTCAGATGGGCCGGTGTGCCGTTCTACATCCGGACAGGGAAACGGATGCAGAAAAAATCAACCCAGATTGTCGTCCAATTTAAAGACATTCCGATGAATCTTTATTACGGAAACGGCAACACGATGCATCCTAACCTGCTGGTGATCCATATTCAACCGGATGAAGGCATCACCCTTCATTTAAACGCAAGGAAGCTTGGAGGCGGCACTTTTGCCCAGCCGATCAAGCTCGACTACTGCCATAACTGCGGGGACGGCATCAACACGCCTGAAGCTTATGAAAAGCTGATTTTGGACTGTTTGCACGGAGACGCGACAAACTTTGCCCACTGGGATGAAGTTGCGCTTTCCTGGAGTTTTGTTGATGCGATTTCTCAAAACTGGGAGGAAAACAAAACCCTTTCCCCTAACTATGAGGCGGGCTCTATGGGACCGAAAGCTTCTGATGACCTGCTCGCAAAAGACGGCTTTCATTGGTGGCCGCTTTAATAAAAAACAGCCTTCACATTGAAGGCTGTTTTTTTATTTATGCTTTTAAGGCCTGCATTTCTTCTGGATGGCTTTTGTCCCGCTTCCACATCAGCTGAAGAACGAACAACAGAAGGAATATGCCGAGACCGATTATGTCGGAATAGCCCTCCGGATAAATCAGCAGAAGACCGCTGGCAGCCGCCATTATTCTTTCAAACCAGAACACTTTTCTCATCCAGAATCCAATCATGCCCGCACCGATGGCAATCATTCCGGACAATGCGGTAAAGATCACCCAGAGAATTTCATACCAATGTGCGTCAATCATGAGAAGCTCCGGAGACAGGACGAATACATACGGGATGATAAAAGCGGCAATCGCAAGCTTTGCTGAATTGATCCCCGTTCTGATCGGCTCTCCTCCCGCAACACCGGCGGCGGCAAATGCGGCCAAAGCAACGGGCGGTGTAATGTCAGCTACGATGCCGAAATAAAACACGAACAAGTGGGCCGACAGATCAGGAACATTCAGCAAAATCAAGGCTGGTGCGGCAATCGTTGACGTAATTACATAGTTTGCCGTCGTCGGCGATCCCATTCCGAGAACAAGAGCGGCGATCATTGTCAAAAAGAGCGAAGGCAGCAATGCGCCTCCTGCCAAATCGAGCAGGCCGTTTGCAAGTTTGAGGCCGAGACCCGTCTTTGTGACGACTCCGACGATGATGCCGGCAGCTGCCGTTGCCGCCGCAACGGAAAGCGCCATTCTCGCTCCTTCCGCGAGAGCCAGCACAATCCCTTTAAGACCCATTCGCGTTTCCCTGTTGAACAAACCGACCAGGATCGCCAGAACGATCGAATACAAAGCGGCATGCATGACTGTAATGCCCGACATTAACAAAAAGACGACCGAAACGATCGGAAGCAGCAAATAAATCTTTTTGAATACTTCCTTGCGGTTCGGCATTTCTTCTTTCGTTAAACCGCGCAAGCCGAGGCGCTTCGCTTCAAAGTGAGTCATAATCCAGATGCCCGTAAAGTACAAAACAGCCGGAATTATCGCGGCTTTCGCGATATCCCAGTACGTAATACCTCCGCCGATGAACTCAACCATTAAAAAGGCGGCGGCTCCCATGATCGGAGGCATCAGCTGTCCGCCTGTAGATGCGGAAGCTTCGACTGCACCGGCAAATTCTTTTTTATAGCCCAGTTTTTTCATCATCGGAATCGTAAACGATCCGGAAGTGACGACATTGGCGACAGAGCTTCCGCTGATCGTTCCCTGAAGCGCGCTTGAAAAAATCGCGACTTTTGCCGGTCCGCCAGTGCTTCGTCCGGCGATCGCCACAGCAAGGTCATTAAAATACTGCCCCACACCGGTTCTGACAAGAAATGAACCGAACAGGATGAACAGGAAGATGAATGTCGAAGACACAGCGAGCGGCGTGCCCAAAATTCCTTCCGTCGTAAAATACATCGTCTGAACGAGCCTTTCCAGCGTCAGGCCGTTGTGAGACAAAAAGCCCGGTAGATACGAGCCGTAAAGGCCGTACAAAAGAAACAGGCCGGCGATGATCGTAATCGGCAACCCGACAGCACGTCTTGTCGCTTCCAATACGAGCAGGACTGCCAACAGTCCGACATAAAAGTCCGTTTCCGTGATCAATCCGATCCCGCCTACAATCGTTTCATAATTGGCAACCCAATAAGCGCCGACGCCCGCTCCTAATACGGCTAAGATTGCGTCATACCAGGCGACTTTGAATTTGCCGGTCTTACGTAAACCTTTTGTCGCCGGAAACAATAAAAAAATCAGACCGAGCGCAAATCCTAAATGAACCGACCTTTGAATTTGAGCCGGAAAAACGCCAAAAATGGCTGTGTATAATTGAAACAAAGAAAAAGCGAGCAGGCCGACAAATGCAATGACCCCCGTCAACCCTTTGAGCTTTCTCGTCCCCGCTTCAGGATCGTATTTCTCCAGCAGTTCCTGCTGATCTTTTTCCGAAAGCTGCTCAGTCATTGATCTTCACTCCCCTCAGTTGTTGCAAGACATTTAGTTTTCGGACATTCATCCTTGTCCATGTGCCGGGGCGGATGTACCGCTTTAACTCATGTTCAGCGCCTGAATACTTGATCCTGTGATTCGCCCTCACCCTTCCGATCCGCATGTCAATGAACGGAAAGGTCCTCTTCATATCCGAAATGGTATAGACACCGTTATTGATGACGAGCCTTTCACCTTGCTCCGCGTTTGCCGGCATCCCGACGGCCGGATCATGATAGGTCAGAGCGGTCTGCCGAATCATTCCTTTTTCCCACACATACGATTCGATCACTTCTGTCCGATGGATGGAATGCGTATAGATCACATCAAAGCTTTTCTTCTTTTGGAGGGGAAGAAAAGCGATGATCTCGCCGCTGTCCTCTTTCTCGAACACGACAGCGGTCTGATAAGGAATCAGGCATGCCGCTGCAAAAGCGGCAATAATCAGCGCCGGCACAAGCCGTTTTACAATTTTAAATTTCCCCATTTTTCCAAATCCCCTGCCGAATAGAAAAACGATAGACCGATGTTTCATTGCAACGGTCTATCGATTGTCCGGGCTTGTTCATCGCTTATCTGCCTGCGGCTTTACGATTTTTCTATCCCTTTTTCTTTGAAATATTTAGCCGCTCCAGGATGAATTTCAATATCGCCCAATCCTTCAAGCGCGGTTTCAGGCTTGATAAATTCGCCTTTGGCATGATTGATTTTATCGGCTTCAAACAGCGCTTTCGTCATTTTATAGACGGTGTCCTCATCCATCTTGTCGGATGCGACGAGCATCGCTTTGACAGCGACCGTGTTCATATCGCTCCCGATGCCGTAGGTGCCTTTTTTGATCGTATCCTCAGCATAGAACGGATACTTTTCCATCAGCTTTTCCTGCTTATCTTTTTCAATATTTAAAATTTTTATTTTATTTTGCGCAGAAAGCCCTTCGACAGCCCCGGTAGGCGTTCCAGCCGTGATGAAGGCGGCATCGATCGCGCCTGACTGAATGCCGTCGGTCGACTCTTCAAAAGACAGGTTTTGCGGTTTGATGTCGTCAAAAGACATCCCGTGAACCTCCAAAATCTGCTTGGCATTAATGTTGACCCCTGCACCCGCAGCACCCACGGAAACCGTTTTGCCTTTTAAATCTTCAATCGAATTGATTCCGCTTTTTTCCGTTGTTACAATCTGTACAGTTTCAGGATACAGGGCGGCAATCGCCTTGATTCCTTCAATTTTTTCTTTAAACATTTCTTTGCCTTCTATGGCATAAGTGGCAATGTCCGTCTGAGAAAAAGCGACCTCAGCTTCCCCTTTTTGCAGAGTTGCCATGTTTTCAGCAGAAGCACCTGTAGTCTGCGTCGTAAATTTGTCTCCTGTTGCATCCTCCCAAAGGTTTGCAAATTGACCGCCGAGCGGATAATATGTACCGCCGGTTCCCCCTGTCAGCAGACTGTAGCTTTCTGATCCTTTTGACGCAGATCCGCCGTCCTTATTTCCTGATGCATTGCCGCTTCCGCACGCTGCCAATCCCATGACAAGCGTCAGCAGCAATACAATCCATGATAAGCTTTTCCACTTTTTCATTCATTCTCCCCCTTTGCTTGTTGGACAAATAACAATCCTATCGTACCACGAAAAATGTATTAGTTGTCAATATATTGTTTTATTTCTAATTATTTAGTTAATTTTATGAGCAGCTGGTTCTGAATATGCGCACGGCCTCGGAAATTCCCGTCCGCTAAAGCGATGGTAGCCCACGATCCCCTCGGAGGACAAGCGTGCTGGAAGATTGCATGACAAAACAAAAAACCCGCGGTTATGCAGGTTTTTCATTTCCGAACATGGACGCTGGAAAACACAAACTTGTCGTAGCGATGCCTTGCAAAAGAATATTCAAACGGTTCTCCCGTATTTAAAAAAGCGACCTGTTCAACTTCAAGAACCGGATCGTCAGGGGCGCATTCCAAGTACTCTCGGTCGAGCGCATTCGACTTATCCGCCCTGATCTTCCGGTGCGAGCCGGCGATTGTCAGTTTCAGCGTCTCGGTGATGTGCCGGTAAACGGAGCCGTGAAGAACGTCTTCATTTAATTCAGAGATGACATTCGAAGGCATATACGTTTCTTCAATGACATACGGTTCGCCTTCAACCTTTCTGAGCCTGATGATATGATACACCGGAACGGTCTTTTCGATTGACAATTGCTTAGCCACTTCATCTGAAGGGAATTCGACATCAAATTGAATGATGCGGCTTTCGATTTGTTTATTGGCGAGAAGCTTGGTCAGCCCGAGGTTTTCGCGGTCTGTCACACTGACGGGAAGCTGCTGAATCGATGATTTTACTATGAAGGTGCCGTGTCCGCGCTTGCGGTACAGCATGCCTTCTGACACGAGAATATCGAGGGCTCTTTTCATCGTCATTCTGCTGCAGGAAAATTCTTTGGCGAGAGAAAGCTCATCAGGTATGGGCTGATCAATCGGATAGTATTCTTCCTGAATCCGCCTCCTCATTTCGTTTGAAATATATTCGTATTTTCTCATGTTTTAACCACCATTACTAAGGATTCTGTATGCTTGTAACACCTTCCTTATCATTATATCGGTTTTGAAGCGGAAATAAAAAGATGGCCCAACAGACCATCTTTTAGCCCGAGTCCTTTTTAAAAACCGTTGTTCTCGGCAAGTTTCTTAAACCAGTATCCGCTTTTTTTAATCGTTCGTTCGCCGTTTTTGTCAAGGTTGACAGATACAAATCCGTAGCGGTTTTTATAGGCGTTCGTCCATGACCAGTTGTCCATGAATGTCCAAAGGTGATAACCTTTGACATTCGCTCCTTCCTGAATTGCTCTGTGCACCCATTTTAAGTGTTCTTCGATAAACGCAATTCGGTAGTCATCGCGGATTATGCCGTCTTCGCCGCGGAAACGCTCTTCTCCTTCAACACCCATTCCGTTCTCAGAAATAAAGCATTCAATATTTCCATAGTTTTCTTTGACATTCATTAAAATATCATAGATTCCTTTTTCGTATATTTCCCAGCCGCGGTGGCGGTTCATTTTTCGTCCGGGCATTTCATAATGGTCAAAAAAACGCTCCGGCATAAAAGGCGCGTCCGGATGAGGCATGTGCTCCTTCGCTTTCACCCGTCTCGGCTGATAATAATTGATGCCGAGCAGATCGACAGTGTGATTTTTGATCAGCTCCAAGTCTCCTTCTTCCATGACAGGCAAATAGCCTTTTTCTTTTAAAATATCTGTTAAAAGCTGCGGAAACTCACCCTTAACGGCAGGATCAAGAAACGACCGGTTAAAGAAAGCGTCAGCTATTTCAGAAGCTCTCACATCTGCCGGGTGCTGGCTTCGCGGATAGGATGGCGTTAAATTTAAAATGATGCCGATTTTGCCGTCGCCTCCGAGTCTGCGGTAGGCTTCGACCGCTTTGGCGTTTGAAAGAATTTCATGGTATGCGACCTGGACGGCCTTTTGAAAGTCGATGATGTTCGGATAATGAAAATCGTATAAATAGCCGCCTTCAGCAGGAACGATCGGTTCATTGTGGGTAAACCATTTTTTCACACGATCCCCGTACAGCCGGAAGCACGTTTCCGCGTATGAAACAAAGTGATCGACGACTTGCCTGTTTTCCCATCCGCCGATATGCTGGAGCGCAAGCGGCATATCAAAATGATAAAGGTTGACAAAAGGCTCGATCCCAGCCGCCAGCAGCTCATCGATGACTTGGTTATAAAAGGCAGCTCCTTCCTCGTTCAACCGCCCTTTTCCTTCAGGAAACAGACGGGCCCACGAAATGGAGAAACGAAAAGAGTTGTGGCCGAGCTCCTTCATCAGCTGAATATCTTCTCTGTAAGTCTCGTAAAAACGCGAAGTCTTCTCAGGGCCTACTCCGTCAAAAAATCGGTTCGGCTCTTTTTCGTACCAGTGATCCCAAATGTTCTTTCCTTTGCCTCCTTCAGCCGCCGCTCCTTCAGTCTGAGTCGCGGATGCCGCCGACCCCCACCAGAAACCTTTTGGAAAACGGTATTGAATTTGTTCTAGCTGCAGTTCTGTTTTTGACATGTCATCAATCTCCTTTTAAAGTCCTAGCGTTGTCTGATCTTGTTCCGCTGCATTGATTTCCTGCTCTTTTTTCATATTCATCCGGTCGATGAATTTCAAAAACGGGAACCAGATCATAAAGACAACGGCTAAATTCACAATCTGTAGAATGCCACCGGCAAGCGAATTGGTCGCCATCATTCCGCTGATAAAAATCGGCACAGTCCAAGGAATCGTGACCCCGGTCGGCGGCGGCACAAGCCCGGACGCCATTGCGAAATACGTAATTAAAGTGACGATCATCGGCGAGATCACCCACGGAATAAAAATGAGCGGGTTCATGACGATCGGCAGGCCGAAAATGATCGGTTCATTTACGTTGAAAATCCCCGGCGCTGCTCCGAGTTTTGCGACCTGCTTCATTTGCTTGCTCTTCATAAACAGCAGGATGGCAATAATCACGGCCAGTGTCATCCCGGTTCCGCCCATTCCGACGGTGTACACTTCCATAAACTGCTTATTGATAATATGCGGAACTTCCCCTGTTGCGGTATAGCTATTCAAATTTTCGATCGAAAGCGTATTCCAGATCGGATCCATAACAGAGTTGATGATAATTTGCCCGTGGAGTCCGAAAAACCAGAGAAGCTGAGTAAAAAATATAGCAATCAAGGTCGGAATGATACCGCTTCCAAGGCCGACAAGCGGAGCCTGTACCAGATTGTAAATTAAATCGTGCATATTCGTATTGAACGCTTGGGTCACAAGGATATTGATGACCAAGTAGACGGACAAGGTCATCACCGCCGGAATCAGCGCGGCAAAAGATTTAGCTACAGCAGGTGGAACGCCGGCGGGCATTTTGATCGTATAGTTTTTCTGGACAAAAAATCTGAAAATCTCCGCGGATGTAAAGGCGGTAATCATTCCGAGGAACATCCCTTTCGCACCGAGCCTGTCAATCGGGATGACGTTCGGAATCACCTCCCCTCCTTCGCCGTTTAATACAAACGGAGTCAGCAGAAGGAACGATGCCAAAGC
The DNA here is from genome assembly GCF_056530265.1 of Bacillus sp. PK6-025. Taxonomy (NCBI): domain Bacteria; kingdom Bacillati; phylum Bacillota; class Bacilli; order Caryophanales; family Bacillaceae; genus Bacillus; species Bacillus sp. PK6-025. The sequence continues at coordinate 2,636,036 of NZ_CP096509.1, forward strand.
GACGACTCCTCCAAAAACCGCTTCGACTTCATAAGTTTTGGATAAATAATACCCGATCCCGAACACGACGAAAACGGACATAATGCTGATCGTTGCGCTCGGCGCTATGCTTAAAGCCGACTGGAACGTTTCAAGCGCCGATTTGCTCATCATTTTATTGAGAAACGGCAAATTGGTTAAAACGACAATGATCGATCCGAAAATGGTGAGCGGAAAAGCCAGCATAAACGCATCCCTCAGCACGCCTAAATACCGGTTGTTATTCAGCTTCCCGGCAATCGGCACCAAGAGGTTGCTCAATTTTTCAAACATGGTCTCTTATCCCCCTTCGATTTTGCCATACAGTGCGAATCATAGATTTTTCTCTTTGAATAATTCCAATAATTCGGACACAAGTTCCTTCATCGTGAGCGTCGACATCAAATGGTCCTCCGCGTGCAAGAGCAGCAAAGAGAACTCACTTTTTTCCCCGCCCGCTTCTTTTTGAATCATTTGAAAGTGAATATCATGGGCCTGCTGCAAATCGGCTTCAGCCTGGTGCAGCAGCTCCTCTGCTTTCTGAACGCTGCCGGCGCGGTATGCCCTGATGGACTGAATGACTTTGCTGCGGGCGTTTCCGCTATGAAGAATGAGCTGAAAGCAAATTTGTTCGCCTGTTAATTTTTCGAGTTTTAATTTTCCCATCATCATCAATCTCCGATCAAGCTGAGCGCCTGTTCATAAGCTTTCTTTCCGTCTGCCATTCCGTAAGCCATCATATCAATCACATCAACCTTAGTACCGTACTGTTCTGCTTCTTTCTGCAGCTCGCCTTTTAAAAAGCTCATTTGCGGGCCGATGAGAACGACGTTTGCCTCTGCCATCTCTTTTTTTGCCTGGTCCTGTCCGACCGCCCAAATTTTTGCCTCGTCACCGATTGAATGCGCGTATTCCTCCATCTTGGTGACAAGGAGACTTGTCGACATACCCGAACTGCATGCAAGTAAAATCTTTTTCATCGTCATATCCTCCTTTATTAAAAGCGCTTTCACACAACTATTATTATATCTTTTTATTTTTATATGTCTAGACATATAAAAATAAATGTATGTATTTATTTTGAATAATAAAAACCCCCTCTTCTTTCAAGAGGGGGGCCAAACAAATTATCGGGCATATTTTTTGAACAGCTGAACTGCTTCCTTCGGCACGTAGAAGGATCCATTGCTTTCAACAATCACGCTGTCTAATTCATATTCCTTTCCGTTGATTCTGATGAGGTTTTTGTTCACCGGCATTTCGGCTTTCCCTTTTTTGCGCGATGCGACAAGAACTGGATTAGCCGGATCTTTCTGATCGATCGTTACGCTGGCTCCGGCTTTTTTAAATGCCTGTTTTGCTTCGATAAATAATTCGTTTGTTAATTTGTCTAAGTTGAAGCCCATTGCTTTTGCCATCGTTTTAGCGATGCCGGTGTTATCGACGAGCCCCTGCGGCTTTTCGGGACCGTACGAATACAGGAAGACATCTTCACCTGTATGACCGCCTGTTGTGAATCCGATGTTGGCTCGGTTGCTGAGCAGCTTGGTGAATAATGAAGCCGCTTCTTTTTTGTTTTTCACGCTTTTCAGCTGTTCCTTCTCTGCCGGCGTTAAATCATCAAGTCCGTAAAGCTTTGCCGCTTCTTCGATATTCGATAAATCGTCTTTTAATTTGCCGGTTGCGCCTTCCACCGTCATTTTAGCCTTTTTCAGCGGATCGATATAGGCTGATACCGGCGTTGTGTCATAGCCTTTCGTCGTGTTGCTGTTGCCGATGGAGATGCCGCTGTTGCCGTGGTCTGAGACGGCAATAACCATTGTATGTTTGTCTTTTTTAGCGAATTCAAGCGCTTCTTTCACCGCGTTATCAAATGCCAATACATCGCTGATCATGCCGATCGGATCGTTTTGATGCGCTGCCCAGTCAGGCTTGCTTCCTTCCACGAATAAAAAGAAACCGTCCTTGTCTTTAGAAAGCGTCTGAATCGATTTTTTCGTCATCTCCGCAATCGTCGGCTGCTCTGGATGCGTTGCACGGCGGTCCATGTCATACGCGAGATCGCGCTGTGAGAATGCGCCCCAAATTTTTTTCGATTTTGACTTGAGGAGCTGATCTTTCGTTTCAACAAAATCGTACTTTTTATCTTTGAGCACTTTGACAAGGTCTTCACCGTCTTTGCGGCTTTTATCCTTTGTCCCCGGCTGAAGCGATTCTTTTCCTCCGCCAAGGACAACGTCCATGTTTTGATAAACCTGCTGTTCACCGAGCACTTCAAAGTTATTGCGGTCCTTATGATGGCCGGAATAGCCGGCAGGCGTGGCATGCTGAATTTCAGAGGTTGCAATAATGCCAGTTGCTTTTCCCTTCTGTTTGGCGCCTTCGAGCACGTTTGCCACAGGCCGGTATTGATCTTTTTTACCGACCTTCTCGACACCTGGTGTATTCACCTTTGAAGGCAGCACTCCAATATAGGAAGAATTTGATTTTCGTCCCGTTGCCATCGCAGTTGCTGCAGGTGCAGAATCAGTGATCGCCGATTCTGCCGAATGCGTCCGGACACCGCCGCTGACAATCTGGTCCATCGCGAGCGGTTCGTCTTTATACCAGCGTGCCAATGTTGTTGCAGAAGAGCTTGTTCCATCCATGACCATCATGATCACGTTTTTGACCTTTGGTTGTTCCTTCTTTTTCGCTGTTTCCATTGCTGCACTGCCTGTTCCCGCTGATCCTAAAGCGACTGCGCCTGCCAGTGTAATGCCGACGATTCTGTTGCGTAAGAAACCCATTCTTATGTACTCCCTCCATAACCGCTTTTTGTTGACAAACCTACACTATCATTGCTATGTAAACAGCACTTTTGCTTTCTATTAATCTTATGTAAATTTTTTTGGGCTTATGATGAAAAGAAGGCACCCCGCCTTCTTTTCATCCTTTTCCAGCTTGGAATCCCGGGTATTTCGTCATTCCGCCGTCCACATACAGCGTCAGGCCCGTCACATAGCTCGCTTCTTCGGATGCAAGCCAGGCCGCGCAAGCCGCGACTTCCTCCGGCTTTCCGATATACCCGATCGGAATCAATTCAACAACGCCTTTTTTCAATTCGGGATCAGCGAATTTTTCGGCGTTAATCGGCGTATCGATCGCACCGGGTCCGATCGCATTTACCCGAATTCCTTTCGGGGCATATTCAAGGGCAAGGGTTTCCGTCAGCAGTTTTGCCCCGCCCTTGCTTGCCGCATAATGGACAAAATGCGGCCACGGGATTTGCTGATGGACGCTCGACATATTAATGACCGAGCCTTTAATATTATGATCGAGCATATAGCCGATCGCTTCCCGGCATCCTAAGAACATCCCTGTCAAATTAGTTGATATGACGCGGTTCCAGTCTTCCAGAGACAAATCCTCAGAAGGTACTTCATTTTCCACCCCAGCGTTGTTCACCATCACATCAACGGAACCGAATGAATCAACAGCCTGTCTAATCAGCGCTTTTACATTGTCTTCTTTTGAGACATCTCCTTGAACGGCAATCGCGCGCGCTCCACTGTTTTCTATTTTCTTCACCGTCTCTTCAGGATTTTCTTCTTCCTTGAAGTAATTGATCACTACATTGGCTTTTTCAGAACCGAAGCGAAGTGCCATCGCTTTTCCAAGACCTGTACCCGCCCCTGTAATAACCACCGTTTTTCCCTCTAAACTCGGATACATGGGTTAATTCCTCCTTATTGAAACTCTCTTTTGAGTAGGTTTCCACAGAAGCGCTTAAACATGCATCCTTCCGAAATCAAAAAACCGCAAGCTTTTCAGCTTGCGGTTTTACATCTTATTTCATCCACTCAGTGTGGAAAATGCCTTCTTTATCTGTACGCTCATACGTATGTGCGCCAAAGTAGTCGCGCTGCGCCTGAATCAGGTTGGCCGGCAATGTCGCAGTGCGATAGCTGTCAAAATAAGCGAGAGCGCTTGAGAAGCAAGGTACAGGAATTCCTTGTTCAACCGCAAGAGAAATCGTTTTGCGGAGAGCGCCCTGATAGCCTTCAACGATATTTTTGAAGTAAGGATCAAGAAGCAGGTTGTCAAGCCCCGGATCGCGGTCATACGCTTCTTTGATTTTTTGCAGGAACGCCGCGCGGATGATGCATCCTCCGCGGAAGATCATCGCGATATCGCCGTATTTCAAATCCCAGCCGTATTCTTCTGATGCGGCTTTCATTTGAGCGAAGCCCTGTGCGTAAGAACAGATTTTGCTCATGAAGAGTGCTTTTCTGACCGCTTCGATCAGCTCTTCTTTGTTCTCGGCGGCCGGTTTCGCTTCAGGACCTGTCAGAAGCTTGCTTGCTTTGACGCGCTCTTCTTTCATGGAAGAAATGAAGCGGGCGAAAACGGATTCCGTAATGATCGGAAGCGGCACGCCCAGGTCAAGAGCGCTTTGGCTCGTCCATTTTCCTGTGCCTTTTTGACCTGCTTTATCGAGGATGACGTCAACGAGCGGCTTGCCAGTTTCCTCGTCTTTTTTCGTGAAAATATCAGCCGTGATTTCAATCAGATAGCTGTCAAGCTCTCCTTTATTCCACTCGGAGAAGACTTCGTGAAGCTCATCTGAAGACAGACCGACAATGTGTTTCAAAATAAAGTATGATTCTGAGATCAGCTGCATGTCTCCGTATTCGATGCCGTTATGAACCATTTTTACATAATGGCCGGCGCCGTCTGGACCGATGTATGTCGTACACGGTTCGCCGTCTACTTTTGCAGAAATGGCTTCAAGAATCGGCTTGACAAGCTCATGGGCTTCTTTTTGTCCGCCTGGCATGATAGAAGGACCTTTCAGAGCGCCTTCCTCACCGCCGGAAACACCGGTGCCGATGAAGTGAATGCCGCTTTCGGCCAGCTCTCTGTTTCTTCTCTGCGTATCTTTATAATATGTATTTCCGCCGTCAATCAAAATGTCGCCTTTTTCAAGATGAGGCAGGAGCGATTGAATCGTTGCGTCTGTCGGTGTTCCAGCTTTGACCATCAACAGAATTTTGCGCGGTTTTTCAAGAGATTGAACGAACTCTTCAATGCTGTATGTACCGACAACGTTTTTGCCTTCGGCTTCTTTCAGAAACTCTTCCGTTTTCTCGCTTGATCTGTTGTAAACAGAAACCGTAAACCCGCGGCTTTCAATGTTTAGAGCCAAGTTTTTTCCCATTACTGCTAAACCAACTACACCTATTTGTTGTTTTGCCATGTCTAACGTCCCTTCTAAAGCGTTTAGCATTTTAGTTTAATTTTTATTTAAATTGAAATTACCACACTTTGACCTACATTTTCAAGCTATTGATCTTGTCTCTCGTCCTGGAAAAAATCTTTGTTAAAGCTTGTTCCGCTCGTCTTGCTTTCTTTTTTCACGATCCTGATCCCTTTTTTGATGAGGTCTGTTCCATATTTTTCATTCAATTCGGCCATCACTTTTTGGATCGGCTCATCTTTGGCATCCTCATGAAACGAAAATAAATCAAGCTGTTTGACGGCTTCCTTCCGATTGACGAGGTCTGTTCCCGTCACGCCTAAAAGTCTGACAGGACTTCCGTGCCAATGCTGCCTGAAAAGGGCTTTCGCTTCCTTCGCAATATCTTCTCTTGAATCGGTCGGATTCAGAAGGGTCTTGCTTCTGGTTATGTTTGTCCAATCCGCAAAGCGGATCATGATGAAAACTTTTGCTGCCATGACCTCTTTTCGCTTCAGCCTGTCGCTTACTGAGACGGAAAGCTTGTCAATCAGGCCGCACAATTCCTTCTCATCTGTGCTGTCATACGGGAGAGTCGAGGAATTGCCGACGCTTTTGAATTCGTATATCCTGTCGGGATTCACCTCTCCGGTGTCGATGCCGTTTGCCCTCCTTTTTAAACGGGGGCCGTTGATACCTAGGAGGCGCTTTAAAGCATACTCATCTGCGGCAGCCAAATCGCCGATCTTGCCGATATCAAGCGTCTTGAGCTTTTCAGCGGTTTTCCGGCCGACTCCGTACATCTCGCTGATGTCCATGGGCCAAAGAATCCGGGGCACTTCGCGCTTTCTCAATATCGTAATGCCGAGCGGTTTTTTCATATCCGAAGCCATTTTGGCCAGGAATTTATTCGGAGCGATCCCGATGCTTGACGGAAGAAGCAGTTCTTCTTGAAGGCGCTCTTGAATTTCCTTCGCCGTTTCATATGCCCGATTTCTGTATGGCGTGTCCGTTAAATCCATGTACCCTTCATCAATGGAAACAGGCTCGACAAGGTCCGTATACTCCCTGAGCACTTGAAACATTTCTCTTGAAGAGCTTCTGTAGCGGTCGAAATTCGGCGGCTTGACGATCAACTCGGGGCAGAGCCGCTTCGCTTCCCAAAGCGGCATAGGCGGTTTTACGCCGCGTGCTCTCGCCTCGTAGCTGCACGTGACGACGATGCCTTTCCGCTCCTTTGCATTTCCCGCGATGGCGAGCGGCCTGCCTTTCAGCGAAGGGTCATACGCCATTTCAACAGACGCGTAAAAGCTGTTCATATCGATATGAAAGATGACTCTTCCCTTTTGTTTATCAGCAGACAAAACGGCTCCCTCCTGGTACTCAGATTAGACATCCCGGCATTCATATAGTAAGATGTTAAATGAAACGGAAGTGATAATAGATGATTCTTGAATCTTTCAACGATGCTTTTTTACTGTTTGAGTTTTTCACAATCGTCCTTCCCGCACTGACGGCGATCGGTATCGCCCTCATCCTAAAGGACTGCAGTACGGGCGACAGCTGGAAAACGAAACGGTTTGAAGAATATCATGCAATACAGTTTGTTTCTGCAATCGATTTTCTTATCATCCTATATCATCGCATTACGGTATGGATAAGTAAAGTCATTCGCATGAAAGCTTCATCGAACGACGATGAAGACCACCGTTCCCTTCTTCTTTCAATTTAAACGGGAAAAGGTGTCCGGCAGACGGGCCCTTTTATTCAGAAGGAGGAGAACGTGTTGAACACGAAATTAAAACAATTGTTTGCGACTGCAATGTTTTTGATCATGACCATGTTTATAGGTGAACAAGCTTCGGCAGCCACCGGCAGTACCGGAGGAAGCGACAACTTCTTCCAACACTATGTCGTGGGGCCTTTTTCAGAGCTGATTAAAGGAATCGCCGGATTTTTCCACGGAAACTACGGACTGTCGATTATTTTTGTGACCATCATCGTCCGGGTTCTCGTCTTTCCGCTGTTTGCCAACCAGTATAAAAAACAGCGGGCCATGCAGGAAAAAATGGCGCTTGTCAAACCTGAGCTGGATGCGATTCAAAGCAAGCTAAAAAAGACGAAAGATCCTGTGAAGCAGAGGGAAATTCAGCAGGAGATGATGCAGCTTTACCAAAAGCATAACATCAATCCGCTGGCGATGGGCTGCCTGCCGATGCTGATTCAGTTTCCGATCCTGATCGGTTTTTATTATGCGATCCGCTCGACGCCCGAAATTGCTTCACACTCTTTTCTCTGGTTTAACCTCGGGCATTCGGATATTATCGTATCTTTATGCGCCGGGTTCATGTATTTTATCCAGTTCTATGTGTCTCAAAAGCTGAACGCACAGAACGCCCAAACAAATCCGGCGGCTCAGCAGTCCGCCAAAATCATGGGCTTCTTTTTCCCTGTGATGATGACGATCTTTTCGATCAACGTCCCTGCAGCCCTGCCGCTGTACTGGCTGACAAGCGGACTGCTTCTGACGATTCAATCCGTCGTTCTTCATCAAGTTTACCAAAAAAACAAAAAAGCCATTCAGCCTGCTGAATCGGCTACAAAATAAAAAAGCTTGCGCCTTTAAAGGCGCAAGCTTTTTTGCGTTTCCCTTCCATCTTCTCGATCGCGACTTCAGGTAGTGTGACCGTTTCCGCTGAAACCATCGGCTCGAGCTGAAACGGTCCCTGTAAAAACCCGCCTTTATGACGGGTTTGCTACTTCCTCAATAATGGCAACAACCATTTCTGCAGTTTTGACAAGTTCCTCAATCGGCATTTTTTCGTTTTTCGTATGGATTTGTTCATATCCGACTGCAAGGTTGACAGTCGGAATGCCGTGTCCTGCGATGACGTTCGCATCGCTTCCTCCGCCGCTCGTCAATAGCTCGTACGGACGGCCGATTTTCCCGGCGGCTTTTTTGGCGATTTCAACGACGAGATCCCCGTCTTTGTATTTAAAGCCCGGGTACATGACTTCGATTTCCACCTCGGCTCTGCCACCCATTTCAGCGGCGGCTGCTTCAAACGCCTGCTTCATTTTTTCGGTCTGCTTTTCCATTTTTTCCGGAACAAGCGAACGGGCTTCAGCGAGAATGTCGACCTGATCGCAGACGATATTGGTTTGCGTTCCGCCCTCAAAGCGGCCGATATTAGCCGTCGTCTCCTCGTCGATGCGGCCAAGCGGCATTTTGGCAATCGCTTTTGAAGCGATCGTGATCGCGGAGACTCCTTTTTCCGGCTCTACTCCGGCATGAGCCGTTTTTCCATAGACAGTTGCTCTAATTTTCGCCTGTGTCGGCGCTGCTACGATAATATTGCCGACCTTCCCGTCGGAATCAAGCGCATATCCGTAATCGGCTTTGATCAGCGATCGGTCTAAAGCTTTCGCTCCGACAAGCCCCGATTCTTCGCCGACCGTAATGATAAACTGGATCGTTCCGTGCGGAATGTTTTTTTCTTTCAGCACTTTTACGGCTTCGAGCATCGCTGCAAGGCCTGTTTTGTCGTCAGCTCCCAAAATCGTTGTGCCGTCTGTTTTGACATATCCGTCTTCAATGACCGGCTTCACGCCTTTTCCGGGCACGACGGTATCCATGTGGGATGTAAAGTAAATCGTGTCCGCCTCTTTCGTTCCAGGAAGCGTGCACACGAGGTTTCCCGCTCCGTGCCCCGTTTTTGGCGCGGTGTCATCCTCCACGACATCCATTCCAAGAGCAGCAAATTTTTCTTTCAGCACCTTGCAAATATCAGCTTCGTGTTTTGTCTCGGAATCAATTTGCACAAGTTCTAAAAACTCTTCTAACAGGCGTTTTTCATTCATGCTAGTTTCCCCTCCATTTTTAAAGCGGTATATTTCCATGCTTTTTGTCCGGCCGGATTTCTCTTTTGCTCTTCAGCATGTCAAACGTTTGGATCAGCTTCTTCCGCGTCTCTTTCGGATCGATGATATCGTCTACCATGCCGTATCTTGCAGCGGCAAAAGGGCTTGAAGCGTGCATGCATTTCCGGATTTTTTCCTCGCGGGCGGCCCGCGGGTCTTCCGACCGTTCGATTTCCTTCGCGAACAGCACATCTGCAGCTTCCGAGGCGCCCATCACTGCAATTTCTGCATTCGGCCAAGCAAACACGGCATCCGCTCCAAGCGCCTTGCTGTTTAAAGCGACATATGCTCCGCCGTATGCTTTTCTTAAAATGACCGTCACCTTGCAGACGGCGGCTTCCGCATACGCGTAAAGGATTTTAGCGCCGTGTCTGATCACCCCGCCGTGCTCTTCGCGTATTCCCGGAAGAAAGCCGGGGCAATCCACCAAAGTCAAAATCGGGATCTGAAAGGAATCGCAAAAACGGATAAACCGGGCGATTTTGTCAGCCGCATCCATGCTGAGGCTTCCGGCTAAATACTTCGGCTGGTTGGCCACGATCGCCGCCGTTTCCCCCGCTATCCTTGCAAAACCGATCACCGCGTTTTTGGCAAAGTGGCGCTGCACTTCAAAAAATGTTCCGCTGTCTGCGATTTCCGCGATGATCTGTTTGATGTCATACGGCCGCTGACCGTCTTCAGGCAGAATCGTCATTAAATCAGGCCTTATCTCATCGTCTTTCGCCTTTCTCGCCTTAGCCGGGGGCTTTTCTTCGTGATTCTGGGGGATGTAGGACAAGAGCTTGCGCACCTCACTGAGGACGGCCTCATCGGAATCCCCGGAAAAATGGGCATTCCCGCTGATTGAATTATGTATATAGGCGCCCCCCAATTCTCCGGAGCTGACAGCTTCGCCTGTCGCCGTTTTGATGACTTTCGGACCGGTAATGAACATCTGTCCGGTTTTTTCGTTCATAAAAACGAAGTCGGTCAAAGCTGGAGAATAAACCGCGCCGCCCGCACAAGGGCCGAGAATGACAGAGATTTGCGGAATGATGCCTGAGCAAAGGACATTTCGGTAAAAAATATGACCGTATCCATCTAATGATAGCACACCCTCTTGAATTCTCGCACCACCTGAGTCGTTCAGACCGATGAAAGGGGCCTTATTTTTGAGGGCAAGATCCATGACGGCCGCTATTTTTTTGGCGTGCATTTCTCCGAGCGCTCCGCCGGTGACGGTAAAATCCTGGGAAAACAGATAAACGGGCCGCCCGTCGATTTTTCCGAATCCCGTGACAACCCCGTCGCCTAACGGGCCGCCGGACTGCCGGCTTCTGGCAAAAGCATTCAGCTCAGTGAACGTTCCCTCATCAAGCAGAAGATCGATTCTCTCTCTGGCGGTGAGCTTGCCTTTTTGCTTCTGCCTGTCGATCCGTTCCTGCCCGCCCCCAAGCAAAGCTTGTTGACGGCTGTTGTTTAAATCGTCGACTCTTTCAAACATATTCATCGTGTTCTGCCCCTTCTCTATTTGATTCTTACACGAAACTTGTCCGATGAAAAAAAGCAGTATAAAATAATGGGAGATTAAAAAACAGAGGTGAAAAGCTTGTCTCGAAAATTCATCAAATTCATGGTTATTTTAATGATCGGCGTCATGGTGCTGACGACTCTGCTTACCGGACTCAGCATGATTTTTTAATACAAATCATGAAAGCAGGCGGCTCTTTTTGCGGAGAAACGCCTGCTTTTTTTCAAGCCCGGACTTCCGCAGGAATAGAAAAAACCGCACGGGTTTCCCCCTGTTCCATTAGATTGACCAATGAAGGAGAAACTCATGCGGTTATGCAGGAGATTTAATTCCTTTAAAGTAGCTCTTAATCACAAGATACTGTTCCATTTCGCCGAGAAAATTGAAAAGAGCAGCGCGCGCTTCAAATTCTTCGCGTGTCGTCGGCAGCTCCATCTCATCAATTTCCTCTCTCATTTTCACGAGCCGCTTCAAAAACTTATGAGCCGTATTGCCGGGATGGATGGCTCCTCTTAAATCATGAAGAAACGCTGCGATCATATGCCCCTGTTCAACCGTCATCGAAATCGACGTGATTTTCGGCAGGACCCTTTCGATAATTTCAAACTGCTTTTCTCTCATTTTAAAGTAGTGATAATAGAGATTTTCGTGCCTGAGAAAGTGATTTTCCACATCACGGTATGCCAGGGTCTTCGCTTCATTGATCAAACGGTGCGTCTCAGGAATCTCTTTTCCCGTCCAGTCCTGTTCCCCGGTCAGCAAATAGCGTTCGATTTCTTCAAAAATCTTGGCAAAGTTATCTTCGATTTTCTGCTGATACTGTTTGAGCTCTTTATCGAGGCTCGGCATGTACAAATTCATCAGCAGGGCAACGCCGATTCCCGTAATGATGATGAGGCATTCATTCCAAATGAGAGAAAGGGTGATCCCTTCTGACATATAAAGATGAAGAATGATGACCGAACTTGTGACGATTCCTTCTTTTATTTTCAGAAGAACGGTTGTCGGAATAAAGAACAGCAGCATCAGACCGATGACAGCCGGATGATAGCCGATCAGTTCAAAAAACGCGTATGAAAAAACGATCGCAAGAATGCATGCCGCAAACCGGGCCCATGATGCCTGAAGGGACCGCTTTTTCGTCACTTGAATACAGAGGATCGTGATGATCCCTGTCGACACAAAATTATGAAGGCCGAGCAGCTGTGCGATATAGATGGCCAATGCTGTGCCAAGCGCTGTTTTTAATGTGCGATAACCTATTTTAAACATCGTTAACCCCAATCTTTTCTGCTAGTCTTAGTGAATAAAAAAGAAGAAGATCAGCATCTTCTTCAGCTTATTTTATAGTATTTTCTCTAAAAAGTCTTGAGCTCTTTTCGATTTTGGAGAAGAAAAAAACGCTTTAGGATCATCGTCTTCGACAATGGTTCCTTCATCCATGAAAAGCACCCTGTCGGCGACTTCTTTGGCAAAGCCCATTTCGTGCGTCACGATCACCATCGTCATCCCGGTTTTCGCCAAATCCTGCATCACCTGAAGCACTTCTTTGACCATCTCAGGATCAAGGGCCGATGTCGGCTCGTCAAACAGCATGATGTCCGGATTCATCGCCAGCGCCCTCGCAATCGCAACGCGCTGCTTTTGCCCCCCTGATAAACGGTTCGGATAATCATCTTTTTTATCGATAAGCCCCACTTTCTCAAGCAGTTCTTCCGCTTTTTTCGTTGCTGCCTGTTTGCTTTCTTTTTTGACATGGACAGGTGCATACGTAATATTTTCAAGAACCGTTTTATGCGGAAACAAATGAAAATGCTGAAAGACCATGCCGATGTTCTCTCTGATTTTCAGCACATTTGTTTTCGGTCTTGTAATCTCTTGATCCTGAATGAAAATGCTGCCCTCCGTCGGCTTTTCGAGCATGTTTAAGCAACGCAGAAACGTGGACTTGCCTGAGCCTGACGGACCGATGACAGCGGCTACTTCGCCTTTTTCAAAGGAAACGGAAATATGTTTAAGCACCTCGTGCTTTCCGAAAGATTTTGAGAGATTGCGAACATTAATCATTGACATTCAGCTTCCTTTCAATCGCTTTGCCGACAAACGTCAGGATCAAAACGAGCACATAGTAGATGAGACCCGCAAACAGCATCGGCTCAAGCGGGCTGTAGATCGCCGCTCCCGCCTGATAGCTTCGTCTCATAATATCGCCGAGTCCGATGACGGTGACAACAGCCGATTCCTTTGTCAGTGTAATCGATTCGTTGATCAGCGCTGGCATGATATTTTTAAAGGCCTGCGGCAGCAAGAGATCCTTCATCATCTTTGCATACGGGACGCCCAGCGCCATCGCCGCTTCTTTTTGCCCTTTGTCGATCGCATTGATTCCGGCTCTGATGATTTCTGACACATAAGCGGCGGAATTTAAGCCGAATGCGATGACGGCCGCCCAGTAAGCATCAATATCGAAGCCCAGCACCTGAGGCAGCCCGTAATAGACGATCATCAGCTGCAGAACAAGCGGTGTCCCCCGGAATATGGAAGTGTAAAAATCGGCAATCCATGCGAGGGGCTTGATCGAACTGATTTTTAAAAGCGTAATCAAAACCCCCAGCAAAAATCCAAGCACGGCCGCAGCCGCGACCACTTTTAAGGTGACGCCCAAGCCTTCCAAAATGAAAGGCATCTCGGGTATTGTACTAGAAAAATCAAGAAAATTCATGTGACTCTCCCTCTCCCGCCTCATCATCAAAGAGGCGCACATCGCTTTAGAAAAAAAAGTTCAACAAAAAGTTGAACTTTTCACGCTTACTTTTTCGTTTCTCCGCCGAACCATTTTTCTTTCAGCTTTTCAAGTTCTCCGCTTTTCTCCATTTCTTCAAGCGCTTTGTTGAACTTCTCGGTCAAATCGCTTCCCTTTTTGAAGGCGATCGCGGAGCCGGCTTTTTCATCCGGTTCTTTCGGCAGATTGTAGCCAACCAGTTCTTCATTTTTATTAATATATTTTTCGGCAACGATATCCTCTATGATTGCTGCGTCAAAGCGGCCCGCTTTGATTTCTTCGGTTAAATCCGAAATGCGGTTGCGGTTTTCAACTTTTAAATTATAATCCGGCGTAAGCTCCTTCGCTTTTTCTTCCTGAATGGAGCCAAGCTGCACGCCGACCGTTTTTCCTTTCAAATCGTCAAGCGATTTGATGCCGCTTGATTTTTTTGTAACGATCATGTTGTGAGCCGTATAATAGACGTTTGAAAAATCGACCTGCTTTTTGCGTTTAGGCGTCGGCGTCATTCCTGAAAGCACGATGTCGACTTTGTTTGTTTTAAGAGCGGTCACCAGGCCGTTGAAGTCCATGTCTTTCACTTCGATTTCATGGCCCGTTTTTTTAGCCAGTGCATTGGCCAGATCAACATCAAAACCGACAATCTTATCTCCGTCTTTCGATTCAAAAGGCGGGTAATCGGCTGAAGTTCCCATCACCAATGTTTTTTTATCAGCAGAACTGCTGCTCGTCCCGCATGCAGTCAATGCAAATGTGACACATGCTGCCACTACCAGTAACATCCATTTTTTCATGTTGTGTATCCCCCTGAACCTTTTTTGAATATTTATTCGTTGATATGTATTTTAAACATTTTCTAGGCCAGATGCAATACCATTTTGAAAAATAACTGAAAAACCTTCAAACAAGCATTTAAATACCAATTGAAAGCCTGTGTTTTTATCTTTCTGATTGCATATAAAAAGAATTTTTATACATAAAAAAAGCCTGCCACTGTTTTGGCAGGCGGTATTTCCTTTACCTTATACTTCTTCACAGTATTCTTCAAACAATCCTTGAAGCTTAGTGATGACAGCCATCGGCTCATAGCCTTCAATTTCATGGCGTTCGACCATTTTTAAAATCTTGCCGTCTTTTAAAAGAGCGAATGACGGAGAAGAGGGCGGATATCCTTCAAAATATCCCCTTGCTCGAGCCGTCGCTTCTTTGTCTTGTCCGGCAAAAACGGTGACGAGATGATCCGGGCGCTTATCGTAATGAACCGCATGATGTGCGGCTGGTCTTGCAATTCCCCCTGCACAGCCGCAGACGGAGTTGACCATCACAAGCGTAGTCCCTTTTTTCGTGAGCGCTTCATCGACCTCTTCAGGCGTTTTCAATTCGGTGTAGCCGGCAGCCGTTATTTCCTGTCTGGCTTGGCGCACGACATCATTCATAAACAGATTAAAATCCATGTTCACTTTAAGATCTCTCCTTTTTAGCCGCCTTTAGCATGATGCTAAAGGCGCTGTTTGCTCATCTGTTCTAATGATACTTTGAAACCGTCCGAACCGCAAATCAGGCGATTCGTGTTCCTTCAGGTTTATGGCACGGGCAGCCCGGGGAAAAATAAGTAAAGACTCTATCAAATAAAGGAGCACCTTTATGAACCGAAAGAAAGCAATGCTGATTTACAACGGAAATGCAGGACAAAAAAATGTTGAAAAAACACTGGGTGCTGCCGTACCTGTTCTTTCACAGGCTATAGACGAACTCATCGTAAAACCGACGAGAAAGAAACGTGATGCATTCGAATTTTGCCGAAAGATCGGGGAGGATATCGGGCAATTGTTTATATTAGGCGGTGACGGAACGGTGCACGAATGCATTAACGGCATCAGCCAGCTTCAAACGAAGCCAGATATCGGCATTCTCCCGGGCGGCACATGCAACGACTTTTCGAGGGCGCTCCGCATTCCCCAGAACATTGAAAAAGCGGCGGAAGCGCTCGTCAATGGAAAACCTGTCCCGGTCGATGTGTTAAAAGCAAATGATCATTATTGTCTCAACTTCTGGGGCATCGGATTGATTACGGAAGCTTCCACCCATATCAATCAAACGGAAAAAGCGCTGCTCGGGAGAATCAGTTATTTTACAAGCGCACTGCGGACCATCTCCAATCTTGAGCCTTTCTCTTTCCGCCTGTCGATCGACGGAGAAGAGTTTACTGACGAAGCGGTCATGGTGGTCGTGCTGAACGGACCATTTATCGGAACAAACAAGATCCCCCTTCCGCAGCTGAGCATTAACGACGGAAAAGCGGACATCCTCGTCTGCCGGAATACGAATCTGGCTGCATTGAAAGAACTTTTTGCAATGGATGATCCCGAATGGGATTCCTTTGCAGGCGAGCTCTCCTATTATCAGGGGCAAACCGTTGAAGTTGAAACCGCCCTCCCAATGGAAGCCGATACAGACGGCGAAATCTGCACAAAAACGCCGGCTTCAATCGAGGTGCTAAACGGACATCTCCGCATGCTCGCCCCCTTAGAAAAAGAAAAGAGCTGACCCTTAACGGGCCAGCTCTTCTTTTTTAATAAATGGAAGTATGATCATCGATTTGTTCCAAAATCTCTTTCACACGGGCAAGGAATCTGCCGCAAACGAGGCCGTCAAGCACTCTGTGGTCGAGGGATAAGCACAGGTTCACCATATCTCTGACCGCGATCATGCCATGCTCCATGACGACGGGACGCTTGACGATCGATTCAACCTGCAGGATGGCCGCCTGTGGATGGTTGATGATCCCCATTGACTGAACCGACCCGAACGAACCGGTATTGTTGACCGTGAACGTACCTCCGCTCATATCCCCGCTCGTCAGCTTGCCGCTTCTGACCTTATGAGCCAGTTCGGAGATTTCTCTCGCGATGCCTTTAATTGTTTTTTCATCGGCATGCTTGATGACAGGAACGTACAGCGCATCGTCAGTCGCTACTGCAATTGAGATGTTGATGTCTTTTTTCTGAATGATTTTATCTCCGGCCCACATGCTGTTCATTTGCGGGAATTCCTTCAGCGCCTGTGCGACCGCTTTGACAAAGAACGCGAAAAAGGTCAGGCTGAAGCCCTCTTTCTTCTTAAATTCGTCCTTTATTTTGTTGCGGTAGCTCACAAGACTTGTGACATCCACTTCCATCATCGTCCAGGCATGAGGGATTTCATGCTTGCTTCTGACCATATTGGTCGCAATCGCATGACGGATTCCGGTCACAGGAATCTCGACGTCTCCAGCCGCACTCTGAGGCGGTGCAGCTTGAGGGGCGGCTTGCGCCGGCTTTTGGACGGGCTCACTCGCTCCCGCGGCATTTGTATCCGGCTGTTTTTCCGGCGCCGCATCAGCTTGAGGAGCAGCTCCGGAAGCAATGATGCGCTGGATGTCTTTTCTGGTGATCCGTCCGCCGGCACCGGTACCTTCCACCTGCTCCAAATCAATGTTGTGCTCACCGGCAAGTCTCAGCACCGCCGGGGAATAACGTTTTTTCTGAGATGTATCTTTTTCCTCCGGTTTGGCCGGCTCCGCTTCCGCTTGATCCAGATTGGAAGCAGCCTCAGCCTCCGGTTTCGCTTCTTCGTTTGTTTCGACTTTGCAGATGACGTCTCCGACTTGCAGAGTTTCGCCTTCTTTCCCGACAAGCTCGGTAATCGTTCCCGTGAACGATGAAGGGACTTCAGCATTGACCTTATCCGTCATCACTTCAGCAATCGGATCGTATTTGTTGACGTGATCTCCGACGCTGACAAGCCATTTGCTGATGGTTCCCTCCGTCACGCTCTCCCCGAGCTGCGGCATTGTCATTTGTTCCACTGCCATACGATATGTCCTCCTTCGCTATATTAAAACTCGGCCAATTCTCTCATTGCTGCTTCTGCTTTATCCGGATTGACCATAAAGAATTTTTCCATTGTAGGAGCATACGGCATTGCCGGGACGTCAGGGCCCGCCAACCGCTTAATCGGCGCATCCAAATCGAACAGGCAATGCTCTGAAATGATCGCGGCTACTTCACTCATAATGCTGCCTTCCTTCGTATCCTCGGTCATCAGAAGCACTTTGCCCGTTTTGGAAGCCGCTTCAATAATCGCTTCCTGATCGAGCGGATATACTGTTCTTAAATCAAGGATATGTGCGGAAATCCCGTCTTTGGCAAGCCGCTCGGCAGCCTGAAGGGCGAAATGGACGCACAATCCGTATGTGATGACGGTAATGTCTTCGCCTTCCCGCTTCACATCCGCCTTTCCGATCGGCAGCACATAGTCGTCACTCGGCACTTCGCCCTTGATCAGCCGGTACGCACGTTTATGCTCGAAGAACAGGACAGGGTCGTCATCGCGGATGGCCGCTTTCAAAAGCCCTTTGACATCATAAGGTGTCGAAGGCATGACGATTTTCAACCCGGGCTGGTTGGCAAATACGGATTCAACTGACTGAGAATGGTACAGCGCGCCGTGCACGCCTCCGCCGTAAGGTGCGCGGATGACGATCGGACAATTCCAGTCATTGTTGGAGCGGTAGCGGATTTTTGCCGCTTCTGAAATAATCTGGTTGACAGCCGGCATGATAAAATCTGCAAACTGCATTTCGGCGACCGGTCTCATCCCGTACATGGCAGCCCCGATTCCGACGCCGGCAATTGCGGATTCCGCCAAAGGCGTGTCCATCACCCGCTCTTCGCCGAACTGGTCGTAAAGACCGGCTGTTGCCTTGAACACACCGCCTTTTTTGCCGACATCCTCCCCTAAAACAAAGACGCGGGAATCCTTTTCCATTTCTTCTTTCAAAGCCAAAGTGACAGCATCTATATATGACATAACTGGCATTGTTCTTCCCCCTTACTCCGCATAAACATGCCGCAGCGCATCTTCCGGATCTGCATAAGGTGCATGTTCAGCATAATCTGTTGCTTCATTGACGATGGTTGTGATCTCATCCGACATTTGCTTCTCAGACTGGTCGTCCAGAAGGCCTGTTTCTTTTAAGTAATGCGCGAATTTGTTAAGCGGATCATTTTTCTTCGCCTCCGCCACCTCTTCGCGCTCTCTGTAGCTTCGATCATCATCATCGCTGGAGTGCGGGGTCAGCCGGTATGATATCGTTTCGATTAATGTCGGACCTTCGCCTCTTCCGGCACGTTCCCTTGCTTCTTTAACCGCTTTGTAGACTTCAAGCGGATCATTTCCGTCAACAGTCACGCCGGGCATGCCGTAACCGACGGCGCGGTCGGAAATGTTTTCACAAGCCACCTGCTTTTCGTAAGGAACCGAAATGGCGTATTTATTGTTTTCACACATGAAAATGACGGGAAGCTTATGAACGGCGGCAAAGTTCGCCCCTTCATGGAAGTCCCCCTGGTTTGAAGAGCCTTCACCGAACGTCACAAAAGTCGCGATGTCTTTCTTTTCAAGTCTTCCGGCAAGCGCTACACCCACCGCGTGCGGAACTTGCGTTGTCACTGGCGAAGAGCCCGTGACGATCCGGTTTTTCTTTTGACCGAAGTGGCTCGGCATCTGCTTTCCTCCCGAATTCGGATCCTCGGCTTTTGCAAACGCCGACAGCATTAAATCTTTTGCCGTCATGCCAAAAGCAAGGACAACGCCCATATCTCTGTAATATGGAAGCACATAATCGTTCTCACGGTCTAATGCAAATGCCGCTCCGACCTGGGCGGCTTCCTGTCCTTGACAAGAGATGACAAAAGGAATTTTGCCTGAACGGTTTAAGAGCCACATCCGCTCATCAAGTTTTCTGGCTAAAAGCATGGTTTTGTACATGTCGATTGCTTGTTCATCTGTTAATCCAACTGCTTCATGACGGTTATTGCCCATTTTTTTCACTCCTTCATGCTTTCTAAAAATGAATCGCCTTTCCATCTACGGCAAGGGCGGCTTCTCCGATCGCCTCCGACAGCGTCGGATGCGGATGGATCGTTTGTCCGACTTCCCACGGGGTGGCGTCAAGCACCTTTGCCAGACCGGCTTCAGATATCATGTCTGTCACATGCGGGCCGATCATGTGAACGCCCAAAATATCATCTGATTCGCGATCGGCGACGATTTTGACAAAGCCGTCCGTCTCACCGTACACGAGCGCTTTGCCAATCGCCTGAAACGGAAATTTGCCTACTTTGACGCTTTTGCCCTGTGCCTTCGCCTCATCCTCTGTCAAGCCGACCGATGCGGCTTCAGGACTTGAATAGATGCATTTTGAGACAAGCGAATAGTCGATGTCGTGCGGATTCTCGCCAGCAATGTGCTCAACAGCCGTAATCCCTTCATGGGAAGCAGCATGTGCAAGCTGAAGGCCGCCGATCACATCTCCGATCGCATAGATGTGGGATTCTTTTGTCTGGTACATGCTGTTTGTCGCGATAAAGCCGTTTTCCACTTGGATATCTGTGTTTTCCAGACCGATCCCTTCAACATTTGCCTGCCTTCCGACAGATACGAGCATTTTCTCAGCGGAATAGGTCTGTTTTTCTCCGTCTTTTTCCGCTTGAATGCTGACCGTATCGCCTTTCGCCAATGTGTCGGGCAGCACTTTCGCTCCCGTGATGATGGTGATGCCTTTTTTCGCCAGCTGCGTCTGCATTTCTTTAGAAATATCGGCATCTTCAGTCGGCAAAATCCGGTCTGCATACTCAATGACGGTCACGTCAACACCGAAATCGCACAGCATGGAAGCCCACTCGATTCCGATGACACCTCCTCCGACAATCAGCATGGAAGCCGGAAGCTGCTCAAGTTCAAGCGCTTCGTCGGATGACAGCACGTTTTCCCCGTCAAGCTCAAGCCCCGGCAGCGACCTGGGCCTTGAGCCTGTGGCGATGATGACGTTTTTCGGTATGAGCATCTCATTCTCATCCCCGTTTGCCATCTCAACGGAAACCGTCCCCGGCATCGGGGAAAAAATCGACGGCCCGAGAATCCGTCCGATTCCTTCGTAAACATCAATCTTTCCTTTTTTCATCAAGTGTTTGACACCGTTGTGCAGCTGGTCAATTATTTTTTGTTTTCTGCTTTGAACTTGAGAAAACCGCAGGCCGACTTCAGAAATGACCACTCCGAATTCGTCCGCCTTTTTTGCTGTCCTGTAAACTTCCGCGCTTCTTAGGAGCGCTTTCGACGGGATGCAGCCTTTATGAAGGCACGTGCCGCCGAGTTTCCGCTTTTCAACGACGGCTGTTTTCAGCCCCAGCTGCGAAGCTCTGATGGCAGCCACATAGCCGCCTGTGCCCCCTCCAAGAATCACGAGATCGTATTCAGTTGCCATGACTTTCCCTCCTCTGGTTCGGATACTGTTTCGCCTCTTCTTCGCCGTTCAATACGCGAAATGCACCTTCAGCCAATGCTTGAAGCTCATTTTCTCCCGGAAAGACGACGACATCCGAAATCCAGTCTATGTATTGTCTGATCGAGGTAACAAACGATTTTCCGTACGCCAGTCCGCCTGTCAAAATAATGACATCGACTTCGCCTTTTAAGACGGCGCTGGCCGCCCCGATTTCTTTGGCGATTTGATAAGCCATCGCTTCATAGATGAGCGCAGCCTTTTGATCGCCTTCCTTGATCATTTTCTCAACTTTAACCGCATCCGTCGTGCCGAGATAGCCGGCGAGGCCTCCGCCGCCGACTAGCATTTTCATCAGCTCGCCTTTCGTATACTTGCCGGAGAAGGCCATTTCGATCAGATCACCCGCAGGAATGGTTCCGGCCCGCTCCGGACTGAGCGGACCTTCTCCGTGGAGGCCGTTGTTGACATCGATCACCCGACCGTGGCAATGAACGCCGGTCGTAATGCCGCCTCCCATGTGGGTGATGATCATTTTCATATCTTCATACCGCTTTCCAAACTGCCAGGCCGCTTTCCTCGCGACAGCTTTTTGGTTGAGCGCGTGAAAAATACTGCGCCTTTCAATGGCCGGCGTGCCGGAAATTTTTGCGATAGGGGCCATTTCATCCACAACAACGGGGTCGACGATAAAAGCGGGAATATTTAATCCGTCGGCAATCTCCCTGGCGATGATACCCCCGAGATTTGATGCATGCTGCCCCGCATATCCGTTCTTCAAATCGGTGATCATCGCATCGTTGACTTCGTAAGTGCCGCCTTCAATCGGTCTGAGCAGCCCTCCCCGGGCGCAAACGGCAGCCAATTTAGAAATATTGATTCCCTGTTCATGCAGGGTTTCGAGTATCGCCTGTTTTCTGAACGAATATTGATCAATAATGGTTTGGTATTGCTGTAACTCAGCCTCGTCATGACGGATTGATTTTTCGAAAATCGAACGGTCATCATGAAAAACGCCGATCTTTGTAGATGTTGATCCCGGATTGATGACGAGAATACGTTTTTCCTGTACCTGCATTGATATAAAACCTCCAGTAGCGAATAGGGGTTATGATCTTAACGCCTGCTTAAAATGTGATGGCCGTTTTGCAAAAATTGACTTCTCGATTGGCGCATGCGCTCAATACGCTCTTCCGCCAGGCGGTCTGCGGCCAAGTATGTCGGAATGCGGTCGCGTTTTGAAATTTCAAGGACGCGTTCAATATTTCCGTAGATGCCTTCGACTTTTTTCAGCGCGCGCTCTGAATTATAGCCGTAAAGCTCGTCAGCGACATTGATGACGCCGCCGGCATTGATGACATAGTCAGGGGCATAAACGATACCCATGTCGTGGATTTGATCCCCGTGGCGCGTTTCTTTCAGCTGATTGTTGGCTGCCCCGGCAATCACTTTGGCTTTCAGCTGCGGAATCGTATCATCGTTGATTGTCGCTCCCAGAGCACACGGTGCATATATATCGCACTCCTGTGAATAAATATCATCCGGATCGACGGCACGGGCGCCGAATTCGGCGACTGCGCGTTCGACCGCTTCTTTATTGATGTCGGTCACGATCAGTTTCGCGCCTTCTTCGTGGAGATGACGGCACAGATTGTATGCCACGTTTCCGACCCCTTGGACAGCAACGGTTTTTCCTTCAAGCGAATCTGTCCCGAAGGCCTCTTTTGCCGCAGCCTTCATCCCTTTATATACCCCGTAAGCCGTTACCGGGGAAGGATTGCCAGATGAACCGAAAGCAGGCGAAATGCCTGTAACAAAATCAGTTTCGTCATGAATGATGTCCATATCTTCAACGGTTGTACCGACGTCTTCCGCGGTGATGTATCTGCCGTTCAGCCCTTGAATGTAACGGCCGAAAGCGCGGAACATTTCTTCGTTTTTATCTTTGCGCGGATCGCCGATAATAACGGTTTTGCCTCCTCCGAGGTTCAGTCCGGCCGCCGCGTTTTTATAGGTCATTCCCCGCGCAAGGCGCAGCGCATCTTCAATTGCGGCTTCTTCACTTTCATATGTCCACATTCTCGTGCCGCCGAGAGCCGGCCCGAGCGTCGTATCATGAATCGCGATGATCGCTTTTAATCCGGACTGTTTATCTTGGCAAAATACCAATTGCTCATAGTCATACTGTTCCATATATCGAAATAGTTCCATTTTTTATTCCTCCTCTTGTCGTGCTTCAGACGTACACAGCGCCAAAGCAATCGAATACAGCTTGTTTTCTGCGGAATCGGCCCTGCTTGTCAAGGCGATGGGCGCTTTTGCCCCTGCCAAAATGGCTCCCACTTTCGCACCCGCAAAATGAATCAATGATTTGTAAAGGACATTGCCTGTTTCAATTGAAGGAACAAGCAGGATGTCAGCCTCGCCCGCAACGATTCCAGAAATGTTTTTATGCCGGGCGGCAAGCGGTGAGATCGCGTTATCCAAAGCAAGAGGCCCGTCAACGATGCAATTTTTGATTTGGCCCCGATGATTCATCTGCGTCAAGGCAGCTGCATTTAATGTCGCTTCCATTGCGGGATTCACCGTTTCCACCGCGGCGAGGCAAGCGGCTTTCGGCATTTGCACGCCGACCGCTCTCGCCACGCCGACTGCGTTTTCTAAAATTTGTTTCAGCTCATCAAGCTTGGGGCTGATATTCATTGCCGCATCTGTTACATAAATCAGCCTCTCAAACCCGCTGACTTCAAAAGCTGCTACATGTGACAGTACATGCGAGGAACGGAGCCCGTACTCTTTATTCAAAACGGCTTTTAATAGCACGGCTGTCGGGACATTCCCCTTCATGAGAACATCAGCATTGCCGCTTTTGACAGCTTGAACGGCAATTCTCGCCGAATCCGCCGGCGATTCCGAATGAATGATATCCACGTGCCGTTTTGAAATGTTCTGTTCTGTCATCATATGCCTGATCTTTTCTCTGTGCCCAATCAGCAAGAACCGGGCAAATTGTTTGTCGACCGCAAGTTTGACTGCTTGCAGCACTTCGTCATCTTCTGCATGTGCGACGGCGACCGTTTTATTGTCAAGCTCCGCCGCTTTTTGCAATAATTGTTTCAGCTTCATAGTACCCACCTTTCTTAGCAAACATCCGCCCACTATATCATGCAAGTTTCGTGCCAGTATAAAAAAGCGGTTCGGTACTGTGATCCTGTTTTACAGTTTGCATGATTTTGCACTCGTTTTGCAATTTATTGCATGCTATCTTTTGCAAGATTGTATTTATCCATTTTGTAATAGAGATTGCGGATACTGATTCCAAGCGCTTTCGCCGTTTTCGTTCTGTTGTATTGATGCTTTTCAAGCGTTTCTTTTATGACATGAGCTTCAAACCGTTCAACCGCATCAGACAGCTTTTCCTCTTCAATCTCAGGGAAAGCTGCTCCGGCTTCCACCTTTTTTTTCGGACGGTCTGCTTCAGGCAGGTGTTCGAGATCAATCCATTCCATTTGCGGTTTTAAAAAGATCATCGCCCGCTCAAGGACATTTTCAAGCTCTCTGACATTCCCCGGCCACTTCCGTGCTTTTAACGATTTGAGTGCGTTTTTCGTGAGCCCCTTTACATTGCGTCCGTATTCTTGATTGATCTTCCCAATCAAATGCCTGCTCAAGGCTTCGATATCCTCTTTCCGCTGCCTGAGCGGCGGAATTGATATCGGATAGCGATTGATCCGGTAGTACAAGTCTTCGCGAAACCTGCCCTCAGCGAGCGCTTTTTCAATATTGACGTTTGTCGCTGCGATGACCCGGACGTTCACAGAAATCGGTTTGGTCCCGCCGACTCTGACAATTTCTTTTTCCTGAAGAACGCGGAGGAGCTTCGCTTGTGTGTTTTGCGTGAGCTCTCCGATTTCATCCAAGAAAATGCTGCCGTTGTTCGCCTCTTCAAAAAATCCTTTTTTGCCGCCGCGGCGCGCGCCTGAAAAAGCGCCTTCTTCATAGCCGAACAGCTCTGATTCAAGCAGTGATTCCGAAATGGCCGCACAATTGACGCGAACAAACTTATTATACTTTCGGTCACTTTCGTTATGTATGGCATGGGCAAAAAGCTCTTTCCCCGTTCCCGATTCGCCTCTCAGCAAAATCGTCGCAGGCGTCTTCGCCCCCAATTTCGCCTGTTCCAGCGCGACGAGCATCTGCTCGCTTGAACCGATGATGTCGGCAAATGTATATTTCGCCTCGAGTGTACGGATAATCTGGCGCGCTCTGTTCAGCTCGTTTGTGAGCGATTGAATTTCAGATACATCGTGAATAACGCCGACGCTCCCTTTTAAAATACCGTCAACGATAATCGGCGCGACATTGACGATCACTTCTTTTTTATTGGGGCCGACTTTCATTCTGACCCCTCTGACAGGGCGCCTCGTTTCAAGCACTTTCAAATGCATGCTTTCACCTTCGGATATGTCGGTATTGGCCGGCTTCCCGATCACCTGGTCTTTTGTCAGGCCCGTCATCTTTGTATACGCCCTGTTGATCATCATCCCGTTTCCGTTTTCATCAACGACCGATATCGCTTCATCCGAAGATTGAATGATCGCTTCAAGCATCGTTCTGACTTCCTTCAGGTTGGTCACCTCTTCAGCCAGCTCGACCGCATCGGTAATGTCCTTAAATATGCTAAGCGCCCCGAGCAGCGTCCCTCCGTCATCGATAATCGGAATTCTGGTCGTGACGATCTGCCTGTTCGGATGGAGAAATTGTTTTTGATGATACTCAGGCTCTCTCGTATTGAGAATGCGCGGCAGCTTCGTCGTCGGGATCACGCTTTGAATATGCTGGCCGATCGCTTCAGTGCGCTTTGTCCCGGTCATCACTTCCGCCATTTTGTTAAACAAAATGATCTCTTCGTTAATGTCGATAAAAATCATGCCGTCATTCATAGAGTTGAAAATACGGTCGTGTTTATACGTCTGCTCTTTTAACATTTGGATGAGCTGCTGCTTTTCGTTCATCAGCTGAGAGATGATATAAGCGAGCGATCCCGGCACCACGATCGTACTGTCGTACTTTTTTCGCATCAGTTGCTTTAATACGCCGGCGTCTCCGGTCGTTTCAATGATGATATCGATCAGTTCTGTGATGTACGGTGCCCAATCGAGCGCCGTTTCGATATCGTTTTTTTGCGCGATGAAAAGCCCGGGAGCTTCCGGATTTTTATCGATGACCGCCTCGATATGCATCGTCTTTGTTTTCAGCAGCACATCCAAGAGAGCGGTCCCCCCTTTTCCAGCACCAACGATCAGTACTTTTTGCATCATCCCTTTACCCCTTTGTATGAAAAATTTTGCACACTATCACGTTCACTTGCAACAATTTGCACAACATCTATGTTATCATGTTTTCCTTTCTTGACAAACTTTTTTTTCAAATAGACAATAAAGGTAAATCTTTGGTAAGGGGATTCGTGTATGGGGAGAATGATCGCACTGCTCGTTTTGCTGATACCGGGAGGCCTGGCTGCTCTCGGAATTAAATTGATGCGCGACACTGTTTTCGGCGTTTTGATCAGCCCGTTTCAGATCCTTTGGCTTCAGGGGCTGGCGGGGTTCATATGCTTCGCAGGCGGCCTTTATTTATTAGGCGGATTTATTCTATACAGAGACAGAAAACGCAACCAAGTAAGCCCCCGCTTCAGAAAAAAGCAGAGCAGCCGCGAGGTGTGATCTCTGCGAACGGAAAGCAAAAAGCCGCAGATATTGTCTGCGGCTTTCAGATTGTTGACAAAATCCCAAAACGACTTTTAGTTTTGGGATTTTGTAATCCTTTCAGCGTGTCACATCTCGGCTTTTATTTTTAACGCTTTTTCGGGAAAATCGGTGAAGAAACCGTCAATTCCTTCAGCAATCAGCTTTTTCATCTCCTCTTCACGGTTGATGGTGAACGGCCGGACCGCTTTTTGTTTCAAATGGGCGTTTTTGATCATGTCAACCGACATTGAACGGCGATACGGATGAAATCCTGTAGCCGGAATCATTTCAATGTACTCCTCCGGCTTGTAGATGACATCCATGTAAAGCGCGGCCAACTCGATACTTGGATTCAGTCTGCTGCATAACGCAAGGCTTTCATGATTGAATGATGAAAGAATGATCCGGTCTTGAAGGCCGTACGCTTCAATCATCGACATCACCTTTTCTTCCATTCCTTCATAACGGATAATGCTGTTTTTCAATTCCACATTGAGAAGAAATTCAGCATCTGCCGCCCACTCAAACACTTCTTCAAGGGTCGGTACCGGGACAGATCCGGTTTTTTCGGAAAAACGGTGGCTTGCGTCTCCGCGCTTGATCTCCGCATATGTAAGATCCTTTACATATCCTTTCAGCGAAGTCGTCCTGTCAAGCTTTTCATCATGTATTACAACAAGACGTCCGTCTTTTGCCATTTGTACATCCAATTCGATGCCGTCTGCACCGATGGCCGCCGCCTGCTTAAACGCCTCCATTGTATTTTCGGGAAAAGTGCCTGAAGCTCCTCGGTGTGCAAATATTTTCGTCATTTCTGGTTCACCTCTACAAGAATTGCAAGTTTATATCCCATTATGAAGGTCTTACTGTTTTCTTTCCACACATAAGGCCTTTTTTAACATAAACATAACACAAGAACCCCGGTCTTATACCGGGGCCCCTATTGTTATTCGTAATAAGCTGTGACAGCGTCAGCAATCGCGTCTGCCGCTTTTTCCTGATATTCCGGACTTTCGAGTTTAGCTGCATCAGTTTTGTTCGTGATAAAGCCGAGTTCGACTAAAACACTCGGCATTTGAGAATTTTTGATGACATAAAACCCTGATTCTTTTACACCTCTGTCCCGAGTGCCAAGCGCATCCGGAAGGCGTTCTTGAATGTTAGACGCCAGGCGTTCGCTGTCAGCGGCTTGATAGGCAGAATCGAAGTATGTTTCTGTACCTGACGCTTCAGGGACGGCCGAGTTTGCATGAATGCTGATCAGCAAGTCCGAAGCGTGCTTGCTCGCTTTGGCCACCCGGTCTTCCAGTGTCAAAAACGTATCATCCGTTCTTGAGGCGACTGTGGCAGCTCCCTCTTCTTTCAGTTTTTCATCAACCAGCTTTGCCACTTCAAGATTGACATCTTTCTCAAGCAGCCCGTTTCCGACCGCGCCGCTGTCTTCGCCCCCGTGACCTGCGTCAACATATACCGTCTTACCGGAAAGCGGCTCAGCTGCAAAAGCAGCTGGAAAAACCGCAATAAACGAAAACAGCAGCAAAACTAAACTCCTCATTAACAGTTTCACGATTAGTTCCTCCTACAATCCCTTTTTGCAAACGATCATTCTTTCTCTTTCATATCTTCAAGCTGTAATGTTCCGTCCTCTGTTTTCGTGTACTTCACTTCCACCTTTGTATCATCCTTGATCCCCTTATATTTATCCCGTTTTTCGGGAGGGACCTGAAACGTCGTTTCTTTACCGTCAATATTGACGGCGACGGTATGCTGATCCGCCAAACCGACAAAGGTGCCTTCTTTCACAAACGTTTCCCCGCCTGTTCCTTTTCGGATCTCATTATGTTGCGTTGTCCCGCAGCCTGCCAATAGCAGCATAGCGAACAAAACAAGGATGACTCCTTTTTTCATGTCGACCACCTCGTCCGCTGAATTTTTTACTCCCCGTACCTTATCTTTAATACCCGGCGGCTGTAAAGCAGGCCACTCCAGCAGATATTCGTCCGATTTACCCGTCCAACGCCCCAGGGATTTCCGAATTGTTAGAAGCCATCCGCTCAAAAACGTCTGTGAAAAACGGTCTACCCAAGGCGAAAAATGGTTGTCATCTGGAAGAAATCAGATCTATTTCATCATTTTTATTTTTTTGTATAAAAAAACGTCTTTTTTCATAAGAAAAAAGACGTTTCATGCGGCTTTCGCTTTATATGATTCAGTCTATGACGCCAATGCACCGGGCGTGAGACAAACTTTGAAAAATAGACGGATACACCGAAAGCTGGCTGCGTGCTATGTGGCTTTTATCAGAACTTGCAGGAATGCATTTTTTAAAGCCCGGCTGCTTCATGACAACATTTAGTCCTTCATAGCGGATGATTTAGCAGCGCTGCTCCTTCCGCAGTTCTCATGCCTATATTTGCTGCTGCAGAGCCTGCTTCCGGTCCATTGTTGACGGCGCCTCTTTAATTTTTTTGGCAGGCACACCGGCTATTGTAATGTTTTCCTCAGTGAAAGATTTGTTGACTACGGCGTTTGCGCCAATCGAAATGCCGTCGGCAATGTGAATGCTGCCAAAGAGCTTTGCTCCAGGCCCGATCCAGACATTGTCTCCGATTGTTGGAACATCGTGGTGAGCGTGATTTTGACCGATGTTAACTCCTTGATGAATGTCACAGTTTGCACCTATTTTTGCATTGCTGTTTACGATGAGCAATCCGTAATGGTTGATCCTCAACCCCGGACCGAAAACATTCACCGGGATGTCAAATCCGAGCTTCAATCCTCTCTTTTTATGCAGATACCGGTAAACATGCTTGAACACCTTGGAGTTGGCATTTGAGTAATATTCATGTTTGCGCAAGGCTATCTGATACTTCCAAATATCATCGCCAAACCATTTAGGCCTTTTTCGACTTGAGATTCCTAACGCTTTCTTGTCTTGTTCGAGATAATAGCGAAGATCTGTTTTCGTAAAGATCATCATACCACCTGCTTATTTCATACTTTTAACTCGAGATTGGCTTTTTCGAAAGGTTTTACATTCTCCGCCATCTATTTCCGTGAAATTACTAAAAGGAAAACAAAAAAAGGGGGAGCCCCCCTTTTTTGTTCATCCTTCGTAAAAACCAACCCAAGTGTTAAAAACATTACTGTAAAATTTCCCTTTGAAATACCATGTTCCATCGCTATCAGAAAATTTGTTACTGAAAACTCCTGAAGAAGATTTTACACATTTTGATGATTTGCTGCTTTTGAATGAGCTTGGCAAGTCACTTGGACAATTGATGTATTGAGCAGTCGGATGTGCAATCACCTCAGATGAATGCGGTGCAGCAAATACCGGCGCTGTAGAAATAAGTAAACCAACAGCCAGAGTCGTACCAGTTAATAATTTATTGACTTTCATTTTAAAACAACTCCTTTTCCATTTATTTCATTTCGATTTCATCATATAACAAACAGGCATGTCTAAAAAGTGCACAAATTACAATATTTTGGTATTTTTTGATGAGCTGTTAGGCTGACTTTACACAATACACACCGTGCTGAAACACAAACAGTACATTTAAGAGCAAAAAAACAGCCTCGTTTATAAAAACGAGACCTTCAAATACTGTATGAAACCCTTCGGATCGCAATTCATCGCAATAAGGGCGAAAAATTCATCGGAATTACGATAAACTATTCGTTAGAAAAAGGTCGGCAATTCAACGGTAAATCTTCGTCAAAACCGCGCCATGTCAACGTTTAAGAAGCCTTATGCTCCAGTCTCAGCTTGTCTGCGACCATCGCGATGAATTCTGAATTCGTCGGCTTGGCTTTTGACATGCTGACTGTGTAGCCGAAAAGTGACGAAATCGAGTCGATGTTGCCTCTGCTCCATGCGACTTCGATGGCGTGGCGAATCGCCCGTTCGACTCGGCTTGCAGTCGTGTTGAATTTTTTGGCGATATCCGGATAAAGCACTTTTGTAATGCTTCCGAGCAGTTCGATGTCGTTATACACCATGGAGATGGCTTCCCTTAAGTATAAATAGCCTTTTATATGAGCGGGCACGCCGATTTCGTGGATGATGGTCGTGATGCTGGCGTCCAGGTTTTTCTTCGGCGATTCCGGCTGCGGCCGAAGCACACTGCTTTGAGAAGACGGGGCACGGTGTGTCAATTGAGATCCGTTTCCGCTGACCTGGCGGATATGGCCGACTAAGTTCTCCATGTCAAAAGGCTTCAAAATAAAATACGACGCGCCCAAATCTACAGCTTTTTTCGTCACGTCTTCCTGACCGAACGCCGTCAGCATGATGACATTCGGCTGCTTTTTAAGCTGCGATTCCCTCAGCCTTTCAAGAACGGCCAATCCATCGAGGTGAGGCATGATAATATCCAGCACAAGCACATCGGGCTCCTTGTCTTTAAACAACGAAAGGCATTCCTGTCCGTTGTACGCGACACCAAGTACTTCCATGTCGCTTTGTCCCTCGATATATTCGCTTAATAGGCCGACAAGCTCCCTGTTATCATCAGCAACACATACTTTAATTTTCTCCACGTTTCTTCCTCCCCAATGTGTATGTTGATAAATTTCATCATTCTTTTTCTAATATGTTTAATTCGACAGCACCACTTTATTCCCTTTTTTTAAAAAGGATTTTTCCAATAATAGTGGTATCTCTCGCTTTTTCTCTGTTTTTTTCTGATTTTCTCGATTTTTCGACTCGAAATGCGACTTGACAAACCGGGGAACGTGAATTTGTCGAAAAATCTTTTCTTCTTTCATTTTAACGCACAACGCGCAAGAAAAAAAGACGAAATCAAAAACTGCCGGAGGAATCCGGCAGTCAGCTTGCTTTTTCTTTTTTATAAATATCGATTCCCGCTTCAGACAGCATCCATTCAATATGCACGCCGTATCCGCTCGTCGGATCATTGACGAAAACGTGAGTTACGGCGCCAATGATCTTTCCGTTTTGGATGATCGGGCTTCCGCTCATCCCTTGAACGATGCCTCCTGTTTTGCTCAACAGCCTCGGGTCGGTAATTTTCAGCACCATCCCTTTTGTAGCCGGAAACTTCTGAGGTGTCGTACTGACGACCTGAATATCGAATTTCTCGACTTTGTCGTTTTCGATAACCGTTAAAATTTGGGCCGGGCCTTCTTTTACTTCATCTGAAAATGCAATCGGAATGGCTTTGTCAGCGATGCGGTTTTTGATTGACTCGTGAAGCGTCCCGAAGATCCCGAATGGACTGTTTCTGTTGATATCACCAATCACTTTTCGTTCTGATGCGAAACGGGCCAGTTTCTCTCCGGGATTTCCGCCTGTTCCTTTTTCAATCGAAGTGACGGTCGATTTCACGATTTGCCCTTTTTCAACAACGATCGGTTTTTTCGTATCCATGTCTGAAATGACGTGACCAAGCGCTCCGTATTTTTTCGATTTCGGCTCGAAAAAAGTCATTGTGCCGATTCCTGCGGCAGAGTCCCTGATATATAAGCCGATTCTGTATTTATCTTCAGCCTGGTCTTTTTTCGGAATGAGCTTCGTTTTGATTTCTTGTTTATCTCTTTTAATCGACAGATGTAAGGTTTCTCCTGTTTTCCCGGCCTTTTGAATAAAAGGGGTAATGTCATTCATTTTTTCGATTTTCGTGCCGTTGATTTCGGTGATAATGTCGCCTACCGCGATTCCGGCTGCTTCACCGGGCGATTTTTTGCCTTCAGAGGTATTGATTTGATGAAAACCTACGACCAATACGCCAACGGAGTGAAGCTTTACACCAATAGACTGCCCGCCGGGGACCACTTTCAAATCAGGCAGGACATTTACTTTCGTTTTTTTAACTGGGAATCCGGCAAAATCATAGACGAGTTCTGCCTTTCCATTCTTTTCACCTTTTATTTCTACTTCACTTTGATTTTCTTTCAGTGTGAATGCTTCCGATGATCCATCTTTCGAAGCACTGACGGATAAGCTCGTTTCAACCGCACGGGTACCCGTCTCAAAAATGTTCAAGTTTTTTGGGATTACAATGTATTCTTTCACCGGTTTGTAAAACCCTACACTTATTAAAGAAACAAGGAGAATCATACCCACAACTTTTCTGATTTTTTCAACATCCACCTTTTCACTCTCCTCGCACCTAACCCACACCATATAAAATTTCTTTCGCTACATTCATTACTTTTGCCTTTCGGACAGCGATTTATAACTGCGGACGGAAGAAAATCATTGGATAAAATGATAAGAATGAGTTTGTATAAGAAAATGCCGACAAAAAAATAAGCTGTTCAGGATGAACAGCTTATCCGGTAGTTTTAACAAGCTTAGCTTGGTTCAAAAGTTCTTTCGCATGGCGCTTCGTCAGATCCGTTACTTCGACTCCGGCGATCATCCGGCCGATTTCCGCTATTTTTTCCTGTTTTGTCAACGGCGTGACGCTTGTCGTCGTTCTCCCGTCTTTCGACTGTTTCGTAATCAAAAGATGGGTGTCAGCCATCGCGGCCACCTGCGGCAAGTGGGTAATGCATAAAACTTGAGAGCCGATCGAGACGCGGTGTATTTTTTCGGCGATCGCCTGCGCGACTCTGCCGCTTACACCCGTATCCACTTCATCGAAAATGATCGATGTAACATCCTGCTGAGCAGAGAAAATGCTTTTCATGGCCAGCATGATTCTTGACAGCTCTCCTCCAGATGCAACCTTTGACAAAGATTTGAGCGGTTCTCCCGTGTTTGTTGAGATTAGGAAATGGACGGTATCAATGCCGTGCTTTGTGAGCTGAACCGGCATACCGTTGACGACGGGTGCATCATCATCCCGTTCCGCTTTTTTCACCTGGAATTCCGTATCGAATGTCGATTTTTCCATATACAGATCTTTCAGTTCCTGCTGAATCTGTTTGGCCAGTTTTTTCGCCCATTTTTTTCTGATTTCGGACACATTGGCGGCTTCAATCGCCACATCCTTGCCGATTGATTCGAGGCGGGATTTTAATGCCTGCAAGTGGCTGTCCCGGTTTTCGATCCGGTCGATCTCTTCCTCTATCTTAGCCGAATAAGCTTGGATATCTTCGACAGTAGCGCCGTATTTGCGTTTCAGCTGTTTGATTTCGTTTAATCGCGATTCGATATAATCGAGGCGCTCGGGGTCGTATTCGAGTTCATCCAGCATATTTCTGATCTGAAAAGTTGAATCTTCGAGAATGTAGTATGCGTTGGCTACGGATTCAGATACTTTATTGAGCCCTTCATTGATGCCTGAGACGTTTTCAAGCTCGCTTGAAGCCATGCCGACCCAGTCAAGCCCAGCCTGCTCGTTGCGTAGCGCATTATAGGCATTTTGCAGAGCTTCGTATATTTTTTCGAAATTAGCGATTTGACGGCGCTCTTCCTGAAGAAGTTCGTCCTCTTTCGGCTCAAGGTTTGCAGATTCGATTTCATCAAGCTGAAACTGTATTAAATCGAGTCTGTGAGCCATTTCCTGTTCGCTTTCAGAAAGCTCTTTCACCTTTCTCATGACGTCCATGTAGCGGCTGTAAACTTCCTGATACGCTTTTAGAGCATGCTCGATTTCTTCTCCTGCAAACCTGTCCAGAAGCTGAAGATGGTGCTCATCCTCCATCAGCAGCTGATTGTCGTGCTGCCCGTGTATGTCAAGCAGCAGTCTGCCGACTTCCCGCAAAGCGGCAATGGTGACAAGTTTTCCATTGACGCGGCAGATGCTCTTGCCGTTTGCGTTAATATCTCTCCTCATGACGATCATGTCATCCGAGGCTTCAATCCCGAGTTCTGTGCACAAATCAAAAACCGGATGGCCGCTGTCAAGGAGGAAAAGCCCTTCCAATTCGGCTCTTTTTTCGCCATACCTGACATATTCGGACGAGCCGCGGCCTCCGACAAGCAAAGAGACGGCGTCGATGATGATCGATTTTCCGGCCCCGGTTTCACCGGTCAGAACCGTCAGCCCTTTTTCAAAAGAAACGGTTAATTCTTCGATAATGGCAAAGTTTTTGATCGATAATTCAGCTAACAAGCTTTCATGACACCTCTTTTCAGGCCTTCGTTTATAAAAGCTCCAATATTTTCTTCTGTACGATTTTGGTATCATCATGCGTCCGGCAGATGATCAAAATGGTATCATCTCCGCAGATCGTTCCCATGATTTCTTCCCAATCCAAATTGTCCATCAGCGCCCCGATCGCCTGCGCGTTGCCCGGCATTGTTTTTAAAACGATCAGATGGCTGGCTGAGTCGATTTTGACAAATGCGTCCATCAATGATCTTTTTAATTTGGAAAGGGGATTAAAGCGCTGATCAGCAGGCAGGCTGTATTTGTAGGAACCGTTGTTTGTCGGCACCTTGACCAAATGAAGCTCTTTAATGTCCCGCGAGACGGTGGCCTGCGTCACATTATAGCCGTCTTTCTTTAAAATATCGACAAGCTCATCCTGCGTTTCAATTTCATTAGCGGTGATAATCTCCCTGATTTTAATATGCCTTTGACCTTTGTTCATTTCACACCTCGTTTTATACACAAATTGTGTATGTTTATACATTTATGTTAAATGATTTTGTCGGAAAAGTACATGTTTGCAGTAAAAAAGGAATAATAGCCCACTATTATTCCTTTTTGCGTGCCGGCCACCCTCGCATTCGCCGTACGACTCTCAAGGGTTTTTAATCACGCGGATCCGTTTTTTTCGCTTTTAATGTCTTGTGAGCTTCTTCGACAATTTGATTGATCGTTTCTTCTGCTATCGGCGTGCCAGGTTGCTCTTCTCCGTCCCAATGCAAATGGAGAAGGAATTCGATGTTGCCGTCGCCGCCGGTAATCGGCGAAAACGAGACGTTTCTGCAGTCATATCCTTCCCGAGCCGCAAACCGGCTGATGTCATCAAGCACAGCTTGATGGACGAGGGGATCGCGGACGATCCCTTTTTTCCCAACGGATTCCCGCCCTGCTTCAAACTGCGGTTTGACGAGAGCGATGCAGTCGCTTCCCGGAACTAAAATGCTCTTAAGCACAGGCAGGATGATTTTCAGTGAGATAAAAGAGACATCGATCGTCGCGAACTCCGGCAGTCCTTCCGTAAAATCGGCAGGTGTGCAATACCGGAAATTCGTGCGTTCCATCACTACAACCCGCTCATCCTGTCTCAGCTTCCAGGCGAGCTGATTATACCCGACATCAACGGCATATGAGCGGAGAGCGCCGTTTTGCAGCGCGCAGTCTGTGAAGCCGCCGGTGGAAGAGCCGATGTCAATCATCAGCTTGCCTTGAACGGAAAGCTGAAACTCTTTTAATGCTTTTTCAAGTTTTAATCCGCCTCTTGAGACGTATTTTAACGGGTTTCCTTTAACGGTCAGCGGAATCGTGCGGTCGACCTTTTCGCCCGGCTTGTCCAGTCTGTTTTCATTCGTATAGACGATGCCGGCCATGATGGCTCTTTTCGCTTTTTCCCGCGTTTCCATTAACCCTCTTTCTACTAATAAAACGTCGAGCCGTTCTTTTTTTCCTGTCATGATCCAATTCCTTTATGAGTCTTTACGGGCGTCAATAGTCTTATTCGTCTGATGACGTCTTCTTTTGTCATTCCGATCTCTTCCAGAAGCTTGGCGACGCTGCCGTGTTCAATAAATTGATCAGGTATCCCCATTCTATCAATGATCGGGCTGTATGACTGATGTTCATGGGCATACTCAAGGATCGAGCTGCCGAATCCGCCTTGGAGCACAGCCTCTTCGATCGTTAAAATCGGAAGCCCTTCGTTCAGGATTTCCATCAGCATGTTTTCGTCAAGCGGCTTGATAAAACGGGCGTTAACCACTCTGACCGAACGTCCTTCTTTCTGCAGCTCCTCCGCGGCAGCAAGCGCCATCGGAATGGTGGTGCCGAATGTTAAAATGACCGCGTCTGTCCCGGGTCTCAGCACTTCCCACGTTCCGATCGGGATCGTTTTCAATTCTTTATCCATTTTGACGCCGAGTCCGTTTCCGCGCGGAAAGCGCATGGCAATCGGGCCGTCATCGTATTTGACAGCCGTGTTGACCATGTGCTGGCCTTCGTTTTCGTCTTTCGGCATCATGAGAACCAAATTCGGAATATGCCGTAAAAAAGCAATGTCAAA
This sequence comes from Bacillus sp. PK6-025, assembly GCF_056530265.1. Lineage (NCBI taxonomy): Bacteria > Bacillati > Bacillota > Bacilli > Caryophanales > Bacillaceae > Bacillus > Bacillus sp. PK6-025. The sequence continues at coordinate 2,672,687 of NZ_CP096509.1, forward strand.
CACGCCCTGGTGTGTTTCCCCATCAGCGCCGACTAGGCCCGCTCTGTCAATGCCGATAAATACATTTAGGTTTTGCCGGCAAATATCATGGACAACCTGGTCATAAGCGCGCTGAAGAAATGTCGAATAGATCGCCAGAAACGGCTTCATATTCTGAGTCGCGAGACCAGCCGCCATCGTTGCCGCATGCTGTTCCGCAATGCCGACATCAAACATGCGCTCCGGAAACTCGCTCGCAAACCCTTCAAGTTTTGAACCGACAGGCATGGCCGGAGTAATGGCTACAATCCTTTCATCCTCGCGGGCAAGCTTCCTGACCGTTTCGCTTACGAGCGCGCTCCATGATGGCGCAGCGGCTTTCGGCTTAACAAAATCACCGGTATCGATTTTATATGGGCCGGTTCCGTGCCATGTGCCGGTTTTATCGGTTTCCGCAGGCTTATAGCCTTTTCCTTTTTTCGTAATAACGTGGAGGAGTACCGGGCCTTTCGTCTTTTTCGCATACTGCATGTTTTCAAACAGTTCATCATAGGAATGACCGTCTACAGGCCCTAAATACGTAAATCCGAGCTCTTCAAAGAACATCCCGGATACCAGCAGGTATTTCAGGCTGTCTTTGATCCGCTCGGCTGTAGCGGCAAGCTTCCCGCCAACAGCAGGAATCCGCTTGAACAAATACTCAAGCTCATCTTTGACCCATTGGTATTTTCCGGCTGTGCGCAGCCTTCCGAGCATGGAATGAATCGCTCCGACGTTTGGAGCGATGCTCATTTCGTTGTCATTCAAAATGACAATCATGTCTTTTTGCTCATGGCCTATATGGTTAAGCGCTTCAAGAGCCATGCCGCCGGTCAGTGCACCGTCTCCGATGATCGGGATGATATATTCGTTTGTCCCTTTCAAGTCTCTCGCAGCTGCCATCCCCATCGCACCGGAGAGAGAAGTCGAACTGTGGCCCGTTTCCCAGACATCATGTTCGCTTTCATTCCGCTTTGGAAAACCGCACAGTCCTTTATGCTGACGCAAGGTGGCGAAGTCCTTTCCGCGGCCGGTCAGCAGTTTATGGACATACGATTGATGCCCCACATCCCACAAAAACTTATCTTTCGGGCTGTTAAATTCTTTATGCAATGCAATGGTAAGCTCGACAACGCCGAGATTCGGACCAATGTGCCCTCCGGATTCAGAAAGCGTTTCAATTAAAAAACGGCGAATTTCAGCGCTCAAGCTTTCCAGTTCTTGATTTGAAAGGTTCTTCAAAAATGCAGGGTCCTTTATCGATAACAGATCCAATCGGATCAACTCACTTTCAGCATGATTTCTGCAAGTATGCGCCTTGCTTCATTTTAAGTTTCAGCTTGAATTATTATATGACGAATTCATCCCCATGCGCAAACTTGCATATGCGGACGCTTCGTTTGAAAAAACAGCCGCTAACACAACGTGATAACGGCGCGGCGTTTTAGAGTTCAACTCTTTATATTTTAGCATAATAAGCCTTTGATGCTCAAATGGAAGCCCTGTATCAATGATCCCTTGCGGCAATCATATCGCAAAACTCGTACATAAGCTCTTTTTCAAGCGGAAGCTCTGAAATCAGCCGTTTTGCTTTTTCAATATGTTCATCAAGCTTTTTGTTGGCGCCCTCAAGCGAAAGGAGCGACGGATAGGTCGATTTTCCGTTTGTCTCGTCAGATCCGATCCGTTTGCCGATTTTATCCTCTGATCCTTCAAGGTCGAGAATGTCATCTCTGATCTGGAAGCCGATGCCGATATGATGGCTGAATTCGCGGAGCTTTTCGATCTCTTTTTCAGATGCATCTGCTAGAATCGCCCCCGCGATGACGCTGAAGCTGAGGAGTTTAGCCGTTTTTCCTTCGTGAATCCGCTGCAGTTCATCAAGAGAGACAGACTTTGATTCCGCTTCCATATCTAAAATCTGACCGCCGACCATGCCTTCAGCCCCCGCTGCCGATATCAGCTCATTCACCAGTCTGATGCGTTTTTCAGCAGATACATCAGAAGGCATATTGGAAGTGATCATTTTGAAGCTTTCGGTTAATAAGGCGTCTCCGGCGAGAATGGCCGTCGCTTCCCCGTATATTTTATGGTTTGTCGGCTTTCCCCTTCTGAGGTCATCGTCATCCATACAAGGGAGATCGTCATGGATTAATGAATACGTATGGATCATTTCAACCGCGCACCCTACCGGAATTCCGGCTTCTTCGTCTTTTCCGTACGCATGAAGAAGCGCAAGTACCAAAATCGGTCTCAGCCGTTTCCCTCCGGCTTCCAATGAGTACAGCATGGATTCCTTAAGGATGGACGGCGCTCGCAGGTCTTTAATATACATCGGAAGGCGTTCTTCAATTACTGTTTTTCTCGATTTTAAAAATCCGTCAAGTTTACCGGTCACCTTTTTCCTCCTCCCGAACACTGAAAGGAGCTAATTCCCCATTTTCCCGCAAAATGTAGTCCATCTGCTTTTCGACATTTTGCAGTTTTTCGTGGCACATTTTCGAAAGAGCCATCCCTTCCTGGAAGTAGTCGATCGCCTTTTCCAAAGGCACATCCCCTTCTTCAAGCTTTGATACGATCTGTTCCAGACCTTTCATCGCCTCTTCAAATGTCAGGTCTTCCCGTTTTGTTTTGTTTTCTTCAGCCATTTGTTTCGCCTCTCTTTTGCAGTACCTCACAGGTCAGCGTCCCATCGTTTAATGTGACGCGGATCTCGTCTTTTTCATGAACCTGTTCAATACTTTTAATCAATTCGTTTTCTTTATATGTCAAACTGTACCCTCTTTCCATCACTTGGAGAGGGCTTAATGCATTCAGTTTACCAAGAACCGTTTGAAACTGCGAGTGAATCTGCTTAAGCTGCACATCCATATTCCGCTTCAGCCGGACTGTCTGCTCTTCATGCCTCTTTCTCGCTTGTTTAAGCTGCTCCTCGGGATGAAGCATCTCCAGCTTGTATGTCTGTTCGTTCAGTTTTTGTTTTTTGCGTTCAACGGTCATCGCCAGCTGTTTTTGGAAACGGTCGAATATCAGGTCGAATTCCTGTTCCTTTTGGGCATACAGCCGTTTCGGGTAGCGGAAGGCATAAGAGGACTGGAGGGTTTTCACGCGCTCCTGCCGCTTTCTTAAATCCTGCTTCATCGATTTTGCAATTCTCGCTTCGAGCGTTTTCAGACGCTCAAGCAAATCAAGCATATTAGGTACGGCCTGTTCGGCCGCTCCCGTCGGGGTCGCCGCGCGCAAATCCGCAACAAAATCGCTGATTGTAAAATCCGTTTCATGCCCGACGGCGGAAATGATCGGAATGTCGGAAGAAAAAATGGCCCTGGCGACAGCCTCTTCATTAAATGCCCACAGCTCTTCGATCGATCCCCCTCCGCGTCCGACGATTAATACATCGCATAACTCTCTGCGGTTAGCCTCTTTGATGCTGCTGACGATGGACTCGCCCGCGTTTACTCCTTGAACGAGCGTTGGAAAGACGATCACTTTTACAAGGGGGTATCTTCTTTTAATGGTGGTGATCACATCGCGTACAGCCGCTCCGGTTGGAGATGTGACAACACCGACGACGGATGGGAACGCGGGGATGGGTTTCTTATGTTTTTCATCAAACAAACCTTCTTGCGACAGCTTTTTCTTAAGTTCTTCATACGCGAGATGAAGCGCACCTATGCCGTCAGGCTGTATTTCTTTCGCATAGAGCTGATAATTGCCGCTCGGTTCATATACCGAAATGCCGCCTCTCACCAATACCTTCATCCCGTTTTCAGGGGTAAAGGCGAGATTTCTGTTTTGTCTGGCGAACATGACGGATTGAATGCGGGCGTTATCATCTTTCAGTGTAAAATAAATATGGCCTCTGCTATGTATTTTAACATTTGACAGCTCGCCCTTGATCCAAATATCTTCAAGATGGGGGTCCACGTCAAATTTGCGCTTAATATATTTTGTCAAAGCCGTGACCGTGACAAATGAAATTTCACTCATGGCACAGTCTCCTTTCTAAGAAGGCACAAGCACGTTCATCCGCCGGCGCGAGACCAGGCGGATGAACGGCTGTACATTAAAGTTAAATTGTACGCTTCGCTGATTTAACCGTGTTATGGGCCAGCATTGTAATCGTCATCGGACCGACACCGCCCGGTACGGGTGTAATATAGGAAGCTTTTTCCTTCGCTTCTTCAAAATCGACATCACCGACGAGCTTTCCGTTGTCAAGGCGGTTAACGCCGACATCAATGACAACGGCTCCCTCTTTCATTTGATCCGCTTTGATGAAATTCGCCTTTCCGACAGCGACAATCAGAATGTCGGCTTTTTTTGTGTGCGCCGTAATGTCGGCCGTTCTTGAATGGCAGTACGTAACGGTTGCGTTTTCGTTCAAGAGCAGCTGCCCTACCGGCTTTCCGACGATATTGCTTCGCCCGACGACAACAACCTCTTTTCCCGACAGATCAATCTCGGTTTTCTTTAAAAGCTCCACGATGCCCGCAGGCGTGCAAGGTAGAAATGTATCTTCGCCAAGCAGCATCTTTCCTACGTTTAATGGATGAAAACCGTCAACATCTTTGTCAGGGGATATTCTTTCAATCACCGCTTGTTCGGAAATATGATCCGGAAGAGGCAGCTGGACAAGAATTCCGTGAAAGTCGTTATTTTGGTTGTACTGGTCAATTACTTCAAGAAGTTCCTGTTCAGAGAAACTTGCATCGAAATGATCCAGCTGAAAACGAATCCCCATGGCTTCAGCTGCTTTTTTCTTTCCCCGTACATATGAAAGAGACGCCGGATCATCACCAATTAAAATAACGGCCAGTCCCGGGGTCACTCCTTGTTTTTTCAGCTCTTCAACTTCCTTGGCCAGCTGCCCGCGCTTTTCCTTTGCTGTTTCTTTCCCGTCGATGATGGTTGCTGTCATTTGCTCTCCTCCTAGATTATTCAAGATCGGATTTAATGTTAGAAAGAACACCGTTTACAAACTTCGCCGACTTGTCATCTCCAAATTGCTTGGCCAGTTCAATCGCTTCATTCATAGAGACGTTGACAGGTATGTCTTCTAAAAAAATCATTTCGTAGGCGGACAAACGCAAAATCGCGCGGTCGACATTCGCCAGCCTGTCAAGCTTCCAATTGACGAGATGCCGTTTGATCATCTCATCGATTTTCTCTTTGTTCTCTAAGACCCCGTAAACAAGCTGCTCGAAAAAAGCGTCGCTTTCCTGCCCGTCCAAGGCGTGCTGCATCGCTTCATTCGGTTCTGTATCACTGACATCAATCTGGAATAGTGACTGCAAAGCCTTTTCTCTTGCTGTTCTTCTTTTCATTCTTTCTTTTTCTCCTTTAACCCTCTTTGCTGCTTGCCGTTTAAGCCACAAAGAGATCATATCATATTTTTAGTCTTTCCGCATGCAAAAATCGCGGTTTTATCGTCAATAACCGAATAATAAGAAACAAACATTTGTTATCATTCGTTTTTCGAACTTCTTTGCAAACTTTCCGGTTCCTCTTATTTTTGGTCGATAACAGCGGAAAGATGCTTTTAAACGTCATTTTTAAAACGGAACATGAAAAAACCAAAGGGCCGTCATTCCCCTTGGTTCTTCCACTTCACCGCACTACATCTCTTGATCGACTTCCACCTCGTGCGTTTTTGAATCGAATTGAATGCCAACGATGTGAATATTGATTTCATTAATCGAAAGAGCTGTCATATTGAGAAGCGTCTGGCGGATATTATCCTGAACGGCATTTGCAACTTTAGGAATCGAAACGCCAAACATCATCACGCAATAAACATCAATGATAATTCCGTCATCTGACAAATCAACTTTGACGCCTTTGCCGTGATTCTTTTTTCCAAACCGTTCCACGACACCTGTCGCAAAATTGCCGCGCATTTCAGCTACGCCTTCAACTTCGGAAGCTGCGATTCCGGCAATGACTTCGATGACCTCCGGAGCGATTTCCACTTTTCCTAAATGATTGTCTTCATGGCTCATTTCCAATAAGCTGTTGTCGTCTTTCAATATGTTCACCTCCGTTAAAATTACGACCCCATTACATCATATATTTCTAAAAACTTCGTATTGAATTCTCCGCTTACGAATGTTTCGTGCTCGAGCAGTTTCAGATGGAACGGTATCGTCGTATGAACGCCTTCGATGACGAATTCGCTCAACGCTCTTTTCATTCTTGATACAGCTTCTTCCCTCGTCTTCCCGTATGTGATGACTTTTGCAATCATGCTGTCGTAATAAGGAGGAATCGAGTATCCCGGATAAGCCGCAGAATCCACTCTGACGCCGAGCCCGCCCGGAGGCAGATACATCTCGATTTTTCCCGGAGAAGGCATGAAGTTTTTCTCAGGGTTTTCCGCATTAATCCGGCATTCGATGGCCCAGCCGTTAAAAGTGACTTCATCTTGGGTGAGGGCTAATTTTTCACCTGACGCCACTCTGATCTGCTCTTTAATCAAATCAACGCCCGTCACCATCTCTGTTACCGGATGCTCAACCTGAATGCGCGTGTTCATTTCCATAAAGTAGAACTTCTGCTCGCGGTAATCGTAGATAAATTCAACTGTTCCCGCGCCCGTGTACTTAACGGCTTCAGCCGCTTTGACAGCCGCCTGCCCCATTTGCTCCCTGATTCCTTCATCAAGCGCAGGTGAAGGAGTTTCTTCAAGCAGCTTTTGGAGCCTTCTTTGGATTGAACAGTCGCGTTCACCCAAGTGAATCGTATTTCCGTGTGTGTCCGCAAGCACTTGGATCTCGACGTGTCTGAAGTCTTCAATGTACTTTTCAATGTACACACCCGGGTTGCCGAAAGCGGTGGCCGCTTCCTGCTGAGTGATTTTAATGCCGTTGATCAGTTCTTCTTCCGTACGGGCGACCCTGATTCCTTTTCCGCCGCCCCCGGCAGTTGCCTTTATAATGACAGGATACCCTATATCGCGCGCTAATGAAACCGCATCTTCAATATCTTCAATAATTCCTTTGGAACCCGGTACGATCGGAACGCCAGCCTGCTGCATCGTTTCCCTGGCAACATCCTTTGTCCCCATCTTAGAGATCGCGTCTGCTGTCGGACCGACGAAGGTTACGTTTACCTCTTCGCAAAGCTCGGCAAAATCGGCGTTTTCCGCCAGGAAACCGTAGCCCGGGTGAATCGCATCAGCGCCGGTCATTTTGGCGACGCTGACGATGTTCGTTATATTCAAGTAGCTGTCTTTTGATAGCTTAGGTCCGATGCAAAATGCTTCATCAGCCATCTGAACATGGAGCGCCTCTCTGTCGGCCTCGGAAAAGACGGCTACTGTATCGATCCCCAGTTCTTTACAAGCTCTGATAATTCTGACAGCAATTTCTCCCCTGTTCGCAATTAATAGCTTTTTGATCATCTTATTGCTCCTTACTCTGCTTTTACTAAAAATAAAGGTTGTCCGTATTCAACCAGCTGGCCGTTTTCAACCAATACTTCAACGATCTCGCCTTTCACTTCGGCTTCGATCTCATTAAAGAGCTTCATTGCTTCCACAATGCAGACGACAGAGGATTCTGTTACCTTCGAACCGATTGTTACGTAAGGGTCGGCTTCAGGCGAAGAAGACGCATAAAACGTTCCGACCATCGGAGAGGTGATTTTGTGGAGGTTTCCGCCGTCTTTTGCGGCTTCTTCTGCTGCAGGCGCATCCTGAACTTGCGCTTGCATCGCGGGAGCTTCCGGAGCCGGTGTTTGAACAGGCGCCGCAGCCACTTGCTGGATGGTTTGCACGGTTCCGCTTTGTTTTTTCAGTTCAACCTTCGATCCTTCGTTTTCGTATGTAAATTCATTTATCGAAGATTCATCAATTAATTTTATCAACTGTCTGATTTCATCAATGTTTAACATGCTATCGCACTCCTAATGAAAAAGATTTTACGCATTTATCAGTTAGTACTAAAAGTACATACTATATTCATCTTACAGGAGAGGAATGCCGAATTCAACTACAATCATGAGCGCCCTGCATCAACAGGGGCCTCAAGCATAAAAAAATCCCGCTTTTTGCAAGCGGGACATGTTTACTCTGCTGGCTCGAACGTCACAGCCACATCGTTTAAGTTTTTCACTTCTTTTGCGACGATGTCGATGATATCGGTGGCAGCGGCCTTCGAGTGCTCCTTCGCCTTCACCGTAATATTGACTTTATCGCCGTCGGCATTGACCAAGGCGTCTTTATAGCCTTTTGTTTTGATCAGCGTTTCAAGCGTCTTTTCCGTTCCTTCAGCTTCACTTAGCTCTGTCATCTTGTCGTAAGCTTCGCTTTTTTCTTTTGCCGTCGCTTTATCGCTTCTGACGATTTCGGTTAATTCCTCCCTCTCCCTGCTGCGCTGATCGTCCATTTCCATGCGGTATGTTGTGAATAAATCTTCATCACCGGATGATTCTTTTGTTACAACTTCTCCGTTCTGCTCACTCGCAGACGTTTCTTTATCTTTTGTGTCTTTCCCTTCAGTTTTGTCTTTAGCAGGCGCGGTGTCTTCTTTGCCATCTTTGGCAGGCTCTTCTTTCATCGGTTTTTCTTTTTCAGCAGCGACTTGTTCTTTGTCATCCACCGTGACGACATTTTCTCCTTCAGGCGACATAATGTAGTAGACACTCAGCACAACGACGAGACTTAACATGGTTAAAAGCCAAACCGTTTGTTTTTTCAGCATCATTTATGAATCCTCCTTCATTTTTTTAGGGGCAACAGCGACGCGGTGGCTCGGAACATCAAGAACCCTTGTCACTGCTTCAATGATGGTCTTTTTTATTTGAACGTTGTCGACTCCTTGAGCGACAACGAGAACACCCCTGATATCGGGCTTTTTCGTCTGAACGACGACAGGCGTCTCTTTATCTCCGTTTTTGATGATGACAATTTCTTCGTCAGAAGACATTTCAGACACCGTTCGCTTGCCTCCCTGTTTATCTGTCTCATTCGTTGAAGTCTCCTGGGTTTTTCTATTTTTCTCGAATATTTTCAATGAGGTTGCATCAACATTGACGACGATTGATACGTCTTCCACGCCGATAATCGTTTCCAATATGTCTTTGAGCTGATTCTCATATTCCTGTTCGTAATCTTGGATCGAGTCCTTCGGTTTGTCATCTGAGGCGGGTTTGAACACTTCTTTTTCACCTTCACTGCTCTGTCCGGTGCTTTCAGACGAAGCTTTTTGTGAAGCCGACGGCTGATCTGCCGCTCGATCTTGAGAAGGTTCGGAAGAGAAGATTTGACTGACGAGCATGAAGGAAACGCCGAGAACAAAAAGCAGCAGAAAATAGTGATATTTCGTCAGCTTTTTTCCGTTTTTCTCGTCTTTGGGTAGCAGGTGGCCGATCAGCTTTTCGATCCAGGTTCTTTTATTCATTGCCGCTTCGTTCTCCCCCTTCAATATGAACTGTAATCTTGTCGGGGCTTATTTCCCATATGCCTGCAAGCTGTTCTCTGACTTCCCCCGTCTCTTTCTTTTCTCTTTCTCGCATTGGCTGGTAGCCTCGATCCGTATTGATTTCGACAGGAGCGACGGCTTGGACCGTTTTTTCGGATGCCGGTTCTATGAATACCGAGACTTCCGCATGCTTACTGAGATCTTTCTCTGTTTTCAGCTGGCCGTCAGAAGAGACCGCGACTCGGTCAATCTTGTATTTGTCGCTGGTAAACCTTCCCTCTGCGCTCTTTTTCAATTGAACAGCCATCTGTTCTAAGATATATGCTTGTTGTGAGGCTTGTATTTCTTTTTTTTCTGAATTCAACTGATTTTTTATTTCGTTTGACTGAACTTGTCCGTTTTTTGTAAGCCTCTCAAAGATTACATCCGGATCGGTCCTGAATAAAGAGAAGATCGGATTCAGTATCACAACGATCAAGAGCAGGCTGATCACCATTTTCGCGTATTTTTGCATGCTCGAATTCGGCAGAAGCATATCGATGACGATCGCCATCAGAATAAATAGAATAATGTTCGTGAGCCACTCTGTCAGAAATTCCATCTCATCCCTCCCTACTTCATCATCATCGTCAAATTCCCCGCTGTAATGATCACGGTTAAGCTTAAAAAAAACATCAGCGAAACGATGGCCATGGCCGCGAAAATGTAGATGACGCTTTTGCTGATGACATCCAGGCAGCTGATCACCGGACCGCCTCCGAGAGGCTGGAGAACGGCTGCGGCAATTTTGTATATGAGCGCGAGGGAGAGGATTTTGATTGCGGGAAAGGCTGCGATGCAAATCAAGATCGCCACCCCGAGTATCCCGACGGTGTTTTTCAGCAGGAGAGACGCGCTGATCACCGTGTCCGTCGCTTCGGTAAACATGCGGCCCAATACGGGGATGAAGTTTCCGGTGATGAATTTGGCCGTCCGCAAAGTAATGCCGTCCGTCACTGCGGCTGAGGCGCCCTGAACCGAGATGACACCGAGGAACACGGTTAAAAATGCAGCCAGCGTGCCGATCGCCGCGTTTCTGAGGAGCTGAGCCAGCTGTGTGACTTTATACTGGTCCGTCATCGTGCTGACAATGCTTAAAATCGCTGATAAAAACAAAAGCGGCAGCACGATATATTGGATAAACAAGCCGCTCGTGTTCATGAGAAAGAGAATGACCGGATGAAAAAATGCGGCTGAGGCGGCTCCTCCCGAAGTCGCCATCAGCGCTAGAAGCAAAGGTACGAGCGACAGAATAAAGCTTGTCATCGTCTGGATCGCTTCATTCGCATATGTGACGGCAACCCGAAAGCTGTTGAGCGCAAGAATGATCAGCACCATGTAGACAATTGCATACGCCACTTTGCTGACGGTGCTTTGCTGAAACGCGTTTTGCAAAAGCTGAAGCAGCACGCAGAAGATGGTCAACAGGATCAGCGTCCCGAGCAGTTTCCCGTTAGCCAGCACTTCATGAAACAAGTAAGAAAACAGCGCTTTGCTCCATTCCTCAGGCGAAAAGTGCTTTTCACCTTTGACAAATTCAAGCAGGCTTCCTTTTTGACTTTCGGGAAGGTGTCCTCCATACTCAGTCAAAATGTTGTTCCAGAACTCCCCGACCCGGTCAAGCTCCAAACCTTCAGCCTGCTCTCTGGCCATCGCTTCAGCCGATTCTTCCGCGGCGGGTTCCCCAGCCGGCTCCGCTTCTTGTGGCGAAGCTTGTACATCATGCGCTCCAAAGCATACGATTCCTATGACCAAGAGCCAGAACAGAAAACGCTTCACTCAGGAAATCCTCCTTTCTGACTAAGACATGGAAGGGATGAGTCCGATGATCGTTTCGATAATGACGGTTAAAATAGGCACGGCCATGACTAAGATGAGGATCTTGCCTGCCAATTCGATTTTTGAAGCAATCGCACCCTGTCCGGCATCTTTCGTCAGCTGGGCGCCAAACTCCGCTATATAAGCAATCCCGATAATTTTCAAAATCGTTTCGACATACATCATGTTGATGTTGGCATTGGCAGCTATTTTTTCAATCATCCGAATGATTTCGTAGACTTGATCGACTAAGAATAAAAAAATCGTGCATCCGGCAAAAACGACAATCATAAAAGCAAACGTCGGTTTTTGCTCTTTCACAATCAAGCTGAGGAAGGTGGCGATCATTCCCAATCCTACGATTTGTACGATTTCAATGAGTGAGCCCCCCTATCCTTGAAATAGAAAGACAGCTTTTATCTTTTGGAATAGATCATCGACAACAGTAGCCACCATGAACAATATATAAATGAATCCTAAAAGCGTGACCCATTGGGCATATTCCTTCTTCCCCATTTGATCCAGTATGGTGTGAAGAAAAGCGACGACGATCCCGACGCCGGCAATTTGAAAAATAATATTTACGTCTACTCCCATTTCGTGTATGCTCCCCTCTTCATTACATCAATAGAAGAATCAGCAGCAGTCCCGACAAGAACCCAAGGCTCTTCACCATTTTTTCATTTTTCGCCTGGGCGAGATTTGCTTCAGCTTCCTCTGTCTCTAAATGGGTTAACGCCAGTTTGATATGTTTTTGCTGAGAAATCAGATCATGACGGCCAAGCGTTTCGCCGAATTGCCGTAAAATCTCGTATTCTTTCTTTTTGAGAGCCGTTTCGGGCCATACTTTCTCCAAGCTGTCTTCCCATGCCGTCCCCGCTGAAGCGCTGCCTTTTTCCAGCTGTTCTGCAAATGTCTGAAACAAAGAAGCTATCGGCCCGGAAAGCTGGTGTGCGATCTGCTTTGACGCCTGAAGGAGCGGTGTGTGCCCGTACATGATTTCAGCCTCTAAAGACTGCAAAGCGGCCAACAGCTGGCGGATTTGCTTCGGTCTATCCCTGAAAGGCTTCGCCATTTCAAATCCTGTCCATGTGGCTGCTGCCAAAATAAGCACGGCACCTAAAAGCTTCAGCATGATAACATCCTCTTCGCCGCACCGAGCGGCTCTCCATTCCCGTTCAAGATGCGGCTCAGGCTGCCGGGACCGTTCTTTCTGGATAGTTCCACGATTCTCTCAAAAACCCGGTGCTCCTGAAGCATTTTCAATGATGGACGCCTGGCGATATCGGCATATGAGGAGCCGTGAGCCGAAACGATGACAGACACCCCCGCATGGACCGCTTCCAAGAGCGCTTCTGCGTCTTCCATTCTTCCGATCTCATCGGCGATCATAACCTCCGGACTCATCGATCTGATCATCATCATCAGGCCTTCCGCTTTTGGACAGGCGTCAAGGATGTCTGCCCGGTCGCCGAGCCGATATTGCGGGATGCCGTTTACACAACCTGCGATTTCAGACCTTTCGTCGACGATTCCCACCTTTTTGGCAGACACGTTGCCGCTCCCTGAGCTGATCAGCCTGGCGAGATCTCTGAGCAGTGTTGTTTTTCCGGTTTGCGGCGGACCGATGATCAGCGTGTTCAGCCACGAGTTTTGAAATAAATGAGGGACATACGGTTCGGAAATGCCGATTTTTTCTTTGGCAATGCGGATATTAAATGATGATATTTCTCTGATTCCTTTGACTGCTCCGTTTTCGACGACAACCCGGCCGGCAAGCCCCACGCGGTGTCCGCCTCTGATCGTGACATATCCTTTTTTCAATTCCTCTTCCAGTGTATACATGCTGTAATTTCCCAGCCTGTTTAAAAGAAGCGCCGAGTCTTCAGGCGTCGCCGCATAAGGGAGAAAGCGTGGCTTTCCTTTGTTCACCAGTTCGAGCGGACGACTTGTCCGAATCCGAATTTCTTCTATCTGATTGATTTCATGGTCGCCAAGACCGTTGAGCGCGCGTTTGATCGTATCGGGGAGAATCTCTGTGATGTGATGCAAAAACACTCCCTCCTCTTTTTGCTTGTCTTCTATAAAAATGTATGATCAACGGAAGACATTATGACAAGTCGGTCTCTCTTATCATGTGTCACTATTTATAGATCCCCGCGATGATCAACACCACTCCCATAAAGATCAAAATCAGCTTTGCGTAAGAAAGCTGCCCTGCAATCTGATAGATGCCGATTGTCATTGTAATAATAAAGATGAGCGGTCCGACCATCGCAAGCACACTGTTGACCGCCACGGCTTTTCTGACGTCGTTTGTCAAAAGCATTACGACAGCCGCCGTCAGTTCGATCAAAGATGATACCACTCTTAACGCAGCCATTGTCAAAACCGTCGGATTGACTTGTCCAAAGAAAAGCTTCATGATCTTAAACCTCCAGTAACACATCCTCTTTTTTTACAATCTATGCTCCTCATTGAAAAAGTAGTCTTCCGATTTTTCTATTTGGCCTGTGAGAGGTAAAAGATTTCAGACAGCAAAAAAAGAGCCGGCTTCAATGAAGCCGGCTCTTTCCCGCTGTTACTCTTATGCTCTTGATACGTAAGATCCGTCAGAAGTATTGACAACAAGCGTATCTCCTTCGTTTACGAAGAACGGTACGTTGACAACAAGGCCTGTTTCTGTTTTTGCCGGTTTTGTTCCGCCTGAGGCTGTGTCGCCTTTAATGCCCGGTTCTGTTTCCACAACTTTCAGTTCAACTGTATTCGGAAGTTCGATTCCGATCGTCTCTGTCTGATACATCATGATGTGGACAGACATATTTTCAAGCAGGAATTTGAGCTCGTGTTCGATTTGCTTCTCGTTCAGCTCAAGCTGCTCGTAAGATGTCGTATCCATAAAAACGTGCTGGTCGCCGTTGGCATACAAGTACTGCATCGTTTTTGTTTCAATTTGGGCGCGTGCCACTTTTTCACCTGCGCGGAATGTTTTTTCCTGAATCGCGCCTGTGCGAAGATTTCTCAGTTTGGAGCGGACAAATGCCGCACCTTTTCCCGGCTTAACGTGCTGGAAGTCAACAACGCGCCAGATGCCTCCATCTACTTCAATCGTTAATCCTGTACGAAAATCGTTTACTGAAATCATGATTATCCTCCTATTGCTCCAATCAAACGGATTATAAAATAATTAATTCTTTCGCGGAATGGGTAAGGGATTCGTTTCCTTCCTCTGTCAGGACAATATCATCTTCTATCCTGACCCCGCCTTTTCCCGGTATGTAAATTCCCGGTTCAACCGTTACAACCATGCCTTTTTCAAGCATCTGGTCCGAACGTGCTGAAAGCGCCGGACTTTCATGAACTTCCATGCCGAGGCCGTGGCCTGTTGAATGGCCGAAATACTCGCCGTAGCCTTGTGAAGATATGTAGTCCCTTGTATAAGCGTCAGCCTGTTTCCCGGTGATTCCCGGCTTGATGCTCCGCATGCCGATAGCCTGCGCCTCAAACACGGTTTGATAAATGCGTTTCAGCTCATCATCCGGCTCTCCTACCGCGACCGTACGCGTTATGTCCGAGCAGTAACCTTTATAGTAAGCCCCGAAGTCCAATGTCACAAGGTCGCCTTTCTCAATCGCTTTGCCGCTTGCCACTCCGTGCGGCAGACTTGAGCGTACGCCTGATGCCACGATCATATCGAAGGACGAATGATCCGCTCCCTGGCTCCGCATGTAAAACTCGAGCTCATTGGCGACTTCAATTTCGGTGATGCCGGGCTTTATGACCGTCAGAATATGGCTGAATGCATCATCTGCAATCTTTGCAGCTTCCTTTAATATCTTAATCTCTTCACTAGACTTAATCAAGCGCAACTTTTCCACAGATTGAGAAACAGGAACGAGTTCAGCTGCGCCAAGCTGCTCTTTGTAGGCGGCATACGTTCCGTATGTCATTTTATCCTGTTCAAAACCGATTTTGTTTATCCCCATCTCTTTGATCACTTCGGCGGCCTTTTGAACGATTCCGCCGGCATGCTGAACAATGTCAAAGCCTTTGACTTGATCTTTCGCCTGTTCTGTATAGCGGAAATCTGTAATAAAGACCGCTTGGTCGCCGGAGATGACCGCCAGCCCTGAAGATCCGGTAAATCCGGTGATGTACCGCAGATTAACGCTGCTCGTCACCAAAATCCCGTCAATACCCAAACCGCCGAAAAGCTCTCTCAATTTGTTTAGTTTCATTGTCCACTAGTCCCCCTATTTGTTATTTGCGTTCATAAAATAACAGATGGCCAGCTTATAACCTTCAAAGCCGAGTCCCGTGATCTGGCCTCTTGCAACCGGAGCGATGACCGAGCGGTGCCGGAACTCTTCCCTCGCATGAGGGTTTGAAAGATGGACCTCAATCACCGGTATGCTGATTGCTGCCACCGCATCGCGGATGGCATAGCTGTAATGGGAGAAAGCCCCCGGATTCAGGACAATTCCATCGTATTGTTCCTCTGCCTCATGAAGAGCATCAATCAGGTCCCCTTCGTGGTTTGATTGAAAAAAAGTCAATTCAATCTGAATGCCTTCGGCAAATTGAAAAAGTTTTTGTTCCAAATCAGTTAATGTGTCTGTACCGTATACATCGGGTTCGCGTTTTCCAAGCCGGTTTAAATTCGGTCCGTTCAATATTAAAATATGCGGCAACTCTGCCTCCCCCTTCTCATCACGCAAAAAAATGTCCACTTACAGTGAACATTTTATCATATTGCTTCCTGATCAGGCACTATTCTCTTGTTTCTCCAAGGGCCCGCGTCAACTTTTCAGAATTGAGCTCATTGTATTCAAACGAAATGGAATAGCCGACGAATAAACCGTAAAGCAGGTAAATGCAAAGCGTCGTCACAACCGTTTCCCTCTTTAATTCAGCCACAGTCTGAACATCTGGGAACATCGGATTGAACAGGTAAAACACGACAGCCCACAAAACGGCTCCATATACAATGCCTGCCCACATGCCTTTGACCTGCTTCAAAGTGCCGTAGTAAAGCAGGGCAGCTCCGATGGAAATAACACCGATCAGCAGGATGCTGATAAACGTCCCGAGAAATCCGTTTTTCCAATCGCCGATGACAAAAGGCTGGAGAATCATGTTTGCATTGACTTCGGAGAACTTAAAAAGGTACGCAAGCTCACCGAGTGCACTCCAAAGCACTCCGCCGACAAAGCCAGTCGTGATCACCCTTCCGATGAAAGTCATCGGAGTTTCACGCTTATTTTGCTCAAGCTCTTCCGGCTGTTTTTGATTGTCTTCATTACCCATACAGTCCAGATCACCTCCATTTCCAGTATGTCCAAAAACAGCCTCGCCAACATCAGCTTTCCCGGATTTTTAAGATCCGAGTGTAAAAAGCATGAAAAAGGGTATACTTTAATTAGATTTGGCTTTGTAATAGGTTCGAATTTCTTAAATTTTTGAGCCCGTCAATCTAGAGGTTTCAGCGTTTTTCCTGTACAATAGGTGTAAGGAAATGGTTAATGTACTCATAGATTGATACAGATAGGTTGATGCAAATGTCAAATCAAACAAAACAGCCCGCATACGGAGGGCAGGCTGTCGTCGAAGGCGTTATGTTCGGCGGCAGGCGCCATTATGTAACCGCGATCCGCAGAAAAGACGGAAGCCTTGAATTTTTTAAGCTGCCTCGGAAAACCAATCCGGCGCTTGAAAAATTTAAAAAAATTCCTTTTCTCAGAGGGATTATCGCGATTATTGAAGCAAGCGCGAACGGCACCAAGCACTTGAATTTTTCGAGCGAACGCTATGACCTCGATCCTTCTTTAGACGATCAATTGAAAGAAGAGAAGCCGTCCAAGCTGACGATGATTTTTGGCCTCGCCGCAGTCGGCGTCCTGTCTTTTTTGTTCAGCAAGTTTATTTTTACGCTCGTGCCCGTTTTTTTAGCGGAGCTCACCCGTCCGGTCTTTCAGTCGGACGTCGCGCAGATTATGATCGAAAGCTTTTTTAAGCTGCTCCTTCTCTTAAGCTATATTTACGCCATATCATGCACTCCTTTTATTAAAAGAGTTTTTCAATATCACGGAGCAGAACACAAGGTCATAAACTGTTACGAGCAAAATCTGCCGGTCACGGTTGAAAACGTTCAGCGGCAGTCAAGACTGCACTACCGATGCGGAAGCAGCTTTATTTTATTCACCGTCATCGTGGGCATGTTTGTTTACTTGCTCGTTCCTACTGACCCTCTCTGGGTCCGTATTTTGAATAGACTCGCACTGATACCCGTCGTTCTCGGCATTTCATTTGAAGTTCTGCAGCTGACAAACAAACTGAGAGACATCCCCGTATTGAAGGTGCTCGGCTATCCGGGTTTGTGGCTGCAGCTTTTAACAACGAAAGAGCCGTCTGACGATCAGGTGGAAGTCGCCATCGCAAGCTTCAATGAGCTTCTTCATATGGAGACCAAAGCAGAGGACGAACAGAAGGAACCTTCTAATATCGTAATGTAATGCAACGAATTGGTTAATTTTTTGGGAGGTGGACAGTTATGAAGCAACGCGTACATCCTGTCTCAGCTTTAATTATTGCGTTTGGAATTTTTGGGTTTGTCTATTTCGCCGTCACAAGTCCGGGCCGCCTGCTCCAATACTTGGTTGTTTTTGCAGCGGTCGGCGCCATCATTTATTTCGTGATCAGGCGCATTTCCAATCGCGATATGGGCAGTGAAGGAGCCGCTTTTAAGAAAGCAGCCAAGCAATCCAACAAGCGTTTTCAAGATCACAAAAAACGCTCTATAAAAGGCAAGGTTAATCATCTGAGAAGCGTACCGTCTATTAATAAATCGAAGCCGGTATTGGTGAAGAAAAAAAGCCAGACTCAGCTGACAGTGATTGAAGGCAAAAAAAGCAAAAAGAAAAACAGGGCTTTCTTTTAAAACGTCCACTGTTTCAAAAATAATTCTGTTCGTTTTTTTCCTAGCTCGATTAGAGCTAGTTTTTTTTCTGCCGACATCGCGAATTCAGTCGACAGGACTTCCTCAACAGGTAAAAAAATGATGTTGCGCTCATGTTTTGTGGCAATGTGCCTGGCGTCATGCGCCTCTTTCATCGTCTCAAACAGCGCCCCGAACAGTTCGAACGCATTTTTAATCGTTTTCTTCGGCCTCTCTTTTTCGTTGGGCATCAGCGTGATCCCCAATACCGGCCGTTTTTTTTCTGTTGTAAACAGCCACATCGGAAAATTGCTCAGAACTCCGCCGTCTACGACAACGCTGATGCCGCTGGAGGACTTGAGCTTCACCGGCTCAAAAAAATAAGGAATGCTGCAGCTCATCCGGACCGCCCTGGCGACGGAAAAACGCCTTGGGTTTAAGCCGTATCTGTTTAAATCGTCAGGCAGCACAAGCATCTTGCCATTCGATAAGTCGGAGGCGATCAACTTCAGTTTTCCCTGTTCAAGATCCCCGAAAACTGAAATGCCTTTCGCTTTCAGCTTTTCGGAAATCCAGTTTTCCAGTTTATCTCCTTTATATAAACCGAGCCGCCAATAAATCGATGCCCATTGCAGCATTTTCAAAGGCAAGAGTGAAAATCTCGGGTCAAGGAGCTCGCTTTCATTTAATTCTTCCATCATTTGACGGATCTCCGCGCTTGTATAACCTGCCGCGATAAACGAGGCAATAATCGAACCGGCGCTCGTTCCGGCCAGCCTTTTAAATCGGAAGCCCCGTTTCTCAAGCGCCTCGTATGCCCCCACAAGTGCAATCCCTTTCATACCGCCGCCTGAAAAAACCCCGTCGATGTACATCGCGATCTCCCTCCCTTAAAAGATGGCTTTACACCATTTTAAGAAACGGACAGAAAAAAAAGACCATGAGACAAAGCGGCAGCTGGAAAAACTGATACGGAAAGAGAAAAGCCGCCGTTACCCGGCGGCTTCAGCGTGTCGACAAACCCTCGCATTCGTTGTCAGGCCTGCGCGTCGGTGCTCACGAATTCCAACATTCGCTCCGCTCCGATGCTCGGCCTTCCTAGACTGCAAGGGTTTTCAATCACGCTGATAGGATGACAAAATCCCAAAACCAAAAGTCGTTTTGGGATTTTGTCAACAATCTGGAGCCGCCGTTCCCCGGCGGCTTTTATTGATTTTCCTGTTCGTTTCTTTTTTGGACGCTTCTCAAATCGTCGATTCTTTTGCTGTCGTCTTCAAAATACTGCACAAGATCTCCGACACGGTCAATGCTGTTCCAGCTTAAATGATGCTCGATTCCTTCGACATCATCATAAATTTTCTCTTCGTCAACACCAATGATTCGTAAAAACTGCTCCAATAATTCATGTCTGTATACTAAACGTTTGCCTATTTTCTTCCCTTTAGGCGTCAGCACGAGGCCGCGATACTTTTCATAAATCAAATATTCGTCTTTATCGAGTTTTTGAACCATTTTTGTAACCGAGGAGGGATGGACGGCCAGAGCTTCGGCTATATCTGAGACCCTTGCATATCCTTTTTCTTCAATCAGCATATAAATTTGTTCTATGTAATCTTCCATACTCGGTGTTGTCATCAAATCCCTCCAAATCACACCTATTCAAATCATAACAAGTTTACACTATGTGCATGTAAAAAACAAGCAACGGGATAACGTTTTCACCCGATTACCTTCTATAATTCCATTCATCTGCCGCATACTTCGTTCTGGCGAGATCGGCGACAAATTCCGTTTCCTCTTCTGTCAGTTCATAAGGCTCCAAATGAATGTTAAGCCCCTTTTCGAACCCTTTTTTAAAAGCTTTGCTCGCTTCTTCAATCGTGATTTTTTCTTTTGCGAGCTCATTGATGGGGACCGCTTTTTGTTTGAAGTTTCTCTGCATGCGCTCTCTGAGGCGATCATTTTTGTAAATAAACAAATCAAAGAGCTTGTCCTCATCCAGATCAAGAAGGATCGAACCGTGCTGGAGAATGACTCCTTTCTGCCTCGTCTGGGCGCTTCCTGCGACCTTTCTGCCTTCGACAACGAGCTCATACCACGACGGCGCGTCAAAACAGACGGAAGATCTCGGGTTTTTCAGGCTCTGTTTCTCTTTTTCCGTTCTTGGTATGGCGAAATACGCATCAAGTCCCAGCTCTCTGAAGCCTTCAAGAATACCTTCTGAGATGACGCGGTACGCTTCCGTCACCGTCTTGGGCATTTCCGGGTGTTCTTCAGACACAATAACACTGTAGGTCAGCTCTTGATCATGGAGCACGCCTCTTCCGCCGGTCGGCCTTCTCACAAAGCCTAAACCGTGTTTTTTGACGGCATCCAGATTGATTTCCTTTTCGATATTTTGGAAATAGCCGACTGAAAGCGTTGGCGGATTCCAGCCGTAAAAGCGGATGGTCGGCGGAATCTTATTTTCGCTGTGCCAATAAAGGAGCGCCTCGTCGAGCGCCATATTAAAAGCGGGATCCTGTCGTCCCGAATCGATAAAACGCCATATTTCTTTTTCCATAACCTACCCTCTTTTTCTTTGGTATAAAATAAGTCTACCATTCCCTCTTAAAATTGAAAATAAATTCGGCGAATCAGATGACAGATTTCTGAGGCTTTACTATAATAGTATTTGTCTTAACATATCGTTAAAAATCTCCCGATTATCAGACGGGATGAATTCAAAAAGGAGTCGGATCAGATTGTCTACCAGCAGCATTATCATTCTCTTGATTTGCGCCGCGCTCATCATCTACGCGGTCGTTTCATACATCTATCAGCAGCGCATTATGAAAACCTTGACAGAAGAAGAATTCCGGGCCGGCTATCGCAAAGCACAGCTCATCGATGTGCGCGAGCCGAACGAGTATGAAGGCGGCCACATTTTGGGTGCGAGAAACATTCCGCTTTCACAGCTTAAGCAAAGAAAAAGCGAAATCCGTCCTGACAAACCGGTTTACCTGTACTGCCAAAACAACGTCAGAAGCGGAAGAGCCGCCCAAACGCTCCGCAAACACGGCTGTAAGGAGATTTACAACCTGAAAGGCGGGTTCAAAAAATGGGGCGGAAAAATTAAAACGAAAAATTAATAACCGCAGCTGTCTCCAGTTGCGGCCAACATCCTAAAGCGTCTTTGCGTTTTAGGATTTTTTTTAGCATATCCTGCAGACAATCAAAACAGGCGGAGCAGATGATCCTTCAAATAAAAATAAGCCGGCGAAATGGGTTCGCCGGCTTTGTTCGTTATTTTTTCAAGTCTTCGATTGAATTGACATCTTTCATGTAGGTCGGAACGACAAGGCCAATTTTTACGCCTGTCATGCTTGTACCGATATCTTCGTATTTGCCTTTGTATTTTTCAGCATATGTTTTATGCGTTTGCGGCAGCCATGCAGCAAGTGAAGCATCGACGCTTCCATTTGCAATTCCAGTCCACATCGGGCCTGCTTCTACTTGGCTGAGCGTCACGTTGTAGCCTAAGTCTTCAAGAACTTTTGCGATGACATTTGTGCTCGCAATTTCACTGTCCCATGCCACATAGCCGAGCTTAATTTTTTCGCCGTCCGCTTTATCGACGCCTTTTGTCCATTTCTTAACAAGGTCTTGATGTTTTTTAACGAAATCTGCTGCAGCTTCTTCCGCTTTTTTGCCTTCCTGAACGGCAAGCATGACTTCTCCCATATCATCCTCTGTCCAGCTGAATTGGCTGAGCAGCTTGTGTGCGCCCGGATGATCGTCCTTGAATCCTTTGCGCGTAACAGTATGGATTTCTTCGGCATCGCCGTAAGAACCTTTTGGATCTTTCAAATATTTGAGATCGTATTTTGCAAACATCCAATGCGGTGTCCAACCCGTAATAATGATCGGATCTTTTTTATCGTAAGCTTTTTTCAATGCGGCTGTCATCGCTGAGCTTGAGCCTGATGTTACAGCCCACTTGCTGAGATCGTAATCCTTGAGCGCCTTGTCCGTTGCATTCATAATGCCCGCTCCAGGATCAATGCCGGTAATTTTATAACTGACTTGATCGCCTACAGACGCGTTTTCATTATTATTGCTGCTTCCGCAGGCAGCCAGACCCAATGTCAGTACTGCTGCAGTGCCGATTCCCGCTATCTTTTTCCACATTATGCATTCCCCCTGCTTTTTTTCAATTTTATATTTTGTGTAACCCGGTCAAGTACGATCGCAATAATAACAATCGCAAGCCCGGTTTCTACACCAGTACCCGTTTGCAGCTGGGTAACAGCCCGGTAAACTTCTTCTCCAAGTCCAGGCGCACCTACCATGGATGCAATAACGACCATTGACAACGCAAGCATGATGCTTTGATTGATACCGGCCAGAATGGTTTTCGTCGCAAGCGGCAGCTGCACTTTAAAGAGCCGCTGGCTTGTCGTTGAACCAAATGCTTCTGTAGCTTCAATCAGATCTTCCGGCACCTGCTGAATTCCTAAGATTGTCATCCGGATTGTCGGAGGCATCGCAAAGATAACGGAAGCGACAACACCCGGCACAACCCCAATATTGAAAAAGAAGATGGCCGGAAGCAAATAAACGAATGCCGGCATCGTCTGCATTAAGTCAAGAATGGGCGTAACGATTCTCCGAACCGTTTTCTTTTGGGAGCCCCAGATTCCGACCGGAATGCCGATAATGACAGAAATCAGAACGGATGTGACGACAAGCGCCAATGTCTGGAGCATGGCGTCCCAATATCCTAAATAATCAATGATAAAAAATCCGATTAAAGTAAACAGCGCAATGCCTCTTTTGCTGATCAGCCAGACGAGCGCGGCAAAGATAACGGTCAAAATAACCGGCGGAACAAAACCCAGGCCTTGGACAATCGCATCAACAAACGATTCCACTCCGCTGGCAATTCCGTTAAATACCCCGCCGAACGACACCGTCAGCCAGTCAACAAACTGATCGATCCAATCGGCTAAAGGAATGCGGGGAAGCGATGATAAAGTAAACATTATCTCACCTCCTGAACAACAGTTTCATGAGCTGGTTCATGATCTGAATGTGCATTAATATACCGGTCATTTCCGGCAAGCGCTCCGATTAACGCGCCTTTGACGATGATCCCTTTCATCCGCTGTTTTTCATCGACGACAGCAATCGGGATGCTGGCATCAGAGACCAATTCAAAAATATCCGTCAGGACCGCATTCTCTTCCACGGTTGTAATGTCTCTCGAGATGACGCTCTCCAGCGTCTGGCTTTTTTCGGCTGCTTTTTTAGCTGTTTCAGCATCAACAGAACCAAGAAGCCTATTGTGTTTGTCAACGGCATAAATCGAGGAAATCCCGAGGTTTTTCATCAGCGTCAGAGCGACGCGCGGCCCTTTGTCTGCGCGTACGGTTTCAGCGCGTTTCATAATATGACCGGCTGTCAGCACTTTAGACAAGTCGACATCTTCAACGAATTTTTCAACATATTCATTTGACGGGTTCATTAAGATCTCTTCCGGCGTACCGATTTGAACGATGTTTCCGTCTTTCATCAATGCGATTCGATCGCCGATTCTCAGCGCTTCATCAAGATCATGGGTAATGAAAATAATCGTTTTGCCTACTGATTCATGCAAATCGAGGAGTTCATCCTGCATATCTTTGCGAATCAGCGGGTCAAGCGCGCTGAACGCTTCGTCCATCAGCAGAATGTCCGGATCATTCGTCAATGCGCGGGCAAGCCCGACGCGCTGCTGCATCCCGCCGCTCAGCTGATCCGGATATTGCTGTTCATATCCTTCAAGACCGACAAGCTTTAATGATTCCATAGCTCTTATCCGGCGTTTACTTTTATCGACTTTTTGCAGTTCCAATCCGTACTCTGTGTTTTCAAGAATCGTTTTGTGCGGAAACAGAGCGAACTTTTGAAAGACCATGCTGATTTTTTTCCGGCGGATTTCCCGAAGCTGGTCTTTAGACATATTTGTTATCATGTCACCATCTATGTACACATGTCCTGCAGTCGGTTCAATCAGCCGGTTTAAAAGCCGCACCAAGGTTGATTTACCGCTCCCTGATAGACCCATGATGACAAATATCTCACCTTCATACACGCTAAAATCCGCTTGGTTCACCCCGACGGTCGCCCCGGTTTCTTTCAGAATTTCTTTTTTGGTTTTGCCATCGGCAAGCAGCTGCGTTGCTTTCTTTGTATTTTTCCCAAAAACTTTAGACACTTTTTCTACTTTTATCTTGATTGGCTTTTCGTCTGAATTCATATTTCTCCTCCCGTATGAAGCAATCTAATATACCGTAACATTTATGTAACATATGAGACAAACGGCATATTCACTGTCATTTTGTATCAAACCTTCATATTCATCGTTGTCACTCTCTACCCTTGTGAATCCTTTTAAATACTCCATAATCCTCTTCTTTTAAGGCAAATTAAACCATTATATTTGATAAAAACATTGAAACTATCACGTTTTACAATGTAATTTTTATTTTTAATTTTAAATTTGATGAATTTACTATTTAATACGAGAGAAATCCTTATCATTCAGTACATAAACCGTTTACATAAAGATGTTTTTTTTACAAAAAAACCGGCGAAATCGATCCGCCGGCTTCTTATCATTTTTCATAACGCAGCACGGGCTTCCGCGCAGCTTTTGTTTCATCCATGCGTTTCACAACGGTTGAATGCGGTGCTTCCTGAACGACTTCAGGCGTTTCCTCCGCTTCTTTTGCAATCTGGATCATCGTATCGATAAACGCATCGAGCGTTTCTTTAGACTCTGTTTCTGTCGGTTCAATCATGATGCATTCCTCGACATTGAGCGGGAAATAGATAGTCGGCGGATGGAAGCCGAAGTCCAAAAGCCGCTTTGCGATGTCAAGCGTCCTGACTCCCAGCTTTTTCTGGCGCCTTCCCGACAGCACAAATTCGTGCTTACAGTGCCGGTCAAACGGCAGATCGTAGTATGGAGCAAGCTTTCTCATCATATAATTCGCATTTAAAACGGCGTTTTCCGTTACTTCTTTGAGCCCGTCCGGCCCCATTGAACGAATGTACGTATAAGCTCTCACATTGATGCCGAAGTTTCCGTAGTAAGGTTTCACCCTGCCGATCGAATGCGGACGGTCATGGTCAAAGGTATAACGGCCATCTTTTTTCACCAGCACCGGCTTCGGCAAATACGGAATCAATTCCTTCTTGACGCCGACAGGGCCTGATCCAGGTCCTCCGCCTCCATGCGGTCCTGTAAAGGTTTTGTGAAGGTTCAAATGGACGACGTCAAATCCCATGTCACCCGGCCTTGCTTTGCTGAGAACGGCGTTCAGGTTCGCTCCGTCATAGTACAGCTTTCCTCCGGCTTTATGGACGATTTCAGCCATTTCTAAAATATTTTCTTCAAAAAGGCCGAGCGTATTTGGATTAGTCAGCATTAACGCGGCTGTTTCTTCATCTACGACACGCTTTAAATCTTCGAGATCAACAAGACCGTCGTCATTCGATTTGACGGTGACCGTTTCAAATCCGGCAACAGTCGCAGACGCCGGGTTTGTACCGTGGGCCGAATCAGGTACAATGACCTTCGTCCTTTTATGATCGCCGTTTGCCTCATGGAACGCGCGGATCATCATCAGCCCGGTCCACTCGCCGTGCGCACCCGCAGCCGGCTGAAGAGTGACCTCATCCATCCCCGTGATCTCTTCCAAATGCTCGCTCAAGTCGTACAAGAGCTCCAGCGCACCCTGCACGGTCCGTTCATCCTGGAGCGGATGGATCGCAGAAAGTCCTGGGATTCTCGCGATTTTTTCGTTAATCTTCGGGTTGTACTTCATCGTGCATGAACCGAGCGGATAAAAGCCCGAATCCACTCCGTGGTTGCGCCTCGATAAAGCCGTATAATGGCGCATAATATCAAGCTCAGACACTTCGGGGAGATCTGCCGGTTCATCTCTGAGATACGCTTCGTCAAGGACGTCTGTCACATCTGTTTCAGGGACGTCAAGCTCAGGAAGGCTGTAGCCGACCCGCCCTTCTTTTGATACTTCAAAAATAA
This sequence comes from Bacillus sp. PK6-025, assembly GCF_056530265.1. Lineage (NCBI taxonomy): Bacteria > Bacillati > Bacillota > Bacilli > Caryophanales > Bacillaceae > Bacillus > Bacillus sp. PK6-025. Next base: position 2,698,992 of record NZ_CP096509.1, read on the forward strand.
GCGATTGATCCTGATTATTCATGGCGATCCCCCAATTCATTCATGAGTGTATCGATTTCCTCTCTTGTTCTGAGCTCTGTCACGGCGATCAGCATGTGCTGTTTTAAATCCCGATATGAAGCGCCGAGATCGTAGCCTCCGATAATATTTTTCTCAAGCAGGCGTTCATTCGCTTTTTCGACAGGTTCATTGAGCCTGACGACAAACTCATTGAACATCGGCCCGTCAAACACGACTTCAAGACCGGCCCGTTTAGCTGCTTCTTTTGCGTAAGCCGCTTTTTGCAGGTTCTGCCATGCGATTTCCTTGACGCCTTTTTTGCCGAGCGCCGTCATGGCGACTGATGCGGCAAGCGCATTGAGCGCCTGGTTGGAGCATATATTTGATGTTGCTTTATCCCGTCTGATATGCTGCTCGCGCGCCTGCAAGGTGAGAACGAATCCCCTTTTCCCGTTTTCATCTTCCGTCTGACCGACGAGACGGCCAGGCACTTTTCTCATCAATTTTTTCGTGACGGCAAAGAATCCACAGTGCGGCCCGCCGAAAGCGGCCGGTATTCCGAACGGCTGGGCATCCCCGACAACGATGTCAGCTCCCAGTGCCCCGGGCGGTGTTAAAAGCCCGAGAGCCAGCGGATTGGCGGACACGATGAACATGCTTTTCCCTTTATGGGCGATCGGTTCAATGTCTTTCAGCGGCTCAATTCGCCCGAAAAAGTTAGGGTATTGGACGATCACTGCTGCTGTATCTTCGCAGACGGCTTCATCAAGAGCCGCAAGATCTGTTGTTCCGTTTTTGGCAGGGACTTCTACCACGTCGATGTACTGTCCTTTCGCATACGTTACTAAAACCTCGCGCGATTCGGGATGGACGGTTTCCGAAACGACGATTTTTTTCTTTTTTGTATGTCCTGAAGCAAGCATTGCCGCTTCGGCTAATGCCGTTCCCCCGTCATACATCGACGAGTTGCTGATATCCATGCCCGTCAGCTCGCAAATCATCGTTTGAAATTCAAAGATCGCCTGGAGCTCCCCTTGAGAAATTTCAGGCTGATACGGTGTATAAGCCGTGTAAAATTCCGACCGCGAAATCACGTGGTCCACGATGACGGGCTGGTAATGATCGTATACGCCCGCTCCCAAAAAAGAGGCGTGCATCACTGTATCTTTATTTTTAGCCGCGAGTTTCGTCAGCTCTTTTGTGAGCTCAGTCTCGGACTTTGCCTTTTTAATTTGGTATTCCCCTTTAAATTTGACGCTTTCGGGTATATCGGAGAATAGCTCTTCGATCTTCTCGACTCCAATTGCCTCAAGCATTTCTTTTTTATCCTGATCTGTAGCTGGCAGGTAACGGTGCTTCATCTTCAGTCTCCTTTCACGGCCTTGGCAAACTTACGGCTGCCGTTTGTAAAATGGGGTTTTCACGATTTTGGCTTTCAAGCGCTTATTTCTGATTTCCACTTCAACGACGGTGTCGAGGGCGCAGGCTTCTTTTTTCAGCAATGCGAGGCCGACGTTTTTCTTTAAGGTCGGCGACTGTGTGCCGGTTGTCACCTCGCCTGCTTGTTCGCCTTGATAATAGACGGCGTAGCCGTGCCTTGGAATGCCTTTATCGATCATTTCAAGGCCGACGAGCTTTCTGTCCGCTCCATGTTCCTTTTGGCTTGCCAGGACGGCTTTTCCGAAGAAGTCCGAGGCTTTGTTTGTTTTGACGGCGAATCCGATGCCGGCTTCGATCGGTGTAATATCTTTTGAGAGCTCTTGTCCGTACAGCGGCAGCTTCGCTTCAAACCTCAGCGTATCTCTGGCCCCGAGGCCGCACGGCACTAATCCCGAATCCTTGCCCGTTTCAAGAAGCAGCTTCCAAATGTAGGCTGCATCTTCACTCCGGCAGTAAATCTCAAAGCCGTCCTCTCCCGTGTATCCCGTTCTGGACACAAGCGCCTGCACGCTGCCAATCGCCGCATCATCCCTGAACGTAAACGGCTTTAACCCGGCAAGATCGCTATCTGCGACCTGTTTTAAAATCGATTCGGCCTTCGGTCCTTGAAGGGCAAGCAGCGCAATCTCGCCAGACACGTTTCGAACCGAAACGTCTCCTTCTTGGTGCTTGTTCATCCAATCGACGTCTTTGTCGATATTGGCTGCGTTAATGACGAGCATGTAGACATTGGCCGCTTTTTTATAGACGAGGAGATCGTCGATCGTTCCGCCGTCTTCATAGCACATGGCCGTATACTGGGCACCGCCTTCTTTCAGTGTCGAAACATCGTTTGTCAACAGTTTTTGCAAAAACGGAAGGCTGTCTGTTCCTGTGATTTCGACCTCCCCCATGTGTGAGACGTCAAAAAGCCCCGCTTTCGTCCTGACGGCTTCATGCTCCTCTTTAATTGAAGAAAATTGAACAGGCAGTTCCCAGCCGCCAAAATCAATCGTTTTTCCGCCATATTCCTTATAAAGGTCAAATAAAGGCGTTCGTTTAAGCATTCTGCTTCCCCCTTCGCTTTTCAAACTAAAAACAAGTTTGCCAATCATCAGAAAACAAGAAAGATTCCAACATCACCTGGATGGTTCCGCCGCTTTGGACGGCACAAAAAAGGACAGAGAAGCCCCTTTGTCAGTTCTGAGGCTCTCTGTCCTGGCACCTGAAAGTTTACTTTGCATCAAAAGCAAAGATGTCCCCTTTGGTGGTTTGTTAAAACATCATATGATACAAACTCTCTCCAGAGTTGCGTCAAGCAAGAGTTCTTTTGCCTGAGAGATTCACTGTTTCCCCAGCTTGCTCCTTCGGCGCCGCTTTAAGGTTTCCCGCTATCGGTCTCTCCCCTTGCTGTCATTCGCTCATATTCATTTCTTTTCATGGACATACTATATAAAGCTTATGATTTTTTTACTGATGATCTACAAATATCCTACCATCATCACAACAATTGGGCAACAGGAAAAATCATTAACAATTTATTATTTTAAAATAAGAATGTTCGTGTTTTGTTTATTTGTTAGTAAAATCCGTTTTTTTCACGCAAGATTTTCTTTTAAAAAAGAACATTTGAATCTCAGAAGAGAAAGGCGGCATTAGTGATGAGACCAGACATTCATTTCGACAACGAGTGGCCGGAACAGTTCAAAAAGCACCTTGATGAAGACGGACCATGGGCGAATTGGGAGCTTTACAAGCTTTCCTGTGAAGTGCAGAAAAGGCTTGCGATTCCGACGTTTGAAGGCTTGCAGGCCCCTTATCACCTCCCAGGCTTCACCCCGCTTCCCCATCAGCTCGAAGTCGCCCGGAAGGTAGTCGAGCAGATGAACGGAAAAGCCATCTTGGCGGATGAAGTGGGCCTCGGCAAAACGGTCGAGGCTGGGCTGATATTAAAAGAATACATGATTCGCGGGCTGGCCAAGAAAATCTTAATCCTCGTCCCCGCCTCGCTCGTCTCGCAATGGGTGAAGGAACTGCGGGAAAAGTTTTTAATTCCGGCCGTGGAACAGAAAAAAAGCTATGTCTGGGAGCAGTGCGATGTTGTCGTCTCCTCCCTTGACACGGCAAAGCGGTCGCCGCACAGGGAGACGGTTTTGTCGATCCAGTATGATGTGGTGATTATTGATGAAGCTCACAAACTGAAAAACAATAAAACAAAAAATTACGAGTTTGTCCGCAGCTTAAAGAAAAAATATTGCCTGATGCTGACGGCGACGCCCATCCAAAACAAGATCGACGAAATATTTAATCTCGTTTCCCTGCTAAAACCCGGACACTTGGGAAATGAAAGCAACTTCAACAAAGATTATACAAAACAGATCAATTCAGCTGAAGCGCATGAACGCTTAAAGTCCCTTATCAATAAAGTCATGATCAGAAACAGACGGCATGATACCGGCATCACCTGGACGAAGCGCCATGTCGAAACCGTGCCCATTTCCTTTTCTCCTACAGAACAGGCTTTGTATGACGAGATTAAAAAGCTGAAGACAAGTCATCAGCATTCATCAAGCATGTTCTCAATCATGACATTGGAGCGCGAATGCTGTTCAAGCAGAGAAGCTGTCTATATGACGCTGAAAAACATGCTTGACCGAAAGGATCGCGAAGCGCCGGTGATCTCCGAACCTGTCATCCACCATTTGATCGAAAAGGTCAACGAGGTCGCGCAAAATTCAAAAGCGCTGAAAGTTGTTGAGCTCATTCAAGAACTCGATGACAAAGTCATCATCTTTACTGAATACAGGGCGACGCAGATTTATCTGCAATGGTTCCTCCAGCAGAACGGCATCAGTTCTGTACCGTTCAGAGGCGGATTTAAAAGAGGAAAGAAAGACTGGATGAAAGATTTGTTCAGGGGCAAAGTTCAAGTTCTGATCGCGACTGAAGCAGGCGGTGAAGGGATCAACCTTCAATTTTGCAATAAAATCATCAACTATGACCTTCCGTGGAACCCGATGCGTCTCGAACAAAGGATCGGCCGGATTCACCGGCTCGGCCAGGAACGCGATGTTTACATTTACAACATGGCAACAAAGCATACCGTAGAAGAGCATATTTTAAAACTTCTCTATGAAAAGATCCATTTGTTCGAAAAAGTCGTCGGAGACTTGGATGATATTTTAACAAAAATCGAGGTCGGCAATTTTGAAGACCACCTTCATGACATTCTCTTTTACTCCGCGACAGACGAGGAAATGAAGATTAAAATGGAAAACTTAACCTCTTTCATTTCATACGGAAATGAAGCCGTTTCAAACCAAGAACAGATCGGAGGCTAAAATCAAATGCGTCAGGAAGAAATATACCTGTTTTTAGAACGCTTTTTCATCGCAAACGGCTGCACGATCACCGACAAAAGTTCAGGCCACATGACTGTGCAGCTGACGGTTGAAGTCGATAAACAGATTATGAACAGGCCGTTTTACTGGCACTGGCTCGAAAAGACGGGCGGAGAACCTAATCCGATGAAAATCACGCTGATCACGAATGAAGACGAGGCCCCTTCCGATATCGAAGGTGAGTTTATTCATTTTGGATCACCAAGACTTTTTCAAATTTTCCAGGCCGTGCAAAAAAAACGGCAAATTTATTCGCCTTTATGAGAAAATCCGTTCTGATGGAGCCCATATTTCCCTGGAACCGTGGCTCGGCATGAATGTGACGATCTCGTACCAATCCGACATGAAAAAAGATAAGCTTTTGTCTCTCGGCCTTCACTTAATCAGCGGTCAGCTGGTCGAATCGTTTCAAGAACAAATGGAGGCCCGCGATCTCTCTTCACAGATCTCTGACTACTGCTACACGATGTCGCCGTTGATTAAGCCGGAAAGCGGCATTAAACGGCTTGAGCGCTATATCGAACAGGCGGCCAGAAGCGAGCCGCTTGATTGGGCTGAAGCTTCCCTGAAACGCTGGAATAACGACCTGTCACTTTTAAACCAATTTTACGAGGATACTGAAGAAAAACCGGAGGAATACGAAATTGAGAAAAAGGCTCTCCAAACGCTTTACGAGCCTAAAATCGATATTAAAGTTCAAAACGGGGGATTATTTTATTTGCACAAAAAAAATTCAGGATAATTTTTCCGATTCGACAACATTCTTGTTTTTATTCAGTGAGCTGGACTTATAATAGAACTAAAGAGATAGGAGGAACTTTCGTAACACCATTTGGACAAGCTTGGTAAAGTGTTGAGTCTCGGGGTTTATCTTTGTTTATCACAACACGGTTGTCTGAAATACATAATGAAGTATTTTGGGGGGGAAATGTATGAATAAAGATAAAAATGAGAAAGAAGAATTGGATGAGGAGTGGACAGAACTGATTAAACACGCTCTTGAACAAGGCATTAGTCCAGACGATATACGTATTTTTCTCAATTTGGGTAAGAAGTCTTCAAAACCTTCCGCATCAATTGAAAGAAGTCATTCAATAAATCCTTTCTGAATGTGCTATAATATCGAAAGGAAGGTGATGACATTGATTGGCCAGCGTATTAAACAATATCGAAAAGAAAAAGGCTACTCACTATCTGAACTAGCTGAAAAGGCTGGGGTAGCGAAGTCTTATTTAAGTTCAATAGAAAGAAACTTGCAAACAAACCCCTCCATTCAATTTCTAGAAAAAGTCTCCGCTGTTCTGGACGTCTCGGTTCATACCCTGCTCAATGAGAAAGATGAAACCGAATACGATGGTCAATTAGATAGTGAATGGGAAAATCTAGTTCGTGACGCTATGGCATCAGGGGTTTCTAAAAAACAATTTCGAGAATTTTTAGATTATCAAAAGTGGAAGAAAAGACAGGAAAAGGAGTAAGGGAAACATATCTTACTCCCTTTGGCATTTTTTACGCTGAATAAGCCGATTCCTCATGAACATAAAAAAACGGATCATACAGATCCGTTTTTTAAATTGCACCATTATTTATCTTCACTGTGCGCTCTTTCGTTCTCTTTTACATAACCTTTTTCATCGGCATGTTTTTTGCCGTCGATTGTCAAGCCGTTCCATTGAGTACCTTCGAATGAGAAGTCAAGCTGCACAGAATCTCCTTGATATTTGTTCTGTACCATTCTGCCGCTGGCGTCTGTTGTTTTGTCATTGACGAACTCAATCACCAATTGAACTTTGTCAAAGTCATATGGATCTTTCGGAATGCCGTCGTATTCAGGCGCCGTTTTTCCGTTGATTGTCGCTACATTGATTTTGCCATTGTCATGCAGGAACTCTGGCTCGATTGCTTTCTTCACTTTTTCGTACGCGGCCTTATCTTTTTTCGCGGACATATTGTACAGATCATAAAGGTTGGCTTCATCTAAAATGATGTTTTTAGGATAGCCGTTTCCGCCTTCAACTCCGACAGTCAGAACGCTGACTTTAAATTGTTTCAGGAAGTCTTCCGCTGTGCTTTTTCCGCCGTTTTTCGCGTTTCCGTCAACGAAATTGCTGTAGCCAACCTGCATCAGCACTTCTTTAATCGCAAGTGATCCGTCATTTTTGAATTCGAAATCTTTAGTGAATTTGTCGCCAGGTTTTAAGTTGGACAAGTTCACTCTTGCAGATGTATCTTTCGCATTCAGGTCAAGCGTACCTGCTGCATAAGTTGCTTGAGTTGTTTCGATGTCGTTAAACGCAGCCCAAGTTCCTCCTCCTACTAATGCCAGTCCAAGCGCAGCAGACGCAACGCCTAATCCGAGTTTTTTCTTTGTACCCATTGATAACTCCTCCTTTTATAATAAGAAAATCTGTATATATGGAGACCTGAATGTTCAGGTGACCAACGAAGATTACATGGAAACTGATTGATCTTTCCCGGCGGCTTCAATTGCCTTAGTTTTTTGGTCAATCTCTCTTAAAGCCGCGGATACAGTAATCACTGCATAAAGAATCAACAAGAGTCCCGGCACGATCAGCAATATGGCTGTGCCGATCGGTTTACTTGCAAAATCCAGAAAATACCCGGCATACGGAACCGTAATGCCCGAATACTTAGCGACAACATTTTCCGCCAGCACCGGATCGGAATCAGGGTTTTGGTTATTGTCACCCTTTGTTTTAAACATGAGGTTTGATTTATTTTTTGTTATACCGATAATTCGGTGGGTAACCATGGTGTTTTCGTCTTGCATGAATGTAATGACATCTCCCTTTTTCAAAGACCCGGGATTTTCAATCTTTTGAACGGCTATCACAGAACCTGTTTTAAACTCCGGCTCCATCGAACCGGATAAAACCGTTTTCAATTGATAGCCGAAGAGCTGCGGCTCTCCGCCGGACGACTTTGTCGAAATCACGACGATGACCGCGGCGATGATGAGTGTGAAAATAATCACATATAAGATATTGCTGACCCATTTGATCACATGTTTCATGACGCTTCCCCGCTTTCTAATGAATTTTCTTCTTTTCTATTTTCTTTATCTACGGATTCACTGCTCTTTGGTGTTTTCTCTATGTCCTGTTCAGACTTTTCCCGTGTTTCTGTCTGTTCTGTTTGCTTCGGCTTTTCTGATGCTTTTTTAGGCGGCTTCGGTGTTTCTTCTTTACAGTCTTGAAGCTTCATCACATTTGACCAAATAAAAGGTTTGCCCTTTTTCACATCGGGATGGCCTTCAGGCTTAATCAATTTAAATGCGTAGAGCCCTCCTTTTGCCGCCCGCTTTGACTCTATCCGGTAGATGTTCTTTTCGGCTTCTTTTTTGAACGCGCCTTTATCGATCACAGTCCCGTCCTCTAACGGTTTTTTGGCATTACCGAGTTTATGCAGCTCCCACTTCCATTCAGAGTCGGCGATTTGGCTGCCGCGGTTTTTATATTCTGCAAACAATGTCAGCGGTGCACAGACCGTTCCTTTCGTCTTTGTCTGTTTTTGAAGCTTCAAATTGCTCCCGTCCCACTGTTTCCCATCTTGAGGAAATGAAGAGGCCGCTTTCATTGTCATGCTGTATGTTTCCACATCGTGAAATGATGCGTTTGTATGCTGTGACAGCTGACTCCCCAATCCAATTAAAAGATAAATGATCAGCAGCGTTTGAAAAACGATGATGTTTTTTCCGGCTCTTTTTCGGGATCTCCTAGTTCGAGATAATCGGATCATGACTACCCTCCTAGCGAGTATGTAATGGCTTTTTTCGCTCGTTCGTTTTAAAGAACTTGATAGTTAGAGTATAAAGAACAAATGTGCCATTTGAAAACTATCAAAATAGTCGATTAAGTTCGTTTTACAGAACGTTTTCGTTTAATTCCTCAAAAAATCTCTCAAATTCTCATCTTTTTGAAAAGTTTGAAGTTCTTTATAAAGTACATAATTTCTTCTTCATTTTTGTATAAACACTGTTGACAAGGAAAAAATAGGATAGAAAGGATGATGCCCCGTGCTGAAAAATGCTATGTTATGCTCTTTTTTACTGCTTGCAAGCATTGGGCCGCTCAATGCCCATGCGGCAGCTTACGAAACAGCCCGCATGTCTAAGTGGGAAGAAAAAGCGGTTGAGGAAGCAAAAAAGAGGTATCCGGAAGCAGAAGTGCGTCTCACGAAAAAAGTATGGGATCGAAAGCGGGCGGATGAAGCGGTCAAACAATACCATGTCACATTGAGTGAAGGAAATAAAAATTTCGGAGTATTTGTTACAATTTCATTTGAACCTGCGACACACAAAATCAACAAAGTCGTCGTTGTAGAAGAATATAAATAAGCCGCTTTGCAGTAGAAAGCGGCTTGTCTTTATTTATGCCTTTTAAAAAACATGATACAGCCAAGAGGAAGAATGCCGAACCATTGATATATCCTGGACGGCGGCTTTGATTCTTTACGTTTTTCTTTCATTTCTTTTCTTTCCTGCTTAGGCGTGTCCATATATTTTACGAGCTGTTCCGTCATATATTTAACATAATCGTTCGTTTTCATCACATCACCTCTTGGGGAGTTCTGTCAGTTGAAGTGTTGTCATACGAATCTTTTTTTATACATTCTTCATGATTCCGACACACAATTTTTAATATTCTTTCCACTGTGTGATTTTCTTAGTGCTCAAATCATATTGAAATTCAGCGCTCGTTCCTGTGCCGGAAGCTGTCGTTACCTCTATCTTCACTCGCTTGAGCCGCTGATGAGCCGGATTGACAGTATACGATATCAAGCCATGCTGTTTTTGAATTTTCTCTTTTGTCTCTTCGTGAATATGAGACAAGGCATGGAGCATTCCATTTTGGAGAAGGTTTTGCTGAATATGAAATTCTTTTGTTTGCTGTGCAAACATTCGTTGATTCGTTAATAAAACGGCTGAATGACCCGCGCAGAGCATGCAAATCACAGCTGTGAAAACAGCAGCCGGATAAATGAATCCTTTTGAATTTTTCACGTGATCACCTTTTACATATGATAGAGCGGAATGGACTTACGGTATGACTTGCCGCTTAAACTTGTCGCTTCAAGGATCAGCAGATGATCTTCAATCACAAACCTCATGTGTTTGACATGTTGCAAAAGCGGCACATGACCTTTTCCATTGACTCTTTTTCGGATAACTGTCTGATATTTCTCATAGCGAACGGCGGCACCTTGGCGATTTGTCATTTCCAATGACTGATGATCGTCGCCCGCTCTTATATCAACCGAGTTCCTGCACTCCTTCAATATTTGCTCGGCAGTAATCGTCCATTCGCGCGGGTGAATATCCGCACCGTTTCTTTCCGGGGATAAAAACAGATGAAATATCGAGGCCATCGTTCCTGCAATGAACATATACACCATTAAGGAAACCAGTACATTAAGAAGGGTAAATCCCTTTTGACCGCAAAATGGTGAAGCAACGCCTTTGACTGTCTCTTTTTTTAATGGAGATGCATACTTCATAATCATCTCCCTGCTCCTTCCATTCAATAAAGTAAGATGTGTTTCGGTAAAGCACAGTTTCTTTAGGCTGAAACCGTCCGGTCAGTGTGTAGCGGCTGATCTTTTCATCCAATATGCGATATGCCTCTTCTTCTTTTTCAGATGCCCCGCGCTGCAAAGACAGCTGATGAACCATAGGAATCAATAACATGGTGATCATGACCCAAATGCCGAATGCGGAAACAGCTTCAACTGTTGTAAAGCCTCTATTTTTTTTGCACATTAATCTTTCCGCTTCCTAAATAGATCGTCAGTGCAAAAGAGGCGTGCTGTGTATCGATCACGATTTTTCCCCCTTGATTCGGAACTCCGCTTGGGTTAAAAGTAAGAGTTCGTTTGAGCGTCGCTTTTTTGAACGCAATATGGCAACTGTATGTCCTGACCAGCTTAGGCGATGAGCCTTCGTCCGCGTGCTTAATAATATAGCGGCAGCCGGCAAAGTCAAACTGCACCTTAACCGTCGCATGGCGGACGAGAGCTGTCTGCTGTGCGTAAAGCAGATCCTCTTCAAGCTGTGAGACAAAGTGCTGAACAACTCTTTTTTCATAAACGGGAGGCAGTGCGGCAAAGAGAAGAGAGAGCATAATGGAACCGATCATCAATACAGTTAGGCTTTCCAAAAGCGTAAATCCTTTTTGATTCATAACCGTCAATCAGCCTGTGCTTTGCCGTTTGAAATTTTAATTGCTTTCCCATTCGGGCACTTTAAGTTCTTCTTCACGTAACCTTCAGATTCAAGGTCCGCCCTACTCGGCGTTTTCCCGTCATGATCCATTTGATAAGCCGTGATTTGCGCTTGAACCATATTAATTAACCCTTCGCATCCTTTCTTTTGAATACTTTGATTATGCTTGGTCACATTCGGTATGGTGATCAACAGCAGGATGGAGATGACGAGCATGACGACTAACATTTCTATCAGTGTAAATCCCTTTTCATTCACAGTTCCGTCCTCCTTATAACTGGTTCATCATTTGATACATTGGCAAAAGCATAGACAAATAAAGAATTAATATCATCGCCGCTGTTAGCCCGTAAATCAATGGCTGGATCAAACCTGTCCATTTTTCTGCTTTCCGTTCAAGCCGTTCAATCAAAAATTGACTGTATGAATACAGCTCTCTGTATAAGTGTCCGTTTAATTGGCCGTGAGCAACAGCCTTCGCCAGATCATTTTCATAAAACGGATGCCCGGCCAGCATCTGCTCCAGACTCTCCCCTTGTTTCAGCCGCTCGATCAGGCGCTTCGCTTCATTTTTATGAAATGTTAAAAACGGCTGGCTTTCAAATGCTTTTAAACTGTCATATACAGACAGACCAGCTTGCAAAAGATTGCTCAATTGGAGCGATAAAAAATAACTGTTGAATAGTTTGAAGGTTTGGCCCAGCAAGGGAATTCTAATGAGAAAGGTCATTTTGTCTTCTGGAGGTTTATGGCGAAATGAACACAGATAATAGAGGGATAAAGCGGCGGCAATCAACATCATTCCTGCGATAAAAAGATAAAAATGATCAAAAACCGAAAAGATGAGGGTCGTTGCAAAAGACGTTTCAACGTTCATTGATTCATAGATCGCGGAAAATTGCGGGATGATTGCCGATTTCATAATAGAGATAATGACGCAGACCGTTAAAACTAAAAACAAGGGATATCTGGCGGCTTTCTTTAGTTTTTCGGTTTGAGCGATCTTGCGGTGAAGCAGCTCTCCGCTCTGCCGAAAGGCATATGGCAAATTCCCGTGCTGTTCGGCAAAGTAAACAATGGTAACAGCATCCTTATGAAATGAAATCATTTCAAGCACTTGAAACACAGGTCGCCCTTCTGTCAGCTTCTCCATCGCAAATGTCAGATCTGCACTTCGCCTTTCATTCAATTGCAGTTTCAGCATACTTAAAGCATCCAAAATCGTATATCCGCTCTTCATCATGTCTCCGAGTTTTTTCAGAATGTCCGCCTGTTCCCGGACGGGCCACTTCATTTTAATCTTCATGGCCTATCCAGCGTTCATAAGTATTCGACGGCAGATATCCGAGTGCTATTCCCTTCTGGATCAGCGTTTTCAATGTTTCTGTTTTTATGTCACCGCACCTGCCTTTTGCTTCTTCGATGCAGAGATTGAGGCTTTTTCCGTACAAAAGCTCGAAGACGCTTGCTCTTCTCACAGGCCTCGACAATCTGCAATATAAAGAGCAGCTGTCGCCGCAAAACGGGCAGACGAGACCGACGAGGCGCTGGGCGCTGATTGCGACCAGTGTTTGTTCAATTTCTGTCATATCAACGCCGAACTCGAGCAGCCTGTATATTGCGCCTTTGGCATTTTTCGCATGCATGCTCGATAAAACAAGGTGTCCTGTCAAAGCTGCCCTGACTGCGATTTGGGCTGTTTCGGCATCGCGAATTTCCCCGAGGATGATCATGTCCGGATCGTGGCGAAGCACCGCCTTCAACCCCGCAGAATAAGTCATGCCAGCTTTTTCGTTTACTTGCACTTGCAAAATGTTTTCGCTTCTTGATTCAACAGGGTCTTCCAAGGTAATGATATTTCGCTTAAAATGCCGCTTGGCGTATTCAATTAAAGAATAGAGTGTTGTCGTTTTCCCCGAGCCTGTCGGACCGGTGAACAGAATTAATCCGTGGGAATGCTTCAGAAAAGACAGCAGCTTGAATGTTGCACTCGGAAACAATGAGAGCTTTGTGAGCGGCTTGCTGCTCATCTTGGGAAGAAGCCTGATGACCAAGCTTTCATCATGGATGGTGGGCAGAGTAGACATTCTTAAATGAACGGGCTGACGGTTGATATAAAGAGTTAAAGCTCCGCTTTGCGGCAGCCGTCTTTCCCCAATATCCATCGAAGAAAGGAATTTAAAGTGAGAAATGAGCCTTGAGCACTCATTTCTCGTTAATCTGTCTTTTTGAAAAAGTTCATCATCAATCCTGAAGCGAACCACCGCCTCTTTTTCACCGGGAACAATATGAATGTCTGACGCCTTCATTCTATATGCCTCGTCAATTAATCTTCCGCTTAATGATTCAATCGTGTACAAACCATTGCGCCTCCTTTCTAAGCGCAGTTTATACGAAAAACATCGGAAGCATCAAATCCTTAAAAATCGCAAATCAAGCTGAATACGAAGCAAAAACGGAATTTCCGAATACCGATTTGACTATTTTATTCAGCTTCCAACTGCTGAAATGAGAAATTTAAACCTTCTCTTCAGCCTTGCCGTTTTCACGGATGCAAAAGCCTTTATTGCAAAGCGCCTTAGCAAGGCTCTGTTCTGTGTTAATATGCGAAAAATCCATCCCAAGCTTCACAACTGTTTGGGCAATCTCCGGTCTCAAGCCCGAAAGAACCGTCTCAACGCCAAGTAGTTTTGTGCTGTCTACGACTTTGAACAACTGGTAGGCAACCATCGTATCGACGACAGGAACACCGGAAATATCAATAAACAGATGCGAGAGATGAAGCTCAGCACACTGCTTAAGCGCAGATTCAATGATCACCGTTGCCCTGTGAGTATCAATTTCGCCAATGAGCGGCAGCACACCGATGTGTTCTGATACCGGTATAACAGGTGCGCTCAGTTCGCGTATCATCTCGGTCTGCGCCTTCAATTGTCTCTTTGTCGTATGCTCATATTCAAGAATAAACTGTTCAATAACCTCATCCATCATTGAGTGAAGCTGTTTATTCCAGATAAAAAAGTCTTTTTTCGAACAGTCCGGTGCATGTTTATCCGAAAAATGCTCGATTTCATCTATTAAAAGTTCACGGCACACTTTAAACCCCTTTATGCTTTCAGTCACCGGAATTTGGCTGACAGCCCTGTCGTAGGCAATTTCCTTGGCGCATCCGGAGGCTTTATCCCAGCATAGCGCCTGTTCATCCTTGGCAAATACCCTTGAAACAGCCAGTAAAAAGTCCTTATATTGCTGTGCCGTTTTTTCTTTTTCAGACGCTGTTCGGGACAGCCATTCATCGGTGATTCTGTCCGCCTGTTTGACCAAATACTCATAAAGGGCTGCATGCTTGTTTTCCATGTCAATCCTCCTCATTGTTTTCCTTTAAAATCAATCGGCTATATGACCAACATTTTGATCACTATGTATAAAACGAAATCGATTGTCTACACTATACGTAAGCGCATTGGGCTATAGCCAAGCGGTAAGGCAACGGACTTTGACTCCGTGACGCGCTGGTTCGAATCCAGCTAGCCCAGTTACACAGGCGAAAAAACGAAGATATGCTGAACATGCAATGTGTCAGCAATCTTCGTTTTTTTCAGGAAACAGAACGGTGTAAGGTGTGTTTTTTTAATTTTAAGAGTTCGCCGGGATTATATCCGACAACCAGCTTATCGCCGTTTACGATAATCGGGCGTCTCAGCAGCTTTGGTTTTTGAATTAACAATTCCAGCACTTCGCTGACCGTTAATTCTTCGATATCAAGATTTAACTCTTTAAATGCCTGGCTTCTTGTCGCCAATATCTCATCAATTCCTTCGGTCGTGAGAGACAAAATATGTTTCAGCTCGTCCTGATTCGGCGTTTCCCTGAAAAGATGCCGCTCTGTAAAATCAACCTGGTTCGCTTTCAGCCAATGTTTCGTTTTCCGGCATGATGTGCAGCTCGGGTATGAATAAAAGGTCAGCTCTTCCATGAATGATTCCTCCTTAACATGTACTGACTTTGTCTTTGTATGTTTTAGTACCCGTGATATTTTCCGTTTAAACACGTGACAGGTGATTTTTTAAAAATGCTTATCACAAAATTGTAAAAAATGAATTGATTTTCCCAAAATGAAAATGTTTACATTTCAAGATAAATTGGCTTATAATAAAATCAAAGGGGCTTTTTGGGAGGGATATAAATGAATCGCATGTTCCGTGTGTTAGGATTCTGGACAGGTATCTTTGCGGTCATGTTTTATTTAGGAAATATGAAAGATGCATCACTGCTGTTCTTCGGTCAAACTGTATTTTTTGTGTTCTTATCGTATCTCAACTTGACCGAGCGGATGTACATTTATATTTTCGGTGCTTACTTGACAGTCTTTTTTGCCGCATTTACATATTATTCTGTGTTTATTATGGTTCCCGGTCAGGGAGGCCATTAAAAAAGACGATCCATCAGGATCGTCTTTTTTATGTTTTACAAAGTAAATCCGTTGATGAACGGGTTTTGTTCCTGTTCTGTTGCAATGTCCGTCTCGGGGCCGTGACCGCTTAACACAAGCGTCTCTTCCGGAAGCGTCAGCAGTTTTTGATGAATACTGTCCATCAGCACCTTTTGATTTCCTCCCGGCAGGTCTGTACGCCCGACTCCCCCTTTAAATAAAACATCCCCGGAAACGATCAGGTTTTCTTCTTCCGCATAATACGAGACGCTGCCCGGAGAATGTCCAGGCGTAAAGAGCATGCGGAGCGTAAAAGAGCCGATTTTAAGATCCCCCTCTTCTTCGATCAGATGATCTGCTTTTTCTGCTGTGATCGTCTGTCCCGTAAGCAGCGCTGAACCATTTAATGAAGGATCAGTCAGCCATTCAGCTTCATTTTTATGTACGTATACAGGAATGTTCCATTCTTTTCTGACATTGTCCACGGCTCCGATATGATCAAAATGAGCGTGAGTGAGCAATACTGCAAGAGGCTTCAAACCGTTTTCTTTTATGTATGCATTCAGTTTCCCTGATTCGCTGCCGGGATCAATTATTAAACAGGTACCGTCATCATGGGATAAAATATAAGCGTTCGTCTGGATAGGCCCTAAAGGCATTCTTCTCCATTTCATTTTCTTCACCTCAGATTCATCTTTCTTTGTTCCATTATGAAGGTTTTGCGGGAAACTTTCAATGAATCATGTTGTCCTCGACAAATTTGATGAAAACGGTTAAAATAAAATTGGAAATATACTGCAGGGGATCCAAACGAAGGGGGTTTATATTGATGTTGCTCGTGATCATTTTCGGTCTAGTCACGATATTATCTGCTCTTGGAGTTCTTCGTTCTCTTAAACAAATCAACGTTCTTGGCATCTTATTTGGCGGGGCGGCTTTTTTAGTGTTTGGATGGTTTACCGTCATGACAATCATTAACAGCGGGTATCCGACAGTCCACTAAACCCGGTGCCTTTAGACAAAAACAGCCTTATTCCGTTATTCCGGAATAAGGCTGTTTTTCTTATTGGCTGAAATGACGCTGGACGCTTGCAAGCTTGCCTTCCATCGTCGTTTTCTTGTCGCGGCGGTCGTCAATCCTGATATTCGTCGCCACTCTGTGGATGCCTTTTTGGAAAGGCGCTTCGTGAATCGTCTGAATCACCTCAAATAAATCGCTTAATTCCCCTTCAATCAAAGTATTCATCGGTGTCAGCTGATATTGGATTTTGCCTTCTTTTTTAAATCCTTCTAAAATGGTTTGAATCTCCGCTACATACGCGCTTACG
This sequence comes from Bacillus sp. PK6-025, assembly GCF_056530265.1. Classification (NCBI taxonomy): domain Bacteria; kingdom Bacillati; phylum Bacillota; class Bacilli; order Caryophanales; family Bacillaceae; genus Bacillus; species Bacillus sp. PK6-025. The sequence goes on from NZ_CP096509.1 coordinate 2,715,813, forward strand.
CTCGGAGTTTCGGTACCGATCGGTATGATGGTAACGTCTGCTATGGCCACTGTCCATTCTCCTTTCTATTCTTTTGTCACAAGGGGTGCTGCAGTTTTTGAGTTGAATGAAATGATTTGATCCTGGGTATAACCGTACAATGCATAATCCCCGTCAGGAGATACGGTAATCGGAAGCATTTCCACTTTTTCACGAATGACTTCCCGTTTGCCGGTTTTGAGACTGACGGAAATCAGATCATACAAGGAGCCCGACTCATTCGGCTGATACGTATAAAACAGCTCATGCCGAGGGTCGTAGCTGTATTCCATCGGTGACAGGCTGCCATATTCCGAGAACAGCGGCAATTTGAAAGAAATTTTCTTTTCCGAAGAAGAAACGTCTGAAAATATGTAGGTGCCCTGGCGATGACTGGATGAAGGCGCTACAATCAGCCGCATATCCCCCAGAACATCGAGCAGTACGGCATCACCGGCGAGCTTCTTTTCCCGTCCGTCCGCTGTCTTGAAGGAATAAACAGGAGCCGGTTTTTCCCGGTTCCGTTCATTCCATTTGATATATTCAAAAGTGTCGGCGGAAGTCCAATGAACAAAGGCGGCCTGTGCGATGTCTTTTTCGGTTTGCTGTTCTTTCGCATCAATCAGGCGAGATTCATAATTCCAATCTTTCGTAAATGTTGTGACGTATAAAAGATAAGGGTCAAACCGATTCCAGTCCACTTGCAGTTCATGCGTGCGAAATTTTTTTGTGTATAGTTGTTTTCCCTGTAAATTAAGCAAAGTTAACTTCATTTCAGAGCCGTTTCCGGCGGTTTGGATGAGAATCATGCCTTTTTCCCTGTTTACTTCCGCCGCTATCAGCCTGTCATCCGTCTTGTAGATCGTTTCGCCCGTCCCTTTAAATATATCATATGATTTGACTTCACTTCCTGCGACCGGATCGGTTGCGGTGTATATAACGGTTTCATCATCAAGCCATCCTGCCGCCTCATCAAAGTGCCGGTCCTTCAGCGCTATCACTTTTTTATCTTTTACTGCTGCACTGCTTTTCTTTTTCCCTTCCGGCTCCTCATGATGAACGCTTTTCGTTCCTTCCTGATGCTGCGGTGTGCAACCAGCCGCAGCCACGGTCATCACAGCGGCAATAAGCCATAACGAAACTCTCAAACCGGCCATTCTCCCTCCATAAATGATTGGCTGTATAATTTACGATTTTCACCGTGAAAAGTTTCAGCTTTCAAAAAAGCAGGATGCCCAAAGTATGCCTCTGCTTTTACAATATATATCGTCAAATTGTTTCATTGGTAAAGGATTTTTTCCTTTGCCGAGTTCAACAGTATATCCTTCTCTTCCGAAAAAATGAATAAACCAATCTCTAAATCCTGCATAGCTGTCTATATATCTGACGCCCTTATAACCGCTCAGGCGCTCAAATGTTTGGATCACATCGGCTGATTCAGGAGGCTCCAGCCCCTTGTACCCCCAATAAATTTCCTCTCCCTGTGTGTGAAGCGCCACAAGCCGATCAGGCGGCTCGTTTGCGATTAAATCCCTCATCGCTGCCGCTTCCGGTTCTGTCAGCGGTTCATCTCCGGGGTAGTCCCTGTAGGAAGGGGATTTGGGCGGTTTTCTCTGTTTTTCGATCTCCCAAAAAGACGGAAACTGATTATTTAAATCCACTCCGTTTATATTGGCTTTCCATTCCCGGAAATCCGGTTGATGCTCATTCATCTCATCCAGTGCTTCCCGCGCTATCCCAAGATGACCGGGACCGTTAAGCACAAGATCAACCCCGTCGGGATTAACGATCGGCACGACGGAAAGCTTTGTTGATGAAAAAATGTCAAGCGGTGAAAAACCTAAAGCGGACCGGCCTGTACATAAATGATAACAATATTCTTTGAGCCATTTCATCAAAACAGAAGTGGTGATCCATTCATTGGCATGAAAAGAAGCATTCATATGCGTTTTTTTTTCGGCATTTTCAGCTCCGAGAAGCAGTTCGTATATAGGCTGGCCCATGCTTGAGCGACCGATGATGCGGGAAGTAACAAACGGAAAGCACTCCGTCAATCTGTCAATTTCCTTTTTCAGTACTGCTGAATCGTAAGCGACTGTTTTTGTCAGCCACTGTTCATCTTCAAGTGTGTATTGATTCACCAATAATTGCAGCTGTTCATATGTTTCGGCTGCTGGAACGTTTTTTCCTGCTTGAAAAGACGCTCCCGGAAAATAAAATTCGTCCGCGGCTGCATTCGCGTTTGCGCTGATTAAAAGCAGTTCGGGTATGTTCAGGATATTAGACAATCTTTCCATATTCTGCTTTAACTCCGGTTTGATGTTGATGAATGCCATCAATGATCCCTCCCACAATAGCATATGATGAAGGCTCGTTTAAAAACTCTCCCGGTTCGCTTAAAAAACGCTTTTTCAATAAGGTTTCAGCCCGCAAAAAAACTTCCGCCCAAATAGGCGGAAGTTCATCTATTATTTCGCTAAGCTTTCTGTAATAAAGTCAAGCTGGCCCTCTAATGAAATCGGATCGGAAAAGTAGAAGCCGACAGGGTCGATTTTATAGACATGTTGATTTTTGACCGCGCCAAGGTTCTTCCAAATGGAGGTATTAAGCACGGCGCTGTCGTCTCCGCTTGATTCCCAGGGCCCTATAAATATATAGTCTCCGGCGAATTCAGGCAGCTTTTCTAATGAAATGCTCGTGTAGCCCGGCCCTTCGTCGATTGCTTTTTCCTTCGTCAGCTTTGTCGCCTTTAAGCCGAGATCTTGATAAACAATGCTTCCTCCCCTTCCGAATTGATCGCCGAATACAAAGATTTCTTTGCCATTCGTTTGCATAATGGAAACCGTTTTGTCCCCGACCGCTTTTTGAATTTTTGATTTTGCCGCGGCAACTTTTTTGTCCCATTCAGCCAGCCATTTCTCCGCTCGATCTTCAGTACCTGTCATTTTTGCGAAATCCTTCAGCCGTTCAGTGTTATTCAAGCTGTCATATTTCAAAGCGACCGTCGGAGCGATTTTTTCCAGCTTTTCGATATCAGCGCCTTGGGTCGTCCATACGACAATCAGGTCCGGTTTTAATTGAATAACCTTTTCAGCGGAATTTCCTTCACCAATGTTTGTCACACCCTCGGTTTTCCCCTTGAAATAAGGATTTTTGAATACCCTGTCAGGGGCACCCACTACATTGAGACCGAGTGTCTTGAAATAGCCGAAATAATCGTCAGCCATGACAACCACCCGTTTCGGATGCTTCGGAACTTTAACCGTTCCGTTTTCAGCCTTGTATGTAATCGTTTCTTCGCTTTTTGATTGAGAAGACGAATCTTTGCTCTCCGTTTGATTACCGCATGCTGTCAATGCTGCGATCAATAATAGTACAAAGCATGCTCCAGCGAGCGTCTTTCCTTTCATATTCACCTTTCATACCTTCTTTCTGGTTTGAATATCGATAAAGAGAATCATTATCAATTATATCATAACCGGCATCGGCTTGGATCATGATTTTTATGACGGACTCTTGTCATTAAAAACAGGCCGGAACGATATCCGGCCTGCTGCATCAGCTTTCTCCGCCAAAAGAAAAGCTTACTCGTCTTTCGGCTTGGCGTCAGATTGCTTTTTTAAGCGCTCGCTGTCATAAAACCTCAGCAAGTCGCCATAAATGATTTGATCTGAATATGAAAGCTCCTGTTTCGCTTTTTCAATGTACGGCTCACAGCCTTTTTTATCTTTAGACGGCTCTCCTATCGATTTATCATAGCATATGCCGTCTGTGTATACTTTGTCTTTCGTAATAAAGCTGCCGTCGCGAAGCACTGTAAACTCCGTTTTGTCTTTGGCAAACAGGTCGTTTCCAAACTGGATCTGATCGCTCGAATCGATTCCGAGAAGGTTCAGTACAGTCGGCCGAATATCGATTTGGCCGCCGACGGTGTCAATGGCTTTCGGCTCTTTATCCGTCACTCCCGGAATGTGGATCACAAGCGGGACTCTTTGAAGCTGCACTTCCTCAAACGGGGTTACTTCTCTGCCGAGGAATTGGCTCATCGCTTCGTTATGGTTTTCGGAAATCCCGTAATGGTCACCGTATAACACGATAACAGAATTATCGTAGAGGCCGTCTTCTTTCAGCTTTTCAATAAAACGTTTAAGCGCTTCATCCTGATAGCGGACGGTCGGGAAATATCTGTTTAACGTACGGCTTTTTGAATCAAATTCATCGATCAGTTTATCTTCCTCATCCAGCTCAAACGGAAAATGGTTTGTCAGCGTGATCAGGCGGGTATAAAACGGCTGAGGCATTTCTTTCATCAGCTCTGATGTTTGTTCAAAGAATTCCTTATCTTTCAGTCCCCAGCCCACTGAGTTTTCTTCGTTTACATCATAGGAATTGATATCGTAAAACTTATCGTATTTAAACGTATCGTACATAATATCCCGATTCCAGAAGCTTTTGTTGTTCGCATGGAAAATCGAGGAATAATAGCCGTGGTTTTTCAATATTTCAGGCATTGCCGTATATTCGTTTCCTGCATTCGTAAAGAAGACCGCTCCTCTTCCAAGAGGATAGAGAGAGTTGTCAACGATGAATTCGGAATCTGCCGTTTTGCCTTGGCCTGTCTGATGATAGAAATTCTCGAAGCTGTAGCTTTTCTTTATCAGGTCGTTTAAATAAGGCGTAATCTCTTTGCCGTTTAACTTTTGGTTCACGACAAAGCTTTGGGTGGATTCCAGGGAAACGAGGATCACATTTCGACCCTTGGCGATCCCGGCCAGGTTCTGATTGGTGTCCGTGCGGTTTGCGTTGACATAGTTTTCAATCTCCGTGAGGCTGTTGCTGTCGGCCAGCGCACGCTGTGCAGACTGCTTTGACTGGATCAGCCCGTCATAGATATGGAAGTTGTAAAGACTGATATTCTTCACAAGAACTTCCCTGTCAAACGATCTTGTCAAAAGCTGCGGTCTTTCTGTTTCAGAAATCCCTAAATTGAAAAAGAAAACGGCAGCGACAAATAGATAGTAAGCCGCGCGTTCCTTTCTTGTCGCCTTTCCGCCTGTTTTGGCAGGCTGGCGCTTGTACAGCCAAATTAAAATGGCAATGTCGACGACGAGGAGCAAATCGGTCGGCATAAACAAAGAGTTGATACTGCTTCCCAAATCACCCATATTATTCGTCTGGAACAATACAGGAATCGTTAAAAAGTCGTTGTAAAAACGGTAGAAGATCATATTCGCAAGCAAGACAAACGTCAGGACGATACTTGCCCCGATAATAAACCGGTTCCTGTTTTTTTCTTTGAAAAACAGGCCGATTCCGAATATAAACAGCAAAAAGCTTAAAGGATTGATGAACAATATAAACTCTTGCATGAAGTTTTCAATTTTAATGTTGAAGCTTGTTTTGTAGACGACATACGTTTTCAGCCACATCAGCAATGTCGCAATTAACAAAAACGAAATTTTTGAAAAAAATGACTTTCGCATTCGAAACCTCCCTATGCAGCAAGACGCATGTTTCCGCAAACTGAATTTCCACATATTGTTTTATTTTAGAAAAATCGCTAAAATTACTAAATCATATCTTAACCTGTCTGTACAAAAAAATCAATCATTTTTCACATTGGCTTAAAAGTGTTAACAATGCTGCAAAGCGGTCCGAAAATGCTTATAAAACAGGCTCCGCCTGGCTTTTCAGCCATTGGTTTTTGGCGATCCATGCGCCGCCGATCACGCCTGCGTCGTTTCCAAGTGAAGCGATTACGATCTCAGCCGCCTCGCCGGCCCGCGGGAATACGAAGCGGTTGAAAGATTGTTCAACTTTGGAGCGCAGGATTTCTCCTGCTTTTGAGACGCCTCCGCCAATTACGATTTTCGAAGGATTGAGCGAGCTCGCCAAGTTGCCGAGGACCATTCCTAAATGACCCGCCACATAATCGACGACTTCGCAAGCAACCGGATCATTTTCCCGGGCCGCTTCAAAAATATCGCGCGCCGTGATATCCGGACATGCACGCAAGTCTGTATCTAGATGACCGGATTCTATTTTTTCTTTGGCAATCCTGACGATGCCCGTAGCCGAAGCGATCGTTTCGATACAGCCGCTTTTCCCGCAGTTGCACGGCGCTCCTCCTTCAGGAACTGAACAGATGTGGCCGATTTCTCCGCCTGCACCGTTTTGCCCGCGGACGATTTCTCCGTTTACAATAATGCCGCCTCCGACACCCGTTCCCAACGTGACAAGAATCAAATCCTTTGCGCCGTCTCCCGCTCCTTTCCACATTTCGCCGAGAGCCGCGATGTTCGCGTCATTTTCAATGACCGCCGCTAATCCTGTCTCTGCTTCAAGGTGGTCTTTTAACGGATAGTTCTCCCAGCCCATGTTCGTCGTTTTATAAACGATGCCGGTCTCCGTATTGACGGGGCCCGGAGCGCCCATGCCGATCCATTTTAAGATGTGCTTCGGTTTGCCGAGCTCTTTCAATTTTCCGTCGATGGCTTTTGCGATGCTTACCGTAACCGTTTCCCCCGATTTATCGGTCGGAATTTCCCACTTGTGCAGGATTTCACCATAAGCGCTTACAAAAGCGAGCTTTACCGTTGTTCCTCCAAGGTCGACTCCGACCAGCCAGCTGTCATTCATTTTGCTCCCCCTCTAATCCCTGTTTTATTTTCTCTTTACTTTTGTGAGTTCATTCTGCAAAATTGAAACGCCTTTAAGCCACTGTTCTTTTTCTATCAGATTCGAAAGAAACATTTCTTTCAGTTCGTCCATCATATATTCAAGTTCAAGTTCGCGATCTCCAAAATAAACATAACATCCAAACTGTTTCAGCAACAGCTGTACATCATAGGCTGTTTTCATTTTATTTCACCATTCTTTAAAGGTCTAACATTAGAGTATTCATAAAGCTGTCCGGCGTCAAGCAAAAAAAAAGCCTGTTTTCCTGAAGGAAAACAGACATTCAGCGGTCTGGATCCTGGGGATCCAAAAATACGGGCCTTCTATTTTTCAGCGGCATTGGCGTTCGAATCGCGATATCTCGAAAGGCTCTGTAGTCAAAGGGGATAAACGGCCATAAATACGGCACATGAAACGACTTCATTCTGACCAGATAAATCACCCAGCAGAAGATCGCGATGACAAAGCCGATCGGTCCGAATGCGCCGGCCGCGATCAGGAGAACGATTCTTGCCAGCCTGTTCGCTATGCTCAGCTCATAGCTCGGCGTAGCAAACGTGCCGATAGCCGCAACAGCGAGATACAAGACGACTTCATGCGAGAAAAGTCCGACCTGCACCGCCACTTCTCCGATCATTAAAGCAGCTACAAGTCCGAGAGCCGTAGCCAGAGACGACGGGGTGTGGATTGCAGCCATCCGCATCATGTCGACGCCTATTTCAATTATGATGAATTGCGCAAGCAGCGGAAGGGCCCCTTTTTTTTCAGGCCCTATATATTGAAGGGCGTCCGGCAAAAGATCGGGATGGACAGAGAGCAAAAACCACAGCGGCAGCAAAAAGATCGATGCCAACACAGATATAAAACGGACCACTCGCAAATAGGCGCCTGCAAGCGGTTTGTTTCTGTACTCTTCGGCATGCTGCAGATGGTGCCAAAAAGTAACAGGGGTAATCAGCGCGCTTGGCGAACCGTCCACAAAGACGAGAATGTGGCCTTCGTACAAATGAACGGCCGCAGTATCAGGCCTTTCTGTATAGCGGACCGTCGGATAAGGATTCCAATGACGGCCGCCGATATATTCTTCCAGTGTCTTTTCCGCCATTGTCAAAGCGTCCGTATCGATCGCTTCAAGCGATTGCTTCAGCTTTTTTACACTTTCCAAATCAGCGATATCTTCCAAATAGCAGATGACAACATCTGTTTTGCTTCTTCTGCCGACCTGAAGGAACTCCATTCTGAGGGACCGGTCGCGGATTCTTCTTCTCGTCAGTGCGGTGTTGAACACGATCGTTTCGACGAAGCCGTCTCTTGAACCTCTGACGACACGTTCATTGTCGGGTTCCTCCGGGTTTCTTGCCGGGTATGTCCGCGCATCGATAATAATGGCATGGTCCACCCCGTCGACAAGGAGAACGGCCGGCCCGGACAGCACCTGGGCGGCTGCTTTGTCGAGGTCGTCTTCCGTATCAATTTCGATGTATGGGATGTACGTTTTGATCAGCTTCTCAAGCGGATCGTCTTCCAGAGTTTCGGGGGTGAGCCTTGAGAGATTCTTAAGCAAGTGGTGCATAATATCATCTTTTACAAAGCCGTCGACAAGATAAAGCGACATGTCTCTATCAGCATAAACAACATCAAGCCGGATCATATCGAAGCTTTTGTCGACCCCCAGCTTTTCATTTAAATATTCAACATTTTTCGCTAAATTTTTTTGGACCGCATGCTTTTTTTCCATTGTATATTAAAAGCTCCCGTCAAATGAGTCTATACTAAAGACCATTTTTAACATAACGGAAGCTTTTCATACTTGGTTACCGGGCGGTTTCTTTCTTAAGTTCGTCCCGAAACGCTTTATACATCTCTTCATCAGGCTTTTCTGCCAACGCTCTTTCAACAGACTGTTCGGCTTTGGCGAACTCGCCTTTTTGAGCATAGAGCCTGGCAAGATTATAGAGTGAGGCGTGATCTGATGGATCTTTTTCAACGACGGCCTCGAACCTTTTCTCAGCGTTTTCAAACTCGCCGAGCTGAAATTCGGAATAAGCGAGCAGCTTTAAAGTGTCGCTGGAAGCGTCCTGCTTTGAGCCCGCTTCCTGCAAGGCATCTTTTACCTTTTCATAGTCTCCCTCTTCATACCATTTCGCCGCCTGATGCAGCATGGCATTTTCCTGCATCGAAGCTGAATGTGTCCCAATGTACAGAGCGCCTCCTCCGATGACAAAGATGAGAACCCAGCCTGTCAGCCGCTGGAGTGGTCTTTTTTTCCCGGGGATTCCGACTGCCAAGGCCGTCAGAAGTCCGCCGATCAATCCGCCGATATGGCCGGCATTGTCAACATTTGAAATCGTGAAACCGAGGCCGAGGTTCAGAATGATAATCACAATGATATTTGTTCCAATCGTTTTTAAGAAAGCTTTCCGATTTGAAAAAGCCAGATACAAAAGTGCTCCCAAACAACCGAAGATGGCTCCCGAAGCCCCTGCGGACGGATACGGGCTGAACAGAAAGCTGCCGATCGATCCAAAAATTCCGGCTGATATGTATATGACAAGAAAGCGGAATGATCCAAACACCCTTTCTGCCGCGGCTCCGACAGACAGCAATGCAAATGTATTGAACATGAGGTGGACCAATCCGATATGAAGAACGATCGGCGTGACAAGCCGCCACCATTCCCCTGCTAACAGGAGGCTGTTTTCCTTCGCACCGAACCGGATGAGCGTGTCGGTATTCTGACTGCCGCCCGACATTTCCAGAAGCAGAAACATGAAGACTTGAAGCACTGCAAAAATCCAGGTAAACATCGGTTTGCCTTTCTCAAATACAGCCGCTTCCCGCCGCCTTTCTTCTTCTCTTGCTTTAGCCGCTGCTAATACTTCGGCTCTCTTCTCTTCCACATTCTCGTATCCGGCATCGTGCATGTGGCCTGTCAGCTCATCCGGCCCCATGTTTAAAGCAACGGCGAGTTTGCGGAAGCCTTCTTCAGCCGAAGCGTGCTCAATAAAAACCGGCACGATGCTGATCCGTTTATCTGCGACCGGATGACTGACAACATCTTCCCACTCATCTACAGGTGCTTCCTGTGACAAATAGACGTTTAATATCGAGAGCTTTCGCTGCCTTGATGCTGCTCTCAGGCGCTCCGCTCTTTCATAAAGAGATTCCAAGTCACCGACGAGATCCTGTCTGAAATCGATATCCTTCCGAAAAACGCGAACCAAATCATACGGCGCGCTCCCCCTTGCTTCAAGCCAGGCTTCTCCGAATGAAGCTGGTGCCTGCACAAGCTCAAAATCCCTGTCTAAGAGGTTCCCGATGAAATTCCAATACAAATAATCGATTGAATACATACCGACGCTCCACAATTGTTTTTGTCCATTATAACAGGAAACGCGTCATTCTGCGCCTTTTAAGCGCTTTAAAAAAATCCCGTTTTTAAACGGGATTCAGAAAGCCTGCTGTATAAACTTATTGCGAAAAAACGGAATTCTCATCATCAAATGGATAAAATAGTGGCGGATCTGGTTTTGACCAAGAATGAAATTGATGACACGATAACGATTTTGAAAAAACACAAGGGCGGCAATGACGCCTACTGCAATGAATGTAACTTTTCTCATATGATCCCTCCTATAACCGTATCGTGTCTCATTTTTTAATAATTATTCAGCAGACCCGCTGCAGGTGTAAACGGCGTCTTCGGTAAAAATTTGCTCAACCGGAATGTCGTGCGGCTCCTTTGGGACATGATCGATCACTTGGCACTCGAAAGCCAGCGATGCGGTATCTTTTGTGAAACCGGCCAGGTATCTGTCATAATAGCCGCCTCCATAGCCGATTCTGTATCCTGTCCGGTCATAGCAAATTCCCGGCACAAGGATGAAATCGATGTCTTCAGGCTCCATCCGCCCGGTTTTGTGCACGATCGGTTCCTGCAGGCCAAAATACACAACTTCAAGATCGCTTTCATCCTGAAAGCTGCGAAAGTGCATCTCTTTTGTATCAGGCATACATTTCGGAATGCACACCGTTTTTCCTTCAAGCCGTGCCTGTTCGATAATCGGTTCTGTCGGAACTTCGCGATTTCTGGATATCGTAAGGGCAATGCCAGACGCTTTTTTCCACTGTTTGGATTGAAAAAGCTTCCGGTGAATCGCTTCCGCCTTTAGAAGAAACTCCTGTTCCGGCATGTTTGCAAGCCTCTTTCTGACCTCATTTCGTAAAGAACGCTTCACATCTCTTTCCCCCTTAAAAACAGAAAAACAGCAGGAAAATCCCTGCTGCTTACTTTGTTTCGCGGTGTAATGTTGATTTTTTGTCACGTGGGCAATACTTTTTGAATTCAACGCGATCTGGATTGTTACGCTTGTTCTTTGTAGAAATATAGTTACGCTCGCCGCATTCAGTGCAAGCTAAAGTAATATTAACGCGCATTTATTTTTCCCTCCAAACTATATATCATTTCTGTTCAGACTTATCTATAATACCACTTATGATGCCGGAATGCCAGGCGTTTTTTTTAGTTTGTCACGGTTTGTTAAAAAGACGTGTGATACACATGTTGCAAAAACACATTTTTGATATATCCAGGATCATGCAAATCCAATATATAAGCCTCTGCCGTTTGCCCGACCTTGAGCAGCTGCTCCTTATCGCGGACAATTTCTGCAAGCGCATATGCAGCTTTATCCGGATGATTAAAATCAATCTGAAAGCCGGTCACCCGATCGATGACGAAATCGTTCCATCCCCCGTTGGTTCCGACGGCGACGGCAACGCCGGCTGCCATGCTATCTTGAGCAGCGATGCCGAACGGCTCATAACAACTTGGGAAAACAGCCATTTCACAAAATGCCAGCCAGCTCTCTCTTTCTTCTTCACAAAGGAAAGGAAGAATTGTCACACTTTCCTTAATGCCCAATTCTCTTGCCTTGGTCTGGATCCCGCTTTGAAGCGGTCCTTCCCCGGCAATGACAAGTTCAAGATCGGGCTGCCGTTTGCGAAGCTGCTGAAAGGCGTGCAGCCATTCGATAAACCCTTTTTCCGGAACAAACCTTCCGCAGGAAAAAAAGTACGGCGCACTTTTCATTCGTTTTTTCACCGTGCGGCTTTTTATGCACGGATGGGGAATGACGCGGACTTGCTCGAAAGGAAGCGAAAACGCCTTTTGCATGTCTGTCTTCATCATGCTGCTCAGCACGAGAATTTGATCGCTTTTTTCAGCCAGAAGCCGTTCGAGGCTTGCTCTGTATGGGTGGACATTCTCGCCTGCTGCCGTTTTCCGGCCGCTTTCAAGGCCGTGTACCGTGGAAATCAGCGGAAGAGCCAGCACCTCGCTGAGATAAACGGCGGCAGGCGCGGTGATATCATCATTTGCATGGATAAAATTAAATTGTCCTTTATACGCCAGCACGGTTTTGATCATCTGAAAATTCATGGCGGCCACCGCCTCTTCAAAAGAAGCGAACGCTTTTAAATCAAGCGGAATCTCAAGCGTTTTCCATCCATGGCTGTTTTGCCCGGCAGCCGTCGTGCAGACGGTAAAGCTGACTTCGTTCCGCAATAGTTCAAGGTGACTTTTCACATAGCGCCCCGCTCCGCTTTTCAATAAAAGAGGATTTTCCAGCGACAGCAGCAATACGTTGATCAACGGAAACGCTCCTTTCCTTCTATTAAAGAATAACTCGTGTACGCGGAAAATTGAGTCGTCCAATCCTGCTGATTGTCGTGACAGAGAAAACAGCTGTTTGAATGGATTCCGTTTTCCCCAAGGTAGAAGCAGCCGGAGGTGAGAACGGCCAGTGACATGTTGAGCGAATTGTATATTCGGTATTCCGCTTTGTAGAACGCATTGCCTGCAGCGGGAAAAACCGAGGCTTCCCCTTTAAATGCACCGGTATGGATCGTCCGTACGCTGCGCTCTCCGTTTTTTACGCAAAAGAGAAGAACTTGCTTTTCGACGTCTTTAATATTTTCAAACAGCACCGCTTCAGCTGCCGAAAGCGCAGCATCTGAGATTTCCCAGCTCAGCCGAACGGTTTCATGATCCGGCGAAGATATTTTTAAAATATCGTTACAAAACAAAGATTCGCTTCGAATACTATGTTGAAAAGGTTTTTTCGAGATGATTATCCTTTTCACCGTGCGCCCTCCCGTTAAGCCCTGTTATGTATTTATCCTATTGGAAATGGCCCCGCAGGCGCAACGAAAATAAAATTCTTCGACAAAATTTTTATTTTTTGCATTAACTCCTTTTGAAGCAAGCGTTTTTATGGTATAAAAAAGAAGGAGAAAATTAGAATTGAAGGTGATGAACGTGGAAATTGCTATCATTGCGCTGCTCGTTGTCAGCATTGCGCTGATTGCATTCTCATATTTTCAAAGAGAACCGATCAAGGAAGTTGAACAGGAGTTGGAAACCCTTCAGCTGTCCGCCATGCAGGAAATCTATAAATTGAAAAAGAAGATGACCGTGCTTGAGGAAGAGCTCCTCGATTCAAATGTGGTCGTCCGCAGACCAAATGCCGGCATCAGCCAGCATATTGCGAAGCAGATTCTTTCAAAATACCAAAACGGCATGTCTGTAGACGCCATCGCTAAAGCTGAGCACGTATCTGTCGAAGATGTGAAAGCGATCATTAAAGACAATGAGAGGGTGCTTGTATGACCAGACAAAGTGTACAAGCATTTGCCGGAGGAATGATTTTGGCTACCGCCGTTCTTGCAGGCGCATTTTATTTGACAGATAACGGAAAAGTTGAAGCTTCTAAAGACGCTCAAAACATCAGCGAAACCGATGTCAAAACCTATTTAAAGGACAACCAGCAGGTTTCGCTGAAACGCGAAGAATACCAGCAGCTGCTCCATTATAAAGAGACCGCTCTGAAGCAGGATGCTTCGTCTCAAAACAAAAAAGAGAAAGTAGCAGAAAAAAAAGATTCCAAGTATAAGCTTGAAATCAAAAGCGGCATGAGCACGGCTGAGATAGCAGACCTCCTTGCAAAAGGAAAAGTCATTTCATCTGCCGATGACTTCAAAGATTATGTAAAAAAGACCGGAAACGAATCTAAAATCCGCGCAGGTAAGTACGAACTGAAGCGCGGTGACAGCTTGAAAAACATCGTCAAAACACTGTCCAAATAAAAAAGCAGGCTGGAACGGGACTGACCCCCGTTTTGAGTCAGGATTTAAAAACACCTTTAAACAACCAATTCCCGATAGTTTACCGGTGATTGGTTGTTTAGTTTTGTTTTAATACGAATATTGTTAAAATAATGAATGTATTTCTTTAACAGTGTGTTCTACGATGGCAGTCGTAGTTCGATCAATGCTGTTAAGATCAAACGTTTCAGACTTTAGTGAGGAATGAAACGATCGGATGGAGGCATTATATTAATAGCTTTCTGATACTCATAAGATGTATACACTTAACCTTGATCGCACAGTAAGCAAGGACCCATATGTAATTTTTACAAGCTGAAGCAGTGCGGGTACAGTTCATAAAAAGGTTGTGGCTCCTGCACCATCTAAGTGTGAGATCATCCCACTTGCAGCTGTACCCATGGAAACAGTGACAACATTCCCCTTTGTCAGCTGTTTAATGCTTTGATTAGAGGTTCAAAGAATCCTGTGTCTTGTAGAATGCAAAAATTAAAGTGACGAAGATAAACATGGTCGCCACTGGCAGTACTTTGATAATCCCTTCTTTAAATATCATTGATGCCAAATCCAGAAATAAGCACCCCTACCAAAGGCACCATGGTCGGACTTGCTTTCCCCAAACCAGTAAACGTTAACATAAGCCCTCCCCCTACAGAAACCGTTTACATACCTATACAATAAAAAAAGATGGAGAACCCATTCGTAGTACGAAGTTGAACTTGTCAAAAAGCAATTCAAATTATTAATTTAAACGATATAAAAAAACATCCATTAAGGACGTTTTTTGATTGAGAATTAAGCAATCAATTTAACCAAAAGAAAGTAACTGTAATTAAAAGTATTAAATATATGGCCGAAAAAATTCTATAAATACCTTTTTTGGTTTGGAAAGGTGGGGATATAAAAGTTACTAAAATGGTCGGGCCAAACAAAGCAATCAAAAAGTACCTATAATCAAAAAAGACAGTACAGATTGATAGTAGTATTGAAAAATAAAATACTATTATAAATGAAGTATTAACTTTACTTTTCGTTTCTTTTTGTTCTTCTTCTGTATGATCATCCAGTAATTTATCTATCTGCTTTTTATTAAAAAACATAAGAGCCTCCTAATGTTAATTTGTTAAGTAAATAAGGCGTTATTAATGCTTCTGTAACAGCAGCAAGTAATGTCAATAAAAAAAGTATAATAACAAAGTACAAAAAATCTTGTAAAAACTGTTTTTTTGAAAAATAAATACCCCTTATCTTCATATACACGTAATCTAACAATTTGAAACCAAGTGCTCCCGACAAAATCATTGCCGGAATCTCAAAAATACCGTGAGGAACCAAAGCAGTTAATATAAATAAGACATCGTTTCCATGGTCAGTGATACTATGTAAAGAAGATAGACCGACTAAGAAGCCATTCAATAGTAATAAGATAGATGTCAAAATTCCAAATGTAAACATTGAAAAAATGAGAAATAAATTTGCTGCAAAATTATGTGTAAAGTAACCTGATACTGTGATATTTTGAACATTATCTTGACTAAGGCTAGGTAGAATATTGTTAAAAATCACACCAAGAACTAAACCCACTATGTAAAAGGAGCTTGCTATATAGAGTATACGCTTATTTCTTTTTATTAATTCCTTCATTTTAGTATCGTATCCATATCCCTTATAATCAAATCTTCAAAATCCTTTATGTCTGTCAGGTGATTATATTCTTTAACTAAAGTACCATTAATCAGTATACCAACCTTATCGCATAGTTGTTGCGCTATGTTTACAAGGTGTGTAGACATGATGACAGTATTTCCCTGTTCAGCATAACGTTTGAGAAAACTTTTCATCATCTTTGTAGTGGGGGGATCAAATGCCCCTAATGGTTCATCTAATATTAATATTTCTGGTTCATGAACTATGGCTCCTGCAACAGATAACTTATGTTTCATACCAAAAGAAAATGTAGATATCATGTCGTTTTCATTATCTTTCAATTTAAATTGACTTAACAAAAGATCTATTCTATCATTTTTAATCTCATAAGGGACTTCTTGTAAATCAGCAACAAACTCAAGGTACTCTCTAGGTGTTAAATAATGATAGATAAAAGGTGCGTCTGGAACGTATCCTATATATTTAAGGTAAGAGGATCTTTCAGATTCCAAGGTTTCTCCTTTGACAGTGATTTTACCTTCGTAAGGTTTCACTATACCAAGGATACATTTTAAAAGAGTTGATTTACCAGCTCCATTTGGTCCAAGTAAGCCGTAAACTTTGCCTTTCTCTATCTTTAAATTAATAGATTCAAGGATCAGTTTATCTTTATATTTGAAAGACACATTTTCAATGTTCATGTTTTCATCTCCCAATTTTTCGTTCCTATTCTTTTAATCCAAAAATAATAAAAGACTCCAATACCTATAACAAATAAAATGGTACCTGTCACAATGATTAAAAAGAATACTCCCCTATTAATAATATTAAAAGTAACGAGAACGCCTGTGATACCATACAACTGAAGGTAAAATGCCAGTAACACTCCGAGAATAGTATGTTCAAAAAATGATGCTTTAACAGATGAACCAATGTCTTCAAAGTTCTCCCAATCTAAACGAGGATAGAGAAATGTTCCAATAATTTGTCCAGCCCCTATGATAAGACTGATGGAGTTAATCATGATGAACAATATAAGCTGCGTCATAATATCTAAGTTGAATAACAATAAGATGAATAAAAATAACGTATTCATTAAAATAAGAATCACAGATAAGTGCAATAAAGATTTTCCTGCGATCAATTTAAAAATAGAAGCACCCGAGCTCTTATAAACGTAAAGGTTCTCACGCTCTGCATCTGCTGAAGTTACGCCAAGTAATCCCTCTCCTAATAAAGATGTATTATAAGTCACAGCAAATAAAATTGGGTAGATAACAAAAATGTCTGAGAAATCAAACCACTTTTGATTTAAACTAAGACCTATCAATACACCTAGTTCTACTGCAATCATATTAATGGAAAGTACCAGTCGTTTTTTTATTGTAAAATTAGCTCTTAATAATGCAGTAAGGTCTTTCTTTAGAATAGCAATATTTTGCCGTGGTAAGGTCTTTTGTAAGAAACTTAAAAAAGGCAACTTGATTGGTTTTAATTTTGGCAAAAGATTATTAGGTACTGCTTCTTTTATAATCAATACTTTCAAAATTAAATGAAAGGTAATAAAGGCGAAAAGGCAACCTAAAGCAATATAACCTATGGAACATAAAAAAAATAAATGTATATCACTTGTTGAAAGTAAAAACCAATTTGTAGGCAGCCAATTGGTGGTTAATATCGTATCTAATTTGAATAGATATATGAAATTGCCAATAGCTTCGAGGAGATCATTTTGATAAAAATAATTAAGTCCAATCCAACCAAGAAAAGTAGTTGAAATGGCAGATATACAGGCAATTCCTATAAGGGATAACAAGCTTTTTAATCGTGAATTTAAAATGTTATGTAGAAATTTAGAATAAACGATGTATGTAAGCGATGAATAAAGACTTGTCAGTCCAACAATAAATATTAGCAGTGATGGAAATGATAACAAAAGATATATACGGTCATGTGTAGAAAAATTTATAAAAAAGAGTATAGGGAATAACACTACTGTTAATTTAAACAGGATGTTTAGAAAAATTGTTGTGAAGAATCTTGATAATAAAATTTTTTTGGGATCCGTTTTTAAAGTATGAAGAAGAAGAAAATCTTCAGGATATACATATCGATGTATGATATCAGTCGATGATTTTAATATATTCAAAACAAAAAAGAGAATGATAAAGTTAGTACCTAGAGTTAGAATATGCTCTGGAACTCCAGTTAAAAGAGTCTGTGAGGCTTTATATAGAATAAATATATACACCAAGAAAAAGGGCGCAAAGACAAATAGAATTTTATTTGATTTAAGTAAATTTTCGCTTGATGGGAAAAAATAAATCAAGCGATTTAAAGTTCGTCTATAGGTTAGTTTAAAGTTTGCAATGAGAACCCTTTTGTTGAGCATGTGTATATTCCTCCTAGAACGAAAATAAGGAGGAGTATAATTATACTCCTCAATCTCTTCCTTTTGAGCATCTTACCATTCAGCAGCATATTTCTTGCCGTATTTTTTAGCTAGCTTTTTCGCTGTAGCTACCATTGCAGCTGTAATTAGACCAGTTCCGCCCAAAACAACAGCCAATAGGCTGAGAATTGTTAATACATCGCCTGTTGTCATAATAACACCGATTGCTACATAGGCTGTTTTTTTACTAATTCCTAGGTTTGTTGCAAGGTCTAAAGCGAACTGATGACCTGAACTAAAGTCAATAGAAGCTAAACCTGCAATACCTTCTGAAGAGCCCATAAGGAAAGTAGCAATGGCAAAGAGAGAAACTACACCTGTAATACTTGCAATTTTAAAAAGATTGCTATTTTTCATCTTGAAATCTCACCTCCTTTCAGTTTATAAAAATAAACTTGTTGAAAAAAGAGAAATAATACCTAAAGACATTGTAATGCTAATGATTATGATGGTTTTTTTATAAGAAATTTGATGTATTACTTTTAAGGCAATACACCCTAGAATAGTAGACCACCAAAAGAAAGGGTCGATAATAATATTCAAGATAATATCTAGCGGCTGTTGAGAATTTGGGTAAATAACTGAAAAGGCGAAATCACTACCTAAAAAGAAAGAAAAAATAATGAGTATTGTAAATTTGATGCCTATAGGTATGATTGAATAAATAAAACTAGGGAAAAATTCTTTGGCTGTAGCGGTCCCGCCAATTAATATCCCAATAATATGTATAATAAAAAAGCTTACAAGAACCATCGAGGTAAATTGAATAATACCTAATACTAATGTAATGATCATAATGAGTGTATTCATATCAGTTGTATAATCAATTCCATTGTCTTGAAATGAATTATTAATCAAGGTAGAGAGTGTTGGGAAGATAGCTAAATAAAAGCCTAAGAACAGAAACAATACAGCTAGGAAGACAAACCAAGAATGACGATAATTCTTATCGCTAGAATACTTGATAGAAAGAAAGTCCTTTGGAGAAAATATGAAATGATGTACGAGAGTAATAAAGTTTTGTTTATTATCCATAAATGCTCCTTATATAAACAAAAGTATTTTTTGGTAATTCTATTAAAAACATATCACCTTTTACAATGTTTGGTCAATATGGGATTTTATTTATTAAGGTAAATTTAAGGTTGAATTGTTTCGTGAAAATCGAAAAGAATGCCTCTGGGACTACCCCCTTTTTTAAAACTTCATTTTGTTGTTTCAGCTAACGACTTTCTGCCTGCATTCAGAAGAATACTCGGGATCCTTTCGATAAGTATATTGTTTTCCAACAGGCTGTTCGAATCAGTGTTTATCCGCAGCCTTATACCACCTGCCCCATGCCTGAACCCGCGCCTTATTCTTGATATTCGATTTCTGCATGATCTCTTTCTTAGGTACGCCTACCAATCTCATTTCTAAAGCCTTCCGTTTGACTTCAACCGGATAATTCACTCTTGTCCCCATAGAAAAAACACCTCCACGTCTTATTTCGGATAACAACTATCCGTTCAACTTTGAAGGTGTTTTTTATTTGTCTCATCTTATGGGACCGGTCCCCTTCGTACCAGCCTGCTTTTTTATTGCCTCCGCTCCGGTGCAAAAAAGGCTGCCGCTTTAAAGCGGCAGCCTCTTTCTCATCCGAACCGGCCTGTAATATAATCTTTTGTCCGATAGTCGTCAGGACTTGAAAACATTTTGACCGTATCGTTGCACTCAATCAGCTCGCCCATGAGGAAAAATGCCGTTTGATCGGAAATTCTCGATGCCTGCTGCATATTGTGCGTGACGATTGCAATCGTGTATTTCTCTTTCAGCTTGAGCATCAGCTCTTCAATTTTCAAAGTCGAAACTGGATCAAGAGCTGATGTCGGTTCATCCATCAAGAGAACGTCCGGATTGGTGGCCAGCGCCCTTGCGATGCAGAGGCGCTGCTGCTGCCCCCCGGAAAGTCCGAGCGCCTGGGAATGAAGGCGGTCTTTCACTTCATCCCACAGCGCCACATCCACAAGCGCTTTTTCCACCCTCTCATTCAATTCCTTTTTGTTTTTCAGTCCATGGATCCTTGGTCCGTATGCGACATTATCAAAAATCGACTGGGGAAACGGATTTCCTTTTTGAAACACCATACCGACTTTCTTCCGCAGCTCAACAAGATCGACTTTGCTGTTGAGTACGTTCGTTCCGTTGTAGCTGATCTCTCCGGTCATTTTGACATTCGGAACCATATTGATCATGAGATTCAGCGTTTTAATGAAGGTCGACTTTCCGCAGCCTGACGGACCGATGATGGCGGTAATTTCGTACTCGGGTATTGTCAAGTTAATGTTCTTTAATGCGTGATGTTCGCCGTACCATAAATTCAAATCATTGATCTGGTACACATCTTTTGGCTTTACGGCTGTTACAGCGCTCATACCGGCCCCTCCTTATCCAAACCTGCCGTTGATGTAATCCTCTGTCTTTTTTTCTGAAGGATTCATAAAGATCTTTTCCGTACGATCGTATTCGATCAAATCTCCGTTAAGGAAAAATGCCGTTTGATCGGAAATTCTTGAAGCTTGCTGCATGTTATGCGTGACAATGATGATCGAGTATTCCTCTTTTAAACCGACGATTAATTCCTCTATTTTCGCATTTGAAATCGGATCGAGCGCTGAAGCAGGCTCATCCAAAAGCAGGACTTCAGGCTTCATCGCGAGCGTCCGGGCGATGCAGAGGCGCTGCTGCTGCCCGCCTGACAGCGAAAAAGCCGACTCATGCAGCCTGTCTTTCACTTCATCCCACAGCGCGGCTTTCCTCAAGCTTTCTTCCACGATCTCATCAAGCACAGATTTACGCCGTTCACCCGCATACTTTAAAGCATGGGTAATGTTGCTGTAAATCGATTTTGGAAAGGGATTCGGCTTCTGAAATACCATTCCGATTTCCCTTCTCAGATTGACGACATTGATATTGGAATCAAGGATGTTAAGTCCTTCATATCGTATTTCTCCGGATGTTCTGGCTGATGGAATCAGATCGTTCATCCGGTTGATGCTTCTTAAAAAAGTTGATTTTCCGCAGCCTGACGGGCCGATCAAAGCCGTAACGGCATGTTTGTCAACATGCATGGAAATGTCGTTGACGGCCCGCTTTTCTCCATAGTAAATATTTAAATTTTTCACTTCTAAAATATGTTCTTTCGCTTCAGGAAACGGAGCGATTCCGATAGTGTCGCGCACGGTTTCCAAAACCGGCATCTGAACCTGAACCATATGATTTCATCCTTCCTTCTTATTTGTTTGCCGTTAACTTTTTATGAATAAAAGAGCCGAGCCATCGGGCTGCCAAATTAAAGATCAAGACGGACAGTACAAGAACGGCGGATGCCCCGTTTGCGATCGCTTCAGCATCAGGGATGATCCCCTGTGTGTTTACATTCCAAATGTGAACGGCCAGCGTTTCAGCCGGTCTGAAAATATTGAGCGGCGAGGTCTCAGAAAACGGATTCCAATCGGCGAAATTCAGTCTCGGCGTGGTTAGTCCGGCTGTAAACAGCAAAGCGGCAGCTTCGCCAAATACGCGGCCCGACGCAAGAATCGCCCCTGTGATGATGGACGGCACCGCACCAGGGATCAAGACCGTTTTAATCGTATGCCACTTGGACACACCTAAAGCAAGGGAAGCTTCTTTTTGTTCCTTAGGTACAGAGCGGATCGCATCCTCTGTCACCCTGACCATGACGGGAAGGTTGAAAATCGTCAAAGCAAGCGCTCCGCCGATAATGCTGTACCCCCATCCGGTCAAATTAACAAACAGCAGCATGCCGAACATCCCCATGACGATCGAAGGAAGGGATGACAAAACTTCAATACAGACACGGATAAAATCGGTCAATTTGTTGGCGGGCGCATATTCAGCCATATAAATTCCTCCGCCGACTCCAAGGGGAACTGTGATCAGCATCGTCAGTGCGAGAATATAAAACGAGTTGAACAGCTGATCGCGGATTCCGCCGCCGCTTGAAAGCGCACTGGAACGCGAAGTTAAAAAGCTGAGGCTGATATGTGAAACACCATTGATGATGATATAAGTGAACAAACCGACAAGAATGGCGGCGATTACCGCAGCAATCAATCCAAAAACACCGGTTGCTAAACGATCTGTTACTCTGCTGTTCATTACAGTTTCCTCCTGGATGACAGATAGCGGATGAGCAGGATGAACAAGAACGACATGATCAGAAGGACAAGGCCCATTGACCAGAGCGTATTGTTTTCCACGCTTCCGTATGTTGTATGGCCCATATTCAACGTTATAATCGTTGTTAATGTCCCCGCAGGGTCTAAAAGGCTCTCAAACAGGTTTCGGGAATTTCCGATGACCATCTGCACGGCCAGCGCTTCGCCGAACGCCCTCGCCATTCCTAAGACGACGGCTGTCAGAAGCGAAGGCAGCGCTGCCGGTATCAGCACTTTTCGGATTGTCTGCCAGCGGGTTGCGCCCAATGCGTATGATCCTTCGCGCAGATTTTTCGGCAGAGACATGAGCGCATCCGTTGAAATAGAAGTGACCGTCGGCAAAATCATGACAGCCAGGACAATCGTTCCCGCCAGAAGGCTGTGGCCCGATCCGCTTGACTTAAACTGTGAAATGAACGGCACTAACACTGTAAGGCCTATGAATCCATAAACGACGGAAGGAATACCAACAAGCAATTCGACAACCGGCTGCAGTACTTTTCTGCCCCATGATGGCGCGATTTCCGTCATGAAAATCGCACCTCCTATTCCAAGCGGTGCAGCAATCAAAGATGCAAGAAGGGTCACTGCAAAAGATCCGAGTATAAACGGAAGGGCTCCGTATTCAGGGTTTTCGTTCGTTGGATTCCAATCTAGACTGGTTAAGAACTCAATTGGACTTACACCATTGGCCAGAAAAGATTGCAACCCCTTATTTCCGAGAAAAATTGTGATCGAAATCGCCGCCGCCATCATGATAAACGCGCACGACGCAACCAAAATCCTCCCGCGGATTTCATCCATTTTGCGATTATGCTTGGAGCTGATCAGCCGCTCTTTTGCGGACAGTTTCTCTATTTTTTGAACCATTTTTTTACACTCCTATAAGAACAAGTCATAAGAGGGAAAGTGTCAGGAGCACACTTTCCCGCCTTCTATTGTCAATTATTTATCAGTTTGCTTTCCATTCGCATCGCGCTTGACTTCCATGTCTGTTACTGGAATGTAGCCCTGCTCCGTCACGATGGATTTTTGAATGTCATCGTTCATCAAATAGTCGAGGAATTCTTTCGCCAAGCCTTCAGGCTCGCCTTTCGTATAAGAATGCTGGTATGCCCAGATCGGGAATTTGCCTTTTTGTACATTTTCGGCTGTCGGCTTAACGCCGTCGATTGAAAGCGGAGTGACAGTGTCATCCTTGATATAAGAAAACGCAAGATATCCGATTGCTCCAGGCGTTTCAGCGATTAACTTTTTCACTGTGTTTGAAGAATCTTCCGTGATTCCTTCAGCCGGAGTTTCTCCGTCAAGTGCATATTTAACAAAAGTCGCGCGGGTTCCTGAAGAATCAGGACGGTTGACAAGCGTAATCTTTTGATCTTTCCCGCCTAGTTCCTTCCAGTTCTTGATTTTACCTGTGAATACCTTTTTGAGATCCTCTAACGAAATGTCATCGATGCCTACTTCAGGATTGACCGCAGCTGCCATTCCGACAACCGCAACTTGATGATCGGTAAGTTCTTTGGCAGGAATGCCTTCTTTTTCTTCGGCAAAGACATCGGAGTTGCCGATTTGGACTGTGCCTTCAGCCACTTGGGAAAGACCTGTGCCAGAACCTCCAGCCTGAACTTGAATATCGGCATCAGGATTTTCATCCATGAATTTTTCAGCCGCTGCTAAAACAAGAGGCTGCATCGCCGAAGAACCCGAAATCGTCAAAGAACCTGAAGCCTTATTCTCTGCTTTATCGCTTTGTTTGCCTTCGTCTGCATTGTTGTTTGTACTGCTGCTTCCGCAAGCTGCTGCGAAGACAACTAAAACGGACATGATGAACATCAGTGTGATTTTTTTAAATGGTTTCACTTCTTAATCCTCCCGCGTAAATGTGTAATTTGTCCTACGGGTATAGCGTAACTTTTCAGTGTTAATCTTGTTTAAATGAATTATTAAGGTTTTGTAAAATAAGCTTGAACTTTGTATAGAATGCGGGTGAAAGGAACGGGCGCACAAAAAAACACCTGCATGGTTCAATGCAGGTGTTTTAATGAAAAAGTCCTATTCTGTAGCTTCTTTTTCGATTTTGTCTTTATTTTTTTCGGCGGTATTTTCTTTCGATTGTTTTGATTTCAGTTCAAAATACTTATCAAGCACTTTCCGGCCGAGTTCGTTTGTAATTGAATATCTTTGGCCATAGTCATTATAAACCCAAGGAACGACGACGGAAATTGCGACTTCAGGATTATCGTAAGGAGCGTAGGCAACAAGCGTTGTATTGTATGTCGGTGTTCCCGTTTTCGATTTGTCCGGTCCGTCATAGAAAGACTGGGCCGTTCCTGTTTTTCCTGCTGGTTTATATGAAGCAGAAGCAAACTGACCCGCTGCCGTACCTTTTGTCATTACGCGCCTGAATCCGTTTTGGACTTCTTTAATATATTGATCGCTCATGTCTAATTTGTTCAATACTTCAGGCTGCACGGACTGTGTAACGGCCCCGATTCCTTTTTTCGAATCAGGCTCCCTGATCTCTTTCACGAGCTGCGGCTTCATGCGGTACCCGCCATTGGCGATCGTTGATACATACTGAGCCAGCTGCAGCGGTGTGTATGTGTCATACTGTCCGATGGAATAGTCAAGCAAGAAACCAGGCAGTCTTTGAGATCCTTTGTAGCCTGTTGCTTCATTTGGCAGATCGATTCCGGTTTTGACGCCGAGGCCGAACTGGCTGAAATAATACCTGAATGTATCAAATGCTTTTGTTTGAAGATTGAGAGGCTGGTGCGCCTTATATTGACCTTTACCAAGGGCGATCGCTGTTTTAAACATGAACACGTTTGAAGATTGTTCAAGCGCTCCCTGGATACCCAGTGTTCCCAAGCCCACTCTCCATGACTTTTTCGGATTCGGCGAGTCACCGATCCAAAGCGGTTCATCAAGAAAAGTCGTATTTAAATTAATGGCTCCCGTCTGCAAACCTGTTAAAACAGTGGCCCCTTTGACAGCCGAGCCCATCGCGTAAGAAGACGTCATCGCGCCGAGGGCATAGTCGTCAACCTTTAATTTGCCGCTTTCGTTTTTAAGCTGCTTGCCGGCAATCGATAACACTTCCCCGTTTCGCGGGTCCATCATGACGACGAATGCGCGGTCGAGAAGCGGAGCGCTATGCTGGGCTTTGGCGGACTTCAGTTCATCCTCGATAATTTTTTCAATCTCTTTTTGCATATCAACATCGATCGTCAAGACTAAATCTTTTCCGCTTTTCCCCTCTGAAATGACTTCCGTATCGACGATGTCCCCTGATTTGTCGGTAATATTTTTCACTTTCTCTTTCTGTCCCTGAAGCACATTTTCATATTCGGCTTCAAGGTAGCTTTTTCCAACCCGGTCATTCCGGTTGTAGCCGAGCGACAAATAATGATCAAGCAGACTTTTCGGAAGCCCTTCATTTGAATCAGATATGCTGCCGATCATCGTTCTGAGCAGACCGTTATAAGGATAATCCCGCTTCCAATCTGACGTCACATCGACTCCAGGGAGCTCGTCCAGGTGTTCGCTGACAACCGCCATTTCTTTTGCGGTTACGTCCTTGTTTTTAATATACTGCGGAGTCAACGCGTATCCAGAATCCATCTGACGCTTGATTGCCAAGACTTTCAAATCTTGATCTGTCAGTTCTTTCAGTTTATCTTCCGTGATCCTGTCAAGCTGCAGCTGGTATAAATCGTCTTCTTTCAGCTTGCCGTCCTTAACTTTTTTCCGATCCTGATCGGTGATGAGCTTCTCGGCTTTTTTCGGCCTCGTTAAAATCCAGTAGTCCTTTTTATCGCGCTCCGTTATTTTATCTGTATCGATTTTGATCATTTCTGCAAGTTTTTTTGCTATTTTAAGCCTGTCCTTTTGAGAGGTCGATGATGTCCTTGTGTATGTAATGGCATTCATCGGTTTATTTTTCACGATCGTGTTTAAGTTCCGATCATATATTTTCCCCCGCGGAACGCTTGTCGAGACATCGACTTCTTCCTGCTTCTGCACTTCGTTCGTATAGTCTTCGCCAAAGACGATCTGCACCATGCCGAGGCGCACGACGACGATGGTGAAAATAATAAAAGCGAGCAGGAACAATATGTTCAATCTAATGGGGAGCGATTTGCGTTTTTCAGTTTTCATTTTTTTGTTCATCATTAGCATCACCTTTTTGAAATAAAGAAAAGACACCTTATGAAAAGGTGCCAAATCTATTGTAAAGTTTTTTTCGACATTTTTCTACTATTTTCCCTTGCGGCTTACCTTTTTCCTTCTAAATAATTGGGTTCAGCTGTTTGTTTATGCGCATCTTTTCCGACCGTTTCGCGGGCGGGCTCTGTCAGACGGATATCTTTGACGAAATAGTAGATCAGCGTGTGGCCTGCCCCCAGCAAAACGAGGGAAACCGGAATGCCCAGGTCTTCTTTCAGCAGCGACACGAGCAGCAAAAAGACCAAGATCGAGACAATCCGTCCGATGTTTAAAAAAACCTCTCTGACGACAATATATTCGATCCGCGCTTTCCGGGCATACCTTGCTTTACCGATCACATCATATGTGAGCGATGAATACGGTACGAGCAAAATCGGATAGCCGATCGCAATCGCTACAGCATACAGCAGCAGCGTCACATACGTCATATGAAACAAAATCAGAAAGAGAGCGCCGAACAGGATGAGACCGCCCATTAAAATCGCCTTTTTGCGCGCTCCTTTTTTAATAAGCCGCGTTGCGAAATAGTATGCAAAAAAAGAAACAGCTGAATTAATCAAGCCGAACTTCCCCAATGCCAACTCGCTCTTTGTCGTAATAAAGACAAAGACATTGATTAAAAAAACGAAAATCCCTTCTCTCAGCCCCTGAAAAAAATGAGCATTTGTAATGCTGCGCCAATTCGGGTCTGAATTTCGTTCTGCCCAGATTTTCTTCAAAATGTAGCGGCCGCGCGATTCACGCCTCTTTAAAAAAAAGCTCGTGATGACAGCCACTGAAAATAAAGCCAAAGACAGGCTGAAAATCACCGTGTACCCCGTGTTGTCAGCAAGCCGTGAAATAACATAGCCGGCGACAATCGGACCGATCATTCCCGCGCCGGAATTTAAAATGCCGAGAAACCCGTTAAAAAAATCTCTCGTGTCCGGCTCAGTGATTTCAAATGTCAGGACATTAAACGCAAGCCAATAAAATCCGTAGCCAATTCCGAGCACACTGCCGAGCAGCACAAGCCGTGATCCCGCATTCTCCCCCGCCAACAGCACGGTTAAATAAAATACAGCCAAAAACGAAACGCCAAACCTGAGTATAAACACCCTGTCGATTTTTTTAGCAAGGCGGCCTGCAAACATAAAGATGATAGGCTGCATCACGACGATCGACAAATTGTAAATGGCCAAATCGACAAACTGTCCGGACTGCTTCCACAGATATACATTCACAAACGTATTGGAAAGGGCAATGCTAAGAGAATAAAGGCCGCCGACTGCAAGCAACAGCAGGAGGTCCCTGTTTACTTCAACATCGCCTATTATGTTTTTGATTCTGCTCATAACTGACTCCCCTTTACTGATCATCATTAGTCTGTCTCATCAAAAGTCAGTTATGTACTTCAGAGCAAAAGAAACGAAAAACAAACAGACCGGCTTTTTGCCGGTCCTTCAACAGCCGC
The DNA here is from genome assembly GCF_056530265.1 of Bacillus sp. PK6-025. Classification (NCBI taxonomy): domain Bacteria; kingdom Bacillati; phylum Bacillota; class Bacilli; order Caryophanales; family Bacillaceae; genus Bacillus; species Bacillus sp. PK6-025. The sequence goes on from NZ_CP096509.1 coordinate 2,743,678, forward strand.
TCCGCTTCGCGAACAACATAAAAAGGCCCGCTTTCCGCGGGCCTCTCAGCGTGTCGACAAACCCTCGCATTCGTTGTCAGGCCTGCGCGTCGGTACTCACGAATCCAACATTCGCTCCGCTCCGATGCTCGGCCTTCCTAGACTGCAAGGGTTTTCAATCACGCTGAAAAGGGATGATAAAATCCCAAAACAAAAAGTCGTTTTGGGATTTTATCAACAATCTGAAAGGCCCGCTTTTCGCGGGCCTCTTTTCTCAAACTGGATTATTTTGCTTCGCTGTAAAGGCGTGCAACTTCATCCCAGTTCACGACGTTCCAGAATGCTTTAATGTAATCTGGACGGCGGTTTTGGTAATTCAGGTAGTATGCGTGCTCCCATACGTCAAGACCTAAGACAGGGGTCTTGCCTTCTGAAAGAGGAGAATCTTGGTTTGGCGTGCTTGTGATTTCAAGCTCTCCGTTATTGACAACAAGCCATGCCCAGCCGGAGCCGAAACGGCCAGCTGCTGCAGCGGCAAAGTCTTCTTTGAATTGATCGAAGCTGCCGAATTTGCTGTTGATCGCTTCTGCCAATTCACCAGTCGGAGCGCCTCCTCCGTTTGGAGAAAGAAGTTTCCAGAACAATGAGTGGTTGGCATGTCCACCGCCATTGTTGCGGACAGCTGTGCGGATGTTTTCCGGTACAGCATCAAGGTTTGCAACAAGCTCTTCAACAGATTTGCTTTCAAGATCCTGTTTGCCTGCCACCGCTTCGTTCAATTTTGTAACATATGTGTTATGGTGCTTCGTATGGTGAATATTCATCGTCTCTTTGTCGATGTGAGGTTCTAACGCATCGTAAGCATAAGGTAATTCTGGAAGTTTGTAAGCCATATCAATTCCTCCTTAATTTGTATGTATTGAAATGCCGCCTTTAGCAAGCCTTTCCTCTTTCAATGTATCAAAAGAAAAGGCTTGTTTCAATGGAAATGCTCACAAAATGATCACAGTTGCATTTCAAGCGCTCACTAAACTTTATCCTTTTCCCCTTCTTTTTAAACATGGACGGGAAAATTTTAGAGCACAGTATATAAAAAGTAGCCGATCATTATCAGCTGAATCACACTTTTCGCAAAAACGCCTGAAATAAATCCGATCAATGAACCGATCCCGATTCTGGCCGCTGTTTTCAAATCCTTCTGATGGACAATCATCTCACCCGCCAAGGCCCCGAAAAAGGGCCCCAAAATAATGCCCGCCACAGGTATCACAAAAGGTCCGATCAAAAGGCCGATTGTGCTGCCCCATATCGCCGCCCTGCTGCCGCCGAAGCGCTTAATACCGAGGAGATTTGCAATATAGTCAGCAGCAAACAATACGGCTGTAAAAATGCCTTCAATGATCCAAAACAGGTAGGAGTAATGCCCGAATGTAAATAAAAAACCGTATAGTACAAAGCCGGCTACGATGAAAACGACGCTCGGAATGATGGGATAAACAAGGCCGATGAACGCAATGACGAACATCGCCGCAATGATGATCCAATATAAAACATCCATCCGAATCTCCTCCAATCGATTGTGATGCTTCATATTATACCCATTTTTCCAAAAGGAAACTTCCAGAACCCCTGTTGATCGATAAGTTTTCTTGTATTCGTCCTTTTGTGACGATACAATAATGCAGATACATTATAGAAATAGGAAGTGAAAAACGAATGAATTTATTTCAGCGATTTTTTAAAAGTACATATTCCCCTCACGCGATTGGCAAAATGCGTTTCCAAGGCATAGGGAAAACGATTTTATACGTATTTTTGCTCAGCATCATCGCCGCTCTCCCGAACCTTTACCATATCAGCAGCGGAGTGGTGAATACAATGAACAGCTTTCAGTCAGCTGTAAAAGAATTCCCCGCTTTCTCCATAAAAGACGGCTCACTGCAAACAGATGCAAAGAAAGCGATTGAATCACAGTCATTCGGATTTGTCATCGTTTTTGATCCGAGCGGCTCTTATAAAACAAAACAGATCGAAGACAAACGGAATTCCGTCGGCATTCTGAAAGATAAGTTCGTCATCGCCATTGACGGCCAAGTTCAGGAAATGCCGTACACCATGCTTCCCGAAGACATGTCCAAGAACGATATCCTTTCTTTAGTTGATCAAAATAAATCGGTGATTGTTCCCGTCTTATGCGTTCTGCTGTTTTTGGCGACGGCAGCCGGAAAATTCATTGATGTCTCGGTTCTTGCCGTCATCGGGCTGATCATTCGCAATGGACAGAAGAAAATGCTCTCCTATAAGCACCTTTGGGTAATGTCTGCTTATTCGATCACGCTCGCGACCGTGTTTTTTGCAATTATGGACGCGCTGGAGGCGGTGGTTCCAAGTCAGTTCCTCCTGAACTGGTTTGTGAACTTTATCATCCTGTTTCTCGCCATTAAAGAGACGCCGTCTTCTAAAGCAGCAAGGTAAAACGGGCAGGAGCAAATTTATTGTCATGTTGAAAGAGGGACAAGCGTAACATAATAAAAAATGCACGAAATGGGGACAAATCAGATGAAACGTGTGATTGTGCTGTTTTCGATTTTGCTCGCCCTGTTCATTGTTTATTATGACTTGAAATCAGGCACCATCCCTCAAAACGCCTTGCCGGCTTCAACCATGGCAGCAGAAGCTCCGGCTGCAAGCCTGCAATATAAGACCGTTACCGTCAAACCCGGACAGACCGTATTTTCAATCATCGGGAACAGCGCCGTTCCGGCCGACAAAATAGCCGAAGATTTTGAAGCGCTGAATCCGAATGTGAAGGCGAGCCGCATTCAAGCAGGCATCACCTACAAGTTTCCCGTTTATCCTGAATAAGCGTTAATTTCTTGTCAGTTTCATGAACGGGCTGTTACAATAAGACTTGTAAACGATTTGGTATAAGAAAAGGAGCAACCGCCTCCGAATTATACTTAAGGAGCGAATTCAAGTGAGTGAAATCACACATCGTACAAAAACGCGTCCCGTTAAAGTGGGACCTTTAACAATAGGCGGCAATAACGAAGTCGTCATTCAAAGCATGACAACAACAAAAACACATGACGTTGAAGCAACCGTCGCCGAAATCAACAGACTCGCGGAAGCGGGATGTCAAATCGTCCGTGTCGCCTGTCCTGATGAACGTGCTGCAGACGCGATTCCTGAGATCAAAAAGCGGATATCCATCCCTCTTGTCGTGGATATTCATTTCAACTATAAATTGGCTTTAAAAGCGATCGAAGGCGGAGCCGATAAAATCCGCATCAATCCGGGAAACATCGGCCGCCGCGAAAAGGTTGAAGCGGTGGTCAATGCAGCGAAGGAAAAGGGCATTCCAATCCGGATCGGTGTCAATGCAGGCTCTCTGGAAAAACGAATCCTTGAGAAATACGGCTATCCGACAGCAGACGGCATGGTCGAAAGTGCACTGCACCACATTAAAATTCTTGAAGATCTCGATTTCCACGATATCATCGTCAGCATGAAGGCGTCTGATGTCAATCTGGCGATTGAAGCGTACGAAAAAGCGGCAAAAGCATTCGATTATCCGCTTCATTTAGGCATCACCGAATCGGGTACGCTGTTTGCCGGTACGGTGAAAAGCGCCGCCGGTCTCGGCGCGATCCTTTCAAAAGGAATCGGCAATACATTGCGGATTTCTTTAAGCGCGGACCCGGTCGAAGAAGTAAAAGTCGCCAGGGAGCTCCTGAAATCTTTCGGGCTCGCTTCCAATGCAGCGACATTGATTTCCTGCCCGACTTGCGGCCGGATCGAAATCGATTTGATCAGCATCGCCAATGAAGTCGAAGATTACATCGCTAAAATCAAGGCGCCGATTAAAGTTGCCGTTCTCGGCTGTGCCGTCAACGGTCCCGGAGAAGCGCGTGAAGCCGATATCGGGATTGCCGGCGCACGCGGCGAAGGCCTTCTGTTCCGCAAAGGCGAAATCGTCCGGAAAGTGCCTGAGGAAACGATGGTCGAGGAATTGAAAAAAGAAATCGACAAGCTCGCCGAAGAGCATTATGCCAAACAAGCGGCCGAAAAAGAAAAATTAAACACAAAATAAAAAAGCTTGACGGATATCCGTCAAGCTTTTTCCGTTAGAAAAACGGGGTGATGAATATGCCAAGCACCAAGGAAACTGCACCGATACCCATTGCCCATGCTCCTAAGCCAGCTGCTCCTTGTCTTCTGGCTATATAACCGACAATGATCCCTGCAATTCCTAACAGCACTGGAAGCATAAACAAGGAAATAATCGAAAGCGCAAGCGCGATATACCCGGTTACGCGTCCGCCGGCAGCATCGGCATCGTTACGCGCGTCACCGTTGTCCCTGTTATCCGTACGATAAGTCGGGGCAACTTCTGCTGCTGTTTCTTCTAAAAAGTCATCATTATCTAAAGTCGCATCGACTAGGTCAGCATCATAACCGGCCCGGTTACGACCGCGAACATTTTGATCTCTTTCCATTCGATATCCCCCCTCTTTAATCCATAAAGGAGCATTTATAGTTTAAGCATTTTAGCCCGATTCATGTTTGCTAAACTTTACTGTAAATGTTAAAAGATTATGATACACTGGAGGAATGGATGATAAGGAGTGTGGACATGTTACATTTAGGAATCGATATTGATGGAACGATCACTGCCCAGGATACTTTTGTTCCCTATTTGAACGAGTCGTTCAGCCTCTCCATTACATTGGAAGATATTAAGGAATATGACTTAACAAAGCTGCTGAATATATCCCAGGAAGATTTTTGGAAATGGATGAACGAAAACGAGCCCCGCATCTATCAGGAAGCATTGCTGGCTCAATATGCCAAACAGACGCTGGATGAGCTGAAAAAGCAGCATAAGCTGATATACATTACGGCAAGAAGACACCATCTGGAGGATATCACCTTTGATTGGTTCGAGAAACGCGACATTCATTATGACCATATAGAACTTGTCGGCGGTCACGATAAACTGGAAGCCGTCTTCAGGCATAAGATCGATGTTTTCTTTGAGGACCACCACGGGAATGCAACCATGATTGCAAAAGAAGCAGGCATTCCGGTTCTGTTGTTTAATACGCCGTATAATCAGCTTCCGATCGATTCAAACATCGTCAGAGTCGACAGCTGGCTTGAAGCCGCCCAATGGCTGAAAAAGAACGAGAAAACGATTAAAGGCGCAAAAAGCATGTAAGATAAAGTCTCTTACATGCTTTTTGCGTTAAAAAGGCATATGGCTTTTTAACGCCATATGCCGCTTTTCTTTACTGCGCTTCTGCGCTTTTTTCTTCGCATCGCGGGCACGTTCCGTAAATTTCAAACTTGTGGCCGCTGATCTGGTAGCCGTCAAGATCGTCTGTCAGCTTTTCCATCGGGCATAGCTCGATTTCCTTCGTTTTGCCGCACATCATGCAAATAAAATGATGGTGGTGATGAGCAGAAGAACATTTAAAGCGAAACAGCTTTTCACCGGAAAGCTCAGTCGTTTCCAAAATGCCGAGTTCTTCAAACAGCGACAAATTCCTGTAGATCGTATCAAAGCTTAACCCCGGATAATCATCGTTTAAAGCGGAAAGGACGTTTTTCGCCGTTAAATATTTATCAGAATCACTAAACAGCTGAAGCATATCCTCCCGTTTGCTTGTATATTTATATCCTTTTTCCTTCAGTAAATCAAGCGCTTCCTGTACGTTCACGGCGAATCCTCCTTTTGATTTTATTATAACTGATGCACAGTATCAGGATAAAGATCGACAGCATCACGATCGTTCCCCCCGGCGCAAGATCGAGATGATAAGCAAGCACCAGGCCGACGATGACGGAAAGTTCACCGAATAGAATCGATAAGAAGATCGCCTGCTTAAACCCCTTGGCAATGCGCATGCTCGCAGCGACAGGGAGCGTCATCAGCGCTGAAACGAGAAGCGTACCGACGATTCTCATTGAGGCGGCAATAACAAGCGCAACGATCAAAATAAATATAAAATGAATCCACTTTGCGGAAATCCCCGAAGCTTTAGCATGCTCTTCATCAAACGACAGAAGAAACAGCTCTTTAAAAAGGGAAAACACCACAATCAAAACGGCCGCGGAAATTCCGACGATCACCAGCATGTCTTCCCGCGAAACAGCGCTGACGCTGCCGAATAGATAGCTGAACAGATCCGTATTAAATCCGTCCGCAAGCGAAATAAAAATAACGGAAATCCCGATTCCCCCCGACATGATAATCGGGATCGCCAGCTCCTGATAATGTTTATAAACCGTTCTCAGCCTCTCGATAATCAAAGATCCGGCAACGGAAAACGCCATTCCGAAATAGATCGGGCTGACGCCGGCGAGTACTGCAAACTGTTTGCCTGCATACAGGCTCGCTGCTATGCCGGCTAAAGAGACGTGGCTGAGCGCATCTGCGATCAGCGACAGGCGCCTGACAACGATGAATACACCGAGCAAGGGCGCGATGAGGCCGATTAATATTCCTGAAATAAAAGCGTTTTGCAAAAACTCATAATGAAAAAAAGGTGTCAGCATTATTCGTGTCCTCCATGATGATGGTGATTGTGGCTGATGGCTTGAACATCATGCCCGTAAAATTGAGACAAGTCTTGATCTGTCATGGACTCAAACTCTTCTGTATTGCCGTGAAAATGAAGATGTTTATTCATGCAGGCAACGTGTGTGACTTTATCGGAAACCGTGCCGACATCATGGGTGACAAGAATGAGTGTAATGCCTTTTTCACGATTCAACTTCTCCAGCAGCTTGTAAAACCCTTCAACTGTTTTTTGATCGACTCCAACCGTCGGCTCGTCAAGAATGAGCAGCTTCGGTTCGCTCACAAGCGCTCTCGCGATGAAAGTTCTTTGCTGCTGTCCCCCCGAAAGCTCGCCGATGTTCCTGTCTTTCAGGGACGTGATGCCGACGGCTTCGATCGCTTCATCCACCTTTTGCTTATCGGCTTTGGACATGCGTCTGAATAAGCCGAGCTTCGCTGTTAAACCGCTTGCCACCACTTCATATACGGAAGCGGGAAAACCGGTGTTAAAGCTGTTTGCTTTTTGGGATACAAAGCCGATTTTGCTCCAGTCCTTAAATTTTCTGAGAGGGACGCCGAACAAATTAAGTTCGCCTGTCTGCGGCTTAATCAGCCCCAGAATGCATTTCAGCAATGTCGTCTTTCCCGATCCGTTTGGACCGACCAAGCCGAGAAAAGTCCCTTCTTCAATGTTTAAATTGATATCTTCTATCACATTTCGATGATCATAGGAATATGATACATGCTTCATTTCAATAATAGGTTGTTTCAATACGTTCACCTTCAACTTCTCCAGAATCATTACGATTTATCGCACAAAAAGAAAATGGCAGCCGAAAAGCAGCAAGCCATTTTCACGATTGACCAGTTCATCTTTAAATTATACATATAAACTAAAAAAAAGTAAATGAAAGCCTAATGGATGGCATTTTTGAACTTTCCTCCACGCGTTTCGTGCGTGTCCATAATCGTTATAAAAGCATTGTGATCAATATTGAAAACAATCGATTTCAGCTTTGTCACTTCAAGCCTGGTCACAACGGCATAAATCACCTCTGTATCCTCATCGGAATAGCCGCCTTTCCCTTTGAGCTTTGTCGTTCCCCGGCCGAGGCGATGCAGCAGCGCATCGGAAATCTCCTCGTATTGATCTGAAACGATGATGACCGCTTTCGTCTCATCAAGCCCTTGAATAACGGCGTCGATCGTCTTCATCGCAATATAGTACGTCATAACCGAAAACATAGCCTGCTCAAGGCCGAATACAAAGCTTGCCCACGTAAAAATAAAGACATTGACGAACATGACAAATTCGCCGACTGAAAATGGCAGCTTTTTCGTAAGCAAAATGCCGAGTATCTCAGTTCCATCCATAGAACCGCCGTTACGAATAACAAGCCCTACGCCGAATCCGAGCAGAAGACCGCCGAATACGGCTGCCAGAACGGGCTGAGTCGTAACCCCTTCTACATGATGCAACAAGGTTTCAATAATTGATAAGCTGATGATTCCGATCAGGGTTGAAATTAAGAACGTTTTTCCGATGTGCTTGTAGCCTGAAAACATAAACGGAATGTTAAGAACGACGACGAGCAGTGCGAAGTTGATATACGGAGTATCTTTAAAAATGTAGTCCAATATTAGTGAAATGCCGATAATGCCCCCGTCAATGATGTTGTTCGGCACTAAAAATAATTCGATGCTGGCGGCTGCACAGGCAGCCCCGACGAGAATCATGACGATCCGAAACGCCACTTTGACCGCTGATTCTTTTTTATGCTGTTTTATGGTATTTGCCATTCTGTCTCTCCTTTTTCCAAACTGGCCAAACTGTCCCTTATCATCATATCATTTAACAGACTGAAATAAAAAAATGACACATTTTTAATTTTACGCCATACATTAGTTCAGAGGGGAGGAATGGACGTGATTTTATTTCAAAAAATCGTGCTGCAGCGTTTAAATCAGGTCACGGCTGACGAGGTGCTGAAGTACGCTAAACAATACGGAATTCATGTAACAAGAAAACAGGCGCTTGAAGTGGAAAAGCTTGTGAAAGGAAAAAACATCAATATTTTTAATGAGGAAGAACGCAATAAACTGCTCAAGCAGGTGGAAGCGGTCACTTCAAAAGAAGCGGTGCAGCTCTTGAACCAGCTATTTTCTCAATACGTATCATAAAAAAAGGGGAGCTGATACGCCCCCCTTTTTTTATTGCTGCTTGATTTTTTCCAGCAGCCCTTCATCAAACTGTTTATTTTTAAGCATTTCAATTTCAAACCGGTATGGCGGCTTTTTGTTCTTTTTATCTTCTCCTACATAAGGCGTTTCAAGGATTTTCGGAATATCTTTCAGCTGATCGTGGTGGACGATGTATTGAAGCGCATCAAAACCGATTTCTCCGAATCCGATGTTTTCGTGCCGGTCCTTTCTCGCGCCTCTGACATTCTTGCTGTCATTAATATGAAGCACTTTTAAACGGTCGATTCCGACGATCTTATCGAATTCGTTTAAGACACCGTCAAAGTCGGATACGACATCGTAACCCGCGTCATGGGTATGGCATGTATCGAAGCAGACGGATAAATGTTCGTTGTGTGTAACGCCGTCGATGATCTGTGCCAGCTCCTCAAACGTCCGTCCGCATTCTGAACCTTTGCCGGCCATCGTTTCCAAAGCGATCTGCACATTCTGATTCGGGTCGATGACCTCGTTCAATCCTTCGATGATTTTTTGAATGCCCGCTTCTGCGCCTGCACCTACATGAGCTCCCGGGTGAAGAACGATTTGTCTGGCGCCGATCGCCGACGTCCTTTCAATTTCAGAACGCAGGAACTCGACACCGAGCTCAAATGTGGCCGGATTTGTTGTATTGCCGATATTGATAATATACGGGGCATGAACGACGATATCAGAGATGCCGTTCTCCTCCATATGGGCTCTTCCTGCTTCAATATTTAAATCCTCGATTTTTTTCCTGCGCGTGTTTTGCGGCGCTCCCGTATAGATCATAAATGTATTGGCGCCGTAGGAGCTTGCCTCCTGACTGGCCGCAAGCAGCATATGTTTTCCGCTCATTGAGACGTGTGAACCGATTTTCAACAAAACTGTTTCCCCTACTTTCCTTTTCTAAATTGCTTTCTTTTTTGCTGTCTTTTTATTTTATTGATTTCCGTCTGCATTTTCTTCTTATATCCTGGCTTGACTTTTCTCGGTTTTTTCACAAGCCGCTTAGCGGCCTCATCCGTTTCATCAGGCGTTCTTTTTCGATTCTGACGGCGCTTGCGGTCATCGACCTTTTTCCACTCGCCTTTTTCAAGCCTCATGTTTTCAAACACGATTCCCATCTGTTCAAGCTTCACAAGTGCATCTTCGTCAGATGTATCATAAAACGTCATCGCTGTTCCGGATGTTCCGGCGCGCGCTGTACGGCCGACGCGGTGAACGTAAAAATCAAGATCGTCTGGCAGTTCATAGTTAATGACATGGCTGATGCCTTTAATATCGATTCCCCTTGCAGCCAAATCAGTGGCTATGATATAGGTGAATTCCAGATCGCCGATTTGCTTCATCACTTTTTTTCGTTCCCGCGGCGTAAGCCCTCCGTGAAGAAGTCCGACTTTCATCCCTTTGTCCGTCAGGTATGCGGCGATTTCGTCAGCCGTTGTTTTTGTATTGGCAAAAACAATCGCCAAATACGGATTTAAATGGGTCATAACCTCGAGCAGCAGCTCATTTTTATCCCTGTGTCTGGAAGGTATCAGCACGTGTTCGATTTTTTCGGCCGTGATGTGCTTCGGCTCAACATGCGCATACCTCGGATTGGCCATATACTTTTTCAGGAAAGGCTTTAATTTTTCTGGAATCGTTGCGGAAAATACGAGCATCTGCAAGCCTTCAGGCATATGCGACCCGATAAAATCGACATCTTCCAAAAATCCCATATCAAGCATTAAGTCCGCCTCGTCGATAACGAGCGAACCGGCTTTATGAACATCGAGCGCCTGCTCCCTGATCAGATCTGCAATCCGCCCCGGCGTACCAACCACCAGATGGGGCTGTGTTCTTAATTTGTCAATCGATTTTTGTTTATCGGTACCGCCGATGAAACATTTCGAACGAACCGCTTCATCAGGCCCTAAAAACTTGGTGATTTTCAGGACTTCCTGATGAATCTGGTTGGCGAGCTCCCTTGTCGGAGCCGTAATCACGACTTGAACGAACTCTTTTTCAAAATCGATCCTGCTTAAGAGCGGGAGCAGATAGGCATGCGTTTTTCCCGTACCTGTCTGCGACTGTCCGATCGCGCTCTCCCCTTTCAGCGCCGCAGGAATTAACCGCTTCTGAATATCAGTCGGCTCATAAAATCCCAAGTCGTGAACAGCCTCTATAATAAACGGCTTTAAATCGTACATTTCAAATTTCGTTTGTTTCATTTTCCCAACTCCTTCTTGGAAAGCCTTTATTCCGGCGCTCCAAGCTTTATCCTATATGGCTGAATTGTGCGCTTATGTATCCTTTTTTATGCCGCACTGCTTAAAAAAAGGCTGATATCATGTCCATCATTAAATTATAACTGATCCTGCGGAAAAAAACCATCACCCCCGCCCTATTCGGGCCGGCGGCAAAGGCACTTTGCCACCGTTGGTGCATACCCTATCAAGAGAAGGATTTTGAAAGGAGGTACAAGTATGTTTCAGCAACAGCCGATGAGAAATCAGCCAGGACCGCAGATGCCGCAAAGGCCCGGCAGAGCCTTGATGCCGAGACATCCGGGGATGAGAATGCAGCCCCCTCAAGCGCAGCAGCGCGGCCTGCAGCAAATGTTTCAGCCGATGGGCGCCGCCCAGGAGCAAGCAGGGGCGCGAGGAGGCGGCGGGATTCAGGGTTTGCTCTCGAAAATCCTTCCTGGATCTGCCGCGTCCGGGGGAACAGGAGCAGGCCTCGGCGGAACCGGAAGCGGCCTTGGAGGCATTCAGGGTCTTGCCAATCCGGCTACCATTTCAAACATGCTCGGCAATGTTCAAAAAGCGCTCGGTGTAGCCCAGCAAGTAACGCCGATGATTCAGCAATACGGACCTCTCGTCCGCAATCTCCCCGGCATGGTGAAAATGTTCAGACAGCTGAATTCCGATGATACTGAAGCGGAGGACAGCGAACAACAAAAAGACGAACCGGACAACAAGACCGAAACGAGCGGCGAAAAGAAAGAAGAAATAAAAGTGTCTTCCAAAACACCCGAAAAATCCAAAGCCGAAGAAATCAGAAAAAAACGGAGCCGTTCAGCCCCTCCGTCTGCAAAAAGAAAAACCGGAGGATCAAAACCTAAACTGTATGTATAACATTCTTTGATATCTCCTGCGGGATCAGATATAATGAGGTCTATAGAGACTGCAAAAATAAGCCGTTTTTTACGGCTTTTTATCATGCCCGGCTCTTACTTCTTTATAGGAGGACTAAGAATGAACGTAATTAAAATATCGCCGCGCGGCTATTGCTACGGTGTCGTCGACGCCATGGTCATCGCAAAAAACGCGGCTCTCGATAAAAGTCTGCCGAGACCTATATATATTTTAGGAATGATCGTTCACAATAAACATGTCACCGACGCATTTGAAAAAGAGGGCATTTATACGCTTGACGGTCCGAACCGGCTTGAGATTTTGAATCAGGTCGACAAAGGAACGGTGATCTTCACCGCTCACGGCGTTTCGCCCGAAGTCCGTAAAATAGCTGAGGATAAAGGTCTTGTCGCGATTGACGCCACCTGCCCTGATGTGACAAAAACACACGATTTAATCCGAAAAATGAAAGCGGAAGGCTATCACGTCATCTACATTGGAAAAAAAGGACACCCGGAGCCTGAAGGAGCGGTCGGTGTCGCCCCGGATATCGTTCATCTTGTCGAAACCGAAGAAGACGTGGAAAGGCTGGACATTGAAGCGGAGAAACTGATTGTCACGAACCAAACGACGATGTCTCAATGGGATGTCCATGATATTATGGAAAAAGTAAAAGAAAAATATCCGGATGTTGAATTCCACCAGGAGATTTGTCTGGCCACCCAGGTGCGTCAGGAAGCGGTGTCCGAACAGGCGAAAAAAGCCGACTTGACAATCGTTGTCGGCGATCCGAAAAGCAATAACTCGAATCGCCTCGCCCAGGTCTCCGAGGAAATCGCAGGCACGAAAGCATACCGGATCGGCGATTTAAGCGAATTAAAGCTGGAATGGCTCGACGGCGTGGAAACCGTCGCTGTAACGGCCGGCGCATCGACCCCGACTCCGATTACAAAAGAAGTCATCCGCTTTTTAGAACAATTCGATCGTGAAGATCCTTCCACATGGAAGATCAGTCACGAAGTACCTCTTCAAAAAATCTTGCCTAAAGTAAAAGCAAAAACCTGAAGCATCCATCGCTTCAGGTTTTGTTTTTATAAAAATGTAAACGGGTTCGTATTTGTATCTGATGGAAAGACGGCGACATTGTATTTTTTCTTTCGGCACATCGCCGTCAGCTTTTTCGCAACTCCGTTTTTCATGATTTGTTCGGCATAATGTCCAGGGTCGACCACATTCAGCCCGATCATCATGGCATCGTGCGCTGTATGGAAATAAAGATCTCCTGTTACATATACATCGGCGCCCATACGTTTTGCATGATGGATGTATTTATTGCCGTCGCCGCCTAATACAGCGACCTTCTTCACTTTCGCATCAGACTTGCCCACCATCCGCGCTCCGTTTGCCTCCAGCTTTTCTTTCACATAACGGGCAAATGCTTCGAGTGTCATCTCTTCATTCAATTCACCGATACGGCCCAGCCCTTTTCGAAGCGGACTCTGCTCGACGGGATAAATATCAAAGGCCACTTCTTCATACGGATGAGCCTCATTCATCGCTTTGATCACGGATTTTTCAATACCTGACGGATAAACGGTCTCGATTCTTACCTCTTCGACCCGTTCAAGCTCGCCCCGCTTGCCGATAAAAGGATCGGCTTCAGACAGCGGCTTGAAGCTGCCGACTCCTTCTGAAGAAAACGCACAGTGGCTGTAGGCGCCGATATGACCGGCTCCGGCGTCTCCAAGCGCTGCGCGCACCTGTTCTTCATAATCTTTCGGGACATAGACGGCGAGTTTTTTCAGCGGCTCTTCGTAGGTTGGAACGAGCACTTTTGTGTTCTTTAATTCCAGCGCTTCCGCAAGCATGTCGTTGACACCGCCGTCAGCAACATCGAGATTTGTATGAGCCGCATAAACGGCGATATCATGCTTGATGCACTTTTCGATCAGCCTTCCGCCAGGCTGGTCTGTGATGACATGTTTCAGCGGCCTGAAAACAGGCGGATGGTGCGCAATGATTAAGTCAACGTTCTTTGCAATCGCTTCATCAACCGTTTCTTCGAGAACATCTAGCGTGACCATGACATTGGACACCGTTTTGTTCAGCGTGCCGATTTGCAGGCCGATTTTATCGCCTTCAACGGCGTATGACTTTGGTGAAAATTGTTCAAACAATTGGATGATTTCATGCCCGTTTATCGTTTTTGTCATCTTCTAAGTACCTCCTTTAAGACCTCTATCCGTTTTGACAGTTCAAGCAATTTTTGTTGATTTTCTGCACTCGGAAGAGCCGCTTCAATTTGTTGATAGATGTTTTCCGTATGTTTCAGTTCTTGCGACCATTTTTTGATAAAAACAGCATTTTTTTGTTTGGCCAAAAATGGGCCGACAAGCATGCCTGCCGCAAAGGAAATCCCATCGTAAGCCGCATCCCGATCGCCCGCTTCCGCGACGAGAACCTCATAGTACTTGCCGTCTTCCTCAAGGATTTCTTCATTGATCAGTGCATAGCCTTCCTGATAGAGCCATTCTCTAATATGGTGAGCGTGGATATTCGGCTGTAAAACCAAACGTTCCTTACCTGAGAGCTTATCCTTGCCCGCTTTTAGAATGTGAGCAATGAGCGAGCCTCCCATTCCGGCAATCGTGATCACATCAGCTTCGCCCTTTTCAATCACTTCAAGCCCGTCGCCTTTCCTTACGGATATGAGCGGGCTTAATTGCAATTTCTCAACCTGCTGCTTCGCAGAAAGAAAAGGACCATCTGTGATTTCTCCGGCGATCGCGGCACTTGCCAGTCGATTCAGCACACAATAGCAAGGCAAATACGCATGATCAGACCCGATATCAGCCACAATCGCCCCTTTTGTTATGTATTTCGCCACAGTCTGCAGCCTTTTCGATAACTTCAATTCATTCACAATTATCACAACTTTTCTAGATTCATTTTTCCTTTACTATCATATAAAAAATCGCTTTAGTTTCCAAGCTGGAACAGCAAATCAACATTTTACTTGATCAATTTTTGATTTTCTCTGTAGTACGCACGTAAAGCATGAGTCTCAAGATCCGCGAGCCGAACCGGAATCGGCAGCCTGCTTTCTCGATTGACCAAGCTCATCGCGATGTCATAACTGCTGTCTAAATCAATCAAATGTCCGCATGATAGAAATATCGGTTTGACATCTTGCCTTGTCCGCACCGCACGTCCGTAGACTTCACCACCAAATACAATATCAGTATAAGCACCGAAATTATTATCAGGCATCACAAAATCAGTTTGTTTTATTTTCAAGTAAGTTTTCGCAATGCCGATCGTTGGCTTTTCGAGAAAAAACGCCGCATGTGTCGCAATCCCCATATGGTTAAAATGGAGATAGCCATTCCCGTCAAATAAAAAAACATCCGGTTCAATCGTCAGCTTCTTAGCCGCCTTAATAATAAGCGGCAGATCCCTAAAAGCAAGAAACCCCGCGATATAAGGCACAGCGATTTTTCCTGCACTATGTACTTTTTCAATGACACGCTTCGTATGAAAATCCAGCACGATGATACTGCAGACACCAAACGCTTCACCATCTTCCTCCCAATAAGCTAAATCAACCCCCGCACAGGTTTGCAGAGCGTCTTTACTGATGGAGTTTACTAGATTGATATGTTTTTTTAGTTTTGTTTGTATCGTTAAGAAGTCATTTTCTTGGTTTAAATTAAAATCGTGTATGTTGTTGATGTTCATTTTTAAAACCAACTTTCTATCATCCCATTTTTTTAAGCGCCTTTAGCCAGATCATATCTAAATTGTTCAGTTCATTCAAAGTTATTGATTCATACCGGGATAAGCCGGGACAGCAAGATGTCTTATAGAATGAGCAGCATATAAAAAAGAACCCCTCAACAAGCAAAAAATTGGGAGCTCTGTTTGTCTTTTTGTAAATCGAAGTATTTTCTAATCATTCATTATTATTCTTTATTTCTCAGCTTCATCGTCATACTGTTTACACCCTCAAAAACAGCGTCCCGTATGATTTCAGTGTAATTCTCATAACTGTCGCTTTTGGCTTTAATGATATCTAAAACTTGTTTAAATTGTCCATCTATGATAATCGTAATGCCTTCGACCTTTTCACCTGTCTGATCATTCACAAATTCCTCATTTAACATGGTTACCGTATCATTACTATTCATAAGACACTCTCCTATCTTTTTGAAAATAAATTTTTCCCTTTATGATTGATCCAATACTTTTGATTTGTAGGAACTAGATTTGTAAAGTCCTCATAAATTCCGATCCAATGATTCGGTACATATTCTTCATAAGATGCCGGCTCTGGGTATATGGAATCCAACTTTTTTTGACCAAAATCTAACAAATCATCGGCTGGCTATTTATATTTATGTTCGGCTGCTTTTTGAAGTGTGGCTTCGATGTGGTCCACTAATTTTTCCGGCCTTCTCGTTTCCATGTCTTCTAACGGGTTATCCCAGTCTAGATTTTTTATTAACAGCATATAAAAGGTGCCTGAAGGATCAATATCTATGTACCAGCCGACATCTAAAGTCAAGCGGCTTTCTTTATGCTCCAACTGCAATAATGATGACGTAAAGTTGAACCAGTCATCACTGTCTTCCTCTAACTGATCTGGATCGATATCAATTAGTTTATTATAAGAGACAGTCCATCCTTGAGGAACTCTCAGGCGTAAATAGTCAGGAGGGCCTTCAAAAATAAAAATGTTCCCTCCAAATGCCGCCGCTTCTATTTTCCAAATGATCCGTTCCAATTCGTCCACTAACTGCCGGCGATCTTCAACATTGATTGTGTCAATCGTTTCTCCATGATTGTCACAAATATGTATAAGATAATCATCATGGCCTTTCATGATTTTGACCGCAGCATGATATCTTTGTTTTTCTAATTCTATTAATTTGGTATTTGGTTCAACTGTTTCTTGTGTGACCGTTAAATCATGATATTTAACGAACCAGCCGCACGGTATATTTATAGGTTCTAATGATTTTATGGAATTAGACAAAGTGTTCACTCCTGATTTTCTATTATAAACTGTTGATTTGTTTTCTGCTATATCTGAAAAACACCTTGTTATTACGAATAAAGCTCATTACTTCTTCGACTAATTGAGTGTTCTTATCAAAATTCATTTAGATAACCACCTTTTCAATAACTCTTCGGTTGCTTTACCGCCTCTGTTCCAAATAGGGAGCTTTTTCTTTTTTTCACTTTTATAAAATTCTTTAGATATTCCTATTCTTTATATAAAATAAGAAAGCTGGGATATCCCAACTTTCTTATTTTTATTCTGCACTATTAAGTAAAAAATCTTGAATACTCTCCCTGGAAACTTTTTCTGACCCCTCTTTTTTCAAAAACTTCAAAAAGGCTTTTTCTTTTTGGCCTGGATTTTTAGATAATAAACTAAAGTGACTGTGAAATTCCTCAAATAACTCGTAAGAATCTATAGATTCGATGGTTTCAGGTAAATACTCATCTTTCTGATATTTATATGCTTTGTAAATTGTATAAGATATTGCATCAGCAATACATATCCAAGCATCTAGATCATCTTCATTTGATTCAAGCTGCATTAAAGTTAAAATCCCTGTGTCATCTAAATTTTCCAGGTAAGTATAAAGATCGTCTGCTTCTATATTCTTGTGTTCAAGCCACTTCCAGCAGGCATCTAATGCTTCTTTTATATAATTGAAATCATTTGATTGTTTTAATGCAGGAACTATTGCTTCACAAAGTCCTAAATAATATGCAGATTTTAAATGATCGTTCAATTCTTCCCACTCTTGAAACATCTACTACACTCCTCAATTAAATATATTCACCATTTTTAATAACTAAATTCAATCTTCCGTTTGGCTTGATTCCTTGAATAGTCTCAGAAGTTACTTCTATCGTTAAATTAGGAAACATCTCGCTAAATTGCTTAAATATTCCAGATGGTACATTTGGATTATTTAGTCCTTGAATACAGGTTGGACAAACCCCTTTAGGATTAGATTGGTGAATTTTTAATGTTCCTGTTATTTCAGCAGGATTTTTTCCTACAGCTTCTACTTTGCTTATAAAGTCATTTAACACGCCTTCTTCAGCATGTCTTGTTGCACTTGCGATTTTTCCCGGAGATTTTATAGGTCTATCTGGCATTACTGAGTCTAAATCGGGAAGCCCGGCTTCTTTTCTAACTTTAGGCGATCCACCCTCAAATACTAAATTTTCCAAACCTTCCACATCTGTCTTTCCAACTGCAACAGTGTCAGTTTTAGGAACATTCCATTTTTGGCGTAGAACATCTAAATCAGCTTTTCCAACATCTATTTTACTCCCAGTCCTATTGGCTCCCTTACTGACGTTCCCCCCACCACTCACCATCTTCACAATCCCTAGCTCTTTCACCGGCGTTTTCTCAACATTCACGCGGACAATTGGGGTGCCGATGCGGTGGCCTGTTGCGGAGGCAGGCTGTTCGACGTAGACGCGGACGTTTGTCGGGACTTGGAAGGATTTCACCTTTTCAAGGATGTTGTTTCCTTTTTGCACCAGAGCTGCTTTTGGCGACTTGGCGAGCGGAATGTTTTTGCCGGCCGTTTTGGCCAATGTTTGAGCGCCGTGGTTTGCCGTTTTTGCGACAGCACCTGCACCGACGAGACTCAAGGCTGCTTCGATCAGGCCTTGTTTCCGCCTCTCTTCAGAAACTTTGTTTCCAAACATGTCCTTGCCCGTGACGGCTTCTGAGAACCCATTTGAAGCGACAAGGCCGTAGGCGCCCATTTCCGTCATTTTCAAGACGTTCAACGTTTTTGAGGCTTTGTAAGCGTCAAGCGCGTGTTCAGCGGCGATGAGTCCTTTTCCTGTTTTATAAATGGCTTTGCCGCCTTTGAAGGCTCGGCCTGCCCACCCTACGATCGGAATAAATCCTGCTGCCGCCATTGCTCCGGCGGCGACACGCTGGCCGTCTGTCAGCTTTTCTCCTGTGACCGGGTCGACGCCGTCAGCGGCTCTCTTATAATCATAATACCCGCTGACTTCTCCGACAAATGTTCCGGCAGCGTCGAGCGCTTTTAAATACCAAGGCTTGTTCGCTTCTTCTTCTTGTTTTTCCTGAAGCCTGCGCGCTTCTGCCTGTTCATTTTTGAATTCAATATAATTGGCGGCTTGATTTTCGACGTCTATCGTATTTTTATAGATCTCGCTTGAGTGGAACGATTTCAAGCTAAAATACATCGGCGAGGCGGTTTTTCCGTGGCTTGTAGCTTCCATTAGCCCGGAATATTTGCCGAGCACGGCGCTGTCGAGTGCTTGTAAGTTTGTGTATTCGGTCTTGAGCGATTCATCCAGCTGATTAACGGCGTCGATGGTGTTTTGCCGAGTTGTTTGCGCTTTAGACATTTTATCAATATAATCGTCGAGCGTCCAATTGTCCAAGTCAACGATATCGCTGATGCTTGCGATGATTTTATCCATTTCCAACTTGAGCCCCGAGACGATTTCTGTCGCTTTCAAATCAGCGTTTTTCAGTTCATGATCCAAAAAAGAGATTTCCACATAAGAATCGGACAGCTTTTTGTCCTTTATATCACCCGATATACCTTTAAAAAAAGCAATCTGCGCTTCAACAAGCTTTAACCAGCTGTCTACGATCTCTGCCTGTCCTTTGTAGAAGTCTTTAATGTTGTCGGCACCTTTCCCCTGGAAATCTTCACCTAAATCAGCGACGCCAAGAAACGCTTTTTTGAGCGTCTGCAGTTGATCCTCAAAGGTTTCGTATTGTTTCTTGCGGTTATTCGCTGCTTCAATTAAAGAATGCGCTTCAAATACTTTCATTGAATTGTCCTCTCTAACCTAAGGGCTATTTTCTGGCGATTGCTTTGTCCTGCTCTTTCAGCAAATCGACATTTTCCTTCGTATCCTTTATGTTTTTGTGTACGGCTTTTTTGTAATCGGCCACCATCTGATGTATGTTCTGCTCGCGTTCGTGGCACTTTGTCACATATGTCAATTTATTTTTCCCCGCAGCTTTCGGAGGATTTGGCAGGTCTAGGGCATCGAGCGCCTCTCTTACGGCCTCCAGCTTTTTGATGACCGCTTCATGTTTCAGCTTGATTGTCGTCATTAAAACCAGCTCCAACTGTTTTTGATTGAGCGGAGTTTATCGCTCAACTGATCAACCGCTTTTTCTCCGAGAGAAAGCAAATGATCAGCCTCTTTAGCTGCCGCTCCCGCCAATTCAAGGCTGTGTTTTTCAATTTCCAGCGCGAAAATTTTTCTCTCCAGCTGTGAAATATAGCCTTCGTACTTTCCGTTCACGATGTTGTACATTGATGTATGAGCTTCATCCCGTTCGTCATCAAAATCATTGGCGAAGTCCCCCGTCCAGTGGCTGTTCAGGTGAGGGTGCAAGATTTGTCTGATCTCGACTATCCCGGTTTCGTGTTCTTTCTCAATCTCCTTTTTGGCTGTTTTGACTCGTTCAATCCGGCTTTCTACATCAGCCAGCTTTTGGTTAATCGTGCTGTGGATATGATTCAATGTGCTCTCATGACTCATATGATTCACCTCAAGAAATACTCAAATAGACGGATGGCACCAGTGCATCCGCTGCATTTTCTCCATTTATATAATAGTAAAATAGATGCAATCTTACTTAAATAGGGTGGAATGCTTATTTTTTCCCTTGCAAAGATGAGTGCAGTCTTCAGAAAAAGTAATAAAGACCTATTCCCGATAGACGCCGCACCGTCATAAAGGACGAAATCACGGATGCTGAAACAGTTCAAATCACCCTTTCGAGGTGACTCCTCGTCAAGCAAGATCACCCATTTACCGAAAACAGAAAAAGGATTCGCACAAAAGCTCTTATCAAAGCTTTCATTGCGAATCCTTTTGGTGATGAAACTGATGAAACGGTTTTAACCTATTTAATCTCCGACACCCATTTTGCCATATCATCAAGCTTTTCCGCCGGAACCAGTCCTCCCGGCATTCCGTTACCGCCTTTTTCAATCTTTTCTTTAATCGCACCTGTATCCATCCGGTCCCCGACGCCCTTCAGTTTAGGTCCTGATACACCTTCATAATTCTCGCCGTGGCAGGTTACACAGTTCGCTTTGTAAATTTCTTCAGGCGAGGCATCCGCTTTGTCTTCTTGAGCTGTTTTATTCCCTTCGCCTGCAATTTCTTTTTCGTCATAAAGGCCTTTTATGGATAAGATAAAAACCAGTCCTATGCCCATAATGGCGATTAATAAAAATGGTATCAATGGATTGCGGTTCATTTTACATCCCCCTTTTTAATTTACCCCTGCCCCTTATGTAAACAATTCTAATTCTACTTTAATTTTACAAAAAGTAAACCAATTATGAAACAAAAGCTGATGAAGTTCACATTTTAGACAAAATAACGGATGATGAAGCAATTGTTCATTTTCCATTTAAAGACCAGTTTTTGAATACGGTTACAACAATAATTATAAAGGGCTTTTCCTTCGATCTCAAGGTTATAATGACTCAAAATGCACTTTTGGATATTTGCAAATTCGAAAGAAATTAAGTAAAATATAATCGGGTTACCAATAATAGCGCTTTCATTCTGTCGTGAAAAAAAGAACGGATCTCCTGACCCGTTCAAGTTTATTCGAGAAAATCTTTCAAGCGTTTGCTTCTGCTTGGATGTCTTAATTTACGAAGTGCTTTAGCTTCTATTTGACGAATTCGTTCTCTTGTTACCCCAAATACCTTACCAACTTCTTCTAATGTTCTTGTACGACCATCATCAAGGCCGAAGCGAAGGCGGAGCACATTTTCTTCACGGTCTGTCAATGTATCCAGTACATCTTCAAGCTGTTCTTTCAGCAATTCATATGCTGCATGATCTGACGGAGAAGTCGCTTCCTGATCCTCAATGAAGTCTCCCAGATGTGAATCGTCCTCTTCACCGATCGGAGTCTCGAGTGAAACCGGTTCCTGGGCGATCTTTAGAATTTCACGGACTTTTTCAGGCGTCAGATCCATATCTTCCGCAATCTCTTCAGGCGTTGGCTCGCGGCCGAGATCCTGAAGAAGCTGCCTTTGAACACGAATCAGTTTGTTGATGGTTTCAACCATATGAACAGGAATCCTGATCGTTCTCGCCTGGTCGGCAATCGCTCTTGTAATCGCCTGTCTGATCCACCATGTCGCGTATGTGCTGAATTTGTATCCTTTGCGGTAGTCAAACTTTTCTACCGCCTTCATCAGGCCCATGTTTCCTTCCTGAATAAGGTCAAGGAAAAGCATTCCGCGGCCGACATACCGTTTTGCGATGCTGACGACAAGTCTCAAGTTGGCTTCAGCCAGACGGCGCTTCGACTCTTCGTCGCCTTCTTCGATTTTTTTCGCGTATTCGATTTCTTCTTTTGCAGACAAAAGGTTTACCCGTCCGATTTCTTTCAGATACATGCGGACAGGGTCGTTTATCTTAACGCCCGGAGGCACGCTTAAATCGTTAAGGTCAAATTCTTCTTCGGCCTTGGCCAGCTGTTGAATATTAGGATCCTCATTTTCTTCGTTCTCGCTAATTAATTCAACGCCTTGTTCTCCTAAAAATTCATAATACTCATCCATTTGGTCTGATTCGATCTCGAAGCTGGACATGCGCTCTGCAATTTCTTCATATGTGAGCACTCCGCGCTTTTTTCCGGCTTCTGTTAATTGATCCCTCACCTGTTCAAATGTGAATTCAGTTTCGGTCTCGTGTGCTTGTTTATCAGCCATTCATGGATCCCTCCTTCCAAAACTTACAGACGAATTCTAAAAGCATCCCGCTTTTTTTGTTCCTATTTCACGAATAAAGCCTTCTCTCTCATCTAGGGCTTCACGGGAAAGCAAATCATAAATTGACAATATATGATTAGGACAAGCAGCTTTTGCTCCTCCGTTGGGATTCATTGCCAAAAGCTTTTCCTATTATATATAACGGTTTATTTCAGCGAACGGTTCAGCTTAACAATTTCCTGTGCCAAAGTTGCCGCTTTGATGAAGTCTTTTTGCCTCTCGGCTTCCGCCCTTGCAGCTTCTTTTTCTTTTATCATTGACCAATTTCGATAATTCAACACTTTTTTTACATAATCAGATAATTCCGCTTCACTTAATTCTTCGTTCACCTGAAGCATTAAGATATCTGTCAGAAGCTGACCGAGTTCCTGATCCTCAACTCTCTTAAAGAGCTCCTGGATGGAAATGTCCGCTCCTTCTTCATACATGGCGTACAAATAAGCGGCAATCGCGCGGTGCTGATCAAGGTTGAATTCAAAGCCCACCCGGTCTAAAACCTTTCGAATGACGTCCCGGTCATGAATCATGTGAGCCAGGAGCATCCGCTCCGCGTTCTCATGAGCCGGCCGAAGACCTGTCTTTCTCCGCGGGGCGCGCGAAACGGCCGCCTGCCGCTCTTTTGAGTCCTGACGGCTGCTTTCCCTGCTGCGGCTTACAGCCTGCTTTTCAAATACGGAAAGCTGATCCTTCAAGGATTCAAATGAGATTGAAAATTCATTTGCCAGCTGTTTGACGTATATTTCCTGTTCCAAAGGTCCGCTGAGAAGGCTGACTTCCTTCAGTACATCGTTGATATAGGCTAAACGGTCTCCTTCATCAGACAGGTTTCTGCCCTTGCGGAAATAGTTCATTTTAAACGTCATCATCGTAACGCTGGCCCCTATTACATCATTCTTAAATTTCTCGCTTCCGAATTTTTTGATGTAGTCATCGGGATCCAGCCCGTCAGGTATCATGGCCACCTTGACGTCGCAGCCTTTTTTCTGAAGAATCTCCGCCGCTTTCAGCGTGGCTTCATAACCGGCATGATCCGAGTCATAGCACAGTATGACCTCTCCGACATTTCGCCTGATGATTTTCGCATGCTCTTCTGTCAGCGATGTGCCCATCGTGGCGATCGATTCTTTCACACCGGAACTGACGGCTGAGATGACGTCGGCAAATCCTTCAAAAAGGACGGCCCTCTCTTCTTTTCGAATGTGAAGGCGGGCCTGATGGAAATGATAGAGAAGCTTGCTTTTTCGAAAAAGCGGCGTTTCCGGGCTGTTCATATATTTTGGCTGCTCCCCGGTGAACGTCCTTCCGGAAAAAGCGACCGTTGCGCCGTGATGATCATGAATCGGAAACATAATCCTGTTTCTGAAACGGTCAAAATAGCCGTCACCGTTCTCGCGTCTGATGATGAGTCCAGCTCTTTCCATCAGCGCAAGATCAAAACCTCTCCGTTCCAAAAACTTTGTGATGAAATCCCATGAATCAAGGGCGCATCCGATTTCAAACTGCTCGATCTGCTCCATCTCAAAGCCTCTTTCGAGCAAATAATCGAGCGCTTCCTGGCCTTCCTTTGTATTGACCAGCAAATGATGATAAAATTTCTTTAACAGATCATGAGCTTCCGCCATTTTCTGTTCATCCGAACTGCCTGTGCTGTATGCTGATACAGCCGCTACCTGCTCCGGCAGATCTATTTGATATTTGTCCGCCAGGTGAGAGACGGCCTCCGTAAATGAATAACCTTCCATTTGTCTTAAAAATGAAAAAACATTCCCTCCCGCTCCGCAGCCAAAACAATGAAAAATCTGTTTTTCTCCGGAAACGGAAAAAGATGGCGTATTCTCACCATGAAAAGGACAAAGCCCAAAATAATTACGCCCCTGTTTTCTCAACTGGACGTACTCTCCGATAACTTCTACGATATCAGCTGATTTTTGCACCTGTTCTACAATTTCGTCTGGTATACGATTGCCCATGTTCCAACACTCCGTCGTACATAATTCGCTGCTTAGTACGTAAATCCTTCAATTTTCGACAAGATTTTTTGCAGCTCTTTGACAAATCGCTCTCGGTCTTCCTTGACCAGTTTTTTCGGGCCTTTCGTGTAACGTCCGCTTCTTCTCAATTTTTGTGCGACGTGACGGCGGAAAAGAGCATGATCGATGGAGTCCTCTTCGAAAAGATAGCCTCTCTCCGACATCACATAGACCTTTTTGCCAAGCAAAAGTGATGCCAGCCCGATATCTTGTGTGACGACGACATCACCTGGTCGAACATGGTTGGCAATGTACAGATCGGCTGCTTCTTTATGCGGATCGACATATGTCCAATTCTCTTCTTCTTTCCTTGTGACTTGAAAATGCTCGAATGAAGCCACGAATATGACCTTTACGTCGAAATCCGCCGCTGTTTTGAGCACTTCATCTTTCACCGGGCATGCGTCTGCATCGACAAAAATCGTCCTTTCTTTTTCAAGAAGACTAATTCTCCATCCCTCCATCAATCTCCTGCTATAAATACAGGCAAAATCACACAGGTTTCAAAAATAATCGATCTATAAGAATTTGTCGAAAGTTTTTTTCGGGAAATTCTTGACACGATACCCATAATAGTTTATTCGTTCTGTACTAAGCTTAAACCTAAAAGTTAATTATTTTATCACAATTTTTTATTATAATACAAATGGGTTAAAGATGCTAACATTTTCACTTTTCCCAAAACCATCAAAGCAAAAACCCAGGATGGGGTGTCCTGAGTTTTATTCTTAGACCCTTTTTGTCATCATGTTGTGAATAATGTTGGCCGTTTCCTCTACCGCTTTATTTGATACGTCTACGACATTGCAGCCGATGCGGCCGACGATCTTTTCAAAGAACTCCAGCTCTTCTTTGATGCGGTTGATATTAGCGTAAATCGCTTTGTCGTTGAGGCCGAGCGATTTCAGGCGCTCTTTGCGAATATGGTTCAGCTTATCCGGGCTGATTTTTAACCCGATGCATTTAGCCGGATCAACGGTAAAGAGCTCTTCGGGAGGATCCACCTCGGGAACGATCGGAACGTTTGCCACTTTTAACCGTTTGTGCGCCAAGTATTGGGATAACGGAGTTTTGGACGTTCTCGACACGCCGATCAGCACGATATCCGCTTTTAAGATGCCCCTTGGGTCTCTGCCGTCGTCATATTTTACGGCAAATTCGATGGCCTCTACCTTCTTAAAATAATCTTCGTCCAGCTGCCGGACTCTGCCCGGCTCGTATTTCGCGCTGAAGCCATAGACCGTCTCCATTTTCTCAATCAGCGGGCCGATGATATCGTAATACACGACATTCGCCTTTTCCGCTTCGGCGATTAAAAAATCACGAATCTCCGGGACAACAAGCGTAAAACAGATGATGCCTCCGTCCGCTTCTGCCAGCGAGATCACTTCTTTTATTGTTCCGCGGTCTTCGACATAAGGAATCCGCCTGATGTTTGTCTGCTCGGATGAACCGTTAAACTGGCTGATAGCCGCCTTGACTACGAGCTCAGCGGTCTCGCCGACAGAGTCTGATACAACATAAATCGTCCGATTACTCATGATATCCCTCCATTTGAAGTTCACTCTACATGATTTCATTTTCAGATAAGCCGACTAAAATTTTTGTCATGTTCGTTTTCGTAATTCTTCCCACAACTTCATAGCCTTTTTCTGTATCTTTTACAACAGGCAGTGCGTCAATTTGTTTTTCGATAAGCATCTTGGCAATGTCCAAAATGAAATCGTCGCGCCTGCAAAGCGTAATGTTCGGCATTCTCGTCATAATGATATGGACGGGTATTGAAGGGAGCTCCTGTTTGCCGATGCTGGCTCTGAGCAAGTCTTTTCGTGAAAGTACACCGACTAAGATGGCATTATCATCAACGACAAAAAGCGTTCCTACGTCCTCTAAAAACATCGTGCAAATCGCATCATAAACGGAGACATTTTCATGAATGACCACCGGAATGGACTGGAAGTCTTTCACCTGCAGCTTTTTCAGCTTATCAGCCAAGAGCTGCGTGCCCGTCTTTCCCGTGTAGAAATAACCGACCCGCGGCCTTGCTTCCAAAAATCCTGACATCGTCAATATCGCCAAGTCCGGACGAAGCGTAGCCCTTGTCAGATTCAGCTTTTCCGCGATATGTTCTCCGGTAATCGGTCCGTTCTCTTTGACAATCTGCAAAATATGCTCCTGACGTTTATTTAGTTCGATCGTACTCACCACCTTTAAGCCGAAGCTCACAATTCGTTCGTTATGTATAAAAGTCGATAACATATTATAACGCATATGAAGACTAAAATAACAGCAATTACAATTGAATTCTATGAAAAAGACAGGCACAATTTGACAAGGATGTGAAAAATCAATTTGAGCAAAAAGACGATTGCCAGCTTGTCAGCAACCGTCTTCTGCGGTGTTTATTTTACAATGATGGCATTGATGTTTGCAAAAGATCGGATCAGCTCCGCCAGGCTTGCCATTTGCGCCAGGCGGTTCGCTTTTAATCTTTCATCTTCGGCATGGACCATCGTGTGATCAAAATAAGCTTCGATCGGCTCTTTCAGCTTGGACAGCTCACTGAAGGCTCCCTCATAATCTTTTGCTTGGTAAAGGGTCTCTAATTGCTGTCTGCACGCCTCATAAGCTTTGAAAAGCTCCTCTTCTTGAGGGTTTTCAAACAGTGACGCATCAATGGCGTTCGTTTCGCTCTTTTTGCTGATCGAAATAACCCTTGCCAGCGCTTCAGCCGTTTCTTTAAATTCCGGTTTTGCTGCAGCCGATTCAAGAACAGCGGCTTTTTTGACAGCCGAATACGGCTCAAGGTTCGAGCTTTCGAGCACGGCATCCACCACATCGTAGCGGATGTTTTCCGCTGTTAATACGTATTTGAGGCGCTGTTTAAAGAATTCGAGCAGTTCGCTGTTTGCTTCCTGTCCGGCAAACGCAGCCAGTTCTTTGAATGAAATGCCCCAGTTCCGGTCAAGCAGGATTTGGACGATGCCGCTCGCCTGTCTTCTTAGTCCATACGGATCCTGAGATCCTGTCGGAATAACGCCGATTTTAAAGAATGAAGCGACTGTATCAAGTTTATCCGCTAATGCGACGACGGCGCCGACGATTGATGAAGGTGTTTCCCCTCCGGCTTGTCTCGGCATATAATGCTCATTGACAGCGAGCGCCACTTCTTCTTTCTCCCCGAGCATCCGCGCATATTTTTCACCCATGATGCCCTGCAGCTCAGGAAATTCGTAAACCATGTGTGTCACAAGGTCGAATTTTGAAATGTGCGAAGCGCGCTTGATCAGCTGCACCGTCTCTTGATCCGCACCGATGATTTCAGCGATCCGTTCAGCAACCGCCTCAGTGCGTCTTACTTTGTCTCCAAGCGATCCCAGTTCTTCGTGGAAAACGATCTTTTCGAGTTTTTTCACATTCTCGTCAATGTTTAATTTTTGATCTTCTTTATAGAAGAAGGCGGCGTCTGAAAGCCTTGCTCTCAGTACTTTTTCGTTCCCTCTCGCCACGTTTTCAAGGGCGCGGCTGTCTCCGTTGCGGACGGTCACAAAGTAAGGAAGCAAATCGCCGTTTTTATCTTTGACAGGGAAATAGCGCTGATGCTCTTTCATCGTTGTCACGAGCACCTCTTCAGGAATTGCGAGAAATTCCTCTTCGTAAGAACCGAACAGAACCGTTGGATATTCAACCAGATGGGTAACCTCATCCAGCAGATCCTCGTCTCTCGGAATGTCCCAGGACTTTTCAGCCGCCAGTTCGTCAAGCTGCTTAACGATCAGCTGCTTCCGTTTGTCCGGATCGGCAATCACAAACTGGCTTTCCAGTGCCGCTTCGTATTCAGAAGGTGCGCTCAAGCTGGCTGCTTTTCCGAGGAAGCGGTGTCCCTGTGTTGTGCGGCCGGTTTCGACATGAGCGACTGAAAACGGAACGACTTCACTGCCGAACAGCGCGATGATCCATTTAATCGGCCTGATGTATTTCAAATCTTCGCTGCCCCAGCGCATGTTTTTTGGAAAGTGGAGGCTTATCACCAAGTCGCCGAGCTCAGGAAGTAATGAAAACGTATCCTGACCTTTTTGGAATTTTTGCACAAAAACATATTCCGTTCCTTTGATGTCTTTAAAATACAAATCTTCCGGACTTGCTCCTTGCCCCCGTGAAAAGCCGATGGCCGCCTTTGTCCATTCGCCGTTTTCGTCAAGGGCGATTTTCTTTGCCGGTCCTTTCGCTTCTTCTGTCACATCGTCCTGCTTCTCCGCCACGTTCTCGACAAGAACGGCCAGTCTTCTAGGGGAGTTATAGAGCTTGACGGAACCGAAGGCAATATTTTTTTCCTTGAGCCAGCTTTCCAGTTTTTCACCAAGCTGAGTCATGCTGTCATGCATGAAGCGCGCCGGCATTTCTTCTAATCCGATTTCTAAAAGCAAATCTTGATTACTCATGTGAAGCCTCTTCCTCCTTCAGCATTGGGAAACCCAACTTTTCGCGTTCATCATAATACGTTTTCGCCACTTTTCTGGCCAGATTTCTCACCCTTGCAATATATCCTGTGCGCTCCGTGACGGAAATCGCTCCTTTTGCGTCAAGCAAGTTGAACGTATGCGAGCATTTCAGTACATAATCATAAGCAGGATGGACAAGTCCCTGATCCATCTGACGGTTCGCTTCTTTTTCGTACGTGGCAAACAATTCGAACAGCATGTCGACGTCAGATGTCTCGAACGTATAGACGGAATGCTCGTATTCAGCCATCTTGAACAGGTCTTTTATCGTATAGCCTTTCGTCCATTCGAGGTCAAAGACGTTTTCTTTGTCTTGAATATAAGAGGCAAGGCGTTCAATACCGTATGTGATTTCCACAGAAACCGGTTTGCACTCAAGCCCGCCGACCTGCTGAAAATAGGTAAACTGGGTGATTTCCATGCCGTCAAGCCACACTTCCCAGCCAAGCCCGGCGCAGCCGAGCGACGGATTTTCCCAGTTATCCTCGACAAAACGGATATCATGCTCCAGAGGGTCGATTCCAAGAGCTTTTAATGAATCTAAATAAAGCTCTTGAATATTGTCGGGAGACGGCTTAATGATCACCTGGAATTGATGGTGCTGATAAAGCCTGTTCGGGTTGTCCCCGTATCTTCCGTCCGCAGGGCGTCTTGACGGCTCCACATAAGCGACTTTCCAAGGTTCAGGTCCAAGGCTCCGCAAAAATGTATATGGACTCATCGTTCCTGCACCCTTCTCTACATCATACGACTGCAAAAGTACGCATCCTTCATTGGACCAGTGCTTTTGCAGGGTCAAAATCATTTCTTGAATATTCAAATGAAGCACCTCCATAAAACGTGTTTTCAAGTTTAATTTTTGGCATAGGGCTGGTTTGGGCAGAAAAAAACTCTCGTCCCTATGCTTGTTTGCCCACAAACATAGGGACGAGAGTTCTCCCGCGGTTCCACCCTAATTGCTGAGAGGAAATGTCTCAGCCTCTTTTTTAAAAGTTGCTCAGGGAATGCCTTTCATTACGCTCTCATCCCCGGCTTTCACCGCCCCGGAGTCGCTTCAATGAGGCCGTGCGCAATTACTTCTTTCCGTCAACGCAACGTCATTATTGAATCCAATCTTCATGACATGATCTTATAAAAAGATGAAGAGGTTGTCAACTTTTGTTTTCATCGCCCAGCATCTTTTTCATATTGTCCATTTGTTCCATGAAGCGCCGCGATTTCAGGTAGATCCCTGAGTACTCGTCATAGTACGTCTGTATGACCCTTTTCAGCTCATCCTTCGTCTCCTGTTTAACCGAGACATTTCCGAGCCTTGACAGGTCAAAATAAAAAAACAGCCTCAACAGCCTGGCGGATGCGGGAGACAGCGGTATCCTGTATGGATCTTTCGCAAAACAGCGGTGGCAGATAAAGCCGTTGTCGCGGATCGAAAAATGAAATGTGCCGTCTTTGCTTTTGCAATGTACACATTCATCCAGCTCCGGATACAGCCCCATCACGCTGAGCATTTTAACTTCGATAAGGTTGGCGATAATGTCGGGATCTGTACCGTCATCGAGCCTCCTCATCGACTGAAGAAGCAGCTCAAATAAAAACGGATTCGGTTTCTTTTCCTCCGTTCCCTTGTCGATTAATTCAGTGATGTAGGCCGCGTATGCTGTTAAAAACAGATCCTCGCGTATATGCCTCATGCTTTCGATCATCTCGCCCTGCTCCAATGTGCCGAGACCGGATGATTTGCGGAATAAAAAAGAAGCATAAAGGAACGGCTGGGAAATCGCTGACAAGCGGCTGTTCGGCTTTTTGGCGCCCCTTGCCAGCACACCGATTTTCCCGTGTTCTCTCGTCAACAGCGTAATGATTTTATTTGTTTCACCATAGTCGTTTGTACGAAGGACGATACCTTCACATTTCGTCAGCATATGTGCACCATCCAAAAATTGGAGGGGTCAAGCATGATCACAAAATTGGAAAGTCAATTTGCGCTAGCTCTTCTTCAAGTACTTCGGGTCTTTCCAGGTTCTCCTTTTCCAATTCTTTAAAAAGGAGGTACGTGTCTACGCTTCCTGTTTGTGAAAATACATTCCAAGTAAAATTCAACATAAAAAGCCCCACCTTTCTGTTTATAACTAGCTTTTTAAACATCCAAATTCTTAAGATTATCTTGACCTTGTATCCTCCATTTCATGTTAAACAATTTTTTCTAATATATCTTTGATTTCGAGAGATTTTGTCACGACTAAACCGCGGTCAAGCTCTGTCCGTTAATACTCGTCTTCTCTAAATCCAAAATCACGAAGCTGAGACATCTTGTTGCGCCAGTCTTTCTGCACTTTAACCCACAGCTCTAAAAACACCGATGATCCGAGCAGCGCCTCGATATCGGTTCTTGCCCGCTTGCCGATTTCTTTAAGCAGGCTGCCTCTTTTTCCGATGACGATCCCTTTTTGTGAATCGCGTTCGACGACGATGGTCGCGCTCACATACACAGAACCGTTTTCCCGTTCTTGAATGGACTCGATCGAGACCGCAATGCTGTGAGGGATCTCTTCCCTTGTCAGATGCAGCACTTTTTCCCGAATCAGCTCAGAAATGATAAATCGCTCCGGATGATCGGTCACCTGGTCACTCGGGTAAAACTGCGGACCTTCCGGCAAATAATCTTCAATTTGCTTTAAAAGCGTATCGATATTATTTCCCTCAAGGGCGGAGATCGGAACGATTTCCTGAAACGGATACCTGGTTCTGTACTCATCGATAAGCACAAGAAGCTCATCCGGATGAATCCGGTCGATTTTGTTGACGATCAAAAATACCGGCGTCTTGACTCCTTTTAAGCGCTCGATGATAAATTCGTCGCCTTTTCCGTAGCCTTCCTCCGCATTGATCATAAACAAGATCAAGTCGACTTCCTTTAAAGTGTTCTGCGCCACCTTCATCATAAAATCGCCCAATTTATGCTTCGGTTTATGAATGCCCGGCGTATCGATAAAAATCGTCTGGGATGTATCGGTTGTCAGCACACCTTGCACTTTGTTTCTTGTTGTTTGCGGTTTGTCGCTCATGATGGCGATTTTTTGGCCGATCACGCGATTCAAAAATGTAGATTTTCCTACGTTTGGTCGTCCGATAATGGAGACAAATCCTGATTTAAAGCTTTCCTGTGTCATGTAAGTCCTCCGATGAAAATGCTCCTGGCAGTAATTCTTGAACCGTCATTTCTTTGATTTGGCCATTCAGATTGGTTAAGATGACAGGCATGTTTGGTGAACAAAGTTCAGAAATCACCTGTCTGCACGCTCCGCACGGCGACACCGGACCCGGCGTATCCGCAGCGACGGCAAGCATCTTAAACGATTTTTCCCCTTCCGAGTAAGCCTTGAACAACGCTGTCCGCTCGGCGCAGTTGCACAGGCTGTATGCAGCATTTTCAATGTTGCAGCCTTTGTACACCTTGCCGTCCTCAGTCAAAAGGGCAGCGCCGACTTTGAATTTCGAATACGGAACATATGCAAATTCCCTTGCTTTTAAAGCTTCTGCAATCAATTCTTGTTTAATCAATGTGTGTATTCCTTCCTATAGCGGTTATGGTACCGCTAACACTTTTATTTTACATAAAAATGGCTTCTTTTTCACGCCCAAATCACAAATGTAAAATTTTTGTAAGAATTGCGCACAATGAAAGGCACGGCATCAAAACAATTTTGACAAAAAGATGAGTAACCCAATCATACACGAAACGGCCGCAAACACGCAAACCGCCCCGGCCGCCGCGTCCTTTGCCGCCTTTGCAAGCGGGTGGTTCTCTTTTGTGAAAAGATCGATCGTATGCTCCACAGCCGTATTCATCAGCTCCAAGGCAAGCATTCCGCCGATCAGGATCAAGATGATGGACCATTCGATCAGAGTCAGCCTGAAGAAAAAGCCGCAGACGATCACAAGGATGGCGGCCCCGGAATGAATTCTAAAATTGCGCTCCGACATGAACGTCTTGACTATTCCTGTTAAGGCGTTTGAAAAACTCCATTTCAGACGGCGCCATTCATTTTGTTTATGAGGATCTTGAGAGCCCATATCGATTCAAAATGTCCTTTTGCTTAGTGAACATCTCTTTTTCCTCTTCTTCTGTCATATGGTCATAGCCGAGGAGGTGCAAGAAGCCGTGAACCGTCAGAAAACCCAGCTCCCTCATCAGTGAATGCCCGTATTCTTCGGCCTGTTCCCGTGCTTTATCAGCGCTGATGATGATATCTCCGAGAACGGGCGGCATGTCAGCGCCGATAATTTCAATCTCTCCTTCGCCGTCTTCTTCAAGGGCAAATGAAATGACATCAGTCGGATAATCTTTGCCTCTGTACTCTTTGTTGATTTTTTGGATCTCTTCATTGTTGACGATCGTAACCGAAACTTCGGCGCCGTCTGCGACGCCTTCCTCTGCCGCTGCGAATTGAAGAATTTTCTCAATTTCAGCAAGCTGGTCTTCAGGGACCCGTCCGGTCTCGTCTGTGATATCTAGAATTAAACTCATGTGTGTTTCACCTTCTGTTTAGGATTAGCTTCCGGATATTCGATCCGGGAATGAAAAATACCTTTCAGCGTTTCGCAGAGCGTCTTCGCGATAATATTGAGCTCTTTTAAAGTCAAATCGCATTCGTCAAACTGCCCGTCCTGCAGCTTATCTGATATGATCCCGCGCACCAGCTTTTCAATCCTTTCGGGATTCGGGTTATGCATTGAGCGGACGGCTGCTTCGACACTGTCGGCCACCGAGATGATCGCCGCCTCTTTTGTCTGGGGCTTAGGGCCAGGATAGCGGAACTCTTCTTCAGTCGTCTGATCGCCTTTTTCTTTCGCCTTATAGTAAAAAAACTTGAGCAGCGATGTGCCGTGATGCTGTTCGGCGATGTCGACAAGCTCCTTCGGCATTTTATGATCCCTCAGCATATCGGCGCCGTCTGTCGCATGGGCAATGATGATGTTTTTGCTCAGCTGCGGAGAAAGCTTGTCATGCGGATTATCAATATTCATTTGGTTTTCTATAAAGTATTGGGGCCGCTTTGTCTTGCCGATATCATGGTAATAGGCTCCGACTCTTGCCAAAAGCCCGTTTGCTCCGACAGCTTCACATGCCGCCTCCGATAAGTTCGCGACCATAACGCTGTGATGGTATGTGCCGGGTGTTTCCGTCAGAATTTTGCGGAGCAGCGGATGATTCGGGTTTGAAAGCTCGAGAAGCTTCATCGTGGACAGAATCCCAAAGCCGCTTTCAAAAAACGGCATGAACCCGAGAACAAGAACTGACGATCCGATGCCGGACACCGCTCCCATGACAAGGTATGTCCCCATCTCAAGTCCGGTTTGAGCCGTGTTTTGAATCAGCTGCAGGGTAAACAGGACGACGATGTTGATCAGGGAGACAAACAAACCGGCCTGGAGGATTTTCGCCCTCGCATTATGCTTCCCTAAAAACAGTATACCCGCCATCGAGCTGATCAAGAAATACGTTCCGATTCCATAGTTAAACGTGCCTGTCACACCCTGGTTAAACATCATGCTTCCGCAAATGGAAAGGATCATGCTTGACAGGATCGCCAGCCTTTCATTGATCAGCAGTTTAATGAGCATCACGCCCATCGCAATCGGTACGAGATAGCCGATATGGCCGATTTCAAGCTGCTGAAACAGGCTGATCACTTCCATGACGATTAAAACGATCGCTGTAATCAATGAAAACAGCATGAGCGACTTATTTTTCGGAATCCGGCTGCTGTACTGCCTTTCGAAATAGTAAACCAAAGCTGAGATGAAAAGCGCGATTAAAAGCAGCAGTCCGCCGACAGGCTTGAAGATGTTGGCTCCGCTTAAGAGTCCTGTCAGTTCAAGCTTTCGATAGACTTCCCTGTCGATCAGCTGATTTTCCTCAACAAGTATCTGCCCCTGCTTGATCTGCACCTGCTGCACGCTGTCAGCCGCTTCCTGACGCTTCTGCTCCGTCTTGTCAGGATCGTATACATAGTTGGGAATGATTGCAAAGCGTCCGATTTCATCGGCGGCGTTTTTTAATTTTGAAGGTATTGAATTACCCTTCAGCTCTTTCGTTACATGCTCTTTCGCTTCATCAAGCTTGCCGGCGCGGATTTCTTTGCTCATCACGTCATTGACGGCGGTGATGACCGAATCCTGTGTCATG
This sequence comes from Bacillus sp. PK6-025, assembly GCF_056530265.1. Taxonomy (NCBI): domain Bacteria; kingdom Bacillati; phylum Bacillota; class Bacilli; order Caryophanales; family Bacillaceae; genus Bacillus; species Bacillus sp. PK6-025. The sequence continues at coordinate 2,779,127 of NZ_CP096509.1, forward strand.
GAAAGCTCTCCGTCGCTGGCCTTCAGCAGGTGTTTGATTGAATCCTGCGACAGCGAGTCCGTCACATCTGAAGTCAGCTTTTCTTCGACAGATTTGATCTGGTCTTTTTCAGATGGGGCCTGCTTGTCTTTTTTCTCTTGTTCTGCGCTTTCTTTTTTCACTTCTTTAATGATGTCGAAAATTGATGAGACAAGGTCGACCCTGTTGTCAGAGTACTCTTTTTTCAAGGTGTACTGGTCGGGAACTTCCTCTCTCGCTTCCTGCTTTTTATTAGCCGTTGCCTTTTGATCTTCGACTGTTGCCGGCGCATAGATCGTATTCTCGCTGATCGAAAATAAATCGAGGTCGAGGGACTCGGGCCTCACATGGAAAAACAGCAGGATGAACATTAGCGCGGATAAAGCCGCATAAAGAATGACGGGGAGGAAGCGGCCGTTTTCCAAGCGGATGGGCCGAAACTTTCCGTCTCTTTTTTTCTTTTTCAACAAAAGCACCTCTTTTCCCGCGGGAAACTAAAAAATGACCCGATAACGGGCGATCGGGCCATTCGGAATTATTTTGACTTTTCGTATGCTTCAATAATACGGGCGACAAGCGGGTGTCTGACCACGTCCGTCTGATCCAGTTCAACAATTGAAATGCCTTCGATATCAAGGAGCATCTTTTTTGCAACAGCAAGCCCCGATGTGACGCCCTTCGGCAAATCGATTTGCGTAATGTCGCCTGTAATGACCATTTTAGAACCAAAACCCAATCTCGTCAAAAACATTTTCATTTGTGCCGGTGTCGTATTCTGCGCTTCATCCAAAATCACAAATGCGTCGTCGAGCGTCCGCCCCCTCATGTAAGCAAGCGGCGCGATTTCGATCGTTCCTCTTTCAAGCAGCCGTGCCGTATGGTCCGTTCCGAGCACGTCATGGAGCGCGTCATATAGCGGTCTTAAATAAGGGTCAACTTTCTCCTTTAAATCCCCCGGCAAAAACCCGAGGCTTTCCCCTGCTTCAACAGCTGGTCTTGTCAAAATGATTTTTTTGATGCGTCCGTTTTTCAGTTCATGAACGGCCTTTACGACAGCCAAATAGGTTTTCCCCGTTCCTGCAGGGCCGATGCCGAAGATTAAGTCGTGCCTTTTCATGGCGGCGATATATTCTCTTTGACCGATGGTTTTGACTCTGATCGGTTTTCCTTTGGCGTTTTTCGTAATTTCCTCTTCATACATGCTTTCAAAAAACTCAAGCTTCTGCTTTTTCGCCATCTTGATCGCATACAAGACATCGCGTTCTGATATCTCGATTCCTTTGCGGATGAGATTCAAGAGGGATGCAAGCAGGCTGTCCACGATTTCAAACGTTTCTTCGTCTCCGGTCACATAGACGGTTTCACCGCGCGTGACAATCGAAATGTTCAGCTCTTCCTCCATTAACTTCAAATGGGAATCCTGGTTCCCAAACAGCGCTTGAGCCTCGTTCGGACTTTCCAGTTGCTGATGAATCGCAAGTAAGTGTTCTGTCATTCTTTAGTCTCCTGAACAATTGGTGTTGTTTGAACAATGTCTTCAATAACCTGGTAAAGGATGATCAATTTAACTTTACCATTCTCACTCGTTTCGTGCAAAACTTTTTCACTGATAATGTTCCCGTCGCTGCCGATTTTTTTCCTGATGTCTCTTTTTCCCATTTCGATCCCTTCAAGGACCGCTTCTTTTTTCGAGTACACCCTTTTGATTTGTTCGCTCTCTCTCGTATGTTCCTTTTCATATGCGACAGGAAGCGTAAAATTCATAAAATGCAGCGAGTGTTTTTCGGTTTCTGTCTTCGGACGCGAGAACTCTTCTTTTTTAAAAGAAAAGCCCCAGACAGGCACAGAAAAAGAACCGAAGGATAGCTTGTGACTTGTCCTTACTTTACCCGTAAAAACGTCAAATGATGTCTCAAGAGGAACCGTTACCTTTGACTTGTACCAGGTTTCACCGTAGATTTTCCCTTTGGCTCCGACTTTTTGCTTTTCCTCTTCGCTCCCGATCAGTCCGGAAACAAGCATTTGCCCTTTTTCAACGTGCTGATTCACGGTGACGAGCGGCTCGCCTTTTTCCACGAACATTTTCGAGATGGTCGCCCCTTTTTTAGCGACGATGTGCCTCGGACCAATATATTTTTCTTTGTCAGGTTCATTTTTTTCAACCACTTTCATGTGAAGGGCCGTGCCGTTTAATTCAATGCCCACCCAGGTGATGTTTTCGACGCGCTCTGTAAGCGCCTGCTGAATTTTTTCCGGGGTCAGCATCGTAAACTGAAGGCGCCCTTTTTTGACGCCAATTTGATTCAAGTGCTGTCTGATTTGATGTTCTGTCTCCGGATTGGCTCCTGTTATGTCAATTTTCCAGAGCATATTGGACAATAAAAACATGATGATAAAAAAAGCAGCAATTCCAATAGTGAAGCCGCTATTCCGTTTAGACTTCTGCACAAGGAAAGGGAAACCTTTTCGTCTGACGAAGCGGCACTTGCAGTCAAAATCCCTTATGACCCTCCGGAAGGCATGTACATCAGAAAGCGGAATATAAAGAAAGACAGCGTCTTTCTTTTTCTTAACATTAAACATCGGGATGCTGCGCCTGGTGCATTCATTTAATAATCGCTCGATCCCCTTTCCAGTTATCTCAAGCTGGATCTTTCCTGAAAAAAAAGAAAGCCATTTATTCTTCACGATTCTTTCCCCCCGACTTATGAATCGATATAGCGTACGAGCTCAATCGTGCCTTCAAGTAGAATTTCCTCAGGCAAAATCGTTTTGATGACAAAGTTTTTGCCTTGAATGATGCACTGCCCCTGTTTGAGCATCAGCCTTACTTCCGTATCGCTGAAAAGCAAAAGCCCTCTGTGGTTTTCAATATATATGTGAAGTCTTCCTATCATCGTGATCCTCGGAAGATCCATCATGACATCAGGGGGAATTTCCAATGTTCTTGTCAGCCACGCTTTGATGCGGTTTTTTCTTTGCGCCATAAAAAAAGAACCCCCTTTCATCTCATATGTATGAGTGATATGGGGGTTCTAATACTTAAATTTTAGGCCGGCGCCTCATTGTGTAATGCGGCTTTCTCGACCGCGGAGGGCCGAATACTTCGCTGAGTACAACGCCTTGGACAATCGTGTTTTTATTCATATCGAGCAGCTCTTGTTTCCGGTTGACCACCCGGCTGCTCTGCTTTTTAATGGCCCGTTCAACGGCCGGCATGGACCGCTCGGCATCCGCTTGTATTCTGCGGAGTTCTGCGGCCATATCTTCGCTTTTTGCAGCAGCCGCTGCTGCTGCAGGCCGTTGTTGTTTGTTTTCTGCCGGCTGGCGCTGTGCCGTCTGCTTCGGCGTCGTCTGCGTTTTCGGCCGTTCAGGCACCGGTTTTCGCTTGGTTTCTTCATTTTCATCATTTTTTCCGAGCTTGTTGAATATGAAGGAGATGGCTGCGATGATGGCCGCCATGATAATCGGATTGTCGAACAGGATATCAAGCAATGAGCTCCCTCCTTTTTACAGGGGCTTGTTTATTTATGATCCTCTTCATTTTGGTCTTTCGTCATCTTTCCGAAAGAATCGCGCATGTCTGTGTCGGCGTCGATGTTTTTCATATTGAGGTAGTCCATGACTCCGATCTTTCCGCTGCGGAGAGCTTCAGACATCGCAAGCGGCACTTCGGCTTCTGCCTCGACGACTTTAGCACGCATTTCTTCGACGCGGGCGCGCATTTCCTGTTCTTGCGCAACCGCCATGGCGCGGCGTTCTTCTGCTTTCGCCTGGGCGATGTTTTTATCGGCTTCAGCCTGGTCGGTCTGCAGAATCGCTCCGATGTTTTTGCCGATGTCAACGTCAGCAATATCGATCGATAGAATTTCAAACGCTGTGCCTGAATCCAATCCTTTGCTCAAGACGGTTTGTGAAATCATATCCGGGTTCTCAAGCACTTTTTTATGATTATCGGAGGAACCGATTGTCGAAACGATCCCTTCGCCGACACGGGCAATGATTGTTTCTTCTCCCGCTCCCCCGACAAGGCGGTCGATGTTTGCGCGAACCGTGATTCTCGCTTTTGCTTTCACTTCGATACCATCCATTGCTACACCGGCAATAAACGGCGTTTCGATGACTTTCGGATTAACGCTCATTTGAACGGCTTCAAGCACGTCACGGCCCGCTAAATCGATGGCCGCACATCTGGCGAATGTGAGTTCAATGTTTGCACGCTGGGCAGCGATAAGCGCGTTGACAACCCGGTCAACATTCCCCCCTGCAAGATAGTGGCTTTCAAGCTGATTGATAGTAACATCAAGTCCCGCTTTATGCGCTTTGATCAGCGGGTTCACCACGCGGTTTGGAATGACGCGGCGGAGCCTCATTCCGATCAGTGTGAAAATGCTGATTTTAACACCAGCGGCCAAAGCCGAGATCCACAGCATGACCGGGACGAATGTAAAGAAGACAGCTAGTAAGATGATTCCGGCTGCTATAATAAGCAAAAGAAACAGTGTTGACGGATCCATAATATTCCTCCTAATAATATAATTTATAATTCTCTCACAACAATGCGTGAGCCTTCCACTTTAACCACTTTCACTTTCTTGTCCTTCGCGGTGAACGAGCCTTCAGATACGACATCAAGCCGTTCATCGCCGATGATGACCGTTCCGGACGGTCTGAGCGGTGTAAACGTGACGCCGGTTTTACCAATTAAATCGCGCCGGCTTTCATTTGACACATATCCGCTTTCCGTGCTTGTCGAGTCAGTTAAGATCAATTTTTTAAAAAATTTCATACGCTTCCCCAACACCCTTGTTAATAGAATGGATGCCGCTATAGAAACAGCAGTTGCAATCAAAATGGATACGGCCATGACCTTAAAGCTTCCCGATGCTAAAAAGAGGCTCGCAACAATCGCGATCAGGCCGGCAATCCCTGCTATTCCGCCCGGCAAAAAAATCTCTAAAATGATTAAAATAATGCCTGCTGCAAACAGAAGGATCGTTTCCATTCCGGCAAGCCCGGCGACGAGATGACCGTAGAAAAAGAGCAGCAGCGCAGAGAGTCCCATAAAGCCGGGGATCCCAAAACCAGGCGAATAAAGCTCGACAATCAGCCCGAGACTTCCGATTGAAAGGAGAATCGGAATCACGACCGGATGCGTGATGAACCGGGCCACCTTTTCGGCGAAGCTCACCTCGGAACGCTCGATTTTGGCATCCTTCAAGTTCAGCTTTTTCAAAAGATCATCAAGGCTCGAAACTGTGCCTTCGGAATAGCCGACTTCCAGCGCTTTGTCAGGGCTTAATGTGAGCAGCTCGCCCTTCGGCGCCCCAACTTCTTTAGCATCGACATCCGCATCGGCCATCGCGAGAGCGTATTTCGGATCACGTCCGTTTTTTTTGGCTGCGTCTTCCATTTCAGCGAGCCACAGAGATTCCGACTTTTTATCAGCGGCATTTCCCTGCGTGTCAATGATCGCGGCAGCTCCCATTTTCCCGCCGGGCGCCATATAAATATCGTCTGCATTCAAGGCGAGGTAAGCGCCTGCGGACAGAGCCCTTCTATTCACATAAGCGGTCACCGGAATGTCGGAGTTATGTATCGTATCAGCCATGTCAAGGACTGCGTCGACCGCTCCGCCGGGGGTATTGATATCGAGTATGATATGTTTGGCATTCATATCTTCCGCTTCTTGAAAAGAACGCTCAAGAAATTTTGAAAGCCCTTTTTCAACCGTTTCTTCGATCGGAATGACATACACTGTATCTCCATCCGCTTTCACGGTCAAATGAACGCCTAGTAATAAGAATAAAACAAAACCGCTGGCCAGAGCAACAAAAATTCTAAATTTTTTCAGCAGCAACGATGTCTGAGACCTCCTTCCCCTATTATCATTAACATTACATACGTTATAAATGTAGCAAAGGTTTCATCTTTCTACTACTTTTCTATTGTATGAACACGCACAAAAAAAGACGCCTTTAATTGCTTAAAGGCGTCTTTTTCTTAAGACAGTTGTTTGCTGACAAGCTTATTGACGAGACCGCCGTCCGCCTTGCCTTTGACTTTCGGCATGATAGCGCTCATCACTTTGCCCATATCCGCTTTTGAAGAGGCGCCGACTTCGGCGATCGTCTCATTGACGATGCCGAGCAGCTCTTCTTCCGTCAGCTGTTCAGGCATATAAGCTTCCAGAATGTCTAACTCTTTTTGAACTTTATCTACTAAATCTGAACGATTAGCGTTTGAAAATTCATGGAGGGAGTCTTTACGCTGTTTTAATTCACGAGAAAGAACAGTCAGTTCTTCATCATCGGTCAGCCTGTCTTTCTTAAGCTTGATTGCTTCGTTTTGAAGCGAAGCTTTGACCATGCGAATGACAGTCAGTTTGTCTTTCTCACGGTTTTTCATATAGAGCTTCATATCTTGATTCAGCCGCTCAAGAAGACTCATAAATCCACCCTCTTTTAGTATTTGCGCTTTCTTGCAGCTTCAGACTTTTTCTTGCGTCTTACGCTAGGTTTTTCATAAAATTCACGCTTTCTTGCTTCCTGCAAAGTACCTGTCTTTGATACACTGCGTTTGAAGCGACGAAGAGCATCTTCAAGCGATTCGTTTTTTCTAACGACCGTTTTTGACATTCTCTTTCCCTCCCTCCGAATACACCAATCGACTGCTTTAAAAAAAGACATACATATAAACATGTACTTTGACATTATAATATAAGCCTCCGGTAAGGTCAACCAAGGAGAATCGTTTTATTGTTCAGTCATGATTTCGGCAGCTTGTCTGTATATATTTATAAAGGAGGCTGTTCGAAAAACTGATGATAATCTTGATCTTATTCATATTATTGATCGTTCTTTTTCTCAAAGGCATGAGCATGCTGAGAAAAGGTTTGATTTCACTGACATTTGAAAAAATCGAAAAGCGGCTGCTGTTTTTCACGGATCATCCGGTGAAAGCCTTTTTGGTCAGCATTGTATTTACGGGGGTTTTGCAAAGCAGCTCGGCATTTATGGTGATCGTCATTGGCTTTGTCTCGGTAGGCGCCCTTTCATTTAAACGTTCGATTCCGCTCATTTTGGGAACAAACATCGGGTCCACCTTCACAACGGAATTTTTGGCGGTGAAGCTGGAATTTTTGATTTTTGCCCTCTTTGCCGCAGGTGCGGTTCTTTTCATGGCCGGAAAATCCCCTTTTCGGCAAGTGGGCGTAAGCATGATCGGCTTGGGTGTTATTTTTTTCTGTATCAGCGGCTTTAGCCGGCTTGCCGTGCCGTTGTCACAGCTAGACTCGGGCGCTTATATTGTGCAGCTTGCTGAAAATTCACCGCTTTACGCCTTAATCATCGGCACGGTGTTGACCGCGATGATTCATTCCAGTTCGGCGTGTGTCGGCATCCTGATGAGCTTTATGGATCAAGGTGTCGTCGGTTTGACCGAAGCGATGAGCGTTGTTCTCGGCTCCAATATCGGGACATGCATCACAGCCGTGATGGCGTCCTTCAAAGGCGGAGCTGCGGCCAGGCAAACGGCTTATGCCCATGTGCTGTTTAATGTCATCGGTGTAGCAGCTGTATACCCCCTGCTTTCATCAATAACAGGCTTTATCTCCGGACTGTCTGAAAGCCCCGCTCAGCAGATTGCCCATTTCAGCCTGCTCTTCAATGTCGTCACATCCCTATTGTTTCTGCCGCTCTCAAATCTGTTCCATTCGCTGATCATGTTTCTCATTCCAAACAAAAACCAGGCCCGGTAAACGCCTGGTTTTTGTTGATTAGTAGTCTTCATCCGCTGTTAAGCCTTTGACAATCGACACGCCTGCGCTTGCTCCGATTCTCGTCGCTCCGGCTTCAACCATAGCAAGGGCGCTTTCCTTATCGCGGACGCCCCCTGATGCTTTAACGCCGATATCAGGTCCGACAGCTTCCCGCATCAGTTTTATATCCTGAACTGTCGCACCGCCGCCGGAAAAACCGGTCGATGTTTTGACAAAGTCGGCGCCTGCTTTGACGGCCAGTTCACAAGCGAGCCTTTTTTCTTCATCCGTCAACAGTGACGTCTCTATGATGACTTTTACGAGAGCTTTGCCAACGGCCGCGTCTGTCACCGCTCTGATGTCATACTCCACGGTCCCGGTATCGCGGTCTTTTAATGCACCGATGTTGATCACCATATCAACTTCACCGGCCCCGTCTGCAATCGCCTGCCTGGTTTCAAAAGCTTTTGTTTCCGGAGACGCTGCACCTAAAGGAAAGCCGATAACCGTGCACACTTTCACTTCTGAATCTTTAAGAAGCTCGGCGCACAGCTTTACCCAGCAAGGGTTGACGCAAACGGAAGCAAAATCGTATACACGTGCTTCTTTGCAAAGCGCTTCGATTTCGGATGTGACAGCATCAGGCTTCAATAGCGTGTGATCGATCATTCGCGCAATTTGTTTTGTCATCGTCCCGACTCCTTTTCAAGTGGTTGTCTTTTATGATATTCGCAAAAAAAGCCGGAACACCTTTTTCGTGAACCGGCTAAATTGATCATTTATGACGATAAGCGGATGTTTTCATGGACGTCGTCTTCGGCGACGCGGACGAACTGGCCTTTATTGTACGGATAGCCGGCTTTTAAGATCTTCACTTTAACAAGCTGGCCGATCAGGTCTTCGGAACCTTCGAAAACGACCTTCATATAGTTGTCCGTGTAGCCGACAAGCAGATTGTCTTCGCCCGTTTCCGTGAACGGCTCTTCCGGAATGATTTCCAGAACATCGCCTTCATAATCTGATGCGTATTCTTTCGCAAGCTGATCTGAAAGAGCGATCAGTTTGTGAACTCTTTCGTTTTTCACGTTCTCGTCAACCTGGCCGTCCATGCGTGCTGCTGGAGTTCCGGTCCGTTTGCTGTACGGGAAGACGTGGAGCTCGGAAAACTTGTGTTCTTTAATAAAGTTGTACGTCTCCATGAATTCTTCTTCCGTTTCCCCCGGGAAGCCGACGATCACATCAGAAGTGACTGCGAGCCCCGGAAGAGCTTTTTTGAGTTTCGTCAGCCTGTCAGCGAAAAACTCCATCGTATACTTTCTTCTCATCCGTTTTAAAACGCTGTTTGAGCCGGATTGAAGCGGAATGTGAAGGTGTCTGACGATCTTGTCTGAGCGGTCAAGCACTTCGATCACTTCGTCTGTAATTTGGCTCGCTTCGATTGAAGAGATACGGATTCGTTTCAGACCTTTCACACGGCTGTCCAGTTCTTTCAACAGCTGTGCAAAGTTGTAGTCTTTCATATCTTCTCCATAACCGCCGGTGTGAATACCGGTTAAAACGATTTCTTTATAGCCGGCATCAACGAGCTGCTGCGCCTGGCGGATGACTTCCTCAGGGTCGCGGGAACGAAGCAGGCCGCGCGCCCACGGAATGATGCAGAATGTGCAGAAATTGTTGCAGCCTTCTTGAATTTTCAATGAAGCACGCGTTCTGTCGGTAAATGCAGGAACATCAAGCTCCTCAAACACTCTTGCTTTCATAATATTGCTGACGCCGTTAATCGGCTGTCTTTCTTCCTGGTACTGCTGAATATAGCCAAGCATTTTTTCGCGGTCCTGCGTACCGACGACGATATCAACGCCCGGGATCGCCATGATTTCCGCCGGGGAAGTCTGGGCGTAGCACCCTGTCACACAAATGACGGCGTCAGGATTTTGGCGGATCGCCCGTCTGATCACCTGGCGGCTTTTTTTATCACCTGTATTTGTGACGGTGCATGTATTAATGACGTATACGTCCGCCGAACTTTCGAATTCTTTTCTTTCGTAGCCGGCTTCTTTGAAAAGCTGCCAAATTGCTTCTGTTTCATAATGGTTGACCTTGCAGCCAAGTGTATGAAATGCAACGGTTGCCATTGTTATTCACCTCTTAGTAACTCTGTATGATAAGAAACTGCCGCCAACGCGTACAGCGGAGCTGTTTCCGCCCTTAAGATCCGCGGACCGAGCCCGCAGGCGAGGGCTCCTTTTTCTTTAAGCGCCTCAATTTCATCTTCTGAAAATCCGCCTTCAGGACCAAACACCATGAGCACGGATGATCCTTCCGGCAGGCTTTTGAGCACGGATTGAAACCGGCTTGTCTCGCCTTGCTTTGATGACTCTTCGTATGCAACGACACATTTATCGAAGTCCTCAAGGCTCTCAAGCAAACGTTGAAACGTGTGAACCGGCGCCACATCGGGAATCGTGTTTCTGTGGGACTGTTCTGCGGCTTCCTTGGCGATTTTCGCCCACCTTTCCCGCTTTTTCTTTGCCTTTTTTTCATCAAGTTTAACAACGGAGCGTGATGCCTGAAAAGGAATAAACGAGCTTGCACCGAGCTCTGTCCCTTTTTGAATGATCCATTCCAGCTTATCTCCTTTTGGAAGGCCGTTTGCAATATGGATCTGGACGGGCAGTTCGCGTGTTTTCCCCGTCCATTCGATTACGCTCAATAAAACCTCTTCTTTTGTGACGGACTCGATCCGGCATTTCGCTTCATGGCCGTCTTTTGCACAGCAAATGACCTCGTCTCCGGGAGACATCCTCATCACGGTCGCAATGTGATGAACGTCTTCGCCTTTGATCGAGAACACAGGTGCGGCCGTGACCTCTTGTTTTGATTGTTCGATAAAATATCGTTGCATACGCTTGTCACACCTACTAACGATTATTTTTTAGCGATGATGCTGACCCAGTCCTCCATTGAAAGAACCTCGACGATCGTAAAGCCTTCTTTCACCAGTGCATCTTTGACTTCCTGTTTTTTCTGCTGAATGATTCCCGAAGTAATGAAATAACCGCCGTCTTTCAACAGGCTGTATGCCTGATCCGTAAAGCGCAAGATGACCTCGGCCAGGATGTTGGCGACGATGACGTCTTTTTCCCCTTCGACGCCGTCAAGCAGATTATTTTGCTTGATCTCGATATGATCGCTGACTTTATTGAGCTTGGAGTTCAAGCGGGCGCTTTCCACGGCTACAGGATCGAGATCATATCCTTCAACCTGTTTGGCGCGAAGCATGGCTGATGCAATGCTCAAAATGCCTGTTCCCGTTCCGACATCCACGACCGAATCCCCTTCTTTCACATACCTTTCGAGCGCCTGTATGCAAAGTACGGTTGTCGGGTGTGTGCCTGTTCCGAACGCCATTCCCGGGTCCATCTCGATGATGAGCTCATCCGTATGAACCGGTGTGTACTCTTCCCATGTCGGAACAATCGTAAACTTCTCGGAAATTTTTACGGGATGATAATATTTTTTCCATGCTGTCGCCCATTCTTCTTCGTTAACCTCGCTGATGGTGATTTTGTTCCGTCCGAGGTCAATATCATACAGCAGCAGATTATTGATGGTTTCCTTGATTCCTTCTACGGTCTCTCCCAAAAAGCTGTTGATCGGGAGATACGCTTTAATGATGACTCCTTCATCAGGGTAATCATTGGGGTCGAGCTGGTAGATTTCTCCGTATACATTCTCACGCTCTTTAATTAAATCAAGCGGATCTTCAATTACGACTCCACTCGCACCAGCTTCATGCAAAATATTCGAGATGGGCTCAACCGCTTCATGTGTCGTGTGAATGCAGATTTCGGACCATTTCATACTACCAACTCCTCATCCAATCATTAATCGCCTTTAAAGGCGCGCTTTACTTTATCGAAAAAACTCATTTCCTGTTCATCCGGCATATTTCCGCTCACTTCTGCAAATTCGCGGAGAATATTTTTCTGGTTTTCTGTTAAATTCGTCGGTGTCACGACGCGGACGACGATGTGCTGATCGCCTTGACCGTACCCGCGTACGTTGGCAACGCCTTTTCCTTTTAAACGGAACTTGGTGCCTGTCTGCGTGCCCGCCGGCACTTTTAATTTTACTTTACCGTGAAGAGTAGGCACTTCGATTTCGTCCCCGAGCGCAGCCTGTGCAAATGTCAGCGGCATTTCGCAGTAAATATCGTCGCCATCGCGCTCGAAAAATTCGTGTTCTTGGACGCGGAAAACGACGAATAAGTCACCTGACGGACCGCCGTTGATCCCCGGTTCACCCTGTCCGGATACTCGAAGCTGCTGGCCGTCATCCACACCCGCCGGGATGGTGACATTGATTTTCTTGCGTTTTTTCACTTTTCCTGTACCGCCGCAAGTTGAACATTTGTGCTTAATTTGCTTACCCGTTCCATTACAGTAATGACATACTCTTCTGTTGACAACTTTTCCGAACGGAGTCGACTGCTCCATGTTCAGCTGGCCAGAGCCGCCGCAGTGTGAACAGGTTTCCGGCTTTGTTCCCGGTTTCGCGCCTGAGCCGCTGCATGTTTCACATGTTTCTTCACGCGGAATTTCGATCGTCGTCTCTTTTCCGAAGGCCGCTTCTTCAAATGACAGTGTCATCGTATACTGCAGATCGGCGCCCTGCCTCGGGGCATTCGGGTCTCTCCGCCTTGCGCCGCCTCCGAAAATGCTTGAGAAAATATCGTCAAACCCAAAGCCGCCGAAGTCGCCGCCGCCGAAACCTCCGCCGCCGAATCCCTGATTTGGATCGGTGTGGCCAAACTGGTCGTAATGGGCCCGTTTTTGGTCATCAGAAAGTGTTTCATAGGCTTCTTTGACTTCTTTGAATTTTTCATCCGCTCCGGCTTCTTTGTTGATGTCCGGGTGATATTTTTTAGAAAGCTTGCGGTAAGCTTTTTTAATCTCATCTTTAGAAGCGCTCTTACCTACCCCAAGCACCTCATAGTAATCACGCTTACTCATCTCTTCACACTCCCGATTTTCTCACATAAATTAGATTGTATCATTTCAAATTATGTTTTTTCAATTCCTTTTGTCCTTTAGGAAGAAAAAAGTCAAAGTCAAGAGATCCTGACTTTGACTTTCATCGCCTGTAAGGTCATGTGCTGTGCAAACCGGGGTAAGCACAGCACATTTTATTTCAATTATTTTTGTTCTTTGTCGTCGTTTACTTCTTCATATTCAGCGTCAACGACATTGTCGTCGGCTTTTTTAGCGCCGGCGCCGCCGTCTTGCTGAGCCTGAGCCTGTTTTGCAGCTTCTTCGTAAAGCTTCATTGAAAGCTCTTGGACGATCGCTTGCAGCTCATCTTTTTTCGCCTTGATTTCATCAAGGTCATTTTTCTCGATCGCAGCTTTTAACGCGTCTTTTGCATCATTCGCTTTTTTCACTTGCGCTTCATCGGCTTTGCCTTCAAGATCTTTCAGCGTTTTTTCAGTTGTGAAGACAAGCTGATCCGCTTCGTTGCGAAGCTCGATTTCTTCTTTTTTCTTCTCATCCGCTTCGGCGTTTTCTTCAGCTTCTTTCACCATGCGTTCGATCTCCTCGTCAGAAAGACCTGAAGAAGATTTGATCGTGATGTTTTGCTCTTTGCCGGTACCCAGATCTTTCGCGCTGACGTTGACGATACCGTTCTTATCGATGTCAAATGACACTTCGATTTGCGGTACGCCGCGAGGAGCCGGCGGAATATCTGTAAGCTGGAAGCGTCCGAGCGTTTTGTTGTCGGCAGCCATCGGGCGCTCACCTTGGAGCACGTGGATGTCAACCGCTGTTTGGTTGTCAGCCGCTGTTGAGAACACTTGGGACTTGCTTGTCGGGATTGTCGTGTTGCGGTCAATCAGCTTCGTGAACACGCCGCCCATTGTTTCGATACCAAGTGACAGCGGAGTTACGTCCAGAAGGACAACATCTTTGACATCGCCTGTGATGACGCCGCCTTGAATGGCTGCACCAAGGGCTACGACTTCGTCAGGGTTGACGCCTTTATGCGCTTCTTTTCCAGTTTCTTTTTTGATCGCTTCCTGAACGGCAGGAATACGTGTTGATCCGCCGACAAGAATTACTTTGTCGATTTCGCTTGCAGAAAGCCCCGCATCTTGAAGAGCCTGGCGGACTGGACCCATTGTGCGCTCTACCAAGTGTGAAGACAGCTCTTCAAACTTCGCGCGGGTCAGTGTCAATTCAAGGTGCAGCGGACCTGCGTCACCGGCTGTGATAAACGGCAGCGAAATTTGTGTAGAAGATACGCCGGAAAGGTCTTTTTTCGCTTTCTCAGCCGCATCTTTTAAGCGCTGAAGCGCCATTTTATCTTTAGAAAGATCAATGCCGTTTTCTTTCTTGAATTCTGAGACGAGATGATCGATGATCACTTGGTCAAAGTCGTCTCCTCCAAGGCGGTTGTCACCCGCTGTAGAACGAACTTCGAATACGCCGTCTCCCAATTCAAGGATGGAAACGTCGAATGTACCGCCGCCAAGGTCGTAGACGAGGATCGTCTGATCTTCTTCCGTCTTATCCAGACCGTATGCAAGCGCAGCTGCAGTCGGCTCGTTGATGATCCGCTCAACTTCAAGTCCGGCGATTTTACCGGCATCCTTTGTCGCTTGACGTTCTGCATCATTGAAGTATGCAGGAACTGTAATTACGGCTTTAGATACAGTTTCGCCTAAATAGCTTTCAGCATATGATTTCAAATGCTGAAGGATGATGGCAGACACTTCTTGCGGCGTGTACTTTTTGCCTTCGATTTCAACTGTATAGTCCGTGCCCATGTGGCGCTTGACCGACATGATCGTGTTCGGATTCGTGATGGACTGGCGTTTCGCCACTTCACCCACCTGGCGCTCTCCGTTTTTAAATGCAACAACCGAAGGAGTCGTGCGGGCTCCTTCTGGATTTGGGATGACTTTCGGCTCTCCGCCTTCAAGCACTGCAACGCATGAGTTCGTTGTTCCCAAGTCGATTCCGATTACTTTGCTCATGATTTTTACCTCCTGCTATGTAGTTATTGGTTGACTTTTACCATAGAAGGACGGATCACCCGGTCCTTAAGTTTATAGCCTTTTTGCAGTTCCTCAACGACTGCGTTTGATTCGTACGCTTCATCCTCGACCTGCATAACAGCCTGGTGCATGTTCGGGTCAAATTGCTCTCCGACTGAAGGAATCTGTTCAACTCCTTCATTTTTAAGAGCCTCCAAAATTTGACGGTGCACCATTTCCATCCCTTGAAGCAGGCTTTTCGTCTGCTCGTTGTCAGGATCGATCTGTAGCGCACGTTCAAAGTTGTCAAGCGCCGGCAGCAAATCGCTGATGATGCGCTGGGAACGGTACTTTTCAGCAGCCTCAAGGTCAAGGCGTGCGCGTCGTTTGTAGTTTTCAAAGTCCGCCTGAACACGTAAAAGTTTATTTTCTTTTTCTTCAAGACGTTCTTGAAGTTCTTTGAGTTGTTTTTCAAGCATTTCTGTTTGCGTGTCTTCTGCCGGGGCATCAGCTTCAGCAGCCGTTTGTTCGGCTTCGGCTGTCTCCGCTTCTGTCTCGTTCAGTTCCTCTTGTTCGTTTAGCTCTTCAGTTTGTTTTTCTTCTGCCATCTGTGTTCACCTCCCTTAAAGGATGAGTTTCATGATAAAGAAGGGATTTCTCCCTTCTGTTTTGTTTTCGGGTACTGCCTTACCCATCATACAAACTTGTCAACGCTTTTGACAAGTCAGATGATACGTGCTGAAGCAAACCGACGACGCGGGAGTAGTCCATGCGCGTCGGCCCGATGACCGCGATGGAGCCGATCTGTTTTGAACCGACCGTGTATGTCGCGGTAATCAGGCTGCAGTTTTCCATTTCTTCATAGTCGTTTTCCTTGCCGATTTTAATGGTAATTCCGGACTCAGTCGACTGAAAGAGCCGGAGAAGCTCCTGTTCTTTCTCAATGAGCGACAATAGCGATTTCACTCTGTCAATATCGTGAAATTCGGGCTGATTCAGCATATTAATCTTGCCGCCGAAAAACAGCCGGTCGGTTTGAACAGATGAATCCAGCGTTGCGCCGAGCCCGTGTAAAATCGTATCGTAATTTTGGATATGCGACTTTAAGAAGATGACGACCTCTTTGAAAATCCTGTCTTTCAGCTCTGAGATCGGCACGCCTCTAAGGCGTTCATTTAATATATTCACCAGCTTTTCGAGATCGGAAAGATTGACCTCCGCCGGAAAGTTGATCGTTTTATTCTCGACATGGCCGGTATTCGTTACTAGAATGGCAACGGCCTTCTTAGGCTGAATCGGCACAATCTGGATCTGTTTGAGATGATTTTCGCTCAGTCTCGGACCGAGGACAATCGATGTATAATTTGTCAGATCAGACAGCACTTGAGCCGACTTCTGCACCGCTTTTTCGAGTTCAAAGATTTTTTCTTTGAAAACCGAATGAATAATGTTCAAGTCCGTTTTTGACAGCTTTCCGGGTGAAAGCAGATGATCGACATAATAGCGATAGCCTTTTTCAGAAGGAATCCGGCCTGAAGATGAGTGGGTTTTTTCAATAAAACCGAGCTCTTCCAAGTCAGCCATTTCGTTTCTGATCGTCGCTGAGCTGAATGTGATATCTTCCTTTTTGGAAAGCGTTCTTGATCCTACCGGCTGAGCTGAACGAATGAAATCGTTGACGATAACCTGCAAGATTAACAGCTGACGATTTGTTAACATCCATATCACCCCTGTTAGCACTCGACACAACTGAGTGCTAATTGTATATCAAAATTACCAAACCAAAATCAAAATGTCAATTATAACTCACCCAGGAATGCTTGAAACACTTCATTCCCTAACAGTTTTCCATTATGTGTTAAAAATACATTTTTGCTCGTGTTCACAATCAGCCCTGTTTCTTCCAGCGAACGGAGCACTTTCGGGAAGAGATCGTCAACAGTTCTTCCGTATTTTTGGAAAAAGTGTTCTTTGTCTACTCCCGCGGTTTTTCGAAGACCGAGAAACATTTCTTCTTCAATCTGTTCATTTTTTGTAACCCTGTGTTTTTCTTTATAAGGAAAACCTGACTGCTCAATCAGGTCGATATAATGTTTAACAGGGCCGGCATTTACCGTTCTTTCACCATTGATATAGCCGTGCGCGCCCGCGCCCAAACCGAAATACTCCTCATTGTTCCAATATGTGAGGTTATGTTTGCTCTCATATCCTTTTTTGGCGTAGTTGCTGATTTCGTATTGGCCGATGCCCGCTTCTTCCATTTTCCGCATCACAAGTTCGTACATTTCTGCTTCCTGATCCTGCGGAGGCAGGTGAAGCCGGCCCTTTTTCATCAAGTTATAAAAAACGGTTTTCGGCTCGACGATCAGCGAGTAGACCGAATAATGTTCAGCCCCGAGGGCAAGCGCCGTATCGAGCGATGAAGCGAAGTGGCCGATGGTTTGTCCTGGCAGACCGAACATCAGGTCAAGGCTGATATTATCGAACCCCGCGTTTCGCGCTCTTTCAAAGGAAACGAGTACGTCTTTTTGCTCATGGACTCTGCCGATTTTTTTTAGCAGCTCGTCTTCAAACGTTTGTACGCCAAAGCTCAGCCTGTCTACACCGGCGGCTTTTAAAACCTCCAGCTTTTCAGCCGATAAATCGTCGGGATTGGCTTCCACTGCAAATTCGGCAAGGCTTTCGGACGGTTTCAAAACGCGATGAATGGAATCAAGAAGCCGCTCAAGCTGCGCTTCCGACAGCGATGTCGGCGTTCCTCCCCCGATAAAGATCGTTTTCAGCTCCGGATGTCCGGCCGCTTCCATTGAATTGGCCATTTCCTTCTCTAAAGAACGCAAATATTCATCAACAGGCTGAGATTGAATAAAAAACTTGTTGAAGTCGCAATAATGGCAAATGTGCTCGCAAAACGGAATATGGATATATGCTGCTTTCATTGTTTTCACCTTCTTTTACAGGAAGAAGCCGCAGTGTGTTACGCTGCGGCAGCTCATGATTATGATTTCGGGCTGCTGTCGTCCATTTTCAGGACTGCCATAAAGGCTTCCTGCGGAACTTCGACAGAGCCGACCTGTTTCATTCTTCGCTTTCCTTCCTTTTGCTTTTCGAGCAGTTTGCGTTTTCTGGAAATATCCCCGCCGTAGCACTTCGCCAAAACGTTTTTGCGCATGGCTTTGATGGTTGAACGGGCGACAATTTTTGTGCCGATGGCTGCCTGGACAGGCACTTCAAACTGCTGGCGCGGAATGAGTTCCTTCAGCTTTTCGACAATAACTTTTCCCCGTTCATACGCATAATCGCGGTGAACGATAAAGGAAAGGGCATCGATTTTTTCGCCGTTCAGCATAATATCCATTTTCACGAGCTTGGACGGTTTATATCCGATGAGTTCGTAATCAAATGACGCATAGCCTTTCGTATTTGATTTAAGCTGATCGAAAAACTCGTAGACGATTTCCGCAAGCGGAATTTCGTAGACAATGCTGACGCGGTTCGCATCAAGGTACTGCATATCGATAAACTGGCCGCGCTTGCCCTGGCACAGTTCCATGACCGCTCCGACAAAGTCGTTCGGCACCATCATCGTCGCTTTGACGAACGGTTCTTCCACCCGGTCGATCTTCTGCGGATCAGGCATATTTGACGGGTTATCGACAACGATTTTTTCTCCGTCTGTCATGTACACGTCATAGATAACACTCGGAGCCGTCGTAATCAAATCGATGTTGAATTCGCGTTCAATCCGCTCCTGAATAATTTCCATGTGGAGCATCCCCAGGAAACCGCAGCGGAAGCCGAATCCGAGAGCCTGGGACGTTTCCGCCTCATACTGAAGGGCTGAATCGTTTAGCTCAAGTTTTTCAAGCGCTTCCCGCAAGTCGTTGTATTTCGCTGTATCAATCGGATACAGACCGCAATAGACCATCGGATTCAGTTTTCTGTAGCCTGGCAGGGCTTCGGGCGCTGGGTTTTCCGCACTTGTAATCGTATCCCCTACACGGGTGTCTCCGACGTTTTTGATTGCGGCCGTCAGGAATCCGACGTCACCGACAGTCAGTTCGTCAACCGGGACGGCCTTCGGTGTGAAAACGCCGACTTCAGTGACTTCAAATTCTTTTCCGGTCGCCATCATCTTGATTTTTTGACCGGCTTTTACGGTACCTTGGACGACTCTGATATAGGCGACGACCCCGCGGTATGCATCATACAGAGAGTCAAAGATCAGCGCTTGAAGCGGCGCTTCCGGATCTCCGCTTGGTGCCGGAACCTTTTCAACGATCTGCTCCAATATTTCTTCAAT
This sequence comes from Bacillus sp. PK6-025, assembly GCF_056530265.1. NCBI lineage: Bacteria > Bacillati > Bacillota > Bacilli > Caryophanales > Bacillaceae > Bacillus > Bacillus sp. PK6-025. The sequence continues at coordinate 2,798,243 of NZ_CP096509.1, forward strand.
TCCGATGCCTGCTTTTGCTGAAGCAAGGACGGCTTCTGAAGCGTCAAGACCGATGACATCCTCGACTTCCTGGCGGACGCGTTCGGGTTCTGCGCTCGGAAGGTCGATTTTGTTAATGACCGGCAGGATTTCAAGGTCGTTGTCAAGCGCAAGGTAAACGTTTGCCAGCGTTTGCGCCTCGATTCCCTGTGCGGCGTCGACGACGAGAATCGCGCCTTCGCATGCGGCAAGGCTTCTCGAAACCTCATACGTAAAATCGACGTGTCCCGGGGTATCGATCAGATGAAAAATATATTCCTCTCCGTCCTTTGCCTGATATTTCAGCTGTACGGAGTTCAGTTTAATGGTGATTCCTCTTTCACGTTCCAAATCCATCGAGTCGAGGAGCTGTTCTTTCATTTCCCTTTGAGTGATTGCCGCCGTCTTTTCCAGGATTCGATCCGCAAGCGTTGACTTGCCGTGATCGATATGGGCGATAATAGAGAAATTTCGGATTCTCGACTGCCTTTGTAATCGTTTTTCTTTATCTGTCACACTAATCACTCCTACTATGAAACGCAATATGCGCTAGCTTAGATTATATCAATAGGGTTGTGAAGATTCAATGCTAAGTCACATATGCTTTCTAAACCCGAAAAAGAAAAAACGAGTCCTGCATCCGACTCGTTTTTTCTTTTACTTATTCCGTTTTTTCCTTTATCCAGTCATACAATGAACGGGCTGTGTTTGTGACCGAATCGGCCAGGGCGCGGCCGGCCGAGGAAAAGAGGTTGAAAGCTTCCAGCTGTTCCAGCTCTTTTTGTTTTTCCTCCAAATCGATTTGATGGCCGAGGACTGACGCCTCCTTCGCATCCCCTTCAGATATGCTGAGCGCCGCTTTTAAATCAGGGTCCTGATACCCTTTCATTTCAATCATTCCGTTGTTCGCCTGCTGCATGCCGAGAAGGACGCCGAAAAACATGACACAGCAAGCCAATATGCATTTCCCCATAAAAGAAGCCACTTCCATCACCTGTCCTATTGTTTTTTCTTATCGTCTTCACCGGTGTCTGCATCAACTTTTTCAGCATTCCAGTACATCTCGCTGAATACATCCGCCATCGCTTCTGCAGCCCGCTCCAGCTCTTCGCGGTTATTATCTACGCCGCCAAATTCGATTAAGACGGATCTTTCGTTTAAATCTTGATTATATATGCCATTATCCCCGGCAGCTCCCTTAGATATAACACCGCGGCTCAAACCGGGATATTTTTTTTCCAGCCGTTCATGCAGTTCTTTTGCGAGTTTTAAGTTCGATTCGAAATTAGAGCTCTTCTTGCCGAGCACAAATGCAACACGTGCATAGCTTTTTCCTTTGACAGTTGCGGTTGTCGCTTTCTTCCGCTGCGAATCCCTGTGAATATCGATAAAATACTGCAAATCTTTGTTTTGAGCCATCGCCTCTTTAACGACCGGCCTTGATTCATCATAGGAACGGGCATAAGCCCAGCCTTTTTTCCGCAAGTTCGCCTGAAAGTCAGTTTTATCCACCATTGCCCCGACCCCCTGCGACTTCATCGCATTTGCGAGCATATCGCTGACAAGCGTCACATTTGCTTTCGAATGAAGCGCCCGATCAGGTACCGTCTCCCCTTTTAAAAAGGGAAGATACGACTCCGTATTGTGCGTATTGTAGATAAATACGACTTTTCGGCCGCCCGTCGATTGTTCAGGAGGTTTTTCCTCCCCTGTTTGCTTTTTTTGTTTCCCTTCAAGCTCTGCAAGATTCGCTTCTCTCTCCTCTTTTAAGACCTCTGTCGGCGGCGGAGATTCTGACGGCATATTCGTGTAATCCGTCCCTTGCCCTGCAATAAGGATTTCCGAGTCAAAATGAGAGAAGCCCGGAAGCTCCCGACCGAGAAAACTTCGCGGATCTTTTAAATTAATGCTGGTCGCCAGTTTCAAGACGATCGGAGAAAGCTCAAAGCGTTTATTCGGTTCCGGCAATTCTGATGCGAAGTAGTGGTTTTCCATTCCCAAAATGAGTCCAAAGGTCTCGCCCGCCAATTCATCGGTCACCCGGTACAACGATGAAGACGGCCTTAACTCAGGACGCAGCGATGTCAGCACGCCTGATAAAATAAAAACGAGCAGCAGGCTGACGATAAATAAGAATACTGTCTTAATCGCACTTCTTCCATTTACAGCCAGCACAAACTGACGATTCCTGCCTCTTTTTCTCATCGCAAATCCCTCCAGAGCTTGTCTAGTAAATAGACTATGTACAAGATAGAGAAAGTAGAACAAGTTCCGGCAATGCTATAAGCACGAAAAAAAAGCGGCCTGGTCAGCCGCCTTAATCTTAGTGGTTATACATTCCTTTATTGTCTTGCGAGACATTTTCATGAAGCGCTGTGTTCAGACCGTTCGCAATCACATTTGCCATATCATCGATAAAGGTATCAACCTCTTTTGGGGTTACCATTAAGTTATGGCCGAGCGGAGCGAGGACTTCATGGATCAGCTGCCTTTTTTCATCCTCTGCGAGGCCTCCGACTATACCGAGAAACGATTTGCGGTGCTCCTCATCGGGAAGGTCTTCTTCGGTGAGGACCTTTCTTTTCCCAAAGCTCATCCCCGCGGGAACGAGCGACCTGGACGGACTGTCATCTCTCATCTCTCTTCCAAAATGCTTCAGCATATAATCAATCGTATCACTCGTGATCGTGACGGCATCGACCACCGTCGGAACACCGATGGCGATGACCGGAATGCCAAGCGTTTCCTCGCTTAACTCTTTTCTTTTATTCCCCACCCCAGATCCGGGGTGTATCCCGCTGTCTGAAATTTGAATGGTAGAATTCACACGCTCGATCCCTCTTGAGGCCAGCGCATCAATGGCAATGACAAAGTCGGGCTTTGAGCGATCGATTACCCCTTGGATAATGTCGCTCGTTTCAATTCCGGTCAAGCCCATGACTCCCGGGGAAAGCGCGCTCACCGGACGGTAGCCATCCTCTACATTTTCGGGCTGCAGCTGAAAAAGGTGCCTCGTCACGAGAAGGTTTTCTGTCACTAGGGGGCCGAGTGAGTCGGGCGTGACATTCCAGTTGCCAAGCCCTACAATTAAGCAGCTGGCATCCCGCGGAATGTTCAAATAATCGAGAAATGCGGAAAACTCCTTCGCAAACACATTGACGACTTTTTCCTGCAAGACGGAATCCTGCTGTCTGATCCCTTGTGTTTCAAAGGTTAAATAGCGGCCGGCTTTTTTCCCCGACAGCTTCGCTCCTTCTTCATCAATGTCCATCGTCTGAATTTTGATCCCGTCTTTTTCGTATTCTTTGACTGTAAACCCTTTCAGCTCTTTCTTTGGAGAAGCTTCCTTTTCCTCTGCCAGATCCCTCGCTTCCACGGCTAAGTCTGTCCGGACTGCATATTGACTTAAATCAAGCTTCTTTTTCTCCATATTTGCATTCCCTCCAAAAACATAACTGGTGTTAGTGTGCCCACAAGGTCTGTGAACATTCCCCCGAAGCGGAGCTTTCAAACAAAAATACTTTACATTTATATTGCAATCTAAGGGTGTGTTTGATAGAATACAATTTGTTCTATTGTTGAGATCTAACCTATAGAAAAGGAACAGAGGTTATGTCTTAGGAGGTGAAACACATTGCCAAACATTAAATCAGCGATCAAACGCACAAAAACAAACAACGAGCGCCGCGCGCACAACGCAACTATCAAATCTTCAATGCGCACTGCTATGAAACAAGTTGAAACTTTCGTAAGCAACAACGAAGCAGACAAAGCGAAAGCAGCTCTTTCTGCAGCAGCAAAGAAAATCGATAAAGCAGCTAAAAAAGGTCTTGTCCACAAAAACACCGCAGCTCGTTACAAATCAAACCTAGCGAAAAAAGTGAACGGACTTTCTGCATAATAGAAAGCTTGGCCATGCCAAGCTTTTTTGCTTGCCTTCATAAAAAACGGCTCTCTTAAATGAGAAGCCGTCAGACCGCCGATAAATCGATAAATCGTAAAAACCGCGCGGTCAGCTGGCGGAAGAAAATCAACATGACAATGTGCGCGATGCGCTGCATTGCAAAAATATACGGTCAATCCAGCCATAAGGTAGGCTCTGCAGAAAAGGGAATGCTCGCTGATCTCATCCTCTGGGGTCCGGCCTTTTTTTGTCGTCAAGCCTGAACCCCGTCCGTGCCGAAGCGAAATATTCGCGGATTGAGTAAACTGGACATGAAATGAAATAGCGTATAAGACTTATCAGAGGAGAGCTTCCCTTCCACCTGTCAGCTATGTTCACTCGCACGACGCTATTTTTCGTGCTAAATATTGTTGATTTTTATACAAAATGAGGGAACTTCCAAAAAGGAAATTCCCTTGCTATGTACAAGTTTAATTATTCCGGTGTTTAACTTTTAAATGATAATCCAATTTCCTTCAAAGCAACCCGCAATTTAGGTAAAGACGCTGGTCCCATACCGTGAAATTTCAAAATCTCTTTTTCGCTGTATTTTGACAGATCCTGCAAAGAAGTTATTCCATTGTGTTCCAAAGCTCGTCTGGCTGGCGCAGAGAGCAATGAAAGAAATCCGTTGTCAGGTTTGCGCTGTTGCTCACAAATCGGGCAAACAGGACAATTACTTCTTTTATCATACTGGTGTCCTTTGCTGCAAGTCCTTAAATTCTTTGTCATTTCATTTCTCCTTTTCCGCACATTTTCAATGTTACCGATTTTATCTTTTCTTTTTTGCAATCGTGCCCCTTTGCTATGTTTGGCATCTGATGTTCATATTCAGGATACACCGAAACTCGTTAAACTATCTTCTGGAAAAAGAAAGGCTGCGAAATCGTCGGTTTCAGAAATCGAAGCTCCAACTGGTTCCTGGATCGTCATAGCGGTTTAGTAAGGATGGTTTTACTTATAACCTGTGAGTAACTGGAGCAGGCCAAAGCGAAAAACGAAAGAAAGGGAAGCGTCCCAAAAACAATGATCCGGGCTGAAGCGAAAAATAGACACAAATCATGAAAGTCCCTATTGATGCAAAGACTTTTAGGTCAAACTCATTTCTCTTCTTCACTCAATTGCTTGACAAAGTCGAGATGTTTATATCCCCAGCTGCACATATCGGTCAACACCGGCGCCAACGTTTTTCCGTGCCCGGTTAAACTATATTCGACCTTCGGAGGGATTTCCTGATAAACTTGCCGTTTGACGAGACCATCATGTTCGAGCTCCCGAAGCTGGTTGGTCAGCATCCCCTGTGTAACTCCAGGGAGCATCCGTCTTAATTCTCCGAAGCGTTTGGTGCCTTCATGAAGTAATACGAACAGGATCAGCGGCTTCCATTTTCCTCCTATGGCCGCCAAAGTTATGATGATACCTTCCGTCGTCTTCATTTCCCGTACTTTTGACTTCATCTTTGTCAACTCCCGATTCGGTATTCGTGATATCAGTTACGTTACCATATCATTCTGATTCGCGGTAGTACTCTTATTTTACATACATAGTACGGTTTACCGGACTACCATAAACAAGTTCTTTCACCGCAATAGTACGGTTTAAAGGTCTATGTACGAAAAAAAAGCGTACTTTGCAATGCCAAAAATATTCGTAATAATTGGGACGAAGAAAGGTTCAAGAAAAACAACAAACGGTAGAGGAAGATGTTTATGAAAATAATGGTAATTGCAGCACATCCAAATTTGAGGGAGTCCAAATGGAACAAGGCACTAATGAACGAATTGAAAAATCATCCTGATATCTTTATTCGTGATCTGTATCAGGAGTATCAAAATTGGAGTATCGATGTTGAAAAAGAACAGCAATTATTACTTGAATATGACCGGATCGTTCTTCAGTTCCCATTTTATTGGTTCAGCTGTCCGCCTCTTTTGAAAAAATGGTTTGATGATGTGCTGACATACGGCTGGGCGCACGGCCCCGGAGGCGAAAACTTGAAAGGCAAAGAATTCATGATTGCTACGACAACAGGCGGAGCGGAAGAAGAATATCGCGTTGGGGGCCGCAATATGTTCACTGTAGAAGAGTATTTACGGCCGATTGAGGGTACTATTATCCGATGTCATGGCACGTTTCTTCCGGCTTTTACATCCCACAATCCTCATGACAATATCCTCAAAAACGAAGCGAAGCGATATGCAAAGCATGTTTTATCACCTAAGGAAGGATAAAGCTTGCCGATTATGAGGGTAAACGGAAAAAGAAATAAGAACAACTGAAAAGGCTGTCGAGATTTTCTCGACAGCCTAACGGCTCTCTTAAAATTAGAGAGCCGTTTTTTCAATCGGACTGCAAAAGCTTGAGCAAAAACAGCTCAAGCAGGAGCTGCTTGTCTTTTTTGCCTGTCTTCATTTCATAATCCATAACGGCGAGATGCTCGATGATGCTTTTCAGCTCTTCTTCAGAAAACAGCCTCGCCTGGTCGATCGCGAGCTTCACCCTGAACGGGTGAACTTTGAGGTTTGAGGCGATTTGCTTTTGCCCGTACCCCTGCTGCGAAAAGTATTTCGTCTGCATCAAAAGCCTGAACTGGTTTGCGATCAGCGCCATCATTTTGATCGGTTCTTCATTTTGCTTTAACAGATCATAGAAAATCTGCAGCGCTTCTGTACGCTTCCGGTTCACAACCTTGTTGATCAATTCAAAAATATTCTGCTCGAGACCTCTGGCAACGAGCTTTTTGACGTCCTCAAATGTGATCGAATCCCGATCACCAATATATGTACTAAGCTTTTTCACCTCTTGGGCAATGGCCGACAGGCTGGCATTACACAGGATGACAAGCTCCTCCGCCGCTTCTCGTTCTATGAGCTTCCCCTCTGATTTTGCAAGCCCAGTGATAAAATCAGCCGTTTCCCGGCCGTTCAGTTCTTTTGCTTCAACCATATGGGCGTGTTTTTTCAAGAGCTTGGTCAGCTTTTTCCTCTCATCAAGCTTTTCATAAGGAGCGAGCAGCACAAAAACGGAATAAGGCGCCGGCTGCGCAATATAATCCTCCAGGCTCCCGAGGTTATGCTCCGTTTTATCTTTCTTTTTTTCAGCTGTTAAAAAAGACGGGTTTTTCGCAACAACAAGACGCTTCTCCCCCATAAACGGAAAAGTTTCAGCATCTTCAACAGCAAGGTCCAATGCCTCTTCTTCCAGATCAAATACGGAAAGGTTGAAATCCTTCGTCTCTTCGTCAACAACGGCTTGTCTGATCCTTTGAACCGTCTCCTGCAGAAGATACGTCTCTTTCCCGTATAAACAATAAACAGGATGAATATCGCCTTTTTTTAAGCTTTTCCAAATATCAAATACCGTCATCTGCACTTTCCCCTCTTTCATCCTTCCTTTCTATCCTAAAGCGTGTTTTGCAATTAGTAAAGAGAGAAGCGGAGTCACCCGCTCTCTCATTTATAATAAACGCCTTCCATAAACCCCCGGGTCAGTTTATAGAAGACGATGTTCATAAATTTTAGAAAACGGTTGCATGAAGCTCCTAGATTTTTGCAAAGAATTGAATTATACTGGATATCAATAGGAGGGGTAAATTGTGAATGAATTTGAAAAAGACGTGCAAAGCAAACGTAACGATCTTGTAGATTCAGGTGTCGGTTTTATCGTGTCTTTTGGCTTTTTCGCTACAATGTTTATTATCGCTACTGTTATACATCTGGCCGCTTAATCAAGCCAAGTCATGGACACCGCTTTACTCTCCGTCAGGCAAGCGGCTTTTTGACGGCTGCTGTTTTTCAGCAGTCTTTTTTTCTTGCGAGGAATGTACTTTATCATATGGGGGATGAAGTAAAAACGTTCCGTTTCCGCCTCGAAATAGGTACTGAATCGAACCGTGCTGATCCGTTCTGAATACTTTCACATGGTGGCGGTTTAAGATATCCAGCACTTCCCCGTGGGGATGGCCGTAGCGGTTGTGCTCTCCCGCCGAAATGATGGCTGCTTTCGGCTCAATTTGCTTAATCAGATCTTCCCCCGTAGAACCTTTGCTTCCATGGTGACCGACTTTCAGAATATCCGCTTTAAGATTCGGATACACTTTCATCATCTCATTTTCACCTTCCTTCTCCAAATCGCCCGTTAACAGCCACGAAAATTCGCCAGCTTTCAGCCACAACACGAGGGAACCGTTGTTTTTGCTGTTTTTGTCCGCCTCTTTCGGTGAAAGAACATAAAATTCAAGATTGCCAATATGAAGGATGTCACCTCTTTTGGCTACATGTACCTTGACGCCTTCTTTCAAGGCAAGGCGAAGCAGCTTTTCATCAGACGGTTCGGCTGCGAAGCCTTTCGGCACGATCAATTGCTTGACTTTATGTTTTTGGATCAGCACTTGAGCTTCACCAATATGATCCTGATCAGCATGAGTCAAAATTAAAGCATCGAGCTTCTTGACTCCTTTGGATGCCAGAAATGGCATTAATACGCTCTCTCCTAGGGAAAAATCCTTTTTCCGCTTTCTCCACTGCTCTTTCCGGAAGGATACGGTTCCTCCCGTATCAATGAAGACGGTGCCATTCTGACCGGGAGCGCTGACATACATGCTGTCACCTTGGCCGATATCAAGCATTGTGACCTCTCCTTCTCCTGCAAATTGAGGAAGACATACGTGAATAGCAAACACAGCGGCAAGGAAGCCGGACGAAATCATGACCGCACGAAACGACATCTCTTTTTCAAGAAACAGCAAAAACAGAAAAATAGCTGCGAAGTAGAAAAACAACAAAATATCCGGCGGTTTAACCGCAGAAAAAACGAAAATATCCACGGCAGACACCGATTTAACAGCCTGATGGCTCCACACAAGCAGATGGTCCAGCACACAGGCTGCCGCCTCCCCGAGAGGACGAAAACATATGAAAGCCAACAGACTTCCGAAAGACAGCGGCATGATGATAAAAATATAGAGAGGTATGAAAAGCAGATTCATCACTGTGCTGAGAAATGAAAACTCTTGAAAATGGATGAGCAGGATCGGAAGGGAGGCGAGCTGAGCCAAAAATGACCCCAATAGCAGTTGAGAGATTCGGCTTTTCGGCTTGATCAATATTTCTTTTGAAAGAATGAAAACGAAGGATACGGCAAAAGAAAGCTGAAATCCGGCTTGAAATAGCAGATAAGGATGATACAACAGCAGTCCGAGGCAGGCGATGCTGATCACATCGGCGCTTTTGAAGTTCTTATTGGACAGTGATGCCAGCAGATAGATTTCAGACATGAGAACCGCCCTCACTACCGACGGGGCGCCTCCGGTCAAAACTGCCGCAACGGGCAGCCCGAAAACGAGCAGCCATTTGGCGCATTCTCTCGTCAAACCGAAGCGAATAAATACGTGGAACAGAGCGGCCGACAACAGACCGACATGAAGCCCGGAAATCGCTAAAAGGTGAATGATCCCGAGACGCTGATAGCCGTCCAGCACATCTTGTTCAATGAGAAACCGGTCCCCGAAAGTAAGCGCTCTTACAATACCGGCAGCCGGATTAGCCATATTTTCTTCTGTAAAATCAAGGCCCGCTTTTCGGATGTTCAATAGAAATGGCATAAGACCGCCGCCCGGCTTGCAGTTTTCAATGGACTGAACCGCAAATATCCAGTGAATCCCTTTTTGATACAAGGATTCTTTTTGATCAAAAGTTCCAGGAACGGTCTCTTTTTTCGGCGCTCTTAATTCACCTTGCATGACACAGAGGCTTCCCGGCTGAAGAGCGGAGAGCGCCCGTTTTTCTTGCGGAGACCGGATCGTATAGCCCGCTTTCAAAGCTTCCCCCTTATCTGTTTCGGCTGTGAATGAAAGCCGGTCTCCGTCTATTATGGGGATATCCCGAACAGAAGCAAACGTGTGAAATTTGCCTTCATGATAAATCGTTGTATTGAAATGGTCAATCATGTTAAAAGAGGTGAAATATAAAATACAAATCGCTGCACATATGATGAAAAGGAGTATTTGTTTCTTGAAGAAACAGAGGATAAAGAACAGAAAAAAACCGACGGCGAGGAAGAGATAAAGAGAAGAGTGAGCGGAGGCGATTCCGGCTGCCGCTGAAATCGCTCCGCACGGGAAGATGCGATGTCTGTCCATTGGATTACACGTAGCTTGTAAACAGTTTGTTAGCCTCTGCGTGTATTTTCCTGATTTCCTCTTCCTCAAGGCCTTTATCAGCCAGCTGTTTGATCAGATCTGCCACAAACGATAACTTTTCCTGGTTTTTCAAGTCGATAATCATCTCATCGAGCTCTACCTGCTCCACTTTAACAGAAGCCTGATCGAAAAGTTCAACCGCGTAAGGATGGTTTTTGTAATCTTTCGCATAGTATATCGTTTTAATACCTGCCTGAATGATCGATTTACAGCATTGAATGCACGGAAAATGCGTGACATATATTTCAGCGCCTTCGGTCGGAACGCCGAATTTTGCACACTGAAGAATCGCGTTCATCTCGGCGTGAATCGTTCTGATGCAATGCCCGTCCACCATATAGCAGCCTTCATCCGCACAGTGAACACCTCCGGCGATCGATCCGTTGTAGCCTCCTGCGATAATCCGTTTATCCCTGACAATCGTCGCCCCTACAGCAAGCCTTGTACACGTGCTGCGAAGCGCCAGCAAATGGCTTTGCGCCATAAAATATTGATCCCAAGAAATCCGTTCCACTTGTTTTCCCTCCAAAAATACGATGTCGACTTCCCTAAGTTTACATATGTTTATCCGCAAACGTCAATTTACTTTACCGTGATGGAAGATTTTATTCTTTCAAAAGACTTTTCTCCAATTCCCGAAACGTTTGTTATGTCTTCAATCGTCTGAAACATTCCGTTCTCCTCGCGGTATTCGACTACCGCTTCCGCTTTTGAAGGACCGATCCCGGGAATCGTCTGAAGCTCCTCAGAGGAAGCCGTATTGATATTGACGATATCACTTGAGCTGCCGTCTGCTCTTGAGTCCGCTTCCGAAAGAAAGCCAGCGGCCTCTTCCCCTTCAAATGGAATGTAAAGAACCATACCGTCCCGCAAAACGGCTGCCAGATTAATTTGCTTTTGGTCCGCTTTTTTCTCGGTGCCGCCTGCTTTTTTCAATGCATCGTGCACCCTGTCTCCCTCCTTCATTTGATAGACGCCCGGATTTTTCACAGCGCCTTTCAAATCGATGATAACCTCCTCTTCCCCCGCGTTTTTTTCCCGCTTCACCTCCTCTTTCTTGTCAAAAGTCTGTGCAGAAGCCTCTTCAGGAATGGAGAAGCCGGATGAAGTTTCACGCTTTCCGCTTAACAGCATGAAGGCAGCGCTGATGATCAAGACGAGTGCCACACCTCCCGCCGCATGCCATTTATATTGTTTTAGCCAATCTGTCAAACTGCTCACCTGCTTTCATACATATTTTGACTGAAGCCTTCATATCGTTTAAAAGATACAGGTTCAAAGGAGGGGAGAACGATTGAATATCGGCTTTATCGGGACAGGAAATATGGGGACCATTTTAATTGAGGCGTTGATTGAATCCAGAGCGGTCATTCCCTCATCTTTAACAATTACTAACCGAACGATCGACAAAGCGTTAAACATAAAAAAACGATTCCCAGACATTCAGGTTGCAGAACGGCCGGAAGAAGTGATCACGGAAAGTGATGCCGTGTTTATCTGTGTAAAGCCGCTGGATATTTATCCTTTGCTAAAGCGGCTCTCACCCGTCTTCACCCGCGATCAGATTGTGGTCACCATTACGAGTCCGGTGCAGGTCGAACAGCTGGAAGCCATCGTCTCCTGCCAGGCGGCAAGGGTGATCCCGAGCATTACGAACAGAGCGTTGTCTGGCGTGTCATTATTGACTTTCGGAGAAAGCTGCACAGCTGAGGCAAAAGAAAAATTGACGGCTTTAGTGAGCAAGATCTCAATCCCTCTTGAAATCGAAAGCGGGATTACGAGGGTCGCCTCAGACATTGTCAGCTGCGGCCCCGCCTTTGTCAGTTATTTGGTTCAGGAGTTTATTCAGGCCGCTGTAGAAGAAACCTCCGTCTCAAAAGAAGACGCGATTTTAATGACGACAGAAATGCTGGTTGGTTTGGGAAGGCTGCTCGAAACAGGGCATTACACATTGCCCGCCCTGCAGGAAAAGGTGTGCGTTAAAGGCGGTGTAACCGGTGAGGGAATTAAGGCGCTGGAAAGCGGCGTTCAGGATATGTTCCGCCAGATGTTCCGGAACACCCATTTGAAGTATGAAGAAGATATCGCTCTAGTCAAGAAGCAATTTTCCGTTTGATTCATTGTTTCACGAACGCGCTGAGATTTTCAACAAAGGAAAAATACATTATGAAAAACCATCGTTACGATTAAACGATGGTTTTTGTTTTTTTCGCTGTATAAAAATGACGTTCCGACTCTGCGCCAGGCTCCAATTTTGAAAAATCGGCAGTCACGCACTGCACCTCAAATCCGGCTTGCCGCAATAAGCTGATATACTTTTCCGTCTGGAAAGTCCGCTGTTCATGCGATTCATCAAACCTTTCGTATACGCCTCCGCTTTCTACGAAGAAGGTCAAATCGTGAACAGCTGAATGAGGCTCATCCCCCGCATAGCTTTGCCAAATGACGCTGACTTCTTCATCCTGATCGGCATACGTACTTCCCGGAAAAATGACATCCATTTTGTAAATGGAATGAACATCAAACAGAAGAAGCCCGCCTTCTTTTAATAGAGAAAAAACGTTTTTAAAAGTATTGAAAACGTCTTTTTCGCTCTTTAGATAATTCAGCGAGTCACAGCAGATCACAACCGCGTCAAACTCTTGCCCATGCCCGGCAAGCTCGCGCATATCCTGCTGAAAGAACTGAATATCGAGCTGCCGAACGGCTGCTTTGTACTGAGCCTGTGCAAGCATATCTTCGCTAATATCGATTCCTGTGACATCGCAGCCTTTTTCAGCCAAGCGGACCGATATTTCACCCGTTCCGCACGCCAGATCAAGTATCCGTATACGTTCTTTCTGCTGTGCACCGATCGTTTTTTCAATCCAGCTGACCCACTCATCGTAAGGAGCGTGAGACATCAGCTTGTCATAAATACCGGAAAATCCTTTATAAATCATTCATTAACTCCGAACGAAAGGTCTTCAGTCGGCGCGTCTCCCCACAGCTTTTCAAGGTTGTAATAGCCTCGTTCCTCTTTGTGGAAAACGTGGACAACGACATCGCCCAAATCGATCAAAACCCATCTGGCTTCGTCAAAGCCCTCCATTTTCTTCACATTGATTCCATTTTCTTCAGCCTGATCCTTAATTTCCCGGGCAATGGCCTGAACCTGTTTGTCAGAATTCCCATGGCAAATCAGAAAATAATCAGCCACAAGCGAAATCCCCTGCATATTCAAGGCGATCATATCTTCCGCCCGTTTATCATCGCAGGCCTCTGCGGCAATTTTTAAAATTGAAGCTTGATCCATTCAGTAATTCCTCCTAGTGTCTATCGTTTACTAAAGCATTATATGTGGCGACCGTTTCCGGATAAACGGCCTGATTTTTTGAAATTAAAAATGTCATCGTATTTTTCAACGCCTGGATAAGCGCCAAATCCAAATCTTCCTCAGCGAGAGTCCGAACCTCTTCAACCCCTGGAAAACGGCGGCCCGGCTCGATATAATCCGCTACATAAATCACTTTCTCAAGAAGCGTCATATTCGGCCTCCCAGATGTATGGAATCGAATGGCTGACAGGATGTCTTCATCCGTAATTCCAACCTCTGTTTTGACAAGCGCTGCTCCTGCCGGCGCATGCCAAAGTTCATGATGAAAATCGAGCACTTCAAGCGGCCCGCCCCCGTTGAGGATGATTTGTTTCATTTCCTCTTTCGGGCGAAATTTGGCATAGTCATGAAATATCGCGGCGATTTCGGCTTTTTTCACATCTGCGCCAAACCGTTCGGCAAGTTTGACAGCCGTCTCCATTACGCCGACCGTATGGATGTAGCGCTGTTCTGTCAGCTGTTCTTGCACGCAGGCTAAGGCTTCCTCACGTTTCATATAGATGATTCTCCTTCACATAGACCTTCACTTCGTCAGGGATTAAATAATCTGTCGGCTGCTGATTTTTAATGCGGTCCCTAAGTAAAGATGATGATACTTCAAAAATAGGCACATCGACAAAAACGAGCGGATACGGCGTCTCAATTTGAAAGCCGGGCCGTTTCACCCCGACAAATTGAATCATGTTGACAAGCTTGTCAATGTTTGACCATTTCGGCAGGTATTCCACCATATCCGCGCCGATAATAAAGTAAAACTTATCGTTTGGATATCGGTCTTTCAGCAGGCGAACGGTATCAAATGTATAAGAAGGGCCTTCCCTTTCGAGTTCGATCGTCTCCAATTTAAATTGCTCTTTCCCCGATATGGCGAGCTTCAGCATTTCCGCCCTGTGCATACTTAGCGAAAACGAGTTTTTTTGTTTATGCGGCGGAATTTGGTTGGGCATGAACCAAATTTCATCAAGATCCAGTTTATACAGGACTTCATTTGCCATTAATAAATGCCCGTTGTGCGGAGGATCAAATGTCCCTCCAAAAATCCCGATTTTCCTCATGATTACCACCTTTAAGCGTTAAGGAAGCTCAATTTTTTTATTTTCTTTCGACTCCTTATACAGCACGATAATGTTTCCGATCGTCTGCACCAGTTCGGCGCGTGCTCCGCCCGCCAGCGCTTCGGCTACTTCCTCTTTAGGCTGCTCGCAGTTTTGCAGCACGCTCACCTTGATTAATTCCCTGGCTTCAAGCGCTTCACTGATTTGTTTGACCATGTTTTCGTTGACTCCGCCTTTACCGACTTGAAAAATCGGTGACAGATGATGCGCTTCCCGGCGCAAATAGCGTTTTTGTTTTCCTGTTAGCATGATTTTCCTCCTAGTTGCTGCAACACAATTGATTTCATTTTTTCCATATTAGGCTCATGTCCGGTCCACAGCTCAAAAGCAAGGGCTGCCTGGCCGATGAACATGCCGACTCCGTCCAATGTTTTCAAGCCTTTTGCTTCAGCCTCCTGCAGCAGGGCCGTTTTCAGCGGATTGTAGATAATATCGCATACAAGGCACGTTTCTTTCGCATTCGCCAATGAAAGCGGGGCAGCTTCGATGTTCGGGTGCATCCCGACCGACGTCGTTTGAATCACGATATCATATGCTGACAAGTCTGCTTCTGCTTCCTGCAACGACAAAGCACGTGCCTCTCCTTCAAAACGCTTAGTGAATGCTAGTGCCTTTTCAGGTGTACGATTCGCCACGTCCAGCTGCTTCGGCATCTCAGCTGCCAGAGTGGTAAATATCGCCCTCGCCGCACCGCCTGCCCCAATCAACAGTATCGAGAGCTCAGAAAGCGGACGATCAAGGGATGGCTTCAGCGATTTAAGAAATCCTGCTCCATCTGTATTATATCCGACCAGCCCTTCTTTTTCTCTTCTGACAGTGTTGACCGCCCCGAGAGCTTCGGCACTTTCATCAATACGGTCGAGATGCTTCATGATCGATACTTTATGGGGGACCGTCACATTAAACCCTTGAATGCCAAGGGCCCGCATACCTTTCACAGCATCCTCAAGATCTTCGTTTTTCACGCGAAAAGCGTGATAATGTCCTTCTAAAGAAAGATCCTCCAAAGCCGCATTATGGATGTCCGGAGACATGGAATGAGCCACCGGATTGCCAATCAGTCCGTACATCGGTTTCATAACTCTCTCCCCTTAGCACTTATATTAGAGATCTGCGTAAAAACACGTGAACGCCTTTAGGCGCGTGGGCGACAATTTTTTGGTTCGCCTCTTGGACAGTTACCCAGCCGAGGCCCGAGAACACAACGTCCGTTTTCGGCTCTTTAATCGTAAACGTATGTTTAACAAGCTCTGGAAACGAGTCAAGATCTTCTTTTGCAGGGGGAGCAAGCATTTCCCCAGCGTGCTTTTCATACAGCTGATCCGCGTTTTCAAGCTTTGTTCTGTGGATATTGAGTTCATTCGGCATATAGCATACAAACGAAGATCTGCCTCCGCTTGCATAATCAAACCGCGACAATCCGCCGAAAAACAGCGTCTGTTCTTCGTTCAGCTGAAAGGTGCGGGGCTTTAGCTCCTTCTTCGGCGTTAATATTTTCAGATCGCGTTTCGCGACATAGTGCGCCATTTGATGATGGTTGATGATTCCCGGCGTATCATACATCGCCGATCCGTCATCCAGAGGAATTTCAATCGCGTCAAGCGTTGTCCCCGGATATTGAGATGTCGTAATGATGTCGCCCTCTCCGGAAACCTCTTTAATAATCCGATTGATAAACGTTGATTTTCCTACGTTCGTACACCCGACGACATATACGTCTTTGCCCTGTCTGTAATGTTCGATCGCGTCGATCGCATCTTTCATCCCCTGCCCGCGCCCGGCGCTGACGAGCAGCACATCAACAGGCCTTAAGCCGAGCTCTTTCGCTTCGCGCTTCATCCAGTTTACAAGGCGCTCGCGCTTGACTGATTTAGGGAGAATGTCTGCTTTGTTTCCTATTAATAAGATCGGATTGCCTCCGACAAAGCGGTTTAGGCCGTTGATCCAGCTTCCGTTGAAATCAAAGATGTCGACGATTTTCACGATAAGCGAATTCGTTTCCCCAATGCCGTGCAGGATTTTCAAAAAGTCATCGTCCGTCAGTGAAACATCCTGAATTTCGTTATAATTTTTCAATCTGAAGCAGCGCTGGCAGATGACATTATCTTTTAACAGCGATGCTTCAGGCGCGTAGCCCAGTTTATTTTTATCTTCGGTTTGAATGGCGACTCCGCATCCGATACAAACTACCTTTTCCATTCTTTAATCCTCCCACTGAATATGGCCTTTCCGTTTTAAAGCGCTGAGAATTCTGCGTTCCACCTGGCGGTTGAAACGCGTAAAAAAGCCGTCGGAAGCAGCCACAGGCACGACAAGAATGGTATGAAACCCATTGCGGTTCCCTCCCAGCACATCTGTCATGAGCTGATCTCCTATGACAACGACGTCTTCTTTTTTAAGACCCATATTTTTGACGGCTTTTCTGAAAGCTCTGCCCATCGGCTTTTTCGCTTTGTAAATAAACGGGATATTAAGCGGTTCAGAAAATATTTTGACGCGTTTTTCATTATTATTTGAGACAATTGTCACTTTAATGCCGTGCTCTTTCATCTCTTCAAACCACTCGATGAGACGCGGTGTAGCACTAGGCCTGTCCCATTCTACAAGCGTGTTGTCCAAATCCGTAATAATCCCTTTTACATTGCGCTCTTTTAGTTTTTCAGGGGTAATATGAAAAATATTTTTTACAAATTCATCCGGCAAAAAGAACTTTTTTAACACAAAGCCGCACCCTTTCCTTTCAATTACTGCTTCTTTTTTCAATGTGTCGAATCAAATCTAAAAGTGTCTTAAAAAATCGGCTGCCCGAAAAGTTTTCGACATATAATAGGATTCTTCAACAGGTGTGGATAAAATTACACACAGTATCCACTCATATTTCATCGACCTTTTATTAAATTATAAACATGATACCCACAAGTTATCCACTTTTTGGTGTGGATAACAGAACGATTGTTCTCGCCCAATATTCATGATAGATTATAGGTACTTCAAACAAAGATCATATAACTTAACATTTTATGCTTATTCCAAACAGGTTATTCCAATTTTTATGAGGAGGTGTCTTCCCCATTAAATGGGTACCGAGTATGAAAAAGCTGTCTGATGAACTTTTAATAGAATCATACATTAAAGCAAATGAGATGAATTTGAACCGCGAATTCATCGAGCTGATTGAAACCGAAATCAAAAGAAGGTCGCTCGGTCATCTGCTTTCCGTCTCTTCATAGCTCAAGCACTCCCGAGCGCTCTTGCCGCTTTTTTTCACTTAGGTTGATATTATATCACTTGAATAATACGCTTACTACTGTTTTTCATGAAAAAACACCTCTCTAAAAGAGGTGCTATTTGAAGAATCCGTGAGGACTAAGCCAGTAGAACCCGCCGATGACGAGCAGGACGACTAAAAGGACGACAACGAACGCATATCCGTATGCGGCGCCTGCATATCCGGGATAAGCCGGGTACGAACACGGACCAGCGGGAAAAGGATATCCCATCGCATCATTCCTCCTTTAGACTGTTATAGTAACAGCCTATGAAGAAAAAGGAGAAATGGCTAGGCCTTTTACTTAAATCAAGAAGTTTTTATAACTTTACTTTCATTAATTCCTTCAAAAATAATTCGCGCGCCTTTTGGGGTTAAGTGATTTCCCGATGGGTCGATAAACCCCGAATGGATCAGCTTCTCATCTGTAGCTCCGCCAGCTTTTTTCACGATGTTTTTCCAGTTGTCGATCAGCGGCACATCAAGTTCACGCGCCGTTTCCCTTGTGACATCATTATAGGAATCGTGCCATTTGCGCGCTCCTCCGTATTTTTCAAACGAAGCAGCCCGGTATCTTGCATAATAAAAGATGTTGTCCCCGCTTCCTTCGACGATCGGCAGGCACGTCATTAATATCGGCTCTATTCCGCGGCGGCGGCTTTCTTTAACAAAATAATAGAGGTTTTCTTTAAACCTTTTTTTGGATACGCGCGGCAGCCCTTTCGCAAGAATTGCTGCATCATTTGTTCCGAACATGATAAAAAGATATGCCGGCTGCTCATCCAGCACATCCTTCCTGAACCGAAGCCTGGCGTCTTCTGTCGTTTCTCCGCCTATTCCCGCATTATTTATTTTGTACTGCCCTTGAAGGGAAGTCTGAAGTAAATTGACCCATTTTTCCGCTTTTGGATAATCGCGAAATTGCCAATTTGAGCCGCGTGTATTGCTGTCTCCAAATGCTACGACTTTTCTGGGATCGTCCTCTCCGCAGCCTGCAAGCAGAAGCAGAAAGATGAGGACCATCACCAAGCTTTTTTTCATTCGTTCCACCTCCAAAAGCCAATACTACGATCATATAGGAGAGAAGCTGCACTTTCAATGGGAGAAATCTCTGCCATTCTGCAAGCGTATAGTCCTTACTATGCATTTAACCTGTCCCCCCTGTTTAAAAACATTCGTATTGGTTCACGGTTTTCCGACAAACAATGTATATGTTTTGACAGGTCGAAAGCCTAATTTTTCAGCGAGGCGAATCGATGCAACGTTTTGCCGGTCGCAATCCCAGCGCGGTTTCAAGCGGTTCTCTATTGCATACGCGATAAAAGCGCCGGCGCAGCGGGCTGCAAACCCACGTCCCCTGTAATCCGGGTGTGTTACGATATCAACTTCGGCAAAGCGTTCCGAACAAAAAATGGTGACACATTCACTGGCGATCACACCTTCATGCGACACTTTAAATCCGAAACCGTTCTTCAAAAAACGGCCTGGCCCTCCCCAATACTCAATCGCGTATTTTTCCGTGAAATTCGCGCTTTTTTGAAAGTCATCTTCAGAAAATCTTTCAACACCGGCAAATGCGGCGCTGCGAACATATTCCTCTTTTCCAAGGAAAAATGACACGCGCTCCATTTGCTGCAGAGGATCGCCAAGCCCCCCAATTAAAAAGGCGTCCCACTCCTCAGAAGCCGAAAACACGGTAAAGCGCGCTCCGTTCCTCTGTTCATTCAAATAGTGAAGCCATTCGCTCCTTCCGCTGTCGGGGATATCTCCAGCGACATAATAAATCCCGGCAGCTGTTCGAAAAAGAACAGTGGCCGGTGTGAAGAAATCATCGACATAAACGTTTCCTTCGATAAGTCCTTCGGCTATCGCATGCGCGAATGTCGGACTTTCGTCTGTTAACAAAACCTTTGCTTTTCGTTTTTCACTCGATTTCAGTTCAATCATCATAACTCCTCCTCGAACTTGAGACCGTCAAGCCCCGCTGGCTGATTCGGTGCCGTATTCAATATTGCGGTCAAAGATAAAAACAGACACCGCAATATCCTCCTGAATTTTGATGTCTGTAAAAAGGTGCTCGAGCTTCGCTCCGATGAGCTGCTCCATTCCTTCCGGCACGTGATTGGAGTAGTGTTTCTGAATCAGGGTCGTCCTTGCGGCATGGACCATTTCCCTTCCCTCCGACGTGCTTGCGATAAATTGCTCGCTCGCCGTCAAATTGCCGTAAAGCGTCGAAACTGCCATATTGTCGACAAAGACCGTGTGAATCCGTTCAGGCCCCTTGCCAAACAGCTCTTTTCGAAGCTTGCGGATCATATCGTTGAATTCGTGGATTTTTTTAGACATCATGCTTACCCCTTCCGTTTAAACCTTCCATCTGTCTCGATGTCCCCTTAGACATTTCACTTGGTTAAAATTTTCCTATTCTATTGAATTATAATCAATATCACTTTATAATAAAAGCCGGGCTGATGGATTTGTAATACCGTCGTGTTATGAATCTATCGAATTCTGACAATATAGGATTGGTCTGTTAGTAAGCTTTGCTAGTAAACTATTCCGCCATGTATGTTTATACCGCTTTCCACGCCAGGATTCGGTATATATGTACATGGCTTTTTTGATTTTGAAAAGATGATGGAGGGGAATAAAGATGGACGGAAAGCCAATCAGTGTCCGGATAGACGGCAAAGAAATTAAAGCAGCGGCCGGGGCAACCGTTTTAGACATATTGAACAAAAACGGGTTTGAACACCCGCAAATATGCCATGTTCCAGAGACGGATCCTATTCAAACGTGTGATACCTGTATTGTGGAAGCAGACGGAAAATTAAAGCGGGCATGCTCCCTGCGGGCAGAAGACGGAATGACGGTCAGCCTGTCTGGAGAACGGGTCAAAGCAGCACAAAAAGAAGCAATGGACCGCCTGCTCGAAAACCATTTGCTTTATTGTACGGTATGCGACAACAACAACGGCAACTGTACGCTACATAATACGGCAGAAATGATGGGAATCGAAGAGCAGAAATACCCTTACACGCCAAAAGAAGACCCGTCTTGCGCAGTCGATATGTCGCATCCCTTTTACCGCTATGATCCGAATCAGTGCATCGCATGCGGACAATGTGTTGAAGTCTGCCAAAACCTGCAGGTCAATGAGACGCTCTCAATTGACTGGGAGCGTGACCGTCCGCGGGTGATCTGGGATGAAGGCGTTTCAATCAACGAGTCATCATGCGTCAGCTGCGGGCAGTGTGTCACGGTTTGTCCGTGCAATGCGTTAATGGAAAAATCGATGCTTGGAAAAGCCGGGTTCATGACAGGCATCAAACCGGATGTCATGGAGCCGATGATCGACCTTGTCAAAGATGTAGAGCCGGGATACAGCAGCATCTTTGCCGTTTCAGAAGTCGAGGCGGCGATGCGTTCACAGCGGATCAAAAAGACAAAGACCGTCTGTACATTTTGCGGTGTCGGCTGTTCATATGAAGTATGGACAAAAGGCCGTGACATCTTAAAAATTCAGCCGGTGTCAGAAGCTCCCGTCAACGCCATTTCGACGTGTGTGAAAGGGAAATTCGGATGGGATTTCGTAAATGCGGAAGAGCGTTTGACCAAACCGCTGATCCGCAAAAATGACGAATTTGTCGAATCAACTTGGGAAGAAGCGCTTGACTACGTCGCCCGCAAATTAGGCTCAATTCGGGAGCAGAGCGGAAAAGACGCCGTCGGGTTTATTTCGTCTTCAAAAATTACGAATGAAGAAAACTACTTGATGCAAAAGCTGGCGCGGCAAGTATTTGGCACGAACAATGTCGACAACTGCTCGCGGTACTGCCAGTCTCCGGCAACGGACGGATTGTTCCGCACAGTCGGCATGGGCGGCGATGCTGGCACCATTCAAGACATCGCGAAAGCAGGCCTCGTCATCATCGTCGGCGCCAACCCGGCCGAAGGCCACCCGGTACTGGCAACCCGTGTGAAGCGCGCCCATAAGCTTCACGGACAAAAGCTGATCGTCGCTGACCTTCGCAAAAACGAAATGGCCGAACGCTCGGATCTGTTTATCAGACCGCGGCAAGGAACTGATCAAGTATGGCTGATGGCCGTGACCAAGTATATGATTGACCAAGGCTGGCACGATCAAGCGTTTATCAATGAAAACGTCAATTTCTTTGAAGAATATAAGCAATCGCTTGAGACATACACCCTTGAATATGCAGAAAAAATCACAGGCATCAATCAACAGACGCTGATCCAAATCGCTGAGATGATCCGCGACGCCGACGGTACGTGCGTCCTCTGGGGAATGGGAGTCACCCAAAACACAGGCGGTTCCGACACGTCCGCCGCGATTTCAAACCTGCTTTTAGCTACCGGTAATTACCGCCGCCCGGGCGCTGGGGCGTACCCGCTCCGCGGCCATAACAATGTCCAGGGCGCATGCGACATGGGGACGCTTCCCGGCTGGCTTCCGGGATATCAGCACATTACAGATGACAAAGCGCGGAAAAAGTTCGAAAAAGCTTACGGCACAACAATCAACGAGAAACCCGGACTTGACAACATCGAAATGCTTCACGCCGTTGAAGAAGGCAAAATGAAAGCTATGTATATCGTCGGAGAAGATATGGCTTTAGTCGATTCAAACGCAAACCGGGTCCATGACATTTTATCAAGCCTTGATTTCCTTGTGGTTCAGGATATGTTCCTTTCGAAAACAGCCCAATACGCCGACGTTGTTCTCCCTGCGTCAGCTTCGCTTGAAAAAGAAGGAACTTTTACAAACACGGAAAGACGCGTACAGCGATTGTATCAGGCCCTTTCGCCGCTCGGAGACGCAAAGCCGGACTGGGTCATCATTCAAGACATCGCAAACCGGCTTGGAGTTGACTGGCATTACAGCCACCCGGGAGATATTTTTTCAGAAATGGCAAGCCTGTCACCGCTGTTCGCAAAGGCCGATTATGACGCAATTGAAGGATGGAACAGCTTCCTGTGGGGCAGCCTGACCGGAGAAAGCACGCCTCTTTTATATGAAGACGGCTTTAACTTCCCTGACCGGAAAGCGCGCTTTGCCCTCGCAGACTGGACAGAGCCGGCCGAATTCCCTGAAGAATACGACCTTCACATTAACAACGGCCGAATGCTGGAGCATTTTCACGAAGGAAATATGACGAACAAATCGGCAGGCATCCAGGCGAAAGTGCCGGACGTCTTTGTTGAAGTCTCGCCTGAGCTTGCCAAAGATAGGGGCATCTGCGACGGATCGCAGGTCAGACTGATCTCGCCGTTTGGCGCCGTAAAATTAACCGCGCTTGTGACAGACCGGGTTAGAGCGAACGAGTTGTATTTGCCGATGAACTCGACAGATAAAGAATCTGCAATCAATTTCTTGACCGGCCCCGCAGTAGATGCGCGTACCAATACACCTGCTTACAAGCAGACAAAGGTGCGTATGGAAGTGCTCGGCGGATGCGCAGAACCGCCGCTTCCGAAAACAAATCCGCGCAATAAGAAACGCCATCCGCAAAACGGAGCTGAAGTCGAGCGGAAATGGAAGCGACCGGGATACGTTCATTTAACAGACTAAATCAAAAGGAGGTCATCACACATGGCAGCTCCCATCACCGCCATCCGCAAAGAAGACAAATCTGAGGAGCAAATGAAGCTTGAAAAATTAGAAGAACTCAAAACCCTTTTGGCTGAACAGGAAGCCGCCGTTTCAAAAACGATGAAGCTTCTCGGCGAACTGAACGGCCTCGGGGTCCTTGATGCCGCAGACAGCATGATCGGCGCAAAGGAAGATATCGCCAAAATCGTCCTCGGCCAGCTGTCTAAAGAGCCGGCCAAAAACCTGATGAATACAGCCATTGCGGCAGGCGGCGCTCTCTCCAAAGCCGAACCGGAAGTCATGGGGAAACTGGTAGAAAGCATCGTCGCCGGCACAAAACAAGGAGAAGACTTTTTAAAAAGCGATAAAAAAACCGGGGTCCTCGATCTGCTGAAAGCCATGAACGACCCTGACATCAACCGAGCCGTCGGCTTCGGTCTGCAATTTTTAAAAGGCATGGGAAAAGCATTGAAAGACTGACAAATAAGAAAACCGGCTCACCACTTTGAGTCGGTTTTTCCTATTGGCGATAGAAGCACCGTCGCTTTCTACCGCCTCATTTGCTGTGTGTTTCATCTTTTTTATTCAGCGATTCTTTTAAAATATTAAAAACTGCCACTGCAATAACGACAGTCATTAACCCTGTCGTCAGCAGATTTGGGAAGGTTTCCTGAACCCCGATCATGACCACGCTCAGCACAATCAACGAAAGTATGAACAGACGTTTGTTTTTCATCTGCTGCACCGGACTAACTGATTGATAGCGTTTACCCTATGGTGAACCGTCCGGCACCCTCACCTCCTTGCCTTTATTATCCCGCTATTGTTAACTTTTGTAAACGATTAAAAAATGGAAGCGGTTGCGAAAACAAGCGGCTGCATGCCGAACAGAACGCCGAAATATTTGGCAGTCCGGCAATTTTGCCGCGTACAGACACAGACATCCCCCCTCCCACATACATTTACATATAGGCTTCTGCCTACATACATTATGTGGAGGTGCCGATAATGACAGGTGTTTTTGCAGCGCTCGGTTATGTCATCAAGGAACTCGTTTTTTTAGTATCATATGTGAAAAACAATGCCTTTCCACAGCCGCTGTCAAGCAGTGACGAAAAAAAGTACTTGGAGCTGATGGCCCAGGGGGATGAACACGCGAGAAACATGCTGATCGAGCATAACCTCCGGCTGGTCGCCCACATCGTCAAAAAATTCGAAAACACAGGCGAAGATGCAGAAGACCTGATTTCCATTGGAACGATCGGGCTGATCAAAGCGATCGAAAGCTATTCAGCCGGAAAAGGAACAAAGCTCGCCACTTATGCGGCACGGTGTATAGAAAACGAGATTCTCATGCATTTGCGCGCATTGAAAAAAACGAAAAAAGACGTCTCCCTCCATGACCCGATCGGCCAGGACAAAGAAGGCAACGAAATCAGCCTCATCGATGTCCTCAAATCGGAAAACGAAGACGTCATCGACACCATCCAGCTCAACATGGAGCTTGAAAAAGTCAAAAAATACATCGACATTCTGGACGGACGGGAAAAGGAAGTCATCGTCGGCAGATTTGGCCTTGATTTGAAGAAAGAAAAAACGCAGCGCGAAATCGCGAAGGAGCTTGGGATTTCGCGGAGCTATGTGTCGCGGATTGAAAAGCGCGCGCTGATGAAGATGTTTCATGAGTTTTATCGGGCGGAGAAGGAGAAGCGGAAGCGTGCGAAGGGAAAATAAAATATAAGAAGGCCAGGAAGTAGATAACCCTGGTCTTTTTTTGCTTATTTAAATCGCAAACTACTTTGAAAGGGCAGAATCTGTACCAATTGCTAGTTACCTACAACACTAGAAGTATAAATCTATAGCTACAGCCTCCACTGTGTCGAATATAGGGGGAACTTAATAAGGTTCCTCCTCCTTTTTTAAGAGTAAAAGTATTATAGCACCTCTCTCCCAAAATAATAGGCTTTAACATTGCTAAAGGTCAATTGAGTTTGGTTTTAGAAAACTTATTTGGCCTTTATGAAATTAGTCATCACTAAGCCTTTAACCTGCACTGATTGAGTCCTGGTAAAGTTCATTAGAAAGTCTTATTTTGATTAAAAATAGATTATTAAACAAAAGGCGAAAGGGAAGGTAGAGATGGAAGGGGATAATATTTATTAGTACATTATTCTCCTCTTATAAAGAGTCTCATATGACAGATAAGCTATACACAATTATATTTTTTGAACTTTTTAATAATGTAAATTATGTAAATAAATATTATTCCTTTTTCCTATTTACCCATATTTTTACTACTGATAGAATAATCACAAGGAGGTGGGAATTCATACCAAAGCAAACAATTACAGGTTGTAACCTAAATACATAGTCACTGGTTTGCTACTAATTATACGTAGAGGAGGAAATGATTATCAATAGACTAGCTAAAGGATTCATAGTAATAGCTTCTTTAGCCCTTGGCTCTACTTCCTTTGTCCAGTCATCTCAAGCTAAGGAAAATGATGAGATTGATACTAATGCCACTGGAACATCCGTACCCATTGTTTATACTGTAGATAGTCTGTTCACACCAAAGGTTGAATTACAAAATAAAAACTCTGCTACAAAGCCTGTTAAAGATGCTATCCGGGCAGTTCTAAAGAATAAAGCAAAGCTTTTTCAACTTGTAGAAAGGCTTGCAGGAAAGAAAGTAAGAAATGAACTTGAAGAAAGGTTTACAAAGTATATAGAACCCGTACTAAAAGACCTTTTAGATGAGTATTATGCCTTTGGGTGGTCTGATGTCCAAAATAAGCTATATAATTCGCTTAAAAAATCAGGACTTTCTAACATAAATGCCAAAGTTTTAGCATATTGGACAACCATTGCAATTAAATCGTTTTAAAATTATTCATAATATAATAGGAGATAAATATATATGAAAAATAAAAAGAGAATAGCTTCAGTGGTTCTAAGCGCCACGCTTCTTACATCTTTCTTAGGCACATCAGGTGCATTAGCATCTGAAAAAACAGCGTCATCTACTCCTGTTGCTATGAAAGTGACTGTTCATAAAGGGGTACAAAACGCTATCAAGTCACAGAATGTACCTGTTAAAACAGTAGCTACTGCTAATGGGAATTTTCAAACTCAAGGCGCAGTGTCATGGACTTATAAAGCCTTTAAATTAGCTCTCCGCTCAGGAGGTTGGGTTTTATCGCAAATGCTTAGACCTTTGTCTCCAAAGGCCGCCGCATGGGTTAGAAAAAACTCTGCTAAAGTAGCTAAGTTGATGGATAAAGGCGAAAAATGGACTGAGAATCAGTTTTATAATGGACTGAGAGGCATTGGCTGTCCGCCTGATGTGGCAAGAGCATTGGCAAAATTCATTATTACGCTGATTTAACGAATAAAAAATTTAAGAAAGTGCTGTTAGTTCCCCACTAATGGCACTTTTCTAATGGAGGTCAAAGATGACTATCTTTACAGCAATAACTCTAGCTATACTTTCATGTTTGGTTATTTCCTGTGTTTTGTTTTTACTTTTGATTAAAAAGGGGGTTATAGATAATCCCCCAAACACCTTGGCGTTCATATCTTTTATCCTCCTCATAGGCTTTTGTTTATTCTTTGCCATGGCTGTTCCTAGCCTAATTATTTATTTTGTTTCTTTAGGTGTTAATCATTTCTTAGGCGACTATGTAAATTATAGCTCTAGATCTGATTTATACATATTTTCTTTATTAGTAAGCGCATTAGCACTTGTTTACATGCTTATACTTATGGCAGTTATAAAAGGACTCTCAATATTTCTCAGAATTCCTAAGTGGATAACTTATATATTTGAGTTTGCTGTTGCGTGGATAGCCGTTTATTTCTCCATAGAGTATGTTACAAATAGCCATCTAAGTAATGTATCCATATTTCAAGGTGGAGAGTTACTTTTATCCTTTTTTATTACATTTCTATTCTTAGGGTGTGACATTCTTTTTTCTAACCTAGATGAGATATCAAGGGAAAAGTTAGGATAGGCACAGTAAAAAATACTGTGTCTATATAAATATTTAGAGAAGGAGAGATCAGAATTTTTCAGTGGGGAGAAGAAAATGGGATAAGTAGTGCATGTGGGGCT
This sequence comes from Bacillus sp. PK6-025, assembly GCF_056530265.1. Classification (NCBI taxonomy): domain Bacteria; kingdom Bacillati; phylum Bacillota; class Bacilli; order Caryophanales; family Bacillaceae; genus Bacillus; species Bacillus sp. PK6-025. The sequence goes on from NZ_CP096509.1 coordinate 2,825,890, forward strand.
ACGTGTAGACTATTCCCCTCTTGCACAAGGAAAGGCTGCAGGTGTGTAGAAAAAGCTCTTTGGTGCATCATCTACAACATCAAAAGAGCTGGGAGCAATTTAGATAGAGTAATGGACATTATCATTCAGCAGAAGAATGTAAGTGGATATAGACGAAGGAGTATCAGTGACCGTATAAACTACACGACTCCATTTTAGAAAGGTCATTAAAAATGATTTGACAACCAACCGGCTTTTTCACTTTATCAAGACTTTCATGATATTCTTTGAGCAATTCAACGTGTTCCGGTAACATCATTGACACCCATTTGATACTTCCTCTGTCCCGCAGCATACACAATTTTCCTTTCTAACTTTAATCTCAATCGTGCGGTTCCGGCGTTTGTATAAAAAACTTCGTGTAGAAGTGCTGACGAGCCGTACCGTTCTCTGAAACCGTCCATAACGTACCCAAGTATTCGCTTTTTTCTTGATCAGGGCGAAATAGATTGAGCTTGATTAAATTGTCTCCTGAATATTGGAAAGAGAAACTGAAATTTCTTTGTTTTCACATCTCGGCATGCCCAAAAACTCGTGTCAAGACAGAGTTTTGCCAGCAGCGTATTCGGTTCAATTCCAACAGTTCATGGCAAACCAAATTATCTTTTCATGTCATCTTTAATTTTCATTGCAATTGTTTGTGCGTCTCCCCACATATTTTCAAGACCGTTACTTTCATACGTGTGAATAGCATCATGGGGGACATACCAAATACGTATGTATGTTTCTTTTTTAAATAACGTTAAACTTAAAAATTCTTTATTACTTTAATACAACAAAAACGGATAACCTCTAGGAGTCAACGAAATCAGCCTCATCAATGTCCTCAAATCGGAAAACGAAGACGTCATCGACACCATCCAGCTCAACATGGAGCTTGAAAAGGTGAAAAAATACATCGACATTCTGGACGGACAGGAAAAGGAAGTCATCGTCGGCCGCTTCGGTCTTGATTTGAAGAAGGAAAAAACGCAGCGCGAGATCGCGAAGGAGCTTGGGATCTCGCGGAGCTATGTGTCGCGGATTGAGAAGCGCGCGCTGATGAAGATGTTTCATGAGTTTTACCGGGCTGAGAAGGAAAAGCGGAAGAAGGCGAAGGGGACATAATTTAGCAAAGGCCGGATTGGACATTCCGGCTTTTCTCTATTTTCACTAAAGTTTCTTTTAAAAGAAATAGATGAAAGAGTTATGAAAATCGTTTTTGCACACTAATAAGCTCTATGAGAAAGACAATCTGGATCATAGCAGATAACTTGATTATGAGTTCTTTAATCGCATCGTCCCTGCTTTCTTTATACAGGCCTCGATCTGGGTGTGGTTGCTCGATCCATACCCTTATATACATTGCCATCACTCTGGATCTACTTCCTATCAAGTTTTATTAAATAATGAGAGGAATCGTTCATGCATTTGTCAGCTGGCGGCCCCTCGATGAGCATCACCTTCATAAATGCATCACACCTTGGGTAATGCTATGTAATAACTGTTTGTCCTAATGGGTGATTTTCAGTATGAAAACAAATAAAAAACCGATGGCTTGAACCATCGATCTGTATTCTATATTACTGGGCCCTCAATATAGTAAATCTATCTCATTGGTTATGAAAGTTTATTTTCATTACATTTCTATACGTTTATATCAATTATGGTTAAAAAATAGCGAGAAAAAACAATAAACGTCCATCCTAACTTTTTCATCTTATTTATTAAGAATTTTAACCTCTTCCTTTTAAAATAAAGAAGCGATTTTCAGTTCTTAATGCTATGTCATCGGGACATGTCTGTTAAAGTAGCCAAAAAATACATTCAGATATCCACTCACAACCACAATCCACTTTGATCCACTACAGATTTCTGAACTGACATTAAACAGCTAGACTTATAAATACCGATTATCAATTTTTTTATTCTGTTCCAGTTCCCATTCACAATTAGGACATTTCGGCGGCGTCTCGGCATAAAGTGAACTAATTTATTAATGTTCAACAACAGAATTTCGTCTATTTGCAATAAAGAATCCACAGATCATTGCAAGAATGGCCATCGCCCACCAGAACGTTGAGATCGCCTGATCATGATCGATGATAATCAAACGAATGACAGCTGTGATGCCAATATAAATGAAGTAGCGAAGCGGGAAATGAAAGTCTGATTTGAAGTATTTGATAATCAAAGCAATGAACTCAAAGTACATGAAGAATATAAGCAGTTCTCCAAGCATCTCATAATAGCTGTCCACTTTGTTGAACAGTGACTTGTATACGAATTGCACAATGTACCATGTCTCACTGATCAGAAGTGCGCTTAAGGCTATCGCCAGGAAGAACAGACAGACATTGAGAAGCGCTTGTAACAGGTAAGGCACCTTTTTGAATTTGTTGGAAAATCTCATCATGTTGTCTCCTATTTCAATATATTCGTGGTTTTTATTCTCAGCCTACATCTTGGTGTTCCAAAATCGTAGCACAATGTAGTACTTAGAATTCTTTTGTATACTGTGAAACTGTCCCTGCATGCGGGACATCATTCGCGCAATGCTCCTTTCACCGAGTCCGTTGCTTTCCGGTGTTATATCCGCAAGTTTAATCGTATTGCTAACATGGATCTCAAATATCTCTTGATCCGATACAAACGTGATGCTGATTTCTTCTTCCGGATCTGCGTATTTAAATAAGTTTGACATCACATTATCAAATACACGACCAAGCTCCTCCAAATTCACGTTAATATAGGTTTCCGGCAGCTCGCCTGAAATATGGACCCGGAAATGCTTCTGATGAAGGATAGCAATCTGATCTGATATTAGATCGTAGATCACTTCTTTTACTGCAACGGTCTCCAGATCGGCCTCATATTCCTTGTCCAGCAGGAAATACGCAAACAGATTGTCAGACAAGCTTTTTAATTGCAGTGCTTTACCATAAGCATTGGCTACATACCGATCTTTGCTGGTACCCGCTTCGCCTCCCGCTTTTTTAGCAAACTCCAGATTCATGATCAGCGACGTCAGCGGTGTGCGCATATCGTGCGACATTTCGGTAACCAGGCTGCGGCTCTCAGCTTGCAATTCCTCGATAGCTTTAAGTTTGTCCAGGAAAGCTTTCCGCAGATCCTCAATGCTCTTTGCAATCATCGCTAATTCATCATGCCCTTTTATCGTCATCTCGTAGTCCAGTTCGCCCCCTTCAAGAATATGAATCTCTTGGTGAATCGTTTTAAGGTAGCGAAGACTTTGGCGAATGCCAAAGAGAACAATGATTAAAAAGATGAGGGTTGCCCCGAGCAAATCCAATGTAAAGGCCAGACTATAATATCGGGAAGAGTAGAAACCGTCGATAATGACTCTTCCTTCGCCATCGCTAAACTTGACAGGATGTGAATGATTTTGAGCGTACTGAGTCAGCTTTTCCTTTCCATAATCCGATTCGGAATAAATGGAATCATATTGCAGCTCCTGATCCTTGAATATGGTGAGGTTAATGTAATTTTCTTTTTTGACCCACTCACCAAACGCTTTTCTATCTGATGTAGACAACTCATTTTCTGAAACGTACTTGCTGAATTTTTGAATGTATCTTGCTGACTCCTCGTGATAATACTCATCCGAACTCAGATATCCCTCGATCAGATCATCTGTGATTTTTTGCAACGTCAGAAAGATCACACCACTCACAAACGCAGCAACCATGATCAGCAAAGCCAGTTTTTTGGTTAGCGTAAATTTACGATGCGCCAAATCGATATCCTCTTCCCCATTCAGTTCTTATATAAACCGGACGTGCCGGATCATCCTCAATTTTGGAGCGCAGCTTCCGAATATGCACCATCACCGTATTGTTGGAACAGTAAAAGTAAGGCTGTCCCCACACACTCTCATATATATTTTGGGCAGAAAATATTTTGTTGCGTTTGCTCATCAGAAGTTTCAGGATACGATATTCCAGATCTGACAACTTGATTTGCTGCTCCTCTTTCCAGACCTCATTAAATTCTTCGCTCACTCTTAGTTTGCCCCCGATAAGAAATGTTTCTTCCTGTTCCTTCTTTTCCTGATAGATAGTATATCTGCGTAATTGAGCAATCACTCTAGCATGAAGTTCCTCTTCCGAGAATGGTTTAGTCATATAATCATCGCCGCCGGCGAGTAACCCCTCAGTTTTATCGAGTGTACTCGATCTGGCCGTCAGAAACAGAATCGGGACGTTAGAGGATTTCCTGATGTGCTGACATGTTTCAATTCCCGAAATGCCTGGCATCATAATATCCAAAATAACCAAATCAAGCGAGTCATCCACAAGTTGCAATGCTCGCTTTCCATCCTTGGCTCTTAGCACCTCGTAGCCTGCACGCGTAAGGGATTCCTCCAAAAGATCACCAATATCCTGATCATCCTCTACGACTAATATTCGATGGGTCATGTCTCTCTCACCTCATGATTCTTGATGTTATTTCTCGTGTGTCCTTACTATATATCGTTCATAGTTAAGTACGTTATAAGATACTACGTAAATCTTAACAATTTATGAAAGCTGATGCCCGCCACAAATTTGTCACATTTTCTAAAAAAACGATGACTCTTCATAAATTGTTAAGATTCGGTCTTTATATTTATCCATTGTAAGGCTCAGGTTTTTCAGATCCGAACCACACATTGCGATGATAAATGGAAAAGGAGCATTGATATGACTGTACAAAAAGAAGGACACGGGCAACCGGTGAGTCTGCGGGAACGGGTTCATTTTCTGGACATCGTACGCGGATTTGCCTTGCTGGGCATTATTATTGTCAATTATTTTCTGATCGTAGATTCAGTAAAGGGATTCGAAATGACCTCCGATGACGTACTGCACAATCTGGTTTCCTGGTTTGCCGAAGGGAAATTCGTTACGTTATTCTCCTTCCTGTTCGGGGTTGGGTTTATGATCTTTATGGATCGAGCCGCGCAGAAGGTAGATAGTCCCAACAAGCTGTTTGCCCGTAGGTTATCTATCCTGTTGGGATTTGGCATTTTGCACATCACATTTGTTTGGGTCGGTGACATATTAGCCTTTTACGCCGTAAGCGGCTTCCTGTTACTCGCCTTCTATAAACGCACGGCCAAAACGGTGCTTAGATGGATTATCGCACTTATCGTGTTTCAATTCCTGACTCCTGTTTTCACAATGTTGTACAATGTCATCAATACTGCAGGGTCAAAAAACCCAAATTTTTCAGAGTTTACTTTGTTTAGCCACAGCAGCCTTACCTACGTGGAATCCATCAGCACTCGGTGGACAGATATGGTCACGATGGCTGCTGGCTCTTTCTCTATGATCTATTCCATGTTTCTCATGTTTCTGCTGGGCGTGTACTTTGTTAAGATGGAATTTTTCAAAGACATGGAAGCGAAAAAGCCTATATGGAAGCGTATCTGGATCATTAGCACAATCGCTTTTCTAATAACACAAAGCAGTATATTACTAGACATGTTTAATCTTTCTGAGAATATGCTGTGGAAGGACATTTCCTCTGTCTTGAGTCAAAATGGCGGCTTAACCGGAAGTATGTTTTATATGAGCACTTTTGCAATGCTGTTTCTATACGTTCCTCAGCTGCGAGGCCCTATGATGATATTCACCAAAGTCGGACGGATGTCATTGACCTGTTATCTGCTTCACTCTATCATTGGAACAGTTCTGTTCCTCAGGTACGGATTCGGGCTTGCGGGTCATATTCAATCTGCCGGCACGTTCATGTTCAGCCTGGCCGTGTATTTCGTGCTTATGATCTTTAGTACATTGTGGTTGAGACGATTTAAGTACGGTCCGATGGAATTAATATGGCGCAAGCTGACGTATGGCAAATTAAACGGGAGTCCCAAAGCAACTCCGCTGCACTCGGAAAAATCTATTCAGAAATAACCCCCTTGCACAGATTGCATGACTTCAAATTAGTGTTGTTGAATGAAGCGGGCATTAAACGGACAGATTTGATATATGGACTATATCATTTAGGCTTCTTTGGGCTAATAAATCCACCAGAGTTTACTCAATGTGCATTGCTCATGATCGAATCTAAATTGAATCTTTTACGCATGTTCATAGTCAAAGGCGCCTCATTCGACTATTTTTGTAACTTTTCGCAGGAAAAATTCGAGAATGATGACAAATCCCGCATACACACTTAATACGGTAGTGAACGATAGTAAATAAGGGTTACATGCAGCTTGTTTTCCAATAAAACAAAGAAAAAGAAATCATACAAAAAGACAGGAGAAAGCTTTTGAAGTATTTTAACGCCAAATTTACCGCGGAAGAAAAAGCGACGGAATCACTTTTTGTGATAAGGGCTCGTAGAACAGCTGGAATGTTTCTACTGAACGACTGAACTCGATATTTCAGCAACTGAGGGAGTGAACAATCATGAAAACAAAAAAGGAACCAAAAGTTATTCTGGAACTAGCAAAGGAATCTGATCTGCCAGAATTTCAAAAAAAATTACAAGAAGCCTTTGCGATCGCCGTGATTGAAACGTTCGGTGATTGCGAAGATGGACCGATTCCATCGGACAATGATGTTCAGGAGTCTTTCAATGCTCCCGGAGCGGTGGTATATCATATTCTTCAGGATGGTAAGAATGTCGGTGGTGCAGTAGTACGTATCAACAGCCAAACAAATCATAATTCGCTAGATTTATTCTATGTATCTCCAGAATATCACAGCCAAGGGATTGGTCTTTCTGCTTGGAAAGCGATTGAAGCACAGTATCCGCATACTGTGCTTTGGGAAACCGTGACACCTTATTTCGAAAAGCGAAATATCAACTTCTATGTGAATAAGTGTGGATTCCATATCGTAGAGTTCTACAATGAACATCACTCTGATCCGCATATGCATCGCAATGGACACGAAGATGACAAGCCCCTGCCGAATGATGATGACTTTTTCAGATTTGTAAAGATTATGAAAAAAAAAGGACTAAACAATTGAACACGGCGAGATGCCGCAGAGAGTTGCTGGTAACTTTTTTAGAGAAATGTATTAATGCTGTCTAACAATAAAAAAAGCTTTATCCTAGAAATAGGATAGAGCTTTTTCACCTTTTGACTCAATTGTCAATTTTAAACCAATCCAATACATAAAAAAAACCTCTATTAAGAGGGTTTAATCAGTTTTCATGTTTGATTTCGGTCAGAAAGTTGATGATATGCTTCACTTTGCTCTACAGCCTGTTTGTTGCATAAGGCATTTACTATTTTTTTACACAAACCCCCAAATACCTTTGCTTTTCTAGAGAAATCCAGATGTGTGTTTAAAGCATAATACCTAGATATCAGGCTTTCGTTTAAACCTGTTACAAGCTTAGCACTTAAATAGCGGAATTTATAATATATGCTTGGACAGCCGAAAAAGCCGAACTGTACATGGTATGCACTTTTGCATTCGAACTTTCATGTTACGTAATATTAACCTTTCGTACATATAATCACACGCAATTGAAAATGCAGCTTGGCTATTTAAAGTATCTCCTTCATTCGCTAGCATTACAGGAGGCTGACTCAACATTGATTTAATCAATCAGTGATAGGAAATCTGTGCACCCCCCTTTTGTAATGAATAATGAAATCCTCATGCATTTGTACGCCTTGAAAAGAACGAAAAAAGACGTCTCTCTCCATGACCCGATCGGCCAGGACAAAGAAGGCAACGAAATCAGCCTCATCGATGTCCTCAAAATCGGAAAACAAAGACGTCATCGACACCATCCAGCTCAGGCACAGAGTTTGAAAAAGTCAAAAAATACATCGACATTCTGAACGGACGGGAAAAGGAAGTCATCGTCGGCCGCTTCGGTCTTGATTTGAAGAAAGAAAAAACGCAGCGCGAGATCGCGAAGGAGCTCGGGATTTCGCGGAGCTATGTGTCGCGGATTGAGAAGCGGGCATTGATGAAGATGTTTCATGAGTTTTATCGGGCGGAGAAGGAGAAGTAATATCGCAGAAGCCGGTCTAATAATCCGGCTTCTATTTCTTTCCTCTATGCCCTCAATAAAAGTGAGAGCTTGTTATCCACTTACAGAGGTCTGTTGAATTCTGATTTTATTTGTGTTGCTATAATGTTCATAACATTTTTCATAAATTCCTCTATTGTTAATGAAGCAGTCCCTCCACCTTGAGCGAACATTTTATTTCCTCCACCTTTTCCATCAATAAGGGAAAGGCTTTCTTGCATTAGGGTTCTCATATCCATTTTATTTGCTTCTCCTCGTCCGCAAACCAATTGGAAGCGATGATCGTTCTCTGATAAGAAAAAAATAAGGGCCCGTTTTTCTCGATCAGCAATCATTTTTGCTAGCTTTTGAAGTTCTTGAATCGATCGATCTGAAAACGTTTCGATCACCATGACAGTATCATTTTGAATGGTGTTTTTGGCTAATAATTCATTGGCTTCATACTGAAGGTTTTTTTCATTAGATTCTAGAAGCGCTTTGTCTAGCTTCTTTACATTTTCAAGCAACCGTTTGACAGCTTCGCTTAATTCCCCTTCAGGACGATTAAGTAATCCAGTCAATTCAACGATTGCTTTTTGTTTTTGATCGAAATGCGTTATAACCCGATTTCCGCATACAAAATACAAACGAATTTTTTTCCTCTGTCTTTCCCAATTCAATACTTTAATTGCTCCGACTTCTCCTGTAGCGCTAGGGTGTGTTCCGCCGCATCCGTTGTAATCAAATTCATCAATCATGACAAGACGAATATTTTCTTTTACAGATGGGAGTTTACGAATCGGATAATTTACTAAGTCATCATATTCTACCCATTTTGCTACTATGGACCTATTTTCCGTTATGATCTCGTTTGCAAGCTTCTCTGCTTTGCCTGCCATTTCCTCTGTTAATTCTGATACATCAAGGTCAATGGTAACCGTATCATTTCCAAGATGGAATCCAACTGTATGAATATCGTATAACTGCGCGAATGCCGCCGACAAAATATGCTGCCCGGTGTGCTGTTGCATGTGATCAAAACGCCGTTCCCAATCAATAACCCCAACAACCTGATCATCTAAATTCGGTAAAGTCCTTTCTACATAATGACGAATTTCTCCATCGACCTCTTCAACGTTTAAAACCTTGACACCGTTCAATGTTCCTATATCATGGGGCTGGCCCCCGCCTGTTGGATAAAAGGCTGTTTCCTCTAGGGTAATATAAAAATCACCTTTTTTGTCCTGTTGCTGTTTCAAGATTTTCGTTTCGAACGTTTTAAGATAGGGATCTTTGTAAAAAAGTTTGTGATGATTCGGACTCATGCCATCTCCCCTTATTTTTTAAATTATTGAAGTCTTCCTCTAGCTTCAATATTTAATTCATCTACAACCTCTCCATTATCGACTAGATAGGCTTTATCGTGCAAGTTGCATACTGGGCAGATATGATTTGGAATAATTCGCACCTTATCTCCAATGCTTACTTTTTTGTTGAATTCTTCATGATAAATAATAGCATGTTCGTCGAATACGCCATGAATATAAACGTCCTCGTATTCTTTGATACGGCCAAGCCCTTTGGTTGCAGTAAGCCCTTCGCTTCGTGTTTGGGCGGTAATTCCCTTGGCCCCTACGTCTGTAATGACTCGTTCTTTTGTTGGTTTACTAATCACGGTTGTGAGTACAGAAGCAGCACAGCGATCATACGTACCAATTACATTTGCTTGTGAGGCGTCCATAAAAATGTAAGTGCCAGGTCTAATTTCTGTCACCCCTTCTGGAATATCAAACTTAAACATGAAGGGGGGAGTAGAGCCAATACTAACCACTTTCGGCTTTAGATCCATTTCTTCCGCAATTCGGGCAAAATGTAATGTTCGTTCTACACTTTCTTTATAGAGTTCTTTACAATGTGCTACACTTTTCGCTTTATAAGAATGTCCGTCATGTGAGAAGATTCCTTTTAGCTCGACATTTTGACACGTTTTGATTTCTAATAAAGTACGAAAATCATCTTCTTCAATAATTCCGGAGCGTTGTTCTCCTACTTCAATTTCCACTAACACTTGGGCTTTCTTTGAAGCTCCTTCAAATACTTCTTCAATTTCACGTACTTGATACGCACTATCGATTCCAAAAGAGATATCAATCGTTTCAGATAGTTTTCTAATACGTTCAAGCTTTGATTTCCCAACAATTTCATTTGCGATAAAGATATCTTTTAAGCCATTTCTCGCCATCACTTCAGCTTCTCCTACTTTCGCTACAGCGATTCCTGTAGCTCCCATTTCTTCTTGTAGCTTAGCTAATTTAGGCATTTTATGTGTTTTTGTATGAGGTCGTAAGTTTACTTTCTGTTCATTAGCGTAATTTTGCATATCCTTCATATTGCTTAACATCACGTCTTTATCGATTAAAAGAGCTGGTGTATCTAATTGTAAATCATTCATTGTACCTCCTCCTTTATCGCTGCAATGGCTTCAACTTCAACAAGACATCCGGCATATAAATGATTTGATGGAACAACTACTCTTGCCGGTTTATGATTGCCGAAGAAATGAGCATAAACCTCATTGATATCCGGCCAATACTTTACATCTGGGGTATAAAGTCTGCATAATATCACATCTTCCTTGGCTAATCCCCGTTCCTTGAGGACAAGCTCCATATTTGCCAATGCCTGTTTTGCTTCTTCTTTTATGCCCCCAGCTGGAATTTTCCCCGTTTCCGGATTCATCGACAACTGCCCTGAAATATAGAGAACACCATTGTGTTCCATGGCTGGCACGTAATGGCCCCCCATCACGTGTTGAATATTTCGTGTGTACAGGCTTCAATAAAATCGCCTCCTATTATCCCTTTTAGTATTTAAAGCTAGCCTCATCAATCTTCTGTCCAGCAGCCAGCAAAACAGCGAGTTTGATTCTTGCTTTCTTACTGTCATAGCAGCCGCCTAGTATGATTCCGGCATCTGCATATGTTGAAGCACTTCCTTTGAATCCATATACTCCCTTAACTTCACCTTCATCAGCACTTGTTGTCAGAACGACAGGAATCCCTTTCTCTACGGCTTTCTTTGCACTTTCTAATATTGCTGGAGCCGTATGCCCTCTTCCCGGCGCCTCAATAATGATTCCTGCACTTCCGCACTCGGCCGCATAATCTATAAACTTTCCGTCTGATCCAAGTGAACACTTAATAAGTTCTACATTTGGCAATGGTTGAATCAGCTGATACGCCTCATGCTTGATTAATCTTTGATGAATTGCGATCTCATCTTGATCGGCCGTTCCCAAATAACCGAATCCCGGTGAGAAAAAACCATCAATATTTGACGCATGCTGTTTTTTCACATATCGAGCAGCAAAGACCCTCTCATTAAACAACACTGTTACCCCTAAGCCTCGCGCATCAGGATGTGCCGCTAATAAGAAAGCTTGTCTTAGGTTCACAAATGCATCTGTACCTTCAAGTGTCGATCCTCTTTGTGACCCCGTTAACACGACCGGCCGATCATCAGAAATAACCAGATCAAGGAAATACGAAGTCTCTTCAAGGGTATCTGTCCCATGCGGTATCACAATTCCGGCAACATCTTCATTCCGGAAGAAACTCTCTATATTTTGCTTCAGAATGTCAAGGTGATGAAAAGTCATATGACTGCTTGACATTTGAAAGACTGACTTGATTTCAATCTCTATATGAGAAGGCAGTCGACACATTTCAGAAAGCTCTTCACCTGTCATAGCACCTGCTTCTAATAGACCTGTTTCAGGATCAGGCTTACTTGCAATTGTACCGCCGGTACTCAGTAAAATGATTTTCTTGTTTTCCATGCTAACTCCCCCATTTTCATATTAAATGTTTCTCTCTTCGTTCCTAATTAGATTTAATCCCAGCCCCGCATAATGGAATCACGATTTTTTCATCAGAAGAATGATCGTATTTTAAATATCCTGCATAGTTAGCTGCTGTTGTTGGCTCAACATAAAAGCCTTTACTTGCTAATGCTGTACGAGCTTTTAGAATCTCTTCCTCATTGGTTGTAATGATTTGACCGTTTGTGGCACGGATGGCTTCTAATATTTGAGCAGATCTTGCCGGTTTGGCAATCGCGATGCCCTCTGCAAGTGTTCCGCTGCTTTTGACGGATTCAGCAGCTTGTTGATTGTTGATAAATGCCTTTGCCAACGGCGCACAATTCTCTGCCTGTATCGCAACAAGCCTTGGCATTTTGTCTATACATTTGCTCTCTAGTAATTCTTTAAATCCATAGTAAACTCCAAGTAATAACGTACCATTGCCAACTGGAATAATAAGCGTATCCGGCGCTCCATTCATTTGTTCCCAAATCTCAAAGGCATACGTTTTTGTTCCTTCATAGAAATATGGATTAAAAACGTGACTGGCATAGAATTTTTTCTCTATATTCACAGCCTTTTGCGCTGCTTCAGCCACATCTTCTCTTGTTCCTTCAATTTCGCGAACGTTGGCTCCATGCGCTTTCACCTGCGCGATTTTCTTAGGCGATGTACCCTTCCGAAGAAAGATGTCACATGCGATGTCAGCCCGCTTGGCGTAAGCTGCAATAGATGTCCCCGCATTTCCGCTGCTGTCAGCTATTACATGCTTCACTCCCAGCTCCTTTGCCTTAGCTATTAATACAGCAGCACCGCGATCTTTAAAAGACAAAGTAGGCATCATATAGTCCACTTTCACAAAAGTATTCGGCTCCCCGCTGTCTAACACGATTAAAGGCGTGTATCCCTCCCCCATCGTGATGCCGCTCCATATGGCTGAGTCGCGATCAAATGGCATAGCATCAATATATCTCCACATAGAAGGAATATCTTTGAGCACTTTTGAATCGGACCATTCTACTTTTTCTTTTACAAGGTCTAACACTCCGCCACACTGGCATTTCCACACCTGTTCAGATACATTGTATTTCGTACGGCAGGAATGACATTGATACTGTTCCATTATTTTTAGACCTCCTATTATATATTTTTTTATATGTTATATATTTTTTTATATGCTTTAGGCAAAAAAATATATTACAGACTGGCGCTTGCTTCAATTTCAACCTGAAAACCGTAATGCAGCTCGTTCGTCGGAACAACTGACCGCGCTGGGCGATAATCGCGAAAAAAACCCTGACAGACATTGTCAACACGGTCTAATAAATTGATATCGTGTAGATATAGGGTCATCTTTACAATTTTGCCTTTATGACTGCCGGCTTTTTTTAAGATATACTCTATATTTGACAATGCCTGTAAAGTCTCTTCTTCAATGGTACCAAATTTCTTTTCCTGCGTGATTGGGTCAATGGCAAATTGCCCTGATACATAGACCGTGTTTTGATGAATTACAGCTAATGCATAATGACCGTTCGATTTTAAATTCCCTGCTTCAAAAATACTCTCCACTCCGCTCACTCCGATTGTCTTTTTTTCACTTCATCCAAATAGCTGTAGACGGTTACCTTTGAAATGCCTAGTTGTTCTGCTACTTTATCAATGGCACCTTTCATGAGGAATATTCCCTTCTCATCCATAAATCTGATCAGCTCGATTTTTTCCCGGCGTTTCATCAGGGAATGTTTGCGATTCGCCACAATTTGTTCAATTAACTGGTTCGTGATCTCTTCTACATTCTGAATCGAAGCTTCCTGCTCCGCCGTATTCGAAGTTTGTATTTGATTTTTCTTTTCAACACCGGGCATAAATGCATCTAACATTTCTTTCATTTGAATCATTACATTCATGTCGTAATTGATGCAAAATGCCCCAATCACCTGCTGCTGGCCATCTCTAATGAGGGTAGTCGATGATTTTATTGTTCTCCCATCATCTGTTTGAATTTCATATCCAGCTAAGTAATCCTCTTTAAATTCATTGGATAAAAGAACCTTTTTCACCAAGTGGTCAAAGGATTGGCCAACCTCTCTTCCCGTCACATGGTTGTTCATTGTAAAAATGACGGAAGACTGGGGGGTTGTCAAATCATGAATGACGACCTCACAATATGGACCAAACATTTCCCCTATCGTTTTTGCAAATGGTATATAACTTTTTAAAACCTGTTTTGCTTCAGTCAAACCTAACACCTAACTTTCATTTACCCGCATTTATCACAAGTGATTTCATTCTTGACTTCATTATATAATTTTTTATACAAAAATGAAACAAAAATATATTTTTTTATACGAAGGATTGATCATTCATTACCTTCAGTTTGCATCTTTTTATTTTGTCATCAAACAGGAACTATTTAGATATAGTTCGGTATCTTTTTAGTTCAGTCCCTCAACCTGGTAAAAGTAATTGCCCAAAACGGATAACCTGTGAGTGGCATTTAAATCAGCCTCATCGAGAAAAAAAGTCATCGCCGGCCGCTTCAGCCTTGATTTGAAGAAAGAAAAAACGCAGCGGGAAATTGCGAAGGAGCTCGGGATTTCGCGGATTGAAAAGCGCACGCTGATGAAGATGTTTCATGAGTTTTACCGGGCGGAGAAGGAGAAGCGGAAGTGAGATCAATGAAGAGACTAGGAATAATATAAAACCCAGCCTCTTTTTATGCCAGCTAATTTGGCTGGATAACGGGTGCGTCTTCTTCTACTCGATGAAGTTTCACCGTATGGAATAAATCAGCCAATTTTGATTGCTCTTGGAGCGTGTCAACTTCACTAGTGACCATTTGTTTATTTAGCTTTTTTATGTGTGAGATGAAGATTATGGCAAGGACAATTGTATATACTAAGAACCCGGCATGATAAACTTTTAGCTGTCGCAAACAATTAGATTTGTGTATTCATACTTTTCTATAACATCGATAACTTTTTTTATCGTTTCTTTAGACATTTCGCCTGAGAATATTTCTTTTCCCGAATCTATTACGTAAGCACCGTTCTCAGCAACGAAAGCTATTTCATTTTTAATTGATGGAAAAAAGGATTTAAGCTGATCATATTGATTGCCGCTTGCAACCACAAATTTTATTCCCCGTGCTTTTAATTCATGATATTGTTTCATAAAACGATCATTGTTATATTTCATGTCATCGTCCAAAAATGTTCCATCCATATCAACCGCTATTAGTTTTATGCTCACTTTTTCCTCCTTATCAGCTGAACATAAAGTGAACGCCCAATTTAACCAACTGCTCCCCCCTTATGCTTCTATTTTTTTAAAAAACCTTGGCAAATGCTCTTTATGCGCTTCAAGCATTTCATCTAAAATCGCTTTGCCGATTTTATCAGAAGGGACAAGCGGATTGATCGTCATCGCCAGCAAAGCTGTATCATAGCTTCCTGTTACAGCGGCTTCGGCGCCTACTCGTTCAAATGACTTGATTTGCTGAACGAGTCCCCGGACTGCAACTGGCAGATCACCATGAACGATTGGCCTTGGACCTTCCTTTGTAATCACACAGCTTACTTCAACCGCAGAGTCATCCGGAATACTTGCAATCGCTCCATTGTTGATTGTGTTAACCGGCTGAATATCACGTTTATCGTTATAGATAGACGAAACGAGACGAACGGCTGCGTCGCTGTAATACGCACCGCCGCGCTCCTCTAATTGAGGCGGTTTAACGGCCAGGTCGGGATCTTTGTACAGCTCGAATAATTCCTCTTCAAGCTTCTGAACGACTTCAGCTCTCGTTGTTCCCTTTTTAAAGTTCTCCAATTCTTTTTGCAGCATTTCATCTGTCTTATAATAGTACATATGATATGGACAGGTTAATACATTTAAGGCCCGAATAAATTCCGGCTCCCAGCCTTGCCCTTCGATGTTTTTTACAAAACTGCTGTTCTCCGGATCTGATAACAGCTCCATCACTTTCTCTTTTACACTGACTCCGTCGACGTATACATCCAATCCATATACCATATGATTGAGACCGGCGAAATCAATGCGAACCCGTGAATGATCAACATCCAAGAGCTTGGCGATCCCCATCTCAATACCGATTGGAACATTGCACAAGCCGACGATTTTCTTATGGTCAGTGTAGCGAAGGACAGCTTCGGTCACCATTCCGGCAGGATTTGTAAAGTTGATTAACCAGGCATCCGGACATAACTCTTTCATATCTTTTACAATATCCAATATAACCGGAATGGTACGCAGTCCCTTAAACAATCCGCCCGGTCCGTTTGTTTCTTGGCCTAAAACCCCGTGACTCAAAGGTATTCTTTCATCCTTTGCACGGGCATCAAGCAGCCCTACGCGAAACTGAGTCGTAACAAAATCGGCATTGTGTAAAGCTGATCTCCTGTCAAGCGTTAAATGAATTTCAATTGGAAGACCGGCTTTTTCAATCATTCTTTTCGCAAGGTTTCCGACGATTTCTAATTTTTCTTTTCCCGCTTCAATATCTACCAGCCATAATTCTCGAACCGGCAATTCATCGTACCGTTTGATAAACCCTTCTACTAATTCAGGAGTATAACTCGATCCCCCGCCTATCGTGACAATTTTAATTCCTTGTGTCATCCTCTTTACACCTCCGGGTAATTTAGCAAAAGTACTTATGGATCAATTGTATCTGCAGATGAGCAAGCCGGTAAATAAGCCGGTAACATGTTGTTTTTAATCACACAAGAAGTCATTTGTTGCACATATGTAACACTATGTTTCTTAGGAAGCAGGTATGCTAAGATGGAGTTAGCAGAAAGGGTCAAGGGAAGGAGAGCCCCGCATACATGTTTACACACGAGATCATCGCTTCGTTTAATGAACTGGAAACTTCTTTATATAATTACATTTGTCAAAATGGCGAGAAAGTCGTCTATATGCGAATCCGCGAATTGGCAGATGAAACGCACGTATCAACAGCCTCCATTCTGCGTTTCTGTAAAAAACTAAATTGTGAGGGTTTTTCGGAATTTAAAGTAAAGCTTAAAATGCAGTTAGAAAAAGATAAAAAGACGGTATTGAAGAGTTCCCAACATTCAATAGCCGAGTTTTTTGAGAGAACGTTAAAAGGAGACATTGAAGAAAAGATTGCGGAGGCCGCGCTTCTAATTACCAAAGCGGAGAGTGTCATTTTTATCGGCGTAGGAAGCTCAGGTATTCTTGCCGAGTATGGAGCAAGGTACTTCTCATGTTTAGGCAAATTTTCAATGTATATTAAAGATCCTTACTTTCCGACACATTCCCAATTCCGCCGCAATAGCATCACGATTGCTTTATCCGTCTCAGGTGAAGGCCATTCTACAGTCACTCATCTTCATCAGCTCAAGCAAGAAGGAAGTAAAGTGATCAGTATTACAAATCATAAGCACTCCACCATTGCCAGAATATCCGACATTAATATCTCGTATTACGTGACGGAAGAGTGGTTTGAAAATGCTAATATTACTACGCAAATCCCCGTTATGTATATTTTGGAATCAATGGCTCGTGAAATACATAGGCTTAGTAATAAACAATCGAATTAATACCTTTGGCCTGATCTAGTATCTACTTGTGATCGCCCTTAAACATTCCTTAAGTTACAGTAGATATTTCATTAGCTTTACCAGGCGGAGAAGCGGAAGAAGGGGAAATGAAGAAGAAGCCGGTCCATAAGTTCCGGCTTCCCTTTTATTTCACCAGGCCCTCAACCTAGCTATTGAAATTGATTTGCCTTACACCAATTCAATTTATTTTTATTTATTCTGGGCAGTTCATGAGCTCTTTCAGCAAGAGCTTTGCTGAAACAGAGCCCTTTATACCGTTTGATTTTTTGACGCGCCCAGACCGAATATGAACAGCAGAATGCTGACCATAAGCAACAGTAATATTGGGAGATTCCAGCTTGCCGTGACATCATGGAGCAAACCAAACAAGGTCGGTCCTGTTGCAGCCAGCAAATATCCGACAGATTGGGACATACCAGACAAAGAAGCCGCATCGGTGGCATCTTTCGTCCGCAAGCTTAAAAAGATCATAGCCAAACTGAACGCACATCCCCCAGCAATTCCGAGTAAAATTGTCCATAACAAAATAAGTGCATTATCGCCGAAATAAAGGCCACCTAATGAAACAAAAAACAGGACAGTCATGATGACAACCAGCAAACGCTGGTTCTTCATGCGTCCCGCAACGATTGGTACGATGAATGATACGGGAAGCGAAGCGAATTGAAACAACGATAGCATCCAGCCAGCGCTGTCTTCATTCAAGCCCCGGCTTGTCATGACTTCAGGTAACCAAGCGATCAATACATAGAAAAGCAAAGACTGCAATCCCATAAAAAGTGTAATTATCCATGCCAACGGTGAACGCCACAGACTTCGCCGCGTCGACGCACCGCTAGTTGTTATTCCGGCTGACGCGTGACTCGCCCGCACTTTAGGAAACCAGAATAGTGCGGCTATCAGAGCGAGCAGACCCCAGATTCCAAGTGCGCCATTCCAGCCAAAACCGAGATTGCGGGCGAGCGGGACGCTTACACCGGAGGCTATCGCACCGCATAAATTCATCGATACTGAATACAGTCCTGTCATCAAACCGACATTATGAGAAAAATCCCGTTTAACCAGACCTGGAATTAGCACGTTGCACACCGCAATCGCAAGCCCAAGCAAAACGGTGCCTGCAAACAAAGGAACTGTTGCGGACAGAGAGCGGACAGCGATACCTATCATGAGCAGAACCAAGGCATAAAGTATAATCCGTTCCATCCCGAAGCGGCGCGCCAAGATAGGTGCGAAGGGGGAAAGAAGCGAGAAAGCAAGCAACGGCAATGTCGTGAGCAAGCCTGCCGCAGTATTTGATAATCCAAGGGACTCGCGAATCGAACCTACCAGTGGGCCTACCGATGTCAGCGGTGACCGCATCGTCAGTGAAATAAGGACAATGCCTATGATGATCGGCAAACTCAATGAGAACGAAAGCTTTGCCTCAGTTGGCTTTGTACCACTTTGTACGCTCATAGCCGCTCCCCCTCTTCACCGGCAATAACATCCTTCGATTCCCCGATATAGCGATGAACTGCTTCCACGGCACGAGCAGCGTTTTGACCAACAATCGCTTCGACCAGTTGACGGTGCATTTCCAAGAAATCCGCATCTACTTCATAACGGGTCAGGCTTGTGATCGAATCTTGTAACGCTTCGGCGATATGGCTGTATATTTCAATCAATATTTCATTATGAGATGCCTTGACAATATTTTGATGCAGATCAATATCGGCCGCTACAAAGCTATCAATGTCACCGAGTTCTGCCGCTGCCTCGCAGCGTTCCAGCAGAAGAAGAAGGTCGCGCGCCTCGTCATCGGTTCTGCGTTGTGCAGCAAGATGAGCTCCCTCTCGTTCGAGTGCATATCGAACTTCTAATGTTTGCAGCGTATCTGATCGCAAAATGCGTTTTTTCAACACGGCTCCCAAGGCACTTGAAGAGCAGACATAAGTTCCGTCACCTTGTTTCGTCTTCAAGAGTCCCGCATGTATCAATGCCCGAATTGCTTCCCTTAATGTATTGCGGCTAACATTCAACTCGTTCATCAACTCCGGCTCGGCAGGAATGCGCATCCCGACACCCCACTTACCAGATTCGATCATACTTTCTATTTGTAGTGCGACTTGCTCAACCAGCGTCTGCCGGTTTGTTTTCTGAAGCATATGTCTATCCTCCTGTAATGCATTTATCAAACATAGGATGTTTGGTTATTTGGAATTTTATCATGCCTATGAAATTAAGACAACAAAAGCAACTTAATAATAGGATTAATGAAGATGAATTTTAACTTGCAATTTTCCCAAAACAAAAACAGATAGTCTGCAAATGGAAATTTAAATACCTTTTGGAGGGTAAAATGAATTGAGCCTTACAAATATAAAAAGACCGCAAAGCCTTCTTAAAGAGAAGCGTTGCGGTCTTTGGTCTCTTTTTTACTTCGTATAAGTCAATGAGTTCCAGCGGAGTCCGCTGCAGATACATTCATTGATTGGTTTCCTCTACTCTATGCGGAGAAACCTGAATGTTTCAATCAGTTTTGGGATAAAAAACGTGTTGACGCTCCTCTGCTTGACTATTTAATATTCGATAGCTGGCCCCTCCAATATGAAGCGGAACATCCAATTTCTCTAAATTCGGCATACCATTTTTTAAGAAAAGCTCTTGATCTTGATATCTCTGTAAAACTTCTCCCGCAATCCACTCTTGATCGCCTAAAGTGGAAACACTGTGTACTTTACACTCATAAGCGAAATACGCATCAGTTAAAATCGGTATCTCAGCTTTTAGTCCTTCTTCGTATTGAATATGAAATGCTTCAAACTTATTTAAATCTCTGCCGCTATGGGTGCCTAATGCTTGAATGAGTTCCGAACATCTCCCCGGAAGAAAATTCACACCGAAAACGCCGCTTTTCTCAATCAATTTGTAAGTATATGTCTCTTTATTTATCGATATCCCATACATTCCGGGAGAAGATCCAATATACGTATGCCACCCGGAAGCCATTGCGTTTTTTTCACCTTTATATTGAGCCGTAACGACAGCTACCATTCCAGGGTAAGCGTACCAAATGGGTTCATCTATCGGTGCTCTCATCTTCATCGCTCCTTTTGTTTTAGATTCATTAAATTTGAGAGGCACACATCTAAGTCGCCAGGTACTTCTTCAGATGAACCATTCGTTTAGAATTTAATAAATGGGCTTCCAGCAGGCTTTTTGGCATGAGTAACCGAAGCGTCTTATTTTCTGCCATTTTTATACATCCTCCCTTTCGAATATTCATCAGAACGATGCATAAATCATAAACCCTATAGCAACTATAGGGTCAAGGGGATTGTTATTTTTTCCGCACTCTAAATTCTGTGAGGAAGTCTTCTTCTTTTAATGAGTTATAGCTATTTGGAAAAGAAACTTGATATACTTTTCCATCCGTTTGAATACCATGTGATTCAATAAAATGGTACAGTTTTTGATAGTAGTCAAAATAATTTGTTGCCGTGCAATCAAATGAAATACATACATATTCGCCGGATGGGATTGTATCTAACCTCATGTTTTGTTCCCCTGTATCTATCTTTACTCCATCATAAATCGTCGTATAAACGCTGTTGCAATAAATGTCACCGGAATCTTTATAAGGCTTTAAATCATAAATCAGTCCATAATAGTTATCAACGATATCTCCACTTTCTTCAAGAACTTCAGCCAATTTTCGGTAGTACAAATCTGATTGGTCATGAGGATTCACTTGAGGTGCCGTTGCTTTTAAAATGGTTTGGCCTCCTATATGTCGAACATAAACTAGACCTTCTTCTTTTTTAGTGCGGATCTCCAATTGTTCATGAAGCTGGTTCTTTCTTCTTTGAAGCAATTGCCTGGCACATTCGAGTCTTTCCATCTCACGCTCAATCACGCTTTCTTGCTCCTCAAGAAAGGCTTGCATCAGTTCGGGGGTACATGTATGTGAGATCATGCGCTTAATTTCTCCCAACGGCGTTTTAATAGATTTGAGATATTTTATAATATCTAAATAAAAGAACTGTTTAACATGGTAATATCGATAGCCATTATCCTGATCTGTACATTGAGGCTTGAAAATTCCGATCTTATCATAATAGCGCAATGTTTGAATAGAAATGTTATTTAGACGGGCTGTTTCCCCGATTGAAAAATATTCCTTCATTAATCTCATCCTTTCTTTTTAGTTTCTATTCTTTATGTTCATGGTTCTTCTGATCACCGAAATGCGAATGGAAATTAACCACATTATAGCAATTTCGCGGTCGATGGAGTGTATATAAGTCTTGAATATAGCCGTATTCTCAGGGATTGTGCTGGAAAAAACAACAGATATGCGACATACTAAGCCATCTCCAAGTGCAATGTTTAATCCGCCACCTGAACTTGTATACAGATCATGACCATAAACTCTCCCTGAACGGTCTCTTTATCCGTACAAAACGAATAACCGTCGAGTGGCAACGAAATCACCCTTACGATGTCCTCAGGGTCGGAAAACGAAAGCTTCATCGTCACCAGCAAGTTCAGGTATGAAACTTGAAAAGTGAATCATACATCGACATCCATAAGGAGAGAGAAAAAGAAGTCATCGTCGGCCATGATCCGAAGGCAGAGAAAACGCGAAGAAGCGGGGCTGTGGAAATGTTTCAGAGGTTTGATCGGACGGAGAAGGAAAAGCGGAAATAATATCAGTCAGAGGCCGGGAGTAAGACAATATCGGCCTCTTGACTCTTTATTCCATGACTTGAGCAGAAATTTTCTTTCATTAAAATCCGCTGCAAGGGGTTGAAATGGCAAGACCGTCTTTCTGCCATTGGACAATGCCGCCGCTCAAACTCAAAACTTGTTTGAAACCGCCGTTAGCTTGCAGGATGCTGGCCCCTATTGCAGATCGGGCTCCGGAATGGCATTGCACAAGGATTGGACAGTCTTTTCTAATGTCATCCAGACGTTCTTGAAGCGTTCCCAACATGATGTGTTGTGCATTCGGAATATGACCTTCCTGCCATTCAGTCAGATTGCGAACATCAAGCACGTGCACGAATCCGTCATCGACTAATTTTGCGATTTCAGGTGGTGTAATCTCCGCGTACGATTCAAGTGAAAAAGCACCGCTTGCCAGGATTTTGTCCCGATCTATAAACCCTGCCGCATTGTCAATGCCCACAGAGCGCAGCGCTTCCAGGAGTTCGTTCACTTCGGCCGGATTCGTTATGAAGTATACAGGACGAGTGTAGTCGATGAGCCAGCCAGCCCAGTTCGTAAACGCCTTGTTGAATGGAATGTTGATTGTGCCTTTGATATGCCCTTCAGCAAATTCTCGGGAAGAGCGGGTATCCACAATTTGCTCTTTTCCCTGCAAATCTTTCACTTGTTCAATCGAAGTAATCTCTAAAACAGCAGAAAGATCTTTGAGCAATGCAGGACCTTCTTTATTTACTCGTTTCATCACAGCGAAATACTTTGGCGGTTCAGGTTGCCCGTCAAGCAAGGCTTTAACAAATTCTTCTTCATCGGTGTATGCCATTGCCCAGTTAAACATCTTTTCGTAGCCGACAGTCGTAGTTGGAATGGCTCCCAATGCCTTGCCGCAAGCGCTGCCTGCGCCATGAGCCGGCCAAACCTGCAAGTAATCCGGGAGTTGTTTAAACTTTCCGAGGGACTTGAACATCTCTCTTGCTCCCGATTCTGACGTTCCTTTGATTCCCGCCGCTTTTTCGAGCAAATCGGGTCTGCCGATGTCGCCCACAAAGACGAAATCTCCTGTAAAGATGCCGATAGGACGATCCGCATTTCCTCCGCCGTCCGTCAACAGGAAGGAAATGCTTTCCGGGGTATGGCCGGGAGTATGCATAACCTCAAACATCAGGTTTCCGATGGAAAAGCGATCGCCGTCTTTTACAAGTTGATGGTTCAATTCATCGACATATTGGTATTTCCAGTCTGCGTCTCCTTCATCGGAAAGATACAGCTTCGCTTGATGTGTAGCACCGAGTTCGCGAGCGCCGGAAACAAAGTCGGCGTGAATATGGGTTTCTGCGGCCGCTGTGATGTTTAGCCCTTCATCTTCGGCTGCTTGCAAATATGGTTTCAGATTGCGGCCGGGATCAATGACAATTGCCTCCCCTGTTTTTTGGCAGCCAACCAGATAGGATGCATGGGCCAGTTTTTCATCGTAAAAATAGCGCAATAACATGTTGTATTCCCCCTCTTGAAACATTTATCGAAATATATCCTTTTTTGAGTTCGCATCACATCAGTCCTTTTAACATGCCATTCCAATACATGATGGGAAGCAATCTTCTTTTTAACAGGTACATGCTGAATCGTTCCTTGGACTGATCAAATGGAAACGTTTCTTGCGGCACCTTATGATAGTCAAACTCGGCCAGCACGAGTTTGTTGTACCCTGTAACCAAGGGGCACGAGGTATATCCATCGTACTTTGCATCTAATGAAGATCCTTTGATCAAGGACATCAGATTTCGCACCACAACCGGAGCCTGTTTACGAACAGCCGCCCCTGTTTTGGACGTCGGCAGGTTGGCACAGTCACCAATTCCGAAAACATTGGCAAACTTTTTGTGCTGCAGAGTGTACGGATCAACATCGACCCAGCCGCCGGCATCCGCCAATGCGCTTTCTTTGATGAATAGAGGCGCTTTCATCGGCGGCGTCACATGAAGAAGATCATATGCTAATACTTCCTGCTCTCCCGTATCCAAGTTTTCGAACAAGGCTTCTTTTGAATCAGGCCGAATTTCGATTAGATTTCTCTTGTACATCGTTTGGATATCCTTGCGCCGGACGACTTTTTCGAGCGCATTTGCGTATTTGGTGACATCAAAAATGGTTGATTTCGCCGATGCAAAAATCATGTCCGATTGATTGCGAACATTTGACTTGCGAAAATAGTCGTCTGCTAAATACATAATTTTTTGCGGAGCTCCCCCGCATTTCACGGGAGAATCAGGATGAGTGAAAATGGCGGTTCCGCCTTTGAAATTGCGGATATTTTCCCAAGTGCTGTCTACCGTATGATATGAATAGTTGCTGCAAACCCCGTTTTTTCCAACCGCATCTTTCAAGCCTTTGACCCCGTCCCAATCGATTTGCAAACCGGCTGCTGCCACGAGATAATCATAGGAAACGATCGTTCCTTGTTTTGTAAGAAGTGTGTTCTGATTCGGGCGAAACTCTGTTACAGCATCGCCGATCAAGTCTACCCCGGCAGGAATCAGGGAAGCTAATTCGCGCTCGGACTCTTCCTTCTTCGCTGCGCCGCCTCCGACTAATGTCCACAAAGGCTGGTAGTAGTGCTTTGTTTGCGGGTCAATGATGGCAATTTGTCCTTTGAGTTTTTTAGAAGCCCGGACGAGACGGGCGGCGACAGAGATGCCAGCAGTCCCTGCTCCTACAATGACAATGGTATAACGAGCTTGTCTTGCCATAGTCAACCACCTTTTGTTTTAAAAAGTTGCTGTTTGTCTTAAAGATGTGTCTCTCGTTTTTTAAGTTACCATCCATCTTCCTTTTTTTGTATAGGGGAACTCCCCTACTTTTATTTGAGCCCCGTCTTCCCAAGCTGCCAAGGTTAAGAGGCAGTATGTTAGAACGTCAGATCGAGATATTTGTTTTTGATCGCATATTGGATTAATTCGTGTTTCGAGTCCAGTTTTAATTTCTGCATCATATTTGTTTTATGATTTTCGACGGTTTTGACGCTGATTGAGAGTTTATCGGCAATCTCCTTATTGGCATAACCCAGCACAATGAATCTGAGAATCTCCTTTTCGCGAACAGTTAAAACAGAAGGCGGCTTTTGGGAATCTGAATTCAGCCATTGATCAATGATGTCTGGCGATACAGATGTCTTGTAGAAGAGATTGCCCCTGTACACTTCGACAATTGCCTGATAAAGCAACTGATAATGGCTGTTTTTCAAGACGTATCCATGGGCCCCCGCCTCTATCGCTTTTTGGATAAAAATTTCTTCATCATGCATGGTCAAAATCACGATTTTAACAGAAGGGTTCATCTTTCGGATCGCAGTGCTCGCTGTGAATCCGTCCACCCCGTTTGGCATCGACAAATCCATCAGCACGACATCCGGCTTCAACTGTCCGGCGCTAAGAACGGCTTCGTTGCCATTATTGCTTTCTCCCGCAATCTCAATTCCAGAAAAGCCTTCCAAAAGGACACGGATGCCCTTGCGAATCATCATGTGGTCATCGACCAGCAATACCCTGATCACTCCCCCTTCCCCTCCTTGTCCTGTACTTTCACTTTAATCGTCGTTCCTCTCTGAAGTGCAGAGTGAATTCGAAGACTTCCATCCATCTGATCGACTCTCTCTTTCATATGTTTGAACCCCAGGCCTTCCTCTGTCAGCCCGCGTTCAAAACCAATGCCATCGTCCTGAATGATCAAAACGAGCTCGCCGTCTTCTTTGTGCAGTATGACTTCAATAAGTGTCGCCTGCGAATATTTCAGGGCATTATGCAGCGCCTCCTGAATAATTCGGTACAAATTGATTTCAAAAATCGGCAGCAAGCGATTGCTGACATTGCTTGAGGCAAACGTAATAGAAACATCCTGATGAGTCTTGTTTAAGCTGGACACAAGGTGCTCGACAGCAGGAATCAGCCCCAGCTGATCGAGACTGTGCGGCCGCAGCTGGAGAGCGTAGAGCTTGACGTCTTGGATCGCCTTTTCCAATTCATCGATGATTTCCTGCATGTACTCTCTAAATGTTTCTTCCTGCTCCATGCGCGATTGAATCGCTTGAATACCTACTGAAACCGAATAAAGCGATTGCCCTACGCCATCGTGCAGTTCCTGGGCCAGCCGCTTGTGTTCGTTTTCCTGAGTTTCTAGCGTTTTTTGCAGAACAAGCTTGGAGATCCGCGCTTCCTCTTCCTTTTTCTTTATCGTTAAATCTTTCAGAACCAAAAGAACTTCCATTTGATCGCCGTTTTCAGAAATGACAGCCGTACTCATCTCCATGTCGACGAATCGCCCTTCATAGGTGGGCATCGAAGAAAGAAAATAAGGAACTTCCCGCTTGGCCAGCAAATAACAACGCTCTTCTCCCGCTTCCAATTTTCTCGTTTGGCAGTAGGAACAATACGGAACCTTGTCCCCTAATTTCCATCCCGTCATCTTCTCTGCGGACGGGTTCATCACCAGAATTCTGCGTTCCTGATCCATCATGATGATTCCATCCTGCAAGTGGTCGAAGATCTGCCTTAAATAGCCGCTTTCCATTGAGATTCCTTCTTCTTTATACCGTTCAAAAAAAGTCGGTTTTTGACACATCATGGCCCCTCCCTCAGCTATCTATTCCTCGTACAACTGATAGATTCTTTTTAGCTTCTGTTCAAGCTGTTCAAAATGAACAAAACGCGCTTCTCTTAGACATTCGGTTCCCTCAATAAACAAAAGAAGCACAGGAACTGTGAAAACTGAAAACCTGCCGGCAACCTCCTCCACTATGTCAGCATTTATATGTCCTAATTTGATCTTTGGAAAGCGGGCCAACAGCGCTCTAAGCTGAGGCAGAACAGCGTGACAGACTGTGCATTGAGGTCTTGATATATATATAAAACTTAATTGATGATCAGTTATAAATGTCTCAATTGACACCATTGAAGTTAGTTCTACAGCCTCTTTCATCCAATTCCTCCTTCAAAACGGATCATACAGAAATCCTTAAATACGGAAGATATCAACCCAAATTTTCACTGTTGTAAGCAAAATAACGAATATCAAAATACCTTGAAGAACTTTGACATTCATTTTCTTGCCAATGAAAACACCGATCGGGGATGCAATTAGACTGGCAGCCATTACAATCAAAGCCGGTAAAATGGGCACCTGTCCGAATATAAGCTTTGTGGCTGTTGTTCCAACCGATGAAATAAATGTAACTGCGAGCGATGTTGCGATTGTGATTCGTGTAGGTATTTTTAAAACGACTAACATGAGCGGAACAAGCAGAAAAGCTCCGCCCGCACCGACTATGCCCGAAGTCAAACCGACTGCAAAAGTCATGATTGAGGTTAATATCTTTGGAAAGCGAACGTGATCACTTTGATGAGCTTCTGTTCCTGTCTTTGGAATAAACATCATGATGGCAGCGATAATCGCCAATAATCCGTAAACCAGGTTTATGGCGTCTTCAGAGAAAAAATGTGACCCATAACCACCGATCAGACTGCCGATCAAAATACTTAATCCCATGATGGAGATCAGTTCTTTATTTAAGTAACCGTCTTTCCGGTAAGCCCATACACCGGAAAATGTTGCAACAAAAACCTGGGCTGCGACAATACCTGAAACCTGGTGAGCATTAAAACCTGTAAACCCTAATAACACAGGAATATATAATAATAGAGGGTAATTAATTATTGCCCCGCCGACACCAAGCATTCCGGACATAAAAGAGCCAACAAATCCGATGAAAAATATGAGAAGAATAAAAGAGATGTCCACCGGCTTTCCCCCTTTTCTTCAATAAAAAGGGGAATAGTCCCCCCTTTTATCACCTTAACCTTTTTTAAGCCAAAACTTTAGTACACCATCTTCCTCAGTACCTTGAAGCAACTCATGACCGCCTGACTTCGCCCATGCTGTCAGATCACTTTTTGCCCCTTTATCAGTGGCATGTACTTCTAACACTTCTCCGGATTGCAATTCATCCATCGCTTTTTTTGTTTTCACAATTGGCATCGGGCACGCGAATCCTTTAGCATCTATGACTTTATCTGATTTCATGTTTTATCTCTCCCTATCTTCAAATCTATATTCATCCATGAACCGCACAACGGTTTGGTCCAATTTCCATCTCACTTTGTCTGTCAGCATCAGGCATTATTCTGCCCATGTTGGTTTGCCGAATTTCCCGATAGGCATTTGGCTGTGGCGGCAGGTTTTCTGATACAGCACGTCTGAACTCATTTTCATCCAGATTTAAACCGGCATTCTTTTTATATACATCACTCAGCTTAGCTTGAACCTGCCCTTGATCGCCTAATTCACTGACTGTCGAAAAGTGAGCTGGAAGAACAATCAAGTCACCTGATATTTGTTTGTATTTTTCATGCAACGTGTTACGTAAATCCTCTGCCCAGTCCCCGGCTTTTCCAGCCAAGTCTGGCCGGCCGATTGATTCAACAAATAAAATATCTCCTGTTAACAAATAGTGATTATCAACAATTAAAGATGTGCTTCCGATCGTATGGCCCGGTGAGTAGATAGGCTCCACTTTCATGCTTGTGTTTCCTATCGAAACATCATGACCTTCAATTAACGATTCATGCGAAAATCGCACTTCCTCTGCATCTTTTGGCGGCAGGTAGTATGCGGCTCCTGTACGCTCACGCAGTAAACGTCCGCCAGAAATATGATCCGCATGTAAATGTGTATCGACCACATGTTTAATTGTAACGTTTCTCTCTTTTGCAAAATCTATATATGCGTCTACAGTACGAGCAGGGTCAACTACAATCGCTTCTCCGTCAGTCTCAATAAAATAGGATAAACAGCCTTTCCCCATTCTTACGAATTGATAGATTGAGCCTCCTTCTTTCAAGTTTCCTATTTTTACTGGATGTAAAAATTCGCTCCACGCCTTCATGCCGCCTTCAAGCGCAAAAACTCTTTCAAAACCGGCATCCACTAAATGCTGTGCAACCATCTCTGAAGACCCTTGTTTGGCACAAACCACTAAAACATCTTGATCTTTAGGAACTTGGCCTGCAATCTTATCTACACCATCAATTAAATCAAAATACGGAACATTTAAATGCTCAACCCGGCTGCCCTCGATTTTCCAATCACTAAAGGCATCTTTATTTCGTACGTCTAAAATAAAAAACGATTCTTTTCTTAATAGCTTTTCGGTTACTTCTTTTGGTGAAATGATTGTAAAGTCCACTTCTAAACCTCCTTAGATTGTTAGCATCTCATTGGCATCATGTTGCAGTGGTCGCAACTTTTGCAGCCGTTCAATTTATTGATCCTTTTTCAATAGGCCCTGACCACTCCTCCATTCCCCGCACCACATTTTCAACGTCTTTAAAGCCGTTAGCTGCAAGCTGTTTAGCTGCCAGATCGCTTCTATTACCTGTACGGCAAACAACGTACATTTTCCCGTCTCTATTCAGTTCATTTGCTCTTTTTTCAAGTTCACCTAATGGGATTGAAATCGCTCCTGGAATATGGCCGAGACGGTATTCTGCAGGTTCCCGAACATCAACGACTGTTATCCGTTCTCCCGCCTCTACCTTTTTTTGAAGTTCTTCATTTTGAATCACATAAGGAAACGTTTTTTCTTTCTTTATTTCCGAGTGACCTGCTTTACGAAGAAAATGCTTTAATATATCTCCGTCTTCTGTCGTCCCGAGATACTGGTGGCCGCTTCCTTTTGCCCATGCCTGTATATCAGCAAGAGACCCTTTATCAGTAGCATGCACTTCAATTACCTGCCCCGGTTCTAACTCATTAATGGCCTTTTTCGTTTTTACAACGGGCATTGGACAAGCAAGCCCCTTTGCATCTAACACGCGGTTAGATTTGATGTTCATCAATCATCCCTCCATACTCATTTTCTGTATCACGGTTCCATTTGATCGCTCCGGCAACCATATTCCTTAAAGCACCGTTTAATTTGGAGACCGTTATATAAATAAATTCACTTTTGCTTCGTTGGCATCCCCGAGATATGCGGCAACTCCTGCATAATCAATACCATCGATAAGTTCTTCTTTTTGCAAGCCTAACAAGTCCATTGTCATTGTACAGGCAACAAGCTTAACTCCTTGTTCTTGGGCCATTTCAATCAGCTGAGGCAGAGACAACACGCCGTGCTTTTTCATGACATGTTTGATCATTTTAGGCCCGATACCGGCAAAATTCATTTTAGATAATCCGAATTTCTTTGGACCCCGGGGCATTATGAAGCCGAACGCTTTTTCAAGCGGCCCTTTCTTTACTGGCACCGGTTCATCTTTTCTTAAAGCGTTAAGGCCCCAAAATGTATGAAAAATTGTTACCTCATGATCATAAGCAGCGGCGCCATTTGCAATAATAAAAGCGGCAATCGCCTTATCTAAGTCACCGCTAAATAAAACAATGGTCGTTTTTTCTTTTTGGTCTGACATAGATCAACCCTCCTATTTTATATACCTATACCCGCATGGGTATATAATAAACTAAAAAAATATAAGTCAGCTTTTTTATACCCTAGAGGGTATAAAAACAGCAAAAAATTTTTCTTTTAACCAGGGGTATATAGAGGTTGTATCATAAACAACAGCCATCTAAACATTATCTGCTTTTAACCAATAAATTAACGGCTTCTTGAATGAGGTCTTCGGTATCTTCTCCTCTTTCGATTTGAAGGCGAACGCATTTCTCCAAGTTGCTGCTGACAACAACACCAATGGCGCGATCTAATGCGGAACGAACCGCTGACATTTGGCTTACGAGCTCTTTACACTCTTTTCCTTCATCCATCATTTTTAATATCCCTCGAACTTGACCCTCAACTCGTTTGATCCTATTTTTTAATTGATCATCGTATTCCATCAGATTACCTCCCATTTTCTTATGATGATAGCATATCATTTTTATCAACAGTTTCGCGAAACCGTTACTATGCGGATATGAACTGTCCTGCATTTCTGTCATATTCGTTAAGAATCCAGCCTGTGATGACTTTTTGTACAAAACAGCCTATCCTACCGGAAGAATATCTCCCATAACATACATATACCCCTATATGTATAATATACTGAACTGCTGAGGATAAATCAAATTTTAGGCTCCTGTAAGGAAAGGGAAGTATTAATAAGCACTCCTTTAAAATTAAAAAATACAGCGATATCTTCAGCGTCAGGGGCGAAAGAGCTTGGGATTTCATGAGCTGTGTGTCGCAGATCGCGGATGAAGATGTTTGATGAGCTTTACCGGGCGGAGAAAGAAAAAGGATGCAGAAAAAGCCGGATCGTTTTCCGGCTTCCGCTATTTCTTTTCAAAAAACAAGAAATCACTTTATGCTGCTGGATATAAACATTGAAGCATCTTGATTCATAAAAATACGATGGCCGTGATAGAATGTCTTCATTTCAGTTGATTTAAATCCAACATCGGATAATCTTTTTTTCAATTCTTCGTGCGAAAAACCGCTGTGAACTTTCGGATGTTGAATTTTATCGTTTTGGTCAAAATCAATAATCATGAGCTTTCCGCCATTATTTAAAACACCGAACAATTCTTGTAAAATTTTATCCGTTTCCGGAATATGAAGAAGGACGAGTGACATTAAAACGATGTCTGCCTTCAGTTCAGGAGTTTCTTCGGTAAAATCTGAATAAAGCACTTTTGCGTTGGCGATTCCTTTGCGAGAAATTTTAGCATTAGCCACCTCCAGCATTTGTTTTGATGAATCGACCAACAAAATAGAATGTACTAAATCTGATAATTCTAAACTAATGAGACCCGTACCGCTCCCATAGTCGATTAAAGATTTTGATTGACTATTTCGCAATTCCTGTCTTACTTCATTCACGATCACTTTTGCTAATTCAATTCTTTCTTCTGTATCATATCGTTTTGCCATCTGTTCAAAAACGTTATTTTCCATATTCCACTTCCTATTTATTTTTAGATGGTTTACTAAAACTATGCTAACACCTTACATATTTCCGTTTGAAACCAAGACGGCCTCTATCAATATCCATTTGAATATTTTTGGAAGCGTTCAGGATACTGCCTTTTTTCTTGCCTCGCCTGAGTTCGACCGGGCCTACTGCTTTTGCGGTTTCAACCGCCTTTTCATGAAGCGGCAAATATGAAATCGCGACTGTGTAGATAAAGTTATTCATAGCCGATTTTGTTCG
Organism: Bacillus sp. PK6-025; assembly: GCF_056530265.1. Taxonomy (NCBI): domain Bacteria; kingdom Bacillati; phylum Bacillota; class Bacilli; order Caryophanales; family Bacillaceae; genus Bacillus; species Bacillus sp. PK6-025. The sequence goes on from NZ_CP096509.1 coordinate 2,858,280, forward strand.
ATCCGGAGAATCGTGAATCGCCTGTTCCACCTGATCAAGCATACCGGCAATTTTGGTCACATTAAATTCATCGTCCGGTCGATTACCTAAAAGCCAGCAGTAACAGCTCCAGCCTGCCGACATTTTAAGCTCTTCACCGCTTGAGATCCATTTATCAGCAACAGCCTGTGCAAAATCGGTTTCTGCCAAAGTTACTGCAACAACATAATCAGATAGCATATAGAAATACGCCTCATCGATCCACCGCTCAAAATCCGCTTCAGTCATTGTGATTGGGTCAGCAATAATGCCGGCAAAATACATGGCATCGTAGTTCCCGGTAGCGTAAAGCTGCTGCGCCAAAGGTTGATTTTTCTTGATTTTCTTTGCAAGCGGCTTCATTTTGCCTGTAGCCACACCAAAAAGCGGATCGTGTGCACCATTCGTTATGTATCTTTTTTTCATATTTTCCGTACCCAGCGCTTCAAGTTCCTTCATAACCGTTTCAAAATCCATGCTTTCACTTCCCTCTGTAAATTAAATTCATTTCTTTGATTCCATTATCATGCTCTTTCGCTTCATCTAATCAATACAAATCAACTTTATTTGTTTTTTGCTCTCCATAAACGGTACATCATAATCCTCATCTTTTTTAGCGGCTGTTTTGTTTCTAAGTCTGATAAAAACTAAATTTCCCCTGCATATCATTTATATTTATTATGTGAAACATTTTAACAAGCAGAAAGGGGTTGTTTTTGACCGCTTTTCCTCTTAGACAAACAGAGAATATATGAAATCGTCAGCGGAAAGCCGATTTTCTCTTACCAAATCCCGGATACCCGGTGTTGAGCGCAGTCTGCGATGCCGTGAGAATGCGAATGACTGATTCAATGTTATTGCACCACTTTTCTATGAGTTATTTACAAATCATAAATATTACGATTTGTATTTTGAATTATAGACAATCACATCTATAATTTCAATGTTAGCAGACTCCTATTCTTAACACTGCCTGGTTAACCCCTGCGATATTCGTAAGGAGAAGAAAATTCCAGACGTTGACGTTTTCCAAAGAATGCCCTACAATGAGATCGTAACTTTAACTTTTCAGGAGGATTATTAAAAAATGACACACTCAATGAGACTTCGTTTCCCAACTTTGAACCAGTAATTAAATACGTTCAAAGGCTCTGTTTGTGTATGCAGAGTAAACGGGATCAGTCTGTCCTTTTTTAATAATCTTCAATTTGCATATAAAATTTGTAATTTGTAGAAAGGCGGATCGTTCTGCCTTTCTTTTTTGTTTAATCCTTTTTTTCTAACGGCTGAGAAAGGCTTATTTGGTTATGGAAATACCGCGGCTTCATCCTTAAAGGATGGCTCTTCCCTTTACTCTGAATCACAGGCAGACCGCCTGTGATTTTTTATGATGAGAGGAAGAGGAAACATGAAGAAAAAAAATCATAAGTACAGAGGAAAAAAGTTAAACCGCGGGGAATATCCGAATTTTTCCGGACAGCATTTGATGCATAATAAAAAATTAATTGAAGAAATTGTGGATCGGGCAAATATTAGCATAGACGATACGGTTTTAGAGTTAGGAGCGGGAAAAGGGGCTTTGACAACTGTGCTAAGTCAAAAAGCCGGTAAGGTATTGGCAGTGGAAAACGATTCTAAATTCGTTGATATACTCACACGTAAAACGGCACAACATTCAAATACGAAAATTATTCATCAAGATATCATGAAGATTCATTTACCAAAAGAAAAGTTTGTGGTGGTCTCTAATATTCCCTATGCCATCACAACCCCCATCATGAAAATGCTTTTGAACAATCCTGCAAGCGGATTTCAAAAAGGGATCATCGTAATGGAAAAAGGGGCTGCTAAACGTTTCACATCAAAATTGATTAAAAATTCCTATGTTTTAGCTTGGAGAATGTGGTTTGATATTGGCATTGTCAGAGAAATATCGAAAGAGCATTTTTCTCCCCCTCCAAAAGTGGACTCGGCAATGGTCAGAATAACACGAAAAAAAGAAGCGCCTCTATCACATAAACATTACATTGCGTTTCGGGGGCTTGCCGAATATGCGCTAAAGGAGCCGCAAGCCCCTTTCTGTGTTGCTTTACGCGGAATTTTTACCCCGCGTCAAATGAAACACTTAAGAAAAAGTCTAAAAATCAACAATGAAAAAACCGTTGGAACGCTCACCGAAAACCAATGGGCGGTTATTTTTTACACGATGACTCAGTATGTAATGCATCACAAATGGCCAAGAGCAAATAAGCGAAAACCCGGAGAAATATAAAGAAAAAAGCTGCTGACTTCCCGTCAGCAGCTTTAGCTATTTCTGGAGGGATTCAGATGTCCCTGTCAACATTCCTTTTGTCCGCTTACAGCTTTCCAGTTAAAAACTGCGCCTCGCCGAGGCCGAAACTCCAATCGGCATCTCCATTTTCTGTGATGGACACCATGACATCTTCAGGTGAAATGCCGCATTCCGCTTCAAGCTTTTCAGCAAGTAAAGCGTACAATTTCTCTTTTTGGCTTTCTGTTCTTGTTTTACTGGTGATGCTGATCACAACCAGATCCTTTGATCTATTCAATCCCAAGCCTGTATCTTGGATAATAAGCTCATTCGCCGGATGCTGATGGACAATTTGATAGCGGTCTTTCTCCGGAACGCTAAACGCTTCTACCATCGCATCGTGTGCGGTATCTAATAATTTTTTTAATGCTTGTTCATCACGGCCTTCTATTAGATCGAAACGTAATAATGGCATTTGTTTATCCCCTTTTTGATCATTTTAAATTTCGTTAGCAAAATAACAAGAAATGATGTCTGTTAACTTGATAAAAACATAACACATAACCAAAATATATTCAACAATTGATAATCTTTTCATCTGCTTTATCAGTATCGAAGATATAAGGTCTGTATTATTAAAAATTAGTTGACACCTGTTCTTTAGGAGATGAGTATGTACATAATAGTTCATCAAAACATGACAATAATATGATCAGAAAACGCTTTTTTTGTCTTCCAGTCAAATGAAATCGAATGCGGTTAAGGCGGAAATTACGAAGACCGCCTCCTTCTTTATCAACACTCTACTTATTTCTAAAAAAAAAGGACAAGCTTTCTCAACACGAATATGATGAAAATAATAAAAACAAATAAAGGGATAAACCCAACCAAGCTAAAACTTGTAAGCATAATAAGCTCCTTTCTTCATATATCCATTTAGTCCCTGCTCCAGTTTACGTTATCCACATTTTAAAAATATAATATAGATGTAAATGATATATTAAAAACAGATTTGTATACAAAAAAATCACCATCCAAGATTACGGATGGCGATTTTCTATTATTCAAGATTGGCATGATTTCCATACATGTTATGAGTATTCAGCCCTTTCATTTCCATGATTCGCAATATGATAGCGTCATAATACAATAAAAGAGTCTGTTCAAAAAGCGAGCCCATCGGTTGTATCGTCTGTTTATTGCCTGTCGTTTGATCTTTTGGGGAGCCGGGCAGCTGCAGTATCAGGTCAGATATTTCAGCTATCGGCGAATCTGGAGAGATCGTAACTGTCGCTACAGTGCCTCCGATATCTTTTGCCTTTTCCGCCATATGAAGCAAACTTTCTGTTTTCCCTGATCCCGTGCCCACGATAAGCAAGTCTTTTTCGGTAAATACCGGTGTTACGGTTTCCCCTGTTACAAACGCATTGATCCCCATGTGCATTAATCGCATAGCAAATGATTTCCCCATTAAACCGGAGCGGCCTGCACCGGAAACAAACACTTTTTCAGAAGACAAGATAGTGGATATTAAGTCTTCTATACCTTCCGCTTGATTTTGAGACGTTGCATGATCAAGCTCTGCGATGATCGCTTTTACATAATCATAAGTCTTCATGTTTATTGGATCATCTGCTTCATTTTTGCGGCTGCCGCAGCTTTATCGTCTTGATTTGCAATACCGCCCCCGACAATAACCAAATCAGGTTTTAATTTAACGACTTCGGGCAGTGTGTCTAATTTAATTCCGCCTGCAATAGCCGTTTTAGCGTTTTTCACAACATTTTTAATCGTCATTAAGTCTTCAAATGAATTTTGGCCAATGGCTTGAAGGTCATAACCGGTATGGACACAAATATAATCGACACCAAGCTCATCCAATTCCTTAGCACGCGATTTGATGTCTTTAATCCCAATCATATCCACCAGGATTTTGTTCCCTTGCGCTTTCGCCTCTTCTACAGCGCCTTTAATAGACATGTCTTCAGCAGCCCCTAAAATGGTGATGATGTCGGCTCCTGCTTCTGATGCTTTCATCACTTCATACCCCGCCGCATCCATAATCTTAAGGTCTGCCAGCACTTTCAAATTCGGGAAAGCGGCTTTCATCTCTTTCACTGCACGGAGTCCTTCATTTATCACAACCGGCGTACCGATTTCTACAATATCAATGTATTCTTCTACTTCTTTTACTACTTCGATGGCTTCCGGTATATTGACTAAATCTAATGCTAACTGTAATTCCACTTACAATCACTCCTGTTTGAATTAAGAATTCCGCGGATTATTCTTTTCATATTTTGTTACATCAAGAGTATAACAAGGGGAAAATTCCATTAATAGTACGCACTTTTTTTTTACATACTATACTTTTCCTCATATGGTATAGAAAAAGATACTGTCTCCAAAACAGTATCTTAAAGTCAATCATTCTATTCATCATCTTTTGAAAAGTTCGTTTCTATATAATTTTTACCCCATTCATACATCGCCTCTAATATAGGCATTAAACTTTCTCCTTGTTTTGTTAGGGAATATTCAACTTTTGGGGGAACAACCGGATATACTTCCCTATGTACAATATGATCCTCTTCTAATTCACGCAGCTGATTCACCAGCATTCTTTGCGTAATGCCGGGCATCAAAGCTTTTAATTCTCCGAACCTTTTCGTACCTTCTTTTCCTAAAAACCACAAAATCAGCATTTTCCACTTTCCGCCGATAATGTTGAGCGTCAGCTCCTTCTCACAATTAAATGTTTTATTTTCCATTCGTGACATATGAATTCTCTCCTTATGAAATGACTAAACAATGAACATCTATCACATCATTGTAAAAGAACTTTGTTTAACTAATCAATCACCGCGTTTTTGCAGATTCCATTATTCACCATATCATCATGCGGATTTGCCCATCATGACATTGTCAATCTTCTTATCCATTCGGGTGAAGGAAACATGACAAGTGTCATGTTTGAAGCATGATGTGTGCTACTACAAAGACATCTCTCTGTGCCGTAAACTTAACTTAAGACCCATTTATGAGAGGATAACTTTACTATGACTGAACAAACCACCACACACAAACAAAAACAGTTAACAAAACAGGTTGCTGCATTTGCCCAGCCTGATACCAAAAACAGTCTGATTCAGCTCTTCAATACGTTTATTCCTTTCTTCGGACTGTGGTTTCTTGCCTATCTCAGCCTCGATGTCTCCTATCTCCTTACTTTAGGAATAACGGCGATTGCCGCAGGGTTTTTGACGAGAATTTTCATTATTTTTCACGACTGCTGCCATCTATCCTTTTTCAAACAAAAGCGCCATAACCATATTCTCGGCTTTTTGACAGGCGTTCTGACTTTATTTCCTTATCTTCAATGGCAGCACAGCCATTCGATTCATCATGCGACAAGCAGCAACCTGGATAAACGCGGAACAGGCGATATCTGGCTGCTGACGGTAAACGAATATAAAGCCGCACCTCTACGCACAAAAATCGCATACAGACTTTACAGAAATCCGTTTATCATGTTTATTCTCGGACCGATTTATGTCTTTCTGATCACAAACCGCTTTAACAAAAAAGGTGCAAGACGAAAGGAACGTGTGAACACATATCTTACCAACCTTGCAATCGCGGCATTGGCTGCTGTCTGCTGCCTGATCTTTGGCTGGCAATCGTTCTTGCTCGTACAGGGTCCGATCTTTCTGATCTCAGGTTCGATCGGCGTCTGGCTGTTTTATGTTCAGCATACATTTGAAGATTCTTATTTTGAAGCGGATGAAAACTGGAGCTACGTTCAGGCGGCTGTGGAAGGAAGTTCATTTTATAAACTACCGAAACTGCTTCAATGGCTTACAGGCAATATCGGGTACCACCACGTTCACCATCTGAGCCCAAAGGTGCCTAACTATAAACTTGAAATCGCACATGAGCAGCACGAACCACTAAAAAACGTCCCGACCATCACTTTAAAAACAAGCCTGCAATCACTCGCGTTCCGGCTTTGGGATGAAGAAAAAAAGCAGTTTGTAACCTTTCGGGACATGAAACAAACATCTTCCCCTCTTCCGCAGGATTCAACGGAAAAACAGAAGCTGCGAAAGAACGCCTGACGATGAGGAGGTCTTCTTATATCAACAAGAAGGCTTCCTTATTTATTGTCGGATGATGCAATCCGGCTCAGGCAATGGTAAAGTTACTCTAAAGATGAAAAGCTGAAAACGAGGTTATATCATGTTCAAAAAGCACTTTGCATTTCAAAAACTTAACGGGATCTCGCCGTATATATGGACGATATTTTTCATCCTGCCCTTCTACTTTATCATGCAATCATCATCTACCCTTGTCATCGTCGTCGGCATCATTTTGACACTTTTATTTTTTGCGGTATACAGATTTGCGTTTGTTTCAAAAGGCTGGGACATTTATTTGTGGGCGTTTATATTAATCGGCATTTCAACCGCCTCGATTATGCTGTTCAGCTATATTTATTTTGCTTTTTTTATCGCGTATTTTATAGGGAACATAAAAAAACGAGCCCCTTTTCACATTTTATATTACGTTCATTTAATAAGCGCAGCCGTCGCTGCCAACTTCAGTCTCGTGTTAAAAAAGGAATTTTTCCTGACACAAATTCCTTTTGTGGTCATCACCCTCATCAGCGCGATTTTATTGCCGTTCAGTATTAGAAGCCGCAAGGAGCGCGAACGCCTCGAAGAAAAACTCGAGTATGCTAATGAACGGATTGCCAATTTGGTAAAATTAGAAGAACGGCAGCGGATTGCCCGCGACCTCCACGATACACTTGGACAAAAGCTGTCTCTGATCGGTTTAAAAAGCGACTTGGCGAGAAAATTAATTTACAAAGATCCCGATCAAGCCGCGCGTGAACTGAAAAGCGTTCAGCAAACTGCGAGAACTTCTTTAAATGAAGTCAGAAAAATTGTATCCTCCATGAAAGGCATTCGGCTCAAGGATGAAATGATTAACATCAAACAAATTCTCGAAGCAGCCGACATTGCGTTCATCTATGAAGAAGAAAAATTGCCGGAAAATATCTCATTGCTTAATGAAAACATATTGAGCATGTGCTTAAAGGAAGCTGTCACTAATGTCGTCAAGCACAGTCAGGCTAAAACCTGCCGCATTGACATCCAGCAGCTCTGGAAGGAAGTTGTCATTACAGTGACTGACGATGGAACGTTTCAAGGTGAAGAGAAGTACTTTTCAAAAGGACACGGCTTGCTTGGCATGAGAGAACGGCTTGAATTTGCAAACGGAAGCCTTCACATTGATACAAAAAACGGCACCAAGCTTACCATGTCAATTCCTAATAACTCAAAATAAACAAAAAAGGATGGCTTGCATGATTAGTATATTTATTGCGGAAGATCAACAGATGCTCTTGGGCGCTTTAGGATCACTACTGAATTTAGAAGATGATATGGAAGTCGTCGGCAAAGGCACAACCGGACAGGATGCCGTTGATTTCACAAAAAAACATCGGCCTGATGTATGCATTATGGACATTGAAATGCCGGGAAAGACGGGACTTGAAGCTGCTGAGGAACTAAAGGATACAGGCTGCAACATTATTATCTTAACCACTTTTGCCCGCCCCGGTTACTTTCAGCGGGCCATTAAAGCAGGTGTTAAAGGCTATTTGTTAAAGGACAGCCCAAGCGAAGAGCTTGCGAGCGCCATCCGCAGCGTCATGAAAGGAAAGCGGATCTATGCGCCTGAATTGATGGAAGACATGTACAGTGAGGCCAATCCCCTCACAGATAGAGAAAAAGAAGTGCTCGAACTTGTGGCTGACGGAAAAAACACAAAAGAAATCGCCCAAGAACTCAGCATCAAAAGCGGAACCGTGCGAAATTATATCTCAATGATTCTTGAAAAGCTTGAGGTCAAAAATCGGATCGAAGCCATTACCCGTTCAAAGGAAAAAGGCTGGTTTAAATAAAAAGAGAATCTTGGCATATCTCCAAGATCCCCTCGACGAATCAGCCGCTCCCACGGCGGAAACGTTCCTTTTCTACACGAACATCTTCTTCACAAGCTCGCGGTTGCGCTCTTTGAAAACCTCATTATGTGACGACACCATCGCACTCTTGTGTGCTTCGGGATCGATAAAGCGCTTGGCGCTGTTGACCGCGTTTGCCGCATCCTGAAACGCTCCGGCGATCAAGTGCAGCTTGCCTTCATAATGCACAATATCCCCTGCCGCATACAGTCCGGGCACGGAAGACTGGCAGTTGGCGGTACCTTTAATATAATAGTCATCAACCCTGGTAATATGAAGCCGGCTGTTCTCCAGCAGTGAGGTGTCGCGTTCATAGCCGTGGTTGATAACCACTTCGTCGACAGGCAGCTCCATCACCTCACCGGTTTGAGCGTTCGTGAGCTCGACCCGTTCGATCACCTCATGATCTTCCGAAGCGATCAGCTTGGTAATCTGTGTATGGAAGAAGCAGCTCACCGAGCTGTTCAGCAGCTGATCCACCTGGGCCTCATGCCCGCTGAGCGCATCTTTGCGGTAAGCGAGGTAGACCTTTTTCGCTACAGGTTCGAGCTCGTTGGCCCAATCGACAGCCGAATTGCCGCCGCCTGATACTATGACCGTTTTATCTTTAAAATGCTGCAGCGATTTGACCGTATAATTCAGATTGGACACTTCAAAGCGCTCTGCTCCTTCAATCTGAAGCTTTTGCGGATTGAGGATGCCGCCGCCCACGGCAACGATGACCGTCTTGGACAGATGCACCCCTGAGGCAGCCGTATGTAACTCAAACAACCCTTCTTCATTGCGGGCAATCGATTCAACTTTCTCATTCAGCAGCACTTCAGGATGAAATGTTAGCCCCTGCTGCACGATCTGTTCTATCAGCCTGGCTCCGGAAATCGGCGTTAGCCCCCCGACATCCCAGATCATTTTTTCAGGATATACGTGAACCTTTCCGCCCAGCATCGGCTGATATTCGATAATCTTCGTTTTCATTCCCCGCAGTCCGCTGTAAAAGGCGGAATATAAACCGGCCGGACCTCCGCCGATCACGGTCACATCAAACACTTCATTTCTGCTCATCGCTCTTCACTCCCGGTATATGTCATGAGTTTACACCCTTAATCGTAAATGATTATCATTATCATTAAGTGTACTTTGATTGCTTCGTTTTTACAATCCATTTTAATAAAAAGTTCATTCTTCGCCACTTCATTTTCGCCTCTCCCTCTTTGCGCTCGTTCTTCACGGGATGCCGCCGCTTCCCCATTCCGCAGCATGTAAGCAGTTCCTATATCTTACATTGACAAGGGTATGCTTCCTGCATAGAATGAAAATGATTATCAACTTCATTTAGGAGGAAACAAAGCATGATAAGCGGAAGGATTAGTTCGAAAATTAAAATTACTTTTGTATTAATGCTCGCCTTTTCTATTTTATTGGCCGGATGTACAACCTCAGGAAATTCAACAGAGAAAACGCATGAAAACATGGTCACAATGGCTTGGCCTAGAGATATTGGCGAGATGAATCCGCATGTGTATAATCCTTCCCAATTATTTGCCCAGTCGATGGTATATGAACCTTTGGTTACCTATGAAGCGGGAGGAAAGCTTAAACCGCATTTAGCCGAATCTTGGGATATATCAAATGACGGTAAAGTATATACGTTTCATTTGCGTAAGAATGTAAAATTTTCAGATGGGACAACGTTTAATGCAAAAATTGTGAAGAAGAATTTTGATTCCATTTTAAAACATACTGAATTACACAGCTGGTTAGGGTTTCTTTCAAAAATAGCCCAAACAGAAGTGATTGATGATCATACATTTAAATTGACATTAACTGAACCATATTACCCGACCATTCAGGAACTAGCCGTAGTACGGCCGGTCCGGTTTTTGGGAGAAGCCGGCTTCCCTAAGGACGGCGATACATCAAAGGGTGTCGCAAAACCGGTAGGTACGGGCCCGTGGGTATTGGAAGAGCATAAAGCTGATGAATATGCGGTTTTTAAACGCAATGAACATTATTGGGGTGAAAAGCCAAAAGTCGAGAAAATCAAGGTGAAAGTCATCCCGGACGCCGAAACAAGGGTGCTTGCATTTGAAAAAGGTGAGCTTGACCTCATTTACGGCGAAGGCGTTATCAGTTTGGATGCATTCAAGCAGCTGCAAGCGACAGGCCAATATGAAACAAGCCTTTCTGAACCTGTGGCGACGAGACAGCTTGTCATGAATACGAAAAAAGAACAGCTCTCTGATGAGCGCGTGCGTCAAGCCCTCCACTATGGTTTTGACAAAGAAGCCTTGGTGAAAGGCATCACCTCCGGGTTAGAAGAAAAAGCAGATCATATTTTGCCGACAGACTTCCCATACACGTCTGATATTGATGTAAAGCAAATCAACTATGATCCAGAGAAAGCAAAAGCGCTATTAGATGCAGCAGGCTGGAAGCTTCCGAATGGCAAGACGGTGCGCGAGAAAGACGGAAAGCCTCTTGAATTTAGTTTAATGTATGATTCAGCGGAATCCATTCAAAAAACAATGGCCGAAACGCTGCAGGCAGAATGGGCGGCGATCGGGGTAAAGCTGAATCTTGAAGGTGTAGAATTGGCAACCCAAGTCAAACGGTTTAAAGCGAATGAGTTTGATATGAACTTCTTTAGCAACTATGGTGCGCCTTATGACCCGCACACATTTTTAAACATTGTCTCCTCCAAAGGATTCGGATTTAATGAAGCGATTTCAGCCTATCCAAACAAGGACGAGCTGATCAAGCAGATGGCAAAGGTACCTCAAACGACTGATGAAAAAGAGCGGCAGGAGCTTTACTCATCTATTTTAAAATCCCTTCAAGACCAGGGAGCCATCGTTCCTGTTTCTTATATTAAAAAGACGGCGATATATCAAAAGAATATCAGCAACTTTACGTTCCCTGCCAATCGTGACGAACATCCACTTACAGGGATTCGCATCAAGCAGCAACACTAGGAGGCTTTTATGGGCAACTATATATTGAAACGAATCATGTCTATTATTCCAGTGTTTCTTTTAGCTGCACTTCTCACAACTGGAATGATTCATCTCTCACCGGTTGACCCAGCTGAAGCATACTTAGCTGCAGCACATATCCAGCCAACCGATGAAATTTTAGCGCAAAAAAGACATGAGTTTGGCTTGGATCAGCCATTCTTCATTCAATATGTAAACTCTGTATTGAAGATATGCCAACTTGATTTTGGCATATCTTATGTTTCGAATCAGCCGGTTTGGGATGAAGTTGCACACCGAATGCCGGCGACGATCGAGCTCGCGCTTGGGAGTTTATTGATTGCGGTGCTTGTCAGTGTGCCGCTAGGCTTCTTAGCGGGAATTAAAAGAAACGGTGCAGTTGATCATATCAGCCGCTTCATTTCCTTTTTCGGAGCATCCATCCCGACTTTTTGGTTAGGGTATATGCTGGTTTTTTTCTTTTCTGTTCAGTTAGACCTTTTGCCGGTAGAGGGAATCGGGACATGGCAGCATCTTGTACTGCCGTCGATGACTTTGGCGCTTCCTTTAATCGCGATGTATACAAGGCTGCTCCGTGCAAGTGTCATCGAAAACCTGCAAGAACCCTATGTGCAATTTGCTCGCATAAGAGGAATGACGAGGATGAACATTATGGCCAAACATGTATTGCGAATGGCCATTTCTCCGATGATTACGGGGCTGGGAATGAACCTTGGCAAGCTGCTCACCGGCACAATCATTGTTGAAGTCGTTTTTTCTTGGCCGGGCTTTGGCCGTTATTTTATTGAGGCCATTTTCAATCGGGACATCCCTGTCATTCAATGCTATGTGTTCTTAGCCGCCGCCTTTTTTATATTGAGCAACTTAATTGTTGACCTTATTCAAATGTATATTGACCCGCGCATTTCAAGGAAAGAAGGACAGCATCGATGATAAGTATACGCAAGATTTTCAAAGGCCCAAAAGTGATCACAATCTGCACCATCATATTAACCGTCCTTTTTATCATCGCTGTATTCGCCCCTTGGATTGCGCCGCATCACCCTGCTGATGTCCATTTGGTCTATAAGCTGCAGCCTCCATCCTGGACGTTTCCTTTAGGAACTGATCATCTGGGAAGATGCAACTTATCCCGCCTTTTGTACGGCGCCCGGATTTCTCTTGGATTCGCGATGCTCATTTTCATTTCCTCACTCGTTATCGGCCTCATAATCGGGACGATCTCAGGGTATAAAGGCGGCTGGATTGATCAGCTGTTAATGAGATGCTGCGATGGTGTGATGGCCTTTCCGAACTTAATTTTAGTTCTTGGCCTCGTGGGCATATTCGGTCCTGGACTTCCTCAAGTCATTGTGGCCCTCATGCTTGTGCAATGGGTCTATTATGCAAGAATTTTTAGAGGAATGGTGCTTAGTCTGAAAGAGGAGAATTTTATTGCGGCGGCAAAAATCAATGGATCTTCCCAATGGAAAATTATTAAACAGCATATTATCCCTAATGTCCTCCCTCCCCTCGTCGTCATCGGCACGTTGGAAATGGGCTGGGCCATTATGGATATCTCCGCCATGTCTTTTCTCGGATTAGGCGTCCAGCCCCCGGCAGCTGAATGGGGAGCGATGATTCATGAAGGTAAATCGTATATTCGGACGAACCCCGAGTTAATGATTTATCCAGGGCTGATGATCATGGTTGTCGTTGTGACGTTCAATTTATTGGGCGAAGCCTTATCAGATCAATACGGCGTCAAACGTCGATGATAAAAAGGAATGAGGAAGTTGGGAACAGAACAATCAACAGTACTTCAAGTCAGAGATTTGCATGTGCAGGTTCACAATCAAAAAGGAAATTCAACTATCGTTCAAGGGATTAATTTTGAACTGAAGCGCGGACAGGTTCTTGGTTTAATTGGTGAGAGCGGTTGCGGAAAAACGGTAACGAGCATGTCTATTCTTCAGACGCTTGATCCAAAAACAACCAAGGTGGAAGGAAGTATTGCTTTGCGGGGCCGGGAATTGAACGGATTAGCAGAACAGGACATGCGTAAAATCCGCGGCAAAGATATAGCCTATATCATGCAGAATCCGATGAACGCTTTTACACCCGTTTTTACGATCGGCCAGCAAATGATCGAATCGATTCGCTCTCATACATCTTTTAGCAAAAAACAGGCGAAAGAGCTCGCGACCGAAGCATTGCATCATGTAAACCTCCCCCACCCCGCTAAACTTTTGCATTCTTACCCTTTTCAATTAAGCGGCGGAATGCTTCAACGGGTCATGATTGCAATTGCAGCATGCCTGGAGCCGGCCGTTCTTATTGCGGATGAACCCACAACTGCGCTCGACGTGTTTAATCAGAAGACGGTGCTGAAATATTTAGACGGCTTGCGATCTGAATTCGGCACGGCGATTTTGCTTATATCTCATGATCTGGGCGTCATTGCTGAAATGGCCGATGAAGTCGCTGTGATGCAGAATGGGAGAATTGTAGAAAATGGAGATGTGTTTCAGGTGTTTGATGAACCAAAACATGACTATACAAAGAAGCTGTTAAGTTCACGGTTGACTTTGCCAATGGATCAACTTGCCACTTGAGGTAGTATGAAGAAGACCTGCATTTGATATGGGGTGAACAAGTGAGTTTATTACAAGTGAAAGACGTCACTCATCATTATACGGCGCGCAAATTGTTCAAATGGAAAGCTCTATCGAAACAAGTCCTTTCCAATGTCAGCTTTTCAATTGAAGAAGGCGCATGTCTGGGCATGCTTGGACCAAGCGGAGCCGGGAAAAGCACATTGGGAAAAGTGATGCTCGGTTTGGAACGGCCGCAATCAGGCCAAATCTTTTTTCAAGGTCATGATCTATATAAAGCCGAGCAATCCATCCGGCGGAAAATCCGCCGCGACCTTCAAGCTGTTTTTCAAGACTCATATTCTTCCGTCAACCCGCGAATGACGGCGGAACAAATCATAGCAGAACCGCTGGAAAACTATGAAAGGCTCACAATCGCCGAGCAAAAACGGACCATTATCGAGCTGTTGGAAAGAGTAGGCTTAACTGAAGAGGATTTAACAAAATATCCGCATCAATTCAGCGGCGGCCAATTGCAGCGAATTAATATTGCAAGAGCAGTCTCGCTCAAGCCGAAGCTGATCGTATTGGACGAGTCTGTCAGCAGCCTGGACATGGTAACCCAAACGCTTATATTGGATTTATTAAAAGAGCTCAAAAACGATTTTGGAATGTCGTATTTCTTTATAACGCATGATTTAAAAGCCGCCTATCAATTAAGTGATACACTAGGTGTTTTAGATCACGGCCAATTGACCGGGCTTTACGAGAAAGATCGGTTTTTAAAGTCAGATCACCCGGTTGTAAAAGAAATGAAGCGTTCCATACTGGCAGAGCATCCGCGATTTCGTTCGATCGGAACAAGAGCGCTTCAGCAATAAACTTGCCGGGAACAATTCAAACCTTTTCTCTGAAATGAGCTTCTTTAATTCACGTTTGTGAAAAATAAATGAGGGCTTCCAATCATGAAGCCCTCATTTATTTTTGAAAATCTATCATTTGGCGTAATGCCCCTTTTAGAGGCTGCGGTTCCTTGTTGACCAGGCATGCATTTTCACCTAATGTCAATAGTAGGCTTAAGATATACATCCGATAACCCTAAAAAAAGTTCACATACCAACAAATGAGGTGAAAAATGGTGAATAATCGATTCCGCGTGGGAGAAGTAGCACGGCTTTTCAAGCTGCCCGCATCGACTCTGCGTTACTATGATGAAATCGGACTGTTCAAGCCAAAGTATACTGACCCTGAAACATCCTATCGATATTATGGTGTTGAACAATTTCAGGTTCTGGATACCATTATTTTTTTAAGGAAAAATGGATTTTCGTTAAAAGACATTCAGCATCAGTTAGATAAAAGGACTCCGGAAACGACGATGGATATTTTGAAGAAGAAGCTTGAGGAAGTGAGGATGGAAATTTGCCGGCTCCAACGCAGTGCGGCGAGGATCGAAAACAAAATTTCCACAATCGAAGAAGGAATAAAACTTGCCGGTCATCCTGCTTTAACATTTCAGTATTTCCCAAAACGGCCTGTTTCCTATCTGTATTTTGACAAACCTGTCGATCTGATAGAGGAAGGCGACGACATCTATTTAAAGGATAGAGAAACGCTTTCGAGCCAGTCGATCGAGAATAACGGCTTCTTCACCGGAGACATCGGAACGATCGTGGATATGGAAAGCTTGAAGCAAGAAGGACCTGTAAAATACATCGGCTTATTTGAATTGCTGCACGGCGAAAACAGCAATGAATATTTAAACGAAGGTTTGTATGCAAGCTATCCTCATATTGGCCCCTACGAGGACATGAGAAAAAGTTATCAGCTTGTTTTACGTCAGCTGAAAGAGGAAGGATATAAACTTGAAGGAATCCCCGTTGAGATTTCCGTTCTTGATGAGGCTGTCATCAAGGAGTCCGATCATTTTGTCACTTTAATCCAAATTCCGGTGACAAAGTTTTGATTGACCTTCAAGTAACTTGAAGGTTTAGAATACTCCTGTAGCTCATTATAGGAGGAATACATGATGACAGAAACACATCAGCAGCTAATGAAATTACCAGTTAATCAAGTGTTTTTTAAATATTTCATCCCTGCAACGCTTGGATTACTCTTAATGTCAGCGAATATTTTAATTGATGGCCTATTCGTTGGAAATGGGATTGGAACCGCAGCACTGGCTGGAGTGAACCTTTCCTATCCGGTCATTTCTTTGATTATGGCCATCGCTCTGTGGATTGGGATAGGCGGAGCAACGAAGTACTCTATCAGCATCGGGGAGAATCGTCCGCAAAAGGCAAGCAGCGTTTTTTCTCTGGCTCTCTTCTCTACACTAATCATCAGTGCGCTATTAGGAGTGTTCGGGCTTTTCAATATTCAAGCCATTTCCCTATGGCTTGGCGCTAACTCCGACACCTCTTCTTACGTCATAGAGTACTTAAACGTCATGTTTTTATTCGGCTGGGTCATCGCATTAGAACAGGTCTTAAGTATTTTTGTAAGGAATGACGGCAGTCCAAAGCTTTCGATGATAGCTCTTGCAACAACATCGATTGTGAATATCATTCTGAATTTTTATACAATCATGATTTTGAACATGGGGGTAACAGGCGCTGCGATTTCAACGGTGCTTGGCGGATTCGCCGGACTGCTTGTATTATCCCTGCATTTCTTTAACCGGCAAGCGCAACTGAGAAAGCTGGCGTTTCAGTGGTCTTGGAAATCCCTTCTGCACATCTTTGCCATCGGGTTTCCAAGTTTTCTGGCGGAGGCCGGGCTCCTCATATTTGTAACAGGGTATAACCTGGCGATGTCCGGACTGGCAGGCACGGGAGGAGTCGCTGCCTTCTCGGTCATCAACTACCTTCACGGGTTTATGTTCCTGTCCTTCTTCGGCATTGAAATGGCGCTTCAGCCAATGATCAGCTATTATCATGGTGCTGAAGAAAGCGAACGAATCAAAAGCAGCATGAAGATTGGGGAGAAGACCGCTGTTATCCTGGGAATTCTTTTGCTCGTTATCGGTTGGGTGGCTGCACCGTTCCTTGTAGGTTTATTCGGAATAGAATCAACCGAAATCCAGGAGCTGGCCATCGATGGAATCCGCCTATTTTTTATCGGATATATCTTCCTTGGCTATAACTTTGTCTATATGAGTTACTTTCAATCCATTGGCCGGGCCGGCTCATCGGCTTTGATCATCATATTGCGAAGCTTCGTGTCCCTTCTCATCCTGCTTTGGATTTTGCCTAAGTTTATTGGCGTCACGGGAGTTTGGCTATCCTTGCCGCTTTCCGAGTTTTTTGTCGCCGCCCTCCTCTTTTTCATGACGAGAAAACATGTGATGAAAACAGGAAATCCCGTGTTTGGCAAGGGATGATTTTACAGCCGGGAGTTTCCTCCCGGCTTGTTTCCTATATCTAAGGACTGCATTCATCAATTGAAGATTCAAACAATAATACTTGTCCCTCCTATTTGAAGGTAATGATAGAATACAGGCGCCTGCCTGTCACAGTCTTCGTACGCTGACACGTTCGGCGTAATCGGCAAGTTAAATGTCGTCCTTTGCTAGTTACAGTCCGACAATGGATAGGTAAAGTTATAACTGTCCCGCCAATAAGGCAGGATGGAATGACGACCAAGTGAGCGAAGGTGCAGAAAGTTAAAGGAGTGCTCATACGTATGATGTCTCATAATCGAATTAAATTCCCGGCAGGGTTTTGGGCGGGATTGCGTCACTTAGGAATGAACGCCTCTGACGTGCTCCGAAAAGCCCAGCTGCCGCTCACCATGATGACTGAACCAGTTGTCACCGCCGCCCAATACCTCGCGATCTGGCAGGCGTATTCCGATCTCGTTGATGATGTTTCCAAAGGAATCATCAAGCTTGCGACCGGCTTTGAGCCGGCACATTACCCTCCAGCCGTATTAGCGGCTTACCATGCTCGTGACTACCGCGACGCGCTAAAGCGAATGGCCCGCTATAAACAATTGTGCCCTCCCGAAAGCTTGCGTATCACCGAGGAAAGTGAGCACTGCACAATCGAACTGGAATGGTTGGATGATAAGCAACCCGGTCCGCCGCTCTTGATTGGCATTACACTGGCATTTCTTCTGGAACTCGGGCGCCGGGGTACAGGTCAGCCGTTGACAGCGAAGTCGGTCGAGTTTGCACACCCAATGGGCGACATGCAGGCGCTTGAAGCATACTTCGGCTGCCGTATCCGGAGCGGTGCAGATCGGAATCGGCTGACGCTGCATCGAGGAGATCTGGACCGCCCCTTTGTCTCGTATAATGCAGAGTTGCTGGAGATTCTGACTCCCGTGCTGGATCAATCGTTGAATGATCAGCAAAATAGCCTTTCAATCACTGAAGTGGTCAAGTGGATCATGAAACGCACGCTCACAGGAGGGCACCCAGACATTCAGACTGTCGCGGGCGAATTGGGAATGAGCGGCCGCACCTTGCAGCGCCGGCTTACTGATGAAGGCACTAGCTTCAAACAGCTGTTGATCCAAGTCAGACATGAGCAGGCGCGGGAGTACTTGGCAGACCCTTCGCTCGATATTAAAGAAGTGGCCTTTCTGATCGGATATGAAGATCAGAACTCGTTCTACCGGGCCTTCCGCCTCTGGGAAGGCGAGACACCTTCTAATTGGCGTAAGCAAACCCGGCTGAATGGACTTAACTAGAATAGGAGAAATGTTTGATGGATATGGGATTAAAAAACAAAACAGCTTTAGTTACAGGATCGACGAAAGGGATAGGAAAAGCCATCGCTATTGAACTTGCCAAAGAAGGTGTTCATGTCCTCATTAACGGACGAAATGAGGAAGAGGCAGAACGAACAGTCAATGAAATAAAATCAGCTTTTCCTGCCACCTCTCCCCAAAACGCCGCGGCTGACATCGTGGATATTAAGCAAAGGGAAGCTTTATTTAAAAAATACCCTCAAATCGATATTTTAATAAACAATATGGGTATTTATGAAATCATGGAATATGAGGACGTTGACGATGAAATATGGGAAAAATACTTCCGCACCAACGTTCTGGCCGCAAACAGTTTAACTAAATTTTATTTGCCGAAAATGCTGAAAAGTGATTTTGGCCGCATCATCTTGATTGCGAGTGAAGAAGCGATGATGCCTTCAGGGCAGATGCCTCAGTATTGTATGACAAAATCAATGCTATTATCATTGTCAAAAAGCTTATCTAAATTAACAATCGGAACAGAAGTGACGGTCAATACGATCATGCCGGGGCCGACGCTCTCTGAGAATGTGAAGCAAATCATTGAGGGAATGTACCCTGATGAAGGAATGACTTTTTCAGAAAAAGAGAAGAAATTCATGACCACAAACCTGCCTCAATCCGAAATACAGCGATTTATCAAACCTATTGAAATCGGCAGACTGGCGGCATTTGTATGCAGTCCTTATGCATCCGCATTTAAAGGGTCTCCGATCCGTATGGACGGGGGAATGGTGCCGACTATTTTTTAAGATCTCCTGTTCAAGATAGACTTCGTCAAAACGAAAAACAAGCTGGCGGCAGTAAGCGCCAGCTTGCAGCTTATGATGAAGATCAGCTTCTCCCCTTTTGATCAAGTTTCAACTGAATACTGTTGGACTTATAGATGATCTTCACTTTATACTTGCTTGGCAATCCTCTGGTTTCGACGGAAGAAAATGAGCCATGACGCTTGCGGAAGGTTATGACCGCCGATCCATCAGCCGGAACGTAATTGTCTGTAAAATTGAGACGTAATGTCCCCTTTAATCTTGCTTTTCCTTTAATTTTCAACTGATCTTTTTTTCCGCTGAGATGAAGTTCAAGTATTCCTTCAGCAGATTGTTTGTAGTCTCCCCCGATCATCAGTTTTCCCGGCACATCTTCCCTAAGGGTGCCCCTTCCCAATGAAACATCACCTCTCCCGAAAGCTGTCTCCGAACCGCCCTCAAGCGTCCCTTGATCAATCCGTGTACCGCCGGAATATGTATTTTTCCCTTCCAGCTTCAAAGTGCCTGTCCCCTTTTTGGTCAGCTTTCCAGCGCCGGAGATGTCGTTGCGCCAGCGATCCGTTGCATGGAAGCCGCCTTTGGCAGCATCCATCTTCACGGTAACATCTTTGGTAAAAGCACCATACCCATCTGCGGCGGAAAAGAGATTAAGCCTTCCCCATCCTTCCGCATCATCAAGAACAGGATAGCCGGCCGGAAGACCGGTAGTGGCTAAAATCAAACGGCGCTGCTTTTTATCAAGGTAAGGAAAACGCGTTTCCAGCAGGACTTCGGCTCCCTTTGGAACTGCCATTGGTTTAGCGGTTGTCTTCATTTGACGAAATCCATATGTCAATCGTTCCGTATATTGTTTTTTATTCGTTTCATAATCGCTGTATCTGTCTTCGCCTGTACCGGTTTGCGTTAATAGTTTACGATGAGCTTCATCATAAGCCGTTTTCTTCAATTTTTCATTGTCGGGATCAGACAGAATCGCAGCTGACAATGCTGTAGCCATGACCCTCCCCCCCATAACGTCCAGCGGGGAATGCATACCGGCAACAATCCGGTTATGACCGAGTTCAGAAGCGCGAGTCAGCAGCTCCTGATAACGCTCTGGTATCGCATAGGCCATGGCAAAAGCGCTGAGATATGCGGCGTTCGTATGTCCGCTTGGAAAACCTCCGTCTTTGCTCGGATCAGGATTGATGACGGGAATAAGCGTTGGAACAATGATCGAATTGTCTTTCCAGCGAAACGGACGGGGATAATTGAAATAGCCTTTAGCCGGATTCGATGAAGAATAGTTGCCGCGTAAAGTATTGACCAAGCTCACGACATGTCCAAGTTCCGAACTGGTGCTGCCTGAATTGGTTCCTTCATCATGATATTTTTTTATCGAGGCATCTGCCGGGATGCTGATGATCGTTGTCGTCGCTCCCGCGTTCATTCGATAGACGTCAGCAAGCTTCCCGAGGCCGTCAATAACACTGTAGCTCTGGCCCCTCCGATCATCAAAATATGCAGCATTTTCCTCAAACATCGTGCGGTGTTCAGTAATATCCACGACTTTTTGGATGTTGGCATCCAACACTCTTCTGTTCAGTTTAGTACCGGTATTCCACGTCTTTCCGGGGATCCAAAGTTTATTAAATTCGGAAAGCACCCCGATGACTGGATTGGATTCCACCGTCATATTAGCAGAGATATTATTTTTGTAATGATCTACGAAAAATCCGGAAGACTGCGGCGAAGCTGCAGTTGTTGGTTTAGTTGCCGCGCTCGCATCGCCTACAACCAGAGAACTTAGAAGAAGTGCCAAAGAACAGACAGCTATCAGTAAATGCTTCCTCATCCTTAATCGTTTCATTCTCACATCATATCCCCCTTACTCTTAATCTCCCAACCATCAAGTTCTATATGATCGTATCGTAAATTTGTTAAATCAAATGGCTTGATTTTATTAATGTTTTGTTTATATTTTTCAACGTTCTCTCTAAACAGTTGAAAGATCGTGTATACGCAAACATCGGATTGAAGGCACTGTCAGAGCTTTTTTGGATTCAAAGAAAAAAAGCGCATCCCGCAGGCCGCAAAGGATCTTGGTGAGTTATGTGTCATGCTTGGAAGCGGGAGTGTTTAAAGTGAGAAAGATACCGGCCTAATAGGTAAATGAGAGACAATAAAAATAAGGGGTCTTCGGAATATATCGTGGAATTCATATTTTAATTGCTTGATAAAAATCACATCATAAATCGGATTATATAGTGTAATAATGGATTAATTAAACCCTATTATAATCAGAATCTTTTAAAAAATAACTTGAAAAACATTTTAAATCGAATTACCTTATCTAAGAAAGGAGGATTAAATATGAAAATAACTATTGAAGAATTACCTGAATCAAGGATTGCTTATTTCCGAAATGTTGGGGAGTATGGTGAAAAGCAAAACAAAGAATTAATGGAGAATTTTAAAAAGTGGGCAAAATCGAATGGTGTATTTGATAATTCTACAATTTTAGGCATACCACAAGATAACCCAGAGATTACTCCTAAAGAGGAATGTCGTTATGATGTTTGCGTTGTTATAAATAAAGATTTTAATGTGGAAAAACCAGCTCATGTTGGTGAATTTTCTGGTGGGAAATACGCTGTTTTCTTGCTTGACCATACAAAAGAGGCAGTCAGTGAATTTTGGGGCAATATTTTTTCTGAGATAGAAAGAAATAATCTATCAATAAGAGAACAACCAATTATAGAAAGATATACCTCACAAATGATTGATAATCATTTGTGTGAAATATTAGTTCCTATACAGTAACGAAGCAGGGACATTTCCTACCTTCTGTTTAAAGGATGAACAACATGACAGACCTACTATGTATTTCAGATCTAACTGCAGTTGAAGCAGTCGAGGTAATGATATAATAAATTTTACCTTCTTGTTTGTCAAACATTTTTCTGAATTCAGTTAGTGACGGTAGACATACTGACGACATAGCGGGACACGGTAGACTTCGGGAAAGCGGGCTAAAGAAACGGAAGGTTTTCACTAAAGTACATATCAAGAACTTCGTTATATGAAAAAGAGCTGTATTGACAGCTCTTTTTGGTTTCATAAATTAACGCTTCTTCGCAACCAGATATTCAACGACAGGAAATATAACCATTCCCAAGCTTAACACAGCTAACAAAAATATATTAATGGTTCCGTTCACTAATTGATCAGCAAACACAGCTAACAATATCGCAAATAACAGAATAAAATAACTGATTTTCGAGCTTTTCTCGAGAACTTTTTGATCAAGTTCATCACTTTGATCTTCTTCCTTCTTATCCTCCCTAGCCATTACAGAAAAAAACATCATGAAAAATATCGATATCGTTATAATTTCATTGAAACCCACATCTTTTCCTGACATCATTTTGTAAGTTGTGTAAGCTATTGCGATGAGAGTAGCAATACCAATTATAATTGCACCAATTTTCCGCGTGCTCATTTTTCTATCTCTCCCTCTAAAAGTAAATATCAAAATTAAAGGCGGAAAACATTGTGAAGAAAAAAGAAAATTCAATAGAGAGGACAGATCTTAAAATCCAGCCCCTCTCTCCTAATCTTTAAAGCGCTTATGAACTTGACCGAAATCCATTTACACTTATTTATTTTCCTTCTCTAAAAACGCCATAACCGCTTTTGTCAGATTCTGTGCTTCTGCCGGCGCATCCGGTGAGCCGAACATCTTATTTAAATCACTGTGAGATAAGCTGTTGACCCGATACACAAAATCCGTTGCTTTCGCTTTGTTTACGGTTTCCGCGAATTTGTAGACGGCGGGGTCTTCCCAGCGGGTCACAAGATAGGCAGGCGGCAATTTTGAGTTGTTGATGTAGGAAAGCGGCGATGCTTCTGTCCACACCTTTTCGTCTGTGCCGAACACTTTTTTATAAGACGGGATCGCTTCGATGAATCGTTTCATATCCAAGGGTCCATCTAAAACCACAATCGAATTGAGCGAGGCCGGCGTGAGGCCGACACGATTTAAATATGCCGGATTTGCGGCAATTAAGGCGGCCAAGTGCCCTCCTGCCGAATGTCCCATAACATTGATTTTTGACGGATCGATTTGATATTCATCAGCATGATCCATCACCCATTTAACGGCCTTAGCCGCATCATCAGCCATCTCTTCATACTGAACATCGGGATGAAGCCGATAGTTGACAGATACGAAAACATAGCCGTTTTCCGTGAACAATGCCGGCTTCGAAGCAGCCCTGCTTTTGTCGCCGCTTGTCCATCCTCCACCGTGAAGATAGATGAGAACAGGATGTTTTTCATCCTCGTTTGTTTGCGGTGTATAAATATCCAATGTTTGTCTGTCGTCTTTTGCGTAATGAACATTTTCAGCATTCTTGTTGGAAGTACAGGCGATCAAGCCAATACACAGAATCGCCACCCCTGTCCATTTGATGAATCCTCTCAAGTTTAAAAACACCTTTCTTCTTTAGCCAGTATATTTTAAAACGTCTCACGGAACATTCCGGGAATGCTCATCTGTTAATCAGTTTTAAGGCGGCGGAACATTAGCATATGTTTCTAATTATAAACAGAAACAAGAAACTTACAAATTTTAAAATCAATGAGAGAATTAAAGGTTTTTACTGTCGAGGGCTGTAAACCTGCGAGGAAAATATGAGAGGCTGCATTCGCAAAAGCGGCCTGAAAAAGTATTAGACAATTAAGCCGGCAAGAAAAGTACTCCCCGTCATATCGGGGAGTACGATTTTTATGAGTCCTGTGATAGATGGTCGTCTGCTTTTTCTTCGAGCCGAAATGACAGCAAACATATCACGGCTGACTGTAAATCCAACCATTTAAAAACATAGTGGCAGTTCTTCTAAAGCTCTCATCAGAAAATTGCCTTTCCATTTGATCTGCTCCCTTTCACCTTTGATCTCTATATGTTCAAAGCCGCGCAGCAATGTTTGAATTGCGATTTTGGCTTCCAGCCGGGCAAGCGGTGCGCCGAGGCAAAAATGGCTGCCATGGCCAAAGGCAAGGTGGCGGTTATCCTTTCTTTCAATATCAAAGCGGTCGGCATTCGGGAAAACCGTGTCATCGCGGTTGGCTGACGCTAATGAAACGATGATCACATCTTTTCGCTTAATCTCCTGCCCGTGCAATGTAAATGGTTCGGCCGCCCAGCGCAGGGTGGTTAATTCCACTGGACTGTAAAATCTGAGCGCCTCTTCAATGGCTGAGTCGATTAAATCAGGATTTTGACGAAGCTTTTCCAGCTGATCAGGGTGGTTCAGCAAGGCAAAGGTCATATTGGTTATTAAGTTTACCGTCGTTTCATGTCCTGCAACGATAAGGAGCATAATCGTCGAATACAGCTCTTCTATGCTTAATCTCGTTCCTTCGCTTTCTGCCTGAATGAGCGAACTGACTAAATCTTCAGCCGGCTCCTCCCTTTTTTTGCGGACCAAATATTCCAGGTATTCAGCGAATTCGCCTATTTTATGCTTGTATTCCTCCAGGCTTTCAGGAGTGTCGGAAAAATCAATAATCGCCTGGGACCAAACCCTGAATTTTTGCCGATCTTCAACTGGAATACCAAGCATCTCACTGATCACGATAATCGGCAGGGGAAAAGCGTAGTCGTCTACAAGATTCATAGAATGGTTCGGTTCTACTTCATCCAATAAGGAATCAGCGATTTGTTGGATTCTTCCTTCGAGCTGCAATATCATCCGGGGAGTAAATGCTTTCTGAACAAGGGACCGCAAACGGCCGTGGTCGGGAGGATCTAAGTTGAGCATATGCTTTGATAAAGGTTCTTCATTTCCCAGAGCGGAGAAGTTTTCTAATTCTTCTTCTGTAAACACATTTTCGTAGTTTTTCTTCATTCTTGCATCCTTTAATATACGGACCGCGTCATCGTACCTCGTAATGAGCCAGCCCTCACCCAGATCTCCCATCGATACGGGATAGACAGGACGGGAAGCGCGTAATCGCTTGTAAAATTCGTACGCTTCATCTTTAAATGCCGCAGAAGACAATTCTCTCTCAGTTAATATGGCGAAGCTCTCCTCTTGTTTTGAAGACATACATCCTACCTCCATCTCTATTTTTGTAAATAACAGCCTGCACCGGAATGATAAACCGCGATAGTGCGTTAGGCTATTCACATCCACTCATTCACAAATATTATAATTCCAGGAAAACCCGCATTCAATCGGCAATCAAGCTGGAGATGTTCATTAATAAACACCTTCCGCATTCATTGTTTAGAAATGAGACGGGGAATGCAAAAAGAGGCATGAAAACAAGTTGAGACCGGCGCTATGCCGATCTCGCTATAAGTAAATTTAAAAATAAAAAGTCCTCTTAGTTTACAGTTCCTTTTCAAGGAACGGCAGTCTAACAGGAGCCCTTCGGTTGTCCGATCGGAATGTATTCGTTTGTTGACGGCCTGAAGTTCTTCCCTTCTCTTGCTTATCGACTTCCGCATCTTTTTTAAAACGCTCATGATATCTGAAGCCGTCGCAAGATTATTGATTTAATGCTTGAGCAGTTTGATCACTTGTTCTTATTTTTACAACAATATATACAATAGCTGATATCCAAACTGCGATGATTCCAATATAAATAGCCGGATATAATGCTGTTTGATTGATCCACGAATGGACAAGCGTTCTTGTGTTGACGAGAATGATCAGTCCGCCGACCAGAACGCCCATTAATCGGGCATGCACCTTCTGCACCAGCCAGGCGGCAATCGGAGCCGCAATAATTCCGCCAATCATCAATGCACCAACCCACAGCCAATTGACTTCTTCCCAGCCGAGAGAAATGAAAAATCCTAACGTTGCCGAAACGGCAATAGCAAACTCGCTTGTGTCAACAGTACCCACTACTTTTCTCGCACTGACGCCTTTTTTGGATAACAAAACTGGAGTGGCAATCGGCCCCCAGCCTCCCCCTCCGGTTGCATCAGCAAAACCCGCGATTAATCCCAGGGGAACGGCTTTTTTTCTCGAAAGGCTGATACCGCTTTTTTGCTCTCCTATTTTAAACATGAATAGAAATCGAGTGAGCACATACACGCCGAGGACAAGCAGAAATATTGAAATATAAGGTTTCGCAAGCTCGCCCGGAATGTTGCTTAAAAAGGAAGCGCCGAGAAATGCCCCGAGTGATCCCGGGATGACGAGTCGTTTGACCGTTTGTTTATCAACGTTTCCAAACTTTATATGCGACACACCGGATGCCGCGGTTGTGACGACTTCCGCCAGGTGAACGGATGCTGACGCAACCGCCGGTGCGATGCCGAAGGCAAGCAGCAATGACGACGATGTCACCCCGTACGCCATCCCTAAGGCGCCATCTATCAGCTGCGCAAATAATCCTATCAAGACAAACACAATCAGCTTTTTCATGTTGGCCTCCCACTTCAATTGGTTTATTTTTATTGTTAAATATAATCTATACTATACCTACCTGTAAAGTGGGAATTTGAAAAATATAAATTTTTTGTATTTTTCATCGACACCAGCAAAAAAGAGCATATGCATGCAAAATGAGCGCCTATCCCCCGGTCTTTTGTCTTATGGATGTTCATTAATGAACACCTTCTGTAATCATTGTTTAGTAATGAAGTTTAATTTGAAAGGTTCATAATGCATCTGCTCCTTTTGCGTTTCACTTACCCCAAAGCGAGCGAGGATGACAACTTTTAAATTAACCGAGGAAGGAAAGAGGCATTAAAATGGGAAGGGAAGAAAACAAATTTGAACCGCTCCCGATTGTCGGGAGCGGTATTTTGTTGACTCATAGCTCTTTGTACATAAAGTAATCAAAATCAGCATGTTGATGTGCTCCGCTTGTATCTTGGCATTGCATTCCCACAAAAGCTCCGGTGAAGAATCCTCCTCCGCGCACATAATCATCTGACAGTTTTTTAGATTCCAACGGGATCTCAATTTTATACCAGTCTTTTTTATTAAAAGAATAGGAGTAATAATATGTTTCCCATTCGACATTTACTCTTAAATAAACATATTGTATGTCCCGCGGGATGACAATTTTGTCTTTTATCGGCTGTGAGAATGTAAAATTATCGCATATCGTTACATCCAAAATGCGCCCAAGGTCTTCATCATAAGTCACTTGAAGAGCCGTCCAGTTTTCGGTGTTGTAGTAATTCACGAGTCCCGCGGCTTGCTGAAAGGTCTCCGGGTTGAAATCAACAGCAGTCTCCGCTGTAAAACGGAGGCTTTGCCAACGCCTGGCTACAAACGCCTGGGTAAATGTAGAGGTTAGTGATTCACGTCCATATAAACGTAAATGATTCGGCCTTTCAGTCAATGATCCTAATTCTTTCGTAAAGGGAATCCGCAATGTCTGAAAGTTCATATTTAATGTCCGATCAGCAAATTGATCGACTTCCTGATATGTCGATGGAAACTTGGTTTCAGATATGCGGGGCGCTTCCACCTCCACCCTCCCCTCTTTTCCGCCTGCCACATAAGGCCAGCCGTCTTTCCACTCTAATTTTTGAATCGCGGTTTCTCTTCCCAAAGGACAATATCCTCTTTGGTGAATAACCGAGTCATCAGCAGGATGAATAGGACGCCCGGTTAAGTGAGCTAAATACCACTCGCCTGTATGCGTTTCCACAATTGATGCATGTCCGCATTTCTGCAACGGATTCCGAGGTTCGTGCCAAGACGTTAAAATTGGATTGTCGGGGTGAATCTCATATGGTCCTTCGATATGTTTTGAACGGGCAATTGTGGCGGCATGCTCGTAACGGGTCCCGCCTTCCGCTGTCAACAAATAGTAATAATCCCCGATATGATAAAGGTGCGGCGCTTCAGTCAGTTTAATATCTGTGCCTTCAAAAATGATTTTCGGTTGATGGATAAGCCTTTTTTCGCGCACGGAAAATTCCTGCATCACAATGCCTCCGAATGAATGGCGGCCGATCCGGTGATCCCACAGCATATTTAACAAATATTTTCTTCCGTCGACATCATGGAACAATGAAGCATCGAAGCCGGAACTATTTAGTTGAATCGGCTCCCCCCAATCTCCATCGACGGTTTCGCAAGTAACTAAATAGTTATGACAGTCTTTCCAGGCTCCATCCACAACTTTTACATCTGTATATATAAGCCAAAACTTTCCTTCACTGTAACTTAGACAAGGCGCCCATACACCGCCTGAGTCGGGATTCCCTTTCATATCCAATTGTGAAACCCTCTGCAACGGATGTGCAATTAAACGCCAATTCACCAAATCTTTTGAATGATGGATTTGCACTCCTGGAAACCATTCGAAGGTGGATACTGCGATATAATAATCTTCCCCTACTCTACATATGGATGGATCCGGGTTGAAACCTTTAAGCACCGGATTGATAATTTTCATCTTCATTCCTCCTCACGGTTGTCTTTAAAATGTATATTTCTACTGAAATTCTTCATAGAGTCCAAGTCACTTTATCTCTATTCTCTAATTCACGTACGACTTTTGCATATTTTTCATCGCTTAAATTGTAAAAATTAATGTCGATCATAGCCAATATAAGGAAAATAACCGGAACTACAGTTGTCGTTAATAATATCCCTGTCAACGCTTCAGGTGTTTGGACCTGGCCTGCGGCATAGCCGAACTTCTCCAATATGAGTCCTGGAACGATTCCGCCGAGTGCCATGCCAAACTTGAAAAAGAAGCCGATAATCGCATAAATCAATCCACTCAAACGTTTCCCTGTCTTATATTCGCCATATTCGATTGTTTCAGGGATAAGCGCCCACATATATCCCCCGGCCGTCACGCTTCCAACTGCGGCAATGACCCGAAAGAAGAGCACCAGAAACACATTGCTTGGCGGAACAATGAGAATGGCTAAAAGTCCAATGATATTTAATAATAAAGCGGCATTTAATAGCTTTCTCTTTCCCAGCCACTTATTGATTCGGGGTATAAACGGCAGGATGGCCAATGCAGGAAGGCTTCCAAGCAAGCCGTACCATTTCACAAGATCGGCTCTGCCTACATTGTACGTCATGTAGTAGATGCCGACGGAATTGCTTATCGAGTTGACGCCAAAAATAATGATAAAGAAAATGCTTAAAACGACTAACGGACGATTCACCCGGAATTGCTCGAATAGATCGGAAAATTTAATTTTTTCTTCGGACATTGGCAGAGTGACCCGTTCTTTTGTACTTTTAAAACAAAAGATTAATAGACAGGCGCCAATTATCCCCAGCATGCTCATCGTCAGCTGCCAGCCAAGAGCCGTGTTTCCTGTCGTATCACCTAAATAAGTAGAAAGTAAAGGAACAAAAAAAGATACGATGAGTCCGCCAAGATTGGCAAAGACCATCCGAACCGAAGTAATGCTGACGACCTCTTGATTATCTCTCGTCATCGCGGAGGTTAATGCGCCGTATGGAACATTTATCGCTGTATATGTGAGTGATAACCCGACATACGTGATATAAGCGTAGATTAATTTTCCGGTATCTGAAAAATCTGGAGTTGTAAAACAGAGGATGGCAAGTACAGCAAGCGGAAACGCGCCGAACAGCAGATACGGCCTAAACCTCCCGAATCTGCTGTTTGTTCGGTCTACTAATGTTCCGATAAAAGGATCGGCAAGCGCATCAATGATTCGAACAATCAGAAACATTGTTCCAGCGGCAGCGGCTGATAAACCATAAACATCCGTATAGAAAAATAACAGATATGTAGAAACCGTGGTGTAAATTAAATTACATGCTAAATCTCCAGAAGCATAACCGGATTTCTCATACATACTAACTTGGTTTACATGTCCACCCGTCATGATTCTTACCTCCTCCACAGCCTTTCAAAACGGCTTTATGATAAGTTTTTATGAAAGCGCATACATTGAACCTGGCAAGCGGCCTTTCAGCCGAAGTGAGACAGATGCTTCACTCGTCAACCACGAATACTAGATTGTAGGTTTATGTCATCTTATCACCTCCATTTTTAAATTTTCGCAAGAATCAGATTTCGAAGGTTGCTTTGATCAGAACATAAAATGATCTCCCTCTTTCATCCACTCCTTATGCACACACTTAGTTTAATCATCAAACTAAGTTTAAGTCAGTTTGAAAATGTTGTCAATCATTAGCAGTGTCTATTTCAATTTCAAAAGAAAAAAACTCGAAAAACCGCGGAGGCCTTCATGGGATATCAGCTTCATTTGTTACAGCGCCGCAGCACCATGATCGGCCTTTTTTCTTAATAAAAGCACAATTTATGGATGCCGTTCGCAAAAAGTGCATCATATGAAAAAGATAAACCCAATTTTTCAGGGAACAATGCCTCATTCTTTCATCTGTGATGAATGATACAATCCCCAGTGTAGTGACTAAAAAGGAGGACCAATCATGAAATTCAGCAAAATCGGTGCCTTACTGCTCACTTTGGCGTGTTTGCTTTTGCCTTTTTCTTCTGCGTCTGCAGCAGGTTCCGGTGTATGGGATAATATCGGCACATACGGCATGACATCGCAGACTCCGATCATTAAATCAGGCGGAGGGAAATTTTATTTTCACAACAACAGCTTTTATGGCTTTACTTTTACGCTGTATGAAGTTGACGGGGCGGGAAGCACGCCCGAAATCGTTAGAAAAAATATCTACGTCGGACCGAAAAGCAACAGTCCGGTGATCGATGTCAGCGATTTTACAGATGGCGCGAACAAAAAAGCAGAACTCGTTCTGTTTAAAGGGAACGATACATACATCACCGTTACTTGCTATGATTGAATTCCCCATAAACAGTAAGCCCGCCGTTTACAGACGGCGGTTTTTTGATGCTTTTTTTGCCTGGTCAAACAAACGGTCCCCTCTTTAAACTGAGGGGGCACAAAAAAGTGCCTATATAACTTTAAAGTGCGTACTTCCGTTTCGGGTTCTTCTGTTCCATAATCATGAATGATGTTTTGTATGACATTGTTCTGTTTATACTGAAAAGAAAACGGAGGGATCCATGATGAACCTGAACATACGAGGAAAAACAGCATTGGTGACCGGATCAACGTCCGGAATCGGCAAAGCGATTGCCGCTTCACTTGCGAAAGAAGGTGCGTCTGTCATCATTAACGGACGCCGGCAAGACAAGGTCAATCAAATAATAGACGAATTGAAAGGCCAATTCCCCGAGGCTGTTCTTCATCCGGCCCCTTATGATCTTGGCACTGAGAAAGGGTGTCAAGACCTAATAGCAGCGTTCCCGCATGTTGATATTCTCATTAATAATTTAGGAATTTTTGAGCCGGCGGAATATTTTGAGATTCCGGATGAGGATTGGTTCCGCTTTTTCGAAGTGAATATTATGAGCGGAGTAAGGCTCTCGCGGAGATATTTGCAAAACATGATCGAGAAAAAAGAAGGCCGGGTCATTTTTATTGCGAGCGAAGCTGCGGTTATGCCGTCACAGGAAATGGCGCATTACAGCGCAACAAAAACGATGCAGCTTTCGATTTCCCGGAGCTTGGCAGAGCTTGCTACGGGTACAAATGTGACTGTCAATACCGTTATGCCGGGCTCAACCTTAACCGAAGGCGTTGAAACGATGCTGAAGACTCTTTATCCAGATGAAAACCTGACGGTCGAAGAAGCGGAAAGGCGGTTTATGAAAGAAAACCGGCCGACCTCTATCATACAAAGGCTGATTCGGCCGGAAGAAATCGCGCACTTTGTCACCTTTTTAAGCAGTCCGCTTTCCTCGCCGATCAATGGTGCAGCCTTGCGGGCGGACGGCGGATTGGTCCGCAGCGTCTTTTAAATGAAAGGCTGGAATGCCCGGCATTCCAGCTTCATCGTTATCGATCAGCATAAACATGTTGGAAGACTGCGGTCGCATCCCATGCATTCAAGCCAAATGCTCCCTCGGTAAACGTGGAATCCCGAGCACTTATCACCAATCGGCCGTCCAAGTAAATATGAAAGTTGGAATCGCGGGCCACCGCCTTCAGGTGATATTTCCGGCCGGTTTCTATCGGTGTGCGGTGTTCGGCAATAACAGAGGCCGAGCCGTTTTCAAATTTGAAAAACTTCACCACATCATGCTTGGCATCCACATTGGCAAGATATCCGTTTTGAACATCCTTGTCGGCCCGAAACACGAGAGCACCCGCCCCTCTGCCATTTCCATCCTTTACCGTGACATCTGCTTCATATGTGAAATCTGTTCCTTTTGCTGAAGATAAAATGAACGAATCCCCGTCAGATCGCCCTTGTTTTCCATCAATCGTGTCGGCCCATACACCGTTTACGGTCGTCCAGCCGGTCAAATTCGATTGAAAGGGTGACGTTCCCCATACGTTTTTCAGAGGATGAACCGTCATAGAATTCAGCTTGACAAACCCGTTAGATGCGTATACTTCAAGCCCTTTACTGGATCGGTCCGGCAGAATAATGTCGGTGATCACCTGCCTCCCGTCGTTGCCGAATACTTCAACTGAAGAGCGGTCGACATAAATGCGCATCTTCACCTTCCCACCGACCGGTTGCAGCGGGGCCGCATGCTTTCCGGTGTTAAAGTTCGGATTAAAGGAGACGTTTCCGGATTGGCTTCGGTCGACGAACAGTGAAGCGCTGTTTTTGCTGTAGCCGATTTTCGTATATTGGTTTTCCCCTGTTCGGACTTTAAAGCCAAATTCGGCCGCAGTTCCGGTATTTACTTGAAATTCCGCATTGATTTCGTACGCATTATCTGACAGCGCTTTCAAAAAATTTCTGTTTCGAGGTGAAATGATCTTGTTTTTCCACATTTGCGATGCACCCCTGATCGACTTCAGCTCAGTTACCGGAGCCTGAACAATTCTGAATCCTTCGGAAAACGCTTTCAATTTTAGTTCTCTCGGGATAGACATTGCGCTTCTCCACGGGGAAGTGGGAACATCGTTTGCGTATTGCCAATTGCTCATCCATCCTAACCAAAGCCTTCGCCCGTCAGACCGCGGGATATCAGACCAGCTGACAGCTGCGTAGAAGTCTTTGCCGTAATCTGTCCATAATACGCGATTCGGCGGGTTTTCATTTTTAAAGGTTGTGCCGTCAAAGCTTCCGACGAAATATTGCATGCCTGATCCTCCTGAGACAGCACCGTCTCCAACACTGACTTGCATCACCCATTTCGTTTCATTCGGTCTGCCCTCTACAGGAAGCTCAAACAGATCCGGACATTCCCACACGCCTCCATGGCTGCCTTCTCCTTCGCCGAATTCGCTCGCATATGTCCAGTGCTTCAGGTCAGGCGATGTATAGATTAAAATTCGGTCGCCGCCCGCAAGCACCATCACCCACTTTTTTGTCTGTTTGTGCCAAACGACTTTCGGATCTCGGAAATCTCTTTTTCCCGGATTTGGAATGACGGGGTTGCCTGAGTACTTCGTCCATGTCCTGCCTTTGTCATTGCTGTAGGCGATGCTTTGTACTTGTTCCCCGTCCCGGTCCTGCGTATAAATGGCAACGAGCGGCTTCTCCGTCCCTGTTTGAAACCCTGTTGTATTATGCCGATCGACGACAGCGCTTCCCGAAAAAATTGTCCCTTTTTCATCCGGATACAGCGCGACCGGCAAATGCTCCCACTTGACCAAATCTTTGCTTACTGCGTGCCCCCAATGCATCGGCCCCCAGCGCAAGCCATACGGATGATATTGATAAAACAGATGATATTCCCCCGCGTAATACACCATCCCGTTCGGGTCATTCATCCAGTTTGCTTCCGGCGTGAAATGATACTTGGGCCGATGATCCTCGTTATAGTAGTCCGGGTCGGCCGCAGCTGCGGAAAAGGCTTCCGGAAACATCATAGCCCCTATGATCCCCATCTGAATCATTCTCTTTTTCATCCCTTTTCTCCCCTCTTCTTCACACGGTTTTTAGTGACGGTTAAGGCAGGAAGTCCAAACAGCCTCCCCCTTTTTGCGGCCGAATGGACCTGCCTCTCCAAAAGCTAAGAAAAGAACAACTAAATCATTTTATGCCAAAAAGCCAGCCCAATAGCCGACAATCCCGATGATAAAAATACCGAAAATCATGAGAAGAGGATTCACCCCTTTGCGAAGCATCCAGGCAGCGAGCAATGTCAATCCTAGAGGCAGTACCCCCGGCATGATGCTGTCTAAAATGTTTTGCACGGTCTGTACATCGACTTTGCCTGCATCATCTTTAATTCTCGACACGACGATCGGGATATTGATCGTCGTCCACTTGGAAACGAGCGCTCCCATCACAAACAGCCCGAGTATTGAAGCGCCTTCCGTCAGTTTCTGAATGCGGTTCCCGACCAAGTCCTGCAAAATTTCCATGCCTTTCACATAGCCGTACTTTAACCCGTAGTATTTTGTACTTAACCTGATCGCGTTGATTAAAAAGAAAAACAAAAGCGGGCCGGCGATGTTTCCGCTTAAAGCAAGCGACGCTCCCAAGGCTGCCAGAACGGGACGCAGCGTCCCCCAGAAAATCGGGTCGCCCACACCTGCCAACGGGCCCATTAAGCCGATTTTCATTCCATTAATCGCTTTGGCATCAATCTTTTTATTGTTGGCCATTTCTTCTTCCATCGCAGCGGTCACGCCGAATATCGGCGCTGTCAGCCACGGATGCGTATTAAACCATTCCAAGTGGCGCTGGAGCGCTTCGCTCCGTTTCGCTCCCGGACCGTACAATTTTTTGATCGCCGGAATCATGACGTAGCAGTAGCCGAGCGCCTGTACACGCTCAAAGTTAAATGATCCGAGCAAAAAGTTTGAGCGGATAAACATACTGAAAATCTCTTTCTTCGTTAACCTTTTTTCTGTGCTCATTATTCGTCCCTCCTTCAATAGTTAAGCATCCAGATCATCGTCATCATCATATGCAGCCACGCTGCTGTCACTGGCGGCAGCCACCGCCCCCTGCGCATGATTTTTTTGCATCACTTGCTGATATAAAAATGCCAGACAAAGCCCGAGGGCACCGAAGCCGACTAAATTGAAATCGGTAAACGCGGCCAGCAAAAAACCGATATAGAAAAACGGCTTCAAATACGGAATGTTCATCATGTTGATGACCATCGCATATCCGACAACAACGATAATCCCCCCGCCTATTTGCAAACCTTTTGTGATGACGTCCGGAATATTTCCCAAAAACGCCTGAACAGCGCTGACACTGATCAGAGCCACAATCAATGTCGGAATCATAACGCGCAGCGCCTGAAACGCCATGGCGGTAATATGCATGATTTCAATTCCTTTAAAATTGCCATCCTTTGCGTATTTGTCGGCACGGTGAATTAAAAATACGGTGATCGTCCTGACGAAAATCGTCAGCGCCTGACCCGCAGCAGCCAAAGCCACCGCGACGGCAATCCCTTCACCGACTCCCTGATCGGCGGTAATCACTAAAATGGTCGAAATCACGGAAGCGATAGCCGTATCGGGGGCCATTGCAAGACCGACGTTCATCCAGCCAAGCGCCATCAGCTCCAGCGTTCCGCCGAGAATGATGCCTGTTTTCAGATCCCCGAGAACCAGGCCGACCAACGTGCAGGCAATCAGCGGACGGTGTGTCTGCCCTTCGTCCAATACACTACCGATACCTGTTATAGCTGCAATGACGAGCAGCAAAATAATTTGAATCGTTGACATGGCTTTAGAACCCTCCTTCTAGGATTTTATTGCGTTTCTTAAAATCTGCATAAAGTCTTCGCTCGAATCTGACGGCAGCTGCCTCAGTTCCAGCTTCACGCCCAATCCGTGCAATTGTTCAAACGATTTGATGTCCTTTTCAGTCACGCTTACCGATTTCGTTATTTGCCTGCGGTTATTCTCGAAGCGCATCCCGCCGACATTGACTGTTTCGATCGGAACACCTGCTTCGATTAAAGAAACAATGTCGCCCGGATTTTCGAATAACAGCATTGCCGTCGTATCTTCGTACCGCGGACTGTGAAACGCTTTGGCCATTTTGGAGATCGAAACGGCGCTGGCTTTCACATTTGAAGGTGCGACAGAAAGGATCAGCGTTTTTCTCATTTCGTCCTGCGCCACCTCATCAGAGACGACGATAATGCGGTCAGCAGCGTGGATTTTAATCCATCTTGTTAATACTTGGCCGTGAATAAAGCGGTCATCAATTCTTGCTAAAACGATTTTCATTACAATTCATCCTCTCTTCCCTGATTAGACTGACTGAATTTTTCCAATTGCTCGCTGCAGATTTGGAAGCATTCCCGGCTCATCTTTTTCAACTGGTTCAGCAGTTGTTTGAGCGGCATATGCTCCCTCAAGCTCAATGCCTCTAACAAAATCGGCAGGTTCACGCCGGCTGCCATATCGAATCTCCGCTCCTTCGCGATGTAAGGAGTCGCTGCGTTGTATGGCGTCCCGCCGAAAATATCCACTAAAAAAAGCACCTCGTGTTCCTCCGGAATGTCCTTCAGCGTCTGATGATATTTTTCTTGCAGTGTCTGAATGCCTTCCCCTTTCAGAAACGGCACCGCGATCAGGCTGTCTTCTTCTCCGAATATCATCGCTGAAGATTCTTTTAATGCTGTGGGAAAGTTTCCGTGGCCGCTGATAATGACTGTAATCATGTACATTGCTCCTTTCTTTTTTCGTTCGCTTATTTATAATGCAAGGATCGTGCCAACAAAGTTGTATTAAGCGCTTTCACTGCATCTCAAGACGAATGATTTTCAAGTTTGAAACACATTCAAGCATAAAAATAAACCTGTATTAAAATGGGATTCCACTTAATACAGGTTTACCTGAAAAAATCGCTCATGGAAAACAGCTATAACTCTTCAGAAAAGATGGTCGCGATAAATATTTTTTCATCTTCGCTGATCGCGAGTCCAAGCTTTTCTTCGTAAGGCTTTAATGTTTTCTCTGTGATGTGAAGAACGTTTTGAAGCTGATCATTCATTTCTTCTTCCTCAGGAAAAGCGATCGGATTCTGTTTGATCACCCTTTCAAAAGCAAAAGCGGTATGCATGATGACTTTGATCAGCACCGCGTTGCTGAATGTGATGCGCAGTTCGTCTTGAACCGTCTGAAGCCACTCCAACAGCATGTCTATCATATGATAGGGATTCAAAAAGACAAGATATTTTTTCAGGCTGTCTTCGCACAGCTCCTTCACCACCACATTTTTACCGGATAATCCGCCGCTCGCAGGGACATTGCCGTTTCCAATCACTTGCTGAATCACTTTTTCTCCTTCGCCTTCAATCAATACTTCTAAAGGCACGTGCGGAGCATCGATTTTAGGATTCTTCGTGCCCACCGTGGCAAGGATCTCATACGCTTTTTCAATTTCTTTCATGCGGCTTGCTAATTTGATCGATGACACCGTCAAAATGCTGATTTGTTCATCTGATGTCCTGCTCACGATTGCTGTTAAGATCTCTTCGAGCTTTTTCGCCGTTCCGCCGCCTGTCGTGCAAATGGAGACGATCGCCTTCTTTTTGCCTGAGACCCGCGGTTTATCGGCCCATAAATCGATGAAATCCTTTGTAACCGAATCATAGATGGCGTGCAAATTCAAATTCAAATAATTCACCTTGCGGACAGCATCAAGCACCATCGATGTCGTAACATTGCTGATCGTTTTTATTTTTACGCCCGTTTGTTGTTCGAGCCTTGTTTCCAGCATCGCAAGCGATCCCATGTCGACAAGCATTAATACGCCTTCTCCTTCATCAACCTGCTTCACTTTCTCCGCCAGACTGCTTACGATTTCCGCAGGTGAAACGGTCAAAGGCATATCAACCGCAGCAATCGGGGTGCTCCCCAGCAGTTCAGTGGCTACTTCAACCATAGAGCTCGCCGTGCTGTTTCCATGGGCCGCCACGACAATGCCCGTCCTTTTGTTTTCTTTCCATGATTTAATCGACTGAATCAGCATCGTCAAGTAGATGACTTCGATTTCCGGAACGGTTACTTTAAAATACGCTTGAATTTTATCTTTGAAAATCAGTGCGACCTCATATTCTTTCACATGGGTTTCCCTGATTTCATCTGTTTCCTGCGGGTTTAAAACATCAATCTGTTTTCCGCGCTTTAAAAATGCGGCGATGTGCATGCTCAGGAAATAGATGAATTTACGGTCGAATTTGCAGTCTAACTCATGTTCAGCGACTTCCTTTAATTCTTTCGTCATCTGAATCACGTCGTCTTCAACGAATTTGAGCAAGCTGTGGTTTTGAAGCATTTTCTGATTAAAAAAGCTTCTGACGTGCAAATGAATATCCGTTAAAATATATTGATTGATTTGTTTTTTTGTTAAGCCTTCTTTATTCAGGATTTTCGCTTTTTCTTCTATGACATGGTATAAGTTAAATGAGTCATCGATTTTCGTTGTATCATCTTCCACAATCGGAGAGATGATCGTTGTAATGTTGACGTATTCAGAAATCATTTTGCTCCGTTCGATATTTTTGCTGCTGGACATCCAGTCCTGTTTGATCTCATCGGGAAGATCCCGGACGGTCAGTTCAACAACCTCGTCTTTGTCAAGGTTATTTAAAAATCCGTGCGCACAGACCAGCTGCACATTTGATTTCAGCTGCCCGACATTTCCGAATTTTGCAGAATGAATCAATGCATTATAGACGTCGATATGCACATTTAAGTTTTTTTTGATCCGCTCTGCTTCTTTCCCCAATAAAAACGTTGTCAGCTCCACTCTTTCTCCAAGGGACCGTTCATCGAGCGACGGAATATGTACGGTCATCGGAATTCTCCGTAAAAATGTCTTCAGCAATGCAGAACTCGGGTTTTCTGTTGTTGCGCAGATAAACAGGACTTTTGCCGTTCGCTTATGCTCTGTTTCACCAAGCCTGTTGTATGTGCCGCTGTCAATGAAATAAAACAGCATTTCCTGCCCCTCCGGCGGGAGACGATGAATTTCATCCATAAACAGAATGCCCCCGTCCGCCTGTTCGACTAATCCTGCTTTGTCTTCGCCGGCACCTGTAAACGACCCTTTTTTATGTCCGAACAATTGCGAGAGCAATAATTGAGGATTGTTATAATAATCGGCACAGTTGAATGTGATGAACGGGGAATCGGGCTTCAATATGTCCGAATAAACGGCGAACTGGTAGATCCGGTTCGCAAACAGCGATTTACCTGAACCCGTCGGACCGAGCAGCAGCATGTGCAAGCCGTGCGGAGGATAAAAGACAGCCGCTTTCGCCTGAGAGATTGCCTTTTTCAAGCTCCCTTTAGCCCCGATCATGAGCTCGAGGGGATCGGCGGACATGTTGCGCGCCGGCTTTTTTTGGCCGTCAGCCAGCCGCTTCAGTTCTTCAACCTCCATCAACTCTGAGTTCCATTTGATGTTCAAGATGTTTTCAACGATTTCCACCGGGACATAGCGCACAGGGAACGTTTTAATCTTGATCACCTTTTTGGCACGAACGAGATTGTTTAATTCAAAGCTGACATTTGAACGCTCCATTTGCAGCTGACCGGCGATTTCTTGAGCCGAATTCCCTTGTATCTTTAAAAGCTGATGGATATTCGTTTCGCGAAAATTATCCAGCAGCTGATGGTAGATTTTATCTATTCTTTTCATATGTATCATCCTTTGTTCTCGATTGATCAGCAAAAAGGCGGCAAACTTCTTGAAGATTCAGAACTTTAAAGCCGAATCACGGGATAAAAAAAAGATCTTTTACAGATTGACAATCCTGACTCTCCTACTTTTATATCGATTTGTTCGTGCTCTCATGACACAGTCTGGTGTTTTTGCTTCATCAGAATCCACAGAAACACCCCACCCAAAGTAGCAGCTTGTCAATAGTGTATCATTATTGAGAAAATATTGGTGAAAACATCCTGTATTTTTCTCTAAATGTAAATGTTTTGTGAAAGCTCTGCTGATCAACGTTCACTTCGATACTATGTTGGCCGAACGACCGGCTGCCTTAACTTTCACAAAAAAGGCCGTTGACGGTTCAACGGCCTCTATCTTTATGATTCATCTCCCTTTGAAAATAAACGATTCCTTTAAAAGTCTGCCTTCGCTCCCTTTTTCCGTCCAAATCAAGTCCACTTCCAATTCGGTCGCATTCTCTGCCAATAGCAAATTCCGGTGCTTGACAGGGCTTCCGTCATTTAAGCTTTTGGCTAAAGAGACCGCATTGTCGTGAGGAATATTCCAAAGCGAAAATTTCGTTGAAGAATTGGGTTCATTCCGATAGAGATAAATTTCCGCCGAAGCTACATCGTGTCCAATGTTTTTGATTTCGACAGCATAAGTATGAAAGCTACCTTTTTCCGGCTTCGCCATTCCGTTTTTTGCTTCGGCTTTACCGATTTGAACTTCCCATTGTTTTGAAGCCTGTTTAACCGGCAATTCTTCAAACGTCAGCGCTCTCGTTTCAATTGTCGGAACAATCATGCTGAACAGGCACAATGCACATATGAATAGCCGCATATTTTTCACTCCTCGATGGTCGATGTCCCTATATGTTTTTCCTTATTCATAAATCCTATGCATACCGACGTTTCACTCCTGCTTCCGGCAGGGTAATAAAAGGACTGGAGGGATCAAGCAATGCCGCAAAACCACAATGATCGATACGAACTCTTTTTCAAAAAAAGATACAAAGTTCTTCATACATTAAACGATTTTCTTATCGGTCTTTTATTCCTTGTCGGGAGCTTCTGTTTTTTCTTCGAGGAACTGAAGCCGGCGGGAATATGGATGTTTGTGATCGGCAGCTTTCAGCTGTTAATCAGGCCGACGATCCGTTTGGTTCATGATTTTCATTACCGGAAGTTTGTTGAGAGCCGGCGTTCCAAATCCCGTGAGTAAATTTAAACAGCAGGGAGAGATGGTAGGAGACCCGCTAAGAAGTGCATATAAAAAAGGCCGAATCCAATCGGCCTTTCCTCTGTCACATAAGCCACTCCTCACAATCGGCGGCAAGCCGTTCCAACTCGTTCATAAAAGCGCCGGCATGATAGCCGTCACACACTGCATGGTGTACTTGCAGGGAAACCGGCAAAAATGTTTCACCGCCTTCTGAAAAGTATTTCCCGTTTGTAATAATCGGCAGCAAGTGTTCGCTGTTATCTAGGTTTAAATTAAAGTTTGTAAAGCGCACCCATGGAATAGAAGAAACTGAAAACGCATTGGGCGGGATGTCCGGCTTAGCCCATAAGCCCTTTTTGTCTCCAAAGCGCTCGGCATCCTGAAGATATTGACGATAAAACCGCGAGAAATCATTTGAGTATTCTGTCCAGAGGGCGGAAAACGTTTGGTCGTCCTGATGAAAAATCGTATAGCACGGGTGCATTTGTTCCCAATATCCCAGCTGTCCTTTGTCGTTAAAAGTTGTTCTAAACTCAGGACGCGAAT
Source organism: Bacillus sp. PK6-025 (assembly GCF_056530265.1). NCBI lineage: Bacteria > Bacillati > Bacillota > Bacilli > Caryophanales > Bacillaceae > Bacillus > Bacillus sp. PK6-025. The sequence goes on from NZ_CP096509.1 coordinate 2,900,086, forward strand.
GAATGGCCCTTGATACGATATAAATAAAAACCGGGTACAGCTTGATCTTCTTTTTCTTGAGCACGGCAAGCAAATTGGTCACATTGACGTTTGTCGTTATACTGAAAGAACATTTCGCTTCCTTCATGTAATGGTCAAAATAAGATTTTCTATACCAAGTGTCGAGATCGATTGTTTGAAAATTCATGTTTTACCTCCTAAAATATAGCTTTTTTATTTTAGGAGGCCTGCTTCTCTGATTTCGGCAATATTCTCACCTCATCCTGTATTGCAAATGAATTGTAGCGCGTTTCGGAGACGCAGGCAACCGTCCCTCTTCTTCTTTGTCTTCTTGCTGTGCCATTCCCCGCCTCTCCACCTCCGGCTGTCATTTAGGTTATACTGACATAGATCGGGGTGAAGATATGAACAGCAAATCACGATTGACGCCTGAAAGGTGGCGGGCGATTACGGAAAACGATTCCGCCTATGACGGAGTTTTTTATTACGCGGTCAAAACGACCGGGATATTTTGCCGCCCTTCCTGCAAATCGAGAGTTCCGCAAATCGAAAATGTGCAAATCTTTTTCAATGCAAAAGATGCTTTATCAGAAGGGTACCGCCCCTGCAAACGCTGCAATCCGGCCGGGATGCTGCTGCCGGATGAAGAGCTGGCACAGCGGGCGGTGCAAATCATCGAGGAATCTTATCGCGATCCGCTGTCTCTGCAAGCTTTGGCTGACAGGTGCCATATCAGCCCTTTTCATCTGCAGCGGACGTTTAAACGAATCAAAGGCGTCTCGCCGGCAGAATACATCCTGCAGAAAAGGATTGAGAAAGCATTCGTTTTGCTTGCCCATTCTGAACGAACGATCGCAGAAATCGCCTCAATGGTAGGCATCGGGAATGCGGATTATTTTGCCGCTTTGTTTAAAAAGAAAACAGGGCAATCACCGACGTCATACCGGCAAATGAAACGGAGGTAAACATATGGAAGATCAAATCGTATACTGGCGTACGCTGACTTGCCGCCGCTCGCAGATTCACATTGCGGCGACTGCCCGCGGGCTCTGTTTTACAGGGGCATGGAATCAAGGATTCGGTGAGCTGGCCGCTTGGGCTGAAAAAAGGTACGCACAGCCAGTTTTCATTCGGGATGACAAAGGATTGGCAGAATACGCCGAGCAGATTCAGGCGTATTTAGATGGCAAGCGGACTCATTTCAGCTTTCCTGTCGACCTTGCCGGAACGCCTTTTCAGCTAGCCGTGTGGCAGGCGCTCTCCGAAATTCCTTTCGGCAGCACGCGTTCCTATTCCGATATCGCCGGGCGTATACAAAAGCGGAACGCTGTCCGGGCCGTAGGTACGGCGATCGGCGCAAATCCGCTGTTAATGGTAGTGCCGTGCCATCGGGTTATCGGCAAAAACGGACAGCTCACGGGATACCGGGGAGGATTGGAGATGAAAAAAGAACTGCTGATACTGGAGGCCGCAGGCGCCGCTGAACATCCTTTAACAACGGCATCCCGATCTCAAGCTTTCTCATCCGAGACAATGTGAAGGTCGATTCCGTCTGTATGCCTCATAATGCTGTTGACAATCGAGCCTTTTCTGATTTCTTCCCATCGCGATCGGGCGGATTGGCCGAGCACGATTTGTGTAATGCCGTGCTGTTTCGCTGTATCAGTGATCGTTTCAGAAATGCGCCTTTTGTTTGAGTGTTTAAAAATGAATTCGGCGCCGAATTGTGCACAGAGCGTCTCCCATTGCCCGATTTTATCCCGTTCTGTCGGGGCCAGCTGCTCCTTTGACGTGCGCGACACGTTTAAAACGAGCAGATCGGCCTTCAGCCGGCTTGCGATTCTCCATCCGCGCCGTATCAGTTTTTCGGCATTTTTTCCGTGCTGGACGCACACCAAAATCTTTTCATTCGTTCCCCTCGGCCGTCGGCTGCCGTTCGTCCGCTCCAGACGATCATCCACATCATCTGCAACTTCTCGCAAGGCGAGCTCTCTCAACGCAGCTAAATTATTTTTCGTAAAAAAATGGGTTAAAGCCTGTTGTATCTTATGTTTTTCATATACCTTTCCTTCCTGAAGCCGCTTTTGCAATGTTTCCGGAGTGACGTCAATCAAGATGACTTCATTCGCCAATTCCAACACGCGGTCCGGGATCCGTTCTCTTACTTTCACCCCGGTGACGTGTTGAACGATATCATGGACGCTTTCGATATGCTGGATATTGACGGCGGACAGCACGTTGATGCCTTCCTGTAAAATATCTTCAACGTCCATGTACCGCTTTTCATTTTTCGAACCTGGCACATTGGTGTGAGCCAGTTCATCGACAAGCACAAGGTCTGGCTTCCGGTTAATAATCGCATCGACATCCATTTCTCCCATCGTTATCCCTTTATATGAAATGTTTCGTTTTGGAATGACTTCTAAACCTTTGACGAGTGCGGCCGTGTCTTTTCGATGATGCGTTTCGACAAGGCCGATCACGGCATCGATCCCTTCCCGCTTTAAATCGTGCGCTTCCTGGAGCATCCGATACGTTTTTCCGACTCCCGGCGCAGAACCGATATAAATGGTCCAATGCCCTCTTTTCAGCTGTTCAATTTCGGCCAGCAGCTCTCCCGGCGTCTTCCTTCGATAATCACGGGTGTTTTTTGTCCGCATTGCAGCATCTCCGTTTTCTCATCAAGTTTGTTTTTCCCGGTGTCGTATGATCAGACACCGGGCAGCATTCTACTTCAGTTTTTCTTTTAAATCGATATTGAGAAGCAGCACGTTGACGCGCGGTTCACTTAAGAAGTCGCTTTTGGTATGCTGATGAACAAGCTGCACAAGCTCTTTCTCCGGCAGTCCTGTCAGACGGCTGATTCTCGGAATTTGCGCCATCGCCCCGTCGGGACTGATATCAGGGTCTAATCCCGAAGCGGAGTTCGTGACTAAATCGACCGGCAGTTTACTGATCGGAACATCAGGGTTTTCCTCCTTCCACTTTTCAATCGATGCTTTCATCCGTTTCAGCAAATCGGGATTTGACGGCGCTTCGTTTGGGGATCCAGATCCTGCGGCATCATACTTGATGCTGGATTCCCTTCCTTGAAAGAGCCGCGGGTCTCTAAACCGCTGGCCAATGAGTTCAGAGCCGATCACATTCCCCTGCCGGTCATACACAAGACTTCCATTTGACTTTCCAGGCATGGCGGCCTGTGAAATCCCTGTCAGCGCGAGCGGATATCCAAGCCCGCAAACCAGCATTAACAGCAGGCTGATTCTGAAGATTACTCCGATTTCTTTCATGACGATTCCTCCTTACAACATAATCTGAAGCAGCATATCGATCAGCTTGATTCCGATGAAAGGGACGATGACGCCGCCGAGGCCATAGATCAATAAATTGCGGGCCAGCAAAGCATTTGAGCTCATCGGTTTATAAGCAATTCCTTTCATGGCTAAAGGCACAAGAAGCGGGATGATCAGCGCGTTAAATATCAGCGCAGATAAGATTGCTGAAATCGGCGAACCAAGCCTCATGATGTTCAGCGCGTTCATCTCGGGAATCGCCAGCATAAACATCGCCGGGATGATGGCAAAATATTTGGCGATATCGTTTGCGATGCTGAACGTAGTCAAAGCGCCGCGCGTCATAAGCAGCTGCTTTCCGATCGAGACGACTTCAATGATTTTTGTCGGATTCGAATCAAGGTCCACCATATTCGCTGCTTCCTTGGCAGCTGTTGTGCCGCTGTTCATGGCAAGCCCGACATCAGCCTGCGCAAGTGCGGGCGCGTCATTGGTTCCGTCGCCCGTCATGGCGACAAGCTTTCCTTCAGATTGTTCGCGCTTGATCACATTAATCTTGTCTTCGGGCTTGCTTTCGGCAATAAAGTCATCAACGCCCGCTTCCCTTGCGATCGTAGCGGCCGTTAACGGATTGTCGCCTGTGCACATCACCGTTTTGATCCCCATTTTGCGAAGCTCGGCAAAGCGCTCTTTCATGCCCGGTTTAACGGTGTCTTTTAAATAGATCAAACCGAAGATTGTTCCGTCTGCCGCTACAGCCAGCGGTGTTCCGCCTTCTTTTGAAATCCGTTCGCTTTCCAGATCGAGATTCGAAGGTATCGTTCCGCCATTGTTGATCACCCACTTTTTCACGGCATCGACAGCGCCTTTGCGAATGTGCCTTCCGTCGGGCAGGTTCACGCCGCTCATTCTCGTTTCCGCCTTGAATTCAATCGGTTCTCCTGCTTCAGCAACGGACGAGTCATAATGAATCGAGAGTTTATCAGCGAGTTCGATGACTGAGCGTCCTTCCGGTGTTTCGTCATGGATGGAGCCAAGCGCCGCATATTCACCAACGGTTTGAAGCGATTCATCTCCGACAGGAACAAATTCCCCGGCCATCCGGTTTCCAAAAGTGATCGTCCCTGTTTTATCAAGAACAATCGTGTTAATGTCGCCCGCAGCCTCGACAGCTTTCCCCGACATCGCCAGAACGTTGAAGCGGGTCACGCGATCCATTCCCGCAATCCCGATGGCTGACAGGAGCCCGCCGATCGTCGTCGGTATAAGACAGACAAGCAGGGCAATCAAGACGGCGGGATCAATTTGAAAACCGAGATAGGACGTGAAAAACGGGAGTGTCGCAACAACGATCAGAAAAATCAGCGTTAAGCTCGTTAAAACCGTATTCAACGCGATTTCATTCGGCGTTTTTTGCCTTTCAGCCCCTTCGACTAAAGCGATCATCTGATCGAGGAACGTTTCACCCGGATCACTCGTGATCTTGACTTTAATCGAATCGCTGACGACCCGGGTGCCTCCCGTAACAGAGCTGAAATCACCGCCTGCTTCCTTTATGACCGGAGCAGACTCTCCCGTGATGGCCGATTCGTCTACTGATGCGAGACCCGCGATGACTTCACCGTCGCCAGGTATCATTTCTCCCTGGGAGACGATGACGATGTCCCCCTTTCTAAGCTCGGCAGACGCTACCTTCTCAATGCGGTCATCCATTACTTTATTGGCCGAAACCCCTTTTTTCGTCTGTTTTAAAGAATCGGCCTGCGCCTTTCCTCTTCCTTCAGCCAGCGCTTCGGCGAAATTCGCGAATAACACGGTGATCAGCAAAATGAAAGAAACCGCCGGATTGAACCAGGGAGCCGCCGTACTGCCGAAAAACCGGGGAAACACGGAAAGCAGAACCGTTATGAAAAATCCAACTTCTACGACAAACATAATCGGATTTTTGATCATAGTTCGCGGATCTAATTTTAAAAAGGCATGTTTGACCGCATCTTTGATGATCGTGTCGTTCATCGTTTGCTTTGTTGTGTGAACGGCATCCGGTGTGGCCTGTTGACTGGAATGATGCAAATCGTTCATGAGTAAAGCCCCCTTATCGTAATGTTAAATATTCTGCGGCCGGTCCCAACACAAGCACCGGAAAGAATGTTAAAGCCCCGACGATCAGGATCGAAGCGATAAAAATCCCGCTGAACAGGCTTGAATCGGTGCGAAATGTTCCGATTGTTTCCGGAACGGTTTGCTTTTTCAAAAGTGACCCCGCAACTGCGAGCAGTGTGACAATTGAGAAATAACGGCCGATAAACATCACAATTCCCGTTGTTATATTCCAAAAAGGCGACGCGTCTCCGAGCCCTTCAAATCCTGAACCGTTATTCGCGGCTGAAGACGTATATTCGTATAAAATCTGGCTGATCCCGTGAAATCCGGGATTTGAAATTGCAGCCTGACCCGCTTGCGTCATGACGGCAAGCGCTGACGCCCCTAAGATTAACAAAGGATGAATCAGCAGAGTAACGGCTAAAAGCTTCATTTCATTTCCTTCAATTTTTTTGCCTAAAAACTCAGGCGTTCTTCCGACCATTAAGCCCGACAGAAAAACCGCAACCATCGCGTATAGAAGCATGTTCATCAATCCGGCGCCTATTCCGCCAAACACCGTGTTCAGCATCATATTAAGCAATGCCAAAAGACCCGTTAGTGGCGTGAGCGTGTCGTGCATCGTATTGACAGCTCCTGTCTCGCTCGCGGTGGTAACCATCGCATAAAAAGCTGAATTCAATGTTCCAAAACGCACTTCCTTACCTTCCATGCTGCCTTCTGTGTGCTCGATTCCGAGCTGATTGATGACGGGATTGCCTTGCGATTCCGCCATGAAAGCTGCCCCGGCTGAAAGCAAAAACAAAAGACCTGCGGATACAAAAAGAATGCGGCCTTGCTTCAGATTCCCAACCATTTTCCCATACGTAAACGGCAGTGAGATGGTAATCAAGAGCATTAATAAAATTTGTATCGCATTGCTCCATCCATTCGGATTTTCAAATGGATGAGAAGAGTTGACGCCAAAATACCCCCCGCCGTTGTTCCCCAGCTCTTTGATGGATAAAAAGGACGCCACCGGCCCCCGAACAATGGACTGCTCACCTCCGCTCACCGTATGGGCTGTCACGGAACCGTCAAGCGTCTGCGGTACGCCTAGGGCGACGAAAACAAGCGACACCACAACTGTGATCGGCAGTAAAATCCGCGTGATCGAACGGACCAAATCGACAAAAAAGTTGCCGAACGGTTTCCCGGCGAGCCCCCGAATCATCGCAACCGCGGCTGCCAGCGCCGTAGCGGGAGCGGCAAACATTAAAAAGGTGATCGCAATCATCTGCGAAAGCATGGACAGACCGCTTTCGCCGCTGTAATGCTGCAAATTTGTATTCGTCATAAAACTGACTGCCGTATTAAAAGCCAGTGTGGGTTCCATTCCCGCGACCTTTTCAGGATTTAAAGGCAGTACACCCTGCAGACGAAAAACGAGATAAACGATGAAAATCATCGCCGTATTCGTGAGTACCAGCGCGGCGGCGTATTTCTTCCACGATTGGTTTTCTCCTTTTACTCCGCCCAGCTCAAGCAGCAAGCGTTCCGCCGGAAGGAAAAACCGGTCGATTTTGGACGGGGCGCCGTCAAATACCTTCGCTATGTAAAGCCCCATTGGTTTGGCTGCCAGCAATGCGGCAAGCAGGATAAAACAGATGGATATGAGCGACGTCATTTCAATACCCCCAATTTGTGTACAATTAAAATTTCTCAGGATTCAATAAAGCATAAGTCAAATAGACAAACATGGCGGCTGCTCCCGCTGCCAATAGCGCCATGGCAATCACTCCTTTCACATTTATGATTGATCAGCGGTTTTCCCCGCCCATCTCAGCAACAGAAACATCATCCCCGCTAAAAATGCGACAATGGCCAGCATCACGATATCCAGCACTCCGCTCACCTCCTTTCATGTTTTTTGCACGAAAAAAAGCCGCAAGAGAACAAACCTCTTACGGCTTTTTTGGGCACAGTTAAGAAACCGTGCTTTATGCACGTTTTTTGGTTCTCTTTAAACGCTTGCGAGGTTAGCTGTCGGATTCAGGTGCAAAGAGTCACCTTACCTTGAAAAGGATTCACCCCAAGTGGCAGCGCCACAAAAAATTGGTTCCCCCGCTTCCAATTGGAATTCAGCGGTTACGTTAATTGGAAATTTTATTCAGTTTTTTGATGAGATTTATATTACGCCCGTTCAATCATCGTGTAAAGTTTCATAAATGATCAAATTTCCTCGTTTATCAATTTTATAACCTTTTTTACACAGTTTATGACTTATTACCTTCTATTTTCTCTTAATATCTCGTTTTCTCTTTCATGTTATGGCCTTTACCTGTGAAAAACGGCGGATAAAAAATGTGTCGAAGCCCCGCTCGGAAATTCGAACGGGGCCGTTTTTTGTTAAAAGTCAAAGTTATCAGGATCAGGACCGACACGGGTGTTTTCATTCAGCCCGTCAATTTGCTTCATTTCCTCGAGGGTCAGTTCAAAATCAAATACGTCCGCGTTTTGGGCAATTCGCTCCGCTTTTGTCGACTTTGGAATGGTGATGACTCCGTTTTGCAAATCCCAGCGTAAAATGACTTGAGCAGGTGTCTTGCCGTGCTTGTCCGCGATATCTTTCAGCAGCGGGTGGCTGAGCAATTGGCCTTGCATCAGCGGCGACCATGCTTGAAGCTGGATGCTGTGCGAACGGCAAAACGCTTGCAGCTCTTTCTGCGTGAGCCGCGGGTGATACTCGACCTGGTCGATCACCGGTTTGACGGCGGCATCTTTCAGCAAGTCTTCCAGATGGTGAACGTGAAAATTGCTGACGCCGATTGCTTTTACGCGCCCTTGTTCATAAAGAGTTTCAAGGGCTTTCCACGCCGCTTTATAGCGCCCTTCAACAGGCCAGTGGATCAGGTATAAATCCAGGTAATCGAGCCCGAGCTTTTCGAGACTCGCTTCGTAGGCTGCAATCGTTTCGTCATAGCCTAAATCGTCATTCCAGACCTTTGATGTTACAAACAAGTCTTCTCTAGAAATTCCGGCTTCTTTCAACCCTTCGCGAATTCCTTGGCCAACCCCTTCTTCATTTCCGTAGATGGCTGCCGTATCGATACTGCGGTAGCCGTGCTTGATTGCCGTTTTTACGGCTTGCACCAGTTCGGGCCCTTCCTCTACTTTAAACACGCCTAGTCCAAACCAGGGCATGTCCGACCCGTTATTCAATGTGATTCGATCTTGCAGATTTTTTGCCGTCATCTAATTGGCCTCCTCATATTTTTGTATACATCATGCGCAGTTTTTCTTTAAAGCTTGATTTTGTTTTTGGTCATTTCGTTCCAGCGCCCTGCTCCAGCCCGTCAGCGCGACGGCGCCGAGCACCATCAAAGCTCCGGCCCATGGAGTGTGAATCAAACCGATCGACTGTGTGATGGCGCCTCCTGTATAAGATCCGATCGCGATCCCGGCGTTGAATGCAGCGATATTGACAGCTGATGCGACATCTACCGCCCCCGGAACAAACCGTTCAGCCAGAATTACCACATAGGACTGGAGCCCGGGGACATTCATAAATGCTAAAAATCCCATCAGCATGATGACGATAAAGCCCGCTGCCTGATAAGGAGCAGCCGCCGTTAAGATGAGAAGCACAACCGCTTGGGCGATGAACATATAGAATAATGCAGTAAGCGGTTTTTGGTTGGCCGCTTTACCTCCGATGATATTTCCGAGCGCGACGGCAATGCCGTAAGCAAGCAAAATGACGGCAACAGCTTCCTGTTTAAAACCTGTCACATGCTGAAGCAGCGGGGATAAATACGTAAAGACAACAAATGTTCCTCCATAACCAAGCGCCGTAATGATGAATAAAAGCAGCAGACGGCCATTGGTTACAAGTTTCAATTGGCTCTTGAAAGACGTTCGGACGCCTTTCGGCAAATCGGCCGGAACAAGAAAGCTGTTGGCGATAAACGCCAGTGCGCCGATAGCGACGATCGCCGCAAAAGCAATCCGCCAGCCGAACAGCTGACCGAGGAACGTGCCGATGGGAACTCCGGTAATCATCGCAATCGTCAGACCGGTAAACATAATTGATATCGCTCCGGCTCTTTTATCCACCGGGACCAGGCTTGCCGCAATCGTTGAACCGATTGACATAAATACGCCATGAGAAAACGCGGAAATCACGCGGGCGGTTAATAAAACACCGATGCTTCCGGCACATGCCGCAAGCCCGTTTCCGATCATAAAAATAATCATAATCACAAGCAACAGCGCTTTTCTCGGCATACTCGATGTGACAGACGTCAATACGGGTGCGCCGACTGTCACGCCCAAAGCGTATAACGATACAGTCAGCCCCGCGGTCGTCACTGAAATGTTCATGTCATCAGCAATTAAAGGCAGAAGCCCCACGCTGATGAATTCGGTTGTTCCGATGGCAAATGCGCTGGCCGCCAAGGCTAAAAGCGCTAATGTACTGCGTTTTTTATCATGAACAGAAGTCATTCTTTTTCCCCCTTTCGTTTTTAATGTATAGCAAATGTCTGCCGGCAAATGATATTATGGTACATATCATCTATAAAAAAAAGTACGCACTTTTAAGTGCGATAGGAACCAAAAAGTTAGATAGGTACTTTTCGGTTCCTATGGTTTGGAGGAGAACATGAAGCCGAAAAAGTACAATATATCTGTCGAAGCTACACTTGAAGTAATTGGAGGTAAATGGAAATGTGTGATTTTGTGCCATTTGACGCACGGCAAAAAACGCACGAGCGAGCTGAAGCGGCTGATGCCGAACATTACGCAGAAAATGCTGACCCAGCAGCTGCGCGAACTGGAGGAGGACGGCGTCATCAATCGGCTCGTGTACCAGCAGGTGCCGCCGAAGGTCGAATACGAACTCAGCGAATACGGATGGACGCTTAAAGACATATTGGATTCATTGTGCGCCTGGGGTGAAACACATATTACGAAAGTGTATGGAGACAAATTTGCCGTTTTGGAGGACAGCGTGCTGAATGAACAATTAAAGGAAACATAATAAATAGATGGAGGTCAGGATGGGAAAATGGTTTCTTTCCGGGGGCGGAGATGCGCACCAAACTGAACGGCTGGATCGACATTTTGCCGGGAGCCTCTGCCCGCATAAGCCTTTGTTGTATATTCCGATTGCCATGGACGCCGACAGGTATGATGAAGGCTTCGATTGGATCAGCCGGCTCTTTCACCCGCTCGGCGTTAAAAATATCGTGATGTGGACGGATGTCAAAGGCAAAACCGTGCACGATTTAGACGCATTTTCTGCCGTATATATTGGCGGAGGAAATACGTTTCGTCTGCTCAAACAATTCATTGAATCACATTTTATCGAGGTGTTAAAGCGCTATGCCGAAAGCGGCGGCGTCATTTACGGCGGAAGCGCAGGCGCCGTCATTCTCGGAAAGAACATCATGACTTGCTCTTATATGGACCGCAATGCTTGCGGATTGCGCGATTTTAACGGATTAAAGCTTCTGGGAGACTATGCGGTTTGGTGTCACTACAAGGTTGAACATGATCCGCTGATTAAAAGGTATAGGCATGCCTTTGACACTCCCGTCATCGCCTTGCCGGAAGAAACGGGAATCGCCGCAAGCATTTCAGACATCCGGGTCATCGGAACAAAGCCCGCACGGATTTTTAATGAAGACGGCGCGGTATTCGTTTCAGATCAATTTGTTTTATAAAGCAAAAAACGCTTCGGCTCATCGGCGAAGCGTTTTTCTTGTTTTTGCGGCTGCAAGCCGTTTGACCAGGCTTTCCGTCAGAAAAAACACGGTGAGACTCAAACCCAGCAAAACAGAAAAATTTGACATCAACGGCTCACGATCAACATATTCAAAAGCATGATGCACAAAAAGTATCACAGCCCAGAAAATGATAGCCGCACGGCAAGCTGTGTCTGCGGCTTTTTTCCTTTTGGGTCTGCATACATGACAGCGCCTCCCAAGGAGACTCTCACGCCCCAATCTGCTGATTTCCTTCGCACTTACTGTGTTTTGATTTCCTCTTCCGTTTCATAAAACCGAGCCAGCTCCACAATCATCGCTCCCATTCGTTCGAGGCCGGGAGCGAGCAGGCGTTCAACTCCTTCTTCTCTTAAAGCTTCTGCCGTCACTTTTCCGACAGCGGCTGCCAACACGCTGTCTTGAAAAGATTGGACAATTTTCTCCGCATAGCCGTTTTCTTTCGCAAAATGAAAAAGCGAGCGGACTTGGACGGCTGTTGTAAAGCAAACTGCATCCACTTCACGGTTGATGACCTCGCTGCACAATAAGGCGACGGTTTCCCGGTCCGGTGCAACATGGCGATACGGCAGAAGCGGAAAAACAGCTGCACCTTTCTCTTCCAAAAACTGAAGCAGTGACGGTGCGTTTTCGCCGTGAAGCTGGACCATCACCCGTTTCCCGGAAAAATCATTGGATTGAAGCGAGTCGATCAGTCCTTTGGTGGTGCCGTCTTCATCCGCCGCAACCGGCGTAATGCCGAGCTTTTTTAATGCGGCGATTGTTTTGTAGCCTCTCGATGCCGCCTTCGCCCCGCGGATCGCTTGTAAATAGCGCTCACCGATCCCCAGTTTATCAGCTAGGTTGACAAGCGTCTCCGTCCCGATTCCTGTCGTAAAAATCACCCAGTCGGCTCCCGTTTCAACAAAGGCTCGCAAATCAGGACCTACTTCTTTTTCGGCCAAAAACACGGTACCCTGAAGGGAACGTACGACGGGAACCCCGCCTTGCTTTTTGATTAATGTGCTCATTTCATCCGTTTTTCGCGATGCTCCGATGGCAATTCTTCTGCCGTTCAATCCTTTTCCCAATCCAATCCCTCTTTTCCGTATCTGTTTCTATCAATGTAATGGTTTACTATCATCTTCCAAATGAGATATGATTGAATTATCAAAAAATAACAGGAGGTTTTTCAATGCATTCTCAATTTGAAACCCGAGCCGAGCATTTGACGAAACATGCCCGTTTTTTCGAGTATACCACTGCCTCTGACCCGATTGGAAGCGGAATAATCAGTCCGATTCCTGTGAAAGAGTTCGGACCTGAATTGTATGAAACAGGTGAAACGCGGATCATCCCGCTGGACATCTCAGAAGAACTGAAGACGGAATATCCCGCTTCAAGCCCTTCCCTTCTCGCCCACTTCATCAAGATTCGTTCGGGCGACACGATTCACACCGCCCCCCGCGCGACAAGCGAACTATATTACATTGTCAGCGGCGCAGGGCGTACCGAAGCGGGCGAAGATACGATTCACTGGCAGAAAGGCGATTTTTTGACTTTGCCTGCCGGTTCAAGCAGCCAGCATACCGCAGCAGAAGATGCAGCCATTTATTACATCACCGATTCACCTCTCCTGCATTATTTGGGCGTAAAGCCGTCGGAATCCCGCTTTCAACCAACCATCTACACCGCTGAACAGGCAAAAGCAAAATTGGCTGAAGCGGCCGCCGCTCCTGACGCCCGTTTCCGAAACCGTATTTCCGTTCTTTTAAACAATGATATATTCGATCAAACGCTGACGATCACCCATGTATTGTGGGCGATGTTCGGCATCGTGCCTCCCGGCTCCAATCAAGCGCCCCACAGCCACAAGTCGGTGGCTCTCGATTTTGTCGCCTATGCCGCACCAGGCACGTACACATTAGTCGGAAGCAAAATCGATCCGGACACAAAGGAAATCATCGATCCGAAACGGATTGACTGGGTAACCGGAAAAGCCTTCATTACACCGCCGGGATTATGGCATTCCCACCATAATGAGTCAGGTGAAGCGGCCTATATCATCCCCATCCAAGATGCGGGCCTGCAAACGTACCTCCGGACACTGGATATTCAATTTCAGCATTATGAAAAATGAAAAAGCGGGAAGCCGGATCATTCTTTTCGGCTCCCCGCTTTTCTATTCGTTTTTCGCTTTCTTGGAAATCATGTCCGCGATTTCTTCGGCCTGCGCCTGAACAGCGTTTGGATCATACGGCCAGAACCTGTCCGGATCGAGGAAAAAGACCTTGCCTTTTTTCACCGCGTCAAGCGACTTCCAAACCGGATTGTCCTGATCAAGCTTTCCGTTGTATGATTCATCGACAAATATGTAGTCTCCGGCATATTTCGGCAGAACTTCGAAAGATATGGCTTTATATCCATCAGCTGTATCAATGGCATCCTTTTTAACAGATTCAGGCGGCGTCAGTCCCAGCTGCGTATAGATCGCCTCTCCGCCCCGATACCCGTAGGCCCCGTAGACATACACAGATTTTGCATATGCGCCGATTAAAGAGAACGTTTCGCCTTGCACAGATGCATCTTTGATTTTCGCGCGGGCGACTTTCATTTTTTGATTAAACATTTTCGTCCACTCCCGGGCCTCCTTTTCCTTGCCGAGCAGCGTGCCAAACGTTTTCATTTCATCGCGTGCATCTTTAAACGTGCCGAACGGATAAACGACAGTCGGAGCGATTTTTGAGAGCTTTTCATATTCTTTTTTATCGTTTGTCATCGATACGATCAAATCGGGTTTAAGCTTAAGAATCTTTTCCACAGATACTGAAAAACCGTCTTTTCCCCCGATATTCTTTATTTCTGAAATATGATCTTTAATATAGGGACTTTCAAGATATTTCCCTGTTTCTCCAAGCGGCTTGATTCCGAATGCAAGCATTGTCCCTGCATATCCTATCGTAACGACGCGCTTCGGATTGGCCGGTACAGTGACATTTCCGTTGATTGTTTTCACCACTCTTGTTTTCGCTTCGTTCTTTGATGCCGTCTGTTTTTGGCCGCTTTGACAGCCTGAAAGAAAAACAGAAAATGCGAGTAAAACGGTCAATATATAAGAATACTGCTTTTTCGTCATGTTCAACCCTCCAATTGATAATAATTATCATTATCAATATAAAGGATAATTGTCACCATGAGAAGTCTTTATTTGCTTTACGGCTGATCAGGCCGCTCATTCCGTCGATAGTATTCGATGACAAATTCTTTAAAGTTGCGTGCCGCCGGCGATAAATAATAGTCTTTCAAAACGGCGAGACCGATCGTCCTCTCAGAACGGTAGTCTGACACTCGGCAAAATGCCACCGGAGAATGGATATGTTCCGCCGTTTTCGGCAGGATCGCCGCACCGAGCCCTGCTGACACAAGGCCCAAAATCGTCGACACTTCTTCCCCTTCAAACGCAAGCTTCGGGCTGATGGACAGTTCCCGGCACATTTGATCAAACACATATCGAAGACCATAACCCGGCTTAAAACCGACAAAGTCCTCATGGGCAATGGATCTGATCGCGACTTCTTTCCGATTTGCGAGCGGGTGGTCGGCGGGAAGCACCAGGTAAAGCGGTTCAGTATCCAGCACCGTCCATTCAAGAAGTTCGTTTGGAAGGGGTGGTGAGCTGAGACATATATCAGCCTCGCCCGTCTCCACCATATGCTGAAGATGTTCATTTGCGGCCTGATACAGACGGAACGCAACATTCGGGTATTTCTTTTTAAAACCGGCAATCAGCTGCGGCATCAGGCGTGAACCAAGCGTATGCAAAAAAGATACCGAGATTTCCCCGGCATTCGGATTGACGCTTTCCCTGATTTGCTGGACGCCTTCGTCAAGAGCAAGGCGGGCCTGTTTCGCTTTGATAAGGAACTGCTCGCCGTACTTTGTTAGGCGGATCGATTTTGTTTTTCGAATAAACAGCGGGACGCCCAATTCTTCTTCAAGCTTTTTGATCGACCTGCTCAAAGCCGGCTGGGAAATCCTTTGTTCCAGGGCGGCTTTTGTAAAGTGTTTATGCCTGCTCACGGCAATAAAATGGTCAATTTGATAGAGTTCCAATGCTCATCCGCTCCTTCATAACTAGAATGCATGATGTTGATAGATATTATAAATTAGACACATCACAAATGAAAGCGTACCATGAAACATAGATTGTCATTCTGGAAAAGAGGAGCTACCATGACTTACATACAGCCGCATACGAAAGATTATCAAAAAGCAAGCATCGCTTTATTCATCAGCGGTTTTGTGACATTTGCCACGCTTTACACCACACAGCCGCTCATGCCTCTGTTTGCGGAGGAATTCGGCATATCGGCGGCAGCTGCAAGCTTAACTTTATCCATTTCAACAGGTATATTGGCTTTTGCACTGCTTACGGCAGCAGCTTTATCTGACGGATTCGGCCGGAAGACGATTATGGCAATATCCCTGTTTGCGACATCTGTGCTCGGCCTCTTGACCGCCTTTAGTCCGAACTTCGCGGCGCTCTTGGTGATGAGAGGGCTGCTTGGCTTTTTCCTTGCAGGCGTACCCGCGATCGCCATGACTTATGTCGGAGAGGAATTTGATCCGCGAGGGCTCGGGAAAATGATGGGGTTATACATTAGCGGCACAAGCCTTGGAGGAATGAGCGGAAGGCTTTTGACCGGCCTTTTGACAGACTTGTTCAGCTGGCGTGCAGCGCTTGGAATCATCGGGGGATTATCAGTGCTATTAAGCTATTTGTTTTGGATTTTGCTGCCCCGGCCACAGCACTCCGCTAAGCGAAAAACGAGCATGAAAAAGGCGAGCCTCGCCTACTCTGCCGTCTTGATGAACAAACGGCTGCTGTCGATTATTTCACTCGGATTTCTATTAATGGGAAGCTTTGTTACGCTATTCAATTATATCGGATTTCAATTGATGGGACCTCCGTACAGACTCTCTCAAACTGTCATCGGGTTCATCTTTATCGTTTATTTGGCAGGGGCAATTAGTTCCGTTTATATGGGAAAGAAAGCCGACCGTTTTGGCAGCCCGCTGATGCTGAAAATCGGGATTGCCATTATCGCGGGAGGCGCATTGCTTACGCTTCTGCCTCAGCTTTCTCTGAAAATCGCCGGAATCGCTGTCTTTACATTCGGATTTTTCGGCTCGCATTCGATCGCAAGCTCCTGGGTCGGGCAGACGGCCGGCGAACAGCGCGTTCAAGCTTCCTCTCTTTATTTGCTGAGCTATTATCTCGGCTCAAGCTTAGCGGGGTCTTTCGGAGGCTTCTTCTGGACTCATTTTAAATGGCCGGGAATCGTCGCCTTCATTACCTTGTTGCTTTTGGCCGCTTATCCGGCAATTTTCTTTGCCGAAGCCAAAAGGAACAAGCGGCAAGACGATACACAGATCCGAAATAAAAGCTAAACTTTCTTCACCACATGCCGATATTTAAATCAAAGCCAGCATGACGATTCCTCCTGAAGATCAGCCGTTTTTAGAATGAATAAATGCAGCCTGTCATGTTGGCTTTTCCTTTATCTCCCTCTATAATGGTTTGAGGGGGAATCATCTTGCTTAAAACAATTGGATTTAACGGATTTTTGGCATCTGCATGTTTGAATCTTTTTCTCAGGTTTGGGCTCAAAATAAACGGCACAGCGAATGATATCATCTCAATGGTCTCCCTGGTCTTCGTACTGATGTACGTATGGGGAGATTTGAAAAAACGAAGTGCAAAAACGCTCATTTTACAAGGGCTCGCTCTAGTCACCTCTGTGGCGTTATTCGTGTTTGTCATCATGAAAGGGCAAACATTCATTGATTCTCTGCCTTTTTTCGAGGGCTGGGAGACGCCGGCAAAATGGGGATATATTTTGCTCGTTTGGTTCTTGGGATTAAACCTTTTCATCTATATCAATGAAAAATCACAAACTCTAAAAAAGAGGCATCCTGTTAAGATTACAAGACCTAAATTGAAAAAAGATAAATAAATTAAAGGGCATAACATATTTTATATGACTAATATGTTATGCCCTTTCTTCTTCAACTAACGCCCCCGTTACTTTAAGTACATTCTTTCACAAAGTTAGTCAGATTGATGTTATTTGAATGCGCAGCACCGTTGTACTACGTAGCTAATAGATCTGTTGTTTTTTCGGCTTGATTATTCAACATTAGCTTCTATTGCTGAATAGTTGAAAATGCGAAAAAACATGCTTTATTACCTGTCTGAATACTCTTTTGAGTATTTTAAAAGGTCCGGACTCGAGTATAGTCGCGAACCATGATTTGAAATATTTCAAACTGACTGTATGTGTATTTTACATTTTGATCCATCATACTTATTCACTCAATGTTCCTATATGATAAATATTCTAAAAATTCCTTGGACGCAAGGGAAAGTGATTTTTGGTCCCTTGTGGCTATACCAATATTTCTAAATGCAGGAATTTCAAGCTCTTTCGCTATAATCTTGTGAGGAATACGCTTCAAGATCAATTCTGGTAATATACTGATTCCTAGTCCGTTTTCCACCATAGACATAATGGCATAATCATCCCATGTTGTAAAATTAACTTGGGGTGAAATTTGGTGCATCTCAAAAATTTCAGAGATTTCTGCTTTTGCTCCCTTTTCCAGTAGCATAAACGGACTATTCAATAAGTTATCGATTGGAAATTTTTCGCAATTAGCAAGAGGATGATTTAATGGCATTACGACCAGCAAACGGTCTTGCTCCACAAAGATAGTATCTAAATCTGGTTTTGATGGAAGTCGCACAAATCCAAAATCAACACGTCCATTTAGAATCCAACTTTCAATTTCTGTATAATCACCAAGCAGAAGTTCAAAATCAATCTTTGGGTAATCCTTCTTAAAAATTCTAATCATATTAGGAAGCCAATGGGTTGCTACGCTAGAAAATGTCCCAATACGAATCATCCCAGTCTTTATATCGTGTAACTCTTCGATCTGAGTCATTAAGATCTCATGCTCATTACATATTCTCTTTAATTGGGGCAGTAACTTTAAGCCATCAGAGGTTAAATTAATACCGGCACGTCCTCTTTCAAAAAGGGAAACCCCCCATTCCGTTTCTAAATCGTTAATCATACGGCTGATCCCCGACTGTGTATAGTCCAAGCTTTGAGCAGCTTTTGTAAAGCTACCCAATTCTACTACTTTTACAAACGCCACATATTTTTGGATATTCATACTCGTTTCCTTTTCCATCTGTTTTTGTCATGCATATCATGAGAAAAATTCGTTTTTGTAATACATATGAACATGATATGTTATTACTATCAAAAATTCAAGTTAGGAAAGGCTAGGGATATAAAGATGTTTTTTGTGAGTGATATTATGGAAAAAGTACCAGATAGCTATAAGTCTCCGCTACAAAAAATGGTCTACGAATCATTGACAAAGTTACAGATTTCATTTAAACGAGTGACTACTGATGAAGCCATATCAATGGAGGACTGTATCGAGATCAATCAAAAATTGGATATGAAAATGGTAAAAACGCTGTTGCTCTGCAATAGTAAAAAGACAAGGTTTTATTTATTTATAACCACCGCTGATAAGCCATTCAAATCAAAAGATTTTAGCAATGCACTTGACATTTCACGCGTATCCTTTGCTCCGCCGGAACTAATGGAAAGTATTCTTGGCGTAAAAATCGGTGCTGCTACTGTATTTGGCGTTTTAATGGACAAGGAAAATGTTGTGCAGGTTGTTTTTGATAGGGATGTGCTTTTGGAAGAGTGGTATGGATGTAGCGATGGAACGACAACCGGATATATGAAGGTCAAAACAAAGCTGATCGTCAATAATTTCCTAACTTATGCAAAGCATATTCCGACAGTAATCGAAGTCTAAATTCGGAAAAAGAATGGCGATTCATTACTTTATTTTAATAACAGGTTAATTCTATGCGAAATATAAGCAGTTTCGAGATTATTAGGAGTAGACGATGAAAACTAAAAGGTTCAAAGGAGGGAAGTTTGTGGATCAAAAGCGATTATTACTAATCTATGGTTTAGTATTTTTTGTCACAGCTATTTGGGGACTTAATATGGTTTTAATTAAAGTATTGGTGGAACATTTACCTCCACAAACCATGACGGCATTTCGAATTATGATGGCTGGGATTACGGCATTGATCATAATTGTTCTTGGAAAATCATTTCGTCGTTTATCGAAAAGAGAATGGATTTATACACTACTCGGGTGTGTTTTTGGTGTCATTCTACATCACTCGCTTATAGCAATAGGCTTAACAATTATTGATGCTTCGAATGCTTCTTTAATTCTATCATTAGTACCACTTACAACAGCAATACTTGCCGTCCTCTTTTCAGGTGAACAATTAACAAAATTGCGAATCATAGGATTTCTCCTCGCATTAATTGGTGTCTTTTTTATTCAAGGTGGTTCATTCAATAATATGCAATTGTCTCAAGGAGAATTGATTTTATTTATTGCAATGTTCGTCCAAGCCATTAGTTTTATTTTTGTAAAAAAGGCAACAGCAACTCTCGATTCCAAACAGGTAACAACAATAATGTATTTATTAGGTTCAATAGGTTTGTTGATTATTAGTTTTATAACTGAACCTAAAGGATTCAACGAAATGACTTCAGCCACTTTCTTTATTTACTTTTTATTTATTGTGTCAGGGGTAGTGGCAACAGGTGTGGGGTATATAGTTTTTTATGCAGCGATCCAGCAGATAGGAGCCGGAAAAACAGCCATATTTAATAACTTTGTTCCTTTTTTTGGTCTTGTGTTCTCCGCACTTTTCTTAAATGAAAACATTACAGCTTCACAATTAATTGGATTTGTAATTATTGTAGCTGGAGTTCTATTTGGAACAGGTTATATTGAAAAACTTTGGGCGAAAAAGCATAATCGGATTAATAATACACAAAAGAGTATAGATTAATATCCATTTTTTAGTATTAACTGCTTAATTTCACCTACATCGTTTATATTCCATTTGCGATAATCTCAATATCTAATTAACAAATATAATATGCCAAAGAAAAGAGGATACATGCTCATATATTGAACATAATATCCTCTTATAAGTTTAGTCTATTTAAATCAATTCAGAATGCCTCTTTTTGTTTTACGTTCTTGCAATGTGGTTCGCATTCACGTTATGTTGGGAAACGCCGCCGTCCCACACATCCTTTGCATACCGCCCTTCTTCCAAAAGTCCGGACAGCCAGCTTTGCGACTCTTCCTGACTCGCTCCCTGTACAATGCGGTACGCCTCGCACAAAGCTTGTTCAACAGCGGGAGCCATGTGGCTTCCGTCTCCGCACACATACAGGCGGCCGCCTTCGTTCAACAAGTGAATCAGCATGTCTGCATCCTCTCTGAGCAAATCTTGCACATATGTTTTCGGACGGCCTTCAAGCCTGGAAAACGCTGTATGCAAATGGACGATTCCGTCCTTTTCCGCTTGCTCCAATTCGTCTCGATACAGAAAATCTTCGTTCGGACGGCGGCAGCCGAAGTACAAATGCGCTTCACCGAGCTTTATCCCGGCATCACGCTGGAGGCGGCGCGCCTGAAGAAATCCGCGGTAAGGTGCGATTCCGGTGCCCGGTCCGACCATGATCATCGGTGTTTCAGGATCTTCAGGAAGCCTGAAGCCTGACTGGGGCTCCCTGATGAAACAAGAAATCGCATCTTTCGGCTCAAGGCCTGCGAGATAGTTCGATGCAACCCCCTTATATTGCCCGCGGCCGCTCAATGCCGGGCTGCTTACGACAGAGACGGTGATGCTTGTTTGCCGAGGGTTAATCTGCGGCGAACTGGAAATCGAGTAATACCTCGGTTTTAGCGGAGGCAGAAGCGCCAGAAAGCGGGCGAACGGCAGTTCACAGGCCGGGTATTGCTCAAGCAGGTCAAGCATTGTCAGCCGTTTTTTCAACACTTGATTCTTATAGACGTCATCTTTCAGCAAAT
The DNA here is from genome assembly GCF_056530265.1 of Bacillus sp. PK6-025. NCBI lineage: Bacteria > Bacillati > Bacillota > Bacilli > Caryophanales > Bacillaceae > Bacillus > Bacillus sp. PK6-025. The sequence continues at coordinate 2,921,234 of NZ_CP096509.1, forward strand.
CTTCAAGCTCGCGCTGATGAGGCGGACATACAGTATGTGCCGCCAACTCGCGAATCTGGGCCCTTGCAGCCGGTTCCTGCAGCTCGACACAATGTTGAAAAAGATCCTTGACATGAACGGGCCGCTCCAAAGGCAAATGTGATGCTTGACTCCGGCCGCTGATCATAATTTGTTCATTTCCGTTCAGCCCAAACCGCTGAAAAACGCGTTCAATCAGCACCTCGCTGTTTTGCGGAAGCACCCCGAGATGGTCTCCCTCCTGATATGCGGTACCTTCAGGAAGCGATATTTCAATATGCCTCGTGCTTCTCCCGCTCTCTTCACACTGCAGTTCCCGGTTTGCCGATATTTTCGCTGTAAACACTTGATAAGCTTTAGCCAGCGGCGAAGCCGCAGGTGCGCTTACAAACTCGACAGATATGGCTTGTCTGTCTGTTTCTGTTTGATTCGGCTCGGGTTCGGACAATGAAAATTCGGTTCTTAAAAGCGGCCACAGATCGTTTTTCCATGACTCAAACTGTCCTTCAAAATCATCGCCTGCGTCCCCTTCTCCAAGCTTGTGCAGCCTTTGGGCGCCTCTTTTTTCCAATGCGCTGTCAATCAGGCGCGGAATCCGCTGGTAGGTGCTGGCCCAGCTCCGGTTACCGCAGCCGAATACCGCATATTTGACACCGTGCAAATCGCCTGTCTGATCATGCTCAAGCCAATGGACAAATTCCCTTGCGCAATCGGGCGGGTTTCCGTTATAGGAAGCCGTCACAATGATAACAGCCCCTTCTGCCGGGAGGTCGCCTGAATATTGATCAAGCTCCGCCATCCGGCTTCGATATCCTTGCTCACGCGCTTCTTCAGCAAGCTCCTTTGCAACCTCTTCGGCTGTGCCGAGATTTGAACCGTAGAGCACAAGGAGAGGGGTTCCGTGCGTATTTTCCGCAGCCGGTGCGGAAGGCTTTTCTTCCTGCCGCATGTTCTCTTCAGGTTGAGCACCCGGCGTCACCATCATTGCTTCTTTTTTCCTCGGCCTTACCCTGATTGTGAAGCCATCCGGTTTTAATGTCAGCGATTCTTTGATCTTCAATTGATAGTTTGCATGATCTTCAAGATCAAAGTACTGAAGAATCATGCCGAGCACAAGCGTCGCTTCGTGAAGGGCGAACTGCATGCCGATGCATGCCCTTTGGCCGTTGCCAAACGGTTTGTATGCGTGCGCCGGAATGCTGTCCATCTGCTCGAACCGTTCAGGCCGGAACGCCTCGGCATCTTCTCCCCAGACGCTTTGATCCCTGTGCAGTTTTGGGATGAGCACTGTGACGCTCTGGCCTTTCGGAATCAAGTATTTTCCCCCGATAACCGTTTCGTCTTTTGCGTAAAGAGAAAAAGCCGGCGCCGTCGGCCAAAGCCTTATCGATTCATTCAAAATCATTCGAATGTATTTCAGCTGCTGAACCTGTTTGTAGGAAGGAACGGGATCGGTCAGCACGCGGTCCGCTTCTTCATACGCTTTCTTAAGCTTATCCGGATGCTTCAGGAGCAGATAGGTCGCAAACGATAATAAACCGCTCGTCGTCTCGTGCCCGGCGATCAAAAACGTAATGATTTGATAGCGGATATTCTCATCATCCAGTTTTTCGCCGGTCTCAGGGTCTTTCGCATGAAGCATAAGCGATAAAAGGTCATTTCCGCTTTCGCCGCCGGCCTGCTTCCGGTCAGCGATGATCCGGTCAACAAGAGAAAACATCGACTCAACATCGCTGTCAAACTGACGCTTCGTTTGGACCATCAGCTTATCCTGCAGCGGAAAGCGCTTCGTCTGTCTCATCGCTTCGCTCAAACCCCGGACCATGCTCTCGATAAACGGATGCTGCCCTTCGCGGTAGAAGCTGTTAAATCGGTAGTTAAATCCGCATAAGCCGATCGTATCCAGCGTCAGCCGCGTCATATCATCCGGTACGTCAATACTTTCATCCGGATTGAGACGGGACCATTTTTGGATGAGCTGGACGGCGATGTCCTGCATCATGGGATGGTATCCCTTCATCGCTTTTTGGCTGAAGCTCGGCAGAAGGATATTGTGGGCTTTCCGCCAATTGGGTTCCTTCGTCCAGCTCGTAAACAGCCCGTCTCCGCTGAACTCGCGAACTTTCAATAGCCCCTTCCCCATGTTTTTGTCAAACCGGGATTCGTCAGAGACTTCTTTAACCAGTTCATGGCTGGACACAAATACCCCAATCGCATCCGCAAACTTAAATTGAAAGATAGGCCCCATCTCATCCGCGATTTTCCAAAGAGACTGGGAGACCTTGTTTTTGTCAAGCAAAGGCAGGTTGCCGAGCGGTCCGTAAGTTTTAGGGATTGGAATTCCATTTAACGTGTTCATGAAAATCATCCTTTCTGTTTTGAAAAAAGCTTTTCATCCATGATGTTTGACAGCATGCCAGGAACATTCTTCAATCTCTTTGATCAGTCCGGTAGGATCTTCGATTTCCCCAGCCCTTACCAATTTCTGAATATGAACGAACGCCCCGAATACCACAGCCGACAAGATGTGAGAAGGCAAGGGGCGAATCACACCGGCCGCTTTCCCTTTTTCAAAAAATAAATAGACGAAATCCAGCAGTTCGTTTAAGACTTCACGGCTTTTCTCTGTCAGGTAATGAGAGGTTTTGTCAATTTCCAAAAAATAAAGCGCATGGACATTTTCCTGAGAAAACTCGAAAAGGCAGCGGAAAATATGCTGAAATTGTTTTTTTATCCCTGCTGAATCTTCAGGATAGTCCTCCTCAATCTTTTCTTTAAATCTCTTCACACTGTCTTGGAACAAGACGTTCACAAGGTCTTCCTTGCTGTCAAAGTAGCGGTAGATGGTGCCTGCACCGACGTTTGCCTTCTCGGCAATCATCGGAATGGTTGCAGCGTCAAAGCCACGGTCTGCGAAAAGGACGAGCGAAGCCTCGATAATCTTCTGATATTTGCTTTCCGATTCCATTGATTTTGCCCTCCAAGCCAGCGGAATGAACGTTCATTCCGCTTTTTCCAATACATTCACTTTTTGACAGAACACTCGAAAATTCCTTTTTTAATATAAAATTTTTTAAAGAAAAACAAAAAAAGGGAGAATAGACCCAACTGTTGACATGAGTTGAAATTCATAAATCGAATGCAGGCAGCGCGGCTGTTTAATAGTATTCTTATATATTAATTTCGATTAAAAAAGAGGAACTGATATGTCATCAGTTCCCTCTGCCATCGGATTATTTTGCTTGTTTGACTTTTAATATGCTCGCTTTGCTCGTATTGCCGGCTTTATCTTTTGCAGTGACCGCTAAAACAGTGTTTGCCTTTTGTTTTTTTATTTTAACGGAAAACGCGCCTTTTTTATCGGCCTTGCCGGTTCCAAGCGTTTTCTTTCCTGCTTTGACGGTGATGGCGGCGTTTGCCTCTGCTTTCCCCTTAACGGCCGTGCTCTTGTTTGTTACCGTATTCACTTTTGGCGCGGGCGGGGGAGTTTTGTCAAGCACAGTGACGGCTTTCGCTTTGCTGACATTCCCGGCTTTATCCTTTGCTGTAACACTGATGACCGTTCCGGCTTTTTGCCTGCTGATTTTCAGCTTGTATTCACCTTTTCCGTTCGCTTTACCGGAAGCGATCGTCTTTCCTTTTACTTTTGCGCTGACTTGCGCGTTTGCTTCTGTTTTTCCCTGAATCACCGTACTTTTATCGGAAACCGGATAAACTTTCGGGGCGCCTGGCGGGATGACATCAGCAACCGTCATTTTAACATCGCCGCTTTCTCTGTAGTCATCAGCAGATGCGGAGACATACAAAACGGCATATTCTTTTTGCTTATTGATGTTCACTTTAAACGCTCCGGATGCATCCGCTTTGCCTTGCGCGATCACTTTTTTGGACGCGTTTTTCACTTTGATCGTGTAGCCGGCTGCCGTTTTCCCCGTTACGGCAGTATCTTTGTTCGTGATGCGTTTGACGGAAGGGTTTTTCGGCGCTTTTTCCACGACGGTTCTGAGCGAGGCTTCCGCCTGATAACCCGATGCCGCGACATGAAGAACTTGCCCCGCCTTCTGGGCCGGAATTTTCACTGAAAACGCGCCTGATTTTCCGGCTGTTCCCGTGCCCAATACTTGCTTCCCTCGCAAGATTTTGACCGCCACACCGCTTTTGGCTGTGCCTGTCACTGCCGTATGGCGGTTTAAAACGGGATGAACCTTCATGTTCAGCTCAAAAACGCTGGCTGCGTGATAAACATTCAGCCTCCCCCACCCGGAAACGAAATCATAACCAGGGATTTGAGCAGCCGGTTCTAAATCCAGATCATAGTCCGGGTTGGGATTATCCTGTTCTTCAAATGCCACATCTGCTGTCGTCTCGGTCAATAGCTTTGCGACTTGCTTTGGTTTCAAAGATGGATTCTGTGACAAAAGAAGTCCTGCTGCAGCTGCAACATGCGGCGCCGCCATGGATGTTCCGCTCATATAAGTGACATTTCCGTCCGGAACGAGGCTTGGAATATCGGTTCCCGGTGCCACCATATCGAGACCTTTTCCATAATTGGAATAGTCCGAGACGAGATCTCGGAGACGCTTAATTCTGCAGGACACTCTTCTTCCGCCTCCTGGTTTGCCGGAGGCAGGGTGACGCCTTCATAGCTGATGGTGTAAGAAATATCTGTAATTGAAGTGGTTTCGTTTTCCTCATCATGGTGATTTTCTACTTTTATGTAGTAAGGACCTTTCCAGGCAATCGGAAAATCGATTAAAGCGGGATTATTTTCATAGGAGTAGCCGTTGTATCTGTCAAACGTTTGGTGATCAGCTGCGTTTTCCAGGCTGGAGTAAACGGAAATGTTCAGCTCTGCATCTGATTTCAGTTTAACGCGGAAATGCGTGTGGTTTGCGATTTCCTGATTTGAAGGATTGATTTTATACCAATGCACCTCATCATCGCTTTGAAATGACGCTTCAACTGGGGACGCGCCGGTCAGTGTGGTTTCGTTAATCGGAACGCTGTCTTCGGCCGCCATAGTCTTCGGTAGAGGCAGCTGGCCAAAAATCAATGCAACAAGGAGAAAGAAAGCAATTGAACTTTTCACGATCCTTTTGTTCATAAATACCTCCGGAAAATATAGTAAAAACGTTCACTTTGATATTAAACCATGTTTGCTATGTTATTGGAATACTTTTCTTTAAAAATCAAAAATATGATATTTAAGATCCGGTTTCAACTCTATCAAACATAAAAAATCCCTCTCGTATGAAAGGGATGATCGTACAAAGCTCACGATTTTACCGCAGAAATGCAGCAGTCATTTTCGTTCATATGTACCGTGATGTCTCTGAAATGGCTTTCTTCAAGCAGTTGCTTGATTTGCTCTTCTGAGTATAAGGAAAAGCCTTTTGTTTTTTTCGATTTTTTCATTTGCCCTTCCAGATGGACGGCGAGAAACAGCGTGCCGTCAACCTGTAAAACACGGTAAATTTCTTTTAATGCTTGTTTGAAATCCGTCCAAAAATAAAGGGTGTGGACTGAATATACTTTATGAAAAGAACGGTCCGGATAAGGAATGTTTTCGGCATGGCCGAGCTTCAATTCGGCTTTTCCTTCTTCTTTCATATGACGGATTCGCCGCATCCCTTGCTTGACCATGCTTTTTGAAGCGTCTATGCCGCAGGCTTTGCCGCTTTCAAGCATCTCCGCGATCTGATAAAGCGCCGCTCCGCTTCCCGTTCCGATTTCAAGGATGCGCTCATGCGGACAGACATCCATTAAATTGATGGTCCATTCGTTTATATCATGATTTCCGTTTTCCATATATGACGCGACCCATTTCGACAAAATGCCTCTCGGGCTCCGCAATTGTTTTCCAAGCCATTGTTCAAACACGTTATAACACCTGCTTTAATATCTAATTAGCCCGGTTTTTCAGGTTGCAAATCGTTCAAACGGGCCTTTCACCACTCATATCGGTCAATAAACCGAATATTAAAAGCATTAGCAAAAATAACTGCATTCTTTTGTTACATTCCATAACTAGACGGCTTCAGCTTTGAAAATGTTTCGCTTTAAGAAAACTGTTTTTTTAATGAATTGGTCTATCCGCCCTTTCCACAACTCAAACCCATGCATAGTATATATGGAATTTTCACTAAAAGGTGGTGCTATTTATGGGCTTTGGTTACGGCGGCGGATGCTGCGGCGGCTGGGGTGGCTACCCTGGCGGATACGGCGGTGGATACGGCGGCGGATACGGCTATGGAGGCGGATTCGCGCTTGTTGTGGTTCTATTCATTCTGTTAATTATCATCGGCGCTTGTTACGTCTGCTAAATGAACAGGAGGGGGGCTTTAAATCCCCCCTTTTTATTTTGCCATTCAGTTTGTCCACATGAAAAAGAGCAGAAAACAAACGTTTTCTGCTCTTTCTCAATAATACCAATAATGCGGCCAATACCCGAATTGGCGCGCTATCTCCATTCTTTGGCGCCGGTACGGATTACCGTATCCGTGCTTGAAAGAATGAGGCATTGATGTATACCCGTGGCCGATAAAAGGCATTCTGCCGTTTTTCTGCATGCTTTTCACCCGCATTCATTGAATTGCTTGCTTCATATTATGCAGAAAAGCGGAGATGCGGAACTCGTTTCAGCCCCGGCTAAACCTGGTCCTTCTCCCGAGTGTAATGTGCCAACAGTTCCCTTCTATGCATCATCTTGATCTCCTCCTTTATTTTTTTTCGCGCTTTAAGCTAGCGCTGGCTGTTCATGTAAAGATATTTCAGCTGCAGGTCTTTCATTTCGTTGTACATTTGTTCGATTTCGTATTCTCGCTCGTACTCTTCCGGACTTTTAAATCGTCTCTGAATGGTTAGTGTTAAGAAGAATAGATTTATTGTCACATCGCTCACCTCCTTTCAAGTTCGCTAAAAACAAAAACAGCCCGCAGATTATCTGACAAACCTGCGGGCGCAAACAAAAACCGCCAGATAAAAACGAATCGAGTCTTTATCTTGCGGGAGGAGCAGCGTATGATTATGCCTAACTTCCTAACGGACCGGCTGTGCTGAAAAAGCATCGGTTAAGGAAGTGCACAATCTCTCCCACAGGTTTGATGAATCATGATATTGGCGTTCACAAAGTCTAATGTATGTAGTCAGTGCTGGTTTCATGTTCATCAACCTCCTTTGCTTTTTGTTTACTTTGTAAGTATATCCATCAAATTCCTGTTTGTAAACCGTTTTTTTAATAAATGGACGGATTGATCAAACAAAAAAAGCGGAGAGCCCCTCTCTGAGTCTCTCCGCTTACGATTCTTCCATCTCATCTAATTGTCTTTTATATTTAAGCGAGCGCTTCACACAATAGAAGGCTCCTCCCAAAAAGCCGCATGTCGCGAGCATCATTGTCATCTTTTGGCCGGTTTCCAAACCTTGTCCGGGAATGACCGATCCGATATATAAAAATGCGCTTACGCTGAGAAGCGTAAAAGCAAACTGCTTATAGTCTTCCATCAGCGATTTGACTTTTTTCTTCTGCATGTCATGATCACCTGCTTTTGTTTCATAATGGATATGATTCAGGATAACATAGATTGACAGATGACCAGACATGTAAATTCAGCCATTTTAAGAAATCGGGGCCAGCGCTTGCTGCAAGTCTTCCAACAGATCGTCAATATCTTCTACCCCGGCGGAAATGCGGATCAATCCGTCTGTAATGCCAAGCTCCAGCCGGCGTTCACGCGGGATCGAAGCGTGAGTCATCCGCGCCGGCACTGAAATCAGGCTTTCAACCGCGCCAAGGCTTTCGGCAATCGTAAACCATTTCAGACGGCCAAGGACAATGTCCACGTTCTCTTCTTTTCCGATATCAAACGAGATCATGCCGCCGAAGCCCGTGCTTTGCCGCTTGGCAAGCTCATGTCCCGGATGGGACGGCAGCCCTGGATAATAAACCTTTTTGACGGCCGGATGATCATCTAAAAAAGCTGCGATTTTCCTGGCATTTTGCTCATGCGCTTCCATTCTCAAGCCAAGGGTTTTCATCCCCCTCATTAAGAGCCAGGAATCCTGAGGCCCGAGAATCCCGCCTGTAGAATTTTGGATGAAATGGATCTCTTCTGCAAGTTCCTTCGAGGCTGTCACAACCAGTCCGCCGACGACATCGCTGTGTCCGCCCAAGTACTTCGTCGCGCTGTGAAGGACGATATCGGCTCCCAACGAGATTGGGTTTTGAAAATACGGTGTGTAGAAGGTGTTGTCGACAATCAGCAACAGGCCGTGCTTTTTCGCTGTTTCAGCGGCTTTCTTGATGTCCGTGATTTTCAATAAAGGATTTGTCGGCGTCTCAACATAAATCGCTTTTGTATTCGGCTTGATCGCTTTTTCGATGTCTTCAATGCTGCTCGTATCACTGAAGGTCGCTTCAATGCCGATGCGATTCATCACCTTTGTCATCACGCGGTATGTGCCGCCGTATACATCATCTGTCAACACGATGTGATCGCCGCTTTTAAAAAGCATCATGACCGCTGTGATCGCTGCCATCCCAGAGCCGAACGCGTAGCCTGCTTCACCGCCTTCAACATCCGCGATCAAGGATTCGAGCGCCGTTCTTGTCGGATTTCCCGTCCGGGAATATTCGTATCCTGTATGCTGTCCGGCGCGCGGCTGTTTGTACGTGCTGACTTGGTAAATAGGAACCGATACCGCTCCTGTTTTTTCGTCTCCTGTAATGCCGCCGTGGATCATTTTCGTTTTTGGCTTCATCTCATATTCCTCCTTCGTAAATTTTTTTGCTTAAATAGCGGTCGCTGCTGTCGGGGAAAATTGTCACAATGTTTGTGCCGGCTTTCGCTTTTTCGGCTTCTTTCAACGCGGCAAACAACGCGGCGCCTGATGAGCTTCCGATCAGAAGCCCTTCCTTTTCAGCGGCTTCTTTTACAAGCCGGAACGCCTCTTCGTCAAGCACGGTGTAAATCTCATCGAAATGGCTTTCGTCCATATATTCCGGAATGAATTCCATTCCGATTCCTTCGGTTTTATGTCCGTGCGGTTCTCCTCCGTTTAAAATCGAGCCTTCAGGTTCAACAATAACCGTTTTAATGGACGGATTTTTTTCTTTTAGAAACTTGGCGGTTCCCGCAAATGTCCCGCCTGATCCCGCACCGGCGACGAAGACGTCAATCCGGCCCTCAAGATCATCCCATATTTCCGGGGCGATCGTTTTATAGTAAGCCAATGGATTTACTGGGTTTTTAAACTGCAAAATGCAATAAGAATCAGGAATCTCCTTCTCAAGTTCAAGTGCCTTTTCAATCGCACCCTTCATTCCGGCACTTCTGGGGGTATGAACAATTCGAGCGCCGAGCGCTTTCATGATCGACTGTTTTTCCATGCTGAAATGCTCGGGCACGCAAAAAACGGGTCTAATCCTGTGCTTTCTGGCGGCGAGGGCAAGGCCGATTCCCGTATTGCCTGCTGTCGCCTCAATGACCGTTCCACCGGGTTTCAGCTTTCCCGAATCGACGGCTTCAGCAATCATCACTTCTCCGAGCCGGTCTTTAATGCTGCCTCCCGGATTCATCATTTCAAGCTTTGCATATATGTTAACACCGCTGGGGATATGAAAATTCAAAATCTGCAGAAGCGGCGTTTTACCGATCAATTGGGTGATGTCCTTGATCACATTCATGTTCCTTCCTCCTTCAAGAGGTGCAAAACAGAGGGGGGGCTCCCCCCTGTTTTTAATTGATTCTTTTGATCATGCGGAGCACAAGATCTGTCGAATGCTTGGCAGCCTGCTCCAAAAATTGGTCAAATGAAATTTCAGACTCTTTTCCGGCGATGTCTGAAAGCGCCCTGATGACAACGAACGGCGTATTAAATTGATAGGAAACCTGTGCGACAGCAGCCGCTTCCATTTCAACCGCGTAAAGATCTGCAAACTTGCCGCGGATGAATGCCACGCGGTCAGGATCGCTCATAAAGGAGTCGCCTGTTGCAATCGTTCCTTTGACAACCTGAATGTGTCCCAGTTCAGACGCTTCGGCTTCCGCCGCTTGGATCAATGTACTGTCGGCCTTGTATGCGGCCGGCAGATTCGGAACCTGTCCATATTCATAATCAAATGCCGTGACATCGACATCATGATGGCGGACTTCGGTCGAGATGACGATGTCTCCGACATTAAGCGAATGATGGAAGCCGCCGGCTGATCCGGTGTTGATGACAACGTCCGGTTTAAAGCGGTCGAGCAGAATCGTCGTGCTCATGGCTGCATTGACTTTGCCGATGCCGGACTTTAAAAGTACGACTTCTTTTCCTTCATAAAATCCGCTGGTAAATTCACAGTTTGCGATGACTTCTTGGTTCGTCTGTTCGAGCTTGCTTCGCAAAATCGTGACTTCTTCTTCCATTGCTCCGATAACTGCGATTTTCATATCTTAAAACTTCCCTTCAAATTACAATTTTGCCGCTTCCATTACCCAGACAAAATCATTATGCTTTTGAAAGGCAATACTGAATTGTTCTGAGGTAAAGATCATTTCCATTTCCGAAAGCGTCGGATAATGTTCCGTTTCAAGGTCTTCCGCCAATTGCAGGAACCCTTTTTCCTTCGCTTTTTTAACAGCGGCAGAGAAGGCTTCCCGATCCTTGAAGACGGTATCAGCAAACACTATTTTACCATGCTTTCCGAGCATTTTTCCATATCGCTTCACAGCCTCCCGTTTCTCTTCGTTTGTCAGGTGGTGAAACGCATAGGAACTGACAATCGTGTCGGGAGAAAACGGCGGTTCCGGAAAGTCGAGAAAGTCTCCGTCAACGATCACTGCAGTCTCCGCTAGCTTTGCCTCGGCAATTTCCCTCATTGCTTTTGAAGGTTCTACACCTGTGACTCCCTTTCCGGCTGCCAGCAATTTTGCAGTCAGATTGCCAGTGCCGACGCCGAATTCAAGAACTTTATGCCCGGAGCGGCTGACGACATCATCCAGAATGCCGTCGTAGTTGCGAAACACTTCTTTGTACTGAAGATCGCGGCCAACTACTGTATCATCATAAGAATTTGCCCAGTTCTCAAATAAAGGAATGAACTCTCTTCCCATTTTATCGTCACTCTCCATCTATTTTTACAATTCCTATAAGTATAGTATGATTTATTCAGTTGATTAGTTCTTATCCTACCACAAGTCATTCGTTTTGGGTACAAAAAAGGCTTGGTTATATTTCCCTTGTCACCCGGACGCTTCTTTGCTTTAATAAAAAATGACTTGAAACGAATGGAGGATTGGTTTATGAACTTCGGGCTCGATCTGATCAAAGATAAAATTGAGTTTTTTGAGGCGCTGAGCTTAGAGGAGCTTGAAAAAAAGATCAGTCAGCAGATTGAAAACAACCAGGCGCTTTTGCTGAGGGTCCATTCGGTTTCCCATCAGACGGCGGTCATTGACGGACGGATCCACTACAGCGCAGTCGTGCATTTTAAAGCCGAATCATAAAAAAAAGCGCCCGGTTGTTAAAACCGGACGCTTTTTTCTTTACTTCAACTGTTCAACTTTTGTCGGCTTCCAGCCTTTCCCGTCAACCCAAGTAATGGCTACCTGGTATTTGACGCCGGTGTCCTTCGCCTGAATGGTTCCTTTCGCATCTTGCGGGCTGCCGTTGTTTCCGAGCCAGATCAACGTCATGTTATCCTGGGAAACCCCTGTCGCATATGAAATGGCTTCAAGCATTTCTTTCCAGTCTTGTGAAGACGAATCATATGTTGCGGTATGCTGTCCGCTCTGTTGTGTGCCGACAGGCTTCCAGTCAGGATTGATGATCGTTTTTTCAACATTGGCGCTTGAACCGCCTTCTTTCACTTCGGCTCCTTCAAACGGATCATCTGATGTTGATTTGTCCTCGTCTGAAGCAGAGTCTTTATCCTTGTCCGAGTCGGAATCGCTGTCTTCTTTGTCGGCAGAATCGCTTTTTCCTTTGTCCTCATCTTTTACATCTTCGTCAGACGTTTGTTTCTTATTGTCGGAAGCAGGTGCTTCTGTCGTCTGTTCAGAATCGTTTTTCGAAGCATCTTGCTGCGCCTGCTCCTTCGGGCTGTTCATCATCAGACTGCTGGCGACGACAACGATTAATACCAATACGATGCCTATTAAAATGTTAAGCACAAGATTCGCTTTCCTGCGCTTATCACGATTTTCAAAACGAGATTCCCTTGTTTCGCTCAAGTTCATTGCACTCCTTTTTCCCTCTTGCCTCGCTTTCTATTTTATCATCACCTGAGGCATTCTTCTATGTCTGGTTCTTTTCAATTTCATATACTTTTTTAACAATATCATAAAATACGGCATTTGTCGCAGCCTTGCTATCCGGCGTATCCATATGGACGACGACGAGCGCATATTTCGGTTTGTCCGCCGGAAAATAACCTGCGAACCATTTATGATAGAGCGATTTTTTGTCATCTGCCGTCCGGCCTGTCTGAGCTGTGCCCGATTTGCCCGCTACTTCGTACGGAAGATCTCTGAAGCGCCGGCCTGTCCCCTTTTCAGACGTGACGACTTTTCTGAGCAGTTTCTGCAGCTTTTGCGCGGTATACTGATCGATTTTCTCTCCGGGGAGCTTGTGATCTTTAAAAGCCGTCATCAATGTGCCGTTTTTATATTCGATCTGGTCTGCGATCTTGACTTGTTTTTTCTCTCCGCCTCTTGCAATGGTCGCCATCATGTTGGCGATTTCCAACGGGGTCAGCTTCACATTTTTTTGGCCGATGGCGGTCTGGGCTACAGCTTTTTTGACTTTTTTGTCCTTTTCATCCCCCCAGATTGATCCGGCAGTTTCATGATGAAACTGTCTGAACTCATCTTCATGATACAGTTTCCCTTCCCAGCCGACCCGTCCGGTCAGCCCAAGCTTTGCGGCGGTATCTTCGATCACGGAGCTGTTTTTTTCAACGAGCTGCCCAGCAAGATTTGTAAACGTGTAGTTGCAGCTTTCCGCAAAACTGTCTTCCAAGCTGAGCTTCCCTTTGTCTTCTCCGGCCTCACCGTACAGGTTCAAATTGCAGTTAAAGGTTTTTGACGGATGGTCCAAGCCGTTTTCGATCGCTGCCGCAGCAATCACGGTTTTAAAAACCGAGCCGGGATATACCGGTGTCAGCATATAGTTTTGCCTTGTTTTTTGCAATGCCATGTTGAGATCGGGCTTGCTCGCAATCGCCGCCACGCCGTTCGTCTCGATGTCAATCAGAACCGCTCCGCCTTTATCAAGCTGATGGTCAGCCAGTACATCTTCCATTGCCCGCTGAACCTTTTTGTCGATCGTTGTTTTGACTTGCAGCGGGTAAAACGGATTTGCATCTGCCGTATATTTGACGTCCATACCAAACAAAGGGTTTCCCAATCCGTCCACATGATACAACAGTTTTGTATCTTGTTCAGGCAGCAGGAATTCATCAAATGTCCGCTCCATGCCGAAGGTGCCGATTTTCGTGCTGATGGAGAGGCCCTCTTTATCGGGATATTTTCGTCGGAGAAGGTCCGGGTCTTGATTGGTCATACCGAGCGTATGCGAAGCCAGCCTGTTCTTTTCTGTTTCTTCTATGTATACGCCGTAAACGCCGGGATATTTCAGTTTATTGATTTTTTCGAGAGCCGTCTTTGAAATGGACGCTCCTTCATGTTTTGTAAGAATCACAGGTTTTTTCGCATGCTCAAGCTTATTCTCGAGCTCATCTTTTGTCATGTTTAAAATTTCGGCTGCTTCTTCGGCCGGCCATGGCTGATGTTTTAAAAAAGGAAATAAGACGATGGCCGGTTTTTGGGTGACGGACAAATGTTCGCCGTTCCGATCTAAAAAAGATCCTCTCCCGTCTGAAATCCGAACTTCCTCAGTGCGCTGTTTGACGCTTTCCTGGATTAAGTTCACATTCCGTTTAGAAAAGGATTCGGTAAAAAACAGTTGAATTTCAGCGAGCCTGATCAGCAGAAATAACAGGGCAGCCGAAATGATAATCGACACCCACTTCATGCGCTTTTGCCATTTCATAATAAAAACACCTCATCCACATTGTGGACGAGGTCATCGTTTGCTAAACAAATTTTATGAAATTTTCACAATTTTTACAAGCATTTCGCCGCCCGGTGTTTGAACGGTCACTTCGTCCCCGACCTGTTTGCCGAGAAGGCTTTTCGCGATTGGGGAATCGTTCGAGATTTTTCCTTCAAACGGATCAGCTTCCGCGCTGCCCACAATGGTATAAGATTCTTCTTCACCGTCAGGAAGCTCCGTAAATGTAACGGTTTTTCCGAGGCCGACGATATCTGAGTTTGCACCATCGTCTTCGATGATCTTTGCGTTGCGGATCATATTGTCAAGGGTTGTGATGCGCCCTTCTACAAAAGCTTGTTCTTCTTTTGCTGAATCGTATTCGGAGTTTTCGGAGAGGTCTCCGAAGCTTCTTGCCACTTTAATACGTTCAACAACTTCTTTACGTTTAACCGTTTTCAAATACTCAAGTTCTTCTTCCAGTTTTTTCTTTCCCGTTTCTGTCATAGGAAATACTTTCTCTTGTGCCATGTTCCTTCACTCCTTCTAGTTGGTTCCTCATCACTTGTATGTGAGGTATAGACTTGAATATACAAGAATGAGGACAACCCTTGTCCCCTTCTTCTCTCCCATATTTGTAAAGTATCATATAAACCGGATGGAAGGCTCCGGTAAATGGTGCTTATACAGTTAAAGAAGGGCTCAGGATGAGAACCCTTCAATTTCTATACATAATATGGTCAGAGTTGTGTTTGTCTATGCTATGTTATTATAAAATCGCGTTTTGTTCAAGAATAGTTTGTATTTTTGTTACCATCAGGTCGATGGCGACGCGGTTTTGTCCGCCCTCCGGAATAATGATATCGGCATAGCGTTTCGTCGGTTCGACAAACTGGTTATGCATCGGTCTGACGACTGAGATGTACTGCTCGATGACAGAATCGATCGAACGTCCTCTTTCTTTTATGTCTCTGACCATCCTTCTGATGATCCGCAGGTCGGCATCCGTATCGACATACAGCTTGATGTCCATTAAGTCGCGGAGCCTTTCATCCTCGAGGACAAGGATTCCTTCCAAAATAATAACATCTTTCGGATCGACGTGCACGACTTCCTCTGAACGCGTATGCAGCTTGTAATCGTAAATCGGCTTTTTGATCGGCTTGTAGGCAAGCAATTCATTTAAATGCTCGATCAAATAGTCATTATCAAATGCAAGCGGATGGTCGTAGTTCGTGTTCAGCCGCTCTTCAAACGGCAGATGGCTCTGATCTTTATAATATAAATCCTGTTCCAGCATCAAGATCGAATGACCTTTAAACTGTTCATAAATGGATCTGGTGACGCTCGTTTTTCCAGATCCGGAGCCTCCCGCTATGCCGATAACTACCGGTTTTTTCCCCATGCCATTACTGCCCCTTTCTCATCATGTTGCTAGGATATATCTTGTTGTCCACTTTAAATTTGACGATCTGCAGGGGATGGCGGGCTGCATCAAGCACATTGCCTTTTTCGTCCCATATCGTGTCAATTTTGCATGTGAAATTTTCGATTTCCGGACCGAAAAATTCGACTTCATCTCCGGTTTTAAAGAAGTTCCGCTGCTGGAGCGTGACCATTTTTGTCTCTTCATCATAATCAAGGACAAGTCCGGCAAAGTCGTATGTTGTCTTTTTGCCGTGAACGCCGAACATCTGCTCTTCATATCCGGGGGTTCCTTCAAAGAAAGCAGGCGCCGTGTCTCTATTGGCGCATTTGTCCAGTTCTTTCAGCCATTCTTCTTTGATGACGAAATTTTCGGGGTCAGCGCAATAAGAATCGATCACTTTTCTGTACACACTGACGACTGTCGCAATGTAGTGAATCGATTTCATCCGGCCTTCGATTTTCAGGCTGTCAATACCCATTTCAATCATTTGCGGAATCGATTCGATCAGCTTCAGATCTTTCGGGCTCATCGCAAACGGTGCATCGCCTTCTTCATATAGCGGCAGTGCATTCGCCCCGTCCGTCTGATACAAATCATAGTCCCATCGGCATGACTGGCAGCAGCCTCCGCGGTTAGAGTCTCTGGCCGTCATATGGTTGCTGAGCACGCAGCGGCCGGAATAAGCGATGCACATCGCACCGTGTATGAATGTTTCGATTTCAATATCCACTTTTTCTTTCATTTCTCTGATCTCAAGTGCGCTCGTTTCGCGCGCGAGCACGACCCGCTCAAGGCCTTCTTCCTTCCAGAACTGAACGGCTTTCCAGTTTGAAAGGGACTGCTGGGTGCTCAAATGCACTTCCAGCTTCGGCGCGACCCTGCGGCATGTTTCAATGATCAGGGGATCAGCGACGATAATGCCTGACACGCCTGCTCCCTCGAGGTCGCGCAAATAGTCTTCTAGCCCGTCGATATTTTCTTCATGCGCAAAAATGTTTGTCGTCACATAAATTCTTGCGCCGTATTTTTTCGCAAATTCGACACCTTCAGCCATTTCTTCAATTGAAAAGTTATCTGCGTTTGAGCGGAGTCCATATTCACGTCCGCCGATAAATACAGCGTCTGCGCCATAGTGGACAGCGATTTTCAGTTTTTCCAAATTTCCCGCCGGAGCAAGAAGTTCTGGCTTTTTCGTAATGACGCGTTTTCCATCAACGATTTTGGAAATTTTATCTTTTACTGCAGACATGGCTATCCCTCCTTTTAGTATACTGTTTCTTTGAAAAAGAATCCGGTATCGATGCTGCGGTTTGCAGGCTGCAGCTGTTCAATCCGCTCGATCCATTCTTCTTTCTTGTCTTCGTATGCTTCTCTGTCTGCGATGCAAAGGTCGATGGCTTCGCGGTACATGGCCGTTACCTCAGTCATGTATTCGACCGATTTTAAAATCCCTTCAATTTTAAATGAATCGACGCCGGCATCGATTAAATCCTCAAGCTCATCAATGATGCAGACGTCATTCGGACTCATGATGTGCGTGCCGTTTTCGTCTTCGAAAATCGGATATTTGTTACCGCGTTCTTTATCATGAAGATACATGCCTTTTTCTTTTTTCTTTCCTTCGATATCCATGACTTTTCCCTGGTATTCAAAATAGTTGCCGATCAGGGAGCGCTTTGACTGGAACATACATGTCATGCCGTGAACCTGAATTTCGATCTCGACTTCTGCTTTCTCTTTAATCTCAACGATGCTGTCCATGTTGAGCTCTCTTGCGAGCACCGCGCGCTTCGCGCCCTTTCGCCCCCAATAGTTGCAGGAATAATGGTTGGTTGCGGTCGTTTCCGTATTCCAGTGAAGTTTCATATTCGGCGCTGATTCCCGTGCAGCCATAAGTACAGCGGGATCGCCGAAGACAACCGCATCGGCGCCTGCCTCTGCCAAGAAAGAAAGGTAGTCATTCAGTTCTGGCACCCGGTCATTGTGAAAAATCGCATTCACGGCAACATATACTTTTGCGCCTTTTTGATGAGCCTGAATGATGGCTTCTTTTACTTCCTCTCTGGAAAACTCCCCGGCTAAACGCAGACCGAACCTTTGTTCACCGATGATAAACGCATCGGCGCCCGCCTCTGCCAAAGGCTTAATATCCGAAACAGCCGTCGGCGTCACAAGCAGTTCAGGCTTTTTCATATCCGTTCACCTCTTTTTTGACTGACGGCCAATCCGTCGCCCACAGGCAGGATCGCCGTGTGGTAGTCAGGATGCTCCATCAGCCAATGATTGTAATGATCTATTTTCGATACAAGCTTTTTGATGCGCTTGTTTTCGATCTGATTGTAATCTGATGCGACAAGGCCTTTGAAAAGGACATTGTCAGTAAAAATGATGCCGTCATCGGCGAGCATTTTTTCATATATACTGAAAAACTTCTGATACTGGCCTTTTGCGGCATCGATAAAAAGCGCATCATAAGGAGCCATCGATTGAACGGCGTCCGATTCGCTGAGCGCATCGCCGAAGAACACGTGAATTCTGTTTTCAAGCTGGAATGACCGGATGTTTTTCAACGCTTCCCGATACCTGTCTTCATCGCGCTCGATCGTAAAGATTTCAGCTTCGGGAAGGGCAAGTGCCATCCGAATCGCCGAATAACCGATGGCGGTACCGATTTCAAGAATTTTTTTCGGATTTTTGAGTGAAAGAAGCTGCAGGAGCACTTCGATTCCTGTCGGTTCCATAATGGGCACGCCATGCTTTTCGGCATAGGCCTCCAGTTTCATAATTTCAGCCGGTCTTTGCTTCAGCAGCTTTTCAAGATAGCCGGTCAATTCTTCGTGTCCAATCTTCACGGGCAGATGGCCTCCCTTTCATAAAAAAGAGCCTTAGGTCAGATGTGCAGCACTCTCCTAAAGCAGTCGACTGTCTTTTCTCAATAAACAACCCGATATATTTTATCATAAAACCTTTGTATTTGCGAATAAAAGGAGAGTAATTTTTACTCTCCTTTTTCCTCGTCCTGCGTGTTCGTAATGTATTTTGCTTTTGCTTTATTGTGTTCTTCAAGCGTTTTTGTAAAGACGACTTCCCCATTTTTCTTTGCAAGGAAATAAACATAGTCTGTTTGCTCCGGATTTAATGCCGCTTCCCAGGAGCTCTCTCCCGCGTTAGCAATCGGCCCAGGCGGTAGACCGGCATGTTTGTACGTATTATACGGGGAATCCGCTTCAAGGTCTTTGTACATGACACGGTTTTTATGCTCCCCAAGCGCGTATAAAACGGTCGGATCCGTTTGCAATGGCATGTTTTTGCTGATGCGGTTGTAAAAGACGCTTGAGATTTTATGCCGGTCCGCTTTTTCGGTAGCTTCTTCTTCAATTAACGAAGCCATCGTCAAGGCTTTGTGGACGGACATCTTTTTGTCTTTCATCTGCTTTTCATACTTTTCAGCCAGCTGATCTGTTTGTTTGATCATCGCTTCGATGATTGCGTCCAGCTTCGTCTCAGGGTCGTAAAACGGATATGTCGCAGGATACAGGTATCCTTCAAGCGGATGCTTGATATTCTTGTTTAGCACGTCGTCGGTGATCAGTTTCGGATACTTCTGTTTTAATCGGCTGATGAATTCGCGGTCATCCAGCTTTTTCATAATGTCCGCTGCCGAGTAGTTGGTTTGTCCGGCGATGATAGCTGCGATTTCCTGGAGCTGTCTTCCTTCAGGAACGGTAATTTTAAATGCCGGTACATGCGAAGCGCTCGTCAGCTTTTTGACCATGCCGGCCGCATCCATCGACTGGCTGAGCTGAAAGTTCCCCGCTTGAAAGCCGGAGGCATTTTTAAATTTCACATAAGCGATAAATACTTTTTCGTTTTTAATTAGGTCCTCTTTTTTCAGTTTGGCGGCGATGGACGTAACGGTCGATCCTTCCGGAATATAGACGCTGACCGTTTTTGCATTATTTTTATCGACCGGTTCGAGCGCCGATTTGACGTAGAGCGAAATAGCGCCTGCGGTTAAAATCAGCAGAACCGCGACCACAGTCAGCCAAAACTTTATTTTATGTTTAAGGAGTCTTTTTATAAACGGTTTCTTTGTCTGATCTTCAAACATTGGTGTCCTCCTCTCCTCCCATGGTATATACTACATGATTCGTTATCATTCGGCAATTTATTACAAAATGTTTTAATAAAAAAAGCCGCCTGTCGGCAGCAGGGCGCAAATGATTGCAGATGCCCATTTAAAAAATGACAAAATCCTAAAACGGTTTAAGTTTTAGGATTTTGTCAAGCGGTTCAGCCGCTGCTTTATTCTTCTTCGTCTTCATCCGCTAAAAACGTGTTCAGTGTCTCTTCGATCATATCCCACTCTTCTTCTGTTTCAATCGGCATCAGTTCGCCGTCTTCTCCGGCTTCATTCGGTACGAAGCTTGAAGCATGGATCTCGATCTCTTCCTCGTCCTGTGCTTCAACCGGATAATAAAGCACGTATGACTTGTTAAACTGATCGCTGTCAAATGTGAAGAGCACTTCACACAGCTGTTCGTTTCCTTTGTCGTCTACAATCGTAATGTTTTTTTCTCCGTGTTCCATCTTAATCACCTCATGAGTTTAGGCTGTCGAGATATCCTTGAAGGATCATCACGGCCGCCATTTTATCTATTACTTTTTTTCTTTTCTGCCTGCTTACATCTGCTGAAATCAGCATTCTTTCGGCCGCCATTGTCGAGAGGCGCTCGTCCCAAAGCACGACGGGAACTTGAAACGTTTCTTCAAGCACTTCCGCGAACTTCTGGCTCGCCTCCCCCCTCGGGCCGACGGTTCCATTCATGTTTTTGGGAAAACCGAGTACAATCTTGTCAATTACATAGTCTTTCGTCAATTCGGCGAGGCGGTTCAAGCCGTAGTCACCGCCCGCCTCGTCGATTTTAATCGTTTCTATCCCTTGAGCCGTCCAGCCCATTTCATCGCTCAGCGCTACGCCGAGCGTTTTCGAACCTAAATCCAGACCTAATATTCGCATGCTTGTTTACGCCTCTTTATGCTGTTCTAAGTACGATTTAACCAATTCTTCGATTATCTCGTCTCTTTCTATTTTCCGAATCAGGTTACGTGCATCTCGATGCCTTGGAATGTAAGCGGGATCTCCTGATAGCAGGTATCCGACAATTTGGTTGATCGGGTTGTAGCCTTTTTCCTGAAGCGCATCATGGACGGTTATCAGCACTTCATTTACATTGGTTTCCATCGAATCGTCGGAAAAGTTAAATTTCATCGTCTTATCAAATGAGCTCACCGTTTTGCACCTCTTTCCCAAATTCGCAGGCAAAGTTTCAGCCTGATTACCTTCTAATCACCATTCTACACCACAACGGCTATTTATAAAACGGATTTTACCCATTCTTCCGCAGATGCTAATGCTTCAGCAAGCCGCTCAGGCTGTTTTCCCCCCGCCTGCGCCATGTCTGGACGGCCGCCTCCGCCGCCTCCGCATGCTTCTGCGACTTGCTTGACAAGCTTGCCTGCGTGGAAACCCCGCTCTATTAAATCTTTTGTAACTCCGGCGGAAATATTCACTTTTTCGTTTTGAACCGCCCCGAGAACGATGACGGCTGAGCCCAGTTTCGCCTTCAGATCGTCAACCATTGTGCGCAGGTGATTCATATCTTTGGCATTCACTTTTTCTGCGAGCAGTTTGATTCCGTCAATTTCTTTTACTTTTTCTAAAATCTCTCCGGCTTCTTTATTTCCCAGTTTCGCCAATAAAGATTCGTTTTCTCTCTGAGCTTCTTTCAGATCAGACTGGAGCGCTTCGATCCGTTTCGGCACTTCCTTCACATTGGTTTTCAGGACTTCTGCCGCCTGCTCGAGAAGCTCCAGTTTGGCGTTCATCTCTTCATAAGCGCCCTGCCCAGTTACCGCTTCGATTCTGCGGGTGCCGGCCCCGATGCCTGATTCGGACACGATCTTAAAGAGACCGATTTCAGCCGTGTTTCTCACGTGGCAGCCTCCGCACAGCTCGATGCTGTAGTCGCCAACTTGAACGACGCGGACGATGTCTCCATATTTTTCGCCAAACAGCGCCATGGCTCCCATCGCTTTCGCTTCATCAATCGGTTTAAAGTCGATTTGCACAGGAATCGATGCCCAAATTTTCTCGTTCACTTTTGTTTCTATTTGTTCGAGTTCTTCCTTAGTCACCTGTCCAAAGTGAGAGAAGTCAAAGCGCAGACGGCTGTCAGTGACTAGCGAGCCGGCCTGGTTGACATGCGTACCGAGCACATCTTTCAGCGCCTGGTGAAGCAAATGTGTCGCGGTATGGTTTTTGACGATGTCTTTTCTTAGCCGCTCCGTGACTTCTGCGGTCACGCTCATGCCTCTTTTAATTGCGCCGCTTTCCACGATCCCTTCATGCAGGTTCTGGCCGTTCGGCGCTTTTTTAACGTCTGTGACGCGAATCGCGGCATCCCCGCTTTTAACCCAGCCTCTATCACCGATTTGCCCGCCGCTTTCAGCATAGAACGGGGTTTTTTCCAGGATAAACTGAACTTTCTTGCCTTCTTGAACGAGGTCGGCAAGTTCCCCGTCTTGAAGAAGCTCGGCGATTTTCGTTTCCGTTTTGATATCGGAATAGCCGATGAATTCGCTTTTTGTCATGATATCGCGGAGAGCGCCGCCTTGAACCTGCATGCTGCCGACGTCCTGGCGCGCCTGCCGGGCCCGTTCGCGCTGCTTGTCCATCTCGCGCTCAAATCCGTCATGATCGACTTCCATGCCTTCATCTTCGGCGTATTCTTCGGTCAGTTCAACAGGGAATCCATACGTATCATACAGTTTAAAGACATCTTCCCCGGAAATGATGCGGTTTCCTTTTGCTTTTTCCTTTTGAATCACTTCTGAGAGAATCGCCAAGCCCTCGTGCAATGTTTCATGGAAGCGTTCTTCCTCTGTTTTGATGACTTTCGCGATAAAGTCCGCTTTTTCTTTGACTTCGCCGTAGAATGCGGCCATGATGTCGGCAACTACCGGCACGAGCTCATACATAAACGGACGGTTAATATTGATGGACTTCGCATAGCGGACAGCGCGGCGAAGCAGTCTTCTGATGACATAGCCGCGCCCCTCGTTTGACGGAAGCGCTCCGTCGCCGACCGCAAACGCAGCCGTTCGAATATGGTCGGCCACAACCTTAAATGCCGTATCTTTTTCAGCAGATGTGCCGTACTTTTCTCCTGAAATGGCTTCTGTCGCCTTGATGATCGGCATAAACAAATCTGTATCATAGTTCGTCTTGGCATCTTGAATAACAGATACCATCCGTTCAAGACCCATCCCCGTATCGATGTTTTTCTTCGGAAGCGGTGTGTATGTTCCGTCAGGATTGTGGTTGAACTCGGAGAACACAAGATTCCATACTTCAAGGTAACGCTCGTTCTCCCCACCCGGGTAAAGTTCCGGATCAGACGGGTCATTTCCATAATCTTCACCACGGTCATAGAAAATTTCGGTATTCGGTCCGCTCGGGCCTTCACCGATATCCCAGAAGTTTCCTTCCAGTCTGATGATCCGTTCCTCTGGAACGCCAATTTTTTTTGACCATAATTCATACGCTTCGTCATCTTCCGGATGGACCGTGACTGACAGCCGTTCGGGATCGAAGCCGATCCATTTTTGATCGGTTAAAAATTCCCATGCCCACTCGATCGCTTCTTCTTTGAAATAATCGCCGATCGAAAAGTTCCCGAGCATTTCAAAGAACGTATGGTGGCGGGCTGTTTTCCCGACATTTTCAATATCGTTCGTCCTGATTGATTTTTGAGCGTTGCAGATGCGCGGATTCTCCGGCACAACCCGTCCGTCAAAATATTTTTTCAGCGTCGCAACTCCGCTGTTGATCCAAAGCAGGGAGGGATCTTCATGCGGAATAAGAGAGGCGCTCGGTTCAACGGCATGCCCTTTTTCTTTAAAAAAATCTAAAAACATTTGGCGCACTTGTGCGGATGTCAATGTCTTCATTATTTTTTCCTCCTTTAAATGATGCACATGCAAATTAAAAAGCCCCCGCCCTATGCAAACAACGTTTACACAGGGACGAGAGCTCCTCTCGCGGTACCACCCTGATTATGGGCGTAACAAAACGCCCATCACCTTGATATCCGAATAACGCCGGATGAAGACGGCAGGTTTTCGCCTGCACTCAGGATTAGCTTCTACTGATCTTCTGTTAAAGCTCTTTCACCGCAATGGAGCTTCTCTCTATAAAACAGGGCTTCAGTATACTCGGATCCGTCAATCGAGATACGTATGTATGTCTATTTCGAAATTATAGACAACGGAAGCCGTTATGTCAAACTTCTGCCGCTCACGCTTTTCTTGCCGCTAAAAAATGGACGAGCATCACTTTGATAACGGCCATGACAGGCACAGCCAGAATCATGCCGATGATGCCGGCAAGCTCCCCGCCCGCCAGCAATCCAAGCATAATGACGACGGGATGCATATGCAGGCTTTTCCCGACGACAAGAGGGCCGAGAATATTGCCTTCGATAAACTGCAGCACCAAAATCGTAATGATCACCACGAAAACGAGCCTCGTCGATAAAGCGGCAGCTACCATAACGGCGGGAATCGCGCCGATGACGGGACCGAAATACGGGATGACATTTGTCGCGCCGATGACAAGGCCGAGGATCAGCGGATAGGGCAGGTCAAAAAACCAAAATGACAGGCTCGCTCCCAAGCCGATGACAAGACAGACAAAAAGCTGGCCTCTGATGTAGTCTCCAAGAGAATCATCGACATCGCGGATGAATTCGCTGCCTCTCGACCTCCATGAAGAAGGCGTCAAATACCATACCGCCTTCTTCATCGTATCAATATCTTTCACCATGTAGAATACTAAAAAAGGAATAATCGCCGCCACGAGCATATAATCAAAAACGAACCGGATGCTTCTGATCGTCCGTTCCACCCAGCTTGCTACGAATTCCTCCGTCTGATTGACGAACCTGTCGATCCTGTCGTGCATGCCGTCGGGCCAGCCGTCTGTATGATGATGCAGCTGATCCAGCATGCTTTCGTAAGATGCGGCAAGAAACGGAATTCCCTCTGATAGCTCTGTCAGCTGTTTAATGAGGATCGGCACCCCTTTGTAAAAGGCGTAGCCGAGACCGGCAAAAAACAGAACATAAATCAGCAAAATACTCAATGTTCTCGGCACGCCGGCCCGGTGTATCTTTTCAACGACAGGCAAAAGCAGATAGGTGATAAAAACCGCAATTACAAGCGGGATCAGAATCGACTTCAGCAGCACGCAGACAGGCTCCCAAATCATTCTCAGCTGCAAAAAGATATAGACGGTTAATAGCAAAAGCATGAAGATCGAGACCCACATTAAAAGCTGCAGCGGTTTTTTCAGCATTTTTTTCACCCCTTGTTAGCTTTTGATTTCTGCTTGTAATTATTCCCGAAGAAAAAAGGGACACCCTTTTTAAGGGTATCCCTTCTGCTTAAAACATTTTCATGACGCGTCTTCTCAGCTTTCTCATGTTTCGCTTGTTCATCATATCGTTCTGAGACGCCATGTAGTACATCAAAGCCCCGGCTCCTAAAGAAATGAGAGAAGTCATTGTACGATTCAACTTTCTAACCTCCATTCAAAGGTTAATCGTTCGTTCGTCATCTGAAAACAGATCGTCCAGGCTGCTCAATGTTCCGTCCTCTTCGACTTGATGAGTCGAAATTTTTCCTTTTGAAAGGGTCAGCTCAATAAAGCATCCCCAGCAGTAATATTGATTTACACCGATTTTGCCGATGTTTTTGCTTTTGCAATTCGGGCAAACGAGCATTTGAACACACACCTCTTATTCGTTCAAGACGATTGTGCTTCTGCCTACTTCAAGCGGTTCCCCAGATGAGTGAATCTGCTTTTTGTCGCCTGACAAATCGGCAAAAAAACCGTCTGATAGTTCATATGCTACGATTATGCCCGTGTCGGAAGAAAAGTATACATCTTCCAGCATGCCCAGCGTATCTCCTGCTCCGTTTTTGACCATTTTTTGTTTCATCTGGTCATAAGAAAGACTCTGCTTCGGAATTTGCATCGGCTTGAATTCGGTGAAATCAACATATACGCTGTCACGTCCGATTTCGGTGACAGCGGGAAGCGGAAGAAGCGAACGGGGATTGTAAAAGCGCCGCTTCTCTTCCATAATCAATCCGAGACATGTCCCTTCATTGGAAAAACAGATATCTGTTACCACCCCAAGCGGGAGAGAAGATTGTCTGTCGTAAACATTGAGTCCTTCCAGCTCATTGCATGTTCTCAAAGTGTGATCAACCACCTTTTTACGAACATTCTTATGATCTGCTGTTGCAACGCGACTCATACGATGAAATGGATTCCATGAAAAACACTTATTCTGCTTCCTTTTCCATAAAATCAAAAGGTGTAATGCCTTCCATCCCGATATTGGCGTCATAGACGCTAAAAGGCAGCTCTTTTTGCAGCGCCATGAGCTCTTCATCCTCTTCATGCGCCGCCTGCTGAAGCCTTCTTTTAAGCGATGTCTGCCTTTCCGATGATTCCTTATTTTTCACGCCCCATTCAAGGGCCTCTTCTTCCCCGCACAAAATCAGGAATTTCTTGCTTCTTGTGATGGCCGTGTAAAGCAAGTTCCTTCTCAGCATGCGGTAATAGCTTTTGACGACCGGAAGGATGACGATCGGAAATTCGCTGCCCTGCGATTTGTGGATTGAACAGCAATAGGCGTGCGTAAATTGGTTAAAATCTTTTTTTGTAAAGGTGATTTCATTCCCGTCGAAAGAGACGACGGCCATATCTTCTTTTTCCGTATTTTCTTTTGCATAAAAAATCGAGACGATCTCACCCATATCACCGTTAAACACGTTGTGTTCCGGCTGGTTGACGAGCTGAAGCACTTTATCCCCGGTACGGTACACGACATCGCCGTACTTCATTTCCCTGCCTTTCGGCTTCGGGGGATTCAGGATGCCCTGCAAAAGCGCGTTTAACTCGTTGATACCGGCTGCTCCCCTGTACATCGGAGCCAAAATCTGAATATCCCTGGCCGAATACCCTTTTTGCAGCGCGTTTTTGACGACTTTTTCGACGACTTCTTTAATCTGCTGCTGGCGGCAGCGAATGAAAGAACGGTCTTTTGTCGGCGCGGTCAAGTTTTCAGGAAGCTTTCCTTGTTTCATTTCATGCGCCAGTTCAACGATGGAAGAGCCTTCAGCCTGCCTGTAAATATCGGTTAATCTGACAGAAGGAATGACATTCGATGCCAAAAGATCCCTCAGCACCTGTCCGGGACCGACGGACGGAAGCTGGTCTTCATCTCCGACCATGATGACCTGAATCCGGTCGGGAATCGCCTTGAACAATTGGTTGGCGAGCCATATATCAAGCATGCTCGTTTCATCAATGATGAGCAGCCGTCCGTCAATCGGATTGTCTTCATCGTGCGTAAATCCTTCGGCTCCATTCCAGCCGAGAAGCCTGTGAATCGTTACGGCCGGCAACCCGGTCGACTCGCTCATCCGCTTAGCGGCCCGGCCGGTCGGTGCTGCGAGCACAAACGGAAACGTTTCATCCTTTTTGTAATCAGCCGGATTTAAGCTTAAGCCGTGCAGCTCGCTGTACAACTCGACGATTCCCCTAATGACGGTCGTTTTCCCGGTTCCCGGTCCGCCTGTCAAAAGCAGCATCGGCGACATCAGCGCTTTTTGAATCGCTTCTTTTTGACTTGGCGCGTACTGCACTTTCATCCGTTCTTCAAGCTCCCCTAAAGCGAGCAGGAATTCCGATTCGGGAAACTGGTCATCGTATTCGGTCTGTCCGGCGATTTTCTGCACCCTTTTGGCAAAGCTTTGTTCAGCGTAGTAAAGGGACGGATAATAACACCTTTCATCTTCAATGAACAGCTCTTTTTGCTCCCCTAAAGAAATGATCGCGTCCGCCACATCCATCTCGGTTACTTTTTCATCACCTGCAGACTGGTTTAACAGTTTTTGCGTCTCGATGATGAGCTGTCTCGTGTCTATGTATGTATGCCCTTCTTGAAGGCATGTCGCTTCAACCGTGTATAAAATCGCCGCCTTGATCCGCTCTTCATGTTTGCCTGAGATCCCCATTCTGCCGCCCAGTTCGTCCGCCTTGATAAAGCCGATTCCTTCGACATCCTTGACAAGCTGGTACGGATTTTCGCGGATTTTATCAAGCGTTTCCGCTTCATACGCCTGATAAATTTTCATGGACAGCTGGGGGCCGAAGCCGAATTCGCTCAAGGAGATCATAATCTGTTCGAGCCCCTGATGCTGCTGCAGGGCAGCGGCAAGCTTATCCGCCTTTTTTTTGGAGAGCTTCGGAACATCATACAGGACGGTGCCGTCGCTTAAAATTTTGTTGATCGCACCTTCCCCAAGCTTATTAACAATTTCCTCGGCCATTTTTTTGCCGATTCCTTCAAATAAATCGCTGGCCAAGTATTGGATCACACCTTCTTTCGTTGTCGGCACTTCTTTTTTAAAATGATCCGCTTGAAATTGCAGGCCAAATTTCGGATGGGAGGCGGTTTTTCCGTAAAAAGTGTAGATATCGTCTTCATGGATCAAAGGAAAGTAACCCGTGACAGAAACGGTTTTGTCTTCAAAAGACTCCGATGTTTCTTCCACTTTTACTTTTAATACGGTATACAGGTTTGTTTCATTATGATAAATGACAGCCGCAACCGTTCCTTTTACAAATGAAGCTTCTTCCATTTCAATTTGGTCCGGGTTATGGCGCTGCATCACTGTTCTCCCCCTCTCCATTCAAAATCCGTTATGACGGCCCTTGATCAATCAAGCTTCTTCCAAAAGCTGCTTGGCGCGAATGCTGAGCATATGGTCCGGCTGAATGTCCAGCGCCTTGTTCAGCATGGCAAGCGCGGTTTCCCGATCTTCCTTAAACGCATAGGCAACGCCTAAATTATAAAAAGCATCTGCATGGGACGGATCGCGCTCTGTTACATTTGAAAACTCCGTGATCGCTTCGTCCAGCATCCCTTCATTGGCAAGGCACATCGCGTATTGAAAACGGGCTTCGACATCCGTATCGTTCAGCTCAGCGGCCCTTTGCAAATACGGCATCGCGAGCTTCGGCTGCTCAAGCTTCACAAGCGTCGTCCCGAGCATATAATATAAGTCGCTGTTTTCCATGCCCGTCCGATGCGCTTTTTCAAACATGTCCTTCGCTTCTTGATACCGTTCTTTCATGACATAGACATTCCCGGCTCCATAATAAGCTGCTCCCGCTTTCTCGTCCAAAGCAGCCGCCCGGTCGTAAAACTTAAGCGCCCTGTCCAGTTCCCCGACTGCCGAAAGCAGATTGGCAAAGTTGATATAAGGCACCGGATCGCCGCTGTTTTCATCAATTGCCTTTGTAAAGGCTTCTGCGGCTTTTTCAAAGTCGCCTTTTTGCATAGCATCTATTCCAATTTGATTGTAATCCAAAAGCCCTCTCCCTTTCACGAACTATTTTAAAAAGGCCGCCGACATTGCCGGCAGCCGTTCGAGAAGCTCCGGGGTGTTATCCAGAGCCCCGGTTTTATACATACCAAAGTTGTTGTCCGTCTTTAAACACATCATCAATCGTTCCGCCGCCTAGGCATTCTTCACCTCTGTAAAAGACAACTGCTTGTCCCGGCGTAACGGCGCGGACCGGCTCTTTAAAGACGACCTCTGCTTCATCTGTCCCGGTCATTCTGACAGTGACTTCGTGATCGGCTTGGCGATAGCGGAATTTGGCCGTGCAGGCGAGCTCGTCTTCGCCGCCGAAGACGCCGTCATGCACAAAGCTTACGTTTGTCGCCGTGATCTTATCGGAGAAAAGAAGCGGATTGTCGAATCCTTGGTCAACATACAAGATGTTTTTTTCAAGGTCTTTTCCGACGACGAACCAAGGGTCTCCGCTTCCGCCGAGGCCGAGGCCGTGCCTTTGTCCGATCGTATAGTACATTAAACCGTCGTGGCGGCCTTTGAATTCGCCTTCCATCGTCCGCATATCTCCCGGCTGTGCTGGAAGGTACTGGCTGAGAAACGTTTTGAAGTTCCGTTCTCCGATAAAGCAGATGCCTGTGCTGTCTTTTTTGGCAGCTGTCGCAAGCCCCGCTTCTTTTGCGATTTCCCTGACGCGGCTTTTTTGAAGCTCGCCGATCGGAAACAGCACTTTGCTTAACTGCTCTTCTGTCAGCTGGTTAAGAAAATAGGTCTGATCTTTATTTTCGTCCAACCCTCTGAGCATTTTAACACGCCCGTCCGTACGGTCGACCCGCGCATAGTGGCCGGTGGCCAAATAATCGGCTCCAAGCGACAAAGCGTGCTCCAAAAAGGCTTTAAATTTAATCTCTTTGTTGCACATCACATCCGGGTTCGGCGTTCTGCCCGCTTTATATTCATCAAGGAAATATTGAAAAACCTTTTCCCAATACTGCTTTTCAAAATTTACCGCATAGTACGGAATTCCGATTTGATTACATACCTTTATAACATCTTCGTAATCTTCCGTCGCTGTGCAAAAACCGTTCTCATCTGTGTCATCCCAGTTTTTCATAAAAATTCCGATGACATCATAGCCCTGCTCTTTCAAAAGCAAAGCCGCCACAGAGGAATCAACGCCTCCGGACATTCCGACGACCACCCGTGTATCTTCAGGCCGCTTCGTCATTTTCATCAACTCCAATAAATCAATTCAAAAACTTGTCTTCAGATCATATCATCATTTTCGGGCAAGATGCGAATCTTTAGCTCGGAGCGTCGCTTCCCGACACTTATGACAGGCGCTGAACAACTGCCGCAAGTTCTTTCGCGGCCCGCTCCACCTGCTCCTCTGTATTGCCAAAGCCGAAGCTGATCCGTATGGATGACGTCAGCCGGTCATCTTCCTCGCCAAACATGGCGGAGAGAACATGAGACGGAAGCACAGATCCGGCCGTGCACGCCGATCCGCTCGATACTGCAATTCCCGCCATATCGAGATTAACGAGCAGCGATTCAACAGATACTCCCGGAAAATACAGATTTAAAATATGCGGCAGGCTGTGCTCTCTGCTGCCGTTCACATCGAAGGAGACGCCATCTGCTTCCAGCGTACGAATGACGATGTCTTTAAACCGGCGGTAAAGCGCCGATTTTTCTTCTCTTTCCTGACCTGACAGCAAAACGGCTTCACCGAGTCCCGCGATTCCCGGGACATTTTCCGTTCCCGCCCGGCGTTTGCGTTCCTGCTCTCCTCCGAAAAGCAGCTGGCTGAGCTTCACCTTTTCGTTGACGTATAAGAAGCCTGTCCCCTTCGGCCCGTTCAGTTTATGTCCGGAGACTGACATCATATCGATGCGGCTTTTTTGCACATCAATCGGCAAAAAGCCGAAGGCTTGTACCGCATCTGTATGAAACAGCGCCCGATGGTCTTTTAGCAGATCGCCGATCTCATCTATCGGCTGAATCGTTCCCACTTCATTGTTTCCATACATTACCGTCACCAGGATGGTATCGTCCCGCAGCGCGTCTTTCACCTGCTCAGCGGAGATTCTTCCGCTTTCGTCGACATCAAGATATGTGATGTCAAATCCCATTTCTTCAAGCCTGTTGCACGTATGCAGAACGGCGTGGTGCTCGATCTTTGTCGTGATGATGTGGCGGCCCTGCTGCTCTCTCGCCAGCGCGGTTCCGAGAATCGCCATATTGTCGGCTTCGGTTCCCCCGCTCGTAAAAACGATTTCATTGGGATGCGCTCCGATTTCCCGAGCGATCATCTCCCTCGTGCCGTCTAGCCATTTTCGGCTTTCCCTCCCAAAGGAATGAATGCTTGAAGGGTTTCCGAAGTTTTCCGTTAAGTAAGGCAGCATTTTTTCCACTACCCGTGGGTCAGTCGGAGAAGTCGCTGCATGGTCTAAGTAAATCCGTTCCATCCTACCATTACACCTCGATCTTAAATGTAAAACATATACGCTTCTTGCTCGCCCTCTGTATAGCTGGCCAAGTCTTCAAGCGTCGTGGAGTCCAGCACTTCCTTGACAGCGTCGCGAATCTTGATCCACAGCTCGCGCTTTGCCGGCTCCTCATTTTCAAGTACTTCCACCGGGCTGATCGGTCCTTCCAGAACGCGAATGATATCGCCCGCCGTAATCGCCTCAGGCTCGTCACCCAGAATATAGCCGCCGTACGCGCCGCGGATGCTTTTCACAAGCCCTGCGTTCCGCAAAGGTGAAACAAGCTGTTCCAAATAATGTTCCGATAAATCGTTTGTCTGAGCAATACTTTTCAAAGAAGTCGGGCCTTCCCCATGCTTTTTAGCAAGCTCAATCATAATCGTCAGCCCGTATCTGCCTTTAGTTGATATTTTCAAAATAAACACCTCTAACCTATAATAAATCATGCCTTCAGGACGAAGGTACTCGGCGTTTTTCGCAGGACGCGAAAGCTCTTAGCCGAGTCTCCTTTTCTCACCAGGACAAAGCTACTCGGCGTTCCTCGCAGGACGCGAAAGCCTTTAGCCAAGTCTCCTTTCTCACCAAGACGAAGGTACTCGGCGTTCCTCGAAGGACGCGAAAGCCTTTAGCCGAGTCTCCTTTCTCACCAGGACAAAGCTACTCGGCGTTCCTCGAAGGAGGAAAAAGCACGCAGCCGAGTCCCGTTCGGACGCAGGAGGCGTCCGGCACATCCTAACAAGGCATAAGCCGTTCTCCAAATGAAATTACCGGTGCAAGCCGGCTGTTGGTTTTTAAGCATCTGTTATATATTAAAAACTCGGTTAAGGCAAGGTACCGTCCTTGCCCTTCTGATAGATTACAGGTTATTATAGCACACTTTATATAAACTTTCATTTTCGGCCCTATATTCAGCTTGCCATATTCATTTCTTTTCTAATCGTCTTTTTTCCGTTACTCTATAAAAAGAATACATTCGGGAGAGATCAATCATGAAACCACTCGCATTTCGAATGCGCCCTACAAAAATCGAAGAGGTTCTCGGCCAGGATCATCTGGTCGGAGAAGGAAAGATCATTCATCGGATGGTGCAGGCCAAACACCTCTCATCGATGATTCTGTACGGCCCCCCGGGCATCGGCAAAACGTCGATCGCCACGGCGATTGCCGGCAGCACAAGCATCGCTTTCCGAAAGCTGAACGCTGTCATCAATAATAAAAAGGACATGGAAGCCGTTGCCGCCGAAGCCAAAATGTCGGGGCAGGTCATCTTAATCCTTGATGAAGTGCACCGGCTCGACAAAGGCAAGCAGGACTTTCTCCTTCCGTATTTGGAAAACGGCATGATTATTATGATCGGGGCGACGACAGCCAACCCGTACCATGCGATCAATCCGGCGATCAGAAGCAGAACGCAGATTTTCGAGCTGCAGCCATTAGACTCTGAACAAATCAAAGCGGCCATTAAACGGGCGCTTGAGGATGAACACAGAGGCCTCGGTTCTTATGATGTTGCCCTCGACGATGAAGCCCTTGACCATATGGCCCGCGGCTGCGGCGGCGATGTCCGCTCCGCTTTGAATGCGCTCGAGCTTGCCGTATTGTCCACAAAGGAAAACAGCGAAGGAACCATCCGCATTACATTGGAAATCGCAGAAGAATGCCTGCAGAAAAAAAGCTTTGTCCACGACAAAGATGGAGACGCGCATTATGATGTCATTTCCGCTTTCCAAAAATCGATCAGAGGCTCTGATGTCAATGCGGCACTTCATTATCTGGCAAGGCTCATTGAAGCGGGGGATTTGGAAAGCCTTGCACGGAGGCTGCTTGTTATCGCCTATGAAGATATCGGCCTGGCGAGTCCGCAGGCTGGAGGAAGAACGCTTCAAGCTATTCAAACGGCGGAACGAATCGGATTTCCGGAGGCAAGGATTCCGCTCGCCAACGCCGTGATCGAGCTTTGCCTGTCTCCTAAATCGAACTCGGCGATCCTTGCGGTTGACGAAGCGCTGTCAGACGTCCGCTCCGGAAAGATCGGCGATGTGCCGAACCATTTAAAAGACGCCCATTATAAAGGAGCCGCAGAGCTTGGCAGAGGCGTCGAATACAAATATCCGCACAATTACGAGAACGGCTGGGTCAAACAGCAGTACCTGCCTGATCCGCTGAAAAACAAAGTTTACTATCAGCCGAAGCAGACAGGAAAATTTGAGCTCGCGCTGAAACAAGTATATGACAAGCTGATGAAACAAAAATAATAAACAGCCTGTTCCCTTTTCATATGGGGAACAGGCTGTTTATTCTTACACTGAGCTTTAAAGGATGACAAAATCCCAAAACGGCTTTTAGTTTTGAGATTTTGTCAACAATCTTAAACGACAGCACCGTTGCCGTCATTTTTGTATTACTTATCTTTCACCCTTTTGATCGGGATATCTTTCAAAAGCTCCATGATCACATGGCCGCCCATGATCAAGCCTGCGACTGACGGAACAAAAGCATTCGAAGACGGCGGCATCTGCGCTTTGCGAATTTTCGCTTCGTCATTTCCGACGATTTGGCGTACGTCTTCGCGGATCACGATCGGGCTTTCGTCAGAAAAGACGACTTTAATGCCTTTCGTAATGCCTTCCTTGCGAAGCCTCGTCCGGATGACTTTTGCAATCGGATCGGTGTGGGTTTTTGAAATATCGGCCACTTGGAACCTTGTCGGATCTGTTTTATTGGCCGCTCCCATGCTTGAAATGATGTTGATGTCCCGCTTCAGGCACTCTTTCATTAAGTGAATTTTATAATGAATCGTGTCTGACGCGTCGATTACATAATCCGGTTCATAAGCAAAAAACTGTTCATACGTCTCTTCGGTATAGAACATTTTTAAAGCGATGACATCACACTCAGGATTAATATCGGCGATTCTCGCTTTCATTAAGTCAACTTTCGGCTGTCCTACCGTTGAAAGTAAAGCCGGCAGCTGACGGTTGACATTGGTGATGTCAACATCGTCTTTATCGACCATCACGATTCTGCCGACACCAGAACGGGCGAGCGCTTCCGCGGCGAAAGAGCCGACCCCGCCGACGCCTAAAACGGCGACCGTGCTGTTTTTTAAAATATTTAAACCTTCTTTTCCAATCGCTAATTCATTGCGTGAAAACTGATGTAACAAGAATCTCACTCCATCTTTATTAACAGTTACCGATAGTATCTTATCATAATCGGGTGATTAAACAAGCGGTCTATTTCATTTTCCCGTCATATTTTTTCGCTTCGCCTCATAGATTATCCTATGTATGGCCGAAAAAGGCCTTTTCAAGCACAAAAAAAGTCCCGATTGTGCCGTTGTCGTATTCCTTCGTTTTGATCCCGCTCTCGGCAGGTGGGTGTTCTGTTCCAAACTTTGCAAGTCCTCCTGAGCACACGAGTGATAAGAGGCATTTGCTCCATTTGGAAACGTCGAACTCCCAAGTAAAAAAATGTTCGGTCAAAACTAGGTGTACAACAAACACATCAGGACTTTATTTGTTAAAAATGATATCATACGTCCCTTTGATTTTCAATGGGATGTACAGCCGTATATTTTACAATTTACTGTCGAACTTTGCGGTTGATTGACAGGTGCAGCTCATCGAGCTGGGCGCTGTCCACTTCGCTAGGTGCTTCCATCAACAAACAGCTTGCGCTTGCCGTTTTCGGGAATGCGATCGTATCTCTCAGGTTGGTGCGGCCGCTGAGCAGCATCACAAGCCGGTCAAGGCCGAGCGCGATTCCGCCGTGCGGGGGAGCCCCGTATTCAAACGCTTCAAGCAGGAAGCCGAACTGCTCTTTCGTCTCTTCCTCAGATAGGCCCAAAAGCGCAAACATTTTCTCCTGAACATCTTTTTCAAAAATACGGATCGATCCTCCGCCCAGCTCATAGCCGTTTAAGACAAGATCATAGGCTTGCGCTTTCATGTCTTCCGGATTCGTGTCGACCAGATCAAGGTCTTCCCGGACAGGCATCGTGAACGGGTGGTGTGCCGCATAGAAACGTCCTTCTTCTGAATCATACTCAAGAAGCGGCCAATCAACGACCCATAAAAAGTTGAACAAGCTTTCATCGATCAGATTCAATTCTTTTCCGAGCTTTAAGCGCAGCGCGCCGAGCGCGTCATTGGCGACTTCCAGCCGGTCTGCGACAAAGAGGATGAGGTCCCCTTCCTTCGCGTCAAGCGCTTCAATGAGCACCTGCTGTTTTTCGTCCTGGAAGAACTTCGCAATCGGGCCTTTCAGTCCGTCCGCTTCGGCTTTCAGCCATGCCAGCCCTTTCGCCCCGTAGTTTGCGGCGAATTCGCCGAGTGCGTCAATGTCTTTCCGCGAATATTTAGATGCAGCGCCTTTAACGTTTATCGCTTTAACCGCGCCTCCGTTTGCCACAGCTGTCGCAAACACTTTAAAATCGGAATCCTTTACGTTTTCTGATACATCGGTCAAAAGCATGTCAAAGCGGGTATCCGGTTTGTCGGATCCGTAAAGGTTCATCGCATCCTGATACGACATTCTCGGCAGCGGCAGAGAAATGTCCACACCGTGCGTTTCGAGCATGACTTTCGCCATCATTTCTTCAGCGAGCTTCATGATGTCTTCCTGGTTCATAAATGACATTTCGATATCGATCTGCGTAAACTCCGGCTGGCGGTCGGCGCGCAAATCTTCGTCCCTGAAGCAGCGTGCGATTTGATAATAGCGGTCAAAGCCGGACACCATCAACAGCTGTTTGAAAAGCTGCGGAGACTGCGGCAGCGCGTAAAATTCTCCTTCATGGACGCGGCTCGGCACGAGATAGTCGCGCGCTCCTTCAGGCGTTTTTTTTGTCAACACCGGTGTTTCAATATCGATAAAGCCGTTGTCATCAAGGAAGCTGCGGACGGCTTTTGTAACGTTATGCCGCATTTTTAAGGTGTTGAACATCTCCGGTCGGCGCAAGTCGAGATAGCGGTGCTTCAACCTGATGTCTTCAGACACTTCTGAAGCCTGGTCGCTGATCGCAAAAGGCGGCGTTTTGGCCGCACTCAGCACATTGACCGATTCCGCTTGGATTTCGATTCTTCCGGTTTTCAAGTTCGGATTGACTGTTGCTTCTTCACGGGCAACGACTTTTCCTGTAATGTCAAGCACATATTCGCTGCGGATGCTTTCAGCTGTTTCAAGGGCGTCTTTGGAAACGTCGGGATTAAATACAACCTGCACAATGCCGGTGCGGTCTCTCAAATCAATAAAAATCAAGCCTCCGAGATCGCGTCTTTTTTGAACCCATCCTTTTAAAACGACGGATTCTCCGATCGCCTTCTCCGTTATTTCGCCACAATAATATGTTCGTCCAAACAAAGCGGTCCTCTCCTTTAACTTTCAGTGTTTGTTTTCAAGAAATGGATGAATTCATCAAGGCCGATGGCCTGTTGATCTCCTGTTTTCGCATCTTTGACATTCATTTGATTTTGGCTCAGTTCATCCTCGCCCAAAACAGCGATATATTTCGCATTGAGACGGTCGGCGGATTTAAACTGGCCTTTCATTTTTTTCTGTTCATAGTCGATTTCGGCGGAAATTCCTGCTTCTCTCAATTTATAAAGGAGGGATACAGAATAGTCTTTGGCTTTGTCGCCAAGTGTCACGATATAGCAGTCAATGCCTTCATCCGCTCCGACTTTCACATTTTCCGCGTCCAGTGCGGCGAGAAGACGTTCGATACTCATTGCAAAGCCGATGCCCGGCGCTTTCGGTCCGCCGAACTCCTCGGTAAGGCCGTCATAGCGCCCTCCGCCAGCAAGCGTTGTAATCGCTCCGAAACCTTCGGCATTGCTCATGATTTCAAAAGCCGTGTGATTGTAATAGTCAAGACCTCTCACCAGGTTCGGATCGACCTCAAACGCAATGCCGATGTCGGTCAGATATTGCTGCACTTTCGCAAAATAGGCTTTGGATTCTTCATTTAAGTAGTCAAGAATCGAAGGAGCGGTTTTCAGCAGTTCATGATCCCTGTCTTTTTTACAGTCCAGAATCCGCAGCGGATTTTGCCGGAGCCGTTTTTGACAGTCTGAACAAAACTCGTCGATCCTCGGCTCAAAGTGGCGGATCAGCGCTTCTCTGTGAGCGGTTCGGCTCTCTTTGTCGCCGAGGCTGTTAATGACCAGCTTCAGATTACTGAGACCCGCTTTCCGGTATACGCTCATCGCCAAGGCAATGACTTCCGCGTCAATCGCCGGATCGTTCGAACCGATCGCTTCGATGCCGAATTGATAAAATTGGCGGTAGCGGCCTGTCTGCGGCCTTTCATAGCGGAACATCGGTCCGATGTAGTAAAGTTTCGTCGGCTGAACCGGATTAGCAAAAAGTTTGTTTTCCACAAAAGAGCGTACTGCAGATGCAGTGCCTTCAGGACGAAGCGTCAGGCTTCTTCCTTTTTTGTCAGCGAATGTGTACATTTCCTTTTGTACGATATCGGTCGATTCTCCCACCCCGCGGGAAAATAGTTCTGTATGTTCAAAAATAGGCGTCCGGATTTCTTTATATTGATACGCATGACACGTTTCTCTCGCAATCTTTTCGACGTATTGCCAGCGTTCCGATTCTCCTGGGAGAATATCTTGTGTTCCCCTTGGAATATTAAATCCCATTTTTAAATCCTCCTCATGACTTAAATGCTTTTTTTCATTTATGGAAATAAAAAAACCCCCGAACCTACTATAAAACCAATAGTAGGGACGAGAGTTATACCCGTGGTGCCACCCTAGTTGGAACGATCAACCCGTTCCCGCTCATGCCTTTAACGCAGGTTCACGTCCGCCGCCTAATTGCTCGCAAGTTCTGCCGGGCTTTCAGCGGGAAACCTTCGGAGTGTTCATTCGGTCAAGATACCGTGCAGACCGCTTTCAGCCCAGGGCGGTTCCTCTCTTTTCACGTACTCTTGCCTACTATTCTCCATCTTCAGTTCAACTCATATGTACACTAATTTATATTATAATACGAGTGTTAAGTGTGCATGTCAACCCTATTTGCGGTTCTTTTTATTCTGAATTGATTCTTTGGACGCGAGCCCCAGCTCACTCGCCGTTTCTTCCATAAAGCCGGCTTGCTCCGGATCCGCATGATCCTTTAGATGCAGATTTGCATCTTGCTCATGGATCGCTCTGCCCATTCTTTGATTATACCTCACACAACAACATCCTTTTGATATCTTTTTTCTATAGTATAAACAAATCATTTTCATTTTATTAAAAAAACGGCAAGGAATATACGATATAGAAGAAGAAGTAGTGTTCCAAGTTTTTTACCGAAAGGAGGAGATGGGTAACAATATGAAAAAAAGAACAGTATTGATCCTATCGATGATGCTGGCAGCACAAGCAGCCTTTTATACATCGTCAAACACAGCTTCTGCAGCCATCGGGGAAGCCGTGATTGCCACCGATGAAATCAATGTCAGGAGCGGACCCGGACTGAGCCATGAAATCGTCAGCGTCGTCAGCCGGAATGAAAGCTATCCGATTCTTG
Organism: Bacillus sp. PK6-025; assembly: GCF_056530265.1. NCBI lineage: Bacteria > Bacillati > Bacillota > Bacilli > Caryophanales > Bacillaceae > Bacillus > Bacillus sp. PK6-025. Next base: position 2,960,234 of record NZ_CP096509.1, read on the forward strand.
AAGAGCGCGGGGATTGGGTCCAGATCCAGCTGAACGGCGGACAAAAAGGATGGGTTGTATCCTGGCTGATCAAGAAAAAAAGCCAAGTCTCCAACGGCTCTGATTCAGCGGCGGGAAAAGTCACATCTTCCGAAGCAAACCTGAGAATCAGAAAAGGCCCCGGCACTTCATATGAAGTCCAAGGCGTATTCCCTGAAGGAGAACAGGCTGACCTGCTAAAGACCGACGGAAACTGGGTAAAGATTTCCTATCAGAACATCACTGGCTGGGTCCATTCAGACTATGTCAATCAAGGTTCAGGAGCAAAACAGTCTCAATCGTCTTCATCACGCGCTTCATCAACAAAATCAGGAACGGTCGGCGTATCCACCTTAAATGTCAGAAGCACAGCTTCCCATCAAGGACGGATTATTGCGTCGCTTCAACGGAATGCAAGTGTGACGATTTTAAACGAACAGCACGGCTGGTATGAAATCGAATTTAATGGTCAAAAGGGCTGGGTCGCAAGCCACTATATTCTCGAAGGACCCAAACAGAAAAGCGGAACTTCGGAAACAAGCAGCGGCTCCGGGTCAAAACAGCAGGCCACCATCGTGTATGAAGGCACAAATGTTAGAAGCGGGCCTTCGACATCCTCAGCGATCGTCAAGCGCGCAGGGAAAGGCGAGTCTTACCCGATCGTCTCTGCAAAAGGCGACTGGTATGAAATCAAACTGTCAAACGGCGATTCCGCCTATGTGGCAAACTGGGTCGTTCAGACCGCTGACCAGTCTGGCTCAGCCGGAGATTCGAAAAGCGCAGCACCGCCTTTGGCAAAGCGGTCAAGCGCGAGCGGCACAATCAAAAATAAAACGGTTGTCATCGATGCCGGACACGGAGGACATGACAGCGGGACAATCGGAACGCGGGGGACGCTGGAAAAACGGCTGACCATCAAAACGGCAACGCTTCTTGCCGCGAAACTGAGAGCCGATGGCGTCAACGTCTATATGACGCGGAATGACGATTCTTTCGTCAGCCTTCAGTCGCGGGTCGCGACCTCTCACTATCGAAACGCCGACGCTTTTATCAGCATTCATTATGATAGTTTTGCAAACGCGTCCGTAAGGGGAAATACCGCCTATTACTATAGCCCGTCAAAAGACCGGAAGCTCGCAGCAGACGTGCAGTCCGAGATCGAAAAGCACTCGCCTCTGCCAAGCCGCGGCGTATTATTCGGGGACTACTTCGTATTAAGAGAAAATAAACAGCCCGCCGCATTGTTTGAACTCGGCTACTTGAGCCATCCTCAAGAAGAAGCGGTTGTCAGCACGAACGCTTATAGAGAAAGAGTGACAGACGGCATTAGAAGCGGCTTAGAAAACTATTTTAACTAATAAAAAAGCTCCCAAATGGGAGCTTTTTTATGCTTTCGAATCCATAACAAAGGTGACGGGACCCGAATTTGTCAGCTTGACATCCATCATTTCGCCAAATCTTCCCGTTTCGACAGCAACGCCTTTTGCGCGAAGCATGCTGTTCCACTCCTCGTATAATTGAAGCGCCTGATCGGGCTTTGCCGCTTTTGTAAAATTCGGCCGTCTTCCTTTTTTCGTGTCGCCGTACAAGGTAAACTGAGAAACCGATAAAACGGAGCCTCCGACATCTAAAAGCGACAGGTTCATCTTTTCGCCTTCATCTTCAAAAATCCGCAGATTGACTAGCTTTTCCGCCAAATATGCGGCATCTTCGCTCGTATCCTCATGCGTCACGCCGACAAGCACCATCAAGCCGAGGCCGATTTGACCGACAGTCTCGCCTCCTACCGAAACGCTTGCATCTGTGACGCGCTGAACAACTAATCTCATGACGCTTTTCCTCCTAATTCATCACCCTGCGCACGGAGTAGATATCTTTGATCTGTTTGATCCGTTCAACCACTTTATGCAAATGATTAATATTTTGAATGAAGATGGCCATATGGATCGTCGCCACTTTATTGCGGTCCGATTTACCTGACACAGATGAAATATTTGTTTTTGTCTCATTAACGGCCTGAAGAACTTCATTAAGAAGGCCGCGGCGGTCATAGCCGAGAATTTCGATTTCGACGTTATATTCTTTTCTCCGCTGCGTCTGCGGCTCATGCTCCCATTCTACTTGAATCAGCCGGTCGAGCGCTTCATTTGTTAAAACATTCGGGCAGTCCTCGCGATGGACGGATACACCACGGCCTTTTGTAATGAATCCGACGATCGGATCTCCCGGAACGGGGTTGCAGCATTTTGACAGTCTGATCAGAAGGTTGTCAACGCCTTTGACGCGAACACCCGCTTCGCGTTTTTTCCCTTGGTAAGGTTTCGGTTCAGGTGTTACATCTTGAACGCTTTTCACCTGTTCTTCCTGATCTCTGATTTTCCGTTCTTTTTCCGTCAGACGGTTTGCAACTTGAGCGGCTGTAATGCCGTTATAGCCGACTGCGGCATACATGTCTTCTTCATTGGCAAAATTGAACTTGTCAGCGACTTTCTGCAGATTCTCAACAGTTAAGACGTCCTTCACTTCAAAGTCCAGGTTTTTAATTTCTTTTTCAACCAGTTCTCTGCCTTTTTCGACATTTTCCTCTCTGCGCTGCTTTTTAAAGAACTGGCGGATTTTATGCTTAGCCTGAGATGTCTGCGCAAGGTTGATCCAGTCCTGGCTCGGACCGTACGAATGCTTGGATGTCAGAATTTCTACGATATCCCCTGTGCGCAGCTTGTAATCAAGCGTGACCATTTTTCCGTTTACTTTCGCCCCGATCGTTTTATTGCCTATTTCTGAATGGATCCGGTACGAAAAGTCGATCGGCACAGAGCCTGACGGCAATTCAATGACGTCCCCTTTCGGCGTAAAAACGAACACCATGTCGGAAAACAAATCGATTTTTAGAGATTCCATAAATTCTTCGGCATCGCTCGACTCATTTTGAAATTCCAAAATTTCGCGGAACCAGGAGAGCTTTTTATCAAAGCTTGAATCTTCATTGACATTTTTGCCTTCTTTGTAAGCCCAGTGGGCCGCGATTCCGTATTCCGCAATTTCGTGCATTTCAAACGTCCTGATCTGGACTTCCAGCGGATCCCCCTTCGGCCCGATGACGGTGGTGTGGAGGGACTGGTACATGTTCGGCTTCGGCATTGCGATATAGTCTTTAAATCTGCCCGGCATCGGCTTCCAGCATGTATGAATGATGCCTAGAACCGCGTAGCAGTCCTTGATGCTGTTGACGAGGATCCGGACTGCGAGCAAGTCGTAAATTTCATTGAATTGCTTGTTTTGCATCGCCATCTTTCTGTAGATGCTGTAAATATGCTTCGGCCGGCCGGAAAAGTCCGCTTTAATATTGACCTCTTCGACGCGGCTTTTCACTTCGTTTACGACCTCTTCGACGTACAATTCCCTTTCGGCCCGCTTTTTCTTCATCAAATTGACGATCCGGTAATATTGCTGCGGATTTAAATAGCGTAAAGCGGTATCCTCAAGCTCCCACTTTATTTTTGAAATCCCAAGGCGATGAGCCAGCGGAGCAAATATTTCAAGCGTCTCATTTGAAATTCTGCGCTGCTTTTCCTGCGGCAGGTGCTTCAAGGTTCTCATGTTGTGAAGGCGGTCCGCCAGCTTGATCAAAATGACGCGGATGTCCTGAGCCATAGCCACAAACATTTTCCGATGATTTTCTGCCTGCTGTTCTTCCTGTGATTTATATTTAATTTTCCCAAGCTTCGTGACGCCGTCGACAAGCATCGCAACTTCTTCGTTGAATGCTTCCTTTAAATCTTCAAGCGTTACGCTCGTATCTTCCACCACATCATGGAGAAATCCTCCCGCTATTGTGGCGGGGTCCATTTCCAAATCGACGAGAATACCCGCGACCTGGATCGGATGGATAATATACGGCTCGCCCGATTTGCGGTATTGTTCGCGATGTGCGTCTTCTGCGTACTGATAAGCCTTTTTTATAAAAGCAACATGTTCATCGGAAAGGTAACTTTTCGCCTTCTCAATGACTTGCTCAGCGGTTAATACTTGTTCGTTCGCCATGGAATCACCTTTTTTATAATTGAAAACTGTATTGTAATTATTATCAAGAAAAATGTCACAGATGTAAAGAGAAGAAATTCAAAAGGACTTTTGCCGGCCCCGGAATACTATATGAATAGGAAAAAAAGCACCCGCTTTTTATGAGTGCTTTTTATAGTATAAAATTTGTTTAGTATTGCATCAAGGTTAAAATATCATATCCGTCCAGTTTATTTCTTCCTTCAAGATATGTCAGTTCGATCAGGAAAGCGATTCCGGCTACGACGCCGCCAAGCTCTTCAACCAGCTTAATCGTTGCTTCGATCGTTCCGCCGGTTGCAAGCAGGTCGTCAGTGATCAAGACGCGCTGCCCCGGTTTAATGGCATCTTTATGGATGGTCAGGACATCTTTTCCATATTCCAATCCGTAGTCGACTTTGATGACTTCGCGCGGCAGTTTGCCTTCTTTGCGGACAGGCGCAAATCCTACCCCAAGCGAATATGCGACAGGGCAGCCGATGATAAATCCTCTCGCTTCAGGTCCCACGACAAGATCGATCTCTTTTTCTTTCGCATACGTTACAATTTGATCTGTCGCGTAGCGATAGACGTCGCCTTTGTCCATCAATGTTGTAATATCTTTAAATTGTACGCCTTCCTTCGGGTAGTCCGGCACAATTGTCACATACTTCTTCAAATCCATCTGTATTCATGTCCTCCTCATACTTTATAAGCGACGGCGTTTTCCGCCATCCGCTTATCCAGCCACTGTTTAAGCTCATCCGCCGAAGAATAAATGAGCTTTTGCTCCAATTCAATCAGGCGCTGTTTTTCCCGGTAGGTTTCAGAATCTGTCAGATCGCGCTTTTCGGCATGATAAACAACAGATAAAACACCATTCTCTATTGTAACAAAACCGAGCTCAAAAAACACCTTTGTCATAAAATCAATTGTGTCTTTTGTCCAGCCTTTATGTCTGGCAAGCTCCCCGCCGTATTTCGGCAAGTCAAAAGAACCTCTTTTCAGGAGGAAAGCATAGTACCATTTAAAATATTCCCTAGTTGGAAATGTTGAGAAAAAATGTTCGTCTGATTGATAAAAAATCAGATAAATGCGCTCCAGTTTTTTGCCTTTTATCACTTGGTCAAAGATGTCGAGCGACGGCGGAATATCTATAAATACCGCAAAGCGGCTCTCAAGGACGAGACGCTCTGCATCTTCAGGACCGCTGATGACGGTCAGCTCTTCTTCAAGGCCTGTCCCCGCAAGCTTCGCTTTGGTTTCCTCACGGAAGCAGATGCACGCCCGTTTCGCAGGATCCAGCTGCAATATTTTTTCTTCCCATGACCGTTTTCCCCGCAGATCAAACAGCTGCCATTCATTGACGGCCGCATCTTTGATCATCAGCTGCGGTTTTTTTCTGTTATTCCACTCGTTAATCGACAGTTCCCCGACAATCGAGATCTTTGCTCCAGGAACGATCCCGTCTTCGATGGCGCCTTTATAAAATCCGATGCAATCAAGCTTGTTCTCGCCGTCTGCCAGCACAAGCTTCAAGTGATTCTTGTTGGCGCCGATTTTCCTGGAATCATCAATTTTAACGTCGCTGACAAGGACGAAGGGCTTCGGATTTCCCGTGCCGAACGGCGCCAGCATGTTCATTTCGGCAATGCTGTCAACCGTGATATCTTCGAGCCGGCAGCACAAATCGACGTCTTGAACGGGAATAAAATCTTCCTCGGTCAGAACCGCTTCAGCCTGACGGTTGATTCTCTCCCTTAGTGCCGAAACATCTTCCAGGTTGAGTGTCATTCCGGCTGCCATCGGGTGCCCGCCGAAGTGCGGGAGAATATCCCGGCACTCCGAGAGATTTTGAAATAAATCAAATCCTTTGATGCTGCGCGCAGATCCTTTGGCAATGCCTTTTTCTTCATCGATACCGAGAACGATGGCGGGCCTGTAATACCGCTCGACAAGCTTTGAAGCCACGATTCCGACGACACCGGGATTCCAGCCCGGCCGCGCCGCGACGATCACCGGCCGGTCAAGCCCTTCCTCCTCGATCATCTGAACGGCTTCCTCTGTCATCTGATTGACGATTTTTTGGCGCTCCTTGTTCAAGGCGTTGATATCTTCGGCCAGCTCTTCCGCTTCTGTTTCGTCTTTTGTGTTCAGGAGGTAAACGGCCGGGTCAGCCTGTTCAATTCTGCCGACCGCGTTTAAGCGGGGCGCAATTTGAAAACCGATGGTCTCTTCATCCGCACTATGTATCTCCGCTCCGGCAATTTTGGTCAGCGCCTTTAATCCGGGGCGCTTCGTTCTCCTGAACTGTTCCATGCCGCGCTTGGCAATCTGCCTGTTTTCATCATGAAGCGGCACAAGGTCGGCAATCGTGCCGATCGCACAAAGGTCGAGCAAATCTTCCGGGAGCTCTCCGTTCAAAGCGTGGGCTAGCTTAAATGCGACACCGACGCCGGCAAGCTCTTTAAATGGATAGCCGCAGCCCGGCTGCTTCGGATGAATGATCGCATAGGCATCCGGCAAAACGGGTCCCGGCTCATGGTGATCCGTAATGATCAAATCGACGCCAAGCTCTTTAGCGACTTCAGCTTCATGAACGGCGGCAATGCCTGTGTCAACTGTGATGATCAATGAATAGCCTGATTCTTTGATCCCGCGAAAGGCCGCTTCGTTCGGGCCGTACCCTTCTTTAAAGCGGTCAGGTATATAAAAATCGGCTTGTGCTGAACATTTTTTCAACATTTGCAAAAGGACAGTCGTGCTTGTCACACCGTCCGCATCATAATCGCCGTAAATCATAATCTTTTCTTGATCTGAAATTGCCTGTTTGATTCGCTGTACAGCTTTTTCCATATCTTTCAGCAGATAAGGATCGTGAAAAACTGCATCCTTGCCATTTAAAAATGAAGATGCTTTGTCGGCTGTATCGTAACCTCTCATGACAAGCAATGAGGCGGCAAGGGGAGTAATGCCTAATCTTCCGGCGAGCTGCTCCACCTTTTCTTTGTCGGGCGTTTGCACGTCCCAACGCATTTTTGACGCTAACATAAATTCACCCCTCAACCACACTATTATACTAGAGCAGCATGAGGGGATTCAATTTATTTCGTGCAATCTTTCTAGTCTTTCTGATTTTCAGGGGCCGCCGATTCGGCTTCAAGTTCAGGATACTTTACCCGTTCTTCTCTCTTGAGCGCCTTCAGCTCTTTTTTCAGCCGCATGATCTGGAAAGCGCCGGCCGAGCCGATAATGAGCGCCCCCATCAATACCGATACCAAAATGACCAGGATCAAAGGCCATTCTGCCGTTCCAAAAAGAAAATCAACCTTCACCGGTTCAACATTAATGACCGCGAAAACAGCAACAATTAATGTAAAAATAAGTGCAGAGATTAACGTCCATTGTTTGTTCATGAGATACTCTCTCCATTCGCGTCGTTTTCTAGCGTTATTTTCCCGCTCTGCTCCCATTTTAAACAAAAAGAAGATCGATAGAAAGCCGCCAAAACAACTTTTTTCTCTTCAAACCAAAAAAGGACCGCCCGGCAGTACGGGCAGTCCTCGATTTATTCTCCTGCAGGCTTGCGCTTCGGCTTTTTCAGGTCGCGCCCTTTCCAGACAAGCCATACTTGAGCTGCGATGTAGAGCGATGAATACACTCCACTCAACAGCCCGATTAACAGCGCGACAGAGAAGTTCGTAATCGATGCTGCGCCAAAAATGAGGAGCGCAATGACCACAATGACGACGGTCAGCACCGTATTAATCGAACGAGTGAACGTTTGCTGCAAGCTCAGATTCACAATATGCGATAAATCGCTGAAGCTCTTCGGCTTGCGCTTTTTCACCTGTTCCCTGATTCTGTCAAACGTTACGATCGTATCGTTGATCGAATAACCGATAATCGTCAGCACGGCTGCGATAAACGTAATATCCACCTCGAGCCTTGTAATGCTGAAGACCGCGATGATGAAGAATGCATCGTACAGCAACGAAGCGATCGCCGCAATTGCCATCTTATATTCAAAGCGGATCGAAACATACAGGATGATCCCGAGAGCCGCGACGGCCACCGCATAGAGGGCGTTTCTCGCCAGCTCTTTTCCGACGGTCGGTGATACTGTGCTGACGTTCGGCTCCGAGCCGTATTTATCTTTAAAATAATCCTTCACTTCGGCAATTTTTTTCTGATCCGGAACGCCGACAAATCTGGCGACGCCGTGTTTTTGATCATCACCCGAAAGAACGATTGAATCGGCTGTCAACCCGACCTCTTCAAAGTCTTTTTTCAGCTCTTCGCTCGTCAGCTTGTGGTCGCTTTGCACTTCGATCCTTGATCCGCTGGAGAAATCGATGCCAAGGTTCAGCCTGAAAACAAGCAGAATGACAATTCCCGCAGCCAAAATAATTCCGGAAAATACGAAGAACCATTTACGCTTACCGACGAAATCCCATTTGGTAAACGGAGTCGGAGGCTCAGTATTTTCGTCTGTCTTGCTGATGTCCAGGATGTCTTTTTTGCGCACTCCAAACCAGCCTTTTTTCCGGTCAAGCCAGCGGCTTTCGACCAGCAGGCCGAGCAGGAAGCGCGACAGGAAGACAGCTGTAACAAAGCTTGTCAAAATGGATAGGATCAGCATGGTCGCGAAACCTTTGACAGAGCTCGTACCAAATATGAAAAGCACGATTCCGGCAAGCATCGTCGTAATATTGGCATCAAAGATCGTTGCAAATGATCTTCTGTTTCCTGCTTTAAAAGCCGAGCGAACCGATTTGCCGAGCTTCAGCTCTTCTTTTATGCGTTCGTACGTAATGATGTTGGCGTCAACCGCCATCCCGACGCCCAAAATAAGAGCCGCGATCCCCGGAAGGGTCAGAACCGCATTCATCCAGTCAAAGATCTGCAGTGTAATGTAGATATAGACAGAAAGCGTAATGACCGCGACAAAACCAGGCAAGCGATAATAAAGAAGCATAAATAAGAAAATAATAGCAATACCGACGATTCCCGCAAACACGGTATCATTCAAAGCCTGCTCCCCAAACTGCGCGCCGACGGATGTCGAATACTTTTCAACGAGTTTGACAGGAAGAGCGCCCGCATTTAAAATGCTCGCCATATCTTTTGCTTCCTGAATCGTAAAATTTCCTTCAATCATCACGTCTGACGTATTCAGCACCTGGCTGACATTCGGAGCGGAGATGTATTTGTGATCCGCTTTTTGCGATTCTTTTTTAAAGGAGTCGCCTTTTTTGTAATCAAGCCAGATGACGAGCTGGTTGTTCGGCTTCATATCGAGCACTTTCTTTGTCACTTCGCCGAATTTATCGGCATCCTTCAGCTTGATCGTCACGATCGGCTCATTTGTGTCCTGCTTGAACGACTGTTTAGCACCGTTTTCGACAAGATCTGAACCGTTCAAAAGCTCTTTGTCATTCGTATCCCTGAACGTAAGCTGAGCCTGTGTGGATAAGATTTCCCGCGCCCTGTTCTGGTTGTCGACGCCGGCAAGCTGAACCCTGATCCGGTTGTTTCCTTCGATTTGAATGTTCGGTTCGCTGACGCCCAACACATTCGCCCGGCGGTTCAGTGCTTCAACCGTACTGATGAGGGCGTCCCTGTCAATTTTGTCGCCCTGTTTGGCAGGCTGGACTTCATACAGAACCTCAAAACCGCCCTGAAGGTCAAGGCCGAGGCTGATGCTGTCTGCAGCCGGCTTCGTGAACATTCCCAGTCCCGTACCGATCAAGAGAACGGTAAGGAAAAACGCAATCAAGCGTCCTTTTTTCATTATGTATTTCCTCCTTAAATCAACCAAAATCTACGGCTACCTCAGCAGCTCATCGAGCATATTCTGCCCTTCTTTGCTGTCGAGTAAATTAGACGTTTTAAACGATTCTACGGTTGCATAGTTCATAAATTCGCCAATTTTCACAGATAAAATATCACCGGCGAGCTGATGAATTTGAACATCCTTCTTTTTCTTCCATTTCTTATTCAATAAGTATGACCACAATTCCTCTATTTCAATATCGTCATAACCGAGTATCCTGAACTCTTCCGTCTTGCTGTGAAGAAAGGGTTTTAAATGATCCTTGTACAGATCAGCCGGATGTTTGCCCATGCCAAAGCCACGCTCCTTTCACATTTTTTCAGAGAGACTTGTCATGCTTGGACGATGTATGCGCATATCTTATTGTATATGATTAAAGGTTGTTTGAGAAGGCAGGGGACTCTAGAAATGACGAAGCAGACGTTTTTAAAAGGAACGCTCATTTTAATAGCGGCAGGTTTGATTACGAGAATGCTCGGCTTTATCAACCGGATTGTCATCGCAAGGTTCATCGGAGGTGAAGGTGTCGGGCTTTATATGATGGCGGCTCCGACTTTTTTTCTGGCGGTCACCCTCACCCAGTTCGGCCTACCTGTCGCCATCAGCAAGTTGGTTGCTGAAGCGGAAGCGCGCGGAGACCACAGAAAGACAAAGCAGATTTTAGTGATGTCTCTTGCAATTACCGGGACGCTCAGCGCCGTCATTACTCCGGTGTTTCTCATCTACGCCCCGCTGATGGCCGACACGCTGCTCACAGACAAAAGAACGCTTTATCCGCTTTTGGCGGTTACTCCGGTCGTTCCGATCATTGCTGTTTCCAGCGTGCTGAGGGGCTATTTTCAAGGAAAGCAAAATATGAGGCCGCTTGCCGTATCCCAGGTTCTCGAACAAATTGTCCGGATATCGCTTGTCGCCGTATGCACGACGGCATTCCTTCCGCTCGGCATCGAATATGCGGCTGCGGGCGCGATGCTGTCATCCGTGTTTGGCGAGTTGGCTTCACTCCTTTATTTGTTCGTCGCCTTTAAATACAAAAAGAAAATCCGCATCAGAAAACGTTTTTTCCAATCCCTGAAATCTGGACGAACCACGTTTTTCGAGCTGATGAGCGTCTCGCTCCCAACAACGGGCAGCCGTTTTATCGGCAACCTGTCATGGTTTTTTGAACCGATTGTCGTAGCGCAAAGCCTTGCAATAGCAGGGGTCGCCGCTTCCGCCGCAACGAGCCAGTACGGAGAGTTGACCGGCTTTGCCCTGACGCTTCTCACCCTCCCGAGCTTTATCACATATTCTCTGTCTACGGCGCTCGTTCCAGCCATCAGCGAAGGAATCGAACAGAAAAAAATGCAAGTCGTGGAATACAGGCTTGAGCAGGCGATGAGGCTTTGCCTTTTAAGCGGCGGAATATCGGCGGTCATTTTGTTTTCGTACGCGGATGAGCTGGTCAGCGTGATGTACGGGTCGTCAAATGCTGCGATTTATGTGAAAATCATGGCTCCATTCTTTTTATTTTACTATTTCCAAGGTCCGCTGCAGGCCGTCCTGCAGGCTTTAAACCTGGCCGGCGCGGCAATGATGAACAGCCTGGTCGGCGCCGTTGTGAAAACAGGTCTCATTTTTGTTCTCGCTTCACGGCCTTCACTTGGCATTATGGGGGCTGCGCTGGCGATTTTGACGGGGATCATCCTCGTCACCCTGCTGCACGCCGCAACCGTCAGCAAAGTGCTTCCCATCAGCATTAACCTGAAAGAATATATCGTATCCTTCGGCGTCATTTTGATATCAGGGTGGGGAAGCCTTCTGATGAAAGAACACCTTTTTTTAGACCAGTCCGAGCCGATGCGCCTGCTTTTGTGTGTCGCGGTTACAAGCTTTCTTTACGTCTTCCTTCTGGTCGCCTTCAAGCTGGTCAAAAAAGAAGAAATCCAGCGGTTTCCGCTGTTCGGCCGCTGGATTTCGTAAGCTCTCGCTTTAAGGTTTAAATTCATCCTTTATGTCAATAAAAAAAGAACCTTTATTATATGTGCAATAAGAAATTTTGGAAAGATCGCGGTGTCCTCTTTTTTCAAGCTTTTGCTCAAGCCACTCCCGGTCTTTCCCGATCTTTTCTAATTGTTCTTTTTGAACCATTCCGTCAACAATCAACGGCAGTTCGATCATTTTGTTTGGCCCGTCTTTTGTAAACACTGAAAGCTTCCCGGTCGGCTCCAAAATCGCATATGAAACATCCCCGATTCGTTCCACATTCTTATCTCTCAGCTGTGTCATCAAATCATCGTAATTATAGCGCTGTGTCCTCATGGCGTGTTCATCAATTTTTCCGCGGTCTATGATAATCGTTGGTTTTCCATCGAGAAGCCGGCGGATTTTTTGATTTTTCAATGACAGATATGCAAATATAACCTGGATCAGCGTCAAAACGAGAATTGGAATGATCGTATGGAGAAGGTGGTCATCGAGATTTTCAATGGCCAAAACCGCGATTTCGGCCATCATAATAAAAACGACAAGATCCAATATGCTCAGCTCGCCTATTTCCCTCTTTCCCATCAAGCGAAACAAAATAAAGATGATGAAATACAAAACGACCGTCCGAAACGTAAGAGCTAAAATTTCATCCATTACCGCCCGCCTCCTTCCGCCTATCATGATCATAAACATAGCCTTTGTAAAATTGAGGCTTTTATGTATAAAAGGTCGGGGGAGCTAGTCTATTTGCCAAACGTGCAGAATACATTTAAAAAGACGAGCCCGTCTATATTGAAAGGAGGATCGTGATGAACGAACCAAAACAAGTCGGCAAAGGGATTTTATACAGCTTGGCGGTTATTTTCGCTTTGATGTTTGCGGGAAGCCTGGTCATTTCGCTGCTCCTCACCTTCACATCATTAACCGAAAGTTCATTCAGCTGGTTTATTACCGCCATTTCTTTTATTACCTTGTTCATCGGCGGTTTTATTGCGGGAGGCAAATCGAAGGAAAAAGGGTGGCTGAGCGGAGGGTTGACAGCGCTTTGCTTCTCTCTTACGGTGCTTTTGTTTCAATATCTCGGCTTTGGCGAAGCCTTCAATTTGAAGCAGCTGCTCTATCATTCCGGTTTTTTGGGAGTCAGCATGCTGGGCGGGATTTTCGGGGTCAATCTGCAGGGGAGCCGTGCATAAAGACAGCAAAAAGGGAGCGGATGACCGCTCCCTTTTCTCATGCCCATCAGGCTTCTTTTATGCCATGTCACATCAGGAACAACTGCGGCTTCATCAAGACATAAGGAACGGCGCTAGCGCCGTTTTCACGTCCTACGACAGTCTGATTTCCGATGCTTATGTATCAGCCTTTCGGCTATTCTGCTGACGCCTCTCTGATCGCGCGGCGGTCGAATGTCAGACGGGTATTGTCGCCTGTTTTGATGACAACCTTGCTTTCGTCAATTGAATCAACGATGCCGTGCAGGCCGCCGATCGTTACGACCTTATCTCCTTTTTTCAGCTCCTCCTGCATCTGGCGGACAGCCTTCTGCTGCTTTTGCTGCGGACGGATCAAAAGGAAATAAAGAACCGCAAACATTAAAATAATCGGAAGTAATGTTCCAAGCATCTCCATTATTTTTTCACCCCTTTCAAATGGCTTTATCGCTTTCTTCGTTTATGTGTCAGAAACTTTTAGCATTTGGTTTATTAAAACCGTAGCGCTCAAAAAACTCTTCCCGGAAATCACCTAAACGATCTTCACGAATGGCATCTCTGACTTGCCCCATTAATTTTAACAGAAAATAAAGATTATGATAAGAAGTTAAACGAATTCCAAACGTTTCGTTACAGCGGATTAAATGTCTGATATAAGCGCGCGAGTAATTGCGGCACGTATAGCAGTCGCACTGCTCGTCGATCGGTCTGAAATCTCTTTCATATTTGGCATTTTTCACGACGAGACGCCCTTCGCTCGTCATGAGCGTACCGTTTCTCGCTATCCTTGTCGGCAGCACGCAATCGAACATATCCACTCCGCGGATGGCTCCGTCAATCAGAGAGTCCGGTGAGCCGACCCCCATTAAATAGCGCGGTTTATCCGCAGGAAGCAGCGGAGTTGTAAACTCCAGCACACGGTTCATCACGTCTTTCGGCTCTCCGACGGATAGTCCACCTATAGCATATCCCGGAAAATCCAGTGAAATCAAGTCTTTCGCACTTTGTTTTCTCAAGTTTTCGTACTCTCCGCCTTGAACGATTCCGAAAAGCCCTTGCTCGTCAGGGCGTTTGTGAGCTTTCAGGCACCTTTCCGCCCAGCGGCTCGTCCGTTCAACAGACCTCTTCATATAATCGTACTCTGCCGGGTACGGCGGGCATTCGTCAAACGCCATCATAATATCTGATCCGAGGGCGTTTTGGATGTCCATCGCTTTTTCAGGAGATAAAAACAGCTTGTCTCCGTTTAAATGATTGCGGAAATGAACGCCTTCCTCTTCGATTTTGCGGAACTCGCTCAGGGAAAACACCTGAAAGCCGCCTGAATCCGTCAAAATGGCGCGGTCCCAATTCATAAACTGATGAAGGCCCCCCGCCTCTTTGACGATGTCATGGCCCGGTCTCAGCCAAAGGTGGTACGTATTGCTTAAAATAATGCCTGCACCCATTTCTTTCAGCTCTTCCGGCGCCATCGTTTTAACGGTGGCGAGCGTTCCTACGGGCATAAACACCGGCGTTTCAAATGAGCCGTGCGGGGTGTGCACTCTCCCCAGCCTTGCTCCTGTTTGTTTACATGCTTTTATGAACTCATAGCGTATCGGTTGCTGCGACAAATTATGAGCCCTCCAATCTTTTTGAATTTTATTTGATCAACATGGCATCTCCGAAGCTGAAGAAGCGGTATTCGTGTTCCACTGCGGTGCGGTAGGCAGAAAGCACATGCTCTCTGCCTGCGAGCGCGCTGACAAGCATAATGAGGGACGATTTCGGAAGATGAAAATTGGTAATCATCCCGTCAATCGCCCGGAATGTGTAGCCTGGATAAATAAAAATCGATGTCCAGCCTCTCGCTTCCCGGAAACGGCCGTCATGTTCGGAAGCGATGGTCTCAAGCGTCCTCGTCGATGTCGTGCCGACGGAAATGATTTTTCCGCCTTCCTGTCTGACGCGGTTTAACAATGCTGCCGTTTCTTCCGACATTTCATAAAACTCGGCATGCATATCGTGTTCCTCTACATTTTCCGCACTGACAGGCCGGAATGTCCCGAGCCCGACGTGAAGGGTAATAAACGCAATATGCACGCCTTTTTTCCTGAGCGCATCCAGAATCTCTTCCGTAAAATGCAGCCCGGCCGTCGGCGCAGCCGCCGATCCTTGTTTCTTTGAGTAAACCGTCTGATAGCGCTCTCTGTCATCGAGCTGTTCTTTAATATAAGGAGGCAGAGGCATTTCGCCGAGCGATTCGAGCACCTCGTAAAAAATTCCTTCATAGCGGAATTCAATTTTTCTTCCGCCGTGCTCGAGCTCTTCTGTGCAGACCGCCGTTAGACGGCCGTCTCCAAACGAAAGAACGGTTCCGCGCTTGACCCGCTTTGCGGGCTTGACAAGCGTTTCCCATACGTCCCCTTCCTCCTGTTTTAACAGAAGAACTTCAACCTTTGCGCCCGTCTCTTCCTTGACTCCGTACAAGCGGGCCGGTAGCACCCTCGTATCATTCAACACGATGCAATCGCCCGCGTTCAGAAAATCAATCACGTGCTTAAACGTGCTGTGAGTGATTTCTCCTGTTTTTTTATCCAGCACCATCAGCCTGGACGCATCCCGCTCTTTTAAAGGAACCTGTGCGATAAGGCGTTCAGGCAAGTCAAAATCGAATAATTCTACTTTCATCTTTTTTCACCTTACTCTATCTATAGACTTGAATGTCGCGTCATTTCATTCGTCCGAAAAACGAAAACACCACGGACAGAATGATGCTGATGACAATGCATGTAACAACCGGAAAGAAAAATGTCACGTTTCCCTTTTTTACAAAAATATCGCCGGGGAGCCTGCCGATGACTTGCATGAATAAACCGATGCCAAAAATGACGGCGCCCAGCACCATTAAAATCTTTGGAAATTCAGTCACGGTTCGGAACCTCCATTTTAAAGTGGCTGTATACATCAGGGGTTACGATGCGCCCCCGCGGCGTTCTTTGAATAAAACCGATTTGAAGAAGATACGGCTCATACACATCCTCGATCGTGTGAGACTCCTCACCGATGGTAGCCGAAATCGTATCGATGCCGACTGGACCGCCGCCAAATTTTTCGATCATGCCCATTAAAAGCTTGCGGTCGATATGATCAAGCCCGAGTTTATCAACCTGGAGGCGTTCCAGCGCATCCACCGCCACTTCCTCCGTGATGGAGCTGTTTCCAAGCACCTGGGCAAAATCTCTGACCCTCCTCAAAAGCCTGTTGGCAATCCGCGGCGTCCCTCTTGACCGTCTCGCGATTTCGAGAGCCGAGAGCGAATCGATGTCAACCTCAAACAGCTCCGCCGTTCTGATCACGATGTCTGAAAGCTCGTCACGCGTGTAATACTCAAGCCTTGACAGAACGCCGAACCTGTCCCTGAGAGGCGCGGTTAAAAGCCCGACCCTTGTGGTCGCGCCGACAAGGGTAAAAGGAGGAAGATCGAGCCTCACAGAACGCGCCGACGGCCCTTTGCCGATCACGATATCAAGGCAGAAATCTTCCATCGCAGGATACAGCACCTCTTCGATCGAACGGTGCAGACGGTGGATCTCGTCAATAAATAAAACGTCACCTGGCTCCAGAGCCGTTAATATCGCCGCCAAATCGCCGGGGCGCTCGATCGCCGGACCTGACGTCGTTCTGAGATTGACTCCCATTTCGTTGGCGATGATCGCAGCGAGCGTCGTTTTTCCCAATCCCGGCGGCCCGTACAACAAGACATGGTCAAGCGTTTCTTCCCGCATTTTCGCAGCTTCAATGAATACCTTGAGGTTGTCTTTCACTTTTTCCTGGCCGATATACTGAGCCAGTCTTTGCGGACGCAGACTTTGCTCGATCGCTGATTCATGGTTGTCTAGTTCACTTGATACAAGCCGCTCATCCATGATATCACCTTACTTTAACAATTTTTGCAATGCTTTTTTAACGTATTGATCCGTCGAAAGCGCCTCTTCCTTTTTCAAATGAGGCTGGACTTTTTTAATTTCCCGGTCGGAATAGCCGAGCGCTCTTAATGCTTCAAGCGCCTCCTCAAGAGCCGTTTCCGCTTCATGAATTTGCTCCCGCTCTTCATGGTTAAACAGATCGGCCGCGATTTCAGGAACGGCGTCCGCGAGCTTCCCTTTCAGATCAAGAATGATCTGCCTTGCCGTTTTTTTGCCTACGCCGGGGAACTTGACGAGAAACGCTTCATCCTCATTCTCGATCGCTTCAATCACCGCTCCCGGATCGCCGGAAGCGAGGATCGCAAGCGCTCCTTTCGGGCCGATTCCCGTAACATTCAGCATTTTCGTAAACAGCATTTTTTCTTCCCTTGTCGAAAAGCCGTACAGCGCATTCGTATCTTCTCTTACATAATGGTATGTATAGATTGTTTCGTTGCTGTTTTTCTTATAAATAAACGGATTTGGCGTAAAGATCTGATAGCCGATCCCGCCGTTTTCAATGACAATATATTGGGGCGATACATAATCAATCGTCCCTTTTACGAATTCGATCAACGTTCATTCACCTCTTTGACTGCTCTTCATTGTAACACAAAACAGGCAAAGCTAGAATGAAAAAGTTAACATATGTTCGCTAAAAATGGCTTCTGTCTGCAGCTGAAAAAAGACATAACAGCGTCATGTCTTCATATCTTTTACATGATGTTGGCTTCCGGATGATTTTACGGCTTCAATGACATGTTCAAATTCCTTTTTCGTGCGGTATGGGATCCCTTTGCGCAAATCATCCACCATCCGGCTTTCCAGGCGCTTTATATCAATCTGAAAAAACGATTGAATCGGCTCTGATAATATGCCCGGGCGGCCGTGAAAAGTCGAAATCACGCCGTCTTCCGTCACTCCGATATAACCGTTTGTTTTGCTGAGGGGAGAAATGTCGTCCACCTGTTTGCGAAACAGAATAAACCCCTTTTTCTGATCGATGAGCTGCCACCCTTTATAAGCAGCTTTAAAGTCTTCCAGTGTTCGAGCGGCCTCTACTTTATTTTCGATTCCAACGTCCCCGTCCAGATAAACCTTTTCAAGCTGGATTTGAACTTTAGCCGGCTTTTCGGCCAGGGCCTCCAGGTGAAAGCTGAGCGCGGCCAGCAGACTTCCAATAAGCAATAAACCGATTTTGAACTTGCTTTGGCTGTTCATCAATATCACCTTCTTTTTTGCCTTAACGATCATATCCATAGTTTGACCAACGCTTTTAAAAATTAATCTAAAAAAGCAATTAGATGACAACCGGTTTACGAATGTTACATTTTTAAACCAAAATGAAGAACTCAAAAGCATTTAAGGTGCAAAACCCCTCGTTCTCATGTATAAACAACATTATAGAGAGTTTTTCGTTTGACCAGCCCTTAAAAAGAAGGTGAGTTCGGCGTGAAAAAGGCGCAAACCTATGCAGAGGCCGTAAAGTATAATACGAAAAAAAAGTTCAATAAACTTATCCAAAAACCCGATGACTTAGAGTTGATCGGGAAAGGCAGGAGCGCATACGTTTTTAAGCTGACTGAAGAGGGCAGGGAAATGGCTCTTAAAGTCTTTTTTCCCGAATTTAAGAACATTGCCGCAAGGGAAGCGGAGATTTACAAAAAGCTTTCTGATTCGAATTATTATCCTGATATATATGAAACAGGGCCATCATATATTTTAATGGAGTATATTAAAGGATACACTTTTTATGAGTGTTTAAACAAAGGCATTCCGATCGATGATGACATGATCTGCGAGGTCGACCGCGCATTGAACGATGCGAAGCGGAAAGG
Source organism: Bacillus sp. PK6-025 (assembly GCF_056530265.1). Taxonomy (NCBI): domain Bacteria; kingdom Bacillati; phylum Bacillota; class Bacilli; order Caryophanales; family Bacillaceae; genus Bacillus; species Bacillus sp. PK6-025. Next base: position 2,979,093 of record NZ_CP096509.1, read on the forward strand.
ATTGAATCCATCCGATATCCACCTCAGAAACCTGATACTGACGCCGGCTGGGACAATCAAAGTCATCGATGTGGCCAGGTTTTTGCAGACGAAAGAATGCAGACAGTGGGATGACTTAAAAACAGCCTATCAAACCATTTATAAAAAAAGCCGTTTCCCGCAAAGGCTTCCTAAGCTGTGGATGGAATTGATCGCTTATCTTTATAAAAAAAACTGGCTTCAGAAACAATGGGCCGCCAGAAAAAACAAATTTCACCCGTAATTTGAAACTTAAAGAAGGCGCGCCCGTATATGAAATAACCCCATTAAAGTCAGGAAGGGAGAAACAGCTGTTGAAGAAAAAGAAGAAACGAAATGATGATAAATGGGATTATCTTTATCTCGTTGATTTGCTTGAGCCGTTGTTTTATGTGCTGAGGCTGGCAGTAAGAGGACTTGCAAAAATCATAAATTAAACACTCGGGCTTTCGGGTGTTTTTTTTTGATGGCCGAGTGATAAGACAAATACAAAACCCCTTCATTTGAAGGGGTTGCTTTTTAATGCTCTTTCAAATTTGCGAGCGGTACTTCCTGCTCGTTCTCCGGCTGGCCGAGCGGAAAAATTCTTGCGGTTTCATTTTGTTCGTTGACATGCTGAATATAAATCGGCCTGCCGTTATAAGTAACATCAACCATGTCGGGTGATTCGACGATTTCCTGGGCACGATGCGTATTCATGCTGACACCCTCCTTTTGCTTTTACTCATAATGTGTACACCCGGCTGCTTTCGTATTCCTTTTGAGCCGGTTTTCTTTCAAGGAGGGGTGATCTTCAGGCTCCCGTAATCAATGAATCTTTACGTACAAAGGCAGATCCGTGTGTCCCATTTCACGCACATAAACAAACAGATTGCCTTTGTGATGAATTTCGTGTCCGATCGCGAGCTGCAGCAGCTGTTCGCCGGCTACTTTCCGTCCGAAGACGCCGGTCAAATCGACCTCACGATCCAATTCTTCATCCGTAAAAGATTCAAGCAGCTTTTTTGTTTTTTCTGTATACGTTTTGGCGAGCTCGCTCAGGCTTGACCCTGTTTCTTCCGGCTTCTTTTTAAAAGACTCTCCGTTTCCTTCTTTTGCCGCCGAAGCAAAGGCATAGAAAGATTGCAGCATATGCGTGACAAGTTCCTTCGCTGACATCGACGTTTCAGTCGGTTTGTAATCGAGATGTTTTTCATCAATCTTTTGAATCAGTTCTTCTGTCACCAGGCGGTGGGACATAAATTCCTGAACGATGCGGTCTTTTCGTTCCATTTTTTATTCCTCCTTCGTGTTTTAGCAGTTCATACACAGAATAACACGAGTTTCCATTTTCAGCATCTGTCCTGCAGCACCCTTCGGACCGCCTTGACATATTTGCGGAATGTTCTCGTTTTTGTTTCCTCCCTCTCTTTATAGGAAAAGTCTTCGAAAAACTCTTTCCTTTGAGCCGTGCTGATTTCAAGCTGCACGCTCATTCCTGACTGGCTTTCATTATTGATGTTTTCCTCGGCAGTTCCGGCAAATTTCCCGTCCACTTTGACCAATTCTGCGGAAAAGTCAGACTTTTTCAGAGATTTGACGATGGCTTTTGCCAGCTTTCTGTCCGTTCCTCCCACAAGCGTGTGCGGGCGGTCGCCGGAATAGCCGTGGAATGCGATGGTATAGCGGTGTTCTTTTATTTTCTGCAATGCCAGAGGCTCGTCAAAGTTTGTGCTTGTAATATGAAGATCCGAGTTGTTCTCATCCTTTTTTCCTTCGAATAAATAAGTTGAATAATCATCTTTGAAAGCTCTGACAAGCTCGCTTACTCCGCCTTCTATTCTTCCTCCATGAGGCGAAAAAATTAAACAGTCGCTTCCCGCTTTTTCGTGGTACTCAATGTCATAACCGCTTTTTTCGTGTTCCTGCAATTCCTTGAAATTCATGTATCTGTCCCCGGCCTGGATCTGAAAGTTCTCCCGGGTTGTTTTTTCGAACCACCTGTATGCGCCATTTATCATCACTGCTGCGATCACCAAGTAGATGAGTACTTTTTTCTTCATTGATTATTCCCCTTTTACACTACCTTTCGATTTCTAAGCATGTCCTCCAAGCCTCATTGTATTTTTGGCTTTTTTGTGACACAGTTATTTTACGCTTTAGACATGACGCGTTCAATTATGAATAAGTTTGATAAAAAATAAAAATTTAATTAAAATGATGCTTTTTCATTAGTTTAAAAGATCGATAAATTTTAAGAAAAAAATCTCATAAGAATAGGCGTCTCTTGTTGCACGACTTTCCCTACAGCCTATCCCGCTTGAGAATAAGGCATTCTATCAGAAACGGGGTATACGGTTTGATAAAAGTAACATCTGCCGCGTCTGCCGGCTGCTGATGTTATATTTTCTTTTCATCCCCGTTCTGTTATCCTATTACCGACAATAAAAATGCAGGTGATAAAACATGGAAACAGAATATGAAACAAAAGGCTACGACCTGACAAAAGTTTATGATTACAATCAATATCCGGATGTCCGCCACGGACGGTGCGACAATTGCGATTACACCCTTTTTAAAAGCTCTGTAAAAAACGGGCAGTTTTTGCGTGAATGCCGGCGCTGCGGCATGAAAAAAAGCATTTAGCGTTACAGTACATTCTCATATGTATAAAAAAACTTGCCGACAAGGCTGAATGGAGCTTTGCCGGCAATACACGTCATGCTGTCAAATGCTTAAACATCTTTTTGATCTTTGTTTGTGACGATGCCGTTGATCGATTCACCGATCTTTCCGCTAAGATCAGCATTCAGGCTGTTGATATTTTGAATGTATTCGCTGATGATATTTTGGACCGCTTGATTCATCTCTGCATTTTCACTTTTTGTGAGGTCGGCCTCTCTCAGATCGATGCCGCTGTTTTTCTGAACCAGCTCATTGATGGATTGACCAAATCCCGTGATAAAGCTGTTGATTTTTTCGATGACTTGAGCGGTTTCCTGATCTTGCGCACCCGCGTCTATAGCCGTGAAAGGCTTCTCATTTTCGCGCTGTTCAGCCATTTATAGAACCTCCTCTCATGATGACAGATTCCTTCACAATATATGATGAACAATCAAATCTTGATTCCGCAGCAGCTTGATACGGCTGCTAAATGGTTGAATGCATAAAAAGACGCCGCGAACCTGGTGCGGCGTCCTTTAATGAACGTTCGTATACACTTCCTGCACATCGTCATCATCTTCAAGTGCGTCAATGAGTTTTTCGACTTTTTCCTGAAGTGTTTCATCGACCTCTGCATAGGTTTGCGGAACCATTGTCATTTCGGCTGTCGCCGTTTCGTAGCCGCGCTCCTCCAAGTTTTTCTTTACTTCTTCAAACTGTTCGGGCTCTGTATAAATCTCGAACAGCTCTTCGCTCGTTTCGAGCTCCTCGGCACCGGCATCAATGACCTCAAGCATAAACTCCTCTTCATCTATCTCAAGATCTTCACGCTCGATTGCAATATATCCTTTCCGGTCGAACATATAAGAAACACATCCTGTTTCCCCCAAGCTGCCGCCGTTTTTGCTGAAAGCGGTTCTGACGTTTGTCGCCGTCCGGTTTTTATTATCTGTCAAACATTTGACCATGACAGCCACACCGCTTGGGCCGTAGCCCTCATACGTAATTTCCTCGTAGCTTTTTCCATCCTGGCTGCCGGAAGCTTTTTTGATGGCGCGGTCGATGTTGTCGTTTGGCATGTTTGCATTTTTGGCTTTATCGATGACGAGACGCAGACTTGCGTTAGATTCGGGATCGGGTCCCCCTTCTTTTGCGGCTACATATATTTCTTTGGCAAGCTTCATGAAAATTTTGCCGCGTTTAGCATCTTGGGCATTTTTTCTTCTCTGAATATTTTTCCATTTAGAATGGCCAGCCATATCTTTCTACCTCCAAAAAAATTCTCGTCTCTATGTACACTTTATACGGTTTTCCCCGTTTTTGTAAAGAAATCGGCCGAACGCTTACAAAAAAATTGCCGGGGAATCCCCGGCAATTCCCTGCTTATTGGTTGCGCAAGCGGTTCAAATTGTTATTCGTCGCGTCTCCGCGATCCCTAATGTTCTGAGGGTCGTCGTTCATTTCGCGCAGCCTTGTAAATGCGCCGTCGTCCTCGACAACTTGAACGGTCCGGTCTCCAGCAAACGTTTTGGCTGCTTTTCTAATTTGAGTTCTCTCATTATTTGTCAGCTGTTTATCTGACCGTACCGCGATGATGACCGTTTCATTCGTTACGACGGCCTGACTCTCGTCAACATAATTCAACTTGTTGACGCTTCCAGTGATATTCCTGGAGATTTTACGGTTTTCCGGTCTGTTATAGCCCGTGTCCGCCGTGTTCACCAAATGATTGTGATAATTCATGTCTCCCCGGCTGAAAGTTCCATCGCCTGTTGGAACGGGATTGCCGTTGCCCGCTCGATTGTTCACGTTCGTTGCACCGTTTCTCCCGTTCATGTTTTCAAGCATTTCTGTAACAGGACCGTCATTATCAAGACCGTTATTACGATCTGCATCATTTGAATAATATCCGATCGGACGCGTATTGTTTCCATTATCTATAGCGTCGTTCGTTCCGCAGGCAGATAGACCAGCTGTCAAAAGCAAAATACCCGAAAACACTTTCAGCTTGCTGTCCAATGGTAATACCCCCCGTGAAAACCGCTGAATTTGAGCATTGCGCTCTTTTTTAGGATGTGCGAGATGTGAAGAGTTACCCTTGACAGTTATAGACAGTCCCGTGAAAAAGCATGAAAGTGTTTATAGCGGCCCACAATAAAAAAGGAACGATAGATCATCGTCCCATTCCGAATCAGTCTTCTTCATCTTCCGGTCTGTTAAACATCTGTCCGCCTGCGGGCTGCTGTCCGTATCCGCCCATACCGTACGGAGCTCCCATTTGCGGCATCTGTCCATATGGCGCTGCACCCGGAAAACCTCCCGGGAATTGGCCTGGCCCGCACCCGCAGTCATCTTCTTTGCCGTGTGCCATATTGGGATCGTGTCCGACGTTTGGCGATGCATATCCCGGAAACGGCTGATAAGGCGCATATGCCGGAGCAGTCATCGGCTGATGATGATATCCGTGATGACCGGCATTGTCATGCCCCATGTTGTCATCACCGTCATATTCAGCAGGAGATACATAGCTAGGCTGAGGCATGTAAGGCATTTGAGCAGGATATGGATACCAAGGGTGGCATAAGCCCGATCCAGGCAGCACCGGTGAAACAGGAATCCAGCAGCCTCCAGGATAGAACGGATAAGGATGCGGATGGTGATGGTGATGATATCCGGCAGCAGCTACATTTGGCATGCCGTGAAACTGCTTATTTTCATCACCTGCTGCACCGACATTCGGCGGCTGCGGAACATTCGGATAATTGACATTTTCCATATGATTCTCCTCCTCATTTGTCCATGGATTATACATGTTAGGGCCTTTCTCTTGATGTTCATAAGGTTTTGGAGGTGCGTACGGCTGATGAAGCTGATTGACGCTTTGATACAAATTTGAAATGTCGCCTTCAGGCAAACTTGACTGCCCGATGTTCGGGACAGGCGGAACATAAGGAACCGAAGGCTTTTCTTTCGGTTTTATATCTTCAACATCAAGCTTACCTTTCGGTTTTTCTTTTGCAAATGGATGTTCCTGCTGTTTTTTCGGTAATTCTTTTCTCATATTGAGCTGTTCTTCTTTTTTGACCGGCACTCCCCCTGATGGTACTTTGATTTTCATGCCCGGCATGATCAAATCTGGATTGCTCAGCTGCGAATTCAGCTTTTTCAGTTCTTCAAAGTCCACTTCATATCTTTCCGCGATTTTTTCCAGAGAATCGCCCTTTTGGACAATATGAATTTTCAACGTTTTCCCCTCCTATGCAAAAACGTGAACGAACAGATGAGAATAACAAATATGCTTCTCCACAAATTTATGCGCATAGCGGAGGGGTTATGATAAAAACTTGTTCTCCAAACATTTAACGGATCGTTAACATCCGATTCAGCGCAAGAATGGCATCTTTTGCGATATCTTGATCAACTTTGATCACGCCTGTCAGTTCACCTTTGTCAATCTGCTCCAGCGACCACAGCAAATGCGGCATGTCGATTCTGTTCATTGTCAAACAAGGGCACATATCTGGATTAAGGGATTCGATTTGTTTATCAGGATGTTCTTGAATAATGCGCGAAACAAGGTTCATCTCTGTTCCAATCGCCCATTTACTCCCCGGTTTTGCTTCATTAATCGTATCGATGATTTTTTTTGTAGACCCGCTGAAATCGCTGAGCGCGACGACTTCATGGGTGCATTCCGGATGAACGATAACATTAATGTCCGAATCCCGTTCTTTAACACTTTTGATATTCGCCGCGGTAAATTTTTCGTGAACAGAGCAATGCCCCTTCCACAAAATGATTTTTATGTCTTCATAATTGCCGTTATACTCAAGTTTTTCTTCGATGGGATCCCACACCGCCATTCTGCTGAGGGGAATGCCGAGGTCAAATGCCGTGTTTCGTCCCAAGTGCTGATCCGGAAGAAATAAAATTCTCTCCTTTTGCGATAGCGCCCATGTCAACATGCGGGCCGCATTTGAGGATGTCACGGACGCTCCCCCGTTTCTTCCTACAAAAGCTTTGATTTCCGCTGTCGAATTGACATATGTGAGGGGAATGATGGTATCGCCAAACAGCTCTGCAAGCTCTTCCCAGGCGCGATTCGTCTGCTGCATGTTGGCCATATCGGCCATCGAACAGCCTGCGCGCATGTCCGGCAAAACGACAATCTGTTCGTCGGAAGTAAGCATATCGGCTGTTTCTGCCATAAAATGCACGCCACAGAACACGATATATTCCGCTTTTTTATTTTTTTGGGCGACTTGCGCCAGCTGAAGCGAATCTCCCGTCGCGTCCGCAAATTGGATCACTTCGTCTTTTTGGTAGTGATGCCCCGGGATAAACAGCCTTTCTCCGAATTTCTTTTTGATATTCAAAATCCTTCCGGCCATTTCTTCTTCGGTCAATTCTTTATACAGCTCCGGCATCATGCCGGCGTTCCTGTCATGAATCAAGTTTAAAATAGACATCTGTCACCTCTCCAATCCCGCTTATTTTTTTAGATCGACATTCATGCTGATATCAAGGCTTTTCGCCGAATGGGTCAAGTAGCCCAATGAAATACAGTGCACCCCTGTTCCCCTGTATGCGGGGAGATTTTCAAATGAAATTCCGCCTGAAGCTTCCGTCATAATGCCTGCGGGTGTCATTTCCGCAAATGCTTTCACCTTGTCAGGAGGACAATTGTCAAACATAATGATATCGGCTTCAGCCTCAATCGCTTCTTGAAGCTCTTGTTCAGACTCGATCTCCACCTCGATTTTGACCATATGGCCGCACGCTGCCCGTGCTTTTTCAACCGCTTTTGAAATCGAGCCGCAGGCGGCAATGTGGTTGTCTTTAATCATGATGCCGCCGTCCAAACCATAACGGTGATTGCAGCCCCCGCCGGTTTTGACCGCGTATTTTTCAAGAATGCGCAGGCCCGGCGTCGTCTTTCTCGTATCGCAAATCGCGATATCCGGATCATTCAGCCTGATAACGGACTGCTTTGTTAAAGTGGCGATCCCCGACATTCTTTGAATGAGATTCAGCACGACCCGTTCGCCGGTCATGAGAGAAGCTGCACGGCCTTTGAGCCGCGCGATCGTTTCTCCTTTATGGACCGCTTCGCCATCTGTTTTCAGCATTTGCACGGCAATCGTTTCATCGAGCAGCCGAAAGCCTTCGAAAATTACTAATTCTCCTGCAAACCATCCGTCATCCTTCGCTGTGATGACAGCTTCGCATTGAAGATTGGCATCGAAAACGGCTTCAGAAGTGAAATCCCCCCAGCCGATATCTTCCTTGAAAAATTCTTTAAGCATGTTCCTAAGTATGAGCCGCTGCATATTTCACAATCCCTTCGTTTTGTCTTATCTTGATCCCGCCTTTTGTGTGAACGATTTGCTTGCCATGCCAGTTTTTATCATCAGGCACCGGGCGATCCGAACGGTAATGGCCGCCTCTGCTTTCTGTACGAAGCAATGCCGAGGCCGTCATCTGCTTGGCGGTCTGCCATAAATGAGCTAATTCAAGCTGTTCTTTTGTGATTTCTTTCACATTCACGATTTGAAAAGGCACTCGCTCAAGCCATTCTTTCGCCTTCGTCAATTCATCCTCCGTTCGCACGATCGCCACATGATCTGTCATGTGTTTTTGAATATCCTTCACATCTGTCAGGGGAACAGAATATGTCACATCCTCAGGCTGAGGAGATTGTCCTCTGACAGGCTCAGGTTTTTGATAAGCTTGTATCCGTTCCGCCGCTCTCCTTCCGAAGACGATGCATTCCAAGAGAGAATTGCTTGCCAGACGGTTGGCACCGTGAAAGCCGGTGCATGCAGCTTCCCCAATCACATAAAGGTGTGGAACCGCCGTTTCCCCCCATCTGTTCACAGAAACGCCCCCCATTAAAAAATGCATGCCCGGTGAAACCGGAAGCCGGCCTTCTTCAATGGAAATTCCGGCTTTTTCGCAAAGAGAGGAAATCGTAGGGAAGCGGCTTTTAAAGTCTGATATGCGGGTAATATCCAAAAATACGCTGCTTCCACAGGCAAGCTTTTCGTGAATCGCACGAGATACGATGTCCCGCGGCGCTAAATCCTGCATGGGGTGAATCCCTTCCATCACCCGCTGGCCGTTTTCATCAACCAAGACAGCGCCTTCTCCACGCACAGCTTCTGAAACAAGCCCGTGTGCGAGCCCGTCTTTGACGAGCAATGTAGGGTGAAATTGAACGAATTCCAAATCTGCGAGCTCGGCTCCTGCCCGATATGCCAAAGAAATCGCATCGCTTGTCACAGAACGGTTATTCGTGTTGATTTGAAATAGATTTCCGCAGCCTCCTGCCGCCAGCACAACAAAATCGGCTTTCCTGAGAAAAGTCTTTCCCTGGCGGTCTTTCGTCCAGACTCCCGCACAGCGTCCGTCTTCCATCCATAAATCCGCCGCCGTTTCGTATTCTTTCAGTATGACGTGAGGACCGAGCCTTCCGATTAAGTGCCGGATCAGCGCCTGCCCCGTAGCGTCTCCCCCGGCATGCAAAATTCTGTTCATCGAATGTGCGCCTTCTTTGCCGAGGCTGAGCTTTCCGGATTCGTCAGTATCAAAAGGGAAATGCTGAAGAATCAGCTCATCAACAAGGCGCTGGCCGTCTTTAATGGCATCTTGAACGGCTTCGATTTGATTGTGGCCGCATCCGGCATATAATGTGTCGTCCGCATGAGCTGACCAGGAATCGCGAGGCAATACAGCCGAGGCAATTCCTCCCTGAGCGAGGGTTGAATTGCTGTCTTTTACAGATGCTTTTGTCATCACAATCACTTCATAAGACGGCGGAATGGATGCAGCAAAAGACAGCGCAGCGGCACCTGCTCCGACAACAATTATCGTCTGATGAGACATGTCGACTCCTCCTGTAAATTTACATGTGTCTTGACACCTATATTTACATATCGATAAAATAAACTCAAGTATTTTTTATAAAGAATGGGAGACGAGAGCCGTGATTTATCTTGATTATGCAGCGACGACACCGGCGGCAAAAGAAGCCTTGGACGCGTTTCAAAAACTGAGCACAGACGTGTACGGAAATTCGAGTAGTCTGCATGATGCAGGAGGGAAAGCCGAAAGTATTCTGCGCTACTGCCGCCAAAAGATGGCGGAACTTTTATCCGGGGAAGAAGAAGGCGTTTATTTTACGAGCGGCGGCACCGAAGCCAATTTTTTGGCGATTCACTCCATCTTAAATGGACTCCCCGCCGGAAAGCAGCGCTTTTTAATGACCGAAATGGAACATCAGTCGATCCACATTTTGAAGCGGCATCTTGAGATACTGGGCTTTGAAGTCGACTTGATGAAACCGAATGCTTCAGGCATCATCACAACAGAGATACTGGAACGGCACCTCCGTCCTGATACAGGTCTTGTCTCAATTCAGCATGCCAACTCAGAAACAGGCGTCATCCAGCCCCTGGCAAAGCTTTCGGCTTACTTGCATAAGCGGGACGTGCTCCTGCACAGCGACTGCGTACAGACCTTTGCCAAGATTCCGGTCGGCATTGATGAGCTCGGCGCTGATGCCTTATCTGTTTCAAGCCATAAAGTATACGGACCAAAAGGAGTTGGAGCGGTCTATATTCGGCCTGGTGTGAACTGGAAACCCGTCTACCCGGGCACTTTACATGAAAACGGATTGAAGAGCGGCACCGTCAATGTCCCTGGAATCGGCGCTTTCATTACCGCTGCCGAGTTGACAATAAAGCGTATGGATGCCGCGTATCTTAAACATCAGGAGCTGCGCGCCCGTTTTCTGGAAAAGGCAAAAGCCCGGAAGCTTCCCGTCTCCCTCGCTGTGCCCGATTCGGCAAATTCGCATGTTCTGCCGCATATTATAGGTTGTTTTTTTCATTCCTTTGAAGGACAATATACTATGCTGGAATGTAATCGGAGAGGAATTTGCATTTCTACCGGAAGCGCGTGTTCAGCCGGCTATCATGAGCCGTCGAATACGATGAAAGCCCTTTTAGTCCCAAGAGAGCTCGCGCTTCAATTCGTCCGAATTTCGTTCGGATGCGATACGACAAGCGAACATGTTGATAAGCTGTTGGACGTTTTTGAAGATATGATGCATGAGAAAGGAGACCATCGGATTGACAGACGGATTAAAACTTACGGGCGCTGAGCGGCGCCAGCAGCTTCTGGCCTGGCTGAAGGAGTCTGAGGCTCCGCTGACAGGAAGCGAACTGGCGAAAAGAGCATCTGTTTCACGGCAGGTCATCGTACAGGACATTTCTTTATTAAAAGCAAAAAACGAACCGATCATCGCAACAAGCCAAGGATACGTGTATTTGCAGTCAGTTCTCGGCAAAAAACAGCCGGTTCAGCGGCTCATCGCTTGCGACCATGAGCCGGAAAAAACGGAAGAAGAGCTGAATCTGATCGTCGACTTTGGCGTAACGGTGAAAGATGTAACGATTGAACATCCTGTCTACGGCGACTTAACAGCTTCGATCAGAGTCAGCACAAGAAAAGAAGTCTCGGACTTCGTCAAAAAAATCTCTTCGACAAACGCCGCTTATCTGTCTCAACTGACAAACGGCACCCATCTGCACACATTGGAGGCAGATGACGAAGAGAAGATCGAACAAGCTTGCGACGCCCTGCAAAAAGCGGGCATCCTCATTCCCGAATAAAGAAAAGGTCCTTTGCCGTCATCAACGCAAAGGACCTTTCTTTATAATGTATACGCATTGTAGGCTCCGAGCATTTTCACCTTGCAGCCCAAAGCTTCAAGCTCAGCTATCGCACCTGGAATCAGCACGTCGTCCAGTGCCATTTCAATATCAATAATGAAAAAATAATTGCCGAGACCGGTTTTTGTCGGCCGCGATTCAATTTTAGAAAGATTCAAATTTCTCCAGGCGAAAGCCGACAGCACCTGGTGGAGAGCCCCTGATCTGTCCGAAGGAAGGGTTACCAGCAAAGTCGTTTTCGGCCTTCCCTTTAACTGAGGATTGACCGGCGGAGATGCCTCGTGATCCGGATGAAGCATCACAAATCTCGTGTGATTGTATTCATAGTCATGCACATCTCTTTTGACGATGTCTAATCCATACGTAGCGGCTGCCATTTCATTGGCAATCACGCCGATGTTCTCGTCCGGATGTTCACTCACGTATTTTGCAGCTGCACCGGTGGATGTCGCATATTCAAACGGAATGGAGCGGAACCGGCTGTGCAAAAATTTATGACATTGCGCGATCGCATGGGAATGGGAATAAACTTTCTGAATGTCTTCCCAAGCCTCTTTTCTTGCAGGATGCACAAGTAAATGCTGACGGATGGGAGCGGTGATTTCTCCGACAATATAAAGAGGCTGTTCGTGGATTAAGTAGTCTATTGTCAGATTCACCGATCCTTCAATCGCATTTTCAAGCGGGACGACAGCCAGATCAATCTCGCCGTTCATCGCCGCATCCATACAGGCGGGTATTGTGTTAAATGCTTGCTGGTCTGCATCTGAAAAGCAGGAGCAGACGGCAAGGTGCGTAAATGTTGCTTCTGGACCTAAATAACCTACTCTCATACTCATGATATATGACATTCTCTCCCTTTAAGCGCCCGAACCTAGTATTTCGACCTTTTCTACGAATTCCAGCTTTCTTAATTTGTTCATCAGCAAATCGATATTTCCATCCATTCCTCTCGTACTGACGGACAGCGTGACATTCGCTCTTCCTTGAAGAGGGATGGTCTGGTGGATCGACAGCACGTTGCAGCCCGATTCAGCCACCACTTGGAGCAGATGGGACAGCGTTCCCGAGCGGTCCTCCAAATGAAAAAAAAGCGTGATAATCTGTTCCTTGACCATCGTATAAAAAGGAAAAACCGCATCTCTGTACTTGTAAAAAGCGCTTCGGCTCAAATCTACCTTTTGGACGGCTTCAGCTACAGATTCCGCTTTTTTCCGCTCAATCAGCTTTTTGACCTCAAGTGTTTTCCGCATTGCCTCCGGCAGCACGTCTTCCCTGACAAGATAAAAGGTCTCCTCTTTCACAGACTTTTCTCTCCTTTTAAAAACCCTGATTCCTTTACATTGATCCAGCAAGCGAAAGGAAAGGCGTTCCTTTCAGCTAAAAGTCGGAGAGCTTGCCTGGCAAACTCTCCGGTATGATCAGTCGATAAATTCAAATTCAAATTCGAGAAGACGGATGGTATCTCCGTCTTTTGCACCGCGGGCCCGAAGCGCGTCATCAACGCCCATTCCGCGAAGCTGTCTGGCGAAACGCTTAACAGACTCGTCTCTTGAAAAATCCGTCATTTTAAATAAGCGTTCAAGCTTGGCTCCGCTGAGCACAAAGGTGCCATCAGGATCACGGCTGATCTCAAACGGCGCTTCCTCATCCTCAAGCTTATACATGACTCTGTTTTCAGTCATGTCTTCTTCGTCGTAGAGCGGGAATTCCGGCGTCGTTTCCAAACGGTCGGCAATCTCAAACAGCAGATCCCTCAATCCTTGTCTGGTCAACGCGCTGATTGGAAAAACAGGATAATCATCTGTAAGCTTTTCTTTGAATGCCTTCAGATTTTCTTCCGCATCCGGCATATCCATTTTATTGGCGACAATAATTTGAGGACGTTCTGTCAGCCTCAGATTATACTGTTCAAGCTCTTTATTGATGGTCACATAATCTTCATACGGGTCGCGCCCTTCAAGACCCGACATGTCGATCACGTGCACGATGACGCGCGTTCTTTCGATATGTCTGAGGAATTGGTGTCCGAGGCCAACCCCTTCGTGCGCCCCCTCAATCAGTCCCGGAAGATCCGCCATTACAAAGCTGCGGCCATCTTCCGTTTCGACCATTCCGAGATTCGGATTCAGCGTTGTAAAATGGTAATCGGCAATTTTCGGCTTGGCCGAAGACACGACAGACAGGAGTGTTGATTTTCCAACGCTTGGGAAACCGACAAGACCGACATCGGCCAAAACTTTCAGCTCGAGAACGATATAGCGCTCCTTGCCGGGTTCGCCGTTTTCAGAAAGCTGCGGCGCCGGGTTGGCAGGCGTCGCAAAACGGGTATTGCCTCGTCCGCCGCGTCCTCCTTTTGCGATGACGGCTTCCTGTCCGTGCTCCGTTAGATCAGCGATGACCTGCTTTGTATCATCGTCAATGACAACCGTGCCGGGCGGGACTTTTACAACCATGTCTTCTGCATTTCGGCCGTGCTGGTTTTTAGACATGCCGTGTTCTCCGCGCGTCGCCTTAAAATGTCTTTGATATCTAAAATCCATCAGCGTGCTGAGGCCTTCGTCAACTTTGAAAACGACGTCTCCGCCTTTTCCGCCGTCACCTCCGGCAGGGCCTCCTTTTGGCACATATTTTTCGCGGCGGAAAGCAACCATTCCGTTGCCTCCGTCTCCGCCTTTTACGTATATTTTTACCTGATCAACAAACATAATGTCCTCCGTTCTATTCCTAAAAAACCGCTTTACTTGATATGAATTTCAGCGATGCACTCACGGTCTGTTACATCAAGCCGCTTGATTTCATAAAAATCAGCCAGTGAATGATGAAAGTCTTTGATACCGGTCAGCTTTGTGAATACGCCGTGGAAATCCAGAAAGATGACGAGCCGGTCGTCCGGACCGTCCGTCTGCAGCGTGATCGTCAGATGATTGTCGCCGCCTTTCAAAACGGCATCCTCAAAAGTCCCAAACAGCTTTCTGACGAAAACGACGAGCTTCTCTTCATAAGCTGACAAATCTCTGACCTGACCGATCACCTCATATTCAAGCGTCAGCGAATGGGCCATCCAGTTAAATGTAAGCAGCTCATACGCCGCACGCGGGATTTTAAGGTTTGAAAGCTTTGATTCATGCTGAGCTTCGATGACCACTTCATCAATAATTTCAAATACGCGGTCATACTTTTTTAATGTTAAGTTTCCTTTAATCAATTGCAGTTTATTCATCCAGTCGTGCCTTGAATGGCTGAGCAGATGAATAAGCTCATGGGTCAAAGCCTTATCGTCCATCGTCTTTTCTTGTTTTTTCGAAGTTTCTTCCATTTTTGCACTCCCAATCGTTTGTTCTCTATTTTAGGAGTCTGATTCAGTTTGTACTTTGAATTATAACAGAGAAGGCAGTATAAATGAAACACGTTTATATACTTTAAAGAAGCAGAATCAGAGCGGAAACCCGGCCTTGTCCAGGGGGCGGGAAGGTGTTTTTCAGCAAGTCACGGTGCTGTATGTAAAAAACTCCGGTCAGAACGACCGGAGTTTCGTTTAAAGGTTAGGCTACAGGATATACGCTCACTTTTTTGCGGTTACGGCCGAAACGTTCGAATTTAACAGTTCCGTCGACTTTTGCATATAGAGTGTCATCTCCGCCGCGCCCAACGTTTTCACCTGGATAGATTTTTGTTCCGCGCTGACGATAAAGGATGGAACCGCCAGATACGAATTGACCGTCTGCACGTTTAGCACCTAGGCGCTTCGCCTCAGAGTCACGTCCGTTCTTCGTTGAACCTACTCCTTTTTTAGATGCAAAAAACTGAAGATCTAATCTTAGCATGTAGCTCACCTCCTATATTTTGTTCGTCGTTACTTTTAAGTAACCTTTGTAGTCTCGTTCGATCGTTTCAAGGGAGACGATCATGCCTTCGAGAAGGAGCTGCGCCTTTTCAAAAGCCTCCCGATCCGTACCGTCCGGGAATCCGAAAGATAAAAATCCTCCGTCTTCCCCGAGGTCAATGACCGGCTCAATGCCCGTCAGCTTCATGACGGCATTGACAGCTCCAAAGGCGACCGCCGATGCCCCTGCACAAACGAGATCCTGACCATGTTCAGCAAAATTCGCATGTCCCGACATTTCAAAGCCTAAGATGTCTTTGTTCGATCGGGCTCTGGTAACCTTTGCATGAATCATATCATACACGCCTTAAGCGTTGATTTTTTCGATTACAACTTTAGTGTAAGGTTGACGATGACCTTGTTTTTTATGTTGGTTTTTCTTCGGCTTGTACTTGAATACGGTAATTTTTTTCGCACGGCCTTGTTTTTCAACTTTGCCTGTTACCGTAGCGCCTTCAACCGTAGGGCTGCCAACTTTAACATTTTCACCGCCGACAAACAATACGTTGTCAAAAGTAACTGTTTCGCCGGCTTCAGCAGCAAGCTTTTCGACGTATACAGTTTGGCCTTCTTCAACTTTGATTTGTTTTCCGCCTGTTTGAATAATTGCGTACATCTCTGCACCTCCTAATAAACTAAGACTCGCCAATCACAGGGGGCTAAGAAAGCACTTAACACCTGTGCTGAGCGGTTGTAGCACGGGTGCTACATCCATAACATTAAAAAATATACCAGAAAAGAGCCCGAGTGTCAATGTCTTTTAGAAGGATGGACGGTCAATAAACCAAAAGCAGATCTTCCATTGAGGAAGTCGTACGCTTGTCTGTAAAATAAGCGTGGAGAACTTCATTTTCATCAAGCTGGCTCAGTTTTTGTCCGTCCTTCTCAATAATGATCGGGTGTTTGCAGCCTCGTTTAAACAGGAGCATGACCTCATAAATCTGCTGTTCAGCGCACACCGTGATCGGGGCGAGGCGTCGCACTTCCCTCTCCTTTCCGTAATAGCGCTCAAGCAAAAAACGGATATGGACGTAATGGCGATTGCGATATTCTTGGTAAAGGGATGCAGCCAAAAATACGAGGAGCACCCAAGCGCTCAGCTGTGACGGGGAAACCAACAGAATTGCCGCGATTAAAACAGTACAGCAAAAGCACGACACAGCCAGCATCACCCGCTGTGCTTTCTGATACGGAAGGTGTTTTGAAAACAGCAAAAACAGCAGCTTCCCGCCGTCAAGCGGCCAAACCGGAAACAGATTAATCAAGAGGATGGTCAGATTGTAAAAGGTAAACGTTTCAAATATATGAGGGCTGACGAGCGAATTGACCGCCAAAAGCCATGCAGCAAATTGAAGCCAGATATGCTGAACAGGCCCCGCGGCGATGACGGCCAGCTCTTCCTTTAACGGTCTGTTGCCATGTTCATCGACTTCAAGCGTTCCCCCAAAAGGCAGCAGGAAAATGCCTTTAATTCTCCATGAAAAATAAACGGCAGCAGCAGCGTGGCCAAGCTCGTGGATCAAAATAACGATCATTAAACAAAACAGCGCTTTAATATGTCCTGTCATGATACCGATCGCCATGACAAGCCACAGCAGCGGGTGAATGTGAAGCTTGGTGAAGAGCTCCGTCCATTTATTCAAATGTGATCACCTGTATCGGATCAACAAATTCCTCTCCTTGTTTGATCGCAAAGTAATAGACGCCTTTTTGATTTTTATCCTGCTTAATCGTTCCGAGCTTCGTTCCTTTATCTATAAAATCGTATAAAGCGACATCCGCTTTTTTCAGCTGGCCGTAGTAGGTATAGCTGTTGTCCGCATGCTGCAAAACCACCGTCAGGCCCGTTTCCGGATTTTTGTCCACTTCAATGACATAGCCTTCCTTCATGCTGCGGATCGTTTCGTCTTCTGTTTCTACCTTAATGCCCTGGCCTGAGAATTTCTCCTGAACCTTTCCCATGGCAGGAACAGCGAGATCTTGATTCACCTCGACCTGACCGGATGGTTTTTCACCTTTCGATTGAAAGAATGCGAGGGGATCGCCAAACTTGGATTCATACCAATTCTGGAGAGCCGCAAATTGGAACTCTTCAGTAAACACCTGGCTGATGACCGGTTTGATTTGGTTTGCGGGTTCAAACTGGCCTTTGTAGGCAATAGCGGACACAAGGACAAGACATGCCGACAGAAGACATTTCATGATGAGCGCATCCGCTTTGACAAGAGGGTGCTTCCCATTTATCAGCAGGGAGCTTCCCTCAGGCGGAGGGAAGTCTCCGGCCTTTTCATCTTCCGAAAAGGCTGTCCATGCAGGCGGCTTGACCGGCAGCTTTTTGCCGCCTGACGAAAAGGGCTGTTTATCCGGCGCTTTCCGCTTTCTTTTCCTGGCCATTCTTTTTCGAATCTCATCTGCTCTATGACTCATAACCCTCATCCTTTACATTCAGGTTCGTTTGTTCAATGATATGTCTTGTCCCAGGCGTTTATGACGGTATATTGACATAAAACCAAAAGGTTTCATATAATAGATAGGAAACCTTTTGGTTTTACTTTTTTCTAGGAGGTCTATTATGAGCAATCAACAATTACCTGATATACATAAACAGGCTGTTTTTCACGCATCGATAGAAAAAGTGTGGGAGGCCGTCGCCACCAGCGAAGGCATCGCCGCCTGGTTTATGCCAAATGATTTCCGTCCGGAGATCGGCTGTGAATTCACCTTGCAGTCTCCGTTCGGCCCCTCCCCTTGCAAAGTGATCGAGCTTGAAGCGCCGCATCGACTCGCTTTCAGCTGGGATACGTCGGGATGGATCGTCACATTTGAATTGAAAGAGCTGTCTGCAGAAAAAACCGAATTTACCCTGATTCATTCAGGATGGGGCGCGCCGGAAGAAACGGTTGCAAAAGCGGGAGAAAAACAAGCGGATGTCCGCAATCGGATGAATGGCGGCTGGGAAGTGATCGTCAATCAAAAGCTGCGTCAGGCAGTTGAAGGCTAGTGACATCATCGGCCGTAAAACATGATGTGTTCCAAGCCGTTTCCGATCCCTCACGGCGAAAGATGCTGAAGCTCCTCGCCGGCAGGGAATTGCCTGTAACAGATATCAGCACTCATTTCCCGATGAGCCGAACGGCTGTTTCAAAGCATCTGAGAATTTTGTCAGAAGCCGGACTTGTCAGCGGAAGAAAAGCGGGCAGAGAAAAACTGTACAGGCTTCATCCCGAACCTCTCGCGGAGCTGCAGCAGTGGCTCGCCTACTTCGACATGTATTGGGACAATAAGCTTTCCTTGTTAAAGCACAAAGTCGAAAACGATCAATGAAACTGCAAAAAAAGCAATCTCGTTTTGGAGATTGCTTTTTTGCAAGTTAAGCGCGTACGCCGAAAAATGATTTAATCTTTGCGAAAACGCCTTTATTTTCTTCTTCAAACGACTGTAAAGGCACAGATTCGCCCAGCACGCGGCGGGCGATGTTCCGGTATGCGATTGAAGCTTTATTGTTCGGATCCATGACGACAGGCTCCCCGTTATTGGAAGCTTTAATCACTTCGTCATCATCCGCAACAATACCGATCAGTTCGATCGACAAGTGCTGAATGACTTCATCAACATCCAGCGTATCGCCGTTTTTCATTAAGTGGTTGCGGATCCGGTTGACGACAAGTCTCGGCGGCTCAATATTTTCTTCTTTTTCAAGCAGGCCGATGATCCGGTCGGCGTCACGAACAGCGGAGATTTCCGGTGTCGTCACGACAATCGCTTTGTCAGCGCCCGAGACCGCATTTTTATAACCTTGCTCAATCCCTGCAGGGCAGTCGATGACAATGTAGTCGAAGTCTTGTTTGAGCTGCTGGACAAGCTTGACCATCTGCTCGGGAAGAACAGCCGACTTATCGCTTGTCTGGGCGGCCGGGAGCAAATAAAGCAAATCATCGAAGCGTTTATCTTTCACAAGCGCCTGATGGATTTTGCATCGCTCCTCAACGACATCTACCAAATCATATATGATTCTATTTTCAAGGCCCATGACGACATCAAGATTGCGCAGGCCGATATCCGTGTCAACGAGACATACCCGTTTTCCCAAAATGGCCAAGGCGGTGCCAAGATTTGCGGATGTCGTCGTTTTGCCTACTCCGCCTTTCCCCGAGGTTATTACGATAGCTTCACCCAATTTTACATTCCTCCCTCAAGCCTTGTTAAACTAGGTCTTAAATGAGCTAATTGCTGAAGGCGGTCAATGACCATATTCTCATTTTCATCTAAATAAGCACATTCCATGTCGTTCCCTTCTTGGATGTGGTCTGGGGAGCGATTGAGCACATGATTGATACGCAATTGAGTCGGTCTCATATCCGAAGCCGCAATAACAGCTCGTTTATTTCCATTAAAACCGGCGTGGGCAATCCCTCTTAATGAGCCGAGGATGAAAATATTCCCTCCGGCCTTCACCATTCCTCCCGGATTCACATCCCCAATCAGAAGCAAATCACCCTCCGTTTCGAGGACTTGCCCTGAACGGACAATTTTAGCGACAGAAATAATTTCGCTTTCCGCTTTTAAACGGTTTGCTTCATCTTTGGTTATGACTTCACTTTCAATGGAGTGGATGAACAGATTTTGTTTCTCAGTGATCACATCGGTCAGGATCTGTTCTTGCTCCTCGGTCACAAAACGGTGGCCGAGCTTAACGAGCACACTGATTTTCTGGCCTTTTCCATCCATATAATGTTCGAGTGACAGCATATCCTGAAGACCGTACAATAATTCTTCAAAAGAGCATGTGTCATCAAGATGAAGCGTCAATCCATTTTTCGTTCCTTTAATTGTTACGTATTGCTGCTTTTGGGTCTTCACGGTGTTCACCTCAACATCATACTCTTTTCGACATCGGCTCATAAAATCCTCTTTTACTCATTCCTCAGCTCTTTCTTAAGACTGGTAAAAAACCATTTGAACGGGTAAATGAGCAAAAGGCCGCCAACGGCGTTCAGCCCAAGCGTAGGCAGGAGCCTGCCGAGCACAAATTGATGGAACGGCATGATTTCCGGACGTATCAGCATCTGCACGCCATATTGGTAAAATTCAAGAACACAGACGGCGAGCAGCGAAATAAAAATGACGACCAGCGCGTTTGTCTGCAATACTTTGAATGCTTTTGACGATAAATAGCAAATACCGGCAAAACCGAACATATATACACCTAAAAGGTCGGTGTAATTAATATCATATAACAGTCCGAAAATAAATCCATATGTAATGGCAAAAGGCTGATTGACATAAGCCGTCATAAAAACTAAGACAAGCAGCAGAAAACGCGGGATGAGCTGCTGTTCTTCCGTCACAAAAGGCAGGTTGACAAAATCCGCGTAGACGCTGTCAGATACTAAAACAAACATCATCACGACGGGAAGAAGGAAGCGTTTCACGAACCTTCCTCCTCATCGTCCATCTTGTTGACATCCACCGTATCAAGCGTTCTGTCGACGACGATGACGTTATCAAGGTTATACATATCGGCCGCCGGCTCTACATAAGCGATTTTTGTCAAGCCGTAGGAATCGGGTTCAACCTCTGTCACTTTTCCGATTGTCAGGCCTTTCGGAAAAACGCCGCCCGCCCCGGAAGTTTCGACGAGGTCTCCTTTTTTCACTTCCCTGTCTTCATCAGGCTCAATGATTTCCATTGACAGCGCCTTTTTCTCGGAGTCGTAGCCGTTGATGATTCCGTTGACCGTTTTCTTGCCTTTATTTGCAGCGATAACCGTAGAAATTCTGTTGTTTCTGTCTGTTGCGCTTAAAAGCTGGACGGTGGAAGTGAAATTGTTCACTTTAGTGCTTTTGATTTTTCCGATCAAGTTGCCGTTTTCATCTGTGACCGCCATATCCTTTTCGACGCCGTGCTTAGAACCTTTGTTAATCGTGATCAGGTTCCACCACTCATACTTATCGGGATTTCTGGCGATAACAGTCGCCAGAATCGGCGTGTAGTCTTTAATTGATTTCAAATGGCCGAGCTCTTTTCTTAAAGACTTATTTTCATTTTCAAGCTCTTGCAGCTTTGCCTCGTATTGCGTCTGGCCGTCGAGCTTTTTCCGCAGGCGCTCATTTTCGCTGTACGTATTTTTTAAGTCTTCGATATTTTCAAAGAAGCCCGCAAAAAATTGAGCGGGCGTATGAAAAATCGTCTGGAATACACCAGTTGTATCGCCAATAAATTTTTCGGGCCAAGTTGCATTCCGGTCATTCTTTAACGAAAATCCAATCATTGCCACTAAAATGATGATACAAAGGAGTAAAAGCATCAACCGTTTATTCGTAAAAAACTGCGGCATGATTATACACCTCTTCTATTCCCTGTGTCCTTAATTTTTGCCTTTAAATAGATGAATTTGCTCGAGAGCTTTACCTGTTCCGATCGCTACACAGTCAAGAGGGTCTTCCGCAATTAAAACCGGCATTTTCGTTTCTTCGCTGATGACTTTGTCCAAGTGGCGCAGCAGCGCACCGCCTCCTGTCAGGACGATTCCGCGGTCCATAATATCAGCCGCGAGTTCAGGCGGAGTTTTTTCAAGCGTATTTTTTACGGCATCGACAATTGCAGTCACAGTGTCGCGAAGCGCCGCTGTAATTTCTTTTTCAGTGATTTCAATCGTTTTCGGCAGACCTGTTAAAAGATCGCGGCCGCGGATTTCCATGCTTTCTCCGTTTTCAGAAGCTTCGGCAGAACCGATTTCAAGTTTGATCGCTTCCGCAGTACGGTCACCGATCATCAAGTTATATGTTTTTCTAATATAAGTAATGATTGCTTCATCCATTTCATCACCGGCAACGCGAATAGACTGGGATGTGACGATGCCGCCGAGGGAAATAATCGCGACTTCGGTCGTTCCGCCGCCGATGTCGACCACCATGCTTCCAGTCGGTTCCCAAACAGGAAGATTGGCTCCGATCGCCGCTGCAAACGGTTCTTCAATCGGATATGCATCTCTCGCCCCGGCCTGGCGCGTAGCGTCGATTACCGCACGCTGCTCAACCGCCGTAATTCCCGACGGGACACAAACCATGACATAAGGCTTTCTCGCAAATAAGCCTTTGTTTTTAACAGCTTTGCTAATATAATGTTTCATCATTGTCGCTGTTGTTTCATAATCAGCGATTACGCCATCTTTCATCGGGCGGAGGGCGACGACATTGCCGGGCGTACGTCCGATCATGTTTTTCGCATCGTTTCCGACTGCAACGATCTGCTTTGTATCTGTTTGCAGCGCAACGACGGAAGGCTCCCTGACGACAATTCCTTTACCTTTCACAAAAACAAGCGTATTCGCCGTTCCTAAATCTATTCCAAGGTCTCTCGCACCAATTCCAAACATTTGTATGTATCTTCCTTTCTTAAAACAATATTCCTAAGCAAAAACCCATAAATTCTATTATAGCTTAATTTAATGAAAAAAAAAGTGTTACAAATATCCTTTTTCTTTTAAGCTCACAAATTTTTGATCACCGATGATGATATGATCGAGCAATTCGATTCCAAGCAGCTGTCCGGACTCGTGAAGGCGCTGTGTAACTTCTATGTCTTCGCGGCTTGGAGCCGGATCTCCAGACGGATGATTGTGGACGCAGATGAATGAGGCTGCGGAGCGCTTTAAAGCTTCCTTAAACACTTCCCTCGGATGGACGATTGAAGAGTTCAAGCTTCCTATAAAAATTGTTCGCTTGTGGATCACCTGGTTTTTCGTGTTCAGATACAGGCATACGAAGTGCTCCTGAGACAGAAAGCGCATATCCCCCATTAAAAAATTGGCCGCATCTTCGGGAAAACGGATCACATAACGGTCTTTGCAGGCAAGGCTGTGAATGCGCCGGCCAAGTTCGAGCGCCGCCAAAATCTGCACGGCTTTGGCGCGGCCGATCCCGGAAATGCTTGAAAGCTCCTCAGCGGATGCTTCTTTTAACAAACGGAGGCCGTCAAACGTTTGAAGCAGCCGGCTTGAAAGCTGAAGAACCGATTCTTTTTTCGTCCCGGTTCTGAGCAGTATCGCGAGCAGTTCATGGTTTGACAAACTTTCGGCGCCTGTGTTGAGAAGGCGCTCCCGCGGCCTTTCTTCATCAGGAAAATCCTTTAATTTCAACGGCAGATCGCTTATGATAAACCCTCCCTTTTGATTCCCTTCTCGTTCGGTTTATCAAAAGGAGTGAAGATCGAACGTTTTCAGCATTCTCATCGTTTTGGAAATCGGAAGACCCACAACTGTATAATAGTCTCCCTTTATCTGTTTGACAAAAAGCGCGCCTTTTCCTTGTATTCCGTATGAACCGGCTTTATCAAACGGCTCTCCTGTAGCGATGTAAGCGCTGATTTCCTTTTCTTCAAGAGGCCAAAAAAAGACTTCGGTTTCTTCAAAAAATGTTTCGCATCTCTCGCCGTCCTTAATGCAGACGCCGGTAAGCACTGAATGGGTCTGTCCCGAAAGCATGCTCAGCATCCTTTTTGCATCTTCGGCATCTTTGGGCTTGCCCAAATAAGCCCCGTCATAAAGAACAATGGTGTCGGCGCCAAGCACGACGGCATCAGGATATTGTTCGGCTACTGCACGCACTTTTTGTTCCGCCAACCATTTGACGTTTTCTGCTGGTGAAAAGTTTCGAATTAATTTTTCTTCCGCGTTGCTCGTAACGATGCTGTATGGAATCTGAAGAAGATCGAGGAGTTCCTTTCTGCGGGGTGATTGTGAAGCCAATATGAGCTGTCGGGTCATAAGAAGACATCCTTTCAAAGGTTTTTGCATAGGAAAAAAAGATACCTGTTTTATCCTACCAAAAGAACGCCGCCGCCACAATTTCAGAAAAGTAACTTTTTAATGACAAAAATCGTGAAAATAAAAAAACCAGCGCCTCTGCTGGTTTTTTTATTTTATTTGGCTCAGCAATAGCTGCTGGCTTTTCCAGCCGTTGGCTGCGGTCGGTTTCTCAAGCAGGTTGACGGCTTCCAGTATGCTCTTCTTTACCTCTTCAGATTCTCCTTTTGATTTGGCGCCGTCAAGTTCAGCTTTGACATCAGCTATGTTTTGAGATGTAACCTCCGCGCCGAGAATCGCTTTTGCCGACAGCTCGGCCGCTTCTTTAAAAGGCTCTAGCAAACCGGGCTCGAGTGCAACCGGAAGCTCTTTTCCGCCCCACGCTTCAAAATCGTTTTCGATTAATATTTTGCCAATTTCAGATGTCATCTGTTTTTCCCCTGTTATTCCGGCGATCACATAAAATCCGTCGTCTTTGGCAATCGAAACGGCGGCATACCCCTTGTCTGCGATTTGAGAGGCCAGCGTCTCCGCTCCTTCTTTAGATGAAAACTTGCCGGCCTGAACGGCAAAGCTGTTAAAAGATTCTCCCGCTTGTCCGCTATTTTTTTGTCCGCTCTTTTTCTCTTCGGCACCTGAGTCACCGGCTTTTACCGCCTGTCCGTTTTCCGCATCCGCACCCAAGCTGCCGGATGCCGGCACTCCTTCTTTATGGGTTGCGAGATTCAGCGCGAACAGCCCGAGTCCCGTGCCGAGCAACACAGCAAAGATAATGGTTGCAGCAAAGCGCTTCAAAGGAAACGTAAGGGACATTTTCGCTTTTCGGTTGTTTTTAGCCTCGTTTTTCTTTTGATAAGGCGCCACCACTTTGGGATCGTCTTTGTACACGGTTTCTTCTTCGTCTGGAGGCGTCCATGTAAATTCATCTGTTTCAGGTGCGCCGTCCTCTTTTGAAGCCGATATTTCCCGTTCCGCCTTTCTCTTTTCTTCCCAGTTTGAAAAGGTGAACTTCTTTTCTTCATTTCTGTTGGAAAACTCTTTTTCATTTCCGTAGATGGTCTCTTCTCTGCCATTGATCATCACTTTAAGCGGGTCTTCCTGGGGCACTTTTTTAGCTGAGTTTTTCTTGCTCTTCCGTTTTTTCATGTGGCTTCCCTCGCTTTCCGTTTATTGTTTTATATTGAGATTAGGCGGCAGATTGGCCGCTCTCTATACGATCGGCAGAGGGAAGCCAGAAGGAAGGAGGAGTTCTCCCAAAGGCTGTCCCTCTTATTGTCCACACTTTATCACAGCCTCAAAAAAAAAGAACAAGACTTTTGTCGTCTTGCCCAAAAAGGTTTCGTCAAATTTTTCACCACCGTGCCATTTGAAGATACCACTCGATCATTGGATTGCCATAGAAACAGCTTATCAGCGTCCCGATCAGAATCGCGGGAGCAAACGGCATAGGTTCATTTTTCTTTAGCTTTCCTGCCAGCAATGCAATCAGACCAAGCACCGTTCCTGCGGCTGCCGAAAGGAAAAAAGCGAGAATGAGGAGGCGGCTGCCGAGCGCCATGCCGAGCACCGCAAACAGCTTTACGTCCCCCCAGCCGATCCCTCCTTTCGTCAAAAGCAGCGTCAAGAGCGGAAGCATGCCGCCGGCAAACGCACCGCTTAAACCGGAATGCCACGGCTCGAGGGGAACAAGAAACCGTCCGACAGCAAAGACAATCAGGAAAAAACAAAGCACAGCATCCGGAATGACCATATGTGTCACATCAGATACAAAGACGATCAAAAGCAGGGAAATAAGAGCAAGCACAATCACCAGCTCCCCCTGATGCCCAACCTGCATACCAGCAAACGCAAACAGGATGGCGGCGGAGAGCTCAACTGCCGGATACACGATCGATATCGGGGTTTGACACCCCTTGCACCTCCCCCGCTGCATCAAATAGGACAAAACAGGTATCAGCTCCGCGAGGCCCAGCTTTCTTTTGCAAGCCCGGCAGAGGGAACGCGGAGCAATCAATGATATCTTTTCAGGGATGCGGCGCCCGGCTGAACTAAAAAAGGAACCGAGCACTAACCCCGCCGTAAAAAGGTAAAAGATGAACATCACTATCAGCCTCGCACAATCAAATTTAACCGCTTCATGGGAAAAAACAGCTTCCTGAGGCTGTTATTTTAGCAAATATGAAGCGCCTCCGCTTTTCATAAAACATAAAAATGCGCAGTCAGCCGATGGCCAAAAGCGCATTTTTATGTTTTTTATTCAGTTAAAACTGCCCTGACGGCGGAAATAAAGTAAAGCGACCCGGTAACAATGACCACCGCTTTTTCATCTTCAGCTTGTTCTTCGATATAGCGGAAAACAGAGCCGATGTCTTCATCACATGTTTTATGATCAGCGGTACTTTGCTCAAACAGCTTTTGAGCGGATTCCGCTCTCGGAAAATCAAAAGATGTGAAGTGAATCGATGACGCAAACGATTCGATTTTGCGGATCATGTCTCTGTACGGCTTATCTTTGAGAGCACTAAAGCATACGTGAATATTCCGCCCGTCGAAGTGGGACGTGATCGTCTCGGCCAGCCGCTCTACCCCTTCTTTGTTATGAGCGCCGTCGATATAAACGAGAGGCCTGTTCAATACCTTCTCAAACCGGCCGGGCCATCCCGCCTTATGAATGCCGCGTTTCAGCTCTTCTTCGCTGATGGCCGCATGTTTTTCGGCTGTCAGCCATTCGGCCGCAAGTATGGCCAGAGACGCGTTTTGCCGCTGATGGGTGCCGATCAGGCTTGTTTCAATTCTTTCATAACGATGTAACGGTGTTTTCAGTGAAAACTGCTCTCCATCGGGCAGTGAACGCTCTCCGGACAGCTCGCAATCCTCATGAAGGGATATAAAAGCAGATTCTGTCTCCATCGCCTTTCGCTTTATCACTTCAGCTGCTTCACGCTGATGAACGGCTGTGATAACAGGAACGCCGTGTTTGATGATTCCCGCCTTTTCTGCGGCAATCTCTTTCAGCGTGCCGCCTAATATTGCCATATGGTCATGGCCGATCGAAGTGATGACCGTTAACATCGGCTTCACGACGTTTGTCGAATCCAAACGGCCGCCTAATCCCGTTTCAAAAATAACAAAATCGGTGCGCCGGTATTTAGCAAAATATAAAAATGCGCATGCCGTAATAATTTCAAATTCGGTGGCTGCTCCGAATTCGGTTTTTTCAAGCTCAAGGACGAGAGGCCCGACCTCATTAAAGAGCGCCGTCCATTCGTCGTCCGAGATCGGTGCGCCGTCAACGCTGATCCGTTCGTTAAAGGTAATGATATACGGTGATGTGAAGGTGCCTGCTGTATAACCGGCTTCATTGAATACCGTACGGAGAAAAGCGATCGTTGAACCTTTTCCGTTTGTTCCGGCGACATGAATCGCATTAAGCTTTTTCTCGGGGTGCCCGAGCTTTCTCAGAAGCCATTCCATTCGTTCCAAACCCGGCTTCACGCCGAATTTAAGCCTTCCGTTAATCCAGCTGAGTGCTTCATCAAACGTTTTGAACAAGCGAATTCCTTCCCTTCAATTGATGAAGGTGTTTTCCAGCACCTTTAGAAAGACCTGGAAAACACCTCCTTTTTTTCGTGTGATTAATTTTTCAATTCGGCGATTCTTTTTTCTACAGCTTCACGTTTTGCCGTATAATCGGCTTCTTTCGCCCGCTCTTCTTCAATGACATGTGCAGGCGCCTTTTTCATAAATCCTTCGTTGCTTAATTTCTTTTGAACCCGTTCAACTTCCTTCGTCAGCTTATCGAGTTCTTTTTGCAGGCGGCTGATTTCTTCCTCAATGTTAATCAGACCTTCGAGCGGCAAAATCAGCTCGGCGCCGGATACGACAGCGGTCATCGCTTTATCGACCGCCTGAATATCCGTTCCGATTTGAAGAAGGCTCGGATTCGTAAAGCGTTCCACGTACGAACGGTTTTCTTCAAGTCGTTCGGCGATTTCCGGCGTGCTTGTTTTAATATAAAGCTCAATCTGCTTGCTGAGCGGCGTGTTGACTTCGCTGCGGATGTTCCGTACAGCGCGGATGACTTCAACGAGAAGCTTCATATCCGCCGCTGCTTCGGTGTCCGTATATTCTTTAACAGCTGCAGGCCACTTGGCGACTGTAATGGATTCCCCTTCGTGAGGAAGATGCTGCCAGATCTCCTCCGTCAGGAAAGGCATAAACGGATGCAACAGGCGCATCGTTTGATCCAGCACATACGCTAAAATAGAGCGGGTCGTCTTTTTCGCCGCTTCATCTTCACCGTAAAGCGGAAGTTTAGCCATTTCGATGTACCAGTCGCAGAAATCATCCCAGATAAAATTGTAGAGATGGCGGCCAACCTCGCCGAATTCGTACTTGTCAGCCAGCTGTGTCACAGTTTCAATCGTTTCATTCAACCTTGTTAAAATCCACTTATCGGCAACTGATTTTTCTCCTGACAGATCAAGCTCTTCGTATGTCATGCCGTCCATGTTCATCAGGGCGAACCTTGATGCGTTCCAAATCTTGTTCGCAAAATTCCATGTTGACTCCACTTTTTCAAAGCTGAAGCGTAAATCCTGTCCTGGAGAGCTTCCCGTCGCAAGGAAGTAGCGCAGCGAATCCGCTCCGTACTTATCGATCACATCCATCGGATCGACGCCGTTTCCGAGCGATTTGCTCATTTTGCGGCCCTGGTCGTCGCGGATGAGCCCGTGGATCAAAACATCTTTAAACGGACGTTCTCCGGTAAATTCGATACCTTGGAAGATCATTCTGGATACCCAGAAGAAAATGATATCGTATCCTGTGACAAGGACGTTCGTCGGATAGTAACGCTTGAAATCTTCCTCATCGATATCCGGCCAGCCCATCGTTGAAAACGGCCAAAGAGCGGAACTGAACCATGTGTCAAGAACGTCTTTGTCCTGCTCCCAGTTTTCGGCATCTTCAGGAGCTTCAGCGCCCACATAGATTTCCCCCGTTTCTTTATGGTACCACGCAGGAATACGGTGGCCCCACCAAAGCTGGCGGGAAATGCACCAGTCGCGGATATTTTCCATCCAGTGCAGATACGTTTTTTCAAAACGGTCAGGGACGAAGTTGACTTTTCCTTCGCTTTTTTGCAATTCGATGGCGGCATCGGCAAGCGGCTGCATTTGCACGAACCACTGCGTTGACAAATACGGCTCAACGACTGCTCCGCTGCGTTCGCTGTGGCCGACCGAATGCGTATGTTCTTCAATCTTGAACAGCACGCCCTCTTCCTGAAGATCTTTCACGATCTGCTTGCGGCATTCAAAACGGTCCATGCCTTTATATTGAAGCGCCTTGTCATTCATTGTGCCGTCTTCATTCATAACGAGAATGCGTTCAAGGTTGTGGCGGTTTCCGATTTCAAAGTCGTTCGGATCATGGGCAGGTGTAATTTTGACGGCACCTGAGCCGAATTCCATATCGACGTAGTCGTCTCCGACAATCGGAATTTCCCTTCCTGTGATCGGCAGAATAACCGTTTTTCCGATTAGGTGTTTGTACCGCTCGTCTTCCGGATGTACCGCAACCGCTGTATCGCCGAGCATCGTTTCAGGACGGGTCGTCGCAATTTCAATCGAGCCTGAACCGTCTTTCAACGGATAGCGCATATGATAGAACGCGCCTTGTACGTCTTTATAGATGACTTCGATGTCAGACAGAGCCGTTTTAGTGGCCGGGTCCCAGTTAATGATATATTCTCCGCGGTAAATCAGCCCTTTTTCATATAGCTTCACAAATACTTCGCGAACCGCTTTAGAAAGCCCTTCATCAAGGGTGAAACGCTCCCTTGAATAGTCAAGGCCAAGGCCGATTTTCGCCCATTGGCCGCGAATAAAATCGGCATATTCCTCTTTCCATTTCCATGTTTCTTCAAGGAATTTTTCGCGGCCGAGATCATAGCGCGTTTTTCCTTCTTCGCGAAGCTTCGCTTCTACTTTTGCCTGAGTTGCAATACCGGCGTGATCCATACCCGGCAGCCAGAGCACGTCATAGCCCTGCATCCGTTTCATTCTTGTCACGATATCCTGCAAGGTGGAATCCCAAGCATGCCCCAAGTGCAGCTTACCCGTCACATTCGGCGGGGGAATGACAACGGTGTACGGTTCTTTTTCAGGGTCGTTTTTCGCTTCAAAAAATTTGCCGTTCACCCAATAGTCGTATCTGTCTTTTTCAACTGCAGACGGATCGTATTTTGTCGGCATCGTCAGTTCTTGATTATCCATTTTCAAACCTCCAACAGTATTAAACGGCTGAACAATAAAAAAGAGCCCTCTCGATCCTGTTAAAAGGACGAAGAGAACTCTCTCGCGGTACCACCTTTTTTCATGAATGCGAAAAAAACGCATTCACGCACTTAAATGGGATAACGGGACTTTCCCGAATTTCTCTACTTTTTGTTCGAGAAATTGCGCTCCTGGGCGACCTTCCAAAAAAGACTGACTGGGAGCCTTTCAGCGAACCGGCTTCCCTCTCTGCAAGCGTCTGTTTTTGTACTCTTCCCATTCAAAGCGGGTGATCATTGACTTTTCAGCACGTACTTTTTCTTTTTCTTATATTACTAAATCTTTTTCATTTTCGTCAATCATCTTTTCCGTTTTTCTCTTGTTTTATACGATACTGGGCCATGCACACAAGCTCCTTTTCCTCATATGATGCTGTAACGATAAGAGAGGAGGCATAAGATGCGAAAAAAATTCAACACACATTCATTCCAGCCGTGGCTGAAGCAAGTCAGGCTTGTTGCTGTTCAAGTCGTCCTCCCGATCACGATCTTCCAGGGCATACGCACGATCATCTTTCCGACCACATTTGATGTCCTCCTTTTGGGCATTCTCATATTCCTTGCGTGCGCCTTTCACCTTGACTGGATATAAGCACGAAAAAAGTCCGCATCATGATGATGGGGACTCTGTTTCTTCCTGCAGTTTTCTGTTTTCTTCCGTCTCGTGAATGCTCATCACAAGCGGTTCGGCGTTTTTCATTTGCCAGTACGCCTTCAAAAGCGTTGTACAGGCTTCTTTTTCTCCGGGCCCCTTCTCAAGGTCGTAGCGGTTCAGCACACCGAATACAGGCCCGGGGTAAGCCATATAGCTGAGGAATAAGCTGATTTCTTCCTCCCGCAAAGGATAGACATTGTGATACGTATAAAACCAGTTTACACATTCCGTGCACATCACGGGATTCGTCTTAAACATTCTTGTAAAAAATACGATGAGATCGTTCGCTGGGGGCCCGTGTCCCGCTTTCTCAAAGTTCGTAAAGTAACCCGTTCCGGTATCGTTATAGAGAAAATGCCGGACGGACAGCTGCCCGTGGTTTAAAACCATTCTCGAAGACTCTTTGTCTTTCATGGTCTCATACCACTCTTCAAGGCGGGCAAGCGCAAAGTCTGCAGCTGATATCGTCTCTTTGAAATACATGGCTGCCTGAAGCTGGAACGGGGACATATACCATTCGTTTTCCGCTCTTGAGATGAATTCTTCATATTTCTGTTTTTGCTGTTCCCATTTCCGTTTTGTCCGTTCATAGTGCCCGAGTATTTCTTCCCGCCTCACACCGAGCTCTTTTTCCGTTCGCTGGTGAAGAAGAGCGATTTCTTTAAACATATATTCGTGTTTTTGGTCACGCTCTTCCTCTCTTTCAAGGGTAAGCCAAGGCATGAGATAACAGACATCTTCTCCGGCTTGCGTTAAAAATTCGCCCGTGCGATTTCGATAGACGGGAACAAACTGCCTGTAGCCTTTTTCCTCCAGCAAGATCATCTGTTCTGTGAAGCGGGCGTTTCTTGAAGCCGCCAATTTTTTCAGGGCGAATACACCGTGATCCGTATACACTTTCCATACCTTTGGACTGACCGATTCCATATATTCAGGCGTAAGACCGTACTCATTTAAAACAGACTGGATGCCTTCCATCGGCTTCACCACATTTTTATCAATGCATTAGGCATGGCTGCTTTGATAATCCGGTATATAAAGGATCTGTCCCTCTTTTAATTCCTCGTCAAGGGAAAGGGAATTCATCCGGATGAGCTGCTGGACATTAATATCATAGCGCTCGCACAAAAGATCAATGGTATCGTTTTGCTGAACGATGCACATCCTCATTCGAGTAAACTCCTCCTCTCCCTGTTTTGTAAACAGCTTTGTCAAATAGAGAGCATTGTCATTCTCCTTCGCTGACACTTCCTGGTCGTCTGCTGCCGGCATCTCATCTCTTTCTTCTTCAGGCTCCGTCTGCTCATGAAACGAATATTCCGGGATTTCAATGGTATGCCCGGCTTCCTCTTCTTCATCAATCGCTTCTGCTTTCTGTGTCACTTCAACTTCAAACGTCTCAGGCTCCCTGTCATTCTGGTCTTCCTCCAAAAGAGGCGGAACACCGTAGAACGGGGTTTCTTTCGGTTCATCATGAGGTTGATAAGCCCTTTGGAGCGGCTCCGGCTCTTCTTCCGCTTCTTCCCTTTTTAACTCGTATTCTTCCGGCTTCTCTTCCGCTTTCTCCCTTTTCAGCTCATATTCTTCCGGCTTTGCTTCTTTCTCCTCTTTCAGCTCATATTCTTCCGGCTTTGCTTCTTTCTCCTCTTTCAGCTCATATTCTTCCGGCTTTGCTTCTACTTTCTCCCTTTTCAGCTCATATTCTTCCGGTTTTGCTTCTACTTTCTCCCTTTTCAGCTCATATTCTTCCGGTTTTGCTTCTACTTTCTCCCTTTTCAGCTCATATTCTTCTTCCGGATGTTCAAGAGCGGAGTCTTTTGGATTTTCCATTTCGCGCTTCGTCCGCTCTACCGCAGACAAAGACGCTGTAAAAAACGGCTTTGTTTCCTCTGTATCGTCTCCGAGAAACGACTGGTAAATCGGAACCGCTTCCGCATCGGTATCAGTTTCTTCTGCTTCTTCATACGGCTGTTCTTCGTCCTGCTCTTCATAAGACCTGTCAAGCTGAATCAAAAATTCTTCCTCTTTACCCTGTTCTTCGTCGTTTGAAGGTGATCTGAAGGCAGGCTCAAGCTCCTCTTCCGACTGGACGGCCGCAGGCATAGTACGCGGTTCTTCTTCTCCGGCTTCACCGCTTACATTCAAGAGGCCTTCAATCGCCAAATCAGCTTGAATCGTCAGCATCCTCGCATCTGTCAGCTGATAATCGAAAGCGTCAATAAAAACAAATACGTCGTTTAAATGATTGACCTTGTCTTTCGGGATGGTGATATCCACTGGGAAACAATGCGTCAGCTCTGCGCTGCCGTCCCCTTTCAGCTTTACATCTTCCACAAATCGGCTTGTCGCAGGCAGCTCTGCATATTCCCGGGTTTGATCTATGTTGTATTCGCCTGTCAGCTCTAATGACCCTCGTATGGATACATAATCATTTACTTCCTGAACGGTAATGTCAGGATCCAATGAAATCGATAATAATTCGGATACTTCCTGTCCTTTTTGAAAACAGATTGACTCTTCTACAGAAAATTGCAAACGATTGTTTTGCGGCAAACTGATATCCTCCCTTCACCTAATTTTTAAAATTAGATGTCAGTAAAGATGTATGAGAAAAGCAGGCAGAATATGAACAGAAAAATCATAAGCCGTTACCGGCACCATGCAAAAAAGAGCCGCCGGCAATGTCCGGCAGCCCTTTTCTTTATCTGGAGCGGCTGATTCTTTCGAATACGCGTTCAGCAGCTTGAATCGTATGCTCAATGTCGTCATCCGTATGAGCGGTTGACAAGAACAGCCCTTCAAACTGTGAAGGCGGGAGAAACACGCCTTCATCGGCCATCCCTTTATAATATTCGGCAAACAGTCCGAGATCAGACTGTTTCGCTGTATCATAATTGATGACCGGTTCATTTGTGAAGAAAAAGCCGATCATAGACCCCGCTCGATTAAATGTACACGGAATGCCATTTTTCTCGGCAGCTTCAGAAATTCCTTTTTCCAAACGGTCTGCTTTGCGGGAGAATTCCTGGTAGGATTCAGGAGTCAGCTGTTTCAATGTTTCGAGTCCGGCTGTCATGGCAAGCGGGTTGCCGGACAGCGTGCCGGCCTGATAGATCGGACCGCTCGGCGCAATTTTCTCCATGATTTCCGCCTTTCCTCCATAAGCGCCGACAGGAAGACCGCCGCCGATCACTTTTCCGAGGCAAGTCAAATCAGGCGTCACTCCGAAATAGCCTTGCGCACAGTTGTAGCCCACCCTGAAGCCTGTCATTACTTCATCAAAAATCAGCAGAGCGCCATGCGTCTCAGTCAGCTCGCGAAGCCCTTCGAGGAACCCTTTAACCGGAGGTACGACACCCATATTGCCCGCGACAGGTTCAACGATAACGCCGGCAATGTCCTCTCCGAATTCCTGAAAGACAAGCTTCATGCTTTCCAGATCATTGTAAGGAACGGTAATCGTGTTTTTTGCAATGCTTTCCGGAACTCCGGGGCTGTCAGGGAGGCCGAGCGTTGCTACTCCAGAGCCCGCTTTAATCAGCAGGGAATCACCGTGTCCATGGTAGCAGCCTTCAAATTTCACGATTTTGTTACGGCCTGTGTAACCGCGCGCCAGCCGCAAGGCGCTCATCGTCGCCTCCGTACCGGAGCTTACCATCCGAACGATTTCTATGGAAGGAACACGGTCGATGACAAGCTCGGCAAGCTCGGTTTCCAGTTCTGTCGGTGCACCGAAGCTTGTCCCGTGTTCTGCCGTGTTTTGAATTTCTTTCACCACTTTTTCATTGCTGTGTCCTAAAATAAGCGGTCCCCATGACAAGACATAATCGATGTATTCGTTTCCGTCAATATCATAGATTTTTGATCCTTTTCCCCGCTCCATAAAAATCGGGTCCATGTTCACTGATTTAAAGGCTCTGACCGGGCTGTTCACCCCGCCAGGCATGACTCGTTGCGCCTCTTCGAATGCCGCTTTAGACTTCTCATAGCTCCGCATCCTCTAAAACCCCCAGTTCAAATTCTTATTCCGAAATCCATTTTGCCGCATTTTTTGCAAAGTACGTAATGATCAAATCAGCGCCCGCCCGCTTCATGCTTGTCAGCATTTCGAGAACAAGAGCTTTTTCTTCAATCCAGCCGTTTTGGGCCGCGGCTTTGACCATCGCATACTCCCCGCTTACATTGTATCCGACAACAGGCAGGTTAAATTCGTTTTTCACTTCTCTGACGATATCAAGATATGAAAGCGTCGGCTTGACGATCAGGAAATCGGCGCCTTCTTCCACATCGGATTTTGCCTCCCGGAGAGCCTCCCTGCGGTTGGCATAATCCATTTGGTACGTCTTGCGGTCGCCGAACTGCGGACTGCTTCCCGCGGCATCGCGGAACGGGCCGTAAAACGCGCTCGCATATTTTACAGCGTACGACATGATCGGCACATTTGTAAATCCTTCCTGATCAAGCGCATCCCTGATGGCGGCAACGAAACCGTCCATCATGTTTGAAGGCGCAATAATGTCAGCGCCTGCACGGGCTTGGCTGACAGCGGTTTTTGCCAAAAGAACGAGCGATTCGTCATTTAGTATTTCACCGTTTTCCACAAGGCCGCAGTGACCGTGGTCCGTGTACTCGCATAGGCATGTATCTGCGATAACGACAAGCTCAGGAAAGTCTTGTTTAATTTGCGCAATCGCTTTTTGAACGATGCCGTGGTTGTGATAGGCTCCGCTTCCCACATCATCTTTGTGTTCAGGCACGCCGAAGACGATCACAGATTGAATGCCGAGGCCTGCGACTTCCTCCATTTCCTCTTTCAGCCGGTCCAAAGACAGCTGGTATACGCCCGGCATGGACGGAACTTCGCTTTTAACGTTCTCTTCCTCGGTTACAAATATCGGATAAATGAAGTCAGATGCTCTTAACTCGGTTTCTCTTACCAATTTTCGCATACCTGCTGTCGTCCGCAGGCGGCGGTGTCTTTGAAATGATGCTTCCATTTGTCATTCTCCCTTTCTTGAAATGCGGCATATTTCACGCAGCATTCCGTCGATTGTATAGACGTCCGGCATATATGAAGGAATTCCGTAGTCCGACAGCGCCTTCTTTGTCATAGGCCCGATCGTAATAAAAGCCGTACCGTTCTTTTCGGCCCACGTTCTGCTCTCCTCTTTCAAAATGGACATGAATGTATGTACCGTCGAGGAGCTGGTAAATGTCACAAAATCAAAAGACGCGTGTTTTGCTGCTTCCTTAAGCTCCAGAATTCCTTTTTCATCACGAACGGTTTCATACAAAATCCATTCCGAAACTTGAATTCCGAGCGGAGTGAGGGTTTTCTTGATGACGTCCCGGGATAAATTTCCTTTTAAAACGGCCACTTTATCATGACGGCCGGCATTTCGCTTCAGTGCCTCCGCCAAATGTTCAGCCACGTATAACTCAGGCATCAGATCGACAGAAAGACCCCTGTCGCGCAAATACCTGGCCGTTTTTTCACCGACAGCGGCAACCTTGGCCTTTGATGCGAAAGGAACGCTGAACCCGGCGTTCTTCAAATAAGAAAAAAAGAATTTTGCCCCGTTCACGCTTGTAAAAACAAGCCAGTCCGCGCTTTCAAGATCTGCTCGAAAGCGCTGGGCCTGTTCTCGCGGGAGGGCGGGCCGAAACGAAATCAATGACGTTAAAACAGCTTCTCCGCCCAAAGCCTCCACCTTTTCCCTGAAGGATTGGGCTTGGGCTTTATTGCGGGTGACGAGCACTTTCTTTCCCTGTAAAGGAAGATCATGCTTCATTGTCTTCCAGCTCCTGTTTCACACGGTCAATCAGTGCCTTTGCTCCTTTTTCCGACATGACCGCCGCGCATTCTCTGCCGACAGCCTCCGGATCTTTTCCTTTTACTGTTTCTCTGTATGCGGTTTTTCCGTCAGGCGATGCCACAAGACCGGTCAGTTCGATGACGCCGTCTTCGTCCATCGTCGCAAATCCGGCGATTGGCACTTGGCAGCCGCCTTCCATCGCATGAAGAAAAGCACGCTCGGCCGTGACGGTCAGCTGTGTGTAGCGGTCGTTCAGGCGCGAAAAGAGGGACAGCAGCTCCTCATCCGAGCCTCTGCACTCGATCGCCAACGCGCCTTGCCCAACGGCGGGAAGGCAGCTCTCTGGATCAAGAAATTCGGTGACGACATCGTCCTTCCAGCCCATTCTTGACAGGCCGGCCGCTGCTAAAATAATCGCGTCGTAATCTTCGGTTTCAAGTTTTTTCAACCTTGTATCGATATTTCCCCTGATCCACTTGATCTCAAGGTCGGGGCGCATTTGCAAAAGCTGCGCGCTTCTTCTGAGGCTGCTCGTGCCGATAACCGCATCTTGTTTCAGGTCGGCCAGCTTTTGACGGCTTTTTGAAATGAGAACGTCCCTGGCATCTTCCCGTTTTGGAATGCAGCCGACCACCAGCCCTTCGGGAAGCGCCGACGGCATGTCCTTCATGCTGTGAACGGCCATATCAATTTCCCCTGAAAGCATCGCCTGTTCGATTTCTTTGACGAACAGGCCTTTCCCGCCGACCTTTGACAGCGTGACATCCAAGATCCGGTCGCCTTTTGTAACGATTTCCTTTATTTCAAACGTGAAATCCGGATTTAATTCCTCCAGCTTTTTGATCACCCATTTTGTCTGGGTCATCGCCAATTTGCTTCTTCTTGAGCCTACAATGATGTTTCTCATGTTTTCTTCCTCCCAATCCGTCACGGGCAACCGTTTTAACTAACTAAACCAATGAAATTGCGAAAAGCTGCCGAGCAAAAAGAAATTGATTAAAAGAACAAGAAAAGACGCGGTATTCCACATGGCCGCGATCCTTCCCTGCAGCTCTTTGACAATCCTGATAAATAAATAGTATCCGTATAAAAAAAGCAGCACGATCGATCCGAGCACTTTCGGATCCGCCCAGTACAGGGTTTCAAGCGATACATACGACCAGATAATCCCCAGAATCAGACTCAGCAAAAGCATAGGAACGCCGATGAGATTAAGGACATAAGCCATATGATCAAGTTTTGGCAAATCTTCGATTCGTAAGAGCCATTTCCCCCACTTTTTCTTTTTCAATAAACGGTACTGAAAAAGATACAGCACGGAAAAGACAAACGACAATGAAAACGCTCCATACGAAAGAATCGCCATTGTAATGTGGATGATCAAGAGCTCGGACACGAGCCTTCCCGAAAGCTCCGCCGACTGCTGGGCCGTCGGTGTAAACGTGTGGATCGCCGCCATTGAAAAGCCGATGAGATTGGTGAAAAAAACGAGAAATTCCACTTTCAAAAGCTTCGTCAAAACGAGAGACAGCGTGACAAGCACCCACGCGTAAAAATAAAGCCCCTGCGCATTATTCAAAACAGGAAACTGATCTGTGTACTGCATGAAATAAAAAAGGTATACCGTCTGCAGAATCCAGACAATAGAAAGCAACCAGAAGGCCGCTTTTCCCGCCTTCCGGTTGTGCTGTAAAAAGTCTATAAAATAAAAGAGGACGGTGAGCGCGTACAACACGATTGTAACTTCGTTAAGCCTTGCTAACAATGTGTCTGTCATGTCTGTCACTCGCTCGCGATAGAAGTCAAACCCTGCTGGTTTTGCCGCTTAAACGCATGAACCGGCTGGCGTTCGTCTTGATTCTCTCCGTCAGGAAAAGCCGCTTCTTCAATATCAAAAATCTGCGTAAACAGTGCAAGCTTTTCTTCGGCATCAGCTTCTGACGCAAACTCCTTCACTTTTAAAATCGGGTCGCGCAAGAGCTGGTTGATAATGCTTTTCGTATGCTTGTTTAAAAGTTTTTTCTCTCTTGTGCTCAAGTGAGGGAGCTTCCGTTCGATGCTCTGCATCGTTTCCGCCTGGATTGTCAAAGCTTTTTCCCTGAGAGCAGAGATGACCGGCACGACGCCGAGCGTATTCAGCCATTGTTTAAAAGCGACGATCTCAGCTTCAATAATCAGCTCCACTTCTTCAGCAACGGCCTGACGCTCCTTCAGATTTTCTTCCACGATCCCTTCAAGATCGTCAATATCGTACAGAAAGACGCCTTCCACATCGCTGAGAGCCGGGTCAAGATCCCGCGGCACGGCAATATCCACCATAAAAAGCGGACATCCTTTGCGAAGCTTATTGACATGTTCGATCATCTCTTTTGTAACGACATAGCCGCTTGCGCCCGTTGAACTGATGAGAATGTCGGCTTCCATTAAAGCGCATTGCAGCTCATTTAAGCTTTTCGCCGCGCCTGAAAAACGGCCGGCAAGCTCCTTCGCTTTTGAAAATGTTCTGTTGATCACGGTAACCTGTCCGATTCCGTGGCCGTGCAGGTTTTGAACCGCAAGCTCTCCCATTTTGCCCGCGCCGAGAATCAGCACGTGTTTATCGGAAAGGTCGCCGAAGATTTTCCTGGCAAGCTCGACGGCTGCATAGCTGACGGATACAGCATTTGAAGCAATGTCCGTTTCGGCATGGCAGCGCTTCGCAACGGTGACAGCCTGCTTAAACAAATAGTTGAAAACGGTACCAATTGTCTTCTCTTCCTGAGCCAGCTTAAAACTTGTACGCACTTGGCCTAAAATCTGCGTTTCTCCAATAACCATCGAATCCAATCCGCACGATACGCGGAACAAATGTTCAACGGCTCCGTCGTTTTCATAAAACTTCAAGTAAGGCGAAATGTCCTCTTTGCTTAGTCCGAACCAGTTCGCCAAAAACATTTTCATATAATAACGTCCGGTGTGCAGCTGATCAACGACTGCATACAGCTCTGTCCGGTTGCATGTCGACACGATGATATTCTCAAGTATGCTTTTTTCTTCTTTCAATTGCGACATCGCCTGCCCCAGCTCATCCGGCTGAAAGGTTAACTTTTCACGTATATCAACAGGGGCTGATTTGTAATCCAATCCCACGACAAGTATATGCATAACTCTTGCTTGCACCCCCAACATCTATCTAAATTAGAATGATTATAATATAGAATTTATTATTCAAAACGATTATAACATATATTCACTATTTTCTCTTCCCAAAATGTGAACAGATTTTAAAAAATTGATGTGATATAGTAGAAAATGTGTTTCTATTTCTTTCACTACATCAAGAAGGTGATACTTTGAAAAAGAAATCTGTTTTGCTTCCATTGCTGTTGATAGCCGTGGCTGTCTACGCCTTTCTGCGGTCGGGCCGGATCAACCTGTTTGACGGACAGGAAGAATGGTCTGTACTTGCGGGGCTCATCGGGCTGGCTCTTTTTTATCAGGGACAGAAGGAAGCCGATTCCGCCCATTCCTTTGCAGGGCTCTTCATGACAGCGATCGGTGTTTATTTCACATTTAAAGAGGACTATTTCAGCCGCGCGGATGATTTTGCGGTCATCGTGCTGATCCTCGGTGCGGCGCTTCTTGTCAAATCGTTTAAGACGAAAGAATATCAATATGAGAGTCTGCTGATGATCGCAGTCGCCCTCTATCTTTATTTTTTCCGGCAGATTGCCGCCTGGCTGAAGACGGCGAATATCGAGACGGCATATGTAGAAGCTTATTGGCCGGCCGCTTTTATCGCGGTTAGTCTGCTTTTATTATTCTTAAAAAGAAAATAGTTTATTCAAGAAAAAGCACTTGCATTAATCCCGCAAGTGCTTTTTCTTTTATCTCGCGATCATTTGCTCGATCGCCGACCACGCTTCTTGTTTACCCTTTTTCGTCTCGGAGGAAAACAAGATGAGCTTGTCTTCTTTTTCTATATTGAGCGTCTCTTTGACGACTTTGGCATGCTTTTCCCATTTACCTTTAGGGATTTTATCCGCTTTTGTCGCAATCACGATCACAGGAATTTCATAATGCTTTAAAAAGTCGTACATCATCACATCATCCTGTGAAGGGGCATGTCTGAGGTCGACGATTTGAACGACCGCTTTCAGTTCTTCGCGGGATGTCAAATACGTCTCTATCATACGGCCCCAAGCCTCGCGCTCCGTTTTGGAGACTTTCGCAAATCCGTAACCGGGCACATCGACAAAGTGAAGGACATCGTTAATGATATAAAAGTTTAATGTCTGTGTTTTGCCCGGCTTTGATGATGTCCTCGCTAAGTTTTTACGGTTGATCATTGTATTGATAAATGACGATTTTCCGACATTAGATCTCCCGGCAAGGGCGATTTCCGGCAGCCCCCCTTCAGGGTACTGCTCGGGTTTCACCGCACTGATGACAATCTCTGATTTCGTTACTTTCATTTCTCTTCTCCTACTAGCGCATGCTTTAGAACTTCGTCCAGGTGAGCGACAGGAATGAAGGTTAAGCCTTCCCGCACGCTGTTTGGAATGTCCTCAATGTCTTTTTCATTATCTTTCGGCATAATGACAGTCTTTAAGCCGGCACGGTGTGCGCCGAGCGCCTTTTCCTTCAAGCCGCCGATCGGAAGGACGCGGCCTCTTAACGTGATTTCGCCGGTCATGCCGACATTTCGTGAAACAGGTCGGCCCGTCAGCGCCGAAACAAGAGCTGTCGCCATTGTGATCCCCGCGGATGGCCCGTCCTTCGGAACGGCCCCTTCCGGTACGTGAATGTGAATATCGTGTTTTTCATGAAAATCAGGGTTGATGTTTAACTCTTCCGCTTTTGAACGGACATAGCTGAATGCGGCTTGTGCCGACTCTCTCATGACATCGCCGAGCTTTCCGGTTAAAATGAGCTTGCCTTTCCCGGGGGAAAGAGACACTTCGATGGACAGCGTATCTCCGCCGACCGTCGTGTAGGCAAGACCTGTGACAACGCCGATCTGATCGTCGAGCTCAGCCTGTCCGTACCTGAACATTCTTTTTCCTAAATAGTCTTCAAGGTTTTTGTCCGTGACCGTAATTCTTTTTCTTTCCCCTGATACGATCAGCTTCGCCGCTTTTCTGCATATCGCTGCGATTTGGCGTTCAAGACTTCTGACGCCGGCTTCCCTCGTATAATAGCGAATAACATCAAGGACAGCCTGCTCCCGTATTTGCAGATTGGATTTTTTCAGACCGTGTTCTTTCAGCTGTTTTGGAAGCAGATGGTCTTTGACGATTTCGACCTTTTCCACTTCCGTATAGCCGGCGATCGTGATGATCTCCATACGGTCTCTGAGCGGACCCGGGATTGTGGCCAGGTTGTTCGCGGTCGCAATAAACAAAACCTTTGATAAATCAAACGTCTCTTCAATATAATGGTCGCTGAACGTATGGTTTTGTTCAGGATCGAGCACTTCCAGCATCGCTGAAGCAGGATCTCCCCTGAAATCCGAAGCCATTTTGTCAATCTCGTCCAAAAGGAACACGGGATTGTTCTTGCCTGCTTTTTTCATCCCCTGAATAATGCGGCCCGGCATGGCGCCTACATATGTGCGGCGGTGGCCGCGGATTTCGGATTCATCCCTCACGCCGCCAAGGGAAATGCGGACAAATTTGCGTCCGAGCGATTTGGCGATCGATTTGGCCAGCGAGGTTTTTCCGACACCCGGAGGTCCGGCCAAGCATAAGATCGGTCCTTTTAACGAGCGGGTCAGCTTTTGGACTGCCAAATATTCGAGAACCCGTTCTTTCACTTTTTCAAGTCCGTGATGTTCTTCATCAAGAATTTGACTGGCGAGATTTAAATCAAGCCTGTCTTCTGTTGCATCATTCCATGGGAGGGAAATAAGCCATTCAATATAATTGCGGATGACAGAACTTTCAGCTGAGCTTGACGGTATTTTTTCGTACCGGTTTAGCTCTTTAAACGCGGCTTCTTTCACATTGTCAGGCATGCCGGCCTGTTCAATTTTCTCAGTCAGCTTTTGGACCTCGCCCGTTTTTCCTTCTTTATCGCCAAGCTCTTTTTGGATGGCTTTCATCTGCTCGCGCAGGTAATACTCCTTTTGCGTTCTTTCCATTGAACGCTTGACGCGCTGCCCGATCTTCTTTTCAATCTCAAGGACTTCTTTTTCGTTGTGAATCAGGTCGATCACTTTGTTTAATCTGGCTTTGACATCGATCGTTTCCAGCACTTTCTGCTTGTCTTTCAACTTAAGCGGCAGGTGGGAGGCGACGATATCGGCCATTCTTCCCGGCTCTTCAATATCTGTCACAGCGGCAAATGTTTCAGCCGATATTTTTTTAGAAATCTTTATGTATTGATCGAAGTGGTCAAGCAATGTGCGCATGAGTGCTTCATCTTCAACATCTTTTTCAGTCTCTTCATCGATTCGTTCGATTTTTACAGACGTATATTCATCTAAATCATGGTACTCAAGAATGCGGGCGCGCTGCAGCCCCTCCACCAAAACGCGGATCGTTCCGTTCGGCAGCTTGAGCATCTGCTTGATTTTTGTATAGGTTCCGAATGTAAAAATCTCGTCTTCATCCGGTTCGTCTATGGATATGTCCTTTTGTGTTGCCAAAAAGATCATATGGTCATTCATCATCGCCTGTTCAAGCGCCTGAACCGACTTTTCACGCCCGACGTCAAGGTGCAAAACCATCGTCGGATAGACGAGTAAACCTCTTAAAGGGAGGAGCGGGATGTTTCGTTTCGTTTCATCTGCCATTTTGACTGACACCTCCGTAACTTTAGTATGAACCATTATAATATACTTTTTTTATCCCTGTACAATTGTAAGCCCGGCGAAATAAAAAGGGTCTCCTGTAGTATACCCTTTCTTTCAGTTCTGAAAAAGGAAAAGATGTCCTCCGCTAAGAAAACATGCCGGCGCCTGTCGGAGAAAACCGGCCCGAAAAAAATCCCCATCTGAAATGATGGGGATTTATACGGATTCTCTTTTCATCTGAGCGCCGTCAGGCATTTCTGAAGGAGGGTTGACCAATGCAAGGTCCAGCACTTCCTGCAAGGTTTTGACGGGAATGATATGTACGCCTTCTATCCGCTTTAAAATCGACTGGACATTTTCATGCGGAATAATAACCGTTTTTGCCCCCGCATGCTTGGCCGCTTTGATTTTCGGAATCACGCCGCCGATCGGCTTTACCCGGCCGTTCAGGCTGATTTCCCCCGTCATGGCGACAGTATGGTCTATCGGAACCTTATGAATGGCGGAGAAAATGCCCGCCGCCATGGCAATTCCTGCAGATGGTCCGTCAACCGGGATACCGCCGGGGAAATTCACGTGAATATCATAATCCGAAGCTTTTACTCCCATTGTCCGCAATACAGTCATGACATTTTCGACCGACCCTTTCGCCATGCTTTTCCGGCGGATCGATTTTGACTGGTTGCCGATATTCTCTTCTTCTGCGATGCCTGTGATATTAATCGATCCCTTATCAGCAGCCTTGTTGACTGTGACTTCAATTTCGAGCAGCGAACCGCTGTTAGGGCCGTGGACGGCAAGTCCGTTGACGATGCCGACCTGCGGTTTGGAGGCGATTTTTTGTTCGTATTTCGGTGTCAGCTGGCTCGAATGGATCACCCATTCGATATCTTCAACCGTCACCTCGTCGCGCTCTTCAGTCAAAGCCATTCCGGCGGCGATTTGCATCATATTGACGACTTCGCGGCCGTTTCTCGCATACCGCGTCAACAGGTCAAGTCCTTCCTCTGCGACTTTCTTCTGAATCTTATCAGCCGCTTTTTTGGCGACCGTTTTTAATTCTTGCTTTTCAAGGTCGCGGAAGAACACTTCCAGACATCTCGACCGAATCGCAGGCGGGATTTCGTCAGGCATCCTCGTCGTCGCGCCGATCAGTCTGAAATCCGCCGGCAGCCCGTTTTGAAAAATGTCGTGGATGTGTTTGGGGATTTGCGTGTTTTCTTCACTGTAAT
Source organism: Bacillus sp. PK6-025 (assembly GCF_056530265.1). Lineage (NCBI taxonomy): Bacteria > Bacillati > Bacillota > Bacilli > Caryophanales > Bacillaceae > Bacillus > Bacillus sp. PK6-025. The sequence goes on from NZ_CP096509.1 coordinate 3,023,996, forward strand.
AGGCGCTTTCCAAAAACACTTTCCGATCTTCAAGCACCTTCAGCATTTTATTCATTTGAATCGGATGAAGCTCTCCGATTTCGTCGATGAATAATACCCCGCCGTGCGCATGCGTAACGGCTCCCTGCTTTGGCTGAGGAATTCCGGCCTGCCCCATCGCTCCGGCACCCTGATAAATCGGATCGTGGACCGATCCGATCAACGGGTCGGCGATTCCCCGCTCGTCGAAGCGGGCCGTTGTCGCGTCAAGCTCGACAAAGACGGAATGTTCCTGGAACGGTGAGCGCTTGTTCTTTTTCGCTTCTTCGAGGACAAGCCTTGCAGCTGCGGTTTTCCCTACACCTGGAGGGCCGTAAATAATGACATGCTGCGGATTTGGTCCGCAAAGGGCGGCTTTCAGCGCTTTAATGCCGTCCTCTTGGCCGACGATGTCTTTAAAAGCTGTCGGCCTTACCTTTTCTGATAACGGTTCTGATAAATGGATTGATCTCATTTTCCGGAGCTGTTCCATCTCTTTTTTGGACTCTCTGTCTATCGTAACCTTTTGGGTTCTTTGATTCTTGAGCAGATTCCAAAAATATAATCCGATGATGATCCCGAAAAATAGTTGTACAAAAAGTGCAATGCTCGTCCAGCTCAACTGATGGTCCCTCCTGAAATGGTTTCGTATCTTTAAGTATGTCAGATAGTATTTCCTGATCACGGAGGGAATAAACGTACAGAAAGGGATAATTTTGCTTTTCGAACCGTCACTTTTTTCTGTATGGCGACGGTTTCCAAATGCAAAAAAAGAACCTCCTTTGGCTAGGAGGTTCTCTGCATTATGCTGAAGTTTTTTTGTCTTTATTGACGACCGTGCCGTCTTTCATAATGAGACGCGGCGGTTCGCCGTCAGTGACGGTTTTGCCTGTAATCACGCATTTTTCAATATCCTCGCGTGACGGCAGATCGAACATCACGTCGAGCATGATTCCTTCGATAATGGAACGAAGTCCGCGTGCTCCTGTTTTACGTTCAATTGCTTTTTTAGCGATTTCTGTGAGCGCTTCGTCTTCAAATACAAGCTCCACATCATCCAGCTCAAGCATTTTTCTATATTGTTTAACAAGTGCGTTTTTCGGTTTTGTTAAAATTTCAACCAGCGCTTTTTCATCGAGTGGTTCAAGGCTTGCGATGATCGGGAGACGGCCGATGAATTCAGGGATCAGACCGAAGCGAAGCAAGTCTTCCGGAAGCACTTTGGAAAGAAGCGCTTCTTTTTCAAGATCTTCATGCTTGTTGTCAGAGCCGAAGCCGATGACCTTTTGACCGAGACGGCGCTTGATGATTTGCTCGATTCCGTCAAAAGCTCCGCCGCAAATGAACAGGATGTTCGTTGTGTCAATCTGGATGAACTCTTGATGAGGATGCTTTCTTCCGCCTTGTGGAGGAACGCTTGCAACCGTACCTTCAAGAATTTTAAGCAGAGCCTGCTGAACGCCTTCACCTGATACATCGCGTGTAATTGAAGGGTTCTCGGACTTTCTGGCCACTTTATCGATTTCATCGATGTAGATAATGCCTTTTTCCGCTTTTTCAACATCGTAGTCAGCAGCCTGAATCAGCTTAAGCAAAATGTTCTCCACATCTTCACCGACATAGCCTGCTTCAGTAAGCGAAGTGGCATCTGCAATGGCAAACGGCACATTCAGGATGCGGGCTAGTGTTTGAGCAAGAAGCGTTTTTCCGCTTCCAGTCGGTCCGATCATGGAAATATTACTTTTTGACAGCTCGACATCATCGACTTTGCTGTTCGAATTGATCCGCTTGTAATGATTGTAGACGGCCACGGCAAGGGATTTTTTTGCCTGGTCCTGGCCGATGACGTATTCATCAAGAATCTCGCGGATTTCCTTTGGTTTTGGGACATCTTTGAACTCCACTTCTTCTTCAGAGCCGAGTTCCTCTTCTACAATTTCAGTGCAAAGTTCGATGCACTCGTCACATATATATACGCCTGGTCCGGCGACAAGCTTGCGTACCTGATCTTGTGTTTTTCCGCAAAACGAGCATTTTAATTGTCCTTTTTCCTCGTTGAATTTAAACATTCTTTCACCCCTTATATCCTTGTCATTCCTGTTTCTTCGTTAAAAGAAACATCGCTTGAAAACATTCGTTCCATTATGTATTGCATTTTACCACACTTTCCAAAAAGGCGATAACGTTGTGTTTGCCGTTCGGCATATTCAATATGTATGTTGATCAAAACGACATTATCTATCCTTTCCCAAAGAAAAGATGATAAGTCAAAATTGTATAAAACAAGGCACGAAACATTCGCGCCCTGTTTTATATAAAGTATGATTATGAAACATATTAACGGTTTTCTACAAGAAAATCAATTGCTTTGCGAACTTTTAAGTCCTCTTTCATTCCTTCTGTAGAACCGATTGCTTGTTTGATGTTTTCAACAGGCATGTTGTACGCTTCAGCCATTTTAGAAAGCTCTTCTTCGACTTCTTCGTCAGTGACTTGAAGGTTTTCAGCTTTGGCGATCGCTTCCAGTGTCAGGTTGGATTTCACGCGTTTTTCAGCATCCTCTTTCATTTGCTCTTTCAGCGCGTTTTCATCCTGTCCTGAGAATTGGAAGTAAAGCTCAAGGTTCATGCCTTGCATTTGCAGACGCTGTTCGAATTCTTTCATCATGCGGTCAAGCTCTGTGTCGATCATCGCTTGAGGAATGTCAGCTTCAGCGTTTTCAGCTGCTTTTACGACAAGCTCTTCGCGAAGTTTAGCGTCCGCTTCGTTTTCTTTTGCTTCCTCGAGACGTTTTTTCGTTTTTTCAGTCAGCTCGGCAAGCGTTTCAACTTCCTCATCGACATCTTTCGCAAACTCGTCATTAAGCTCAGGAAGCTCCTTCGCTTTGATTTCGTGGATTTTCACTTTGAATACGGCAGGTTTGCCCGCAAGCTCTTCCGCATGGTATTCCTCAGGGAATGTTACTTCTACGTCTTTTTCAGCACCGGCTTCAAGTCCGACAAGCTGATCTTCAAAACCTGGAATGAAAGAGCCTGAACCGACTTCAAGGGAATAGTTTTCCGCTTTTCCGCCTTCGAACGCTTCGCCGTCTACGAATCCTTCGAAGTCAAGAACAACAGTGTCCCCTTCTTCCACTTTGCCGTCTTCTTTTACAACGAGTTCAGCCTGGCGCTCTTGAAGAGACTTCAGTTCATTTTGAACGTCTTCATCCGTTACGGCAGTATCGTCTTTTTCAATGCCAAGGCCTTTGTATTCGCCAAGTTTCACTTCAGGCTTAACCGTTACCTTCGCAGTGAAGATCAGGTTTTCGCCTTTTTCGATTTTTTCCACATCGATTTCCGGGCGATCAACAGGCTCAATGCCCGCTTCCTCTACCGCTTTCGGATACTCGACAGGAAGCAGGATGTCCAGCGCATCCTGATAAAGCGCCTCAACACCAAAACGCTGTTCAAACAAACCGCGCGGTACTTTCCCTTTGCGGAATCCAGGAATGGATACTTGCTTTACGACTTTTTTAAATGCATCATCAAGGGCTTTATTAAAGGTATCGGCATCTACCTCAACCGTTAAAACGCCTTCGTTTCCTTCTTGCTTTTCCCATTTTACTGACATGTGTTTCCCTCCAAAATCTATTCAGGTTGTGTCGGTTTTCCATTTTAAAACAAACAAACGGCTACGTCCATCGCAAGCTGCCGACTGTGTGCAGCTCATGTGTTTCTGACAGCCATCATTATGTATACAAAGATAAATAATGAACTTTAAGCGGCAAACGGATCAACTTCCGTTTTTCACAAATGCAACCACTATATTATAACACAATGCCCGCTGCTTTCAACATTTACAAATAAGAAATTTCTTCTATGTCTTTGATGAGCGCGCAGGCCTCGTCAAGCTGTCTGTCATTGAATTCATAGAGAATATGAAGCTCCTCTTTATCGATGTCGATCCCGTGCATTTCGTATCCGACTTTATGCAGCGCAGCAGCCCAGAGCTCGCGGTTTGAGTATTTCGGCTGAAACGGATAGAGGACGTAAATATGCCTTCTCCACAGCTCTTCGACCGCTTGGTACAGCGTGGGATTTTCATTCCCCAGCGTGTCATCCAGCACGCTCAGAACATGCTTTAATATCGGCATATCATCCGGCTTGACTGTCTCTGTCGGATTAATTGTCATCGAATCGCCAAATTTTGCGACAAGTGTCGGCTTTTCATGGTCTGACTCGGCCAAAAGCTGGAGAATCATCGTTTTTACGACAGGATGCGCGCTCGGATTTTGCAAAATTGTTTTCAACAAGCCGATATAGCTTGTCAGATTGCGGTCCTTCAGTCCGTGAAGAAGCTTAACCTGCTCTTCCGTGTCATTCAAAAGCCTTTCCTGATCAACCTCCTCCGTCTCGGGAAGGTCTTCGGTGATATCCTCAGGTCCGGGGTCTTCCGTCATCTTGCGGCTGAAATCAAGCAGTTTATAAAACTGTTCCGCGCTTTCAGGAGGCAGCTTATTTTCTTCGAGTACAGCTTCAATCGTTTCTTTTACTTTTTCGTATTGTCTGAGCTGGATTAAAATCGTCATATAGACTTGTAAAACGGTAAAATAATGGCCGTGGCCTTCTTTCAGCATTTTTTCACAGATGCCTTTCGCTTCTTCAAGCTCGCCGATTTCCAGCAGGCAGATGGCCATTCCCAGATAAATATCCGATTCCTCGTCATCATAGCGCTTCGCTTCAGAAAACAGCCTGAGCGCTTCATGGTAATTCTTTTCTTTAAGCGCGGCCATCCCTTTGTGCACTAAACGCTCCTTAACGTTCGGGAACGGGATGATCTTCGAGTTTTTCTTGTCATGCTTCATTTCTAAGTTCCTTTCAGGCACTTATTTTTTAACAAGTGTATCAACCCGGCCCGCTAAACACAAGAAAGAACCGGCGGCAGTATGCTGCCTTCAGCAAAAAAAGCCTCCGATCTACATCGGACAGCTTTTTTATGCTTGCAACCAAGAACTTCTCTGTTTCTCAAATTGTTCGATTTCTTCTTCAAGGAGCAATGTTAAAGAAATTTCATCGTAACCGTTCAGCAGCATCTCTTTCCAATGCGGATCGACCTCAAATGCAATCTGCTGCCCGGCGTGGTCTGTTATCGTCTGTTTTTCAAGATCGACAGTCATCGGCAAAGACTGATGTTCATACTGTTCAGCAAGCACTTTCCACGTCTCGTAAGGAAGGCGGATCGGCAGCATGCCGTTTTTGAAACAGTTCTGGTGAAAGATATCGGCAAAAGACGGCGCGATAATGATTTTAAATCCGTAGTCGTCTAGCGCCCATGGGGCGTGTTCCCTTGAAGAGCCGCAGCCGAAATTTTCGCCGGCGATTAAAATCGAAGCGCCTTTGTATTCCGGCCGGTTCAGCTCAAAATCAGGGTTTGGATCGCCGTTATCCAAATACCTCCAGTCAAAGAAAGCAAAGCGGCCGTATCCCGTTCTTTCGATCCTCTTTAAAAATTGCTTCGGAATGATCTGGTCCGTGTCTACGTTGATTCTGTTTAGCACCGCCGCTATTCCGGTATGGGTCTTTAATGGCTCCATCTTGTCACTCCTCTATACAGCTGTTGTCTCTTGGTAATATTTTCTGACATCGACAAAGCGTCCGTGAATCGCGGCCATCGCGGCCATCGCCGGGCTGACGAGATGCGTCCTGGCCCCTTTGCCCTGTCTGCCTTCAAAATTGCGGTTGGAAGTGGAAGCACAGCGCTCTCCTTCAGGGACAACATCGTTGTTCATGCTCAAACACATGCTGCATCCCGATTCTCTCCATTCAAAACCCGCTTCGATGAAAATCTGGTGAAGCCCTTCATTTTCAGCTTGAATTTTGACGCTTTGCGAGCCGGGAACGACGATCGCTCTGACGCCGTCGGCGACTTTTTGGCCTTTTATCATTTCAGCAGCCTGGCGAAGATCTGTCATGCGCGAGTTGGTGCATGAACCGATAAAGACGTGCTCGATTGTAATGTCCTCGATTTTTTTATATGGTTCAAGACCCATATATTCATATGCGCGCTGCGCTTCTTTTTTATCGTCTTCCTGAGAGAAGGCCTCAGGGCCCGGAATCGCTTCATCAACCGGCAGCACCATGCCAGGGTTGATGCCCCACGTCACCATCGGTGAAATCGCGCTTCCGTCCATCAAGATCGTCCGGTCGTAGACCGCCCCCGGATCGGTTCTCAGATTCTTCCACTCTTCTACAGCTTTCTCAAACTCTTCGCCTTTTGGCGCATATTTTTTCGTTTTGACATATTCAAATGTTGTTTCATCCGGTGCAATCAATCCTGCTCTTGCCCCAGCTTCGATTGACATGTTGCACACCGTCATCCGTTCGTCCATCGACATGTTTCGGAATACTTCGCCGGTATATTCAATGACATAACCCGCACCGAATTTAACCCCGTATTTTCCGATGACCGCCAGAATGACGTCTTTAGCCGTCACTCCTTTTTGCAGTTTGCCGTCAACGCGGATTTCCAGCGTCTTCGGTTTTTGCTGCCAAAGCGTCTGCGTCGACAAGACGTGCTCCACCTCGCTCGTTCCGATTCCGAAAGCGAGCGCACCAAACGCTCCGTGTGTAGATGTATGACTGTCTCCGCAAACGATCGTTTTGCCCGGCAGCGTCAGCCCCAGTTCAGGCCCGATGACATGGACGATCCCCTGGTCGACGCTTGACAAGTCTGCGAGGCGGATGCCGAATTCTTCGCAATTCCGTTCGAGCGCACTGACCTGCCGTTTGGCGACATCATCTTTAATCTCAAACCGATTGACAGTCGGAATGTTGTGGTCCATTGTGGCAAACGTATTTTGAGGCCGTCTGACTTTTCTATTCTTTTGCCTTAGGCCTTCAAAGGCCTGGGGTGACGTTACCTCGTGTATCAGATGCAGATCGATATAGAGAAGGTCAGGCTTCCCTTCACCTTTTTTAATCACGTGTTGATCCCAAATTTTTTCGATGATCGTTCGAGGCATCATCTTTCTTCCTCCCTCTACCAATATCCATTTTCCTTAAACGTAAGCGGTCATGATGTTTGAAATGGCATTGTCGTCTGCCAGCGCAGCTTTTACTTCCCCTGTAATCGATTGAGTCGTGGAATGTTCCGATCCTTTTGCCAGGTCCTTCGTCCGCTTACCTGCCCGGAGAACTTGATCAACTGCGTGTTCAACAGCTTTCGCTTCAGCTTCAAGACCGAATGACGTCCTGAGCATCATAGCCGCGGACAAGATCGCCGCAAGCGGATTGGCAATGTTCTGTCCCGCGATATCAGGGGCCGATCCGTGGACAGGTTCATATAGATGAAGTCCGGAGCTTGATAAGCTTGCCGACGGCAGCATGCCGAGCGACCCGGTCAGCATCGATGCTTCATCGCTTAAAATATCGCCGAACATGTTTTCAGTCACGATAATGTCAAACTGTCCAGGCGCATAAATGAGCTGCATCGCTGCATTGTCGACGAGCATGTGCTCAAGCTTGACGTCAGGAAACTCTTTCGCTACTTCTTCCGCCGTCTTGCGCCATAGTTTGCTTGACTCAAGGACGTTCGCTTTATCAACTGAGGTCACTTTGCCTTTTCGTCTCTGCGCCATTTGGAAGGCCTCCCTGATGACCCTTTCCATTTCCGACTTTTTATAAAACAGCGTGTCAACGGCTTCTTCCTCGCCGTTCTGATTGACGTACTGCTCGCTAGGCTTTCCGAAATACAGGCCGCCCGTCAGCTCGCGAACGATGACAAAGTCAACACCTTCGATATATTCAGCTTTTAACGGAGAAGCTCCCGCAAGGCTTTCAAATACTTTAACAGGCCGCAGATTGGCAAAAAGATCGAGCTGCTTGCGGATGGCGAGCAGCCCTTTTTCAGGCCTCAGCTCAGAAGGATTTTGATCCCATTTCGGCCCGCCTACTGCTCCGAGCAAAATGGCGTCCGCAGCTTTGCAAGCGGCGACAGTTTCCTCGGGAAGCGGCGCTCCCGCCTCATCAATTGCCGCTCCGCCGATCAGGCCGTATTCAAATTCGAATTCATGCTGATAATGTTCAGCAACGCTTTTCAGCACATCAACAGCCGCGTCCAATACTTCGGGACCAATTCCGTCACCGGGCAAAAGTGCGATTCGTTTTTTCAAATTCAACAAACTCCTTCCTTATTACTGTTATGATCCTACAGCCGCCTGTTTTGACAATCCTTCCGTATTCGTCTTCAATACGAGATAGCGGTTCACTGCGTTCAAGTAAGCTTTGGCAGATGCTTCGAGAACATCCTGGGCGACTCCGCGTCCTCCGGATTCTTTTCCGTCGATCATCACCCTGACGTATACTTGCGCAAATGCATCCTGTCCCTTGCGATTGGATTGAATCCGGTAATCAAGGAGCTGGACTTCTTTATCCATACAGCGCTTCAGCGTGTTGTACACCGCTTCAACACTTCCCGCTCCGGTCGCCGCTTCCTGGATGATCTGATCCGTTTCCTGATCTTTAAGGGAAACCGTTGCTGTCGGAACCTGCGAGGTGCCGTAATGAACCTGCAGCGAAATAAATTCATAGCCGATTTTGCGGTCTGCCGTTTTCTCCTCGAGAATCAGCGAGATGAGATCTTCATCCGTAAATTCCTTTTTCTTGCCGGTAAGTTCTTTAAAGATGTTAAAAAATTTATTGATTTCTTCTTCTCCAAACTGGAATCCGAGGTTTTGCAGCTTATCTTTAAATGCGTGGCGCCCTGAATGCTTTCCGAGGACAAGCGCATCCGTTTTTACGCCGACAAGCTCCGGAGAAATAATTTCATATGTTGTTTTTTCTTTTAAGAAGCCGTCCTGGTGAATGCCTGATTCGTGGGCAAAGGCATTATCGCCGACGACCGCTTTGTTCCGCGGCACGGCCATGCCGGTCAGTTTGCTCACTAAATCACTTGTCCGCTTAATCTCATTCAGCTGAATCGTTGATTCCGCCTGGTAGAAATCTTTTCGGAGATAGAGGGCGACGGCGATTTCTTCAAGAGAGGCGTTCCCCGCTCTTTCGCCTATGCCGTTGATGACCGATTCGACTTGATCCGCTCCGTTTTCAATCGCAGCCAAAGAGTTGGCGACAGCCATGCCTAAATCATCGTGGCAATGGGCTGAAAGCGTGACTTTGTCAGCATTGCGGGCATTTTCTTTAATATAGCGGAAGATATTTCCGTATTCGGCGGGCGCTAAATAACCGACCGTATCCGGAAGATTGACGACGTCCGCTCCCGCGGCGATCACTTCGCTGACGATCTCGGCTAAAAACGGAAGGTCGGTCCGGCACGCATCTTCGGCAGACCACTGGACGATCGGGAAGCGTTCTTTGGCGTATTTCACCATTGCGACCGCCTGTTCCAGAACCTGTTCGCGCGTTTTTTTCAGCTTATATTTTAAATGGATGTCAGAAGTGGCGATAAAAATGTGAAGCCTTGGTTCAGCCCCGTCTTTGAGCGCTTCCCACGCCGAATCGATATCTCCTTTGACAGAGCGGGCAAGCCCCGTTACCGAACAGTTTTTAATCGTCCTTGCGATTTCTTTTACTGCGTTGAAATCCCCGGGGGATGAAGCGGGGAAACCCGCTTCCATAATGTTGACCCCGAGTTTTTCAAGCTGCTGGGCGATCGCCAGCTTCTCCTGCGTGTTTAAATTAACGCCCGGCGACTGCTCACCGTCACGGAGTGTCGTATCAAAAAAGTTAATTTTTCGCACCGGCTACCACCGCTTCCTTCTTCTTGCCCTGCTTGACAAACGGCATCATTTCGCGAAGCTTTCTTCCGACCACTTCGATTTCGTGTTCGTTTTCGCTTGTATTGATGGCGTTGAAACGCGGACGGTTGACTTGGTTTTCGACGATCCATTCTTTCGCGAATGTACCGTTTTGGATGTCTTTCAATACTTCTTTCATTGATGCTTTTACCTTCTCATCGACGACGCGCGGGCCTGATACGAAATCTCCCCACTGCGCTGTGTCTGAAATCGAATATCTCATGCCTGCTAAACCTTCTTCATACATCAAGTCGACGATGAGCTTCAGCTCGTGCAGACACTCGAAGTATGCGAGTTCAGGCTGATAGCCCGCTTCTGTCAGCGTTTCGAATCCTGCTTTGACAAGGGAAGTCAATCCTCCGCACAGCACCGCCTGTTCACCGAAAAGATCGGTTTCAGTTTCTTCTTTAAATGTTGTTTCAAGAACACCGGCTCTTGCTCCGCCGATCGCTTTAGCATAAGCAAGGGCTTTGTCTTTCGCTTCCCCTGTGACATCCTGATAGATCGCAAACAGCGCCGGAACCCCTGCACCTTGTTCAAACGTTCTTCTGACTAGATGTCCCGGTCCTTTAGGAGCGACAAGGAATACGTCAACATCTGCCGGAGGCACGATCTGATGGAAATGAACGTTGAATCCGTGGGCGAATACGAGTGAATTGCCCGCTTGAAGTCCGTCTTTAATTTCCGCTTCATACACTTTTTGCTGCTGTTCATCCGGAAGAAGCACCATAACGATGTCGGCCTGTTCTGCCGCTTCTCTTACCGTGAAAACTTGATGGCCGTCTTCCTCTGCTTTAGCAAAGGATTTCCCTTTTCTGACGCCGACAATGACGTCCACTCCGCTTTCTTTCAGGTTCAGTGCGTGCGCATGGCCTTGAGAGCCGTATCCGATTACCGCTACTTTTTTGCCTGCCAATACGTTTTCTTTGATATCACCGTTATAATATACTTTTACCATTTCAATCTCTCCCTTTTTATGTTTTATACAATAGATATTGTTTTAATAGAGGACGGCTTTTGCTGGGTTCCCCTCGCAAAGGCCGTGGTGCCTGTTCTGGCAACCTCTTTAATCCCGTATGGTTTCAACAGTTCGATCAGGGCTTCGATCTTGCTTGATTCCCCCGTCACTTGAATCACGACGCTGTCTTTTGCGACATCGACGACAGTCGCCCGAAACGGTTCAATGACGCCGTTTATTTCCGCCCTGCTCGACGGAGGGGAAACCACCCTGATTAATGCCAGCTCTCTTTGGACGATCGATTGATTTGTAATATCCGTGACTTTCAGTACATCAATCTGTTTGTTTAATTGTTTTGTCAGCTGTTCCGTTTCTTTTTCATCTGCCACATGCACGACAAACGTGATCCTGGAAATCCCCGCTGTTTCGGTGTGGCCGACGGTAATGCTTTCAATGTTGTAATGCCGTTTTGTAAACAACCCTGTAATTCTGTTTAAGACGCCGCTTTGATTCAAAACCGTCAGCGTGATGATTCTTTTCAAGGTTTCACCCCCACCATTTCGTGCAGCCCTTTTCCAGGCGCAACCATTGGAAATACTTTTTCAGCTTGTGCAACCTGAACATCGATGACCACCGGTTCATTCGACGTTAGCGCCGCTTCCAGCTTTTCTTCCGCTTCTTTTTCAGATGTGATTCGGACACCTTTGATGCCGTATGCTTCAGACAGCTTGATAAAATCAGGCTGTGATGCGAACTTGGAGTGTGAATAGCGCTCATCGTAAAAGATCTCCTGCCATTGCCGGACCATTCCGAGGCAGCGGTTGTTTAAGACCACGACTTTGATCGGAAGGTTCAGATCGCGAATGACGGACAGCTCCTGCAGTGTCATCTGGAATCCTCCGTCACCGAGTATCGATACAACTGTCGCATCCTTATCCGCAAGCTGTGCCCCGATTGCCGCCGGAAGTCCGAAGCCCATCGTGCCGAGCCCGCCGGAAGTGACCCACCTGTCGGCTTTTTGGAACTGATAAAATTGCGCGGCCCACATTTGATGCTGTCCGACGTCCGTCGTTAAAATAGCTTCGCCTTTTGTATAGCGGTGGATATATTCGATCAGCTTCTGCGGTTTGAATCCCTCTGCTTCATTCTCTTCATACCAGAGCGGATATTCGTTTTTCCAGTCCGCAAGCTGCTTTTTCCACTCATCGGAAGCGCTCGGTTTGCCGTTTTGCTTGATCAGCTCTGTCAGTACAAGCTTGCTGTCGCCGACAACCGGAATGTGCGTATGAACGATTTTGCCGATTTCAGCCGGATCGATGTCAATGTGAGCGACTTTCGCATATTTTGCAAAATGCTTCAAGTTCCCTGTGACCCGATCATCGAATCTCGCACCGATGCTGATTAACAGATCGCTTTCATACAGAGCCATGTTGGCCGCATACGTTCCGTGCATTCCGGCCATCCCGAGGAAAAGCGGATGGTCGGCTGGAAATCCTCCCAAGCCTAACAGCGTATGCGCCACCGGAATTTGCTGCTGTTCGACATAATTTTTTAATTCTTCTGACGCTTTCCCGTGCAAGACGCCCGCGCCCGCTAAAATTACCGGCTTTTTCGCTGCACTGACCGCTTCCACAAGCTTTCTGATCTGCAGATAATTCGGTTCCTTCGTCGGCTGATAGCCAGGAAGGTGAATCTCATGGTCGTAGCGGAATTCTCCTTCTACAACGGCGATGTCTTTAGGAATATCGATTAAAACGGGGCCCGGTCTTCCTGTTGTTGCGATATGAAATGCTTCTTTAATAATTCTCGGCAGATCTTCTGCATGGCGAACCTGGTAGCTGTGCTTTGTAATCGGCATCGTAATTCCGATGACATCAGCTTCTTGAAATGCGTCAGATCCGATAACCGAGGTCGCAACCTGACCGGTGAATACGACGAGAGGCAATGAATCGATCATCGCGTCGGCCAGACCCGTTACAAGGTTGGTCGCTCCCGGACCGGATGTGGCGATGACGACACCCGGTTTCCCCGAAATCCTCGCATATCCTTCGGCTGCGTGGATAGCGCCTTGTTCATGGCGCGTCAGTACATGAAACATCCCCGATCCGTAGAGTTTGTCATAAATCGACAGGACCGCACCGCCGGGATACCCGTAGATCACTTCGACATTTTCCTTTTTTAAAGCCTCAATCAGCATTGACGCCCCTGCCATTGTTTGTGTACATTGGGCATTTTCAGCATCCAACTGTACATTCGTCCCCATTTTTCTTCCTCCTTATCAAGTGATCATCATCACTGTTCATTCACGTGGTTTTTTTAAAAATAATTCATGTATATATGCCGCAAAGCATGTTTCCAATCTGCTTTTGCAGCTAAAAAAAGCCTTCCCGCCCACTGTTGACGCTGCACACCTTGCAGGCCAAAGGGGCGAAAAGGCTTTTCTTTCCGCGGTACCACCCTTGTTCGCGGCTTTCGAAAGCCGCCTTATGGATAATCGCTTATCCGGTTTAATAACGAGTGAACCTTCGTGACGTTCACCCGGCCAGCCTTACTAAACTTGGAAGTCGTTCAGGCTGACACTCAGAGGGGAGTTCACAAGCGGAGGCCGTCACCGGTTTCCAGCAATCCCGGCTCTCTGCAGGCGGCGTTTCCGCTGTTACTTATCCTCTTCAACGTTTGTCTTTATTCAACTGACACTTAAGCTTTGATCTTCGAGGCTGACTTTTATCCCTTCACGGACGACGCGCTCGCGGAACTTTTCAAGCATCCGGTTTGTGTGGACTCCCGGTTTGCCGTCCCCGATCTTGCGGCCGTCAACTTTAACGACCGCGATGACTTCTGCAGCCGTTCCGGTTAAAAACACTTCGTCGGCTGTGTATACGTCATGGCGGGTAAACGGCTCCTCCTTCACTTCATAGCCGAGCTCCTGCGCTATTTCGATAATGGCATTCCGAGTGATTCCTTCAAGCGCTCCGATATAGCCCGGAGGCGTCAAAAGCTTTCCGCTTTTATAAATAAATACGTTATCCGCAGAACCTTCGGCGACATAGCCTTGATCATTGAGCATGAGCGCTTCTGTCACGCCCGCCATGTGCGCCTCGATCCGGACAAGAATATTGTTTAAATAGTTCAGCGATTTCACTTTAGGGCTCAGCACATCAGGTCTGTTTCTTCTTGTCGGAACCGTAACGATGTCAATTCCCGTTTCATATAAGTGTTTCGGGAATATTGCCAATGGTTCGACAATTATAATGACACTCGGGTGTGAACAATTGTTTGGATCGAGTCCGAGGTCACCTGCTCCTCTTGAAACGACCAAGCGGATGTAAGCGTCTTTAAGCCCGTTTTTTTCGACTGTTTTGAGAACGTGCTGTGTCAGTTCTTCCTGCTGGTATGGAATCTCCAGCATGATCGATCTCGCAGAATCGTAGAGGCGGTCCATGTGCTCTTTCATTCTGAAGATGTTGCCGTCGTATACCCTGATCCCTTCAAACACGCCGTCCCCGTATAAAAATCCGTGATCATAGACTGATATTTTAGCGTCTTCTTTTTTAACGAGTTTGTCGTTTAGGAAGATCCACTGGTCTTTCTGGTCCCCCATCCCTCTAGCACACCTTTCTGTTGTAAATGAACGCTTTAAACGGTTAAAAATCGATGATGCGGGAACCCGTTTTCCCGCTGTCATTCCCGGGAAAGATGAAAAGTTTTCAAGTGATTTGTTCTTTTGTTTGAACTCATATTACGCCCCTTTACATGCAGTGTCAACCGTATTTTTTAAAATTATTAGACAATTTCGATTAATCAATCTACTTGTATACGCTTACATGATTGATATAAAAGGAAATGCAAAATTGAAAAACAATTTGAAATTTTTTATGCAATCTATAAAGATTACATAAAAAAACTGGTGTTTTATACAGTTTTGTTAGATTTTATGACTGACAACTTTTTAAAATTTCATCCCGGAAGGTTAGATTTTTTACTACATTTGTGTACAGACTCCATTTTACGATTTTTTACATAAACTGCTGTTAATCCAAATAGAAACGGGTGAATATGATGTACCGCACCTTTCCTCCATACTCTGATCCCCGCGTGCGCCAATACCCGGGATACTTCGGTTATCCGACTACTTATGTCTATAATCCTTCAGCACACGGGCCCTATACCTATTATCCGTACGGCGGAGTGTTCACCACTCCGACTCTCGGATTCAGCATCAGCTATCCGGGAATTTCCGTTCCCGCTGTGCACGGCTTTACCGGTGGATTCAGAGAAGATTAACAAAGCACAAAAAAGAGAGAGCATTTTGCTCTCTCTTTTTACGGTTAAACGACTCCCTGAGCGATCATCGCATCCGCCACTTTAATAAATCCGGCTATATTGCAGCCGTCAAGCAGATTGCCGGGACGTCCGTATTCTGAAGCCGCTTCAACGCTTCTCTTGTAAATATCGGTCATGATCGTTCTGAGCTTCTCATCCGTTTCTTCCGCCGTCCAGTGGAGCCGTGCGCTGTTCTGCGCCATTTCGAGCGCTGAAACGGCCACACCGCCGGCATTTGCAGCCTTAGCCGGCCCGAAAAGAACCCCCGCATCCAAAAAGCGTTTGACGGCGCCCTCTTCAGACGGCATATTCGCCCCTTCTCCGACAGCTTTGACCCCATTTGAAATGAGCACTCCGGCCGCCTCTTCGTCAATTTCGTTCTGGGTCGCGCACGGAAGCGCGATATCGCACGGAATAGACCAAATGCCGGAGCATCCTTCGAAATAGTGTGCTTCCGGATGCTCGCTGACATACTCGCGAATCCTTCCGTTCCCGCTTTCTTTAAGCCGCTTCACCGTCTCAAGGCTGATGCCTTTTTCGTCATAGACATAGCCGTCAGAATCACTGCAGGCCACTACTTTTCCGCCGAATTGAGCGGCTTTTTCCATCGCATACAGCGCGACATTGCCTGAACCGGAGACGACAACGGTGCTGTTTTCAAAACGCAGCCCCTGATCCTTCAGCATTTCTTCTACGAAATAAACCAGACCGTACCCTGTCGCTTCTTTCCTCGTCAAACTGCCCCCGTATTCAAGGCCTTTGCCTGTTAACACACCTGCATCATAGCGGCCCCGAATCTTTTTATACTGTCCGAACATAAACCCGACTTCCCTAGCTCCGACACCAATATCACCGGCAGGGATATCCGTGTCCGGTCCGATATGTCTGTACAGTTCATTCATGAAGCTTTGCGTAAAACTCATGATCTCCCTGTCAGACTTGCCCTTCGGATCAAAATCAGCCCCGCCTTTTCCGCCGCCGATCGGCTGGCCGGTCAAAGAATTTTTAAAAATTTGTTCGAAGCCCAAAAATTTAATAATGCTCGCATTTACAGAAGGATGAAAACGGATGCCGCCTTTATACGGACCGATTGCGCTGTTAAATTGAACCCGGTATCCCCTGTTAACCTGGATATTGCCTTCATCATCGACCCACGGCACCCTGAAGGTGATCATCCGTTCAGGCTCTGCAATCCTTTCAAGAATGCGGTGTTCGATATACTTTGGATGTCTTGCCAATACAGGGACGAGGGAATCGAAAATTTCTTTTACAGCTTGAAGAAATTCGCTTTCGTGAAGATTTCGCTGCCGCACTGTCTCGTATGCTTTTGTCACATAATCTCTCGCCATCTGAACATTTGTTTGCTCCATTTTTTCTAGCGTATGCATCTTTCTTCAGCTCCCTTTCTAAAATAAAAGCAGAACGAACGTTGTAAGATTTTCTACATGGTAAATTTTACAACCAATGCCCCATTTACATCAATCTGAAAAACAGATTAAACCATTGCTGAATTGAGATGTATAACAAAAAGCGAGAATAGACGGGTATTAAGATAGAAGAACCGTTCTTAAATGCTGAGGAGAAAAGAACCAATAAACCATAAAATACCATAACATCCGAAAGGTTTTTTCTGTGCTTTTCGTTGCGATCGGCGCATTTGCCCGTTGTACTCTCGGCAGAAAATGAGCATCTTCTCCCGTTCTTAAAATGAATCCTACTGCACAAAACGAAAACACATAGCTCTTCTTTTTCATGGCAACAATAAAACTAAAACAGGGGTGATCTGATGGACGACAAAAAAGAACTGTCAAACGTTGAAACACAAAGAAACTTTTTAACGGCAGAAGAATTTCCTGAAGGAGCGTATGGAGCTGCCCAGGGCAAAGACAAGCCTGTTGAAAACAAAAACACGCCATGGAAGGAAGGTCAGCAGTACTACAGCAATTTCACATATGAATTCCGCAACCTCCACCAAGGAATGCCGCGACAGTACCCCGGGGCGCATCCAACCCATGACGAAAAGGATCAAAACGCGGAATGACCGATATAAAAAAGAGCCGTGCTAAACGGCTCTTTTAAGCTTTTTTATTGGAGGGGCTGCTGGAAATTTTGATTGTGCTGCTGGTTTTGTTGGTTTTGCTGACCCTGTTGACCTTGCTGTCCTTGCTGGTTAAATGATTGCTGCGCCTGCTGAAGTGCCTGGCTCATTTGGTTCATGGCCTGGTTTGTCTGGATTCCTTGAAGAGCCTGATTCAGCTGCTGAACAGCCTGCTGAATGCTTTGCTGAATTTGCTGATCCGTCTGCTGCATTTGCTGCTGAGATTGGGAGCTGAATTGCTGAATTTGCTGCTTCAGCTGATTGATTCCCTGGCTCAATTGAGAGCTCTGCTGGCCGCTTTGGCCCTGCTGCTGTGACCCCATTTGATTAACAGTTTGCTCCAGCTGGGCAAGCTGCTGCTGGATATTTCCGAATTCCTGAGCAAGTTCGGTATCCGTGATGTTCACTCCGAGCAGCTGCTCATGCTTTTGTTTTTGTTGCTTTTGTTTTTGCTGCTGGTTTTGCTGTTGTTTTGTCATGACAACATCCTCCTTAAAATTGATCACACCCTTTATCTTTTTCATTTTGTTCGAAATGATGAAAGGAAATTTTTAGGGTGTTGTTGCTTTACAATATCAAAAGCCTCAAACCCTTGTATACCAAGAAGTTTGAGGCTTATTTTCAGTGACGTCTTAGGAGAGATTCGAACTCCCGACCGACGGAAGGCCGATGGCCCCATGGACAGAAGGAACATCGATTTCCGATTTCCCCTATAATAATTCAAAAAAGGAGACACCTTTTATAAAATTTCATGATGCAGTTGGTCTTAGTAGTTAGCCTCTACGGGCAGGTAAAGGGCTTCATCTTTATACGACTGATACTTTTTTGGACAGCTTCATTAAAAAGAGATTTTCATCAGTTTTTATTCAGCTTTTTTAGATGAATACTCATTTACTTCAAACGTAAGAATATTACCAAAGATAACATGGTCTTTCCTGTTATCAAACGGTCCTATGTTATTTTCATGCTTATCAATTACATACCTCGCAGGGCCTGTACCAGCAGCTTTCTGATCGTACCACGAAATAAAATCATTAACCTCTTCCATCGATAGATCAAACTCTTTTTCGAGACCAGATACCATAGTTACAACTAGAATTGCTCGTTTACCTTTTATGTCTTGAGTCGGTTCATCTGATGTTTGTGGATCTTCTCCATTTCCTGTAGAATCATCAAGAGTTTCAACAGAATACATTTGTACAGAGTTGTATATTCCATTTTCTTGTATTACTATATTATTCGTTGTTGATTGTCCACCAATTATATAAAGATTTTCTCCTATTGTAGCTGCCCCCGCTGCTAATCTAGGAATTTTAAAAGGTTGAAAATCTGATATTGAATCGTCTTTAGGGTTGTACACCTGAACTTTGGTAGTTGGCTCGTTTTTGTTTGTTTTTCCTCCCATAATGTAAATTTTCCCATTTAAAACTGTTGAAGTAAGATATTGTGTTCCTATAATTAGATTTTGTTTTTTTAACCATATGTCTCTCTTAGGATCGTATTCATAAATAGAATCATTTATTTTTGGTTGTGTAACAATACTTGTATCCGCACCACCTATCAAATAAATTTTCCCATCAATTGTCTGGGATGTTGCCCCTGACGAAGGAATGGGCAAGTCTTTTTTCTTTGTCCAAGTTTTAGTCTCTGTATCATAACAATAATTCGCAGATAAACTTTCAGCATTGTTTCCACCCATTACATAGATTCTATTGTCTACAACAGAGGCAGTGGAAAAAATTAACCTTTCTGTAGGTATATCTATTCCTTTTTCCCATGTATCATTTTGTGTATCATATATCTGAACTGACTTTCGATAAGTACTACCTGAGGTTCCTCCAATTACATAAATTTTCTTCCCAACTACAGCTACAGAGGCTGCAGACACCGTTAAAGGTATGCTTGCTTTCTCAGTCCATTTCTTACTATCTTGATCATAAACATAAGTGGTATTTATAGATCTCCCACTGCTTGTACCACCGATTACATAAATTTTTCTGTCTACTGCTGCTACAGCAGCAGCAGTTATTTTATCTGGAAGATAAGCTTGTGGTATCCACTCTTTCGTTGTAGATGCTTGTTCTGCCTCTACCCGTACATTACCAGGGAAAACGGAGGCAACTAAAATGATCAAAAGCAAAAATATTTTCTTTTTCAACTCTCTCTCTCCTAACGATTTAATGTCACTAAATATTATCGTCAATATTTGTTTTTTTTTAATATCATCTCCTGTTATTTCCTATAAATCCGCTCCTAAAATAGAACAAAGTTTCTGGCAAAATAAAAAAGCCTCAAACCCTTGTATACCAAGAAGTTTGAGGCTTTTTCCAGAGACGTCCCAGGAGAGATTCGAACTCCCGACCGACGGCTTAGAAGGCCGTTGCTCTATCCTGCTGAGCTACTGGGACATGATGTTGTTTTGTTTCGCTTTAACTATCAGCGACAAGATTTATTATATGTGGATCGGGACATAAAGTCAACAACTTTTTAGAATTTTTTTCTTCACGAGGAAGAAAAAAATTCTTCCTCATGAATGTGCTGGCAGTTGGATATGGTTCGTCAGGCTTTCGACTTCCCGGCCGTCCAAGTCGTAAAAGCGGACCGTTGCATTGTCTTTGTCAATGTTCAGTATAGCATAAGTTTTTTCTTTCCGCACCCGCGGAAGGCGGATGCTGCCGGGGTTGATCAGCAGTTTTCCGTCCATCAGTTCGCTTCCCGCGATGTGGGAATGGCCGAAACAGATGATATCGGCGCCGAGTTCTTCAGCGCGGTAGTATACATTTAAAAGCGACTGTTTAATGCCGTATAAATGCCCGTGTGTGAAAAAAAGCTTTTTTGATCCGACGGGAACGACAACTTCGTCTTTAAACTCCCCGTAAAAATCGCAGTTTCCTTTTACCGTTAAGTAAGAGGAAAGCGCGGGATGGGAAGGATCCAATTCGGAATCTCCGCAATGGATGATGAGATCTGTTTCCTTCCCGTGCCGCTCAGCGATCATTTCCAGTTCGTCTTCAAGGCCGTGGCTGTCGCTGACAATCAGAACCTTCATGATCGGCCCTCCTCCTTTTACGCTTGGTCCAATAGAGCGGACAGTTTTTTCAGTGCTTCCGCTCTGTGGCTGATTTTGTTCTTTTCGCCGCTTGAGAGCTCGGCCATCGTTTGATCTTTGTCTTTGACGAGAAAAACCGGGTCGTAGCCGAAGCCGTTTGTGCCGCGCGGTTCTTCGGTAATGTATCCTTCCACAGAACCTTCGACCGTTTTCGTTTCCTGTCCTGGAATGCATAATGCGAGCGCGCATCTGAACCTCGCGGAGCGGTCTTCTTTTTCCACCCCTTCAAGCTCTTTCAATAGCTTTTTCAGGTTGGCGAGATCGTTTTTCTCTTCTCCTGCATAGCGGGCCGAGTATACGCCGGGGCTGCCGCCGAGGTAGTCGACAGACAGGCCTGAGTCATCGGCAATTACGATTTTGCCGGTTTCTTTCGAAATCGTTTCCGCTTTAATCACCGCGTTTTCTTCAAACGTCTGCCCGGTTTCTTCGATTTCGGGCGTATAGCCGATGTCCAGTAGAGATTTGACATCGTAGCCTCTCGGTTCGAGCATCGCTTTGAATTCCCTGACTTTTCCTTCGTTTTTCGTGGCAATGATGACTTCTTTCATCGTGTATCAAGCCTTTCTCATGTTATTGTTGAATGGCTGATGCAACGTCGCCGAGCACTTCTTTCTGCTTTTCGATGAGTTCGGCGATCCCTTTTTCAGCCAGTTCTAAAAGCCCGTCCAATTCACTTCTTGAGAATGTCGCTTCCTCTCCTGTTCCCTGAAGTTCGACAAAGCGGCCTTCGCCTGTCATGACGACGTTCATATCCACCTCTGCCGCAGAATCTTCCTGGTAGTTCAAATCAAGGATTAATCCTTTTTCCTTATCGATTCCCACTGAAGTGGCAGCCAAAAAGTCAGTGATCGGCATCGCCTTCAGCGTGCCTTTTTCGACAAGTCTTCCGACGGCAAGCGCCATGGCTGTAAATGCTCCGGTGATCGACGCGGTTCTTGTGCCTCCGTCAGCCTGAATGACGTCGCAGTCGATCCAGATCGTCCGCTCACCGAGCTTTTCCAAATCAACGACCGCCCGCAAAGCTCGTCCGATCAGCCGTTGAATTTCCATCGTCCGCCCGGAGATTTTCCCTTTTGACGATTCTCTGATCGTCCTTTGGTTCGTGGCCCGCGGCAGCATGCTGTATTCCGCGGTGATCCAGCCCTTCCCTTCTCCTCTCAAAAAGGGCGGTACGCGGTCTTCCACAGACGCGTTGCATATCACCTTTGTCCCGCCGACTGTGATCAGGACCGATCCCTCGGGATGCGTAATGAAGTCGAGGTCCATTGTGACAGGGCGCAGTTCATTGTTTTCTCTTCCATCGTATCTCATTTTTTACCTCCGATTGTATGTACATAAACCTTTCACAATCATTCTGCTCTTCCAAAAAGCTGAATAAAGAAAGAGGCAGCTTTAATCGCTTACCTCTTTTTTTATAGTATATCAAAAATCTCTGCTTAAAAACTACCTGTGTTCACCTTGCTCGGTCTTGAAACCGGCTTGGAAAGCTTTTCTCCTTTTTCATTGACGAGCTCGGATTTTCCGTTCACAGTAACCGACACACTTTTCACATCAGGCAGTTCGGTTAATGTCAGCACAATACTATTTAACACTTCATCCGATATCACTTTCTTCTCGCCGTCGGCGCTCCCGTAGATCGCTTCGTTAAAGTCGAGAGTCACATGGCCGTCTTCAATCTTCGGCTCGTTTTCAAGCTTGACATCGCCCTGGAAATCGGAAAGCAGGCCGCTTTTATTGCCCGGTCCTTCCGTCAGCTCTTTAATCGCCGCCGTCACCTGGTCTTTTTCTTTTGCAGACGTCCGTTTCGTTACAGGAACATAGTATGTGCCTTTGTCCGATTCAGCCAAATAATAGATGGTGACCGGCTGTGTCGCTGTTATATCGGTCACACCCGCCGTATCGAGGTTGATGCCGTCCTCGCGGCTGAGTTCTTCTGAAATCGGCGTGCCGTTAACAGGCATTTCTTTCAAATCATGGCCGTTCATGCGGATCTTCACTTTATCAATCGAGTTAAACTGTGTTAACGTCCATGTAATCGCCTGTACGATTTTTTGCTCGTCTTCAGCTTTATAGTTTTTAAATTCATTTGAAAAGTCAGCGATCGCTGTTCCGTCTTCTTTAATATCAACATTGACCGCTGTATCCGCCGGCAGCACGGCTCTGAATCCGTTTGGCATGATGTTTGAAACAGGGCCGCCTTCAACGAGGTATTCAAGCGCTTGTTTAGCCGTACCTTCCTGCTTTGGCAGCGGCAGCGTCTGCGCTGTCACATAGCCGTTCTTATCAATGAGATAAAGCTCTCTCATGACCGTATCGCTTGTTTGAGCCGCTTTATCGTCGCTTGTCGTTTTGCTGCCTTTGTCTTCTGTTTTATCTTTGGTTTTGTCTGTTTTGTCTTGCTCCTTCTCCTCTTTTACATATGTGATGTCCTGCGGCGGATCTATCTCCTCTGAGGCTTGATCTGACTGAAATATTCCGCACCCGGAAAGAAGCAGCGCGGAGGCCGTAACCGAAACCGCGATTCCTTTCATTCCTTTTTTCAGCATACTTTTCCCTCCTAAGGCAGTTTGTACTATTATGTATACGAGCCCGTTTTTGAATTAGACCGCTTTTTAAAAAAATCCCTCTGAATACAAAAAACCTTTTCTTTTAAAGAAAAGGCTCATGAAAAAAGCTGCCGTTTGCTTGTGCGGCAGCTTTATTTTATAGCGGTTTCCTGAAGAGAAATGCTTTCCACATTTTTCACTTCGTATCCAAACCAATCATTTGCAATTTTTGTGAAGCGGGCGCGCTCCCCGGTTGTTAAAAACAAGTGTTCCGGCGGTTCACCCGTTTTGCTTAATAAACCGTTGTATGACAAGATCGTGCTGACTTCCCTGGCCGTTTCATCTCCGGAGGAAATGATGTTGACGCGCTCTCCCATATAGCGCTGAATCGGCTCTTTTAAAATCGGATAATGCGTGCATCCGAGAATCAGTGTATCGATTGATGAATCCCTGAGCGGGTGCAGTGACGACCTGACGATTTCATCAGCCGTCTCATCCAAAAATTTACCGCTTTCCACAAACGGGACAAACATCGGGCAAGCCAGATTTTCTACCGTTAAATCTCCGTTCAGCGAAAGAAGCGCTTCTTCATATGCGCCGCTTTTGATCGTGTTTTCTGTTCCGATCACGCCGATCCGCTGGTTCTCCGTCACTTTAATCGCGGTTCTGGCTCCGGGCTGCACAACGCCGATGACCGGGATCGCTACTTCTCTGCTGATTTCTTCAAGTGCGATGGCCGTCGCTGTATTGCAGGCGATCACGAGCATTTTAATATGGTGGCGGGATAACAAATAATTTGTCATTTCCCATGTATATGACAGGACTTCTTTTCTGTCCCGGGGTCCGTACGGACACCTTTTCGTATCTCCAAGATATATAATTTTTTCTTTCGGCAGCTGCCTCATGATTTCTTTTGCAACGGTTAAACCGCCGACTCCCGAATCGATGACTCCTATCGGTTGATCCAACAAAATCGCCTCATTTTCTGTTCATTTCCTGCTGAAGTTTAATTAATAATTTTTCAAATGCGGCTGTTTCTTCCTCGGAAAACGCCTCTAACATGTCTTCCAAATAGTCCTGCCTTTTTTGAATGACCTCCTGGATGATCCGCTCTCCTTCCGAGAGAAGATGAATGCGGACTACGCGCCTGTCGGACGGATCTTTCACCCGTTCAACGAGGTTGTTTTTCTCCATTCGGTCAATTAAATCCGTCGTGGTGCTGCACGCCAGGTACATCTTTTGTGATAACTCGCCGATCGTCATATCCCCGTATTCATACAGCCATTGAAGACCGACAAACTGGGGAGGGGTAATCGTATATTGGGTGAGAATTTCTCTTCCTTTTTGTTTGATGATGCCCGCAATATGGCGGAGTGATTTTTCAATATCCGCTATGTGATTCAAAGAAGCATTCGAATTCATTTTCTCTACCTCGCTCGACTCGTTGTTTTGTTTTCAAAACACTTGAGTCTATTTTCCTTCTTTTCTACACAAATTGCAAGACTTCAACATGAATATACAAATTGCACCTCAAAACAAATAACCGGTTCCCTTCTTGTTACAAGAAGGAACACCGGCTCAATTTAGAGCTCTAGCTCACCCATTCGAAGAAGTTCAACAACAGCTTGCGAACGGCCTTTCACTCCCAATTTTTGCATCGCATTGGAAATGTGATTACGTACAGTCTTTTCACTTATAAAGAGCTCGCTTGCGATTTCCTTTGTTGTCTTGTCTTGAACGAGCAATTCGAACACTTCTCTTTCTCTTTTTGTTAGCAGCGGCTTTGATTGAAACTCTTTCTCCTTCAAGTATTGTAACCCTCCTTGCTAAGGTGAGAGCTGATCTGAAACGAATGGGTTTCGATATAGTCGTGATATCATATGAAACATACGCAAGGTCGGTGACGTTTCTGACGGAGAAAAGGGTTCCCTCAAACACCTATTTTTCAGATCATGACACAGGCATCGTTTCAGGGCTGAACTTCTAAGGAAGACATTTTAAAATCCAGGCGATCAGCCGCCATCTTTTCGTAATATATGCGTGCGTTTTCTTTTTCTGCACAGCACTGATGATTTGTGCAGCCGCTTTTTCGGGCGAAGCCGTCCAAAACAGGTGATCACCTTTTGCAAGAGCCGTGTCCACAAAGCCCGGCTGAATTTCGGTGACCACGATTTCATCATACCCAAGTTTTTTCACTTTTTGACGGAGCCCTTTTAAGTAATTAGAAACGAATGCTTTTGAAGCGGCGTAGGTGACGGCCCCTCCGTTTCCTCTCAGCGCGGCAATGGATGAAATGCCGACTAAATGCCCTTTCCCATTTTTGATAAAATGCTCCATCAACACGTTCGAGCAGGACACAAATCCTGTCATATTGACATCGATCGTTTCCTTTTCTTTGCTCCAATCCATTTCGCTTTCCAAATATCCAACACCTGAACAGATGAAGACTGCATCTGCCCAATTCATCTCATCAAGCAGTTCTTTCAACAGTATAGGCGAGCGTTCGCTGTCGGCTGTATCGATCTTTTTAATGTATGAAGGTCCAGGGAGGTCGTCGCGCAATTCGGCTAGCAGTTCATACCTTCTTGCAGCAAGACCGACCTCAACTCCTGCGGCTGACAGCTGCTTGGCAAGCGCCTTGCCAATTCCGGAACTCGCGCCGATGATCATCGCTTTTTTCATTTTCCTCTACCTCTCAATTATTTCTCAGGAAATGAGTGATTGCCAAGCAGTTTTGCTTTTTGTTCATCTGTCCATTTCACCGGTTTACCCGTATCTTTCGCAATTTGCACCATAACCGCCACCCCTGTAAAGCAAAGGTCACCTTCCCCATTTTTCGCCGCATAGTGGAGGGTGAGGGAAGCGTTGCCGACAGATGCTGTTTTGACGCCGATTTTCAAATGTTCATGAAGGATGACCTGCTGAAAATAATCGCATTGCTGGCTCGCCACGACGGGAATGGACGCGCTCTTCCCGTCTGAAAGGCGGTCCATGACGCCCAGGTGCTTGAAATAGGAAATCCTCGCTTCCTCGAAATAGACAAACGGTGTGACATTGTTCATATGACCGAACATGTCCGTTTCTGAAAAACGGACGGATACTTCATCAAAAAAAGAAAATGACTGACACCATGTGTCAAACGGTTCTTCAATATATCCCGGCAGCTTCATTGTTTTTCATCCCCTTTGGTCATAAAAACACCTCTTCGGCTTGAAGAGGTGCGTTTTTTCGTGTTATTCCGTGTTGTCGCTTCCGAAGAAGTTTTTAAACGCCTGAACGGTTGTATCCCTGTTTAATGCAGCGATTGAGGTTGTGAGCGGGATGCCTTTCGGACATGACTGCACGCAGTTTTGTGAATTTCCGCATTCGGCCAGTCCGCCGTCTCCCATAATCGCTTCAAGCCGTTCCGATTTGTTCATCGCTCCTGTCGGATGGCTATTGAATAAGCGGACTTGCGAGAGCGGTGCAGGCCCCATAAAGTTTGTTTTATCGTTCACGTTTGGACAAGCTTCAAGACATACGCCGCAAGTCATGCATTTTGACAGCTCATACGCCCACTGCCGTCTTCTTTCCGGCATTCTCGGTCCCGGTCCGAGGTCATATGTGCCGTCGATCGGTACCCATGCTTTGACTTTCTTCAATGAATCAAACATGCGGCTCCGGTCCACTTGAAGGTCGCGGACAACCGGGAATGTTTTCATCGGTTCAAGGCGGATCGGCTGCTCAAGCTGGTCGATCAGGGCTGTACAGGACTGTCTCGGCTTGCCGTTGATCACCATCGAGCAAGCGCCGCACACTTCCTCGAGACAGTTCATATCCCAAGCAATCGGCGACGTTTTTTCCCCTTTCGTATTTACCGGGTTCCTTCTGATTTCCATCAAAGCGGAAATGACGTTCATATTCGGACGGTATGGAATTTCAAACTCTTCCTGGTAAGGACTAGAATCCGATGTATCCTGACGAGTGATGATAAACTTGATTGTCTTATTTTCACTCATGATTTCGCCACCTTTTTCTTCGAGTAATCCCGTTTACGCGGTGCGATTAATGAAACATCGACATCCTCATAATGGAATTTCGGGGCTTCAAAATCGCCTGCATGTTTCGCCATTGTTGTTTTCAGCCATTCCTCGTCATTACGTTCAGGGAAATCCGGTTTATAATGGGCGCCGCGGCTCTCATTCCGGTTGTATGCACCGAGCGTGATCACCCGTGCCAATTGCAGCATGTTGTGCAGCTGGCGTGTGAATACGGCGCCCTGGTTGCTCCATTTTGCCGTATCGTTGATATTGATGTTTTGGTAGCGCTCGGCAAGCTCTTGGATTTTTTCATCCGTTTTCAGCAGCTTGTCATTGTGGCGCACAACCGTCACGTTATCTGTCATCCATTCGCCGAGCTCTTTATGAAGGACATATGCATTTTCATTGCCGTCCATTTTCATAATGTCAGCCCACTTTTCTTCTTCCTTTTTGACGCAGCTGTCGAAAACGGAAGAAGACAGATCTTCTGCGGATGTTTCAAGACCTTGAATATATTCAACGGCTTTCGGACCTGCCACCATGCCGCCGTAAATGGCTGACAAGAGCGAGTTCGCGCCCAGGCGGTTTCCGCCGTGCATTGAATAATCGCATTCCCCTGCGGCAAACAGTCCTGGAATGTTGGTCATCTGATTGTAGTCGACCCAGAGTCCGCCCATTGAGTAGTGGACTGCAGGGAAAATCTTCATCGGCAGCTTGCGCGGATCGTCACCCATGAATTTTTCATAGATTTCAATGATTCCGCCCAACTTGATGTCCAATTCCTTCGGATCTTTGTGGGAAAGATCGAGATATACCATGTTTTCGCCGTTGATGCCGAGCTTTTGTCTGACGCATACATCAAATATTTCACGCGTCGCAATATCCCGCGGCACAAGGTTTCCGTATGCCGGATATTTCTCTTCGAGGAAATACCAAGGCTTGCCGTCTTTATACGTCCAGACTCGTCCGCCTTCACCGCGCGCCGATTCGCTCATCAGACGGAGCTTGTCGTCTCCCGGAATGGCGGTCGGGTGGATCTGGATGAATTCTCCGTTCGCATAGTAAGCGCCCTGCTGGTAAACGATCGAAGCGGCTGATCCGGTATTGATCATCGAGTTCGTCGATTTTCCAAAGATGATGCCCGGTCCCCCGGTCGCCATGATGACTGCGTCTGAACGGAACGACTCGATTTCCATCGTCGTCAGATTTTGGGCGACGATGCCCCGGCACGCATTGTCATCATCAAGAACGGCTCCGAGAAACTCCCAGCCTTCATATTTCGAAACAAGCCCTTCTACTTCAAAGCGGCGAACCTGCTCATCCAGCGCGTACAAGAGCTGCTGTCCGGTCGTCGCCCCCGCATATGCCGTTCTGTGATGCTGAGTTCCCCCGAAGCGCCGGAAGTCAAGCAGCCCTTCAGGTGTTCTGTTAAACATGACGCCCATGCGGTCAAGCAAATGAATAATCGACGGCGCCGCATCACACATCGCTTTGACCGGCGGCTGGTTGGCCAGAAAGTCGCCTCCGTAAACGGTATCGTCAAAATGCTCCCAAGGGGAGTCGCCTTCACCTTTTGTATTGACCGCTCCGTTGATTCCGCCCTGCGCACATACGGAATGTGAGCGCTTAACGGGAACGATCGAAAATAGTTTTACATTTGTTCCTGCTTCCGCAGCTTTAATGGTCGCCATCAGACCCGCAAGTCCTCCGCCGACAACGATGATGCTTGAATTGCTCATGCCTGCCCCACTCCCTCTAGTAATCTAGTTCTTTTACACAAATGCCAAAATCGCTCTCAGCCCTACATAGGACAACACAACAAAGACTCCCATTGTCACAAACGTGGCGATTCGCTGTGAGCGAGGAGAAACGGTGATTCCCCAAGTGACAGCAAACGACCATAAACCGTTTGAAAAGTGGAAGATTGTTGAGAGGACACCTACAATGTAAAAGCCGAGCATGATCGGGGAGCTCAAAATATCAGCCATCATGTCAAAGTTTACTTCTGCCCCCATTTGGGCGGCAATCCGTGTTTGCCACACGTGCCAGCTGACAAAAATCAAGGTAACGATTCCTGTAATCCGCTGCAGAACGAACATCCAGTTTCTAAAAAAGCCGAATCTGTTCGCATTGTTTTTCGCTGTAAAAGCTATGTATACTCCATAAACAGCATGATAAATCAGCGGAAGGAAAATCACGAAGATTTCCAAGACGTACCTGAACGGCAGGTTTTCCATAAAGTGAGCGGCGTTATTAAACGCCTCCTCTCCGCTTGCCGCAAAATGGTTGACAACCAAATGCTGGATTAAAAATATGCCTACCGGTATGACGCCAAGTAAAGAATGCAGTCTTCGATAAACAAACTCTCTGTTCCCGGCCATTGCTTTACCCCCTAGTTGAAAAGTGCAGTAAAAATGAAAGGTCTCCTATCCCCCGTCCTGTTTCAAATATCGCACTTTGTTAAGTTTTTATGACAATTTCATTTTACTCCTATGAGAAATAGGCGTCAAGAAAACGCGTACATAAATTGAAATTTTCTAAAATTTAATCATATTTTAGAAAATTTTATTTTATCAAAATATAAATATATCAGATTTTTTTCTTCCTAATTGCATGTCCCCGCTGTAATCTTTCACCCCATTTAAGCTATAATAAACGGAGAAAAGAGGGGAGACATTGGATATGAACAAATATGAAGCAAACTTAGCGCAATTAAAAGAGCTGGAAGTCTCCGCATATGGCTATGAGTTGATCAGGGAAGTGCTGCTTCCCGATATGCTGGGACAAGACTACGCAGATATGATGTACTGGGCGGGAAAAAAGCTCGCCCGCAAGTTCCCGCTTGAATCCAGGGAGGATCTTCCCGCTTTCTTTCTGGATGCAGGCTGGGGAACGCTTACGATCGCCCATTCAAAAAAACAGGAGCTTGAGTTTGAGCTCGAAGGCCCGCTGGTCTCAAACCGCCTCAAATATCAAAAGGAACCCTGCTTTCAGCTAGAAGCCGGATTTATCGCCGAGCAAATCCAGCTGATGAACGAACAAATTGCCGAATCGTATGAACAAGTGAAAAAAAGAGCCGGAAAAGTTGTATTGACCGTCAAATGGGATATGAAAGATCCGGTATGATGCTCGAAAGGCTGCTGTTGATTTTCAGCAGCCTTTTTACAATAAAACCCAAATAGACACACATTCTTAAACCTTCTGTTGAGAATATCGGCAAATCACACATCCACTGCTTCATTCTTCCAGCACGTTAGAAACGGTTATGCTTAAAAATTAATCTTCAAACACCGATTTTACTAAGTTACTTTTTGAAAGCCACAGTGCAGAAGGAAGGGCAGATAGAATACCCAGTAACGGACTTATTAATAATATGATGAAAATTATCACATAAGGTATTTCGAGGTTCTTTACATCTAAAGCTGATAATAGATTATACCCCAGTATAACGCTTGAAATTAAACCCATTATACAGCCAGCTAATGAAATAACAATTCCTTCATATAAAGCGAGTCGAACGATTTGCCACGGCTTTCCACCTATGGCTCTCATCATCGCAAACTCTTTTTTACTTTCCCTTAAATTGCTTGCCATACTATTCATTAAGCCAACAAGTGCAATTAAGGTGATGATTAACACGCTGCTTCCCAATAATACAATACGCTGTTTGTACTGTTGATAAAATTTATCCATTTCTTCTTTTCTATCATACAAAATAGCATCTTGATATTGGGGATTTTCCATCAGTTTCTCAATTTTGGCCTTTATATGGCCTTTTTCACTTTGGTCCTTAATATTAAAAAATATTTGTTCTGTTTTTTGAAGATGAAATAACTCTTTTAACGTAGTCTCATTAGTAAAGAATCTTAAATCTTCATCAGGTAAAATAGGCACTTCGTCAACCACACCGACAATGCGTAATGTAAATGGCTTCTTGCCAGAAACTTCACTTAATTCATCTGGTTCCAATGTGACTGTATCTCCGACTCGAAACCCGATGTCCTCAGAGAATTGTTTCGTAATCACGGCCTCATCATCTTTAAGGTGATCAATTCGGCCTTTCACAATTTCAAAAGGGGCAGTGTTGCGTACTTTTTCCAAATCCAGGCCACCCACACTCGTTAAAACTTCTTTTTTTCCGTTTACGGTCATAAATTGCCCGTTCCAGTTTGAATCTACTTTTTTTATATCTAAATCCAAAGTATGTGTTAATATACTTGTTTGAACCGGGATTGTTTCAACTCCGTTCATATGATCAATTTGTTTTATAATTGAAGAAGAGAAACCTGGTTCATACGAGGCTTCTGTAGCCTGTATGACATAATCAAGCGGATATTGTTTTGATATTGTTTTTTCTGTTTGACTGACAACAGCTTGCAAAATCATATATCCAACGAATCCAACAATGACTGCTAACGTTAATACCCTGGCAATTTGCTGACTTCTTCTCATTCTTTTCAGAGCATTTCTTCCGGCAATCATACTTTCCATTTGATAAAACGGCCTTAAGAGAAAAGTTAGTGCCGTTACAATGATCCTCAATACTGCAGGAGTCATCACAAACATAATGAGTACAAATGATACCCCTAACAGAATACTGAAGCTGCCGCTTCCTCCGCTTTTATGCACTGCAAATGTCATAGCTGCCAGCAATAGCAAAATCATGGACAGGCCGATAATGGTTCCTTTTGATTCCGCTTTACTTTTACTGATTTTTTGGCTGTATGCAGCGATAGGAGAAAGCCTGCTAGTCGATAAAGCTGGTATTGTTGCTGCTAAGACAGTCAAAAGAATGCTTCCAAAAAACGACATGATTATACTTTTTGCCGGGATTGATATTGATTGGATGGAATAGCCTATAAATTGTTCAGCAATATTTGTCAGGGCATAACATAGTACAGTACCTGTAACCGTTCCTATTAATGCAGCCATAGTCCCTTTCAGAAAAGCTTCCCAGATGACCATATAAAACAATTGGGCAGGCTTTCCGCCTAAAAGTCTTAATGTTGCTAATTCCTTTTGTCTTTCTTGAACCGACATTTGCAAAGTGCTGACTACGATTAAAAGGCTTCCTAACAAGACTGTAATTGATAAACCGTTGACAATCGGTTTTAACCCGCCCAGTTGTTCTTTCTCTGCCGTCATCGCCTTTCGTTGATCAATGGATATGTCTGCAAAATGTTCCTTTAAATCCTCTATTACTTTTTGTTTATCAGCTGATTGATTTAATTTCAGCATGACTGCCGTTGCTTTATTTTCATTATGAGTTTGTGCTGCGAGCCAATCATAATCAAAAATGACGATATTATTTAATTGCTCGCTTTCATTTAAAATACCAGATACTCGTACCTTTACGTCGTCCCCTGGAGGAAAAGGAAAACTAATTTCAGAATCAATATCCAAGCCCTTAGCTTTTGCATATCGAGCAGGGATTACCACTTCCTGAGCTTTCGGAAATCCACCTTTACCGATGGAAACCAGCGGGTGCTCCATAGCCAATTGGTGATGTTTAAAGCCTATATAAACAGGCTGAGATGCAACAGCAGCCGGCATATCTTCACTTGCATACGGAAATAACATCGGGGTTATTTGATCTACATCTGGAAATCCCTCTATCTTTTGCAAATCTTTCGCACTCAATTTTTTGGTTGATCCGTTATAACCTGAAACCAAATCAAAATCTCCGTATTTTTCCAACACAGATTTTTCGTTTGATTGTTCTAAAGTTGTCATCATGATTTGCGAAATAATGAGCAGCATAACCCCAAGACTAATACCGATCACAGCAAATATAGACCTGGCTCTTCTTGCTTTCAAAAATCGCCAAGCCAATTGAGCAGTTAATTTCATGCGTATACATCCTCTAATCTTTTAGTGATATGGCTTAAATTTACTTTAGGAGTCGCAGTAAGCTGAATATCTCCCGCCAATTCACCGTCCTTCATAAATACAATCCGATGTGCATGTGAAGCCACATTTGCATCATGCGTCACCATGATAAGCGATTGTTTTTTCGTATCGCAAAAGTGGCGGAGAATTGTCAAAATTGCATCACCAGTTTTTGTATCAAGACTTCCGGTTGGTTCATCTGCTAATACGATACTGGGTTCCATAATAAGCGCTCTTGCAATTGCAACCCGCTGCTGCTGTCCCCCTGACATCTGGGACGGATAAGAAGAAGCGAGTCTTCCAATCCCTAATAATTGCAGCAAATCATTTGCCTTTTTATTTACCGATTTATCTTTCTTTCCAGCTAGGAGTATAGGAAGCGTTATATTCTCCTCCGCCGTTAGAACAGGAATCAAATTAAACATTTGGAAAATAAAACCGATATTATCTCTTCTGAGTTGTGTAATTTGAGCCTCATTGCAATGAGATAAATGAATACCGTCTAGTGTGACTTCTCCTGAAGTTGGTTTATCTAGCCCTGACAGCATATTTAATAACGTAGACTTTCCCGAGCCGCTAGGACCCATAATGGCTGTAAATTCACCTTTTTTTATATCCAAATCAATATTTCTCAATGCAAAAAATTGATGTGCTCCCTCTCCATATGACTTTGATAACTTTTTAGTTTGCAGGACTGAAGCTCTCATGTTTTTCACCTCTTTTTATAGTTCAGTTTCATTTTAAATAGCTAAACTCAATAGGGCGTTAATAAAATATCAATAAAATATCAAGATTTATTCACACATATTCCGCAATTACCAAAAAAACGTCATAATGTTATTCAGAAGCAAAACAGAAAGGAATGGCGATAATGAAAGAAACCATTTTAGTCGTCGATGATGATGCAGAAATTATTGAACTGATGAAAGACTTTCTGGAGATCGAGAATTACAATGTTCTAACAGCATTTAATGGAGAACAAGCCCTCTCCATTGTCAACAAACAAGAGGTCGACTGTATCTTGCTAGATGTAATGATGCCGGGGGAATCAGGCTTTTCGATATGCAAGAAGCTGAGAGACATAAAGGATGTCCCTATCTTATTTTTAAGCGCCAAAGAGGATCCAACCGATAAAATCAGGGGATTAAGTGTCGGGGGTGATGATTATATTGTAAAAACGGCAACACCAGGTGAGATTGTAGCCAGAATCAAAGCAGTGAGACGGCGCTCCGGACAGCAAAAACCCGGACACTCATTCAACGGCCTTACAATTGATTACTTATCCCGAGAAGTACATATACACGGAAGAAAAGTTTCCCTCACCTCAAAGGAATTTGACTTATTATCTCTACTTAGCAGACATCCCCATCAAGTATTTACACACGATCAAATTATCCAATTTATATGGGGGGAGCATTATAGTGATCCGCATACAGTAAGGGTATTCGTCGCGAGAATCAGGGAAAAAATTGAAGAAACCCCCTCTCGGCCGCGCTGGATCCTAACTGTCTGGGGAGTCGGATACAAATTTGTGGAGGGGGCATAAACATGTTAAAGGGGCATAAAAAAAGACTGACAATAAAAAAATGGCTGTTTCTCTTTATGATTGCATTTATTTTGCTCCCCATTCTTACTACAAAAATGGCCGTCCATTTTTATAATGAATCAAAAACAAATTCTATTGAAATAGAAGATATAATGCCTTGGCTGGAACAAAACATTCTAAATCAGCCGGAAAATTGGAACAAAAAAGAGTGGCAAAAACAAATACATCATAAAACTGATGAGCTTCATATAGGGATACGCTTGCTAAACAAAGATCAAAAAGTCTTATTTTCAACAGTAGAAAAACCAGATAATCATCAGATTACAAAAATAGAGCAAACAGCAGACTACTCAGTTGGGAATACAAACTATCTTCTTGAAGAATATTATGTATATCAGAACAAAAAACTCGCAGGCATTTTATATGTTCAAGATAAAAGGCCTGCACTCCATGCTTTCAATGGTCCAGAAAACAGTTTTCTAGAACAGTATGGAGGCTTATTCATCGCATTATTTGTTTTCCTAATGCTTTTGGCGACAGCTGCATGGTTTATGAATAAACAAGTATTAATTCCGTTGACTGCACTGGAGAAAACATCACAGCTCATTTCAAAGCAGGATTTCAATTTTTCTCTTCCTTCTTCACGTGTTACAGAAATTCATGAAGTATCAAACGGATTTAAGTCTATGCAGCTGCAGCTAAAGAAATCATTAGCCAAACAACAATCACTTGAAAACGAAAGAAAACTGTTTATTGCTTCTATCGTGCATGATTTACGAACACCAATATTTACAATCCGGGGATATCTAGAAATCATAGAAAAGCAATTACACCAAGCCCCTGAAAAAGTAAAGAAATATATTGTAACATGCAGAAATAAAGCGGATATGCTGAATCATTTAGTGTCAGACCTATTCTCGTATACGAAGCTAGAATTTTACAAAGAAAAACCAAGTGTAGAGTTTGTAAACCTAAACCGCTTACTTGACGATTACCTGAACGATTACTCAGCAATATTAGAAGAAAAGGGAATTCATCTCATAAAATCAATTCCTGAAGGTGATACATATGTTTATGCAGATCCCGAGCTTTTTTCCAGAGCTTTTTACAACATAATAGACAATGCCATAAGATTTTCTTTTAAAAACAGCGACATCTACGTTTCACTGTTCGAAGAGAAAAAATACGCTGTCATTGCCATTCGGGATAAAGGAAAGGGGTTGCACGAGTCCGAGTTAGACCAGATATTTACGCCGCTTTACAGAGGAGAAACCTCTCGCAATCGAAAAACAGGAGGAGCCGGATTGGGCTTAGCCATAAGCAAGGAGATTTTAGAAGTGCATGGAGGTAAAATCACTGCAGAAAACCATAACAAACAAGGTGCCGTTTTTAAATTATATTTGCCATTACCTAATGGATCATGATTAATCATCATACTTTTTTTGATCGCTTGTTTTAGATGATATAGAAAAAGCAATAAAGAAATCGCTCATCATACAATAAAAGCACATAGCTTGAATATGAAAAAAGGACCCATACATCAAGTAGAAACCAAAACAGCCAACCAATAGCTGAAAAGTAACATTTTATTTTTCGGCCTATTATTTATATCAAAAAGGAATAAAATTTGGCCTCTGGCTGATTCGGTATTACAAACATCGCAACCGTATTGGGCTATGTTTAATCAAATTTATTTCGCACAAAGTGTCATAGGCGGGGACCGCGGATATATTTTACGAAGAAGCACCGTAAAATCGCTCTGTGTTATTATCAATCGTCTCCCGACTACTGGAGCCATTCCACAACAAACAATGGATAAAAGCTTATCAGAGCGGAAAACAGCGATATGATTGAGCTCCCTAAGGAAAAATATTCATCTTCATTTTCGCGGATTTCCCGCCTTATTCGACTTTGCATTAGCCCTTACTAACTCTGATTACATACCATTCTCCTCCTGCTAGCAAATTGCAGGATGTTTAATTCGCAGCTATGCTTATTTTCGACAGTTCAAAAGCATCATGCAGCGCTTCGACGGCTTTCACCATATCGCCTTCGCTAACGACAGTCGAAACTTTGATTTCGGATGTGCTGACCATTTTGACCTGGATGTTTTTTTCCGCCAGCACAGCGAACATTTCCGCTGCTACTCCCGGGTTGGAGATCATGCCTGAACCGACGATCGAGACTTTGGCCAGCCTGTTTTCCGTTTCAATCTGTTCATAGTCGAGCGCGTCTTTGTATTCTTCGAGAACTTCGACCGTCCGTTTTAAGTCTTCCGTTTTCACGGAGAAAGAAATCGACGTTTGGCTTGTGCTTGTCACCGATTGAATGATGATGTCAACGTTGATGTTCTGTTTAGCGAGCGTTGTAAAAATCGTTGACAGCGTCGTCAAGCCGCTCGCCAGGCCGCATACAGTCACACGTGTGATCTGATCTTCAAATGCAATGCCTCTTACGATTAAATTCTGTTCCATTGATGATTCCTCCTCGATTAATGTGCCCGCTTCTTTCTCGGTGCTTGAACGGACTTCCAAAGGCACCTGATAGTTTTTCGCAAATTCAACAGCTCTCGGATGCAGGACGCCTGCTCCAAGATTGGCAAGCTCAAGCATTTCATCGTAGGAGATTCCGGCCAGCTTCCGCGCTGTTTTCACATAGCGGGGATCGGTTGTGAAAACCCCCGGTACATCGGTGTAAATGTCGCATTTATCGGCTTTCAGGGCAGCTGCGAGGGCAACGGCTGTCGTATCTGATCCGCCTCTGCCGAGCGTTGTGATTTCACCTTCCGCTGTCGTCCCTTGGAATCCGGCGACAACTGCGATTTTCCCTTCATTCAGACGCTCTTTCAGCTTGCCTGTATCAATGTTCGTAATTCTTGCGTTGCCGTGAATATTTTCGGTTTCGATGCCGGCCTGCCAGCCTGTATAGGAAACCGCATCATACCCCTTGTTCTGCAAAGCCATTGTCAACAGCGAAATTGTTACCTGTTCTCCTGTTGTCAGCAGCATATCCATTTCCCTGCTGCTCGGCTGTTCGGTAATTTCCTTAGCAAGCGCGACGAGGGAATCCGTCGATTTGCCCATCGCTGAAACGACGACGACAACATCATGACCGCGCTGTTTTTCTTCGATGACGCGGTTTGCGACATTCAATATTTTTTCCACTGATCCTACTGAAGTTCCGCCAAATTTTTGGACGATGAGACCCATCAAATACCACCCTTTTTGTTTTCGTTCGTGCTTGTTTATGTATGAAGAGGAAAACTTGACCGGCGGGCTGTACGTTTTTTCGTACAAAAAAAGCAATGAGAGAAATTCCCTCATTGCTTTAACCAACAAAAATGCCGATGATTTTAACAACGAGATAGCCCTCCAAGAAATGATTTCTTGACAGCCTTACATTTATTCAATGTAAAGCCAGCAGGAAAAACGAATGGATTTTTTCCCCGCTTCGGCGACGCTCCCCTTTCAGCTTTTTTCATCGGAATCCATCTTCCTCATCAAGCCTACTCTTGAAGTTCGCACCTCTATCTTCACCATATCACACGATCTTATTATGAAATTAGTACAAATTCTATCAGATTCTTTTTAAAAGTTCAACATTATTTTTTCAAAGCCTCTTCAATCAGCTGCGCCGTCTTCAGGGGGATGCCGAGCTTGCGGATATCTTCGGCGCTCGCTTCCTTCATTTTCTTAACGGAACCGAAATGTTTTAACAGCAGTTTTTTCCGCTGTTCGCCGACGCCCGGTATGCCGTCGAGCACCGATTGAAATGCGCTTTTTCCCCTGAGCTGCCTGTGGAAGCTGATCGCAAACCTGTGCACTTCATCCTGAATGCGCTGAAGCAGGTAAAATTCCTGGCTGTTCCGCTCAAGCTGGACGATCTCAAGGGGGTCGCCGATCAAAAGGTTGGAAGTTCTGTGTTTATCATCTTTCACCAGACCGGCAACAGGGACATCGAGCCCCAATTCATTTTCCAAAACGTCAAGGGCGGCAGACACCTGGCCTTTTCCGCCGTCGATCAATACTAAATCAGGCAGCGGCAGATTCTCTTTCAGCACCCTTGTATATCTTCTTCTGATGACTTCGCGCATTGACCCGTAGTCGTCAGGGCCTTCAACCGTCTTAATCTTATATTTGCGGTACTCTTTTTTATGCGGTTTTCCGTCGAGAAAGACGACCATCGCCGAAACGGGGTCCGTTCCTTGAATATTTGAATTATCAAACGCTTCAATTCGGTACGGCGTGTAGATGCCCAGTGCTTTGCCGAGCTTTTCAATCGCGCCGATCGTCCGCTCTTCGTCCCGTTCAATGAGCGAAAACTTCTCTTTCAAAGCGAGCTTTGCATTTTTATGGGCAAGGAGCAGCAGGTCTTTCTTCGCTCCCCTTTTCGGCTGGCGCACGTTCACGTCCAAAAGCTCCTCAATCATGTCCTTATCGACGCTGTCTGGAACTAAAATTTCCCTTGGGAGGAAATGGTTGTTTTTCGAGTAAAATTGCCCGATGAACGTCAAAAACTCCTCGTCTGCTTCCCTGTATAAAGGAAACATGCTGACATCTCTTTCAATCAATTTGCCCTGCCTGATAAAGAAGACCTGGACGCACATCCAGCCCTTGTCATACGAATAGGCAAATACATCGCGGTCAACCATGTCATTCAGCATCATTTTCTGTTTTTCCATCGTTGACTCGATATGGGCCATTTGATCGCGGAATTCTTTCGCCCGTTCGAACTGCAGGTTTTCCGAGGCTTCGAGCATTTTTGCTTCAAGTTCTTTCTTGACTTCATTGTATCCGCCCTTTAAAAAGCGGGTGATTTCTTCTGTGAGCTGTCGGTTTGTCTCCTCAGACACATCATATACGCATGGCGCCAGACATTGTCCGAGATGATAGTACAAACAGACGCGGTCCGGCAGTTTGGCGCACTTTCTGAGCGGATAGAGGCGGTCCAGCAGCTTTTTTGTTTCCCTCGCAGCCTGGACATTGGGATACGGCCCGAAATAGCGGCCTTTGTCTTTTTTGACCTTCCTCGTGACAATCAGCTTCGGATGCCGCTCGTTCGTGATTTTAATAAACGGGTAGCTTTTATCATCTTTCAGCATCACGTTATATTTCGGGTCGTACTTTTTGATTAAATTCATTTCAAGAATGAGCGCTTCGATGTTCGAGGAGGTGACAATGTATTCAAAATCTTCAATTTCACTGACAAGACGCTGTGTTTTGGCATCATGGGACCCGCTGAAATAGGAGCGGACCCTGTTTTTTAAGATTTTCGCTTTCCCGACGTAGATGACGGTATCCTGCCTGTCTTTCATCAAGTAGCAGCCAGGCTGATCCGGGAGAAGGGCCAGCTTTTCTTTGATTTTTTTGTTCATCAAAAATCCTTCCTTGTTTCGGCGTTTTTTCTTCATTTCAGTTTACCATGACCGACCGTACGTTCGCTACAATTGGAGGAGGAAGATGGCGCGTTGTAAGAAAAAAGCGATCCCTTTGGAATCGCCTTTTTCACAGGTTTCTATTTTACAAATGTTTGTTGACCAGTTCTTCAAGGGCTTCTTTCGGTTTAAAGCCGACAGATGTTTCAACCACTTCGCCGTCTTTTAGTATGAGGAGAGTCGGGATGCTCATCACGCCGTATTTGCCGGCAGTTTCTTGGTTTTCGTCAACATCGATTTTTACGATTTTCAGTTTGTCTCCCATTTCTTGATCAAGCTCTTCAAGTACCGGCGCGATCATTTTGCAAGGTCCGCACCAAGGAGCCCAGAAGTCGGCAAGAACTACGCCTTCACTTGTTTCAGATGAGAATGTTTGATCAGTTGCTTTTACGATAGCCATTCTTTCATTCCTCCAATTGTGAAATTATGCTTTTTAGTATAGCATCTCCCTTTGGTTCACGCTAACATAATGCTTGATTATACATTTCCCTATCTGCGCAGTTTTACACATCGGGATTTTAGCCTTTCTAAAAATGTCCTTGTTCCATGTTATTTTGCAAAAGGCGGAAATGTGCCTATGTAAAAAGCCGGCCATTTCAGGCCGGCTTTTGATCAAGTACTGACGCTCAGCTTTTTAAATTCCTCCGTGAGCAGCGGAACGATTTCAAATAAGTCGCCGACGATCCCGTAGTCGGCAATTTTAAAGATGTCGGCTTCCGGATCTTTGT
Source organism: Bacillus sp. PK6-025 (assembly GCF_056530265.1). Lineage (NCBI taxonomy): Bacteria > Bacillati > Bacillota > Bacilli > Caryophanales > Bacillaceae > Bacillus > Bacillus sp. PK6-025. Next base: position 3,064,457 of record NZ_CP096509.1, read on the forward strand.
TGATGGCAACGATGATTTTGCTGTTTGACATCCCTGCGAGGTGCTGAATCGCTCCTGAAATGCCGCAGGCGATATATAAGTCTGGAGTTACGACTTTGCCGGTCTGGCCGATTTGAAGCGAATAGTCGCAGTAGTCTGCGTCACAGGCTCCCCTTGAAGCGCCGACCGCGCCGCCCAGTACGTCGGCAAGCTCCTGCAGCGGTTTAAAGCCTTCCTCGCTTTTGACGCCGCGGCCGCCGGCTACGATGATTTTCGCTTCAGACAAATCGACGCCTTCGGACGTTTTTTTGACAATGTCCTTGATAACCGTTCTGATGTCCCGAATATCCGCTTCGATGCTTTCGACCGCTCCCGTTCGCGTCTCATCTTTGTCGAGCGGGGCGATATTATTCGGTCTGATCGTTGCAAAAATCGTTTCATCTTCGGAAATGATCCGCTCAAACGCTTTGCCTGAGTAGATCGGTCTTGTAAACACGATGTTGCCGCCGGCTACTTCGACGTTGACGGCATCTGATATCAGCCCTGTTCCCATACGGGCTGCAAGCTTCGGCGACAAGTCTTTGCCCATTGACGTATGGCCGAAAATTATCACGTCCGGACTTTCGCGCTCAATGATCGGCATAAAGGCTTGAACATAGCCGTCAGACGTATAGTTTTTCAAGAGCGGGTTTTCGGCTGTAAGCACTCTGTCAGCGCCGTAATGGATCAGTTGTGCCGCATCGCTTGAAACGCTTTCACCGAAGAGAACACCGATCACCTCTCCCCCTTCGGCAACCGTTTTTCCTGCAGCTATCGCTTCGAATGTCACATTTCTCAACGAACCGTCCCTGAACTCTCCCAATACGATAACTTTTTTGCTCATGTCCATTTCCCCCTGTATTTTAATGACCGTGTTTTTGCTCCCTTCGGCTTCAAACGACCTTTGCTTCGCTTCTCAGCAGTGATACAAGGTCTGCCGCCTGCTGTTCCGGCTCCCCTTCAAGGATTTTCCCGGCTTCTTTTTTCGGAGGCAGGAACCGTTCGATCGTTTTTGTTTTGGCGGCCACGTCTTCCTCGTCGATGTCCAGATCATCAAGTTCAAGCTCCTCAAGAGGCTTTTTCTTCGCCTTCATGATTCCCGGAAGTGACGGATAACGCGGTTCGTTCAACCCCTGCTGTGCAGTCGCTACGATTGGAAGCGACGTTTGGATCACTTCAAGGTCACCCTCGGCGTCGCGTTCCGCTTCAACATCTCCGCCGTTTACCATCAGCTTTGTAATCGTCGTGATACAAGGGATGCCGAGCAGCTCGGCCAAACGAGGCGCCACCTGTCCCGATCCCCCGTCGATCGCCACATTCCCGCCGAGTATCATGTCATACTCGCGGTCTTTCAAATAGTTGTATAGGATGGCTGACGCCGTATATTGGTCCGCTTCTTCCAGATCGTCTTCAATGTTGATCAAAACGGCTTTGTCGCACCCCATCGCCAGAGCCGTCCTGAGTTCTTTTTCAGCTTCTTCCTCGCCGACTGTGACAACCGTAATCTCACCGCCGTGCTTCTCCTTCAGCTGAAGCGCTTCTTCAATGGCGTACTCATCGTACGGGTTGATGATGAATTCCGCTCCATCCGTGCTGATTTCCCCTTGTTCAATCTGAATTTTCTCCTCTGTATCAAACGTGCGCTTCATTAAGACATAAATGTTCATGTTCTATTCATCCCCTTTGTTTTCACGTTTGTTATTTCCCTTTAAAATGCGGCTTCCGCTTTTCAAGAAATGCCTGAATCCCTTCCTTCGCATCCTCCGATTGGAACACTTCGCCGAAGTATTTTCCTTCCAGCTTGAGGCCGCCTTCATACGAATACACTTTGCTCGAATTCAGGAGTTCAATGACATAAGCCATCGTCTGCGGACTTTTTTCAGCGAATTTTCGCGCGAGCTCTTGTGCCTTTTGCAGCACTTCTTCTTCATTCGCCACCAAAATCGTGACAAGGCCGTATTCAAAAGCTTCCTTGCCGGATATCGGCTCTGATGTCCCGATCATTTCAAGCGCTTTGGCGGTGCCCACATACTTCGGAAGGCGCTGCGTTCCCGCAAAGCCGGGAATGATTCCGAGATTCAGTTCGGGAAGGCCGAGCTTAGCGCTCTCCTCGGCAATCCGGATGTGGCATGCCATTGCAAGCTCCAGACCTCCTCCAAGAGCAGCTCCGTGAATCGCGGCGATCACGGGCTTTGGAAAAGATTCTACTTTTTCGAAAATCTGCTGGCCTTTATCAGCCAAATTTGCATAATCAGACCCGTCCATCAATGATGTAAACTCTTTAATGTCAGCGCCTGCCGAGAAAAATCTTCCTTCCCCGTGAATCACGACGCTTCTGACATCCTGACGTTCTGAAAGCTCCTCAAGACATGCGGAAAGGTCTTCAAGCACTTGCGTCGATAGCGCATTTGCCGGCGGGTGCTGAATCGTAATGGTTGCGATATAGTCGTCTACGGCGTATGTTAATGCTGCCATTTTATTTCTCCTCCTTCGTCTTTTGGCTGCCGAACCCATGGATCAGCAATTCATGAATGCTGTCTGCCAGCTTTGGCAGATCGTATTTTTGATCATTCATCACCCAGGTTGTAACCGTCTCATCCACCGTACCGAAAATCATCTGCTTCGCCAGGCGGACATCAAGCGTGCTCTTAAATTCTCCCGCTTCTTTTCCTTCGGTGATGATGTCTTCCAGGATCGTCAAGTACCCTTTGAGAATCTCATTGATTTTCAGCCTCAGCTCAAGATTCGACTGCCTCAGCTCAAGCTGGGTGACAATCGCGAGGTGGCGATCGCTGCTGAGCAGTTCAAAGTGCTTTTTGATGAACAGCGTGAGCTTTTCTGTCGCCGAATTTGTCACTTCCATTTCTTCGTTCATCTGCTCGATAAACTGTCCCATTTTCTCTTTGAATAGCGAGATGAGAATATCTTCTTTGTTTTTAAAATAAAGATAGATGGTGCCGTCCGCCACTCCGGCCTGCTTGGCGATTTTCGAAACCTGCGCCTGATGGTATCCGTTTTCTGCAATCACAATGACAGCTGCGTCGATAATCTGCATATACTTTGGTCTCTTTTGTTTCAATTGGCTTCGTTCCTTTCAAATTAATGAATGAATACTCATTCATGAGTTTATCGTAAATAAAAATGGACGCTTTGTCAAGAAGCTAAACTCAAATCGCACCACAAAAGCATGCCGTCAAAATCGACGGCAGACTTCGCTTTTTCAGACGCCGGTTTTTTCTTCTTGAACGAGCGCTCTTCTTAAAATCTTCCCGACTGCCGTTTTCGGCAGTTCGTCCCTGAACTCGTATACTTTCGGCACTTTATAAGGAGCCAGACGCGATCTGGCATATTCGTCCAATTCCTTCTCCGTTATTGTAACATGATCTTTCAGCACTATAAAAGCCTTAACCGTTTCTCCTCTGTATTCATCAGGGATGCCGGCAACAACCGCCTCCTGAACGGCTTCGTGCTCATAGAGCACCTCTTCGATTTCACGCGGGTAAATGTTGTATCCCCCGGCAATGATCACGTCTTTTTTGCGGTCGACAATATAAAAGAAGCCGTCTTTATCCATGTAGCCGATGTCCCCTGTAAAAAACCAGCCGTCCCTTAGACTTTGAGCGGTTTCTTCATCATTGTTCCAGTAGCCCTTCATCACCTGCGGTCCTTTGACGGCGATTTCTCCATGCTCATAAGGTCCGAGAAAACCGCCGGTTTCTTCCGAATAGATAGCCGCGTCTGTACCAGGCCAAGGACAGCCGATACTGCCCGCTTTATTCAAATCCCAAATAAAATTGGCGTGAGTGACGGGCGAGGTTTCAGACATTCCGTAACCTTCGACAAGCCTTCCGCCCGTTACCTTTTCAAACTGCTGTTTGACTTCAACAGGAAGCGCTGCAGATCCGCTCAAACAGCTCTTAATTGACGATAGATCAAATTGGTGAAGATCAGGATGGTTCAACAGGGCGATATATATCGTCGGTGCCCCCGGAAATATCGTCGGCTTTTCTTTATCGATCGTTTTCAGCGCTGCGCGCGCGTCAAATCTCGGCAGCAGAATCATTTCATACCCCTGCCTGATCGTGAAATTCAAGACGGCCGTCATTCCGTAGACGTGAAAAAACGGGACGATCCCCAGCACCTTCTCCTCCCCTTTATTCAATTGATAAAACCAGGCATCGCACATCTCCATATTGGCTAGTATGTTGCGGTGGCTGAGCATGACGCCTTTTGGCGTGCCTGTCGTGCCTCCGGTATACTGCAGGACGGCAATGTCGTGGGCCGGATCGATTTCAATCCCCGGCGGACCGCTTGGAACGGGGCGTTTCATGATGGTTCGGAAGAGGTGTGTCGTCTCATTTTCATTGATCTCAACCGACATTTGATTCTCTTTTTTTTGCACGATTGGGTACAGCAGATTTTTAGGGAAAGGCAGGTAATCTTTTATGCTTGTCGCAATGATGTGCCGGATATTTGACAGCGCTTTCATTTTATATGCCGCCGGGTACAGCATGTCAAGCGTAATGATGATGGTTGCCCCGCTGTCATGAAGCAGATGTTCAAGCTCCCTTTCCGTATACAGCGGATTTGTCTGGACGACGATGCCGCCGGAGAAAAGAACGCCGTAATACGCGATAACCGCCTGCGGGCAGTTCGGCAGCATGATCGAGACTCTGTCTCCTTTTTGAATGCCGAGTGACAGCAGGTAATCTGCCATTTTTAAAGCGTCCTCATAAACTTGCCGGTACGAACATTTTTTTCCGAGAAAATGAATCGCTGTTTTTTCAGAAAACTGTTGGGCGGATTGTTGCAGGATGGAATGGAGTGTTTGATCTTCAAATTGCAGCTCGTGAGGAATTTGTTCGGGATAATGACGCAGCCACGGTTTTTCAGTCGGCATAAGCTCCCCCCTTTTAAACAATATATTCTTGATTTCAGTATATCAAAACAATATTCAGAAAGTAATGATATTTTTTCTTTTTAAAAAGGCGCCCTTTTAAAGGACACCTTTTTCAAGCATAAAAGATCATATAAATCAGGCCGATAACCACAAATACCCCAGCTGTGAAAAACAGGACTTTCGCTAATTTCTCCATGTTGATCCCCTTTAGATACCCGAAGCCACGACAAATGACAGGCCGACTGAAATGACGAATGAAATGAAGCCGACTGCGCGGTTGTCGTTTTCAATCTCCTTGTCAATTTTAAAGCGCGGCGTCAGAAATTCAAAAATGAAGTAGCCGATCAAAAGCAGGATAAAACCGAACAGCCCCCACCCCATCATTTGCAGCAGGGAATTATGCTGGCTGATCGATTTTTGCAGCACGTTGGCGATGCCTAAAATTTTTCCGCCTGTTGCCATCGCGACCGCCATGTTTCCTTTTTGAATCTCCTCCCAATTTTTATAGGTGGTGACGAGTTCAAACACAGATAAAAATATCACAAGACACAAAACGGAAACGCTGTAGTACGCGGCAATTTCCACAAGGTCGTTCTCCCAAAACTCTTTCATCCTTCTAGACTCCCTTTTTTATTTTAATTCGACAATGGTGACGCCTGATCCTCCCTCTCCCGCTTCGCCGAACCGGGAGTTTTTCACATTGCGGTGGGATTTCAAGAGGTCCTGAACGCCTTTTCGGAGGGCGCCGGTTCCTTTTCCGTGGATGATCGAGACTCTTGGATAGCCCGCAAGCACCGCATCATCCAAGTATTTTTCAACCCGGTGAAGCGCATTTTCATACCGCTCCCCTCTAAGGTCGAGTTCGAGCGAGACGTGATAATCTTTTCCTTTGACGGCGGCGATCGTTTTTTGTTTTTCGGGTTCAGGTGCCGATTTCAGGAATTCCAGATCCTTTTCCTTAACCTTCATTTTCAGAATGCCGATTTGAACATTCCATTCGGCCGCACCCGTTTTTTCGAGCAGCGTCCCTTTTTGACCAAAGGTTAAAACCTTGACTTCATCGCCCGGTTTTAATTCGCGCTTGTCCGTTTTTTTCTGAGCCGGCTTTTTCGCTTTTTCAAACGAAGGCACCGCTTCTTCAAGGCGTTTTTTCGCCTCGATCAGCTCATGGTCTTTAAATGCTTTATGGTCTTCCTTGATCATGCGGAGCGACTGGATGATCTCGTCTGCTTCTTTCATCGCTTCTTTGACTTTTTCAGCGGCTTTTTGCTCCGCTTCTTCATAGAGCCTTTCTTTTTTCTCCTGCCATTCGCTGATCTGCTGCTGGAGGTCGCGGTGAAGGGCTTCAGCCTCGGCGCGGATGGCTTCTGTCTCGTTCAGCTCCGCCTCGGCGCGCTTTTTGCTGTCTTCCAGCGATGCGATCATCGTATCAACTTCATTATGCTCGGCCGTCATCTCCGCTTTTGCGCGGCCGATCAGGTAATCAGGCAGCCCGAGTCGCTTCGAAATTTCGAACGCATTGCTTCGGCCGGGCACTCCGATTAACAGCTTGTAGGTCGGTGACAGTGTATCGATATCAAATTCGACGCTTGCATTAATGACATTTTCGCGATTGTAGCCGTATGCCTTCAGCTCAGGGTAATGAGTCGTGGCAATGACGCGCGCGCCAGTCTGGCACACCTCGTCAAGGATGCTGATCGCAAGGGCCGCGCCTTCCTGCGGGTCTGTCCCGGCGCCGAGCTCGTCAAAAAGCACAAGGCTGTTTTCCGTCATGTCTTTCAAAATATCGACGATGTTGACCATATGTGACGAGAACGTACTTAAGCTTTGTTCGATTGACTGTTCATCGCCGATATCGGCAAATACTTGATCAAATATGGCGGTTTCTGATCCTTCTTCCGCCGGTACGTGCAATCCCGACTGCGCCATAATGGTCAAAAGCCCGAGCGTTTTAAGCGTCACCGTTTTACCGCCCGTGTTCGGGCCCGTGATGACAATTGTCGTATACTCTCCGCCGAGCTCAATATCATTCGGAACGACTTCATCCAGGGGCAAAAGCGGGTGGCGGGCTTGAATCAGGCGGACATAGCCGTCAGCATTGACAGCCGGTTTAACCGCTTTTGTCGCTTTGGCGTATTTTGCTTTTGCAAAAATAAAGTCCAGCGTCTGAAGCACTTTGACATCGTGAAAGAGTTCATTTGTGTGCTCTGCCGTCTTTTCTGTCAGGACGCGCAAAATCCGTTCAATCTCCTGTTTTTCGTTTACTTTCGCCTGGCGAAGCGCATTGTTCATATCGACAATCGCCTGAGGCTCGATAAACAATGTCGCGCCGGAAGACGACTGATCGTGCACGATTCCTCCGTAGCTTGATCTGTACTCCTGTTTGACAGGGATAACGAAGCGGTCGTTGCGAATTGTGATGATCGTATCCGACAGCATTTTTTGCGCAGATGAAGAACGCAACATTGATTCCAGCCGGTCCCTGATTCTTGATTCAAGCGTCCGCAGTTGCGTCCTGATTCCCCTTAACGTCTCAGATGCATGGTCTAGCACTTCTCCATGATCATCGATGCACGAATTGATGTCTCTTTCCAATTCGGAAAGCGGAATGAGCTTTTCTGCATATTGGTGAAGACAAGGAATCTCAACCCCGTCTTCGAACAGGCCTTCGAGAAAATGCTTCATCTGTTTTGCTGCGTATAGCAGACCCGATATTTCGGTCAATTCCGCCGGGCTTAAAATGCTGCCGATTTCCGCCCTTCTTAACGCTTTTCTAATGTCGGTAAGGCCTCCGAAAGGGGCGTTTCCTTTTAAACGCAGGACGGTTCCTGCTTCATCGACTTCTTCCTGCAGCTTTTTGACTTCTTCGAGCGAACGGGAAGGTTTGAGTTCCAAAAGCATTTCCTTCCCTAAAGAAGATGCCGCATGCTCTGTGAGCTGTTCTTTTACTTTATGAAATTCAAGTGCTGATAGCGCTTTTTGCTGCAACGTCCATTAAACCTCCTTAAGATCGATGGCGCGACAAAAATGCCTGGACTTCTTCAAAGGAGCGGGTATTTAATACATTGGCCTTTGGCGTCCATCCTTTTCTCGCTGCCGTAACGCCCGTTTTCATATCGTCAAGCATCGCTGTGTTGTGGGCATCCGTATTAATAACGAGTGTCACTCCGGCAGCATTCGCTTTCATCAAGTGTTCCATCCTGAGATCGAGCCGCGCTGGATTTGCGTTCAGTTCCAAGGCGGTATTCGTTTTCTTCGCAAGCTCGATCAGCTGGTCAATATCGACTTCATAACCCGCCCTTCTTCCGATCAGACGGCCGGTCGGATGAGCGATAATGTCAACGTGCTGATTCATCAGTGCGGTTTCAAGCCGCTTCATGATGACATGCTGCGGCTGTGAAAAGCTTGAATGGATCGAAGCAATGACAAGGTCCATTTCCGCCAGCAGCTCATCGTCATAATCTAGCGTTCCGTCAGGCAGGATGTCCATTTCCACGCCTTTAAAAATATGAAAATCGGTCAATTCCTTATTCAGTTCATCAATTTCCTTCGCCTGCATGCGCAGGCGCTCAGGCGTCAAACCGCCTGCCACTTTTAAATACTGGGAATGGTCTGTGATCGCCATATAGCGGTACCCTTTTGCCATGCAGGCTTCCGCCATTTCCCTGATCGAAAAAGCACCGTCGCTCCAAGCCGAGTGCATATGAAGGTCTCCTTGAATATCCTCGGCGGAAACGAGTCCGATGTCATCGCGGTAGTCCTCAACTTCTCTTCCTGTCTCCCGCAGTTCGGGCGGAATAAACGGAAGCCCGAAATGGGCGAAAAACTCTTGTTCGCTTGAGAAGGTTTTAATTTCTCCAGTTTCAACGGTTTCGACGCCGTATTCACTGATTCTTTCGCCTTTTTCTTTGGCAAGCTGGCGCATTTTGATATTGTGGTCTTTTGATCCGGTAAAATGATGGAGCGTCGTTGGGAACTGTTCCTCCGTCACCAGCCGGAAATCCGCACTGATTTCGTATTCAAACGCAAATGTGAGAGACACTTTCGTATCTCCTGCGGCAATGACCTCCTTGATGTTCGAAAGCTTTAAGAGTCCTTCCCGGACCAGTTCCGGATCAGTGACAGCCATAATGTAATCGAGGTCTTTCACCGTTTCTTTGGCACGGCGCAGGCTTCCAGCCCGCGAAAACTTGATGAGACCCTCGAGCCCTTCAAGCTGTTCTTCGATGATGCCGGCGACAGCCAAAGCGACCGCGATCGGGTACCGTTCAGGGCGTTTCCCCGCTTCACCTAAAGCCTGCAGGATTTTTTCTTCCGTTTTTTTGCCGAATCCGGCAAGCCCCTGAACCTTTTGCTGTTCGCATGCCTCTTTTAAAGACGCCGCATCACAGACGCCGAGCTCCTGATACAGCTTGGCGATTTTTTTGCCGCCGAGGCCCGGCAGCTTCAAAAGCGGGACAAGTCCTTCCGGAACCTCTTCCTTTAATCGTTCCAGCGTACCGGACGCTCCCGTGTCCATATATTCCTTGATGACGGCATACGTGCCTTTGCCGATCCCTGACAGGGACATCATATCATCGATTTCCGAGAGGCTCCGGTCGTCTTGTTCAAGAGCTGCCGCAGCCTTTCTGAAAGCGGAGATCTTAAACGGGTTATCCCCTTTTAGTTCCATATATATCGCAATCGTTTCAAGCAATTTGATGATATCTTTTTTATGCATGCTGTTCACCTCTTGTTTCCCCTCGTTCATCCTGCTTCAATCATACAAATTTTTGGCTGATCCTACAACAAACAGGCCTATTCGACAGTTTTCGGGGTTCTCAAGAGCCCCGAAAAAAAACTTCCCTACAAACAGAGAAGTTTTTACAAAGATCCGTACTGATGCAGCAGATTGTTTAACATGTTTGATAAAAACGGTGTTTTATGAATGATCAAATCAGCCATCACCGAACCGGCCATCATGTTTTGCAGAACATCGATCGGCAGAAGCGTTCCGATGAACAGAACGACAAACACGAACAGATAGATTTCCGCAAAACCGAGCACGGCTCCAAGTACTTGGTTGATCTGTTTGAGAACCGGTATGCTTGCAACGGCATCCAGAAACGATGCGGCAATTCTCAAAAGGATAATCGTCAGGAAAAAGAGAATCAAAAACGCAATCATATTGTAATAAGCGCCTTCAAGGCTTCCGTTTACAAACGCCAGCGCAGACTGGCCGCCCGTAAAGTCGGGAGACGGAATCCAGCCGAGCTTAGGTGCAAGGTCGCCGTAATAGGTTGCGGCCACAGCGATCGCTGCGATAAACGTAACCAAACGGATAAACTGGCGGATAAACCCTCTTTTGAGTCCAATAAACAAACCGGACAAAAGCAAAATGATAATGATGATATCTAGCATCGTGATGTTCAATCCTTTTCTTTAATTTGTCCTTTTAATCTCTCAAGCTCTTCCTTCAGCTTCAAATAATCGTGAACCACATTTACAGCCGTCAAAACGGCCAGTTTATTTATATCAAGATACGGATTTTTTTCGTTGATTTCTCTCATTTTATCATCCACAATCGAGGCAACGTGCCTCATATGGCTCTTGCTCTCATCGCCGATAATTGTGAATTGCTGACCGTAGATGTCAACTGTTGTTTTCGTTTTTTGACCATCAGACAACGTTTCTCCTCCATTCCAATTATGCGAGAATCCTAGTCTATATCATAACATGTTTAGAGATTGAATGGAAAGACGAGCCCTCCGCTGTTATGATACACTTATAAAAACAATGATTTAGCCTGTTTAAGCAGCTAATAAAGGAGATTAGAACGTGTCACATTCTGTTTTAAAAGTTCCCCCGTCTGTTATTGAACGGATGCAAAGCCACTACGGGCCTCACATGACTTCCCTTTCCGTACAGGGCGCGGTTTTCCAGGCCAAACCACAGGGCTGCACCATTACAGCATACCGGTCGGGGAAGGTGCTGTTCCAAGGAAAAAACGCGGAAAAGGAAGCGGAGCGCTGGACGGCGGATGCTGAAACACCGGCTGCCAAAAAGCCCGCATCCAAAAAAAGCATCCCGTCCGTCTATCAGCCGCCTGAAGGCATCGGTTCCATGTCTGTGATCGGCTCCGATGAAGTCGGGACAGGCGATTATTTCGGTCCGATCACCGTCGCGTGCGTATACGCTGACAAGGTAAAGCTGCCGCTGTTAAAGGAACTCGGTGTTAAAGATTCAAAAAACTTAAAAGATCCGCAAATCGTTCAGATCGCGCGCGACTTAATCAAGACAGTTCCTTACAGCCTGCTCGTCTTGAGAAATGAAAAGTATAATGAAATGCAGGAAAAAGGGATGAGCCAGGGAAAAATGAAGGCCCTTCTCCACAACCAGGCGATCGGCAACCTTCTCAAAAAATTGGACGGAACCCGGCCTGAAGCGATTTTAATTGACCAGTTCGCAGAACCTGCCGTCTATTTTAAACACCTGGCCGGCAAAAACGCCATCAAAGAACGTACATATTTCAGCACAAAAGCGGAAGGCATCCATCTTTCAGTTGCAGCGGCTTCGATCATCGCACGCTATTCATTTTTAATGGAGATGGATAAGCTTTCGAAAGAAGCCGGGATGACGCTCCCGAAAGGAGCGGGTCCGCTCGTCGATGAAGCGGCGGCAAAGCTGATCAAGAAACACGGCGAAGGCGCATTGAGGGTATTTACAAAGCTGCACTTTGCAAATACGCAGAAGGCGAAGCGGATTGCGTCGAGGCGATAAGCATTAAAAGGGGGACTTCCGGCTGTCGGAGGTCCCGTAGCTTTACATGACCTTAAACATTTTTTCATTTGAATGCGCTGTCTAAATTGAATTCCATATACCATATCTCCTGTAACCGAGGGATAAAGTTTCGTTTGATATCAAGAAAAAGAATTTTTGTATATCGAAAACCTACGGGAAACCAATATTATAGTTTTTAACTAATTCTCCCTATCTGTATCCATTTTCAAACAGTGAATATTCCATCGTTAGAAGATAAAATATTCTCTCTTCATGTTAAACACTTTTAAATAAATTGAAAAATCAGAAAAACGGTCTGTACTCCCTTTGAAGAAAATGGTGTATTTTTTCTGTATTTGAATATGTATACAGGAGTTGGTAGCCATGCAAAAGTCTCGTTTTTGGGTAGTTTGCATCACGATGCTTCTTACTATTAATCTTTTCCCTCTGTATCAGGCCTCTGCTGAAGAAGAATTTACTGAAGTGCTTGATGAAAATTCCGAATATTACGAACTTGGTGAGTCTGTTAAAATCGAAGGAGTTTTAGAGCCCGCAACGGCAAGCAGTGATTTTCAGGTTAGTTGCATAGCTTGTGTTAATAACAGATACGTAGTGAAGACAATAAAGGGCCCTACCAAGGTAAAAAAACGTGTAAGGTTTTTAACCTCTTCTTGGGCAAAAGCCTCTAGCTATACCTGGAGTAAAACTCAATCTGCCAGCTCCACTGTATCATCTAATGTGGGGATTAGCGCCAAAGGGATATCAAGTCAGTTAGGGGTTTCTAATACAGTAACCACTTCTTATTCAGTTGCAATCACAATTCCCGCTAATAGTAAGAAATATAGTAAACTTGCATTCTATAGTGATTACAACAAACGGTATGTAAGAGTAAGAAATTATTTAGGAAACTCCCTTATAAGTACAAAGTATGCTTACCACTATGCTCCGCGTAAAGATACATACTTGCAAGTTATCTATAAATAAAATATAAAGAGGTAAAGGAGTCACCATGTCAAAAATAAAATGGATCATCACGCTCTCCATATGCGCAGCTCTGGCATTTTCTCTCTTTATTTTCTTCAACAAGGCGAATTTTACAGAGGCCAGCGAAAATAAAGAAAACGGGCTTTTCTTTGCTCAAAACTATATCAGCTATGCGATGGAAGACGAGACGATGTCGTTTAACATTTTCGGCCTGCAAAAAGCAAACACCGGCATTCCGATAAGCGGTGATACGGTTACGTCGCTCGCTTTTGATAACGATCATATTCAAATCAGCGATTACAAGGTTGAAACAGGGATTCGCCATAAAGGCTATACGCTCGTCAACATCATCGTTGACGTCCGAATCTCAAGCGATAAACTGGAAAAAGCTGATCAGCTGCTGATATCTTTTAACGGACGTGATGCAGAAGCATTTCAAATCGGAAAGATTACCCTTCAAAACGATCATAATGTTCGAAGCGGTGACCTGTCGCCTGCCGGCCAGTATACTGCAGGATATCCAAAACCGTCCTTGGACGTTCGGCTGAAAAACAACCTGGCAAAAGATATCTCCCTTGAAAAGATCACCGATCTAAACTGCGTCATGACGTATTCATTTGACAAGAGGACCGCCATCCAAGCTAAACAAAGCAAACACATCGTCGTCCCGGCTTTTGATATGACAGGGGAATATGATTTTTATACGGTCACTCCTGTTTTACGTTACACTGCAGCAGGGAAGCCTCATCAATACAGCTTGCCCGGTGTACTGTACGGAGCTTTAGACTCCGATGTAGAAAAAATCGAACGGATGCTGAAGCGTCCATAGTTACTGCAAAAAAGCCGGTCTCTGGCTATTATGGTTCGGGACGGCTTTTTCTTTATCCTCTAAAAAACAGCTGATACATACCCCCAGAGTCTTTCTTTGATCGCTGCCATTTCAATTACGATAGCCGCAAGTTTTTGTAAAACTCAAATTTTTCTCTCGTTTGACCGAACATTTTGACGTTTTCAAAGATTACTTTTTTTAAAACCCAGATATCAGGGTTAAAAGACCTGAAAAAAGAAAGATTCTCATGACCATAGACGGTAATTAAAAGGGAATGCCGAATAGACCTATATAAATCTTCCTCATTTTGGATGGTTAGCAGGAATTCTTAGTTAACTGGACGAATCTTTAGTCTGTTAAAAACTAAGGAGGAAATTTTTCAAATGAAAAAACGGTCTTTATTCTTTACTTTATTGCTTTCTGCAAGTTTAATACCTGGGGCGGCCGGAGTCGCGGAAACGGGCGGTCATAAGCATACTCATGAAGCAAAAGGGATTTATAAGGAAGCATTGCCTAAACCTAAGGAAGGTTATAAAGATTTAACAGGCAAAGTTCAGATTGAAAAAACAACGAAAACAAAAGTGCTGGATGAGAAAGGAAATGAAACGAGTACGATCACATTTAAAAAGAATGTAAACAACGGTAAATTTTCGACTCAGGCAAGCAAAAGATAAGTGTCCTCGCGGTGGCTGATAAGCAGTACCGGCAGAAACACAAAGACTGGAAAACGAGAATCGTCAACATCGTTGAAGAGGCGGACGAAATGTTTAACCGCGACCACGATATTGATTTTGTCGTGGAAGCTGTTGCCCCATGGAGTTCTTCCGGAAGCAATGCCTCTGACATTCTTGACAACCTGGCGGACAAATTCGAAGGACAGCCTTATAAATTCGTAGCCGGCTTTACAGCCAACGACAATTTTGAAGCGGGCGGCATCGCTTTTCAATACCCTGTTAAACCGGACGGTCCTGCTTTCAGCGTCACGTTCGACCTGGGAACGGAAAATACGGCAAAAGCACAAAGACAAAGACACGAATTTTCCCATAATTTCGGGGTGGAGCATGATCCGCAAGGAAGCGGCATCCGTTGCATTATGAACTACGATTACGCATACACCGTCGATGTCTGGGATGCGGAACACAACAGCCTGATCGAGAAAAATAAAGTTTGGTATCAATAGTTATAAAAAGGCGTCTCCGCATAAAGCGGAGACGCCTCAGATTGTTGACAAAATCCCAAAACGGCTTTTTGTTTTGGGATTTTGTCATCTTTTCAGCGTGATTGAAAACCTTTGCAGTCTAGGAAGGCCGAGCATCGGAGCGGAGCGAATGTTGGAATTCGTGAGCACCGACGCGCAGACCTGACAACGAATGCGAGGGTTTGTCGACACGCTGAAGCGGAGACGCCTTTTTTGTACTGCAGCCGGGCAGCCTCAATTGGGCTGGGAACCGGTTATCCTCTCAATACAGCCTGATACGCATCCTCCAGTGCTTTCAGCACCTGGTCGTGAACTTTTGTCACTTCTTCTTCAGTCAATGTTTGTTCAGGATTCAAATATTGCAAGCTGAAGGCGACGGATTTCTTGCCTTCTTCCATGTGCTCGCCTTCGTAGACGTCAAAGACATGGACTTCTTTGAGCCATTTGCCGCCTGCTGTTTTGATGACGTCCTCAAGCTGACCGGCCGCTGTTTCTTTATTCACAACAAGCGCGATATCCCGGGTAACAGAAGGATACTTTGGAATTGGTGTATACGTGATCTCCGGTACATCCAATCGAAGGAGCTCGTGCAGGTCCAGTTCAAACACATACGTGTCGCTCAGATCCAGCTCTTTTTCAACTGACGGATGCAGCTGGCCGATGAAGCCGACTAATGAGCCGTTATGCAAAATATTGGCCGTCCGCCCGGGATGAAGCTCTTTTCTTTCAGATTGAGCGAATTCGATGCCTTCGGTGATGCCGAGCTTTTCTAACAGACCCTCGACGATGCCTTTTACGACGAAGAAATCAACCGGCTTTTTCTCGCCCTGCCAGAGGTTTTTATGCCACAGGCCTGTCACGGCTCCGGCGACGTGCTCTTTTTCGACCGGTTTCGTATGTTCTTCGGCTTTCAAGAAAACTGAACCGACCTCATAAAAAGCTGCAGAATCGGACTGCCGTGCCAGGTTGTATGCGACCGAATCAAGCAGATTAGGAAGCAGGCTGTGCCTCAGCACGCTTCTTTCCTCGCTCATCGGCAGCGAAAGGATCGTTTTAAACGATTTTTCCAATGCGTAAGCCGTTGCTTTTTTATCGTTTGTTAGTGAGTATGTGATCGCCTGGGAAAGGCCTGCTCCTTCCAGAAAGCGTCTTACTTTTCTGCGCTTGTCCTGATAAGGTGTCAGTCCGCCCGCAAAGCCTGTTACTTCCGGCAGTGTCGACGGAATGTTGTCATATCCGTACAGTCTTGCGACCTCTTCGATCAAATCTTCTTCAATCGCAATATCGCCTCTTCTTGACGGAACCGTCACGACCAGTTCCCGTTCAGCGTCTTCAACTGCAAAGCCGAGCCTTTCAAAAATGTTGACCATTTCTTCTTTGCTGATGGACATGCCGAGAACCTTCGTCACTTTATCAACGGAAAGGCGGATGACATTCTCTTTGATATCAAGGTGGTTTTCTTCAACCGTACCTTCTAAGACGGTTCCTCCGGCATACCGGCTGATCAAATCTGCCGCGCGTTCTGCAGCGAGGCGCACCCGTGCAGGATCGATGCCCTTTTCAAAGCGGACGCTTGATTCGCTGCGAAGACCGAGATCCTTTGATGCTTTGCGAACGGTCTGACCGTTAAAATACGCGGCCTCAAGCAGCACTGTCGCCGTATCTTCGCGGACTTCGGAGTCCGCTCCGCCCATTACGCCTGCGACTGCCTGCGGAAGAGAACCGTTTGTGATGACAAGATGCTCAAGCGTCAATGTTCTTTCTTGTTCATCAAGCGTCGTTATCGTTTCATTTTCGTACGCTTTGCGGATGACGACCTCTTTTGAGCCAAAGCGGTCATAGTCAAACGCGTGCAGCGGCTGACCGTATTCGAGCAGAACAAAATTCGTAATATCGACGACATTGTTGTGCGGTCTGATGCCGGCATTGATCAGCTTCGTCTGCATCCAAAGCGGCGACGGGCCGATTTTGACGTTTTTAATGATTTTTGCCGCGTACAAAGGATTGGCTTCTGTATCTTCAATTTTGACGGAAATATAGTCCGCCGCTTTTTCGGCGCCTGCCTGATAAGCCGTCTCAGGAAGCTTGACTTCGCGGCCGAGAATCGCAGCCACTTCATAGGCAACGCCGAGCATGTTCATGGCGTCGGCGCGGTTTGGTGTCAGTCCCAGTTCAAGAACCGCATCGTCGAGCGCCAGGCTTTGAAGGGCGTCCGCACCGGTTTCTGCATCGCCCGGGAAGACGAAGATGCCTTCCGCATATTCTTTCGGCACAAGCTTGCCTTGAATGCCAAGCTCCTGCAAAGAGCAGATCATGCCGTTAGACACTTCTCCGCGAAGCTTCGCTTTTTTGATTTTAAAATTGCCGGGCAATACCGCACCAACCGTGGCGACGGCTACTTTTTGCCCTCTGTCCACGTTCGGAGCCCCGCAGATGATCTGGACAGGCTCTTCTTCGCCGATATCGACGAGGCATTTATTCAACTTGTCGGCGTTCGGATGCTGTTCGCGCTCCAGCACATGTCCGATGACAACGCCTTTCATTCCTTCTCCCTTATATTCGATGCCTTCCACTTCAATTCCGCTTCTCGTAATCTTTTCAGCGAGAATCTCGGGAGTCATCCCATCTAAATCCACGTATTCCTGCAGCCATTTATATGAAACAAACATCACGCGTCCTCCTCTTTAAGCCTGTTTAAATTGAGATAAAAATCTGACATCGTTCGTATAGAAATGACGAATGTCGTCAATTCCGTATTTCAGCATCGCGATCCGTTCAACACCCATTCCAAATGCAAATCCCTGATATTGTTTGGAATCGAATCCGGCCATTTCGAGCACGTTCGGATGCACCATTCCGGCGCCGAGAATTTCGATCCAGCCCGTTTGTTTACAAACGGAGCAGCCTTTGCCTCCGCATTTAAAGCAGGAAACATCGACTTCGACAGACGGCTCTGTAAACGGGAAGAAGCTTGGACGCAGTCTGATTTCGCGCTCTTCGCCGAACATCTTTTTCGCGACCGTTTCAAGCGTTCCTTTTAAGTCGCTCATGCTGATATCGCGGTCAACGCAGAGCCCTTCAATCTGCATAAACTGATGGGAGTGTGTCGCATCATCGTTGTCGCGGCGGTATACTTTGCCGGGGCAGATGATTTTGACAGGGCCTTTGCCTTTATGCTTTTCCATCGTGCGCGTCTGGACGGGAGACGTCTGCGTTCTCATCAGCGTATCTTCCGTAATATAAAAGCTGTCTTGCATATCGCGGGCCGGATGCTCTTTCGGAAGGTTGAGCGCTTCGAAGTTATAATAGTCGGTTTCTACTTCAGGACCCTCTTCCACCGAATATCCCATGCTGATAAACAAGTCTTCGATTTCTTCAATAACGATCGTCAGCGGATGCCGCGCTCCTGTTTTTACAGGGCTTCCCGGAAGCGTCACGTCAATCGTCTGTTCTTTCAGCTTCCTACTCACCTCTTCTTCCTCTAGGCGGGCATTTTTTTCGGCAATCGCCGCGGCGATTTTTTCTCTTACTTCGTTCGCCAAGGCGCCCATTTTCGGCCTTTCTTCAGCGGACAGCTTTCCCATTCCCCGAAGCACTTCCGTGATCGGTCCCTTTTTTCCCAGGTACGCAACGCGGACATCGTTGACTTCTTTTAATGAACCAGCGGCTTCCACTTTTTCAACCGCTTCTTTCTCAAGCCGTTTCAGCTCTTCCTGCATCTTAAAAACTCCTCCTTTTATGTAGCAACCTGTTATTTTAGGCAATAAAAAAAGCCCCTTTCATAATGAAAGGGACGAATCGTGGCCGTGGTACCACCCTTTTTTAAAACAAAGCAAAAAAGCTTTGCTGCTTACTTCATTGGCATAACGGAATGAATCCGGTTCACCTTTACACATCCCTCGAGAGACGCGGTCCCGGTGACAACTCAAGAGGTGAAGCGTTTTTCCGGCCTGCCATAAAAATGCTTGCAGTCTAAGGCATTTTCTCCCTAAATGGCGACATGTGAAAAAACGGAGCCTCTATCACTGTTTTTAAACATATTACATTCATTATAGTGAATTACATGATCCTGTGCAACCGGTTATCCGTGGAGATGATAAAGAAGGACCGCGGTTGCGGCCGCTACATTCAGCGACTCCGCTTTTCCGTAGATCGGAACGTACAGATTTTGGTCGGTCTGTGCGAGGAGAGCCGGATCAACCCCAGATCCTTCGTTTCCGATCAAAAGCGCAAATGACTGCGACGGCTCCGCTTCTCTAAATGGCACGGCATCTTGCAGCGCTGTGCCGTATACCGGGACGCTTTTTCCCTTTAGCTCTTCAATCAGCTCCGAAAGCTCGCGTTTTAAAATCGGAATGTGAAAATGCGAACCTTGAGCCGATCTGAGCGTTTTGGCATTGTAGGGGTCGACAGTGCCTTGTCCGATCACAACGGCATCGATCCCCGCCGCGTCTGCCGTCCGGATGATCGTCCCTAAATTGCCCGGATCTTGCACAGCATCCGCAAGCAGCAGCTTTTCGTATTGAAAAGGTCCGCTTTCAGGCATTCGGCATACAGCGGCGACAGCCTGGGGTGTCTCTGTTTCGGCAATCGCCGAGAAAGCATCGTCGCTCAAAATATAGCGGGCAACAGACTCATCAAGCGCGGCCGGGAAATCCGCTTCGTCTCGGACCATGATTTCTTTCACAACACCCGGTGTCTTCAGCGCTTCCTCAACGAGATGCTCGCCTTCTATTAAGAAAGTATTGGTTTTTGTCCGCTCTTTTTTCGTATGAAGTTTTTTCCAATCCTTCACTTTTTGATTTTTGGCTGATTCAATTCGTTTCAAATCGTTTTGACTCCTTTGTCTCGCAATAGTCACATTATATCTCATCAATGATACATAATAAACCCGAAAGCGAGGCAGAATATAGAAAATCAGATTTGATGAAATGGAGTGAAAAAAGATGGATTTGAATTTGCGCCATGCCGTTATTGCCAATGTATCAGGAAACTCGCAAGAAGAGCTTGAGCACACGATCGTCGATGCGATCCAAAGCGGTGAAGAAAAAATGCTTCCGGGATTAGGTGTGTTGTTCGAGGTCATCTGGCAGCACGCAACTGAATCGGATAAAACTGAAATGCTTGAGACATTGGAACAAGGATTAAAAACGAAATAAACCGGCGGCCTGAAACGGCCCCGGTTTATTTTCATCCTGGAATAGAAGGCTCCATCCGCAATGCCGGATCGCGCCAAATCTCCGTCCACTTTTTAATGGCAGCCGCCATGATCACCAGCCCCAGCAGCAGCATAATAATTGATAAAATGCCGTTTAAAACGCTGAAACCGGCAGCTTCCGCATTAAAATAAACGTTTTTGATCATCCAGTATCCCGCATAGTTGACCGTTACGTACAAATAAGCGAGCGGAATGAGACATGTCAGCATATAACGCCGTTTGTCCGCTATTTTTAAAATGACCGTCGCGCCGATAATTAAACCGACGGATGCCATCAGCTGGTTGGATACGCCAAACAGCGCCCAAATCGAGCTGATGTCGCCTGAATACAGCAAATACCCCCACATGAAACAGGCAACGGCGCTCGCTGCGACCGAACCCGGAAGCCAGTCCGTTTTTTTCAGCGGTTTGTACACTTCTCCGAAAAAGTCTTGAATCAAATAACGCGCCACCCTTGTACCGGCATCAATCGCCGTTAAAATAAAGACGGCTTCAAACATGATGACAAATTGAAAAAAGTAAGAGGCCAAATGGCTGAAAAACGGAATATCCGTAAAAATATAAGCCATGCCGACGGCAAGGGTAACAGCTCCGCCTGTTCTTCCTTCAAGATCGAGACCGATTTCGCGGCTGAGTTCAGGCAGGTGGACGACATTCATGCCAAGCGTCCGAAAGACTTCAGGCGAACTGTTGATGGCAAAATAATCGCCCGGCTGCAATGCCGTTGCCGCGATCAGCGCCATGATGCCGACAAGACACTCAACGAGCATCGCCCCAAAGCCGACGAATTTCATATCGCTCCACTTATCAAGCATTTTCGGCGTCGTGCCTGAACCGACAAACGCATGGAAGCCGGAAATCGCACCGCAGGCGATCGTAATTGAAATAAACGGCCAAACCGGACCAGGCGATACAGGTCCCCCTCCGCCCGTAAACTCGGTAAACGCCGGAAACGGAATCGCCGGATTGACGACGAACACCCCGGCAATCAAAGCGATAAACACCCCGATCTTCATGAAGCTGCTCAAATAATCGCGCGGCGCGAGCAGCAGCCATACAGGGAGCGCAGCTGCAAAAAATGCATAGACAGGAAGTGCGACAGCAAGCGTTTTCGTATCAAGCGTCAAGGCGTCTCCAAGCGGCGTTTCCGCGATGGACGGTCCGATGAAGACACCGGCCATCAGTAAAATAAATCCGCCGGTTGACGCTAATTTTAAGTTACCTGTCTTTTTATAAAATAAACCGACCCCCATTGCGATCGGAATTGTAATCGCAACGGCGAACGTCCCCCACGGATTGCGTTCAAGCGCATGAAGCACAACCATCGACAGCCCCGCCATCGTGATCGTAATAATAAACAGCATCGCAAGCCCCGTGCAAAATCCCGCAACAGGCCCGAGCTCTTCTTTCGCCACTTCTGAAAGCGACTTTCCCTTCCTCCGCATGGACGCAAATAAAACGACAATATCATGCACGGCTCCCCCGATCACCGCTCCGATCAAGAGCCACAACAGCCCCGGCAAGTAGCCGAACTGCGCCGCCAAGATCGGCCCGACAAGCGGCCCCGCGGCTGCGATGGCCGCAAAGTGGTGGCCGAAAGACACCCATTTGTTCGTCGGCACATAATCTTTGCCGTCTTTCTGGAGATGGGCAGGAGTCGGCTTGTCATCATCAACCTTCAACACTTTCACCATCATAAATGTTCCGTACAAACGATAGGCGATCGCCAAAATACAGATGGAAGCGATCACAATTGTTATTGCATTCATCCAATTCCTCCCCCCTTTGTTTCTTTTTTAACATATCTCATATTTTTTGTAAGCGCAATCATCTTTTTTCGAAAAAAGACACGGCCTCCATCTTCGCTTTTTATGACAGCTTCCTTT
Source organism: Bacillus sp. PK6-025 (assembly GCF_056530265.1). Taxonomy (NCBI): domain Bacteria; kingdom Bacillati; phylum Bacillota; class Bacilli; order Caryophanales; family Bacillaceae; genus Bacillus; species Bacillus sp. PK6-025. Next base: position 3,086,249 of record NZ_CP096509.1, read on the forward strand.
TGTTATAGACGAGCACCCGGACCTCTCAGTTTGATTTCATATTCTTATTGACACTTTAGCACGATCGTACTAAAATTGAGTCATGAATACGAAATCACAAAAAAGACGACTGCAAATTATTGAAGACGCTATTCAAGTGCTTGTGGAAGAAGGCTATGCGAATGCCTCGATCGGCAATATCGCGAAAAAGGGGGGAATCAGCAAAGGAGTCGTTACGTATCATTTTCCAAATAAAATGCAGCTTATGAAGGCTGTTGTTGAGTATTGCTACGGACTTGCAGCACCTTATATGGAAAAATTCATGGATGGTTCAGACAGTGCGCCGGCGACACTGCGCGCATACATTGAATCAAATCTCAGATTCATGTATGAACACCGGGCTCACGTGACCGCAATCATTGAGGTGGTATCCAACCTACGAACAGAAACCGGTGAGCTGTTTTACCAGAATGAAGATGAATCAATATATGAGCCATTAGTTGAAATTTTTAAGTGGGGACAGGAAACAGAAGGGAGTTTCAGGCAGTTTTCCCCGCACATTATGGCCAGAACCGTCCGAAGCGTCATCGATTCTCTTGGGACCAAAATCGCAAATCAAGATATATCAGATAAGGAAGACATGATATCAGAAATTGTCGATACGTTCGATTATGCAACAAGAAAAATAACTAAATAGGGGGGCTATCGTGAACACTGGTGAATTTAAAAAATTGGACGGGAAAATTGTTGCCGTACGGAAGCTTGAAGGTGTGATCACTTTATGTGTGTATGCATCCATGATTCTGGCATTGCTATACTTTACTATCACATTCGGCTGGCCAAAATGGATATTGGCTGTCACATTATGTTTAGCTGTTGCCTCGGTACCGTTTGAACTTTATCTTTTGCCGAAGTGGAAATATCACTTGTGGCGATACCGCCTAAGTGAAGTAAGTATTCAAATCCATAAAGGGATCATTTTCAGACGAAAAGTATTAATTCCTATGGGGAAAGTCCAGCATGTCGAAGCAAAACAAGGTCCTATTTTAAAAAAGTACAATTTATATACAGTGACTTTATCAACGGCAGCCGGCAGCCACGACATTCTGGGATTGGCCGAAGGAACAGCCGATTCGATCCGCAAAGAAATTGAAGCCTATGCGAGGTTAAGCGATGAACAAGTCTGACACATTGATCAAACATCGTCTCCATCCGGTTTCCGTCCTTTACTTTATCGCTACAGCGATCAAAGAATCCTTTTCCTTTATTTGGTTATTCCCACTACTCGTATTATGTATTCATAAACTGGGCGGTGACATTCCCGCTTTCCTCATCAATATCACTTTAGGCTCATGCCTTATCATGTCGTTTTTCGTGATTGGTGTATTAAAATGGCGGTCATTTACCTACCAAATACATGAGAAAGCGATATATGTTGAATCCGGTTTGCTTGTCGTCAAGAAAAGATGGGTGCAGCCGGATCGTATACAATCAATTGATTCTGCGATTCGTGTATATGATCATTTATTTTCCACCCGGACTTTGACAATTGAACTTGCCGGAGGAGAAGAATCCGGCATCACACTCAGCTGCATTTCAAAAGAAGAAGAACAGCGCATTCGGACGGCTTTAAAAACAGAAGCAAAAGACAGGCCGAGCGAACATGCTGAAGACTCCATGTTTCAATTATCTAAAAGTAACCTCATTTTACACAGCCTGCTATCGCCTAAAGTCGGGATTGTGTTTACGCTGTTATTACTGGGATTGCTAAAATATATGGATATATCGAAAGAAGGAGACAGGGACACTTTGTTCACCTCCTTATCCGGCTGGTTCGGCCCCAACTGGATCATGATCACGGTGGTCTTGATGGCTATTCTATCATTCGCGCTTTCGCTATTACTCACATTTGCAAGTGATTTTCAATTCACATTAAGGAAAAATAGCAAAGGAGAAATTGAGATTGAGCAGGGTCTGTTTGAAAAGAAAAAACGAACGATCGGACAAGACCGGATACAGGCCGTTCTCATCATTGAGCGTCCGATTCACCGATTCTTGGGGTATGCAGCAATCAAAGCTGTTGTGATTCGCAATCGTTCAAATGAGCAAAGCAGTAAAACCGTCACCCTACTTCCTTTTGTTAAAAAAGAAAAGGCCGAATCCATGCTTGAACCGTTTACCGGTTACCGCAAAGGAGGCCATCTGCACACGCTCACAAAGGGAGCGAAAATTCACTATATGGTTATGCCATTTATAGCCGGCTGTCTTTTTGCCATACCGATATGGCTGTTTGTACCTTCCGACTATCACAATCTAGCTGCAGTTCTGCCGCTCGGATTATTCAGCCTGGGGTGGATAGGGTATCGGATGATTGGCTGGAATCAAAGCAGCCGGTTTTTAACTTTGCAATACGGAATTTTATCCCGGAAAACGGCAATTATGAAACGCGGACGCATTCAATGGGCATCATTGAGCCAAACATTTATGCAAGAGAGAAAAAACTTAGCATCAATTAAGCTGGCCGTTGCCTCAGGAAAAGAAAATATGAAGTTTTCGATCAGCCACATTCCAATAGAGAGTGCAGCAGATCTTTATCAACATGTCCTTAAAACAAAGGAATAATTTTCAAAACCACCCAAAACCCAGTTGACTAATAGGAATAATAAGAATAAAATAGACACATGCTTCATCTGCTGCCTTTTTTAAGGCGTAATTGGCGGGTATCATCGGATATCCGCCTTTTTTCTGTCAGCATAACGGAACAATAAAAAAATGAACGGCCATGACTAGACAGAAAGCGGCGATCCCTCCGATTCGATTGATGTTTGTTTTGACAAGTGAAGCTGAGAGATGGTGAGACAGCGAAAAAAACAATATGGTGCCGATCAAGATGACGCCCGCCTCTAAAAATGAGTGATTGAGAAACCTGGTCCGATCAAGGACCGCCGTGATAAACAGAAGCCAAAGGTATGCTATAAATGCGTACATCAAAAAGCAATATGCAGCCGAAAAAAACGACTTCATCATATCCCCCCCCTCCTGTTTTATAGTATTCTCCGACATAAATGCGCACACCTTTTCACACCTAAAAAAACCGGCACAGCGGCCGGATTTTTTAGATCATCTTTTTTTCATTCTGATCACATTCCAGGAAAGTTTCGGAAGGTGAGCCGTCAGCCTGCCGTCACATACTTTGGCGTCTCCGCCGCTGTGCGGAATGACGTTGTTGCGGTCTTTTTCATTCGTCGCTTTATGATCTTCGTGTTCCAGAACGATGTGCTCAGAGACACTGTACCCTTCAAAGCTTCTCATATCGGCTTCCATTTCAAGGCCGGCGTCAGTTGCGCGGTTGACGGCAAAAACGGTTAATTCTTCGGCTTCTTCATTGAAAACAGACACAGACTCCAGGTACGGCACATCCGTAAAGTCTTTCGCATCATACTTCGGAGACGATACCGCCGTCTGCAATACCGTTCCTCTGCCGTAGACGGAAGCGTGCATAAACGGATAGAAAATGGTCTGACGCCACGCTTCTCCCCCTTTGTCTGTCATAATCGGCGCGATGACATTGACAAGCTGAGCCAGACAGGCGATTTTCACGCGGTCGGCATGCTTGAGCATCGTAATCAGCATACAGCCGACGAGAAGCGCATCCTCAAAGTTGTAGATGTCTTCAAGAAGGTGCGGCGCTTTCGCCCAGCGTTCAGCTTCTTTGTCTTTTTCATTCGAGTGATACCAGACATTCCACTCATCATATGAAAGGTGAATCGTTTTCTTGCTTTTCTTTTTCGCTTTCATATAGTCGCAGACTGAGATGACCGTTTTGATAAAGTGATCCATGTCCAGCGATCTCGCCAAATAGTTTGGAAGGTCATTGTCACGGTTGCCGTAATACGAGTGAAGCGAGATGTACTCGACGTGTTCGTACGTATGGTCAAGCACGGTCGTTTCCCAGTCGATGAATGTCGGCATTCCGCTTCCCGAACTTCCGCAGGCGACGAGCTCGATCGACGGGTCCGTCCATTTCATCACCTTCGCGGCTTCAGCGGCAAGTCTTCCGTATTCGGCTGCAGTTTTATGGCCGATTTGCCATGGACCGTCCATTTCATTGCCGAGGCACCATGTTTTAATTTTATGCGGTTCCTTATATCCGTGGGATTTTCTCAAGTCGCTGTAGTACGATCCTGACGGATGGTTGCAATATTCTACCAGGTTGCGTGCGGCATCAATTCCTCTCGTTCCGAGGTTGACGGCCATATTCACCTCTGCCCCGACAAGCTTTGCCCAATCCATAAATTCGTTCGTACCGATTAAGTTCGGCTCGGTTGTCGCCCACGCCAAATCAAGTCTTGTCGGCCGCTGTTCGACAGGACCGACCCCGTCCTCCCAGTTATAACCTGAGACAAAATTTCCGCCCGGATACCTGATAAACGGAACCTTCAGTTCACTGACCAATTTAATAACGTCCTTTCGAAAGCCAGATTCGTCAGCTTCAGGATGATCGGGCTCATAAATGCCTTCGTAAACGGCTCTGCCGAGATGCTCGATAAAGGATCCGTAAATTCGCTTATCAACCTCTGCCACCTTATATTCCTTGTCAATCGTCATCTTCGCTTTGTGTGCAGTCATGTTAAATCATTCCTTTCAAGATGATATATAGTGGATCAGCCTTTAATTCCGCCCGCCGTCAAACCTGATATAAAGTACTTCTGGAAGAACAGGAAAATGAGAATCACGGGCAGAATCGCCAGCACAGAACCCGAAATCAACATGTCATAATTGTTCCCGTACGGACTGAGCAAAGCGGACAGTCCGATGGGGAGCGTAAACATTTCTTTCGATCGCAAAACGATCAGCGGCCATAAGAAGTTGTTCCAGCTGTTTAAGGATTGAAGAATGATCATCGCTCCAAATGCCGGCTTCATCAAGGGCGCCATAATCCTGAAGTAAATGCCGAACTCTGTGCAGCCGTCCATTCTCGCGGAATCAAGCAAATCTCTCGGCAGGCCGAGCGCATACTGTCTAAAGAAAAACACGGCGACAGGCGAGACGATAAACGGCAGAATCACACCGGCGTATGTGTCGACAATATGAAGAGAAACCGTCATTTTAAATAAAGGCAGCATGAGAATTTCGATCGGCACCATCATGATCAGGAGCACAGCTACAAACAAGAGATTTTTTCCTTTAAAGTCGTAGACGGCAAGCCCGTATCCAACCATTGAAGAAAACAAGAGCGTCAGCACGGTGGATATCACCACGAGAATCAAGCTGTTCGAAAACCATTGAAAATAAATGCTTCCTCCGTTAAACAAGTATGTGTAATTGTCAAGGCTCAGGATTTCAGGGCTCAGCTTTAAATTCAAGCCGAAGCGCAACAATTCCGAAGATGGTTTGAGCGAGCCGAGCACAAGGCAGAAAAGCGGAAACACAAACAAAAAGCTTAGTATCGCAAACAGCAGAAACAGAGCAACTTTCGCAATGTTGAGGCCTCTGGCAGGACGCATTAATAGCCCTCCTTTTTAAAAGATCCAGACAGCTTTAATGAAATGAGGCTGCAGATGAAAATGATGATCAAGAGCACGATGCCGAGCGCCGAGCCGTAGCCCATGTTGTTGTAGGCAAGCCCCTGCTGATAAATGTATCCGACCATCGTCAGGCCGATGTTGCCCGGAGAGTTGTTTTGCCACAACACATAGCTTTCTTCAAACATCCGGAAGCCGCCGATGATGCTGATCGTCAGCACGTAGACGCTGACGGGCTTTAAAAACGGAAGCGTAATATGGTAAAACTTCTTGAACGTGCCTGCGCCGTCGATTTCGGCAGCTTCATATAATTCTTTCGGAACGTTCTGCAAGCCCGCCAAAAAGTACAGGACATTGATTCCCATCCATCTCCAGGATGCGAGCATCACCATTAAAAACATGCCGGTATGTTCGTTGTTCAGCCAGTTGTACGGCGAAGCTCCAAACTTAGCCAATATCGAATTCGCCAGCGATGTATCCATTTCTCCAAAAATCAGCCTGAAAATAATCCCCGCCACAATGGTTGACGTCAGAGCCGGGATGAATAAAGCCGATTTGAACACGTTTTTAAACTTTACGAGTTTAGAATCTAAAAAGACTGCCAGAATAAGAGGAACAGGTATTAAAATCAGCAATGTCCAAAAGGTGTATTTTACGGTGTTGAATAGTGCGGTATAAAATGTAGGATTGTTTAATGCTTGATAGTTCTCCGTCCCGATGAAGCGGACTTCCCCGGGGAGAATGCTTTGAAAGCTCATGATGACGACGCTGATAAGCGGATAAAGAAAAAATATGCAGAAGGAGAGTACAAAAGGTGCTGTGAAAATGTAGGGTGCGGCTTTTGCTGAATATAATAATCGTCTGATCTTTCTTTTTCTGCTCACCGGCGGAAACGAATGCACTGTATCTGTTTTAACAGTCTTCAAGTTATCGCCTCGCTTTACAGTAATGAAAGACTATTGCCCTTTCACTTCAGCTGCTGCTTTGTCCAATGCTTCTTTCGGTGTTTTGCTCTTCGTTTTGAGCGCTTCGTACAGGACGTTTCTGTTGACGAGATCGGAAGTCTTCGCATAATCCTCAGTAAGGTAAAGCGGATTGATCTCATCCTTTATGTCAAGAAGCACGGAAAAGATGTGTTGTCCGTTTTGAAAGTATTCTGTATATTGATTTGGTTTTTTCAATTCGTCCGAGTCCCACACATCCCATCTGAGCGGATCGAATCCGAGCACGGTCCACAGCTTGATGTTGCCTTCTTTCGATGCTTTGGCAAATTTCAAGAAATCCTTGGCCAGATCGACCTCTTTCGCCTGTTTTGGAATCACGGTGGCCGTTCCGCCCATTCCCGCTGAACGGTCTCCCCCTTCTTCCCATGCCGGCAACGGTCTGATCGCGATTTTCCCTTTCAAGTCAGGCATATAATCCAAAAAACGGCCCATATACCAGATCGGCATTAAGACAGACGCCGCGCCGCCTTGGTTCATAAACCCGTAGTATTCTTCACTGTGATGATTACCTCCGGGCGTTGTGACGGCAATTTTGTCTTTCTCAATTAAAGTCTTTAAAAATTCGAGCGTTTTTACGTTTGTCTCATTGTTTAATGTCAAACGCCCCTGCTCATCAAAGTAACCGGATCCCTGCTGGGAAACCAGCGGCAGAAATGAATTCGGATCGGTCGTTTCAATCGTTGTCATCGGCTTTCCGAGAGCTTTGACGACCTTTTTGCCCGCTTCCCTGTAATCTTCCCACGTTTTGATGTCGTCAGGATCAACGCCTGCTTTATTCATCATTTCCATGTTGTAATACATCACGGTTGTTCCGACATGTGTGTCAAGTCCGTAAAGCTTGCCGTTTTTGCTGTAGAGCGTCAGCCTCGCTTCAACAAACTTGTCGCGTTCGCCCTCCACAAGCGGCGTTAAATCTGTAAGAGGAATGTCAGAGCCCTTCAAAAAGTTCGAATAGCGCCCCAGCTCAACATCGGCAATATCTGGAACCCCTTTCCCGGCTAAAAGCGAGATTGATAAATTGTCATGCATCTGTCCATACGGATACACCACTGTATTTAATTTGATTTTTTGCTCGGGATACTTTTTGTTCCATTCTTTCACCATCTCAGCATAAAACTGTTCATGAAGGCCGTTGAATGTCCAAAATGTCAGTTCGGTGCCGTCCGCTTGATCAGAGGCTGAACTTGCCTTGCACCCCGATAAAAGCAGACATGCAGCGACCGTGACCATAAAGATAGATGAAAGGAACCTTTTCACATTTTAACCCCTTTCACGCCTGGTCCTTTGCCTAAAAGCCCCGGCAAAAGGCCGTATTGATTGATGATTTTCAGTCCTGTATACCGGTCTCTGAGCTGATGGGCGTATGCAAGCGCTTCTTTCACCAGCTCTTCTTCAACATCGAGTTCTTTGAAAGATACAGGCCCGCCGATACGCCTCATCCACTCTGCCATTTTCTTACCGTCAGGAAGCTTTTCATAAACGGAGCGAATCGCTTGCTCAGCGTGTTGATCACCCAGGCTTGTACCGATAAGAGATCGGTAAATGTCAGTCAGCATGATGGCGCTGCAGCCGACTTTAGCACCGTGGAGCACTTGCCGCTTATTGTTCTCCAACGCTTTCATTTCAAGGTAGTGGGAAAGATGATGCTCGCCGCCGGAAGCCGGCCTTGAATGGTCGAGAACCAGCATGACAAGACCAGAAAGGATCAGTGATTCCATCAATTTCTTAATCCCATCACGCGTCTTGGCAGCGATGTCATCTTTTCGGTCAAGGCATTGATCAAGCGCTTCCCTCGTGAGCCGGCTGGCGGCCGGGCAATACGGCTCATCGGCAAGCAGGCGGGAAATTTCCCAATCCGCAAGCGACGTCTCCTTGCCGAGCATATCGCCAAAACCTGCGGCTATCATGTTCTGCGGCGCTTGACACAAGAGCTCCAAATCGGCAAAAAGCGCGATCGGCGCTGTCGTTTGAACCGTCTGTTTCTTTCCTTTTAAAATCAGCGGTGCGCCGGCTGAAGTAAAACCGTCAACCGACGGAGCCGTAGGAACTGAAATAAACGGGATGCCGCGCTGATAGGCGCAAAACCTGACGATGTCGTGAATCGTGCCCGCTCCGGCCGCAATTAGTACATCCGCATCAATCGGTACACCGATCAATGCACTCACCAATGTTTGCTCATCCGCCGTCACATCGCCCGCTTCATTAGCTTCCAGCAGAACCTGAACCGTTTCAGCCGTTTCTTCAAGAAGAGGCGCAATCCGCTTACCGGCTATCCGTCCGGTCGTTTCATCATAAATGACAGCGGCTTTTTTATAGGAAGCCGATTTCACGAAAGCGGGCAATTCTTGCTCAACAGCCTTGCCGCCGATCGCGATTTTTTCGACTGTAAGCGGATGATGAACGGCTCCGCATTCGCACGCACCCAAAGTGTCTTTCACATAAGAGATCAAATCTTTCATTGACAGCTTCCCTCCTCTATTGGCCGTAATACGCGTCTGCCCCGTGCTTGCGAAAATAGTGCTTATCCTGCAAAGCGCTCTTAATCGGCTCAAGAGACGGATTCAGCATCAGGGAGCGGTACGCCATCTTCGCGACTTCTTCCAAGACGACAGCATTGTGTACGGCCGCCAAGGCGTCTTTCCCCCAGCAAAACGGCCCGTGATTGTTCACGAGAACGCCGGGCATCGCCAGGGGGTCCAGATGCCGGAACGTCTCGGCAATCACTTTTCCTGTATTCAACTCGTATTGACCTCTGATCTCCTCAGGATTCATTTCTCTTGTACACGGAATGTCACCGTGGTAGTAGTCGGCATGAGTCGTTCCGAGTGACGGAATATCCTTCCCTGACTGCGCCCAGCTTGTCGCCCACGGAGAATGCGTATGGACGATCCCGCCGATCGACTGAAACTGCCGGTAAAGATAGAGGTGTGTCGGCGTATCGGAAGACGGCTTCAGATCCCCTTCTACAATCTCGCCGTCCATATTCAGAACCACTAAATCTTTGGCTTTCAAATCGCTGTATTTGACACCGCTCGGTTTGATGACGACCAGCTCATTCTCCCGGTCAATACCGCTGACATTTCCCCATGTAAAGGTGACAAGCCGGTATTTTTCAAGTTGCAAATTCGCTTTTAATACTTGTTCTTTCAAAGATTCCAGCACAGTTTTCTCCTCCCTTTAAGCCATCGCTTTACCGGTGTCAGAACTAATGGACTGGATGTTTTTCAATTTTTTAAGGCGTTTCATCACGTTGTTTTGCTTTCCGAAGTACGTGTAAAGCTCCTTGTATTCCGCATAAAGCCGATCGTATAAGGCAACGTTTTCAGGAATTGGTTTGTACGTTTGATCCCTGATCTTGCCCATATGTGCGACTGCTTCTTCGATATGGTCATAACCGCCGTTCACGCTTCCGGCCGCGAGCGCTCCGAATATCGCGGAACCTAAAGCCGGCGCCTGCGGAGATCCGGATATTTTGATTTCCATGTTGGTGACATCTGCGTAAATCTGCATGATAAACGGATTTTTTTCGGCGATTCCTCCTGCGGCATACAGCTCCTCGATCGGCACGCCGCTTTGTCTGAACGTTTCAATAATGATCCTCGTCCCGTAAGCAGTCGCTTCAACCAATGCACGGTATATCTCTTCAGGCTTAGTGGCAAGCGTCATACCGAGCAGCATGCCTGTCAGATCGGCATCAACGAGTGTTGAACGGTTTCCGTTCCACCAATCCAATGCAAGCAAACCGCTTTCGCCGATTTGGAGACGGTCAGCTTTTTGAGACAGCAGTTCGAAAATGGAAATCCCTTCGGCTTTAGCTTCTTTCATATACGCTTCTGGTACAAAGTGTTGAATCAGCCAATGAAAATGGTCGCCGACGCACGATTGGCCTGCTTCATAGCCGACATAGCCCGGGAGAATCCCGTTTTCAACAACACCGCACATTCCCGGCACCATTCTGACATCTTCACCGAGCAGCATATGGCAGGTAGACGTTCCCATGATCATCAGCATCTTGCCCGGCTCTGTGATGCCGACCGCCGGAACTGACACATGCGCATCAACATTTGCGACAGCGACCGCCGTACCAGCCAGAAGCCCTGTCTTCCCGGCCATTTCTTCAGTCAGTCCGCCCGCTTTTTCACCTACAGAATAAATATCCTCTGTTAATTTTTCGCGAACGATATTTTTCAGCTTCGGATGCAGGCTTGCGAAGAAATCATCAGAAGGATAGCCGCTTTTATTGTTCCAAATCGCTTTATAACCCGCTGTACAATTGTTGCGCTTTCTAGTTCCGCACAGCATATAGACGATCCAGTCGGCCGCTTCCATAATCTCGGCTGCAGCATCATAAATAACAGGCGCTTCTTCCGCGATTTGCATCACTTTTGGAACGAGCCACTCGGAAGAAATTTTCCCGCCGTATGTTTGAAGAAAAGGTTCATTTCTTTCTTCCGCGATTTGATTCAAGCGATTCGCCTGCTCCTGTGCAGCATGGTGCTTCCAAAGCTTGACATAGCTGTGCGGTTCTGACGCATACTCTTCCCTCATGCAAAGAGGAGTGCCGTTCTCGTCAACGGGCAAAATCGTGCAAGCCGTGAAATCGATTCCGATGCCGATGATTTCTTTCGGATCCGCTTTCGACTGCTTTAAAAGGCTCGGAATTGTTTCCTCCAGCACTTCAATGTAATCAGCCGGATGCTGGAGCGCCCAGTCCCGCGGAAGTTTTCGCTTTGAGACGGGAAGCTCCCGGTCTATCACCCCGTGTGTGTACTCTTTGACAGCTGTCGCGATTTCCTCACCTGTCCGGACATCGACGAGAACAGCGCGTCCTGACAATGTTCCAAAGTCAACTCCGATTGTGTAAGGGATAAGCCTTCACCCCCTTAAAATTTGCGAAGCCGATATGCAGCTTCACTCCATTTAAGTTCATTGCGAAGATTTAAAATCGTCGTATCGCGATTGATCAACACCGCTTCAATGCCTGACATTTCGGCCCAATCGAGCATCTGCTCGGCTGTCAGCTGATACGAAAGGCATGTATGGTGCGCACCGCCAGCCAAAATCCACGCTTCAGCCGATGTTCTCAAAGACGGCTGCGGCTTCCAAAGTACGCGCGCCACCGGAAGATTCGGCATATCATGCGGAACCTTCTCAGCTTCCACTTCATTGATGACAAGCCTGAAACGGCCGCCCAAATCGATGAGAGAGACATTGACCGCAGGGCCTGCAATTCCGTCGAACACGAGCCGCGCCGGATCGTCCTTTGCACCCATTGACAGCGGATGGACTTCAATTCTCGGTTTGTGATCGGCAATCGACGGGCACACTTCAAGCATGTGGGAGCCGAGAATCATTTCATTGCCCGGTTCAAAATGGTACGTGTAATCCTCCATAAATGACGTTTCTTTTCCGCCGGCCATCACTTTCATCATCCTGACGAGCGCAGCCGTTTTCCAATCTCCTTCTCCTCCGAAACCGTAGCCTTCGGCCATCAGGCGCTGAACGGCCAAACCTGGAAGCTGCTTCATACCGTGGAGGTCTTCAAAGGTTGTCGTAAAGGCCGTATAGCCCCCATTCGAAAGAAAGCGCTTTAATCCAAGCTCGATCCGCGCCTGCTCTTTGACGGATTCCCTTGCCTCTTCGCCTTCCGGCCACTCATAAAGCTCCTCATATTCGGAGATGAGCTCGTTCAGACTTTGTTCTGATACAGTATTGATCTCTGTGACGAGGTCGCCGATTCCATATCCGTCGACAGACCAGCCAAGCTGAATCTGCGCTTCAATCTTATCTCCTTCTGTTACCGCCACATTGCGCATGTTGTCCCCAAATCGGGCGACTTTGATATGACGGCTCTCAATATATGCGACCGCTGCGCTCATCCATTTGTCGATCGAGTGTTTGACGTCTCTGTCTTCCCAATACCCGGCTATTACTTTTCGCGGAATGCCCAATCTCGCTCCGATAAAGCCGTATTCGCGGTCGCCGTGTGCAGACTGATTAATATTCATGAAATCCATGTCGATTCTATCCCACGGAATGTCCCGGTTAAATTGGGTATGAAAATGGAGCAGCGGCTTATTCAGCTCAGACAGGCCCGGAATCCACATTTTCGCCGGTGAAAACGTATGCATCCAGGTAATGATACCCGCGCACTCCTCGTCCCGGTTCGCCTCTTCAAACAGTTTTCTGACGCCGTCCAGCGAAGTGGCCACCGCTTTGTACTTGACTTGAAACCTTAAATGTCCGTCATTTAATCCGTTGCAGATTATTTTGGAATGCTCTTCCACCTCTTGTACGGCCTTTTCTCCATATAAATGCTGGCTGCCTGTCACAAACCAAAATACATGCGTCTTTGTTTGAATCAAATAGCTTCCTCCTCTTCTTTAAGGTTTCTGTGTAAAGATTAGCAAACTATTAAAACGCTTACAAAAAAACATGAATATACCTTATTCTCAAACTTATCGCGACTATATGTACGTACAACTAAACTCAAAAACATATTTGTACGAACAACTTCATTATATCATTTTGAAAAAAACTGTCAATTTAATTTCCAGTGTGTTTTTTATTTTTTTTGACAGATTTCAGAACAAAAAAACCGGGCGGAAAAATCGCCCGTCATCTGTTAATAAGTCGGCCACCCTTGGGAATCCCAGTACAAGTCGTTGATGAGCAGCTTCGATACACCATTGTCCAACGCGTCATAAGCGTGTCTGACAAGGATCGAGTTGTTCAGAACATCCTGATGTCCCGGCCCTTTCCAGCGGTCATTGCCGGAATCCAGGATCGTCCCTCCGCCGTTCATCATATTTTTGCCGCTTTTATCATAATAGGGTCCCGTAATGCTCGTTGAACGGCCGTACGCTATTTTATATGTGCTGTTCACCCCTTTACAGCAGCTGTCAAACGAGACAAATAAGTAATAGTAGCCGTCTTTGTAGGTAATGTTCGGCGCTTCAACCGCTCCGCCGTTATTCGGCCTTGAGGCGATCGAATACAGGCTTCCCGTCGGCTTCATCGTGTTTTTATCAAGCCTTGTCAGCTTGATGCCGGTCCAAAAGGAACCGAATGAGAGCCATGGATTCCCGTTATTGTCAATAACCAAATCAGGGTCAATGGCATTAAACTGATCACCGGATGTCGATCTGATGACCAGCCCGTCATCCCGCCATTGGCCGGATGAAATCCGGTCTGTCGATGCGAGTCCTATCGCTGATGTGTTTGAACCGAAAGACGATACAGAGTAATACAGCCAATACCGGCCGTTATAGTAGCTGATATCCGGCGCCCACTGATGCGGTTCATGATTTGGTACGTACATCTTCCACCAGGACAATGGAGCTGGAAAAATACTCGGGGCAGCACTCCAGTTTCTGCCGTCGGTTGACTTAATGACACGCAGCCCTGTACCGAGCCCGGTTCCAAATGTATACCACGTATTTCCCTCTTTAATGATGGAAGGGTCATGGATGAAATTGTCCCCCTTTATGTCCCAAAACGCAGCCTTGCCTGATTCAGGCATCAAAAAAGCCAGCAGCAGTCCGAACATCAATCCTGTCAAAGACATTCTCCGCAACACATTTTTCATTCAAATCACACTCCTGTTTTTGTAAATGAAAAAACAATGCCTCCCTTTCTTTGTCAATTTTTCGAACAATGTTTATATATGTAAACGCTGTCTTTGACATTACAAAAAAAGCTGACAGCTTATAAAATAAGCCTGTCAGCCACATCTTTCATCAGTCAAACGTAATATTTTGAACCGTCTCTTTATCCAATCGCTTAATCACTTCGGTAATTAATTTTACCGCATGTTCATAGTCATCCCGGTGAAGCATGGCTGCGTGCGTATGGATATACCTTGTCGCGATCGTGATCGACAGAGCAGGCACTCCGTTCGCGGTAAGGTGGATCGAGCCCGAATCTGTTCCTCCACCTGAGAGGGCGTCAAATTGATACGGAATGCCGGCTTCATCTGCAACATTCGTGACAAAGTCGCGAAGCCCTTTATGAGACACCATTGAAGCGTCATAAAGGATGATCTGCGGGCCTTTTCCCATTTTGCTTGTCGACTCTTTTTCCGTAATACCCGGCGTATCACCCGCGATTCCCACGTCAACACCGAAAGCAATATCAGGCTTGATCGTATGCGCGGCGGTTTTCGCGCCTCTCAGTCCGACTTCTTCCTGTACGGTTCCGACGCCGTAGACGACATTCGGGTGATCCGCTCCTTTCAGGTTTTTCAGCACATCGATCGCGATCGCGCAGCCGATACGGTTGTCCCATGCTTTGGCAAGCAGCATTTTTTCATTATTCATCACCGTAAATTCAAAGTAAGGAACGACCTGGTCTCCCGGAAGAACGCCCCACTCCATCGCTTCCTCTCTGTTCGACGCTCCGATATCGATAAACATATCTTTAATATCCACCGATTTTTTTCTTGCCTCCTGAGACAGGACATGAGGAGGTTTTGAACCGATGATACCGGTGATGTCGCCTTTCTTCGTCACGACCGTCACACGCTGCGCCAGCATGACCTGGCTCCACCAGCCTCCAACCGTCTGAAAGCGGAGATAACCCCTGTCATCGATCCGCGTAACCATAAAACCGACCTCATCAAGATGGCCGGCAATCATAATCTTCGGTCCGTCAGCCTGTCCGGTCTTTTTAGCGATTAAGCTTCCCAGTCTGTCTGTCGTAACCTCGTCGGCAAACGGTTCTATGTACGATTTCATGACTTGTCTGGGCTCTTTTTCATTTGCAGGAATTCCTTTTGCATCTGTTAATTCCTTTAGCATCGTCAATGTTTCATCAAGCTTTGCCATCTCTATACAGCCTCCTTAATTAACCCTCATTTACTATTATACAGAAACATCCCTTTTCAATACGACCAATATTCTGTACAGCTTTTTTGGTTAAAAAATGAAACCTTGCGGGAACTGGTTCGTATATATTGGGATATACTCAAAATTACGTTCAAGGGAGGTTCTGTTTTAACATGATTGTCATCATATTGAGACTGGCTTTGCTGGCGCTTTTGGTTTACGTCGTGTACAGGGCCGTTCAATTTTTGGGAAGTCCGGACAGAAGGCTGAAATCAGCACAGGCCAAAAAACACTTTTATTTTTTGGACGAACAGAAAAATGCACGCAAAAATCTCAAGCTGACATTTAAAGGCGTGCTTTTCGAAGGAGAAAAACACATTCCTTCAAAAGACCATCCGCTGTTCATCCATACGATTTTTGTATGGACGGAAGCGCCTGAAGAAAAGCTCAGCTCTTTCACGGAAGAAGACTTCGCAGAATTGGAAGAAAACATTAAAGCCCACTATCCCGATTGCAAAATCGACTGGGATTCGAACATTCAAAAGTGGAGAAACAAAAAAGCAGAAGAGCAATAAGCCTCATCTGCTTTTTTAATTCATCATATAAAAATAGGTCAAAACGGCTTGCACGGCCAGCAAAAAAGGAATGCCAAGCCTGAAGGAAAGGTGTTTTGTCTTATGTCTGAACCGCATCATCCCGAACCAGACGCCTGCGGATCCGAAAGCGGCCGCAACGAGCCAGATGCGGCGCTCAGATACCCTCCATTTCCCAGTGACCGCTTTTTGCTTGTCTGCTTTCATTAAGAAAAAGCCGTATCCGTTTATGAGGATCGCGTAAATCCATATGAGAGTCATATTGTTCATTTCTCCTTGTTTCGCGGTTGGGGCTTGCGGCGGCCGGTCTCACGAACCGTTTCACATCCCGCGCGAGTAACTTCTAACAACAAAAGAAAAAGGCCGGGTTCCGGCCTTTTTCAATTATTTATTCAATTGCGCTTTAGCAGCGTCTGCAAGCTGATTGAATGCGTTCAAATCGTTTACAGCAAGGTCAGCAAGCATTTTGCGGTTTACTTCGATACCGGAAAGCTTAAGACCGTGCATCAAACGGCTGTAAGAAAGACCGTTCATGCGTGCTGCAGCATTGATACGAGTGATCCACAGTTTGCGGAAATCGCGTTTTTTCTGACGACGGTCACGGAAAGCGTAGTTTCCTGATTTCATAACCTGCTGGTTAGCTACTTTATATAATGTATGTTTTGAACCAAAATAACCTTTTGCTAATTTGAGAACCTTTTTACGACGTTTGCGTGTAACAGTTCCGCCTTTTACTCTTGGCATTAGATTTCCCTCCTAATTATACCTTTTCCGAATTACTTAATGTTGGCAAGCTGCTGCTTGATGCGTTTGAAATCGCCAGCGCTTACGACTGCGCTTTTGCGAAGCTTGCGCTTTTGTTTTTGAGATTTATTTGCGAACAAGTGACTTGTATATGCATGAGAACGTTTCAGTTTCCCGGAACCTGTCTTTTTAAAACGTTTCGCAGATCCGCGGTGAGTTTTCATTTTTGGCATGGATGTTTCCTCCTTAATTACTTTTCAGTTTTAGGCGCGAGCACCAAGAACATGCTGCGGCCGTCCATTTTCGGCTTCGTTTCAACATTCGCCACTTCCGCGCAGGCTTCTGAGAAACGGTCCAGCACGCGCTGTCCGATTTCTTTGTGCGTGATCGCACGGCCTTTAAAGCGGATGGACGCTTTCACTTTGTCCCCTTTTTCCAGGAACTTGATGGCGTTGCGAAGCTTTGTATTGAAATCATGTTCTTCAATACCAGGGCTCAGCCGAACTTCTTTTAAGTTAATGATTTTTTGATTTTTGCGTGCTTCCTTTTCCTTCTTCTGCTGCTCGAATCTGTACTTTCCGTAGTCCATGATCCGGCATACAGGCGGTTTTGCATTCGCTGCAACCAACACAAGGTCAAGATTTGCGCGACCCGCAATTTCCAGTGCTTCCTGGCGGGATTTGATCCCAAGCTGATCGCCATTTTGTCCGATCAAACGAACTTCACGCGCACGGATACCCTCATTAACCAATTGATCTTTGCTAATAATGAGCCACCTCCATAGAATCTTTGAATTGATTTCACAACTCATTTTGACCGTTTCTTTGCATTCCACAGGCAAACAAAAAGTGCGGGCATCGAAACACCCACACTGCGAACATTGCATAGAAAAATAAGAAATGTACGTTTAACCTGCCAACTACAAGAATGTGTCAATCAGGTGAGAAGCGGGTGCTTCTGCTTGTTGATATATATTCAATTCATTATCCATCTTACATAAACAAATCCTGCAAGTCAAGATATAAAATTTATCACAACATTTGCTATTATATCAGGACACATTTGAAATAGCAATGGCTATTTTTTTATTTTTCTTTCACCGGCTCTATCCGCCGATCATTTGGACACATAACGGAACGACAAACACGGTCACGACGCCGACGACGACAACTGCAATACTCGCCATTGCCGCTTCGACTTCCCCCATTTCAATTCCGACGGCGACGCCGAGGGCATGTCCTGATGTTCCGAGCGCCAACCCTTTGGCGATCGGATGCTGCACTTTGAAGATCTTCAAAAAAAGCGCGCCAAGCGCATAGACGATCACTGCGTTAAAGATGACGGCGAAGGCCGTGATATCTTGAATGCCGCCGATTCCTTTTGATAAAGGAAGCGCAATCGCGGTCGTGGCGGCCTGAGGCAGCATGCTTTTCATGACGGCTCCGTCAAGATGGAGCGCGTTTGCGATCAGATAGACGACAGCAACCGAGCAGACAGAGCCCGCAATAATGGCGCCAAGGATTTGCAGCCAATATTTTTTCAAGCTTTCCACCTGTTTGTATAAAGGAATGGCGAACGCAATCGTGGCGGGCTCCAAAAAGAACTTAATGATGTCTCCGCCGCTCTTGTAGTCCTCATATGAAAAACCGCCGATTTTTAAAAATGCAATCCCAAGAATCATCGCGACAAACAGAGGCGTGAACAAGAAAAAACCATTTGATTTTTTAAATAAAAAAGTGCCGATGCCAAATGCGGCCAGTGAAACGACGATACCGAAATAAGGTGTCATAGCGTTAATAACCTCCTATTGATTCAAGAAGCTGTTTTTTTGGCTGATTCAACCCGGTTGTCCTGACGGTCCTTTTTGCTTGCAGACAGGATGAACTGTGAAAACAAGCCTGTCGCTGCAAGCAGAATGACGGTGGCCAGGAAAATCACGAGGACGATCGGCAGCCCGTATTTCTCCATGACACCGAGCGAGTTCATCACTGATATACCCGACGGAACGAATAAAAAACCGATCAGCGAAGTGAGCGCCGTGCCAAGCGATTCGACTTGTTCCAGCTTCAGCACGTTCGCACACAGCAATGCAAACAACATCACCAAGCCGATGACAGACGGAGGAATCGGGATGGGCAGAATCGCGGCGATTCCGTTTGAAACAAACATAATAACAGCAAAAATAAATGCCTGAGTTAAAAAGCCATATTCTTTTTTCCCCTTCATTTCGTTCACCTCTTTGGCTGTGTTGGGTTCATTATATAAAAAGGCCCCGGCCAAAAAAGCGTTTTCAAAATAACTTGCCGGATACCGCCCTTCAATTGCAGAAACGGGACGCTGAAATGCAAATTATTCTTCCGGCTTTGCACATTCTTCACAATTATTTAAATTCCAGAATGTGCTAATGGAGCAAAACAGATCGTATAGTGGTTAATGAGAAAACGATTGATGAGGAGGCTCTGACTCATGAACCATTCAAGAGGAGGGCGCTTTGTTCCGGCTGGCGAATTCGCATCTTTAGCAAGACGCGGCCTGATGCCTGAAGACGCTTCGATCGCCGCCGGCGCGCCCCGATTTGCAGATTATCCATTCAAGCTTGGAGTGGCTTCAGGTGACCCGCATCCCGACGGGGTTGTCATTTGGACGAGGCTTGCCCCCGATCCGCTTGCCGAAGACGGTTTAGGGGGAATGCCCGGCAGAGCCGTCCCTGTTCAGTGGGAAGTAGCCGAAGATGAACATTTCCGCAAAGTGGTGAAGCGCGGGACCGTCTCAGCGCTCGCTGAGCTCGCCCACTCCGTTCATGTTGAAGTGAACGGCTTAAAGCCGGGAAGCTATTATTGGTACCGGTTTAAAGCGGGACGGGAAATCAGCCGGACAGGCCGTACAAAAACAGCGCCTTCCCCGCACGCCGACATCAAGGGAATGTCGTTCGCTCTCGCCTCGTGCCAAGCTTGGTACCACGGATATTTTACAGCTTACCGGCATATGGCCGAAGACCATCCGGACGTTGTTTTTTTCCTCGGAGACTATATTTACGAATATGCCATTAATGCTAAAAATCTTTTCCGCGATGTGACTTTATCTGCTGCCCATAACGCAAAAACCGTCACGCTCAGCCAATACAGACTCAGATATTCTCTTTTTAAGACAGACCCGGACCTCCAGGCCATTCATGCGCTGGCTCCCTGGGTTGTGACGATGGATGACCATGAGGTCGAAAACAATTATGCCGGCATCCATTCCCAATACAACACATCTCCGGACGATTTTCTCCGGCAGCGCGCAGCGGCGTACCAAGCTTTCTACGAAAATATCCCGATCCGCAGCACATCGATTCCAAATGGGCCTGACATGCTGATGTACAGGCGGTTCCGCTATGGAAACCTGGCTGAATTCAATGTTCTGGACACCCGGCAGTACCGCAATAATTTTCCGGCAAATGAGGCCGAACGGCTTGAGCCGTCACGCTCCATACTCGGATTTGACCAGGAGCGCTGGCTTTTTAACGGCTTGAGCCGGTCTGACACGGTGTGGAACTTTTTAGTCCAGCAAGTCGTCCTGGCTCAAATCGACCGCGATACAGGCCCCGGAGTTGAGTACAGCACAGACCAGTGGGACGGTTTTCCCGCTTGCCGCGACAGGCTTTTTTCCGCATACAAGGCATACGGCATCCAAAACCCCGTTGTGCTGACAGGAGATATTCACAGACATGCCGCTGCCGACTTAAAGGAGAACTTCGACGATGCGGGCTCAGCGACAATCGGAACCGAGCTGATCACAACTTCGATATCTTCAGACGCTGACGGCAGCGAGACCGATTCATTGGCGCCGATCTGGCTCGGAAACCCGCATGTCAAACTGTACAATGCGCAGCGCGGCTACGTTCGCTGCCGCTTGACGCCCCGGCAGCTTGAAGCCGACTTTCAGGTTCTTCCTTATATCACACGGCCCGGCGCCCCAGTCTCAACTTATGCCACATTCTCCATAGAAGCGGGACGGCCCGGGCTTCAGCGCTAAAAAACGGCGGTGAATGACGAATTCAGTCTTTCACCGCCGCTGATCATTTTTCACACCATATGCAGCCGTTTTTTCAGCTCTTTCGCGTATGTACGGCTGACAGGAATCGTGGAGCCGTCTTTCATCAGGAGGTTGTATGTCGAATTGAACCAGGGTTTGACTTCTTTAATATGATCCATATTTGCGAGAAAGCTTCTATGCACCCTGATCAACGCCGTCTGTGAAAGCTTTTGTTCGAGAACGACTAATGTATCGTGAACCGTGTATGCCTGATCAAAGGTTTTCACTGTGACGTGTCCGTCTTCTAACCCGGCGTATACGATTTCGTCCGGATCGAGAATGACGATCGCTTCGTCAATGCTGAGAGCCAGCCTGTGGCGGCCCGCAAGCTGCTGCCCCTCCTGATGGCCGGGACGCATCCTTTTATATTTTTGGATCGTCTGTCTGATTCGCTCCTCATCAAACGGCTTTGTCAAATAATCGACCGCATCCACTTCAAATGCTTTCAGCGCATATTCATCATAAGCGGTCGCAAAAACGACAGCCGGAGGCACCGACATTTTTTTCAGCCGCTTCGCAATGTCAAAACCGTTCTCCCCAGACAAATCGATGTCCAAGAAAAGAATATCAGGTTTGTGATCCGCCATTTTGTCAAACGCTTCTTCGATATGTTCAGCTTCATCGACCGCAACCACTTCTTCGGTCTGCTCTAATAAATATTTCAGCTCGTCTCGCGCAAACATTTCATCATCCACGATTAATACCTTGAGCATCTCTGTTCCCCTCTCTTTCGGTTTGAAAAGGAATCTTAAAGGATATCTCTGTTCCTCTATCAGGTTCGCTGGCAAGCTCGAGGGCAGCCTGGTGCCCGAACAAACCGGTAAGCCGCTGATTCACATTGTAAAGCGCCGTCCCGTTCCCTTCTTTTGAAGGTGCGGGCGCCTGTCCCAGCTGTCCAAGCAGCTCGGGATCAATTCCCCTGCCGTTGTCTGACACCTTCATCAAAACGCCGTCCTGCTCTCTCACAGCGCATACTTTTACCGTGCATACCTTTTGTTTTCTCGGGAATGCATGGCGAAGCGCGTTTTCAACAAGCAGCTGCAATATAAATGGAGGAATTTCCATGCTTTCAAGACCGTCCTCGATATGAAAATCAATATGATACTTGCCAGGGAACCGGGCCTGCTCCAATGATAAATAGGCTTCCAGGTGGTTCAGCTCTTTTGAGAGCGGAATCATCAGCTGCCTGGCTCCCTGCAGATTGGAACGAAAATAAACGCTCAACTGCAGGAGGAGTTTCCGCGTTTTTTCGGGATCTGTCCTGCACAGAGCAGAAATCGTATGGATGGCATTAAATAAAAAGTGCGGATTGACCTGCGCTTGAAGCGCCTTGATTTCGGCATCTTTCAAAAGCTTGCTTTGCAGCTCAGCCTCACCGAGTTCTAGCTGAGTGGAAAAAAGCATGGCAAGCCCTTCGGCGAGCTCTTCCGTCACACGGTTAAGACCGGATGGATGCTTAAAGTACAGCTTCAGCGTGCCGATTGTTTCGCGGTTGGAGAAGAGCGGCAGTACGATCGCCGCCTGCAGCGGACAGGAACGGTGCGCACACTCGATTTCATCGCGCGACTTCACTTTCATGACCTTTCCGGTTTGAATGACTTTTTTCGATAAACCGGTGATCAGATTTTTCGAAGGAATATGATGATCTGCTCCATCTCCGACATGAGCGAGAATGTTCTCTCTGTCCGTAATCGATACGGCATCCGTCCCCGTCATCCGGTGAATAATGAGAGCGGCGCTTTTGCAGGAATCCTCATTCAGTCCCCGGCGGAAAAAAGGAAGCGTCTGATCCGCTATCGAAAACACCTTATGGGTCTGAACGGCCCGCGCCTGTTCCTCTTTGCGGATAATAGACTGAATGATCGATAGAAAAATAAAGCTGCCCGTCCCGTTGACAATCATCATCGGAATGCCGATCATCTGAACGAGCGCAATAGCCTCAGCCTGCGGTCTTGCAAGTACGAGAATCATCAGCATTTGCAGACCCTCCATACAAATACCCGCCAGAGCGGCTACCCTTGGTGTCACCATCTGATGCCGTTTCCTGAAAAAGCTGCCGATATAACCGGCGATGACGCCAGCCAGCAGTGAAGAAACCGCACAGCTCAAAGCTGTCGTCCCTCCCAGTGAAAAACGGTGAATGCCTGACAATAGCCCGACACCCGCTCCGACAAACGGCCCTCCGATCAGACCGCCGATTTCGACACCGAGAATTCTCGTATTGGCAATCGAGCTTGATGGATCGATCGCAAAAATCCAATCATTGTTCAAAATCTTATGTTCCCGGATTTCAATGCCTGTATAGTTGCTGATGATGCTGAACAGGGAAAAAATGAAGATGAGAACCCCTTTTCCCTTATACCCTTCCGGATGCTGGAGGTGCTGACGGAACACCTTCATATGGGCCAACATAAAGCCTAGGATAACGATGATCCCCACTCTCTCCAGCATCATGATCATGAGTTGAATCATGTACTTCCCCTTGCTTTCTTTCTGTATCGGAATTTGCTCTTATTCTATCATACCTCTTTTTATTCACACTTTGACGCGGCATGCTTTACAAAATAAAAAAGGCAGCAAACAATTGCTGCCTTCAGATTGTTGACAAAATCCCAAAACGACTTTTTGTTTTGGGATTTTGTCATCCTTTCAGCGTGATTGAAAACCCTTGCAGTCTAGGAAGGCCGAGCATCGGAGCGGACTTTCACAGGAGGTGATGACGGCGGTGTTCAGGCAGGACGCCTGGGTGGTTAGCCGCCGATCCTTCCTCTATTCGTGAGCACCGACGCGCAGGCCTGACAACGAATGCGAGGGTTTGTCGACACGCTGAAGATAGCAAACAATTGCTGCCTTTACCTTATTTGCTGCTACCCGTTTTCAAATTAACAATCAGCCACACAACTTGAATAATGAATGGAAATATAAATGCAATCAATAAAACGATAAACGCTATTAATTTAAGCTCAGGCGTTTGAGTAACACCGGCGCCATCAACATCTCTCAGCCACACGAGAGCCGTCCCCATTACAAAAACGGCCATCCAAAATATGTTACAAATCCACCAAAATATCCATCGTTTTTTCACAAAACCATTCCTTCCATTTCTACACTGTATCTGCTTCTTCTGTCCGCATGTGAGCCCGTTATCACGAACATAAGATGCATCTTAAAAATCCCCTGCATTTCCAAACAATAGAAACCCGTTTCATTCTATCATATTCGAGAAGCTTTCACACTTTGACACTGCATTACATCACATTCTTAAATTCATTTCTTTCACATCCATTTAATCTATTGTAAAATAAATAAGAGAATTCTATAAATTAATGGCAGAGGAGAAGATCATGAAAGCCGTATTTTTTGATTTAGACGATACATTGCTCTGGGATGAAAAAAGCGTCAGCACAGCATTTTCCAAAACGTGTCTTAAAGCTGAAGAAAAATACGGAATCCATGCGGAAGAATTTGAAGCAGCGGTCCGCGAAGCAGCGCGAAAGCTTTACACGTCTTATGAAACATATCCATACACCGTCATGATCGGCATCAACCCATTTGAAGGCCTGTGGTCAAACTTCAGCGAGCCGATCAGCGAAGGCTTTCAAAAACTGAACAAAATTGTTCCTGAATACAGAAAAAACGCATGGACAAACGGATTGAAGGCGTTTGGCATCGACGATCCCGCCTTCGGGGAAGAACTCGGCGAATATTTCGCCGCAGTGCGCCGAAAGAGCCCTTTCGTGTATGAAGAAACATTTGCCGTTTTAGATGAACTGAAAGGAAAAGTAGAGCTTCTTTTGCTGACAAACGGCGATCCGAGCCTGCAGAAAGAAAAGTTGGCAGGCGTACCGGAACTTGCTCCTTATTTTAATGAAATCGTCATTTCTGGTGAATTCGGAAAAGGAAAGCCTGATCCAAGCATATTTGAACACTGCCTCAGCCTCCTCGGCATGACAAAGGATGATGCCGTGATGGTCGGAGACAACTTGAACACCGACATTCTCGGGGCTTCCAGAGCGGGCATTCAAACCGTCTGGGTCAACCGCAAAGGCAAAAAGAATGAAACTGACCTTACACCCGATCACGAAATCAGCCATTTGAGCGAACTGTTCGATATCCTCCGCGGAAAAACAGCCGACAAACTAAGCAAAAAAGCATGACTCCCGAGCGGGAATCATGCTTTTTTCTCGTTTATTTCTTTGCTTCTGCAACGGCTTTTTTAATGAAGTCTGCAAAGGCAACTGTTTCTGATTTTTGCTCTCCGTATTTGCGGACGTTGACGGCTTCGTTTTCAACTTCCTGGTCGCCGACGACAAGCATGTACGGGATTTTTTGCATCTGTGCTTCACGGATTTTATAGCCGATTTTCTCGTCACGGATATCGACTTCAACGCGAAGTCCTTCACGCTGCAGGCGCTCTTGAACTTTTTTGGCGTAGTCAAGATGCACGGACGGCGATACAGGGATGACCTGGAACTGAACAGGGGCAAGCCATGTCGGCAATGCGCCTTTATGCTCCTCAATTAAGAAAGCGACAAACCGTTCCATTGTGGAAACGACACCTCTGTGAATGACGACCGGACGATGAGGTTTTCCGTCTTCTCCGACATATGTCAGATCAAATTTTTCAGGAAGAAGGAAGTCCAGCTGTACAGTTGACAGTGTTTCCTCTTTTCCGATTGCTGTTTTGACCTGAACGTCAAGCTTCGGTCCGTAGAACGCCGCTTCCCCTTCGGCTTCGTAATAATCGTGTCCGATCTCGTCCATCGCTTCCTTCAGCATCGATTGCGCTCTGTTCCACATTTCATCGTCATCGTAATATTTCTCTGTATCTTCAGGGTCGCGGTAAGACAAGCGGAATGAGTACTGCTCAAGGCCAAAGTCTTCATACACTTCCTGAATCAGGCGGACAGTGCGGATGAACTCTTCCTTAATTTGATCGGGACGGACGAAAATGTGCGCGTCATTCAAAGTCATCCCGCGAACACGCTGCAGACCTGAGAGAGCGCCTGACATTTCGTAGCGGTGCATCGTTCCGAGCTCCGCGATCCGGATCGGCAGTTCACGGTAGCTGTGAATGTCGTTTTTATAAATCATCATATGATGCGGACAGTTCATCGGTCGAAGCGTCAATGTTTCATTGTCCATTTCAATCGGAGGGAACATTGTGTCTTGATAATGATCCCAATGCCCTGACGTTTCGTAAAGTTCTTTGCTGCCAAGGACAGGTGTATACACGTGCTCATAGCCGAGCGCAAGCTCTTTGTCAACGATATAGCGCTCGATGACGCGTCTGATGGTTGCACCCTTTGGCAGCCAAAGCGGCAGCCCTTGCCCTACCTTTTGCGAAATCGCAAACAGCTTCAGTTCTTTTCCGAGCTTTCTGTGGTCGCGTTCTTTTGCTTCCTCAAGGAGGCGAAGATGCTCATCAAGCTCCGCTTTTTTGAAGAAAGCCGTACCATAAATGCGCTGGAGCATCTTGTTGTTGCTGTCTCCGCGCCAGTATGCTCCCGCAAGGCTCAGCAGTTTGAACTCCTTGATTTTTCCTGTCGAAGGAACGTGAACACCGCGGCACAGATCGAAGAATTCGCCCTGCTCATAGATCGATACCGTTTCACCTTCCGGAATCGCATCAAGCAGTTCCAATTTCAAATCATCGCCGATTTCGGCAAACCGGGCTCTGGCTTCCTCACGGCTGACTTCTTTTCTTACGATCGGCAGATTTTCGCCAACGATTTTTTTCATTTCCTTCTCAATCTTCGGAAGGTCTTCCGGAGTCAGCGCTTCTTCCATATCCACATCGTAGTAGAAGCCGTTTTCAATGACCGGACCCACGCCAAGCTTCACGTTTTTATACAGGCGCTTGATCGCCTGGGCCATTAAGTGTGCAGTACTGTGGCGCATGATTTCAAGCGCTTCTTCGCTGCCTTCTGTAATGATTTCGATGGCGCCGTCCTCAAGGATCGGTGCGCGCAGATCGATTTCTTTGCCGTTTAATTTCCCCGCTATTGATTTTTTCTTTAAGCCGGGACTGATTGATGCCGCGATATCTTCTGTTGTCGTCGTTTTTGCAAACTCCTTAACCGCTCCGTCAGGAAATTTGATTTTTACCATATCTGACATCCTAGTCACTCCTTTTTTTTACAAAATAAAAAATCCCCGTCCCCCTATGAAAGGGACGAGGATTAATAAACGGAATTCGTGGTTCCACCCTTTTTCCCGAAAACGCAAAAAACCCGTCGCGCTCTCGGCTTTCGGTTCTGTAACGGGAAGTCCCGTCAGTCATTACTAGACACATTGCCGTTCACAACTGATGTTCAAAGGCGGTAAAAAAATGCTCCTTGGCTTAAGAGACTTTCAGCCGTGGTCTCCCTCTCTGTCAAACCGGTGTTCATCTTTTCATGTCCTTATCGATACATAATATCTTTAAGTTTACATCGTATTATAAATCGTTTTTCACACAAAATCAAGAATGCTCTTCCAAAATGTTTTCTCGCGGATGAAAGGCGTCAAGCGAAAGAATCCGTACGCGCTCCTGAAAAATATTTTGAATGGTCTGAACCATGGCGTGTTCCCGGTCTTCTGTATAGAGGTCTATTTTTTCCGGCGCAATCGATACGAGCGGAGCCAGGAGATGGGAATCAATATACATCGGGTGTTCTCTTACGAACCGCCTGTCTATGTATTTTTTTTGTTCCCGTTCAGAAATATACTTTAATTCCCACAATACAAAATAACCGTCGTGCACAATGCGGACATGGTCAAGCATCGGCTCTTTCGACATGACGTAGTCTCTCAGCGATTGAATGAATGTCTGATATTCCTGTTCCATTTTATACTCGTCAATTGCCGCCTCCACATAAGACCTGAGGCGTTCATAATACCTCCCGAGGCGAAATGTCATAAAAGACCGAATGGAAAAGACGTTTTCCTCAAGACAAATCGTTTGGAGCTCCTGAATGATGTAATGTTCGCGAGGGGTGTCGTCCTTGTTGAGAGGAAGCCCTTCAAGTTCGCCCTCCATAATGCTGTGGGCCAGTTGAAGAATCTGCTGCTGTTCATCCCGGTCCAAAAAGTAATAATCGCCTTCAATAACCGAAAGCATGTATTCGTCTTCTTTGCATTCTGTAAAAAATCTCGTCAGAACCGGCTCAATATAGGCCTGAATACTGACAGAGGAATGGGTCTTTTCAATTCCGATCTTCCCTGGTGCTTCGTGAATCTTGATATGCCGGTTCGCATCCGCATTGCGAAGGAGATGCAAAAACGCGGCTGTATCATAATCATCTTCAAATGTAATTTCAAGCATGTTTGTCCCCCCTAACAACATCTGATACATGTATATGGGGGTGACAAATAAAATAGACGTAAAAAAAGGATGAGCCCTTAATCGAGGAGCGCCTGCACTTTTTTTCTGAACAAAAGAGGCACGGTAATGAATATCAAGTAAATTGCCGCTGTAGCTGCAATTGCTATGATGTCGCCGGTCAAGAGGCTTGACCCGAGCACATTTAAAATAACGGTGCCCGGAATGATGCCCGCAGCCGTCGCCAGGGCAAACGACAGGGGCTTCACTTTTGACACGCCTGCCGCATAGCTAACCGCGTCAAAATGAATCGGCGCGAGCCTCAAGAGCAGAATGCAGAAAAAGCCGTTTTTCCGCAAAAGCGTCCGCAGGCTGTCAAGCTTCAGCGGCATGTGCTGAAGGTTTCCGCCGAGCCTGTATGCAACAGCGAATGACAAAAATGCACCGCCCGCCGCACCGATAAAAGAATACAAAGAGCCAAACAGCGGACCGAATGCGAGGCCCCCGCTGACGGCGAAAACGGAAGCAGGTAGCAGCAAAAACGGCCGGATCATCAATAATCCGATATAGATGAGCGGGGCGAAAATCCCGAAGGATAAGACGCCTTCTCTTATATGAGCGGGGCTCAGATTCAGATATTTCGCATTCAACCATAGTCCGGCCGCCGCGATTACGGCGATAACCGTCCATTTGGCCAAGGTTCTTTTTTGCATCTTCTTCATCTCCGTAATTGAAGCTCGGGATCATGTGATTACTGACGTCGGTTTTTCCCGTCCAGCCGGACAGGTGTCGCTAAATACAGCACCCTCTCCATCAGCCTTGCCGCTTTCACCTCTTCTTTTTCGCCCCTTTGCGAATAGGTGAAATGGTGTTTCAGTTCATCAGGGTCAAAGTTGGAAGAGAAAAACGTCGGCAGCTGATGAGACATTCTGTGCTGAAGGATGGCGCCAAGCACCTCATCCCTCACCCAGCTTGACATGGACTCCGCACCGATATCATCGAGCATTAGAATCGGCGTAGACTTGACCATCTCAAGCTTTTCTTCAAGCGACTGATCGTGTATCGCATTTTTCAGTTCCCTGACAAATTCGGGGACATAGACGAGAATGGATGGATGGTCCTTTGCCGCAAGCTCGTTGGCGATGGCGGCCAGCATAAAGGTTTTTCCGACCCCGAACTTCCCGTAGACGTAGATGCCTTTTCCCTTTCCCGTTTCGTTATAGTCATGCAAAAAGCCCGTCACAAGCTGAAGGACCTTTAATCTGCTCGGATCATCTCCGTCAATATCGGCAAACGTAGCATTCAAGAGATCCTGTTGAATATAGATGCTTTTAATCAGCGACCGCTGTCTTTCCCTCTCGTCCGCTGCCTTTTTTTCCGGACACCTGTCATATTGAACATCGATCGTTTTTCCGTTCATCACAAGCTTTGGATGATAACCTTGAATCAGGTTTTTGCACTCTTTCAGACTCGGGCAGTCTTGGCATCCTTTGCTTTGCTGTGTAAATTCATAAAGCTTGTTTAGGCTCCTGTCGATCATTCCTTGATCCACTTCTGACTGGCGGCTGTTTAAAAACTCCTGAACATCCTTGTCAGAGAGCACTTTTTCTTTCATATCTTCAAGGCGTTTTTGAAAATCGGGTCTCGTCGTCACGCCTTGCAAAGCGCGTTTAATCGGCTCCATCATCTTCACCTCACATTAAAGAGCGGAATGGTTTTTCAGTTTTTTTATTTCTTCGAGCAGCTTCTGCTTCTGTTGGTCAAAGCCTTCTCTCGTTACGGAACCGGCCGGCTCTGTTTCGAGCGGTTTGCTGTCGGCTTCGTCACTTTCCCGAAGCCAGTCAGGCAGCTTTTCTTCCCTGATGACTTTCTTGTTCCGGGAAGGCTTTTTCTTCCCTTCCGCCCATTCAAGATATTGGCGGTTTTCTTCTTTCGCAAGCTTCATGGCCTCTCTAACCGTGCGAACGTTTTTTCTGGCCCAGTGAGAAGCTATTTTTTGGGTGTAATTTTTCGAAAGCTTCATATCGGTTTTCAGCATGACATAATAAATCAGAACATTGATGACGCCGGGCTCTAATTTTTGGTCAAGCATTATTTCTTCTATAATTTTCAGATCGGCTTTGGATGGTTCCGCTCCGCCGCCGATATCCTGCAGCAGCTTTTTCGGCGATACCTGCTCAAGCAAAGCAATCAAATTGTCTTCCTTGGCATTCGTTGACGACTGTTGATTCGGCTGTTCGCGGAGATTCATCGGCTGCACTTTGTCGACGAGTTCCGGAAGCGGGCCGCTGCGCTCGATCTGATACCAGTCGCTCGCCGCTTTTCTGAGCGCTTCTGTCGTGATCGTATCGTGCTCATCAACGGCTGACATGACGACGTTTTGCATCTGAAGCGGTTCGATCCCGTAGAGAAAGGCGAGCTTTTTAATCGTTTCCTTCACTTGGTCTGACAGCGCTTTTCTCGGAATAAGCGTGTCGGATAAACCGGCGAGAAACAGTTGAAAGTCAAAGGCGTCGTCTGTGACCGCCGCCGGTTTGCCATTCCCTTCTTTCATCCATTCACGATCTTCGCGAAGCTCCATCGCTTCGATCATATCGTCAGACATCTTCCATTCGCTCGGCTGGACAGATGCAAAAACTTCGTTGAAAGAACGGGTGATATCCCGTGCTTCTTCGGGAACAGACGGGTGGGAAAAGTATTCTTTCAGCTGCTGAAACCTCGCTTTTCCGACGCGGTTGTACAAGAAGACATTCAGCATGCCGTCCTGAAAGAACTCATCCGGTCTGAGCGGCGGAATCAATTCATATATAAACAAACGCTCGTCTTCCGTTTCTTTCATATAAGTTTTCAACAGTCCGATTCCCTCAAGCTTTTCCTTCTCTGAGTGAATCGTCTTCAGGTTGGTCTGCATCGCCGCCATCAGCTGTCTGTGAGTCGAGCTTTTCCCCCAGACTCTGTTTTGCTCCAGTTCCCCCCACAGCGTGAGAAACAAGCTGAATGAAAAAGAGCCGATTAGAGGCTGATACAATAGCGTGACAATTTGCCGGTCCAAGTCCTGAAGCAATCCGCAGCTTTTGACAACGTACGGATCGACAGGAAGCAAGTCTTTCCAATAATTACTCATATCTTTTGTCAACCTTCCACTTTGTTTCTTGTCCTCATTTTACACCTTTTTCAGGCCTTCATGTCACACGACCGTGGTTTTATCATGAGAAAAGAGCTGGATTAATTTACAGCTCTTTACCGTTCTTTCTTTATTAAGTCTTTCAGCTCGTCGATAAATACGTTAATATCTTTAAATTGGCGGTATACTGAAGCAAACCGGACGTATGCGACTTCGTCGATTTTCGCAAGCCGGTCCATCACCATTTCTCCGATCATATCGCTTTTCACTTCAGCAACGCCTTGATTTCTAAGCTCTTTTTCAATTTCAAAGCAAATATCCTCAAGTTGCTTTAAGGCGACAGGGCGTTTTTCGCACGCTTTGATCAAACCGCGGAGCATCTTCTCGCGGCTGAATTCTTCCCGGATTCCTTCTTTTTTTACGACGATGAGCGGAATTTCTTCCACTTTTTCAAATGTAGTAAATCGATAGTTGCATGATTCGCATTCGCGTCTTCTGCGAATCGATCTGCCTTCGTCAACGGGACGGGAGTCCAAAACCCTCGTCCCGTTATGCTGACATGCTGGACATTTCATTTTTTCAGCTCCCTATTCAATTGTTTGAATGTACAGATTTCTGCAGCTTTCCGTCCAGTTCGCTGTATAGCGTCGAGACAAGCCCGCGGCTGTAGCCAAAATCGGTCGGCAAAAACGTTTCCGTTGACACATTAAAATCCACCGCTGTATCAAAAGGGCGAATCGACACGACTGTCGCCACCACAAAAGCTTTTCGCGTTTTTTTCACCTCGGCGCTGATTTCTCCTCTTTCTTCCGACACCGATGTCACCTTACAGCCGTCAAGGCCTTCCAGCACTTCCTTTACAGCATTGAGCGCTTCTTTTGACGCCGCTTTATAATAGCGGCTCTTCAGCTTGTCCGAAGGATGGCGGTCAGACGTTTCGGCGTGTGTAGAAAAAAACCGGTGAATGTTTTGAAAAAGACTCATATCCCCTGTCCCCTTTGTCTTTCTTCTCTATATTTTATTAAAAAAATGGTTGATTTCCAAGGGAAAACAAATTAGGGCAAGAGAATGCCGGGGAAAATATGTTTCGGGGATTGTCGCGAGAGGAAAGAAAAAGGAGCGGATTTTAAAAGCGGTGTCCGCTTTTTCATCCAGCTCCTCTATCGGCATTAAAGTGCCTGTGCTTTGGCGTTGGCCTGTTTCACCTGAACAGGTCCCATGCCTCTCGGTATTTCAATGTTCTCTCTTGTTTCTGCTCTTAATTCTTCTGCGATATAATCGGCAGCTACGTTCGGATCTAAATCTCCGCAAGTATAAACATCAATGCTGGCATATCCGTGTTCAGGAAAACTGTGAATGGTCAAGTGAGATTCAGAAATGATCACAACCCCGCTTACACCTTGAGGTGCAAACTTATGAAAGGCTACCTCACGTACCTCAGCACCTGACTTCAGTGCCGCATTTACAAACGTTTTTTCAATAAAATCCATGTCATTCAGCTTATCAAAATCGCATCCCCACAGTTCGGAGATAACGTGACGCCCCATTGTTTCCATAGCATGGACCCCCCTTAACAAGAATTAGAAAAGTGAATTTCCAAGCAACTGAACCGGTCATTTACCACGGGGGAAAGTTAGTCCGGAGAGGTCCTAACCCTTTAAGTAATGCCGAAGCGCTCACGAACTAGAAGTTCACGAAAAATAGTATACTTTGTTTGAATATTTTTTGCAAGGCGGTTTTATCATTTGATGGTTAAGGGGTATTTATTTTTTATCCGTCCATGCTCTTATTTTATACAGCCGAAGGGTGTTTCATTCTTGAAGCCACGTATCTGATTAAATCGACAACCCTGCACGAATATCCCCATTCGTTGTCATACCATGCGAGCACTTTCACCTTTCTGTTCTCAAGCACCATTGTTGAAAGGCTGTCGATCACCGCCGAGTATGGATTCGTATTAAAATCGGATGAGACAAGCGGTTCATCGCATACATCGAGGATCCCGGACATCGAGCCTGCCGCCGCCATTCGGAACGCTTCATTAATATCTTCTGCCGTCGCATCGCTTTTTAAATCAGCCACAAGGTCAACGAGTGACACATTTGAGACGGGAACGCGCAGGGCCAGGCCGTGCATTCTTCCTTTTAAATGCGGCATGACAAGTGACAGCGCTTTCGCGGCGCCTGTCGTTGTCGGAATGATCGAAGAACCGCAGGCGCGCGCCCTTCTCAAGTCTTTGTGCGGATTATCAATATTTTTTTGATCATTTGTAAATGCGTGAACAGTGGTCACCAGGCCGTTTTCAATGCCAAATGCATCATCAAGCACTTTTGCGACAGGAGCGAGACAATTCGTCGTACAGGAAGCGTTTGAAATAATCGTATGACGCTCCGCATCAAATTCGCGTTCATTGACGCCCATCACGATTGTGATGTCTTCATTTTTCCCCGGCGCTGTCAAAATAACTTTTTTCGCGCCGGCTTCAATATGAGCCTCCGCTTTTTCCTTCGCGTTAAATTTCCCCGTCGCTTCTACGACGATGTCGATCCCGTATTGCGCCCACGGAAGAAGTTTAGGGTCCCTCTGATTGGTCAGCATGACCTTTTTACCGTTAACGAACAGGCAATCGTCTCCAGCGTTTACATCAAGCTCATATCGGCCGTGATTTGTGTCATACTTTATTAAATGAGCGAGCGTTTCCGGAGGGTAGCTCGCATTGATCACTGCAATGTCAATCTGTTCATCAAGCATCGCTTTTCTAAACACCATTCTGCCGATCCGGCCGAATCCGTTTATCGCAACTTTCACTTTCATCAAATATGCACCCCTTATTTTATGTCATTCCACATCATGATTTATTCAAAATAAGTATAACACATTATTTTTAATTAGCCATACCATTTGTTTCTTTTACAGCAAATTTACGCGGTTTTTGTGAAACAATGAACAAAGAACTAGAAAAAATCGGCATTAAAGCATATATTTCAAATACATCTTTAGTGCTACAATTTCCAACGGCGCCAAATTTTCACACGACAGAAGGCAGTGTCTTCAAGAAAGGACAACCATGAAACTGACCAAAAACATATATTTTATCATTTCTTTTTTGGCTGCGGCCGGCATTTATTTTTTTATAGGAACAGCAGCCGCTTCCGCGGCGAACGAAGGTTATCCGAAACAGATGATCAGGCTGGAAAGCTTATCAGGCATAAACATCACGCCCGCCGGGAATCAAGATAATGCACCGCTAACAGCAAAACAGACGAGCGGGGAAAAAGCAGAAAGATGGAGGCTGGATACGTCTGACGGCAAACAGTTTAAAATCAGAAATATGGATAACGGCAAAATTATCATCCCTTCCCATTACGCGTTGTCAAACAATAATCCCGCTGTAGTCTACTATGACAATTCACGAAAAGAAGAGTTGTGGAATATTATCGGGGCTGACAAAGACGGAAACGGAGACTTTATCACGTATAAAATCGTCAGTGCGCAAAACAACAGCCTTGCCCTGACACTGGACGGCAGCGGAGTGAAGCTTGCCAAATATACAGGCAGCTCCGTCCAAAAGTGGAAGCTTCCAAGCGACGGTCTCGAAGGTTTCGCGGGCTATGCAAAGGAAACGAATGGCAAGCAGAAAACAGGCACAACCGGCGGCCTGCTTGGAAAAGTCGTCTATGTCAACAATCTGGGCGAACTGAAAGCCAATATTGGAGGTTCAACGCCCCGCACCATTGTCGTCTCCAGCAATATCGGCGCTTCAGCCAAAACGGTATTGACGGTGGGTGCCAATAAAACAATCATCGGCTCGTATGAAAAACATAAGCTGAACAACATTTACTTTAAAACAAAAACGGACTCAGGCAACGTGATTTTCAAAAATCTGATCATTGCACATGATGCATTCATAAATGAAAACAACGACATCCCTGTTTACATTACAGATTCGAGGAATTACTGGATTGACCATGTCACATTCCAGGGCCACAGCTATTCAGCAAACGGTCACGATCTCGACAAGCTCTTATACATCGGCGCTAAAGCCGATTACGTCACACTGTCTCACAGCACATTCACAGACCACAGGTACGGCTTGATTCTCGGCTGGCCTCAAGATGACAAGCAATACCACAGTATATATAATGGATATCCGCGGATGACAATCAGCCACAACCGCTTTGAGAATCTCTATGTCAGGGCGCCCGGGTTGATGCGTTACGGCCATTTTCATGTGAAAAACAATTATATCAACAATTACCATCTAGGCTTCACGATAACGACATTGGCCAAAATTTATTCTGAAGCCAATTACTTCGGTACGGGCAGCGAGAAAGGCATACTTGATGATTACGGAGACGGCTCATTTAAAGATGTCGGATCATATCCGGCGATAAAAGGACAGAAATCGCCTGAAACAAGCTGGAAACCTTCATCCAACTACAGTTATCGGACGATGAAGGCAGGCAATGCCAAAGCTTTTGCCGAACGGTATGCAGGTGCACAACGCACCGCGCTGTATTATGCGAATTACAGCCAGTTTAAAAACGACTAATAAAAAAGTGAGCGCAATTTCGCGCTCACTTTTCAATATTTGACCATGTATCAAGCAGCTGATGAAGCTGCGCTTCTGTATCTTTCAGACTGCCGCTGTTATCGATCACCGCGTCTGCCTTTTTCTTTTTTTCGTCAAGAGAATGCTGGGCGTGAATTCTGTTCAGCGCCTCGTCTTCAGTGAGCCGGTTTCTTTTCATCAGCCGCTCAAGCTGAAGCTCCATCGGCACCCAGACGACGATCACTTTATCTGTCAAATGTTCAAGCCCGCTTTCATATAAAAGCGGAATATCGAGAACAACAAACCGTTCACCGGCCCGGATGGCTTCGTCGCGCTGTTTGATCATCATTTTTCTCACTTCCGGATGGACGATCGCATTTAACTGCATCCTCTTTTCTTCGTTAGTAAAAACAATTTCTCCAAGTTTTCTCCGGTCGATACCGCCTGTTTCAAGCAGCACGCCTTGACCAAATGTCTCTGCGATTTTGTGATAAGCGGGCATCCCTTGTTCAACGGCCTCTTTCGCGATCACGTCCGCATCGACGACTGTGATGCCGCACTGCTGGAACATTTGCGCGACAGTACTTTTGCCGCTGGCAATCCCTCCGGTCAACCCGATGACCAATGTCAAAGGCCTGCACCTCCTTCTTACAGTTTCCAGATGCCGATCATAATCAGCAATATACCGGGAAGAAAGGTCAGTTTATCCATCCAGTTCCATTTCGATAAAAATCGCCCCGCCTGTATTCCGCAAAATACGAACAATGAGCTCATGATGCCTACCGTAATGCTCATCGGTACAGGGGAAAAGCCGAGCGCAGCCGCGCCGATCCCTGCTCCGAACGCGTCAATAGAGAGGGCGAAACCGAGAAGGAAAGCTTCTATACCGGTAATGATTCCTGATTTATCAATGTCGGCGCTTGTCGGTTTTCTTAAAATGTGTATCACGATTCCGAGCGATTTCAATTCAAGGTTGATGAGCGTTTTTTCAGAGAAGACGAGATCCTGTTCTTTCTCCGGCCTGAAAAACTGATACAGCACCCATGCGCCGATCCCCATTAATATGACGGCTCCGAGCCTTTCTGTTACGACAACGGGCAGGAATTTCGCCAAAAGGGTTCCGATCATCATGGCAATATACATCACGGCACCAGAGCAAAAAGCAATAATCAAAATCGCTTTAAATGGGATTTTCAACTTTCGCAATCCGTAAGTAAATCCGACTGAAAAACTGTCCAAGCTGACGGCAAATGCCAGCAGCAAGAAAGATGCAAACATCATATCAGGCTCTTCCTTTCTGTTGATGCGAGCAGTTAAGTCATGCAGCCTAAAGGCAGCTTTCTAGGCTTCTTATATATATGAAAGAAGAAAACCATCCGTGTGTTGTTTACCCGAAAAAGAAACATCACACCTTAAAGCTTGCTTTTAACAGCTATATGGAGCGTATGCATCGACAGCTTGAACCATGATACGGCTTGCTGTTGTCCCTTTTATGCGATTGTCATTTTTTCTGGCACTTTATGCAAAAATGCGTGCCCCTTCCGCCAACGACTGTTTTTTCAATTGGAGATCCGCACTTTTTACAAGGTTCATCTTTCCGGCCGTAAACGAAAAGTTTGAGCTGGAACATGCCGATTTCACCTTGTGAATTGATGTAAGATCTGACTGTGCTTCCCCCTGCTTCAACAGCTTCCTTTAACGTTTGAACGATCTCTTCATGAAGAAGAACCGTCTGTTTTTTTGTGAGCTTGTTCGCTGTTGTCTCGGGATGGATACCGGCTCTGAACAAAGCCTCGTCGACATAAATATTGCCCAGTCCGACCACTGTCCGCTGATCGAGCAGTGCGGTTTTCACTGAGCGGTTTGTTTTCTTCAGGCGCTCTCTTAAGTAACCGGCTGTAAATTCCTCGCTGAAAGGTTCGGGACCGAGCTGCCTGAGAGGCAGCTCCGTCAGTTCTTCTCCCGGCTTAAACAAATGCATCGTGCCGAACTTTCTGACATCCCGGTAGCGCAGCTCGCTTCCGTCCGTGAACCTGAAAATGACGTGCACATGTTTATCAAGGGGTTCATCGTTTTGATGAAGCCCGTACTTTCCTTCCATTCTCAAATGGGAAACCATGACACAATCATCAAGATGAAACAACAGGAATTTTCCCCTTCTTCCGATCGACTGAATCGTCTGACCGGCCAGGAGCCTTGCGAATTCCTCAGGCTCCTCCGGACGTTTTATGATTTTTGTCCATCTGACATCAACCGCATCGATCGTTTTCCCTCTTACAAGCCCGGCAAGAGTGCGCCGGACCGTTTCGACTTCTGGTAATTCCGGCACATCATCACTTCCTTTTCTCTATTTTGCATCGTACCATGAAGGCCCTGAAGCGCAGTCCACTTTCAGCGGAACATCGAGCTCCAATGCATGTTCCATTACTTCCGGAACTAGTTTTTCAAGCACTTTGATTTCATCTTCAGGCGCTTCAAAAATCAATTCGTCATGAACCTGCAGCAGCAGTTTGGCCTGGAGATTTTTTTCTTTCAGCTTGTCCGCCATGTCGATCATCGCTTTTTTAATGATATCTGCGGCGCTTCCCTGGATCGGCGTGTTCATTGCCGTCCGTTCGGCAAAGCTGCGCAGATTGAAATTCCGACTCGTCAATTCCGGTATATACCGCCTCCGGCTTAAAAGAGTCGTCACATAGCCCCTCTGTTTCGCTTCTTGAACGGTTTCTTCCATGTATTCTTTAACTCCCTGGAAGCTGTGGAAATAGCGCTCAATAAACGCGGCCGCTTCCTTTCTTGTAATTCCCAGGTTTTGCGACAAGCCGTAGTCGCTGATTCCGTAGACGATTCCGAAATTGACGGCTTTCGCCTGCCTCCTCATCGCAGGGGTGACTTCTTCTTCTGATACATGAAAAACATCCATCGCCGTTTTCGTGTGAACGTCCATATCGTTCGTGAACGCTTCAATCAAATTTTTATCCTTTGAAATGTGGGCGAGAACCCTCAATTCGATTTGGGAGTAATCCGCAGCGAATATGAGCCAGCCTTTTTGCGAAGGGACAAACGCCTGCCGGATTTTGCGGCCTTCCTCAAGACGGATCGGTATATTTTGCAGATTTGGATCGGTTGAGCTGAGCCTTCCCGTCTGTGTTAAAGCTTGATTAAAGCGGGTATGCACTTTATGGCTGTCTTTTTTGATTACTTTTAAAAGCCCTTCGACGTATGTGGACTGGAGCTTGCCGATCTGTCTGTAGTGCAGAATATCTTCGATAATGACGTGTTTGTCGCGCAGTTTTTCCAGCACATCGGCTGAAGTCGAATAGCCCGTTTTTGTTTTTTTGACGGCAGGCAGCCCGAGTTTTTCAAACAAAATCACACCGAGCTGCTTTGGAGAATTGATATTGAACGTTTCACCTGCTGACTCGTGGATTTTCTTCTCGTATTCCGCTAATTTGGCGGACAGTTCTTCCCCCATTTTTTTCAATCTGTCGACATCGACTTGGACACCGATCGATTCCATCTCACCGAGAATGTGGGCGAGGGGCATTTCGAGCGCTTCAAACAGATCGAGCTGCTCGTTTTTCTCCAATTCATCAAGAAGCTTTTCGCGGAGCAGCGATATCGCCTTCGCTTTTCTGGCTAAATGGTCGGCAAGCTCCTTCTCATCCGGCACCGCCTGTTTCGCGCCTTTTCCGTAGACCGCTTCATCTGCCGCGACAATGTGTAATTGGTGTTCTTTCGCAACGCTTGCAACATCGTCGTAAGAGTGTCCCGGATTGATGATATAGGCCGCAAGGAGAACGTCAAATTCTGCGCCTTTCAGTTCGATGCCCCGCCAGCGCAAAGCGACCGCCGCGCGTTTTGCATCAAACACCCATTTCTTTTTCGACTCGTCTTCGGCCCACTCTTTAAAACGGTCCGACTGAACAGCTGTCTCTTCCGGGATGAAGAAAGCGCCATGTTCGTTGACGATCGAAAAACCGAGGATCGGCGCCTCATGATAATTGTCGCCGAGCTGTTCGACAACGAGTGAAGCCGGTGACGCAAACAAATCATCCGTGATGTCTGTTTTGATCGTGACGTTGATCTCTTCAAACTGTTCTTCTTCTTTTTCTCCCGGCTCTTCGCCAATCCTTTCGAGCAAAGAGTTAAAACCGAGATCTTTAAAAATCTTGACGACCGCTTCCCTGTCAAAACCTTCGTATCCGAGGGAATCGAGGGTGACTTCAAGCGGCGCTTCTGTCGTAATTGTCGCAAGCTCTTTGCTCATCAATGCCTGTTCTTTAAATTCTTCAAGCTTTTCTTTCAGTTTTTTTCCGCTGACTTCGTCTATTGACGACAGCAGCTCCTCTACTGTATGGAACTGTTTCAAAAGCTTGATCGCCGTCTTTTCGCCGACGCCCGGCACACCTGGAATGTTGTCTGATGAGTCTCCCATCAGCCCTTTCATGTCAATGATTTGTTCAGGTGTAAGTCCGTACTTTTCCCGGACATGTTCCGGCGTATAGTATTCAACATCTGTAATGCCCTTTTTCGTGATGGCGACCGTCGTTCCTTCTGTAGCCAGCTGTGTCAGGTCTTTGTCGCCTGAAAAAATCTTCACTTCAAATCCGTCTTTTTCCGCTGACTTGGCAAGGGTGCCGATAATATCATCGGCCTCGTAGTTTTCAAGCTCATACCTTGAGATTTGATAGGCGTCGAGGAGCTCGCGGATAAACGGCAGCTGCTCGGACAGCTCGGGCGGCGTTTTTTGTCTGCCGCCTTTATATTCTTTAAACGTTTTATGTCTGAATGTCGTTTTCCCCGCATCAAAAGCAACGAGCATGTGGGTCGGTTTTTCTTCTTCAAGCATCTTCATTAAGATCGTGGTAAAACCGTACACAGCGTTTGTATGTATCCCTTTTTCATTGCTGAGAAGAGGCAGAGCGAAAAACGCGCGGTAAGCCAGGCTGTTTCCGTCAACCAATACTAGTTTTTTTCTTTCAGTCATCTTTATCCTCCTAAGGAGCCGATTCGTCAGCTTCCATTCAACTTCGTGATCATATTTGCTTATTTTATTTTAGCAAAGTTCATTTTGAAAGGAAAATGAGAGTGATTTTGCAGAAAAATAAAAAAAGGGACGCGCTGTTGATCGCGTCCGTCCATATGGCTCCTTGGATGAAGGGGTTCACTAATGATCCTATCAGCCAAGTTTTAACCATGTATATAAAAGTTGTTAAGCCTTTGTAAAGTTTGCTAAATGAAGCTACTCGGATGCGCGTTTTAAGCGGACCGTGAATTCGGTGCCTTTTCCCCGCTCGCTTTCGACGTCGATTTCACCGTCGTGGGCCTCGACTAAATGCTTGACGATCGCTAGGCCGAGACCGGTTCCTCCTGAATTTCTGCTCCTGTCTTTATCGATCCGGTAGAAGCGTTCGAATATTCTCGGGATTTCGGACCGCTTGATCCCGATGCCCGTATCCTTCACTTTGACTTGCACTGCATTTTCCAGTACATCAGCCGAAATCGTTACGTTTCCATCTTCAGGCGTATATGTGAGGGCATTGTTCACCAAATTTAAAAAGATCTGCTTTAGTCTGTGCGGATCCCCGGAAGCAACGGCTGGCTTCTCCGGCTTTTCCAGGGTCAAGGTGATTCCTTTTTCCTCCGCTTTATTCTTCAAAAGCATCTCAATTTCAGCGAGGATTTCACCAATATTGCAATTTTGAATATTCAGGGTGAAGTTCTGCTGTTCGATTTTCGACAGATCCAACAGGTCCTGGATCAAGGTTTGCAGACGGCTGCTCTCTTTTAAGATGATCGATAGAAATTGCAGCAGCGTCTCCCTTTCGTTCATCGCTCCGTCTAAAAGCGTCTCGGTGAACCCTTTGATCGATGTAATCGGCGTTTTCAGCTCATGGGAGACATTGGCGACAAAGTCCTTCCTCATTTCTTCAAGCTGCTTTCTTTCCGTCATATCATGGAACACGAGAACGATGCCTTTCCACTCATCATTGATGCCGATAATTGGAACTCCGTCGACTTCAAAATACCTTCTTTCAATTTTGATCGGCAGTTTAAACATTTTGCGGACCTTTGTTTCCGTCATAAAAATTTCTTCGATGAGATTAATGATTTCTTCGTGTTCGAGCACTTCGTGATAGAAATGGTAAAGAAGCTGATCGGCTTCTACGTGAAATTGCTTTTGATAAGCGCGGTTCACAAGGTGAATATAACCCTTTCCATCGATTAAGATCAGACCGGAGTCGATATTTTCGATGACGGTTTGCAGACGGTCGCGCTGCATTTCCTGTGCTCTTGTCATGTCCTGCAGGTTCTGCGCCAGCATATTGATGGACTGGCTCAGCATCGTTTCATCTTCGTTGAAAGTTCTTGCTTTATAGTTTCCTTTGGCAAGCTCAATCGCTACTTGTGTCGCAGACTCAATCGGATTCGTATATTGAGAGGTTATTCTCGCCCCAAGCCCGGCGATGATTAAAAAGGCCGTTCCAAGGCTCACGCCGAGGAGAATCCAGATCTTTTGATTGATATCTTGCAATGAATCGACAGGAGTGCTGATCAGAATATATCCATTCACATTCCCGTCTTCTTTCAGCGGCTGCACGTAACGGTAAACGGACTCGTCATCCGGATTGATTCTGAAGCCTCCTCCTTCACCGTTTAAATCCGACTCAAGCGCTTCTTTGATAACGGATTGATCTTCTGCACGGCCCCCAAAATGAAAAAGAACCTGACCTTTTGTATCAATCAGCGATACATGACTGTCCAGTTCACGGCTTGCCTTCTCTAAAATGGCTCCTTGCTCCGAAGACTTCATGTTTTCACGATTTGCCAATGAAGCGACCAAAGCGGCTTCTTTTTCAATATGGCTGCTCAGTTTGGCATCGTATGAGGAGTGAAACAAGTGAACGAGCAGAAAACCGAGTGAAGCAAATACGAGAATCAAAAGCGTCAGCAGGGCAGCTAAAAGCCGGGTCCGGAATTTAATCATTCAGCTTCGGCTCCTCCATTTTGTAGCCAAGACCTCTGATTGTTTTAATGTATTCCGGTTTTTTCGTATTTTTTTCGATCTTATCGCGAAGATGGCTGATATGGACATCGACGATGCGCGTATCGCCCGCGAAGTCGTAGTTCCAGACAGCATTGAGGAGAAGGTCTCTCGTCAGCACCCTCCCTTTATGCCTTCCCAAATATAAAAGGAGTTCGAATTCCTTAGGCGTTAGCTCGAGGCGTTCGTTTTGAAAGTAAACCTCATAATGTTCTGGCAGTATTTTCAATTCGCCTATGATCAGCTCGCCTGCATCCGGTTCTTCCGTCTCCTCCGGATGAACGGACAGCGTCTGTGTTCTTCTTAAAATCGCTTTGACCCTTGCCGTCACCTCTCTCGGGCTGAACGGCTTCGTCATATAGTCATCGGCACCCAGCTCGAGACCGAGCACCTTATCAAATTCATCATCCTTAGCGGTCAGCATCAAAATCGGATACATCAGCTTCTTCTGTCTGAGTTCCTTGCATACTTCAATGCCGTCCATTTTAGGAAGCATCAGATCGAGCACGATCAGATCCGGCTTCTCTTCAATCGCCTTTAATAAGCCGGCCTCTCCGTCCATGGCCGTCACCACATGATAGCCCGACCGTTCAAGGTTATATTTTAGAAGGGTAACAATCGATTCCT
This sequence comes from Bacillus sp. PK6-025, assembly GCF_056530265.1. Classification (NCBI taxonomy): domain Bacteria; kingdom Bacillati; phylum Bacillota; class Bacilli; order Caryophanales; family Bacillaceae; genus Bacillus; species Bacillus sp. PK6-025. Next base: position 3,129,647 of record NZ_CP096509.1, read on the forward strand.
CATCATCTACAACTAATATCTTTTTGCTCATGACATGCCTCCAGGCTTCAGATTTCCCCGACATCTCTTTCTCTATCTTTTGTTAAATAAACGTTTTCACTCCTATTTTAACGAAAGCCTATCCGTTCGACAATTTGATTTTTCAGTGTTTTGCATAAAATCTCTCTTTTTCGGCAATAAACCGCTGTTTTAAGCGATGGAATGCTTCCAGAAAAAAGAATGAAAATGTCCGGGCAGATGATTATGATTAGGTATATGCTGACAGCCCGTGTTTATGTCTTGATTTTCATATGGTTTTATGTAAAAAAGATCGCATTCAAAAACAGGAAGGCTTGTATAAAGCCTTCCTGCTGTTTTCATTATGATAATACTTTCATGACGTTTTTGACTGATTCAACGGATTGATCAAGCTGACTTCTTTCTGTTTCAGTCAGTTCAAGTTCAATGATCTGTTCAAGACCGTTTCCGCCGATAATCGTCGGAACGCCGAGGTAAATGCCTTCATAGCCGTATTCGCCTTCAAGGTAGGCAATAGTCGGCAGCACGCGGCGCTGGTCTTTTAAGATTGCTTCAACCATTTCTGTCAGGGAAGCGGCTGGCGCATAATACGCACTTCCGTTTCCTAACAGGTTGACAATTTCTCCCCCGCCTTTTCTCGTTCTTTCAACAATCGCATCGATCCGGTCTTTCGGAAGAAGCGTTTCAAGCGGAATGCCGCCTGCATAAGAGTAGCGAACGAGCGGAACCATATCGTCCCCGTGTCCGCCCAGTACAAAACCTGTAATGTCTTTGACGGAAAGGTTGAGCTCCTGAGCGACAAACGTTCTGAATCTTGCCGTATCCAAAACTCCCGACTGGCCGATGACCCGCTCTTTCGGGAAGCCCGATTCTTTATAGACGGCGTATGTCATCGCATCCACAGGGTTTGTCAGAACGACGATGATACAATCAGGTGAGTATTTAACAACTTCCTTCGTTACGCTCCTCATGATCTTTTCATTTGTAGCCACGAGGTCGTCCCGGCTCATTCCCGGCTTTCTTGCGATTCCCGCCGTGATGACGACGATATCTGAGCCGGCCGTATCTTCGTAGTTTGCCGTTCCTGTAATATTCGCATCAAATCCTTGGACAGGGCTCGCTTCCAGCATATCGAGCGCTTTCCCTTTTGTAGGGTTTTCAAGCTGCGGAATGTCGACTAGCACGACGTCAGCCAATTCTTTTTGAGCCGTTAAAAACGCAGTTGTTGCACCTGTAAAGCCCGCTCCGATGACAGATACTTTATTTCGCTTCTTTCCCATGTTTTCTACCCCTTTTAATTGTTGTTGTTTTACCCCAAAACAGCCGTTTAAGACATATTTTTGATAAGCTCATCACCGAATTCAGAGCATTTAACTTCAGTCGCGCCGTCCATCAAACGAGCGAAATCGTATGTGACGACTTTGGATGCGATTGTTTTCTCCATAGATTTAATCACAAGGTCGGCAGCTTCATTCCAGCCCAAATGCTCAAGAAGCAGCACGCCGGATAGGATGACTGAAGACGGGTTTACTTTGTCTAGGCCAGCATATTTTGGAGCTGTACCATGTGTCGCTTCAAAGATGGCGTGTCCTGTCTCATAGTTGATGTTTGCTCCAGGAGCGATGCCGATTCCGCCGACTTGGGCAGCAAGCGCATCTGAAATGTAGTCCCCGTTCAGGTTCATTGTCGCCACAACATCAAACTCGGCAGGGCGGGTCAGGATCTGCTGAAGGAAGATGTCAGCGATGCTGTCTTTGATGATGACTTTGCCGGCCGCTTCAGCTTCGCTTTGCGCTTTGTTTGCAGCGTCTTTGCCGTCTTTTTCAGCGATGCGGTCGTATTCGGCCCATGTGAATACTTTATCGCCGAATTCTTTTTCAGCCACTTCATAGCCCCAGTTTTTAAAGGCGCCTTCCGTGAATTTCATGATGTTTCCTTTATGGACGAGCGTTACAGATTTGCGGCCGTGCTCGATTGCATACTCGATCGCAGCTCTGACAAGCCTTGACGTTCCTTCTTCAGAAACCGGCTTGATACCGATGCCTGATGTTTCAGGGAAACGGATTTTGTTAACGCCAAGCTCGTTTTTCAGGAATGAAATCAGCTTTTGAACTTCTTCAGAGCCTTTCGCGTATTCGATGCCGGCATAGATATCTTCAGTATTTTCGCGGAAGATGACCATATCCGTATCTTCAGGGCGCTTAACCGGTGAAGGAACGCCTGTGAAATAGCGGACAGGACGCAGGCATGTAAACAGGTCAAGCTCTTGTCTTAGCGCTACGTTTAATGAGCGGATTCCGCCGCCTACAGGAGTTGTTAAAGGACCTTTAATCGCGATCAGGTATTCGCGGATCGTATCAAGCGTTTCTTCAGGAAGCCATTCGCCTGTTTTGTTGTACGCTTTTTCCCCGGCGTAGACTTCTTTCCAAGTGATTTCCTTTTCGCCGTTATACGCTTTCTCCACAGCCGCTTCAAGAACCCTTGAAGCCGCTCTCCAAATATCAGGACCTGTTCCGTCCCCTTCAATAAACGGGATGACCGGGTTGTTTGGAACGTTTAATACTCCGCCGGAGACTGTAATTTTTTCGCCTTGTGCCACAATAAAACCTCCCATAATATGTAATTCTTCAATATAGAAAAACATTTGTTTCCCCCGTTTGGCGGGGGACAAACATGTTTTTTCATAGATTCATGAAATCGTTGTTTCCTAAGAAAGCCGTTAAGAGGCCGGCCGAACAAAGCTCGAACAGCCTCCTTTCAAACGGTCAGCTTCTGTCTTCAATCGGAATGAACGTCTGCATGTCAGGGCCGGTGTAATCAGCCCGCGGACGAATCAGTCGGTTATTTTCATATTGTTCGAGAATGTGAGCGAGCCAGCCTGATACCCTGCTGATCGCAAAAATCGGCGTGAACAGATCATGGTCGATTCCTAAGCTATGATAAACCGACGCAGAATAAAAGTCTACGTTTGGCGGCAGCTTTTTCTGAGACGTGACGATTTCCTCAGTCCGCTCTGAAATCTCATACCATTTGCTTTCACCCGTTAAATTCGTCAAACGTCTGCTCATTTCCTTCAAATGTTTTGCGCGGGGATCGCCCTGGCGGTATACGCGGTGGCCGAACCCCATGATCTTTTCTTTCTTTTCAAGCTTGGCGTGAATATATGAATCTACGTTTTCAACCTCGCCAATCTCTAAAAGCATTTTCATAACTGCTTCGTTTGCTCCGCCGTGAAGCGGACCTTTCAAGGCCCCGATTGCGGCCGTGATCCCTGAGTAGACGTCTGAAAGCGTCGCGACGCATACTCTTGCTGTGAACGTAGATGCGTTCAGCTCATGATCCGCATGCAGAATCAAGGCTTTGTCAAACGCTTCCACTTCAACAGGTGAAGGTTCTTTTCCATTCAGCATGTAGAGAAAGTTGGCGGCAAAACCGAGTTCCGGATTCGGCTCAATCGGCTCGAGCCCTTTGCGGATTCTTGAAAAAGCAGCGACAAGCGCAGGCATCTTCGCTTGGAGACGCACCGCTTTTCTGTAGTTTGCTTCCGCATCCATTTGATCTGCTTCTTCGTCAAACAGTCCGAGTAAAGAAACGGCTGTCCGAAGAGCTGCCATCGGGTGGACTTTTCCATTCGAGTAGGATTTGAAATGGTCAATCACTTCTTTGGGGATACCGGCATTTTCAGAAAGCTGTTTTTTAAGCTCTGCGAGCTCCTCTTTGTTCGGCAGCTTTAAATGCCAAAGCAGATAAACAACTTCTTCAAAGCTAGCTTTTTCTGTCAAATCATCGATGTTATACCCTACATATGTAAGAGTATCATCAATAATTGAACTTACTGATGATGTAGTGGCGACTACCCCTTCAAGGCCGCGTGTTGCTGTCATACTCATCTCTCCCTTTTTTAAAAAATTTCCCCTTTTAAAATTAAACCAAAACCTAGGAGCAAAAACAACGCATGTTGTATACATCTTCTTCAACCCAAAAAGAAAATGCTTACATTAAATCGTTTTTCAAATAAAACAATCGTGCGTTTCTATATACCGTTCGATACTCCGATATGCTTAATAAAGATTAAGCATATTTATATTATAAACAATAATCTGATAAATTTGTAGGTTTTTGATCAAAAATGCTTTCAAAGCCTTATAAATCAAGGGTTCGTAGTTATTTATTATCAATCGACAGCTTTGTAGAATCATGTATTCTTCTGTATCTATTTGAGGGAGGTTTTGGGAAGGGATTTTTATTAAAAGTGGACAGACGTATTCCTCCAGTTCTTTCATACTAATCGGTTTATGATTTTCACCTATAATAAATTTATAAACAAAAGAAAAAGAGATAAAATCTTTTACTTGTTACTTTACAGCAAATCCCCTTCATCCGTTTTAAAACAAACGGGGGGAGTTTTTATGAATGAAAAGTTATTATCATTATTTTGACTGATGTTCCCTTTTAAAAGAATCAGGTATGATCGATAAAGAAAACGTTTTCAAAGAAAGGGGAATGCCACATGCCTTATCGTATGAAACGAGTGTTGCTGCTTCTTGTCACTGGATTGTTTTTGAGTTTGTCTGCAGTCACTTCTACTGCCTCGGCTCAAGCAGGCGGATCGTTTTTTGACCCTTTTAACAGCTATAACTCCGGTGTATGGCAGAAAGCAAATGGTTATTCGAATGGAGGTGTGTTCAACTGCACTTGGCGTGCAAATAACGTATCAATGACATCATTAGGTGAAATGCGTTTGGGGCTAACAAGTCCATCTTATAACAAGTTTGACTGCGGGGAAAATCGCTCTATTCAAACATATGGATATGGACTTTATGAAGTCAGAATGAAACCAGCTAAAAACGTAGGGATCGTTTCATCGTTCTTCACTTACACAGGTCCAACAGATGGAACTCCTTGGGATGAGATTGATATCGAATTTTTAGGAAAAGACACAACAAAGGTTCAGTTTAACTACTATACGAATGGTGTAGGAAACCATGAGAAGCTTGTGGATCTCGGATTTGATGCATCCAATGCCTATCATACGTATGCGTTCGATTGGCAGCCAAACTCGATTAAATGGTATGTCGATGGGCAATTAAAACATACCGCGACGAGCCAAATTCCGACTACGCCAGGAAAGATCATGATGAACTTGTGGAATGGTATTGGTGTCGATGACTGGCTCGGTTCCTACAACGGTGTAACACCTCTATACGCTCATTACGACTGGGTGCGTTATACAAAAAAATAATGTCAAAAATGATAAGAGCCTGCAGCCTCAACCTAACCAGGCTCTTATGATTGTAATGAGAAGTTGTTGGCATGATTAGTCTTTTATACAATCTTATCGAGATGATGACAGCCCTCTTTCTGGGTTTGCTTTTTTTGCTTCTTTAGTTCTCTTTCTTTTGTGAAAATGACATCTCATATCCTTCAATTTTTTGATGGTTTCCTCAATTTCTTTCTGTTTTCTATCAATTTTTCTTTTTCGTTCACTAAAATCACTTGCTGCCGTCCGCGCCGCAATCATATCCGACGTCTCAGTTAGCAGAAAAAATAAACTCTCCGGCACTGAACAGCACTCGCAATTCGACAGCCATCATAATAAAGGATGCGATAACTGATGCAAGCGTTTCAGCCCGAAAGAGACGATAGATCATTTTTTCTTTTTATCCAAGCTTACCTGCTGAAGACTCCACAAATAAAAACCCACAAATTCGAAATAAACGGTCATATTTCCCCACACAGGTTTTTGACAAACTGAGCCCTCTTTTTATAGAGGGCCTTATTTTTTTGCACCAGCTGACTTCTATTTACAGATTTTTAGGAGTTTTAACTGCGTTATGTATGTTTATTTTTAGTTGCGAACGTTTTTTTCAAACTAAAAAACCCCCTGAAACAGGGGGAGCTGGCCCGCATTTCTAAGATGTAAAATGCTGGACGGCCTGCATGACAAGATAGGCGATCCCGGCACCGATGAGCGGGCCGACGGCAACGCCTTTGAATAAAGCGACCGCTAAAATCGTTCCAAATACAAGAGCGGTGGTGATATGCGGGTCTTCCGCGAGCAATGTGATCCCGTTTTTGGCGATCAATGCTACGAGAATGCCCGCCCCGAGTGCGATCCATGCGTAATATGATTTCATCGCTTCGCCAAGCTGTTTAAAGCCGATCTCTCCAGTGGCAATCGGCACAAGGACCGCTATTGTAATAACGGTAACTCCCCAGTTAATCCCTTTGGATTGGATGGCCGGAAACAGCTTTTGATCGAGGCCGGTCAGCTTGATCAAAAGCAGGACGGATACCGCGATGATCAACGACTGATTTTTCGCGATTAATGCGATGGCCAAAAGCAGGATCAAAAATAAATTAGCTTGAGTAAACATGCTGTATTCAACTCCATTTTTTTATGACCTTTCTCATAATAACAGGACTCAAGAATAAAATGAAATAAGGACATGCTTTCTAATATCAGGAGGATGCAGAATTGAATCAATCCTATCTCACAGCTGCGCTTCGGGCAGTGTATGTGCTGTTTTTGACCGCTGCTTGCGGAGCGGTCGGCTACTACTCTTTTCCGTTAACCTATCCTTTTGTGATTGCGCTTATTCTCGCCATCATGATCAACCCTTTTGTGGAATGGCTCGATAAGCGGACCGGGCTCCCGAGAGGCGTTAATGTCGGCATCGTGCTATGCGGCTTTTTGATCGCCGGAGCCGGCTTTTTGACCCTGGTCGTTGCCGAGATTGTCTCTGGAACGGCTCATTTGGCTAAAATACTCCCCGTCCAGTTTAATAAAGCCGCTCTTTATATCGAATCTTTTTTTACGAATCAAATCATGCCGCTGTATAATCAGCTTGCCGCTTTTTTTGACGGGCTCGAAGCCGCCCAGCAGGAATCGATCATTACACAGGTCCAAAATTTGGGCAGTGAACTCGCATCAGGCACCGCTTTGTTTCTTTCAAAAATTCTTGAGATGGTGCCCCTCTTTTTCGCCTTTCTGCCGAATATGGCGGCCGTGCTGATCTTTTCGCTCCTAGCTACTTTTTTTATCAGCAAAGATTTGCATAAAATACAAAACAAGGCGCGGTCTGTTCTTCCTGATCGGCTGATCTCGGGTGCAGCGGCTGTCTATGCGGAATTGAAAAGAGCGCTGGCAGGCTTTGTGAAGGCCCAGCTTACCCTTGTGGCGATGACGATGGTGCTGGTGTTGATCGGGCTTTCTGTGTTGAAGGTTAATCATGCTGTCGCCATCGCTTTTCTCATCGGGCTGGTCGACCTGCTGCCGTATTTGGGAGCGGGGTCTGTATTTGTGCCGTGGATCGTCTATTTAGCAGCATCCAAGCAGCTGCCGCTCGCGATCGGCCTCGGAGTCCTGTACATCGTCGTGCTCGTCTTCAGGCAGCTGGCCGAACCGAAGATTTTGAGCCGGTCAATCGGACTTCACCCTTTGGGAACATTGATCGCGCTGTTTGCCGGTTTCAAATTGTTTGGCTTTCTCGGATTGATCATGGGTCCCGCCCTTCTCGTTCTCATTCAGGCTCTCTTTACAACAGGTATTTTTAAAGACGTATGGCAGTTTATTAAAGGAAATGAAAAATAAGCGGCAGCCTGCTTTTTCCAATGCGGGCCGCCGCTTATCGGGTTATTTGATGATGTTAATCCGCCTGCCTTCAGACATCCTCTTCAGCTTGCGGGATATGAACGGTTTGAAACGGCTGCGCGTTGCCGGCAGCAGCAGCAGTAAACCGATGATATCCGATAAAAAGCCGGGCAGCAAAAGCAGCATGCCGCCTATGAAAATACAAAGCCCGTCCAAAATCGCATCCCCAGGCATTTTTCCATACTGAAGATCGCGCTGAACTTTGTAGTAAACTTCGATTCCTTGTTTTTTGGCGAGAGCGGCCCCGAGAAATCCCGTCAAGATGATCAGCAAAACGGTCGGCAAGACACCGATCCAATTAGCGGACAAGAGGAACAGACCGATTTCACTCGCTGGAAAAATGACGAGAAATAATAAGAAAAACTTCATTGTCTTCACCTCATAATTCTAATATGGAAGCGAACGGCCGCCCTGTCGCCTGCAAAAAAAGAAGGGAAAGCTTCCCTTCTTCTTCAATAAGCGATTAAAGTACGCTTGCACGTCCTTTGTAAACAGCTCCGCGGGCGGAGTCGACCGTAATGTCTTCTCCCTCTTTGAGAATGGAAGTCGCATTTTCTATTCCGACGATGACAGGGATGCCGAGGCTCAAGCCTACGACTGCCGCGTGGCTGGTTAAACCGCCTTCTTCAGTAATCAGCGCAGCCGCTTTTTCAAGGGACGCCATCATGTCACGATCCGTGCTTTTTGTAACCAAAACGGCGCCATCTTTCATTTTTTTATCCGCTTCTTGTGCATTTTGAGCGATGACCACTTCACCAAACGCGGATTTGCGTCCGATTCCCTGGCCTTTTGCGACCACGTCTCCGACAACATACACTTTCATCAAGTTTGTTGTGCCGGCTTCACCGACAGCTCCGGCCGTGATAACGATCAAGTCGCCGTGGCGTACGATGCCTGTGTCGAGAGATTTTTGCACTGCTTTTTCAAGCATTTCGTCAGTCGAGCTGTGGTTTTGTCCGCTTGTTGCGAAAACACCGAAGACAAGAGACAGCTTTCTTGAAACCGCATCATTTACCGTAACTGCGACAATCGGCGCCTGCGGGCGATATTTGGAAATCATTCTCGCCGTATGACCGCTTTCTGTCGGTGTGACGATGGCATTCACGTCAAGGTTGATTGCCGTATGCGCCACAGACTGGCCGATGGCATCTGTAATTGACATGCTGACTTGCTTGCTTCGTGCAGAAAGGATCTTTTTATGGTTGAGCGCTTCTTCTGAACGGGAAGCGATATTGTGCATCGTCTGAACGGCTTCAACAGGGTAATTTCCCGCAGCAGTTTCACCTGAAAGCATAATCGCGTCAGTTCCGTCAAAGATCGCATTGGCAACGTCGCTCGCTTCCGCGCGTGTCGGACGCGGATTGCGCTGCATGCTGTCGAGCATTTGGGTAGCCGTGATAACAGGCTTGCCAAGCGCATTGCATTTTTTGATCAGTTCTTTTTGAACGAGCGGCACTTCTTCAGCAGGGATTTCAACACCAAGGTCTCCACGTGCGACCATCAGACCGTCTGATACTTCAAGAATGGCATCGATGTTGTCAACGCCTTCCTGGTTTTCGATTTTTGGAATGATTTGAATATCTGCCGCATTGTGCTCTTCAAGAAGTTCGCGGATTTCAAGAACATCCGACGGACGGCGCACAAAAGATGCCGCGATAAAATCAACACCCTGCTCGATACCGAACACAATGTCGTTAGCATCTTTTTCCGTAATTCCCGGAAGATTGACGCTGACGCCCGGCACATTCACGCCTTTTTTGTTTTTCAGCGTTCCGCTGTTCATTACTTTCGTGACGATTTCACGCTTGTCCTTGTTGACATCTGTGACTTCAAGTCCGATCAGTCCATCGTCAAGCAAAATCGTTGAACCAATTGATACATCGTGAATCAACCCATCATATGTAACTGAGATTTTTTCAGGCGTACCGATGACTTCTTCCATTGACACGATCAGCTGAGAACCCGCTTCCAGTTCGATTGAACCGCCTTCCATTGTGTGCGTGCGGATTTCCGGACCTTTCGTATCAAGAAGGATACCGATATCTTTTCCCAGCTTGCCGGCTGCTTCGCGAATGTTTTTAATTCTTGCGCCGTGCTCTTCGAAATCTCCATGGGAAAAGTTCAAGCGCGCCACGTTCATTCCGGCTTCCATCAGCTGGGTGAGCTTTTCAACAGTTTCGCTGGCCGGCCCAATTGTACAAACTATTTTAGTCTTTCTCATATTGCTTCCTCCTCGGGTTTTACACTAGATTGACAGTTCTTGAGACAAGCGGTACATGCTTTGATCAATTGTATGTTTATGATCGAGTATTTCAATGATATCATGATGCACAAGCTGGTTATTTTGAATTCCGACACAGCGTCCGCCTTTTCCTTCAAGAAGCAGTTCAACCGCAAATGCCCCTAGACGGCTTGCCAATACACGGTCTGCTGCAGTCGGAGAACCGCCGCGCTGGATATGTCCAAGCACCGATACTCTAGTTTCGAGATTTGTGGCTTCTTCAATTCTTTTGCCGAATTCAACGCCGCTTCCGACGCCTTCCGCCACAATGATGATGCTGTGTTTTTTGCCGCGCTCATGCCCTCTTTTCAGCCTTGCAATAATTTCTTCCATATCGTAGTCAGCTTCAGGGATCAAAATGGATTCCGCGCCTCCTGCCAAACCTGACCATAAAGCAATGTCCCCGGCATGGCGGCCCATTACTTCAATCACGTATGTACGTTCGTGGGATGTAGCTGTATCCCTAATTTTATCGATGGCATCGATAACGGTATTTAACGCCGTATCAAATCCAATCGTCAAATCTGTTCCAGGGATGTCATTGTCGATTGTTCCCGGCACTCCGACACAAGGAAAACCGTGTTCTGTCAGCTTTTTCGCTCCCATATAAGAACCGTCTCCGCCAATGACGACTAATCCTTCTATACCATATTTTTTTAAATTCGCTATTCCTTTTTCCCGTCCTTCTACCGTTTTAAACTCAGGACACCTTGCTGTATATAGCTTCGTTCCTCCGCGGTGAATGATATCTCCGACAGAACCGATTTCAAGCTTTTCTATTTTTCCGCTGATTAAACCTGAATACCCGTTGTAAATTCCGTATACTTCTACGTCATGGTAGATCGCTTTCCTGACAACCGCGCGGACCGCCGCGTTCATTCCCGGGGAATCTCCGCCGCTCGTCAATACTCCGATACGTTTCATCTTTTTCACCTCGAAAACATATATAATTTACCTTAACACGTTCATTGCCGCTAAAACAATGAAAAAGGGATGAAAATTTTCCGAAAATCCCTATAAAACCTTACTCATTATACAATTAAACAAAAAGTTTTTAAATAAATTTTAAGCAAACTCTTTGAAAAATCGCGGGTGAAAGACACAATCCTTTCACTTTTCACCTTTATCCATAAAAAATAAACGTGAGCCAAAGGCCTCACGTTTATTTATTTTATCCCAACAAATTGGTTTTCAGTCGAAATTTTTCCAATTGATTTATACTTGTTATATCTTTGTTGAATCAGCTCGTTCTTATCCAGTTTCAGCAAGGATTTAAGCTCGCTTTTCAGCGCTTCATCGATGTAGGCGGCCTGCTGCTCTACATCGCGGTGTGCTCCGCCTCTTACTTCTTTTATAACATGATCTATAATATCCAATTCTTTAAGGTCCGGAGCGGTGATTTTCATTGTTTCTGCCGCTTTTTTCGCGAGTCCTGAATCCTTCCAGAGGATAGCAGCCGCTCCCTCGGGAGAGATCACCGAATAAGTTGAGTTTTCCAGCATCAATAAGCGGTTTGCGACGCCGAGCGCAAGCGCTCCCCCGCTGCCGCCTTCCCCGATGACGATCGAGATGACCGGCACAGAAAGTCCCGCCATTTCAAAAAGATTCTTGGCAATTGCTTCGCTTTGCCCCCGCTCTTCAGCTGCTTTTCCAGGGTATGCTCCTTTTGTATCAATAAAGCAGATGATCGGCCTGTTAAATTTATCGGCCTGCTTCATCAGCCTGAGCGCTTTGCGGTAGCCTTCCGGATGCGGCATTCCGAAGTTGCGGCGGATGTTTTCTTTTGTATCCTTGCCGCGCTGTTGGCCGATCACTGTCACAGGAAGGCCCCGGAACTTGGCAATTCCGCCGACAATCGCTTCATCATCACCGAAATATCGATCTCCGTGGCATTCAAAAAAATCGGTAAAAAGATGTTCGATATAATCGAGCGTTGTCGGACGGTTCGGATGCCTTGCAATCTGGACTCTGTCCCAGGCTTTCAGATTTGTATAAATGTCTTCTTCAAGCCTTTCAAGACGAGCTTCAAGCTTCGTAATTTCAGAGCTTAAATCCATATCGGAATCCTGTGTGAACCTTTTCAATTCGGCGATCTTTTCACGCAGTTCGACCACCGGTTTTTCAAATTCTAATTCTCCAGCCACTCGAGATCACCTCCAGTTTGGTGCATTTTCAAAATGCTGCCGAGCGTTTTTTTCATGTCTGCTCTGTGAACGACGGAATCAAGCTGTCCGTGCTTTAACAGAAATTCCGCAGTCTGAAAATCCTCAGGCAGTTCTTCACGGATGGTTTGTTCGATAATTCTTCTTCCGGCAAAGCCGATCAGCGCGCCCGGCTCGGCAAGGTTGTAATCGCCGAGGGATGCGAAGCTTGCGGATACACCGCCTGTTGTCGGATGTGTCATCACCGAAATGATCAAGCCCTGCTCTTCACTGAACAGCTTTAAAGCGGAGCTTGTTTTAGCCATTTGCATCAAGCTGAGAAGGCCTTCCTGCATTCTCGCACCGCCTGATGCGGTAAAAATAATGAAAGGCACTTTTTCTTCTCTTGCCTTTTCGATCGCCAGCGTAATTTTTTCGCCTACGACAGACCCCATGCTTCCCATTCTGAAAGATGAATCCATCACGGCAACGACTGCCGGAGATCCGTCAACCGTCCCTTTTCCGGTGACAACCGCTTCATTCAGCGATGTTTTTTCCCGGTCTTTTTGCAGTTTCTCAAGGTATCCTGGGAATTCCAGCGGGTTTTCAGACATCATATCCTGATTGAATTCTTCAAAGGAGCCATCGTCCAGCAGGCTTTTTATACGCTGCTTCGCGTTCATTTGAAGATGGTAACCGCAGTTCATGCAGACCCTTAAGTTTTTATCCAGCTCTTTTGTGAGCATGATTTTTTTGCAATCCGGGCATTTTGTCATGATCCCTTCCGGTACATCTTGCTTTGCTGATTCCGCGGGAACGGAAGCGTATTTTTTTTTCTTTTTGCTGAATATATCTTTTAACAAAAGATTACCTCCCTTTTCTGAAGGGTTTTCTTCATGTATGCCTGTCCTGTTTATAGACTAGAACATCACTATACCGAAACTATTGTACTTTTTTTGTCAAACGGTGTCATCCTCAATTCGACATTTTTGACCGGCAAACAGCCGAATCGCACTTGATGCGGTTAGAGACTGACAAATTGATATATCAGCCTTGAGAGCGGATACAAAAGTCTGGAAAAGCGATTTGAAAAAATTTTTTACAGCCCGCATATTCCCTTACAAGTGTCCCCAATAAGAGGAAAAACTGTACATCATATTCGAGAAACAGCGCGTGACGGCTCTTTAGGCCAGAGCAATCACGCGCTGATCACAAAAATGGAGTTTTATTTTCCTTCAATTACTGCAAGCTTTCTTGTCTTTTCAGCGACTTCTTCAGGATCGACATCGATTCGTGCAACACCTGTTTCCATCGCGGCTTTCGCTACCGCTTTGGCAACGGCCGGTGCGACCCTTGGATCGAACGGAGCCGGAATGACATATTCGGGGCTCAGCTCTTCGTCGGAAACGAGTGATGCGATCGCCTCAACCGCGGCGATTTTCATTTCTTCGTTAATATGTGTCGCGCGGACGTCGAGCGCCCCGCGGAAGATGCCGGGGAATGCGAGAACGTTGTTCACTTGGTTAGGGAAGTCAGAGCGTCCAGTTCCAATGACGCTTGCTCCGGCTTCATGCGCATCAGCAGGCATGATTTCAGGATTTGGATTCGCCATGGCGAAGATGATCGGTTTGTCAGCCATGCTTTCAACCATTTCTTTTGTCAAAGCACCTTCGACGGAAACTCCGATAAAGACATCGGCGTCTTTGATCACATCTTTGAGCGATCCGTCTATGCGGTTTTTGTTCGTATATTTTGCGACTTCATCTTTAACAGCGTTCATGCCGTTCGGACGGCCTTCGTAAATCGCGCCTTTCGTGTCGCACATGATGATATCGCGCACGCCGAAATGATAAAGAAGCTTGATAATGGCAATTCCCGCTGCCCCGGCGCCGTTTGCCACGACTTTGACGGAAGACATCGATTTGCCGGACAGCTTAAGCGCATTGACGAGACCGGCTACCGTAACGATTGCAGTACCGTGCTGGTCATCGTGAAACACCGGGATTTTTGTTTCTTTTTTGAGGCGTTCTTCAATGACAAAACAGTTCGGCGCTGCAATGTCTTCAAGATTGACGCCGCCGAATGTCGGCTCAAGCAGCTTGACCGTCTCAACAATTTTGTCGACATCAGATGTATTTAAACAGATTGGGAAAGCGTCCACACCGGCAAAGCTTTTGAAAAGAACCGCTTTTCCTTCCATAACCGGAAGGGCGGCTTCAGGGCCGATATTGCCGAGGCCGAGCACTGCCGTTCCGTCCGAGACGACTGCTACCATGTTTCCCTTCATTGTATAATCGTATACTTTGCTGTTATCATCGTAAATCGCTTTGCAGGGCTCAGCCACACCCGGAGAATATGCAAGGCTTAAATCATCCGCATTGCGAACCTGCACTTTTGATTTTGATTCCAATTTGCCCTGGTTTACTTTGTGCATATGCAGCGCTTTTTCTTTCAATGACATGTTAACAAACACTCCTTCAAGGGAATTTTGCCAAAAACTTTGCTTCGTTTTCTGCTTAAGATTCTTGTAAGAAGAACCCTAGAATCTTAAAAATGATAACACAATTGACCGCTTTTTTGATCAATAATGCTCAAAATACCTGCTATCTGAGCACGACATTTTTCTCACCTACAACGCTTTTCAGCCTGTAGAGGGCAGCGTGGTCAGCCTTGATGTTGTAGCTTTCCGGCAGCTGCATCGTTTGTTTCCGTTTTTCATAATAGACGCAGACCGGCGTTTCCCCTTTGTGTTCAAGCAGGATGCTGCTGATTTTCTTAAAGATATCGTGGGTGTGCTGACTTTCCTCCACTTTAATATAGACGGACGGCTGCTTTTTAGCATGAAGCGATTCGACAAGCGATGCCCCGGCGATGATCAGCTGGCGCTTTTCATTCCTTGTCTCAAGACGTCCTTCTGCAAAAAGCGATACGCCTTCTTCTAGGATCGGGGAAAGCTGTCTGAACTGTTCAGGAAAAACAACCGCTTCGATTTCCCCGCTTTCATCGCTCAGCTCCAGAAAAGCCATCGTCTGTCCCGTTTTTGTACGGATCGTCTTCATCTTCGTCAAAAGTCCGCCCAAAGCCGCCTTTTTACGGCTGGAGGCGAGCAGCTGAATAATCGGCAGCGCACCTGCACGGTCCAGCTTCTTGCGGTGAACGCTCAGCGGATGGTCAGAAAAGTAAATGCCGAGCGTCTCCTTCTCGTGTGCCAGCAGGTCGACGAGCGGCATTTCTTCCGTCTCGGCGTACTTCGGCTTAATTGTCAAGCCTTCATCGAGAAAGAAGCCGAGCTGATCATTGTCTCCTGCAAACAATTCGGCATGCTCCAGCGCGACATCGACAGAAGCGAGCAAAGTGGCCCGGTTTTCACCGAATTCATCCATTGCTCCGGCAAAAATTAAAGCTTCAATCGTTTTCCGGTTCACGCTTTTCACAGAAGTCCTGACACAAAAGTCAAACAAATCTGCGAACGGCTTTTCTTTTCTCGCCCTGTAGATTTCTTTCACAGCCGAAATTCCGACGCCTTTAACAGCCCTTAAACTGTAGCGCAGCGCCCCGTTTTCCACGACGAACGGATAGCCGCTCTTATTAATGGAAGGACCTAAAACATGCAGCCCTTTCCCTTTCGCTTCATAGATGTACTGAGCAAGCTTTTCCTCATTTCCGATCGCACTCGTCAAGAGGCCGCACATAAAGTAGAGGGGGTAATGCGCTTTTAAATAAGCGAGCTGGTAGCCGATCATGCTGTATGCAACCGCATGACTCCGGTTAAAACCGTAATTGGCGAATTTTACAATCAGATCGTATACTTCATTAGCCGCTTGTACGGAATACCCTTTTTTCAAGCATCCACTAATAAAATGATTTCTCTCTGTATCGAGAATTTCCTTGTTTTTTTTGCCGACCGCCCTTCGCAAAAGATCGGCTTCTCCAAGCCTGAAACCCGCCATCCGCGATGCGATCATCATGATCTGTTCCTGATAAACGATCACGCCGTATGTATCTTTCAAAATCTCGGCCAAATCCTCGTGCGGATAAGACACGGCAACCCGTCCGTGCTTTCGTTCGATATACAGCGGGATATTTTCCATCGGGCCCGGGCGGTACAAGGCATTGACAGCGACAATGTCTTCAAGGCTTGATGGCTTGAGCCTTTTTAAAACGTTTCTCATGCCGGCTGATTCGAGCTGGAAAATACCTGTCGTATCTCCTTCTGACAGCAGCTTAAACGTCTGTTCATCTTCATAGGGAATCGCCGAAAAATCGATGATGACCCGCTCGCTTTTTTCGATCAGCGTTTTGATCGATTCAATGAGCGTTAAATTGCGCAAGCCGAGAAAATCCATTTTCAATAGTCCCAAGTCTTCGAGATAGCCCATCGAATATTGCGTTAAATATACACCGTCATGTCCTTCCTGTATCGGTATGATATTCGTCAGCGGCTCCTCGCTCAACACGACGCCCGCCGCATGAATGGACGTATGCCGCGGAAGCCCTTCGATTTTCTGAGCCGTTTTAAATATGTCCTGAAGCTTCTTGGACCCGTTCAAGCGCTTGTCCAGTTCAACAGAAAGAGCTCTCGCCTCTTTCAGCGTCACTCCAGGTTTGGACGGAATCAATTTCGCCAGCTGGTCGGCTTCTTTCGGACTGATGCCCATCACCCTGCCGACGTCCCGGAGCGCCGCTTTTGCGGCCAATGTACCAAACGTGATAATTTGCGCTACGTGCAGTGCCCCGTATTTATTTTTCACGTATTGGATGACTTCATCCCTTCTCGTATCGGGAAAATCGATATCGATATCGGGCATGCTGATGCGCTCCGGATTTAAAAACCGTTCAAACAGCAATTTGTGCTTGATCGGATCGACATCTGTGATAAACAGCGTATAAGCGACGAGAGAGCCGGCCGCCGACCCCCGCCCCGGCCCTGTGATAATGCCGTTGTCGTGGGCGAACTTCATGAAATCCCAGACGATCAAAAAATAGTCGCTGAACGCCATGTCGCGAATCACTTTCAGCTCATACTCAAGCCGTTCGACATACTCCCTCGGAGCGGCATCGAACCGTTTTTCCAGTCCGAGAAAGCAAAGCTCAGCCAAATAATCGTCAGCATTCTTGCCGGAAGGCGCCGGATATTTCGGCAGGCGCGTCTGGCCAAGGCTCAGGTCCACCTGGCACAGATCCGCGATTTTGACTGTATTCTCCAACGCGTCCGGACGATCCCTGTAAATGTCAAGCATTTCAGCGGGCGGCTTGAGCTCAAGATGCAGATCTCCTTCGGCCTTCATGTCTTCGTTCAGCTTCTCGCCCGCTTTAATCGCTTTTAAACACGTATAAGCTGCCGCATCCTCTTTTTCGATGTAGCGTACATCGCCGGTTGCGGCAATCGGAATTCCCGTATGTTCGCTGAGCTCCAGAATGCGTTCAGAAAGAAGCGGGTCGCCCTTGTACGGCTGATACGACAAATAAAAGCTGCCCTCTCCGAAGATCGAAAGACAGCGGAGGGCGGCGTTCTTCGCCTCTTCGATCAGCCCTTCTTTCAACAGCGCTTCAACATGGCTTGTCCCGCCCGTTGTCAGCGCAATGAGCCCTTCATGATAACTTTTGAGCCATTTTTCTTTGATGCCGGTTTTTGATTTCGACTGCAACACGCTGCTGATTTTCAGCAGGTTTTGGTAGCCTTTGTTTGTTTTCGCCAAAAGAACGAGCGGATATGAAAGCTGTTCTTTTTCATCTGTTAAAACTGAGGCTGTAAGCCCGATAATCGGCTTGATGCCGCGTTTTTTGCATGATTTATAAAATTCCACCGCCCCGTACATGACCTCATCATCCGTCAGCGCCATTGCGCTGTAGCCCAGCTCTTTGGCTTTGGCCGTGAGGTCCTCTACGGAAGCGGCGCTGTTTAATAAGCTGTAACCGCTGTGTACTTGCAGGTGAACAAAAGGCATTTCTGTCACCCCTTCCTTTTTCGAGCCGTCTCTTTTTATTATATGATGGGATCGAATGAGAAACAAATGTTCTTTCTTTGATCAACAATCATACTTGTCTTTCTTTATCCATATAGTGTGATAAGGTGAGGTGATCGGAATGGATCCTGAACAGCCCTTTTTTCCAAACTTTATCAGCTGTTATTTTATTGCGCTAGGAGTGCTTCTCGGCGGTTGCTTAATCGGAGGGATCGGCGCCTATCTGTCGGGACAGCCGCCTTTAACGATTATTACAAGCCTCGCAAACCGTCTAAAAATCTGGGCGCTGGTTGCGGCAATCGGCGGCACGTTTGACGCGGTCTACAGCTTTGAAAGGGGCATTATCGAAGGCAATACGAGAGACATCGTAAAACAGCTTCTCCTGATTCTTTCGGCGATGGGAGGAGCGCAGACCGGTTATCTGATCATCAATTGGCTCACACAGGAGCATATTTCCTCATGAGAATCCCTCCTTATTATAAAAAACCGGGTTGGCAGCGTTTTTTTGCGGGAATGATGTGCGGAGCCATCATCAGCTGGGTCGTGTTCCTGTTTACATACGGCACCTTTCAGGAGAAGCAGGTCGTCTTGATAAGAGAACAGAAAGAGCGCATCAATGATTTAAATGACCAGATCACCATTTACCGGGAGGACCTTCATAAGCTGAATGAAGACAATAAAAGAAAACTGCTGATTCAAAGCGTCGACGTCAAGCTGATCAACGGCAAGCAATACAAATTGTCACAGCCCGACATGATGAACTTTGAAGAGCGTATCCGGGATAATATTTCGGATGTCATCACAAAGGATATCGAAAGCGTCTACCGGACGAAGGAGCTTTTAAAGCGGACGATTGAAAATAAAGAGTATACGATAAACGATAAAACGTACAAAGCGAAAGTCACCGAACTGACGATTTATACACGGCTTTCCGTTGAAATCAAAATCTCTTTTTCCGAATAAAATTATGGATTTTTTTTTACGATTTACATGCATTCGTCGCTTTTTTCCATATTTTAATTTAAACTGACAGTAAGCGATATGTAAGTTTTTTTAAAAAGGGAGGAAAGCAGAATGTACATTTACAGTTACCATCAGCTGGCAAGAGATAAAGTCAACCGGATCAAGCTGGGCTACTCGGCTTATGCGGAAACCGAAAGTCTCGCGTCCCTTATCAAAAGAGAGTTAAGAGCCCAAAACATCCATGTTTATGAGGATGTAACAGATATCGGATCATGGTTTATACCTGAATAAGCAGCAGCTGTGATGCGTAAAATGATCTGCTTACACTTTGCTGCTTACTTTTTCGCAAAATATAATGCAAACGCTTGCAGTTGAACTGCACAAAAAAAGAGGGACTTCCCCTCTTATTTGTTTTCTTTGCATATGCGCTCCAAGTCAGCGATGACAAGATCGGTGTCTTTCCAGTCATAGATGGAAGCACCGGCTGCGAGCGGATGGCCTCCGCCGTTGTATTTTTTAGCGACTTCATTGACAATCGGCCCCTTTGAACGAAGCCTTACCCTGATCTGGTCGGCTTCCTCCACAAAAAACACCCATGCTTTGATTCCTGAAATATTGCCGAGCGTGCTGACAAGCTGTGAAGCTTCAGACGGCGTAATATTGTATTGATGCAAAATGTCACGGGTGATGAATACCGACGCCACACCGTTTTCGGACAGAGAAACATTCTGGTAAATGTAACCGTTCAGCCTCACAACATTTAATTTCGTCTCATACAATTGATTAAAAAGCGCCTGAGAATTAAAAGGATACTCAATCAGCTCTCCGGCATATTTCAATGTCTTTTTTGTCGTGTTCGGAAATAAGAAGCGCCCTGTATCCCCCACAATGCCGGCATAGATCAGTTCGGCACCCTTTGTCGGAAGCGTCCATCCCGCTTGTTCTTTACCCGCTAAATACAGTTCGTAAATCATCTCGCTCGTCGAGCTCGCATTCGTATCCACCCATAAAAGGTCGCCGTATTGGTCTTCATTCGGATGATGGTCGATTTTGATCAGCTTGTCGCCCATGTTGTAGCGCGAATCGGAAATTCTCGCTTGATTGGCCGTGTCACAGACGATGACAAGTGCATTTTCATACACCGGGTCTTCAATCACATCCGGGGTGTACAAAAAAGCGAGGGAAGGCTCGGGCGTTCCGACCGCGAAAATATTTTTTTCAGGATAGGTTGCCCTCAGGATTTCCGCAAGGCCGCATTGGGATCCGTAGGCATCGGGATCCGGTCTCACATGTCTATGTATAATGATCGTGTCATATAATGATATGGTTCTGATGATTTCTTTTTTCATGACGCGCCCCTTCTTTACTTTGTTTTTAACCATTAAATCATAATCTGTTGTTGGTGGAAAGTGAAAGTTATGACTTTTTATTGTAGAAAGCGAACCCGATTATGTATACAATGGGTTTGTAAAACTTACAATGGAGGATGTCGATTATGCCGTTTTTTGTTTTTTTCATTGTGGTTTCAGCGATAGCTTATGGGTACTTCAAAGTAAGGTATGTGCGCACCAAAAAAGCGATTGAACGGGAATACTATTCGGCCAAGTCAAGCATGAGTCTGGGCCTGTTTATCATGTTCTTCGGCGCCAATCAGCTGCTTTTAAACCGCGGCACGCTTGCTGTCGTCATCGGCGTTATTTTTATGCTGACCGGGCTCGGGAGCATGTGGGCCGGCTACAGAGCCTATAAGCACTATGTCCCTTTGCTTGCGAAAGAAAACGAACGGGAAAACGCATAAGCGAAAAGAGGGACACTGGCCGCGTCCCTTAGCTTCTTTCCATCAGCTGAACCATCATCATCGCTTTGCCGACGAGAGCACCCTGGTGAAAAACTTCTATATCCATTTTTCCGAACTTTCTCCCGGCTTCGAGAATGTTCGGTTTTATTTCAATGACAGACTCCATTTGCACAGGCTTTAAAAAATAAATCGTCATGCTCTCTATCACGAGTTCGCCTTTTTTGTGCGACCGCAAAAAACGGTTTGCAGCTTCGGTCAAAATCGTCGTAAACACGCCGTAGGAAATCGTTCCCAAGTGGTTTGTCATTTGCGGCGTTACTTCGTATTGATAAACCGGATCCGGCTTGTTTTTGTCATTGTCCGATTCTTTGAAACCGCCTGTCACAATGTCATCGAGTTTTTCGCCGACCTGAGGCTGCTTCTGAATCATTTGAAGCGCCTTTAATACGTCCTGCCTGCTGATCATGCCGATCAGCTTTTGCCGCTCGTCAACGACGGGAAGCACTTCGATTCCTTCCCAGACCATCATCTGCGCCGCTGAAGCGACTGACGTTTTGCCGATTACTGTAATCGGGTTTTTCGTCATGACTTTTTCAATCAATACAGAGCGGTCATATCCGGCAACATCTTTTGAAGTTAAAATGCCGTGGATTTTCATCTGCTCGTCAACGATGGGAAAACGTCCGTGCCCCGTTTCAAAGTTTTTCTCATACCATCTTTCGAGCTTTTCATGAGGGGATAAGCAGACCGTTTTTTCCAAAGGGGTCAAAATATCCTCGACAAGCACGACCTCTTTTTTGATGAGCTGGTCATAAATCGCCCTGTTGATCATCGCGGCTACAGTAAACGTGTCATAGCTTGTAGAAATGACCGGGAGCTCGAGCCTGTCGGCAAGCTCAATAATCTCCGGCTCCGTATCAAAACCGCCGGTCACCAGCACGGCAGCACCCGCTTCCAAAGCCTGGCGGTGCGCATCGATTCGGTTGCCGACAATCAGCAGGTTGCCCGCCCCGGTATATCTCATCATCGCATCAAGCTTCATCGCTCCGATGACGAATTTGTTGAGCGTTTTATGAAGCCCTGCTTTTCCGCCAAGCACATGGCCGTCAATGACATTGACCACTTCAGCGTATGTCAGTTTTTCAATATTCTCTTTTTTCTTTTGCTCGATCCTGATCGTTCCGACCCTTTCGATCGTGCTGACAAACCCTTTATTCTCGGCTTCTTTTATCGCTCTGTAAGCAGTTCCTTCACTGACTTTCATTTCCTTCGCAATCCGCCTGACGGAGATTTTTTCGCCGACGGACAAAGAATCAATATATTTTAAAATCTGTTCGTGTTTTGTCGCCAATCGTTTCACCTTCATCCTCTGACTGCTAGATATATTTATTATAAATGGTTGTGCAATTGAACCGCAATCCGCCTTCGCAACATCATGTCCGTCTAAGAGCGATCATTCTCCATCAGAAGAAGCGCTTTTTCAAGCCATGAGCAATAGCCGTTTTCCCGCTCCAGCGCCCGGGTCAATACAAGGTAATGGCCGAAATGAGGCGAGCGGAAAGTTATCGATTCACCCGCTTCGCGCTTCAATTCTTCGAGCTTATTTTTTAAAAAAACGGCTTTCTCCTCCCGCTTTTGAAGCTGATCGGCAAAAAGCCTTTTCGCTTCATCACGTTCCATCGAAGAGATAAAATAAGCTTTCAGCATAAATTCATCTTTTACCGTATCGGGGACCGGTTTGAATTCCGTAAGCCATCCGTGAAGTTCACGCTTTCCGGCCTCTGTGATGGAATACATTTTCTTTTCTAATTTTGAGCCTTGGATCACCGTTTCATATTCGATAAATCCTTCATCCGTCAGCTTTTTCAGCTCGGGATAAATCTGACTGTGCTTGGCGCTCCAAAATTGGCCCAATTCGGCTTTAAAGCGGCTTGTCATATCGTAGCCGCTCAAACTCCCGTGATCAAGGAGCCCCAAAATCGCGTATTTCAATACCCTCATAATATCCTCCCAAGAACAATCCGATTCCTATATTATATCATCATTAACATGTTTTGATAGACATATAACCGGTTCAACCGAAAAAAGGACCCGGATTCGGGTCCTCTAAAAACAAGTTTATTTAAATTCGATTGACTCACCGACCTCAAGCACTTTTCCGACGCCGCCGGGAAGGCTGTCCGCAAATGCATGCGGGTCCTGTTCGATGACGGGGAACGTCGAGTAGTGAACCGGTACAACCTGTTTCGCCCTGAGCCATTCTGCGGCCAGTTTGGCATCCTCCGGGCCCATCGTAAAATTATCGCCGATCGGCAGGAAAGCGAGGTCGATATGATTTAATTCACCGATCAGCTTCATATCTGAGAAAAGCCCGGTGTCTCCTGCATGAAAAATCGTCCTTCCTTCCACAGTCAAGAGGATCCCCGCCGGCATGCCGGTATAGACGATCTTTTGGCTGTCTTCTTCCGTATAAGCCGATCCGTGGAAAGCCTGCGTCAGCTTGACTTGGCCAAAATCGAACTGATGGGAGCCGCCGATATGCATCGGATGGACATTCAGGCCTTTCCATCCCAGATAGACCGCGAGTTCATTCGGAGCTACAACGAGCGAATGATTTCGCTTGGCGATTTCGACGGTATCGCCGACATGATCGTTATGACCGTGGGTCAGCAAAATAACATCCGCTTTAACCTCTTCCGGCTTTAAATCGGTTAAAGAATTTCCTGTAATAAACGGATCGAAGATCAACTGATGATTTCCCGTTTCAACTGTTACCACTGAATGACCATGATATGTCACTTTCATCATATCCACCCCTGTTTTTTAATTTCGCACGTCTAAAGAGAATGACGGTTAATCACATTCAAGCCGCCTGTCGCTTCAATGACTGTTCCCGTAATGTAGTCGGAATGTTCATCGCATAGAAAAGTGATGATCCTTGCGATATCTTCACCGGTTCCCGACCTGCCGATCGGCGTTTCCTCATCAAGTGACGCCCTCGCTTCTGAAATCGAGGCCTCTTTCATATCCCCGACGATGTTGCCTGGACAAACCATGTTGGCTGTGATGCCGGAGCCCGCTTCTTCAATGGCGATCGTTTTTGTTAAAGAAGCCAGCCCCACTTTCGCCGCTCCAAAAGCGGAACGATGCAGCCAGCCCGGCGCATGGTCGGCCCCCTGAAATCCGTATGTGATGATGCGGCCGAACCGCTGGCGCCTCATCACCGGAACAACCGCTTTAAACAGATGGAAGACAGAGCTTAAGTTGCCTTCAAGCATGTCATACCATTCATCATCAGTATAATCTGCAAGCTTTTTTCGTTCAAATATGTATGGGCCGGCATTATTGATCAGAAGATCAATTTTTCCAAATCGCTCAAGTGCGGCATTCACCATCCGGAGCAGGTCTTCTTTCTTGGTGACATCTCCCTTTACAAACTGTAAACGGTCAAGGGATGACCGCCATTTTTCTTTGAGGCGGCTGACAGCTTCTTCGTCCTGCCTGTAATTCACCGTCACTGAGTAGCCTTTTTCAAGCAGGGCTTCCGTCACTTTACGCCCCAAACCTTTTGAACCGGCAGTAATTAACGCATGGCGCACATCTTTCCCTCCCAGGCATTGGTTCTCGGTATTCGCAAATGATTGCATGTATCTACCTATACTTTACTACAAAAGCCAGAGTATATCACATGTGGAGCATCGGGAAATTTGCAATCGCCGCTGGACAGAAGAAAGCTGAAGCCCGCTGTTACGGGCTCCAGCTTTCTATTGTTTATCTGCATCAGCTAACGGCTGTGCGTCATCGTGCGCGACAAATCCGCTGAAATAGGCATCAGAGATTTGCTGAACGGTTTCTTTATCGCCGTCGGCATCATACATGTATGCGTGTTTTGACTGATCTTGTTTCATTGCCACACCCCTTTTCGATTCACAAATCTATTTTGCGTATGAAGCCGCACAGTTATGAATCGAATCGGGAAGTGTTAAAAATTGTTCAAACAATGCTTCGCCTTTTGAATGGCTTCTTCCACCTTTTTGAATCCCGTCCCGCCTTCACTCATCCTTTTTTCGACGGCATGGTGCGGGTCGAGCACGATGTAGACGTCTTCTTCAAACAGTTCGCTTGCCTTTTCGAACTCTTCAAACGGCAGGCCGCTGAGATAAATGCCTTTTTCGATACAAGTGTAGACAAGCTTTCCGACGACTTCGTGCGCCTCTCTGAACGGCATGCCCTTTTTAGCCAGATAGTCGGCAAGTTCGGTGGCATTTGAAAAATCCTGCTCCGTTGCTTTTTTCATCATATTTTTGTTCACTGTCATCGTTTTCGTCATGCCGGCAAAAATCTCAAGGCTTCCTTCGACCGTTTTCACAGTATCAAACATACCTTCTTTGTCTTCCTGCAAATCTTTATTGTACGCTAACGGGAGCCCTTTCATAATCGTCAGGAGGCCGATCAGATCACCGTATACGCGTCCGGTTTTCCCGCGGATAAGCTCTGCCATGTCCGGGTTTTTCTTTTGCGGCATCATGCTGCTCCCCGTAGCATAAGTGTCATCAAGCTCAATGAATTTAAATTCCTGCGAACACCAAAGAATGATTTCTTCGGAGAATCTTGACAGATGCATCATCAAAATGCTGCTCGCGCTTAAAAATTCAAGGATGAAATCCCTGTCGCTGACGCCGTCCAAGCTGTTTTCATATATCGAGTCAAACCCGAGCAGACCTGCTGAATATTCTCGGTCGATCGGAAATGTCGTTCCGGCGAGCGCCCCGCATCCAAGGGGGGACTTGTTAATCCGCTTGAATGAATCATGATAGCGTTCTTTATCGCGCTCAAGCATCCAGAAGTAAGCGAGCAAATGATGCGCGAACGAGATCGGCTGCGCCCGCTGCAGATGGGTGTATCCCGGCAGTATCGTCTCCACATGTTCTTCCGCTTTTTCGATAAGCACGTGTTGAAAAGCCGTAATCAGCTCGATGATATGCTCTGTGTGCCCTTTTAAATACAGGTGCATATCCGTCGCCACCTGGTCGTTTCGGCTTCTGGCCGTATGAAGCTTTCCGCCGAGCGGCCCGATTTCGTCAATGAGCATTTTTTCAAGGTTGAGGTGAATGTCTTCGTAATCGACTGAAAAATCGAGTTCGTTTTTTTCCGCTTTGTGCAAAAGGGATGTCAGGCCTTCTTTTATTTTGACCGCTTCTGCTTCGGTTAAAATGCCGCATTTTTCAAGCATGGAAGCATGAGCGAGAGACCCTGCGATATCTTCTTTCACGAGCGTTTTGTCAAAGTGGATCGATGCTCCGAACTCATCGACCCATTTTTCCGGTGTTTTTTGGAACCGGCCTCCCCACAGCTTTTTCATGCTTTAATCTGCTCCTTTTTTTGGACGATGCTGTTTACTTTCGTCGGCAGTCCCCACAGCTCGATAAAGCCGACGGCAGCGTGATGATCGAACGCATCGTCTTTTGTATACGTCGCCAGTTTTTCATCATACAGGGAGTATTCGGATTTACGCCCTTCAACGATCGCATGGCCTTTGAACAGCTTGACGCGGACGACGCCCGTGACATGCTTCTGCGTTTCTTTCAGGAAACCGGAAAGCGCGTCTTTAAGCGGAGAAAACCACAGGCCGTTATAGATCACTTCAGCCATTTTTTGTTCGATCAGAGGTTTGAAATGCGCCACTTCTTTTACTAATGTCAAATCTTCAAGCTCTTTGTGCGCCTTAATCAAAGTCATCGCGCCCGGGCATTCGTACACTTCGCGTGATTTGATGCCGACAAGGCGGTTTTCAACATGGTCGATGCGCCCCACTCCATGCGCGCCCGCCAGTTCATTCAGCTTTAAAATCAAGTCTGACAGCGAGTAATGAGCGCCGTCAATGGAAACCGGAATGCCCTCTTCAAAAGCGATTTCGATCACATCGGGGGTATCCGGTGTTTTTTTCAAGCGGCTTCGTCAAATCATAAGCCCCTTCAGGAGGCGCCGCCCATGGATCTTCCAGAACTCCGCATTCATTGCTTCTGCCCCACAGGTTCTGGTCAATTGAATACGGGCTGTCAAGATTGATCGGAATCGGAATGCCGTGCTTTTCTGCATACGCGATCTCTTCGTCGCGCGACCATTTCCATTCGCGCACAGGTGCCAGCACCTCTAAATCCGGATTGAGCGATTTAATGGACACCTCGAAGCGCACTTGGTCATTTCCTTTGCCTGTGCAGCCGTGAGCCACGGCTTGGGCGTTCTCTTTTTCAGCCACTTCGACCAGCTTTTTGGCGATCAGCGGTCTGGACAGGGCTGATACAAGCGGGTACTTTCCTTCATAAAGCGTATGGGCCTGGAGGGCGGTCAGTGCAAACTCTTTCGCAAATTCTTCTTTTGCATCGATAACATATGAATTAGAAGCCCCGACTTGAAGCGCTTTTTGCTGAACAAATGCGAGATCCTTTCCCTCCCCGACGTCAAGGCAGCAGGCCACTACATCATATCCCTGTTCCTGCAGCCATTTTATCGCGACAGAAGTATCAAGTCCTCCTGAATATGCTAAAACCACTTTTTTCTTTTGCGTCATTTTGAAAAACTCCTCTCATCTCGGTGCTCTTTTTGTATAAAAATAAGTTTTATTTAATAAAAATACATTTAATATGTATACACTTTAACAAGGAAGTCTGGTTTTTTCAACCTTTTTATAAAAAAAACTTCATTCATTTTTTATGAATGAAGTTCAGTGCATATTCAGCGTTCAGCCGGAGGGCTTTCCGGCTTTATTTTTTCATATCTTTTCTCAGTTCTCTGATGACATGGGCAAGCTCAGGCACAATCAGCTTTGACATTGCAAGCTTAACCGCCCCGCTTGAACCCGGTGTTGCAAACACGGCTTTATTTTGAATAACACCCGCTGCAGCTCTTGAAAGGATCGCAGCCGCTCCGATATCCTCTGTATAACTCAGCATGCGGAATATCTCCCCAAATCCCGGAATTTCTTTCGAAAAAAGAGGAACGATCGACTCGATTGTTACATCTCTAGAGGCAATGCCCGTCCCTCCGTTTAATAGGATGGCATCGATCCGGTCATCAAGACAGCCTTCCAGCACGGCTTTTTGAATCATTTCCTTTTCATCCTTTACAATCTCATAGGAAACGATCTCATGACCGTCTTCCGCTAAAAACTCTTTCATAAGCCGGCCACTTTTATCTGTGTCTTCCGTTCTTGTATCGCTGACAGTAATAACTTTGCAGTTGACGCGGTCCGGCGCTTCTTTTTTATGTTCCTCAACACTCATGGCTAAATAGCCTCCTTTATACAGTCTTTTTTCATTATAAAGGGGAAGATGCATAAAAAAACAGCCTTCCTTGTAAAGAGAAGGCTGTTTTTTTATTTTTAGTGAGCCAGTCTAACGACGTCTCTTGCAATCATCACTTCTTCATTCGTCGGGATGACGAGGACTTTTACAGGTGAATGCGGATAGCTGATAAACGCTTCTTTTCCACGGACGTTATTCAACGCAGGATCCCAATAGACACCCATGAATTCCAAACCATGAAGAACGCGCTCTCTGACTTCAACGCTGTTTTCCCCGATGCCGGCAGTGAAAATGATCGCGTCTACTCCGCTCATTCTCGCTGCATAAGAACCGATGTATTTATGAATTCTGCTTGCGAATACTTCAAGGGCTGTTTCCGCACGTTCATTGCCTTCTTTAGTTGCTTCGACAATATCGCGCAAATCGCTTGAGAATCCGGAAATACCTAAAAGACCGCTCTTTTTATTGAGTGTGTTCAGGACTTCGTCGGCTGTTTGACCCGTTTTTTCCATAATGAACGGGATAAGCGCAGGATCGATGTTTCCTGAACGCGTACCCATCGCCACACCTGCAAGCGGTGTGAAGCCCATTGATGTATCGATTGATTTGCCGCCTTCAACAGCTGCGATGCTCGCGCCGTTTCCAAGGTGGCAGGAAATCAGGCGAAGTTCTTCAATCGGACGGCCGAGCAGCTCTGCCGCGCGTTCAGTCACATATTTATGAGATGTGCCATGGAAACCGTATTTACGGATGCCGAATTTCTCATAGTATTCGTATGGCAGACTGTACAGATAAGATTGTTCCGGCATTGTTTGGTGGAATGCCGTATCAAAAACGGCCACGGCAGGAACATTTGGAAGTACTTCTTTAAACGCTTTAATTCCGACAATATTAGCCGGGTTATGAAGCGGTGCGAGTTCCGAAATCTCCTCGATCTCATGGATCATTTCATCCGTCAATAAAACGGAATCGCTGAACTTTTCGCCGCCGTGTACGACGCGGTGTCCGATTCCGTCGATTTCATTTAAATCTTTGATAATGCCGAATTTTGTAAGTTTATCCAACAGCATTTTTACGGCTACGGAGTGATCCGGGATATCTGTTGTTTCGGTCTTTTTTTCGTCGTTGACGGAAATCGTGAAGATGCCGTTATCCAGCCCGATTCGCTCAACAAGGCCTTTTGTTAGTACTTTTTCGCTGGGCATTTCGAACAGTTGAAATTTCAATGATGAGCTTCCAGCATTGATTGCAATAATTTTGGACATAAAATGACGCTCCTTTTTACCTATAGTCCGGTGACATTATGTTCAACCCGGATCATAAAAAATATGTATAAAATCGTTCTTAGTAAATTCAAAAAATATCTGCCTTTCTCATTTAAACACTCAAAAGAGTGCATTTCAAGTCACGATCCGACATGTTAACGCTTTCACAAAGAAATTATTATATTCTGAATATAAAAACAGATCAGAGAATATATCTTCTCTGATCTGCTTATCTTTTTTCAGCTTGAAACCAGTTGTCGAGTTTGGCTGTCATTTTCAGCATCGCATCCTGATTGGCGAATGATGGAACTTGTGCAAGCAGAACTTGTTTAGGCGCTTTCGCCTGTTCGCCATGCTTTTGTAAAACCAAAATGCTCTTCGCGTGTGCCTCATCTTTGAAAATCGACAGCGGAAGCTGAAGCACTGCATTAATATACGCATTGTCCTTTAAAAAGGTACGCAGCTTTTCGCTTTGGCTGCTTTCGAACAATTGGTTCGGAATCATAAAAAATAAATAGCCGCCCGGTTTCGTATAGGTCAAGCTTTGTTCAATAAACAAATGGTGTGAAAAAGAATGGCCTTCATCTGCCTTTAATTCGAAAGCGCGCGCGCTTTCGTCATCAGGATAATATCCGACGGGAAGATCGCAAATGACCGCATCGGCAGGCTCCATAAAAATCGGCTGCAGGCTGTCCTGGTTAAAAAGCTCGATTTCCTTTTCCTGCAGGTTTGCCTGGACATAGGCGAGCTTGATCAGAACGTCATCAATCTCTGAGCCGAACGCTTTTCCGGCTTCACCGGCCAGCTGGTTCAAGACGGCAAGCAGCAGGTTTCCAGTGCCGACCGCCGGATCAAACAGCGTCAATTCTTTTTTGGGTCCGATGAATTTGTTCACCAGATATCCGATAAATAAACCGATTGTATCGGGCGTCATCTGCCGGTTCGGATGGGGAATATCTTTCTGGCCTTTCAGGATGGCAAGCTGGAAGGCTTTTCGGATCGCCTCATGGCTGCATTCTGAAAAACGCGCACGGCCGAGCAGATCCTTCACCTTTTGTTCGGCTTTTTCGGAAAGCCCGCGGTCCGCGGAACCTGTAAAGAATGCCTCTCCTGCTTCCGCCAATCCTTCTATGTAAGGGATCTGCAGGTCACGTGCGATGATTTCCGCTCCTTTGTCAAGCCATTCATAAATCGTTTCGACTGGATAGTTTTGCATGATGATGTCTCTCCTTATCAAAAAATCAAAGCCATGAAAAGAGCTCCGGCAAGATGATCACCTGGAGCCCTTTTATGAGTTGAATTTACTTAACGAGTGATTTGGCAGCTTCGATGGCTTTGTCATAGTCCGGGTGGTTTGTCGCTTCGCTGACGTATTCAGTGTAGACGACTTTTCCGTTTTCATCTAACACAAATACGGCGCGGGCAAGCAATCTCAATTCTTTAATGTAAAGCCCGAATGCTTCCCCAAAAGACATTTCCCTATGATCTGACAATGTTTCCACATTTTCAATTCCGTTTGCTCCGCACCAGCGAGCCTGTGCAAACGGCAGATCCGCGCTGATCGTATACACTTTCACTGAACCGAGGCCTGCGGCTTCTTCGTTAAAGCGGCGGGTCTGCGCGTCACAAACACCTGTATCGATAGACGGAATCACCGAAATAACGGCTGGTTTGCCTTTAATGTCTTGAAGCGTGACTTCCTCAAGCGAATTGGACAAAACAGTGAAATCAGGCGCCTGGTCTCCGACTTTCACTTCTGAACCTACCAGTGTCACCGGGTTTCCTTTAAATGTAATTGAAGCCATCATCATTCCTCCTTCATTTATGTATGACTCTACTATAAAAGAGTTTAGGACAAACTGCAAAGCTTAAGTCCGGCCGAGACAAAAAAAGTTAACTGCTGCAGGAACAGTTAACTTCTGTGGCCGGAAAGCCGAAGCTTTTAAAATGGAGGCGTCTGGTTTTGGCGGTTCATATTTTGCTTTTGCTTATCGTTTTTCTTAAACATATGCTGAATCCGTTCGATCGTTTGCGGGGCTGCGTCTAAAATCTTATCGATGACGTGCGTGTTTTCATCCAAATGCAGGATTTTAACGCCTGATGATCCGACAATCAAAAAAGCAATCGGCGTAATCGATACGCCTCCCCCGCTTCCCCCGCCAAACGGGAGCTTCGATTCTTTTCGTTCACGATCTCCATCGCTCGCTTTGGATTCGGCCGGTTTATTTCCGCCGAACTCGCTTCCGCCAGCCGCAAAACCGAATCCCACTCTGGAGACGGTTAGGATGACGCTGCCGTCAGGTGTTTCTACAGGATCTCCGATAATGGTATTGACATCGATCATTTCCTTTAAATTTTCCATTGCGGTTTTCATCAAACCTTGAATTGGATGTTCAGCCATATTCCATTCCTCCTATACTGATGAATCATTCTTTGTTGAACCTGACAGATTTTTTGGCAGCTTAAATAAGCCGCGCATTTTCCCTTTCCAGTTCATCACGATTCTAAATGCTGCGGTTATAGCATGGCCAACGCGAAAATGGAATATACATGTCAGATGCGTTTTAGAGGAGCGGCTGTTAAAGACTGGAATCACTTCGTATTCCGGCTGGCTGTCAAAGCAAAAAATCTGATGCAAGAGAGCCATTGTGCCGGCTTTCAGAGACCAGGCGCCTCCCGTGACGATTCCGGTTAAAGCGGCATCAGGAAAGCCGAGGACTGAGGTCCATTCGAGCTTCGTGATGTGAATCCGCTTCATAAATCGGCGGATAAGCGGCTGCAGATTGATGACCTGTTCTACCAATTTTTTGATTTGCTTCGTATTATCGAACACTTCCCGATAGCCGACTTTTCTCCTCTTTTTATCGTTTTTTAGAGCCGTATTCGTCTGTTCTTTTACATCAACGGTCATATCCTGCTGATTGATTTTAATCACCGGAATTTCCTTTTTGAAGCGCAGAAGCCCAAAACCTGTTCGAACTTTAAAGGTCAGCCGGTCGTCATCGTCTGTATGAAGATATTCGATCGCGATGCGGATTTTCATCATCATTAACGCTGCCAAAAGAAGGAATACTCCCGCAATCCATATGTAAATCATGATTTCACTTCCTCTTATACTAATCATTATAGGAAGAAATTTGAAAAAATAAACATAGACGGAGCTTATTCCAGGCAGCAAAAAAACCCGGCTGTCTTTCAGCAGCCGGGTTTGATACGCTCAGTCTTTTTTTCGATACAGCTTTTCATGAATAACCGCCGTGTCCGCAAAGAAATCGTGAATCCCCTGTTTCTTTGGCGAAAATGCAGCAACGAGATACGTAATATACAAACTGTTGATATAGCGGCCGATAAGCTCCCTAAACAAGATCACATCCCATGTCAGCCCTTTTTCCGGGGCAAGCGACACGACCTTCAGCCCGAATACCATCTTGCCCAACGTCTGTCTGAAATACTTCGTCATCAGGACGAAATAAGCGAAAAATACTGCCGCCGTTACAAAAGAATAAAGCGAAAAGGTGAAAAACCCTGATTCTTTAGGGAGATTCAGCAGGCTGAAAACAGGTGAAACCGCTAATTTGTTGATGCTGCCGACAACAATCCCGTCGAGCAGAAAGGCAAACAGCCTGATCCAAAAACCGGCATATGCATGCTCTACATGCGGGGCCGATTCTTCCCTGGAAACACCGGCGTCCGGTGATAATTCATTATGATCCTTTCCATCATAAGTCACATCCATTTTTTCGGTCCCCTCCTATTTAGCGTATAAATACATGAGTCTCGGTGCGCCGGATTGAGAAATTGCTTCTTTAATGTTTAAGAAATCGGCTTCGCTTTTAAACATCTTATTTGCAGTCATCGAAAAGAGCGACGCAAGGCCGGCTGATTCTTCATAGCTGACAACAGACGCTCCGGCAAGGTTTTTGTGGTCTTTTTTCATCGCTTTGACCGCATCCTCATAGTAGCCGAGCTCATCAATGAGATGGTTCTGTTTCGCCTGGCGGCCGTCATAAACGCGTCCGTCGGCAATTTTTTTCACGTCATTTTCGGACATGCTGCGTCCTTCGGCTATAACATCGACAAATCCTTCGTACGCGTCATCGACCATTGACTGCATGATTTCTCTTTCTTTTTTCGTCATATCGCGCGTCGGTGACATGATGTCTTTAAACTCACCGCTTTTGATCGTTTCCGTTTTCAATCCAAGCTTTTCTGCAAGCTTGCTGTAGTTAAGGCTTTCCATGATGACCCCTAGTGAACCCGTCAGCGTGTCCGGCGCTGCAAAGATTTTGTCGGCAGGCGTTGAAATGTAATAGCCTCCAGATGCAGCCATCGAGCCCATTGATACGTAAATCGGTTTTTTCGTATCTTTTTTGATCTCTTCAAGCTTCTTATGTATTTCGGCGCTTTCGTATACTCCGCCACCCGGAGAATTGACGCGCAGAATAATGCCCTTTACAGCAGAGTCGTCTTTTGCTTTTTCAAGCATTTGCAAAAACGATCTGTGGTTATAGCCTTCAGAGCTGAACAAGCCAGAAGCGCCGCCATTGTCGGAAATCGTTCCGTTCACTTCAAGCACGGCGATTTTTCTTGAGCTGTTTCCTTCTTCAAGCACCGTTTCTTCCTGGGTGTCATTAAGGCCAAACTGCATCTTTCCGTCATTCCCCATCGTGTCAAATACTGCTAGCAAAAGGCTCACCACCGCAGATAACGCAAAAACGCCCAGCGCGATGACAAGTGCGATCCATCTTTTCGCATTCATTTTGTCTGTTCTCCTCCTTTGAATAAAAAAAGCTGCATGTCTTAGTACGTATATGAAGAGAAAAAGTTCAGTATGATGCCGCTTCATATACAAGAAGTTTTTGGACATGGTAAACTAAGGGTCACAGGTCATTTTAACATACATGTTAGATGGCAGAAAAATCTAAACTTAACAGACAAAGGGGAGAATGATTGTGACAGACCGCCGGAACATTTATTTCTTTTACAAAAAAAGCGAAGAAACCGACGAGCAGTGCAAAAAACTGAAACACCTTGCAGAAGAACACGGATTTCGCGTCGTTCACCATCACAATGAAGCCAATATTATCGCAAGTATCGGCGGCGACGGGACATTTTTGCAGGCGGTTCGAAAGACGAATTTCAGGGATGACTGCCTGTACGTAGGCGTGGCCAAAAAGGGGACAGCTCATTTGTATGCGGATTTTAATATACATGATACCGATAAAATGATTGAAGCGACAAACTCTGAACAAATCGAGGTCAGAAAATATCCGCTGATCGATGTAACCGTTGACGGGACAAGCTTTCAATGTCTGAATGAGGTATCCATCCGTTCAAGCATTATTAAAACATTTGTGATGGACGTTTATATTGATGATCTTCACTTTGAAACATTCCGCGGGGACGGAATGATCGTGTCCACTCCGACCGGAAGCACCGCGTATAACAAATCGGTTGAAGGGGCCGTCGTTGATCCGCTGCTTCCATGCATACAGGTGACAGAGCTCGCTTCATTGAACAACAACACATACAGAACACTCGGATCTCCGTTTATTTTAAGTGCGGATCGAAAGCTGACATTAAAAATCGTCCAAGACGGGAACGACTATCCGATCATCGGCCTTGATAACGAAGCCTTCAGTACGATGCATGTAAAAGAAGTCGAAGTCAGCCTCTCGGGCAAGATGATCAAAACCATTAAATTAAAAGACAATTCATTTTGGGAAAAAGTAAGGCGCACATTTCTATAATTTTGAAAACCCTTTCATTAAAAAGAGCGGGATGTTCCTCCTGCTCTTTTTTGCGGATGCTTATCACGAAATTTTCACTTCCGCATTCATGCCGGGCAGCAAGCACTTTGGCGGACGAATTTAATATCGACACATCGGATTGCCTCAAAAGTGCTCCTCCTTCCGGTTTTTATATATCGTATTACAAGTTGTATTACGCATCCTTTTTTCTATAAATCAACAGATTAAAAAGAAAAAGGCTGGTGATCGTCTGACCAACAGCCTTTAGCCGATTATTTGCTCCACTTTTTAAAATCCTGATTCAGTCTGATCAAATGAGTTTCCAATGTGCTCAGTTCTTCTTTTGTCCAGTCTTGAAGAACCTCCGTGTATACATGATAGCGAGCCTTTTGCACTTTTTTCAGAGTATCAATGCCCTCCGAAGTCATTTCTACAAGGCTGATCCGGCCGTTGTTGGGATCGGGAAAACGCCTGATGAGCTTTTTCCGTTCCAATGCTGCAACCTGTCTGCTCGCTGTCGAAAGATTCAGCATTAAGGTTTCAGCCAGCGAGTTGATGGCAAGAGGACTTTGCTTATCAAGCTCGCTTAACAGCAGATATTCCGAGCGGTCCAGACTTCCGAACCGCGGACTGTAGGCCGTCGTCAGACGGACTAAAAGCGCGATTTCCTTCTCGATGTTTCGGAGTGAGTCATGCCCCAAAGGATATTCCCCCCCTCTTGTGTGGTTATTCAGCTTTTGTTTTAAGAACGATTTCCCGTTGTCTTAGTTCAAAGCGCTTAATTTTCGCCGATGGCGTTTTCGGCAGTTCTTCGATGAATTCTATCTCCCGGGGGTATTTATAAGGGGCCGTCATGGCTTTTACATGGTTTTGCAATTCCTTTGTCAGTTGTTCATTTCCGCGGGATCGATCCTTTAAGACAACATATGCTTTCACGATCGATCCCCTGATTTCGTCAGGGCTTGCCACCACAGCACATTCTTTGACCTCAGGATGCTTGATCAGTGCATCTTCAACTTCAAACGGGCCGATTGTATATCCTGAACTGATGATCACATCGTCATTGCGGCTTTCAAACCAGAAATAGCCGTCTTCATCCTTTCGCGCCTTATCCCCTGTTATAAAGTAATCTCCTCTTCTTTGGCGGAGCGTTCGTTTTTGATCTTTGTAATATTCTTTAAAGAGTGCCGGCGTGCTTAAGTGGACGGCGATATCGCCCGTTACGCCCGGCGGACAGCTCTTTCCATTCCCGTCTATAATATCAACCAGGTTTCCAGGCGTCGGTTTTCCCATGCTTCCAGGCTTGATTTTCATTCCTTTTAAAATCCCCACCAACAGCGTGCTTTCCGTTTGTCCGTATCCGTCCCGCACATCAATATGAAAATGCTTTTTAAATGTATCAATGACTTCCCTGTTCAACGGCTCCCCGGCCGAAACAGCGCTGTGCAGAGAAGACAGGTCAAAGCGGGACAAATCATTTACTTTCGCCATGAATCGATATTCTGTCGGCGTACAGCATAGCACATTGATTTGATGGCGCTCAATCAGCTGCAAATACGTTTCCGGCGTAAATTTCCCGTGATAGATAAAGCCGGCTGCACCGCTGCCGAGCACTGCTAAAAACGGGCTCCATACCCATTTTTGCCAGCCCGGCCCCGCTGTTGCCCAGACGAGATCCCCTTCTGAAATGTCAAGCCATGCGGAAGCTGTCGTTCTTAAGTGAGCATAAGCCCAGCCGTGTGTATGTACAACTCCTTTTGGCTGACCGGTCGTGCCTGATGTGTAAGATAAAAATGCGATGTCATCGCGAGAGGTATCAGCCGCTTGAAAATCCGCGGCAACGGCCTGATTCATTTCTTCAAGCAGGTTGATCCACCCTTCTCTGCTTTCTCCGACGGCAAATAACGACAGCTCATCTTTTGCTTGAACATCTAGAAAAGCATCAAGAAATGCTGAATATACGACGGCTCCTTTGACGCCGGCATGCTTGATCCTGTAATCCAAGTCTTTCGCCCGGAGCATTTCGGAACATGGGATGACCACCATTCCGGCTTTTAAAATGGCCATGTAGACGGCATACGTCTCCGGGATCCGCGGCATCATCACGATAAGCTTGTCACCTTTTTTCAGTCCAGAACGGGTCAATATGCTGCCGATTTTGTAAGCCCTTTCAATTAATTTTTCATAAGTCCAAGACACTTGACGTCCTGATTCATCTTCCCAGATCAAAGCGGTTTTATCACGGGAAGATTTAAATTTTTCAATTTCATCAACCGCGTTATACTTCTCCGGCGCAATCAAATCTTCTCTTCTCAACCCATCCATCTCCTTGTCTTGTGCCATCTTTTTATTATACATAATCCTTTCATACAATTGTATTCCGAAATGCCTATTTTGCAGAACATAAAAAAGAGTGGGGATTAAACCCCACCCATTATCCATTGCTTTTTAATTTTAATTATTGTTGTGTTCCACCCATTTGCTGTTGAGCGAAAGAAACTAAACGCTTAGTGATTTCTCCTCCAACTGAACCGTTTGCACGAGAAGTAGTTTCTGCTCCAAGGTTAACGCCAAATTCAGAAGCGATTTCGAATTTCATTTGGTCGATAGCTTGAGCAGCACCAGGAACCAATAGTTGGTTAGAACTGCTTTGTCTGTTGTTTTGAGCCATGTGTTCTCACCTCCTTGTGAGTATAGATTGTGTAAAAACACATGACTTCATACAAAGAATGTTTGGTAATTGTATGCAAAAACAGACAAAGGCGTTTGTTCGAATATTCCTTTAGAAAAAGTCCGCAAATTGATCTTTCGTTTCCGCTTTGCTGCTCAAAACAATCGTTTCTGTGTTCTCTACAGCTTCGTTGATGAGCGGTTCGAAATCTGTGTAGCTTTCAAAGTGTTCGATTTTTTCTTTTTTCGGACGCGTTTTCGGCGCAGAAGGCGTGAAGATCGTGCAGCAGTCTTCGTACGGACGTATGCTGATATCGTACGTATCGATTTCCTTCGCTTTTTCGATGATTTCCGTCTTATCCATGCCGATTAAAGGGCGCAAAACCGGCGTGCTCGTGACCGCGTTGATGGCATACATGCTTTCGAGCGTCTGGCTTGCCACCTGGCCGAGGCTTTCTCCTGTAAAAACGGCAAGCGCGTTATGTCGTTCGCGCAGTTTGTCGGCGATCTGCAGCATCAGCCTTCTGGTCGCCGTCATGGAATAGTTTTCGGGAATCTGCTTTTGAATGAGCTCTTGGGTTTTCGTAAACGGAACGATATGAAGCTTGATGTCTCCGCCGAAAGCCGTAAGGCGTTTAGTGAGATCAATCACTTTTTGCTTGGCCCGTTCGCTTGTATATGGCGGGCTGAAAAAGTGAACAGCTTCGATCTCAAGCCCGCGCTTCATGGCATAGAACCCGGCAACAGGGCTGTCAATTCCGCCGGATATCATAAGCATCGCTTTTCCTCCGCTTCCGACCGGCAGTCCGCCCGCACCTTTTTCATCCCGGAATGTCAAATACGTAGCATCTTCCCGAATTTCGATCCGCAAATGGATGTCCGGGGAATGAACGTCAACGGTAAGATCATCGGTGTTGCGCAAAATGTGTCCGCCGATTTCGGCATTCATCTCATTTGTATTTAATTCAAACTGCTTGTAAGCCCTTTTCGTCGATACTTTAAAGGTATCTCCGGGCTTGTATTGTTCTTGAACAGACGCGAGCGCCGTCTCTTTAATGCTTTCCAGATCTGTCAGGCACTTCACGGCAAGACTGAACGATTGGATGCCGAAAACGTTTTTCAGACGGGCCATTACGGCTTCCGCGTCTTCTCCGTTTAATACGAGAGTCATCCTGTCACGTGTTGACTCATAACGGACGTTGCGGAAATCGCGCAAGACCATTTTGATATTTCTTTTCAGGCGATCGACAAAAAGCTTTCTGTTCTTTCCTTTTGTTGAAATTTCGCCAAATCTGATTAAAATATAGTCTTCATTCATTGTGTCTCTACCTCATAATTCCTTTTAGTTTGTGTAAACTTTCTTTTAAGGCCGTCATAAACGGGCCGACAATCTCCTGATTGTCCCGGTATGTCATACTGATTCTGATGCTGCTTGCCGCTGCATCTTCACCTTTTCCCATTGCTAAAAGCACCTTGCTCGGCTTATGCTGTTTTGAAGAGCATGCTGATGTCGTCGATACGAAAATACCCCGCTCTTCTAGCATATGCAAAAGGACCTCGGCCTTCAATCCCGGCACGGAAAAATTAATGATATGCGGCGCGCTGTTTTCTTCCGGCGTATTTAATATAACACCTTTTAGCTCTTTTAGCTCCTTGATAAAAGCCAATTTTGCCGCCTTTATTTCTTCTATATAATGGTTATAATCCTGTTTTGACATATTGATCGCTTTTGCAAGCGTAACAGCGCCGGCGGTATTTTCAGTTCCGGCACGCCTGTTGTTCTGCTGTTCTCCTCCGGAAATCAAAGGAAAAAGCGAAATCCGTTCGTTCAGAATGAGCGCTCCTGTTCCTTTTAAGCCGTGAAATTTATGGCCCGATATCGTACAAAGGTCAATGTCCGCCCCGGAGATGTCCAGCGGAACCTTGTTAATGCCTTGAACGTGATCAACGTGAAAGTATGCCCTTGTGTTTTCTTTTACGATTTTGCCGATGTCTTCCACAGGCTGGATGACACCTGTTTCATTGTTGACGTGCATGATGCTCACCAGAATCGTGTCTTTGCGGAACGCTTGTTTCAGATCTTCAAGCGAAACAAATCCGCGGCTGTCGACAGGAAGATATGTAACCTCAAAGCCGAAGGCTGTCTTCAGCTGCTCCAAAGATTCCGTCACAGACGGGTGTTCAATGGAGGAAGCAATAATATGTTTTCCTTTTTGCATATGTGCCAAAGCAATGCCTTTCAGCGCCATGTTGTTGGCTTCTGAAGCCCCGGACGTAAACACGATATCATGACTTTTTAGCGAAAGCGCCGTTTTGATCTGTTTCCTTGCTTCTGAAAGCAATTGATCCGCTTCAATGCCGTGGCGGTGCAACGACGAAGGGTTGCCGAAGAAGCGCTGATTTACTTGTTCATAAATTTGTAATAATTCAGGATATGGTTTTGTTGTTGAACTATTATCAAGATAAATCATGATCTACTCCTTTAAAAATGAACGTTCTTTTTCATGACTGTATATGTTATCATATCAACTTGTAATTGAAAATTAAAAATAAATGTTTGACTTCTCTGATTTTTAAAATATAATAGTCTTTGGACTTTTGTCATATTATATCACGAAAATAAATTGACAGAAAATTTAAACAACAAACCAGGAGGTTCTTTTTAATGAAAACTTCACTATCCGCTAAGGAAACGACGGCGATTGGACTTATGCTGTTCGCCCTCTTTTTCGGAGCGGGAAATATGATTTTTCCTCCCCAGCTCGGTCAAGCTGCCGGAGAGAATGTTTGGCCGGCTATCATCGGATTCTTGCTGACAGGCGTCGGTCTTCCGCTGCTCGGCGTCATCGCGGTTGCTCTAAAAGGGAGTGCAAAAGGCCTAGCTGACAAAGCCCATCCGGTCTTCGGCACGATATTAATCGTCAGCATTTATTTGACGATCGGACCTTTGTTTGCTATTCCAAGGACAGGAAATGTTTCATACGTGATAGCGGTGGAGCCGTTTTTAGGGAAACATTCATCAAGTCTTTATCTGTTTATCTTTACCCTGATATTTTTCGGAATCACTTATTTCCTGGCTTTAAACCCAAGCAAGCTTGTTGACCGCATCGGTAAAATTTTAACACCGATATTATTGACTGTAATCGCAATATTAGTCATCAAAGCGTTTATCACCCCGATGGGCAGCATCGGCTCTGTGACAGAGGCCTATCAATCCGCACCTCTGTTTGTCGGATTTTTAGAAGGATATAAAACGATGGATGCGATCGCTTCAATCGTATTTGGAATTGTCGTTATTACCGCGATTAAAGACCGCGGCGTTACAAATCCAAAGTCAATCGCCGCTTCATGCATCAAAGCGGGGATCGTCGCTGCAGTCGGTCTCGGACTCGTTTATGTTTCTCTCGCTTATTTAGGGGCGACAAGTGTTGAAACCGTCGGTTCGCTCAACAACGGCGGCGAAATATTGTCCAAAGCTTCCGCGTATTTATTCGGCTCGCTTGGAAATGCCGTGCTCGGTATCGCGATCTTGTTCGCCTGCCTGACGACGAGCGTCGGACTCGTTTCCTCTTGCGGAGAGTATTTTTCAAAGCTGATTCCGAAGCTCTCTTACAAAGCTGTTGTCATCATCGTGACGCTTTTCAGCCTTGTGATTGCCAATTTCGGACTGACAGAAATCATCTCGTTTTCAGTTCCGATTCTGTCGGCGATTTATCCGCTTGCGATCGTCGTCGTTTTGCTCTCTTTCATTGACAAGCTGTTTGCTGAACGACGCGAAGTCTATATCGGTGCCCTTATCCCGACTGGAATTTTAAGCATCATCGACGGATTAAACGCGGCGAAAATTCCGCTGGGTCCGGTAAACGATATCTTAAAAGCGAACATCCCGCTGTTCAGCATGGGTGTCGGCTGGGTCATTCCGGCTGTTATCGGCGCGGTGATCGGTTACATTGTGACATTTTTCATCGCTTCGCC
The DNA here is from genome assembly GCF_056530265.1 of Bacillus sp. PK6-025. NCBI lineage: Bacteria > Bacillati > Bacillota > Bacilli > Caryophanales > Bacillaceae > Bacillus > Bacillus sp. PK6-025. Next base: position 3,171,432 of record NZ_CP096509.1, read on the forward strand.
GAAAGACAAATTAAAGAAAGTCAGCTGATCTTTGAAAAACCGGCTCTGTTTTTAAACAGGGCCGGTTTTTTTATTTTTCATTGCAGCTATAGACAAAAAAACCCGACACGCCTTTTCACGTGCCGGGTTTTTGCTCTATTCAGGCTGCTTCGCGTCCGCTGCAAGCCGGGCAACTGCTCCCGGCGACGCTTTTTCGACCGCTCTGGCGGCAATGTCGTAAGCCTCTTCATACTGATATGCATAAAAACTTTTCTCTGCTTCTTTGAGCTGTTCGGAAAGAATCCGGTCCTGGCTTCTGAAGCGGTTGCCATATTGGATGATGCGTTCGATCAGCAAAACCAGTTCAACCAGTTCATCCGTCTTTGTTTTCACTTCTGTGACAAGCTGTTCCGCCTCTTGAAGGCGTTCGTTCACCGCATCCATGTTCAGCGGCAGCTCATTCAGCTGTTCTGTCACTTTCTGCACAGTCGTCTGCGACTGCCGGATCTTTTCGGTTATGGCTTCCGGAATCCCTGGAACATTGCTTTTCTCCAGGCTCCGCGCCGTATCCTTGATCGTCTGCTTTAATTGCTTGAGAAGCTCTCTTGCCTGAAGCTCTTCTTTTCTCAGCATTTGCAGCATGTCTCTGTATTCGTCATGCTCCCGTTGAGCGGCTTCCATCTGCTTTTCGATATCCGCAAGCTCTTCTTTTAACAGCGAGTAGGCGACATGTTTCTGATCAAGCCTTTCTTTCACTTGTTCGAACTGCTTTTCGATCATTTCAAGGCGTTTTTCGTATGACTGCTGTTTCTCCAGTTCTCCGGTTGTCAGTCTGTAGCCTTTCTTGACGAGTTCGGTTTCAGCTTCGGTATCCTTTTTGGAGGCTTCAAGCTTTTCCAATGCAGCGGCAAGCTCAGGCACTTTCCCCAAAATTTCCTGCCCTGCTTCGACTTCATGCTCCAGCTGGTTATACAGCGTCTGGATCGTTTCATCAATCATCTGCACGATTGCGGCGGCTTCTTCTAAATCAAGTTCGTCCAAAAGCGCACCTTCAGCACGCTTCAATTCTTTCAAAAGGTTTTCGAGCTCCTTCTCCACTTGAATATGATCGAGCTTGTACCCTTTATCGATCATTTCCTGATAGCCGGCTTTCAATTTGGCGATTTCCTGCGGAACGGTCTGCTTGCAGCTTGCAAGCAGTTTCGGCACATCGTCTATGTATGATTGAAGCTCTTCAAGCAAACGGTCTTGGGCGAGCAGCACCTTTCTGGCTTCTATATAATTTCCGCCTTCTGTTTCCTCTTCAAACTGTTTAATGCCTTCCCACACGGTATCGAGGTCGGTTTCAATTTTCTCATAGAGGTCTCCGTACAGGTGGCTGTATGCCAAAAGGTTTTTCCGCACTTTTGTATACCGTTCTTTTACCTCTTCGATTTCTTTGCGGTTCTGCTCTTCGCTCGAGACAAGATCGGCGATTTCCTTTAAGATGTCTTCAATGTTGGATTCAGCCGCTGATAAAAGATTCTCAATATGCGCGAGCACCTGTTTCGATTTTTGAAAACGGTATTTGTCGGCGCAATCCTCGGCTTCAAACAGAAGCTCTTCGACTTTGGGCATATGCGAGGTGACGATTTCATCCCATTCCCGGCGCCACCTTTCAAAGAATTCCTCAGTCTGCCCCGTCATTTTCAGATGCTTGATTTTTGACATCTCTTCCACGATCGATCGGTTCATGATTTCGATTTTCCAAGCTTCTAAACGGTCGATCTCTTTATATATATTTTTTCTGAATAAGTAGCCCGTAGCGAATAAGATTAAAAATAACGCCAGTAAGCCAATGACAAACTCCATAATGAGCCCCCTTGCTGTTTATCTGTTCTGTCAGGGTATGTATTTGAAATTGTTATGTAAAAATGAAGTTAAACTATCGTTTTCATTGTTCTTATGATACCATGTAACCAACATTTTTTGAGCAGAATTTTTAATTTTTTTACATCAAAGTGACAACATCTGACTATTTTTTTACGGGGTGACATCATGCTGAAACGAGACGGTCATGTTCATTCTCCCTTTTGTCCGCACGGATCAAAAGACGAATTCAGATATTATATAGAAGAATTATGCAAAAAAGGCTTCCGATCCGTATCCTTCACCGAGCATGCGCCGCTTCCGCCTTCATTCATGGATCCGACCCCGGAGAAAGACAGCGCCATGCCGATCTCCGAGCTGGACCGCTATATTGAACGGCTGACCGAACTGAAGGAAGAGTACAAAGGACAGCTCGACGTTTTAATCGGTCTTGAAGTCGATTATATCCGCACCTTTGAACACGAAACGAAAGCTTTTCTCGATCAATACGGCACGCATCTTGACGACAGCATTCTTTCCGTTCATTTTTTGCCGGCCGGATCATCGCACATCTGCCTTGACTACGATGAAAAAGCGTTTCAGCAGCTGATCGGCTGCTACGGCAGCACAGAACAGGTCTATCTCGCCTATTATGACGAAATTTATTCTTCCATTGTATCACCGCTGGGAGCATTTAAGCCAAAACGAATCGGCCACATTACGCTTGCGAAAAAATTTGTGAAGCTGTTTCCGTATTCGATGTCAGAAAGCGTCAGAAAATCGGTCTCCTCCTGTTTGGATGAAGCCGCAAAGCGCGGATACGAACTTGACTTTAATACGTCCGGCCTCCGCAAGCCTTATGCAGGCGACGTCTATATGGAAGAATGGATGATAAAAGAAGCGGAACAAAAAAACATCCCGCTTGTCTTTGGGTCTGATGCCCACCAAGCAGAGGATGCCGGATTTGGTTACGAACATTTTGAGAGCCGCTTGGCTAAATAACGGCGGCTTGCCGACCTTCTCTGTACAACAGACTGAGAAGCCATGTTTTGACTTCCTTGTAATACGCCTGATAAAAGTACGGCTCGTGCGGCTGTACATACAGCACTTCTGAAATATATTGAGGCTGCAGATAAGGCATCATTAAAAGCGACTTCAGCTGAATCATAAAATGGGAAAGGGGAAAACGGGAAAATTCATTGTCCTCATTTCCCTTTTCAATGATCAGGTGGAGAATGTACTTTTCTTTTGTTAAATATGTCGACATCACTTCGCGATTCAGTGTGGAATCAATCGTGACTTCGCGATAAACAAACCGAGTTAATTGACGGTGCTCATGCTGATACGATAGAATATCAAAAACCAATTGAAGAAGGCAATCCGTTGCACCTGCATCCGGAAGGCGTTCATAACCCTTTTCAAGGACTCTTAAATAGCCTTCATAAAAACGGGATATCAAATGCTCCATTAAACCGCCTTTTCCATTAAAATAATAGGAGATGTGGGCGACATTGACATTGGCTGCTCGGGCAATTTCGCGGACGGATGTTCCTGAAAAACCTTTTTGGTTGAACAGCTCCACGGCAGATTCGATGATCCTGTCCTTCGTGGTTGAAATAGCGTTTGATCCCATCTTGTTTCACCCCTTCTTACTTAAAACAATTCCACTTCAAGCGGAATTGTTCCTGTAAAAAGTGCTCGACAAATAGCATCACGGCAAGCGTGTTTTTGCCATTTCAAAGAAAAAGCGAGGGAAATTATCATGTTTCATGTCGAAAAAACAGAAGGCAGCAAAGAAAAAAAATACGAGCTTCTCCTCAAACAGATCGATGCGCTGACAGAAGGCGAACCTGATATGATCGCCAATACAGCAAACGCCTCCGCTCTTTTATATCAATCATTGGAAGACATCAACTGGGCGGGTTTTTATTTTGCCAAAGACGGCGAGCTTGTGCTCGGGCCGTTCCAGGGACTTCCTGCATGCGTAAGAATCCCGTTCGGGAAAGGCGTCTGCGGCACCGCTTATACAAACGGCCGGGTCGAGCGCGTTGAAGATGTGAACGCGTTCCCCGGACACATTGCGTGTGATGCGGCATCCCAATCCGAAATCGTAGTTCCGCTTGAAGTTGACGGGAACATCATCGGGGTGCTCGATATCGACAGCCCGATTAAAAACCGCTTCGATGAAACAGATGAGTATTATTTGAAAAAGTTCACAGAGATGCTTGGAGAGCGTTTAAGCGAAAAGAGCCGGTAAATCCGGCTCTTTTTTAATGTGTCATAAACCTGTTTTTCCCGTTTCGCTTTGCATTGTACAGTGCGACATCCGCCTCTTTAAAAAGGCAGGTTAAAGATTTCGGACGATCTTGAGACCAATTGGATACCCCGCACGAAATCGTCACCTTTGGATCAGTGCATTCCCTGACAAGCGTAATCAGCCTCTCAGCAAGCATTTCACCGGTGTTCAGCCCTGCTTTCGGCAAGTATACCGCAAGCTCTTCTCCTCCCCACCTTGCTGCGACGTCCTGGTCGCGGATGTTTCGCTGGATCACCCTGGCGACTTGAATGAGAATATCATCGCCTTTCTGATGGCCGTACGTATCGTTAATCTGTTTAAAATCATCGATATCAATCAATACGAGTACGCCGCTCTCATCCGCTTTCATACTGTACCCGATTTTTTCATCGAAATAGCTTCTCGAGTAAAGCTCTGTCAAACGGTCTGTTTGAACAAGATACTTCAGCCGGTCACGCAGCATCAAATTCGACACGGCGAGCGTGGAATGCCTGATCAGCGTCTGAAACAGCTTAAACATTTCAAATGAAAAAGAGCAGACGTTTTTTTTCAATACGATGACAAATCCTTTGTTTTCATTATTCTCCAGCATCGGAACGCCCATTAATGAAGCATAACCGTCATTTCCAAAAAACGAAGAACCGTTTCCGACAAATACCCCGTTTTCCTCTGAAATCTTTTCTTTAACATAGCGGATATATGGAAGGGCCGCATCCGTCTGAAAAAAACTGGTGCTTCCCGGCAGCAGGGTTTCCTCGTCCAAATGATTTTTATAAAAAAAGCCCACCTCTTCGGCGCCAAATGAACTGATCAGCCTTTCGGACAAACTCTTCATCATATCAGGGAGGCGTTTCGTCCGGTTCAGCTGATGCGATGTTTCATTAATCAGCTCCAAATTTGAAATCATATTCTGCGACTGTTCGTAAAGCCGGGAATTTTCAAATGCTTTCCCTGCCGCATTCGAAATAATGCATATATCCGCTGCCGTATCGGCAGCCCCTGGTCCAAAAGCCTTCAAAACGCCATACGTTCCCTGCCGGCCTTTAATCGGAATGTAAACTTCCGATTCATTTTTGCTCTTCGCCTGTCCTGATAAGTATGCCTCTAAGGCGAAAGAATCGGTCGATTCGCTTTGCACATCTAACTCTATCGCAGGAAGGCTGATGTATTGGTCCTCGTCGTATGACAAGAAAAGACAATATGCCAAAAAAGGAAAAACATCCCTCAAACTTTCAACCATTGTCTTGAGCACCTGCTCCTGATCCATCAGCTCATGCAGCAGCGCCGTCTTTTCATAAATCTTTGTTTTATTGAGCTCCTCATGAAATAATGCATCAAGTTTCAGACAATGCATTAAAAACAGGCGGATGGATTCAGCAAGACGTTCTGGTACTTTATGATTCTTTTGACACAAAAGTTCTATATATTTGCTGTTTTCTTCTATTGTTATAATGATATAATAATCATTAACTCGGCTGATCTGGCCGCTTTGGCCGTTCGCTCCCTGCGGACTTGAAGAAGGACGCAATGTAAGAGATATAAACGAAAAAAATGACTCTGCTGCCGCTTTTAGCCAGGCAACAGAGTCATCGTACGAGACGGCCGGCTTTTTTAAAAGAAATTGGAACAGCTTCTGATGAAAAGACAGATATAGGTCTTCAGTTTGTTTATTCATGGTCATCACCTTAAAAAAATCCGTTTTATGTATTTTATTTTCCTGATTATATCATAAAAAACAGGACTTTATACTTATTAACGATTCAGGCTCTTTGGGACAGTCCATGAATGGTTGACTTTGCACAGCGGACATTATATAATCTTCTTTGTGTGAAATAATGCAGCCTTTTTGTTCTGCTTCTGTGTTTCATTTTGTTCCTTATCTATTAAGGTGTATCGTGTAACTCTTTGCTGCTGGAGCGAGGATACATGAAAACAAAATGGACATGGCTGAATTGAACAGATGGGTTTTATTTTCACAAAAATAAAACCAAAGGAGGAGTCACATTATGGCTCGCTATACAGGTCCAAGCTGGAAATTATCCCGCCGTTTAGGCATCTCTTTGAGCGGTACGGGTAAAGAATTAGAAAAACGTCCTTACGCACCAGGTCCTCACGGTCCGGGACAGCGTAAAAAACTATCAGAATATGGTTTGCAATTGCAAGAAAAGCAAAAGCTTCGCCATATGTACGGTGTGAACGAACGCCAATTCCGCAACCTTTTTGACAAAGCTGCGAAAATGGCTGGTAAACACGGTGAAAACTTCATGATTCTTCTTGAAGCACGTCTTGACAACATCGTTTACCGTCTTGGCCTAGCGCGCACTCGCCGCCAAGCACGCCAATTGGTAAACCACGGTCACATTCTTGTTGACGGAAGCCGCGTTGACATTCCGTCTTACCAAGTTAAACCTGGCCAAACGATTTCACTTCGTGAAAAATCTCAAAACCTTTCTGCAGTTAAAGAAGCGGTTGAAGTGAACAATTTCGTTCCTGAATACCTGACTTTTGACGCTGAAAAGCTTGAAGGTTCACTAACTCGCCTTCCAGAGCGTTCTGAGCTTCCTGCTGAGATCAACGAAGCATTGATCGTTGAATTCTACTCTCGTTAATAGAAAATGCTCTTTAAAGAGCATTGGCAAAAACCCTGGAATTGTTGATATATCAGCGATTCCAGGGTTTTTTGTTGTATTCTTCTTCCCCCGTTGATTCGGGGAGATTGCAGGCTGTTGATAAGCCGGGAATAAAACGGACCCAGCTCATAAGCGTCAAGTTTTTAATAGATGATTTTTCTTGCAAGATACCTCCTCACAAGCAAGATATGACAAACGTCTCCTTTTCTCTTATGCATATATTCGGTAAAATCAAATCGTTGGTTAAAGAATGAAAACGGAGGAGTGACCAACAAATGCTTATGTTTTTTGGTAAGTTTCTCTTGTTCTACTTGTTCTGTTTAGCTGCATTCGCCATTTTCAAAGTCATGTACTACAATATCAGCAAAAAATGGGTTGCAAAGACTGAAGATGGCACTAAACTGAATTGGGCTTTGAATGTCTTTGTTAAACACGGTAAGAAAATGGACAGCAACGACTGCTTTGTGATGGGGATGTTAGCGGGATGGTGTGCGATTTATTTATAAAAAACTCCCGAAAGCTTCGATGAGGGCCAAGATCCGTCTCGCGATACAAGGGGCATGAACTTCAGTGACTGCTTTTGCTTTAGTCTCGCCCATTTGACTGTCTCCGGTATCTCAAAACCATCTTGAATCGTCACTGAAATTGATATGCCAAACAATCATCGGAAATACGGGCATCTCTCATTAAAAATCAAGTTAACAGTCGTTCCCCTTCGGTCTTCTTCAGACTATAAAAAACCCCAATCGCCAGATGATTGTCTAACAATTGGGGTGCAATTTACGATACATTTACTTTTGGATCTGGTCCATATTGATTTTCTTTTGTTTCGCCAGCCTGACAGTAAAAAATCAGCAGAATGACAGCACCGATAATCGGCAACAAGCCAATTAAAATCCACCAGCCGCTTCTTCCGGTATCATGCAGCCTGCGGACATTGACAGCCAAAGAAGGCACCAAAACAGCCAACTGATAAATTAAGATCAGGACGTACCCGAGGAATCCACCGCCATACCCGATGATATATCCTACTTGATATCCATCATATCCTTCCGCTGTCATGATTCCTGAAATAAATAAACTTACGATCATTACTGTTAAGATAAATAAAATAAAACATATGATACCGTTAAACAAATGAAACAACCAATATTCCTTTCGTCTTGCTCTCCCTTCAAAATTCGCATAATTCCTCAAGCCTTTCCAAAACCACTTCATACAAGTTCCTCCATTGTCAAATCTATAAATTTGCGAAAAACATATGAATTATACCATAAAATATCATTATCGACCATTTACTTGAAGGATGCTCCCAAGTCATCTTAGAGGAACATTTTTTTAATTGAAATTTGAGCTTGTTCCTTTTCAAAATTTCAGTTCTCATTTCACCATTGCTTCTGTATAATATGAATCATCCATTTCGCCTCTGTAGCTCTAGAAGGGAAGAGCGCCGTAAAACATTGTAGGAACGGGTCGCAAGGCAAGGGTTTCAGAAGCACCGAAAAGCAAATAGCTGAGACAGGTGGAATTCCTGTCGGTGAAAGTCCGTAGGGAAGCGTGTTCTCCCCTAGCCTATGCTTACGAGAGGAGTGCGGGTTCGAATCCCGCCGGAGGCATTGATCTTTGTTCTCTAAGAAGAAGTCAAAAAAACAGACAGAAATTCACTGTCTGTTTTTTACGGCTTTGACCTGTCATATATTAAAATGTGTAAGATTCGCCGTCATCCGGCACAAAAACACGTGAAGACATTCCTTTTTCCTGAATGAAACTCTTCAATTCTTCCCGTGATAAAGTCCAATGGTTGACAGCTTCCATATGACTGGAAATGATTGTGGCGTCAGGAGCGGCTTGATAGACTTCAGCAATATCCTCTTTCCCCATGACGAGAGACCCTCCTTCAAAGAATTGATTGTCTCCTCCGTTAACGACTATGATGTCCGGCTGATGCGCAGCGATTTCTTCCCGGACACCTTCATACCAAACCGTATCCCCTGCTACATACAGCGTTTTCTCCTTTGAGTGCTTGAAGACAACGCCGCACACTTCTCCGGCAAGCTTTTTTATCTCTCCTCGTCCATGCTCGCCTTTTGTCTTGATTAATTGAATCCCCTCAAACACCGTATCTTTTGTTAAAACCACTGTATTTTGAAAACCTGCTTTTCTCACTTCCTCAGCATCTGCTTCATTTTGGACAAACAGTTTGATTTCTTTCGGCAACAGATCTTTGGCAGCATCGTCAAAGTGATCTAAATGCAGATGAGTGACGATGACTGCGTCGGTATTCTTGACGAGCTCGTCGGTTGGCACAGGCAAGGTGACTAAAGGGTTGTTTTGATCTTGTCTTGCTGAGTTCGGAAAAGGAGGATAAGTGCCTTTCTCAGCCAGCATCGGATCTATTAAAAATGTTTTGCCAGCATATTTAACGGTTAATGTTGCATTTCGAATTTGTTGAATATCCATGGTTATCATGCCTTTCCTTTTATTTACGATTAGTTTATACTATGACCGATCATCATTTAAATAGATATAGTCAAGTCTTTTTAGCATTTGACTTGATTTTTGAAAAACGTTCTTTTGAGAGGATTTGATGAAATGCTGGATCATACAGACAGGCAAATCATAGAGGAATTATCAAAAAACAGCCGGATGACCATGAAGGAATTAGGAGAGAAAGTTCATTTGACAGGGCAGGCGGCTTCCTCAAGGGTTGCAAAATTAGAGGATCAAGGAGTGATTGAAGGTTATACCATAAAAGTGAATCAAGACAAACTCGGGTGTTTTATTCACGCTTTTATCAATATCTATACAAAAAGCACTTATCATAAGCCTTATCTTTCGTTTATCAAAGCACAGCAGAAATACATCATTCAAAACTATAAAATCAGCGGGGACGGCTGTTATCTTCTCGAATGCAAGTTTCCGTCTAATCAACTGTTGGATCAATTTTTAACAGACTTAAACCATCATGCAAATTATAAACTGTCGATCGTTATTAATAAAACGGGCGTGTGAAGAATCCGCCGTCCGCTTTTTTCATAAAAAAGAGGGCCCTAAAGACCCTCTACTTCAGCCGCTTTGCTGCATTTTCCGTCTGATTCAATTGATTGTATCCGTCAGCCGACTGCTGCACCTCTTGTTTTCGTTCCGTTTCCAGCTGCTTGTTGTAATCTTCCATAAACTTTTCTTTGGCTGCAATGAACAGGTTCATGCTACATTCCTCCCTCTTCAACGATGGAAATGCTCTACCTATTACATCTATATTTTTGACATTTCCTGAATGAACATACATGAAACATACGGACACAAAAAAACCCTTGCCGTTTGGCAAGAGCTTTTTGATTATTTATAAGTCAGCAGGAAGTATTTCTTTTTACCGCGGCGAATGACGGTAAACTGTCCTTCGATGCGGTCGTCGCCGGTGAGGACGTCCGCAACATCGGTGCGGCGCTCGCCGTTAACGTATACCGCGCCGTTTGTGATATCTTCGCGCGCCTGGCGTTTAGACGGAGACAGCTTGGATTGGACGAGCACCTCAACAAGAGGCAGTTCATCCGCTTTCTCAAGTTCCATGGAAGGAACCCCTTTAAAGCCGACCTTCACTTCTTCAGCAGTCAGCTGTTTAATATCTCCGCTGAAGAGTGCTTTTGAGATGTTGACAGCCTGCTCAAACGCTTCACGGCCGTGTACAAGAACGGTCACTTCTTCGGCGAGGCGCTTTTGCGCTTCGCGTTTTTCAGGCGCCGTCTCTGCTTTTTCAGCGAGATCTTCAATTTCTTCTTTGGACAAGAAAGTGAAGTATTTCAAGTATTTCACGACATCCCTGTCGTCGGTATTGATCCAGAACTGATAAAACTCATATGCCGACGTCTTCTCTTTATCAAGCCAGATCGCGCCGCCTTCCGTTTTTCCGAACTTCGTGCCGTCTGCTTTTGTCACAAGCGGAATCGTCAATCCGAAAGCTTTTGCATTCTCTTCAGATTTGCGGATAAGCTCGAGGCCTGACGTGATATTGCCCCACTGGTCGCTTCCGCCGATCTGCAGCTTGCATTCCTGGTTTCTGTACAAATTCAAGAAATCGAGAGACTGTAGGATCATGTAGCTGAATTCAGTATAAGATATGCCCGTCTCGATTCTGGAACTTACCGTATCTTTGGCAAGCATGTAATTGATTCCGAAGTTTTTGCCGACATCGCGCAGGAAATCAATGACGTTCATTTTGCCGATCCAGTCATAGTTGTTCGCCATAATCGCCGGATTTTTTTCAGCTTCAAAATCCAGGAAACGCGAAAGCTGGTTTTTGATTTTCTGCGACCATTCGCGGACGATTTCTTCATTGTTCAGCGTGCGCTCCGCTTTCTTTCCGCTCGGATCGCCGATCAGGCCCGTCGCTCCGCCTACGAGCGCAATCGGACGATGTCCGGCCAGCTGAAAGCGGCGAAGCATTAATATCGGCAACAGGTGTCCGATATGCAGACTGTCAGCTGTCGGATCAAATCCGGAGTATAAGCTGATTTTTTCTTTATCCAGCAGTTCTCTCAAGCCTGCTTCATCGGTTTGCTGCTGAATCAGTCCCCTGAAGGACAAATCATCAAGTAAGTGTGTCATCATCATTTAGCTCCTTTTTTCCAAAAATAAAACGCCCCTTCGCAAAAACGAAGGGACGATAAAAATCGCGGTACCACCCTGCTTAAAAGAACGCATGGCCGCGCTCTTTTCACTCTCAATGATAACGGAAAAGCTTCCGTTCTTCTGCTACACAAAGCCCGGGAGGCTTTTTTCGCAAAAGCGGTTCGTGAGTGTAATTCAAACCATCCATATGTGCTGATTTTCACCGGCCATCAGCTCTCTAAGACAGGGAAGGATGCGTTTTACTGATCTCAGTCTTCACCTTTTGAATATTCGACTAAATCTTTTTTAACATAATATTTTTGCATTGTCAATGAGACATCAGTCTTCCATCGATGAGAGATCGCCTGCCGGAAGGTTCAGCTCCCAAGCTTTCAGGACGCGTCTCATGATCTTTCCGCTTCTTGTTTTCGGCAGTTTATCTTTGAATTCGATTTCCCTTGGCGCGGCGTGTGCGGCCAAACCTTGTTTCACGAACTGCCTGATTTCTTCTTTTAACGAATCTGACGGTTCATAACCGTCCCTCAAGGCGATGAACGCTTTAATAATTTCACCGCGGACGGGATCCGGTTTGCCGATGACGCCTGCTTCAGCGACAGCTTGATGCTCAACAAGCTTGCTTTCGACTTCAAACGGGCCGACGCGCTCGCCCGATGTCATGATGACATCGTCGATCCTTCCCTGGAACCAGAAGTATCCGTCTTCATCCATGTAGGCGGAATCTCCTGACACATACCAATCCCCCGGCATAAAATAGGAGCTGTATTTTTCAGGATTGTTCCAGATCGAATGCATCATCGACGGCCAGCCTTTTTTAATGGCGAGATTCCCCATTCTGTAAGGAGGCAGTTCATTTCCCTGGTGATCGACGATTGCAGCCTCTACGCCTGGAATCGGCTTGCCCATCGATCCCGGTTTAATTTCCATGCACGGGTAATTGCAGATGAGCTGCGCTCCTGTTTCGGTCATCCACCATGTATCATGAATCCGGTTGCTGAAGACTTTATGCCCCCATCTGATGACTTCAGGATTTAACGGCTCCCCTACGCTTAAAATATGCCGTAATGAGCTCAGATTATATTTGTTCACGAGATCGTCGCCAGCACCCATCAGCATCCGAAAAGCCGTTGGCGCGCTGTACCATACCGTCACTTCCATTTTTTCAATCGTTTCGTACCATGCTTCGGGACTGAATCTGCCGCCTACGACAACATTCGTTGCTCCATTCAGCCACGGACCGAAGATCCCGTAGACCGTTCCGGTAACCCAGCCTGGATCAGCCGTGCACCAATAAATGTCATCGTCGTGCAGATCAAGAACCCATTTGGCTGTTTGATAATGCTGAATCATTGCTTTGTGGACGTGGAGAACCCCTTTTGGCGCGCCGGTCGAACCCGATGTATAGTGAAGCAGCATCCCGTCTTCCTGATCCATCCATTCAATCTCAAGATCAGTATCTGCTTCAGCCGCTTTCGCGTAATAATCGATGACAGACCCTTCTTCCTTTACGCCTTCTCCAACGACAATGATTGATTCAAGATCCGGAAGTTCGCCGGCCGGCACCCGTTCAAGCAATTCCGGCGTCGTCACGATAACCTTCGCTCCGCTGTTTAAAAGCCTGTCTTTGACAGCGCCTTCCATAAATGCTTCAAACAACGGCCCGACGATCGCTCCCAATTTGACAGCGCCGAGAAGAATAAAATAAAGCTCGGGTGATCTCGGCATAAAAACAAACACACGGTCTCCCTTTCCCACATTGGCATGCTGCTTTAAGACATTCCCGGCTTTATTCGTTTCATTTTTCATCTCTCTGAAGGTGTACTTTTCTTCGCGGACCGGATCTTTGTAGTAAAATGCCACTTTATTTTTCAAATTTGACTCAGCGTGGCGGTCGATCGCTTCATAAGCTGCATTGATTTTTCCCGTTTTGTGCCATGAAAAATGTTTTTCGGCATCCTTCCAGTCAAATGTCCGGTATGCTTCATTATAGTCTTTCAAGTTGTAGTTTCCCTTTTCTGCTGGCAACGCTTTCAATTCCATGCCCATCCCCCTTTGTTCGCTCATCAAAATATATTATAGTATAGATTTTTTATTTTCTCAATTTTTAAAAAATACTCTTCCATCCTATGAAAACGCTTAATATTTTGGTATGTTATGTATAAAAGACTTCAACTAAGATGTAAGGCGGTGGATACGTGGACCATCACAAAACTTATCATGCCAAAGAATTGCAGACCGAGAAAGGCTCCGTGCTGATAGAGGGCCCTATCAGTCCCGAAAAACTCGCACAATATGAATTTCACAACGAGCTTACAGCCTTTCGCCCATCTCAAAAACAACATGAAGCATTAATCGAAATCGCAGGGCTTCCCGAAGGACGGATCATCATCGCCCGTTTCCGGCAAACCATTGTCGGCTATGTGACATATGTTTATCCAGACCCGCTTGAAAGATGGTCTGAAGGAAACATGGAAAATTTAATTGAGCTTGGAGCCATCGAAGTCATTCCGGCGTTCAGGGGTCACTCTGTCGGGAAGACGCTGCTTGCGGTCAGCATGATGGATCCACAGATGGAAAAATATATCATCATCACGACTGAATATTACTGGCATTGGGATCTAAAGGGGACTAATAAAGATGTTTGGGAATACAGAAAGATGATGGAGAAAATGATGAATGCCGGAGGGCTTGTCTGGTTTGCGACAGACGATCCGGAAATCAGCTCCCATCCCGCCAACTGTTTAATGGCCCGCATCGGAAAAGAGGTCAGTCAGGAGTCGATCGAGCGTTTTGACAGACTCAGATTCCACAATCGTTTTATGTATTAAGGGAGCAAAGGGGACCTGAATATGATTGTTGAAAAAATCATGAAACGGGATGTTGTGACACTTTCCAGAACGGATACGATTGAAGAAGCGATCAAACGCATGCGAACATTTCATATTAAACACCTTCCCGTCATCAATGAACGGGGAACGGTCATAGGCATCGTCACGGACAGGGACGTCAAAACAGCAAGTCCGAGTATTTTTGCCCAAAACAGATCTGACGAAGATTTAAAAAAGCCGGTGGAACTGATTATGTCAAAAGAAGTGATCACCGGTCACCCGCTTGATTTTGCCGAAGAAATATCAGCTATTTTTTTCGAACACGAAATCGGCTGCCTCCCGATCGTAAAAAACGGGAAGCTTGTCGGCATTGTGACAAAATCCGATTTGCTGCATACGTTCGTCCAGCTGACAGGAGCCCATTTTCCAGGCTCCCAAATCGAAATCAAAACCGATCATATCGCCCGTAGCCTCGCTGATATCAGCGCCATTTTCAGCAGGCGCCAAATCGCCATATTGAGCGTGCTCGTATATCCCGGTGATGAAGATGATTCGAAAATACTCGTGTTTCGCGTTCAAACAATGAATCCCGCCTCTATCATCAAAGACGTGAAGTCCAAAGGGTATCAGGTTCTTTGGCCGGCTGTTCAAAGGGATTTGCCATGAAGGACAGCGTATTTATTTTTTCTCCCTCTTACCAAACCTATCAATTTCATCAAGATCACCCGTTTAATCAGCTGCGAGTCTATGTAACATACGATCTTTTGAATACAGTCGGCGCATTTGAACCGGGAGAAACGATTGCTCCGCGCATAGCGACAGAAGCCGAGCTCGCCCTTGTTCACACAGGCGATTATATCAAGGCCGTCCAGCTTGCAGGGGCGGGAAAACTCCCGGCAGCCGAAAGCGAAAACTACGGGCTTGGAACAGAAGATACCCCTGTCTTTGCCGGGATGCACGAAGCCGCCTCCCTTTTGGTGGGCGGAACACTGACAGCTGCAGACTATGTCATGACGGGCAAAGCAAGACACGCCCTCAATCTCGGAGGCGGGCTTCACCACGGATTCAGAGGAAGAGCTTCAGGATTTTGCGTCTATAACGACAGTTCAGTTGTGATACGATATTTGCAGAAAAAATATCATGCGAAGGTTTTATATATTGATACGGACGCCCATCACGGCGACGGGGTGCAGTTTACGTTCTATGATGATCCTTCCGTGTGTACCGTCTCGATTCATGAAACCGGCCGCTACCTTTTCCCGGGAACGGGGCAAGTACAGGAAAGAGGTCATGGCGAAGGCTACGGCTACGCTTTTAATATCCCGCTCGATGCCTTCACAGAAGATGAGTCTTTTCTTGAATCCTACCGGACGGCTGTTTCTGAAATAGCCGAGTTTTTCAAACCGGACGTTATTTTGTCGCAAAACGGAGCTGACGCGCATTACTACGATCCGCTGACACACTTGTGCACGACGATGAAGATTTACGAAGAGATTCCAAAGCTCGCTCACGAACTTGCACACACCTATTGCAACGGAAGATGGATCGCTGTCGGCGGAGGCGGGTACGACATTTGGCGCGTCGTACCGAGGGCATGGGCAAGAATCTGGCTTGAAATGAAAGGAATGAAACCTGAGGATAAGATGCCTGAAAAATGGCTGAAAAAGTGGGGGAAGCAGGCATCTGTCCGACTTCCTGCCAACTGGTCCGACCCGGCAGATTTGTATCCTTCGATTCCAAGAAAATCCGAAATAACGGAAAAAAAACGCCCAAACCGTTGCCAAAGCTCTTTATCCGATTCGCTCTGCCAAGCGCGCCACTTAATGCGAAAAATCCCGGCGTACAGAAAAGGCCTTGCTTTTATGCAAGACCTTGCTTTCTTCTCATTTATTTTTTTGCGATGACAATTTCAACGCGCCTGTTTTCCTTCATATGGCTCTCTGTGCGGTTGTCCTTGACCGGTTTTGTATCGGCATAACCGATGGCAAGAAAACGTGAAGAGTCGAGCTTTTCTTTCGACGTAAAGTAGCCGATCACAGTGCTCGCCCTTGCCGCAGAAAGCTCCCAATTGGATGGAAAACGGTAAGTCGAAATCGGGCGGCTGTCCGTATGCCCCTCCACACGGATCGGGTTGGACACTGATTTGAGAAGGACGGCGATTTTATGCAAAAGCGGGTGAGCCTGGTCTTTCAGATCCGCTTTTCCCGAATCAAACAAAACCGCTTCCTGAAGGACGAGGATGATGCCCCGTTCATCACGCTTGGCCGCTATCAAACTTGACAGTTCATTTTTTTCAATATAGTCGTTGATTTTCTTTAATAAATCTTCTTGGCTTTTAGCCGTTTTTTCAGCCTTCTGATCGTCCGCGTTTTCTTTTTTCAGCTCTGCGGCGGATTTGTCGTCGGCCCTGTCTTGAAATGAACCGACTGCTGCTTTAAATTTGTTTAAATCGATTTGCGACATCGAAAACAGTAAAATAAAGAACACGAGGATGAGCGTAATCAAATCCGAAAACGTGATGATCCAGTTTGACGATTTGCGACCCTGCTCGCGCTTTCTTCGTTCATGTCTAAGCTTCATGAGCCCTGTCCTTTTGTTTTATATGATCCGCCCGCTTTTTTGCCCATTCTTCTTTTGAACTGAAAACGACAAGCTGGCTTTCCAGATTTCGCGGATTTCTTCCCGACTGGATGCCGATGATGCCTTCGATCATGACCTGCTTCTTAAAGATTTCATTCTCAGTCTTTTCTTCAAGCTTTGCGGCGATCGGTATAAACAGCATGTTGGCTAAAAGGGATCCGTAAAGCGTCGTCAAAAGGGCGATCGCCATATTCGGACCGAGCGTTTCCGGCTTGTTCAGGTTTTTGAGCATCATGACGAGTCCGACAAGGGTTCCGATCATTCCCCATGCAGGGGCAAATTCCCCCGCTTTTTCAAAGATTCTTCTTCCCTTTCTGTGCCTTTCTTCCATCGCGGCGATTTCCGAGTTCATCACATTACGGATCGTCTCCTCGTCCCATCCGTCGATGGCAAGAAGCAGACCTTTTTTCAAAAACGGGTCTTTCATTTCATTGATATTGGCGTCCAATGATAAAATTCCTTGTTTGCGCGCCTGTTCAGACAGGCTGACAAAGGTTTTGACCAAGTCGCGTACATCGTCTTCTTCCGAAATAAAGACCTGCTTCAGCACAGCCGGCGCTCTTTTTAAATCTTTCGGGGAAAAGCTGATGAAAACAGCTGCACACAATCCGCCCGTCACGATAAAGAAAGACGTCAAATCGATAAACGAATAAAAACCGGAAAGCCCCGCTCCAGAGACAACGCCGATTACTAAAATGAAAATACCCAAAATCAAACCGACCGGTGTCAGATAATCAAATCGTTTCATTTTTTCATAATCTCTCCAGCTCAAGGAAAAGAAAGCAAGCAATTCACGAAAAAAGCTGTGAACACTTGCTTTCTTTCTCGTTTATTTAATCATGATCATTTTGTTGATTGTCTGAGTTCAATGCGATGCGGCAGCTGGACAATATGCTCTTCGACTTCCTCTTTGTTCATCAGCTTTGTCAGAAGTCTCATCGCTACGGCACCGATATCATACGTCGGCTGGACGACAGTCGACAGCTGCGGTCGAACCATTAATGAAAGCCTTGTATTGTCAAAGCCGATCACTTCAAGGTCATCCGGAATAGCCAGTCCTTTATCCTGTGCTGCGTGAATAACGCCGAGTGCCATTTCGTCTGTCGCTGACAGGACGGCCGTCGGTTTTTCATCCAGCTTCATTAGCGCCTCCAGCGCTTCCATTCCTGAATCGTACGTATAATCGCCTTCTGCGACATACTCTTCTTTAAATGTCAGCCCCTTATCCTCAAGCGCTCTTTTAAAGCCTTGAAGTTTTTTCGCTTGATTGACCGGCTCAGTCATAGGTCCTGATACAAACGCAAGGCGCTTATGGCCTTTTTCAATCAGCATGGTAGCCGCATCATAAATCGCCTGTTCATAATCGATCGCAACCGACGGCGTTTCCCCTTTTTCTTCAACAGATGCCGCAAGCACGATCGGAACTGGTGACCGCTTAAACTCCTCCACATGCTCTTCAGTGACATTTCCGCTCATAAAGACGATACCGTCAACTTGTTTTCCTAGCATCGTATTCAAAAGATGAAGTTCTTTGTCCATATTCTGGTCGGAGTTGCTCAAAATAATATTGTACTTGTACATCGTTGCGATATCTTCGATTCCCCTCGCCAGCTCTGAATAAAAGATGCTGGAAATATCGGGAATGATCACGCCGACAGTCGTCGTCTTTTTGCTTGCAAGGCCCCTTGCCACGGCATTTGGACGATAGCCAAGACGCTCGATGGCTTCAAGCACCTTCTTTCTCGTCGTCGGCTTGACGTTCGGATTTCCGTTCACAACCCTGGAAACGGTTGCCATACTTACATTTGCTTCGCGTGCTACATCATATATTGTCACATTACTCATTTTTACCACTCCTTCAACTGGGTACACTTTTCTTTTCCTATAGCATAAACATTTTCATGTAGAGAAATGTCAAAATGTAAAACTTTATGTAAAATAAACAGAACTCAAGTTTACATTATTTTTCATAACCTGCCAAAACAAAAGGGGCTCTCTGAAATTATACACGGTTTTACCTAATATGAAAACGTTCCCTTTATTTTTATAATTAATTTAAATAAGAATAAACAGCTTTTTAATTAAAAATAAGACATTTTTTCGACAATTTTTGATGACAACTAAAAAAAGGACCGCTCGAAAGCGGTCCATAAACGAATCTTATGCTTTTACTTGAACGAGCGGCTTCAGTTCATTTAACCATTTTTCAAATGTCGGGATATCCATTTGCTGAGCAGAGTCGGAAAGCGCGACAGAAGGATCAGGGTGGACTTCGGCCATGACGCCGTCAGCTCCGATCGCAAGCGCTGCTTTTGCTGTCGGAAGCAGCAAGTCGCGGCGTCCGGTAGAATGAGTGACATCCACGAATACAGGAAGGTGAGTTTCCTGCTTCAGGATCGGCACAGCTGAGATATCAAGCGTATTTCTAGTCGCTGTCTCATACGTTCTGATTCCGCGTTCGCAAAGGATGATTTGATCATTGCCCTGTGACATGATGTACTCCGCTGCATTGATGAATTCCTTCAGCGTTGCGGCAAGTCCGCGCTTTAGCAGAACCGGCTTCTTCACTGAACCGGCGGCTTTTAAGAGCTCGAAGTTTTGCATGTTGCGGGCGCCGATTTGGATAACATCAATGTAATCAATGGCTTCTTCAATATGCTGCGGATTCACGATCTCACTGATGACGGCAAGATCATACTCATCAGCAACACGCTTTAAGATTTGCAGGCCTTCAACACCGAGGCCTTGGAAGTCGTACGGGCTTGTACGGGGTTTGAAGGCTCCGCCGCGAAGCAGTTTCAAGCCTTGCTTTTTAGCTGCGGCTGCAACTTCGGCTACTTGCTCATAGCTTTCAACTGCACACGGACCGACGATAAATCTTTGTTCTCCGTCGCCGATCTTTTCGCCTTTCAAATCAACGATCGTATTTTCAGGCTTTTTCTTGCGGGAAACGAGCAGTGCTTTGCTGTGATCGTCTTCCTGAAGCTCAAGTCCAGCTTTGAAAATCTCTTTGAAAATATGCTGGATCGTCGAGTTTTCAAACGGTCCGTCATTATTTTCAATAATTTCGTTCAGCATCGCTCTTTCTCTGACTGGATCGTAGCGGTTGATGCCTTGCGCTTCCTTCGCTTTTCCAATCTCCTGAACGATTCTTCCTCGCTCATTAATCAGCTTTAATATTTGCAAGTTTAATTCATTCGCCTGCTGCCTCAGCAAATCAAGTTCAGTGTTGCTCATGTTATCCATCCTTTCTTTTTAACTTCACCCTCTATGAGAATAAGAATGATTCAATTGATTAGGGTTTATTATAAACAATGTTTCTTAAAATGTCACGAAAAAATTCTTTATTACCAAAACGCTTTTAAGCGATAAAGCATTATATGCAGTTTATCCCTTGCTGTGCGGGTGTTTGTCGGAAGAATAAAAAAAAAAGAATCCTGTTTGATTCTTTAACTTGATAACCTGTATATTCTCTGTATTGCGGTTTCGACGCTAAAAACCCTGTCATTCAAGGCAGCCGCCTTATCATCGGCATGTTCGACAATGTTCTCCGTAAATTGTCCGATGTTCTCGATGATCGTTTTCGGGAGCCTCTCCTGTCCTCTTTTCAGTTCATCTATATCTGTTTCAAGCCGATTCAGCCGCTTGTCCATTGCGTTTAAGCGGTTTTCTACTTTGTTTAAGCGCCCGTCTATTTCTTTGAAGCGCTTGTCGATTGCGTTAAAGCGCTTATCTACTTCAACGAAACGTGCGTCCACTTCATCGAAGCGCTTGTCGATCTCAGCGAAGCGTGCGTCGATTTTGTCTAAGCGCTTGTCGATTCCATCAAGACGCTGATTGATCGGACTCAATTCTTCTTTTAGAACGGATTGAAGCATGTCCTTTAATTCAGTGTTCAACTCATCACCTCCTGTTTTATTAATTATAACGTACAACCATAGATCAAACGATACATTTTCCTAAAAAGGCATTTCCATGAGGCAAAAGCATCATAACAACATAGAAAACGGCCAAAACGCTATACGTCTTGGCCGTTTTTACCTGCGGATTATCTGCTGTTTTCCGCAAGTGCTTGAGCTGTAATTTGCGAATGGGAGGCGTGCCATTTCACGTTCCCGTTTGTAAAAATGAAGGCTTGAGGACTTTCGTGTTTAATTCCGTACTGCTCAGCGATATAGTTTGACAGCGGTCGGCTTTCCTGCACTTTTAGATAATAAGCCGGTATGTCTTCATGCTGATTGGCGAATGATTCAAATTCTTCAAACGCGCGCCTGCTGATCGGGCATGTCACACTATGTTTCAAAAAGATAAATGTATCGTTGTTTTCTGCAAGCTTTTTAAATTCATCCTCTGTTTGAATGAGCTGTTTCGACACGGTGATCTCCCTTTCCTCCATTATTTCTGGACGGTATCCGCTGTTTCCCTTGCTTCATCTTCTATTTCATTTTTGGCTTCTTCAGCCTGTTCTTCGATTTTAGTCGATGCTTCTTCCTTTAGTTCATCAGCTTTTTCAGCACCTTTGTTTCGCAAGTCTTTGACTTTATCCATGATCTGTGAAGACTGGTCGGCAACAAGCTGTGAAATCGAAGATGTCTTCTCTTTGGCGATGCTGACGTACTCAGAACCTCTCTCCCTCGCTTCGCTTGTGAGCTTTCCGGTCTTATCTTTTAAAACGACAGCCTGATTTCCGAGGTCATCGCGAAGCTCTTTCCCTGACTTCGGTGCTAAAAATAAAGCTGCTGCTGCCCCGATGATTCCGCCTACAAACGTGCCGATTAAAAAATCCTTAGTATTCATTCCATCTTTACTCATAAATTATTCCTCCTTCATCTTCTTTTGTTTCCATCTATTCCAAATTTCCAAAGCTGCATTGCTCCAGCTGACAACTTGAGAAATTTTTTCACGGTTTTGCTCTGCGGCTGATGTAACGGACTCTGAAACCTGCTGAATGGAGCTGTTAAACTGCCTGACCGATGTGCCGACTTCCTGAACGGCATCCACGACCGTATTCAGCTTCAAAGATTTTTCCTGAATATCATCAGCGAGCCGATTCGTCTTATTCAGGAGCTCCGTTGTTTCAGCTGTGATGCCTTTCATTTGTCCTTCAACACCTTCCAACGTTGCGGCAACATGATTGAGTGTGACTTGAAGCGATTTTAATGTTTTTGATAAATAGATAACCAGAATAAGAAAGCTGACAGCGATGAGTGCGGCGCTTAAATATAGAATAATAATCATCTTATCCTCCTCGAGCTAAGGTCTTACAATTGATGTATACCCAATTGTTTAAATCGTAAACCTTTATATTTACTTTTTCTACACGCACGAGAGAATTCCTTTAACAGAAACTCCCGGCTCCATATGTACAAAAAAGCAGCGGATTGACTCACACTGCCTTTTTCTCATTATGCTAATACATTTTCATATGCTTTTAAATACTTTTGAATGTCACCTGCGCCCATGAAAATTAACACTGCATTTTCATGCTCCTTTAAAATCGATGTGTCATTTTCATCGATCAGCTTCGCCTGCGGGATTTTCTCCTGCAAATCGCCGATCGTCAGCTTTCCTGCATTTTCCCGGGCAGATCCGAATATATCGCAAAGATATACATAATCGGCTTTCTTGAGGCTTTCGGCAAACTCATTCAGGAACGACTGCGTACGCGTAAATGTATGCGGTTGAAATACTGCGACAATGTCCCGTTCCGGATACTTCTGTCTGGCTGCTTCAATCGTCACCGTGATTTCAGTCGGATGATGGGCATAATCGTCAATCAACACTTGGCTGCCGGCATGTTTTTCGTTAAATCTGCGTTTAACGCCGCCAAAGGTTTGCAATCCTTCTTTAATGATATCGACATCGACCTGTTCATAATGGCAGAGTGCGATAACGGCCAAAGCGTTCAGAACGTTATGGCTGCCGTATGCCGGTATATAGAAGGTATCGTAGAATGTGTTCCTGACGAAAACATCGAACGTTGTGCCCTCGGTATTTTTGATGACATTTCTCGCCTGAAAATCGTTTTCCTCGGCAAAGCCGTAGTATACGACTGGAACGTTCGCATGGATTTTCATCAAATATTCGTCGTCGCCGCATGCGATAATTCCCTTGTTCACCTGTAATGCCATCGTTTGAAATGCGTCAAATACATCATCGATATTCGCGAAATAATCGGGATGATCAAAATCAATATTTGTCATAATCGCATAATCAGGCTGATAGCTCAGAAAATGCCTTCTGTATTCACAGGCTTCAAGCACAAAGTACTCGCTGTTTTCGCAGCCTTTTCCAGTCCCGTCTCCAATCAGATAAGATGTCGGTTTTGCTTTCTGGATGACATGGGATAAAAGACCCGTCGTTGACGTTTTGCCATGTGCCCCTGTCACGGCAATACTCGTAAATTTCTTCAGATAGTCACCGAGGAATTTATGATACCGCACGACTTGCAGGCCTTCGGCTCGCGCTTTTTCAATTTCAGGATGGGTGTCGGGAAAAGCATTTCCGGCAATAACAATCATTCCCGGCTTGATATTTTCCGGATCAAACGGATATATCGGGATATTTCTCTCCTCTAAAGCGGTTTGTGTAAAAATGTACTTTTCGATATCCGATCCTTGGACATTATATCCATTATCATGGAGAATTTGGGCAAGCGGACTCATACCTGTCCCTTTTATTCCGACAAAATGATAAACAGTCATAATTGTACCTCCAACAAACGTCTATCTGCTTCCCAGTATATGACGCTTATTTCAATTTGCAACCTAAGCTCGGCCGCATCGTTTTCTTCAAAGTCATCATTATATTCAGTATCAGACATTTTCAAGAGTGAATAAACCTCCTGCGTAAAGGATTTTTTTGAACCCTTTCACGGAAGTGCTCTTAAAAACGGATTAAAACGCCGCTGCCGGCGCTTTAATATGCGGCGCTCTAAAAAAAACACGCCCATCTGCTATCATACCATGTTTAGCCGAAAAGTGAACTACTTTCTATTAACTGTTCCAGCTCGGCCTTTGTAATCAGGACTTCTCTCGGCTTACTTCCTTTCGCCTCAGAAATCATGCCTTCCCTTTCCATCATATCGATTAATCTGGCAGCTCTGTTATAGCCGATGCGAAAGCGCCGCTGCAGGCTTGAAGTGCTGGCGCTGTTTTGTTCCACGGCAAATTCGCACGCTTCCAGAAACAGTTCATCCTGATCAAATCCGGCCGGATTTTGTCTGACCAATTGTTCTTGTTCAAATAAATAGTTCGGCTCCTGCTGCCGTCTGACATGTGAAACGACACGGTCAATCTCCCGGTCGGAAACAAAGTTGCCCTGCAGGCGGACCGGTTTGCCTGAACCGTTCTCCAGGAACAGCATATCCCCTTTTCCAAGCAGCTTTTCAGCTCCCGCCATATCGATAATCGTTCTTGAATCGACGGCGCTTGATACAGAAAACGCTATTCTTGTTGGTATATTGGCTTTAATCAAGCCGGTAATGACATCAACTGAAGGCCGCTGCGTCGCGATCAGAAGATGGATGCCGCACGCTCTTGCTTTTTGTGCGATTCGGCAGATGCTTTCTTCCACTTCATTCGGAGCGACCATCATTAAGTCGGCAAGTTCATCAATCACGACAACAAGATAAGGAAGTTTTTCACCCATGTTCTGTTCCCGGACCTTTTCATTAAATCGTTCAATTTCCCGAACACCGGAATGGGCAAATAATTCATAGCGCCGCTCCATTTCTTCGACAACCCATTTTAATGCAGCAGTTGCCGCTTTGGCATCTGTGATGACAGGACTGACGAGATGAGGAATTTTATTATACGGAGCAAGCTCCACCATCTTAGGATCGATAAGCAGAAGCTTGACATCCCTCGGCGCCGATTTGAATAGCAGACTGACTAAGATCGTGTTGATGCATACGCTTTTCCCTGATCCCGTAGCCCCGGCAATCAACCCGTGGGGCATTTTTTTCAGATCTGCCACGACGGGCTTTCCGGAAATGTCGAGTCCGAGGGCTGCGGTCAGAGGGGACGGATTCGTTCTGAATTCCGAACTTCTGATCATTTCGCGCAAATAAACCATTTTACTATGCAGATTCGGCACTTCAATTCCGATCGTATTTTTTCCCGGAATCGGCGCTTCGATCCGAATATCTTTCGCTGACAGGCTGAGTTTAATATCATCTGACAGATTTGTAATTTTGTTGACTTTCACTCCGGGTTCAGGATGCACCTCAAATCTTGTCACAGAAGGCCCCTGGGTGACATGAACGACATTTGCTTTGACATTGAAGTTCTCAAGCGTGACGTCCAACAGCTCGCGCTGCTCGTGTATCCAGGCCTGATCATCCTGCTTTTGCGCCGGAGGCACATCAAGCAAAGACATATTCGGGAACTGATATCCTTGAGGCGCTTTTTCTTTTTGTTTATCTGATGAAAGCATCATGACATTAAACGGAACAGAGCCTTTCTTCGATCCCGGAGCAGCTCCTGTTTCCCGTTTCCGCGGAGCCTCAGGCCGCCCCTCAACTGTCCCTGTACTCTCCCGGTCCTGTTCGCTGTTTTCGGGTTCACCCGCGCTTGACGCTGTCTCTTCCGGTTCCGGTGAAAATGATGCATGCTCATGTCTCCAGCCAGCCTGGCTGCTTCCGCTTGTTTCTTCACGAGCGTCAGCCGGCGTGTTGGAATCTGTCCGGTTTTTGTTATCGGAAGGACCATCGCTCTGGTCGGATACTTCAGAACTGCGGCCAGTGTACTGCTTTTCTGGAATTGAAGCTTCCGGGTCAGGCAGCATTTCGTCCGAGCCGTTAGTCTCCCCATGTTCTTCTACGATGGTTTCTGCATCCTCTGCAGTTTCCTTCTCTTCTCCGGTTTCCTCGATCTGATCCAAAAGCTTTTCGATTTGTTCCGGCGTTTGCTCGGCGGGAATTGCTTCTTCTTCCGTTATGTTCCATGATGCGGTGGCTGTCTCTTCTTCAGCTTCATACCGCAGCGCTTTCTCTTCGGCAAGCCCGCCGCCTTCTGTCATTCGCTCTTGGCGGATTTCCGTTTCTTCCGGAGTATGTGTTGAGACAGGGGTTTCCGTTCGTTCGGATTCATGCCGCAGCGCTTTCTCTTCGGCGAGCCCAGAGTCTTCTGTCATTCGCTCTTGGCGGATTTCCGTTTCTTCCGGAGTACGTGTTGAGACAGGGGTTTCCGTTCGTTCGGATTCATGCCGCAGCGCTTTTTCTTCAGCGGCTTCGCCACCTTCTGTGATTTGCTCTCGGCGGAAATCCGTTTCCTCCGACATATGCGGGACATCTTCAAATTCGGCTCGCCATGTCGGATTGCGACTCTCGCTTTTAGTCAGCGGACGGCCGTTCTTTTCAGTTTGCAAGGAAGATTCTTCTCGTACCGGCTGCTTATTTCCGGCAACCTTCTGCTCTTTTTCAATTTCTTCGTTAAACAGCGTGACACGCGCTTCCATTTGTTTGTTTGCACGATATGTATAATTTTCCGGTTTGGCTCTTTTCTGTTCATGAAAGCCGTAAACCGGTGACGGGATGACGGACGGCCTAAAGGGTTTTTTCGCCGCTTTCTCTTCATGATGATAGGAATTTCCGGGTTTCGGCTGAGAAGCTGTGTGCCGGCTTGCCGGGCGGCGGGTCCTTTGTTCGCGGCTGTCATCCTTTTCCCGCGGCCGCGAGTTTTGATCAGGTATAACCGGGAAGCGGAATTTCCCTTTTGGATATTCATATACGACTTTTGCGTCGGAAATTTGCGGCATTTCTTCGTCTTTCTCTATAAATGAATCCGCCTCAAACTCATCTATGTGCTTTTTTTGTTTTTCATTATCTTCATCATCGCCTAAAAACAGGCTGAACATTTTATTAAACCAGCTCATGAATCATCACTCTCTAACTCCCTTAAATTTTTCGGGGACGGTTTTAAGTATACCACTGCTTCCCCACCCAGAAAAGGACAAGTCCTTCTCATGTGTCCGCCCTCCGAATAAAAAAGCCGCCAAGTTTATCTACCCAGCGGCTTCTTTTTTACATCTATTCGAAAGTTTTGTTCATTTTATGCCGTTAAAATGTAAAAGCTTCTCCTGCTTTACGGCTGTCATCAAGGACAAGAATGCCTTTTTCCTTCGGCGCGTCTGGGAGGTTCAGTTCCTTGGCAGAACAAATCATACCGCTTGACGCCACTCCGCGAAGTTCCGCATCTTTAATAATCATACCGCTCGGCATCACGGCTCCAACTTTGGCTACGACGACTTTTTGGCCGGCTTCAATATTAGGAGCTCCGCAGACGATTTGCAGCGTATCGCTCCCTACATTCACTTTGCAGACACTCAGTTTATCGGCATTCGGATGCTTTTCTTTTTCTTCGACATATCCGACCACAAACTTCGGAGAAAGATCGACGGTCAGCTCATCTTTCAAACCGTTGCGGACCAGGATTTCATTCACATCCTGGACAAAGGATTCGGAAAGCGCAACAGCTCCGCTTTCCTCAATGCTTAAATATGAGGAGACATTAAAAATGTTATAGCCTCCTGTTTCCTTTGTGTCTTTATGAAAAATTTTCACGACGTCTCCGCAGCGCTCAAAAGCGATCTCTTCGCGCGGAATATCGTTCAATGAGATGAGCAGCGTATCGCCTACGCCTTCTGGATTATAAAATGCGTTCATGAGAAAAATTCCTTTCTATCATTTCTTTTTAGGGCGGTTTTTAGCCAGAATAAAGATCGGTTCAAGCTTTCCATCCTCATAAAGGAAAGAAAGCGCAGTGATCGGCACTGTTCCGTTTGCAAAAAAGCTCATCGACATTTGCCCGAGAATATCGTATCCGGCATTGTTGCGGATGTCGGCAATAATCAGCACATCCTGGTGCGGGATTGACACCGCCAGTGTCCCTTCCGCGCTTTTCTCATACTCTGCGAGAATCGATTCGTTCAACACCCTGCTGGCGTCATAGCCGTCATTTGCTCTGAAAAAGTAGAAGTGATTGCCGGCGACTGCGTCTTCTTTGACAACGGTTTGGAGCGAGCGAAGGTTAAAGGAAGCCGTTTCCCGAATCCTTTCCTTTGTCCAGCCCTCTTTTTCCAGCATTTTTTCGTCGATCAGCCGGTATGTGTTGCCAAGGTCGAGCGCGTAGTATATTCGTGTTTCAGCCGTGTGGCCGTCAAAAATCAAGGGAACGCC
This sequence comes from Bacillus sp. PK6-025, assembly GCF_056530265.1. Lineage (NCBI taxonomy): Bacteria > Bacillati > Bacillota > Bacilli > Caryophanales > Bacillaceae > Bacillus > Bacillus sp. PK6-025. Next base: position 3,199,458 of record NZ_CP096509.1, read on the forward strand.
TGCGCTGGATTTTTCGGGAAAGGAAGTCGAGCGGATGACGGGATAGATGAGACTTTCCCGCCCTTCCATTTCCTGCGACTGGCCTTTCATGGCATTGAGTGCTTCCTCAGTATAATAGACGACTTCGTCAATCGCATCATCTTTTTTCTGCTCCCATTTGGCGATGATCCCCGGGAGTTCGAGTGTAATGCCTTTTCCTGTATTTTTATCCTCGATTCTCAAGGTGTCTTTTTCCCTGTCGAAATGAAAGGACCAGTTGTCATTTTGCAAACGTTTTTTTAATATATCGGAAAGTTTCCTTGACGTCATTTTCATAGAGGAACTCTCCTTTCGGCTACTTATTCAGGGAATCTGTCAAAAATTGCTCGATTTCCTCTTTCGTTTTTCGGTCTTTGCTGACAAAGCGGCTGATTTCGTTTCCTTCTTTAAATACGAGGAAGCTCGGGATTCCGAAAATGTCCCACTCCGCGCACGTATCAATAAATTTGTCACGGTCAACATAATAGAATGTAAATTCCGGATAGTTCGCCTCAAGCTCGGGCAAAAACGGTTCTACAAAACGGCAGTCCGGGCACCAGTCAGCCGAAAACATCAACAAGGATAAATCGTCTTTCACAACTTTTTGCAGTTCTTCATTCGTCTCGATCGTTTTCATCACTCAACGCCTCCAATATATGTTCTTATCATCCATTCGGATCATACCAGACAACCGGCTCCATATCCAGCCTTTTGCTGTCCACCTGCTTTTTTAAAAGATGGACGATTCTTTATGTATCTTACCCGTTTTAAAAAGGGAAAATCTTAACGATCCGATCCTCTTTCATATCATAAGCATAATTTTTTTGCTTTATCAAGCCATTCTCGTTTAACATGGTAAGTAATAGGGTAAAAATATCCGTTAAGGCGCCTTGCGCCGTGATCCCATGACAGTCAGGAGGAGCATGTATGGAATTTATCGTTTATCTTGCCGGAGAAATACATAGCAATTGGCGTGAAGAAGTGAAGGAAAAAGCAAAATCGCTCAAGCTGCCGATCACGTTTGTCGGACCGATGGAAAATCACGACCGCTCCGACAACATCGGTGAAGAAATTATGGGCAAGCAGGCTGATTCGATCGCGAAAGATGATGCAGCCTCGGATTTGAATAATTTTCGAACTTCCGTTTTAATGAACAAAGCGGATGTGGTCATCGCTCTTTTCGGGGAAAAATACAAGCAATGGAACACGGCGATGGATGCTTCATACGCGATTGCCAAAGGCAAGCCGCTGATCATCATCCGTCCTGAGTCACTCCATCATCCGTTAAAAGAACTGTCAAACAAAGCGAACATTACCGTAGAAACTGTCAATCAGGCGATTAAATCGTTGTCGTACGTATTTGAAAGCCGGTAGCTGTATCATCAAAAAGAGACCCTGTGCGTAAAGCGGCACAGGGTCTCTTTGTTCAATCATTTCGCAAAATCGATTGTACGGCAGAACTGTCGCAAGCTTTGACAAGCTTGAGCAGCAATTCTTTTGCAGCAAGGTAGTCATCAACGTGGATAATGGAAGCAGATGTATGGATATATCTTGAACAAATGCCGATCACGGCCGAAGGAACGCCTTCATTTGAGATGTGAACACGACCGGCATCGGTTCCTCCAGGGGAAACAAAATATTGATACGGGATGTCATGAGTCTCTGCCGTATCCAGCACAAAATTTCTCATTTCGCTGTGCGTCACCATCGTCCGGTCGAAAATCCTTAACAACACCCCTTTGCCGAGCTGGCCAAATTGATTTTTGTCGCCGCTCGCATCGTTTGCCGGACTTGCATCAAGCGCGAAAAACAAGTCAGGCTGTATCATATTGGCCGCAGTTTGCGCACCTCTTGTGCCGAGCTCTTCCTGAACGGTCGCGCCTGAGTAAAGCGTGTTCGGAAGTTCTGCTCCTTGCAGTTCTTTCAGCAACTCAATGCTGAGTCCGCAGCCGTAGCGGTTATCCCATGCTTTCGCCATGATCTTCTTTTCATTTGCCATCGGGGTAAACGGACAGATCGGCACGATTTGCTGGCCTGGTTTGACACCGATGCGTTCGGCATCTTCCCTGTCATCCGCACCAATATCAATCATCATGTTTTTGATATCCATTGGACGTCTCCTCTGCTCATCTGTTAAAAGATGAGGAGGCGTGCTCGCGATGACGCCGGGGATCGGCCCGTTGTCCGTATGGATTTCCACCCGCTGAGCCAATAAAACCTGGCTCCACCAGCCGCCCAGTGTTTGAAACCGAAGCAGTCCGTTGTCTGTGATTGATGTCACCATAAATCCCACTTCATCCATATGGCCGGCCACCATAATTTTCGGACTGTCTTCAGGTCCATGTTTAACGCCGAACACGCTTCCCAGTCTGTCCTGGAGGATCTCATCAGCATATTTTTCAAGCTCTTTTTTCATGAAACGGCGGACTAGATGTTCATTTCCCGGGGCGCCGGGGAGCTCCGTCAGCGTTTGAAAAAGCGTTCTCGTTTCCTGATTCATCTGTTTCCCTCTTTTCTTATGTATCTCTCTACATTTTACATAAGTGTGCGATGTGTTTCCAGAAGAGAGCCCATCCTTAACACGGACGGACATGTTCTGTATAATGAAAAAAACAAGCTTTGGAGGTGCTGAAAAGATGAAACTGCGCCATTTTCTTCTTGGGGCCGGCATCGGCATTGCCGCGGCCGTTGTTGTCAAACAATATGTCATGCAGCCTTACATTTCTTCTGAAAAAGCGCTGCGCATCGTCAAGTCCGCTTTTAAACAGAGAGGCCCGATCGACGGTTCATGGATATATACCGTTCCGGAAGCCTATACCGTAAACGGCGAAACCGTCATGGTGTACAAAACAGGCATTACACGTTCTGCTTTCGGAGAGCTTGAACAGTACGAAGTCATGGTTGATGCGAAGACAGGCATGATCGTAGATGTGATTGATACCGCAGCATAGCATCAAAAAAATGCGGCCTGAAATGGCCGCATTTTTTTATATGGCGCGAATCGGCCGGTAGACCGGATGCCACATCGCATCCTGTATAGCTTGAATCACATCGCCCGGCTCATTTTCTGCAACTCCGTCTTTTATGGCTGCTTTAATGACAGCCGTTGCCACTGTTGCGGAAACCGTGCGCAAATCCTCAACCTCCGGAAGGAGCGCTGCGCCGGGCCGTCCGGTGTCAACCATACCCGCGATCGCAGCTGCGCTAGCGTAAAACATGTTGTCCGTAATCAGCCTTGCTTTTGATACGAGCGTTCCGAGACCGAGACCGGGGAATACAAAGGCATTGTTCGCCTGGCCGATCGCATAACGGGTGCCGTTGTAATCGACAGGCGCAAACGGGCTTCCTGTGGCGACGAGCGCCCGCCCTTCCGTCCATTTGATCAAATCTTCTGGTCTTGCTTCAGATAACGGCGTCGGATTGGACATCGGAAATATAGCCGGCCGTTTCACATGCTTTGCCATTTCTTTTACGATTTCTTCTGTAAATGCGCCCGATACAGTAGAGGTTCCAATCAAAATGGTAGGCTGCACTTGTTTTACCACCTCAAGCAGATCGATTGTATCCCCCGGGCCGTTCCGGCTAAAGTCTTTGACCTCGTCGGCAGGCCGTGCATACGGCTTTTGAATGTCCTGCAAGTCGTTCATATCATCTGTCAGCAAACCGTTCCGGTCAACACACCAAAAACGGCGGTATGATTCCTCTTCCGACACCCCCTCTTGAACAAGAGCGGCGCGAATTTGCTCTGCGTTGCCGATCCCGGCCGTCCCCGCTCCGAATATGACCACTTTATGATCTTTTAGGGGCATTTTCGATATTTTGACGGCCGCAAGCACCGCTGCAAGGGTGACTGCTCCTGTGCCTTGAATGTCGTCGTTAAAGGTGCAAATTTTGTCTTTGTATTTTTTTAAAATCTGACGTGCATTTTGCGTTCCGAAATCTTCCCAATGCAGCAAAACGCCCGGAAACGTCTCGGTTGCGATTTGAACGTATTGATCAATAAACGATTCATAACGCTCGCCTCTGATTCTTGAATGCTGATTCCCGACATAAAGCGGATCATTGAGAAGCCTTTCCTGGTTCGTCCCCGCATCAATGACAACGGGAAGGACCCTATTAGGATCGATGCCCGCAGCCGCAGTATAAACGGCAAGCTTTCCGATCGAAATGGCGATGCCTCCGACTCCCCAATCCCCGATTCCGAGAATCCCTTCAGCATCAGTGGCCACAATCAAATCGATCCGGCTTTTTTTAGCGGCCAGATTTTCAAATGCCGTTTTCATGCCTTCAGGGTCATTAACCGACAAAAACAGCCCCCGCGGCTTTCTGTATTCATGGCTGTATTGCTGGATTGCCGTTCCGACAGTCGGGGTATAAACAATCGGCAGCATTTCTGTCATATGGTCGTTCAGAAGCCTGTAGAACAGCACTTCATTTCGGTCATGAAGCGCCGTTAAATAGACGTTTTTGCTCAAGTCATCAGGTTGTGATTGGAACTGTTTATACGCCCGTTTTGCCTGTTCTTCAAGCGTCAGCACCTTGGGAGGAAGCAATCCTGTCAAGCCGAGAGCTTCCCTTTCCTCCGGAGGGAAGGCAACCCCTTTGTTCAGCAGGGGCGTTGCAAGGACTTCAAATCCTCTTAATTGCGTCTCGATCACTTGTTCATTCAGATTATTGTGGCTCACCCGTCGTCTTCCTTTCAAAAGTTAGTTATCCTTAGGATGGATAACTACAAAGCAAACCATTCACCAAAATAGCTTAGCGCCTTTCTCTCTTTACTGACTCTGCAATCTCGCCGTTTTCATCCCATTTTAATGCCCTATAAATGGCGTCATGGTAAAAAATGTACCAGGCGTTTTTCTCGGCGGCTTTCGCCTGCCATGCTTGCTTCGCCGCAATCGATGTCATCGGATAATCGTCGTACGCCAGCACCCAGAGAGGATTCTGATGGGCATGCGTCGGCATAATATCAGCCATATGAAGGGCCGTTTCGCCGGCATCCTCAAGAACGATCACGGAATGACCGTCGCTGTGGCCGCCTGTATGATGCATCGTAATTCCCGGCAAAACTTCGAGCTTCTCATCGAAGGTCCTCACTTGATGCTGAACTGCTTCCCAGTTTTCTTTCCAATATGTATTTTTGGAGCGGATATTCGGATTTCTCATCTCTTCCCATTCGATCGCAGACGTGTAAATCGCTGCATTCGGAAACACGGAAACAAGGCTTTCTCCCTCATAGCGCGTCAATCCGCATGCATGGTCAAAATGGAGATGTGTCATCAGAACGGCGTTGATATCTTCCGTTGAGAGCCCGAGTGCTTTTAACGAGTTAGCAATTGACGATTCTTCGGTGACCCCGTAATTTCGTTTCTGCTTATCCGTCAGTTTGCCGCGTCCGATACCGGAATCGATCAGCAAATTTGTGCCGTCTTTCTGAACAAGTATAGGGTCTGTTCTCAGTTCGATCTGATTTTTCTCATTGACGTCATACTTTTTAGACCAAAGCGGCTTGGGCACAACGCCGAACATGGCGCCTCCGTCCATGTGTGTGACGCCTCCGTTCAGCCATGTCAGCTTGATTCGTCCGATTGTTAAAGTTTCCATGATCATCCCTCCTTCTCCTATCGTAGCAAAAAACGCAACCCGAAGCTTCATTTGAAAGCAAAAAAACAGACCGCCGGAAGCAGTCTGTTTTTTATGTTCGCCATTCAGCTTCTACTCTGTAGATTGGCTGGCCTTTAGCGGCGAACTTTTCTTCGTATTCGGTCATCACGTTTCCTTGAAAATCGCTTTGATGCAGATCAAGGCTGACGAACGTCAAAACGAGTCCGTATTCGGAAAAACTGGTAAGGGAGTACTCAAATAACCCGCGGTTATCGGTTTTGAAATGAATCGCTCCCTTGCCTCCGAGCACCTGCTCATACTTTTTCAAGAACGCTTGATTGGTCAGACGGCGCTTTGCATGGCGTTTTTTCGGCCACGGGTCGGAAAAATTCAAATAGACCCGGTCGACCTCCCCATCTGCAAAAACGTCTGAAAGCATATTGGCATTAATGTTCAAAAGCTTTACATTCGGCGCCTCTGTCTGCTTTACTTTATCAACAGCGGTTACGATGACGCTTTTAAATAATTCGATTCCGATATAGTTTACATCCGGATTTTGCAGGGCCATTCCTGAAATAAATTGCCCTTTTCCGGTTCCTACTTCGATGTGGATCGGGTTGTCATTTCCAAAAATGGAATGCCATTTCCCTTTACATTGAGACGGCTCGCTGATCACAATATGAGAGTTTTCAGCCAGATAGTCATCCGCCCAAGGCTTGTGACGCATTCGCATGTACTACACCTCTATTTGTTATATCGTCTTACAACATACCATGAAATCCCGGAATCCCGCAAGGCCTCTTCCAAAGCAAAAAAGACCGAAGATCGGCCTCCGGGTCTTTCGCGTATAAATTACAGCTTTCTGAACATTTTAATCCATATACTCCGAGAATGAAGGGAAGTGCCAATATTATGGGCTTAAATCAGCAAAATCAGATTCATCTATTAAAAGATATTCTCTCAGACCATCAGGCAGACTGCACCGGAACCGTCGCTGAGTGCGAACAGATGGAGCGGATTATCAAGTCTTTAATGGCAAATACGAATCTTGACGCCGGCCTGAAAGGCGTTCTCGAAGACATTTATTTGTACAGCCAGAGGGGAAAATCGTCCGCTTCAATCAACAGCCACATTCAGGAACACCAGGATCATCTCACACAATGGGTGGAAGATATCGGCTCATTTTCATGAAGCTCCGGCGAGACGCTTCATTAATGCGTGAAGCTGTTCCAGCCCTTGGTGAAAGCCTTCCTGATTGCCTTTCGCTTCTTGCCAGAGTGTTGTCATTGCTTTTTCCGCCAATACGTACCAGGCCATTCTCAGCCTGAGATTGTCCGTTAACGAAGAGCCGTAGCGTTCGAGCCAGCTTCCCCATTCCCGCTCTTCAACGTAATGATAAAGAAGCGGCCCCAGATCGATCGCGGGGTCTGCAATCATCGCTCCATCCCAATCGATTAAATAAAGCTGGTTCTGATCTGTAAGAAGCCAATTGTTATGATTCACATCGCAGTGACAGACGACCTTTTCTCCGGACTGTACATCATCGAGATGGTGCTCCAGATACAAAAGGGCTTGGTCAAGCTGCGGTATCGGATATTGCCGGGCCTGGATAAACTGCTTCAATTGAGTGATTACAGAGTTTGGCTGAAAAGGCTGCTTGCCGAGTCTCTTCAGCATGTCTAAAAGCTCTTTGGAGCTGTGAATTTTCCGAAGCATCTCAGCCACCGCCTGGCTGTTCATATCCTTCGGCTTCAGTTCTCTTCCCTTGAGCCAGTGCTGTGCTGTAATCACATCCCCGTTTTCCATTCGTTTTGTCCAAACGAGCTTAGGAACAATTCCTTCCGCGGACAGGACAGCCAAAAAAGGAGAGCTGTTGCGCTTTAAAAAAAGCTGCTGTCCATTATGTTCTGCATAATATGCGTCTCCTGTAGCTCCTCCTGCGGGGGAAATCTCCCATTCGCTACCTAGTAATTGTCCCAACCAGTTCATATCGATTTTCAACCCATCATTTCATTAAAAGATTTTAAAAAGCATCTGCTCCCTAGAGCGGGCAGCAAACCGCTTGTATTGTCGTCTCTTTATATTCAAATAAAAAGACGGCTATTGAGAGTCATTTGTGCTAAACAATAGCCGTCTTTTAAATTTTAGCGCTAGACGCCAAACTTCGTCAAGCAAAACTAAAAAATCCCTTTTGGTTCGTATAGAACATAGGTTCCGATGCCGTTCAGCCGAAGCCTTTTTTCCGCTTGAACCTTCCCATTGAAGAACGTAAAAGGATCGCAGTGCAGCAAGTACTGTTTCTGGGCGGGCAGCTCAAGCGTTTCCTTTTTTGCAGACGGACAATGCACCACTATGATTTCGTTCCAGGGATCAAATGCTGCAATGTTCTTCAGCTTGTAGGCCGTCACTTCTCCTGTACCGCTCATAAAAGAAAGATGTTCCTTGACTTCCTCCTCTTTTTGCAGACGAAAAGCGGGATGGCTTCTCCGCAGCCTGATCAGCTGGCGCACATATTCGACTTCCTCGCAAAGCTCCGCCCGCTTTTCCCAATCGAGCCTGTTGATGCCATCTCCCGACCTGTAGCTGTTGCTGTCCCCATTCTTTGTTCGGCAAAATTCCTGCCCGGCATGAAGAAATGGAACGCCTTGCGAAAGCAGGACGATCGACAGCGCGAGCCTTTGCCTGAGCCGTTTTGTGCAGGCATCTTCTTCCGAACAGAAGGCCATCTTATCCCAAAACGTATGATTGTCATGGCACTCCGCATAATTGATTGACTGTGGCGGCAGCAAGAATCCCGGTGAGCCGGCAATTCCATGTTGAAGCTCAGCTTTTTTTCCAGTGTCCCCTAAAGCATATCCGCGGTCACCGAGCTCAAATGTACTCCCTTTGACTGCGTTTCTGAACCGATCATTAAAAAAGCCGACCGCCGGAACTTTCCCGGCATTTTGCAATGTTGCTTTTTGCCCGCTTTCAAGCGGGGTATTTAAATCCCAGCCTTCTCCGAACAGGAGCGCGCCCGGCTTCACATTCTCGGCAAGCTTACTGATTTGGCGGACGGTTTCAATATCAAGAATGCCCATTAAATCAAAACGAATTCCGTCGACATCATATTCTTCAAGCCAATAGCGGACAGAATCGAGAATATATTTTCGCACCATCAGCCGCTCAGATGCAATGTCATTTCCGACGCCTGTTCCGTCGGCTGGAAAACCGTATTCATTATGTCTGAAAAAATACCCGGGAACCGTTTTTTCAAAAGGGGATGTTTCCCTCTTGTACACATGATTATATACGGCATCCATGATCACGGAGAAGCCGTGTTTGTGCAGCGTCTGAATCATCGTTTTCAGCTCGGCGATTCTGCTTTTGGGGTTCTGCGGATCGAGCGAATAGCTTCCTTCAGGCGCATTAAAATGAAGAGGGTTATAGCCCCAATTATAGGATTGGTCCGGAGACAGCTCGTCAACTCCGGCAAAATCGTGAAAGGGCAGAACCTCGATATGGGTGACGCCGAGCTCTTTCAAATAGGCAATTCCCGTTGAGAAGCCGCCGGACGTTTCAGTTCCGTCCTCTGTAAAAGCAAGATATTTGCCTTTATGGCGCATACCGCTGTCTTCATGAATCGAAAAATCGCGGATGTGAACCTCATATATAATCGCATCACACGGACTGTGAAGGCTTGGCGCACGGTATTTTTTCACTTTGACTTCCTCAGGATCTATTACAACGCCCTTTTCCCCGTTTACCGTAACAGCTTTCGCATAAGGATCGACTGTCAATAACGGCGTCCCGTTTACATAAAGCTTATATAAATAGGACCAGCCGTTCAGATCGCCTTCGACCGTTACCTCAAAAACACCCTTTTCTCTGCGCATCATTTGAAAAGTATTTGTTTGAAGCAAATCAGGGCTCTCCAGCTTGATCGCTGCCGTACTCGCGGTCGGCGCCCATACCTTAAATAAAGTCCGCTCTTTTGAATAAAAAGCACCGAGACGGCCGTCATAAAAAAAAGCCTTGTCAAACGCCGCACTTCGCGTAACAGAACCAATTTGCAGGTCTGTCCAGACGCTTTCTTCACAGCATACTTTATGAACTCTTCCGAATGGAACGGGGCGGCTGCTTTCGAGAACATACTTGAATTTCTCCTCAAGCTCCTCCGTCGCTTTTACCGAAAGCTCTATCTTCCCTCCTTGATCATCTTCAAGTAGAAAAGGGGGGCTGCAGCTTGAGGCGCGGCTCTTCGGAACTAAAACAGTGATCGTTCTCATTTCATCGAGATAAGCTTCAAAGGGGCGGCTGATACCCGGCATCTCAGTCTCTCCTTCATTCGAAAGATTTATGCTCTTAACCGAAGAGATTCGGTCCCTGTTTTGATGAAAACGGGCGCCCAGCCGATCACCTCTCCATCCGCTTGAAAGAGCACCCGCTCATTCGTATGAAAATAAATTTCTTTCGTCTTAAACGCCGTAACACCGTTTTTACCGATGTGTTTGCCGAATATCATTGCAAACAAGAGGCCGGCTTTTTTCAATACGGAGCGGTCTTCAATAATGATCACGTCTAAAAACTCATCCCGCGGATTCGCGTTCGGTGCAATCTTCATGTCTCCGCCATAGTAGGGGTGATTTGAAACCGACGCAAACCAGATTTTTTTAAACGTACGCTTGTCATCCCCGTTCTCATACGAAAGAACAAACGGTTTAAACGTAAACGCCGTAACAAAGAAAATCAGCGGCTGAATCAAATGATTCAGCCTGAGAGCAGCCGTCCATTTCGGCAAAGCAGTCATCTTTTTGACGGCGCAGGCATCAAATCCTAGGCTGAGATGATTGGCAAAATAGAGTTCGTTTTCACTGTCTTTCGTATGAAAGCTTCCGAGGGCATAGGTCCGGGTCAGCGATTGCCCTTTTCGCTTCATTTCTTTAATGACATTCGATTTTTTCACGGCAAAGCCGCGTTTAAAATCATTATTTAAGCCCGACGGGATGACGCTCAGCTGAATATCCCGCAAGCTGACTAAGCCGTTGAGCACTTCATGGACGGTTCCGTCCCCGCCGATCACCAGCAGACGCTTCAGCCTGTCATCCTGCATCGTTGATATTTGCCTTGCCAACACTTCAGCATGCCCGGGATGCTGGGTCATAAATGAGCGGTACGATATATTTGCCTTTTGAAGGTCTTTCTGCAATGATTTCCATACTCTGAAGGCCGTCGCATTTCCCGCCTTTGGATTTATGATGATATACCAATCGCTCATGATTCCATTCTCCATTTTATAGTATGAAAAAGCCGGGATAACGTTCTGGCGGTCAGCTCAGCCATTCCTGTCTCCGCATCGAGTCGGAGACGCCGTGCGACAACAGAATTTTCGCCGTTTTCAGCTGCTGGCTTTTAATCGGGGCGAAGTTCTTTTGCTGCTTCTCCAGCCACTCTTTCCAGTGTCTTTTGTCGCAAATGCCGATTCCGTAAGGAGGTTCCGGATAATCGATATACGATGTCCGGCTGACAACAACTTTGCGCACAGGCAGTTCAATTCCCGATCCCTTTAACAAGCCGGAAAGAACCGTGCCTGTCCTGAGAAGCTCAACAGCCGGATTTAACAGTGACCGTTCCCTTCCCCTTACCGTTTTTTCTTTCCAAAAACGATCTTTGGAACCGATAAATGCGCTGTCCTTCTCGCCTTCGAGAAATGATATACAGTAGATCTCAAGAGGTGTGAGAATCAAGACGCTGAGCTCTACCGCAGCCTGATTTACCTGCAGCACCGGCCGATACATGATGAAATATGAATCCGGCAGCTGCTGTGCCAAAATGTGCAGGATTTTATCGCTTTTTATTTCCCGGGAAAGCCTGGATATGTCAGAGATTGTCGAGCTTGCCCATTTCAGCTGAAACTCGTACACGTATTCTTTGAAAAACGACACGAGTTCCTCCCGTGCCGCAGGAATTCTTGCAATCAAGCTTTCATCCGTTTCTCCGTCCAGTCCGTTAAACCATTCATCGGCTTCTTTTCCTTTATTAATATCGGATGCTTCTTTCTTTCTCTTTAATGTAAATGTCTTCTTTCTTTTTCCGACCGTTTCATCATCGGCGGCTTCTTTATCGTAATGAAGGCTGTCTTTCTTTTTCTCAGCCATCTCTTTAATTGACTGCCAGCGCTGCTTTTTCAAGCGGATAAACTGGTTGATATAATGATAAGGATCCTGTTCATACCTTGAAATGCAGTCCTGTATTTTAATAATCTGTGCCATCTGCGTTCATCTCCGAATCCTGCTTTTCTGCAGCCGGCCGTTCACCGAAATGGAAAACGGCTTGATGCTCATATTTGGGAAGCCTGTCTAAATGAGTTTGAAAGATGGTGAAATGCCCGGCCGTAAAAGACACCGCGTCTTCAAGAGGCTCCAGGCGGCCGTTAAAAGAAGCCGATCCATTCCACTTTCTAGCAACCGTCATATGTGGATGAAAAGGCCGTTTTTCAATTTCAAATCCCGCCGCATCTGCAGCATGCTTCACCCGTTCCCTCACGTGAAAGAGAGCGTCTGAGTATTCCGGTTCCGCATGAAGAATTCTCGGCTCGGACGGCTTGCCGAAGGTTCCGAAACGTTTCAAGGCAATCTGAAACGGAGCCGTCTCAGCGGAGATCAGCTTGAGGCTGTCAGCAAGCATAGCCAGCTGCTCTTCTTCAGCGGAGCCGAGGAACACGAGGGTGATGTGATAGTCCAAAGGATGCACCCATCTATGAAAAGAAAATTCCGGACGGCTGCTGACTGTTCGATAAAGCGGCTCACTAAGCTCCGCCGGAATTGGAATTCCAATAAAGTAATGCGGTTTGACTGACATATGTATGGCTTCCTCCTCATTCGTCTTCTCTATATTTTAACAAAAAATATAAGGACTTATAACCTCTCTATTTTCCACTTTCCGAGGCCTTATGATAGGATAATGACAGAATCATGTTTTTAGAAAGGGTGCACAGCCGTGAAAGCCGTTCACAATATTGCAGAATTAATCGGGGAAACGCCCCTTGTCAAGTTGAACCGCGTTCAGCCCGAAAACGCAGCCCAAGTTTATATCAAGCTTGAATCTTTTAATCCGAGCGGAAGCGTGAAAGACCGCGCGGCCTACCAAATGATTGTGGATGCCGAAGAAAAAGGCCTGCTGAAACCGGGTTCAACCATCATCGAACCGACGAGCGGAAACACCGGCATCGGCCTTGCGATGAACGCAGCGGCAAGGGGCTACAAAGCCATTCTTGTTATGCCTGATACGATGACAAAAGAGCGGATCAACCTTCTGAAAGCGTACGGTGCTGAGGTCGTCCTGACGCCGGGGGATGAAAGGATGCCGGGCAGCATCAAAAAAGCGCAGGAGCTTGCTCGGGAAATCCCGGGCAGCTTTATTCCGATGCAGTTTGATAATGAAGCCAATCCGGAGGCTCACCGGAGATCAACCGCTCTGGAAATTGCCCGGGCAATAGAAGAAATCGGCAAACCACTTGCCGCATTTGTTGCAACAGCAGGAACAGGGGGAACGATTACCGGAACAGGCGAAAAGCTGAAAGCGTTATTTCCGGGGATAACCGTTCATGTGGCAGAACCTGCAGGGTCGCCTGTTTTATCCGGGGGCAAACCGGGAAAGCACAAGCTTGTCGGGACAAGTCCGGGATTTATTCCAAACATTTTAAACGAAAACGTCTATGACGAAATCTTAAAGATCAAGGACGAAGAAGCCTATGAGATGACGCGCAGATTGGCGCGGGAAGAAGGAATCCTTGTCGGCCCTTCTTCTGGGGCCGCTTGCTTCGCCGCTGTTGAAACAGCTAAGAAGCTCCCTCCCGACAAAGTGGTCGTCTGTATGACAGCCGATACAGGAGAACGCTATTTATCAAGCGATTTATTTCAATTTGATTAAGAGAGAAAAGCCTGGTTTCTGTTGTGAAATCAGGCTCAGATTGTTGAAAAAATCCCAAAGCCAAGAGACGTTTTGGGATTTTTTCATCTTTTTAGCGTGAACCGCAACCCTTGCAGTCTAGGAAGGCCGAGCATTGGAGCTGGTTTTCACAGGATTGTGATGACGGCAGTGTTCAGGTAGGACGACGCCTGCTCCGTTAGCCGCCGTTTCTCTTTTGTTCGTGAGCACCGACTTAGCAGGCCTGACAACGAATGCGAGGGTCTGCCGACACGGAAAGAAGCGGATAAAACGCCCGTAACCGAAAAAGAACAAAAAATAAAATGAATAAAACCGTTTCCTCACATGCAGCAATTCCTTTTCCTGCTTCAAAAAGCCCCTCTCCTGAAAACAGCAATGTTTAACAGCAAAAAAGCCGCTCTAGAGAGCGGCCGTCTTCGTTATGCTACACATACATTCCTGTCCTGGCATCGTTGTGATCCGTTATATATTCAATCCGCTTGAAACCGCAGTCCTTTGCATTTTGATATAGAAGCTCCAGTTTTTTTTGATCTTTGCAGTATATCGTGACAAAACTCGAATCGGCTGTAAGCACAATCAGCTCGCAGCTGCTTTTCATATATGATTCATATGTGCTGACATCTTCAGGATGGCCATCCTTCGGAAAAGCCTTCAGATCGGCGAAGATGAGATAGTACCTTGCGTCTTCCAGCCTTTTTTTAAATGCTTCTCCTGTCATCACCTGCGGATCTTGAGGAAAAAGATTTTCATCTGACAATTCACCGTTTTCCACGAGATAGCATTCGCCATCGGCAAGCAGCCAATTGAAATCGGCCGGTTCAACCGGCTTCAGCATATCGAGAAGAAAGCGCCCGTACCCGTTCGGGATTTCAAATAAAACGCCTCGCTTATGACTCATGTCATCACTCTCTTTGCTACTTCGCCAATTCATAAATGGCCTGTGCATATATCGATACAGCCTTCAGCAGATCATCAATTTCCATATACTCGTCTTTCTGATGGGCAACGTCGGGACGGCCTGGAAACAGCGGTCCAAATGCCACGCCGGCTTCCAGTGACCGTGCATATGTCGCCCCTCCGATCGAAATTAATTGTGCCGTTTCCCCTGTCTGCTCCTCATAGACCCGCTGCAGCGTTTGGATCAGCTTATGGTCTTTTGCTACATGATGGGGCTTGCTGTCTTTAAAGCTCACCAGCCGGGCGCCCTTTATTTGCGAAAGCCCGGATTTCACCCGATCGCTCTCTTCAGTCACAGGATAGCGGATGTTAATATGGGCTTCTCCGCCTTTTTCCTGTTCATACTGCAGCCGGCCGACATTCAACGTCAGCTCTCCGCTGATGTCATCGCGGCAGCCGATGCCGATTTTTTCCCCTCTCGTATCTCCGGCAAAAGCCCCGCTAACCGTTTGAACAAACTGGAGCCCGGCTCTGTCAAGGGATTGGGTGTGTAAAAACTCGGACAAAATGAGGCCGGCATTGACACCGTTATTAGGCTCCATGGCGTGAGCTGATTTGCCGTACACGGTTAATGTCAGTCTGCCGTCTTCTTGAAGAATACGCCCTTCTGCGCGCTTTTCTTTTACAAACCGGACAAATGACTCTTCAAATCCTGATGGGGCAGACCCCTCCAGGACGGCTTCGGCGTCATCAGGCACCATGTTCAGACGCCGGCCGGACCGGAAAGTCTCCAATGTTAAGTCCGCACCTGTTTCCGCTTGATCAGTTTCAATTTTTAAAGCCGCGTCAATCAGGCCTTTTTCCGCATAGATAATCGGAAAATCAGCATCAGGCGCAAAACCAGCCGAAGGCATCTCTTCGTGTTTAAAATAATGCTCCACACAGCGCCAGTCGCTTTCTTCATCAGTGCCGATAATCATTCTGATTCGCTTTGATAATGGGAGGCCGGAGTCTTTGACAATTTTTAATGCATGATACGCGGCCATTGTCGGCCCTTTATCATCAAGCGCTCCCCTTGCATAGATGCGGCCGTCTCTAATTTCTGCAGCAAACGGATCGCTCGTCCAGCCATCTCCGGGCGGAACGACATCAATATGGCAAAGCACGCCGATGATCTCCTCGCCTTTCCCCCATTCGATATGGCCTGCATACCCGTCAAGATTTTTGACCGTAAATCCGCTTTCTTCCCCTTTATTCAAAAGCGCTGTCAGGCATTCTTGAATTCCTTTTCCAAACGGCCGACCCGGACCCGCCGTCTCTTCATCAAGGACGCTGTTGATTTTTAAAAAACCTTGAATATCCTCTACGATCTCATTCCGTCTTTTTGACACTTCCTGTTCCCAGTTCATAATTTCGCCCCTTCTTTTTTCAGTTTAGCCAAAAACCCTTGCAAAAACACCCGATAACGAATAATATAGATATTGTTTTGCTATAATGTTCGTTATTGGAGGAAATGATGTTTAACATAAAAGAAAACCAAACCACAGTCAAAAAAGAAATCCTCGCCGGTATTACAACCTTCTTTACAATGGTTTATATCGTCGTGGTCAACCCTAGTATCCTATCCGGTACAGGCGTCCCGTTTGATCAAGTGTTCACTGCCACAATCATTGCTGCCGTCGTCGGAACGCTTTGGATGGCGCTTTCCGCCAACTTTCCGATCGCGATTGCACCCGGGATGGGGCTGAATGCGTATTTTGCAGTGTCAGTCGTCGGCTCGTCCAACGGCGAAATTTCTTACCAGACAGCGTTCAGCGCTGTTTTCGCGGCCGGCATCCTCTTTATTATCTTATCGCTAACACCTCTTAGAAAACAACTGATCGAAGCCATTCCGGCTAATCTAAAATACGGGATTACCGCCGGAATCGGCTTGTTTATCGCTTTTGTCGGTCTGAGAGGAGCCGGAATCATTACCGCCAATGAATCCAATTTGGTCGGACTCGGCAATCTGCACTCGCCCGGAGTGATCCTGGCACTAATCGGCTTGGCTTTCTCCGTCGTTTTGATGGTCATGAATGTGAACGGCGCTCTATTTTTCGGTATGATCTTAACCGGCCTGATCGCCTTTTTTACCGGCCAGCTTGAGTTTACCAAAGGGATTCTGTCAATGCCTCATCTGCCGGAAAAACTGATCGTCACAAACCCTTTCGCCGCTTTTGGAGATGTCGTCCACTACGGCCTTTATTCGGTTGTCTTCTCGTTCCTGCTCGTCACGATTTTTGATACGACAGGAACGATGATCGGTGTCGCCGAACAAGCCGGACTCATGAAAAACAACAAACTGCCGAATGCAAGAAAAGCCCTTCTTGCCGATTCGACAGCGACGACGATCGGCGCAATGTTCGGGACAAGCCCGACGACCGCTTATATCGAATCATCCGCAGGGGTGGCCGCAGGCGGAAGAACAGGGCTTACGTCTTTAACAGTCGCTGTGCTTTTCGGAGCGGCGCTGTTTTTCAGCCCGCTTGTGAGCGCGGTCTCCGGGATCTCGGCGATTACGTCGCCGGCATTGATCATTGTAGGAAGCATGATGATCGGCGCTGTCACCAACATTCGCTGGAAAGAGCTTGACGAAGCATTCCCGGCCTTTCTCGTCATTTTGACAATGCCGCTGACATCATCTATTGCGACAGGCATTTCCCTCGGGTTTATTTCTTATCCGATTGTCAAAGCCGCGAAAGGCAAATGGCGCGAAATTCATCCGCTTGTCTTCGTGTTTGCCGTTCTCTTTTTCATACACCTCTTCTTTTTGGAAGGGCATTAAACGACTGAACCCCGTCTTTTTTAAAAAGACGGGGTTTTCAGCATCAGGCTGAGCGCGATGACGAGGCAGCACCAGATTAACCCCGGATAGAAAAACCAGTCAATGGAATTCCGCCTGGCTTCATAAAAAGCGTCGCTTTCTTTGTCTGCCCCCAGCAAAAAAACGCGTTCCATCACCTTGTCAAAATGGACGGACAACAGACTTCGATAAGCGAAGGCAAAAACCAGGAGAGCGCCCGCTTTCATCCAGATCGGTCCAACCATGATCAGCGCCGTAAAAATGCCGATCATTTGCATAAGCTGTCTTTTATAGTCCGGATGGCGCAGCATCACTTTAAAAAAGATTTCCTTAAGGCCATTTTGCACTGTACGGGCTTTAAAGATGTTCCGAGATTTTTTAAAGAACAGCCGCGGCCTTTTTGCCCCTCGTTTCCCCTGCTTCGGCACGCTTCCATCCAGGTTCAGCGACAGGAAAAATTTTGCGAGTCTCAGCTTTCTTCTGTTATCAAATTCAACCTCTTCATAAAATAGATACATGTTGCCGAGAGTGCCGCAGGCGATCTTCAGCGCGGCCGCAGACAGCACCATGCCGCTCAAGATTACAACCGGCCAGGAAAACAACAAAACAACTGCACAAGCCGACAGCCACACGAAAAAGATCAGTCCGGCGTTCAGCACCCGGTGTTTCAGCTTGTACTGCCATCCGATGTTCCGCCTCTTCAAGACGGTGATCAAGGAATTGAGACAGAAATAAAAAAAGAATACGGCGAGACAAGCGGGCAGTTCAATCCCAAATTGTCTGACGAACAGAGGAGTAAACACGGCCGCCGCCAACAGCCATTTGCAAAACTGGATAAACAGACAATATAAATAGCCGCACCTTTTCATGTCCAGCACGAGTGTCTTTTTTTGCAACAAATAAAGCTGATCAGCTTCCATTAAAAATGTCCTCACAGACCCAAACAGCGTAAAAACGGCCGGAGCAAGCACAATCAATCCGGCCTGCCATCCGTTATCAAACGACCCTCCATTCAGCCATTTGATATATTGATAAACGCCGATTCCAGCCGCAGGCAGTACAATATACAGCGCAACCGTCCAATCGATGACCAGTTTGATGATCCGGAGCTGATAAAGACAGTCCGCTTTCAGCCTGCTGATAAACAGAGCCCGGCCGCTCATGCGGGCGCACCTTTTACAGCAAAGTAAAAGCAGTCAAGCAGCGAGCCACCCGAAAGGCCGGTTTTCTCCTGCAGCTCTTCGAGCGTACCTTCCAGCATCAGACGGCCATTTGAAATCAGCAAAAAACGGTCACAGATCTTCTCGGCGGTATCCAGCACATGCGTACAAAGCAAAATACCCGCTCCCCGCTTCTGCTCTTCTTTCAGCATATCCAAAAAGAGGCGGCTTGCGATCGGATCGAGCCCGATAAACGGTTCATCGATAATATATAGATCAGGCTGCATGAGAAAAGCATGGATCAGCATCAGCTTTTGCTGCATCCCTTTCGAAAAGCTCCCCGGATAATCATGAAGCGCATGCTCCAGCGAGAATCGCTCGATGAGCCGATTCGCCCTCGGCAAAAACGAGGACTCGTCCTCCTGCAAAAACGTCCCTAAAGCCGTGATATGCTCCCATAAAGTCAATTCGTCGTAAAAACTGGGCTGTTCAGGTATGTATGCATAGTTTGACGTTTCAGCCCATTCAACCTGCCCGGCCATATGCCTTGTTAAACCGAGTATCGTTTTAATTGTCGTGCTTTTCCCCGCTCCATTCGGTCCGATTAATCCGACAAGCTCGCCTTCCCCCACAGTAAACGATATATTTTCGATCGCCGATTCCTTTTCTTCATAACCGGATTTTTCAATATGCACTTTTAATTTCATTATCTTTACCACCTCTCTTTTACTACGTATGAAGCTAGAAAAAGTTTAAAATTTTTTTGGCAAAAAAACGTGATCGTACTGCATGTTCTGCTCACGATTTTCATTTTTTCATTAATTTGGCTCCGGCTTTTTTCTGGATATTTGGCAAAGAGATCGTGTATAATATTTATTGATCATTTTCAAGAAATGGTCGCTAACCGTCCATGCTGCATTTTGGAGTCGTAAGTTGTGGTAGTCAAGTCCATTCGATCATACGATAGGGAGTGGTTGTTTGAAACCTTCAACAAACCGAATGCTAACCAGGATCAAATCAGTATACATGTTCATTCAAGAAAAAGGACTCGTTACAACCCAGGAACTGGTTGATGAATTTGGCACTACACCGAGAACAATCCAGCGTGATCTGAATGTGTTGGCATACAACGATCTAGTACACAGCCCCAGCAGAGGCAAATGGGAGACTACAAGAAAAAAAGTGAAAATCTCCTCATAGTAATATTCTGAAAAATTGAACTTTAGCGCTGAATATCATATAGGACAGCCATCAAACATAAAAAGCATCAAACCCGATGAAGTTTGATGCCCCATAAACCAGCTCTACAGGCACTCGACGAATCAGAGTGTCTTTTTGTTTTGCAATGCGGCAAGCTCGTGCTCAGAGAGCTCTCTGTATTCCCCCGGCAAAAGCTCTCCATCAAGATCGACATCCCCCATTTTCAGCCGCTTTAAATAGATGACGTCACGGCCGACCGCCTTCAGCATTCTTTTAACCTGATGAAATTTTCCTTCCGTTATTGTCAAAAGCAGACGTTCCACGCCGTTTTTGCTTGCCAAAAGCGACGCTTCAGCCGGTTTTGTGACATATCCTTCACCGATATCGACCCCTTTTTCAAGCTGATCGAGAGCCGCCTGATCAATCGGCTTATCGACATGTACTTCATACGTTTTAGGCACGTGTTTTTTCGGCGATAAAAGCTGGTGTGCCAACTGGCCGTCATTCGTTAAAAGCAGCAGCCCCTCGGTATCCTTGTCAAGCCTTCCGACCGGAAACGGCTCAAACCTCAACAGCTCCGGATCGAGCAAATCAACAACCGTTTCCTGGCGGCTGTCTTCTGTCGCTGACAGCACGCCTTGCGGCTTGTTCATCATCAAGTAAATAAATTCCTGATAAACGACGGGTTCGCCGTAAACCGTGATGTCGTCTGATTCCGGGTCTACATGCTCTTTTGCGTCTTTGATCAGTTGATCATTCACGCGTACCGCCCCGTTTTTCAGCATTTTTTTGACTTCTTTTCTCGAACCGTAGCCGCTGTTTGACAACAGTTTATCCAATCTCATGAAGACACTCCCTTTTTTTACATAAAAAGAAAAGCCCTTTTTAGGAGGCCTTTCTTTTGAAAAAGCGATTCAACCGCTGACCGAACATTTTTTCGAGCAGTTTCACACGGTAAGCCAAGTACAGATAAACCGATCCGCCGACCGCGGTTGTGATGAAAATGACGACAGCAGATTTGATCTGCCCGCCTTCATATGAAATAAACAGACTGAGTAGCGCCTGAACAAGCAGCAACATGATGCCCATGACCGCCGTCAGGATCAGCATCAGCAAAAACCGTTTAAACAGTTTGCGATACGAATAGCCGGCATGGCGTTTAATCATAATAAATCCGTACAGGAGTGACGCTGAATAGCCGAGCGCCGTTGCCAAAATCGATCCGCTTCCTTGAAACAGCTTGATGAGCGGAACGTTAAGCCCGATTTTAATTACAATCCCGATCATCAGGCTGACAACCGCAAATTTCTGCTTGTTCACCCCCTGCAAAATCGCAGCGTTGACGGTAAAGAGCGAGAATAACAGCGCCACGGGCGCGTACCAGAACAAAATATCTCGTCCCATTTCAGGGAGCAGGCTTTCCGAGCCGTAAAAGAACGTGTAAACCGGACCCGATAAAAGAGCCATACCGACTGATGCAGGAAGAACGATAAAAAGAATGATCTGCATCGCCTGATCAATCTGTTTATTTAAAGCAGGGAAATCTTTGTTGGTAAAGTTTTCAGTCACCGCCGGGATCAATGTCAGGCCGAATGCCGTCGCGAGAGATACCGGTATCATCACAAGCTTTGGCACGTACAGCGTCACGATCGCCATCAAATCCTGGCTGATGTTTTGATAGCCGGCTGCAATCATCGCTTTATTAAACGTATTCGTATCAATGTACTGGTAAAGCGGTATCGCCAATCCGACAAAGATGTATGGGGCGGCATAGCTGAACAGCTCCTTAAACATTTGCCGGTACGTAATATTGGCGGAAGGAACCAGGTTCGGCTTCAGCGCCAAAAGCGCCCCTTTTCTTTTCTGCCAGGAAAAATAAAGCGTGAACAGCCCGGCGAATGCGCCGATCAAAGCCGCAAAAGTCGCATAGCCGACAGCTACGACAAGCCCGCCGTCTAATACTTTGATCACCAAATAAGTAGCCGTTAATAGAAAGACGATTCTGGCAATTTGTTCAACGACCTGTGAAACGGCTGTCGGCCCCATCATCTGGTGACCTTGGAAAAAGCCTCTGATCAGCGCCAGGATCGGCACAACAAGTAAAGCGAGACTGACCATGCGAATGACATACACGACATGTTCAATCGTCAGCCCGTTGTTTTCTGTTCCGCCGAGAGCCATCTCCGCAAAAAACGGGGCAGACAAATATAGAATGGAGAAAGCAATGATGCCTGTGACGAGCATCATCGACATTCCGGCGCGCAGCATCCTTCTCGTTGTTTCATAATCGCCCATCGAGTTATATTTTGAAACAAATTTGGACACGGCCGCTGGAAATCCCATGGTCGCAATGCTTAAAAAAATCGTATATTGATTATAACCGTACTGGAACAGGGCACCGCCGGTGGCACCGACCATGGCTCCGAACGGAATCAAGTAAATCATTCCGAGGATCCTTGAAATATAGGTACCAAGCGTTAATACAAAGGTGCCTCTTAACAGTTTGCTTGACATGTTCCCAATCACCATTTTTCTTCAATAGATTCAACTTTTCTATTTTAACATACAGGCGCATTACTCAGGTAATAATAACATGGCTAAATTTTAACATCCCCATGTTTTAACGTTTTTTCATCCTGCCGATCTTTCGTTATAATAAGAAGATGGAGCGCGGATATTATCTGATGAAATCCCTCCCGCCTGCACAGAATGCAGGCTCTACAAGACAGGAAAGTTGAGGATATTGGTATGAAGTATTTTGATGTCATCGTCATCGGCGGAGGCCCCTCCGGGCTGATGGCCGCCATCGCGGCCGGTGAACAGGGGGCGGACGTTCTTTTGATTGACAAAGGAAACAAACTCGGCCGCAAGCTGGCCATTTCGGGAGGCGGACGGTGCAATGTGACGAACCGCTTGCCGGTTGATGAGATCATCCGGCATATTCCCGGAAACGGACGCTTTTTGTACAGCGCTTTTTCTGAATTTAACAACGAGGACATCATCAAATTTTTTGAGCGCCTTGGCGTCAAGCTGAAAGAGGAAGATCACGGAAGAATGTTTCCTGTCTCCGACAAGGCGCAGAGCGTAGTTGATGCACTTTTAACAAGGCTTGAACAGCTTCATGTAAGCGTGCAGACAAACGAAAAAGTGAAAACAGTCCTATACAATGAAGAAAAAGCGTGCGGGATCGTGACAGGCAGCGGCGAAGAAATTGGAGCGGGCTCTGTCGTTATCGCTGTCGGCGGGAAAAGCGTCCCGCATACAGGATCGACCGGAGACGGCTATGAATGGGCGGAAAAAGCCGGCCATACGATTACGGAACTGTTCCCGACAGAAGTTCCGGTTACGTCTGACGAGCCTTTTATCAAGCAGAAAACATTGCAAGGCCTATCATTGAGAAACGTCGCTCTCAGCGTATTGAACAAAAAAGGAAAACCGGTCATCACCCACCAAATGGATATGATTTTTACCCATTTTGGACTTTCTGGGCCCGCTGTCCTCAGGTGCAGCCAATTTGTCGTTAAAGAGTTGAAAAAGCAGGAAAAAGTCAGGCTGAAAATCGACTTGTTCCCTGACATTCATGAAGAACAGCTTTTTCAAAACATGCATAAAGAATTAAAGGACGCTCCGAAAAAATCACTCAAAAACATGCTGAAGCCTTGGATGCAGGAAAGGTATCTGTTGTTTCTTCTCGAGCGCAACAAGATTGATCCTTCTGAAACGTTTTCATCCCTTTCCAAAGACCGTTTCAGAGCTTTCGTCAAAGACTGTAAAGAGTTTACCGTCAACGTGAACGGCACTCTTTCGCTTGACAAAGCCTTTGTGACCGGCGGAGGGGTTTCCGTAAAAGAAATCGATCCTAAAAAAATGGCGTCCAAAAAAAAGGAGGGGCTTTATTTCTGCGGGGAAATCCTCGATATTCACGGCTATACGGGCGGGTACAATATCACATCCGCGCTTGTCACAGGCAGACTTGCAGGCATGAATGCAGGCGAATTTTCACTTTGCCGAAGAAAAAAATAAAATTGCTCCAAACCCTTGACAAATGTGGAATGGCAGAGTTTCAGCGCAGTGCTGAGACTTGTGCCTTTTTTGAAAAGTATGTTACGGTTAAAGAGTTTTGTTTCACCTGATTGTGGGGTAATAGGGGAAGCTAGGTCAAACTTCCTGAGAGAGAATGAATTTTATATGTGCAACTCATACTAAACATAATGATGGGAGTAAGGACGAAAAATGATTAGAGGGTGAGGATGATTTTGAAAAATATTTCAAGCGTTTTTTGGATTGTGATTGTTATCACAGCAGCAGCTGTATTATGGGGAATCGTTGCTCCTGATAACCTTCAGGCGTTAACGACTTCGATTCAAGGTTATGTTACGAACACACTAGGATGGTATTATTTATTGGTGGTTTCTCTGTTTGTCGCATTCAGCATCTTTTTGATCTTCAGTCCGATCGGAAAGATCAAATTAGGGAAACCTGAAGAAAAACCTGAATTCTCTCGATTATCTTGGTTTGCCATGCTTTTTAGCGCAGGTATGGGCATTGGTCTCGTATTTTATGGCGCGGCTGAACCGATCAGCCATTTTGCCATTAGCTCTCCATCAGGTGAAACAGAAACAGCCCAGGCCTTCAGAGATTCTCTGAGGTATACATTTTTCCACTGGGGATTGCATGCATGGGCGATCTATGCGATCGTTGCTCTTTGCATCGCGTACTTTAAATTCAGAAAAGACGCGCCTGGCTTGATCAGCGCGACGCTGTTTCCGGTCTTCGGCGACAAAGTCAACGGACCGCTTGGAAAAGGGATTGACTGCATCGCTGTCTTCGCAACCGTCGTCGGTGTAGCGACTAGTCTCGGAATCGGCGCCACGCAGATCAACGGCGGACTCCATTATCTATTCGGAGTACCGAACAGCTTTCAAGTGCAGCTGGCAATTATTGCAGTCGTTACCGTGCTGTTCTTAGTTTCCGCATGGAGCGGTATCGGAAAAGGCATCAAGTACTTGAGCAATACGAACATGGTGCTGGCCGGCATCCTGATGATCTTTATGCTGTTCGTGGGACCGACAGTGTTGATTATGAACTCGTTTACGGACACGATCGGAACGTATATCTCCAACGTGGTGCAAATGAGCTTCCGCCTTGCGCCTAATGATCCGGACAGCCGTGAATGGATCAATTCATGGACGATTTTCTACTGGGCTTGGTGGATCTCCTGGTCGCCGTTTGTCGGTATTTTCATCGCCCGCGTATCAAGGGGGCGCACAATCAGGGAATTTTTGATTGCCGTATTGTTTGCCCCTACTGTGCTGGCGTTTCTATGGTTCTCAATTTTCGGGGTTTCAGCGATGGATCTTCAGCAAAAAGGGACTTTTAACATTGCAAAACTGTCTTCAGACACGATGCTGTTTGGCATGTTTGACCACTATCCGCTGGCGATGATTACATCTATCGTTGCCTTGGTGCTCATTGCCGTATTCTTTATCACTTCCGCAGACTCGGCAACATTTGTTCTCGGCATGCAAACGACTTACGGTTCACTGAACCCTGCGAATTCGGTCAAGATATCATGGGGTATCATTCAGTCAGCAATGGCTGCAGCGCTTCTGTATTCAGGCGGACTATCGGCGCTGCAAAACACCGCCATCCTGGCCGCACTGCCGTTCTCAGTCGTCGTGATTTTCATGCTTGTATCGTTGTATAAATCTCTGTCACAAGAGCGGAAAGAAATTAAACAGGCTGAGAAATTCCAGAAGCCAAGAAGCCCGAGAGTGAAAAAAGCATAAACGAAAACAGCTCTTCCTTTGAAGAGCTGTTTTTTTATGTCCTGTATAAAATTAACGCAGAAAAACAGTAAAGCTGTTCGCCTTGAGGATCGCATGCGGCTGATACGTCATATTTTATATCGACCAGCTGGTCTTCCGACAGCTTTTTTAAGAATTCATTGATCTCATGCTGCAAATCTTTTTCGTGTTCTTCATCAAATACGGCTACCTTCAGCATACGCTCTCTCCTTTCTATAATGAAAGGTATTCGCACACAGCCGAAGTTATGCTTAAAATCCTGATCGAAAGAACCTTGAAGGTCGCCGGCAGGAGGCTCCGAGCGTTTCCTGACATGTGATAAATAAAAAACTTCTTATCTGTACAGATAAGAAGCCGGACCCGCTTATTTGGTTTTCGGCTTTGTGTTTCCGGTCCATTCGAGCATGCCGCCGACCATATTGGTGACATCAAAGCCTTTATCCTGCAAATAGAGGCAGACATTTTCGCTGCGCTTGCCTGATCGGCAGACAAAAATATAAGGCTGCTCCTTTTGGAAGACATCGAGTTTTTCAGGAATATCCCCCATTTTAATGTGAACGGCTTCAGGGATCATTCCTTCAGCCACTTCTTCATCTTCTCTGACGTCAATAATGTTCAGCGTTTCTCCTTTTGCAAGCCTGTCTTTCAGTTCATCAGCCGAAATCTCTTTTATCGTCATCGTTACTGCTCCCTTCAATTGCCTTTAGGTGAGACTATTATAGCAAAAGTCGGGAGGCAATTTCTATTTCAGCAGGTTTTCTCTATCGTCCACTGTCAGGAAACACTGATTTCCCCAATGTCTGGAACGATCCGTCCTGTGCTGCAGAATCGGCTGTGAAGCTTCCCCCTATCAGACAAACAAGCATGACGGTGAAAAAACAAATGGATTTTTTCATATGAGCCCCTCCTTCATTTTATATATTTGATTCTTGGCATGCTGCGATTTTTCCAGGTAAAGCGCGCTTTTTTCATGGTCGCCGGACTTCATGTAGTAATCGGCTATATCTTTTGTCAGTTCGGCAACATGCGGCCATAGCCGTTTATCGCTCATGTATTCAAGCGAAAGTTCAATATCGAGCGGATGGCCCGCGTCATACAGGGCGAAAATCAGCCTGAATTTCGCCGCGTATTCATCCTCTCCTTGTTCCGCCGCTCTGGTAAATCCCTCTTTGCAGAGACGTCTCGCTTCTTCGGGAGAACCGTTTTTGTACATGAGGTGGGACAGCTCAAAAAGGGTGTTAATGCCAAAGACCGATTGCTCATGGACACCGATTGAAAGAGCTTTTCTAAAGTGCTCCTCCGCCAAAAGCGGCATGCTGCATTTGGCGTAGTTCAGACCCATATTATGATAGATCAGCCCGATGATTCGCCGGTTTTGGAGGGAAACGGCCTGATCAAGCGCCCGGCCGTAGTGTTCCTCGGCTTGTTTGATGCGGAACAGTTCAAACTGAACCGACCCGAGAATCATTTCGCACCCGATCGTTTTGTCTATGTATTCTTTATGCTTGCTGAAAAGTGAGAGCGCTTTTTCGGAGTAGTTCAACGATCTGAAATGATCATCTATTTGGTAGTAGGCAGTTGCGATCTTATAGTAAAATTCCGCTTTTTCAATTTCATCGGTCAGTTTATGCAGCTTCATTTCCGCTTTTTTGTAACAGCTGATCGCCTCAAGATAGTTTTTCTCATAAAACTCATACATGCCTGAAAAAAAGAAAAAATAGTACTGAATGATGTCATCCGCGTTCTTAACCGTTTCCTTCTGCCTTTTAATCTTCCGGAAGAGCTCGGCTGATTCTGCAAACTGCTCCATCATCAATTTGCAGCGGTAGTCCAAAAGCTGAAAATAGAGCTCCAAATCTCTGTTTTTCTCCATTTTAGAGAGCAGGTTTCGGATCTCGTATCTCAAAGATACAGCCTGGAGCGCTTCATGGCGCTTGATCATGGTGTACCACTGATTCAAGAGCCCGGCCGCTTTTTCGTATGCCGCTTTCGCTTCCACTTCTTCATTCATCCTTTCTTCTTTTTAAAAACACAAAAATTACATTTATTAACTTTATTTTACAGAAAATAATTGTTATTGGCAATTATTTTTATGAATAAGTGCAAGGAGTGGCATCAGCTCCAATATTTGAGCTGGCTTTCGAGGTTTTTGGCTGAAACAAGGCCTTTTTGGAATTGGTTCGGACAGGTGAGGTTGTATTTTTTAATTTTTAGGTTGATGGCATCGATCAGCGCTTCGCGCTGATTCGATTTGATCGCTTTTTCAATCTCTTGTTTAATTTCCTTTTGCAGCTTCAGCCACTCCGGCAGATAACGGGCGTTTTTAAGAGTTGACGAAAGCGCATCCCCTTCGAGCGCCTCTTTACTGAGCGGTCTTCCAAAACCGGGGAGGGACTTGAAGTCGTCTTTCTTTTCGCTTTCCTTTACAGCTTGATCAATCCAGTGAAGATATCGTTTTTCAAATTCTTCACTCATGTGGGCCATCTCCTCTCATCACACCTGAAGCAAAGGTTCAGGTGTGTCTTGTCGTTACGACAGTTCCCCTCTGTTCTACGGCCTCCGCTTTTTTCAATACTTGATATGCCAGCCACATGACCGCATAGCTGAGCAGGCTGACGCTGAAAAAAGGAACAATTCCGGGCAGAAAGGCAAAAGCGATATAAAGCACGGCAGCAACCGCCATCATTGTTAATGTATACTGTAAATACGATATGCCCAGAATCAGCGAAAACTTAAAATACATCCGCTTCTTCCAATCGAAATGGGCGAGCAGCGGGAACATATAAAACATCATAATTAAAAACAAAAACCCAAAAATCATAATGACGAACCGGAGAACGTGCAATAGGAAATGCTCCGGATAAATAAAAGCAAGGTCAACATAAATGATGATGCCAACTGCCGCTAGAATAAGACCGATGACGTTGGAACGAAAAAACTCGCCGCGGTACGCCTGCCAAAACGTTTTACATATCGGAATATCGGTTTTGCCCATAATCCATTTTCTCATCACGGAAAACAATGCAGTCGTCGCCGGCATAAACCCGAAGACGCCAAGGCCGAGCAGCGTAAAAACAAACCACAGCAGATTGGCGTAAAAAAACTTCAGCACCCATTCACAAAAACTCAGCACCCTTCCCATGGAGACGCTTTGTTCCACGAATTCCCCCCCTTTATGTATATTGCCGGGTATACAGAAGTTCACTGATTCCTATCGGCTTTTTTTCTTTGATGGAGCGCCATATTGCCTCGCCGGCTGCAATTGAATAGGCGCCTGCTTCGGCACCGGCCAGAATGTCGTAATTCCTCAACGGGTCTCCTCCGCCAAACAGCTCTTCCAAAAGCAGCGGATCTCCTCCGCCATGCCCACCGGGCTGCCTGACGACGCGAATCGTTTCTTTCGATTCAAACAGCGGATAATAATCGATGGTCTGTTCGGGAACTTCAAATGGAACCCTTGCCGGCGCATGATATTCCTGCGTTTCAAGCCTTCCCTTTGTCCCGTTGATTGCAAGCCGGTAGCCTTCATACGGGGCTGAAAAATGGACGGAGTAATTCAGCAGCGCCCCTTTGTCGTATTTCAAAACGGCTGCATACGTGTCCTCGATATCGATTTCTTCATCGAAAATACACGCGTCAGGCCTGTAATCGGTATAGAGCAGCTGCTGGCTTTCGTTGGTCTTGACATGATCGTCCTGCGGGTCGCCTGCCTGCCACCTCATATAATAGCGGCAATTCTTCTTGACATGGCATGTTCCGCAATAGCGTTTTTCCCCTTTTTCAGGATTCATTTCGCCGCCGGGTCCGTAGTAGTACAGGCCTCCATAGGCAAAAACCTCGCGAGGCGTTTGAGCAAGCCACCAATTGACAAGGTCGAAATGATGGGTTGACTTATGGACGGAAAGCCCGCCGGAGTATGCTCTCATCCTGTTCCAGCGTTTAAAATAGCTTGCGCCGTGATACGTATCGATGTACCAGTTCAAGTCAACCGACGTAATCGTGCCGAGCTTTCCTTCAAGTATCAGCTCTTTGATCTTGCGGTGGTACGGATTGCAGCGGTAATTAAACGTAACGGTCACTTTTCCTTTGCTCGCGGCTTCGGCTTTTAATACGGCTGCCGCATCCCGTGCCGTTGTCACCATCGGCTTTTCAGTGACCACATCGATATTCGCCTGTAAAGCGCCCAATATATAGCGGACATGCGTATCATCACGGCCTGCTACAATAATGGCGTCCGGCTTGATTTTATCAAGCATTTCGGTAAACGCTTTCTCCTTGAAAAACGGGACAGGACGAAGCGCCGGAAACCTGTCTTTGCAGACTTCTTCCCTTAGCGGATCGCTGTCCAGGAGCGCGGCGATGCGGTGTTCTTCCCCGTATTTTCCCACTAGAGGCTCGATAAACATGTTAAAAGCGCGGCCGCTCAGACCGCATATCGCATATGTTTTCATCGGTTCCTCCCCCTTTCATTTTCAGCGAAGCGCTTCGATGAGTTCCATCGCTTCAGGGGTTTTCTTCGCATAGACCGGTATGAAAGCTGCCATGTCTGTATTCAGCTGAAACGTATAGCCGTTCAAACGTTTTTCTCCTTTTTCAATGACAGCCGCATACAGCTGTACGTACCCGTTTTTGCCCGGAGCGCTGTATGGCTCTTTTTCTTTCGAAGCAACTTTCAATGGCTGAAGTCCTTCAGGATCGTAAAAAGGTTTAAACATGTCTTCTGGAACGATAAACAGATCTCCTTCTTTCGCCGCAATTTCAACTAGAAGTTTTTCCGGTGCAGCCGGGAAAACGGTGATGTTGAGCTGTTCTTTCCCGGCTGCGCGCTGGACGTTTTCCTTTATTTCAGCCGGTGCATCCGAAAAGATCAATACGTCTGTTCCCCGGCCCCCATCCTGTCCGCATGAGGAAAAAAGAAGCACTGCTGCAAATAGAAGGACGGAGAAAGCGAAGTTCTTCACTTCGCTGCCTCGCGGGAAAAGCGGCCGGTCTTTTCAAGTTCTACAAGAGCCATGATCAATGCGCCGACACCGTGAAGATCGTTGGTGCTTTTTTCCCGCCCGACATAATAATCGTATGTCCCTGCAGAAGTTCCGACGCAAATATCTTTTAAAAGCAAGCCTTCTTTTGCGCTCAGCTCGATTTTCTCTTCGACGAGTCCTTTGAAAGCCTTTGCGGCTCTATCAATATATGATGAATCGATATAGCCCATGCGAGCTCCTTTCGTCATCGCGTACATATATAAACACGAGCAGGAGCTTTCAAGCCAATTGTCCGGAAGTCCGCCTTTATCGACAACCTGGTGCCATAACCCTGTGCGTTCATCTTGAAAATTGGCAATGCTTTTGACCATCTCTTGAAGCACCCGGGTCCACTCCTGTCTCGTGTCATGCCCCTGCGGGAGCAGTTCGATCATATCGCTCAGTGCAAGCGCGTACCAGCCGATTGACCTTCCCCAAAATTCGGGAGAACAGCCTGAAACGGGGTCGGCCCAGGGCATTTCCCTCTTTTCATCCCACGCATGATAATACAATCCCGTCCGGCAGTCTTTCGTATGTTTTCTCATCAGTTTTTCTTCGAGGATGACCATATCGTACAGTTCAGGCTCATTGAACGCTCTTGCATACTTAAGTGCGAAAGGCCCTCCCATGTACAACCCGTCAAGCCACATTTGGTAAGGATATTTATCTTTATGCCAAAACCCGCCTTCTTCTGTTTGATTCAGCGTATCAAAAAGGCCCTTCAGCTTTTTGGCGGCTTTACGGTAGCGTTCATCGCCCGTTTCATCATACAAAGGATAAAGGATAAGTCCGGCTTGTATGGCGTCCAGTTCATCCCTCCTGAAATAAAAATTCCCGCAGCCGTCAATGAGCTCATTGGCGTATTCTTTTACATAGTTGAAATATGCTTCTTTCCCCGTTTCTTCCCAGAGGCGAATCAAGCCGCACAGAAATACACCCTGATGGTAGTGCCAGCGTCCGGCCGGCGGCAGCTCCTTTGGTGTATACGCTTTCATTATTGTTTTGGCCGCTTCTTCGGCAATGTAAAGAGGCGTTTTTGTGATGAGAGATTGATTCATGTCATTCAATTCCTTTCATCAAAAAATATTAATATATTCCTTCTTCTCCAAACTTCTTCGCCATCCTGTTTGCAAATATGACAAGAATGAGACCGACAGCTGCTTTAAATAAACCGACGGCTGTACTGTAGCTGAACTGCCCCTGCTTTAATCCGGCCGTGTATACATACGTATCAAAGATCTCGGCCACTTCGCGGTTCGTTGCATTTAAAAGCAGATACACATGCTCAAAGCCGAGTTCGAGCGTATCGCCGATTTTCAAAATAAGTAAAACAACGATGACGCTTCTGATCGCAGGTAGTGTGACATGCCACATCCTCCTCAGGCGATTGGCCCCGTCCATTTTCGCCGCTTCGTAAAGCTGCGGATCGACAGCGGTAATCGCCGCCAAATAAATGATCGTCGACCAGCCGGCTTCCCTCCAGATGACCTGGAGAATGTACATCGGCCTGAACCAGCTTTCATTCAGCAAAAAGTTGATCTTTTCTCCGCCGAAGTAGGCGATGATCTCATTGATCAATCCTCCGTCAACCGTCAACAGAACGAATGAAAGCGATACCACAATGACCCATGACATAAAATGCGGAATATAGATCAGCGTCTGGACAAACTTTTTGAACAATGCGACTCTGACTTCATTCAATAAAAGCGCCAAAATAATCGGTATCGGAAAGAATACAACAAGGTTGAGGAAAAACAAAATCAATGTATTCTTCAGAAGCATAAAAAACGTCGGTTCGGTGAACAGCCTTTCAAAATGCTTAAAACCCACCCATTCGCTCCCCGTTATGCCGAGAAACGGCTGGTAATCCTGAAACGCTATGACAATCCCCCACATCGGCACATACTTAAAAAGCAAAAAATAAATCAGTCCCGGCAGAATCATCAAATATAAATATTTTTGCTGGAGAAGCTTTTCCCAAAAACGCGTCTTTCGTTTTTTTTCAACAATATGGGCCGGATTTTTTCCGGTCTGGACATCGGCTGCTTTCATAAACGGCCTCCCTTCGTGATGTTTGCTTTCACTTTATCCCACCATGAAAAAATAAATCTACAATCATATCATCACATCGGCCGCACCTCGCCCGGCAGCCGGCAAAACCTAATAAAATGAAACGATGGTTAGAAAATGATTATTGACAAATTCACACAAAAGTCGGATTAATTATATATGAACAACTCAAACGAAGATTTGTTGGGGGGGAATTTATGAAGAGAAAACAATATAAGTTTTACTATAAGCTGGTGACCTTCTTTCTCGTTCTGAGCACCATTCCGGTCATCATCGTCGGCTTTTTTTCCTATCAGAGATCAGCGGAAACCATTGAACAAAACGTTACAAACGAAAAGCTCCAAACCGTTGGCCAGACACAGCTAAATATCGAGCATATTTTAAAAACGGTTGACCATTCCTTCACCAATTACGTCCGTTCCTATCCTTTAATTCAGACACTCAGCCGCACCATTACACCAGAACGCTTTCAGCTGTATAACCAAATCAACAAGGAATTAAACGAACTGCAGACATTCGATACCGATCTGTCGGATATCACGCTGATCAGCCAAGAAAAAAAGTGGTATATCAACAATTCCGGTTTATATCCTTTAGATCAGGGAAAACAAGCCATCACGATCTCGCTTTACAACGCCTTAAAAAGCCGCTCCAGCTGGGTGCTTGAAAAAAACAACGACCTTGTCGCCACAAAAGAAGGGGCTTCGGGCAACTGCCTGTACAACGTCAATCTGGTCAAACAGCTTCCGCTGAACAGCATGGAAAACAGAGGCCTTGCGATCGCAAGTATTCCTTCTTGTTCGCTTGTCAAGCGCATGCCGCATCATTCAAAAACAAACAGCATGATGGTGCTTGATGACAACGGACGGATCATCCTTCACTCAGACCCGTCAATGATTGGGCAATCGATCAAACAAGACGATTATTTCAAAACGATCCGCCGGCATCAGGAAAAAAACGGCCAGTTTGATACAACAGTCAACGACACCGCCTATAACATTACATACCAGAAATCAGATTACAATAATTGGATATACATTTCGTTAACGACCATTCCGGAACTCTATCAGCAGACGGCATCAATCGGCTGGTTTACGTTTACGATCTGCGTCATTTTGTTAGCGCTTTCATACCTATTTTCCTGGTTTGGTTCTCGTCATTTTTACAGGCCAATCAAGGTTTTGTACGAATCCGTCTCAGGCTTTTCTGCGGGGGCCGCTTCCGGCCAGGAGAAACCGAAAAACGAATTTGAACTGATTGAACGGAATATTAAAGAGATGAAAAATAAAAACCATGATCTGAAGGTGCGCGTCGAACAGCAGGTCACCCAGCTGAAGCAGTATTTTTTAACAAGGCTTTTGCTCGGCAAGCTGAGCGAAGAAGAAATCAAAGACCGCTTTACAGGGCTCGGCTTCCCTGAAGATTGGAGCCACCTGTCCGTTTTTGCCTTGCAAATTGATACATTGAAAGACACATCATATGATAAAAAGGATCTTGATGTCCTGCTGTTTGCGATCAACAGCCTTGTCGAACGATCTGTGCCCAAGAATAAGCGCCTCCCGCCGGTTGTCATTGATAAAACGCAGACCATCATCATGCTGAACCGCGGACAGCCGCTGGACAGGTTTCAGGAGGACTTGGAGCATACAGCATCATCCATCAGGGATAAAATTCATGAGGAGCTTGGATTGTTCGTCAGCATCGGCATCAGCCAGCCGTTTACAAGCCTTGCAATGTCGAAGCGCGCTTATTTGGAAGGGCTTGAAGCGCTGACATACCGTCTGAAATCAGGAAAACACGCGGTGATTTTCTATGAGCATCTTGACCGTAACAAAGCGTTTTTAACCCAGTTTCCAAAGCAGATCCAAAATGAACTGTTTGAAGCTATTAAAACGTGCAACCGTAAACAAGCGGCCGAACAGCTTCACCTTCTCCTTGAATCGATTTGTTCTGAAAACATGAATCCGCATCACTGCCAGGTAGCGATTGCAAGGCTCTTGAACAACTTGATTGAATTTATGCATTTGCTTGGAATCGAAATTTTTGAACCGAACGAAAATACGATGCTGTACGACGACGTCTTTGAGCTGACGACCATCGAGGAGATCGAAAGTTGGCTGAACGCGCAGATCATCGTCAAAATGATCGATACCCTCAGCATCAGAGAAGAATCACAATACAAAAACATCTCAGAAAAAATCGTCCATATTATCCAGCAGGAATTCGACACGGACTTGACGCTCGAATCGATCGCAGGAAGGCTTCATTACAACCCCAACTATTTAAGCAGCATCTTCAGGAAAGAAATGAAAATATCGTTCAGCGAATACTTGTCATCCTACAGGCATCATGTCGCGAAAAACTGGCTGACAGAAACGACGCTGTCCGTAAAAGAAATTTCTGAAAAACTGAAATACAAAAATCCGCAGAATTTCATCCGCTCATTTAAAAAGCTGGAAGGAATCACGCCCGGCAAATACCGCGAGCTGAAAACTCATTCGGCATAAAAAGACAATCCCGGCTTCCCGGGATTGCCTTCTATTTTTCTGCTTTTTTAAATGACTCTTCATATTCTTCTATTACTTGATCTCCGCCGTTCGTCCGCCATTTTTCAACCGCTTTCTCGAACTGGCTTTCATCCGTTTTGCCGAGGATGAATTGATATGTGGCATCGTCAATGATCTTTTGCAGTTCATCGCCTCTTTCAGATGCGGCCGGTGAGTACAAACTTTCGGCCGGATTTGAGACGATGATCTCATTATTGTCCTCTGTCAGCTCTTCATATTTTGTGCGGAGCGGATCTCCCGTATTTTTCAAATATTGTTTATCAATGCCGACGAGAGAGACGAGCGGCTGAATTTCCGCCTGCCAGTCTTTCAGTTTTTCATCAATTCGTTTGAATTGTTTTTCCCCTTCTTTTTTATAGTGAACCCCTTCGATCCCGTAAGTCATCAGGCTGTAAACATCCTCTTCGGCGATCCGGTCGAAAAAGGCCAGAATCCTCTTCAGCTCTTTTTCTGTTTTGACGCTTGTTTTCGGGAAGGCAAAGATTCCGTTATGCCCGCCTGATGCCCAGACGCGTTCCTTTCCGTCCGGTCCTTTGATCCGATTGATGATCTCAAGCTCCATTATATCATCGACAGACTGGTCTCTTAAATTGACGGCATCGACCATATTTCCGACATAAATGCCGGCTTTCCCTTGTGAAAACATCTCCTGCTGCTGCGTTTTGCTCGTAACCGGGAAGTCTTTGTTGATCAGCCCTTCATCATACAGTTTTTTCATATATTTCATCGTATCCATGTACTCTTTTGTCATGAAGTCAGGCGTGAACTTGCCGTCTTTTATCTCCCAGTCAGTCGGCATGCCCATATAGGACCCCAATGTTTTAAAGGCGCCGTAGATCAAATCGTTTCTGTCGGTAAAGCCGATCGTATCGTTCTTTCCGTTTTGGTCAGGATCTTTTTCTGTAAATGCCTTCGCTGTTTCGTAAAGTTCATCAACCGTCTTTGGTATATCGAGCCCAAGGTTGTCAAGCCAGTCTTTACGGATGACAACCCCCTGTCTTGATAACGGGCGCTCCCTGTAGATGCCGTAAAGCTTTCCGTCGATTGAAGCGTTTTTATTGATCAGCTTGTTCATCTTGCTTAAATTCGGATAATCCTTTAAATAAGGACCAACCTCCCAAAACATCCCCGATCTGAACGCATTCATGACAGATGAATTTTTAATGTCCTGAATGGTGACGACTTTCGGCAGGTTTCCGGCGGCGAGCGCTGAGTTTAAGCGGTCTTCTTTTACTGCATCAGGCACCCACATTAAATCGAGCTTTGTATTGGTGAGCTCCTCGATTTTTTTAATCGCTGTATCCTTCGGCGGCTGCTGATGATAAAGGATTACCATCCAGCTCAAGTCCAAAGGCGAGTTCAGATCGACTTTCTCATCCTTTGTAGAAGCCTGATCTGCTCCGCTTTTCGAACAGCCAAACAGTCCGCCGGCCAAAAGCGCGAACGCAAAAATCGCTATCAGCCATTTTTTCCCCATATTGTCCCCTCCGTTTTTATCCTTTAATTGACCCTAAAAGAGCGCCTTTTGCAAAGTGCTTTTGAATAAACGGATACACGAGCAGCACCGGTATGGTTGCAACGACAATGACCGCCATTTTGATCGTTTGTTCCGGCGGCGCCGCGGCTGCCCCCATCTCCGTCATATCCCCTTGCATACCGCTTGATACGATGACAATCTGGCGAAGCAAAACTTGTATCGGCCATTTTGTCGCATCGCTCAAGTACAGAATCGCTTGCATGTACGTATTCCAATAGGTGACGGCGTAAAACAGCGAAATTGTCGCAATCGCCGGCAAAGACAACGGAAGAATGATGCGGAAGAAGATTCCGATGTCATTGCAGCCGTCGATTTTGGCGGATTCCTCGAGGCTTGACGGTATATTTTGAAAAAAGTTCTTTAAAATGATCAAGTTAAACGCATTGATGGCGGTCGGAAGAATCAGAGACCAATAGGTATCGAGCAATCCGAGCGATTTTACGACGAGAAAGGTCGGGATCATCCCTCCGCTGAACAGCATCGTGAACACGACCAAGAACATGAGGAGGCGCCTTCCCATCAGCTCCTTTCTCGACAACCCGTATGCCATTAAAGAGGAAAGAAACATGCTGACCGCCGTCCCTACGGCTGTGACAAGAATAGAAATGATTAAGCTTCTGTACACAATGTCAGTT
Source organism: Bacillus sp. PK6-025 (assembly GCF_056530265.1). Lineage (NCBI taxonomy): Bacteria > Bacillati > Bacillota > Bacilli > Caryophanales > Bacillaceae > Bacillus > Bacillus sp. PK6-025. Next base: position 3,236,745 of record NZ_CP096509.1, read on the forward strand.
GAAAAAATATACCTGTACGCATCCAGCGAAAAAGTTGTTGGTATTAAAATAAACTTTTTCGAAATAACCTCCTCCACTGTCGCAAAAGAGGCTGCAATAACGTGGATGAACGGCAGCACACAAACCAATCCGAACCCTGTTAAAAATGAATAATTCAATATGTCAAACACGCGGCTTCCAGCAGAATGCCTGATCGTCATTTCCCCCTCCTTGTAAGCGCTGTCAAAATATTACGATATCGTGTCTAAAATGTAGCAAACAGAAAGGAGAGCGTCTATAATCATTTTTTAAGCAGGATCAGAAAAGCGGAGAAAAAGATCATCACCTTAGAAGATGATACGTCAGTCTTCATCAAGGATGTCTGAGGTGCTGACTTTCGGCTTGAACCCCAGTTCCCGAATGGCGGAATCGATCGACCACGGCCGCCCCTTATTGTCGCTGACAGCATAATATGTACCGTATGTTTTGACGGATTCGATTGCGGCTTTAAAGATTTGAACGAGGTCGGGGTGGGATAACAGCGTTTTTTTGCTCCTCGGTTTTGCGCGCAGCGTTTCTTGCTCATTTTCAGCGGCTGTCCCGATCCGCAGATTGATCACGGAAACCTTGGCGTCTGATTGGTGCGAGAAAAGATAGCCGAGATTTTCGGACGCCAATTTTAGCAAGCCGTACAAGCTTTTGGACTGCGGGTAGTCATCCGTGTTGATCTTCCTCCCCAGCAGAGAATCGCCGTTCTTTTCATACACATCTGTCACATGGTTGCTGCTTGCAAATACCACCTTCGGCACGCCGAGCTCCGCCGCCGCCCGCAAAATCGTATATGTCGCTTTAAAAAAGATATCCGTCATTTTCTCAAACTCCCGCCGGTCAAGCAAATCGCCTGTCGGCTTGACAGCCAAAAGGTTGATCACCGCATCCGTATTCAGAGGAATGCTTTTCACGACTTCATTGTAATCTGCCGCATCCACCCGGACAAACCGGACAGCCGGCTTTTCATCCGGTTCTTTTAAATCCAGCACTGTCACCTCGTATCCTTCGCCTGCCAATCCGCCCGCTAACACGCGGCCGACCGTACCGTTCCCTCCGATGATCGTCACCTTTTTCACAGTGATTCACCTCCTGTTTTACAGCCATGTTTTTAAGAAACCGATCGCTTTATGCCTCATTCCGGCTGTCTCGAAGTGCCCTGAATGAGAGCGAAACACTTCATAGCGTTCACCGGCGCCTTTTTCTTTATACACATCGGACAGCTTTTCTTCAATGAGGTCAATTCCTTGAACTGGCGTTAGTTTATCTGCGGTTCCGACCAGGCTTAAATGGGGCCTTGGAGCGATCAGGCTTTCGATTTGAGCGGTTGAAAAGTGCTTGACCAGCCCTGGAACATACGAATAGAGATTGTGACGGTCCAAATTCTGCGTCTTGATTAATGTTTCGCTGTCCACCTGCGCGCATATATCAACGCATACGCTGACCCGTTCATCCAATGCAGCAGTCCACCAGGCCATCAGACCACCCATCGACATGCCGAGTGAAGCGATGCGGCTTTCGTCTGTGGCCTCACGCATGCTCAGGTAATCGATGGCTCTGATGCTGTCGAAGACCATCATTCCCCACATCACCCGTCCTGTCCAAAGCATTTCTTTAAATATCTCACTCTCCGTTTTGCCCCGCCTGTCTCCGAAAGCCCAATGGTCAATCGCAAGCACGGAAAATCCCAAGGCCGTCAATTCCTCGGCGAACGGCGGCGTTTGCAAGTAATCCGCTCCTTCAACCAGCTCCTCCTTCCCCCTTTCGTAACGTCCTCCGTGTGAATGACAGTAAAGCACGGCCGGCCGCTTGCCGTTCATCTGTTTCGGTTTTGCAAAATAGGCCGGTACCGCTTCAATTCCATTTAAATCAAGCAAAAGCGTTTCAAGAATAAAAGATGACTTTTCTTCAATTTTAAGAGTACTCACATCAATGCTTTTTTTCTCCGGCAAATCGCCGAGCAGTTTGAAAAGTTGACTGCGCATCGTGTTCCCCTTTCTTTTTTCCGTTTGATTCATTAATACGATTTGAAAGGGCGTTTTACCTTTTTCCAGATGATAAGTTGACGGAAGTTGACCACAAACAAGGCGCTGGTCAGCATGATAAACAGTAATATCCAGTGTGATGAAAACAAAAGAAGCAGCGAGAAGCACCCCATGAGAAAGAGGCAGCCTATTTTGTAAACGCGACCGGACAGCAGCTTGTAAGCAGCGGCAAGACCGCACAGCGAGTTGCAGATGAAAAAGGCGTTTGCGATCAGGACCAGTGTCTCAACATTAAGAAAGTGAAACATCAGGCAGACAAAAACGACGGTATGAATGAAAAACATAAGCCCCAGTGCTGCCATCGGCTGATTTCCCCTTGATCTGCGGGCAAACAGCCCGCCGGCCTGCGATGCCACCAGCCTGGCTGCTCCGCCTGTCACCTGAAAATAAGCGCACATGCAGAGTACAGCGGTGAGCACAGCGATCACCGGCAATGCAAAAGATCCGAACAACGGCGTCAGCATCATCGCCAGCTTCAATTGTCCGTTTGCGAAGAACCCCGGATCAATCCATTGAACAGCTGCCGCAGTCGCCACATATATGAGCGTTACCGTCAGGCTGCTGATCACGACGGCCCGGGGAATCGTTTTCCCGCGGTTTTTCACTTCCATGCTGTAGTTGCCGACGATTTCCCATCCAACTAATGCCCAGAACAGCAGCAGCAATCCGCGGCCAAAATCGGCAAACTGAAATGTTCCGTCTACGAGCGGCCCCTCACGAAAGTAAGGCACAGAAGCCGCGCTGCTTCCAAACAGAATGAGGGCCGCGGCAGTGGAAAAAATGAGTGCAACCATGCCGACAAATGAAAGGTTAAAGCAAAGGACTACCATACAAAAGATAAAAAAAATGAAGCCGTACAGTTCAGCGGGAAATGCCGTGCCGGCCGCAAGAGAATGAATATATTCGCCGGCCGTCATTAATACGGCGGCAGGGCCGAAGCTTGCAGCCATGATAAAATAAAAGACTGCCAATTTTTTAACACGGGAACCGAACGCTTTTTCAGCCGCATAAGCAATCCCGGCATCATTCGGATACTCGACGCTCAATCTGGCAAAAATCCAGGCAAATAAAAAACCGATTCCCAACATCAACAGCCATGCAAAAATCGCATAGTCCCCCGCTGTCTGATGAATCATCGGCGGCAGCAGAATGATTCCCGACCCTAAAATAGGCCCCGTCATCAGCCCGCTTAATAATAAAGGGCCAAGCTTTTTTTCTCTCATACTGATACAATCCTTTCGCAAAGTCGTTTAAAATGATTGTAATCTTGTTTAATTCATCAGTAAAATAGATATTATCGATCTGCAACTTCGAATTTTTCGATACAAAATAAAAGGGAGATGGACGAGATGGAGATCCGACATTTGAAAACATTCAAAACCATCGTGGATATCGGCGGTTTTACCCGTGCTGCCGATTATTTGGGATATGCGCAGTCCACTGTGACTTCGCACGTTCAAGCAATCGAACAAGAATTAAGAAAGCCGCTGTTCTACAGGCTGGGGAAAAAAATGATGCTGACAGAAGCAGGAAAACACCTTCTCCCTTATGCCGCAGAAATGGTCGAACTGTATGAAAAAGCGAGGCACATTCCGGAAAACGACCAGGAGCCGTCGGGAAACTTGATCATCGGCGCCTCGGAATCTTTAACGGTTTACAGATTGCCTGCCATTCTTCACGAATTTACTAACAAATATCCGCAGGTCACGGTCACATTAAAGTCTTCCACGTGCTGGCAGCTGAGAGATGAATTGAAGCAGGGAAAAATCGATGTCGCTTTTCTTTTGGACAACGATCGGAAAGAAAACGACCTTCATGTTGAAAAGCTGGTCAATGAGCCGATGGTGTTCATCTTTCCAAAGGAACACCCGGCAGGACAAAAGGCCCTTGATGATTTGACTTTTACCGCAAATGAAACGTTTTTATATACGGAGCACGGCTGCAGCTACCGTGATTTTTTTGAGGAGTATTTACGTCAAAGGGGAGTCATTGCCGACCATACGATGGAATTTTGGAGTGTCGAAGCGATTAAACAGTGCGTGATGTGCGGTTTGGGCGTATCCCTTCTTCCTTTGATCACAACGCGCACTGATATCGAAGAAGGAAAGCTTCAGGGCACGCTTGTCCGCGACGCCCTGTTTTCCACTCAAATGGCTTATCATAAAAACAAATGGCTTTCTCCTGCAATGGCGGCTTTTACAGATATCGTCCGCACGAAAGCAAGAGACTGGGCACAGGCATAACGTTCCTATATCTAAATGCCTTCGGTATTCATCAGCACGATCCGCCAGCCGTCCGGATCTTCCACTGTTGCCCCTTTGTCCTTCCAATACGGATTTTCTGGCGGCACTTCGTGATGGCCCATATCAGCGAGCCTTTTTAAAATACTCTTGATTTCCTTCTGATCAGGAATATAAAAGACGAGCAGATTGTCTTTGGTCGGTGCCGGACAAGGGCTGCCTCCAATATGGGAGGTGAATTCAAGGTGATATTGGACATTCGGCAGGCCGAACATGACGCCATGATACCCTTGATGTCCGGAAAAACCGCCAAGCTTTTTCAGGCCCAGCCCCTTTTCGTAAAACGCAACGATTTCGTCAAAACGGTCTGTAGGCCGGGCGATTCTGACCTGTGCGACGGAAAAATCGGAAAAATGCATCATCATCATCTCCTTTTTTCCCATTTTAAGCGGTCATGGATCATTTGAAACGAAGCGAACGGCTGAAATATTTTCATCCTTTCGGCGGAATGACAGGGCTTTCAGATTATTAAAAAAAATCCCAAAACGGCTTTTAGTTTTGGGATTTTGTCATCCTTTGTCCCGCAATCCTTGCAGTCTGGGAAAGCCGAGCATCGGAGCGGTCTTCCACAGGATGTGGTGACGGCGGTGTTAGGCGGTTAGCCGCCTGATCTTTTCTCCTATCGTAAGCACCGGCTTAGCAGGCCTGCCAACGAATGCGCGGGTTTGTCGGCACGCTGAAAAGCCCCTTCGGATTGAAGGGGCTTTTCCATTAATTTGCGACAATATTTACAAGCTTTCCAGGTACAGCAATCACTTTTCTGATCGTTTTCCCTTCGAGCTGTTCTTTTACTTTTTCATTGTTTTTCGCCAGCTCTTCAAGCTGTTCTTTGTCGGCGTCGGCTGGAACGTTCAGCTTCGCTTTCACCTTTCCGTTCAGCTGAACGACGATTTCGACTTCGTCATCAACGAGCTTTGCTTCATCATAGACAGGCCATGCTTCATACGTGATCGTTTCCTCATGTCCAAGTCGGCTCCACAGCTCTTCAGCCAAGTGAGGCGCAACAGGAGACAGCAATTTCACGAAGCCTTCCATGTATTCTTTCGGAAGCTGATCAGCTTTATATGCTTCATTGATGAAGACCATCAGCTGAGAAATACCTGTATTGAAGCGCAGACCTTCGAAATGGTCTGTTACTTTCATGACCGTTTCGTGGTAGACGCGCTCAAGCGTTTCGCCGGCTCCTTCAACGATCTTCTCGTTTAACCCGCCATTGTCATCGATGAACAGACGCCATACGCGGTCAAGGAAGCGGCGGGCGCCGTCAAGTCCTGTCGTTGACCAGGCGATCGATGCATCCAAAGGCCCCATGAACATTTCGTACAGCCGGAGCGTGTCCGCACCATGAGTCTCCACTATTTCGTCCGGATTGACGACATTGCCTTTGGATTTGCTCATTTTTTCGTTGTTTTCACCAAGAATCATTCCTTGGTTATAAAGCTGTTTGAACGGCTCTTTCGTCGGAACGACCCCGATGTCATAAAGGAATTTATGCCAGAAGCGCGCATACAATAAGTGAAGAACGGCGTGTTCCGCCCCTCCGATATACATATCGACAGGAAGCCATTCCTGTAATTTTTCAGGAGAAGCCAGTTCGTTCGGGTTTTTCGGATCGATGTAGCGCAGGAAGTACCAGCAGCTTCCCGCCCATTGCGGCATCGTATTCGTTTCGCGTCTTCCCTTTTTGCCTGTTTCAGGGTCTGTCACTTCCACCCATTCTTTAATGTTCGCAAGAGGGGACTCACCCGTTCCGCTCGGTTTGATTTCCGACGTTTTCGGCAAGATCAGCGGCAGCTCTTCTTCAGGAACCGGAGTCGATGTGCCGTCTTCCCAATGGATGACCGGGATCGGCTCGCCCCAGTAGCGCTGACGGCTGAACAGCCAGTCGCGGAGGCGGTATGTTACCTTTTTCTCGCCCTTCCCGTTTTCCTCAAGCCACTGAATCATTTTTTCGATCGCAGCCGCTTTATCAAGGCCGTTCAGAAAATCTGAATGGATGTGTTCGCCGTCGCCTGTATAAGCTTCTTTCTCAACATCTCCGCCTTTGACGACTTCTTTGATCGGCAGCCCGAATGCTGATGCGAATTCGTGGTCCCGCTCATCATGGGCAGGGACGGCCATGACCGCTCCGGTTCCGTATGTAGCCAAGACATAGTCCGCGATCCATACCGGAATTTTTTCCCCGTTTGCCGGATTGACGGCGTAAGAACCTGTGAAGACGCCTGTCTTTGTTTTGGCAAGGTCTGTCCGCTCCAAGTCGCTCTTTGATTGAACTTCTTCGATATAGGCGTCGACCGCGTCTTGCTGTTCAGGCGTCGTGATTTTTTGAACCAAATCGTGCTCCGGAGCCAAAACGGCATATGTGGCACCGAATAATGTATCAGGTCGCGTTGTGAAAACCGTAAACGTTTCGTCTGTGCCGTCGACCGCAAAATGAACATGCGCCCCTTCGGAACGGCCGATCCAGTTGCGCTGCATCTCTTTGATGCTTTCCGGCCAGTCGAGTTCTTCCAGATCTTCAAGCAGACGGTCGGCATAAGCGGTAATCTTCAGCATCCACTGCTTCATTGGACGGCGTTCTACAGGATGGCCGCCGCGTTCGCTTTTGCCGTCGATGACTTCTTCATTGGCAAGAACGGTTCCAAGCGCAGGACACCAGTTTACAGGGACTTCATCTACATAAGCGAGACCTTTTTCGTAAAGCTTTAAGAAAATCCACTGCGTCCATTTATAGTAGTCCGGATCTGTTGTATTGACTTCTCTGTCCCAGTCATACGAAAAGCCGAGCGCTCTGATCTGGCGGCGGAAGTTGTCAATGTTCTGCTCGGTAAAGACGGCAGGATCGTTTCCCGTATCCAGCGCATATTGTTCCGCAGGAAGCCCGAATGCATCCCAGCCCATCGGATGGAGGACATTGTACCCTTGCATCCGTTTCATGCGGGACAAAATGTCAGTTGCCGTATAGCCTTCAGGGTGTCCGACGTGAAGGCCTGCGCCTGACGGATACGGAAACATGTCCAATGCATAAAATTTCGGTTTGGATTTATCTTCACGCGTGGCGAACGTTTTATTTTTAAGCCAATAGTCCTGCCACTTTTTCTCGATTGTTTGATGGTCAAAACTCAATTGTAAAAACCTCCTTTGAATATGAGTACGGCTTCTTTGTCTTCAAGTATGGACGGGACTGGCAGCGTTATATTCAGATTATTCTAAAATCAAAAAAACTCTCCCATCCCTAAGAAGGGACGAGAGATTTCCCGCGGTACCACCCTTGTTAGTGTGCATGGGGCACACTCACTTGATATCTGTAACGCAGATACGCGGCAGCAGCTCATCACTGCTGCAACTCTGAGGCGAGTTCGGAAGCTCATTTGATTGACTTTCACCAGCCGTCAACTCTCTGAAACAAAATGGGCTTCTTACTGCTCCTCTTCACTGTTCTTGCCGTAACCGTAATCTTATCTGTATTTTATAGAATTCTGTTCATAAGTGCAAGCAGGTTTGTATACAATGGGAATGTGCTGAAAAAAGGGTAAGAGTGAGGATCTTAATCGTGTGGAGATTTGTTTTGCCGTTCGGAGTTCTGTACATTTGCCTGCTGTTCTCTGACAAAGTCAAAGCTTCTCAATACAGCTTCACCGCCGTAGCCGGCAATGATCGATAACACGACAAGCTGAATTCCAGAATCAGGTTCCGCAGATAAAACAAGCAAAATAGAAGCAACCATTCCGACAAGAATATCTTCAAAAAATCCAAGGTAAATGAATCGTTTCGTTGTTCTCGGTTTCTCGAGGCGCCCTCTTTTTTTAACGTGCCCGAGAACCCCCATAATCCCTCCAATCAAACAAGCAACCAAAACTTGATGCAGCATCTTCATCACCTTCCTAAAGCCCTTAGTTTAGTCAAGCGACTTCAGGCCATCGAGCAGCCCCCCTAGACCCCTTGCGATGATATTCGATACTACCATACAGAAAATGTGTTCTGTCTGAGAAGAAAAAAAGCTTGTTTCTTCCATTATATGTGAAGATTTGGTTGATAATCTTGATTCCTTCGATTCATTTTCATATAATTACAATTACCTATTTTTTCTATACCACTTATGCATCTGATTGAGCGGAGAGCTGCTTTTCCTTCCTGTCGTATAAAAACGCCGTTCCTATTGCGAACAGCAGCAATACGAGCAGAACCGCAAGCAAAAGCTGCATATTGAAATAATCAACCAGCATTCCGCCAAAAAGCGGCCCGATCATTCTTCCGCCGGTCGCCATACTGTTGACAAACCCTTGATAAAACCCTTCTTTTCCCCTCGGAGCGAGGCGGTTGGCGATTGTCGGCACAGCCGGCCATACAAGCATTTCGCCAATGGTTAGCACAACCATCGCGGCAAGAAACGCCGGAAACCGTTCAGCGCCAAACAAAATTCCGTATGCCATCATAAAAATGACAAATCCGATCACGATTTGGTTTTTCAGCGATTCGGCAAACCGTTTCACAAAAAAACCAATCAGCGGCTGACCGAAAACAATGAGCGCCCCGTTCACTGTCCAAAGTACGCTGTACTGCCCAAGAGATATCCCCAGCTCCTGGGTGTGTGAAGCGATGGTCGAGGACCATTGCGAATAAGCGACCCAGCCGAGCAGGTAGCCCGTACATATAACCAAAAGCGCGGAGAATCTAGATTTCCCGCTGACTGAATCGGCATGATCCAAAACAGAAGACTGCATGGCTTTTTCAGACCGGATGCGTCTAAATCCGAAAATCGCAATCATGAAAAAGACGGCATACAGCATCGCATTCGCCAGAAAAACATACGTAAATGAAAAAGACGCGACAATTCCGCCGAGCGCTGAACCAACTGCCACCCCTGCATTTTGCGCCACGTATACAGCATTGAACGGCTTTCTGCCGCCTTCCGGCCAAACCGATCCGGCCATTGCATAGCATGCCGGAAACACGATCCCTGATCCAAAACCGGCCAATGTTAAGAAAAGAATGTATTGGAACCACTCGTGAAAAAAGACGAGGCCTGAAAGGCTCGCAAACGTGATCACAATTCCAAGTACGACCGTTTTAAATCCGCCGATTTTATCGAATAAATATCCTCCGAACAGGTTGCCCAGCACATTTGCCCCTGAGTTCAGCATCAGCACAAATCCGGCCGCTGTCAGCGACTTTCCCAAATGCTGATGGATATAGATGGTATTCAGCGGCCATAAAAAAGATGCCCCTGTGACATTGATAAACATTCCGATGACCAAAAGCCATAATGTGCGCGGCATAGCGTTTCCTTCTTTCTCTTTAGCATTCCCTCTAGATTCTATTCGTTTTGCCCATTTTTTTCAATTGACACGATTTCGATTTTCAACATAAAAAACCCCCTTTTTAAAGGGGGAATTTTTTTATGATTGCGTCATCCATTTTGGCTTTCCGAAACCGGCGAATTCCCGATCGATCGCATCTTCGAAAGCTTTGGATTTTACCGCTTCTTTGAGATCTTTGGCGAATGGCTTGTCTTTGTTTTTTTCATCCACTACCACTTGATTGCGGTAGCGGTCAGGCATGTTCTCAAGCGCCAGCGCGTCCTGCAACTTCATATTAGCGGAGAGAGCGAAATTACCCGGGACAGCCGCGATATCCAGGTCATCGACCGCTCTTGGAAGATTGGCAGATTCAAGCTGTTTAAATGTCAGCTTTTTCGGATTTTCCGCAATATCCTGCACAGAGGCTTTCAATGTGTCGACATCGCTTTTCAGCCGAATCAGCCCCTGATCCTGGAGCGTTAAAAATGCCCTGGCGGCATTGGCCGGATCGTTTGGAACAGCCACTTCCGCCCCGTTTTTGACATCGTTCAAGTCGTTATATTTGGCAGAATAGAGACCCATCGGAGCGGTCGGCACAGAAATGAGTGCAGCAAGATGTTTATTGTTTTCTTGATTGTATGATTTCATAAAAACCTCATGTTGAAACAAATTGGCGTCGAGTTCGCCTTCGCTTAACGCCGTGTTCGGCTGTACATAGTCGGTGAATTCGACCACTTCAACTTTGTAGCCTTTTTTCTCAAGTTCAGGCTGAATCGCTTTTTTGACCATATCGTAATACGGTCCTGCAGTAGCGCCTATTTTGATCGTTTTACCATCGCTTTCGGCATTGTTTCCGCATGCGGTCAGAAGCGCCATGCTCAAGGCCAGTCCCAGCACGGAAGTCCATTTTAATATCTTGTTCATGTATATCTCCTCCTCCAAAATAAAAAAAACTCTTTCAGCGCCTGAAAGAGTTGTTCAACTTATCTTTCAGAATGCGCCTGACATTCTGCTGGATTTAGCACCTTGCTCTGCTGCAGGTTGCTGAGATTTCGCCGGGCCAGTCCCTCCATCTCTCTTTATAAGCTGCATATTCGGTTTTTTAAATGATTTCTTTATTTTACGTTTGAATATTTAGATTTGCAAGAAGTTTTTTGGTATAAACATTTTTTTCTTTTTAAGCTAAAATATAGTTATCAAACACGAAAGGAGACGAATCATGGAATCTATCATGCTGATCGGGTTTTTATCCTTTATTTTTTCCATCTGCTATCTTGTATTTCATTTGATCAGAAGAATCTTTTCTCCAGGCAAAAGGTTTTCCAGAAAACTCTTTTATCCTTGTTTTGCAGGCGGACTTCTCCTCCTGATCATCTCTGCGCCTTATTACAGTGAGGAAACATATGCCATCGATGAGACAAAAACAGAGGACCTGACAACCGAGCTTCAGGAACTGAAAACTGAACACAGCGCTGTACAAAAGGAGCAAACCGCATTAAAGCAGCAGCTCAATCAAGCAAACGAAAAACTGAAGGCAGCCAAAACGGAGAATGACACATTAAAAAAAGAAAATGAAAAACTGACAAAAGAAAAAGACTCGCTTACGAAAAAAACAAAATCGCTGTCAGAAAAACTGGCTAAAACTGAAGAAAAAAGCGGCAGTACCGAAGCCACTGTAAAAGAAAAGAACGCCACCGCTCAGGCCGGAACGTCACACAGCGCGCCCTCCCCTAAGAAAAACAGCGGTGAAAGCAAACAGGAGTGCAAAATCAAAGGAAGCGTCAACCATATTTATCATACACCGGGAAGTACATATTATGACCGCACGAAAAACGTCGCCCGCTGGTTCTGCACAGAACAGGAGGCGCGTGATGCGGGGTACAGACCTCCGAAACGTTAAAAAAGCCGGCATACCGCCAGCTTTTTTCTTAAAGCTCTCTTCTTAATGCTGTCAGCACGTTCGTTCTTGTCGCTTTAATGGCCGGATTCAGGCCTGAAAGAATGGCGACGCCTGCACTGATCAAGGTGGCGATGAGTACAAGGCTGACCGGAATATGCGAGAAGGTGATGCTGAGCTCTGCCGCACTCGCTTCTCCTTCTGAAACCGATGATAAAATGACAGGAATAATCTTGTTCACTAAAAAGCTGACACCGTATGAAATGATAATACCTAAAACAGATCCTAAGATGCCGATATAGGCGCTTTCCAGCAGGAACATTCGGCGGATCACATTCGGGCTGGCCCCGATCGCTTTCATAATCCCGATTTCCTGCGTCCGTTCTGTAACCGCCATTGTCATCGTGTTGAAAATCCCGATGGCTGAAATCAAAACGGCAATGACTCCGACAAAGATCAGACCGATTTTAAAAGCCATGAAAAACAGATTGATGCTTTCGAGTTTTTTCGTTATTGAATCGACGTAGTAGCCTTCATCCTCCAAATCTGTTGTCAGCTGTCCGACATGTTCAAAATTATCCGCGTAAACCGAAAGCTTTTTTTCGATCGTGCCGTTGTCTTTGTCCGCCTTCAGAAATCCGGTGATGTCTTTTTGCATGTCGTTGCTGACATAGACCGTTGAATCGCTTGCCCATTCATAAGAAGGTTTTTTCGTCACTCCGACAACTTTCAGATCATATGTTTTCGCTTTCCCTTCTTCTCCTGTTTTTTCATCCATTTTTGAGATCTTTAATTCAATTGTTTTGCCGAGAATATCTTCTGCGTATCCTTTTGGTTCTTTTACTTCCTCAGCATTATTTTCCATCTGCTTTTCATAATCTTGGGCTTCTTTTTTCGTCCAGAGATTCTTCCCGAAATGGTAGCCGACGACGATTTCATTCGGTGTTTTCGCTACGCGGCCGCGATCGAGTTTAATATTGGCTTTTTGTTCAGCAGCCATGTCAGTAATCGTGATATTCGACATTTGATTGTTTGTCCTGTTGCCCAACTTTGCTTCAGCAGGTGCGAACACCTGCGTGCGCTCGATAATCGCGGACACATCTTTGCGATTTTCGAATTCTTTCAAGTCTTTCTTTTGAACTTTCCGATCGCTCTTTCCTTCTTTTCCGACAACCTGAATTTCAGTGACAATCTGTTCTTTCATCAGCTGTTCAGTCATCGATTTTTGCAGTCCGAATCCGACCGATGCGAGCACGATTAAAAACGCGCAGGCCACCGTTGTTGCGAGAATGGTCATGAATACACGCAGGCGGTTTTTCTTCATATTTCTTCTAATGAACTTCAACTGATCCTTAAACTTCAACAGTCTCTTCCCCTTTCTCTAACACGCCGTCAGATAACTGAAATTTCGTTTTGGCGATCGATGCCACCTCGTCATCGTGCGTGATGATGACGAATGTAATACCGCGCTCCCTGTTCAGCTGCCGAATGAATTCGAGGATTTCCTGTTCTGTTTCGGAGTCCAGGCTTCCGGTCGGCTCGTCGGCTAAAATGATTGACGGATTCAAAATCAAAGCGCGGGCGATGCTGACGCGCTGCTGCTGTCCGCCTGAAAGCTCATTCGGATAGTGTCCAGCGTGGTTTTCAAGGCCGACGCGGTGAAGCATCTCATTGACGCGCTGCTTCCGCTCAGACGGATGAACACCTTTTAAAGTCAGAGGCAGTTCGATGTTTTCGTAAGTCGTCAAGCTCGGAATCAGCTGAAAACTTTGAAAGATGAAGCCGAAATGTTCAAGCCTGAATGCCGCCCATTCTTTTTCGCTGTACTTTGTGACATCCGTACCGTCAATGACGATCTTACCTTTTGTCGGGGCGATATAGCCGGAAATCAAGTTCAACAGCGTCGATTTTCCGGAACCGCTCCGTCCGACAATGCAGGCGATTTCGCCTTTTTCAACGGTAAGCGAGACATCCTTTAACACTTTAATTTCATTTTCCCTCCCCTTTTTGCCGACTTTAAATGAGTGGTGAATATGCTCTACACTGATCATTTGTAAATCTCCTCTCCATTATGGATTACAGCTGTTTTATTTTTTTGAAAATCAAGAAGTAACTGATTAAGAATCCGACTGCCGAACCGATCAACATACCGAAGATATAGCTGAACAGGCTAGAAGAAGTGGCTGCGCCGAATCCCCAGATGCCAAATAAAATCACGAGAATTTGAATCGGGCGATCCATTTTTCTCCAGAGAAAAAAATGTCCGTTCCGTTCAAGCTGCTGTTTGATAAAGCAAAAATAGCCGATTATATAAAACAAGATCCCCATGACCAGCGGAATCAACAGCGTAAAGGCCAAGCCGCCGTTATGGACGCCGAAACCGTCGAGGTACACAATCGGCGTTATATAATTTAAAAAATATGAATCCTGAGAAAATAAAGCAGAATTAACCCCAAAGAAACTCATGATAATCTGCAAGTTTGCCATCGGAAGGCCGATCAGCAAATAAGGCAGAATCGACGTTGAAAAAGCAACAATCATCTGGGCCAGCGGATTGCCGGTCATCGCGCCCGCCGCCATGACAAGCGAGTAGACCATAAAGCAGAATATGACCGATCCGATAAAATACTCGTGAAAGTTGACGACGTCAACCTTATACAAAACAACTAAGGCATAAGATAACAAGTAAGATAATAGCTGGGCTGTTAAAAGAATTGTAATACCCAAGAAATATTTCGTATTGAAAATGATGCCTCGCCTATAAGGGAGCCCGAGTGTGAAATCAAGCGTTCCTCTGCTCCGTTCAAACCCGATCTGGCTGAGTGCAAGCGCGACTCCGCCAATCCAGAACATTCTCATGACCCCGCTTATCTCATAATCTTTATATAAAACGCACTCTATATCGGGAAATTTTTTCTGTTCCGCAAGACATCCTTGATACTGAAAATAATCATTTAAAATCGAAAACGGTTCACTCAGCATCACCGCTGCAAACACAACTAAAAAAATCCAGAAATGCTGTTTCCACTCTTTATATAAAAGTCCGCGGTCTACCATCTTCGCTTACCTCCATACTTCGCGATGAATACTTCCTCAAGACTGACCGGAAGCTCGTTCCAAACTTTCGGAGACAAACTTTTTAGAAATTGTTTGCTCACATCGTCTGCTTTCGGAATCAACACCGTATAAAACACGCCGGTGTGATCCAAAACAGGGATTTCCCTTTCCCTGATTTTCAAATTGACATCTTCTTCAAATGCCATTTGGATTTTAATAAAATCGCCTTTCAGTTCATCAAGATCCATGATGTTCGACAATGTATTGTCTTCGAGAAAACCGATTCGGTTGCACATTCTTTCAATATCCTCAAGCCGGTGGGATGTGATGAGAATCGTCGTGTTGTTTTCAGCCACTTCATCGACCATCAGCTGGAGAACATCTTGTCTTGTGACGGCATCAATGCCGTCTGTCGGTTCATCGAGCAGGATGACCGCCGGCCGGATCGCAAATGACAAGATCAGCGACATTTGCTTTTTCAATCCTGTAGACAATTCCCTGTACTTTTTTGTTTCGGGAATATCGTAGCGGTTCATTAATTCATTAGCGTATGTAACATCAAAGTCAGGATAAATGTTTCGCAAAATATTGACGAGCTGTTTGTAATTGTATTTTTCGAAATAGGTGTTTTGAACGGGCATATAGACGATATTGCGCTTGACGAGCGGATGGTCCTTCACCTTGACGCTGCCGAAGTAGATATCTCCCTCATCAGGCAGCAGGATTTGCTGAATCAGGCGGAGAAGCGTCGTTTTCCCTGAGCCGTTTCTGCCGAGCAGTCCGAAAATCTCTCCTTCCTCAAGCTTAAAGGAGATGTTTTTGAGTATTTGTTTTCCGTCAATGGTTTTTGATACAGATTTGAGCTCAATCATTCACTTCCCCTCCTCTCACTTCTTTGTCGATTTCCGCCATCCACTCCTGCAGCTTTTTAGTGTCGATCCCAGCGTAATGCGCATCGATGATCAGCTGCTTTAACTGCTCTTTAATCATCGCAATCTTCCCTTCATCAAGCGTAACTTTCGCGTTTTCTGAAATATACGTTCCTCTCCCCCTCAACGTTTCAATTATTCCTTCCCGTTCAAGTTCTTTATAGGCTTTGCTGACAGTATTCGGGTTTGCAATGATAATGGTTGCAAGCTCTCTGACAGAAGGAAGTTTATCTCCAGGCTTGATTATCCCTTTTAAGCAAAGCTCTTTCATCTGCTGGATAATCTGCTCATAGATCGGGGTAGAGCTTCTCGGATCGATTTGAATCATCTATCTCCCTTCTTTCTCGTTCAATCTCAGGTCATTCACTTTTAAAAAAACACGTATCCCAAATTTTCTTGAATTATATAGCCCAGCTTCGCAAGAACAAACAAGAACGAACAGGCAATGATAAACGCCACGACCACCATCGGCGTTATTTTTTTATGTTTATCACTCATGAGTATTACTCCTTTACATGTGTGTGTTAATTGTATTACTCGATATAGTACACCTAATACATTAAATACATCGTCCTTTTTTGTCAATCACTTTTTTCAAAAAAATGAACCCTTTCAAAAAGGGTTCATCTTTCATACGATCTCTGCAGAATCATATTGTTTTGAAGGGTTTGCAGCTGAAGCCTTTTGCGGTGAATTTCCTCCCTTTGTTGCTCATTGGCAAACAGCGAAAGCTTGTTTAATTCATTGACCGCGTTTTCAAGCATCAGCTGCGCATCGCTGTACTCTGTCTCATTGTAATGTTCCTGCCTGCTTGCAGTTTCAAATTGAGATAAAGCATAATCATAAGCATCTTCGCTTCTTTGGATGTGCTCTCCGACGGATTGTCTTGTAGCCAAAGAAAACCCCTCCTTAATGGAAAAATCCATCGTGATTAGTTTGACCATCACAGCCGTGATCATTGAAGAAAATAATTGGGAATCGGTTTGTTCTTATCGTGTTTATTTGCTACAATTTTAGGATGCGTAATACTAAAAGGAGGTCCTTTTGTTTGCATCAAAACAACCCTTTTCCATATACGAACAGTGAAAAACGATATCATACATGGAATTATCATTTACGAAATCATTTCGGTCATAAAGTGTTTAAAGTCGCCCTTGACGGAGGCTTTGACTGCCCGAATCGCGACGGCACGGTCGCACACGGCGGATGCACATTTTGCAGCGCCGCAGGGAGCGGAGACTTTGCGGGAAACCGAGCCGACGATCTGCTGACCCAATTTAATGAAGTCCGCGACAGAATGCATGAAAAATGGAAAGACGGCAAATACATGGCGTACTTTCAAGCATTTACGAATACGCACGCTCCTGTCAGCGTTCTTCGCGAAAAATACGAAACGGTCCTCGGCCTCGACGGCGTAGTCGGCCTTTCAATCGCAACCCGGCCGGACTGTCTTCCTGACGATGTTGTCGAATATCTTGCCGAGCTTAATGAACGAACATACCTCTGGGTGGAACTCGGCCTTCAAACCGTTCATGAACGGACGGCTGATTTGATCAACCGTGCCCATGATTTCGACTGCTATGTAGAAGGCGTGAACAAGCTGAGGAAACACGGTATCCGCGTCTGCTCTCACATCATTAACGGGCTGCCTCTCGAAGACCGCGGCATGATGATGGAAACCGCAAAAGCGGTCGCCGATTTGGATGTGCAGGGGATTAAAATCCATCTGCTTCACCTGTTAAAGGGAACGCCAATGGTGAAGCAGTATGAAAAAGGAAAATTAACGTTCCTTTCGCAAGATGATTATGTCCAGCTTGTTTGCGATCAGCTTGAAATTCTTCCGCCGGAAATGATCATTCACCGGATTACGGGTGACGGACCGATCGAATTGATGGTCGGACCGATGTGGAGCGTCAATAAATGGGAAGTCTTAAATGCCATCAATGGAGAACTGGAAAGGCGCGGCAGCTATCAGGGGAAATGGTTCAACAAAGAGAAAGAAGGCATCGCCACATGAAGCTCAAGAAGATCCTCCCGTATGCGAAAGAACTGCTGAAAACAGCCGCAGGCGAAGGAGACATCGTCATTGATGCGACAATGGGAAACGGACATGATACGTATTTTTTAGCAGAACTTGTCGGTGAAAACGGACATGTCTATGCCTTTGATATTCAAGAAACAGCTCTTATGAATACTGCCGAAAGACTTGGAAACGAGTACAAAGACCGGGTGACATTGATTCAAAAAAGCCATGATGAGCTCATCACTTCGCTTCCTGACGACATCTCAGGCAAGGTGGCAGCAGCTGTGTTTAACCTCGGGTATCTTCCGGGAAGCGACAAATCGGTGACGACAAAAAGCGATTCAACCATCGCCAGCATCAAGCAGCTTCTCAAAATCCTGAAAAATGAGGGGCTGATCGTTCTGGTCGTCTACCATGGCCATCCCGAAGGAAAGCGGGAAAAGGACGCCCTGCTCGAATTTTGCACATCACTCGACCAAGATACTGCCCGCGCCCTCTGTTACCAATATTTAAACCAGCGAAACGATCCGCCTTTTATCATTGCGATTGAAAAGAAAATAGCGGCTCAAAAATGATATCTTGAAAATCCTCCATTAGGAGGATTTTTTTCATCCAAACATAATGTAAGCGATATCAAAATAAAATATAAGAAATTTTTCGCAATTTTCTAAAAAGAAAAGGTGTTTCACTCTTTGTCACGAAATTATTGAAAACTCATGTAAAATACGGAGGGATTTCGCTTTGAAAAAATTTATCGCTTATCAAATTTTGATCGCACTCGCCATTGGAGCAGTGATCGGACACTTTTTCCCTGATTTCGGAATGGCGCTGCGCCCCGTCGGAGACGGATTTATCCGCTTGATTAAAATGATCGTCGTTCCGATCGTTTTTTCTACAATCGTCATCGGAGCGGCCGGAAGCGGAAGCATGAAAAAAATGGGCAGTCTCGGCATCAAGACGATTATTTGGTTTGAAGTGATTACGACGTTCGTGCTCGGACTCGGGCTGCTTTTGGCTAATGTGCTAAAGCCCGGCGTCGGCCTTGACCTCTCCCATTTGGCCAAAAAAGATATCGGCGAGCTCTCAGGCTACACGGAAAAAGTGGTCGATCTTAAACAAATGATCCTCGATATTATTCCTACCAACATCGTTGACGTCATGGCCAGAAATGATTTGCTTGCCGTGATCTTCTTTGCGATATTGTTCGGCGTCGCAGCTGCCGGGATCGGCAAAGCCTCAGAGCCTGTCATGAAATTTTTTGAGTCTGTTGCCAATATCATGTTCAAACTGACGCAGATGGTTATGGTTACAGCCCCTATCGGCGTGCTTGCTCTTATGGCCGCATCCGTCGGGCAATACGGCATCGAACTCCTGCTTCCTATGTTAAAATTAGTCGGCACTGTTTTTCTCGGACTGTTTCTCGTTCTTTTTGTTTTATTTCCGATTGTCGGTCTTATTTTTAAAATTAAATACTTCGAAGTCCTGAAAATGATTTGGGATTTGTTTCTGATCGCGTTCTCCACTACGAGCACAGAAACAGTCTTGCCGCAGCTGATGGACCGCATGGAGAAATACGGCTGCCCAAAACGGGTCGTTTCCTTTGTGGTTCCTTCAGGCTTATCGCTGAATTGTGACGGCTCCAGCCTATATTTATCTGTCGCTTGTATCTTTTTGGCGCAGGCTTTCAATATAGACATGAGCATTTCACAGCAATTGCTCATGATGCTCGTGCTAGTGATGACAAGCAAAGGGATCGCCGCCGTTCCATCTGGCTCGCTCGTCGTCCTTCTGGCTACCGCCAACGCAGTCGGCCTTCCCGCTGAAGGAGTCGCGATTATCGCGGGAGTGGACCGCGTGATGGACATGGCGCGAACAGGCGTGAACGTGCCGGGTCATGCTGTCGCCTGCATCGTTGTTTCAAAATGGGAAAAAAGCTTCCGGTATAATAAGCGTTTTGTACTTGAAAAACAATACCGGATGGAAAGCTTGTAAACAGCAAAAGCTCAAGCCGATGAACGGTTTGAGCTTTTCTTTACGAGCTTTTCATCCACGGCATTTTTTGAATTTTGCGGTAGGCCCTTCCGTTGATATAGAAGAAGTAGGAAGTTTTTCCGCTCGCTTTAATAAGGCGCTTCGCCAGCCGGCCGATTTCCTTTTGACCCGCGACCTTATCGTCTGATAAATAAACACCCAGAAGACCTCTGTTGATCAAACGGTGAAAGTTTTCGTGCGGAATCCCGCGCAAATGTTCATCCGCCATTTCGATGAAATATTCGAGCCTTTCCATCATATCTGAATGTGATGGGTAATACGTGCAGAAATTCAAATCTCCGCCGATTAAGTCTTCCTCCTGGTCAATTAAATAATCGAGCAGGATGTGCAGTCCCTGTATGTACGGAAAATAGCTGTCGCGGATCTTTCCGGCCATCGATTCAGTAAAATCGGAACGGACGGAATACGATACGAGGCAGAAGATGCCGAGCGTTGAACCCGCACAGGCTGAGAACTCGTACCATTCCATTTTCGGCAAGGCCGATCTATAATTCTCAAACCACGCTTCGAGCCGGGGGACACGCTCATGCTCCACAACGTGTTTATGAACTTGCAGATCGCAGTAATAGCTGCAAAGCTCAAGCAGGTGCTGCTTGATCAGATCATAGTTCTCAATTTCCGCAAGCACGTCTTGGCACGTTTTCACTAAGTCGTGCAAATAGCCTTGATCATCCTGGTCTTCCCTGAACCGGTAATAGTTCTTCAATTCAGCCCCGACGGTCAGCGCGTCTTTCATTGACTGATGAAGCATGGAAAAATCATCCGGGTCAAGCGAGGTGCTCCGGTCGCATAGATTGTCGAGATAGTCGCTTATCGTCTGATACGCCGTAATAAACCGGATCGACTGCTCGATTTTATCGCCTGAAAGGAGGGCCATAATGCCGCCGCCTTCACAGTGAAAGGTTTTATCCCTGATGCTGGCTTTCGCCTGCGTTTTCAGCTCGGGATTTTGAATCGTTTCAGCTTTTCGTTTCCACTTGTCCAACTCCTGATGAACAAGGGGAAAAACTTCTCTGTATACTTTAGCCATTAATCCAAAAGGATGCTCCGGTACTGCCAAAGAATGCACCTCCATTATGTCATATACTGTTCCACAAACGCTGTGGCCGCTTTAAAAACGTCTTCCCGCTCAGGCTCATTAAAAATTTCGTGGTATAAGCCCTCCCATTCCCTGTACGTCTTATTGTGAGAAGCAAGCTCGTTAAACCACTTGACGACCATTTTTTTGTCGACAAGCCAGTCTGTGCCCGCCTGCATGACAAAGAGCGGGATGTTGAGAAAGGCGTCCGTCGGCTCCATCGCGCTTTTCAACGCTTTTAACATTTCTTGATACCATCTGACAGAAACTTTTGTGATATATAATGAATCGTTGATGTCCATTTCGATGACTTCTTTGTTTCTCGTCGCTTTATCAGGCGTGATCCCGGATTCAAACCGCATGGACGGAGCCAAAACGTTGAGCCCTTTGGAAATCCAGTCCAAAAATTTGTTCGGCTTTAATTGCAGCCCGAGACAAGGGGATGATAAAATGAGACCGGCAATGCCGCTTTGCTGCTGCTTAAACCACTCGATCGCGATCAGGCCGCCCATGCTGTGCCCGAGCATAAATACAGGCAGTTCAAATGCTTTCGCCCTGGCGACCCATTTGTCCACTTCATCAATATATTCTTGAAACGAGCGTATATGTCCTCTTTCTCTTGTCGAAGTTCCCTGTCCGGGCAAATCCCCCATGACGACATTAAACCCGGATGAACGCCACATTTCGGACAGCCATTTATACCGCCCGTGATGCTCACATGCACCGTGAATGATGACGATTGAAGCAACAGGTCTTTCCGCTTCCATGCACCACATGCTGACCACCTCACACAATTTTATAAATGAAAGGATGAAACCAATGATCTACCCTTATAAAAAAACGGAACCTGTTATTCATGAAACGGCGTTTATCGCCGACAACGCGGTCATCACCGGAGATGTAACAATCGGAGAGCAATCAAGCATCTGGTTCTCTTCGGTTATCCGCGGCGATGTCGCCCCGGTCAGGATCGGAAAAGGCGTGAACATTCAAGACCTTTCCTGCCTGCACCAAAGCCCTGAGCGCCCTCTTGTGATTGAAGACGGTGTGACGGTAGGCCATCAGGTTACACTGCACAGCTCCGTGATACGAAAGCATGCCCTTATCGGAATGGGGTCGGTTATTCTTGACGAAGCGGAAGTCGGGGAAGGCGCTTTTATCGGGGCAGGCAGTCTTGTCCCGCCTGGCAAAAAGATCCCGGCCGGGCACCTCGCATTCGGCAGGCCCGCTAAAGTCATCCGCCCGTTAACCGACAAGGATAAACAGGAAATGGAAAGAATTCGCAAAGAATATATTGAAAAAGGACAATACTACAAATCCTTGCAAAAAAAAGATTAGCTTTGCTACAACTTTACCATTTTTCCACCGATAATTTAAGCAATAACCTTTTCGGCCGCACGCGTCTGCGGCTTTTTTCTTTTCCGAAATCTTTACAAATACTTATCATTTGCTAAACATTCATTTTTTACAATAAACATGAAGCAGCCATTCATGTAAAGGGGGTTATGACATTTGAATAAACTGATGGTCGGCATCTACAACTTTGAATGCCGGGTCTTCCTCGGTATGAACAGCTTATTTCACCAAAAAGCACTAAACCGTTACTTTCGTTCCTCAACACATCTGGGAGGGGCATTCTGCACGATTTCCGCTTGCCTGTCTCTCTTGCTGTTCGGATCCGGAAGTGTTCGTACAGCGGGGATCGCCAGCGCCATTGCACTTTTGGTCAGCCACCTTCAAGTCATGCTGATCAAAAAGCTGTATCCAAGAAAGCGGCCGTATTTAACGCTAAAGGAAACACAGGTTTTGCAAAATCCGCTCAAGGATCATTCTTTTCCATCCGGCCATACGACCGCGGCATTTTCCGTCATTACACCGCTAATGATATTCTTTCCGATACTCGCGCTTTTATTAATTCCGGTAGGCATCAGTGTGGGACTCTCCAGAATTTATCTCGGTCTTCATTATCCTTCGGATGTTCTGGCAGGGACGGCCCTCGGGATATCAGTCGGAACTTTGTCGGCGATGGTTTTCTAAGCCGGCCGTTTCTTCCAAAGCGTCACTGATTTTTTACATCACAAACAGGAGGGGAAACGATGAAAATTGCGATATTTACGGACACTTTTACACCGGATGTGAACGGATGCGCCAGAACGCTGAAAAGGTATACGGATTATCTTGAAAAAAACGGGATGCCCTATAAAGTATTTGCGCCGGAAAGCACGCATGAAACACAATTTTCGAGCCGCATCCGCCGTTTTACGAGCATGCCGTTCTTCTTATACCCCGAGTGCAGAATCGCTCTTCCTAATCTCATCAAAATGAAATCAGAACTCCGCGAATTCAATCCCGATCTCATTCACATCGCGACTCCTTTTAATATCGGCCTGGCAGGGCTCAAGCTTGCGAAGAAATGGAACATCCCTGTCGTAGGCTCTTACCATACCGATTTTGACCAGTACCTTTCATATTATGATCTTCAAATGTTTTCCAAATTATTATGGAAATATATGCACTGGTTTCATAAAGATTTTCGAAAAATTTTTGTCCCTTCGCGCGAAACGTTTATGCAGCTCAAAGCCAAACAATTCAGGAACCTCTCCATCTGGAAGCGCGGCGTGGACTGCTCGCTGTTCAGTCCGGCGCATCAAACCGAACACATCCGCAAGCGATACGGCATAAAGGAAACCTATATCCTCAGCTATGTCGGAAGGCTTGCACCTGAGAAAGATTTGGAGACGCTGCTCAAGATCGCAAGTCACCCCAATTTGAAAGATGGCGTCCACTGGCTGATCGCGGGAGACGGCCCGTTAAAAAAAGAGCTTGAGAAGCGGGCTCCCCTCAATATGACTTTTGCCGGCTATGTCAAAGGAGAAGAGCTGGCAAGCATTTATGCAAGCTCAGATTTGTTCGTCTTTCCTTCTCCGACGGAAACCTTCGGAAATTCCGCGCTTGAAGCGCTCGCCTGCGGGACGCCTGTTATCGGGGCAGATTCCGGCGGCCTGAAAGACTTTATACAAAACGGAAGAAACGGTTTTCTTTCCGAACCTGGAAATCCGGATGCATTCACCGAAAATATATTGCGCGTCCTCTCCAATGTGCCGTTAAAAAAACGGATGTCATACGATGCGAGAAGCTATGCCCTTACCCAGTCGTGGGAAGTGATTTTTGACAATCTCTTCTCCGAATGTGAACGTGTGCTAGCAGATTTATCAGCTGAAAAACCGGCATAAAAAAAGAAGGTTTTCGATTAACGAAAACCTTCTTTTTTCACTTAAACGATAATGACTTCTTTTGGCTGATGGTTCAGTTCTTCCGGTACAAAGCGCTTTTCAACGAAAATGCTGTGCCAGATCATAAAGATGAGAACCGTCCAGATTTTACGGCTGTTATCCGCTTTGTTGGCGCAGTGGTCTTCAAGAAGCTGAAGCACGTAATCTTTATGGATATATGCGTCTGTCTCGCTCTCTTTAATGATGTTCACGGCCCAGTCATGCATTTCGTTTTTCAGCCAGTGGCGGATCGGCACAGGGAACCCTAGCTTTTTGCGGTTTAAGACATGATCTGGAACGATGCCTTCCGCCGCTTTTCTAAGCAGATATTTTGTCGTGCCGTTTTTCGTTTTCAGCTCTTCCGGAATTTTGGAAGCCGCTTCAAATACGACTTTGTCCAAAAACGGAACGCGGAGTTCCAGTGAATTGGCCATCGTCATTTTGTCGGCTTTCAGCAAAATGTCACCGCGCATCCATGTGTGGATATCGACATACTGCATTTTGTTAATTTCGCTGTAGGACTTGCTTTCTTCAAAATATGGCTTTGTCACGTCACAGTAAGAGAGGTTGCTGTCATACTGGCGAAGAAGTTTTGATTTCATGCCTTCTTCAAAAATCTTTGCGTTGCCGATATATCTCTCTTCAAGAGGTGTACAGCCCCTCATTAAAAAGCTTTTCCCTTTCATTCCTTCCGGCATCGCTGAAGCTACGTGCAGAAGCATCTTTTTCAGCGGGGACGGAATTCGTTCAAACGGCTTTAATGAAAGCGGCTCCCGGTAAATATTGTAACCGCCGAACAGCTCATCTGCTCCTTCTCCGGACAAAACAACCGTAACTTGCTTCTTCGCTTCCTTCGCGACAAAATACAAAGGAATTGCAGCAGGGTCTGCCAACGGATCATCCAGATGCCAGACGATCTTTGGAAGCTCGTTCATATATTCTTCAGGGGAAATGATCGCGCTGAAGTTCTCCACGCCGACCCTATCAGCGGTTTCTTTCGCAACGTCAACTTCGCTGAAGCCTTCATGTTCAAAGCCGACAGAAAACGTTTTTAAGTTGGGATGAAATTGCTTCGCCACCGACACGATAAAAGAAGAGTCGATGCCTCCGGAAAGGAAGGAACCTACAGGCACATCGCTTCGCATATGGACTTTTACGGAATCAAAGATCGCGTCTCTTACTTCCTGAACAAGCTTGTCTTCTTCGGTCTGAACAGGCTTGAATTGAACTTTCCAGTATGTTTTAAATTGAATATCCTCGCCCGGGCGGACAGTAAACTGATGGCCCGGTTCTACTTTTTGCACCTTTTTGTCAAGCGTCTCAGGCTCTGGTACAAATTGGAACGACGTATACTGCTGAAGCGCTTTTTCATTCAATTCCAAATCGGCATCAACAGCCATTAGGCTCTTTCTTTCTGACGCAAAATAAACATGGCCGTCCGTTTTCGTAAAATAGAGCGGCTTAATGCCGAACGGATCGCGCGCTCCGTATAGGAGCTGTTCTTTTTTATCCCAGATTAAAAAAGCAAACATTCCGCGCAGCTTGGAAGCAGCTTCCTGTTTGTAGTGGCGGTAAGTCGCAAGCAAAACTTCCGTATCTGAATCGGTTTTGAACTCGTATCCTTTTGAAATAAGTTCGTCTTTCAGTTCTATATAGTTATAGATTTCTCCATTAAAAATAATCCAATAGGAATCATCTTCATAAGACAGAGGCTGTCCTCCGTTTTCCACATCGATGATGCTGAGCCTTCTAAATCCGAAGCCTACATGCTCATCATGATAGTACCCATCATCGTCCGGACCGCGGTGTACAATCATTTCATTCATTTGTTTAATCAGTTCTTCCTGGGCTGCTGTCTCGGATGATGGGCGATGATTGAATACCCCTACAAATCCACACATAGTATTGCCTCCGATTTTTTAAATTTCGTGCAGAAATCAAAGTCTGCTTCTTGATTAGACAAGTGTTTAAAGAAAAACGTTTCACATCCGCCCGCTTTTTGCCATCGAAAAACAAAGCCGCTTATGAAAGCGGCTATGCGGTTGTTATTCTCCTAATGCATCTTTCTTCAGCTGATCCGCTTTGTCTGTGCGCTCCCAAGGCAGATCGAGGTCGAGGCGGCCGAAATGTCCGTAAGCTGCCGTTTGTTTGTAAATCGGACGGCGAAGATCGAGCATTTTAATAATGCCGGCAGGTCTTAGATCAAAGTTTTTGCGAACCACTTCGATCAATGTTTCTTCACTGGCTTTGCCTGTACCGAATGTATCGATTGAAATGGATACCGGCTGTGCGACACCGATCGCGTAGGCAAGCTGCACTTCACAGGAATCAGCAAGGCCTGCGGCGACGATATTTTTCGCTACATATCTCGCAGCATAAGCTGCAGATCTATCAACCTTTGTCGCATCCTTACCGGAAAACGCTCCGCCGCCGTGACGGGCATATCCGCCATAGGTGTCAACGATGATTTTGCGTCCTGTTAAACCGGCATCCCCCTGCGGTCCTCCGATAACAAAACGGCCCGTAGGATTAATGAAGTACTTCGTGTTTTCATCGATCAGCTCTTTTGGCACTACCGGGTTGATGACATGCTCTTTCAGATTGCGCTGAATTTGTTCAAGCGAAATCTCAGGGTGATGCTGAGTCGAAATGACAATTGTATCGATGCGAATCGGCTTGTTGTTCTCATCATACTCAACAGTTACCTGTGTCTTTCCGTCCGGACGAAGATACGGCAGAATTTCCTCTTTGCGGACTTCTGTCAAACGGCGAGACAATTTATGAGCAAGCGAAATCGGCAGAGGCATAAGTTCCTTTGTTTCGTTGCAGGCAAAACCGAACATTAAACCTTGGTCTCCGGCTCCGATCGCTTCAATTTCAGCGTCGCTCATTGCTCCTTCACGCGCTTCAAGCGCCTGGTCGACTCCCATTGCAATATCTGGCGACTGTTCATCTATAGACGTTAAGACCGCGCAAGTTTCGGCATCAAAACCGTATTTTGCACGTGTGTAGCCAATTTCTTTAATCGTTTCGCGGACTGTTTTCGGAATATCGACGTAAGTGGACGTCGTGATTTCACCGCTTACCAGCACCAATCCGGTTGTCACAGATGTTTCACAGGCAACGCGGGCATTCGGATCTTTCTTTAAAATTTCGTCTAATATACTATCCGAAATCTGGTCGCAAATTTTGTCCGGATGTCCCTCCGTAACTGACTCTGATGTAAATAACCGACGGTTTTTGCTCATTTATGTTTCCTCCTGTATATGAAGATCAGCCGTGATCTTAAGTATGATACGGATCTCGTCCCTCTTGATTATATGACGATACTCGGGCTTCATACGCTCTCGTTTTGAAACAATTTCCATATGCTATTCTTGACGAGATTCTAAGTCAAAATTCCTCTTAATAGAATTTTTCCTGACTGGCTGCCCGGCTAGACCTTTCACGTCCTGTGAAAAACGCCCAGTACCTTCCTCCTGCTTGATACTCGGCTAAAACCTTTCACGTCCTGTGAAAAACGCCGAGTACCTTCCTCCTGAAGGCAGTTTTTTTAGCAATTTTTGGATCTCGATTTATGCAATAAAAAAACCTTTTCCTATTCGCTGAGGAAAGGGTCTGGTATTGCGTGCCTTTCACTCTTATCGCTCAAGGTATTGAACACCTTGCATCAGGTTAGCACCGTAGTTGTCTCAGAAACTGTTTTTTTCCATTAATAAGAGAAACCGGTTGCTGGGTTTCATTGGGCCTGTCCCTCCACCAGCTCGGGATAAGAGTATCCGCTCAATGAAATATCTTATCTTAAAATGGCTTGTTATGTCAATATCGGCCGCAATAAATTTAAACTTGTCTTTCGAGAAAAAACCCGAACGAAAAATGAAGAAACGGTATAGACTATAAGAGTAAATGTGTTATACTAATTCTACATTAATGTTATACACATTAAAAAACACGCAAAGGAAGGTTTTTTATGAATTCTGTAGATTTAACAACTGACTTACAAACGTTATTAATGGGCGAAAACGTTCAGCTGAACTTATCCGTTCCCCTTTTGGTTGAAAAAGTCCTTGAACGCAAAGAAGGAGTCTTAACATCTTCCGGAGCCGTGCGGGCTACAACCGGTACATACACCGGCCGCTCGCCAAAAGACAAATTCATTGTGGAAGAAGCGAGCACAAAGGACAAAATCGATTGGGGCGCAGTAAACCAGCCGATTTCAGAAGCCGCCTTTGACCGGCTGTACACAAAAGTGCTCAGCTATTTAAAGGAACGCGATGAATTGTATGTATTTGAAGGGTTTGCAGGAGCAGACGAAAAATACCGGCTTCCGATTACAGTTGTCAACGAGTTCGCCTGGCACAACCTGTTTGCAAGACAGTTGTTCATCAGACCTGAAGAACATGATAAAAAACCTGAAGAACAGCCGTTTACGATTCTTTCCGCTCCGCATTTCAAAGCCGATCCGCTCATTGACGGGACCAGATCTGAAACATTTATCATCGTGTCGTTTGAAAAGCGTACGATTTTAATCGGAGGCACCGAATATGCCGGAGAGATGAAAAAATCGATTTTTTCTATTATGAATTATCTTCTTCCTGAACAAAACATTTTACCGATGCACTGTTCGGCAAACATTGGCGAGGAAGGCGGAACAGCTCTCTTCTTCGGATTGTCAGGCACAGGCAAAACGACGCTTTCCGCCGATCCGAAACGGAAGCTGATCGGTGACGACGAACACGGCTGGTCCAGCACAGGCGTTTTCAACATTGAAGGAGGCTGCTACGCCAAGTGCATTAACTTAAGCAAAGAAAAAGAACCGCAGATTTACAATGCGATCCGCTTCGGTTCCGTTCTTGAAAATGTCGTGGTTGACGGCAAAACCGGGGAGCCGGACTATTCCGACGCATTCTATACGGAAAACACGAGAGCGGCTTACCCGATTGATGCGATTGACAACATCGTCAAGCCGAGCATCGCAGCACACCCGCAGACCATTGTATTTCTGACGGCAGATGCTTTCGGCGTGCTTCCTCCGATCAGCAAGTTAACGAAAGAACAAGCCATGTATCATTTCCTGAGCGGATATACAAGCAAGCTCGCCGGCACCGAACGCGGGATCACCGCTCCTGAAGCCACATTCTCGACCTGCTTCGGTTCCCCGTTCCTTCCGCTCCCTGCACATGTGTACGCTGAAATGCTCGGAAGAAAAATCGATGAGCACGGCGTCAGCGTCTTTCTCGTCAATACAGGCTGGACCGGCGGCGGATACGGAACAGGGGAAAGAATGAGCCTCGCTTATACGAGAGCGATGGTTCAGGCTGCGATAGAAGGAGAACTGGATAACGCCGAAATGAAGACTGACCGCATTTTCGGACTTCATTCACCGGTCCATGTTCCGGGTGTGCCTGATCAAGTGCTTGACCCGGCTAAAACTTGGACAGATGAAAACGAATACGAGGAAAAAGCGATCCACTTGGCGAATGCATTCAAAAAGAATTTCAAAAAATTCTCTAATACCGAAAACATTGAAAAAGCCGGAGGACCGCTCGTATAACTCAACCCGCTTGCAGCAGCGCAGGTATTCTGCGCTGCTGCAGTTTATTAAAAATCCGCTTCGCCTGTCAGCGGCCGATGCCATTTTCTGGACAATGATTAAAACGACAATCAAGCACGGCCTGTGATAAAACGCTTCCAATTCGCGGCTGTTATTATTTGAAAATACAGACTTTTTTTATTTTTAACAAAAGAAATCTTTCATATGATAATATGATAAAAACATTTGTATATATCAGGAGGACACATCTATGAAATTTGGATTACTGCCGAGAATTATGACGGCAATTGTTCTTGGTGTTATCGTCGGAAGCTTTGCTCCGCTTTGGTTTGTCAAAACAGCCGCTACTTTCAATGATATTTTTGGAAACTTCATTAAATTCGTCATTCCTTTTATTATTATCGCTTTTATTATTCCCGGCATCGGACAAATCGGCCGCGGCGCCGGAAAAATCCTTGGCATTACAGCAGGTATCGCCTACACGTCAACCATTTTTGCCGGCCTCCTGGCGTACCTTGTCGGATCAAATCTTCTCCCCGCGATCATTTCCGGCCATCAGCTGCAGGAATTTAAAAATCCGGAAGAAGTTTTGCAAGCAGGATTTTTCACCATTGAAATGACGCCGTTTATGAGCGTGATGAGCGCACTGATTTTTGCTTTCATCATGGGAATCGGAATCGCTTATCTGCCCGGAAAAACATTAAAAAACGCTTTCGATGAATTTCAAACGATCGTTGAAAAGCTGATATCATATATTATTATTCCGTTACTGCCTGTTCATATTTTCGGTATTTTCACCAATATGACGTTCGGCGGTCAGGTGCAGACAATCTTATCCGTATTTGCTAAAGTTTTCGTGATGATTATCGTGCTTCACCTCGTCATACTTTTGATTCAGTACTCCGTTGCGGGCGCTGCAAACGGCAGAAATCCGCTGTCACTGTTGAAAATCGTGGCGCCGGCATACTTCACTGCGCTCGGCACACAATCGTCAGCGGCAACGATTCCCGTCACGTTGAGACAAGTCAGAAAAACGGGAGCAAGCCAAAAAGTGGCTGACTTCGCCGTTCCGCTCCTGGCCAATATTCATTTGTCAGGTAGCACGATTACACTGACGAGCTGTGCAATGGGCGTAATGATTCTAAACGGTCAAACACCGACTTTTTCGATCATGATGCCGTTCATTTTAATGCTTGGCGTCACAATGGTCGCAGCGCCCGGTGCCCCGGGGGGTGCCGTTATGGCCGCGGCCGGACTGCTGCAGTCGATGCTCGGCTTTAATGAAACCAGCGTATCATTGATGATCGCACTTTACCTTGCTCAGGACAGCTTGGGTACAGCAACGAACGTGACAGGAGACGGCGCTCTCACCATGCTGATTCACAGGCTGACTTCCAAAAAAGGAATCGGAAAAGAGGAAGATGTGCCTGCATAATACAGAAAAGCCAAGGACGCTATCCGCGCCTTGGCTTTTTTTAATTCGTCGAATTTAATGATACGAGCCTGTATGTTAAATGAGTCCGTCCGTCTGACCATTCAAGGCGCTCCGCCTGCGCGGTGCCGGTAATGTCGCCCCGCTTAGTCTTTCTGACTTCAAGCGGCACATGAAGAGGGTAAACCCGATAACCTTCTTTTTCAAGTGTAAACACATTTTCCTCAACCCGTGTTTCTTTTCCTTTTGTCACAATCATTGTATTAAATTCAACTGGCATTCCCACCTAAAGTCCCCCTCCTTTTCTCTTTTCTTTTAGTTTACCATAACTTGTCCAAGGCCGGCTTTTCATCCATTGAGACAATTCTCTTACAATCCGCCTATTTTCCCGCGGAGGAAAATAGTGGGTATATCGACTGAAATACCACGTATCCACAGACTTGTTTCTTTGCAGAAGTTCGCGTTCTAGACGCCGCGCATGCTCGATGGAGACATTTTCATCGTTTGCTCCGTGGATCAAAAGCACGGGCGCTTCGATCTTCTCCAGCTCGTCAAAAGGCGTCCTCCATTCGTACGCTTCAGGAACCTTTTCAGGCGTCCCGCCGATGACCCGCTTCATCATCCGCCGCAAATCTTTGCGTTCGCGATAGGTCATAACCATATCGCTGACACCGCCCCAAGACACAAACGAAGCTGCAGCTTCTTTCATTTCGATTGCCGTTAAGATACCCATGATCCCGCCGCGGGAAAAGCCAAAAATGTGTACGCGTCCATCTTTTACCAGGTCATGCTTCTGCAGAAGACGAAAAGCGGCAAAAGCATCTTCCCGGTCATCACCCGCAAAGTCTTCATCGCCTTCTCCTCCTTGATTGCCTCTGTAAAACGGAGCAAGAACGACAAAGCCCTGTGAAGCGAACTGGACGATTCGGCCCGGTCTGACCATCCCGACGTTTTTAATTCCGCCGCGCAAATACAAAAATCCGTCATAATGTCCGGGAGCGGCCGGTTCCGCCAAGAGCCCCTTAACCTTGAGTCCTTGTGAAAGGTATGTGACGGAAAACAGACGCACCTTTTTGTTCGGCGATGGAAACCTTCTTTTTTCTAACCACATTCGTCACGTCACCTCTTTTTTAATCCGCAGCTGCCCCTCACACCTGTTTAGTATATAACATAAACTATTTTATGCCGAAAATAACCGAAATCAAAGGAGGGAAATCGGTTTGAAGCGTTTCTTTTTTACCATATTATCCTTCATTATGATGCTGTTTATCCTCGCTTCATGCGGCGGTCAAAAGCCCGAAAAGATCCGTCTCGCGGAAGTGACCCGTTCCGTTTTCTATACGCCTTTATATATCGCCTTGTCTGAAGGTTTGTTTAAAGAAGAAGGCCTTGATGTTGAACTGAAAACGACATGGGGTGGAGATAAAACGATGACTGCCCTTCTGTCAAACGGTGCCGATATTGCGCTTGTCGGCTCGGAAACGTCAATATACGTGAATGCCCAGGGCGCAAGCGATCCGGTGATTAATTTTGCACAGCTTACCCAGACGGACGGAACATTCCTCGTCGCCAGGAACGATGCGGGGCATTTCAGCTGGGATGATTTGAAAAACAAAACGTTCCTTGGCCAGCGCAAAGGCGGAATGCCGCAGATGGCGGGCGAATTTGTCCTGAAACAGAAAGGCATTGATCCCAAAAAGGATGTGGACCTGATCCAAACGATTGATTTCGCGAATATCGCAAACAGCTTTGCATCTGGTACAGGCGATTATGTTCAATTATTTGAACCCCAGGCCTCCATTTTTGAAAGAGAAGGCATCGGCCGCATTGTCGCCTCCTTCGGAAAAGAATCGGGCCGAATTCCATATACGACATTCATGGCTAAACAAAGCTACTTAACAAAAAACGAAGAAGCGGTCGAAAAGTTCACCCGCGCGGTTTACAAAGCGCAGCAGTGGGTAGAGACGCACTCTGCAAAAGAAGCTGCCGAAAGCATTCAAGATTATTTTAAAGATACCGAGCTTTCAATCATTGAATCTTCAATCGAACGGTATAAACAACAACGGTCTTTTGCCCTTGAGCCTGTTTTGGCTGAAAAAGAATGGAACCAGCTTCAAACCATCATGGATGAAGCCGGCGAGCTGCCGAAGCGCACCCCTCATCAAGAGCTGGTCAATACAAAGATCGCCGAAAAGGTCACAAAAAATCACTAGGAGGTGGCCGCAGTGTCTTTTTTGCAAGTTCAGGATGTCACACATACTTACTTTTCATTAAAGGAAAAAACAGCAGCGCTGGAAAACGTCAGCATTGAAGTCGAAAAGGGCGAATTTGTTTCGTTTCTCGGCCCAAGCGGATGCGGCAAAACAACACTTTTATCGATCATCGCCGGCATCGTTTCCCCCACGGAAGGACGCATCTTGGTGGAAGGGCGCACGCCTGACGAAGAGGATCGGCACATCGGTTATATGCTCCAGCAGGATTATTTATTTCCCTGGAAAACCATTGAGGAAAACGTCTTAATCGGTTTGCATATTTCCAAAAAATTCGGACCGGAAACAAAGGAGACCGCTCTCGGCCTGCTGAAAAAATTCGGGCTTTACGAGGTTGAAAAAAAGTATCCAAAAGAGCTCTCAGGCGGTATGAGACAAAGGGCGGCGCTTGCCCGCACACTCGCTGTCGACCCCGATATCCTCCTGCTTGATGAACCTTTTTCAGCCCTTGACTATCAGACAAAACTAAACCTCGAAGATTTGGTGTTCAACACGTTAAAGACGTATCAAAAAACAGCGGTGCTCGTGACTCATGATATCGGTGAAGCGATCGCGATGAGCGATCGGATATTGCTATTTTCAAAGCAGCCGGGCACCATCCATAAAACATTTGCCGTTCCTGAAGCGATCAGGAAGCTGACACCGTTTGAAGCGAGACAGGAACCGGAATTTCAGCCCCTCTTTCAGAACATATGGAAGGAGCTCAATGACCTTGAATAACAAACATCTGAAATCAAAAATTGACTTCCTTCATGAGGATTTTTTAAAGGAGCAGCAAGCCGAAAAAAGGCGGGTCCGCTTTTATCAAATCGTGATTTTCATCGTTTTCTTTTCACTGTGGGAAACCGCAAGCCGTCTGGCGTGGATCGATCCGCTGATCTTCAGCTCTCCTTCAGCCGTCTGGGCGCTTTTCCTCGAAAAGATGGGAGACGGATCATTGCCGGGGCATATCGGTGTCACCGTATTTGAAACCATCCTCGGCTTTCTGGCCGGAACATTGCTTGGAACTTTTCTGGCCGCCCTCCTATGGTGGTTCCCGAGGCTCTCCAAAATATTGGATCCGTATCTTGTCGTCTTAAATGCGATGCCGAAAGTGGCGCTAGGCCCCATTCTCATCGTGGCGATCGGCCCCAGCTTGACGAGTATTATTGCAATGGGCGCCATCATCAGCGTTATCATTACGACAATCGTCGTCTACACGTCCTTTCAAGAAATCGATGAAAATTATTTAAAAGTCATGAAAACATTCGGTGCAACGAAACGCGAGATTTTCAAAGAAGTCATTCTGCCCGCTTCCATTCCGACAATCATATCTACACTGAAGGTCAATGTCGGCTTAAGCTGGGTCGGCGTCATCGTAGGAGAATTTTTAGTGTCGGCTCAAGGCCTCGGCTATATGATCATCTACGGCTTTCAAGTCTTTAATTTCAACCTCGTCATGCTGAGCCTCCTGATCATCGCCGTCTTTGCAACATTGATGTATCAGGGTGTCGAGCTGTTGGAAAGAAAGTGGATGAAAGGCAGAGTATAACATGAAAAAACCCTGCAAATGCAGGGCTTTTTATTTGATGATGCCGGCCTTTTTCAGCTTTTCAAGACTGATCGTCAGGACGGAATCTTTCATTATAAAACTGTAATTTCTGTTTTTAGCGATATCTTTCGGGAGGCTCTTCAGCAAAACAGGGCCATTTGTCTCATAGTATGTCTGCTGTTTTTCGATCTTTTCGATATCGGCAAAATAAATATTTTTGACGATCACTTTCTCTCTGCCAAGAACTTTATATTGTCCGAGATAGGTCAGCTTTCTTACGACAGCGCCTGTTTCTTCCTTTACTTCCCGCAAAGCCGCTTCCTCAGCATTTTCGCTTCGTTCGACTTTGCCGCCTGGGAATTCACGGCCCCTGTCTTTATGATTTGTCAACAGCCATTGATCTTCGTAACGGCAGATCACCCATACATGCTTTGGTTCTTTTGAAAAAGGTTCCTTTTCAAAAGAAAGCTGAACCGTATTACGGTAAAAATCTTTAAATTCGTACATCCTAATCCCTCTTATCCGTTTCCTTGCTTCTTCCACTCATCATATCATATATTGGTTCTTTCGGTAGAGTTTTTGTCCAGTTCAGCTCAGTAATTTTATCGTTCCCTCGGGAACTTCAGTGTCCATTTCTGAGTGAGAAGGCGGCAAGGCTGGGTAACTCCGTGCTTGATGGTGCTTCGTTTAATCTGCTGAATTGAGTTCGGCAAGGCCGTTTTCACTGATAAACGACTTGGTTTCTTCATTGCCCAGACGGTAAAGCATCGAGTAAATGTCTTTGCGCAGTTCGTCCATTTTGTCATTTGCACTGTCATAATGGTATTCGACTGCCGGCACGTGAGCTCTGAAAAAGTTTATCCAGTCTTCTGAATACAGCTGATCAAAATATTCCCTTAATATAATGATGTCATCATCTGTCGCTGAAATTTGAAATTCCCACGGGGAAGCGTCTGAGCTCTGTGAAATCATTCCATCTTGCACCGAAACATAGTATGTCCTTTTTTCCAAAGCCAATCATCCTTTTTCGTGTTAGTATGACCAGTTATGTTAAAATGTTACGGCTTTCCCCGGAGTTTTTCCTTTATGGTATTTAAAATATCCAATAACATCTGCGGCACGGGGATTCCTAACGAATGAGCCGTGCTTATGATTTGAAACGCTTCATATAAAATATAAAACATAATAGAAAAATCGCGGATCGAACTGCCTGTTTGCAGCATCTGATCAAAAAGGTGGGCAACGGATATAAGAAAGAGCGTCACCAATTTTTTCGCCAGCCTTGTAAACAGCCTCTTCATTGTAAAGCGATCTTCCACACATTCGTTCAAGCTTTTGCTGACAAATTCAATTCCCATGAGCGTTATTAAGATCATAAATAAATATTCGATTCGGCCAAACAAAAATCCGATGGCTGATAAACCGATTGTAAAGAGCGAAAAGATGCTTAAGTCCTTAAACATATGCTTCAACATCCTTTCAAAAAAGACTTTTCATAGCTTATCCTATGAAAAAAGACTTTGAAAGGCTTGGATGAATTGTTTGACAATTTCTAAAAAAGGCTTTAAAAAGAACGAAAATAAAAAAAGCTCAGGCATTGCCCGAGCTATTCTTACCCTAAGTAGGCTTTCAGCATCCAGTTGTGTTTTTCGATCGATTGATGAATCGCGAGCAGCATGTCTCCCGTCGTTTCATCATTGACTTCATCGGCAAGCTCCATTCCGCTTTTCAGCTCCTCAGCCACCGTTAAAAAGTCATTATAAATATTTTGCACCATTTGTTCAGCAGACTCGCTTCCGTCCGCTTCTTTAATCGCGGACATTTCCAGGCATTCCTTCATCGTTCCGACCGGGGAGCCCTGTATAGCCAAAAGGCG
The DNA here is from genome assembly GCF_056530265.1 of Bacillus sp. PK6-025. Taxonomy (NCBI): domain Bacteria; kingdom Bacillati; phylum Bacillota; class Bacilli; order Caryophanales; family Bacillaceae; genus Bacillus; species Bacillus sp. PK6-025. Next base: position 3,273,388 of record NZ_CP096509.1, read on the forward strand.
TTCAGCCAAATCATCGATATGCTCTGCAGCTTCTGTGTAAAGTTCCTCAAATTTTTCATGCAGCGTAAAGAAATCTTTCCCTTTCACATACCAATGATAATTATGTAGCTTTACATATAGAACGGTCCAGTTTGCGACTTGTTTGTTGACGGTTGCTTTCAATTTTTCAGACATAAGGTCGTCCTCCTTTTCGTTTACTTTTGATTTACCCGTTTAGCTTGTGCAGGAAACATTTCTTTTACTCTTTATCATGATTTTCTTTTCCTGATATGGTAAACTGTTGGAAAAAGCTATTCGGAGGTAAGTGATGATCCTCTTTTGGATTATTGTAGGAATTCTGATTACAGGCGCCGTTCTGGCCGTATCGCTTGTCACAACATCAAAAGCTTATGACTACAAGCATGAAGTCGATCCCCTTCCGTCGCGGGAAGAAGAACAGCCTCATCAGTGATGGTGGGCTTCTTCTTTTTCATCTTCTTCAGTCACATCCGTTGCTTTCCCTACCTTAATGTCTGCAACCGGCATTGTATGCTGTTTTTTCGCCGTGACATGGACTTGAACTTTGTAATGGCCATCTTCAGGAAACGCTTTTTCAATGCTGTATACGCCTTTTCCTTCATTCTTCGCTTTGATTAGCTCGCTATCTTCCTTGCTCCCGGCCTTCCAGCATTCAAACTCCACATCATCGGCATCTGCAACAGGCTCGTCCCCATAGCGCACGGTCGCTTTTATGACAGCCTTTTCATTTTTGGCCGCCGCTTCTGGAGCCGCCAGTTTTGCCGTCAGCACTTTGGGCTCCTCATCCGATGCCGCCTGCTTGTCCCCCTGGCTGCAGGCTGAAAGACCGACTGCTAAACATAAAAGAATAAACCATTTTCCCAAACGCATCCTATCACCCTTTTTCTATGATATGTATTACAATATAAAGTGTAGCAAAGTTCAGGGATATATGGCATTATTTTCTTTGTGAACAAAAAATGAAAACCGGCTCTTTTCTGAGCCGGTTTTTTTTCAAACGTTTTATCCAAACACTTTGAGCAGATCTTCTTTATTTTGCGAAAGCCAAAAACGCATCATGCGCTTTGCGCCCTCTAGATCGTGAAGCTTTGCCTGGCCGCACTGTTTTTCGTTAGCCGCCGGAATTTCAGTCACTTCAACGGCTTCTTTGAACGTATCCTCAAGCAAATCAACGATTTCTTCCACTTTCGGTTCACCGCTCACCACCAGGTAATAGCCTGTTTGGCAGCCCATCGGCGAAATGTCGATAATATCAAAGTGGTCATATTTTTCCGCATACGTGCGGATCGTAAATGCAAGAAGATGCTCCAAAGTATGAATTGTATCAGGTTTCATCGCCTGCTTATTCGGCTGGCAAAAACGGATATCAAACTTGTTGACGACGCCGTCCGATCCCACTTTATGGACGCCGCAGTGTCTAACGTAAGGCGCTTTTACTGCATTATGGTCAAGTTCAAAACTTTCAACTGAAGGCATGTTTCCTCTCTCCCCTCTAATCGGTCTTTTTGTATTATATCATACTTTACCGATAAGTTTTCAGGTCAATGCTTTTCCTTTTTATGAGTTTTTTGCTTATATTATAATAAGATCAAAACAAAAAAGGTGCGAAAAACATGAAAACCTTATTCCTGCTGCTCATCCGCTTTTATCAAAAATGGATATCACCGGCTCTTCCGCCGACATGCCGTTTTTATCCGACATGCTCCAATTACGGCCGTGAAGCGATCGAAAAGCACGGCGCATTTAAAGGCGGATGGCTCACCATTAAGCGGATTCTGAAATGCCATCCGTTCCATCCCGGCGGGATAGATCCCGTTCCGGAAAAAAAGCAAAAGGATTAACGTTCTTCCGGATATCCGTTGACAATAAGATCCAGTCTGCCTGTTTCCGGATTGATGACAAGTCCGTGAACAGGTACTTCCTCCGGCATCAGCGGATGGTTTCGAATCACGCTTACACTATCCCTGACGCTGTCCTCTACAGAATCAAAGCTTTTCAGCCATTGTTCAAAATCGACGCCGGAGTACTCAAGCGTCTCAATCCGTTCTTTTGGAATGCCTCGCTTAACGACTTTATCCAAAAAGCTGTCGCAGCTCAGCTTGCTCATTCCGCAGTCATGGTGGCCGATCACGCATACTTCATCAGCGTTCAGTTCGTATACCGCAACGAGAATGCTCCGCATAATACTCCCGAAAGGATGAGCCACGAGTGCACCCGCGCTCTTAACGATCTTCACGTCCCCGTTCCGCATATTCATGGCATGAGGAAGCAGCTCGACAAGCCTTGTGTCCATGCAAGACAGAATCACCATTCTCTTATCGGGAAACTTGCTTGTTTGGTATTTTTGATAGTCCTGCCGCTCAACAAACTGTTGATTGAACTGTAGAATGTTCTCCAAAAGTTTCATGGCTCATTTCCTTTCTAAACGCTTTTTATATCTAAATATAACATATTTCTTGTATTTTTTTCATAAGTCAAGTAAGATTTCCATGTGCAAATCGAAATAATTACGTTTTAAAGGAAGTGAAAACATGACGCAAAACCTGATTCCTGTCACTGTTTTAAGCGGCTATCTCGGGTCCGGGAAAACGACGCTGCTGCAGCATGTCCTGCATGAAGCGCACGGCATGAAAATCGCCGTGATCGTCAATGACATGAGTGAAATCAATATCGACGGCTCCCTCGTGAAAAAAGGGGATCTTATCCGCACGGATGAAAAGCTTGTCGAAATGCAGAACGGCTGCATTTGCTGTACGCTGAGAGACGATCTGCTCATCGAAGTCCAAAAGCTGGCGGAGAACGGCGGAATCGATTATATTCTCATCGAATCTTCCGGTATCAGCGAGCCGATTCCCGTTGCCCAAACCTTTACTTACAAAGATGAGGAGCTGGATATTGATTTAAGCAAATATTGCAGGCTTGATACAATGGTCACCGTCGTCGACGGCAGCCGTTTTTTTGAGGACTTCGCTTCGGGGGAAAGTCTTTTGGAACGGAAACAGGCGGCAGATGAAACAGACAGCCGTGAAGTGGCCGATCTTTTAATTGAGCAAATCGAATTTGCCGATGTCCTCATTTTGAATAAAACTGATTTACTCAATAAAGAAGAGCAAGAAAAGCTTTTCTGGTCTCTGACAAAACTGAATCCGGACTGCAGAATCATTTCCTCGACATTCGCAAAAGTACCGATTTCGGCCATCATGAATACGAAATCGTTCGATTTTGAAAAATCGAGTCAATCAGCGGGGTGGATCAAAGAACTGAATGAAGAGCACACACCTGAAACAGAGGAATTCGGAATTTCTTCCTTCGTCTATCAAAAACAAAGGCCTTTCCATCCTGAAAGACTGAAGCGCTGGCTTGAAAACTGGCCGCCTCATATTATCAGAGCAAAAGGCTTCTTCTGGCTTGCTTCTCGAAATGACACAGCAGGCCTTCTGTCCCAGGCAGGCTCTTCTCTGATGATCCAAAGCGCAGGCCCCTGGATTGCAGCGTCTCCCGAGGAAGAACAAAAGCTCGCGTTTGAAGAGGATCCCCATTTAAAAACGGACTGGGATGAAACATACGGAGACCGGAAAACGGAAATCGTTTTTATCGGCATTGACATGAATCAGGAAGACGTGATCCGCTCCCTGGATCAGACCCTTCTTACAGATAAAGAAATGAATTCAGACTGGTCGGCCTTCCATGATTCACTGCCTGAGTATATTTAACTATCATTTCCTCTTTTCAAATCGTAATTATTACGATACAATGATACAGGACCATTAAATCGGAACCATTACAGTTTTACATTGAGAGGAGAAATACCATGAAAAAAACATTCGGATTAGCATCTGCATTCATTCTTGCTGCCGGATTAGCAGCCGGTTGTTCAAGCAACGGCACTTCCAGTGAACAAAAAGAAAATAAAGACACGCTGGATATCTATACAACCATTTATCCGCTTGAAGACTTCGCCAAAAAGGTCGGCGGAGAATATGTGAACGTCAAAAGTGTTTACCCGCCAAACGTTGAAGCGCACACTTACGAGCCAAGCTCAAAAACGATGGCGGAAATTTCCGACTCGGATGCCTTTATATACTCTGGAGTCGGTGTAGAAGGATTCGCAGACAAAGCTGTAAACACATTAAAAAACAGCAACGTCAAAATCGTCAAAGCCGGAGAGGGCATTGACCTTCTGTCACGTGAAGAAGAAGGCGAACACGATGACCATGCACATGAAGAAGAACATGGTGACCACGATGAGCATGCTCACGAAGAAGAACATGAACACGGAGAAGCCGAAGGCCATGATCATCATCACGACCATGGAGATCATGACCCGCACGTATGGCTTGATCCTGTCCTTGCTGAAAAAATGGCCGAAAACATTAAAGACCAACTCGTAAAATTAGATCCGGAACACGAAAAAACGTTTACGAAAAACTATGAGTCTCTAAAAAAAGATTTGGAGCAGCTTGACAAAGACTTTAAACAAACCGTTGACAAAGCTGATAAAAAAGAAATTCTCGTCTCACATGCCGCCTACGGCTACTGGGAAAAACGCTACGGCATTAAACAAATAAGCGTTCTCGGCCTTTCGCCTACTGAGGAACCTTCACAAAAGCAGCTTGAAAACATTGTTAAAACAGCGAAAGAACATAATATTAAATACGTCATTTTTGAAAGCAATGTCAGCAGCAAAATCTCCGAGATCATCAAAAAAGAAATCGGAGCCGAAAGTCTGACGATGAAAAACCTTGAATCTGTAACAAAAGAAGACATTGAAAGCGGCAAAGATTATACTACCATCATGAAAGAAAACCTGACCGTCTTGAAAAAAGCTTTATCAAACAAATAACAAAGATCAAGCGCATGAGACCTCATGCGCTTGTTTTTTTTATATGGACGAAAAAAGACCGGAAACATCCGGTCTTTTTCATTTAATCCATATTAAATCTTTTCTTGAACTGTTCGACCCTTCCGCCTCTTTCGTTGAATTTCTGTCTTCCGGTATAAAACGGATGGGTGTCTGAGCTTACTTCAACTTTTATAACGGGATACGTCTTGCCGTCTTCCCACTCGGCCGTCTCATCGGAAGTTTTAGTTGAGCGGCTTAAAAAACGGTACCCGCTGTTTACATCCTGAAAGATCACTTGATAAGTTTTCGGATGAATATTTGGTTTCATATGCCATTCCTCCTAACAAAACGTAATAATTACGTTTTATTATATACCTTTCATATGTTTGTGTCAAAAATGAATGTTCATTTGCCATGTTTTGATCACCTTATCCATTTTAACCGCTCACAGGAAGAATAATCTAAAAAAGGCGGTAAACAATAAAAAGCAAAATGGTGTAAATGAAAGGTGGTTTTCCGGATGAATGACTTGATTTTTGCAAGAAGCCTTTTCGGAACAACGATGGGGTTCCATATTATTTTCGCCTCGCTCGGTGTCGGAATTCCTTTAATGATTTTGCTGGCCGAGCTGATCTATCAAAGAACGAAAGATCCCCACTACGCCATTATGGCAAAAAGATGGACGAAGGCACAGGCCGTGTTGCTCGGGGTCGCCATACCGACCGGAACCATTGCCGGAACGCAGCTCGCCTTGCTTTGGCCGGGATTCATGGAAGTGATCGGGAAAGTCATGTCCCTCCCATTTCAAATTGAAATCTACGCTTTTTTTATTGAGGCTTTATTTATGTCCATTTATGTTTACGCAGCCGATCGGCTGACTCCTCTTATGAGAATTACAGCTGTCATTTTTATCGTTATCGGAGCAGCCGCATCAGCCATCTTAATTACAAATGTGCACGCTTTCCAGGGAACGCCTGAAGGCTTCAAAATCGTGAACGGCGAAATTACAGATGTTCAGCCGTGGACGGCGTTCTTCAACAAAAGCTTTGTGGCTACAGCAGGACACGTTGTCGTCTCCGCTTTTATGACGGGCGCGTTTATTATTGCGACGATAGCCGCTTACAAAATGCTCCGAAACCGCGGTGATGAAAAAGTCTACGCCCTTCATAGAAAAGCGCTGCTGCTCGGGCTGATTGTCGGAGGAGCGTTTTCTCTGGTCACGGCTCTGAGCGGTCACGAATCCGCACAGCTTCTTCACCGCTACCAGCCTGAAAAACTGGCGGGCGCAGAAGGGCTTTTTGAAACTCAGTCCCACGCTCCACTTGCGATCGGCGGATTTACTGATGAAAAGACGCAATCGGTCAAATGGGCGATTGAGATTCCTTGGGCTTTAAGCTTTTTGGCCGACAACCGCTTTGACACCGTTGTAAAAGGACTGAATGACTTTCCAAGGGATGAGTGGCCTCCTCTGTTCATTCATACTTTGTTCAACGGCATGGTTTTTATCGGCAGCCTTTTGATTGTTTATGCCGCTGTCGGTTTTATTTGGAGAAAAGTCATGAAAAAAGACCGCTTTCCCCGCTGGATGCTGGCCGTGTTTATAACCGGCGGCCCGCTCGCTTTGCTTGCAATCGAATTGGGCTGGGTGTTCGCTTGCACCGGAAGGCAGCCTTGGGTCATTTACCATATGCAGAAAACGTCCGAAGTAGTGACATCCTCCGGCTCGATCGGCATATTGTTTCTTTTGTTCTTTATCGTCTACATCATTTTAGGAGCAGCGGTGGTGTTCGTATTGCAATATTACTTTAAACGCCACCCTGTCGAAGAAGATTTAAAAAGCAGCTGAATGCACAAAAAAACAGAAGGGAAGTCATATGATGCAACTGGATGGAACAACAGATGCCCTGCTGGCTATTTCGATCGTCTGGGGATTTATATTTATCTACGCTGTGATGGCGTCAATGGATTTTGGAGCGGGATTTTGGTCGATGATCTATATGAATAAAAAACAGCTGAAAGCAACCAATATTGCAAACCGCTACCTTTCCCCGACCTGGGAAGTGACCAATGTTTTCATCGTCGGAATCGTCGTGGCCCTTTTCAGCTTTTTCCCGGGCGGCACTTTTGTGCTGGGAACGGTGCTTTTGCTTCCTGGCAGCATTATTTTATTGCTTTTGGCGATTCGAAGCGGATTTTTGGTCTTTTCGCACGCTGCAAAAGATTATGAAAGGGCGTTGACTTACGTTTCAGGGATCAGCGGCTTTATCATTCCGGCTGTTTTAATCCTTGTCTTGCCCGTGACACACGGCAACTTCGTATATCAGGTAGACGGAAACCACCAATTGGATTTTATTAATTTGTTTTTAAGCCCTCATGCCTATTCTTTTATGGGCTTTGCCATTTTCAGCACGCTGTTTCTGTCTTCATTGCTGCTGGCTGATTTTTCAAATGTAGCCGGAGAAAAAGACGCGTATCAGGTCTACCGCCGAAACGCTTTAATCACCGGCCCGCTCGCTTTGCTTATGTCATTCAGCATCATGATGACCATGAGGACGGAAGCCCGCTGGCTTTATACAAAAATGATGGACGGGCTTCCGTGGCTGATTTTATCGTTTTTGCTGTTTCTCGTCGCATTTGCGGCTTTGTTTCTGCCAAACAGACATAACAGCGACCGGCAGGGAAAGCCTCGCCTCGCCGTCATCGCCATTACGCTGCAGTATTTTACGGCGAGCTATGTGTACGGGAGAGCGCACCTTCCTTACATGGTCTATCCTGATGTCACGATTCAATCAGGCTTCACCGCGCCGGAGACATTCAGGGCGCTGTTCATCTCCTATATCGTCGGTTTTATTATTTTATTCCCCGGCTTTTATTATTTCTGGAAATTGTTCATGAAGGACAAGAGGTACATCAAACAGCATGAATAAGGTTAAGCTAAATGTGTACAACTTTTAAAGGGGGCCAAAATGATATGGAACAAAAAATACTGTGTGAAGTCAGCAACTGCACCTATTGGGGCCAGGGAAACAAGTGTACAGCCGACGCCATTTATGTCGTCAGCCATGCTGAAGGTGAAAAAGCTTCTAATAGCAAAGAAACGGATTGTAAAACATTTAAACCTGAACATCATTAAAGCGGATGAATGAAGGAGGGACAGTCATGAATAAAGAGTCGCTGCTACAGGCTTTTTATCAGGAAATCCACGGGGCGGACGAAACCGCATTTCAAAAAGCCGCCTGCTCCTTCATGAACTTATGGGTTTATGAATACGGATGTCTGGACGGGCTGCCGGATCAAGCGGACCGGCTGATCGGACAGATCGTACACGAAGATTTGCTTTTGGGCGATTAAAGGAAAGGGCTGTCATAAAGGCAGCTCTTTTCATATTTTTAAAAAAACCGGCTTGAAAGCCGGTCCAAACGAGAAGGGAATAATGTACAGCTTTACTATACATGAGAGGCCGTCCATTTAACAAAGCTTGAAAATCTGGAAATCAGCGTTTAAAACAGCCTTTACTGTTTGAAAACATCTATTTTAGATGAATTCTTTCTTAAAACATGAGTATCCACTTCAAAGCCCATTCCCGGTTGGCTTGGAACCAGAATATAGCCGCCTTCGATGCGGATTTCCGGTTTTACGATATCCTCTTCCCAATACCTTGAGGATGAAGAAAGATCCCCGGGAATCAAAAACTGCGGAAGAGAACTCAGCGCAAGATTGTGTGCTCTTGAAATACCGGTTTCAAACATGCCGCCGCACCAGACAGGCATTTGATGTTCTTTGCAGATGTCATGGATTTTCAGAGCTTCTGTCAAACCGCCGACTCGGGACGGCTTAATATTGATAATTTTGCAGCTGCCGAGCTCGATTGCCTTTCGCGCATCATCAGCAGAACGGATGCTTTCGTCAAGACAAATTGATGTTTTGATATGTTTTTGCAGATGGCGGTGGTCTACGATATCATCATCCGCCAAAGGCTGTTCGATCATCATTAATTTAAATGCGTCAAGCTCTTTAATCCGGCTGATGTCTTTTAATTCATAAGAAGAGTTGGCATCCGCCATCAGCGGCACCTTCGGAAAATGCCGGCGTATTTCCTTTAAAAGCTCTATATCCTGCCCCGGCTGAATTTTGATTTTTATTCTTTGATAACCTTCTTTTACATATTGTTCAATTTCCTCAAGCATATCATCCAATGGAGCAAGACCGACGACGACCCCGGCAGGAACTTCTGTTTTTACTCCGCCCAGCGCCTCTCTTAAAGAGATCCCTTTTTTCCTGGCGTAAATGTCCCAAAAGGCGGCTTCAAGGCCGGCCTTTGCCATTCTGTTGCCTTTGAATCCGCGAAGCGTCTCGGGCACTTCTGAAGGGTGTGTGAATGATTCGCGCAGCACAGCCGGAATCAAAAAATCTTTTAGCATGTGGTAACATGTCTCCGTTGTTTCTTCTGTGTACCACGGAGATGAAAAAGCGGATACTTCCCCCCAGCCTGTCACCCCTTCCCGGTCAGCAGCTTCTATGATGATAAACTTGCGATCCTGAAAGGTTTCCAAGCTTGATTTAAAAGGCTTTTTCAGCCGCATGCTGAGATGGTACAATGTCAGCTGTTTGATTTGAATCATGGCGCTCTCCTTCTACAATTGATGTCTCATCAGTTTATTCGAAGCATTTCTCGGCAGCTTGCCGACAAAATGAAAGGCTTTAGGCACTTTATAGGAAGCAAGCCGTTCTTTGCAAAAGTCGCTCAGCTCCTCTTCATCAACAGGGCTGGCGGCGACAAGATAGGCGTGGGGAACCTTTCCCCAAGTTTTGTCATCGACCCCTTTTACCCCCGCTTCCGCAACTTTGGGATGTGACAGAAGAACGGCCTCGACTTCAGCCGGATAGATGTTTTCTCCCCCTGATATGATTAAGTCTGAACGCCTGTCCAGCACGTATAAAAATCCGTCAACGTCAAGATACCCGATATCACCGGTTTTAAACCAGCCATCATTGAATGAGGCTTTGTCTGCCACCTCATTTTTTAAGTAGCCCTTCATAACGGTCGGCCCTTTTACGGTTATTTCTCCATGTTCTCCGGGTTGGCATTCCGTGCCGTTCTTTTCGATTTTAATGCTTGATGCAAACAGCGGCTTGCCGGCTGAACCGAGCTTTTCAATCGAGTATTCTGGGGCGAGGGTGGCAATCTGTGAGCACGTTTCAGTCATTCCGTATGACTGTACGACAGGCAGCCTCTTTCTTTTGCATTCCTCAAGGAGAGAAAGCGGAGCAGGCCCTCCGCCCAGTAACAGGCACCTTAATGATTCGGGGCAGCTGTCGACTTTTGCCGCAAGCCTTGACAGCATCGTCTGAACGACCGATGCAATCGTTACTTGATTGTCTTTGATCGAACGGAGAACTTCTTCCGCGTCAAACCTTTGATGTAAAACAACTGTCATTCCGTAAATGACCGATTTAAAAAGAGCCGATAAGCCGCTGATGTGGAAAAGCGGCAAGGCGATCAGCCAACGATCGTGTTCTTGGAGCCCTAAATTCAAAGCGGATGAAACCGCGCTGAAATAATGGTTGGCAAATGTCTGCATAACCCCTTTCGGCCGTCCTGTCGTTCCGGACGTATACATAATTGTGGCCGCATCGTCCAAATGAATGCTCTCGATTTCCGTAACCGAAGGGCCGGCGGCGTTTTGAACGTCTTCAATGTCAACAGCGCGGGCCGGCTTGCCCTCTCTATGCTCTTCCAGGAAAGGCTGTTCTGTAAGCAATAGCTTTGCTTCCGAGTGTTCAATTTGATATGTTCGTTCGGCCATTGACAGCTTCGTATTCAGCAAAACGATGCGAACTCCGAGAATAAAACAGGCATGGACAGCGATAACCATCTCCAGCCGGTTGGTGAGAAGTACAGCCGCTGTATCCCCTTTCCTCAGACCAAAGCTCTTCAGCTGCCCGGCCGTTTTTTTTGCTTCATGAAACAATTGATTAAAAGTCAGCTTGTGATCCCCCTGAATCACAGCCATCCTGTCAGGAGTCAGCTCTGCTCGCTGTTTAAGCCAATTCGGATGGTCCATCAGCATATCATCATCTCCAAAAAATATCTTGAATGATAAAAGAAACAGCTCAGTCGCACTAAGCTGTTTCTCTCTTCCGTCTTTTAAGGAAAACGCGGGAACTGTCCGAAATCTGGACGGCGTTTTTCTTTAAACGCATCGCGGCCTTCTTTCGCTTCATCTGTTGTGTAATAAAGCAGTGTCGCATCTCCGGCAAACTGCTGGATGCCTGCAAGCCCGTCCGTGTCGGCATTAAAGGCCGCTTTAAGAAATCTGAGTGCTGTCGGGCTTTTCTCAAGCATTTCTTCACACCATTGAATCGTTTCTTCTTCAAGCTTTTCAAGCGGTACAACCGTATTGACAAGGCCCATTTCCTTAGCTTCCTGAGCGTTGTATTGACGGCACAGATACCAGATTTCACGCGCTTTTTTATGACCGACGATACGCGCCAGATAGCCTGATCCGTAGCCTGCATCAAAGCTGCCGACTTTCGGCCCTGTTTGTCCGAAAATTGCGTTGTCTGCAGCAATCGTCAAATCGCATACGATGTGGAGCACATGGCCGCCGCCGATCGCATAGCCTGACACCATCGCAACAACAGGCTTCGGAATGACGCGGATCAGCCGCTGAAGATCAAGAACGTTCAGACGTGGAATCTCGTCTTCGCCAACATAGCCGCCGTGTCCTCTTACCTTCTGGTCTCCTCCTGAACAAAACGCTTTATCGCCGGCCCCTGCAAGGATAATGACACCGATATTGGCATCATCCCGCGCATATGCAAACGCATCGATCAGTTCCGAAACCGTTTTTGGACGAAATGCGTTATGTACCTCAGGGCGATTGATCGTGATTTTGGCGATGCCGTTATATGTTTCATATAATACATCTTCGTATTGACGTTCGCTTTTCCATTCTACAGTCATAGATGTGTACCTCCTATTTTAAAATAAATTCACTTACTATTTTACCAAAAAAATCGGGCTCTTCCACATGAACCGCATGACCGGTATGTTCAACAATCTCGAGGCGGGCGGTTGGAATTCGCTTTGCCATGCTTTCATTGATCGCGATAAATTTCCGATCCAGGCTCCCCGCAATGAGAAGCACCGGATCATCGATTCCGCTCAATCTGTTCCACCAGGACGGCTGGGATCCGGTTCCCATTCCGATTAAGCTGCCTCGAAGCCCGACCGGATTGTTGTTCAGACGTTCTTCACGCACTTTTTTTCTTTTCGAAGGGTCCATTGACAGCTGAGATGCAAACAGCGGAATGCCTTCCCAATAATCTACGAAAGACTCGATTCCTTCTTCAAGTATCCGTCTGCTGAGCCGGCTGTCCTGCTCCCTGCGCATTTTTCTTTCTTCCGGCGAATCAAGCCCTGGAGAACTGCTTTCCAGCACAAGACCGGACACACGCTCCGGATGAATCATCGCCACTGATAAGGCAAGCCGGCCGCCCATTGAATAACCGATGAGGTAAGCCTGTTTCACATTTAACTGATCAAAAATCTCGATCAGATCGGCTGCCTGCTTCTCTGTTGTGTAGCGGCTGCTGTCTGCCGGCGAGTCTGTTCCGCCGTGTCCGAGCAGGTTCAGCTTGATCAGACGCAGCCCCTGAAAATAGCCGTCTATCCCGTCCCATGTTGCCGCACTTCCTGTAAAGCCATGCAAAAACACCGCCGTTTTTTCCGCAGACAGGCCATTGTCTTCTATTTTATAGGAAACGCCGTCTTTCAGTGTTAATTTCAAAACGGCCACTCTTTTCTTATTTCATACATTGCGGAATCAAGCATTCGGCGATGCTGCTCTACACGATCATCGCGCTTCGTTTTCACCTCAATGATATCCAAGCCGCGGCGGTTGACGGAGGACAAATACGCATCGGCAAAATGAGCGGATGACTCAGGGCATACATAGCGTCCCCCATACAGCTTGGCGGCATGCTCGAATTCGAGCCCCGTCGGCGTTCCGAACAAGAGCTCGAAGTACCTTTCTTCAGCAGATTGGGGAAGAAATGAGAAAATGCCGCCGCCGTCATTGTTGACGAGAACGACAGTCAGCGGAATGTCGAGCGTTTTGCTGACAAGAAGGCCGTTTAAATCGTGATAAAAAGACAGATCGCCAATGACAAGAGTTACCGGTTCTTTCGTTGCGGCATATATGCCCAGCGCAGTCGAGACAACGCCGTCAATCCCGTTTGCCCCTCTATTGGCGAAAATCCGAAATGATCGCTCCTGATTTTCAAAAAATGTATCCGCATCGCGGATCGGCATGCTGTTACCGACAAACAGGGAACTGTTTTCCGGAATCAAATGCTGCAGGTTCCGGTAGATATTTCCTTCAAAGGTAAGATCCTCAGCTTCAAGATTTCTTAAAAGAGCTCGGAAGCGGCTGTTGGCAAACCGCCATTTCTCCAGCCAGCTGTCTGATCTTTTTTCTGAATGGACAGCGGAAGCCACAGCAGCCGCAATCTCTTCTTCCGCGCAATGCAGCATATGTGCACTGAGCTGAGTCGGATCGCGCCACCCTCCATCTGGGTCAACAACGATTTGCCTGATGCTCGGATTTTGCTTTAGCAGCTGAAAAAGCGGCTTTGAAACCGGCATCGCGCCGAAGCGGATGACTAGCTCAGGCATGAGCTCCCGTTTCAGCTGTTCTTCTTTCAATAATGAATCGTATCCATCGATGATGGTTTCTTTTGAATGGCTGCCGTTTCTCAAGTTTGAAAGCGGGTCAGCCAAAATCGGATATCCCGCTGCCTGAGAGAGAGATACAATATGTGCTTTGGCGTTATCATCTTGCAGCTCTCCGCAGACGATCATGCCTTTTTCCGTCTCTTTGATCAGAGCGCTCAGCGCTTCAAGCTGATGCCGGTCAGCACGAAAGCGGCCGCTTTCAACCGCCACATGACTGCCGTTTCTCAACCTTTGAAACGGGTCATCCTCAAGGTTCGGCATGAGCGGCTCTCTCAGCGGAAAGTTGATATGCACGGGTCCGCGCGGCGCTTTTTTGGCTTCTCCGGCTGCGCGTGCTGCCAAAGAACGGATGTACGCCAGCATTTCGGGATGACTGTCAGGCAAAGCCGAGTCTGTGAAAAACTTAACAAAGTTTCCGAATAAGAATTGCTGATCAATCGCCTGAGGTGCTCCTACTTCTCTCAGTTCATGCGGCCGATCAGCCGTTAAGATGATAAGCGGTATTCTTGAATAATGAGCTTCGATCACAGCCGGGTAGAAATTCGCCGCAGCTGTTCCGGATGTACAGATCAATGCGACAGGCTTCCGCATAGCTTTTGCCATGCCCATTGCAAAAAACGCAGCGGATCTTTCATCCACATGAATATGAACATTGATGTCCGGATGACTCGCGGCCAAAATCGCAAGGGGCGTCGATCTTGATCCCGGGCAGATAACCGCTTCTGTCACGCCTGCAAGAGAAAGCTCATCAATAAAATTCCCTATATATTTTGTAATTGGATTTTCAGTCAACGGATATCGCCTCCAAGTGCAGACAGCATCGGCTTCATCTTAATTTGCGTTTCTTCGTATTCCATATGAGGATCGGAATCAGCCACAACCCCGCAGCCGGCAAAAATTCTGGCCTCTTTTGAATCGATAAGTCCTGACCTGATCGCCACCGCAAATTCCCCATTGCCGGACATGTCGATCCAGCCCGCCGGTGCCGCATACCAGCCCCTTGACATCGGCTCCAACACTCTGATGACCTCAATCGCTTTTTGCTGAGGCGCTCCTCCAAGTGCAGGAGTTGGATGAAGCTTCTCGATTAAATCAAAAAGCGAGGACTCCGCATTCATTTTGCCGACAATCGGCGTATACAAATGCTGCACATTTTTTGTTTTGTATAGTCCCGGCTTGGCCGGCTTTTTGATATTGCTGCAATTTGACAATAGCGCCTGATGAATCATATTGACGACAATGTCGTGTTCGATAAGGTTTTTTTCATCGTTTAACAGCTCAAGACCGAGCATCCGGTCCTCCTGCTCACTTTCGCCTCTCTTGATTGAACCGGCAAGGCAGGTCGACAGCACGTTGTCTCCGTCTTTTTTGACCAGTCGTTCAGGTGACGCGCCGACAAAACTTTTGCCGTTTTCTTCAATAGCGAATATATAGCTCGTTTTTTGTTCAGACATCAGATTGAATAATACTCTGTGAAGTTCGACTGGCTGGTCGAACGTTAAAAGGATCTCTCTGGCGAGCACAACTTTATCGTACTTCCCGTTTTTAATGTCGTCAGTCGCCCGCCGGACCGCTTCAAGCCATTCAGGAACATCAAGCTCCTCCTTGGCGGTAAATCGCGCATGACCGTTTTCGGGATAACGGGAAGCGTCCGCCTTGATCAGCTGTGAAGCAGCGCCCTTTATTTCTTCAAGTACTTTGCGCACATCCTCTTCAGGAGCCTTCCATCTATTGACCGTAATGAACGTTTCCTCTCCGTCCTGTGTCAGCATAGCGGTAGGAATAAAAAAAGCGCCTTCCTGGTAGCCGTTCCAATGCTGCTTGCGATCTTCCAGCGGATCAAATGAAAAACCGCCAAACAGCAATGGCCCCACCGCTGCCTGACTCGTGCATTGATCTTCGTGGAAGTGAAAGGTTTTCTCTTTTAAGCGCTCCCATTTTTCATGTACAGCCTGATAACGTCCGGCATCCTTCAGGTCTGTGGAAACCGAAATTTCCTTTCCCAATCCGACAAGCGTCAGTCCGCCGTCGGGATCAGACCAGAAGAACCGTTTCCCGGCAAATTGTTCTTCCCCATTTATGAAAAAGGAAAGAGCATCTATGCTCTCAATTTTTCTGGAATAACTTATTAAAACAGCATGGTTGACTTTTTTGACGATGTTTAATGCTTCAGGCGCTTCCCTTAGGAAAGTGCGCTGCACTGTTGTCACCATGATACATTCCTCCAAAATCCGTAAAATGCTTTTATAACCATACACCTGTGAACGGTATGTGTCAACAAAACGACACTTTATTAACAACTGCCCTTACCTATTATAAACGTAATCGGCCGATTGAAAAAGACAAGGTCATTTAATATTTTTGAATTGCTGGACGGCCGCTTTTTTTCTAACAATATCACCCATTATATTGACACCTTTTTTAACTTTTTCTAAACTTAGTATGGACGTGTACGTATTAAAACTAAAGGAGTCATACTATATGCAGCATCAATCACTTTCAGGGAGTGTTTCTGAAATAAAGCCGGAAAAATGGCGCGTATGGTGGATGTTAACAAGACCCCATACACTGACAGCAGCCTTTGTCCCTGTAACGCTCGGGACCGTAATGTCCCTTGAATCGGGAAAAATTGATATCTGGCTGTTTTTAGCTATGCTGGCCGCATCAATATTAATTCAAATCGGAACGAACTTATTCAATGAGTATTTTGATTTTGTACGAGGACTTGATAATGAAAACTCGGTCGGCATCGGCGGTGCTATCGTCCGCTATGGAATGAAGCCAAAGACGGTATTATACCTGGCATACGGACTGTTTGGAGCAGCCGTTTTACTCGGCCTGTACATCTGCGCTTCTTCAAGCTGGTGGCTTGCGTTGATCGGATTGGTATGCATGGCCGTCGGCTATCTTTATACGGGCGGACCGTTTCCAATCTCCTATACGCCGTTCGGTGAAATTATGTCGGGCGTTTTTATGGGAATGGTCATCATTCTGATTTCATATTATATTCAGACTGGCGGGTTGACTTGGAACGTCTTTCTGATCTCCCTTCCGATTACGATTTTAGTCGGAGGCATCAATCTTTCCAATAATATCCGCGATATGGTCGGAGATAAAGAAAACGGAAGGAAGACGCTGCCGATTTTGGCTGGAAGAAAAAATGCCGTGCAGATTTTGAGCTGGGTTTTTGCTGTTTCCTATATATTGATCGGTATATACATCGGCTTTGAGATCGTTTCTCTGTGGAGCTGCATTGTTCTATTAAGCCTGCCGAAGCCGATTAAAGCCATCCAGGAGTTCAAGGAAAAAGAAAAACCGGCGGATCTGATGGTCGCCATGAAATCAACGGCGCAGACGAACACCTTTTTCGGCCTTTTGCTCGCCATTGCCCTGCTCATTCAGTATATTTTTTAAAAAAGGAGCCTTTATGGCTCTTTTTTTTGCTTTTATTTACAAGAAAGTTCTGTTTGAATTCGTTCATACTAAAAACGCGAGCACTTTAAAGAAACGAGGCGATGCATGTGCTAACAAAAGAACAGTTGACAAAACTCGAAAATGAACTGAAAGCCGGGAAAGAACAGATCGTCAGCCGCTTTAAAGAAAACGGACATTTTGGCATCGATGTGACGCATCCGTTCAACTCGACGGGCGATCTTTCGGCTTATGACAACCATCCAGGAGATGAAGGTACAGAACTGTACGAACGCGAAAAAGATCTTGCTCTTTTTGAACATGAAAGAGAGCATTTGCACGATATCGAACATGCTCTGGCTTTGATCGAAAAAGGAACATACGGCCGCTGTGAGGTATGCGGAAAGGATATCCCGTATGAAAGGCTGTCCGTACTGCCAACCGCAACGACATGCAGCGAACATTCGTCAACCGTCTCCGTTTCAAAAGACCGTCCGATTGAAGAAGAAGTGCTGAATCCCCCGTTCGGACATTTTGAAAAAGACGAAGACGACGAAAACGTCGCATACGATTCAGAAGACGCTTACCAGGACGTCGAACGCTACGGCAATTCTGAAACACCTCAGGATCTGGCCGTTCCGCCGCTTTCATACAGCCAGATGTACATGGAATATGAAGAGCCGCTCGGATACGTCGAAGATTACGAAAACTATGCCGCAACAGACATTACCGGAAAAGAAGTAACCGTCTACCCGACGAAAGAACACGAAAAATATGAAGACCTTCTTGATGAAGAAGGCATCATGACCTCTTTCGGTGATCTCCCGGCTTATGAAAAGGATCCTTATACTGAAGAAGACTAAGCCCCGCGGGTCAGGGGCTTAGCGTTTTTAAATTCGGCGGTGATACGGCTCAATTTCCCAAATGTCTTCCGCATACTCCCTGATCGTGCGGTCACTTGAAAAATATCCGGCATGCGCGATGTTTGTGACGGCTTTTTCGGCCCAAAGACGCTTATTCAAGTAGTCTTTTTGAATCCGTTCC
Organism: Bacillus sp. PK6-025; assembly: GCF_056530265.1. NCBI lineage: Bacteria > Bacillati > Bacillota > Bacilli > Caryophanales > Bacillaceae > Bacillus > Bacillus sp. PK6-025. The sequence continues at coordinate 3,291,444 of NZ_CP096509.1, forward strand.
TGCGCTTCAATATAAGAAGCAAAATCTTTTAAAACAAAGTATTCATCATTATAAGCGATCAGCGAGTCATAAATCGGCTCAAATTCGCCGGCTTCCCCTTCGAAAAAACCATTGATCAGCTGATCGGCCGTTTGTCTGATCCTTGCATCATGCTGATAGTATTCCCTTGACAGATAGCCGCCTTTTTCAGTGTAGTTCAGCACTTCATCCGCCTTTAAACCGAACGTGTAAATACACTCTGGCCCCACCCTCTCAAGCATTTCAATATTGGCGCCGTCATGCGTGCCGATCGTCAAAGCCCCATTGATCATGAACTTCATGTTTCCTGTACCGGAGGCTTCTTTGCTTGCCGCAGATATTTGCTCGCTGACATCTGACGCCGGAAAGATACGCTCGGCGATTGATACCCGGTAATTTTCCAGAAAGATGACATTGATCGATTGTCTGACATCCGGATCATGATTAATTTTATCTGCGACTGAATGGATCAGCTTAATGACCTTTTTGGCATAATGATAAGTCGGCGATGCTTTTGCCCCGAAAATAAATGTTTGCGGATAAATGGCAAAGCCTTTGTCTTCCTTCAGCCTGTTGTACAAGTACATGATATGGAGCACATTTAAAAGCTGGCGCTTATAAGCGTGGAGACGCTTGACTTGAACATCGAAGATGCTGTCAGGATTAATGGCGAATCCGATGCTGCCTTTCATCATGTCTGCCAAAAGCTGCTTTCGTTCCCTTTTGATGCGCTGAAATGCTTCAAGAAACGCGGAATCGTGCACAAACGGACGAAGATCCAAGAGGCTTTCCGGTTCTTTCAGCCACCTGTCTCCTATCGCTTCAGTTATCAAGTTCGCCAGCGGCGGATTTGCCTTTAACAGCCACCTTCTATGTGAGATGCCATTCGTTTTATTATTGAATTTAAAAGGGAATACAGAATAAAAGTCGTTCATTTCCCGCTCTTTTAATATGGTTGAATGAATGTTGGCTACGCCGTTAACACTGTAGCTTCCGACGATCGCCAGATGGGCCATTTTCACTTCGCCGTGGGCGATGACGGCTAGCTTTTCGATCCTTCCCCATTCACCCGGGTATTTTTCCCACAGCCAGCCGCAAAACCGCTCATTGATCTCCTCAATGATCATAAAAATTCTCGGCAGAAGCGGTTGAATTAAATCGATCCTCCATTTTTCCAGCGCTTCGGCAAGCGTCGTATGATTCGTATATGAAATCGTATGTACGGTAACATGCCACGCTTCATCCCACGTCATTTTTTCTTCATCAAGCAAAATTCTCATCAATTCCGGCACAGCCAGAGCGGGGTGGGTGTCATTGATATGGATCGCAACTTTTTGATGAAAATCATGGAGTGACGGGTGATTTTTCTTATAGCATTTCACAATGCTTTGCAGGCTTGCCGATACTAAAAAATATTGCTGTTTCAAACGGAGAATCTTGCCTTCGTCATGCGTGTCATCCGGATACAGGCATTCAGATACAGCTTCTGTCTCGCGCTTATACTTCAAAATATTCGGTTCCTGATGGAGCGAGCAAGGCTCCGCATTCCACAGCCGGAGGGTATTGACCGTCTCGATCTCATAGCCGATGATCGGAATGTCGTAAGGCACGGCTGTCATCACTTCCGCTTCTTCCTGCCAAAAGCGGAGGCGCCCTCCTTCCTGCGCCATCTTGACCCGCCCGCCGAAACGAACACAAACAGCCTGATCGGCGTTGCGGATTTCCCAGACGTACCCATGTTTGAGCCATTGTTCAGGCAGTTCAACTTGATGACCGTCAACGATTTTTTGTTCGAAAAAGCCATGCTTGTAGCGAATCCCCATCCCATGCCCGGGAAGGTCGAGCGAAGCCAGTGAATCCAAAAAGCACGCCGCGAGCCTGCCCAATCCGCCATTGCCAAGGCCTGCATCCATTTCAGTCTCTTCGATGTCTTCAAGACAAATGCCAAGCTCGGAAAGACCTTCTTGGACAACTTCACGGACGCCGAGGTTGAGCAGGTTTTGGCCGAGCAGTCTGCCCAGAAGAAATTCAATCGATAAATAATAGGTCTGTTTATTTTGGTTGGAGCGGCTCCTTTCATTGGTCCTGATCCAGTTTGCGCTGATATGTTCCCTGACCATGATGCCGAGCGTCTGATACTGGTCAAGCGTAGAAGAGTCCCGAAAGCTTTTTCCGCACAACCGTTCAAGACGCTTCAAAAAGCATTGTTTAAAGCTTTCTTTACACGAGAACATGGCGCTTCCCCCTTTATCTCCCGGCTGTATAACTGCTGATACTGACGGGCTGACAAAGCCCAGCTGACATCATGTGTCATGGCTTTTTGAACGATGCTGCCCCATTCTTCTTTCCGGTGATATATAGACAGTGCTCTTTTAATCGTATACTTCATATCATGGGCGTTAAAATGGGCGAACGTAAAACCGTTGCCTTCACCGTTTGTTTCCTGGTAAGCGGTCACTGTATCGTGAAGCCCGCCTGTTTCCCTGACAACCGGAACCGCTCCGTATCTAAGGGCAATCAGCTGCCCAAGACCGCACGGCTCGAATTTTGAAGGCATCAGGAAAAGATCGCTGCCGGCATAAATCTTGTGGCTGAGCGGTTCATGAAAACCGATATACGCCTTGCACCGCTCCGGAAAAGCCTGCTCCATATAGCGAAAATAATTTTCATATTCCGCTTCTCCGGTTCCTAAAACGAGCAGCTGCATGTCTTCTTCTTGAAACAGTTCGTGCAATACCCGCTTGATCAAATCGATGCCTTTTTGCTTCGTCAGCCTTGTCACCATGCTGATGAGCGGAATGTCTTCATTCACCGGCAGACCGAATGTCTTCTGGATCACAGCTTTATTTTTCCGTTTTCCGTCACGGTTGACGGCATCGTAATGATAATCGATGTGAGGATCATTTAAAGGGTCGTACAGCTCATCATCAATCCCGTTTAAAATGCCGGTCAGCACATCCTTCTTGTCTGCCAGCACCCCTTCAAGCCGCTCGCCGTAGTATGGAGTCAAAATTTCATTGCTGTACGTCGGACTGACCGTTGTCACCCGGTCAGCGGCAATAATGCCGCCTTTCATATAATTGATGTGTCCATAAAACTCGAGCTTTTCCGTTGTGAAGTGGGAAATGTCAAGGCCGAGCAAGTCATGGACCGCTTCCTTCGGAAAAATCCCCTGAAATTGAAGGTTATGAATGGTGAATACGCTTTTCATGCGCTGATAGAACGGTTTTTTTTGATATTCCTCTTTTAATAAATAATTGATCATCCCTGCGTGCCAATCATGGGTATGGATGACATCAGCATCAAAATTCAGCGCGTATAATGCTTCCAAAACGGCCCGCGAGAAAAAAGCAAACCGTTCTCCATCATCATAATGGCCGTAGAGGGAATCCCGGTTAAAATAATACTCATGATCTAGAAAATAATAAGAAATTCCGTCATGTTCAAGGTGTTCAATGCCGCAAAACTGCCTGCGCCACCCGACGCGAACTTCGCATTCAGCCGTTTTAACCATCCTTCTTCTGAAATCTTCCGCAATCAAGCTGTATTTCGGCATCATGACAGCCGTTTCTATTCCTAAAAGGGCGAGTTCTTTCGGGAGCGCACCTGCGACATCGGCGAGCCCGCCTGATTTAACAAACGGCACACATTCAGAGACAGCGAATAAGACTTTCAAGAGTTCATCAGCGCTCCTTGTACGGCTCCTTTTTTTATGATGAAAGGGAGGCTCATAGTGCCGGACATTTCGATATGATGGCCGACTTTGACATCCTTGTCGCAGATGACGTGCTCCAGTCGGCAGTTTTCTCCAATCCTTGTTTTTTGCATAATCACGCTGTTTTTAATGGTCGTTCCTTTTCCTACGTAAACTCCTCTGAACAAGACCGAATTTTCAACCTCGCCTTCGATGACGCAGCCGTTAGCGATAATCGATTGCTTTACCCTGCTGTTTTTAGCGTATTTTACTGGCGGATCGTTTTTTATTTTTGTGTAGACAGGCTGGCTCATATGAAAGACTTGCTCCCGAAACACAGGCTGGATGAGGTTCAAACTATGAAAAAGGTAGCTTTCAGGAGAGTCGATCACGGCGGTATACCCCGAATGCTCATAGCTGTTGACGGATAGCGAACCACGCTCTTTCCGGCAGACTTCCTCAAAAGATTGCGCTCCTCCGGCGCAATGCCCTTCAACCATCTCCCTCAACAGACTTTTTTTCGTGACATACAAACCTAAAGGTTTTCCTTCTTGACAAACTTCAGTCAGATCACACCCAGATTCAAGGTGCTGGTTGAGCACTTCTTGAAAAGGAATGTGACAGACCGTATAGCTGTTTGCCACAGCAGCATATGGCTGAGTACTTCTTTGAAAATAATCGAGATGCTCGGCAAATTGCCGAAACGAACCAAGCCCGACATGCTCATCATGGGGAATCGAAGACGGAAGAAAGAAAAGACCGTCCCTTTTCCTGTTTAAATCCCACTCTTTTCCCGATCCTAAATGATCCATCAAGGAACGGTACGGAGACTTGGAAAATACAGCGACACTCCGAATGCCTGCATGAACCATGCCTGACAACGCAAAATCGATCAGCCGGTACCTTCCTGCAAACGGAACGGCTCCGATCGAACGTCCGGCCGTTAAATCCTGAAGAGAGTGCTGGTTGACAGCTGCATCAATAATCCCCAGCATTTGTTTATTCATTGGCACCATCCGCCTCTCCGTGTTGTTTAAACAACCTTATGTTTTTTGACATATTCCTCTGTGATCAGCAGGATTTCGCCATCTTCCGCCTTCGCGTGAAATCCGTCCGGAATTCGTATTCCTGCCGATACAATAGCATTTTCGATCTCAACATGCTCTCCAATTGAAACGTCATGCATCACGACTGAACGTTTGATCGCGGAATGTCTGCCGATTGCAACGCGTTGAAAGATAACCGAACGGGTGACAGCCCCATATACGGCGCACCCTTCGCTAATGAGCGATTCTTTGATGTCCGCCTGCTCGGCAACAAACTGCGGCGGTAGGTTCGGAGCGACGGAATAAATCCGCCAGTTCCGTTCGAACAGGTCAAGTGGAGGATGATCTCCAAGCAGATCCATATTAGCTTCCCATAAACTTCTGACCGTACCGACATCCTTCCAGTACCCTTTAAACGGATAAGCGTTCAGCTTCTTTTTTTCCTCGAGAAGAGCCGGTATGATATCTTTACCGAAATCGTGGCTTGAGCCGGATTTTTTTTCATCGCGTTCAAGCGCCTCTTCAAGCACGCTCCATTTGAAAACGTAGACACCCATCGATGCCAAGTTGCTCTTCGGGTACTTCGGCTTTTCCTCGAAGCTTGTAATCTCCATCTTGTCATTCGTATGAAGAATACCGAAACGGCCGGCTTCTGCCCAGCTCACTTCGATGACGGCAATGGTGGCGTCAGCCTGTTTCTCCACGTGGTATTCGAGCATTTTTCCGTAATCCATTTTGTAGATATGATCTCCTGATAGGATGAGTACATGTTCAGGCTGAAGCTCTTTTAAAAAATGGCGGTTTTCATAAATCGCGCTTGCCGTTCCTTTGTACCACTTCACTTCTGACGCTTCTGCATAAGGGGACAAAATGGAGACCCCGCCGTCATTGCGGTCAAGATCCCATGGCTCGCCGATGCCGATATATGAGTTTAATAAAAGCGGTTGGTATTGAGTCAGCACACCGACATGATGAATTCCCGAGTTGGCGCAGTTGCTGAGGGCAAAATCGATGATTCTGTACTTGCCGCCAAATGGAACGGCCGGTTTTGCGAGGTTTTTCGTTAAGGCATTCAGCCTGCTTCCCTTGCCGCCAGCCAAAAGCATAGCCACACATTGTTCTTTCATCCCTTTTTCGCTCCTCTCTTTTTGACTGCTCTGAAAACCGCAGCTCCCAGCGGAGGGACTGTCATGCTGATGCTGTATGGTTTGCCGTGCAGAACGCCTGCTTTTGCTTGAAGGCGTTTCGGGTTGATTTGGTGTGAACCTCCGTATTTTACATCATCGCTGTTAAGCACTTCGATATATTCGGTTTGAAAAGGGACGCCGACCTGATATTCGTGATAAACGGAAGGCGTAAAATTGCAGACGATAATCAACGCTTCACCGGGCTGTTTTCCATAGCGGATAAACGATACAATCGACTGTTCCGCATTGTTGACGTCAATCCACTCGAATCCTTGCTGCCGATGATCATTTTCATACAGAATACGGCTTTTTTTGTAGAGGTGAAGAGCCTCCTTTGTAAACATCCGGGCCTTGCAGTGCATGTCAAAATCGTCCAAGAACCAATCGAGCTCTTCTTCGTCTTTCCATTCATCAAATTGAGCAAACTCACCGCCCATAAAGAGAAGTTTTTTTCCCGGGTGCAGCGTAAAATAACTGATCAGCAGGCGGTACTGGGCGAATTTCTGCCAGTAATCGCCGGGCATCTTATGAAGCAGAGACTTTTTGCCGTATACCACTTCATCATGGGAGAACGGCAGGATGTAATTTTCTGAGTAGGCATACATTAAGGAGAATGAAACAAGATGATGCAGGTGTTTTCTTTGTTCTGGGGAAGCTTCCATATAGGTTAATACATCGTTCATCCAACCCATATTCCACTTATAATTAAACCCGAGACCGCCTGCATAGGTCGGATGCGTCACAAGCGGCCAGTCTGTGGAGTCCTCAGCAATCATTAAAAAGTGGGGATCTTTTGCAAAAACCTGTTCATTTAAAGTTTGAATAAATTCGACGGCAAAGCCGTTCGCTTCAGGCTGAGGACGGTTTGGCCAATACAGGAGGTTTGCAACTGCATCGACTCGAAATCCATCTATATGATACATCTCGATCCAATACAACGCATTCGAGATTAAAAAACTGCGAACTTCTCGTTTTCCGAGGTCAAAATTGGCGGTCCCCCATTCCCAATTTTCCCTGTCATGCTCATGTGAATATTCATACAGCGGCATACCGTCAAACAAATACAAGCCGTGGTCATCTTTGCAGAAATGGCCGGGAACCCAATCCATAATAACGCCGATCTCATGCTGATGGCACTGATCGATAAAATACATCAAGTCATGCGGTTCGCCATATCTGCTCGTCGGACTGTAGTACCCCGTTGTCTGATAGCCCCATGAACGGTCAAACGGGTGCTCTGTCAACGGCATCAGCTCGATATGTGTGAATCCGTGTTCTTTAACGTAAGGAATGACTGTTTCGCTCAGTTCCCGGTATGTGAAAAAACGCCCATCCGCTTTCTTTTTCCACGAACCGACATGAAGCTCGTAGATGGAAATCGGTTTTTCATATACGTTTTTTTGTTTCTTTTTCTTTTGCCACTTTCGGTCGCCCCATGGGTATCCGGCCAATTGATAAGTGATCGATGCCGTTTTCGGCCTGACTTCAGAAAAAAAAGCATAGGGATCGGCCTTCAATTTTGTTTCATTTGCGGCTGTGATCATTTCATATTTATACAGCTCCCCTTCTCCTATGCCGGGGATAAACAGTTCCCATATGCCTTCCTGATGACGCTCCATTTGATGCCGGGCACCGGACCAGCCGTTAAACGTTCCGGCGATTCGAACTTCCTTCGCATGAGGGGCCCAAACACAGAAGCGAAAACCTTGGCGGCCGTCCTGTTCCATTTGATGAGCGCCGAAAAATCTGTAGCATTCATAAAGCCGACCGTCATGAAAGAGATGCGCTTTAATATCCGAGGCACTCACACCAGCCATTGATTTCATCCTTTCTGCCACTATATTTAAAGATTACTCTTTTATTCGCATAATATGGCTTGATCCCTTTCATGAAAGCGCTTCTTTTTATTGACAAAGTTCAACAATATCCTTTTTGAACATTGACTGAAGTCATACAGGCATAAAAAAACTCCGCATCATAATGATGCAGAGTTTAACATGATGACCCGTACGGGATTCGAACCCGTGTTACCGCCGTGAAAGGGCGGTGTCTTAACCACTTGACCAACGGGCCTTATTAAAAAAATGGCGGAGAAGGAGGGATTTGAACCCTCGCGCCGCTTACGCGACCTACACCCTTAGCAGGGGCGCCTCTTCAGCCACTTGAGTACTTCTCCATGGCTCCGCAGGCAGGATTCGAACCTGCGACCGATCGGTTAACAGCCGATAGCTCTACCACTGAGCTACTGCGGAATATCATGGTGGGCCTGAATGGACTCGAACCATCGACCTCACGCTTATCAGGCGTGCGCTCTAACCAGCTGAGCTACAGGCCCATGATATGCAAATGGAGCGGGTGATGGGAATCGAACCCACGACATCAGCTTGGAAGGCTGAGGTTTTACCACTAAACTACACCCGCATTTCGCATGGGGCGGTTGATGGGAATCGAACCCACGAATGCCAGAGCCACAATCTGGTGCGTTAACCACTTCGCCACAACCGCCGCAATATATAAAATTGTAAAATGGTGGCTCGGGACGGAATCGAACCGCCGACACACGGATTTTCAGTCCGTTGCTCTACCAACTGAGCTACCGAGCCTTTATTAAATGGCGGTCCGGACGGGACTCGAACCCGCGACCTCCTGCGTGACAGGCAGGCATTCTAACCAACTGAACTACCGGACCATTTTGGCAATGAATTTAAATTTGGTTGCGGGGGCAGGATTTGAACCTGCGACCTTCGGGTTATGAGCCCGACGAGCTACCGAACTGCTCCACCCCGCGATGATCAAAACAATAATAGATATATGGCGGAGGAAGAGGGATTCGAACCCCCGCGGGCTTTGACACCCCTGTCGGTTTTCAAGACCGATCCCTTCAGCCAGACTTGGGTATTCCTCCATAACAATGGTGGACCTTGTAGGACTCGAACCTACGACCGGACGGTTATGAGCCGTCTGCTCTAACCAACTGAGCTAAAGGTCCTTTAATAGCGGCGGAGGGAATCGAACCCCCGACCTCACGGGTATGAACCGTACGCTCTAGCCAGCTGAGCTACACCGCCATGGTGAATATTAAAGATAACAAAGTGGAGCCTAGCGGGATCGAACCGCTGACCTCCTGCGTGCAAAGCAGGCGCTCTCCCAGCTGAGCTAAGGCCCCAAATAATGGTCGGGAAGACAGGATTCGAACCTGCGACCCCATGGTCCCAAACCATGTGCTCTACCAAGCTGAGCTACTTCCCGTTATATAATGGCGCGCCCGAGAGGAGTCGAACCCCTAACCTTTTGATCCGTAGTCAAACGCTCTATCCAATTGAGCTACGGGCGCATAGATGATCAAGCGGAAGACGGGATTCGAACCCGCGACCCCCACCTTGGCAAGGTGGTGTTCTACCACTGAACTACTTCCGCAAAATAGATTGGCAATGCGGATGAAGGGACTTGAACCCCCACGTCTTTAAAAGACACTAGAGCCTGATTCTAGCGCGTCTGCCAATTCCGCCACATCCGCATGAAAATGGTGAGCCATGAAGGACTCGAACCTTCGACCCTCTGATTAAAAGTCAGATGCTCTACCAACTGAGCTAATGGCTCCAATACTGCAATGAAAACTGAAGACTTTTTCGAAAGCTATCTGTCTTTTTTCAGCAACTTTTATATTGTATCATAAAATCGTGGTGCCGGCAAGAGGACTTGAACCCCCAACCTACTGATTACGATTCAGTTGCTCTACCAATTGAGCTACACCGGCCCATTCCAAAATGAATGGTGGAGGATGACGGGATCGAACCGCCGACCCTCTGCTTGTAAGGCAGATGCTCTCCCAGCTGAGCTAATCCTCCTCGTCAGTTGTTGGAGTAACTCTCGATCTGACAAGGACTATTATATACGGGAATACACCCATTTGTAAAGGCTATATTAAAAAAATTTTATTTTCAGTTTATTCTATCATAACAAGACGAATGTGCACACATCGTTCCGCTTAATCCGTATATTGCATCAAAAGCTTCAGAGCAACATTTATCCCTATGTACTGCTTATAATAGGTTCTTCAGACGCTCCGTGAATTCCTGTCTTTTCCCCATAGCAAATTTGTATTCGAATTGATTTTTTCAAAACAATTTTAAGTCCTTTTCGAGCGATAAGCAATGTATTTGGCTTCTCGACTCTCTCTATCCCAACTCTTAATACCAAGCGGCGTGTTTTGAAAATGAGTGTTGTACGGCTCAAAATATATGCCTTCATTTGTCAATTTTAAAACTGCCTCAATACCTCAAAATCCCTTTTCCGGAACATCCATCTTTTGCTCCTCTATTTGCATGAGTTTCACTGCCTTACATCACTGATCTTATACATGCCCATGTGTTGATTGACTCCATATTTCGCTATTTCCCTATGGAATTCGCACTGAACCGCCAGATCGCGAGCCTGAAGAGGTGAAAGCAAGTTTGCCTATTGTTTCGCAGTTTCGCGCATCACTGAAGGGTTAAAAGCGCTATATCAATAAAAAAGACCAGCTGATATCAGCTGGTCTTTTTAAGTGCTTGGCGGCGTCCTACTCTCACAGGGGGAAGCCCCCAACTACCATCGGCGCTGAAGAGCTTAACTTCCGTGTTCGGCATGGGAACGGGTGTGACCTCTTCGCTATCGCCACCAAACTATTTGCCTTCAGGACGAAGGTACTGGGCGTTCCTCACAGGATGTGAGGGCCTTTAGCCGAGTTTCCTTGCCTTTGGCTTTCTGAGAGCATTCTCTCAAAACTAGATAACGGTCAGACATTCACAAATATTTAGGTTAAGTCCTCGATCGATTAGTATCTGTCAGCTCCATGTGTCGCCACACTTCCACCTCAGACCTATCAACCTGATCATCTTTCAGGGATCTTACTTCCTTGCGGAATGGGAAATCTCATCTTGAGGGGGGCTTCATGCTTAGATGCTTTCAGCACTTATCCCGTCCGCACATAGCTACCCAGCGATGCCCTTGGCAGAACAACTGGTACACCAGCGGTGCGTCCATCCCGGTCCTCTCGTACTAAGGACAGCTCCTCTCAAATTTCCTGCGCCCGCGACGGATAGGGACCGAACTGTCTCACGACGTTCTGAACCCAGCTCGCGTACCGCTTTAATGGGCGAACAGCCCAACCCTTGGGACCGACTACAGCCCCAGGATGCGATGAGCCGACATCGAGGTGCCAAACCTCCCCGTCGATGTGGACTCTTGGGGGAGATAAGCCTGTTATCCCCGGGGTAGCTTTTATCCGTTGAGCGATGGCCCTTCCATGCGGAACCACCGGATCACTAAGCCCGACTTTCGTCCCTGCTCGACTTGTAGGTCTCGCAGTCAAGCTCCCTTGTGCCTTTACACTCTGCGAATGATTTCCAACCATTCTGAGGGAACCTTTGGGCGCCTCCGTTACCTTTTAGGAGGCGACCGCCCCAGTCAAACTGCCCACCTGACACTGTCTCCCCGCCCGATAAGGGCGGCGGGTTAGAAGGTCAATACAGCCAGGGTAGTATCCCACCGATGCCTCCACCGAAGCTGGCGCTCCGGTTTCCAAGGCTCCTACCTATCCTGTACAAGCTGTACCAACATTCAATATCAGGCTGCAGTAAAGCTCCACGGGGTCTTTCCGTCCTGTCGCGGGTAACCTGCATCTTCACAGGTACTATAATTTCACCGAGTCTCTCGTTGAGACAGTGCCCAGATCGTTGCGCCTTTCGTGCGGGTCGGAACTTACCCGACAAGGAATTTCGCTACCTTAGGACCGTTATAGTTACGGCCGCCGTTTACTGGGGCTTCAATTCGCACCTTCGCTTACGCTAAGCGCTCCTCTTAACCTTCCAGCACCGGGCAGGCGTCAGCCCCTATACTTCGCCTTACGGCTTCGCAGAGACCTGTGTTTTTGCTAAACAGTCGCCTGGGCCTATTCACTGCGGCTCTCTCGGGCTTGCACCCTAACAGAGCACCCCTTCTCCCGAAGTTACGGGGTCATTTTGCCGAGTTCCTTAACGAGAGTTCTCTCGATCACCTTAGGATTCTCTCCTCGCCTACCTGTGTCGGTTTGCGGTACGGGCACCTCTCACCTCGCTAGAGGCTTTTCTTGGCAGTGTGGAATCAGGAACTTCGCTACTATATTTCGCTCGCCATCACAGCTCAGCCTTATGGGAAACGGATTTGCCTATTTCCCAGCCTAACTGCTTGGACGCGGATATCCAATACCGCGCTTACCCTATCCTCCTGCGTCCCCCCATTGCTCAAATGGTGAGGAGGTGGTACAGGAATATCAACCTGTTGTCCATCGCCTACGCCTTTCGGCCTCGGCTTAGGTCCCGACTAACCCTGAGCGGACGAGCCTTCCTCAGGAAACCTTAGGCATTCGGTGGAGGGGATTCTCACCCCTCTTTCGCTACTCATACCGGCATTCTCACTTCTAAGCGCTCCACGAGTCCTTCCGGTCTCGCTTCACAGCCCTTAGAACGCTCTCCTACCACTGTTCGTAAGAACAGTCCGCAGCTTCGGTGATACGTTTAGCCCCGGTACATTTTCGGCGCAGAGTCACTCGACCAGTGAGCTATTACGCACTCTTTAAATGGTGGCTGCTTCTAAGCCAACATCCTGGTTGTCTAAGCAACTCCACATCCTTTTCCACTTAACGTATACTTTGGGACCTTAGCTGGCGGTCTGGGCTGTTTCCCTTTCGACTACGGATCTTATCACTCGCAGTCTGACTCCCAAGGATAAGTCTTTGGCATTCGGAGTTTGACTGAATTCGGTAACCCGGTAGGGGCCCCTAGTCCAATCAGTGCTCTACCTCCAAGACTCTTACCTTGAGGCTAGCCCTAAAGCTATTTCGGAGAGAACCAGCTATCTCCAGGTTCGATTGGCATTTCACCCCTACCCACACCTCATCCCCGCACTTTTCAACGTGCGTGGGTTCGGGCCTCCATTCAGTGTTACCTGAACTTCACCCTGGACATGGGTAGATCACCTGGTTTCGGGTCTACGACCACGTACTCATGCGCCCTATTCAGACTCGCTTTCGCTGCGGCTCCGTCTTTTCAAACTTAACCTTGCACGGGATCGTAACTCGCCGGTTCATTCTACAAAAGGCACGCCATCACCCGTTAACGGGCTCTGACTACTTGTAGGCACACGGTTTCAGGATCTCTTTCACTCCCCTTCCGGGGTGCTTTTCACCTTTCCCTCACGGTACTGGTTCACTATCGGTCACTAGGGAGTATTTAGCCTTGGGAGATGGTCCTCCCGGATTCCGACGGAATTTCACGTGTTCCGCCGTACTCAGGATCCACTCAGGAGAGAACGAAGTTTTGACTACAGGGCTGTTACCTCCTATGGCGGGCCTTTCCAGGCCTCTTCATCTACCTCGTTCTTTTGTAACTCCGTACAGAGTGTCCTACAACCCCAAGAGGCAAGCCTCTTGGTTTGGGCTGTTCCCGTTTCGCTCGCCGCTACTCAGGGAATCGCATTTGCTTTCTCTTCCTCCGGGTACTTAGATGTTTCAGTTCCCCGGGTCTGCCTTCTCATATCCTATGAATTCAGATATGGATACTGCTCCATTACGAGCAGTGGGTTTCCCCATTCGGAAATCTCCGGATCAAAGCTTGCTTACAGCTCCCCGAAGCATATCGGTGTTCGTCCCGTCCTTCATCGGCTCCTAGTGCCAAGGCATCCACCGTGCGCCCTTTCTAACTTAACCGTTAAAAAGAATCACTACGTGATATCTTGCATTACGAATTGAATGTGATGTCTACTGTTATCTAGTTTTCAAAGAACAACGCACAGGAGGTGCTAACACATGCGTTGCCACAGGATGTGGCGCATTTAGCAGGTGTCTCCTATGTCTGAAGGAATGATCCTTCAAAACTAAACAAGATCTAAACGCACCTGTCTATAAGACCGCAAGGTCTTATATTCCGTATAATATCCTTAGAAAGGAGGTGATCCAGCCGCACCTTCCGATACGGCTACCTTGTTACGACTTCACCCCAATCATCTGTCCCACCTTCGGCGGCTGGCTCCAAAAGGTTACCTCACCGACTTCGGGTGTTACAAACTCTCGTGGTGTGACGGGCGGTGTGTACAAGGCCCGGGAACGTATTCACCGCGGCATGCTGATCCGCGATTACTAGCGATTCCAGCTTCACGCAGTCGAGTTGCAGACTGCGATCCGAACTGAGAACAGATTTGTGGGATTGGCTTAGCCTCGCGGCTTCGCTGCCCTTTGTTCTGCCCATTGTAGCACGTGTGTAGCCCAGGTCATAAGGGGCATGATGATTTGACGTCATCCCCACCTTCCTCCGGTTTGTCACCGGCAGTCACCTTAGAGTGCCCAACTGAATGCTGGCAACTAAGATCAAGGGTTGCGCTCGTTGCGGGACTTAACCCAACATCTCACGACACGAGCTGACGACAACCATGCACCACCTGTCACTCTGCCCCCGAAGGGGAAGCCCTATCTCTAGGGTTGTCAGAGGATGTCAAGACCTGGTAAGGTTCTTCGCGTTGCTTCGAATTAAACCACATGCTCCACCGCTTGTGCGGGCCCCCGTCAATTCCTTTGAGTTTCAGTCTTGCGACCGTACTCCCCAGGCGGAGTGCTTAATGCGTTTGCTGCAGCACTAAAGGGCGGAAACCCTCTAACACTTAGCACTCATCGTTTACGGCGTGGACTACCAGGGTATCTAATCCTGTTCGCTCCCCACGCTTTCGCGCCTCAGCGTCAGTTACAGACCAGAGAGTCGCCTTCGCCACTGGTGTTCCTCCACATCTCTACGCATTTCACCGCTACACGTGGAATTCCACTCTCCTCTTCTGCACTCAAGTTCCCCAGTTTCCAATGACCCTCCCCGGTTGAGCCGGGGGCTTTCACATCAGACTTAAGAAACCGCCTGCGCGCGCTTTACGCCCAATAATTCCGGACAACGCTTGCCACCTACGTATTACCGCGGCTGCTGGCACGTAGTTAGCCGTGGCTTTCTGGTTAGGTACCGTCAAGGTACCGCCCTATTCGAACGGTACTTGTTCTTCCCTAACAACAGAGTTTTACGATCCGAAAACCTTCATCACTCACGCGGCGTTGCTCCGTCAGACTTTCGTCCATTGCGGAAGATTCCCTACTGCTGCCTCCCGTAGGAGTCTGGGCCGTGTCTCAGTCCCAGTGTGGCCGATCACCCTCTCAGGTCGGCTACGCATCGTCGCCTTGGTGAGCCGTTACCTCACCAACTAGCTAATGCGCCGCGGGTCCATCTGTAAGTGGTAGCTAAAAGCCACCTTTTATAATTGAACCATGCGGTTCAATCAAGCATCTGGTATTAGCCCCGGTTTCCCGGAGTTATCCCAGTCTTACAGGCAGGTTACCCACGTGTTACTCACCCGTCCGCCGCTAACATCAGGGAGCAAGCTCCCATCTGTCCGCTCGACTTGCATGTATTAGGCACGCCGCCAGCGTTCGTCCTGAGCCAGGATCAAACTCTCCATGAAGTTTGATAATGACTACGCACAACATGTGTGCGATTTATTTAATGAATTAACAGGTACGTTTTGTCTTGTTTAGTTTTCAAAGATCATTTCCGCCTCTCGAAGAAGCGACTTTACTAATATAACATTCTATCATCGTGAATGTCAACAACTTTTTTCAAAAGATTTTCGAAGTTGTTTTTATAAAGCCTCCTTTTTAGGGGCGGATACTAATATAACATCTATTTTCGTTTTTCACAATAGCTTTTTTAAAAAAATAATAATCAAATGATTTGGACTCAGATGATTCCTGATCATCTCGACCTCAGGCAGTTGACAGCATTTATTTCTTCTTACTGCTTTCTTCTATATAAAAGTATACAGCGGTCTTTAAAAATTGATTTACTAAAGCTGCACATGGTCCAAAGCTTCGAGGATGACATTAAACTCTCCGTTATCAGCTTTTACTTGAATAAAAAGCTCCTCATTCCGGAGCTTTGTAACAGAATATATATTCTTCTCATTTTCATTCACGCTGGTTGGCGGATAAAGATTGTGCAGCCTACCTTTTCAGCTTGGCGGTCGAATGTCTGACAACCAGTTCAGGTTTGTAGACGGTGGAATGTTCAAGCTGATTCGTGTTGCGTCCCTCAACTTTGGCAATCATCCATTTTGCCGCCTCAATCCCCATCTGCATTTTCGGATGAGTGACTGACGTCAGCTTCACTTCAGATGCCTCGCTCAAATGTGAGTTGTCATATCCGACAATCGAAATGTCTTCCGGCACTTTCAAACCGAATTCCCTCACGACATCCAACACCAAAAGCGCTATCTCGTCATTATAGCAGAATATGGCAGTCGGACGGTCTGATGAAGAAAGCCGCTTCCTGGCTTCAGCTATCGTTTTTTGTTTTTTGTTCTCTGTTGTGTACGTCACGACCATTTCAGGGTAAAACGACAAGCCGTTTTCTCTGAAAGCACGGATAAATCCTTTCATCCGGTTGGCGCCCTGCATATCGTCCTGTTTAAAGAAACCGAACACTTTTTCATGGCCGAGTTTAATCAAATGCTCAGTGGCGATAAAGCCGCCGTGTTCATCATCCAAAATGAAATGGGGCGGATTTAGCTCCTGATAAAATTGGTTAATCATCAAATACGGAATATGATGTTGTTCAAGCGTCAGATAGTAACTTAAATTCGGGTTAAAGCTTCCTGTTTTCGTCGGCTCCACGATCAACCCAGCAATTTTTTTATCGAGCATATTCACAAGGCATTGTTTTTCTTTTTCAATGTCATTATTGGTGCTCGCGACGACAAGGGTGTATCCTTCGCTGGACAGTGACGATTCGATTCCTCTTATAATAGAAGGAAAAATGTAATCCGAAAGGTAAGTCGTAATAACCCCGATCATCTTATTTCTTTCCCTTCCTTTTTCAGAAAGCTGAAGACGGTGAGAGCAATACGTCCCTGAGCCCTGCTCTCTGTATAAAAGCCCTTCATGAACAAGGTCGCCAATCGCTTGCCGGATCGTGTGCCTGCTTACATCAAATATTTTCATCAATTCGTTTTCCGAATGAATTTTTTCCCCCGGCTTCACTTTGCCTTCATATATCCACGATTTAATTTTATTTTTCACCATGCTGTATTTTGTAGGTTCACTCATCAGATCAACCCTTTACTGATCTTGTACGTACGAATACGTTCTATTATAAAGGAAAAGATGTTTGCATTGCTACATATTGGAGAAATTAAGCAAAATTTTTCGAAAAATCAGCTTGTCGTCCGTTTCTTTTTTTAGTATAGTAGAATATAACTAAATAACTTGATGACCACAAGGGGAGCCTCGAGGCTGAGAGTGAACGACCGTTCTGACCCTTTGAACCTGTTAGTTAACGCTGGCGTAGGGATGTGGCAAAGTCATTTCTAATTGCATCCAAAGCAGTGCGTGGAAAACTTTCCTACTCCTTCCCCGCATTGCTTTTTTTATTGGGAAAGAAGTCCAGTATCCCTTTGTTCATCAAAAGTGAGGGTTATGATGAATCAATCTAAACAACTTGTACAGCTGATTGAAATTGCGTTTATGACAGGAATAGCACTTATACTTGATATGGTGTCCGGAATGTTTTTAAAAATGCCTCAAGGCGGTTCAATCGCCGTCATGATGATTCCGATCTTCCTGATTTCCTTTAGATGGGGGCTGAAGGCAGGGCTGGCAACCGGGTTTTTAGCCGGATTGCTTCAGTTTGTCACTGGAGGATTTTACGTTTATCATCCTCTGCAGCTTCTTCTTGATTATTTTATCGCGCCTACAGCCGCGGGAATCGGCGGCTTTTTTGCCGGATCGATCAGAAATGCTTCAGTCGAGAAACAAAAAGGAAAGATCATTTTCTATGTTACGCTGGCCGTCTTTCTCGGAAGCGGACTGAAATTTCTCGCTCATGTCATCAGCGGCGCTGTCTTTTTTGGAAACTATGCGCCTGAAGGCACTCCGGTATGGATTTATTCCTTGGTATATAATGGAACATATATGCTTCCGTCTTTCATTGTCTGCACAATTGTCCTTTGTTTACTGCTGCTAACCGCGCCAAAACTCTTGGAAAACAGATCAGACATGAGATAGCATAAAAAACAGCGGACTCGCCTGAGATTCCGCTGTTTTTTTATGATTTAATCAAATCTGCGACCAATATATACCGCTCCGGTGCTGAACCGATAAAGTCAAAAGGATAGCAGGTGGAAACCGTCAATGTTGCTCTCGGCTTTGGTACAATCACCGTCCGGTCATCCGCATCCACGATCCGCACCTTTTTCACTTTGTATGTAAAAGTTCCGTAGGAAGCTTCAACAATTAACTGATCGCCCTTCCCCACTCGGCCGAGTTTTCGGAAAACCGTATCCCGGTGGCCTGATAAAACCGAGTTGTCATCTTCTCCAGGCAGAACGGAACCAGCGAAATGGCCCACGCCTTTTTGCAGCTCGTCTTCATCTGTCCCGTGATATATAGGAATCCTTGCATTGATTTTCGGAATGACAAGATCACCGATTTTCTCCCCGGTTTTAAATGTTTGATCAATCACCGTTTTTTCTTTTTTCGCCGTCTGAATCGGAGGTTTTTCAGGCTTTTCTTCTTCTTTCATCTGCTGAAATGAAAAAAGAGCGTAGCCGTGCATTAACTTGAACACATTCGTTGTTGTAAAATAAGCGCCGCACACAACCATCACAATAGCTGCGAGCCAGATGATTTTTTTTCGATGTGCCTTAATTTCCTTTCACTCCTTATAAAAACTTCCCATTCTCTACATAATTAGAATGGGAAGTGACATGTTAAGCCGCTTTGCGAAGCCTTCTGATCATGAAGAATCCGCCAAACATCAGAACGGCGCCTAAGATCGACCATTCCGCGTAATGCCCGGCTGTCTTTGGAAGCTTTGCACCTTTAACCGTCTTTTTCACATGAGATGGCTTTGAATCATGTTTGACAGCCGTTTGGGTTTGCTTCACTTTTGACCCTGTATCATGAATTAAATCAGATCCGATCATGTCAGGCGTCAGCAATACATCCAAAATGAAGTTGCCTTGCAGATCGTATACTTCCACCAGAAGGCTTGCTCCCTTCAGATCTTCCGCGCTGACAAGCGTTGTCAAAGACACTTCTTTTTTCTTTCCGTCTTTAACAAGATAGTATTTTGTTTTCACTTCAAGCGTCTTCTGAAGATCGTTTAAAATGGATAGCATTTCAGCGATATCCTGAGCTGAGAGCTCTGATACAGACTCGAAATCGGCTACCGTTTCAAGACGTTCTCCAAGAGCCATCAAATCATTTTCAAGGTTTGGATTTTTATCGCGCACCTTTCGGAGATGATTCACGAGCCTTTCCCACTCCTGATCATCCACACCCAATTCTTGAAACAGGTTCCCGATCTGAAAATCGTCTTCTTCATATGTCACAGTGAAAAGCGCATCGTCCAATTCGTATTCAAACATAAACACGTCGAGAATGTTTTGGCCGCTTTCCATATAGCCATTTTCAACAAAAAGGTCAGCCGCTTCTTTTTCGCTCAATCCGTATTCTTTTAAATAGGATGCCAAAAGTTGATTAGTCAGTCTTTCCCCTAAAAAATCTTTCAACTCTTCCACCGACTCAAAATCTTTTAAACTTTCATCATATGTATCCTGTAAATAAGCTTCCAATTCTTTTTCTTTCATTCCTATTTCTTCAAGATACTCTTGAAGCTCGGCCTGTTTCGGCGCGGCAAAAGCACCAGCTGCCGGCACTAAAACCAGGATGCAGACCAATAGTGACATCAGCCTTTTTTTCATTTCTTATGACCCCCTAAATTTATCTTTCATTTTGATTATAGTGGAAATATTTTTAAAAACATGTATTGTAATTGAAAATCTTTTCGTCTATAATATTTTGTTCTTTTTCCTGTTTAAACAGGCATAATCTTCCCCTCTATTGAATGTAATATAGTAAAGCGAATAGAGGAGGTATGCAAATGAACCCTTACTATATGATGCTCTTATGTTACGTCCTATCGATCATCCACTTTTTAATAGGCTACCGGGAAGCCCTGAAAATAAGCGGAGCTGACGGGCTGGTCAACGGAACCGCAATGATCTCCTGTATTCCGCTTGGCGCGGTTTTCGCTTTTTTCGCGCACTTTTTTTGGAAAATGACGATTTAATTTCAGAAATGAACTTTTCACCGGCGAACTTGCATTTCAGCGTTATTCACAGACGGCAGCAGTTTATGCTATGATTAATAGAACTTCAATTTACAAAAAATTCACAAAGATTGGAGGGAAGAGAATGGCCAAAGCCGTGGCTTCACAAGAAGTCGCCAATATGCTCAACGACTGGTACATACTGATGAAAAAAAGAGACATTTCAGGCTCAATCGAAATGAAAGATGACATAGATAAAGCAATTGAAAAAATGGAAGAAGATCATGACGTTCTACTCTATTATCAAATGCTCGATTTTCGCTTAAGGCTCCTTCTTGAAGATATCTCCCAATCTTCCACCGAAAAATTGGAGGCCATCAGTTTTCAAGACAAAGATCCAAAAAGTACGGACGACAAGCTGAATTATTATTTTTACCTGTTTAAAGGGATTTATGAGGACTACAAGCAAAACCATACAGAAGCGCTCAATTTTTTCAGAATAGCGGAAAAAAGACTGAGCGTCATTCAAAATGAAATTGAAAAAGCTGAATTTCATTATAAAATCGGTGTTTTGTATTACAACTTAAAAGCGACATGGCTGTCGATTCATCACATCAACATTGCCTCCGGCATCTTTCAAGGGTATGACGGGTATGCCAAGCGGGTCATCAACTGCAAAATGCTGATCGGGCTCAATTATATTGACCAATTTAAGTTCTCCGAAAGTGAAGTATTATTAAAAGAAGCGATCGAAAAAACCGAAAAAATCGGCGACCAATTCCTTTTACCGTGTACCTACTATAATATGGGCTTTTTGAAGAGTAAGGAAGACAAGCAGGAGGAAGCGCTAAAGTATTACAATAAAGCTTTTGCAATCAAAGATTTTGAAACGAAAGCCAAGTATGCTTACCTTCTTTGCGTTTATGAAAACACAAGGTCTCTTTTCAAAACCAACGCACACAAACAAGCATTTAAATGGATCGAAGTGGGCTTTAAAAAATCCCGGGAAATGAACAGCGAAATTTTCGAATTGAAATTCAAAATTTTATATACATTATATTCTGATACACAGAATAAACTGGAAATAATCAAGGACTATGTTCACCAGTTAGAAAATGAAAAAGCCTGGGTAGATTTGGAGGAATTATTGATGGATGTAGCGAATTACTACAGGCGAGAAAAGTTATATGAAGAAGCCATATACTTTTACATTAAAACAGACAAGGCGAGCAAGCTCGCTGGAAGAGGAGGAGAATAAAATGAAAAAAGTATTATTAACAGCAGTTGTATTAGGCGCAGTTATCAGCTTTTCATTCGTAAACCATGCACCGGAAGCGGCTTCTCAAGGAGATCAGGTACTTCTGGCATCCCGGGGATCAGGAGCATAAAATATTTTAAAAAATACCCATTCAGACATCTTCTGAATGGGTATTTTGCACTTTATATTCATATTCAGGAGGGATCGATATGGGAAAGAAAGTACTGCTGACAGGTTTTGACCCCTTCGGGGGAGAAACGGTCAATCCGTCTTGGGAAGCTGTAAAACGGCTGAACGGAGAAAAAGTCGAAGGCGTCTCTATCGTGGCGGAGCAGATCCCGACCGTTTTTCATCATTCAGCGGCCGTTTTGGAAAAAGCGATCGAAAAGCACCATCCCGATATCGTCATTTGTGTAGGACAAGCAGGCGGCCGGGCTCACATTACTCCGGAACGCATCGCAATCAACATCGATGACGCCCGCATTCCGGATAATGAAAAACGGGAACCGATCGATGAACCGATCGCGGCAGACGGGCCTGCAGCTTACTGGTCCGCGCTTCCGATCAAACTCGTTGTGAAAGAGTTGAGAAAAAACGGAATCCCGGCCTCCGTCTCTAATTCAGCTGGAACATTCGTATGCAACCATCTTTTTTACCAGTTAATGCACCGTATAGACCGCACCTCGGCAAACATCCGCGGAGGGTTCATCCACATTCCGTATCTCCCCGAACAAACAGTCGATAAGCACGAGCCGAGCCTCAGCCTTGAAACGATCGTCGAAGGGCTGAGGCTAGCCGCCGTCGTCTCTGCCCTTCACGAAAAAGACATTCGCGAAACCGGAGGCTCGCTCAGCTGAAACCGAAGCCGCCTCAAGGCGGCTCTCCGGATTCGCACACTTCCGGATTCTTGTACATCCCTGTGTGTTTTTCTTTTAAAAAAGTAAACACTATAAGAAAAACAGATAAAAGGGTGAACACGGATGCAGAAATCTTATGCCGTTTTCGGGCTCGGTCAGTTCGGCGGCAGTCTTGTCAAAGCCTTCCACGCAAAAGGGGCGGAAGTTTTAGGCATCGACAAATCCGAAGAAAAAGTAAACGAATATTCTGCTTATGCAACCTACACCATTTGCGCCAATGCCGTTGATGAAAATACATTGAAACAAATCGGAATACGCAACATCGATCACGCCTTTGTATCATTCGGCGATGACATTGAAGCAAGCATTCTGACTTCGCTTTTGCTGATTGAAATGGGCGTTCCCAAAGTATGGACGAAAGCGCAAAATGACTATCACCAAAAGGTTCTCCATAAAATCGGCGTCCATCGTATCATTCATCCCGAAAAAGATATGGCCAAGCGGATAGCCAGCCATATCACCTCGGAAAAGATGATCGATTTTGTTGAGCTGTCGCCAAATTACAGCATCGTCGAAATTGTGGCAACAAAAAAGCTGGACAAAAGAAGCCTGGGGGATATCGATGTACGCGCCAACTTCGGCTGCAACATCGTCGGCATAAAAAGAGACGGGCATTTCATCATCGCACCGAGCGCTGATGACTTGATATACGAAAACGATATTTTGATTGTGATCGGGCAAAACAAAGATATTGAGACCTTTGAAAAAAAGGGCGATTA
The DNA here is from genome assembly GCF_056530265.1 of Bacillus sp. PK6-025. NCBI lineage: Bacteria > Bacillati > Bacillota > Bacilli > Caryophanales > Bacillaceae > Bacillus > Bacillus sp. PK6-025. The sequence continues at coordinate 3,314,436 of NZ_CP096509.1, forward strand.
ACCGTGAAGTTTAAACAGATTCAATTAAGCCCGTCCCAACTGCTCGTGCTGGTGTTTTTATTTTTCATCATATTAGGAACTCTTTTATTGAAGACCCCGGCAGCGACGTCTAAACCCATAGGCTGGATTGATACGCTTTTTACATCGACATCGGCGATGACTGTTACCGGCCTAGCCGTCGTTGATACAGGCACGGATTATACGTTGTTCGGTCAGCTCATGATCCTCGTTCTCATCCAGATCGGGGGACTCGGCATCATGTCATTTGCAGTGCTCATTTTTATCATGCTCGGGAAAAAAATCGGCCTGAAAGAACGGCTGTTGATTCAACAGTCTCTCAATCAAACTTCTTTAGGCGGGATCATTAAGCTCATCAAGAGTTTGTTTATTTACTCCTTCGCAATTGAAATGCTGGCCATGGTCATACTGGCTGTCAAATGGGTTCCTGAATACGGTTTCGCACGCGGTGTCTACTACAGCCTGTTCCACGCGGTTTCCGCCTTTAACAATGCGGGATTTTCCATTTGGCCGGACAGTTTAATACGGTATAAAAGCGATCCGCTCGTCAACTTGGTGATCAGTTTTTTGTTTATCATCGGCGGGATAGGGTTTACCGTATTGTCTGATCTATGGCATAAGCGGAGCTTGAAAAAGTTAAGCCTTCATTCGAAATTGATGATATACGGTACGTTTATCATCAATTTGTCAGCCTTGATCTTTATTTTTCTGCTGGAGTATCAAAATCAAAAAACGCTCGGCATGCTTCCGCCAGCTGAAAAACTTTGGGGCGCCTATTTTCAGGCCGTGACCCCGCGAACAGCCGGGTTTAACACGACAGATATCGGAAGCCTGCACGAAAGCACGATCACACTTTTGCTCCTTCTTATGTTTGTCGGAGCGGGGAGTGCATCCACCGGCGGAGGAATCAAGCTGACGACGTTTCTTGTCATTCTCCTGTCGGTTATCACTTTTTTAAAAGGCAAAAAACATATTTCGATAGCAAAAAAAACGCTGAAAGACCAATTGATCATTCGTTCGCTCGCTATTTCGACTATCAGTGTGCTGTTGATTTTAGCGGCTGTCTTTATTTTAAATATGACAGAACCTAAGCCGTTTTTGGCGATTTTGTTTGAAGTCGTATCAGCCTTCGGCACGGTCGGCCTGTCAATGGGGATTACGGCTGACCTGACCCCTGTCGGAAAGATACTGATTATTTTCATTATGTTTCTCGGAAAACTCGGACCGCTCACATTGGCGTTTTCCCTGGCCAGACCTGAACAGGAAAACATCCGCTATTCAAGCGAAGATATTTTGACCGGATAAGGTGCAAACTTTAAAGCGCCTTATGTGTTTTCCCTTTCACGGACGGGACGGTGTTTTTCCTCATGCTTTGCGAGGCCATGAACAAGATAATACCTGAAAAAATGACCGCTCCGCCGATCACCTGCGTCATCATGACGGATTCGTCTAAAATCCAATACGCCAGCGCAACCGCTCCGACAGGTTCAAATAAAATCGCCACAGAAATCATATTTGTGCTCAGCCATTTCAGCACCCAGTTAAACAGCGAGTGCCCGAGCAAAGTCGGAATGACGGCAAGCAGAAAGAAATACCCCCAATCTGACGCAGGATAAGAAAAAAAGGCGGCGCCCGAAAACAGACAGTACAGGCATAAAGTGATGGCGCTGATTCCATACACAATAAACGTGTAAACGGTCAAACTGTGGCGTTTTCTGACATGCTGGCCAAACAGCAAATATGCCGTCACAAGCGCACACGCCAATAGTGCAAGAATGTCGCCGTAGAGCGCCTGGCCGCTTACTTTGAAATCCCCCCAGCTGATGTACGCGCTTCCGCCGATCGCGAGAAGCGCACTGATGATTCCAGCGAACGACACTCTTTCTTTAAATAAAAAGTATGTACCGATAAAAGAAAAAATCGGCTGCAGCGTCACAAGAACAACCGAGCTCGCCACTGAGGTGTATTCAAGCGAACGAAACCATAAAATAAAATGAAATGCCAAAAAGAACCCCGCTGCCGCTGAAAACAGCCAGTCCTTTTTCGAAAAACTCAAGACTTCTTTTCTTTTTCCCCAGAAAAAAGGAAAGATCAGCAAAGCGGAAAAAAAGAGACGATAAAAAGCGATGATTCCAGCGTCAGCCGTTGACAGTCTGACAAAGATGGCGGAGGAAGACACAGCCAGCACCCCGACCACTAATGCGATATACGGGTACAATGTTGTTCTCAAATAAATCCTTCCTTCTATTCATTTTTCTTAAGCATATCCGAAGGCGTTGCGAAAATCGAGTGTTTTTTGGTTATTTTACCAGCCTGCGATATGGTACAGTAAAAACAGGAGGGGATATGATGAGCATTTTTAATGAAGCGAGAAAAGAACTTTGGAGCGAGATTCAAGGCCTGTCAGACGAAACGCTGAATAAAAGGCCCTCGGAGGACGAATGGAGCATTCAAGAAGTGATCGACCACCTGAAAAAAATCGACCTGATGGCACTTCAAATCCTAAAGGAACAAATCAAGCATGCACCGGTCAAAACAATCGAAGATAAACCGGTGCATCAGTCGGAAGACAGAAGCTCCAAACGAAAGGCGCCCCCATATGCAGAGCCTGAAAGAAAAACGGCGGATGCTTTAACCCTCAAAGCTGAGCTCGACAATGTCAGAACACAATTAACTTCAGTCATCGCCGCCTTTCATGATGAAGATTTTCAAAGGGTGCTGCCGCATCCGGTTTTCGAAGAGCTTACGGTCAGACAGTGGCTCGACTTCATCGGCCATCATGAAAGAAGACATATTAAACAGATCAAGGAAATCAAACAGAAACTATTATAATACACGGAAAGCCCCGGCTTTAGAGGCCCGGGGCTTTTCATCCGCTCAGGCAAACGACCTGGCGTCTTTCGTGGCAGCAGGCGAATACGCCCACACTTCTGCCTGGTCGCCTTGATGGATCAAGCCGGGGCGTTCGACGACGCAGACGATTCCCCTTCTTCCGATCGCATGGCGCACAAAGCGCGAAGCAAGCTTCGGTTTGTCGGGAAACTGCTCCTGAATGACTTCTCCGGGCTGAATGCACGGCTCGTTCTCACCCTCGCTCAACAGAGAGGCGCCGCTTGGAAAAACGATTCTGCTTCCTTCTCTTAATGAAGTTAAATCAGGCAGTCCGCTTAATGCGATATTAGCCCCGAGCCATTCCGGAAGGACCGCAGGAACGTTCAGCCGTCCGGCAATCTCAAGACACTCTTCGACCGAGACAATTGAAATCTGCCTCCTGTTGAAAATCTCCGTCCCTCTTTTATACATCGGCTCCCTTGCTCCCGCTTTTTTCGTCAGTCCAAAATGCAGATCACCCGGTATTCCCCCATAATCAATCACAATCTTTTCTTGTTTCTCTGTCACAAATGACGGTGTGTCCGCTATGTATACGTTCTCTGCAACAGCCGTGTGCTTTTTCCACATTCAACCCATCCCCTTTTTTCAAGATGTGATTTATTTTACAATGCATCCCTTTTTTTCTCAAATTGAGAAAGCCCGCTGTGCGTTCACACAGCGGGATTCATGCATTTCTTTATACAGTTTTCGGGGTTAGATTAAAGCAGCGTTTGTAAATCCAATTGTACGCTTTTTCGTTCAGGTCTCTCGGGTTTCCGACCGTTTGCGGATCTTTCATCGCTTCTTTTGAAAGGCGGTCGATCATGTCAGGTGATACGCCTTGCTCTTCAAGACTAGGAATCTCCAAGTCTTCCACAAGCTGATACATCCAGTTCACTGCAGCTTTAGCCGCTTCCACTGTAGACATGCCGCTTGTGTCAATGCCGAACGCTTTTGCAATGCGGGCAAATTTTTCAGGGTAGCCTTTCCAGTTGTATTCCATTACAGGACCCATCATCGCCGCCACACATTGGCCGTGCGCGACAGGAATGATTCCTCCGAGCGTCTGGCTCATCGCGTGAGCAGCGCCTGCAGATTCGCTTCCGTAAGAAAGGCCTGCAAGCATAGCCGCCTGCGCCATGCCGTATCTCGCTTCAAGATCTTCCCCATCGGCAAACGCTCTGCGGATGTAATGTGCGCCGTATTCGATGGCAAGAAGGGCCACCGCGTCAGTTATCGGCTGAGCAAATTTCATCGTATAGCACTCGATGGCGTGAGCCAAAGCGTCAACGCCGGTCATCGCTGTGACGTGCGGAGGCATTGATACATGCAATTCAGGATCGATAACTGTCAAGTGAGCAGCAATCAGCGGGCCGCCCGTATTGAATTTAAATTCACGCTCTTCATCTGTGATAACCGCCCATTGTGTAACTTCTGAGCCGGTTCCGGCAGTCGTCGGGATCGTTGTAAGCGGAGGAATCCGGTTTTCAAGAGGCTTCTTTCCTTCTGCCGCTTCATAGTCAAGAACCGAGCCTTCATGAGTGGCTTCGACTCCGATCGCTTTCGCCGTATCCATTGAGCTTCCGCCGCCGACTGCTACAAGGCCGTCGCAATTTTCTTCAGCATACAGTTTGGAACCTTCAGCGACAAGACGGACAGGCGGATTCGGCTCGACTTTATTAAAGACGACAACTTCAACGCCTGCTTCCTGAAGGGATTCAACGACCGGGTTTGTTACACCTGCTTTGTAGATGCCGGGGTCTGTGACAAGCAGTGCTTTTGAAACGCCAAGTTTTTTCACTTCTTCACCCACATGTTTAACGGCTCCGATTCCGTGCTTAATGACGGTCGGGATTTCAAACGTGTGGAATTTGTTCATCGCTTCTACTTTCATATTTAAAGTCATGAATAATCTCCTCCTTCTTATGCTTTAAACCAATTGACAGCCGCCGGTTTCGTATTGCGGTAGACGTGCTTCACTTCTGTGTATTCTTCAAGGCCCATGCGGCCAAGTTCGCGGCCGATGCCTGATTGCTTGTAACCTCCCCAAGGCGCTTGTGCGAAATAAGGGTGGAAGTCATTGATCCAGACGGTTCCCATGCGCAGTTTGGCAGCGACGCGTTCCGCTTTTTCGATGTCTTTTGACCAAACGGCGCCGGCAAGGCCGTAAATCGTATCGTTTGCAAGTGAGACAACTTCTTCTTCTGTTTTGAATGTTTCAACTGTTAATACAGGACCGAATACTTCTTCCTGAACGATTCTCATATCTGATGTACAGCCCGAGAAGATTGTCGGCAGATAGAAGAAGCCATTTGCAAGTTCAGGGTCCTCCGGACGCTTTCCGCCTGTTTCCAGCTTGGCGCCTTCTTGCAGGCCAATTTCTACATATTTTTCAATTTTGCTGCGGTGCTCAGCTGAAATGAGCGGACCGCTCTGTGTCTCCTCGTGGAATCCGTTACCAAGTTTGATTTTTTTCGCACGCTTGACAAGCTCTGCGACAAACTCGTCATGAATGGATTCTTCAACGAGAAGACGAGCACCCGCGGAGCAAACCTGTCCTGCGTGGAAGAATACCGCATTCAGCGCCTGGTCAACCGCTACGTCAAAATCTGCGTCTTTAAACACAATATTCGGATTTTTTCCGCCAAGCTCAAGCGCAATTTTTTTCACATTCGTACTTGCAGCCTGCATGATTTTCTTTCCGGTTTCAATTCCGCCGGTGAAGGAAATTAAGTCGACGTCTGTATTTCTGGCAAGTTCATCGCCGACAGTGGCTCCGGGGCCGAGAACAAGGTTAGCAACCCCTTTAGGCACACCGGCTTCTTCCATCAGCTTGAAGATCTTAATGGTTGTCAGCGGTGTGATTTCACTTGGTTTGACAACGATCGTGTTGCCCGCTGCCAAAGCCGGAGCGATTTTCCAGCTAGCCTGCAGAAGCGGATAGTTCCATGGTGTGATCTGCCCGCAGACACCGACCGGCTCCCTGACAATTTCGCTTTTAGAATCGGGAATCGGTGAAGAAATGACTTCTCCGCCATCTTTATCCGCAAGCCCTGCATAATATTGAAATACGTTTGCAATATCATCCATATCGGCTCTGCTTTCTTCAAGCGTCTTGCCGGTGTCAAGCGATTCAAGCTCTGCCAGCTCTTCGTGGTCGCGTCTGATCAGTTCGGCGATCTTTAATACGATGTTGCCTCGTTCAAGACCCGGCGTATTCGCCCACTCGCCGTCGTCAAAGGCGCGGCGCGCTGCGGCAATCGCCCGAACAGCGTCTTCTCTGTCTCCTTCACTGACGGTTTCAATATGCTCTTGATTGTAAGGATTGATAATTTGGCGGGTTTCGCCTTTTTTGGCGCCCACCCACTTTCCGTCAATGAAAAGTGTTTGACTCATAAAAGCAGCCTCCTCATTACGCAAAGTTTGTTAAATAAAAATTTAACGTTTTGAACACTTTGAATTTATCATGTGCCATTTTTTGTGTCAAAGAAAATCAGGCTGATTATTTTTTTTGAATTTTATATGAACGCAGTACTCACACGGGCTGAGGCCATTTGAAAAAAAATTTTGATTTTGACATTTGAATTTCTTTCGTTAAGATAAAGAACATACAGAAATAACTTAACAAACTTAACGCGGATTTCAGATTAATCCCCGTTTTTCCGGGGCATTGAATCTGCAATGCTGATGTTCCGCTCCTGTGAAAGGAGGCAAGTAATGGACAATCCCCGTGATCTTTCAGCAAAAGAAGCGATCGCACAGGCAAAAGATCTTGTCATTGATTCAATCGCAGAAACGATGGATCTGTACGGCATTACCCGGAGTGCGGGTATTTTGTACGGAACCATGTACCTTTCGGATGAAATGACACTGGACGAAATGCGGGAAGAACTGCAAATGAGCAAGCCCAGCATGAGCACAAGCGTAAAAAAACTCCAAGACTTAAACGTCGTCAAAAAGACATTCCATAGAGGAAGAAGAAAACACAGCTTTGTTGCTGAAAAGGATTTCTTCAAATTTTTCACAAGCTTTTTCCCGCAAAAATGGGAAAGGGAAGTCAAAGTGAATCTCATGGCCATTCAAGACGCTCAAAAAGCATTGGAGGACATCGTCGAAAGCGATGGGCTTGACGAAAGTATAAAAGAAGAAGCGAGAACTCTTTATGACCAGTTGGAACAGTCAAAACCGTATTATGACTGGCTGCTGAGACTCGCGAAATCTGTCCAATCCGGAGAGATTTTTGAGTTTATACCGATTGATAACAAGGAATAAAAAGGTTTTATCCGCTCTGAAGTCAGCAGTTTGCATACTTCCCAGAGTGGCGCAAAACCTTTTTTCACATTTTAATTTCAAGAAAATTCGAAAAATTATTACCGGAGGCGATGTGCATACATGAATTATGCTGAGAAGAAAAAAAACTGGATCAAATTAGGTATTTTTGTGTTGTTTGCGGGAGGCTTACTCGCGTATATCGGCATTTCGAATGCAGACATTCATTGGGGCGGCTTTATCTCCATGATGATATTCTTTGCTTTCACCTATTATTTAGGCGCTTTTTACGCAGCAAAGAAATCAAATTCTTTTTCTGATATGATCGTGGCAAAAAGGAGCATGCCGTTTTTCGTCGGAATGGTGACGATGGCCGCAACATGGGTCGGCGGCGGATATATTAACGGAACGGCCGAATCGGCTTACAGCGACGGTCTCATCTGGGCACAGGCGCCTTGGGGCTACGCATTAAGCCTGATTATCGGCGGTATTTTCTTCGCCAGAAAAATGCGCCGTCATCGATTTATGACCATTATCGATCCTCTCGAACAGCGCTTCGGTAAGCGGATGGCCGGTGTTTTATATATACCGGCGCTGTTAGGAGAATTGTTTTGGAGCGCCGCGATCTTAACGGCATTGGGCACGACTTTCGGAATGATTCTGAATATCGATTTCCAAACGTCGATTATTCTTTCGGCGATGATCGCCATCGCTTATACGGTGGCCGGAGGCATGTGGGCAGTCGCTTTCACAGATGTCTTCCAAATGATCATCATTTTGCTCGGGCTGTTTTTAGTCGTCCCATTTGTGTTGTCAAATGTCGGTTCATTCGATATCGTATGGGCAAATTACAGACACGATTTCGGAAGCAGCGCCAATCTGTTTCCGCCGTTGGACGGCTGGAAAAATCCTGAATGGGGAAACCTGTTTTGGAACTGGTGGGATAATGCGCTCCTCTTAATTTTCGGTGGTATCGCATGGCAGGTGTACTTTCAGCGCGTTCTTTCGGCAAAATCGGAAAACGCCGCCATGTGGCAGTCGATTATTGCCGGAGTGATCTGTATCATTGCCGCCATTCCGTGCGTGATCATCGGAGCTGCCGGAAACAGTGCGGATTGGAGCTTGTTCGGAGCGAGCGCTCCGGATAACCCGGCGATGATTTTGCCGCAAACGCTTGCGTATTTAACGCCGGGAATTATCGCTGGCCTCGGTTTGGGTGCAATTGCAGCTGCCGTTATGTCAAGCATGGACTCATCGATTCTATCGGCATCATCAATGGCCGCATGGAATATTTACCGTCCGCTGATCAAGCCGAAGGCCACCCAAAAACAGCTGCAAAAAGTCGTCAAACGCTCAATCATTTTGTTCGGCGCGGGAGCAGCGATCATCGCGCTGAATGTCAAAAGCGTTTATACTTTATGGTATTTGGCATCGGATTTAGTTTATTGCATTCTTTTTCCCCAGTTAACAATGGCCCTCTTTTATAAAAGAGCAAACCTGTACGGGTCAATTTCCGGATTTGCAGTTGCGGTCATTCTGAGGCTGGGCGGCGGTGAACCCGCATTCGGCATCCCGCCGCTTCTACCGTATCCGATGATTGAAGACGGCACAGTCCTCTTTCCTTTCCGGACGCTGGCTGCGGTTACAGCATTTATGACGATCTTCGCTGTGTCCGGATTGACGCAGCGCAAATGCCCTCCTAAACAGCTTGTACTCCCCCAAGAAAAACAGAAAGACGATCGCGCGGCTTAAAATAGGAAAAACGCCCGGCCCCGGGCGTTTTTCTTGATTCGTGTTTAATTTTTCACGGCATGAATGTAGTGAATCGTTTCAAAGGCTGACAGATCATCTTTTCGATTTTTAAAATAACGCTCTTGAATATCCGACGGTGACAAATGCTCATAAACGAGCAGTCCGGATTGCTCCAGCATATGCTGGATTTCCTGATACGAATAGCATGACTTCATCGGTTCTCCGCCTGCCGCTGCCATTTTCACCATATTTTCCACCCTGTTGGAGAAACCTTTTTCTTTGAACAGGTTTTCATCCGCATAATCAAAAACGATCGAACTTCCTGAAGGAAGATCAGCCATTAATTGTCTCAGCAATTTTTCGGTTTCTTCCTTTGTTAAGTAGTAGGAAACGCCCAAAAAGCTAAAGAACGTTTTTTTGTTAAAATGAAAACCCTTATCAGCCAATTCTTGATAAGAAAATGCCTTGGCAAAGTCCAAAGGAATAAAATGAAGGTGGGCCGGGATGTGAAAACCTGCTTTGTCCAGCCTTTCCTTTTTCCATTTTTGTGTCGCCGGATGGTCAATTTCAAAGATATCAATTTTGCCTTTTAACTCCAGGTTCCGAAAACAAAAAGTATCCAGCCCTGCCCCAAGAATCACGTATTGTTCTGCTCCAAACCGAATCTCATGGTGCAGCACGCTTTCGCAATATGCGGCACGCGCGAGCGGCGTCGGAGAGAGCTGAATTTGTGTGACCCATTTTAATATTTCTTCATCGTCTCCCTCGTATTTTTCCGCTATATCTTTGTTGAAGAACTGTATACCTTGAATGAAACTGTTTTTAATATCAGAAAATTCTTGTTGGGAAATGAGCGTTTTGGCTAGATTGTCATCAAAAATTTTTGGTTCATCATATTGGCTGTGATAAGCTCTGCCAAAAGCCGAAATAAGAGACGTTACACTCGATTCATCTTTTTTCATGTCGTACACTCCTTCATCAAACGCAAAAAAAATAGGATTCTCCCGGCCAGGAGAATCCTATTATACACACCAATATTCAATTAGTAAATTATAGCATAAATAAATTTTTTTGTCAAGAATTTGCACTTTTCCTATTTTATCAATGATCGAGAAAACAGCCTGTGAGTATGGGAAAACTATACGTATAACAGCGGGGTCGACTTTTTAAAAATCTTGCCGTCTCTTATATAAAAGCGGGGGACGCGCCAGCTTATTGTAGATACCACTTCATAATTGATCGTATCAAGCATTTCCGCAACTTCATCAACGGAAATTTCAGCTCCCTTTTGCCGGCCGTAAATCACGACTTCCTCTCCTTGTTTACCTTCGCTCTCTCCCAGACTGACCATTATCATGTCCATTGTTACTCTTCCCGCCACCGGCACCCGTCTTCCGCGGTGTAGAATAAATCCGCGATTGGAAAGTTCACGGGAATAACCGTCAGCATAGCCGACCGGAATCGTGGCAATCACTTCCCCGCGCTCCGCAACATATGTAGCCCCATAACTAACGGTCCGCGGTTCTGTCAACATGGTTTTCACATAAGCGATGCGCGCCTTCAAGCTTAGTGCAGGCACAAGCTTAACGAGATTGAGCTGCCTGATGTAATCGGAAGGATATAATCCATACATTCCGATACCTAAGCGAATCATATCAGCGCTGAATTCCGGAAAAGCGATCGCCGCGGCCGTGTTGTTCATATGCACCGTAGGCAGCTTAAAGCCTTGTTCTTTCAGAAAGCGGAGAAAGCTGATAAACTTTTCGTGTTGAATCATGGTTAGCTCAGTATCCGGTTCGTCAGCTGTGGAAAAATGCGTGAAAATCCCTTCCCATCTGAGGTTTTCACTTGCCGCCAGCGCTTCCACAATTGCTAAAAGCCTTTCTTTTGTGCGTACACCTAAACGCCCCATGCCGGTATCCACATTGATATGAACAGACAGCCGGTCAGGGGTTGCTTCTGTTTCCAATATCTCGTTCGCTTCTTTAATCCAGTCAACTTGAAATGCTGATAACGATATATTCCAAGCTGCCGCTTCTTTCACACAGCTAAGCGGGGTGAAACCGAGCACAAGGATCGGTGCGTCAATCCCCGCTTTTCGCAAAACGACCGCTTCCTCCACCGAGGCAACGGCGAGCTCACTCGCGCCGTTTTCCAGTGCATGGCGTGCCACTTCCACCGAGCCGTGACCATAAGCGTTCGCTTTTACGACAGCCATAATCTTGCTCCTCTTCGGAATATGCCGCCGAAATGCGCGCAAATTTTTTTTAATCGCATCAAGGTTTACCTCTACCCAGACTTCCCGGCAAAGCTTTTTCATCAACGCTCCCTTCTTTCTTGTCACATAGTATTCATTCATGTAGCCGTTCGAAAATTGCCCGGATGCTTTCTATCTCATTCTTATTCAGCTTCGGGCGAAATCATTCAGTCAGTAATCGTTAGCGGTGGAAGGCAAACAGCAGGAGCCCGTGCCGTGCAGACTTTAAATCGAAGGTTTTCTTCTGCTGCCAAAGGAAATGCAAATCTGTCCATCTAGTTTTTTTAAAAGTGTCTTAAGAAGGCTCCGATTTTTTTCGATTTGATATATTTTAAGCGTCCCTGTCATAAATTTCGGTATACACGACCTGTGAAGGGAGCTTTTTACATGAAAAGAACAGCCGGGACTCCAGCTTGGTACAATCGCGTGCCTCATCCAATAAGACACGATGGTGCGGGCGCGACTGATTTTGGGCCCCGCGACGTGATGCGGGATTTAGAGAATCCCGACATGTTCGTTCCTCCAAAAACAGATGCCGGAGCAATCCCCAATTTAAAGTTTTCTTTTTCAGACACACATATGCAGTTAAATCATGGCGGCTGGTCGCGCGAAATAACTGTCCGGGAGCTGCCGGTATCAACGACGATTGCCGGCGTCAACATGCGGCTGACGCCAGGCGGGGTGCGCGAGCTGCATTGGCATAAGCAATCGGAATGGGCTTACATGATTTTGGGCCATGCGCGCATTACCGCCGTCGATCAGGACGGCCGAAACTTTATCGCCGATGTCGGCCCCGGGGATTTGTGGTTCTTTCCCGCCGGAATACCGCACTCGATTCAAGGGCTTGAGGACGGCTGCGAATTTCTCCTCGTTTTTGACGACGGGAACTTCTCCGAGTTCGATACCTTCACGATTACAGATTGGTTCGCACACACACCGAAAGATATTCTGGCCGCGAATTTCGGTGTACACGAAAGCGCCTTCGCCCGCATCCCCGACAAACAGCGATACATCTTCCAAGCAAAAGTGCCGGGACCGCTCGAAAACCAAAAAGTGCCCGACCCGTATGGAACCGTACCAAAAAGCTTCGCTTACAGGCTGTTTGCACAAAAGCCTATCGTAACACCCGGCGGAACGGTGCGAATTGTTGATTCTTCAAACTTTCCAATTTCGACAACGATCGCCGCCGCACTCGTCGAAGTCAAGCCCGGCGGAATGAGGGAAATGCATTGGCACCCGAACAACGATGAATGGCAGTACTATATCTCAGGAACCGGGCGAATGACAGTATTTGCGGCAAACGGGACTGCCCGCACCTTTAATTACCGGGCGGGGGATGTCGGATATGTCCCGTTTGCCATGGGACATTACATTCAAAATACAGGCAGCGAAAGCCTGTGGTTTTTAGAAATATTCAAAAGCAGCCGCTTTGCAGACATTTCATTAAATCAGTGGATGGCGCTGACTCCAAGAGAGCTGATTGAAGAGCATTTGCATGTAGGACCGGAGCTGATGAACGCTCTGCGAAAAGAAAAATGGCCAGTCGTCAAATACCGTACAGACAGATAGGCCATCACCCCGCAAAAATGGATCGCGTAAAAAAGGCAACAAAAAAACCCTTGAATGATCAAGGGTTTTAAAGATGGAGCATAGCGGGCTCGAACCGCTGACCTCTACACTGCCAGTGTAGCGCTCTCCCAGCTGAGCTAATGCCCCGTATATTTAAGACATGATTTATTATAGATGGATTTTTGGAGAAAAGCAAGCGGTTTTTAATGTGAGTAAGAAAATGCTCTGTCAGCCGGCATTTTCTTTTTCACCTAGACAAGCGCTATTGCTTTGATTTTTCAAAACAGAACTGAGTGAACCTTTCAGACAAATCCAGAATGTCATCTATCCTAGGCAAGGCAGTGATCCATTCTTCCGGGATGCTTTCCATTTGATCATACATTCCAGCCATTGTACCTGTAATAAAGGCAATTGTATCTGTGTCTTCCCCCAGGTTCACTGCTTCCAATACAGCATCAGAATAACGGTCTGAATTGAGGAAACACCACAATGCCGCTTCTAAAGAGTGCACAACATAGCCGTCTGACATGATGTTTTCTCTTTTAACACTCGCAATGTCATCATTAAGTATCCTCTTATACGAAGAAAACTCATTTTCATACTCGGTTCCTCTCAAATTCTCCAAACAAGAATGGACTGCTTGTTTATATGCCTCTTTAGGAGAATGATCAAACAAGTTTATTAAGAATTCTATATAAATGATACATCCTAGCGTAGATCGGGGATGACGATGTGTAATAAATGCCCACCTTTCGATCTCAGCTTGTCTTTTTGAAAAATCTGATTCGTTCCATAGCATAAAAGCCAACGGAGATATTCTCATCAATGCTCCGTTTCCATTATCAAACTCAGACGCTCCGCCGCATTGTTCAATTGGAACGCCCCTTTTGAAGCGCTCGATTGCATCATCAGTCGCTCTGCCAATATCAAACATGCTGCCGTATGGAGTCCAGTACCCTTCCCGATACGCAGCAAACTTTTTCATCAATTCGGTCTCATCTTTTTTTTCGATCAGATTCTCCATTAAACACAAAGTGAGTGATGTATCATCTGACCATGTCCCAGGCGGTTGATTATAAGTCCCGTACCCTATCATTCCAGTGATATTTAATTTTCTAGCTTTAAATTCCACAGGGACGCCCAGCGCATCACCGATAACCCCGCCAAGGATAGTGGAGTACAGTCTTTTTTTAAATTGTGAGATATGGTTATCATCGTTCCACTGAAACGATATTATTCTTCTTTTCATTTGGCACACCCGATTTGTTGATTCATCTTGAAAACGCATGGAGATCGATTTCCATGCGTTTTAGTTTTATTTGCTCTTCTTTTTTTAAACCCATTCAATTAATTATTAAAATAGTCACTAACTATTCTATCTAATTTGTCGTTTCCTTTTTCATTTTCAGAAAGATATTCTATAAAAAAATTATCAATTTCTTCATTTTTAAAATGACTAATATATAAGAACAATGTTTCCAAACTATGATTTGTTGTCCACTCTTTCAATTGTCTGCGTCCTATCTTAATCGAATCCTCTATAAAATAGTCATCCTTTATTTCCATTAATAATTCTAAAATAAAGTCTCTCTCATCCTGATTCTCTCCTTGCAATATCTCGCGCATTTCATCTTGACTCATTTCTTGTATATATATATCCTTTTTTGCCCTCCAAAAATCATCTAAGGAAGTACCATCTTCCTCATAAAACATGGACCAAAATCCACTATAAGAAATAAATTTATGAGTAAGCTTATACTCATCTTCTGCTATTTTTTTTTCAACATAATTAGAATTGTTGTTTGAGACAGTTTTAAAATATTTTGCTTCATATGGAATTACACTTCCGTAATCATCCTGAATTCTAAATGAGTTATAATTAATTTCTTCATCATTTTTTTTATACTCACATTCATAAACGGAATAGATTTTGTTTTGTGTTATATCAGGTAAACTATTGTCTCTTTCTATACACTTTACTCTCATTTTAATCACCTCAGTTTAGACGGTATAAAATTGTCATCTAAATCTATAATCCAAAATAAATCCTTCGAGTCTTTTCGTAAATCTTTTGGTTTCGGGATTTTCAATTTACTATCAAATGAGCTTACTTCACCAGTTCTTGAGTTTTGATAGTAATGTATCTTTCCCTCTCCAAACTCTGTTTTATATGAATATATCGATTCCATTTTCCACCAATCACTAATGTTCGAACCATCTTTAGTCAATATATCAACTGCCTTTTGATCCCATAAGTCGGCTCCATTAATTATTTTTTTTGAGTTGCTTATTATATCACCTTTTAATAATTCCTTTTTTAGTAGTTGATATGCATATACATCAATAGAAACTGGATTATATTTTTCCGAACTATTTGTTGTCTTAGCACCAGAAGAACTACTCCCTTTGCCGACTTTCCCAGCCTCAATCTCCTTCTCAACCCGCTGAATCGAATCCTGCATCTTCGCTTTCGACGCTTTATGGGCGTCGTTGACGTGGGCGGAGTAATTGGACCCTTTTCGGACGAGGGTGCCGCCGGCTCCTGCTTCTGCACCGCGGGCAATATCGCTCAAAGCGTCGGCGCTTTTGGCGAATTGTTTTTTGATGGCGAAGCCTGCGTCGTTGAGTCGGTCTTGAGCTTTCAGCCCATTCACCTTCATGCGGTTCGCCCAGATGTTTTTGCTGTCTTTAAAAGATTGTACCATATGTTCTGTTTTGCTTGAAATTTGGCCGATTGTGGCTGCGCTTTTAAATGTACCTTTTGCCGCGGCTGCCCCCGGGATGATGTCAAGGGCGCCGAACACGCCTCTTTCAACCCTTTCGTCTGTGTTTAACTCCCGTTGTGTCATCCAGTCTTTTCCGGTTGCGGCGCTCGAAATATTGGCTCCTCCGTAGGCGACGGCCACCGTGAGACCTGCCGGTGCACAAAAGATGGTGAGCACGATGATGCCTGCACCGGCCAGAAGATCCCGCCACAATTCCTGATTCTTTTGGACATCTCCGATTGATTCGTATTCAAATCCGCGGGAAGAGGCAATCGCTTTCATGTATTCTTCATACGATAATTCGATGTCGGGGTGGTTGATCTGGAATTCTTCAAATTCTTTGCTCAGTACGTGATCAAACGATTCCGAGTCTTTGAAGATATCATTTACGCTCACTTTCGCTTTGTCGGTTTCGACCGCTTGTTTGGACATGCCGTATCCGACGTAAGTGGTTTCCTTGGAGCCGATCCGGTTCGCGGTCGTGTAATTATGTATCGTCAGTCCGCGCATTTTTTCGGCGAACGCGTCTATTTTTTTATAAAAAGGGCTGTCAATGTGATCTTCCACCAAACTGCCGGCTTTCAGGCAAAAGTCAGCCAGCTTTTGATAATCCTTAAACAGTTCCTCGATCTTGCTTTTTTTGCTTGTGTGGGTAAAGCTGATCGACCTGTCGCTGTCCTTGTCTTTGATTTTGGATTCGATATCTTCCAAGAGATCGTTGAGTTTGATAAGGCCGGCTTTCATACCGCCGCCATATGGTCCGCCCGTCAGCGCATCGAGCCCGTCTTTCATGCCCTGCCATTCTTCCGGTACGTATTTCACATCCATTTAGATGATCGCCTCATTTCTATTTCTGAATCTTGTAGAGTTTTTGAAGCTCTTTATCTGTTTCATACATTTTCTCCATCGCATAACTGACAATGTGGGAAGCTATACAGTAATTATCAAACAGCTCCATCGTCTTCCCGAGAATATCCGCGTAGCTTTCAATCGCTTTTGATGCCTGTCCGGCTTTATAAAAATCGGATTCTGAAAGGTTTTTGATTTCTTTCTGAACCCCTTCTGTATAAATATCGCAGATGCTTTTCAGCTTATTGGAAATGGTGATCATTTCTTCAAACTCGAGATGGATGTTTGTACCGCCGCCTCCTGCTCCGCCTTCTGCATTCATAGCATCGCCCTCCCTGCTCTGAAATTGATGTGCAGTGCGTCATAGATCCGGTTGTTCATAATATAAAGGCTGATCCATTCATATCGATCATTTAAAGGATCAACCGAGATGAAATCTTCGCCTTTTGTAAAGTAAAGTGTTGTCGTCTGGAAACCGGTGTCTGCCGGTTTTTGCTGCGAGGCAAGCTTGAACGTTTCCACAGCAAGAACTTCTTTTTGATCAAGATCCATTGCCCTGACTTCGGCTTTTTCAGCGGCGCTCATCGGTTTTGTCAAAAAAGCGCGGTCTTGATCACGCGGCTCTCTTACTAAAAATGACACGTTGGAAATAAGCGATAAATAAACTTCGCGCTTTTCCAAATAATCTAATGTGTAGCCTTTGCCCTGGCTTCTTTCAGTCAGAGCGACAACGCGCTCCTCATCGTCCGGCAAAAATGCGCACATGACGTTATTAAAGCGCACGAATTCTTCGCTTTCTTGATATTGCTTCAGCAGCTTAATCAGAAAAAAAGCGGTCTTGGTCAGCTTGCCTTCCTTTAAAAGGATGCCTTTTTCAATCAGGCTCTCTTTTGCTTTTACTGCACAATCCGGCTCAGCCAAGGCCAGCTGTTCGCGTTCCGGAAGACCGAATATGTAGGTAACTCCGGCTGCTCCTGCTAAAACATAAAGTTCTGCCGCCGACAGCGTATCTGCTTTCACCTGCATGTCATTCTCCTTCCCTGTTATAAGTTTTTGATTTCCTGCACTTCACTGAGCTTTGAAAAATCGTCGATGTGCATTTGCAGTGCATCTAATGCAGCCGTATGATCTTTCAAGGCGTCTTTCATATCGGCATTCAATTCGATAATCAGCTCAAGGTAGCTTAAAAATGCGTCGCGGGTTTTTCCGCTCCATTTTCCGCTTTCAACATACGCTTTCAATTCCTTTGCTTTTTTCAGCGAGTCGCCAACATGTTTTTCGATCGCTTTCGCATGGGAATGCGCTTTTATTGTTCCATTATGTGAAATTTTCACAGTCTCTCCGCTTACTTTCGGATTGGCCGCTTGATAGTTGTAGTATCCATATCCGTCCATGACTCGGCTGTTCCTCCTCTACGCCTTTTTCTCTTCAGCTTCAGCTTTTGCTTTATAATACTCCCACTTGCTTTTCGCCTTCGACTTGGCGCTTTGAATGTCATCGACCATATCTTTAAAATGCTTGACCAATTCCTTCAGCTTGGCATCCTTTTCATGGCGTGTATCCTCAAATTCGTGGGAAGGGATTTTCAAGTCCGGGAGATTGCTGTTGTATGCTTTCAAACTTGCATCAACTTCTGCTAATTTCGTCTTAACATCGCTTTCTTTATCAGATAAAAAGTCGTATAAATTTTTATACTCGTCGCGTTTTCGTTCATTTTCCGTGTAGGATATGTGCAAAAAGTTGCCTACTGAATCCCAAAAACCTTCGCTCAAAGCAGCTTCCCCTTTCATTTATCCTAGTCAATAAAAACTATTTTCCTGTAGTGGATGATATTGTAATAGGTTTATCTTACAGGATGGTCCTAGGCGAATGAATAGGTTAAAAGGATTGTTTTTTCGACGAAAAAATAAAATAACCGGTCTTCGAGAGATTTTTATAAGCAAAAAGGATCAGTCCGTTTTCCCCTCTTTTCCGACCGGTCATTTCCTGAGAAATATTTTCTTTTGAAGAACATTCCATTATAATGAAGTTGGTTGGATTTTACATCATGAAAGGAGAAGCGCTATGCGTGAACATAAAGGATGTATCAAGTGCGGAAGTACAGATGCGGGGCAAAAAGAAATCGCGACGACCGGCACCGGCCTGTCAAAATTGTTCGATGTGCAGCATAACCGTTTTCTCGTCGTTTATTGCAAAAACTGCGGGTATTCGGAACTGTACAACAAACAATCTTCAACCGCCGGAAACATTCTCGACCTGTTCTTTGGAGGATGACGGCCCGAAAGGAGAAAGGGTTATGAGAGAAAAATACGGATTATTGATTGCCATATTTATTTTGGCTTTATGTGTGCACTCCAATATCGTCGTAGAACATGCACTCTTACAGGCGATCATAAAAACAGTCTCACTATTCGTGATGATCGCTTCGGCGCTTGCAGCATTTGTCAAAGGCATCAGACAGCCGTCATAATCACTGGGAGAGGGGGTTAGTCATTGCCCCGTTCCCAGTGATTTGACTAAATCGAGAATCCATCCTTTCACGTCGACAAGGCGATTGTATGCCGGCTTTGTATCGGTTCCGGTGATGATCATGGATACGAGGGAGTCCTGCTTGTGCAATGCACCGTGGCTGGCTCCTCCGACGTGCGTCGGCGACCCTTCGCCGATAAATTCGTATCCAGGCTTTGCATTGGCGATCAAAAAGTCGCCTTCATGCGAAAAAAATGAAGTGTACAGTCTGGCCAGCGCATCGGGAAACTTTCCGTATGTCATGCTGCTTTGCTCGACCGTCAAATCGAGAATGTTTACATCCCCTTCCAGCGTCCACGTTTGTCCAAATTCATCCGTGTATTTGCCTCCCGGCCGAAATGTGAGCTTCCCGTGCTGCTCCCCCGAAACGACCTCAATTGAATCCGTTTCATTTTTCCAGCCGATGATGTCGATCCTCTCGTCCTGTTGCAGAATATCCGCGATCCTCGTGAGCGGAAGCTTCGCTTTATCGAGCGAATAGATGAACGCCATTCTTTCGTTAACGGCAAGAACGATGTCGTCATCGTCCGCCACGCCTTTCTTTAATTTCACAATGCGAAAGGCGTCCAGAAGGCTTCTCAAATCAATCAATGCTTCTTTTTTATTGCCGCTGATCCAGGCCTGTCCGTTATCCCCCATCACGATCCAAATGTGATCCTTTAAAGCGGCTTCCCATGACGGAAAGCTGTCTAAAATCTTTTGAACATGCCGGTCTGCTTTCGCGACCCCTGCTGCGTCGTTTCTCCCGTGTTTATGTACGTGCTGGTCGAGATCGGGAAAATAGACGAGTGCAAGAGGCGGCACTTTGTTTGTTTTGATCAGATGAACCAATTCATTCGCAGAAAACCGGTCATTAAAGCCGAATTTTTTGAAAAGCGAGCGGTTTGCCGGATTCACTTTGGAAAAACCGCCGTACGAGAACAGCTGGGACGTGTTGATTTTGACTGATTGGTTTAATCCGGAAATTATTGAAAAAAGAAAAGGAACCTGTAAATAGCCGTCCCGGCTCCCCCTGTGCAAAAGTGCATTGATCGAGCACGTTTCAATTCCTTTTTCATCAAGCTCTTCGTGAAGCGTCTTCACCTGTTGGCTTAAATGAACCTGATTCAAATTGTAAAAGACGTCTCTGGAGGATTGTTTGATGCCTAATTTCAGAAGCTCTCGAATATGGCTGCCATAATTGATGATCCGTTTTTCCTTCGCGTTGTACCACACAAGACCCGGAACTTTATGGCGGTCGCTGCTCGCCCCTGTAAGCAATGTGCTGTCAACATTGACGGACATCGTCGGAAAAGGGCTGATCATATCAGGGACATAGCGCCCGTTTTCCAGAAAATATCGCAGACCAGGAGCCTGTCCGGTTTTCACGGCTTCTTGAAGCGATTCATCCATTAATGAATCAATCAGCAACATGACGACTGATTTCTTGCGGCTCTCAGACATCGTTCTTCCTCCTTCCTTATACGTGAGCATTCCCTAAACCGCTCCGGTTATGAATGATCCCGTCTAAAATGTCGCTGATATCCCGGTCCGATTTTTCACGCAAATATTGACCAACGCTCATTTGATAGCGTCTGATGTCTTCTTCCGAACGGAAAAAGGAGAGCAGCTGCTGTTCAATCGGCTCCTGTTTTTGCTGATTCAGTTCAATGACAAGGTTTTTCTTTTTCAGAATATCGAGATTCATCTCTTCCTGTCCGGGCAGCGCATGGTAGATAAATATCGGAAGCTGTTTTTCAATGCACTCGCTGATCGTGACGCCGCCGGGCTTCGTCATGATGCCCGACGCCTCCTCGTATAAACGGTTCATTTCTGCTTTGCTTTCGATATAAGGCAGCGCTGTAATGTATGGATTGTTTAAATCATGAACATACCGGTAGAGCTTTCGGTTTTTTCCGCATAGTATTTGGTATGCGACATCCCCATTCGGCGACAGCTCCTGCACAAGCTTAAAAATGCCGCCCACCCCCATGCTTCCGCCGGTTATGAGGATGTTGCACACCGCTTTTTTGTCCCCGTTCTGCCCAGGCTTTCTCTCCATTTTATAGGAACGATGCACGGGTATTCCGGTCAAAAAAATCTTCTCTTCATCAACGCCTTCTGCGATCAGCTGTTCTTTGATGTCTTTGATCGGCGCAAAATGATAATCAATCTTTTCTCTTCCCCAAATTCGGTTGACGAAAAAATCGGTATAGACATTGACCACTTTCATGTCGGGAAATCGGCCTTTTAAGCGGTTCAGCAAATAGGAGGGCAATGCATGCGTACAGAACACGATATCAGGCTTTTTTTCCGCAATGATCTGCTGCATATCCTTCAAAAAGATCAGCTCGTACAAGAGGTGGCGCTTTGCGGTTTGATGGCGCCCGCACGCCAGGAGATGATAGACCGAGCTGTAGACTTTCGGAAAATACTGAATCCATGACAAATACGCCGCAGAAGAGGCTTTTTCAAGCCGCCGATAAGCATGTGAAAAAATGTCGATTTTTTCACATTGATGGGATTTGAGAAGCAGTTCTGCCTGCAGTGAATCGGCAACGTGATGATGACCGGTGGAAATGCTTAAAAAAGGGAAAATCAGAATCTTTGTCATCTCCATCCTCCATTTCAGAAGAAAAATGTTTTCCATTTATATTTTTCAAATATCCAGCCAAAATATAAGTGTATTTTTTCAGGAAAGGAAAGTGGCGACTTGAGAAACTGTTTTTTGTCGATTTGGAGTGTAATTGACCCGTTTTATTATTTTTTTTCAAGACTGACACTCATTGATCAAACGAAATCGAGCATTTTTCGCGTCCGTCTCACAAGGTACAAAGGGATCGATGTGGTGTTAAACGATGGGACGGTTATTAAGAAGAACGATGTTCTGATCAAAATTCATCTGCATAATATTAAGCTGATCAAAGAGCTTCAAAATATTGAGAGCGCTGTCAGAAGAGGCATCCTCATTTATCAAAAGGCGTACTTTTCAATGCCGATCCTGGCCGAATATGTTAAAAACCATCACCGGACAGACCAAATCAAAGGCATCATCGGCATTACGACGCTGCATAAAGGCGTTGAAAGGCTCGGTTTTGAAGCCGTTGAGCCCGCAAACCAGTTTTACAGAGTCTTTAAAAAACTGACGCAGATTCCGATTTTATATTTAACAACAAAGCAATTTTCTCTTCGTAAAATTCCTCCTTCCCAATATTTGTTTATCTCGAAAGAAAAATTGTTCAAGTCCTATCTGCAGAAATAACAAAAAAAAGAGACTGATCCCTCAAAACAGGAACAGCCTCTTCTTTTTATGAAATGTGATGGAACGTCATTTCCGGACGGCTTCCAATGCGGATATTCGCTCCCGTCTGGCCCAATCCCTCGCTGATATAAAACGGTTTGTCATGATGATAGTGAAGACCTTTAATCATATTCATTCGCACAAGCTTTCCCATCTTCAGAAGATGATAAGGCTTCGGCCAATGAATCTGACCGCCGTGAAAGTGCCCTGACAGAAGATAGTCAAAGTGAAATTCCTGCATATCAAGCACAACGTTCGGATCATGCGTCAATACAAGGTTGTACCCTTCCTTCAGCTCTTTATATGAAGCGGCAATATCGCTTCGCTTCGTGCTGTAATCATCAATCCCGATAATGTTGAGTGCCTCACCGTCCACTTCAATCGAGACATGCTGATTTCGAAGGGTGATGCATCCGTTATCTTCCAGCACACGTTTCAGCTTCCGAAAGTGTTCACCTTTCAATACGTAGTCATGGTTGCCGAATACAGCGTACATCCCGTATGCCGGCTTTAGTTTTTGCAAAGCTTTTAAGTAGTTTGCAAGCTTTGGTATATTTCGTTTCCTATCAAGAAAATCTCCTGTTAAAGCAATGAGATCCACTCGTTTTTTATTGGCAAGTTCAAGAATCTGTTCAGGTGAAATCGAAATGTTTTCTAAATGAAGATCAGACAGATGAAGAATGTTCAGCTTTTTCTTTAAAGCGGGAGCCTGGACGCGCTCGACCGAAATCGTGTTGACTTTCACATCTTTTGTATTGTGGTTCGCTTTATAAAAAATAGGCATTAAACCTAAGATAATCAATAGACATGCGATAATAAACATTTCAATATCTCCTCCCTCTTACTAGTATAGTAAGTTGGCAGGCAATTTTATAGTGGGAAATAATAGGATATCATTCTTTTTACCTATAATAAAAACCGATTTCCAGCTGGAAATCGGTTCGTAATTTTACAGAAACAAAATGAACAGAAGAAGCCCTAAAATGATGCGATAGATGGCAAACGGGACAAGCTTGATCTTATTGATCAGCCTGAGGAAAAAGCGGACGACAAAAAGAGCGACAATAAAAGCGCTGATAAACCCTGTAATAAAGAAAGGAAACAGGTCTGCACTTAAATATGCCCAGTTTTTAATTAAAGAGAGCAGGCTGGCTCCCATCATGATCGGAATCGCCATGATGAAGGTGAAATCGGCGGCCGCTCTGTGGTTCAAGCCGAGAATAACACCGCCCGAAATCGTCGAACCCGAGCGCGAGAAGCCCGGCCAGAGCGCCAGACATTGAAACAGCCCCATACCGAGCGCCTGCTTATACGTCATCCGGTCAACCGAATCTGTCGTCTCCGTGCGCCGGTTAATCCAGTCGGCCCCGAGCATCAGCACCGCGCCGGCGATGAGACCGACCGCAACGGTGTGTACGGAAAACAGGTACTGATCAATATAGTCTTCGAATAAAAAGCCGAGCACAGCGGCGGGAACAAGTCCTACAGCGATTTGGGCAATGGAAAGGCGGTTTCCCGATTTCTGCTCTTCCGTCATGTTTTTCTTTACACCTAAGAGGTTGAGAATCCGGTCTTTAAATACGATGGCGACAGCGAGGATGGAGCCGAGTTGAATCACGACTTTAAAGGTATTCGCCGCCTCCGGCGTGAGCAGTTCTTTCGATTTCAGCCAGACGTCGTCAACAATGATCATATGCCCTGTTGACGAAACAGGGGCATATTCTGTTAATCCTTCAACAATTCCAAGTATGATGGCGACAAAAATATCCCAAATGTTCATATGTCATTCCTTTCGCTTCATAAAACTTGTCCTCTAATAAACTATTTATATCGCCTTTAAAAGCCGATTATGCAAGCGGGATTCAGACTTCTTCGTTTTTTTCATAAAGGTGTGAACGCTGTTTAAACCATTCAAACAAATGCGTGACCACCACTTTGATGACCGCGTATCCGGGGATGGCGAGAATGACGCCGATCACGCCGAACAGCTTGGCTGCCGTCAGCAGCACAAAGATGATTGTTACCGGATGGATGTGCAGGTTTTTTCCCATAATTTGCGGCGAAATAAATTTTCCTTCAAACAGCTGCACCACAGTCCAAACGATGATCAGCTTCACAAGCATAAACGGGGAAGTAACCAGGGCAATAATGATTGCCGGCGTGATCGCAATCGTCGGTCCGAGATACGGAACGATGCTCGTACACGCCGCCACAAGGGCCAATAGAGAAGCGTAATCAAGACCGATGATCATATATCCGATAAACAATAGGCAGCCGATACAGAAGCTGACGATGATCTGCCCCCTGATATACGAACTGAGCCGGTGATTCATCTCGGACATCATCACATACGTCTGTTCCCGCAAGCGGACCGGTACGAGCTTCAAAATAAAGAGCGGCAGTTTTTTACCATCTTTCAATAAGTAAAACAGGATAAACGGCACGGTCACAATCGAAATCACAACTTCTGTCACGGCGCCTATGAACGTTCCCACTCCGGTAAATGTGCTGTTTAAAATAGTGGTGGCCTGATCGGATAATTTGCTTGCCAAATCGGTCAGATTGATGTTCAGCGTCTGCTGGACCTGATTAAAAAACTGGCTTCCGATCAGCTGTTTAATTTGGTCTTCCACAATGTGGACATACCTTGGGAAATTATCGACAAGGCTTGTGATCTGTTCCCTTAACAGCGGGATAACGGAGACGATCGAAATCGTGATCAGACCGATGATTACGATATAGAGAAGAAGAATTGAATAAATCCTTTTCACATTTTTCCGCTCTAGAAAATCAACGATCGGATTTAACAAATAATATACGACACCTGTCAGCACGACAGGCAGGGCGATGGTTTCCACAAGAACGATGAAAGGCGTGAAAATAAACGATGCTTTTGTAAATACAAGGATGTTCAATCCGATCAAGAGCAGAACGAGCAGAAACAAAACGAATTTATTGTCTAAAAAAAACTTCTTAAATCTGCCGCCCCACATATTCAAAGAGTCCATGGCGATCCTCCATTAACATTGGTTTTATACATTAAATTGTACACTATTACTCCTCATACTAAAAATAAAACCATTGCTATTGGTCTTTTTTTCCGCTTGCAAATGTTTATTGATGATATACATATACGCCGGTGTTTCCGGCTTTTTGTCTTTCGCCGGCAAAAGAAAACACTGTATAATAAACATATCCTACAGCGAAAGGGGAAAATAGCATGATACGGTTCGGGGTAGTCGGAACAAATTGGATCACCGACCGGTTTCTTGAAGCGGCCCGTTTGGTCGGCGATTTTCAATTAACCGCGGTATATTCAAGGAGCGGGGAGCGCGGACGTGAATTCGCGCAAAAATACGGGGCAGAGGCGGTTTTTACCGATATCAGCGAAATGGCTGTGAGCGATGTTATTGATGCGGTATATATCGCAAGTCCCAACTCTTTACATAAAGAACAGGCCGTCACATTCATGAAAAGCGGAAAGCACGTCCTGTGCGAAAAACCGCTTGCGTCCCATGTCAAAGAAGCGGAAGAAATGGTAAAAACAGCGCAGGAACACCGCGTGACATTTATGGAAGCGATGAAAACGACATTTCTTCCGAATTTTAAAAACATCGAACGCAACCTGCACAAAATCGGCAAAGTCCGCCGTTTTACAGCAAGCTACTGTCAATACTCTTCCCGCTATGACGCCTATAGAAACGGAACCATCTTAAACGCATTTAACCCGGCTTTATCGAACGGTTCCCTGATGGATATCGGCGTCTATTGCGTCCATCCCGCGATCGTCCTGTTCGGCAAGCCCCTCGAAGTAAAAGCAAACGGGCTGATCCTTGAGTCGGGGGCGGACGGTGAAGGAACAGTGCTGTTAAAATACAAGGAGCATGAAGCTGTTTTGATGCACTCGAAAATCTCCAATTCCTTCACTCCTGCTGAAATTCAAGGGGAGGAAGGCTCTATCGTCATTGATAAAATCCACCGACCTGGAAAAGTCGACATCCGCTATCGGGACGGACGAGTTGAACATCTTACGCTGCCGGATGACAAACCGGCCATGTTTTATGAAACAGAGGAATTCATTCATTTAATTAAACAAGGGCGGATCGAGTCTTCGCTTAACACATTTGAACGCTCTATCAACACCTTGGCTGTCATGGATGAAGCCCGCAAACAGATCGGTCTCGTTTTCCCCGCTGATCAAAAATAACAAATGAGCCGCCTCGATTCGAATGAACGGGCGGCTCATTTGTTTTAGGATTGCGCCAAAAGATCGGCAAAGGCTTTGACATAGATCGGCAGGTCCGGCGGGCGGCGGCTTGACACGATATGACCGTCGACGACCGCTGCTTCATTTACCCATACCGCTCCGGCATTTTCCATATCGTCTTTGATCCCAGGTGTGCTTGTGACCTTCCTGCCTTCCAATATTCCTGCGGAAATCAGCACCCAGCCGGCATGGCAGATTTGCCCGATGGGCTTCTTCCTTTCGTTGAACCACCGAATCATCTCCAGTACCTCGGGATATCTTCTGAGCTTGTCAGGCGCCCAGCCTCCCGGAACCAGAACTGCGTCGTATTCCTCAATATTCACACTTTTCAGCTCATAATCAGAGACAGCAGGTACGCCGTATTTGCCCTTATATTCATGATCCGCTTTTTCGCCAATGAGGTGTACGATCGCGCCTTCTTCCCTCAGCCTTAAAACTGGATACCACAGTTCTAAATCTTCGAAGTCATCGCTGACAAGCGCGATCACTTTCTTGCCTTCCAGTCGCATGATTTATCCCTCCTGTACAACCAGTGTACGATAAATGACAGTCTGTTTAAACCTATTTATCCCCTTCCCCGTCCCTTTTTAAAAATGCTTTTCCCGCGTAAAAGGCTGCCGGATCGCCGGCAGGCTGATGTTTAGTCAATCTTAAATTTTTTCGTCAAATCGCGCAGTTCTTCAGCCATTTGTTCAAGCGTAGCCGCAGAAGAACTGATTTCTTCCATTGAAGCGAGCTGTTCTTCAGCCGAAGCGGCGATGTCTTGAATGCTTCCTGAGCTTTCACGCGATACGTCTGCAATTTCTTCAACCGCTCCCGCGACATGCTGTGACCCTTCTGACAGCTCTTCAACTGCCGCATTCATCGTCTGCAGCTTGCCCGCGATTTCGTTTGTCATGTCATAAATCTGCTTAAAGCTTGTATCTGTTTCGTCTGTGATGGTAAGTCCCGACTGTACTTCACGGTTGACGTCCTGGAACATGTCCAGCGACTTTCCGATCTCATTGACGATTTCCTGAATGAGCGCTTCGATTTCTTTTGCCGATGAGGCGGATTGCTCAGCCAGTTTGCGCACTTCTTCAGCCACTACTGAAAACCCTCTCCCGGCTTCACCGGCTCTTGCGGCTTCAATTGCAGCGTTCAACGCGAGCAAATTCGTCTGATCTGCGATGCCGTTGATCACCCGCAGGATTGCCGTAATGTCTTTTGACTTGCTTTCAAGTCCTTTCACGACGGATTCTGCCTGTTTAACGGAATGATCGATGGAATTCATTTGTCCGACCGTTTTTTGAACAAGCTCTCCGCCTGTACCGGCAATGTCTGTCGATTGAATGGATGATTCTGTAATCGATGCTGAAACTTTGGACATTTCATGCAATTGGCTGTTCATGTCAGCCAGCTGCTGTGCACTGACTTCCACTTTCTCGTTTTGGCTTTCGTTTCCGTTTGAAAATTGTTCGATCGCAGATGTAATATGTTCTGTCGCCTTGCTTGTCTGATCCGCGCTCGCGGTCAGCTGCTCTGACGAAGAAGCGACGTTTTCAACTGATGTCTGAATGACGCTGATTAAAGAGCTCAGCGATTCGGCCATTTCGTTGAAGCTTGATCCGAGCTGTCCGATTTCATCTTTTGAACGGACAGTGATTTTTTGCGTCAAGTCGCCTCCGCTGATGCTTTTCGCAGAGGAAACGAGTTCGCGGAGCGGACCTGTGATCGATCTGATGATGAAAATCATCAGAAGCACACCGATGATGATGCTGACGCCCAACGTAATCAAAGCTGCATTCAACACAGGCTGTGACGCTTCTTTTAGTTCAGTGATATACATGGTTCCGCCGATTTTCCAGCCGGTCAGTTTATTGGTCGCGAATGCCATCTGCTTTTCGCCGTCAGACGTATATTTGATTGTTCCTTTGTCATTGGCGTATACTTTTTCAACCCAGCTGCCTTCGATGTCTGAGCCCGCATCATGTTTCGGGTGGGCGACAAACTTTTTATCGGCACTGGTGATAAAGGCAAAGCCTTTTTTCCCGATGGTCACACGTTCTGTCGCTTTAATGAGCTCTTCGATTTTCATATTGACGGCGACCACGCCGGATCCGTCTTCATGCATCTTGGCGATGGTGATAACCATCGTTCCGGTTGACGCCGTTTTGTAAGGGTCTGTAATAATGACTTCGCCCTTGTGTTCGGCGGCTTTTTTATACCAGTCCCGCTCTACCGGATTATATCCGCTCGGCATTTCCTGATCCGGGTAGCGGATGAACTTTCCGTCCTTTGATCCGGTAAAGATCCCTTCCACATCGGGATGGAGCTTGGCGAACTGTTCGAATTTCACTTTTAAAGCGTCACTTTCTTTTCCTTTAAAAGAGTTTTCTTTAATGAACCCGCTGAAATAGGACATGGCATTTGTTTTCTGGCTGATATTCTGATTGATGATTTCGTTCAGCTGATTAACGTTTTCGCGCGCATTGTCCATGATTTCTCCGTCAAGCGTACTGCTTGCCGTTTGATACGCGCTATAGGAGAGGACGATGATTGGAACAGTTAAAATAAGCAAGAATGAAAGAATTAATTTCTTTGCAATGGAGGGACGTTTCACCCAATTTATAATATTTTCCATAGAATTGTTGACTCCTCTTTTCTGTTATATTTCTAATATCGGATTCTTTTAAAAGTTTTTATACGCGTTTTATAACTTTTTATAGTCTAAAATAACTAAAAAAACATCCGGAGGAAAACCGGATGTTTTAAAGCTATTCAATCTTAAATTTCCGTGTCAAATCACGCAGTTCTTCAGCCAGCTCCGCCAATGTGGTGGAAGATGCGCTGATCTCTTCCATAGAAGCGAGCTGTTCCTCGGCTGAAGCGGCGATGTCCTGAATGCTTGCCGAACTTTCTTTCGATACATCAGCGATTTCTTCGACCGCGCCCGCGACTTGGCGGGAACCTTGCGTCAATTGTTCGACAGCGGCATTCATCGTCTGCAGCTTGCCTGCGATATCATTGGTCATATCGTAAATCGTTTTGAAGCTTGTCTCTGTTTCATCTGTGATTCGAAGTCCTGACTGTACTTCATGATTGACCGATTTGAACATGTTCAGGGAGTTGTCGATTTCCTTGACGATTTCCTGAATTAAATGTTCAATTTCCTTCGCCGAACCGGCGGATTGTGCGGCGAGCTTCCTGACTTCTTCAGCCACTACCGAGAAGCCGCGGCCCGATTCCCCGGCCCTTGCCGCTTCGATCGCTGCATTGAGCGCGAGCAGATTCGTTTGATCGGCGATTCCGTTAATCACACGCAAAATGCTTGTGATGTCTTTTGATTTGGCTTCGAGCCCTTTGACGACCGCTTCCGCTTGCTTGACAGACCGATCGATCGAGTTCATTTGGCCGACCGTCTTTTGAACAAGCTCTTCCCCTTTGCCTGCAATCTCAGTCGATTTCAGCGACGCATCAGTAATCGCGGCTGAAGTTTTTGACATGTCATATAACCCGTCGTTCATTTCATTCAGCTGATGCGAGCTTGCTTCGACTTTTTCTTTCTGGCTTTCATTACCGTCAGAAAACTGTTCAATGGCCATTGTAATATGCTCAGTCGCTTTGCTTGTCTGCTCTGCGCTGGCATGAAGCTCTTCAGATGAAGAAGCTACATTGTCAACTGATGATTGAATGACGCTGATTAAAGAGCGCAGCGATTCGGCCATTTCATTAAAGCTTGTACCGAGCTGACCGAATTCGTCTTTTGAACGGACTGCGATTTTTTGTGTCAAGTCGCCGCCGCTGATGCTCTTTGCGGATGACACGAGCTCGCTTAACGGCTTGCTGATTCCGCGGATAATGAAGTAGATGAGAATCCCGCCGAGCACGATCGCGGCTGCCAAAATGATGATCGCCATGTGGAAGACAGGCTGAGCAGCCTCTGATATCTCATCCGTGAACATCGTTCCGCCGATTTTCCAGCCGGTCAGCTTGTTCGTCGTAAAGGCCATTCTCTTTTCTTTTCCTTCAAATGTATATTGAAAATCACCTTTTTCACTGCCGTACATTTTTGTAACCCAGTCGCCTTTGCCTTCGGTTCCGGCTTCGATCTTCGGATGAGCGACATATTTTTTATCATTGCTTGAGATAAACGCAAAGCCGCTTTTTCCGATGTTGACGCGTTCTGTCGCTTTGATAAGTTCATCGATTTTCATGTTAACGGCAACAACCCCTGAGCCGTCCTCCGTCTGCTTTGCAATCGTAACGACCATCGTTCCGGTCGACGCTGTTTTATAAGGGTTTGTGATAATCGCTTTTCCTTTATTTTCAACGGCTTGCTTATACCAGTCCCTATCCGCCGGGTTATAATCTTTCGCCATTTTTTCAGCGGGATAGCGGATGAACTTGCCGTCTTTTGAACCTGTGTAGATTGCTTCCACATCCTGGTTCAGCTTGGCGTACTGCTCGAATCTTTCTACAAGTGATGCGTTCCCTTTTTCTTGATAAAGCTTTTCATTCACCCAGCCGCTGAAAAAGGAAACAGCCTGCTCTTTCTTTCCGATATTCTGGTCTATGATCTCATTCAGCTGTTCGACATTATCGCGCGCGCTTCTCATGATTTCCGTTTCAAGAGAGCTTCCCGCCGTTTGGTACGCACTATAGGATAAGGCCAAAATCGGCAAAGTTAAAACCAATATAAAGCTGAAAAACAGCTTTTTTGAGATAGACGGCCGTTTAAGCCAGTCCAATACCTTTTTCATTTGATATAACTCCTTTAGCTTCTAGATTATGAAACTAATATCGGAGCTTTCATTTACTTTTGCATATTAAAAAACTTTAAAAAGTATTTCTGAAGATTCTTAAAAAAGAGCTTAAAAAGAGGCTGACCAGCAGCCTCTTTTCATCAAATTGTAAACTTTTTCGTTAAGTCGCGCAGTTCTTCAGCCATTTGTTCGAGCGTCGCAGCGGATGAGCTGATTTCTTCCATTGAAGCCAGCTGTTCTTCCGCTGAAGCAGCGATGTCTTGAATACCGGCAGAGCTTTCACGCGATACGTCGGCGATCTCTTCGACCGCGTCGGATATTTCGTGAGAACCTGTTGACAAATGCTCTACGGCGGCGTTCATCGTCTGCAGCTTGCCTGCGATTTCGTTCGTCATGTCGTAAATATGTTTAAAACTCGTTTCCGTTTCTTCCGTAATTTCGAGCCCTGACTGTACTTCTTGGTTGACCGATTTGAACATGTTGAGCGAATGTTCGATTTCCTTGACGATATCCTGAATCAGCTCTTCGATTTCTTTTGCCGATTCTGCTGATTGGGCCGCAAGCTTTCTGACTTCTTCAGCGACAACCGAGAATCCTCTGCCTGATTCGCCGGCCCGCGCTGCCTCGATGGCGGCGTTCAGCGCCAGTAAATTCGTTTGATCAGCGATTCCGTTTATGACGCGCAGGATCGCGGTGATATCTTTCGATTTCGCTTCTAGCCCTTTGACAACCTGTTCGGCCTGTCTGACGGACTTGTTGATCGAATTCATCTGCCCGACGGTTTGTTGGACGAGCTCTCCGCCTGTTTCGGCAATTTCAGTCGATTTACCCGAGGATTCTGTAATCGATTCCGATACGCCTGCGATTTCATTCAGCTTGTCATTCATTTGGCTGAGCCGCTGTGAGCTCGCTTCGACTTTTTCATTTTGACTTTCAGCGCCGCTTGAGAACCGCTCGATGGCTAATGTAATGTGCTCCGTCGCTTTACTTGTCTGGTCGGCGCTTGCCGTCAGCTGCTCTGATGAAGATGCCACATTGTCGACCGATTCCTGAATTGTGCTGATCAGCGAACGCAATGAGTCAGCCATTTCGTTGAAGCTTTCGCCCAGCTGTCCGAATTCGTCTCTGGAGCGGACATCGATTTTTTGTGTCAGATCTCCTTCACTGATGCTTTTTGCAGAAGAGACGAGTTGATTTAAAGGCTTGCTGATCGCGCGGACAATAAAGTAAACAAGAATGCCGCCCAGAATAATCGCGCCTGCCAATGTCATGACTGCCATGTGAAGCACAGGCTGTGCAGCGTCTTTAATCTCTGCTGTATTCATCTCTCCGCCGATCTTCCAGCCGGTTAGTTTATTTGTCGTGAAGACCGTTTTCTTTTCTTTGCCTTTTTCATTAAATGTGAACAAGCCGCTCTCTTTGCTGAACATCTGCTCTGTCAGATCGGCTTCTGCTTCTGTGCCGGCTTTCATTTTCGGATGGGCGACATACGTTTTCCCTTCGCCGATGATGAATGCATAGCCGGTTTTTCCGATGCTGATGCTGTTTGCCGATTTGATCAGCTTGTCAATGTTTAAGTCAAGGGCGACTACGCCTGATCCGTCTTTGTTCTGCTTGGCGATCGTGACGACCATATGGCCTGTTGATGCAGACTCATAAGGTTCAGTTACAATCGTTTTCCCTTTTTCCTGGACAGCCTGTTTGTACCAGTCGCGTTCTACCGGGTCATACCCGTCAGGCAATGGAGCATTCGGATATTGTGCGTAAACGCTATCCTCCGAACCGGTGAATACGAGTTCGACGTCGGGATTTTGTTTTGCAAATTGCTCAAACCGCTGTTTAATGGCGGTCTGCCCTTTCTCTTTGTACGCTTTTTGATCAATCCATTCGCTGAAATACGCAATAGAAGTCTCCTTGCTGCCGATATCTTGCTGAATGATGTCGTTCAGTTCATCGATATTGTCTTTCGCACTTCTCAAAATCTCATCCTCAAGCGTGCTGCTGGCCGTAAAATATGAAGTAGCCGAAAGAACCAAGATCGGAATTGTTAAAATGAATATAAATGAAAAAATTAATTTTTTAGAAATAGAAGGCCGTTTCATCCAATTTAAAAGCTTTTTCATGTGTGATTCCCCTTTCTCTACTTTTATCGGAGACGGGGTCTATTTTTTAAGTAAAAAAAGCGGAAAATTAGACCGTTTTCCTGCCCAAGCATCAGGCATACGCTAATAAAAAAGGGAAAAGGGTGTATCCTATGATAAGTGTTTCGGGCTACTGGCTCCGTCCTGAGGATATCGAAAAACTGAATGTCAGTCAGACGCAAAGAGACATTGCCAACCGGATGCTGGCCATGCCGTCCAGATATAGATACGGTTCAATCTCAGAACTGTTATTTGAGCTGAGATTCAGAGTGCATACCGTCGAATCAGCCAGAGAGCTGATCAACAGCGGAGCAAAGTTTGCCACCTTTTCAAAGACATACGGGAATGAAGAGTTTTGGAGGGTGACGCCTGAGGGGGCTTTGGAGTTGAAGTACAGAGCGCCGGCTTCAAAGGCGATTCGAAATATTTTTGAAAGCGGCTCTCTTTATGCTTTTGAGTGCGCAACTGCGATTGTCATCATTTTTTATATGGCGCTCCTCAAAACGATCGGCGATCAGACATTTGACCGGAATTATCAAAGAATCATTTTATACGATTGGCATTATGAGCGGCTGCCGATCTATACGGATAAGGGGAACGACTACCTTCCGGGAGACTGCCTGTATTTCAAGAACCCTGAATTCGATCCCGAAAGACCGCAGTGGCGCGGAGAAAACGCTATTTTACTTGAAAATAATCTCTATGCGGCACACGGTCTGGGGATCTTAAGTGGCGAAACGATCATTGAAAAACTGAACGGGCTGAGAAAGCCTCATGCACAGACGTCCGCCTATCTGCTTTCTCAAGTGACACGGGTTGATATTCCTGCATTAATACAAATGATCAGATAGCACATCGGCAGGCGCAAGCTGATCCATCAGCTCCTTCACCGTCGTTAGCCGGACGGAGGCCCGCACGCCCTGTCCGGACCACAATGACATGCCGTCCGAATTCCCTTCAAGCTTCGCCTGTTTTCTCATCGGCTGCGTCAGCGTATTTTGCAGAGGATAAGGCAGCGCTTCAGCTTCGTCCGGGCGCCTGTCTTCCATCCATTGATTGACGATGCCTCTTGCCGGCTTCCCTGAGAACAAACGGGTCAGCCTTGTGTCTGTTTCAACCGCTTCGAGCAATTTTTGTTTGTATGCAGGGTGTGTTCCGCTTTCTTCGCACGTCAAAAAAGCGGTGCCGATTTGAACGCCCTGTGCGCCGAGGGCAAAAGCTGCCGCAACACCTCTTTTGTCAAAAATGCCGCCCGCTGCAATAATCGGAACCGACACATGATCTGCCGCTTGGGGAATTAAAGCCATCGAGCCGACAGCGGGTTCTCCCTTCGTTTTCAAAAAGGCACCCCTGTGGCCGCCAGCTTCACTTCCTTGAACAACGATGACATCCATCCCCAATTCTTCGAGCATCAAGGCTTCTTCAACCGAAACGGCGGTGCCCATTAAACAGCAGTTTCGGTCTTTCAGTTCTTTGACGGCATCGGTCGGCGGCGGGCCAAACGTAAATGAAACGGCGCTGACCCCTTCCCTTAAAATGATTTCGATTTTCTCGTAAAAATCGTCCCAATCGTGTTTCTCTTCTGGCACAGGTGAAGCCGAACGTGCATAAGGTATCTTCTCTTTCCACCCTTCATATTCTTCCCGTCTGACGTTTTCCCGTTTTTCCGGAATGAAGAGGTTGACTTGAAATCCGGCTGATGTCAGCTTTTTAGTCTCCAGAATCTGTTGTTGAAGAACTTCCGGCGTCAAATAGCCGGATGCAAGGCTGCCTAAGCCGCCGCAATCTGATACGGCGGCGGCGAGCCTTGGTGTTGTCGGTCCACCCGCCATCGGCGCCTGGATCACAGGCTTTGATAAAGAGAGACGTTCCATGAACTGATTCATTTTATTTTCTCCTTTCAATCGGCTGTGATTTTAAAATAGCATGTCCGGTGCCTCGGGCCGTCGAACTCGCAAAAATATATGCCCTGCCAAGTCCCGAGGACAAGCCTGCCCCCTTCAATGATCATATGTTGCGATGTCCCGACCGTGCTCGCTTTCAAATGCGCCGCAGTATTCCCTTCCATATGGCGGTCAAGCTCATGTTCCCACGGATACACTTCATCGAACCGTCTCAGCATATCGCGTTTGACATCGGGGTCGGCATTTTCATTAATCGTAATGCCTGCCGTTGTATGCGGACAGTAGACAATAACAGTGCCGCTGGAAACGCCATTTTCTGAAATGAATCTTTGGACGTCATTTGTAATATCAAGCATTTCATCGCGCCGGTTTGTTTGAATCTGTATTTTTTTCAACATACGAATCCGCTCCTTTCCTGGCACCCTTTCTCTATTCGTTATAAATCGCCGATTTCCTGTCTGATCATGTAAACGCGCGCCTCATAAGGCTTCATCACAAAAGATGTAAGGTGCTTGTGCGCGTTGATATCAGCATTTGACAGCAGCAGTCCGTCCGTACATAACGGGTATGCGGGATGATGGTAAAACGCCTGGCGCGCGCTAAGGTTGACGATCACGATGGCCGTTTCTTCCCGAAGCTTTCGCAAGTATGCGAAAATCTGCCGGTCCTCAGGCAAGAGCAGTTCATATGATCCGTCGATGAAGACGTCATACCGCTTTCTGATCGCGATCAACCGTTTATAAAAATGATAGACTGACCGGGGGTCATGCTGCTGATGAACCGTATTGATCAGCTTGTAATTTTCGTTCATGCAGAGCCACGGTTCTCCTTTAGTAAAGCCGGCATTTGGCCGATCCGTCCATTGCATCGGCGTGCGGGCGTGATCCCTGCTCTTTTTCCAAACCGCCTTCATGATGTCTTCGTGTGAGCGGCCCTTTTCTTTTTGAATCCGGTAATCATTTTTAATCGATACGTCATCATAATCATCTATATCGAAGAAAATCGCGTTTGTCATTCCGATTTCCTGCCCTTGATAAATAAACGGGGTGCCTTTCATCAAAAAATACATCGCAGCTAAGGCCTTGGCGCTGTCTACTCTGTATTTCCCGTCATCTCCCCAGACTGAAACGGCCCGGGGTTGATCATGATTTTCGATAAAAAGCGCGTTCCACCCTTTCCCCTCAAGAGCCGATTGCCAGTTTGACAATATCCGCTTGAGTTCGGGGAGATCGAGTTCTCCGCCTTCAATCCCCCAAAGACCGAGGTGTTCAAATTGGAAAATCATGCTGAATATCCCGTTTGATTCTCCAACCCAGTCCTCCGCTTCTTCAGCGCTGACACCGTTTGCTTCGCCGACTGTCATGATATGGGGATACCCGGCGAACGTATTTTCTTTTAGTTCCTGCAATAACGCTATAATCCCGTCGACATTCATATGATAAGCAAATGAAGGCACAAAAGAGAGCCCTTCCGGATTCGGCAGATCCGGAAGTCCTTCTTTTTTCTTAATGTGTGAAATCGCGTCAACCCTGAACCCGTCGATTCCTTTTTGAAGCCACCAGTTGATCATGTCATAAAGAGCGCTTCGCATGTCACTGTTTTCCCAATTCAGATCCGGTTGCTTTTCGTGAAACAGGTGCAGATAATATTGCTCTGTTTTTTCGTCATAAGTCCAGGCTGAGCCGCCGAATATGCTTTCCCAGTTGTTCGGTTCGCTCCCGTCCTTTCCGTCTTGCCAAATATACCAGTCCCGCTTCCCGGAATTCCGCTCTGCCCTTGATTCGATAAACCATGGATGTTCATCGCTCGTATGATTGATGACGAGATCGATGATCAGTTTCATTCCGAGCTGATGCGCTTCAGTCAGCAGAGCGTCAAAGTCGTCCATCGTGCCAAATTCCGGCATAATGCTTTGATAATCCCTGATGTCATAACCGTTATCGGCATTGGGAGAATCAAAGACCGGACAAATCC
This sequence comes from Bacillus sp. PK6-025, assembly GCF_056530265.1. NCBI lineage: Bacteria > Bacillati > Bacillota > Bacilli > Caryophanales > Bacillaceae > Bacillus > Bacillus sp. PK6-025. The sequence goes on from NZ_CP096509.1 coordinate 3,351,626, forward strand.
AAATGGCATCTGCCCCGAGCTCCCTGATATACGGAAGCTTCTCTCTGATCCCGTTGATATCTCCGATGCCATCCCCGTTCGAATCCATAAAACTGCGCGGATACACTTGATATATGACAGCCTCTTTCCACCATGCCCTTGTCATTCAAACACCCCTTGTTGTATGAATAAAATATTTTTAGACTCCGAACATAAACATCCTATAAACTTTGATATACCAACGATTATACGTTTCTCAATACTAAATATGCTTTGCGGCTTATAAATCCTTTGAAGGCAGCAAGGGTGATGGCAAGAGTAGGTGAAAGAAGCTTTAATCCTTTTGAAACGGAGCATCTGTTAATACAGAATATGTAAAGCATAAATTACAGTTGCTTTTTTACCTATCGGTAAGTAAAATAAATATACAGATTATGCTAAGGATGATTTCAATGAAAAAGAAAATGAACACCCAAGATGCGATTGTTGAAGCAGCATTTACTCTTATTGCCCAACACGGCCTAAAAGGCACGAGCCTTTCAATGATTGCATCGGAAGTCGGCATTTCTAAACCGGCTATTTACTATTATTTCCCTTCTAAAGAAGAGCTGGTGGATTATCTATTTCACATTGTATTTGATGATCACAATTTCTCTGAATTTTTTTCAATCAATGAGTACACGAAGGAGAACTTTAAAAAACGATTAATAACAGACGGCATACGCTATTTTGAAGAGTATAAACATAACTCTCCTGCTTTAAAAGTGGTACACGAGTTTGTTTTAAGTGCAGCACAAAAACCAAGGTATGAGAAAAAGCTTAAATCTATCATGGAACAATTCTTAGAAGGTTTTGAAGCTTTGCTTTCTTACGGTGTCGAACTCGGTGTCATCTCTTCTAAAAACACCAAAGTGAATGCACACTCCCTTGCCCTGATCATTGATAATTTGGGTAACTTTATGATTTTAGGAATCGAGATGGATTATAAAAAAATATGGGAAACAGCAGTCAGTCATGTGATGAAAGGCAGTGAAAGATTTTGAATCAGGAAACGATTATTGGATTATCTAAAATAGAGAAAACCTTATATTGGATCATTCCACCGGTTTTAGGAGCTGTTCTTGGATGGTTTTTGCCTGTTATAGCCGATTGGGTATTGACCATTCCAATCGTTCCTTTTAAAGGGCCTTTGGAATTTATCACATCACTAAACAATTTCTGGGTTTCAATTATCGCTGCAGTTATCGGAATCGTTGCCGGCCTATTTTTTTCACAATATATTTTCACTGAAATTCTTCAGGTGTTCATCTCTGATCAAAATGTGAAGCTGTTGTTTAAAGAGAAAGAAGAAGTGATTGAGAAAAAAGACATTTCTGCAGTTTATCTTGAGAATAAGGATCTTGTTGTTCTTGATCATAAGGGTACTGAATTGTACCGTGAACAACTTGAATCAAAGAGAGCCCTTGCAGAAAGTGCTTTTAAACATCACGGCTATAAATGGGCAGACGAAGATCCTTTTAAGAATGAGTATCAACGCTGGGTTGCGGATCACCCCGATTTTCCCTCGCATATCAATACGCTACTTTTAGCCAGAGAACGAGCTTTACTGGATAATAAACATGAAGAAGCAAAAATTCTGCGCAAAGACCTGGCAAAGCTTGGAGTGGTTATACAGGATGAAGATAAACGGCAATACGTAAGGATGGTATCGTAATATTTCAGTTGCGAACGCCTAAAAAAGAACATTTGGAATAAATTAAACACCGCTCTTTTTGTGAAAGAGCGGTGTAAATCCATCAGCGGACTGTTACGTCCCAATTGGAAATATTAATTTGTCCTGTGCCTCCGAAAACTTCCGTCCCGAATTCCACACTGCTGACATACTTTGTTTTGGAAAGCCAATGTTTGGAGTCGGCAAGATAATTCGTGAAATCCCGAACATTCAGGTTCGCACGTTGGGTGTTTGCCGTTCTGACAAATGAAAACACGTTCCATCCTTTGCCGCTTCCAGCATCAATATAGCCTTTATATACTTTCCAATTGTGCCCGCCGATCGAAACAGTTTCGACATAAGAACCGGCAGGTCCGGCATTTGTGTTATTGAGCCAGATCATAATCTCATCGGTTGGAGCCGAACCCCAGCTTGCCTTGTTTGTATTGTGGAGCCAAATGTCATATGCGGCATTGTACGTGCCGTTCGCACTGATCGAATAGCTGACTTTCGTGTTGATGTTTTTTTGATCTGACAATCGGGTCGGGAAGCCGCTGCCCGCAGTATAGCCTTCAGTCCAATGCCAGCCGCTGACGATCGACGGATAAGCTTTTACTGTGCTTGTATTGCTCGGCCAATTCCATACCCAGCCCATGTCTGAATCATTGTTATGATAAATGGTCTGCCACCAGCCGCTGACCTGGTCGGCTCCCCAAACATTGTTGAATATGTAGTATTTTTTGTTTTTAAAATACAATTTATCCGACGGGTTTGATGACGAAGCAGCAAGCGCTGAGAGCGGCCCCGTCAGCAGCATGATACATACAGCTCCCCATAGCAGGATAGCTTTTAGCAAATGGTTGTTTCTCACGTATTGAAAACCTCCTCATATTTATACACCCTATTATAAAAAAGAACGAAACGGAGTACATTCGTAAAAAGTCATGAATTTCCATAGATATATCCTCTTATCTTTGAAAAGATATCCATTTTATTGAAATAAAGAACGGCCATCGAACTAAAAAACAGCCGCGGTCGCCCGCAGCTGTCTTTTTAAAATTCCGTTTTTTTCACTTCAATGAAACGGATATGATGATCTTCAGCATCAAGAATTTTAAATTCGCATCCCTCAGTTTTGAGGATGTCACCGTTTTTCAGCTCCATCTTTTGCGTCAGAAGCCAGCCGGCAATCGTATCGACTTCTTCGTTTTCAATCGCGATATGAAGGAGGTCATTCACTTCGTCGATTAAAGCCTTTCCGTCCATAATATAATGGTGTTCGCCTTTTTTTATAATGTGCGGCATTTCGTCCTGATCAAACTCATCCCGGATTTCCCCGACGATTTCCTCCAATATGTCTTCAACCGTAACCAGTCCTGCCGTTCCGCCGTACTCATCAACAAGAATGGCCATATGAATCCGTTCCTTCTGCATGCGAATCAAGAGCTCCTGGATCGGTATGTTCTCAATCACCCTGATGACAGGCCTCATTAAGTCCGTTAAAGGAATCGTCTCGTCGAGAAAATACGATTTAAACAAATCCTTGCTGTTGACAATTCCGATAATATGATCTTTATCATCCTTAATGACCGGATATCTCGTATAGCGTTCATTAATGACGGTTTCAATCGCTTCTTTTATGGATTGATCGGCCAACAAGGTAGCCATCTCCGTTCTCGGCACCATGATTTCCCGGGCCAGTCTGTTGTCAAATTCAAAAATTTTGTTGACGTATTTATACTCAGACTGGTTGATTTCTCCTTTTTTATAGCTTTCAGACAGCATAAGCCGCAGCTCTTCCTCACTGATTGCCACTTCATGCTCTTTAACCGAATGGAACCCGAACAGCTTCGTTAACAGCCGAGCCGAGCCATTCAGCAGTTTGATAAACGGGAACATGATTTTATAAAATAAAATGAGCGGCTTCGCCGTCCATAAGCTGACGGCTTCCGCTTTTTGAATCGCAATCGTTTTTGGCGCAAGCTCGCCGACCACAACGTGCAAAAATGTAATGATGACAAAGGCGGTAACAATCGAAGCCACTCTTAAAACGGATTCAGGCAGGCCAAATAGTTCAAAAAGCGGATGGATGATCCTTTCGAATGTCGATTCTCCGAGCCAGCCGAGCCCTAATGCGGTGATGGTAATGCCGAGCTGGCAGGCAGACAAATATTCATCAAGATTTGTCACCACTCTTTTGGCCGCAATCGCCCGCTTATCCCCGCTTTCAACAAGCTGATCGATTTTTGTGCCGCGGATTTTGACGATCGCAAATTCGGCGACAACGAAAAAAGCCGTAGCTGCAATTAAAAGTATGACGAGTATGAGATTCAGGATATTCAAAAAAAGCCCTTACCAAATATGGTAAGGGGCCACCTCCTTAAGACGAATGGTTAGTCATTACGACCGGACAGGAAAATTGCGACGAAGCGCAGCAGCTCAAACAGCGAAACAAGCGCTGCAGCAACATATGTCAGAGCCGCGGCATCCAGCACCTTGCTGACGCCTCTTTCTTCCGTGTTGCGGATCATTCCTTCTGAAACGATGATCCTTTTTGCCCGGGAGCTTGCGTTAAATTCAACAGGCAGTGTCACAAGCTGAAAGAATACGGCCGCCGAAAACAAAATGATGCCGAGTCCGATCAGATTCAGGCTTCCGAGCAGCATTCCGCCGATAAACAAAAACGGCGCCACTCCCGAAGAAAAGTTCACGATCGGAAACATCTTATGCCTCAAAACAAGTGCGCCGTATGATTCCTGATGCTGCAGGGCATGTCCGCATTCATGGGAAGCAACGGAAACCGCTGCAATTGAACGGCCGTAATATACGGGTTCGGACAGGCGCACAACGCGTGCTGTCGGGTCATAATGGTCTGTCAAGGTTCCTCTTACCGGTTCAACCGGGATATCGTAAAGGCCGTTTTGGTCGAGAATCTGTCTGGCCACTTCGGCTCCAGTTCTCCCGCTTGACGCCTCTACTTTTGAATATTTTTCAAAGTTGCTCTTTACTTTAAATTGTGCCCAAATCGATAAACCTAATGCAGCAAATGTTAACAAGTAAAAAATCATGCTCATGCAATCATCTTCCCTCTTGTGATAAGTCGTTTAAAATTTTAATTGTAAATATATTTTATCCCGAGGGATTTCCTTTTGTACAGAAAAGTGCACTACCTTTTTCTTCGCGGTAAACAAACCCCGATAAAGATCAGCACCATTCCTGACACCATGATGTAGAAAGGCGGCCTTGTGGACAGCTCCTTGAAAAACTCCCTCCAGAATACCTCATCAGAGGAATGATAAACGGCGTTTAAATCAAAAATGAATTGAATGGATGCCGCCGCCATCAGCTGGACTCCGACCAGTATGAAAAAGAGCCTCATTAAACAGGACATTCCGCTCCCATCCCTCATCCGTTTATAAAAAGTGTATGGAAGGACGGGAACCGATATGACGCCGCAGTAAAAATCTTCAGCTCTACCGGTTATTGTCGGTTAACAAAGGTTTATTTTTACCTGAAAAATTTTTGTAAAAGAGGGATATACTGAGTAAAAAGGCGAACTCGGGTGGTGACACGGTGAAAGTAACGGATCAGGAAAAAGAACAGCTAAGCACGGCGATTGATAAAATGAATGAAGGGCTTGATGCGTTCATTCTTCTCTATAACGAATCGGAAAAAGACGAGCAGCTGATCGAATTTGAAGAAGAAACGGCTGAGATGATCAGACAAGCGATTGAACAGCACGGGAAAGTAAGCACCAATCAAAAGTTAAATGCAATCATCAAAGAGATTTTATCATTTTCCCTGCGGAAAGACGGTGAAGAAACATGAAATCAAACCGTGTATTTATCGCATGGCTGAGGTGGCCGATATATGTCCGCATCGCAATCATTATCCTTTTATTGATCATCCTTTTCGGTCAGCTGATCACATTCGTCGAGCCGCAGCAGTTTTCAAACGTTTTTGAAGGCGTATGGTGGGCGCTGATCACCGTGTCCTCAGTCGGATATGGCGATTTTGTCCCTAAAACCGCACTCGGCAAAACCGTCGGCATGCTCCTTATTTTAATAGGGGCAGCGTTTGTCACGGCCTATTTTGCAACGATGGCGACGGCCGCTTTTAGCAAGCAGCAGCGCTACGCCGAAGGCAAGGTCAACTACAGAGGCAAGGGACATATGATCCTGATCGGCTGGAACGAGAAATCCAACAAGCTGATGAGGACGCTCCAGGCCGCCGATTCAAACAAAACGATCGTGCTCATTGATGAAACACTAAAGGAAGGCCCTCTGATGGAAAACATTCATTTCATCAGAGGACCCGCTGCGGATGATGCCACACTGCAAAAAGCCAATATTGAAGAAGCTGAAATCGTCTTTATTACCGCCGATCAGCATAAAAGCGAAATATCTGCAGATATGCAGTCGGTCTTAACATTGCTGGCTGTTAAAGGCTTGAACCCGTCGGTGTATTGCGTTGTAGAAATCTTGACGGAAAAGCAGAAAAAAAATGCCGAGCGCGCCGGAGCGAACCAAATCATCAGTACGGCGGACCTTTTAAAAACAGCGATGCTGCAGCATTTTCTCATTAAAAATCAGCTTCCTGATCCGCTATTTAAGGAAGCCGATATCCATTTCAAAGTCCATCGGGTTCCGCTTCCGAAGACGATGGAAGGTGCGTCTTTTCAAGAAGTGATTCACCATTTCATGAAGGAAGACATTTTCGTCATCGGTATTCACCAAAAAGACGGGCCTGTGCTGTCTCCTTCATTTTCGTACAAGCTTCAGCCGACAGACCAGCTGCTGTCACTTTAGGAAAGAAGCACCTTTTCGAGTTCTTTTACATACGATTGGCCAAGCTTTTCATAGACGCCGGGAATATCGGCGTCTTTTTCTTTCGGTTCAGCAAACTGGTCAAAAGATGCGCGAAAATTCCCCTGAACGACGTAGTCGTCCAGCGCTTCCTGATAGACGTGGCGAAGCAAAAACGGTGTACCGAGCTTGACCGTCGCATTTTGCGAATCAAGCTGTCCGTCCTCCGCTTCAAACGGAATCCGCAAAAATAAGTATCCTTCCTCATCATCAATTTTATAGTCAAAAAAGCCGCGGTCATATTCCCAGCCGCCGCTGATTACATAACCGAGAGGCTTGAGCGTCTGTTCGAGATGATAAAGAGAAAACGACCGGTTTTCCAGTTCAGAAGGTAAGCTTATCATAAAAAAACTCCTTTTTTCGTTTTTATACTTCAGGGCCCTAGCGCAATTGTTTATCAGGTTCGTGCAGGTGCCCTTCATTGATTTCCTTAAACAGATTGTCCTCCGGCTGCTGCAGGTTGTTTTGCATGCGGAGGAATTTTTTATACTCTCCCATAGTAAAAGGCTTTGCATCATCCGATAACTCGTAGCCGATCTGGCCGTTTGATTCGAGCGTTACGTTTTTCACGTCCGATAATTTTGAAATCCCCTGTGTCCTGAGCCTCATTTCCAGCTGGTCGACAGTCAGGCGGTGCCTTTTTAGGTTCTGCTTCTGAAGCTCGCCGTTTTCGATTAATACAACGGCTTTCCCCGCAATCAGGCTTTCAAAAAAATCAAATTTCATTTTCAAATACTCGATCAACAGAAGGACGATGATAAAGATCGATGCAGCTGCCACCGTTTTAAAAATGCTGTCTTCAATGATCGGCTGAACAATGATCGTTCCGATGGAAATCATGACGACGGTGGTGGCTATCGTCATCTGTGAAATTGATTTCCTCCCCGAAATTCTCAGCAGAATAATACCCGTTAAGATGAGAAACAACGTTTCCAATACAAATAACATGATGTCACTTCACCCGTTTTATTTTTTAGTATGGATCAGAAGCTTGTGCGGTATGAGTATATTTAAACGAATAGGGAAAGACAAAGGTATGAGCTTACAATGGGGAGGGACTTTTATTGAAGAAGGAAAAAATAGCAACGGCTGTCATCGTGTTTATTGCTACATATGCACTGTTTTCACTGGCGGGCGTTTTATTCCCGGTAGACCGGGAATGGTATGATTCATTGAACAAACCGGATTGGACACCGTCAGGCCGTTTGATCGGAACCATCTGGAGCGTGCTGTTCGCCTTCATTTCATTAGCGGCGGCGCTTGTGTATGCCACATATGATCTGAGAAAAGCAGCGGCGCCATTTTGGATCATGCTGATCATTAACTATTTGTTTAACCAGGCATTCAGCTATTTTCAATTCACGGAAAAAAACGTACTTGCTGCCGCGGCCGACTCCTTTTTCGTAGCCTTGACCGCTCTTGCGCTCTCCTTGATTACACTTCGCATTCATAAAAGAGCAGCACTTCTCCTTGTCCCTTATGTGTTGTGGAGTTTTTTCGCGACTTATCTCGCGTTTGCGATTTACGGGATGAATCATTAGGTTAACGAGCCCCGCCGACTATTGCCGTGTTAAAATAAGGTGAACAGCTGCCTTACAAGGGGGACCGGAATGGAATGAAGCACTGCTTTCTGCAAACAACACGCATCGGCTTTTCTTTATGGGCTAAAGAGAATTTGAATTTGGCAAAGACATTGTGGGGAAATCGAGATGTGGCCAAATATCTGACAGCAGACGGAATTATGACCGATAGCGAAATAAGAAATCGTTTGCTGCTTGAGATCGAACAATACAAAACACACGGTGTGCAATACTTCCCGATATTTAAAACAGGAAACAACGAATTCATCGGATGTTGCGGACTTCGCCCCTATGACCCGGAAAATGATGTGTACGAGCTTGGTTTTCATCTCGTCCGTTCGGCTTGGGGGAAAGGTTATGCATCTGAAGCGGCTGAGGCCATGATTGAATACGCATTTAACAAAATCCGGGCAAAAAAGCTGTTTGCGGGACATCACCCTGAAAATACAGTTTCACAAAAACGACTGGAAAAATTGGGATTTGTCTACACTCATGACGAATTTTATCCGTCTACTGGACTTCAGCATCCGTCATATGAATTAAAACAGCCTCCTGGACAATAAGTCCGGAGGCTGTTTTTTCGTTTATTGATTCAAACGTTTCTCAAGCTCTGCTTTTTTCTCTTCGAAGCCAGGCTTGCCGAGGAGAGCGAACATATTGACTTTGTACGCTTCCACTCCAGGCTGGTCAAACGGGTTGACGCCGAGCAGGTATCCGCTCATTGCGCAGGCTTTTTCAAAGAAGTATACGAGGTAGCCGAACGTGTAAGCGTTCATTTCAGGTACGTTCACGATCAGGTTCGGCACATTACCGTCTGTGTGCGCGAGCATTGTGCCTTGGAACGCTTTTTTATTGACGAAGTCGACCGTTTTGCCGGCAAGGTAGTTTAAGCCGTCAAGATCATTGTCCGCTTCTTCGATTGTCAGCTCATGTCTCGGCTTTTCAACGTTCAGCACCGTTTCGAACATGTCTCTTCTTCCTTCTTGTACGTATTGTCCAAGAGAGTGAAGATCCGTCGAGAAGTTGGCTGAAGATGGATAAATGCCTTTTTCGTCTTTTCCTTCACTTTCGCCAAAGAGCTGCTTCCACCATTCTGCGAAGTACTGAAGGCCCGGCTCGTAGTTGATCAGCATTTCAATCGTTTTGCCTTTGTTATAAAGGACATTTCTGACGACCGCGTATTGGTAAGCCGGATTGTCTTCAAGCTCTGATGTGGAGAAGTCTTTGCTCGCATCGCGGGCGCCCTTCATCATTTCATCGATATCGGCTCCGCTGACTGCGATTGGAAGCAAGCCGACCGCTGTGAGCACAGAAAAGCGGCCACCGACATCGTCAGGAATGATAAATGATTCAAAGCCTTCCTCATTAGCAAGCGTTTTTAATGCGCCCCGCTCTTTATCAGTTGTTGCATAAATGCGGCGTTTCGCTTCTTCTTTTCCATACTTTTCTTCAAGAAGCTTGCGGAAGATCCGGAAAGCAATCGCCGGTTCTGTCGTTGTGCCTGATTTAGAAATCACGTTGATTGAAAAATCAGCGTCTTCAAGAAGATCCATCACGTCTCTCATGTAAGAAGAGCTGATGTTGTTGCCGATGAAAATCACTTGCGGCGTTTTACGCTTTTCTTTCGGCAGCACATTGTAAAATGAATGATTCAACATTTCGATCGCCGCTCTTGCGCCGAGGTATGAACCGCCAATTCCGACAACCAGCAAAACATCGGAATCATTTTGAATTTTTTCAGCGCATTTTTTAATGCGGGCGAATTCTTCTTTGTCGTAGTCAGTCGGAAGATCCACCCATCCTAAAAAGTCGCTGCCCGCACCTGTTTTTTCGTGAATGGTATGGTGGGCGACTTTCACGAAGTCACGCAGATATGTAAGTTCATGTTCTTTAAAGAATGGCAATGCTCTTGAGTAGTCAAAACGGACATGCGTCATATTATTAAACCTCCAGTACTAGCTGTTTTCTTCCATATACCCGCCAGCGCTTTCATTTTCATGAGAGTGCGGGCCAAAGGGTTTTAAAACATGTCGATTTTCGGCGACAGCCTCTTCCCTTTTCACTTTATATGAACTCCTTCGTTAAATCAAGTGACGAAAAAAAGGAGGATGGAGGCAGGCGCGCAAAAATGCATGTTTTTCAGCCGCCACGCGCAGTTTTGTCAAAAAGATAACAAATGAACAACGGCTCAAGGTATGGCGGTCCTCCTTGAGCCGTCAAGAAATCTTATAAAGAAGCCTTCAAAATAGACAGAACATCGTCTTTATTCAGCGTTTTAAAGCGGCCGAATTCGCCGTTTGCCATCGCTTTGTCGGCAATCAGATCCAGCTTCTCATCTGTGATGTCATAATCAGCAAGACGATTTGGCGCGCCAAGGCTGGTCCAGAATTCAGACAGCTTCTCGATTCCAACAAGCGCCACTTCACGATCGGTTTTTCCTGTTTCATCTACGTCAAAAACGCGTACGGCAAGCTGTTTAAAGCGGCCGACATTTTCGGAAAGCGTGTGCTTCATCCAATTCGGGAACAGGATCGCAAGCCCTCCCGCATGCGGAATATCGTAGACGGCTGAAACAGCGTGCTCGATATTGTGCGTCGCCCAGTCTCCGCGTGCGCCCATTGATAGCATACCGTTCAGCGCAATGGTGCCTGTATAGAGAATCGTTTCGCGCAGCTCATAGTTTTCAAGGTCTTCAATGAGCTTAGGAGCTGTTTCAATCACCGTTTTGAGCAGGGATTCGCACATCCGGTCCTGATAAGGAGTATTTTCGGTATGGTGAAAATATTGCTCAAACACGTGGGACATCATGTCGACAATGCCGTAAATCGTGTGGTCTTTCGGAACGGTAAATGTGTTGACCGGATCAAGAATTGAAAATTTAGGGAATACGAGCGGGCTTCCCCAGCCGTATTTTTCATTGGTTTCCCAATTTGTGATCACAGATCCCGAGTTCATTTCCGATCCTGTTGCTGCCAATGTTAAAACCGTTCCAAACGGCAGCGCATCAGCAGGAATATGTTTTTTTGTCACAATATCCCATGCATCGCCGTCGTATTTCGCTCCGGCGGCGATCGCTTTCGTACAATCGATGACGCTTCCGCCGCCGACTGCCAATAGAAAGTCAATATCGTTCTCTTTGCAGATCGCGACTCCTTTATTCACAGTGGCAACACGCGGATTCGGTTCGACACCGGGCAATTCATGGACGGTCGCGCCTGCCTTTTCAAGGATTGAAATCACTTGATCGTATAAACCGTTTCGTTTAATGCTGCCTCCGCCGTATACGAGCAGGACATTGCGGCCGTAGTGTTTCACCTCTTCTGCCAGCTTTTCAACTTCTCCCCGGCCGAACATCAGCTTCGTGGGATTCCAATATGTAAAATTATCCATCTATATCTCCTCCTTTATTTACTATTATGGGAAATCGCCGAATGCCCTGTAAAGCGATCTGCTCCTCAAGCGTATAATGTTTCCAAATCCGTCGCAATCTATAAATGTGAAATATAGGACTTCAAAAAGGAGGAAAAACAAATGAATGCACTTCAACGTATTGCATTGGTATTAACAATCATTGGAGCAATCAATTGGGGACTGATAGGATTTTTTCAATTTGACTTGGTTGCAGCCATTTTTGGCGGTCAAGGATCCGCTTTAGCCCGGACCGTTTACGCGCTTGTCGGAATCGCAGGTCTGATCAACCTCGGACTTTTATTTAGACCGGCTGAAGAGACTGCTGGCGAAGACGCCAAGCAGCCGGAAATGCGATAAAAAAACTCCGGCTTTTGCCGGAGTTCTCAGATTGTTGACAAAATCCCAAAACAAAAAGGCGTTTTGGGATTTTGTCATCCTTTCAGCGTGATTGAAAACCCTTGCAGTCTAGGAAGGGCGAGCATCGGAGCGGAGCGAATGTTGGAATTCGTGAGCACCGACGCGCAGGCCTGACAACGAATGCTAGGGTTTGGCGACACGCTGAAACTCCGGCTTTTGCCGGAGTTTTTCAATTATTTCTTAATAAGATCTTTTCTGTTGGACTGCTCGATCCACTCTTCAAGTTTGTCTTTTAACGTGTTGAATCCTTGTGGAGCAGCTGTATCTTCGGCTTGAACAGCCTTTTGTCTTCTAGGCTTGCTTTCTTTTCGTTCAGGAGCTGCCTGTGTAGCGCGGATAGAAAGGCTGATTTTGCCTTTTTCCTCATCTACAGAAAGAACCTTCACTTGCACCTCATCACCGATCGCCAAGTGCTCATTAATATCTTTAACGAAACCGTGTGTTACTTCAGAAATATGCACGAGTCCCTGTGTTTCTTCATCTAATGCAACAAACGCTCCGTACGCCTGTAATCCAGTCACTTTTCCAGTGTAAACACTGCCTACTTCAAATTTTGCTGTCATAACTAACAACTCCTAAATCATATGAATTTAACTCTTTTTATACGCAATAAAAAATTATATCATACAAGTCTTTATTAAGCAAAAAAACTTTTTTAAGCATTGTATGTTTAAAACCGAGCTGAAAGGGGAATACTAAAGAACAACTAAGGCTTTCTAGTATTCCCCCCCCCTTATGTTGATGCGGACCTTTTAGGTGCGCATTTTTTTATTGAACTGCACCGGTCTTCTGGACAAAGCGTTTCATTCTGACGAGCGCTTCCTGAAGCTGTTCAAGCGAGGAAGCGTAAGAACATCTGATATAGCCTTCGCCGCTCGGCCCGAAAACATTGCCCGGGACGACGGCGACTTTTTCTGCGATGAGAAGCTCCTCAGCAAACTGTTCTGAACTCATGCCCGTTTTTTTAACGGACGGAAACGCGTAAAAAGCGCCCCCCGGCTGATGACAGTCAAGCCCGATTTCGTTCAGTGAATCCACAAACACATTCCTTCGGCGGCGATAGCTTTTTTTCATCTTTTCGACGTCTTCGAGACCGTTTTTAAGGGCTTCCTCCGCCGCAAATTGAGCCATGCTTGGCGCGCACATCATCGAGTACTGGTGAATTTTCAGCATAGGGTCCCTTAAATATGCAGGAGCTGCGACATATCCAAGGCGCCAGCCTGTCATGGCAAACCCTTTCGAAAAACCCGATATCAATATCGTCCGCTTTTTCATTCCGGCGATTTCCGCAAAGCTTGTATACGCTTCATCGTATGTCAGCTCGGCGTATATTTCATCCGCTATTACAATCAGGTCATGCTGTTCAGCAAAAGCCGCGATCTCTTCCAGTTCTTTTTTTGTATACACAGAGCCTGTCGGATTAGACGGCGTGCAAAGGATAATGGCCTTCGTACGTTCAGTCAGAACGGCTTCAAAATCGGCTGCGCTCGCTTTAAATCCGCGTTCTGCGTTCGTGTGAATGTGAACCGCTTTTCCCCCCGCCAAAGAAACAAGCGCTTCATAAGCGACAAAACAAGGCTCGGGAATCAGCACTTCTTCTCCGGGATCAAGGATCGCCCTGACCGCAATATCAAGCGCCTGGCTTGCTCCGACTGTGACAATCAGCTCGTCATCAGGAGCATAATCCAGATGAAAGCGTTTATTCAGATAAGCGCTGATCTCTTTCCGCAAAGAAAGAAGACCCGCGTTTGCCGTATATGACGTGTAGCCCTGTTCAAGGGAAAGGATGCTCGCTTCCCTGACATTCCACGCCGTTACAAAATCGGGCTCTCCGACGCCCAATGAAATCACGCCTTCCATTGTGGACGCAAGATCAAAAAATTTGCGGATGCCCGACGGTTTGATTTGCTGGGCTGCTTTCGAAATATAAGTTGTCCTCATTTAAGGAGACACCACGATTCTTTTGTCATCATCACCGGAGTCAAAAACTTTACCGTCATGCTTGTATTTCTTTAAAATAAAGTGGGTGGTTGTCGACACGACCGATTCGAGCGTCGATAATTTTTCGGACACGAAATGCGAAATATCCGACATCGTTCTGCCGCGGATGACAACAGACAGATCATATACGCCTGACATTAAGTAAACGGATTCAACTTCCTGAAAACGATAAATCCGCTCGGCCACTTCGTCAAATCCGACGCCGCGCTTCGGTGTTACCTTCACATCGATCATCGCTGTAACGCCTTCATGGCCGTCGACTTTTCGCCAGTCGATCATTGCCGAATAATCGATGATGACCTTTTCTTTTTCAAGCTTTTCGATAATCGCTTTTGTTTCTTCCTGTGAAATGTTCGCCATTTTAGCAATGGTTTCAGGTTCGAGGCGGCTGTTTTCCTCTAATATTTCCAATATTTCTGTTTCTTTTTCTGTTAGCTTCATCTCGTTATCACACCTTTTATATGTCAAGAAATCTTCTGAATATTATAGCACGTTTTTGAACGAATGTAAGGCGGTAAAAAAATCGAAATCAAAGCGTGAAAAAAATTTTTTCGGGTACGATAAATAACGTACTCAGGACTTAGGCGACAACATGCAGCCAGATTGTTTGAACATGAAAGAAAAACATTCGGAGTGATTTGGATCATGCTGTTAACAAAACCTTCTATTGAAACCATTCAAGGGGTCAATATATATTATGAGCATTACGAGAATCCGGGCAGGCAATCGCTCGTTTTAATACACGGCTTTCTTTCTTCCTCGTTTTGCTACAGAAAAATCATTCCTCTTCTGAAGGATGAGTTTAATTTAGTCGCCGTTGACCTGCCTCCCTTCGGCCAATCAGAAAAATCCAGCACCTTTGTGTATACCTATCAAAACATGGCCAGGGTGGTCATCGAACTGATCGAAAGGCTGAGGATTAGAGACGCCGTGCTTGTCGGACATTCGATGGGCGGCCAGATTTCACTTTATGCGATAAAGGAAAGGCCTGAACTGTTCAAAAAAGTCGTCCTGCTGTGCAGCTCAGGCTATTTAAAGCGTTCCCCCCGCCCGCTCATTTTCGGGAGCCATATTCCTTATTTTTATTTGTACATCAAGCGCTGGCTGTCAAAACAAGGCGTCCTGAAAAATCTCATGAATGTTGTCTACGACAGATCTCTGATCGATCAGGAGATGATCAATGGCTACCTGAAACCGTTTCTTGACGATCAAATTTTCAGGGCGCTCGCGCGTCTCATCAGACACCGGGAAGGCGATTTATTACCGGACGATTTGAAGAAAATCGAGACGCCTTCCCTCTTAATCTGGGGCGAAGAGGACCGCGTTGTCCCTGTACAGATCGGCAAAAGGCTTCATCAGGATTTGCCCAATTCCATTTTCTATTCCTTGCGGGAAACCGGCCACCTCGTCCCCGAAGAAAATCCGGATTATGTATCAGACAAAATTGCCGATTTCATTTTGACATGAATATAAAAAAACCGCCGTTTGGCGGTTTTTAAATTTTGATCAGCACGAACTGCTGTCTTTGATCGCAAGGAGCCGTTCAGCCAGCTGTTTGCATTTTGCCAGCGGCAGCGTCTGATCAAATGATACTTCAAAAACGGACTGGATAGCTTCGCCCAGCCGCTCTGCGTCGTTTTCCGTGTAGACGGCCTGAACAATCTCGGCCGCTTCCGTTTCATAAAAATCGGGTCCGGCTTGAAACGGATCCCATTCCTTTATGATGTGGATGATTTGTGCTGCTGCCTGACTTTCTTTCATCATGATCACCGCTTCATTGTAATGTTTCAAAAGCTATTGTATCATAACGCGCCGGCTTGTCGATAAGGAAAGCACCAGGCTATCGGCCGGCTTGTCTCCGCTTCCTCCGCCAGGCGATCAGCAGCAGCCCGATGCCGTTGACGAGAATCAATCCGAACATGGTATTTCCGAGGGGCGCCCAGCCGTTTTCCCCCGTCAGCATCACTGACAGCACAACCTTGCCGATCAGCGTCACATTCAATACCGCAAGTCCCCACCCTAAGGAGCGCTTCCAAAATGCCGCGCCAATCAACACGAGAAACCCCATCATAAAAGCGAGCGTGAGCACGGCAGAAAGCGGGTTGGACAAAAGCATCTGCTCGTAATCCAAAACAGCCTGCATCTCCGGATTGATCCGCTCGGGGACGGGAAACCAAAACATGCTGCTCGTCATCAGCAAAAAAGTAACGATGACGCCTTTCCAAGTCCGCCTATAGCAAAAATACGCAAGCGCCACGAGAAAGACCGGGCGAATATACCAGCTCATAGGGTTGAGATGACGCTGAAAAGCCCACTCTAGCATGCTGCTCCATTCCATCGGATGCCACTCCCTTTACTTTATAAAAGCTTTCATGGTTAAAACATTGCAATCTATCCTTATCACAGTTAATGTATAACATATGAAAAAGACATGAGGTGAGATCATGGATTTTAATACAGAACATAACAGACGCGGGACCCAGTCTGTGAAGTGGGACTTAACACAGGAATTATTCGGTGTAGATGACGCGCTTCCAATGTGGGTGGCTGATATGGATTTCCGCGCCCCCCAGCCCGTTATCGACGCTCTTCAGCAGCGCTTGGAGCACGGGGTTTTTGGCTATACATCTGCAAGCGCGGGCACGAACGAAGCTGTCACCGATTGGCTCAGCCGCCGGCACGGATGGAATACTGAACCGGGGTTTATCACTTTCAGCCCGGGCATTGTAACAGCGCTAGCCCAAGCGGTGCAGGCGTACACAGAGCCCGGCGAGCGGGTGGTCGTACAGCCGCCTGTATATACGCCGTTCTTTGATATTGTTGAAAAAAACGGACGGGTTGTGTTACACAATCCATTAATCGAAAAAGACGGCCGCTATGAAATGGATTTTTCCGACCTTGAAAAAAAGCTTGGGGAACCGGATGTGAAGATGTTCATTCTTTGCAATCCGCACAATCCTTCCGGACGTTCATGGTCGAAAGAAGAGCTGACAACGCTGGGCGAACTCTGCCTTAAACACGGTGTCACAGTTGTTTCCGACGAAATCCATTCAGACCTGATGCTGAACGGACTGAACCATACGCCGTTCGCCTCTTTATCTCCGGAATTCGCGGATATTTCGATCACATGCATTGCACCGAGCAAAACGTTTAACTTGGCCGGGTTGCAGGCCTCAGCCATCATCATATCCGACAAGGCGAAGAGAACCGCCTTTGCAAAAGTTATGCAGCGTCAGGGACTGCATTCTTTAAATACATTTGCAGTTGCAGCAATCGAAGCGGCCTATTCAAAAGGCGAACCGTGGCTCGATCAGCTTATCCCTTACATCGAACGAAATATGGAAGAAGTCCGCCGCTTTTTAGCAGAGGAGCTGCCCGAGGTCCGCATGATGGAGCCAGACGCCTCTTACTTGGCATGGCTTGACTGCCGCAAGCTCGGATTGACGGATCAGGACATCAAACGGCTTCTCCTTCATAAAGGAAAGCTGATTCTGGAGCCGGGACCAAAGTACGGACCGGGCGGAGAAGGATTCGTCAGAATGAATGTTGGATGTTCGCTCTCTGTTGTAAAAGACGGGCTCAGACGTCTGAAGACCGCTTTTTCATAAGCGTTCCGGCTGAAAAACGGGCGCTTCTAAGAGCGCTTGTGGATGGTTTCATTCAATTCTCTTTCCAGCTTTTCCGCTTTTTCAGCTTCTTTTTTGGAATGTTTGATGATCAGCCGGAATACAACAATTGCGATGATAAAGAAAACGGCCAGCGTAATAAAAGAAGGGATATATTCTCTTTTGTCTTCAGGAAAATAGAGCATAAACTGAATCAGAAACGGCGCCATTTTTCTTCCTCCCTGAAATGATTTTTTTACCATTTATTTATTATGATACCATTAGGAGGCAGATGCAGTGAACAACCAATTTCAAGTCGGCGATCGTGTAAAGGGCTTTTATAAGACAGGCGTCTACATCGGCGAAATTACGGATGTTAAACCGATGCACTACCTTGTCAAAATCCTCGCCGTGCTGACCCACCCGAAGCAAGGCGATCTTCACCATCCCAACAAGGCAGACGTCCCTTTTTTTCATGAACGAAAAGCGCTCGCTTTCGGTGAACAGACAAATATCCCGCATCGTATGGTGAAGCCGTTCGATGAAGCTGTACCGGATTATGCGGATTCGCTCCTCTCAGCTTTAAACCGTTTAAAAACGGATCTGCAAAACGATTCGTCCGAATACGCGGCAAAATCGCTTGAACTTATTCATGCGCTTGAAAATGAATATTTCCCGCACAAATAACCCAATCTGTTCGCCAGATTGGGTTATTTATGTGGCGTGCGGAAAAACTTTTGAAAGATCAACCCGTTCGCCGATCGTCGTCGGTTTCGGATTTTCCAAATACTTCTTATCCCGTTCTACGAGCCGAAACAGCTTATACGTTGTCATCGCGTCGTCTAGCGCTTTATGCTGTTTTCCCGTTCCTGAATCGCCGTACTCTTCCGCTGCTTTCCACAAATTCGTCAATGTTTTGTCACCAAAGAATTCCTTGTACTCCATGGAAAGATCCCTCATCTCTCCTTTAAACGGAAACGGAACATGGTTGAACATGCAATTTTGCTTCAGCACTTTCATATCCATGTTTCCCCATGTAATGATGGCGCTGTTTTGGTCAGGATCAAGCTCCCGCAGCTTTTCAATCAACGCGTTAAACGTGATGCCTTGGTCAACCTGTTCCTGCGTAATGCTGAGAAATTTTTTGCAGCGCCTCGTTAATTTAGGGAACTTCTTCGGCTTAATATAGCTTGAAAATGTCTCAACCACCTCATCATGAACCGCCTTTACAATCCCTGCTTCTATGATTTCCGGGAAAAAATTTTGCGGGTGATACTTTCCCTCAGGCATTGTAAATTCAAAATCAATAATCAGTAAGGTGCTCGCTTCCAACTTTCACACCTGCCTTTCTATCTCAATATAAAAAACTTATGGATGTAGCGCAGCGGATGGAAATCGTCCAAGCCTAAAGCCTTCTGAATGTTTTCCAAAGTACGTTCATATTTCTCTTATTATATCATTATATTTCTATATTTAAGGTTTTAATTTCTGAAAATGTTGAAAATTCCTTCAAATACCCAATTTTCATTTTTCCAATGAGCAGCGATTCCATACAGCTTCCACATTTCATTTATAATGAAGGAAATTCAAACTTTTTAAGAAGGTGATTCGCATCTCTGTTTATAAGAAAAACCTTGTGATCATGTGGTTCGCGAATTTTTTCGTGGCCGCAAGCTCTACAATGGTTCTGCCGTTTCTTTCCCTCTATATCGAAACGCTCGGCAGCTATTCGGACGGATTTACGGCAAAATGGAGCGGATACGTTTTCGGCGTCACATTTTTGATGGCCTTTTTGGTTTCTCCTTTTTGGGGAAGGTTCGGAGATAAACACGGCTATAAAAAAATCCTCTTGATCACGGGCACCGGCATCGGCACTTGCATTCTTCTCATGTCCCTTGTCTCTTCCGTATACGAACTGTTTTTTTTGAGAATGGCGATGGGGCTCGTAACCGGGTTCATTCCCACTTCCCTTGCCATGATTTCGGCTCAGACGCCGAAAAAAACGGCTGGCAAAGTGCTCGGCACGCTGCAGATGGGCACGGTCTCAGGAGGGTTATTCGGCCCCTTGCTCGGCGGTCTGCTCGCCGATCGCGTCGGTTTTACATATACGTTTTTCATTACGGCATTTGCCATTTACAGCGCGGTTTTCCTCGTGTTTACCGGAGTGCGTGAACGTCCTTTGAAGGCGAAGCGCGATGCCTCCGCCGGGTATACGAGAAAGCAGGTGCTGCAGACGATTTTGCACCAGCGCCCGCTGATTACGGCGATGATCCTCACCGCTGTGATTCAAGTGGGAAACTTCAGTGTTCAGCCGCTGCTCGCCTTATATGTCAGCGAGCTGCACGGAACTGACAATCTCGCATTCTTCTCAGGGCTGGCTTTTTCTGCAACCGGCCTTGGAAGCCTTCTCGCCGCGAGAAAATGGGGCGTCTTAGGCGATCGGTTCGGCCATGGAAAAATATTGATGATTCTCGCGCTGGCTGCCGCGGTTTGCGTTATTCCGCAAGGACTTACATCTCAGTATGAAATGCTTGTGTTCTTCCGCTTTCTGTTCGGAATCGCGCTTGGCGGGATGATTCCCTGCATCACCGCCTTAATCCGAGTTGAATCTCCGGGGCCTATTCAAGGGGAAGTGCTTGGCTATAATGTAAGTTTCAGATTTTTGGGCAATGTCATCGGCCCGGTGCTCGGCGGCGTTCTTTCCAGCTTTTTCGGAATTTCTTCCGCTTTTTACGCAACTGCCGTCCTCTTTTTCGGCGGAGCATGCCTTCTGATATTCCAAAGGTCCCAGCAAAAAAAATCAGAGGCAAAAGCAAGCTGAAATCGGATAAAAAACTGCCAATCTATCAAATTATCCTTCTCGATATCAAAAAAGAATGGTACGATATGGCTAGAATTTAGCGAAAAGAGAGTGACAAAGTTGCGTTCATTTTTTGGATGGATTTTTCTGTTGATGTTAATTCCTATATTTGTCTTTACCTTAATGGCCTCCGGCCGGGAAGCTCAGGATATGAAGCCTCTCGATCAGGTGCTCGATGAGAAGATCAATATAAAAGATATCGGCCTTGTACAAAACAGCTACATGTATGACAGGGACGGCGCCCTGATTTCAGAAATTGTTTCAGATCACCAAAACCGGGTATTTGTCCCCTATAAAAATATCCCTGATCATGTGAAGCAGCTGTTTCTCACTTCAGAGGATCGGCATTTCTTTCAGCATAAAGGCTTTGATTTTATCGGAATGGCCCGGGCCGCCGCAGCCAATGTCAAAAAAGGCGGCATTGATCAGGGAGCCAGCACGATTACACAGCAGCTTTCGAGAAACTTGTATTTGAACCATGAACGAACCTTCGACCGCAAGTTCACAGAGCTCCTGTATTCCTATCAGCTGGAAAAAAAGCTTTCAAAAGAAGAAATTTTTGAGAAATATTTAAACACGATCTATTTTAATCATGGGGTCTACGGAATTGGATCCGCGTCTTATTTCTATTTCAGCAAGCCTTTGAAATCTCTCAACCTTGCCGAAACGGCGTTTATTTGCGCGATCCCTAATAACCCTACATTATATGATCCTTTGAAACATTTTGACTACACAAAAACCCGCCAAAAGCGGCTGCTTGAAGGGCTGAAAAAAGCGGGCGTGATCACTGAAAAAGAATACAGCAAAGCCGTAAAGCAAAAAATTACGCTTCATGTAAAAGAAAAGAAAGACGCTTATCCCGACTATACGACTTATGTCAACGAGGAATTCACCAAATTGGTGTCTGCTTCGGAAGGGTTTGACGAACGGCTGAAAAAGGCAAAAACAAAAGAAGAAAAGAAAAAAATCGAAAAAGAGCTGTCTAACCGCATCAGCTCCCTCACGACGAGCGGGATCAAAATTTATACGGCGCTCGATACCGGGATGCAAAACCGGGTCGTCCAGCAAGTGAATAATCGCCTCCCTTATGAAGGCGTACAAGGCGGAGCGGTGGTGATCAACCACCAAACCCATCAAATCGTCGCCATGTCCGGCGGGAAAAACTATAAAAAGTATGATTACAACCTGGCATTCCAGGCATACAGGCAGCCGGGATCATCGATTAAACCGCTCCTTGACTACGGGCCGTACATTGAAGAAACGGGTGCGACGGCAGGCAGCATGATTGACGCAAGCAAATTTTGCAGCAAAGAATACTGTCCGAACAACTTCAACGAAAGAACATACGGAACCGTGTCGATCAAGACAGCCTTTAAAAATTCGTATAATACACCGGCCGTACGAATGCTGAACCGGGTCGGCGTGCAAAAAGGATTCAGCTATTTAAAACCGTTCGGATTTGATAAAATCGTTCAAAATGACTACCGTCTTCCTGCTGCACTGGGCGGATTTACATGGGGCTTCTCACCGCTGGAGATGGCCGATGCCTATACGACTTTCGGCAATAACGGCAGCTATACATCCAGCCATGCCATCACAAAGGTGACGGACTTAAAAGGCAAAACGCTTTACAAATGGAAAGACAAACCGCAGCAAGTATTCAGCATGCGGACAAACAACCAAATGCGTCAGCTCTTATCAGCGGTTGTCAAAGAAGGAACCGGGAAAAAAGCGAATTTCAGCGGCGGATATGTAGGAGGCAAAACTGGAACATCCAACGGGTACAGAGACCTTTGGTTTGTCGGATTGACGGATACGTACACAATGAGTGTATGGGTCGGAAAAGAGGCAAAAGGCAATGTCGAGTATCTGCATCACGCGGGACCTCAACTTTTAATCTGGAGAGGAACGCTTGCATACGCATCTTAAATCAAAAAAGGGGTGGCTGAAAGTGGCTGATATGCCTGAGCGAATCGTTCTGTTTGACGGCGTGTGCAACTTTTGCGACGGAGCCGTTCAATTCATCATCAAGCATGATCCAGAAGGCTTATTTTCATTCGCTTCCCTGCAATCTGATGCCGGGGGGAAGCTGCTCAAGCAATATCAGCTCCCCTCCGATCATTTTGACAGCTTTATTTTGATCGAAAACGGACGGGTATATCAGAAATCAACCGCGGCCTTGCATGTGGTGAAAAGCCTTCCTGGTCTTTGGCGGGCCGCTTCCGCCCTCTTGATCATTCCCAGACCGCTACGGGACGCCATCTACAGCGTGATTGCGAAAAACCGTTACAAATGGTTTGGGCAAAAAAGCGAGTGCACCATTCCCGGTCCTGAGATCAGAAAACGATTTTTGTCATAAAAAAACCGGAGCCGCCGGACAAACGTCCGCGCTCCGGTTTTTTGCATGGCTCAAACGGGCAGACTCGCCATGACGCTGTTATATAGCTTGATGACGATATACACCGTGCCGATTAAAAACGTAAACCAAAACAGCAGCTCAAACATAATAAAGCCGATTAATGACATAAATGAAAGCGTGCTGTGGATCGCATAAACGATAAAAATTAAATATACGAGTGTTGCGAGTAAAAAAAGCGCTGCAATTCCAGCGGCATATTGGACAAAAATAAAGGATAAAAGGCTTGCTCCCAGATACACGGCAGAACCGACCCTGATTTTCCTCAGGTTCGCTCCTTCAGGATCTTTGGCGAAAAATAAGAGGGCAAGCTCTGTCACTGTATTGGCAATCAGCTTCAAAGCGGAAAATACCATGAAAAAAATCAGCGTAAACACAGCAAACAAAGCCATCCGGATGCCGCTCTCAGAGAAAAATTCGAGCATTCCTTTGTAAATGCCGAGAGAAGACAGTATCCCCATGGCATAGATAACGGAAGAAATCGCAAGAGATGAACTGAAAAGAAGAATTGCGATAAAAGGAAAAAAGCCTGTTACATACGTATTTTTCATAAAAAAAGTCCCTTTCTGATATGTTCCTCATTCATTATGTACGACTTAGGACCTGTTGACAAGAATATTTTCCATATTTTTAATTTCTGCTGTTCGCGGCAGAAAGGGGCAGGATTCTTCACAAATTCGCCATTTACTTGTAAAGTATTATGTGTTGACTAATCAATAGATCGCGAGGAATCGCCGTTGAAAAAAACATTAAAACTGCAGACACGATTAACGATATTTGTCTGCGTCGTCGTTTTGATTTCTTTATTGATCGCGTTTTTTATGGTCGGGTCCGAGACCGCAAGGAACATTCGGGAGCAGGAGCAGCAGATTGCCCTGCAGACGGCGGAGATGGTCGCCGAAGCTCCGATTACGGCGCAATCGCTGGAAAGCGGCGAATACGATGAGCTCCGAACATACACCGCCCGCGTTCAAAAAATCACCGAGACTGAATTCGTCGTTGTCATGGATATGAACAGCATCCGTAAAACCCACCCGGATCCGAATAAAATCGGAAAGAAATTTGCCGGCGGGGACGAAAAAGAAGTGCTGAAGGGCCGCCGCCACATTAGTACGGCAAAAGGCACGCTCGGTGAATCACTGAGGGCTTTTGTTCCCATCTATAATAAAACGGGCAGCCAGGTCGGAGCGGTAGCGGTCGGAATCACCCTTAACGAGATTGAGCAGATCACCCAGCAAAATCTCCGCCCTTTATATACGGTTATCGTCCTCAGCATCTTCGCCGGAATCATCGGAGCTGTCATCGTGGCGAGGAAAGTAAAAACGATTATGTTCGGTATGGAACCGTATGAAATTGCAACGCTTTTGAATGAACGAAGCGCGATGCTTGAATCGACAAAAGAAGGGATACTCGCCGTTGACCGAACAGGAAAAATCAAGCTCGCCAACGCGGAAGCGAAGCGCCTGTTTCATAAAATGGGGATCGAAGAGAATCCGATCGACCGGGATGTCACCGACATCTTGCCAAACAACCGCCTGAAACAAGTGATCGATACTCAGAAGCCCGTTCTGGACCGCGACGTTAGAATCAACGGGCTAGAACTTGTCTTTAATGAAGTTCCGATCCACTTAAAAAAGGGAAACATCGTCGGAGCGATTGCCACATTCCGCGACAAAACCGAAGTGAAGCACTTAGCTGAGCAGCTGTCCGGTGTTAAAATGTACGCAAACGCGCTCAGGGCGCAGTCGCACGAGTTTATGAACAAGCTCCACGTGATTCTCGGTCTCGTTCAATTAAAGAACTACGACGAGCTTGGAAACTATATAAAAGACATTGCGATCTATCAGCAGTCTGAAGCGAGCGAAATTATCAACCATATTAAAAACTCGGTGCTCGCCGGCTTTTTGCTCGGCAAGCAGAGCTATATCCGGGAACAGGGGGCCTCGCTGGAGGTTCATTGCAGCACGAGGATTCCGGATACAGCCAACACAGCGGTGATACACGATTTAATCACCGTTATCGGGAACCTTCTCAACAATGCCCTGGATGCCGTTTCCGCAACTGATAAGAAAAATATCTCGATTTCATTCCGCCACCATGACGGACAGCTTGATATTGAAGTCACGGATACGGGAGTCGGCATATCCAAGGAGGAACAGCAGAAAATGTTTGATCAAGGCTTTTCAACAAAGGGCTCCAACCGGGGGTTCGGGCTTTATTTCGTCGAACAAAGCCTTGAAAATTTAAATGGACATATCATCGTGACAAGCGAAAAGAATGAAGGAACGACATTCAGTCTCCGCATTCCGTATGAACCAAAGGAGGATGACCATGATTGATGTATTAATTGTTGAAGATGACCCGATGGTAAGAGAGCTGAATAAACGTTACCTCAGCCAGGTAGAGGGATTTCAGCTGAAGGGAATTGCCGCTTCTTTTCAAGAGGCTCTCACCTTCCTCCGGGAAGAGCACATCGATCTGATCCTGCTCGATATTTATATGCCGGGCAGGAACGGCGTCGAGCTGCTCACTGAGATCAGACGCCAGAATCAAGCTGTCGACGTGATCGTCATCTCAGCGGCCAGTGAAATGGATGTTGTTCAAAAAACGCTGCGGTACGGGGCTGTCGATTACTTAATCAAGCCGTTCGAATTTGAGCGGTTTCAAAGCGCCCTAACCGATTACAAACGGAAGCAGCAGCTTTATGCAAGCAACCGGAATATCAGCCAAAAAGAGCTGGATTTCGAACTTTTTCAAAAAAAAACGCGCGCCCGAAAAGATGCATTTGCCAAAAGGGCTGACCAAAAGCACGCTGAATCTCATTTGGTCAAGCATCAGATCGTTTGACAGCTTGACGTTCACAACAGAAGATTTGGCCAATCACACGGAAATCTCTCAAGTTTCAATTCGCAAATACTTGAAGTTTCTGGAGGAAATCGAAGTTCTCAACGTAGAAATGGCCTACGGCACGATCGGCAGACCGGTTTTCCAATATAAATTAAATACAAATGACTTGAACGTGATTAACCAATATCTATAACATGTCCCCTCCCCGCCCGCTGCTTCCTAAAGACAGCGGGCGTTTTTTTGTGACGGTCACGCTTGACTTCTCGCATGCCGCCGTTACCGGACAAGGATTTATCGCGCTCGCTGCGCTTAGGGTTCGACCCGAACGAATCCGCTCTGTTCTTCGGCTTCGCTCAAAGCTATCAACAGCATCGGGTCCACGCTTCCTTCTTCAAAGAAATACCAAGCGTCTGATGCTGATTTCGCCTTGCGTTTGACGATTCCCGCGCTGGCCTGATTTATCGGCTTATATTAAAGGAAAACGCCAACCGAACGATAGAATAAGAGAGCGTCTGCTCTCTTATTCATTTTTTTGTTACCTTAACAAAATATAAATTTTTTTGACGCCGCCAGTGTCTTTACCACTTTTATGGTATGATGAAAAAGTCTGGTTATCAATCATTTCAGGAATTTTATTGCAGACAGGAAGCAAATCGTATACAATTTAATATTGTTTAATTTCTATATAAAACGTTTTTATTTAAAGGATGCGAAAACATTGAATAAATCAGTCATACCTTCTTTAATTACGATTGGAAACTTTGTTTCGGGCATCTCTTCAATATTGCTTGCATTCAGAGGGTATTTATTCTTAGCCATTATATTTGTTCTGATCGGCGCTATCTTGGACAGCCTTGACGGCATGGCCGCGCGCAGATTAAATGCCGTCAGCCCGTTTGGAAAAGAATTGGATTCTTTGTCTGATATTATCACTTTCGGAGTCGCCCCGGCCATCATCACCTATTCAATCGTTTTTTATGATGCACCGATCTTAGGCCTTCCTTCGACATTGTTATTCCCTGTTTGCGGAGCGCTTCGGCTGGCGCGATTTAATATTCAATCAGAGAACCAGGATTATTTTACAGGCCTTCCGATCACCGCAGCCGGAACAATTCTGGTTTGCTTAAACCTTTTATCAGAGATCCTTGGCAAAAAGCCGTACATTTTGATTATGCTGTTCCTGTCCTTTCTCATGGTCAGCAAAATCAAAGTCATCAGCCTGAAGGGGAAAAAACTATTGAAGAAAGTGAGCTAGTTTTTCATGGAGTTGGCAAAAGAATTGATTTCCCAATACGGGTATTTTGCGATATTCGGGATGCTTGTTCTCGGAATTGTAGGCCTGCCGATACCCGATGAAGTCATGATGACATTTGTCGGGTATCTGTCTTCTATTCATCTATTAAACTATGAGCTGTCTCTTTTGATCAGCTTTTCAGGTGCGGTATCAGGGATGCTCATCAGTTACTTTCTAGGGAAGAAAATCGGTAAACCGCTGCTCGATAAGTTCGGGAAATGGATCGGTCTGACGCCGAAAAGACTGGACACCGTGCACCGCTGGTTTGAAAAATACGGCCCGTGGACGATTCTTTTCGGCTACTTTGTTCCCGGAATCCGCCATGTGACATGCTATCTGTCCGGCATGAACGAGATGGACATGAAAAGGTTCCTGATTTATGCCGGATCAGGGGCTTTTATTTGGTGTCTCGTTTTTATTACGATCGGATACACAATCGGCGTGATTTAAATACCGCTTGCATCCCGTGTGATCAGTAAAGGAGTGAACAGCTTGAAAAAGCGGCTTTACCGGTTTTTGATCGAGTTGACGAATAAAAAGGGCGTGTCCCGGATGCTGAAAAAGTTTGCTCAGTCAAAGCTCAGCAAACCTCTCATCCCCTCCTATATCAAAACCTTTCATATCAATACAGAAGAGATGCTGGAAGATGTCCGCTCTTTTAACAGCCTGCACGAGCTGTTCATCAGAAAATTAAAGAGCGGTGCACGCCCCCTTCCCGCTGAACCAAACAGCCTGGTCAGCCCTGTGGACGGAGTCATCGAAGAAATGGGCGCCATCACGCGCGACAAGCAATTTACCGTCAAACAAAAGCTCTATTCCGTAGAAGAAATGATCGGGCGATCCGAGATCGTGAACCGCTATATCGGCGGAACCTATATCATCATCTATTTAAGCCCGAGGGACTACCACAGAATTCACAGCCCGGCTGACGGTACACTTGAAACGCAATATTCGCTGGGAAGCACGTCTTACCCCGTGAATCAAATCGGTTTGACCTACGGAAAATCGCCGCTGACAAAAAACTACCGGATGATTTCCGAATTTAAGCATCAATATGGGTCCGCCCTGCTTGTGAAGGTCGGGGCGATGTATATTAACTCGATCGTGATGCTCGAGGAGTCAAAAGAATGGCGTCAAGGCGACGAAATCGCATATTTCTCTTTCGGCTCGACCGTTATCCTGCTGTTTGAAAAGGATACCTTTATTCCTGATGAGCGCCTTCACCCCTCTCTTCAAGTGAAAATGGGAGAGGCGTTAGGATCTCTTGTCAAAAGAAAATCATAATGCAAAACCCCCGAAAACAGTTTCGGGGGTTTTTTAAATTGCTGCTTTAAAAAAGCTTTCTCCCCGGACAGGGAATTCCCTTTTTTACCTGGATACGCCCCCCAATAAATCAAAAGACCTATAAATTGATCAAAATCAAGCAGATTCCTCCTCTTTTCCCGCTCTTTTTCGCTTTAATTTAATTATCAATCGATTATTTTAATTTAAAAAACGCACAGAATTGACACTTTTCTTCTACAATTGAACACATACAAACATGGGGGTGTTTTTGATGGAAGCAGCAAAAGATTTGAAACCGATTACAAATCACGGTCATAAAGAAAATAAAAATTTTTTCCAGAAGTTGATCAATTGGAAAATCGGCGTGATTCCGTTTCCGCTATACATTGCGCTTGCGCTGATTATTTTTCTGGCAGCTTACTATAACGAATTGCCGAATGACATGCTTGGCGGTTTCGCGATCATTATGATTCTCGGTATTATTCTCGGGGATGTTGGACAGCGCATTCCGATTTTAAAAGATATCGGCGGACCTGCCATTCTCTCGCTGTTTGTTCCTTCGTTTTTAGTCTTTTTCAAAGTGCTTAACCCCGCATCTATGGAAGCGGTTACGACTTTGATGAAAACGTCGAATTTTCTGTATTTTTACATCGCATGTTTAGTCGCGGGAAGTATTTTAGGAATGCATCGCACGGTTCTGATTCAAGGTTTTATGAGAATGTTCGTTCCGTTGTTGGCCGGGACGGTCGCAGCGGTTGCCGCCGGTATTCTCGTCGGTCTGTTGTTTGGCTACAGCCCTTATGAAGCTTTCTTCTTTATTATTGTACCGATTATTGCCGGAGGCATCGGCGAAGGAATCCTGCCGCTGTCACTCGCTTACTCGCAAATTTTGGGACAATCCACAGATGTATTTGTTTCACAGCTCATTCCGGCCGCTATTATCGGAAACGTCGTTGCCATCATCTCAGCCGGACTGATGAAAAAGCTTGGCGAAAAGCGGCCTGAGCTGAATGGTAACGGCAGGCTCGTCAAATCGAAAAAAGACGATGAAATTTTCAACCAAAAAGAAGAGGAGCCGAAAATCGATTTGAAATTAATGGGTGCCGGCGTTTTAATCGCATGTTCCTTCTTCATTTTCGGCGGTTTGGTCTCCAAGTTCATCGCAATTCCGGGAGCGATCCTGATGATCATCGCGGCGGCTGCCGTAAAATATGCAAAGCTTCTGCCTGCAAGCATGGAAAAAGGCGCACACCAGCTTTACAAATTCATGTCATCAAGCTTCACTTGGCCGCTGATGGTCGGGCTCGGCATTCTTTACATCCCGCTTGATGATGTGGCGTCCGTTATTTCCCTGCGCTTCATCGCCGTCTGCGCTTCAGTCGTCATTGCCATGGTGACATCAGGCTACTTTGTCGGCAAATTAATGAACATGTACCCTGTTGAATCAGCGATTGTCACCGGCTGTCACAGCGGTCTCGGCGGTACGGGGGACGTGGCCATTCTTTCGGCTTCAGGCCGGATGGGGCTGATGCCGTTTGCGCAAATCTCAACGCGTCTCGGCGGAGCAGCAACCGTCATTATGGCGACCGTTTTACTAAGGTTCTTGACCTCGTAAGGGCCGCATAAAAAAACAAAAAGGAGTCTGATCTATACGATCGGATTCCTTTTTTGTTTTCAGCGTTTCTCAACTCTGATATATTCTCTCGGTTTAAAGGGAGCTCTTTCTTTTCCCATTAAGGACTGATCTTCCGCTCCCGTCTGAAGCGGCGTGTAATCCCCGCGATATTGAGGGCCTTCGTCCGTTCCTATCCCCGGAGTCTGTTCACGCGTCATTTCCCTGTTGATCATAAACGCTCCCGCAAAAAGCGAACAAAATAAACTTAAGCTGATAAAAGCTTTCCTTCTCATCTTTCATCACCTCAAATTCATCTTGTTCAAAAAAACTTTCCATTATACAAATGCCGCATTTTTTGTTAAAATTGTTTTCAGGTTCATAAGACCGCATAAACCGCGGTTATCATGAGATCATGCAGCCGATTAAAATTTGAGTTATAATTTGTCTAGGTCACCAGTTCTAAAAAAGTACATAACGTTTGAAAATTTTAGTATGGAACAGAATGTATTTATACATGCTACCTTAAAGGGAGGTTAATATGACGGCTTTACATATTGCAATTTTATCGCCTTTTGCACTCGCCTTTTTGATTCCGCTATTGGCGAAAAACGTCAGAAAGATTCATACAGGCTGGTTTGTCCTGATTCTTCCTGTTCTATTATTTATTTATTTTTTCCGCATGATCAAAATGACGGCGGATGGCGGAACATTAAAGGCTGTACTGGAATGGATTCCGTCCTTTGGCATTAACTTTACCGCATACGTTGACGGACTCGGATTGCTATTCGCCCTTCTGATTACAGGGATAGGGTCTTTGGTTGTCCTTTACAGCATCTATTATCTATCTAAAGAAAGAGAGCAGCTCGGACCGTTTTACGTTTATCTGCTCATGTTCATGGGGGCAATGCTCGGCGTTGTTCTCGTTGATAACGTCATTGTACTTTATTTATTTTGGGAATTGACCAGCATATCGTCTTTTTTGCTCATCGGCTATTGGTACAAGCGGGAAAAATCAAGATACGGCGCGACAAAATCGATGCTTATCACCATTTTCGGCGGTCTTTCCATGCTTGGAGGCTTCATTCTTCTTTACACGATTACGGGTTCATTCTCGATCAGAGAAATGATCAACCAAGTTGATTTAATTTCGGGCCACGGCTTTTTCATTCCGGCTCTCGTGCTGGTGTTAATCGGAGCCTTCACTAAATCTGCGCAGTTCCCTTTTTACATCTGGCTTCCAGACGCGATGGAAGCACCAACGCCTGTAAGTGCTTACCTGCACTCCGCCACGATGGTAAAAGCGGGAATTTATATCGTTGCAAGATTCACCCCTGTGTTCGCTTTTTCCGGGGAATGGTTTTGGATCGTGTCCCTCACGGGGATTGTCACGCTTTTCTGGGGTTCGTTCAACGCCGTCAAGCAGACTGATCTGAAAGCGATACTTGCCTTTTCTACGGTCAGCCAGCTCGGAATGATCATGTCGATGCTCGGCGTCGGTGCCGCAGCTTTGCACTATCAAAATTTTGAATACTATATGGTTGCAGTAATCGCCGCCGTTTTTCACTTGATCAACCACGCGACATTTAAAGGCAGCCTGTTCATGGCAGTCGGAATCATCGATCATGAAACGGGAACGAGGGATATCCGCAAGCTTGGCGGTCTGATGACGATCATGCCGATTACGTTTACGATTACGCTGATCGGCGCGTTTTCAATGGCTGGTCTGCCGCCGTTCAACGGCTTTTTGAGCAAGGAAATGTTTTTCACCAGCATGCTCAGGATTACGGATTTTAATTTGTATAACGCCGACACATGGAGTTTTGTGCTTCCTGTTCTGGCTTGGATCGGAAGCGTGTTTACGTTCATTTACTGCATGGTTCTGCTGTTTAAAACGTTCGGGGGGAAATATCAGCCTGAAAAACTTGAAAAACAAGCGCATGAGGCTCCACTCGGCATGCTGATTTCGCCGATTGTCCTCGTCTCTCTCGTGGTGATTTTTTTCTTTTTCCCGAACATTCTGTCATACAGCATCATTGAACCGGCTGCATCGTCGATTATGCCGACCCTTTTGGACGGAGACGAAAAATTCAAGGTTCATATTTACATGTGGCACGGCTTTTCACCTGAACTCTACATGACAATCGGCGTCGTTGCTCTTGGCGTTCTCGCCTATTTGACCTTGTCAAAATGGCGGAAGGTCTACGGCCTCTTCCCGGAAAAACTGACGCTCAACAAACTGTACGACAGCTCGTTGTCTGGGCTTGAAAAAGGCTCCAACAAGATTACAAGAACGTATATGACCGGGTTTCTTCGCGATTATCTCGTCTATGTTTTTGTCTTCTTTATCGTGATCATCGGCGGATCGCTCGTTGTTACCGGAGGCTTTTCATACGATGTGAAAGGCAATGCTTCAATCGGCATCTATGAGCTTGTTCTGTCAGCCGTCATGATTGCCGCAACATTTACCACCGTTTTCGCAAGATCAAGACTGACGGCGATTATCGGGCTCGGCGTCATCGGCTACACGCTTGCGCTGTTCTTCGTCATTTTCAGAGCGCCGGATCTCGCGCTGACGCAGCTGATTATCGAAACGATTTCAGTCGCATTGTTCCTGCTTTGCTTCTATCATTTGCCGAAGCTCAGATTCAAGCCGAAGTCGGCTAAGTTCAGGGTCACAAATGCGCTTGTCTCGGTCGGAGTCGGAACTGTTGTGACGCTGCTCGCACTTTCTGCAAACAGCCAGCGCTCCCTTGAAAGCATTGCATCGTATTTTATTGAAAACAGCTATAAACTCGCAGGCGGCCACAATATCGTCAACGTGATATTGGTCGACTTCAGGGGATTTGATACATTGTTTGAAATTACCGTACTTGTCATAGCCGCTTTAGGAATATACGGCATGATCAGGCTCAGAATGGGGAAAGGAGGGGAAGAGCATTGAAAAAGGTTCAGACGAATGATGTGATCCTGCAAACCGTTACAAAGATTGCATCCTTTATCATTCTGCTCTTTTCTTTCCATCTGTTTTTTGCCGGCCATAATAACCCGGGCGGCGGTTTTATCGGCGGATTGATGACGGCGTCTTCGCTCGTCCTTCTGCTGCTTGCCTATGATTTAAAAACGGTGCAGAACATTTTGCCCGTCAACTTTATCTATGTGGCGGCCGTCGGCTTATTCATTTCCGTTTCCACCGGAATCGGTTCATTTTTATTCGGCGCTCAGTTTCTTTCCCACGCGTTTGATTACTTTAACCTTCCGCTCTTGGGGAAAACGGAGCTTGCCACCGCGGTATTGTTTGATATCGGGGTTTATCTCGTAGTGGTCGGCGTGACCATGACCATTATTCAGACGATTGGGGAGAGAGAATAATGGAGATTTTAATGTCTTTTATTGTAGGAATTTTGTTTATGGCGGCGACATATCTCTTGCTTTCAAAAAGCCTTCTGAGGGTGATTATCGGAACTGCCGTTCTTAGCCATGGCGTCCACCTGCTTTTGCTGACAATGGGAGGGTTAAAAAAAGGAGCGCCTCCCATTTTAAATGAAGAGTCGTCAACCTATGTCGACCCTCTCCCTCAGGCGTTGATTTTAACGGCGATCGTCATTGCTTTCGGGGTCACCTCGTTTCTCCTGGTCATGGCTTTCCGCGCCTACCAAGAGCTGAAAATGGATGATATGGATCAAATGAGGGGAAATGATCAACATGAATAATCTTGTAATTCTGCCAATACTGATTCCTTTAATGGCCGCAGTTCTGCTCATCTTTATGAACAAGTCGATCGTGCTGATGCGTGCATTCAGCGCCATATCTTCCATTGCGGCGATCGCGGCGGCCGCTGTTCTTGTGCAGACCGTCTATACGGACGGAATCCAGACCTTGTATCTCGGCGGGTGGAAGCCGCCGTTCGGGATCAGCCTTGTCGCTGATCAATTCGCCAGCCTTCTGGCGTTAACGACAGCCATTATCGGATTTCTGACAGTTCTTTATTCGTTTCGCTCCATCGGCGAAAAACGCGAGCGTTTCTTTTATTATCCCGCGGTCCAGTTCCTGCTTGCCGGAGTTAGCGGCGCTTTCTTGACCGGGGACTTGTTTAACCTGTTCGTATTTTTTGAGGTTCTCCTGATGGCTTCGTATGTGCTGATCGTCATTGGCGGCACGAAGATCCAGCTGCGGGAATCTCTGAAGTACATCGTCTTTAACATTATCTCTTCCGCCCTCTTTGTCATCGGAGTCGCTTATTTATATGCGGTGACGGGCACATTAAACATGGCGGATTTGAGCGTTCGGATCAGTGAATCGGGCCAAACCGGGCTGATCACGGTCATCGCTGTTTTATTTTTGATCGTCTTCGGTTTAAAAGGCGGCATCTTCCCGCTGTATTTCTGGATGCCTGGTTCTTATTATGCGCCGCCTGCCGCTGTGTCCGCACTGTTTGGCGCACTTCTGACCAAAGTCGGCCTGTACGCGATCACAAGGGTGTTTACTTTAATTTTCACCCAAGACGCGGCTTTTACTCATCAATTAATGGTCTGGCTTGCGGCCCTTACGATCATCTTCGGTGTCATCGGCTCGATCGCCTACTGGGATGTTCAAAAAATCATTATCTACAATATTGTGACTGCGGTCGG
Organism: Bacillus sp. PK6-025; assembly: GCF_056530265.1. Taxonomy (NCBI): domain Bacteria; kingdom Bacillati; phylum Bacillota; class Bacilli; order Caryophanales; family Bacillaceae; genus Bacillus; species Bacillus sp. PK6-025. The sequence continues at coordinate 3,386,139 of NZ_CP096509.1, forward strand.
TGTGATCTTATTCGGTATCGCCGCCAATACGCCGGCTTCGATCGAAGGATCTGTCTACTATCTGATTCATGACATGATCATTAAAGGAGCGCTGTTTATGCTTGGCGGAGCGCTGTTTGCTCTGACAGGGACAAACAACCTGAAAAAAATGAGCGGCCTGATCAAAAACCATCCGGTGCTCGGCTGGATGTTTATGATTTCAGCTGTTTCATTGGCAGGGGTCCCTCCTTTCAGCGGATTCATCGGCAAACTGAAAATTGCAGAGGGCGGCTTTCTAAGCGGTGAATTCGTGATTACGCTGCTGATGCTTTTATCCAGTCTGCTCGTCTTGTATTCCGTCATGAAAATATTTATCAACGGCTTCTGGGGGGATGAACAGGAAGATGCTCCGGCCAAAAGACCGCTAAAAGGCTATATGTATCCGGCAGCGGTACTGCTCTTTCTGTCGCTTGCCATCGGACTCGGAACCGAGCTTATCGCGCCGTATTTCCATCAGGCGGCTGATACGCTCGTCAACCCCGAAAAATATATTGAAGCCGTTTTGAAGGAGTAGATCGCATGGCATTACAAATATTGTTGAACTTTATTCTTGCGTTGTGCTGGATGTTTCTGAACAATGACTACACTGCTGCCGGGCTTGTCGTCGGTTATGTGATCGGATTATTCTCGCTCTTTCTGATGAGGCGTTTTTTCCGCCGCCGCTTTTACTTGATTAACATTTGGGCGATCATTAAACTGCTGTTTATTTTTATTAAAGAGCTCGTTCTCGCAAACGTCAGCGTATTAAAGACGATCTTATCCCCAAGGTTAAAAAATAAGCCCGGCATCTTCGCCTTCAAGACAGACCTTAAAGCGGACTGGGAAATCACGACATTGGCGAACCTGATTACGCTGACACCGGGCACATTGGTTGTCGATATCTCTGATGACCGTTCGATTCTTTATATTCATGCGGTCGATATCGATGATGCTGAGAAAGCCATCAGTGATATCCGCATTTCATTTGAAGAGGCCATTAAGGAGGTAAGCCGCTGATGTTTGAATTTATTTTGCAATTGTCACTCGGCATTTTGGCGGTCTCCACTTTTCTGTATGTCCTGAGGGTCATTAAAGGGCCGAGCATCCCGGACAGAGTGGTGGCGCTTGATGCGATCGGCATCAACCTGATCGGAATTACGGCTCTCGTGTCCATCTTGTTAAATACGACAGCATATTTGGAGGTCATCCTCTTGATCGGTATTCTGGCCTTTATCGGCACCGTCGCATTTTCTAAATTCCTTGAGAAAGGAGAGATTATCGAAAATGATCGAAGCCGCTAAATTGCTTATCGCCGTCTTGGTCCTTCTTGGCGCACTGATATCGTTAGCCGCTTCCTTTGGAACGCTGCGTCTGCCTGACGTATACTCAAGAATCCACGCCGCTTCTAAAGGAGCGACATTGGGGATCATCAGCGTGCTGCTCGGCGTATTCTTTTACTTCTGGTTTCTGCACGGCTTCATTACGGCCAAAGTGCTGCTCGGTATCGTCTTTGTATTTCTGACGTCTCCTGTAGGCGCCCACCTGATCGCAAGGGCCGCCTATAACACCGGCGTAAAAATGGAAAAGAAAAGCGTACAGGACGATTATGAAGGCAACAGAAATTTTCTGATTAAAAAGAAGGAAGATTCCTATTTATAAAAAGAAAACTCGCCCTAAAAGGCGAGTTTTTTTGGTTTACGATGAAGGGCGGCTGATGACCGCCATCGTGCACCTGGACGTGCAAATCAGGCTGTCTTGCTCATCGCGTATTTCAATTTGAAACACCATTGTTGATTTGCCTACATGCAGAGGCGTTGCGACCGCTTTAACCGTTCCGTCTTTCACCGATTTAATATGGTTGGCGTTGATCTCAAGCCCGAAGCATGCCTGCTCTTTTGGATCGATATGCTGATATGCCCCGATGCTTGCCACCGTTTCAGCAAGCGCAACGGACGCACCTCCATGCAGATAACCGAATGGCTGACGCGTTCTTTCGTCGACAGGCATGACCGCAACACACCGCTCTTTGCTGCATTCCTTCAACTCGATTCCCAACGCTTCAAGAAGTGTATGTTTCGTTTCCATCACAATCGTCCCTTCATCAAAGTACGCCTTCAGATTTCGCGATTAAAACAGCCTCTGTCCGTGATCCTACATTCAGTTTGCTGAATACGGAAGTCAGACTGTATTCGATCGACCGCTTGCTTAAATGAAGCGCATCAGCGATTTCCTGATTTGTATAGCCTTTTTCGACTTCTTTTAAGATCAGGCATTCCCTTTCAGTCAAAAGATCGTGCTGGGTCTGCTGGCTGTTTGACTTCGATTTTTGCTGTGTAATCAGCTGCTTGAAATAATCATAATCGACGACAATTTTATTATCCAGTACCTGATATATGTACTCTATAATCTTTTCCTTCGATTCCGTTTTGCTGATGGCGCCGTGCATGCCGGAACGAATCGCCTCTTCAAAATAATCTTCGACTTCATAGCCTGTGTAAACGATAATTTTGCATGATGAACACGTCTCAAGGATTTTCTTAGATAGGTCCATGCCGTTGATTTCACCCAAATTTAAATCCATTAAGATCAGGTCATACGCAGAAAAATCATGCTTCTTGAGAAATTGTTCGCTGGCTTCAGGGCTGAGGCAATCGACAACAAAGTCCTGGTTCGTTTCAAGAATTGCCTTCGTCCCCTCCATGACAGCCGGATGATCATCGATCACAAGTAATCTTCTCATAATTTCCTCCCTTTTGCGTAACCTTGCCCTATCACCATTTTATAGAAAAAACTTGGCGGATGCCAAGCAAAAATGTTAACTAAACATTACAATTCCATTTCAATGGCGACCCTGAAGCCTTTCCCTTCTGCTGTCTGTATATCCAGACTGCCGTTCAGCGCGCGGACTCGCTCGCGAATACCCGACAGCCCCATGCTTGCGCTGTTTTGATAAAGCTTGTCCGGATCAAAACCGATGCCGTCATCTTCATAATGAAGAACAACTTTTTCTTTTATGCAGACAAGCATAATCAAAACCTCATTAGCTTTCGAGTGTTTAACCGCATTGCTTAAAAGCTCCTGCACAATTCTGTACAAATTCAGCTGCGTGTCCAGGTCGAGCACCTTTGAGAACCTTTCCGTATTGAGGCGGATCTTATCGATCGATGAGGACTCCTGATGCTGTGCCGCCAGTTTCGAAAGGGCTTTGACCAGTCCGAGATCGTACAACAGCTGCGGCCTCAGCTCCTGACACGTTTCCCTTGTCGTCTGGATGACGGTGGACATTTGCTCATTCATATTGATGAGCCTTTGCCTGATTTGATTCGTACAGACTTTATCTTTTTCAAAATCAGCCAGAAACATCTCGCTTTGATGCTTCAAGGAAATCATGTCCTGCAGCACAGAATCATGAAGATCACGGGCCAAATCAGATCTCTGCTTCTCTTCAATCGCAAACATCAATTTATTCAGCCACGCCGGATTCGGCCCTTCTTTTTTCACATGTTCCAGATGCTCCATCAGCTCGCCGATTTTCAAGACGTTTTCCAGGGAAACACTCGTATAAAACGCCAGCGTCTCAAGCCACGAAATCTCATCGCGCGTCAGCCTAGGCGTATTTAAAACCGACAAACACAGCATGACATAAGAAGTCCCGCCCCGTTCACCGATCTTAATCAAAAATCCTCGGTCGACTTCGACGATTTTGCCGATGTCGGTGATGACCTTGGTTACTTCTTGTTCGTACGGGATCCACGGATATTCTTCGGTATCTCCCTCGAGCAAAGATATTGTCCCGTCGCTTTTAACTTTCAGAACATGGGCTTGGCTGACAATCAAAACATCGAGAATTGTTTGTTTCAATTCCAACAAAACCTGATTTAAAGATGAGTGTGTTCGAATCGTTTGTGTAAACTTAAATATACTGTCTTGGTAGTTATACTTTTCTGAAAAACGTTTCAGACGAAAGCGGTAATCAAGGATTTCTTTCAGGTAAAAAACACCGAGCATGACCAGGTAGATATAGATTGTGAATCTTAGATCATAGTAGTCCCCAGTTTGATATTTCATTAGCTTGAAAGCAGATATCAACATAATTGTTGGAATAATCGCCAATAGGCCATAGTATTTTAATCTTCCAACCAAAAACTCCACATCATAAGTTTTATTAGATATGAATTGATAAACTAAAGAAAACGGAATGATCAATAAACATGGAGCTACTACTGCGGCAGAATAAATATAATCCCCAATAATTAAAATTGGAAGAACAAAGAATACTACAAAAGGAAGAACACCAAGGAAATTTCCTAACATAAGCATTTTCAAGAAATAAATTTCCTCTGAATGCTTATATTTAATTAAACCGTAAATAATAACTCCGAAAACTAAAACAATTCCTATAAAGAACGAAAACAAATTGACATATGGCCTACCTTCCTCAAGAAAATCAGTAAGGTCATAAAAAATTTCTAAAACGATATTCAAGAAAGGTAAAGCATAGAGCAACAACATTTTATCGCTAAAGAATTTTTTGCCAATTTCTTTGAAATATTGAAGTATAAAGTGATAATAGCTAGCAGGTATTGATAGGAAGGTTAACAAATTCAGATATCGGCTAAATTTATCACCTCTTGAAACACCACCGACACTTACATAAGCTAGTGAAATAACTATTAAAAATAAAATTAACAAAAATGAAGACATTTGTTTATTCGTCTTGTTAGACTTTAAAATCAAAAACACACAAAACATGCATAATAAATAAAATACAATCGGAATTAATACAGTAAATAAAACATCATAACTAATAATAGTGTCCCTTGTATCAGTCGTAATGATTTTTCCATTTCTCTCAATAGAAAGTGAACGGACATCTGCTAGAATTTTATTCTTTGGTCCCTTCTTAGACGGCTTTTCATTATTAACCTCAAGAATGATATCTCCAGCTTTTAAACCCGTATAATCAGCTAAAGAATCTTCCTCAACATAATCCACGACTAGCTGGTTTTTCGAATTGTAGGCTAAGTATGCACCTACAAACATGTTGTTATAACATAGATATATAACAAAGAAAGTATATATACAGGTAATCGCTACAAGAGTTACTGACACTAACTTCAACGAAAATTTCATTTGAAACGCCCTATTTTTTTATTTATCCCCAGACAGGAACTCTTCTTCCAATAGATTCCCATTCTTTAAAACCTTCCGTTATACTTATTAATTGATCTTTATCCAGCCCAATCAAACTGGCATTTCCTTTTATAACCTGTTCTAAAACTTCTGGATGCTGAACTAAAAAATTTACAATATCCTGCACGTTTTACTTTAATCCTCCTTATCAAACTTGTTCAAAAGGAAAGAAGCAAGCCATTTCTTTTCCTCTTGTTCCAACTCTAACTCAGCTATTCCTCTTTTAAATTTTTGAATAGCAAGCTGAATCATGACATACATATATTGGGGAATGCCCGCTTCCTTCAATTTTTCTTTATAACATTTTATTTCTATATCGGCAATTTTATCCTCATTTTCAAATACTTTTAATAAATCAATTGAGGATTGGTTAAATTTTCTTTTCAAGAATAAGTAAGCAAGTGTTCGCTTATTTTTCACAATATCGCTTTTTGAATTATAGAAAAGACCTCTATAATCATTTTCGATCTGTAAAGCTATGCCCAATTGAAGTGCATAAGATTCAACAGTTGGATTAAATTTCCCGGTTGCAAGCATGGTTCCCAAAACACATGAAAGAGCCACCAGTGAACCTGATTTACGCTTGATCATATCGAGACACTCTTCTTCAGTGACGGGTTTGCCTCTTAGATCCTCATGCTGTCCCTGGGATGATTGCAATATATAGTCAATCAGTTTATGTAAGAATGCAGGATCATTCGAAACGGAGCTAACCACTTTAATACCTAATGTATAAAGCGCAGTCGCCGCATTCATTGCGACTGAACGGTTTATTTTCATCCAAGGTTCATCGGGGCTGTCTTCATCCTCTAAATCATCGAATATATCAAACGCAAGAATCAAAAGTTCTATGCCCGCTCCAAGCGTTTCCGCCGCATCAGTGTCCGTGCCGCCGAAACTTTGGTAATGATAAAAAGCAAGCTCGCTGAAATGCAACTGGTCCTTTGCATCTAGAAAAGCGTGCAGCGTCCGATTTAAGTCCGCGTTGGGAATCTCAACGTCTATAAAATGATTCATTCTTTGCTTGATTTTACTGTGATCTAGACAAAAAAGCTTAGAGATGGTGCTCCCTCCTTTCTTAATATTTTACTAAATCAAATTCCCGATTGACAGAGCAATTTTTTTATTTAACAATTATATAATAATATATCCTTTTTTTGGATTTGTTTGCAAAAAAAAAAGACTTGTCTGAAACAAGTCTTTTTACGAGGTTTTTAGATATGTGTACTTATCGTATTGATCAATGCTTTTGTTAATCTTGCGCAAGGAGTCCTTTGTTTCTCTGATTTCATTCTCTAGCCGCCAAAGCAGTTGTTTTAATTCTTCAATTTGTTGCTTTTCCACCGATTCCACACTCCTTTTGGAAGATCAATCAATTTGTGTATAGTGAACGAGTCATAGGTATTTGATCTGTTAATACAAGTTTAAAGGGAATTGGTCTCTTTTTCACCGAAAAGTTGCATATAAATTCATGCGTTACACCGCAAACTTTAAATAGACCATAACACCCATTCTACACGACTTGCGATTAGTTCTCAATTCCTAATGAAACATAAAATTTTAGTTTGTTTTTAAAGGGATCAAATAAAGATCACTAATAAACCCCTTTAGCACCGCAAGTTCAGTTATTTTTTGTTCGTTTTGCGACATTGAGTCTAAAGTAATAACTAGCGGGGAATAGAAAAACTTGATTGTTCAAGGAACGCAGATCGGGTATGCACCACCGAAAAACACGCAATAGACCGACACGCATTTCGGCCCTTAAAAAAAACCGACCCTTCGCCTTACACCGCAAAAACCGCAATTTGACCCGTAAAAATTGAAACGAGGTGTTCATATTGCTTCCTTCTCATTGCTTTTGGATGCATCCATACCAACATATCCGCTGCCGGCAGGTCTATCCGGAAGTTGAAGCCAGCGCCTTTTCGCGTTCGGCAAAAGAAGCGGAGGGCTTGATGGCTGACGGACAAAGAATTTTAAGCAGGCTTTCAGCATCGCGTGCTTTGGCTCACCAAATCATGACGGCTGCCCAAAGCAACCAAAAAAATACCGTCCTTGCCCTGCTCAGACAAACTGGCGTCCGCAGCCAGCTTGATGCCTCTTTCGATCCCGACGGCATCCGCATCATGCTTATCAGCCCCCGCAGCAGAATATTCCTCCTCCTGCGTTGGTCTTAGCGCAAAAAAAATTCCGGTCCCTAAAAAGGAGCCGGAATTTTTTTATAAAAGTTTTTGACACCAATCAACGGCTTCAAGATAGCATTGATACGCTTCATCTTTTGTTAAGCCTTCTGTTTCTGGCGTGCTGTCTTCCCATTCGTTTCGCTCGATCGATTTTGCAAGCCGTAAGATTTTTCGATAATCGTTTTCTTTGCCGAGCAGTGCTTGTCCTACTTCGTCCGTCAGCGGCAGTTCGCTGATGACTTCCGCCAGTTCTTTGTGAAGCAGTGTATCGATAAATGAAAACATGCCTGTCAGCATATAAGAAGCCGGCTGAGGGCGATTCGTTTTTTTCGCCAGCAATTCGCAAAGCTTCGCGCGGATCAGCGAAATCTTGACGACTTCGTTCTTGCTGGAGTTTTGTTTTTTCGTTAAATCCTTAAATGAGAGGATGAAGATCCACCTTTTGATTTCTTTAAATCCGAGAAGCACGATAGCCTGGCGGATGCTTTTAATCTTTTGAATCGGCCGGTTGGCCGGAGAGTTCAACAGCTTCAGCAGCTGGTAGGAAAGCGACAAATCGCGTTCTATAATATTTGTGACGTTTTCAATATCAGGCTGATCTTCGCTTAATTCATGCAGCAGCTCATAGTAAGCATGGAAATGATATGTAATGTCCTGACCGTCAATCACAGCGGGCTCGCTGAAGAAATAGCCTTGAAACAGTTGAAATCCGTCTTTTACAGCCTGCTCATAATCCTTTCGCGTCTCCACTTTTTCAGCGAGGAACGTCAGACGGTGGTTCCGGCATGATCGAAGGATGCTCTGTCTTTCCTGCCGCGTCGTTTTGAAAAAATCGATCTTCAAAATATCAATGGATGCCAAAAGCTGATGGAGCAAGTCCCTCTCCACGCGATGCTTTAAACAAAAATCATCAAGGGCAATCGTGTAGCCGAGGCTTTTCAAATGCCTGCACCTTTCGATAAGCTCAGGGGTGATCGGCACATCTTCAAGGATTTCTACAACGAGCTGGTCCGGATCAAAATAAGTCGGCAGCCCTGATGCCAAAAGACCTTCGGTAAAATTCACGTAATACCTTTTGCCTTCTGTCAATTTATCGATTCCAATGTTTAAAAAGCTGTTAATCATCAATTCTGTTGTCGCTTGATCACCGTCAATACCGGAAAAAAAGTTTTTCTCGCTCTCTCTGTATAAAAGCTCGTATGCGACAACTTGTTCTTTTCTGTTGAATATTGGCTGTCTGGCAACGAATACCCTCATTCTTTTTCCCCCTAGCGACTGAGGTGCCTTCGCTTTTAAGTATATCAATTAAATGAGCAAATCCCGTCCGCTTAAAAAATCCGCCCAAATATTGAACTTAATATTGAAAAACAGATAATCCCCGAAGAAATTATCTGTTTCAATCCCCAGTTATATTAAAAACTATCGTTTACAGAGTCAACCTTGATCCAGACCTTTTTTCGCCTTGATTTTTGCTTCGTGAATTTGCTGCATCTTGTTGTTCCAGCAAGCTTCGCTTAAATCGACAGGATATTCTTCGGGCTTGCTGATCCGCTTATACTCTTCCCAAAGCAAACTGAGATTTTCTTGAACATACCGCTTAATATCCTGAATGCTCGGATTCTCATAAACAAGCTCGCCTTTTTCAAAGATCGGCTGGTGAAGGTCTTTCGCATCAAAATTCGTCACAAACTTGCTGATAAACGTATGAACGGGGTGAAACATCTTCAGCCGCTCCTGTTCATTGACCTTTTCATAGTCCAAAGCGATATAATCGCCTTCTGAATGATGGTTCAGCTGATTGATGATTCTGTACACCTTTTTCAAGCCTGGAGTCGTCACTTTTTCCGGATTCGAAGAAATTTTAATCGTGTCTGCCATTTTTCCGTCTTCTTCGATGGAAACGAGTTTGTAAACCGCGCCGAGAGCCGGCTGATCATAAGCGGTAATCAGCTTTGTGCCGACGCCCCAGACGTCGATTTTTGCGCCCTGGGCTTTCAGGTTCATAATCGTATACTCATCAAGATCGCTTGAGGCGACGACTTTTGTATCTGTAAATCCGGCTTCATCCAGCATGGCTCTCGCTTTCTTGGACAAATAGGCGAGGTCTCCGCTGTCCAGGCGGATTCCCGAAAATTCAATTTGATCACCGAATTCCTTCGCCACTTTGATTGCATTTGGAATGCCGGAACGCACCGTATCATATGTATCGACCAAAAAGACACATTTTTTATGGGTTTCCGCATATTTTTTAAATGCCGTGTATTCGTCGCGGTAGGCTTGAACAAGCGCATGGGCGTGCGTGCCCGATACCGGAATGTCAAAACGTTTGCCGGCGCGGACATTGCTTGTCGCATCGAACCCGCCGATAATCGCGGCCCTTGCTCCCCACATCGCCGCGTCCATTTCATGCGCGCGCCTTGTTCCAAATTCGAGCGCCGTCTCATCTCCGATCACACTTTTGATTCTCGCGGCTTTTGTCGCGATCAATGTTTGGTAATTCACAATGTTGAGCAGAGCCGTTTCAATCAGCTGCGCTTCGGCCAAAGGCGCTTCGATCCTCATGATCGGTTCGTTTCCAAACACGATTTCGCCTTCCTGCATGGAATAAAGCGAACCGGTGAATCTCATATCTTTTAAAAAGCTGAGAAAGTCATCTTTGAAGCCCAGCTCTTCTTTTAAATAAACTAAATCGCTTTCAGTAAATCTGAAATCCCGCAAAAACTCAATCGCTTTTTCAAGACCGGCAAAAACGGCAAAACCGCTGTCAAAAGGGAGCTTTCTGAAAAACAGTTCAAAAACGGCTTTCTTTTGATCAATGCCGTCGCGCCAATACGTTTCCGCCATATTAATTTGATATAGGTCTGTGTGTAGTGCTAGACTGTCGTCTGTAAAACGGTGTTCCAACCTTCATTTCTCCTTCCTCAATCTGACACTGAGGCTCCCAGGGTGTTTGCAAAATGAGAAAGAGCCCAGTCGTGCCCGTCCGGGTTAAAGCTAGCCACTGCGTTTTGATGAATGACAAGATTAAACCCTTTATTATAAGCGTCTACTGCGGTATGGAGCACGCATATATCTGTGCATACGCCAACGAGGTGCAGTTCTTTAATATCCCTTTCACGAAGCTTCAGCTCGAGGTTTGTCCCGGCAAAAGCAGAGTACCTTGTTTTTTCCATGTAATAGACATTCTGATCATGTTCGTGTTTTCGATAAAGCGCTTCAAGCTTTCCGTATAAATCCTGTCCTGATGTACCTTTTATATTATGTGGAGGAAACAAACGGGTTTCCGGATGATGCGAATCGCCGGCCTCGTGTGAATCGACTGCAAATACGACGTAATCGCCGTTTTGAATAAACGTTTCCGCGAGACGCGTCACGGCGTCTTCGATTTTCCGGCCTGGTTCTCCGCACGTCAGCTTTCCGTCAGCTGCGACAAAGTCATTTGTATAATCTATACATATAAGAGCTTTTTTCATTGCCGCCCTCCCTGCCTTTTGTATGATAGGTAACATTATAACTTATCTAAACGGACAAGTGAATGGCGAATCAAGCGGATATGGCTGCAAAGCCGCGCCAGCAGCGGGTTTTTTCTTTTTCAGAAAAAAACAAAAACCGCGGGTTTTCGCACGCCCTGTGGAAGACGCGTGCGAAAACCCGTGCCTCATCTCTTGTTTAAAACCGACTGCTCAAAGATGTCGTCCTGAACATAAATCGATTCTTTCTCTACAGCCTCGCGCGCTGCGAGGACAAGTCCAAGGGGAGTATCCGATTGCTGGTCGGACACGATGGAAAAAGAAACACCTTGTTTATTGGACTCCTTGATGTAAGGAGATAAATGAGAGTAGTCGATTTCACCGTTCAGCAATAATGTCGCATCCGCTTTTGAGCCAAGCGCATCGATGACTTCGCGGTATGCCTGCGGACGCAGCACTTGTCCTTTCGTCAATGCGATGATAACCCGTTCCCTCAGCGAGCCTAAAAACAGTCTGCGTTCATCCGGCTTCGTTTCGCGTGGTCCATACATTCCCTGCTGTAAATATTGATCCATTGATTGGTCGCTCACGTCTTAGACCCTCCAGTTTATCTTGCTGGCAGCTTGTTTTAAGCTGCGTTTTTTTATCAGTATGCCCATGAAAACAGCGGGCATGAGCCCGGGCTACATTTCGGTCACCCATTGTACAATCTTTTTGGACAGCTCCTCGGCCGCATCCGCTTCAGCCACTTTCGACAATGACCGGTCAAGCTTTTCGGCGAGCTCTGCTTTTTCTTCCTCATAAGAAATCAGCTTACTCCACTCCAGTTGCGGCACAGCCACAAGCGTATGAAATTCCTTTTTATTTTCATGGAGGTAAACGTCTGTGATCATCTGATCTTTGTTCAAGATGTTTGCCTTCCTTATTTTCATCTTTGTCACCTGCCTTATCTATCTTTTTTCCCATTATACTATAAAAAAGAAACAGCCTCTTTAAAAGAGGCTGTCACAGGTTCAATGACTTGAAACCGTCGATCACATCCGCATCTGTGAAGGATGTTTTATTGCTATTGTTTTGAATCAAACCGTAGTCCCCTGTTAAAAATGTACCCGCTCCTCCTCCGGAAACATCCGTGCACTTCGGGGAAATGGCAAACACATCTCCAAAGAAGGCTGCGCTGTCATCAACGACTTGCCTGATAAAAATCGGTCCGACGATCGCCGGCATCTTCACACCTCCGCCATTCAATTTATTAGCATCATATGTGAAAATGGGCAAAACGTTCAGACTTCAGGATTTTCCGCCGTTTCTTTTTTATACCTCTGCCTTAAACGGACAAGGCGGACGATATTCAATGTAAAAGCCTTGAGCAGGGCATAAGCCGGAACGGCCAGGATCATGCCGAGAATGCCTCCGAAGCTTCCGGCGCCGATTAATAAAAGGATGATCGTCAGCGGATGCGTATTCAGACGGCGGCCGATAATCAGCGGCGACAGCAGATTTCCGTCTGTCTGCTGAACGGCAACGACGATGATCAGCGCGATGAATGCTTTCGTCGGCGAGTCGAGAAAAGCGATAATGACAGCCGGTGTCGCTCCAAGAAACGGTCCGACATATGGAATAATATTCGTCACGGCAATAATCACGCCGAGAATCAGCGCGTATTTCACACCGGCGATCCAAAAACCGATGAAGCACGCCGTTCCGACAAACATACAAACGATCAACTGTCCTTGAATGTAAGCCGCCAGCGTCTCATACAAATCCTTAAAAATTTTCAGTCCTTCATTTTTGTACTTGTCAGGCAGAATCTTGACAGCCAAATTCGGGAAACGGTTGCCGTCCTTCAGCATATAAAACAGGATGAACGGCACGGTAACAGCCGTGATCGCAATGTTGGTCACAACACCGAATACAGAAGACAGGCTCCCTGTAATATTCTCAGGCAGGCTCGTCAGATATTCGCCGATTGAGCTTTCGATTTTGGCAACCGATACGAAGTCCTGATTCATCATCCAAGTGAACCACTGCGAATTCGACATTTGCTTAATGAAAATCTGGATCTGTTTCACATAGGACGGGATGCTGTTAAACAGATCGGTCACCTGCTTTGTAAACACAGGACCGACAGCTGACAGCACAAACACGATCAATGCCACAAACGCCAAATAGATCAGCAGAATGGACAGCGTTCTCGGCAGCTTTTTCTCAAGAAACCGAACGATCGGATTGAATATAAAATACAAGATTCCCGCAATTAAAATCGGAGTAAATAAAGTCGATGCAAATACAATGATCGGTTCGAAAAGAAAAGACACTTTTGTCGACACATAAATAATAAGAAGAACCAATAAAATTTGCAGCGTCCAAAAATGGGTTTTTGATTTAAACAAGCTTTGTTTCCTCCCGGCTTTTTTCATTAATCTAAAAACTACTATTCCCACTAACGTCTGTCAACTGTTTTCCTTCCATTCATACGAAAAAGCTTTGACAGGGTTTCATTTCAACACCTTTTTGAGCAAAAAAGATTGACAGCTTCACCCGTTGTAAATACAATAATTACAACGGAAGGGTGATTTGATGAAGATCAGCAGCAGATTTACGATAGCCGTACATATGTTATCCTTGATGCAAGTCCGAAGCGACCATTTGACATCAGAGCAAATCGCAGACAGCGTCAATACCAATCCGGTCATCATCCGCCAAATCAGCAGATTGCTGAAAAAAGCGGGCTTGATTGAAGTAAAGCGCGGCACAGGCGGCGCGCACTTATTACGGGATGCCGGCGCCATTTCTTTGTATGATGTCTATAAAGCCGTCGAAGTTGTCGGTGAAGGCGAACTGTTTCACACTCACGAAAATCCCAATCCTGATTGCTGGGTTGGCGCGAATATCCACCAGGTTCTTGAGCTTATTTTATTAAAAGCGCAAACAGCCATGGAGACTATACTCAAAGAAATTTCTATAAAAGAATTGACTGATCTGATTATCCAAAAAAAGAATGCTTCTCAATGAGGCATGATTTTTTCCACCTTGTTGTAACATCCACGCTTACAACAGGCGTCTTGCATTATATTTTTTCGCCTCGTTGTAATATTGTTCATTACAACGGTGGGTACCATGTGATCAACACAGGCGAATTCGGATTTCCAACACATTAAGGGAGGACTTAACATGACGAATCATATAAAAGAAATCAACTGGGAGCAAAACACCAACTCTTACATTCAGCTCATACCGAATATTGAGTACACAAAAGTGAAAGACACTTCTTTGACATTACATTTGCTGGTGCGCCGCAATCCAATGGATGCGTTATTTAACCGTGAAGGCAATCAAGAAACATACCCGCTGATTATTTATCTGCAAGGGTGCGGATGGGGGTGGACAAAACAGGATACATCCGCCTTTATCCCCCAGCTGGTTCCATTTGTCGAGCAAGGCTATGTCGTGGCAAGCGTTCAATACAGAGGCAGCGGAGAGGCGGTGTTTCCGGCTCAGCTTCATGATGTGAAAACAGCTGTCCGCTTTTTAAAAGCAAATGCCGACCGCTATAACATCGATCCTGATAGAGTGGGAGTCTGGGGGGATTCTTCAGGCGGCCATTTGGCTCTTTTGCTTGGATTGACCGAAGGAATTGAAGAATTAGAAGGCCAGGACGAACACCGTCATGTATCGAGCAAAGTCGATGCGGTTGCGGACTGGTTCGGCCCGGTTGATCTTCTGTCCATGAGCAAGTATCCGTCCATCTTCGACCATGATTCACCCAATTCACCGGAATCCAAGCTGATCGGCGGACCTGTTCAAGAAAACAGAGAACAGGCGAAACAAGCGAGTCCGATAAGCTATGTTCACAGGGACGCGCCCCCCATTCTGATCATGCACGGGGATCAGGACGATGTCGTCCCTTATGAACAAAGCATCCAATTGTTTGAAGCCTTAATAAAAGAAGGCCATGAAGCCCTTATGTATAAAATAAACGGGGCCGGACATAACGGTTTTACCCAGGCTCATACCCTTGACATCGTCAAATCGTTCTTCCGCAAACATTTAAAACATGGAAAAGCATGAACATTGAAGGCCGGATATCCGGCCTTTCAGTGTATATTCCTATCTTTTATGAATATTTTCTAAATTTTTTTCAGTATATCGGTATAAAGTTCACCTTCAGAAAATAAGATGAAAACGCTTACAACAAAACCATGAGGTGAACAACGATGAAAAAACTGGTACTGCTCATGCTTGTTTTGCTGGTCGTGTATCCGCATGTATCGAAAGCGGGAGGATTTAAAGGAGGAGGAGGCGATCCGGGTCACTGGTTCGCGGGAGACCCTGTTGAACATCCTGATCCCGCAAAACCGCCGATTGTATTTGTCCATGGATTAAACGGCTCTTCAAGCGCTTGGTTTGACGAAAATGACATGGCGGAGCAGGCGTGGAAAAACGGATATGATGCGGCTTTTATCGATCTTCACCCCGATAAAGACATGCAGGATAACGGAGCGATGCTGGCCGCGAAACTGCGCGAAATCTACCAGCATTTCGGCCGCAAGGTCATTCTCGTTTCCTACAGCAAAGGCGGAATTGACAGTCAGTCGGCGCTGATTCATCACAACGCATACCATTATGTCGAGCGCTTGATTACGCTCGGAACCCCCCATCACGGTTCGCAGCTGGCAGACCTTGCCTACAGCAGCTGGGCAGGATGGCTCGCCGATATTTTAGGCCAGAAAAATGCCGCCGTTTACTCTCTCCAAACAGGGTTTATGAAATCGTTCCGCGATCAGACCGACAATCATCCCAATCGATCGAAAACCAAATATTTCACCTTGGCAGGCAATAAAATCGGCGGGTTCGGCAGCGTTTTATTTTTTGGAGGCGTCTATTTAAACATGTTTGGCGAAAATGACGGTGCCGTCACCGAAAAAAATGCGAGACTCCCTTACGCCACAAACCTGAATACAGGGAAGTGGGATCACTTCTCGATTATTAAAGGAAACCTCACATTTCCTGTATTTATGCCTTTATTGACGGTTCAGGCATATGCAAATGAAACAGCGGCCATCAAGGAAAACCTATCGTACCCTTTCATCAGAGGAGGGGAAAATCATGGATTGAGAGAAGAGGAATTCGCCGTTGAAAAAGGCGTCAAGGAAATAACCGTTCACTGGCTGAGCAATCATTCCTCGGGAAATATCAAATTGACAGATCCGCACGGCAAACCGCTCAAAGATTTTTCAAAAGCAAAGACGGCGGATGTTTTTGAAGGGGGATTCGTCCATTCCGCTGCCATTAAAAATCCGGCAGCAGGTACATGGAAGATCGCATCATCTGTCAAACAAAAAGAGGCGTTTTTGTTCATTGTGACGTTCGATTCTCCTCTGAACCAGCAAATTAAAAACGCAGTCACCAGAGAATCGGCAAATCTTGCGAATGTTAAGGCGTCCGTTCGTTCTATCCGCTATGAAAACGGAAAACAGGCCGAGAAAAAGTCGCTGAAACCAGCTTCCATCAATGCACTGCAAAACAGCCTGTCATTCAAAAAAGCGGGCTTGTATTCGGTGACGATCGACCTTTCAGGAAAAACGGCAGACAACTCGCCGTTTAACAGGACGATCATCCGCTCTATTTATGTAAATGACAAAGGGGAGAAGTTTGAAAACAGCCCTTTGTCCGATTAAACCGTTCTTTTCATGGGAGATAAAGATTCATCGACCATGCGGTCAAGTTTTCTGATCTTTTCAAGCGCCAGCTTATGATCGATTTTGCGGTAATGGTGGTTTCCGCCCGGCTCTTCATCCAGCTCATCCGCTTTTTTGACGATTTCCTGCAGCTTGTTTTTATCGAGGTCCCCTTCTGGCAAATAGGAATCCGTATGAAGCAAAATCGCCAAAGCAATCTCTTTTGCCGCTTTCCGATCTTCGCCGAGGCGGATCAGCAGCTTGTGAGCGCGCTCGGCACCCTTTATCGCGTGAATGTCGTTTTGCTTGTATTTTTCATAATCCCATTCCCCGTCGGTATACCATTCATAATGACCGATATCGTGCAGCAAAGCCGCTTTTGTCGCGATATCAGGGTCTACTCCCGCTCGCACCGCCAGGCGGTATGCGTGGTAAGCGCAGGCTACGGCATGAGCTACACCGGAGCGTGTTAAATATTTTTGTGCGATTGGATGGGTGAATACATCCACTAATGTTACGTTTCTCATGTAAACCCCTCCTTTATATATTTTTAGAATCCTAACATATTTTCATGTAAATCTCAATTGATCTGACACATCATATTTAAAATTCCGCTATATGAGCCGGCGCCATAATAAAAACAAGCACAATCGATTTGATGTGCTTGTTTTTTATTTTTCACAAAAACTCTTTAATGTCATACACTCTGCCGTTTTCAAAGTCGGTCTCAAGCAGATCGAGCAGAACGCCAGCGACGTAAGGCGTGCTTCTCAGCTTTCCTTCTGTTTGATAGGTTTTGAATCGTTCAATTTCATGAAAGTCTTTTTTCGATGATGAACGTATTACCTCTTGCATGCCGGTATCCATGATCCCCGGTGAGAAAGAAATCATTTTCACCGGATCAGATTGATCTTCCTGTTCAAAGCCGAATGTTTTCGTGAACATATCGAGCCCCGCTTTTGAACTGCAGTAGGCGCTCCATCCTTTATAAGGGTTTTTGGCCGCACCTGATGATATATTGACAATCGATTTTTTGCCTTTGTATGGCTTGAGCCATTTGGTAAACAGCTGGCTGAGAATCACCGGAGCTAACAAATTTAAGTCATAATGCAGCCTCAGCTCTTCCGGTTCAGCTTCACCGGCGCGCTTGATCGGCGTCACCATACCCGCATTGTTGATCAAGGTGATCGAAGTAAAATCGCGGGCTTGGACAGATTCTGTCAATTGCCGAAACCACTTTTCTGTTTCGGCGAGCTGTGTCAGATCAGCCTCATGCCGGATCAGCCTCTCATGACTGACTTCAGACTTGGTCCTTGAGACAGCGTGAACAATATGGCCTTTTTGCAAAAGCCCTTCGGCAATCGCGGCGCCAAGCCCTTTTGACGCTCCGGTAACAATGGATAAATGCACACGGCGTCCCTCCTTATCCATTATTGTACTGATTCATCAGCCTGCTTCTCAAGTGCAGCGGTTTTCTGTTCCGGAAGAAACGCGGCGAGCACGTAAAAAACCGCCGTCAGTAAACTGAACCATTCGAACACAATCAGCTGGAGAGCTGCCCCAAAAACAAGCAGACCTTGCGTCCATGAACCGCATTTCCCTTTTAAAATGCGAATCAAAGCAAAGATCATGATGGCGAGTGCCACACCCGAGCCTAGCAAGCCATAACCGTAGTGGACAAAGTCCGCCATTGCCTGATCGTGTCCCTCCCTCATCGATGGGTATATCAGTAAAATGATGCCTAATGTGCAGATGACCACAATGTAATAGAAAATGGATTCTAATATGAGCAGCCCGTGTACTGCCACAAGCATTAATAACCAAATCGACGCCAATGCAAAAGCTAACCATGCAGATAGCACCTTATAGAACCTCGGATTTTTCATTGTTGAGCGCTCCTATTTTTTCTGCTGCCCGCTGACTTTCGGAATCAAAAAGAACAGACCTGCGATGCATAAGAGGATCAGCAGACCGTATAAAATGGGCAGGAAGATGGATTGCCGGCTTTCCGCAGCGTCATCTTCCCGTCCCGATAAGGACGGATTTGCCGAGAATGACAGGTCAAGCTGCTTCAGCTTTGACGCCACGGAATTGCTTTCATTCGTGAAGCTTCCGGACAGGCTTTTCAGCTTTTCGATGGCATCTTCTTTTTTCGAATCTGTAAATGAGAATTCCTTCAGTTCTTCTGGAATTGATATTTCTTCCTTGTATTCCGTCTCTTCTTCCTGAAGATAGTCCGTCTCGATTTTAATATCCTGCTTTTCATACTCGTTTGGCTTTACATCGACTTTATCGGTTTCCTCCGCCTTCACGAACGGAGTGAAAAGAAAGAAGGAGAGCATGACTGCCATGATCCCCTTCTTTCCCCATTTCGCATTAAGCATCATGGTCAGTCTCGCTTTCTTCTGTTCTTGATTTTGCAAAATCGATAATAAAAGGAACAGCAATCGCGATGATCGTGATTAAAATTAATGCACCGATTCCGAGTGCAAACTGGCTTCCAGTTCCGTACTGAATCGACATATATACGGTTGATACCGGATTGTTAAAGCTGAAGTTCGGCATCGCCAAGTCAAGCAGCGGCGCTACATAGAACAGCACCATAGCGGCTGTTGCGATTCCGCCTGCGATCGATCCCAGCATAAACGCCGTCCGGATGATGGCTGAACTTGCGACCAGCAGCAAGATCGTAAAGACCGACCACATGACAGCCTGATCGTCTGCGAGTGAGTAAATGTTCAAACCGAACAGACTGATCATCAGTCCGACAATAATATTCAAAATGCCAAACAGCGCGCCTCTGACTAAGAGCGGAGCATTTTGATAATGGTGGCTGAAATATCCGATCAGCAAGCTGGAAAGCATCACAATCACGAGAATGACGACCGGCGGTACGTTTTGCGCTTTCGACTCTGGAACATCCCCGCTGATTTTCACCGGACTTGCCAGATGATCGTATACATATCCGTCGTTTCCTCCGAACGCATTGCCGAGAATGCCGTACACGTCTCCGCGGATCAGCTTTGTCGTCGCGACATTTTGGCCCCAATTTGAATTCAGGGTATCCGCTTTTTTCTGAACATCGTTCACACTTTCCTGAATATTGCCCGTGTACTCGATGACGCCTGATTGCGTTTCCGACAAGGAACCGAGCATGTTAGACAGCTGCAAAATGTCATTTCCGAGCGTATCCTGCATGCTGATGACCATCGTTCCATCTGTCGCGTCTCCCTGCATGACCGCCGTTCCGGCGCCTTCCGGATTGCGCAGCTGTTCAGATACGGCATTTGCTCGTTCTGAAATCGTGCTGAGTTCATTCAGCGTTTCTGTTTGCTTTTCATCAATGAATGCGCCGTAGGTTGTTACAAAATCGGACATACCTTCTGTGTAATCTTGAATGTCCTCATTTGATAACAGCATGTTGTTTTTAAGGTTTTCCCATTTTTCCGCTTCGGTTTTACCAACTTTAAGGACTGTATTGAGGCCGTCTTGTGTCCCGGAAATGACGCTTTCCTTAGTTGAATAATTGACTGAACCGAAAAACGTTGTTTCATAATTTGATAGTAACTTATAGTAATTGAGCAGTTGATCGACATCTCTCGTACGAATGTTAGATTCAAAAGCTTTTTTTAAGGTGCTATCTTCTGGAAGATATTTTGATACTCTCTCTTCTATATTTTGAATTTTTTTATAGATAGCATCAATATCATCGTTCAGATCTTTTATTTCTTTCTTTAAATCCTCAATGTTTTCATTTAGGTTTGTAATTTCTCCACTCAGGTTTTCAAGCTTTTTTTTCAGCTCTTCATTATGAGTGTCTTGTTTTGTACGAAGGTCTTCTTCCACCTTTTTAAGCCGGGCAGCAGCTTCATTTAGCTGCTCTTTTAATTTGGCAACCTCGCCATCTGATCCTTCTG
Source organism: Bacillus sp. PK6-025 (assembly GCF_056530265.1). Classification (NCBI taxonomy): domain Bacteria; kingdom Bacillati; phylum Bacillota; class Bacilli; order Caryophanales; family Bacillaceae; genus Bacillus; species Bacillus sp. PK6-025. The sequence goes on from NZ_CP096509.1 coordinate 3,406,601, forward strand.
AAGGCGAAGGCTGTTCATTCCCAGGGTTCTGGGTATCTCCATCTTCACCTGTTGCTTGATCATTTGTCGGATCTTCAGGATTTGATGCGTCTTGTTGTCCGTTTTCCTCGGTTACGGCGGACGATTCTTGATTCTGATCAGAACTCGTGTTTTCACTAGTAGTGCCTTCACTCTGATCTGAAGCCGGATCTTCAGTAGCAGGGTCTCCGCTTTGGTCGGGACCCGGTTCTTCAGGAGATGGTTCCGTACCTCCCGTATCTCCACTATCATTATCGGAAGAATCTTTTAGCCCGTCGGATAATTCTTTGAGCTCAGCCGCAATGCTTTTCAATTCATCCTGCTGTTCTTGAAGATTGATTTCTAAACTGTTCGGCTGTTCTTCATCATCCTTGTCTTCATCACCTTTATCCTCATCATCCGAACCAGGATCGGTTCCATTCTGCGAATCATCTTCAGAGCCTTTCGACAGCTCTGAACGTTGGTCAATCAACTCAGGCTCAATTTTATTCAAATTAGCTTTTCTTGTTTCAGCCTGATAATTATCTATCAACTTATTTTGGATCGAATTAATCCCATTCAGTTGGATTGAAATCTGATCCTCCCGCGTTTTTTGCAGGTTTTCAAGAGAGGTAGAAGTCAAGCTAAACTGGTTTTGTAAACCATTGAGCGAAGTTGCCATGCCGTTCATTTGTTCGCTGAAGCGGCTTTGGGCGCTGGCTTGCTTGTCTTTGATAGATGTCAGGCCGTCTTGAATTTGTTTTTCACTGTCCGCCTGGGCCGATTGAAGCAGTTCCGACTGCTTTTCTTGATATTGTTTGTACTGATTGACGTTGTCGACGAAGCTGTCCAATTGTTTTTTGGATTCTTCTACGCCTGCGTTGCGCTCTTTTGATGTGCCTTCTGTTTCATTGATCGATTCTTTCAGTCTGTCGATCATCTCTTTTTGTCTTTCTACTTCGCCCGCTAAATTGTTGGAGCTCGGCTTGTAAAAATTGTACATCGCGTTTTGGAACTCTGATTCTTTGTTTACGATGCTGTCAAACTCTTTTCTGACCTTTTTGACTCCCTGTTTGACAAAGCGCCAATACAGGGAAGACATTTTTTTGCTCACCGTTTTTTGCGCGTCTTGAAGTTCGCGCTGGACTTTTTCCTTGTTGACGGCGTCAAGCTGGTCCTGAATTTTAAATTCCAGCTCCGCTTTTTGTGGACGCTCATGGTTGTAGCTTAAAATGTTTTGCGAAAAGTCCGACGGAATGTAGACAATCGCATCGTATTGCTTCTCCGAAAGTCCGCTTTCTGCTGCGCTCCGGTTGACGACCGTCCATTTATAGTCCGGACGGTCAACCAGGGAAGCCGAGATTTCGTTCCCCAGCAGCGCATCTTCATCAACGGTTCCGTCATCTTTCAAAATGCCGGTATCTTCATTGACGACAGCGATTTCCCTTGTCGCGTTCGATACCTTTTTCGTCGGGTTCTCACCGATGAAATGAAAGAACAAGACGGGCAGCAAGATGATCGTGACGAAGGCGCTGATAATTTTCAGCGTGCTTTTTTGTTGTTCCGTCATTTCGTTTTCTTCCTTTCTACGGCACATAAAGGAATTTGAATTTTCCTCTCTTTGCCGTTTTCAACGATATAGCCAAAGCCCGGGAGAATTTCCGGCTCCTGGCGTTCATATGGGAGCTGAATCAAATTCTGCTCGGATTTTTTCATCAATAGCATGGCGTGTCTGACCTGCTTGACTTCGCTTGTCAGCGAATCATAGCCTTTTGTGAACTCGCTGTGATTTCCGGCAGGTATAAAGTGGAAGCCTAAATGGGCGTATGACTTCATAAACATCGCCATTTTATCCTGAATAGATGCGTCGATTGTCTGCTGGAACCGTGAAAGTCCGTCGACGATAAAGACCATCGGTGAAAAATCAAGGTTGGCGATTTCGCCTTGTTTAACGGCTTCCAAATACATCGCTTCTCTTGTCCGGCAAATTTCTTCCGTCTCAGCCAGCCAGAGCATAATGTCGTCTTTTGTTTCAAGATAGCTGATTTGATCCTCTGTCGCATATTGAGAAAGCCCTCTGTCTATCGAATCAAACACGGCAATTTTTTTCGTGTCATGGTCAAGCAGGTGCTCGAGCATGATCTTGATGACGTTTGTTTTTCCGCGCTGCGTCTGACCCATGATGAGGCAGTGCTTATTTTTCTCAAGGTTAAAGTATACCGGTTCGACAGATTCTTCATCGAGTCCCATTGGAATAAGGCCTCTTTCAGGCTGAAGCGGATAATCTCTCACAAACTGCGTAACGGAAAGCTCCAGCGGCAGCATCGGCACAGGCGCCGGCTTTCTCATGCCTTCCGACCGTTCTGCGATCGCCTGAATGTCGGATTTGATCCGTTCAAACAGCTCGATATCATTGTCCGCTTCCACAGGCATAAACATTTGTGCGAAGTATTGGTTTTCTTTATTGATAATGACGCGTCCAGGGATCGGTTCAAGGCTGAATTCCGGCCTTCCGATGATCGAATATGCTTCAGACTGATCCATCAGGTAGTGGACAACCCTCGTTTTCAGGTTGTTCAAGAGCGACTGTCTGATCGCATTGACCCTTGTCGCGGTCAGGATTAAATAAATTCCAAGCGACTGGCCGTCGCGTGAAAACTGGATAAATTCGCTTTCAAGTTCATGCATTTCGTCTTTAATGATGTCAAAGTTGTCGACCGTTATGAAAATAAACGGCAGCTTTTCCTCATTCAGCGCATTGTACATCTTGATATGGCTGATTTCTTTTGCGCGGAAAAGATTTTTCCGGTGCTCGATTTCCGCCTTGATCCGGATCATGAATTTCTCGATTTTTCTCGTTTGGTCCATCAAGAAATAATCCGCGGTATGCGGAAGCCTTGCAAGCGGAAGCAGCGTTCCGTTGCCAAAGTCGAAAATGTAGTAATGCAATTCTTCCGGTGTATATTGTTCGGCAAAGCTCATCATGAACGTCGTAGCGGTCAGGGATTTTCCGTAGCCTGACGATCCGACGATGCCGATATTGCCGTCATCCATCATGCGATAGCTGATCGGCTCCTGGCTTTGCTTTTCAGGTTCATCGATATAAGCAAAGTTAAAGGCATCCGCTTCCTCAGACGGGTAGCGTGTTTTAGGTATGCGCTCTTCAAGAGGCGGCAGCCAAGGGCTCGGAAGCTTCTCGATTCCCATTTCCTCTTGAATCCGTTCAATTTGTTCGACGACTGCGGAAATTTCCGTTACGGCCTCTTTTTTCGCAGTATGATCGGCGTCAACGTCTGACAAAGGAATTAAACCGGTGTCTGTGACGATCGCCACTTCATCCTCTGTGCCGTAGCCGTCCTCCATGTAAGGGGCGCCGCTCCATGCAGACTGGAACAGTTCATACACCTCATTGTTGCCGACTTGCAAATAACCGCGGCCCGTTACCGTGATGGTAGCCGCATCCCCATTTTTAAGGATTTCTTTACTGTCATTCGCATCCTGAACCTTCAAGGCGACCTTGAATCTGGAGTTACTCCAAATCTGGTCGTCGATGATGCCGCCCGGTTTTTGCGTCGCCAAGATTAAGTGCACCCCGAGACTTCGGCCGATCCTTGCCGCGCTGACAAGCTCGCGGATAAATTCCGGTTCTTCGCTTTTCAGCTCGGCAAATTCGTCTGAAATTAAGAAAAGGTGCGGCATCGCCGTTTTCGCTTTTTTCTGTTTGTAAAGCTTTGTATAGTCATTGATATGGTTGACTTTATACTGATCAAAGAGCCGCTGCCTTTTCTTCAGCTCACTCTTAATGGACGCCAGCGCCCGGTTGCTGAAGTTCTTGCTGCCTTCAATGTTAGTAATCGTTCCGAGCAAATGCGGGATGTTCCGGAACGGCTGCGCCATTCCGCCCCCTTTGTAGTCGATTAACAAAAATGCGACTTCATGCGGGTGGAAGTGAACGGCCAAAGACAAAATATAAGTCTGCAAAAATTCACTTTTACCCGAACCGGTCGTTCCGGCAAGCAGCCCGTGGGGGCCGTGGGCTTTTTCGTGAAGATTTAAATGAACAATGTCGTCTTTTCCTTTATAGCCGATCGGTACGGCCAAAGATTTGGCCGATTCGCTTGTCAACCATTTTTGGCCAATACCGATGTCATCGACTTCCTTCACTTGGAACAGTTCGAGAAACGATACGGTATCAGGAATCGAATTCGTCATGCCCGTCTGGTGGTCAAGCGTTCTCAGCGTCCGGGAAAACAGTTCGTTGTCTTCTCTGTTGTGGTGATCCAGCTGAAACGGGATCTGGACGGCTTTCTTTTGCTTGATCAAAATGTCGCCTTCCTGTTCAGTAATATAACGAACAAGAGTATGAATGTTTTCGGACAGGCTTTCTTTCGTCTCTGCCGCCACGATTGTCGACACTCCGAGGTTTTTCTGCTTGCCTTCCAAATATTCTAAAATGACGTGTTCCGCGATGAGCTGCTGATTTGTGATGATAAACACAAAGTGCGGCTTATACAAAGTTTTCTTTTTGTTTTCATCTAAATCCCGTTCTCTCAAAATTTCATATATGCTTGAAAGGAGCTGATCTCTTGTCTGTTCGTTGTAAATAAACCCTTTCGCATAAATATGAGGCATCTGAAAATGCGGAAGCCACTTCATCCATTCCCATTCTTGATACTCGGCTTCGTCAAAAATAAAGATAAAGCGCAAATCATGATAGCTGTGGAAAAATGCGAGCTGGCCGACAAGCTGATGAATTTCATTTTTGACGACGGACAATTTTCCGACGACGCCCATCGGGCCTTCAGCAAGATTCACGGTGATCGGTGCATTTTTCAGTTCTCTGTAGACCTCTTCCATTTTTTGCGTTTGTTCAAGGAGATGGTCTGTATCGCGATTGGCCAAATCTCCGCCGTTCAAATTGATTTGGTATGAAGATGCAACATTTCCCGTTCCAAGGCGGATTTGCAGAAAATCGGCGCTTTCAATCGATTTTTCCCAAATCCGTCCGCTGATCTCCTTTGTTAAATATTTCATTCTCTCGAATGTAGGAAAATGGAAATCAAGGACGAACTTTTGCCTTTCTGCAAGTTCGTGCAGCTCTTTCTTTTTGTTTTCAAGGTAAAGGGTGTAGACCCGCTCTCTTTTTTCTTCTCTTTTTTTACGCTGATTTTTGTCGCGGAAGTACTGCACGGTTGACGTAATCAGCGTCATCATAAACATCGCAAGGGAGACGATGATAAAAATTCCCCGCGGCTGAATGAGCGCCACGATCCCCATGACGAGCAGCATGACGATCGGAGGCAGAATCATCAGCCATAAGCCTCTGTTGTCTCCGTCGCTTTCCTGTGCCGGGAAGCTGAAGGATATCTTTTCATCCGGCAGATCGTAAATCATTCTCGGCGGCCTGCGGTATTGCGGATATTTATTTTTTGTCTCCGAGCTCGGCTTGAGAATGTTCTCCAAAGACGTATCATATTGCCCGAACCCCTCGATTTCCAAGAGGTCATCTTCAATGATGCGAAGAATATTCAGTCCAAATGCGATTTCGTCTCCATTTTGCACGGAGACCGAAGCGGACACTTCTTCTCCGTTCAAATAAATTTTGGCGCCATTCGGCAGGACATTCCATCGCCCGTCGAGGCGGATGAAGGAGAATGTACCTTTTTCTCCAAAGAATGAATCCGTTTCATTGAAATAAACATCCGCTTCTTGATCAAGGGAAGAAATGACGACTTCCTGTCTCTCTCCCAAATAGTAGGCGGGAACGCTGTCGGATTCTTCGGCTAAAAAAAGTGTCAGCTGTTCAGCGCCGCTTTGGACGGACGCCTTTCCGCCAAGCTTTAAAGAAGAAACAGTCTCCCCTCCCAGCTGCACGTTGAAAGCGTCTGAGTCCTTCTGCTTTTCCAGTACCACCGGGCCTTTTTCAAACGAAAAATGCTTGATCGTGACAGAATGTTTCAAATCCGGCCCGATGGTGAGCGTGCGGCTGTTCTGATCATCCAGTTTTATTTTTTGATAGTTTTTATGATAAAAAATCCATAACAGACTCATTTCCCCGCCTCCTGCCAACAACAGGTGTTTTCGCTTTTATTTATCATCTTTTTTCTTTTTGTCTTCCTTTTCTTTATTTTCTTTTTTCGCCTGCTCTTGCTCGGCTTTCTCCTTTTCAGCCTTTGCGGCTTCTACGTCCGCCTGGCTTTGCTCGGTGTTTGCCTGCTGGTTTTCATCAGTTTTAGCTTTCTGTTCATCTGCTGTCCGCTTCAATTCTTCAAGTTCTTTTTCGAGCGGTTCCAGCTGTTTCTGCCTCTCATCACTGGACAATTTATCATCAGCTTTAATGTCATCTGTATATTTCATAAGTGCCAACATAATCTGTGCATTGTTTTCCAGCTTACGGGCCGTCTCAAGCGCTTCTTTATTGGCGCCGCGTCCGATCTGAATCCAATAAAGGAAGTTATTCGGATCGACTTGAAGCGTCAGGCTCTTCATAGCATCTTCCTGTAAATCCGCTTCCTTCAGTACATTGTCAACGATGATATACGAATAAGCCAGCTGATATTGAACAGAATCAGGCATCTCGCCGGCATCATATTTATCAAGCGTACTGATGACTTTGCTGTACTGTTTATTTAAGAAGTAGCGGTTGCTTTCGATAAACGCCTGCTGTTTCGGTTGTGCAAAGAATAATGAGTAGAAGGAAAATAAAACAGCCGGTATTAAGCATAAAATAAGTCCTAACCCTATGTACCTTTGAATCTTCCATTTCTTTTTCGGAAGATGGACAAGCGTTTTTTCTTCGGCATCCAGTTCATCGATCTTCTTTTGAATGACGGCTTTCAAATCGCCGTACGTCCCGCTTGTGATGATGTCTTTTACCTGGTCTGAAAACTTGATGGTTTCGCTGTATTTTAAATACTCTTCAAAAGTAAACTGCCCATCGACAGCAAGCGCAGCGGCGGCTTTCACTTCATTGAAAAGTCTTTCTTCGTCGTGTTCATATGGCGGAATGCTTTCTTTCACTCCATAATGTAAAAATTTAGGTGTTAATCCTTTGTCAAAAACAATATTTTCAGGCGCAGCGATCAGGTGCAGCCTTTTAATTGAATGTTCTTCGACGGCTTTCACGAGCTGGTACGCAAAAAGCCATTTGCTTTTTTTATTTTTTCCTTTTATATAACGAAATTCTTTATATTCGGAAGGAGGCTGAATCAAAATTTGGACTTCATCATCGGTCATGACGGTTTCTTTATTAAAGGAAGGATCGACTTCTTTGATGACGTTTGCTTCCAAGCCGTTCACAAGATTGATCTTTTCTCTTTGAAAACGAAAGATATATGAACCGTCTTCTTTCGTCATGACGGCCTCTAATTGGTCTTCGAGATACGTTTTCTTTTTCTCTGCCATTCACCCAGATCCTTTCATAAAATTTCCAGGCGGTCACCTGTCGTAATTCCGCATTGCGATAATGTATATTCGCCTGAAAAAACGGCATCTTTATTTGTCACCCTTACCCAGTAGCCTTCCCGGGGAGGTACCGGTATGCTTTTGGCTTGCCACGCGATGTCGATTACCTTTTTAACAGAATGGTAATCCGACAGTCTGAGGTCAAAGGCGCTGCCGTCGTAATGTTTTAAATCGATGGTAATGTCAACATACACCAGTTCATCACCTCTCAATAGAAAAAGCGCCGTCATCTTCTTTTGAATTAGGCGCTTCTCTCATTCTTCTAATCTGTAAATTAGCCGCGGATTTGGCTAGCGATGTCTTGGTCAGTGCTTTCAAGAGTGTTAGCAGTCTGATGAAGTTGTTTAGAAACGTCGCTTAGAAGTTCAGCCATTTTAATAAAAGAAGGTCTTAGCTCTTGATATTGCTCTGAGAACGCACGGCTTGATTCACCTTCCCACATATCTTGAAGCTGGTTGATCATTTGATCAAGGCGCTGATTGACCTGTTCAGTCACATCTCCGCTTTCTTTTTGATATCTGTCAGCCATTTGCCGCAATTCAGCCGGCGTAACACGAATGATTCCTGACATATTCCTTATACCTCCTGCGCTATTCGCCCTAGATATGGGCTAAATAACTTATTTTTTTGAACGCTTTTATTATAAAAACAAGATTGAGGCACAGTCAAACAAATCTGTTGTTATTTTACAAAATGAGTCTAAAGGTTTATCATTCCTCTATTTCCACCCAGCAAAAATTATAGAAATCTAGTAAAATTATCTCAATTTTCTTCTCTCGTAACATTTGAATCAAATGACATGGTTCTGTGTACCCACTTGGGTCTGAACCGTTTCCATAGGATAAAGGAAGGATTGCATAAGCGCAAAAAAAGCCCGCCTCTAAGAGAGGCAGGCTTGTCTCGATCAGCCCGCTTTCAAGCCGGCTGATTTTTGTTTTTCCTTATTATAATGGTGCAAAAAGAAATCGTCAGTTTCCGCCCGAATGACTTTCCATAAGAGCACAAGGGCGATTAAGTTCGGGATCATCATTAATGCGTTCGCCATGTCGGCAAAAGCCCATACAGTATTGAGGCTTGCGACTGCACCGTAATATGCAGCGATGACATAAACGACACGGTAAACCGGCACCCATTTTAAACCAACTAAATATTCCAGACATTTTTCTCCATATACATACCAACCGACAATGGTTGAATAGCCGAAGAAAATAACTGAAAACGTCACGATGTATTTACCCGCGGCTCCGAGCGAAGAAGCAAACGCGGCGTTTGTCAGCGCGCCGGCGTCAAGCGATGTATCGTGGGCAACACCAGAAAGCAGACCGCCTGAAGGATCCCAAAATCCCGTAATAATGAGGACGAGCCCGGTCATTGTACATACGATCAATGTGACGATGAATGTTCCCGTCATCGCAACCAAAGCAGCCTTGACGGGGTGATCGGATTTCGCGTTTCCTGCGATCAAAGCAGCGGTACCAAGACCCGCTTCATTTGAAAAGATTCCTTTCGACATGCCGTTTCTGATCGCCTCAGACACGACTACACCTGTAAAGCCCCCAGCGGCTGACACCGGATTGAAGGCGTGATAAAAAATCAGCTGGAACGCCGGAATGATTTGATCATAATGAAGGAAGATAATGATCAGTGAGCCGCCGATATAAAGAATCGCCATGACCGGCACGAAAATGCTCGCAACCGTGCTGACACGCTGAAAACCGCCGAAGATGATCGCGGCTGTCAATATCGCGAGCACAAGACCGATGATCCAGCCTGGAATTCCGAAGCTGTGTGTGACGACTTCCGAAATCGTGTTGGACTGGACGGAATCCCCGATTCCAAAAGAGGCAAGCACACCTGACAATGCAAATAAAACGGCAAGCGGCTTCCACTTCTTCCCGAGCCCTTTTTCGACATAGTACATCGGTCCGCCCGAATATTCGCCCCGCTCATTTTTGACGCGGTATTTCGTGGCGAGCAATGCTTCGCTGTATTTCGTAGCCATCCCTAAAAGACCGACGAGCCACATCCAAAACAAAGCCCCCGGACCTCCAACCGTAATCGCCGTGGCTACACCGGCAATATTCCCGTTTCCGATCGTTCCGGCAAGCGTCGTCATCAGCGCCTTGAAATTGCTGACATCACCGTCTGCTCCGGCTGATTCTTTCTCTTTCCCGAATGCAAGTTTGAATGCATATATCAATCTTTTAAATTGAAGCCCCCGCAGGATGAACGTCAAAAATAAACCGGTTCCCACAAGCAGAATGATGCCCGGGACTCCCCATAAAAAGCCGTTGATTTTCTCTAGAATCGCCAATGTTCCTACTCCTCTTATTTCAGAATAATTAAATTTGGTGTAATACATCGCTACGTTTATGAAAAATAATAAATCGCCAGCGACTTTTTTGTTGATTTTAACAAACAACTATATTCATAATAAAAGTAAGATGGGTATATGTCAAAATTTTTTCATGCAAACATAAAAGTAGGGGTTTTTTTATGAACAATCGAAACAATCCTTTTAAATATCAATATGACCGTTTAGAAGAAGTGGCAGATCATATCAGCGAAGTGCTGGACTGTCCGATTACGATAGAAGACGTCAACCACCGCCTCCTTGCTTACAGCACCCACAGCGACTACACGGACCCGGCGAGAACGTCAACGATCATCGGAAGACGCGTGCCGGAAAAGGTCATCAACAAGCTTTGGAAAGATGGAACGATTCCCGCCTTGATGAAAACCGACGAACCGATCAGGGTCGAGCAAATCGATGAAGTCGGCCTGTCGAGCCGCGTGGCGATATCAATCTGGAAAAACAGCGAGGTTATCGGTTTTATCTGGGCGCTGGAAAGCCAAAAAACGCTGTCGGAAGACGAGCTTCATCTTTTGAAGCTGGCTGCGGATTCCGTCAAAAACAAGCTGCTGCCTTATCAAGTCCGAAAAAGAAAAAATGAACAGCGCAGCCAGGAATTTTTCTGGAAGCTCTTGACCGGGCATATTTCGGAAGATCAGGAGATCTCCGACGGCTTTCATCAGCTTGGTATCGGGGTACCTTCAACTTACTCGGTCATCATCATCCGGCTGAAAGACGAAATCGAAGAAAAAACCGAAAAACAGCTCCACTACTTGCTGGAGACGACGCAGCAGGTGCAAATTCTTCTGGCTACAATCGATTATAATGAGCTGATTGTCCTCGCTTCGCCAAAAACGGGGCAAAAGGGACAGCCGTTCAATGATTTAAAGCAATTTGCCGCGAATATACAAAAGCAGCTTGAAGAGCGCTATAAACTGAACAACTGCACGATTGCGATCGGCGGAATGTACAGCTTGATCACCCTTGTACACCAGTCTTATCAGGAAGCGCTCTCGGCGCTGAAGGTCAAGGAGCGTTTTCCCGAAGAAACAAGGCAGCTCGTCAGCTTTTCAGAACTCGGCATCTATCAGTATCTCGACGTGCTCAGCGAAAAACGGAAACACGCAAGCTATCCAAACTATTCTTTAATGCAGCTTGAAGCATATGACAAGGAGCACCACTCCAATCTTGTCGAGACGCTTGAGCAGTTTATCGAATGCGACAGCAACGTCAACACCGCCGCCAAAAAGCTGAACATTCACGTCAACACGCTGAACTACAGGCTGAAGCGCATCAGTAAAATCGCCGAAATCGATTTAAAAAACATCAATGAAAAATTTACGATTTATCTGGAAATCAAGCTTCGCAACATGCATTTGTGAAATTCCACAAATGCATGTTTTTTTATTTTTCGATTCAAACAAAGAAAATTCTAAAAAGTCAGTATAAACTAAAACAACAACATTTTTACAGAAAAAGGAGGAATGATGGGATGATTATCGGCGTACCGAAGGAAATCAAAAACAATGAAAACCGTGTTGCCTTGACTCCCGGTGCAGCTTCTCAACTGATCGCGGCAGGACACCGCGTCATCATCGAAAAAGACGCGGGGGCTGGAAGCGGGTTTGAAAATGAAGATTACGTCTCAGTGGGAGCGGAGATCTCAGAACAGGCGAAAGCCGTCTGGGAAGCAGCTGATATGGTGATGAAAGTCAAAGAGCCGCTTCCTGAAGAATATCCGTATTTTAGAGAAGGGCTTATCTTGTTCACTTATCTGCATCTGGCCGCAGAGCCTTCCCTGGCTGAAGCATTAAAGCAAAAAGGCGTGACAGCCATTGCCTATGAAACGGTCAGCGACGGCCGCTCCCTTCCTTTACTGACGCCGATGTCAGAGGTAGCCGGGCGGATGGCCGCTCAAATCGGCGCCCAGTTCCTTGAAAAGCCGAAAGGCGGAAAAGGCATACTATTGGCCGGGGTACCAGGAGTCGCGCGCGGGAAAGTGACGATTATCGGCGGAGGCGTTGTCGGCACAAATGCGGCAAAAATCGCGGCGGGTCTGGGAGCCGACGTGACGATGATCGATTTAAGCGCGGAACGTCTGCGCCAGCTTGATGATCAATTCGGCAACCAAATCAAAACTTTGATGTCCAATCCAGTCAACATCGCTGATGCCGTCGCTGATGCCGATCTCCTTATCTGCGCGGTGCTGATCCCGGGTGCCAAAGCGCCGACTTTGGTGACGGAAGAGATGGTCAAACAGATGAAACCGGGCTCGGTGATCGTTGACGTCGCAATCGATCAAGGCGGCATCGTCGAGACGGTGGATCACATCACAACCCACGACAATCCGACCTATGTCAAACACGGAATCGTCCATTACGCCGTTGCCAACATGCCCGGGGCCGTTCCGCGGACATCCACAGTCGCACTGACGAATGTAACGGTTCCGTACGCGCTTGAAATCGCAAATAAGGGCGCGGAAAAAGCGATACTTGAAAACCGTGCGCTAAAAGCCGGCGTAAACACAGCAAACGGCCATATCACTTATGAAGCCGTAGCCAGAGACTTAAACTATGATTACGTTCCGGCAGAGCTTGCGATCGAAAATTCGTCGTCAGCCGCCGGTGCATAGCATCAAAAAGACAGAGCCCCGGGAAACAGCTCCGAGACTCTGTCTTTTTCTTTTATTCCGTTTTCCGCCGATCCTGAATCAATTTTGCGGTAATCACAGAAACAGGGATCACCGCAAACAGAACGATTCTCCACAGCGTCCTGTCTGAGGCATCGCCGGCTGCGGCAAACAGCGGCAAAATCGCCGCTGCTGTCAGCGCTAATAAAACAGCAAAAGCCTTTTTCTTGAATGATGCGATCAAAAGCCAAAAACATACGGTCAGCATGCAAAATATGAGCAGCTGTACGAAAAACATTTCATCCTCCCCCCGTTAATCAAAGCTGTACCTTTCTTCTTTCCAAGGATTTCCCCTCATATGGTACCCGTTTTTCTCCCAAAAGCCCGGATGGTTTTCCTTTGTAAACTGAATGCCCCTCAGCCATTTGGCGCTTTTCCAAAAATACAGATGCGGCATGACCGCTCTGAGCGGAAAACCGTGCTCCGGTGTGAGCGGGGCGCCGTTGTGGGAATGAGCCAAAAGAGACGAATTCTTTAAGAAGTCTTCGAGCGGAACATTCGTCGTCCAGCCTTCCTCTGCATGCAAGATGACAAATTTGGCTTCGGGAAGCGGCTTTACTCTTTCAGCGATCTCCTTTGTTTTGATCCCTTCCCAGACATTATCGAGCCTGGACCAGCCTGTTACACAATGAATATCATTGGACACTTCGCTCTGCGGCATGTCATGCAGATCATTCAAAGACAGCAGGAGCGGCTGTTCGACAAGTCCGTAGACTTGCAAATTCCATTTTGAGAGGTCTTTGTATTCCGGAACATCGCCTGCATGAAGAACAGGAAAAGATGTCGTGACATTTTGGTTTGGAGGCACCCTGTCGGACTTGTGCGGTTTTGTTTTTCCAAAAAACACGAAAGAACCCCCTTTGTTAACTTTATTTAAAAAGTGGTTGACAAACTATTTTACGATCTCTTACGATAAGGTTGTGTTGAATCACTGAGGAGGAACAAAGATCATGAATAAAAAGAAACTTCGCGCCGCTGATATGGCGCTTATCGGAATGTTTGCCGCCCTCATGGGGATCGGCGCTAATATCACTTCGTTTGCCCCGTTTCTGCAAATCGGCGGTATTCCGCTTACGATGCAGCCTTTCTTCTGTCTGCTTGCCGGGCTTCTGCTCGGCCGCAAATTAGGTGCGCTGTCCATGATCGTTTATGCGTTAGTCGGCTTTGTAGGCGCTCCCGTATTCGCTTCTTTTTCAGGCGGTATTTCCGTTCTTTTCAAAGGAAGCGCCGGATTTATTCTATCCTACATTCCTGCCGCATATGCCGCGGGCTGGATCACGGACAAAGTATCAGAACCGAGAACAGGCCACTTTTTCACAGCTTCATTGATCGGTACACTAATCATTTATCTGATTGGCGTCAATTATACGTATCTCGCGTTTTCAACTTGGCTCAATACACCGTTGTCTTATTCAGCCGTTTGGAAGATGATGACCTGGTTCTTCGTGAAAGACTTGGCATTCTCCGTTCTGCTCGCCGCGCTCGCCTCAAAGGTTTTCCGGGCGGTTCAAAAAGGCGCAGGCTTCAGAAGAAACCCGACCTATTGATTAAGAGCAGGCGGTGCGGTTCTCTTTTTATTTTAACAAACATAGAAAAAAATTCCCCTCAAAGTGAGGGGAATTTTTTTAAAGAACAATCGCCGCGATCCAGCCAAACAAAATCAGCGGAATATTATAAAAGATGAATGTCGGAACACAAGTGTCCCAAATGTGGTGGTGCTGTCCGTCTGCATTTAAGCCTGATGTCGGGCCAAGCGTGCTGTCGCTCGCAGGTGAACCGGCGTCCCCGAGAGCCGCCGCCGTCCCGATAATAGCGATGGTCGCCATCGGACTGAAGCCAAGCTGCATGCAAAGCGGCACAAATATCGTTGCGATAATCGGAATCGTCGCAAATGATGAACCGATCCCCATTGTGATCAATAAACCGACAATCAGCATCAGCAATGCACCGATCACTTGATTATTGTTGATGAAACCTGTTGACGCTTCAACAAGAGCTTTGACATCGCCCGTTTTCTCAAGCACATTGGCAAAACCGGCGGCGGCCAGCATCACAAATCCGATAAACGCCATCATGTTCATGCCGTTTGTGATCAATTCGTCCGCTTCGCCGCGCTTCATCGCTCCGCTTAAAAACAAGACCGCCAAACCGCTGAGCGCGCCGAAGATCATTCCGTCGACGTCTAAACTTTGAGACAAATAAAGCTGTACGCTTAGTGATACAGCGATGGCCAAAGCGGCAATCGAAAGGCTTTTTTTCGTATAAGCCGCCGATTTTTGACCGGCGATTTCCTTCATTTCGTACGTGCGCGGTTTGCGGTACACAAAAGCAGCAGCAGCCAAACCGGCAATCATCCCGGCGATCGGGATGATCATGGCGATCGGAATATCAGCCAATGTGACCGAAAGGCCGGCATCTTTCATATTGTCTTTCAAAATCCCCTGGAAAATCTGGCCGAAGCCGACGGGAAGCAAAACATACGGAGCTGTCAATCCGAATGTCATCGCACACGCAATCAGGCGGCGGTCCACTTGCAGCTCATTCAAAATTTTCAATAGCGGCGGTATTAAAACAGGGATAAATGCGATATGAACCGGAACGATATTTTGAGACATACAAGAAATGATTAAAATCACGAAAACGATCAGCGCTTTTGAAAGGGTTTTGCGCCTTGTATCGCCTTCTTTGCCGATCAGCTTGACAGCAGCTTCAACCATGGCATCCGGAAGACCCGTTTTCGTCAAAGCGACCGCAAATGCGCCGAGGAGCGCGTAGCTGACAGCGACGGTTGCGTTCCCGCCGAGTCCTTCCGTGAATACGCTGACCGTCTGGCCGAGACCGAGACCGCCCGTCAGACCTCCTGCAAGAGCGCCCACAATCAAGGCAAGAACAACATTGACTCGCAGCAGGCTTAATATAAGCATGACAATAACAGCAATCACAACTGCATTCATATTTGAAACCTCCGAACAAACGCTTTAGTTTGCTAATGTAGTAGATAATTAAAGTAATGAACGTATATTACCACATGTTTTATGAATGCGTCAATGAGGCTCTTCTGTATTTTTCATAAAAAAAATCCCCTTCTGTCAAAGGGGATAAAAACCTACAATTGATCCGAAAACCGCTCGACAAACGTGACAAGCGTCCTTACCATCACGCCCGTTCCGCCTTTCGGTCCAAAGCATGAACTTTGAGATGTCGTTGCCGTTCCGGCGATGTCAAGGTGAACCCATGGCGTCCGCTCGGCGAATTCACCGAGGAACGTTCCGGCCATAATCGCATGGCCTTCCCTGCCCGGTGAATTGTTAAGGTCGGCCATTTGGCTGTTTTTTACTCTTTTTTTGTCTTTTTCTGTAATCGGAAGCTGCCAAATCGCTTCTCCCGCTTCTTCAGCCGCCTGTCTCACCTGCTGATAAAGCGGATCATGATTTGTCATCGCGCCTGTCGTTTCCGTTCCCAAAGCTACGACGACACCTCCGGTCAGTGTCGCGACATCGATCAACACGGAGGCTCCGTGGTGCTTTGCATATGTCAGTCCGTCAGCGAGCGCCAGCCTTCCTTCGGCGTCCGTATTCAAGATCTCAATCGTCTTGCCGCTCAAGGAAACGATAACATCGTCCGGCTTCATTGCGCTTCCCGAAATCATGTTATCAGTCGATGGGATCACGGCAAGCACGTTTTGTTCCGGCCTTAATTCACCGATCGCTTCCATCGCTCCCAAAACGCTGGCGGCTCCGCCCATATCTGACTTCATTCCGACAATGCCGCTCTTCGTCTTAATCGAATAGCCGCCGGTATCAAACGTGATCCCTTTACCGACTAAACCGATGACATCATCCCATGCTTCCTTTCCCTGATATTTTAAGACGATCATTTTCGGCGGCTCTTCTGATCCTTGGTTGACCGCGAGGAGACCGCCCATCCCGAGCTCTTCCATTTCAGCCTTTTCGAGAATTTCACATTCAAATTCGTATTTTGCTGCCAATTCAGCGGCGTATGACGCGAGATCCGCCGCTGTCAGCATGTTCCCCGGCATGTTCACGAGGGTTCTCGCCGAATTCGTCGCATTTCCGTACACCTGCCCGACATGCAGACTCGCCTGAATTTCCTTCAGGTCATGGTCTGTCAAAACATAGACGCTTTGCAGGCATTGATCAGGTACATTTGCTCTGTGCTTGTAATCCTGCACTTCATAGCATGACAGCATGCACGATTCAGCCAATGCATGCGCGGCGTCAGCGGCTGGTACCTCTTCAGATACGAAGCTGTCGAGCATGACGGTTAACTCCTGCTTTCGATCTTTGTGAATCTGCTGAACAGCTTCGGCAAAGCACTGTTTCGCATCCTCGAATGTAAATTCCGCTTCACGGCCCAATCCGACGATATAGATGCGTTTGACTCCCTGAAGGGAAGGGGTAAATATTTTAGACACTTTCGTTTTTTTGGAAGATACATCCCCGTCTTTCAGCAGCTGAGAAAGCTGGCCGTCCAAAAGGCGGTCGATTTCTTCCGCCTTCCCGTACAGCTGGCTTTTTTTAAACAGTCCGATTAAAAGCGTTTCTTTTTTTTCGAAGTCTTTAAAGGCATAAAACATGCGTTCACAGCTCCTTATCAGCAAAGTGAGTAAAATTGAAACAACAATGTTATAATAGGAAAAACATTTTTTCCCGATGGGGTTTCATATTATATATTTTAGCAAATAACTGAGTGCTTTTTTGAATTCATCTCTATTTTCTTTATAGAAAGGATGTTCTGCAAAATGGAAATCCTCACAAACTTTCCTTTACTGGCGAGCTTTGCCGCGATCTTTTTCGCTCAGTTTATCAAGGTGCCCATTTACTTTGTCGTCTCTAAAAAATGGGATTGGCGGCTCGTCACAAGCACTGGCGGAATGCCGAGCTCACACTCAGCAGCCGTTACGGCGCTTTCAACCGGCGTGGCTCTTGATCACGGGATGGATTCTTCTTTGTTCGCCGTTTCCGCAATATTTGCCGTTATTACGATGTTTGATGCAACCGGAGTGAGAAGACATGCCGGAGAACAAGCAACAGTGATCAACCGGCTTGTCCGCGATTTCAACCGCTTTGTCAACGAAGCGAAGGATTTCCCTAAAAGCCATCAGGAAGAAAAACAGAAGAAGCTGAAGGAACTGCTCGGCCATCAGCCGATTGAAGTTTTTTTCGGCGGTTTGACCGGCATTGCCCTGACGCTGCTTCTCGATTACTTATTGATGTAGAGCAAAAAAACGTTTAAGACGCACAGGTCTTAAACGTTTTTTCTTATTCTTTCGCCATTTTATATTTTTGTCTGAATACTTGCATCGATTTATTTTCATTCAGTTTCAGGAGATCCTCTTCGGTAATGGTGCCGTTTCCTTTTTTAATGACATAAACATCAAGTGTTTTTTTGCCCCACTCTTTATAAACATCTTCAACCGTCTCATAGTACAAATCAAGCCGGTTCCCTTTGATGGCTGATCCGGTGTCCGCAACAACGCCATAGCCGTAGTCCGGTATGAACAATATCGTGCCGATCGGAAAGACCGACGGGTCGGCAGCAACGGTTGAATATAAATCTCTTTTAACTTTGACTCCCGAATATGTAATCCCGTAATCTGGATGATGAGGCTGTTTTCCCGTCGATTCCGCCCCTGCTGTATATCCGGTCGCGGTGACTTTTTGCTTCGGATACTTGGTCCAGTCAAAGGCATCTTCAAGCGATTTCGGTTTGTTTTTAATTTGTTCTGCGGCAGACAGAGACGTTTTTTCCGCTTTTTCTTTCGGAAGTGATTTAAAGGTGAGCATCAGCTGTTTCAAGGACAGATCGCGTTCTTTCGCCCAGCTGGATATGTCCTGTGCTTCCACGCCTGAAACGGCAAAGAAGGTCGTCATAAAAGCAAAGACAAACAAAACTGTCATCAAGAAACGCCGGAACATTGTCATCACTTTTCTCAAATCTTCCACTCCTCTCACCATCTAGTTGTTTCCAAGCGGAAACAGAAATATTCAGATGGCGGAAAAATTTTAAGAAAAGTGAAAAAATTAAATTCAAAAAACCCTCTCCCTTGAAGAAGAAGGCTTAAAACATTTGATATCCCCTTTTTCGCAACGCTTTAATCGTAACACCCGACAACAGGGCTCCGGCCATTCCGCTGGCTAAAATGATGATATCGGCAGCTGCCAATGAAGCCACTCTGTCAAAAAGGCCGGAAAATGCCTCTCCCGGCGCCTCTACATAGCGAATCAGCTTTTCTTTATTCACAATGAAAAGGCATACAATTGGATAAATGACAGCCATGATCCATGACATCCTGAGCAGCATATTCAGCAGAAAACCGATGCCGAAAAACAGGACGAAAAATAAGACAACTGAAATGATGACAACTGGTAAACTAATCAAAGCCTCCACCCCCAATTCACCTCTTTTAGTGTACATTGGGGAAGGAACTTGAGTCAATCATTGGAAAGCGGCGATCAGCGGTCTTTTCCCGTTCCCTTGCAGTTGTTGCACGTTTCCGAACCACCGAGCAGAAGCTGAAAATAGCCTTTTCCCGAACAAAATGGACAGGTTGATTCAAGGCGATGGGTTGATGTCGTCTTCATTAGTTACTCACCTTTTTCTTAATTTTCTGATAATATATCATGAACATTGTCAATAATAAAGTCAGAAAATATAACAGATCATTTGATGTAAGCGCTTAAAAGCTAAGCTTTCTTCCTTTTTCTTTCGTTTTTGAAGTTTTTAAACCCCGAATAAAAAGCCCGCAGCTTCCGCTGCAGGCTTCGATTCCGCTTAGAAAAATTTAAACTTTCCTTTTTTCAGAACAAGTCCCGGCCCGCCGATCAGGAACAGCGAGCGGTTGTCGATGATTTTTTTCATCATGGACGCCGTCGTTCCCGTCATCTTTCTCCCGAATGCGACGCCGATTGCATCATGTTCGCCGAGAGAAGCGACAGAGCCTTTATTATCGAATGAGAACGTTTCCGTTTCTTTGCCGTGAATCAGTGCGGCCAAATTGTTTGCGCACGTTTCGCCCTGCTGCATGGAAATCTGCGCAGTCGGCGGATAAGGCCTTTCGGTTTCTTCATTTATGATCAGCGAGCAGTCTCCGATAACAAATATATCATCATGGCCTTCAACGCGCAGATCAGGCTTTACCTTCACACGGCCGCGCATGTTTTCAAAGCCTGATTCTTCTATGATCGGGTTGCCGCGGACACCTGCGGCCCATACGACAGTGCCTGCTTTGATTTCTTCGGTCTGATCGTCTTTTCCACAGATGATTCCGTCAGGCGTGCATTCTTTCACCGCCGTGCCGATTTTGAATTCAACGCCTTTTCCTTCAAGGTAGTTGACCGCATAATCGACAAGCTCCGGATCAAAGCCCGGGAGAACGGACGGCGCGGCTTCCACGCATATTAAACGAACCTGCTGGCGGTCGATATCGTATTCGCGGCACAGCTCAGGAATGCGGTTGCCCAATTCGCCCAAAAATTCAATGCCGGTAAAACCCGCTCCTCCGACAACGATCGTCAGGCGTTCCGGGCGCTTCTCGGCTTCTGTGTTATACGTCGCAAACTGATATTCAATGTGCTCGCGAAGCTGCCGGGACGAGTTGATGTTTGAAATGGAGAAAGCATACTCTTTCAATCCAGAAATTCCGAAAGTTTCAGGGACGGCCCCCAGCGCTACGACAAGATAGTCGTAACTAAGCTCGCCGGTTTCAAGGACGACTTTCTTTCCTTCTTTATCGATTTTCTTTACCGTATCCTGAACGAAATTGACACGGGATGTATTGATGACGTCTTTAATCTGATAGCGGCATCTGTCATGATGAAGCGTACCTGCGCTCGCTTCGTGCATCCAGGTTGTCTCATAATGATAATTGTGCTTGTTGACAAGCGTAACATCCGCTTCATTGACGCCGATTTTTTTAACAAGTCTCGTAACGGTCATTAATCCACCATAACCTGCACCTAATACTACTACTTTTGGCTTATTCAACGGAATCACATCCACCTTTTCTGTATTTTACTGCTAAGCCGGATTAAAAATAGCCTTTGGGTTATCTTCTGCCGGCTTCAGGCTTTTTATGAAAAAAAGTTTGTGAAACCCTTCACTTTAATTTGCCGAACAACGGAATGTTTTTCGGCTGTGCGTCGAAAAATATTCACGAATCTTTAACAAAATGTTCACAACTACATCATAGCCGCTCGCTTTTGCTTTTTCAAGGTTAAATATGCTCGGGCGGCAGACTTTAGATCAGACGGTAATATTTTCCGATCTTAAAAAAACAGACGCGCTCGTATTTATTTTATGTGATATGATATAATTAAGAACAATTTTCATTTAGGGGGCATTATTTTCATGCGTGAAGACTCAAAAGTATATGACATTACAATTATCGGGGGCGGCCCTGTCGGCTTGTTTACCGCATTTTACGGCGGAATGCGGCAAGCGAGCGTCAAAATTATCGAAAGCCTGCCGCAGCTAGGCGGTCAGCTGTCCGCTTTGTATCCCGAAAAATACATATACGATGTAGCCGGGTTCCCTAAAATCCGCGCTCAGGAGCTGGTCGACAATTTAAAAGAGCAAATGGCGAAATTTGATCAGACCGTTTGTCTGGAACAAGCTGTCGAAAGCGTTGAAAAACAAGCAGACGGCATTTTCAAGCTCGTCACCAACAAAGAAATCCACTATTCTAAAACGGTGATTATTACTGCCGGAAACGGAGCATTCCAGCCGAGAAAGCTCGAGCTTGAATCTGCGGCTCAATACGAGAATGCAAACCTTCATTACTTTATAGATGATCTGAATCAATTTGCGGGCAAACGCGTTGCGGTGTTGGGCGGCGGCGACTCCGCCGTCGACTGGGCGCTCATGCTGGAACCGATCGCTAAAGAGGTGTCAATTATTCATCGCCGCGATAAATTCCGCGCACATGAACACAGCGTCGAAAACCTGCACAATTCAAAAGTCAATGTGCTGACACCGTTTGTTCCGACCGAACTGATCGGCGCCGAGCGGATTGAACAGATCGTCATCGAGGAAGTGAAAGGCGAGAGAAAAGAAATCATCGATGTCGACGATGTGATCGTCAACTTCGGCTTTGTTTCATCTCTCGGACCAATCAAAAACTGGGGGCTTGAAATCGAGAAAAATTCGATCGTCGTCAAGTCCACAATGGAAACGAACATCGAGGGATTCTATGCAGCCGGCGACATCTGCACATACGAAGGAAAAGTCAAGCTGATTGCCAGCGGATTTGGAGAAGCACCGACCGCTGTCAACAATGCAAAAGCTTACATGGATCCTAAAGCGCGCGTGCAGCCGCTGCACTCTACAAGCATGTTTGAAAACAAATAAAAATGAAAAGGAGCCTGACACCGGCTCCTTTTCATTATATGATATTCAAATATGAGAAGATCGTTCCCAAAATCAGCACAATCGTTAAGATACCGACCACTCCCGCCGCAGTCAAGACAATCCGGTCCGTAATTTTCTGTGCTTTTGGAAGCGGTTTTTCGCAGCCGCATGCTTCACAGACTTTTGAATCGTAAGGCGTAAGCCCGCCGCAGCTTCTGCAGTTGATTTTTTCCATGGTTGAACCCCTTTTCTTTACTGGGCTTGGACCCTAAATAAACCTGTCCAGTATAGAATAACAAATTGACGAATAGAATGTCTTAAGATTCACAAAATATTCTTAAATGAACTCCAAAAAACCCTTGTTAGGAAGTGACGATATGTCTTACTACAACAATCGCAATCAAGAGCCTTTGCCAAAGGAAGATATCAGTACGTGGGAATGTACCGCTGAGGACTGCAACGGATGGATGAGAAAAAATTTCACGAGTAGCGATCGCCCTCTATGCCCTCTGTGCAACAAGGAAATGGTAAGCGGAAGCCGCTATATCACCTCAATCACCAACAACACGAGCAATCTCAACCGAATCTTTAACCAGAAATAAACACGATTGTTCCGGAAGCCCCGTTGCAAAAACCTTGCTCAGCACTTGAGCGGGGTGGCTGCATTGCTTCCTTCCGGCATTTCCCGAGCGAAGCGGAAAACAGATTATGTTAAATCTTTTACCAAAAGAATCTCATCCCGAATCGGAATGCCGTTATCAGCGGCAAAGGGAATTACAGGCTTTACTTTTCTTGCTTCTTCAACTGCGTTTACATACAGCTCGGCCATTGTATAGCCTCTCTTTTGATAAAACATAAACGCCCGCATATTATCGTTCGTCGTGATCAGTTTAATCGATTGACACTGTTTTCGCTTTGCAGCACGTTCCACTTCGTTTAAAAGGAGTGAGCCGATCCCTTTGTTTTCGGCAATACTGTCCAAGGAGACGACTTCACATTCGTTTCCGGCGATGAAGTACGTAATCAGACCTTTTATATCGCCTTTTTCATCTGTCACAGCGAATCCTTCCAATTCATCGCAGCGGAATGTTCCGTGTGAATTGACCATGTCCGGACTTCCCCAATGCTTATGAAAAAACGCGGTAACGTCCGCTTTTGACAAGCCGAGTGTTGATACGAGTTTCATTTCTTTCCCCCCAGATCATAATAAAACGCCTTTTCGTCACGATGATGCATCGCAATGAAAGGCGTTTTTCTCATTCCATATCGTTGACCTGATGCCAATATGTCAGCACTCTTCAGGCTTCCCTGCATTCACTGCGGTTCTGAATGATGATCCGCAGCCGCATGAAGCGATGGCGTTTGGATTATCGATGGTGAAGCCTCCGCCCATCATCGATTGTTTAAAATCAATGACCGTACCGTTCATAATATCCAGGCTTTCTTGATCTACAAGCACTGTGATTCCATGCTGGACGAATTCATTGTCGTCTTCGTTTTTTTCGTGTTCAAAACCCATGCCGTATGACAGGCCGCTGCATCCGCCGCCTTTTACTCCGATTCTCAAGAATGCGTTCTCCTCTTCATGCTCTTTCATCATATCCTTGATATGAAGAGCAGCCGCTTCCGTGACCGTAACTGTTTTTTCGCTCATAACATCACACCTCCTAAAAGCTCATGTGTACTTTATTATAAAGTCGCACGTCCGATTTCTCAAACGGACCGACTCATGATATAAAAAACTCGCCTTCACATACCGTTTCAGCGGGTCCTGTCATCATGACGCGTCCGTCATTTTTCCAATTAATGATCAGATCGCCGCCGGCGAGATGGACGGTAATATCCGTGTCCCGTTTGGAATAGCCGTTGAGTATCGAACTCACTGCGGCTGCGCAGGCGCCCGTTCCGCATGCCTGGGTAATTCCTGAACCCCTTTCCCATACACGGAAATGGAGTTCTTTGTCGTTTTCGACTTCAACAAATTCTACGTTAACCCCTTCCGGAAACCTTTCATCTTTTTCAATGAGCGGTCCCATCGACGTAAGCGGCGCTTTTTCAATATCGTCTAAATAAAAGACGATGTGGGGATTGCCCATGGATACAGCGGTACCTTTCATTTCCCGGCCGCCGAATATCATCTTTTCATTGATCGTCTCCGACCCCTGTTCACCGAGCATTGGCATATCTGATTTGAGAAGGCGCGGTTCACCCATATCGACTGTAGCCGATACAACTTTTCCTTCCTTCACTTCAATCTCAGCCTTTACCAAGCCTGAAAGAGTTTCAATTAAAAAGGATGTTTCCTTCACCAGTTTATGTTCATAAGCGTATTTTGCAACGCAGCGCAAACCGTTTCCGCAGTTTTTGCCTTCAGATCCGTCGCTGTTGAAAATCCTCATTTTAACCGGCGCTTGATCTGAAGGACAGATGAGTATCATTCCGTCTGAACCGATTCCGGTGTAAACGGAAGACACTTTGACGGCCAAATCTGACAACAGCTCCTCAGGGAGATGTTCTTCAAACTGATTGACGTATATATAGCTGTTTCCTAAGCCGTGCATTTTAGTAAAACGAAAAGAATTCATAGCCGCCTCCACATTTTTTTACTTTCTTCTAGTATAAAAGCTGAAAGGGATGGATACAATATGGCTATCCCCCGTTTTTCATACATAAAAGCTCCCTGCGTTCATATGCAGGGAGCTTTTATCATGTTATCCGATAAACATACCGGCGATCGCCGCGCTTGTAAGGTTGGCCAATGTTCCGGCAGCAACGGCTTTCAAGCCGAGACGGGCGATATCGGAACGGCGGTTCGGCGCCATTCCTCCCAATCCTCCGAGCAAAATCGCCACAGAAGACAGGTTTGCGAAACCGCACAGCGCAAAGCTGATAATCGAAGCGGTTTTGACGGAAAGCTGATCAAACATCGGAGCAAAATTGGAATAAGCGACAAATTCATTCAGCACGAGCTTTTGACCGATAAAGCTTCCGGCCTGAACTGCTTCATCCCAAGGGACGCCGATGACAAAGGCGAGAGGTGCAAATACATAGCCGAGAATGAATTCAAGCGAAAGGTCTTTAAAACCGAACCATCCGCCGATTCCTCCAAGAATTCCGTTTAAAACGGCAATCAAAGCAACAAATGCAAGCAGCATCGCGCCGACATTCAAAGCAAGAGAAAGACCTGTTGATGCCCCTTTTGCAGCGGCATCGATGACATTTGCTGCGTCTTCATCTTCAGCCATTTGAATATCTTTTTCTTCAATTTTCGATTTTTCAGTTTCGGGAATAAGCATTTTTGCCATAATCAAGCCCGCAGGTGCAGCCATAAAGCTCGCTGCAAGCAAATATTCGAGAGGAACCCCAAGAAGGGCGTAACCGAACAAAACAGAACCGGCCACTGATGCGAGTCCGCCTGTCATAACGGCAAACAGCTCCGACTTTGTTAAGTTTGCGATAAACGGCTTAATCACAAGCGGCGCCTCAGTTTGTCCGACAAAGATATTGGCAGCTGCAGAAAGAGATTCCGTTTTGCTTGTTCCGAGCAGTTTTGCCAATCCGCCGCCGATAAAGCGGATGATGACTTGCATGATCCGTAAGTGGTAAAGAACCGCAATCAGCGATGAAAAGAAGATGATAACAGGAAGAACGCTTAAAGCGAAGGCAGCGCTGTCGCCTACTTGCAAGAGAGGCCCGAAGAGAAAGCTGATTCCTTCATTCGCATAATTGACGAGATGCTGAACGGCTTTCGTAAACGAAAGAAACACTTCCCGCCCCATTTCCCATTTGAGAACGATGAATCCGAACAGGAGCTGCATCGCCAAACCGATTAAAATCGTTCTTATGTTAATTTTGCGTTTATGCTCAGAAAGCAGGAAAGCAATCGCGAAAATCGCCAGAATACCAAGAAGTCCCCATAAAATGTTCATGACCACACCTCTTATTATTTTTTAAACTTTTATTAAGATAACAATTAATGATTGGCCTGTCCACAAAAATTTTTAAGAATTTTTTCTCTTTTTATGTAAACCCTTTCAAACAAAGGCTTTGCATGAAAAAACGAGATCACCAAGATGACCCCGTTTTTAAATAAGTTCATTTTCATCAATGAACTTGTATATATTTTCGACCAATTCAGCCGGATTATTCGCTGTCACCATTTCTCCGTTTACAAGAGCATACATGGTCTGCATGCATTGTCCGCAGTAACTCAGGCAGCCGTATTCGACGACGTCCAGATTCGGATCTTTCTCCAATATTTCTTTTGCTTCCTGAGAACCTTGGGCAAGATTGCTGACGCAAAACTCAACGATTGGAAACACTTTATTTCACCTCACATCGCTTTTTTATCGTACCCTATTTACGTTTCAATAGTCAAAGTTTTAGGCTGAGGAATAAAGCTTTTGTAACATATTAATACTTTAAAGGGTTTTACTAATTATCGATTCGAGGCGGATATGTAGGTTATTTTCCCGAGAAATATTGTGATTTTACATCAAATTAGATATAATTCTAGAGGGTATTTACATAGTTTTTTAATTTTGCAATGAAAAAGGTTAGTTTCTTAATCTGAGGGGAAAAGGGGAATTACCAATGAGAAATTTAGTCTTGCTCGGCGGCGGGTACGGAAATATGCGGATCATTCATCGTTTGCTGCCTAACCAGCTGCCAGATGATGTGATGATCACTTTAATCGACAAAAACCCTTACCATTGTTTGAAAACGGAGTACTACGCACTGGCTGCGGGGACGATTTCCGATCATCATATCAGAGTGTCCTTCCCGGATCACCCGAAGTTAAAGATTGAATACGGGACGATTTCGTCTGTTGATTTGGAAGGGAAGAAGGTTTTGTTTCATGACAGAGAGCCGATATCTTATGATGACACCGTCATCGGACTCGGCTGTGAAGATAAATATCACAATGTTCCCGGGGCGCCTGAACATACCTACAGCATTCAGACAATCGATCAATCACGCAGCACGTACCAGGCGCTCAACAACTTAAATGCAGAAGCCACCGTTGCGATCGTCGGGGCAGGACTGAGCGGCGTTGAGCTTGCGAGCGAGCTGAGGGAAAGCCGAAAGGATTTGAACATCATCCTTTTTGACCGGGGAGAATTAATTTTATCGAGCTTCCCGAAGCGTTTGAGCAAATATGTTCAAAGCTGGTTTGAAGAGCACGGCGTCAAGATTATCAACTGCGCCA
Organism: Bacillus sp. PK6-025; assembly: GCF_056530265.1. Classification (NCBI taxonomy): domain Bacteria; kingdom Bacillati; phylum Bacillota; class Bacilli; order Caryophanales; family Bacillaceae; genus Bacillus; species Bacillus sp. PK6-025. The sequence goes on from NZ_CP096509.1 coordinate 3,433,682, forward strand.
ACATCACAAAGGTGGAAGAAGGCATCGTCTACAATCATGACGACCCGATTCACGCCGATGCCATCGTCTGGACAGCGGGGATACAGCCGAATCAAGTCGTTCGGGATCTCGATGTGGAAAAAGATCCGCAAGGGCGTGTCGTCCTGACACCGCACCATAACCTGCCGGGAGACGAACACGTTTATGTTGTCGGCGACTGCGCAAGCCTGCCTCACGCGCCGAGCGCACAGCTGGCTGAAGCCCAGGCGGAACAAATCGTCCAAGTGCTTGAACTGCGCTGGAAAGGCGAACCTCTTCCTGAAACGATGCCAAAATTCAAGCTGAAAGGCGTCCTCGGTTCACTCGGCAAAAAAGCCGGCTTCGGTTTAGTTGCCGAACGGCCGTTGATCGGCAGAGTGCCTCGCCTGCTGAAATCGGGCTTGCTTTGGATGTATAAGCATCATAACGGATAAGATTGCTCGAAACCTTAGCGTTTTTTAATTAGGGCGCTCTCTCGCCTTCATGAGAGAATGCCCCTTATTTTTGGCTTTTTATTTCCGCCTTATCCGCAATATTAAACTCAATCATTTTCTGAAGTAATGAAAAATCAACCGGACGATCCCAGCGGAAACGGACAAGCTGCTTCGTATGATCATAGCCGGCCTGCACGATTTCTTCAGTAAACCGATCAATTCCCGCGCTTTCAGGGGCAACAGCCAGGTGATGTTTCGCTGTGCTGAAACCGATAATAAAAGTGCCGTGATCGGTAAACATAGGCTGATTCCAGGCGATTTTCGGCGTTAAATTTGGAAATGTCTCCGCTGTCCAACTCAACACTTCCTCCATCCGGGCTCGATGTTCCGGGTGATCAATTCCTTCTAAATATTCTGCAAAAGCTTCCATGTTGCTCCCTCCTAAAATTAAAATGATGCTAGAACTTTGTTTCGCAAATGAACCCTTTGTAATAAGTCTATCCTTGGAACAGCTTCATTCGAATTCCCACAGATAAGATTCTACTCAAAAAAGCCCCCTTGTCATCGGCGAGCTTTCTTGAATTGAGCGTCATACCTATTATAGCGTTTCCATGCCTGTCCGCTTTTTATAAAGCTATTAAAAACTCCATCATCGTTTCATAAGCAATTTGCGAGGACTGCCGGTTGTATTTTACGGAATACGGGTCGCTAAATCCATGCTCACCCTTCAGCTTCACCGTTTTGACATTCTTTGATTCCAATTGGGATATACACGCGGCAACGTCAAAGGACTGCTCTTTTTCCGGGAAAAAAAGCAGTGCCGGACATGAAGGCGATATGTTCAGATAGTCTCTTATCCGGGAGCCGTAGTATCCGGCGATCCCATTGACACGCTCATCTTCGCTGCAAAGCCAGGCAGCGGTTGCTCCGACGCTGAACCCGAGTAAGATGATCTTGCGATATTGACGATCCAGCTTGGATATGATTGTATTTATTTTGCGCAAAAGACCGGGGAAACCGACGTTTTCCATAAAAAAAAGATAAGCCGCTTTTTCTTCAGCGTATTCAAACGGTTGATCCCGATTTAACAAATTGGGGCAAATAACATCAAAGCCCTGCTCAGCTATCAATTGGCAAACATCGTGCATGTGCCGGTTAATCCCGTATATTTCGTGCAGCACGATAACCGCTGTATCGGATTTATTTTGAATATGTATCATGTACTGACTCCTTGTCTCTCATTGCTGCATAAAAAAAGGGCGCCGCCTTCGGCGCCAGTTTAACAGCTTGTACGGCAACAAATCAGGTTATGCAGTCTTTTGCAAAGCTGCAGGCGCTTTACCATCAAAGCTGTCGAGAAAAATCGCTCTGCCCGCCATCAGCTGGGCCGGCTTATCGTCAAGAAAAATGGCGCGACCGGCAAACTCGGCATTTCCCTTCGGCTGAGACGAAAAACTTAAAACGACAAGGCTGGCAAAGACGGCAGTCAACGCAACGGCAATCATCTTTTTCACTTTAGCTCCTCCGTTCTTTTAAGAATTTGGTCTCTTGCATGATGAGATTCTTCAAAATATTCGGCAGCTTTGTCTGCATCTCCATTTTCTTTATAGTAAAGTGCGATATCAAATGTTAATTCCGCTACATCCGTCCAGAGATTGATCGTTTTAAGATATTCTAAAGCATGTTCAACCGTAAGTGGATCCTGTTCATCATACAGAGCATGAATAAGTTTAAATTTCGACAAATATTCCCTTTCTCCTGCTTTTTCCGCGCGGAAAAATCCTTTTTCATACAATTTGCGGGCTTCTTTGACAACATTTGATTTGTATAGCACATGTGTCAGTTCAAACATGGAGTGGATGCCGTAAACCGATTCTTCATGCTCTTTGATAAGCAGCGCTTCTTTGAAATGATGTTCGGCCAAGGTGAGGAGATTGCGATTGACATAGCTCAATCCTAAGTTGTGGTGAGCCATACCGAGGAGAACGTGGTGCTTGATCAGTGCCGCGTCTTTTAGGGCTTGCTTGTAATGCTGTTCGGCTTCATCAAAACGAAATAAATCGAGTTTATTTGCTCCGATCAGCATATCGTTGCTGATCGCTTTTTGAATATAGTCATCATGTGTTTTGAAGGTTTTTAGAGCTGTTTTTGCATGGTTTAAGGAGAGGAAATTCTGTTTGATTTGATAGTAGGCGATAGCCAGTTTGTAATGGAATTCGGCGATTTCGATTTGATCGGGGATTGTTCTGAGCTTTTCTTCGGCTAGTTTATAATAATTGATGGCATTTGTATAATCCTTTTTATGAAATTCGTACATGCCTGCGAAAAAGAAATAATAATATTCGATCATGTCATCTGTGCTTTGCATATCTGCTTTTTGCTCCTGAATATCTTCGAACAATTTGGTGGAAGCTGCAAACTCTTCTGTCAGCAGTTTGTGCCGATAGTCTAAAAGATTAAAATAAAGAAGCAGATCTTGATTTTCTTCCATATTCGGCAGCCGGTGCTCAATGTCGTATTTAATCGAGACCGCTTGTGCCACTTCATGGCGCTTGATCATGACATACCATTGATTAAGCATTCCCGCGACTTCCTCATAAGCAATTTTTGTCTTCAATCGTTTATCCTTCCTTTCCTCCCATGTCTCTTCCTTTTTATGGGTTGTTTTTCATTTTACAGAATCGCTTATTTTTTGACAATCACTTTTCTAAATATTGGCTTAATTTCCTAAAATAACTCAAAATTCTGACATCAATCGTAACCATTTTCTGTATTGTTGCAAATCTCTCAGAAAGTATTTTCGTTTGACATTGTTTTTGATGACATTTTATAATTATATATGTAAATATCAACATGTTCGATTTTACAATAAACAAATAAGGAGCGGTTCATATGAATCAAGATGTCAAAGAGTTTGTCGGAAGCCATATGATCTATACGTATGAAAACGGATGGGAATATGAAATCTACATTAAAAATGACCATACCATTGATTACCGCATTCACAGCGGAATGGTCGGGGGACGCTGGGTTCGCGATCAAAAAGCCGATATCGTCAAGCTGACTGAAGGCGTCTATAAAGTATCATGGACAGAACCGACAGGGACTGACGTTTCCTTGAATTTCATGCCCAATGAAAAGCGGATGCACGGCATCATCTTCTTCCCTAAATGGGTTCATGAACGCCCTGATATCACAGTCTGCTATCAAAATGACCACATCGACTTAATGGAAGAATCGCGCGAAAAATATGAGACGTATCCAAAATATGTCGTACCGGAATTCGCCGATATCACATTCATTGAAAATGCCGGAATCGATAATGAAGATCTGATTTCAAAAGCCCCTTATCCCGGAATGACGGATGACATCAGAGCCGGAAAACGAGTATAAATGGGAAAAGGGCTTTTCATTAATGATATAATGACTGGACTTTTGTTAAGTCATGCAGCAAGGCTTTAATATCATCTTGCGATAAAGGGACAAGCATTTGATCGTAGAGGGTGATGATCTGTCCTCCCTCGTCATGCTCATGCTGCCTTAAATACTGCTGCAAAGCCCTGAGCTGGTTTTCTTTCAAGCTGGTCTGCGTTTGAAACTGCTTGATTTTCTTTAACGAAAAAACATTCATTTCGTCATCAAAATCGCCTGACATGATTTGACCCTCAATGCTGGACATGCTGGCTATCCCTCCTTATTGACGATTCGGCTGGTAGTTAGTCTGTCCGCTTTAAGAAAAGTACAATCATAAAAAATAAAACAGCAAGGGACAGATCTGTCCCTTGCTGTTTATCATGCAGGCTTATAACCTTGCTTTTCCATTTCTTTATACACGTCTTTCAGCTTCGGATTTCCTTCGCCGACTACTTGATCACCGACCATGATGAGCGGATAAAAATATTCGTCGTTCAGGATTTTTTCGGAGATTTCCTGTTTTTCAGGATCGTTTTCCGGCGGCTGATGGATATCAATGTACGTGATCGAGAAAGGCTGGTCGGGATATTTTCTTTTCAGGGCGGCTTCGAGCCACTCATACGTTTCTTTTGATGACGGAAGGTTGACACAGCTTGGACAAAGAACGTCGGCACCGTAAACAAAAAGCTCGGCTTGTTTTTTCATCAGCGGCAGCTCCTTTCTCTTTGTCTTTTATTTTATTCTATTTTGTCCTTTCGCTCCATATTGAAATGAAAATCGCTTTTTGTCTTTGCCGGCAAATATGATATAATATGTGGGAAAACGATTGAAACCAAACAATAGCTTTTTATTGTTCGACTGAATATAATGGTTGTATGATTTGAAAGGAGCGATACGAATGACGACAGAGGTCGAAATGAAAGAACAAGTACAGGAAGTGCTGGACAAACTTCGTCCATTTCTACTCCGCGACGGCGGTGACTGTGAACTCGTCGATGTTGAAGATGGCATCGTCAAGCTTCGCCTGCTCGGCGCATGCGGAAGCTGCCCAAGTTCCACGATCACCCTTAAAGCTGGAATTGAGCGCGCCCTTTTAGAAGAAGTTCCGGGCGTCATTGAAGTTGAGCAAGTATTTTAATTTGAGGCGGCTGCCGTTCATTACGGCAGCCGCCGATTGTTGACAAAATCCCAAAACGACTTTTAGTTTTGGGATTTTGTCATCCTTTCAGCGTGATTGAAAACCCTTGCAGTCTAGGAAGGCCGAGCATCGGAGCGCAGCGAATGCTGGAATTCGTGAGCACCGACGCGCAGGCCTGACAACGAATGCGAGGGTTTGTCGACACGCTGAGGCTGCCGTTCATTACGGCAGCCTTTTCTTTTTTTATAGATAATCTTCAAACCACCCGGCAATATACTCAAGCCGTCTGATCCGCTGCTTCGGATGCCCGCTTCTTGATAAATCGTGCGACGCATTCGGGAATCTGACGAGTTTTACTTCTTTCCCCATTTTTTTCAATGCCGTAAACAGCTGCTCCGCCTGTTCAATCGGGCACCTGTCGTCCCGTTCGCCATGGAGGATGAGAAGAGGAGTCTCCACCTTGTCCGCATATTTGAGCGGCGAATGCTCCCACAGTTTGCCGGGATTTTCAAAAAGGTCCGCTCCGATCTGCCAGTCTGTGAAAAAATAGCCGATGTCGCTTACCCCGTAAAAACTGATCCAATTGGAAATGGACCTCTGCGTCACCGCGGCCTTAAACCGATTCGTGTGGCCGACAGCCCAGTTTGTCATAAAGCCGCCGTAGCTACCTCCTGTGATTCCGAGCCTTTCTTGATCGATGAAATCATATTGTCCCAGCGCGTGGTCAACAGCTGCCATTACATCTTTAAAATCTCCCCCGCCGTAGTCGCCTCTCACCCGGTTGACAAAATCCTGTCCGTAGCCGTGGCTTCCCCGTGGATTGACATATACAACGGCGCTTCCCTTTGCGGCCAGCACTTGAAATTCGTGAAAATAAGCATTCGCATACATGGCGTGAGGACCGCCGTGCACTTCCAGAATGAGCGGATACGTGTTTCCTTTTTCATATTGAGCAGGCTTTATCAGCCAACCGTGAATTGTCAAACCGTCCGCTGTCTGAAATTGAAGCTCCTCCGGTTCCGATATGATATGCTCTTCCGTAAACGCTTGGTTGGCATCTGTTAATCGCTCCGCTGTTTCTTCACCCAATGGGAGATGGTAAAGTTCGCTCGGCCGGACAGGCAGGGCTATCGATGCCGCAAAACTTTTTTCATCCGGATGCAGGCTGAATCCGTTCAGATGCTCTTTTTCCAACCGGACCGGATAAGCAAGACCTTCGATTGATATGTAGTAAATGCCTGTCGAACCTTTGTCAGATCCAATGACATAAAAGCCGTTTCCGTCTTTGGTCCAGGCCGGTTTCGGAAGAACGCCTCCGACAAGGCTGTCCCCTGCCACTGCATCGCTGAGATGGACATCAAGCATTTCCGTCAGACACGTTAGTTTTCCTGTTTCGATATTATACAGCCATGCTTTATCAAGCGTGGCGTTTTGAAATTCCTTTTCGTTTCCGATGAATGCAAGGTGTTTGCCGTCAGGAGAAAACGATAGTGAAGAAAAAACGCCGTTTTGACCTGTCAGGCGCTTCAAATCACCTGTCGAAAGGTTCATCAAATAGACATCGTTCACACGCATATCCGTCTGATTGGCACAAAATGCAATCCTGCCTCCGCACGGTGAAAATGCGTGGCTGAAATGGTCGCGTTCTAGATCGGTCAGCTGTTTTATCTCCCCGGTTTCCACTTGAACGAGGACAAGCTGCGTATACTTTCCCCTTTTAAACCCTTGGCCGTCTAATTTATACGACAAAGAATCGACTTCCAGCGGTTCGTGATCTTCAATCTCCGTTTTTTTCTCATCGTCGACGCTTTCCTCTTTCGTCAGCCTCACTGAACAAAGCAATGACTTGCCGTCAGGCGACCATTCAGGCTGTGATACATCATAGGGAATATCGGTCACTTTTCTCGCTTCTCCTCCGGCTGCGCTTATCACGTAAAGTTGTGTGGTTTCCTCGCGATTAGACGTAAATGCAAGGGATTTGCCGTCGGGCGACCAGCGCGGATGCTGGTTTCTTCCTTTTCCAAACGTCCATTGTACTGACGCTTGTTGTTTGCGGTCGTAGACCATGATATGCGAATCATAAGAGTCCTGTTTTTCGTTTACTTTTGTTTGCACGTAGGCTATTTTTGCACCGTCAGGCGAGTACTGCGGGTCGGTAATGGATACAAGCTTGATGAGGTCTTTTTCGGTTATCAGCTGCTTCATGTTCGTTTCTCCTCCTCTATATGTTTGTCATACTATTTCGACTTTCTAAATAAAAATCCTTGTTTTGAAGGCAAACAAAAAAAGAGCCGAAAAAGCTCTTTTTTCGTTAAACACTGTTTACTGATTTTCTTTCAACGATAATGCCTGTATCCGGGACATGAAGGCAGTCCACTTCACAATGCGGAAACTTAGAAGCAAGCTGATCTCTCAGCGCGTCTCCCTTTCCTTTTTCAATAAAGGAAAGGATCGTCGGTCCTGCTCCGCTTAAAGCGGTCCCAAACGCGCCGTTTTTGCCTGCTTCATGCTCCACTTTAGAAAGCTCAGGGACGAGCGCCCTTCGGTAAGGCTGATGAAAGAGGTCTTTTTGCATCATGCGGCCGACAAGCTTCCAATCTTTCGCCATCAGTCCGGCGACGAGCATATTGCTGACCGCGCTTGCTTCCACCGCTTTCGGATAAGAGAGGCTTTCGGGAAGAACATCCCGCGCATCTTTTGTCAGCACTTCATAAAAAGGAATGACGACAACGACATCCAAATCGATGTCTTTCATCGAAACCATCTCTGTTTCATCTTCTTCATGAAGTCCGATGACAAGCCCGCCGAAAAGCGATGCTCCGGCATTGTCAGGATGGCCTTCTTCAAGGCTTGCAAAATGGAGTTTCTCGCGGTCAGAAAGTTTTAAATCGGCAAGTTCGTTCGCCAGCTCAATCGCAGCGGCAATTGCGGCTGCGCTGCTGCCGAGACCGCGCGCCAGCGGAATATCGCTCCACACTTTGACGAGGCTTGGCGGAATGTCTTTTCCGAAGTGTGCAGCGGTCCGTTTGGCCACCTGGTAAATTAAATTATCCGTCCCTTCAGGAATTCCCGCTACGACTTCTGTTTCAGCCTCAAAACGCCACTCATCATGAGGAAAAACAGACAGTCTCAAATAACGGGACAGCGCCATGCCGACTGAATCAAAGCCTGGGCCCAGATTGGCCGTGCTTCCGGGAACCGTAACGGAAAACAGCATGTCAGCCTCAGTCATACACGAGCGGCTCCTTTTAAGTGTTCGAGAATGGCTTCTTCATCTGTCGGCAGTGTGACAGGTTTGATCTGCGACACATCAACGGCTGTGTTCGGATCTTTCAAGCCGTTTCCGGTTAAGACGGCGACAACTTTCGCCCCCGGCTGAATCTCTTTCGTTTCCAGCTGTTTCAGTACGCCGGCAATAGATGCGCACGATCCCGGTTCTGCAAATACGCCTTCTTCTCTTGCCAGGAGCTGATAAGCGTGCAGGATCTCTTCGTCTGACACTTCATCGATTTTTCCGTTCGATTCTTTTGCAGCATTGACCGCTTTGTCCCAGCTTGCCGGATTTCCGATTCTGATCGCTGTCGCAACGGTTTCCGGCTTTTCAATTACTCTGTTTTTGACAATCGGGGCCGCGCCTTCCGCCTGAAAACCTCTCATGACCGGCAGGCCTGTGCCGTTTTTCTCATGATATTCTTTAAAGCCTTTCCAGTAAGCCGTAATATTTCCGGCATTCCCGACAGGAATTGCAAGGATGTCAGGCGCTTCGCCCAGCTGTTCACAAATTTCAAAGGAAGCGGTTTTCTGTCCTTCAATCCGGTAAGGATTCACAGAGTTGACGAGTGCAATCGGCTCTTTCTCGCAAATGCTGCGCACCATTTTCAGGGCATCGTCGAAGTTTCCGTCGATCGCAATGATTTTAGCGCCGTACATGACGGCTTGGGCCAACTTTCCGAAGGCGATTTTGCCGTCCGGAATAATGACGATGCACTTCATGTTGGCGCGGGCCGCATAAGCCGCAGCAGCAGCTGACGTATTGCCGGTCGAAGCGCACATGATCGTATCATTGCCTTCTTCTTTCGCCTTGGCGACCGCCATGACCATCCCGCGGTCTTTAAAGGAGCCTGTAGGATTGACACCCTCTGTTTTGACATAAAGCTCGATTCCGAGCTTTTTCGAAAGATTTTGCAGATAAATGAGCGGGGTATTTCCTTCGTTCAGCGTCAATTCCGGTGTTTTGTCCGTTACTGGCAAATATTCTTTATATTGATGGATGAGTCCTTTCCACATTAGCTCCAACCGTTCCCTTCTACTCGATAAGTGCTTTTCACCTGATCAACAACCTCAAGATCATTCAGCTTTTGCAAGATATCCGTAAAATCCTCTTCTGACGTATGATGTGTCACAATGACAATCTCAGCCAGGTCATCATGGCCTTTAATCGGAAGCTGCAGAATTTTTTCAAAACTGACGCCTCTTTCCGAAAAAATCGATGTGATTTTTGAAAACGAACCGACCTGATCTTTAACATGAATTCTTAAAAACTGCTGGGCGAAGATTTCAGAAGGCGCCTTGATCTTCTTTTCAAATTGCGGATCGACAAAGCTGCTGCCGTTCACGCCGAGACGCATGTTTTTCATGACGGAAACCAAATCTGATACGACGGAGGTCGCAGTCGGCATGCTTCCTGCGCCAGGCCCGTAAAACATCGTTTCCCCGACGGCCTCGCCATACACGTAAACCGCATTGAATTCATTATGGACGGAAGACAGCGGATGATGCTCCGGCAACAATGTCGGCTGGACGCTCACTTCGACTTTTTGTCCGTCGCGCTGGGCGATGCCGATCAGCTTCATCGTATAGCCGAGCCGTTTGCTGAAATTGATGTCTTCATCAGACACTTGGGAAATGCCCTTCACTTTGACATCGTCAAGATCGACATTCATTGAGAAACCGAGCCTGGCCAAAATCGCCATCTTTCTCGCCGCATCAAGACCTTCAACATCAGCTGTCGGGTCCGCTTCGGCGAAGCCGAGCTCCTGCGCTTCTTTCAGCACATCAGCATAAGGCGCGTTTTCTTTATTCATCTTCGTTAAAATGAAGTTGGTCGTTCCATTGACGATTCCCATCATTTTCGTAATCCGGTCTGAAGCCAGCCCGTCTTCCAGGCTTCGCAAAATCGGAATTCCGCCGGCGACGCTCGCTTCAAAATAAAGGTCGCAGCCGTTTTCTTTCGCGGCAGCCGTCAGTTCCGATCCATAGAGGGCGATCAAATCTTTATTCGCTGTCACGACATGTTTTTTCGCCTGAAGCGCGTCAAGCAAATAGCGTCTTGTCTCCTCGATTCCCCCGATGACCTCAATGATGACATCCACTTCCGGATCTTGAATGACATCATAAGCTTCCGTCGTCAGAACATCTTTGGAAAGGTCGACATCCCTCTTCTTATCTTTATCTTTTACAAGAACTTTTTGAATCGTAACAGGGCATCCGACTTGGTGTGTCAGCTTATCCTGGTGATCCTGAATAATCTTCACCACACCGCTCCCGACTGTTCCTAATCCTAGCAGCCCCACTCGTATCGCCTTCAATGAAATTCCACCTTTCTCTCTCTAATCGTCCTCTCTCTGAGGACATTTGTAAACGCAACGCAGACATTTAAGTTACAAACATTATAATGGGGGATTCTTTTTTTGACAAGATGACATTTGCTGAAAAACAAATCATGAAAACGCTTTATACATTGATATAATAAGATTCTATATATTCAGAAATATTTTCGTGAGAAAATCTTCCGACCCGTCAGGCCGGCCGGAAGAAACATCAAATCTCGGTCTTTGCCGGCTTCCCTCCCAGGACAAGCGCAATATTTTCCGCACAAAGCCTCATCATGGCTTCTCTCGTTTCGACAGTGGCGCTGCCGATGTGTGGCAGCGCGGTCACTTGCGGCAGATTGGCGAGCGGGTGATCCTGCTGCACGGGTTCTTCCGCAAAGACGTCGAGTCCTGCGCCGGCAATATCTTTTTCGATCAGGGCTTCATATAAATCGTCTTCATTCACAACCTGTCCTCTTGAGACGTTGATAAAAATAGCGGAGCGCTTCATCCTTTTGAATGCGCTGCGGTTAAACAGATGCTTCGTTTCCTCAGTCAGAGGCGTCAGGCATACCACAAAATCCGCCTGTTCGAGCAGTTCGCCAAAGGATAGATAAGTTGCCCCCAGTTCGGCTTCCGCCTCGGGATTGCGGGTACGGTTATGATATAAAATCTCCATGCCAAAGCCTTTCGCCCGCCGGGCGACGGCTTGTCCAATGCTCCCCATCCCGACGATGCCAATCGTTTTATGATGGATATCCGCTCCGGCCAAAAGCAGCGGCCCCCAGCCCGTCCAGTTACCTTGTCTAATCCAGTCGCTTGCCTCGACGATTCTGCGCGCGGATGCCATCAGCAGAGCAAACGTCAAATCTGCCGTTGACTCTGTCAGCACGCCGGGCGTGTTGCAGCAGATGACGCCATGCTTTTTCGCAGCCTCCACATCGAGGTTGTCATAGCCCACCGCCAAATTGGCCACCACTTTTAAATGCGGCGCACCTTTTAAAAGCTCCTCATCAACTGTGTCGGAAAGCATCGTCAACAGTCCGTGCGCCTTTTTTGCTTTTTCCACCAGAACGGCGCGCGGGCACGGTTCTTCTTCCTTTTCCCACATCTCAATACGGGCTTCTTCTTTTAACGCAGAAAGCTGTTCTTCCGGTAATTTTCTCGTTACATATACAAACGGTTTGTCCATGCTGCCTCGTTCCTTTCTAAGAGTAGCTTCCAATCTAAGCATATCGAAAAAATCCGGAAATGTTAACATGAAGAAAAGAACACCGCGGCGTCTATGGTGTCCTTTTCAGCCAATTGATAGGCGGCATGCTCATAAATCCTGCGGCTCTCATGCCTGCCATTTCTTGAAAGCCGTTCAGAAATTGCTCATAAGCCGGCGCTCGAGACAATAAATGGTCGAGTCTGCTTTCAAAATAATGGTGCTCTGATTCAGGAGAAATATAATACCCTTCAACCGTCTCAAAATAGTGAAGCGGAAACAGAAGCCTGCTGTACACCAGCCGTTTAGAAAATGAGGAAAGCGGCGCGGCTTGTTCGTATTGCTGAAAAAACAATGCGATGTCATTGAAGTTTTTCCTTTCGTGAAACAAGCTTCTGGCATATTCCGCAAGATCCCTGGCCGCATGATCAAACACCCATTCCATCGGGATTTTAATAAGCGGCTCGTGCCTTAAAGCCTCGCAGGTGAGCCGCTGCTGGCAAATCGTCCCGGAGTCGGCGGCCTGCGGCTGATCATCCAATTCGGTATCGGCCAAATATTGAATCGCGTTTTCGGTTAAACCGAGATAATAAGGAAACGATTCGATAAAATGTTTTTCAAAAGGCTGCAGCTGTCTTGCCTGCGTTTTTTGGATCCAGAATTGTTCCAGCTGGTCGAGCCGTTTCCCCCAAAGTTCTTTCCACTGCCCAATCCGCGAGGTTTCTTTTACCTCATAAGGGTATCCTCTTCCCTTCTGATGAAATTCAGCCAGCTCCGCCCCAAATGAAACGGACCTGTTTGTCATGCGGGGAGCAGCTTGAAGCAGTACATATGAGGCGCCATTGTCCTCAAATGTCATCTCCCCATCCTTTGTCAATATAAAAGATGAAACGTATGGGTCGCGCTGTTCTTGCAAATACTGACTCATACTAAACAATTCCGCAAGCTCATCCTGACTCAAGTGGGATACCGGGACGATCAAAAACATTGAATTCGGGGTATGAAAAGCCTGATAAGACAAGTATGAAGTAAGATCGCGAATATGGATTCCGAATTTTTCTTTGATCAGCTCCTTCACGGACATCACTTCCTGATAAATTTTTCTCCTTCTACACATCGTAATCATGAAGGGATTCGATTATGAATCGATTCGGAAAAAGAGTTCTAAAATCGTTACATTTTTAAGGTTGTTTGTATACACTAAGTAAAAAAAGATTGGGTGAAAATGATGCCGGAAAACAACAGCATGCATCAAATCGAAACAGCAGCAAAAGAATGGCTTGAGAAACGGGGCGTCAAGATTTCGGATATTGCTGATCTTGTCTACGTACTACAAAAGAAATATCATCCAAACTTGACAAAAGAAGAATGTGAAGAGAATGTCAACCGGGTCATGAAAAAACGCGAAGTTCAAAACGCCGTGATCACAGGGATTCAATTGGATATGCTGGGTGAGCAAAGAAAGCTCATGGAACCGCTCCAAACCTTAATCGAGACAGATGAAAGCTTGTACGGCGTCGATGAAATCTTATCCTTCTCCATTGTGAATTTGTATGGATCAATCGGTTATACAAACTATGGATATATCGATAAAATCAAACCGGGAGTGCTCGCACGTTTAAACGATAAATCAACAGGCGAATGCCACACGTTTTTGGATGATATCGTCGGAGCGATTGCGGCAGCCGCATCCAGCAGACTGGCGCATCGAGCAAAAGATGCGGAATAAGCCATTAAAAAACACTTGTCCTTAAAAGACAAGTGTTTTTTTGCGGTTTAGATGCGATCCATCCAGTCTGTTAAAGAATCAATGACATATGTCGGCTTTTCCTGGTAGGCTTCAAGGTGTTCTTTTTTGGTCACGCCCGTATGAACGAGAAGCGTGTCCATCCCGGAATTCATTCCCGCCATAATATCCGTATCATAATTGTCACCGACCATCAGCGTTTCACTGATATTTGTGCCGAGCACCTTCATCGCCTGCTCCATGATGATCGGCTCCGGCTTGCCGATAAAAATAGGCTCTGTCTGCGTAGAAACGGTTAATACTGACGTGAGAGAACCATTGCCCGGCAATAGTCCTCTTTCTGTAGGAATAGCGATATCGCCGTTAGTCGAGATGAATGTAGCGCCGTTGCGGATGGCAAGGCAACCGACGGCTAGCTTTTCGTATGTAATGCCGCGGTCGATACCGACGACGACGAAGTCGGCGTCTTCTTCGCCGAATGCCAGTCCTTTTTCCTCAATGGCCTGGCGGATGCCTTCCTCACCGATCACATATACGGAAGCATCCGGTTTTTGTTCGGCGATAAAATTGGCGGTTGCCATGCTGGTTGTGAATACCTGGCTCTCTTCGGCCGGAATATCAAATGAAACAAGCTTGTCCGCCACTTGCTTCGGCGTGCGCGACGAGTTGTTTGTGACGAACAGATACGGGATGCTCCGTTCTTTCAGCTTCTTTACGAATTCGCATGCTTCTTCGATTTTTTCCGTCCCTTTGTACATTGTTCCATCCAGATCAATTAAGTATCCTTTGTATGTTTTCATGTTGTACACTCCAGTTTTGTTTAGTGCGGTTTGAATGCGGATACCGGACCGAGCTCATGGTTTAAATAATCGCGGATCCGCGCCGGAAATTTCTCAAGCGTTTCCGCATGCCTGCTGAGCAGCATGTCCAATTCTTCATGGTTGACATTCAAGTAGTCTTGAACCAATGTCTTCCGATAGGCGATCAAATGTTTCAGACTGTCGCCTTCCGCTTGGCTGACAACCTTTTCATCGGTCAGTATATCCATAATGTCGTCATAGCTTCCAGGATCTCTCATAATAAAGCCGTCAATCATATCGTTCCCTATATCCAATATACATTCGATCAGCGTGTGGCCGATTCGTTCGAGCGCTTTTTTTTCGACGTCGGAAGTCCATTCCTCCTGCGTTTGATAAAGCCGCAGCTCCTCTTCCAGGAAGTTCAACGTGTTTTCGATTTTGTGTCGATCGACAAAATACATCATCAGAGCATCCCCTTTTATGATCGCTTATTTTCGCAGACGTTTTAAAACAAAGTAGGCACATCCGAAATTACAGTACTCGTAAATATATTCATCAAGCGTGCTGATCTTCGTATCAAATGTGGCCTTTTGATTTTGATCGTCAAAAAAGCCTTTCAGCCTCAGCTGGCTGTATCCCCAATCCCCGACGATGTAATCATATTTATTTAAAATGTCGGAGTATCTGGCTTTAAACGCTTCTTCGTTAAAACCGTTTTTCACATCTTTGACGACTTCAAATGCAGCGTTCTGAACGACAATCATTCTTTTCACCTCTTTTATATGATAATTCAAACCCGTGCCGCCATCAATTGCTAAGAATAAATCCTCCCCGTTGGAAAAGCTATAAATGAGGAGGAAAAGCAGAATGAATAAAAAAATTCTTTTAGCAGGGCTGCTGGCGGTGCCTTTAGCAGGATGCCAGACAGCCTTAAATGATACCGAACACAATATATATGACGAAGACGGAAATACCGTTCACGTTGCAGACAAGAACCCTCAATATCATGAAAAGTTCAGAAATGACAACCGGAAAGGCAGATTCGGTTATGCGCGCCATCAGGCAACTCCAGTCGCAAACAAGGAAGAAATGCAGGCGCCTCAAATTGATCGGGAAGAAATGGCGCATATTATATCTAGTTTAACGGTTCAGCTTCCCAATATTCAAGATGCCTCAGCACTTGTGACAGACGAAGAAGCGCTTGTTGTGTACAAAACGGACTCTGGGCAGCGCGAACAGACGGCTGACCAAGTTAAAAAGACGGCGGCATCCGTCATTCCGAGGTATTACCATATCTATATTTCCGATGATCCGGATATGATGCAATCCGTCGCCAACTTCAGCCGGCTTGGAGCCAATTCAAGAAACGTTGATCAGCTGATGGCCGATACGATTAAGGAAATGCAAAAATCACCGCAAGGCAAAACAACGACAGGTACAGATGAAAACGGCCTTGACGGAAAAGGAAAAGCGACCGAATCCTGACCTGAAAATAAATAAGAAAAACGCCAGCGCAAACGGCTGGCGTTTTTTCATCCAATGTTATGCCTGTGCCTGGCGTTTTTTAGACGCTTCATTCACCTGTTCATCGGCATGGTATGAAGAGCGGACGAGCGGCCCTGCTTCACAGTGGCTGAAGCCTTTTTCCATGGCGATTTCTTTCAGTTCGGCAAACTCGTCAGGATGGTAATATTTCTGTACTTTAATATGTTTTTTGGACGGCTGTAGATACTGGCCGATTGCCATGATGTCGACGTTGTTCGCAAGAAGGTCGTCCATTGTTTCGATGATTTCTTCTTTTGTTTCGCCGAGGCCGATCATGATGCTGGATTTCGTCGGGATGTCCGGCTGCATCTCTTTGGCGCGGCGCAAAAATTCCAATGATCTTTCATATGTAGCTCTCGCACGGACTCTCGGCGTCAGGCGGCGGACCGTCTCAATATTATGGTTTAAAATATCCGGACGCGTATCCATCAGCGTTTTCAAATTATGATAGTCTCCGCCCATGTCAGACGGGAGAACTTCGATTGTTGTAAACGGGCTTTTTCTCCGGACGGCGCGTACGGTTTCAGCGAATACCCCTGCTCCTCCGTCTTTTAAATCGTCACGGGCAACGGCTGTAATGACCGCGTGTTTCAGATTCATGATGCTCACAGAATCCGCGACTCTTTCCGGCTCATTCAAGTCAAGTTCTGTCGGCAGCCCCGTCTTCACCGCACAGAAGCGGCAGGCTCTCGTACAGACAGATCCGAGAATCATAAAGGTTGCGGTACGTCTGACGGCCCAGCATTCGTGGATGTTCGGGCATTTGGCCTCTTCACAGACCGTATGGAGGTTGTTTTCCCGCATTAATTTTTTTAAGCCCGTATAGTTTTCATTTGTGTTCAGCTTGATCTTAAGCCATTCGGGCTTTCTTAGGTGCTCGTCTTTCTTTGCCAATTCCATCATCTCCATTGTGGATTGTAGTCATGTTCAATACGAAATTTGTGACATAGCGCCGGATGTGTCCCCCTACTTTGGAACCGCTTAAATAAAAAATCTAAATCTTCATCTTTAGTCACTTTAACATAGTACAGATTTGTGAACAAGAGCATGATTAGACAAGATGGAATTTCTAACATTTTCTTATTATCGATTTCTGCAGATGTCACAAACTAACTGTATTCAAACTGAAAGGAGCTAAGGACACTGTGAAAGCTGTATTATCCGTTCTCATCCTCCTTTTGCTCATATCGCAGCCGTGCGCTCTTGCAAAGGAGAAAAAAGAGCCCGATCTGCAAAAGAGAATGGCCCTTTATCATAAAACAGAAGCTGCAACCCATATTCCTTGGTATGTTTTCGCGGCTGTCGACCAATACGAAATCAACATCCGCAAAAACCGCAAGGACTTGCCGAAGCAAAAAGGGCACACCGGGATATATATTCCGCAAAGCGTGTGGAGCGGACCTGAAAACCCCAACCCGAAAGATACATCGCCGCTCAGCATCAAGGTTTTCGACGGAATTGGAATGGACGGAAACGGAGACGGACTGGCGGAACCGGATCAGGATGAAGACGTCCTTTATACGTTTGGACAATACTTGTTGACATACGGAAGAGACATAGAAAATATCCGCATCGGCCTGTGGGAGTTTTACGAAAGGGATCAGACGGTCGGCATCATATCAGGCTTTATCAGGCTTTTTCAAAAATACGGCCACATTGATTTGAGCAAGCACGCCTTTCCTCTTCCCGTAAGATCAGATTACAGCTATAGAAGCACATGGGGAGATGCCCGCGGATTCGGGGGCAGGCGGATTCACGAAGGGACGGATTTGTTCGCCCATTATGGCCTCCCCGTCCGGTCGACATGCTACGGTATTGTTGAAATGAAAGGCTGGAACCGTTTCGGCGGTTGGCGGATCGGAATCAGAGACATCAACAATACGTACCATTATTTCGCTCATTTGAACGGATTCACAAAAGGCTTGAAAGTGGGAGAAATCGTCGAACCCGGCCAAGTGATCGGCTCGGTCGGAGCAACGGGATACGGGCCGCCGGGGACATCGGGAAAATTCCCGCCCCATCTTCACTACGGCATGTATAAAGACAACGGAAGAACCGAATGGTCTTTTGACCCTTATCCTCATTTAAGAGCATGGGAACGGAAGGAGCTTCGAAAGAAAAAATAAAAGACATCCCTATTTCAGAAGAATAGGGATGTCTTCTTTTCAGAGATTAACCGGCTTGGCTTTTCTTGCTTTTCACAACCGCATTGATGATGCTTGCGGCCAAGCCTCCCCAAATAATGACGATGCCGATTACCATCATTGCTATAGATGCGCCGTTCATGAGGAAACCTCCTTGTCATGTTGAAATGGCGTATATTTCAGTTCGTTCTTCCATTTTGAAAGTGAAAGGATAAACCCGGCTGCGATCGCTCCAACAGCGACGCACCATCCCCATTTCAGGAGAAACTCTACCGGCAGATCACCGTAGGCTGTTGTGATATTCGTCTTGATATTATCAAACATCATATACCCCAGAACAATAGGTGTGACGACGCTCAGGCAGATTCTCCACCAGGCGCCGAGCTGAATGTCGGAAACCGAATTGGCGTGAGCCTGCAAAGCTTTCAGCTCTTTCGCAAACCATGCAATCGCAACGACTTCGATCAATCCGGCAAGCGCCACTCCGAAATTGTTGATAAAGTAATCGGCTGCATCGAGAAAGAACAGCCCGCCTTTTGTCGCAAATACGAGCGAACACAATGCAGCGGCCCCTCCGCCGAACAGGACGGCTTTCCGCCGCGGAACGTTGAATTTATCCTGAATCGCGGCAACATATGTTTCAGAGATCGAAATGAGAGACGACAGACCTGCCAAAACGAGCGAACCAAAGAATAAAAACCCGAAAAGCACATTAAACGCCGGAAACTCATTGATGATTTGCGGAAAGACGACGAACGCCAAACCAATTCCGGAAGAGACGACCTCTTTAACTGGAACGCCTTGCTGCGCGGCCATAAAGCCCAGCGCACTGAATACCCCGATCCCGGCCAGCAGTTCGAACGACGAATTCCCGAATCCTGTGATGAACGCATTGTTTGTAATATCGGATTTTTTCGGCAAATAGCTGGAATACGTAATCATGATGGCAAACGCGATCGACAGACTGAAGAAAATTTGGCCGTATGCCGCCACCCAAACTTTTCCGTTTGTGATCTGGCTCCAATCAGGCGTGAAAAACGCATTCAGCCCTTGAGCAGCCCCGTCAAGTGTAATCGAATAAATGACGATGATTAAAAATAAGACCAATAGCAGCGGAATGAAAATGCGGTTTGCAATTTCGATTCCTTTTTTGACTCCGGCAAATAAAATGCCCAAGGAAACAATCCAGACAATCGCGAGCGGAATCAGGACGCCCGGCACGAAGCCTCCGAATTGACCGATGGCCCCTCCTCCAATATCTACTCTGTTTAAATATTCAGTCATAAGGAAATTTTCTGTATCTTTACCCCAGCCTAAATTGAAAGAAAAGACAGTGTAAGAAATGGCCCATGCCACGATCACGGCATAATACGTCGAGATGACAAATGAGATGGCGACCTGCCACCAGCCGATCCATTCCTTTCCTTTCCCCATCCGGGCATAGGACAGCGGGGCTGATCCTCTGTATTTATGGCCGATTGTAAATTCCATGATGAGAAGTGGGATTCCTGCTGTCAAGAGCGCGAACAAATATGGCAGAAAGAACGCGCCGCCTCCGTTTTCATAAGCTACAGCCGGAAACCTCCAAATATTCCCCAAACCGATCGCAGAACCGACAGCTGCTAAAATAAAACCCGCTCTTGTACCCCATTGCGGACGATTATCCATAAGCTTCCTCCTTTACCTTTTTGAAACATCTGAAAACAGTGAATTTTCTAATAATTATTATTGAATAGTATATACAGTCTTTTTGCCTAAGTCAAAGTATTTTTTTAAGAAAATAGACGCATTCCGTCTCCAGGACGCGAAAAAAAGCATTCTGCCTGGTGTTTGCAGAATGCCTTGGAAATCATTGCTTATTTTGTTCCTTTTTTTGCTCTGTTTTTTCATCCTTTGAAGGAATTTGAATCGATGGCGCCGTCTGGCTGCCGCTGCCGCTGTAGAAGTCGGGTACTTCGCCGTGCACGGCTTGAATCGTTGCCGGAATCGTATTTTTGACAACCGCCGTTTTTGTCGCAAACGGTATGACGACACGGACCTTGACTTCGACAAGAATCCCAATATTAATTAATGCATTATTAATTCCGTACGGTTCCACACTTTTTTTGAAATCTGTAAAAACATCTCCTACAACATTAAAGCGCACCGGTATTTTCGGCCCGAGGTTTCCAAGCAGGGAATTTCCCGTTGTCTGGCCGAGAGGAATTTGATAAATCACGCCATCACTCTTGTCTTCCGGCGTTTTCGCAGAAGAATTAAATTCTTCTGTTTCCGTTACTTTCAAATTTTCATGCAGCCGTTTCGTAATCTTGGTCTGCATATCGCGAACAACATGGGAATTGAAATTGATCGTTGTTACTTTCCCGTTTTCATTTGTCTTCATTTCGACCATGTTTTGTACATTTTCATCTTGGTTCATATAATCCTCGACAGCTTCCTGGATGACGTGCGTCGCAATCCGGTTCGTTTCCATTTCAGCGATGTTCAGAAGCGTCGGTTTGATGGATGAGTTGATGATCAACAGGCTGACGGCCGTTGAAAAAATAAAAAATACAAACGAAAGCAGCATGACATATCGAAAAGGCAAAGGTCCTCTTTTTGACAGAGGGCCGCGAAATCTTCGCAAGCAAAATCCCCCCTTACATCAAAAGTGTATGCTTGTAAGAGGGGATATACGATTCAATCAGACAACTTTATTTCACCATTTTTAAAAGAGCTTCTTTTCCGCTCATTCCGGGATGGATGCCGAGCTCTCCGGCCGCATCGGTTACAGATTCGAGCGGGGCTTCGAGAAGCTGATCGATCGTCCGCACGCCGACGGCTCTGGCGGCGACGATTTTCCGTTCTTTTAATTTATCATTCAGCAGGGCGACGTCAAGCGCTCCGCACATAATATAGCCATGGTCATTGGTTACCGCCATAAAGTTCGTTTTCGGCAGTTTGACCGTTACAGCCGTAAACGGCTGATCTTCTATCATAATCGGAGTTAAATTTACCATCGCGATCCCTCCTTTACCATTAATGTATGATAAAGCGGGAGACATGTTCCGGTTTGCCCCGAATCTTTAAGCATCTGTATTAGAACCGGTTTGCTTTTTTAAGCTTCCAGGCGAGCAGATCACGCAGGAATTCAGGCATAAAGTACTCGATATCTTCGGCATCGCGGATCGCCGGAAACAGCGTTCCGAGTGTAAACATGTCAATCGTGGCGATCGTGTAGAACGCATCATCTTCAATGTCCGCTCCGTTGACAGAGAGCTTTTCCGGATCAAGGCCGGCATACAGCATTTTCCCCATCACTTCGCCGCGAAAACCGAGCCCTTTAATGCGCAGCTTTTCGGTTTGTTCTGATGATGCATGGAGGATGACCTCTTTCAGCTCACATCCCGTCAGCTTCAGTTTGACCGGATTAATCGGATGCGGACAAATGCGGTGAACATCCGCTTTCGTCACCGCGCCTTGTGAAAGAGACTCCAGTACAATACCTGAGTTGACCATTCCGATTTCCGCCTTACACCATTCCTTTAAGGCGTCTGCCAGCATTTGCGGAAGGGCGCTTCTGCGGAACCAGGCGGTTTCAAGGGTGTTGTCCAATGTCGCAATTTCTTCTTCAAGGAGATCTCTGGCTTCTTTCTCTTTTTCCTTCAGAAAACGAATCGTCTCCTCTGATTCTTCGTTCCACTCTGCCGTCTTCATAACGGTTGCTGTGATGTTCTCAAGCTTTCCGTTATACGTCAGTTCAACATGACCGACATAGTTCCCGTACTTTTCCGCGCAGGCCAGCATAACGCCGTCTTTCATCATCCCTTCTTCAAGCAGGTGATGGGTATGGGAGCCGAGGATCAGGTCGATTTCGGGAAAAGCTTCCGCGACGCGCTGATCGTCCAAAATGCCAAGGTGTGAAAGAAGGATGACAGTATCAGCTTTTCCTTTGATTTCACTGAGCATCTCGCCGATGCTTTCAAATGCGTCTGCAACCGTCCAGCCAAGCTGTCGATAGATCGGATAGTACGGGACTGTCACACCGAGAATGGCAAGAGTTGCGCCGCTCTTCACCTTTTTGAGCACATACGGCGCTGCCCAGCCGGGCCTCTTCCCTTCTCCGTCAAACAAATTGGAAACAACGACAGGAAACTGAGCGTTGTCATAAAGTGTATCCAGCTCCTGATGCGGCAGTGTAATCCCTTCATTGTTCCCGATCGTTGCAGCATCATACTGCAGACGGTTCAACAGCTCCACATTCGCTTTTCCGAAGGTGGCCTCAGATATCGGATGGAATCTGTCGACATGATCGCCGAGGTCGAACAAAAGCACTTCTTCCCCCTGCTCTTCATGTTTTTGTCTTTGTGTCTGAATATAATCGACGATTTTCGGCCAGTTTTCAAAATGGCTGTGCAAATCGTTCGTATGGTAAATATGGAGCTTTTCCGTCATGCAAATCTCTCCCTAACGTTTAACTAAACACGCCTTGATAGATTAATCTGATTCCGATGATGATCAATACGAACCTCATGATCAATACGATCGTCTTTGTCTGCATCTTTTTATTCATGTAGGCGCCGAGCTGCCCGCCAAACCAGGCGCCCGGGATCAATGCGAGCGCATAAAGCCAGTTGACATGACCGGCGATGACATGGCCGGCAGAGCCCGCGACAGATGAAAGGAAAATAATAAACATCGATGTCGCAACAGCGACCCTTGTCGGAAATAAAAACAGAAGAATCATCGCCGGCACCATCAGCGAGCCGCCTCCGATGCCGAAAAGCCCGCCGAGGAAGCCGACGACAAAGGCGATCGCGATTCCGGCTAAAGGATGATATGAATACGTATATTCCTGTCCTTCATTTCCTGTGAACGTTCTGATAACGCCCGTATGCTTTTTCTCGGCAGGTTTCACCCTTTTCTTTATCATTAAGGAAAGGGAAATGAGAATCATAAAAATCCCGAACCATAGAGAAAACGAGTCTGAGCTGAAATATGTCGATACATGGGCACCTGCGATGCTGCCCGGCCCCGAGCCGATGAAAAAAATAAGACCGCTTTTATAATCTACGGTTTTATACTTCATATACGCAAGCGTTGAAGAAAGCCCTGTGAATATGATGACAACCAGCGATGTGCCGACCGCCATTTGCGGTGTCACATGGTCAAAGAGCGTCGGCAGCCCCGCCAGAAAAAGGAGCGAGGGAACGATGACGATCCCTCCGCCGAGCCCGACAAGACTGCCGATGGTTCCCGCGATAAATCCGAGTATTAGCAAAATAAGATATTCCATAAAATAAGTCCTCTTTTCTAGCTGAATAAATCGAGCTGCCTTGGCGTAAGCCCTTTGTATTCAATATCGAGCAGCTCCTTCATTTGCTTCCCGTTTTGAGCCGCATCACCGCCTGAATTGTTATTAAACAGCACGTAAACGTTTTTCGACTGCTGTTCAAGCAGCTCAAGGTTTTTCTTCCAGTCTTTTAATTCTTGTTCATTATATAAATATAAATACCTGACCTCACGCCAATTTTGCCCGGAAGACGGCCTTAACCAGCCTTCCTTGTTGCGGCCGTGAAAACGGACGAGCGTTTTCCTGCTGTCAGTCGCATGAAGAACCGTCGGTATGCTGCCTTCGCCCGCCTGGGGTTCATCGCAAATGCTGTGAATCCATTGCTGTTCCTCCATAAAAGCGAGCGTTTTGTCGTAAAACTGGGGCATAAACCATGACCGATGCCTGAATTCAAGCGCACACGGTATATCTCCCATTTTCTCTTTTACCCATCTTAAGTAATTGACGTTTTCTTTTTTGCAATCAAACCATGGCGGAAACTGAAAGAGGACCATCGCCAGCTTGCCCGCTTTTATGTATGGCGTTAACGAAAGCTTAAAAGCAGCAAACATGTCGTCTTTCGTTTCAAAGGGGATTTCCCCGCGCTGATGCCCCGTCATTCCCTGATATGCCTTTATGATAAACTGAAAGGTTTCCGGCGTCTCCTTCACCCATTTTTCATTGTTCCGCTCGGGCTGAATCGCGTAAAAGCTCGCATCAAGCTCGACGATCGGAAAATGCGCCGAATAGTGGATCAGCTTGTTTTGACTGCTTGTCTTGGGCGGATACAGGCTGTCATGGTCCCCCCATCCTGTTAATCCAATATAAATCAATGCAGTTCACCTCTTCTTTTAGTTTATCACAGGTTTTTTTCGAAAACTTGATCCAGGTCTGCTTGTAGCATTTCCTTTTTCAGCGGCGGGATTCTTGAACATGAAAAAGAAGCCGGACATCCGGCTTCTTTTAACGGGCTTTCTTTGGAAAAAGGGTAAAGCTGAAACTGTACAGAAAATCGATGGCAAGGATGATCGACCATAAAGAAGCGATGCGGATTAACGGTTCCGTTCTTTCCGGGTCGCCGATGAACAGATGCATCCCGGCCAGCAGCGCCGCCCCGATCAGCCATGCGATAAAATGCCGCAACCAGCCTTTGCGCTCTTTTTTGGCGTGTTCTCTGCCGTACTGCGGGCCTTTAACAGGCTTCGGACCGCCGGCAAAGCGATAGGCGAACCTTTCATCCGCCCATTTGATCATGCGGCTCCCGAACGCGATGCTCACGCCGATATAAACGGCGGCGATGCCGTGCAAAACATCCGCTTGCGCCCCATTGTACAGATCAAGCGCCGTTGCAGCCAAAAGCAGCAAATCCAAAACCGGGGTACATGCAAACATGATCAAACCAGCCTTTTTCCAGCCTGCCATATAGCGAAAAATAAGGCCAAGCAGAATAAAAATCCAAAAACCAATCTCACAAGCTATAATCAATAAACCAATCACCTTTTATCCGCCTCTCTTTTTAACACATTTGTACTAAAAAATTATAACACAGATGTATTAAATAATACAGCCGTGTTATAATGTGTGTATGCCAAAAATAGTTGATCACGAAAAACAAAAAGAAAAAATTGCCGAAGCGGTGTGGAATGTGATTCACAGGGATGGACTTGAACATTGCACCGTCAGAAATATCGCTAAGGAAGCCGGACTTTCGGCCGGATCGATGCGCCATTATTTTCCCCAACAGTCTGAGCTTTTCATTTATTCAATGAGGCTTGTGGCAAACCGGGTCAAAACGCGGATTGAGAGCATGACATTTAACGGTGCACCGGCTGAGAACGTCAAACAGCTTCTTTTTCAGCTTATGCCTCTTGATGAGGAGCGAAAACTGGAAATGGAGGCATGGTATGCATTTACGGCCAAATCGCTCAGCGATCCGGAGCTCAAACCGTTGAGAAAGGAGATGAATGAAGGCATTTATTCAGCCTGTAAATCGGCTGTTGAAATGCTGGTGAATACCGGCACCAAACCGGGGATCGATGTTCTAAAGGAAACCGAGCACCTGTACGCCCTTGTCGACGGGCTGGCGCTTCATTTGATCATGGCCCCTGAAAGGCTGACGGCTGAAATGATCGATTCTGTATTGGCCGGTTATTTAAGATCGTTGGAATAGACACAGATCGATCGGATTGCACCAGAAGGGAGCCCACCAATAGCACCAAAACAGAGCAAGAAGATATGAAGTAAGTCGATGTTTCAGCAATCAATGAGAATAGCTGAAAATATGTATTAAAAGAGAGGTTATTACCCCCTCTCTTTTTGTTTAAGAATCTTAATCGCTAGAACCAGCACTCTTCTTTATTAAGCCTTGTAGTTACTTTTGTTGGAACTCAAGTTTCTAAACACGAGGGAAGACACTAAAGCTAATACGAAATAGATGGCCACAAATCCACCCCAAAAGAAAAGTGCTTCATCAACTTGAATCCCAAACATTCTAAAGATTATTCTGTGAACCACAGCTGCAATAATAAGCAGGATGCTTGTAAACAATGCAAAAGTGATATGTTTCATTTTTTTCAGCTCCTTACGACAGATTGATTACTCTATCAGAGCAATCAGCGATTTTTTGATCATGCGTTACGCATATAATTGTTTTCCCCATGTCTTTTAAGCGATGAAATAGGGACAGAACAATGTTCTTATTATACTCGTCTAAGTTTCCAGTTGGTTCATCGGCCAAAATAATATCACAAGGTTTCAATAAAATTCTTGCTATTGCAACTCGTTGTTGCTCTCCGCCGCTTAACTGGTAAATCTTTTTCTTCAAAAAGCTTTTATCTAAACCCACCATTTCCAATACTCCCGGTAACTGACCTTTATGAAAGTTTTTTGCATAAGCAGTGGAAAGCAATAAGTTTGTCAATACAGTTTCATTGTCCATCAGAACATAGTTTTGAAAGATATATCCTAGATGTTCTCTCCTTAACTGCATCACCTCTTTCGCCTTCGGGTTCGTATATCCTAGAATTGTAACATCCCCCTTATCTGGTGAATCTAATAGGCTCATAATATTTAAAACAGTGGTTTTTCCTGAACCGCTCTTTCCAACAATAGAAACAAATTCGTTTTCCTTTATTTGAATCGAAAAATTAGAAAGAACTGTTTTTTCATCGAAACGTTTAGATATGTTTTCAAGCTGAATCATATTCTATCTCCTTTTATTATCTTATTCATGTTCTTCCTATTTAAATAAACACTTAAGAAATAAAGAACAATCAATTCGATTCCAGCGAACAATAAGATAAAGTAAAGCAGTTCAAAGACTTTGTAATAGATGCTGAACCCAATTCCAATAAGGGCATTAGATGCAATTGATAAAATGATTAATTGCTTATTCCTTTCCCAATATGAATATCCAAATATTTCTTTAAGGTAAAGACGATAAGCATTTGTGCTGTAGTAAGACCAGATATAAGAAACAAGGAAAGCTACAGACAAAATAAGTGCTATAACTAATCCGATGAGGTACTGTATAAACTGATTTTGAAGCCTTGCAATTTGATCACTTAACTCTTGATAGACGGATATCGCAGAGTCAATCAAGTTCTTCGTGTCTGTTTTTTTCAAATAAGGCGTAATATGATCATAAGCCGCAGTTTTTGAGGAATCAGAAAAAAATAAACATGAGGTTGCGTATGCACCTATAAAAGATGAGTCGACATTATCAGTGAAAACAATTGCAATCGGATCAACAATGTTGTTTTGATTTTTAATATCGCCAAACTCACTATTAAAGGAGAAGTATTTTTGTTTATTCTCCGTGTAAATGATATTGATTTTTAATTGGTCTATTTTAAGAGCATTTAAAGGCCGATTCATTTCTTCGTTGTATAGATTGTCTACTTCTACTTTTTGAAAGAAAAACTGTTTCTTATAGGCCTCGATGATTTTTTTTTGGTATTCAGCATATTTTTTTGGAACGAGGATATTTAATGTGTTTGGATCGTAAGTTAAATCTTTCTTAGTGATCAGTTTCTCATTTGCCCCGGTAATGGGATTAATCTTCAAGTAATTAGGACTAATCGTTATACTTCTTCCTGAAGGAGAAAAAATTTCATTTTCTTGTGTTGCATTCAGAGTATAAAAATAAACCGGGCTCTTTCCTTCTCTCCCCATTAGGGCGTAGTTTTCAGCATCCATAATAAACGCATTTTTGTGCTGCTCCAGTTCGTGATAAAGCTTTCTGACTTTATCGTTCTTTTCTCTGTCTAACTTTAAATCACTATAATTTATACCTGTATTAGCAAAGCTGAGTTTATAAACGGTCTGAGTCTTATTCCAATAGAATTTGTTCTCTAGTTGTTGTTTTAAATCGAATAAATTAGAAAGGGATGAAGAAATTATATTGAATAGAAATATTGTGACGACTAGCTTCAACCCCAACGACAACCACTGGAATTTTTTAAATGGGGTACTCCCTTTAAGGATGCCGCTTGTATCGCTATTGTTATACAAAACCGATGTAATTAACACGGAGAACCCTGCCAATGTAAGTGCAGCAATTAGAGTATTTCGAATATAAACCTTAATGTAAATCATTAACCAATCATTCAAATCAAAACCAAGAGCAAAAGTCACAAGTAGAAGGGCACCAGAGAGTATGATAATAGTAAACGGTTTAAGAAAAAGACTTGGAAGAGTTAACAGCGATTTGATTTTGGAATAACCCCATAGTTTTTGTAAGAGCAATTGTTTACGATTCTTAATCACGAAATATAGGACGCCAATAAATAAAATCAACATGGAAAGGACTATTAACAAAAGTAAAGTAGAATTAAACAAAAGAAAGTCATTCACACTAGAGTCTTCAATGCTTACATCACCAAAATCCGAAAATTCTTTGATAGCCTTTTTTATCACTTCCTCTTCCAGAGACGAAATATAAAATCTATTTCCAATACCTACATTACTTATTTGATCAATATCAAAATACTTGATGTTCCATGTTGATAGGGGAAAGTGGATAGCACCAATCGAATTTTTTTCATCTGATTTTTTGAAATTTGATATGTATCGTGAATGTTCCTTTTTGTCTCGAATATGTATTGAAGGTTCTTCTTTAATATTTGAAGTATAAATATTTAAAGTTTTCTCATCTAAAAAGTTGTATTGTGAAACATTCACTTTCTCTTTTTTTGAGAATTCAACCAATCTCTTTATAAAATCCTCACTCTTAAAGGGCGATTTGTCGTAATTCACCACTAATGCTTGTTTATTAGAAAATAACGTATAAAGAACTTGTTTATTAAGCGTATAGTGATAGCTTGATAGATTCATTGAAATAAAAAAGAGAATAAACAATATATAGATTGTTTTCTTCATTTGAACCTCCTAAATAAGAGATCCGGTGCCAACTCTTTGGGATTATGTAGACACCGGAAAGAAGATTTTATATACTCACTTTAAAAATATTCTTTACTTCGTATCCCAAAAACATTTATTCCCCCACAACACTTCTGCGACGGACGCATAAGTGTACCCCTCATTCTTGGATTTCCATTTTGCTGAAAAAAATCTTTGTCCCGCCGCAGCGCTTGATTTGTGAGTTTTTTTAGTGTGGTTGTAATTAGATTTAACCCAACCTTTTTCGATACCATGATACCAAGTTCCCCCACCAGCTTTTGATCTTGTCAATTTCGTGATATTATACAAATCCCTTGTTTCATCTAGGTTTATTTCCCCGTGAGTTGCATCATCATCTGAACTAGCGAAAACAACAGACGAGCCAAGTAAAGACAATCCTAAAACTACTGAAGCCAGAACTCTCTTTTTCAATGTAAAACCTCTCCTTTTTGATTTTACAAGAAAGTATGTAATATACTGTCTCGTAAAAAATGAATATTTAACAAAAATCGTAATCTTTTGTCTATTCAAGAAGAAAAACTCACCTTATACAAATCATGCACCCACAATAAAAACATGAAAATAGTATGTTGTTTTTTCAAAATCACCTCCAATTATCACCTCCATTATTTCCTAATAATAGGTTGTTTTGATTATACAATACCATTTATTTCATATCAACCAAATTCGACAATATTGGAAAATATGTAAATAACAAGGCGGATTTCAACTTCAAGAAATCAATACAGAAAAAGAAAAACAGGCCTCTCAGCCTGCTTTATTGATTAGCTCTCTTGTTTTAGATCTTCAAGGACTTCTTTTTTTAATTCCTCAACATTTCTTTTGATGATTTCAATTTTGTATTTTTCTTTTATTTCTGCAGTTAAATTTTGATCTAAGTATTCTCGAAGCTTTTCTTCGCTTCTTGTATCATCTAGCCCGATTGATATAAATGGATCTTCTTCGCTTCCAGTGATATAACTAACAAAACCGAACTTATCATATGCGCTATTAAGTACATCTTCAATTGTTTTTTGTTCTGAATCAACTGCGTGTGAGGCCGTATTAAACAAAAATAAAAAAGGTGCTAGGAGCAATACTCCGATTAGTTTCTTATTCATAATTCCCTCCTTAGTAAAGTGTTTTCTCTTACACAGCATTAAGATCAACGCTAGTGTTTAATTCATCATCTCAAAAAACAAGTTTCTATAAAAGAATCAATCGTACCATAAAGTTGTTTTCTTTATATAAACTGTTGTCTTTCCGTTGCTTGGGTTTACAAAATGAATTCGATACTTTTTCCCTTTCTTTACGGAGAAATTCATGTGCATTTCACCTCTCCATCCACCTGGCAAAGTGACTTTTTGTGCTTGGTTTCCGGGAGCTCCATTTTTATCATATTTCACAATAATATTAAACGGTTTAGCTGTGCCTTTGGGTGTTATTAAGATTGTTTTTGGATCTTTAAAAGCGTAGCCATATTTCCCTTGTCCAAGGTAGAGGTTATAATCAAAGTGAAATCCAGTCTTCGGAGTATATGTCTTATAAGCCAATTTAAATGGATGATCTTCAGTTTCTGAGGAAGTGGAATCTTGAGGTTGATCTGGTGTGAGTTTAATCATATTTTTTAATTCTTCTAAAGTATATGGGTGAATTTCATCCCCGTTTTCGTCAAAATATTTGATCTGCTTTGCAATTTCTTCTTTTTTAGTCTCTAGCTCATCTTGTGAAAGAATTTTTGTTTCAGTTGAAGGCATTGTCATTTTTTTTGCTGCTTCTGCCTTGATACCTACGCTGAATCCTAAAAGACTGATACAAAATACGACTACCATTGACCACAATTTCGCTTTCATCTTTTATCATCTCCTTTATTCTATTTACAACACTAATATAACATAAAATTCCTGGAAAAACTTTCTTCATATCAAAAATAATGTTTAAAAATTTATGTCTTTATAAAACATAAAAAGAAATTTAAAAAAAGTTCACCAATCTTTTCGCCATGACCTTACTCCTTGCGTCTAGGAAAGCTGAACATCGAAGCAGACGACTTTCGCAGGAGGTGATAACGCTTTATTAAGTCAGGATACCTAGACATTATATTATTACTATTTTTGTCAAGAGTGTCAGACATCAATTGTTTATTGAAAATACAAAAAAACAGCCTAATCACAGACTGTCTTTTTTGTGCGTCAGTGAACTGCTTTTGCTACTCTTTCGTTCCGCCTGCTGCCCCGTTCGTGTCGGAGCCGTCAAACACGAGCCTTCCTCTATTAAATGCCGCCGTTATGCGGCATGGGAAAACATGTTCTTCGTACAGGCTTTCTTTATGCTGTGCAAACATGCTGTATTTGTAACGGTATACGTTTCATTCAGGCTGACGATCGCAAAATCGGCGTCACAGCCGATCTTGATCTGCCCTTTACGATTTCCGAGGCCAAACCGTCTGGCAGGGGCGAGCGCCGTTCATTTCGTCCGGCCCTGCTCACTGAAAATCGACGGTTCCCGCAAATATGTATTGATCTTCGGCCTGAAAAAATTTTCGGCCGCACCACATCATGCACGCCCAGCACAGCAATCATCCCGTCTTTGACGCCGATATCGGTTTTCCTTACGTCTGAGCACACGACGGAAGCGCCTTTCAAAAGCAAGTCAAACGTTTTCATGAGATTAGCCTACTCATGATAGAAATCCAGAGCCGCCTGAAGCGCATTTCCCGGCGATACTGAAGCACCTGTGCGAATAAGAACCGCTTCGAGAGCAGCCAATGTAAAAAGAACATTTTCTTTTCGGCAGCTGTACCCCATTGTCCCGATTCTCCATATCTTTCCGGCCAGCGGTCCGAAAGAGCTGGCGATTTCGACGCCGAAGTCGTCAAGCATCATCTTCCTGACAAGGTCCGCGTCAACCCGATCAGGCACTTTCACACAAGTGACGGTCGGCAGCTTTTTCCGGCCTTCCGTAAACAATTCGAGACCCATCGCTTTGATGCCCTTGATTAGCGCTGCTTCATGCAGCCGGTGTCTTGAGAACCGCTCGCGGAGCCCCTCCTCAAGAACGACCCGCGCTCCTTCACGCAAACCGTACAGCATCGAAGTCGCTTCTGTATGATGATTGAGGCGCCTCGCGCTCCAATAATCCATCAGCATGCCGAGGTCAAAATAATTGCTGGAAATCGGCAAGCGTCCTGTTTCAAGCTCGATATCTTCTCTTGTGGCAATGCCACGTTCTACCTTTTTCCTTTCATTGATGCGCTTTTCAACCCGGCTGTTAAATGTGATCGGCGCCATCCCGGAAGGAACGGATAAACACTTTTGCGTACCTCCGACGACCGCGTCAAGGCACCATTCATCCGTATTGACATCCGTGCCGCCGATCGTAGCCACCGCATCGACTACACAAAGCACATCAAGCTCCCGGCAGGCCCGGCCGATTTCTTCAAGCGGCTGAATGCATCCCGTTGACGTCTCGCCGTGCACAACCGCGACGATCTCCGGTTTCGTCCGTTTGATTTCGGAGATGATCTCTTTCGGTTCAAAAACGTCTCCCCACGGGCATTCCATTGTATAAACATCCGCCCGGTACCGTTCGCAAATTTCGGCCAGCAGATAGCCGAACCGTCCGAAAATGGGAATGAGCACCCGGTCCCCCGGTTTGATGAGACTGGCAAGGACGGCTTCAAGCCCGGCCCGCGATGTCCCGTCTATCGGAAATGCCCATTTATTTGTCGTTCGGAAAATCTGCCGGAGCAGCGCCATGACGTCATTCATCATGTCTGTAAATGCAGGATCGAATTGTCCCAGTACAGGTGAGGAAAGCGCCCTCAGCACTCTCGGATGAACCTCGACAGGACCGGGAGTCATAATTGTCCGTTTCGGAATATTCATTTCGCCAATTGTCATGTGAAGAAACTTCCTTTCTTTTTTCTTGTTATATTTCTTTACAACTCTCTATATAAATACAAGTTTACTGGTAACATGAAAAATAAACATCGGCATAAATGTCACAAATCCGCTCATTTTTTGTTGATAATGACTAAAATGACAAAGGAGGTCTGTACAGATCAATGAATATCTATGACATGATGAAACTCCCCGTGTTTAAAGGCGCAACGCTTGCCGCCGGAAAAACTGGAGGGACACGGAACATCGAACACATCAATATGATGGATGCGCCAGATATTGCCGATTATCTGCATCACGGCGAGCTCCTCGTCACGACCGCATACCATTTAAAGGACCGGCCTTTTTTATTGAAGGAATTGATTGAAAGGATGATCAGGCGGGGCTGCGCCGGACTCGGCATCAAAACGCGCTTTTTGCAGAAAATACCCGACGAGGTGATCAAGCTTGCCGACGAGCGGTCATTTCCGATCATCGAGCTAAATAAAGATGTCCGCCTCGGTGATATTGTCAATCATACACTGAGCCATATTTTGGACAAACGGACGGCAGAACTCGAACAGGCCATCACCGCCCAAAAAAAGTTCACAACCCATATTATGAGCGGAAAAAGCATTCAATCGCTCTTGCATAACGTCTCTGCTGTTTTGAAGCTTCCCGTTCTTCTTTTCAATCAGCATCTCAAGCCGATCGCCTCCTCAAAAGCGGATGCCGCCGGGACGCTGTCGCATTATGAAGGAATATTTCAAAAAGGAAACAGGACGGGGCTCACCTGTTTTTCAACGCTTCCCGACAAACAAACCTATTCGGTATTTCCGATCTATACTCATGAAAAAAAATGCGGCTTCCTCGTTGTCTGCGGGATGATTTCCCCTTCAGACAAAGGCTTGCTGTTAACCCTCGAACAAGCCGCCAATGTCATCGCCTTTGAGCTGCTGAAGGAAAATGCGCTCAAACAATATTTGCGAAGAGCACGGAACGAGTTTTTCAGCAATTTTTTGGACGGCGCCTTTTCCTCTGCTGAAGAAATTAAAAACCGGGCCAAAGAATTTCAGCTCAAGTGGGATCAAAAATATGTGTGCATTGCGGGCAAATTGGACCGCCGCGAAAAATCGCTCAGCTTCACGGAAAATCAGCTTGAATCAGATTCCGTGTTCGAACGCCTGGAAGAAGAGCTGGTTGACTTTCCGTTCCCTCCGCACCTTTTCACAAAGGGAAATGTCTGCTTCCTGCTGGCCGAAGCGACGGACAGCTGGGCTGAACTGAATGCAGACGTCAGCGGATTTTTAAAGACGTTTCAGCGTCATACAGCGGAGCACTTTCAGCGGACAATCTCTTTCGGAATCAGTAACCTCAGCCATCAGCTGAGCGACGTTCCGCACATTTGCAAAGAAGCCGTCGACGCGCTCCACTCCGGCCATTTGTCCGGCAGCACCGAGTTCATCCAGACGTACCATATGAAAGACGTCTCTGAGCTTTTGCGCATGATTCCGGCTGATGATTTGAAGACATTTTACACGCATGCGCTGCATCAGCTTGCCAGCCTGCCGAAGGATGACCAGGGGCTCCTGCAAACATTGTCCGTCTATCTGGAAACGCACTGTCAGATTTCTGAAACGGCCAAGCGCCTGTATGTCCACAGAAACACAGTCATCTACAGGCTTGAAAAATGCGAAGAATTGCTCGGGAAAAGCCTGAAAGATGCGGACACAACCCTGCGCTTGAGACTGGCGCTCAGAATTCAAATGCTGCTTGGATTGTGAGAAACTCCAACAGCAGCAACCGGGGAAAGTTAAGCCATACCGGCATTGCTGATGATTAGACATTCATCATAGAAAAAAGCCGGCATATGTGCCGGCTCCCTTATACTTTTTCGGGAATTGCGCGCGTCTGCTGCTTCCGCCCCCAGCTGACTGCCGCCAAAAAGCTGAGCACGAGAACGACCGCACCAAAAATATATGGAATTTCCACGTTCACATCGAATAACAGACCGGCCACCGTCGGTCCGACAATGTTGGCAAGGCTCATAAACGCATTGTTCATGCCTGCGGCAAAGCCCTGTTCATCACCGGCCATTTTTGAAATCAGCGTATTAATTGCCGGACGAAGGATGGACGTCAGCATGAAGAAAACAATTGTTGCACCGAAAACGAGCCAGTACGAACCGGCAATCGAGCAGACGGCAAGCGCTGCGGCTGAACCGATCAGCGTCATGTTCATCAGCTTTTTTTCGCCGAAGCGGTTCGTCAGCATCCCGAGGGCCACCGCCTGGACGAACACGCCGATCAAGCTTGCCGCTGTAATGACAAAGGCAATGTCTCCCGGTGTAAAGCCGTGCTTATGATCGACATAAAGGCTGAATACCGCCTCAAAATTCATGATCCCGAAGTTCAGGATGAACACGAGGACAAACAGAAAAGCATACGGCGATCGCAGCGCGCGCGCCATTTGCTTAGGAAGCGGTTCGCGCTTTTGAGCGGAGCGGCGCTTTTCAAGCATCTTTTCTTGACTGAGCGTTTCCGGGAGGACAAAAAGCGATAAAACCGTCGCCAAGCCGGCTAATCCGGCTGACACGTAAAACGGAAAAGTGAGCCCGTACGCAGCCAAATATCCGCCGGCTCCCGGACCGATGACAAAGCCGAGAGACATCGCGGCGCTGATCAGCCCCATCCCTTTGCTTCGATCCTTTTCCGATGTGATGTCGGCGATGTAGGCAAACATGGCCGGCACCAAAAACGCCGCTCCCGCTCCGCCGAGAAGGCGGGAAACAAACAGCAGCCACATCTGGCTCGCCAAGGCGAAAAGCAACTGGGAAACCGCAAACGCACCGATGCCTAAAATGATCATTTTCCGTCTTCCGTATTTATCGGTCATTTCCCCGGCAACGGGCGAAAACAGCAGCTGGGTAATA
This sequence comes from Bacillus sp. PK6-025, assembly GCF_056530265.1. Lineage (NCBI taxonomy): Bacteria > Bacillati > Bacillota > Bacilli > Caryophanales > Bacillaceae > Bacillus > Bacillus sp. PK6-025. The sequence goes on from NZ_CP096509.1 coordinate 3,469,247, forward strand.
CCCGAAGCCGCAATCAGCAACCCGAGCGTGCTGCCTGACGCGCCGAATTCTTCTATAAACGTAGGCATGAGTGGAATAATCAAGCCTATACCAAGCATAACGATGAACACGTTCAGCATGAGAATATACAATCTGGCCATTTTTTTCATCCGCGGATACCTTCCTTAAAGCCCGATAATACCGGACAATCTTAAATTCGATCAATTACTAAATTAGTATATCCACAGATAGGTTCAAAGTCTAGTTTTTTCATATTTTTGCATATTTTTTCTTCTGAAGGAATGATGGGAAAATAAAAAAGCGGAGGATTCCCCCGCCTTTTTATCCATTTACGACCAGCCGACAGCGTTAGCAAACAGCAGGAAAAGCACGGCCGCTCCCATCCAGAGGCAAAACAGCGGAAGGATGAATCGCAGCCACTTGTTCCAGGCAATCCGGCTGATCGCAAGCGTCGCCATAAAGTAACCCGATGTCGGAAAGACGATGTTTGAAAAACCGTCGCCGAATTGGAAAGCCAGAATTGCCGTCTGCCGCGTAATTCCGACAATATCAGCCAAAGGCGCCATAATCGGCATCATTATTAAAGCCTGTCCGCTTCCGCTTGGAACAAAAAAGTTAAACAGCATCTGTGTGAAAAGCATCGCCGTAACCGTTAAATAAGAAGGAAGCTGTGAGACCGCATGAGACAAGCCGTAAACAATCGTATCCATGATCTGCCCGTCGGCCATAACGACCGCAGCAGCTCTTGCAATGCCGCAAATCATCGCCCCGACGAGCACTTCTTTAAAGCCCTCATTAAAGGACTCGGCAATGTCTCTCGAGCTCATGCCGGCAATGTAAGCAGGAATGATGCCGAGCGCCAGGAAATAGCCCGCCATTGTCAGCATATCCCACCTGAAATAAATGACACAGCCAATCAAGCCGGCAAACAACCCAAGCGCCGCGATACCGGCCCATTTCACCCGTCTGCCTGCTTTAAAAGCAGGCACCGCTTCTACTGCTTCTTTCCCCGTCAGGCTTTTTTCAGGATGCGCCCTGACCTTTTCCGCATATTTGAGCACATATACAGCGGCAATCGCCGTAATGACAACAAAGATGACCGCCCTGTACCCCATCCCTGAATAAAGCGGGAGACCGGAAATCATTTGTGAGGTTCCTACGGTAAAAGGGTTTGTCAAAGCGCTCGTAAAGCCGGCGATCGTCCCGCACAACGCAATTGCTGCTGCTGTCATCCGGTCATATCCGAAAGACAGCAGCAGCGGAAGAATGACAGGGACGTAAACGATGGAAAGCTCAGGCGTCCCGATAAAACAGGAAATGCCGGAAAAAACGAATATTAAGACAGGTGTAACGAAAACCGGTTTGTTCCTGAACTGACCCGCCAGCAGACGGACACCGAGCTCAATGACAGACGCTTTCCGCAGAACGGCAAAAGCGCCGCCAATCACAAATGTAAACACGATAATCGGGGCCGCTTCTGTCATCCCTTTCGGAACAGCCGTAAGCAACCCCAAGATATCAACCGGCGTCTGTTCGATCCGTTTGTAGGACGCCGGATCAATCATTTCCCTGCCGTCCGGACTTTCCACCCGTTCATATTCGCCCGCCGGAATCACATATGTCATAAGCGCCATTAGACCAATCATGACAGCCAGAATGACATAAATATGCGGAAATTCCTTTTTGCTTTTTTCTTTCTTGTTCACGTCTTCTGTTTTGTAAGCCGGCATTCCCATTTTCGATCATCCCCTTTTCCATGTTAACTTTTTTAACATATTAAATGATTACAGCATTAATCGCATTGAAAAATCCTCTAAATTTCAGCATGTTTTCAGTTAAAATACCTAAATCTACACGGCCAATCCAGAAAATCGTCATATTTTCTATCAAGTATTAAGCCGACAATCTCGACTGTTCCTTTTCTGCATTTTCATGTAAAGTCATAAGAAAAATCAGCATGTAAAGGAGAGAGTTCACATTGCAACAGTGGATTAAAGAAGTCGCAAGAGGAAAAAGGGGCGCCCGCGATTTAACTTATGAAGAGGCCAAACAGGCTGCAGAAGCGATCGTTACGGGAAATGCCAGCCCCGTCCAGACCGCCGCATTCTTAATAGCGGAGCGGATGAAAACAGAGTCCCCTGAGGAATTGCTCGCGTTTACCGAAGCATTGCGGAACAGCTCGAAAACATTGAACCTTTCCAAAGCTGTAAAAGATGCGGTCATCGATTTTGCGGGACCTTACACAGGAAGACATTCTTTTTTAGCAACCATTCCCGCCTCGCTCCTTCTCGCAGGAAACGGAGTCCCCGTGTTTCTCCACGGCAGTGATGCATTGCCGCCCAAATATGGAACGAGTGTAAAAAATGTCCTAGACAAACTCGGAATCCCCTCTGAGACTGATCCTGCGCAAACGGCACACTCACTGGAAGAGGCCTCAATCGGATTCGCAGCCGCCGAAACATTTTGCAAACCGTTTGTTCGGATGAGGAAAATTCGCGAAGAGATCGGCATCCGCACCGTGCTGAATACAGCTGAAAAACTGGTCAACTTCTCTGATGCCGACAAGCTCATGATGGGCGCGTTTCACCGGACGGCCATTCAGAAAATGCATCCCGTTTTTCAGCACTTGACGTACAAAGAAGTGTTCATTGTCCAGGGGGCGGAAGGCTCGGAAGACGTACCGGTCCACAGAGGCAGCTTTGTGTTTACGATAAAAAACGGCGTGATCGATTCCTTTATATTAAAGCCGGAAAAATTCGGGCTTTACGCAGATGAAGCAAAGCTCAACAAACCGCTGTCTGCTGAGGAACAGGCGGAAAAAATAACGGCCGTTCTCGCCGGAGATGAATCGGCCGATACCGAATACGAAAGAAAACAAGTCATCATGAATACCGCATTGCGCTATTATTTGTTCGGACACTGCGCGGCCATTGAAGAAGGCGTCCGAACGGCGGAAAAACAGCTGAAAGAAAAAGCCGGCCTGGAAGCCCTCGAGAGGTGGAAAGCTTCATTTACAAGACCGTAAGAAAACCGTAACCAAAATGATATTTCCTTTTCATGAAAAGATTGGATAATGGAAGAAATGAAAAGGAGGGAATCGAAAGATGAACCGAAAGTGTCTCATACCGTTTATTTTGATGCTGTCAGCGATGTGCGCGCCCACTCAAAACGCAGAAGCCTTCCAGTTGTTTTCCTTACACGTCCAGCCCCATCAGTCCTCGGCTCCGGCGGATTACTATGAACAGGCGCAAGGCAAAACAGGCGAAGCTTTAAAACAAGCGCTTCACGACACAATCGACGATCATAGAGAGCTTTCTTACAGCGAGGTATGGGAAGCGCTGAAAGCAACGGACGAAGATCCGGCCAATCGAAATAACGTGATTCTCTTATATTCCAGAGAGTCGCGCTCTAAACAGGCGAACGGGGGGCAAACTGGCGATTGGAACCGCGAGCACGTATGGGCAAAATCGCACGGTGATTTCGGAACAAGCAAAGGACCCGGAACAGATTTGCATCATCTCAGGCCCAGCGATGTGCAAGTAAACGCCGCCCGCGGAAACCTTGATTTCGACGAAGGCGGCAGCCCCTATCCCGGTTCTCCCGGAAACCGCTATGACGGCGATTCCTGGGAACCTGACAAAAGCATTAAAGGCGATGTCGCCAGAATGATTTTCTATATGGCGGTCCGCTATGAAGGGGACGACGGCCAGCCGGATCTTGAAATGAACGACACAACGAACAACGGATCTAAACCGTACCATGGAAAAATGTCGGTTTTATTGAAATGGCACCATGAAGATCCTGTCGATGCCCTTGAAAGAAAGCGGAACGACATCATCTATCAGCAATACCAGCATAACCGCAATCCATTCATTGATCACCCTGAATGGGCGGAGGATATTTGGGGCTCAGGGGTTCTGAATTGAACAAAAAAAGCGCCTGCCCGGCGCTCTTTTTTTAAACCTCTCTTTTTTTGTTCAGCACACCGATTTTAGGGCCAGTTCAAATTCATGGTATCCCGCGCGCCTGCAAATATTGGATTCAAGCGCTTGTCAAAACGTCTCCTTTTTCAGCATGTCGAGAATGTCAAACAGCGTATGTTTGATGACAAATTTGCGATACTCAGCGGAACCCTGCGCATCGTCCAAAACAGGGCCGGGAAAGCGGCTGATCGCCTTTTCCACCCTTTGATCTACAGGGAGCGATTCGTCATTCAACGCAGATTCCACTTCTGATGAACGAAACGGAAAAGGGCAGACACCGCTAAATGCACAGCGGACGCGTCCGTCTATTTCAAGAGCTGAAATCGTCGCCAAAGGATATCCCGTATCCCATTGCTGCCTCACTTTTATGCTTGCAAAAGGCTGATGAAGATAGCGTTCTTCAATCAAAAGGAAAATAAGGATTTCTCCCTTGTTCAGCTTCAGCTGCTGATCGAATACGTCGTGAATCAAATAGCGCTTTTCCCCCTTGTCTCCGATCGTCACCACTTTGCTGTCGGTTAATAAAAAAGGCAGCACTGCTTCGCGGTAAAAGATCTGCCCGCAAATATTACCGCCAAGCGTAATCTTATTGCGCGCCGTATGGTCGGCCACTTCCCTTACCGCTTTGCTCAACAATGGAAAGCCGCCGTTTTCCGTGATCTCTGTCAATGTTAATGCTGAGCCTAAAGCGAGGTGGCGCCGTTCAAATTGCAGAGTTCTGCACTCAGGTATGTCTTTAATATCGATAACGGCATTTGGATGAATCACACTCAGCCGTCCTGGTATCAAATGTTCTGTTCCGCCGGAAAAATAAGCCGGCTTTTTGCCCTTGCGCTCCAAGCTTTGAAAGAGCTTTACCGCTTCCTGCGCAGATTGGGGCCTGTAATACTCAAAGTCAAACTGGATCATGGCGACCCTCCTTTTACTTTCCAAATTTGTTCGGGAATCAGAGGCGGCCGATTCAACCGAACACCTGCCGTTCAAAAAAACCGGCATGCACTACGAAGAAAGTCAGATGGTTTTCTCAAAATTTTCCTCCATGGATTTATATTGAAAAATTTTCTATTTTAAAACTGTAAACAAGAAAAAAGTTCACTCTAGCTTCGAGTGAACTTTTTTTGCAACATGATTCAACTTTCAAGCGCGCCGGCCGGATCATATAAAGCGATATCAAGCTCAGGCTCCTCTCCCAAGGCGAGCCTTGCCAATTCCGCCCCAAGGTAAGGACCTGACGTGAGCCCTGAAGCGCCAAGGCCGTTGGCAACAAGCAGCCCGCAAATGTTCGGCAATGAGCCGATCACGGGGAGAAAGCCTGGTGTAAACGGCCTGAATCCTACACGCGTCTCAAGCAGCTCACTCAATTCCAAACCCGGCGCAACAGCAAGCGCCTTTGAGAAAATTTCGTGAAGGCCGCCAGCCGTTACCCGAAGATCATCAAGCTCCGCTTCATTTTCGTGAGTAGCGCCGGCAACGATCCGGCCGTCTTCAAATGCCAATATGTATTGGTCATTCGGAGGCATCACAACAGGCCAGCTGCCGGTATCCGCCTCCGGAAGACGAAGATGAACAATCTGCGCTTTTTGGTGGCTGACTGAAAAACGCACGCCGAGCGGCTTCAAAAGCTCGTCCGCCCAAGCGCCCGCTGTGACCAGCACCTGCTCAGCGTATATTTTTTTGTCCGCTGTGGAGATCCCTGTTACCCGGTTTCCTTCATAGAGCAATGAAGCGTTTCCGGCAACAACTGAAGCTCCGTATTTCTGTGCGGCATTCACAAGTGAGCGGCGGAGCAATTTTCCGTTTACGCGCGCGGCGCCGCTGATATGAACCGAGCCGTACCCCTCTGCCAAAGGCGGAAATAAACGCTTCGTTTCCTCATGGGATAAACGGGTGATCTCGCCGATTTCAGGCGCATCCTTGCGCCTGAGATGCGCCCGTTCTTCCATTTTCTCCAGCTTTCGCTCGTCTGTATGCAAGCTGATAGCGCCTGTCCGTTTATACCCCGTCTCCGATTCTCCGTCAGTTTCAAGCTGCTTGATTAAATCGGCGTAGTACGCCGCTCCGCCTTTTGCAAGCTTGTACCATGCCTGGTTTCTGCGCTGCGAAAGCCAGGGGCAGACGATTCCCGCCGCGGCATCTGTAGCCCTTCCCCGCTCTCCGCGGTCAATCAAGGTCACTTCCGCGCCCTTTTTTGCAAGATGATAAGCGGCAGAAGCGCCGAGGACGCCCGCTCCGACTACAATAAAAGATTTCATGATTAACACCTTTTTCATTTCTGTTTAATTACAAATATAACGGATCACATCGATAGAACACAACCTAACCAACAGCTACCGATATCACGCCAAGCACCATAAAGACAGCCGCGACAATTCTAAGCCGTCCGAAACCTTCAGACAAAAGAACCGCCCCCATCACCGTTCCGATTAAAATGCTGATTTCCCGAACCGGTGCCACATAGCTGACCGGAGCAAATACCATGACACTCAGCGCCAAAATATAAGCCAAAGAGTTAAAAACCCCCACCCCGACAGCTTCCATCCGGTGATGCTTCCACTCAAAGCGGACTTCGCTCCAGCTTTTCGCGGCAAAAGGAGTCAATATGATCAGACGGCCGAGCGTATTGCAATAATCAAGCAGCAACGGCGGAATGAGAAACCGGCTGACCGCTGCTTTATCAAGGAGGGTATATGCGGCAATAATACCGCCGACCGCCAGCCCGTAAAGAACCGGTGTGAGCGAGCCTGATTCTTTTAACCGCTTGACTCCCCCTGTGAAAAAAAGAATGCTGATCACAATCAAAAGAATCCCTGTTATTGCGGGCAGCGTCAATGACTCGCCAAAAAAGGCGACCGCCAGCACGCAGGTGAGCAGCGGGCCAGTTCCTCTCGCAATAGGGTAGACGAGGGAAAGGTCGCCCTTTTTGTACCCTTTTTGAAGAACAAGAAAAAAGCCCAAGTGTGCAAGGATGCTCGCCATGATAATGGCAAGCTGCCAGATGCCGATCTCAGGCTTTTCATATATGACAACACCTATGGCCAACGGCGTGTAGACAACGGCTGCAATCGCTGTGAACAGCCAGATAAATGGAACGCCTCCATCGGCTTTTTTTGAAAGGTAGTTCCATGATGCATGGATAAATGCAGAACATAATAATACACAAAAACCCACGGCAGTCATTACACAGCCCTCCGTTCATCATAATGGAGCTCAATGTTTGATGACAATGTAGCGCTTCAATTCCCCATGCCATTTCTTTCCTTTAACAGCATCCACCCAGACGTCATACTTGCCCGGTTTCAGCTTTTTCGTCGGGAAGCTCACCCGAAAATGAGATTTTCCGCGTGTTAAATGAACATCTCGATAGATCAGGACAGTTCCTTTTTTATTGATCAGCCGGACAGCGATCATCGTTCCCGTAACAGGACTTTTTCCAGTGACAACGATCGAAGTGGCTGATTTCGTATATGTATTGGCATCCGTCCTGAATTTCACCGCGCCTTTGGAAGGCATAGCAAAGGCTTCTGTACTCCCGGCAAATGCGGCCAGCAAGAAAACAGCGGCTGTCAACACAGCCTTTTTCAACATTTTCACTGGTCATATCCTTTCTTATATAGTATGAATGTCACATGCTATACCCTTCATTATACATGACAATATGATCTAATAAAGATATTTTACAAGAAGATCCTGTTCTTCTTTTAATGGACAAATACTGTATAAGTGGGTGAAAGGAGGTGATTTAATGTATTAATCAAAGAACTTAAAATAATACTCAAGTATTCAAAATTTGAGGTTTTAATAATGCTGCGGGAATTTTTTTATAGTAAGAAATCCTGCTGCTTTAACTACCCCTAGAACGATTTAGTTTACATGTAGAAAAGCACTCCTTTGAATTTGTCTTCTCGCATTAACTGTTATCCGGTAGAATTCCACTGCATCTCGAATTTTTTCTTTTTTCTCTAATAGTTCTGCTGCTATAAGACCGTATTCCTCCATGTCTGCATACTTGCCTTTACTTTCGAAAAACTTGAACGATTCGCGAACCATATCCAGATCAAATGAAAGATAAAGCCCTTTTATTAAATCAAACTTTGCAAGCATATCTAAATTCTTGTTCTTTTCAGCCAACTCTTTGCCTTCATAGTATAGGTCATCAGTTATTGACAACTTTCCTTGCTTTGCCCTGACATGGGCGAGGTTGAATAATGTTTTTGGCAAAAAACTATGCTTCTCCTCTTTATAAAGGTTCAGAGCTCTTTGAAAATGGTAGGTTGCTTTATCGACATCTTCCAATTTATTGTAGCATATGCCAATATTTAAATGTGATGAACCCATAAGATGAAGAATTCCTTGTGTCTTTGACTCTTTAAGCGCTTTATTTAAATTATGTAGAGCTTTTTCAGGATACATATGATCTAACCAGTTGCCAGCAATAATAAATTGACTTTGCACTCGACGCTCACCGTAGGTTTTATACTTTTTGTATATGTTATACGCACGACTTGCGTAATTCATTGAAAAGAACGTTTGCTTCATATGGTAATAAACTTCAGAAGCTTTGAAATAGAATTCAGCCCTTTCCAGTTCATCACAATCAAAAGAATCAAGTTTTTTCTCGGCTTCCCTATAAAAATTCAACGCAAGGATTAATTCTTTTTGTCTGAAATGATACATCCCAGCGAAAAAATGATAATAATAATCCAACATCCCTTCCAGATTATTCTGACCGCGAATCTTTTTGAACTCATCAAAACGACTATTTAAATTTACACCGGGTTTAGAATACATATAATCAAGTTGAAGATTATGCCGGAAGAGCAGTAAGTTGTAATAGACAATCACATCCTGATTTTGTTCCATTTGTTCTAATTCTCGTTCAACTTCTTTCTTAGTATCCTCAGCCTTGCCTGTCCAATTGTTTTTTAAGGCTGTATACCAAAAATTCATTTTCGTCGCAACCAAATCATATGGTATCACGCTCACATATCCTCTTCCTTTCTAGCAATATTATAACTTTTCTGAAAACAAAAGGTTTCCTTTTTCTTCATAGTCATCATTTTACATAAAAGAATAATTTTTCACAACAGCATTCTAAGAAATCTTTAAAAGTTAGAGGTTCTTTGACCTAATCAATATGATTCGTTTTCCGTGTTCGGGTGAATTTTTTGAAGTATAGGAAGGAAGGCAGAACAGATGAAGGATTATATTTTCCTGTTGATATGTAATTTGGCATAACTAATCGTTAGGAAGGAAAATTCAAACCTCTTTTATGAAATAAAAAGCTAAAGTCCTCTGACCGTATGATTATCATTTAATCTATTCAAGAAAAAACCGCAGATACACTTCTACGCCTTTTAGAAAATTGCTAGGCAATAGATTATATCTGCGGTACATTTGGGGTGCAATCAAATCGAAGTCTGATCACACCCTTTCTTTTCAATGATTAACCAATAGACCCTTCCATCTCAAACTTGATCAAACGGTTCATCTCAACCGCGTATTCCATCGGCAGTTCTTTTGTGAACGGCTCGATGAAGCCCATGACGATCATTTCTGTTGCTTCTTCTTCAGAAATGCCGCGGCTCATCAAGTAGAAGAGCTGCTCTTCAGATACTTTTGATACTTTCGCTTCGTGCTCCAATGAAATGTTGTCGTTCAAAATTTCATTGTATGGGATTGTATCAGAAGTTGATTTGTTGTCCATGATCAGCGTGTCGCATTCGATGTTTGAGCGGGCGCCTTCGGCTTTGCGTCCGAAGTGGACGATTCCGCGGTATGTGACTTTTCCGCCTTGTTTTGAGATCGATTTTGAAACGATTGTGGATGACGTATTTGGTGCAAGGTGAATCATTTTCGCACCGGCATCCTGATGCTGTCCTTTTCCTGCGAGAGCGATAGAAAGCGTCATGCCACGCGCGCCTTCGCCTTTCAGGATAACGGCAGGATATTTCATTGTCAGCTTGGAGCCGATGTTTCCGTCGATCCATTCCATTGTCGCGTTTTCTTCACAGACCGCACGCTTTGTCACAAGGTTGAAGACGTTGTTCGCCCAGTTTTGAATCGTTGTATAACGGCAGTAGCCGCCTTTTTTAACGATGATCTCAACAACCGCGCTGTGAAGGGAGTTTGTTGTATAAACAGGTGCTGTACATCCCTCTACATAGTGAACGTGAGCGCCTTCGTCGACGATGATCAGCGTCCGTTCGAACTGTCCCATATTTTCTGAGTTGATGCGAAAGTATGCTTGCAGCGGAGTATCAACTTTTACGCCTTTTGGCACGTAGATGAATGATCCGCCGGACCATACCGCAGAGTTCAAGGCCGCAAACTTGTTGTCAGTCGGCGGAATGACTTTTGCCCAATGCTCGCGGAAAATGTCTTCATTTTCTTTGAGGGCGCTGTCTGTGTCTTTAAAGACGATCCCTTGAGACTCAAGATCTTCTTTCATGTTATGGTAAACGACTTCTGACTCATACTGCGCAGATACACCGGCCAAATATTTTTGCTCAGCTTCAGGGATTCCAAGCTTGTCAAATGTTTGTTTGATTTCCTCAGGAACTTCATCCCATGATCTTTCTGAACGCTCAGAAGGCTTTACATAGTACGTGATTTCATCAAAGTTCAATGAGTTTAAATCTCCGCCCCATTGCGGCATTGGCATATTGTAGAAGTGTTCAAGAGATTTCAGGCGAAAGTCGAGCATCCACTCCGGCTCTTCTTTCATGCGTGAAATTTCTTCAACGATTTCTTTTGTCAATCCCCGCTCTGAACGGAAAATGGAAACGTCTTTGTCGGCAAAACCGTATTTATATTCGCCGATATCCGGCATTTTCTTAGCCATCCATTTTCACTCCAATCTTTATTCGTTATCGCTGTTTTCTTTGGAAACGCCTTTTTCAAGGGCTTTCCATGACAATGTTGCACATTTAATCCGGGCCGGAAATTTTGAAACGCCTTGCAGGGCTTCAATATCGCCTAAATCGATCGAATCGTCGTAGTCTTTACCCTGCATCATATCTGAAAAGATCTGTGACATCTGAAGGGCGGTCTCCACGTCTTTCCCTTTGATCGCCTGTGTCATCATGGACGCAGAGGCCATTGAGATTGAGCATCCTTCGCCTTCAAATTTTGCATCTTCCACTTTACCGTCTGTTATCTTCATCGTCAGTCTGATTCGGTCACCGCATGTCGGGTTGTTCATATCAACAACGATGCTGTCATTTAAAACCCCTTTGTTTCTCGGGTTTTTGTAGTGATCCATTATCACCTGGCGATACAGTGTATCCAAGTTCACATTAAAAGACATTTGTGAAATACTCCTTTGTCTTCTGAAGAGCTTCAATCAGTTTGTCGATGTCTTCTTCCGTATTATACAGATAAAAGCTTGCTCTTGCAGTGGCGGAAACGTTCAGCCATTTCATCAAAGGCTGTGCGCAGTGATGACCGGCTCTGACGGCGACCCCTTCTGCATCAAGCACGGTTGCCACATCGTGCGGATGAACGTCTTCAAGGTTGAATGTCACGAGTCCTGCACGTTCGGCCGGACCATAGACAGTCGCGCCTTCAAGCTCTTTAAAGCGCTCCAGGGCGTAGGCCGCCAAACGGTGTTCATGCGCCAATATTTCGTCAAGTCCGATGTCTTCAAGGAAGTCAATCGCCGCTCCCAATCCGATCGCACCGGCAATGATCGGTGTGCCGGCTTCGAATTTCCAAGGCAGCTCCTTCCAAGTCGATTCGTAAAGACCGACAAAATCAATCATTTCTCCGCCGAATTCTGCGGGTTCCATGTTTTCAAGCAGTGCTCTTTTTCCATACAATACCCCGACCCCGGTCGGACCACACATTTTGTGGGCTGAAAACGTGTAGAAATCGCAGTCCAAATCCTGGACGTCAATTTTCATGTGAGGTGTGCTTTGCGCACCGTCTACGACCATGACCGCGCCGTTGTCATGCGCGATTTTGGCTATTTCCTTAATCGGGTTGATCGTACCGAGAACGTTTGAAACATGCGCAGCCGAGACGATTTTTGTATTTTCCGTCACCGTTTCCCTGACATCGTCCAAGGAAATGGTTCCGTCTTCCTGAAGCGGAATGTACTTCAGCGTGGCGCCGGTTGCTTTGACAGCCTGCTGCCACGGAATAATATTCGCATGGTGCTCCATCGGTGTAATGACGATTTCATCACCAGGCTTGAGGTTTGCGCGGGCATAGCTGAGCGCAACCATATTCAGGGCCGTTGTCGTACCCCTTGTAAAAATAATTTCCTGCATAGACTTCGCGTTTATAAACTTCCTGACCTTCTCACGAGCTCCTTCATATCCATCCGTTGCTTTCGTTCCTAATGTATGAACGCCGCGATGGACATTGGAATTGTAAGAGTTGTAATACTCATCAAGCGTCTCGATGACAACGCGCGGCTTCTGCGAGGTTGCCGCGCTGTCCAAATAAACGAGATCGTGTCCGTTGACCTGTTGGCTGAGAATCGGAAACTGTTCGCGAATATCTTTGGCATTCATTATTTTACTTTCCTTTCAATCACAGAGACCAGCTGCTTCTTCACGCCTTCGATCGGAAGTTCATTGACAACCGGTGCGAGGAAGCCGTAAATGACGAGGCGCTCTGCTTCTTCTTTTGGAATTCCGCGGCTCATCAAATAGTAAAGCTGAACCGGATCGACGCGGCCGACGGATGCAGCGTGCCCTGCCGTTACATCGTCTTCATCAATTAACAGGATCGGGTTGGCGTCGCCGCGCGCTTTTTCACTCAGCATAAGAACGCGTGATTCCTGCTCTGCATTTGATTTTGACGCGCCGTGCTCGATTTTTCCGATGCCGTTGAAGATCGAAGATGCGGAATCTTTCATAACGCCGTGTTTTAAAATATAGCCTTCTGAATGCTTTCCGTGATGAATGATTTGCGTTGTAAAGTTTTGAGTCTGTTCTCCTCTGCCGACGACAACCGTTTTCGTATCGCCGAATGTGCCGTCTCCATGCAGATTTGTCGTGTTTTCAGAAACGGTGTCTCCGTCATTCATTAAACCGAGCGCCCATTCAATTTTGCTGTCGCGTCCGAGTGCAGTTCCGCGGCGGCTGACATAAGCCGTTACCCCAGCGGAAAGGTTGTCGACCGCACCGTATTGCACGCGGGCATTCGCGCCTGTGATCACTTCTGACACGATGTTAAAGACCGCTTCCTTAGGGTTCACAGTGCTGATGTAGTTTTCTACATATGTGACTGCACTGTTGTCATCAGCAACGACAAGTACATGGTTGAAAAGCGTTGTATCATTGCTTTCATGGACATAAACAGCTTGCACCGGCGCTTCCAGTTCGACGTTTTTCGGAACGTAAAGGAAGGCTCCGCCGTTCAGGAGGGCTGCATGCAATGCCGTTAATTTATGCTCATCGGCTTTTACGCCGTCTTTCATAAAGTATTTTTTGACTAGCTCGCCGTGTTCGCGGAACGCAGTATGAATATCTGTAAAGATGACGCCTTTATCCTGCAGCTCTTTTGAAAGAGAAAGGTAAGCCGGCGTCTGGTCTCTTTGGACATAAAGCGTTTTGTCTTCATTTCCAATATCGATCAGCGATTTGACCTCATCTGAAAGATCATCCAAAGAATCAAGCGGTTTATTTTCTACAGTATGCTTATCAAACCGTGTAAAATTCCAATTTGTAATTTTCGTTTTATCAGGTTTCGGCAGCGGCAGATCTTCTGCTTTTTCAAGCGCTTCTAAGCGTAGATCTTGCAGCCATGCAGGTTCCTGGTGCTTCTCAGAGAAGCTTTTGACATATTCCCGATCTACAGATAGTTTTGTTTCCAATGTCATGTTTATCCCCCTAACGCTTACGCTTCTTGACCGACAGTTTCGTCTTCGATTCCAAGCTCATGCTTAATCCAGTCATATCCTTCAGCCTCAAGGCGCTGCGCCAGCTCAGGTCCGCCGGATTTCACAACGCGGCCCTGCATCATGACGTGCACGTGGTCAGGCGTAATGTAGTTCAAGAGGCGTTGATAGTGCGTGATGATCAGGCAGCCGAAGTCCTCGCCGCGCATTTTGTTGATTCCTTTTGAAACGACTTTAAGGGCGTCGATATCCAAACCTGAATCGATTTCGTCAAGAATCGCGATTTTCGGTTCGATCATCATCAGCTGAAGAATTTCGTTGCGTTTTTTCTCACCGCCTGAGAAACCTTCGTTCAAGTAGCGCTGCGCCATATCAGGATCCATTTCAAGAAATTCCATGTTTTCGTCCATTTTGCGGATGAATTTCATTAAAGAAATCTCGTCGCCTTCTTCTCTGCGCGCGTTGATCGCTGAACGGAGAAAATCGGCATTTGTAACACCGCTGATTTCACTCGGATACTGCATAGCCAAAAACAGGCCGGCCTGAGCGCGCTCGTCCACTTCCATTTCCAGAACGTCCTTGCCGTCAAGCGTGATGCTTCCTTTTGTTACTTCGTATTTAGGGTGCCCCATAATCGCCGCGGATAAAGTTGATTTACCCGTTCCGTTCGGTCCCATTACAGCGTGGAATTCCCCGCCTTTTATTTCAAGGTTTACACCTTTTAAAATCTCTTTTCCTTCAATCTCAACGTGAAGATCTTTGATTGTTAATGTCGAAGCAGCCATGAAATATACCTCCAATATATATAATCATCATTCTCAATTTATTCTCATTCTAATTTTATAACAAATGAAAAGTGAATACAACAATAGTCTTCCTATCTTTTCGTGTACATGTTCTCAAGTTTAACAAAAAACGTTTTGTTCTTAAAGAGATTGGGACAAGAAAACTTCCCGGACGAGAGATGTATACCTTACAATCAACAAGCTATAGAAAAACAGCGGGAATTACGAGCGGGAACGGTTTGATCCCAGGCTGCACGATTCATGACGGGAACAGCGCTCCCCTTCTATTTGGACCGTCACATGCTCCACGTTGCATTCTTTCCTTAGATATTTTGATACTTGTTTTAAGATTCTATCCCTGTCACTGTTTTCGTCTGCCACGATATGGCAGCTTAATGACGGCATATCAGATGAGATCGACCAAATGTGGAGATCGTGAACCTCTCTGACTGACGGAATGGAAAGCAGGCCGTTTTTAAGCGCTTCCGCATCAATGTCTTTCGGTTTTCCTTCCATTAATATATGCACCGAGTCTTTCGTCACCCGCCACCCGCTGACAAGAACCATAGCCGCGACGGCGGCGCTTGCGATTGGATCGGCGATATTCCAATTGAAGAAAAGCATGAGGAGGCCTGCGATAATCGCGCCGAAAGATCCCAGCATATCACCGATGACGTGCAAAAATGCGCTCCGCATGTTTAAATTCCCGCTTGTGTCGCCTTTCATTAATATCCAGGCTGCAGCAATGTTGACGAACAAACCAACCGTTGCAATCACCAGCATGCCACTGCCGGCGACTTCCGGCGGGCTGAAAAAGCGGTTGTACGCTTCCCAAAAGATATAAAGTGAAATCAAAAGCAAGGTGATGCCATTGATAAACGCAGCCAAAATTTCAAAGCGCCTGTAGCCGAATGTTTTGCTCACAGTTGCGGCCTTTTCCCCAATTTTAAACGCCAAGAGGCTGAAACCAAGCGCTGCAGCGTCGCTGAGCATATGTCCCGCATCCGACAGCAAAGCGAGGCTGTTCGTCAATATCCCGCCTATCACTTCAATGATCATAAAAGTAAAAATTAAACCGAAGCTGATGTAGAGCGCTTTTTGATTGGCTGACCGGCTGCCATGGTGGCTGTGACCTGTGTGATCGTGAGAATGAGCCATCATAAATCCTCCTTTTAATATATGATCATATATTCATATTTAAATTTTACCTTTTCCTTCACTTATGGTCAAGCGGATTCTAAAGACATATAGAAGGACGGATTGACATCCGCCCCCTCGTTTTATCCGATCATGGGTAAATTTGATACGATCTGCTTGCTTTTTTGATGCTGCTCTTCGCGCCTTTTCTCAACTTCAAGCCGGTTCACATGGCTTCTGCTGTACTCCTCGTACCCCATTCCATGCGACTTGTGCATCGCTTTTTCCATTTCGGCCGTGAATTCAAGGTCAAGCTGATCTTGGCTTGAACAAATAATGAATCATCCTTTCAGAGATTTTCTTTCATAGTACCAGTTATATACAAACTCTTCAAAGATGTGTGTGCTTTCAATATGCTTTCACGGATGAAAAATTAATGCTTCATTTGCTGGAATTCTTCCATCGCCTGCAGAACGAGCGTGACAGCTTGGCTCATGGCCGCGCCCCCGCCAAATGCCGCAGTTACGCCGACCGCTTCAAGAATTTCTTCCTCCGACGCTCCGCAATCCAGGCAGCCCTTGATATGATAAATAATGCAATATTCATCTTGTGTATTAACACTGATGCCCAGTGCGATCAGCTGCTTATCCTTTTCGCTGAGCGCGCCTTTTTTAAAGCATTCCTCTGTAAATTCGTTGTATTTGGCGGCAATTCCGGGCATTTTTTCGGAAAAGATGCCGATCCCTGCTTTATATTCATGCAGTGCGGATTCGATAATGCTTTCTGATTCATGCTGATTCACGTTTTGTTCCTCCATTTTCAGTTGGTAGTCTTTTTTTATTATGAGCCTCTTTTCAAAAAATACGCGAAAAAACCCCGGTTTTCTCCAAAACCGGGGTGTTCTTTCATTTACTCAGAAACAGAAATGACAGAGCCTTCATATTTTTTGTCGATGAACTTTTTAATGTCATCAGAGCGCAATACGTCCATCAGAGCTTTCACTTTGTCAGAATCTTCGTCGCCTTTGCGGACGGCGATGATGTTAGCGTAAGGATTGTCTTTTGGAGACTCAAGCTCGATTGAATCAGTTTTCGGATTGAGCTTGTTTTGGATCGCGTAGTTCACATTGATGAACACTGCGTCAGCTTCATTGGCTTCGTATGCTTTTGCCGTCATTTCAGGCGCCACATCATTTTTGATTTTGAGGTTTTTCTTGTTTTCTGTAATATCTTTTACTGTCGCATCCACTTTTTCAATGCCTGATTTCAGCTTGATCAGTCCGGCATTTTCAAGCATTGCAAGCATGCGGCCCTGTTCAGCGGCGTTGTTGCTCATAATAATTTTTGCACCGTCAGGAAGGTCTTTTAAAGATTTATACTTTTTAGAGTAAATACCGAATGGCTCAAGGTGTACCGCGCCGACGTTAACAAGATCGTAATCTTTATTTTCTTTCATTTCCTGTTCAAGATACGGGACGTGCTGGAAGTAGTTCGCATCGAGATCTTTCGTTGCAAGCGCCTTGTTGATCAGTTTGTAGTCCGTGAAATTTTTGATTTTAAGCTCATAGCCTTTTTCTTTCAAAAGCGGCTTTGCTTCTTCAAGGATTTCAGCGTGAGGCGTCGGCGTCGCTCCGACTGTGATGACTTTGCTGTCTTTATCCCCTTCGCTGCTGGAAGATCCGCAAGCGGCTAAAACGCCTGCAAAAATGATGAATAAAGCTGTTAATAAACCTTTTTTCATGTTGATGTCCTCCCTAACGTTTGTCTAATTTATTTGTTATAAAATCCCCGATAAACTGGATGATAAACACAATAGCTAAGATGAAAATAGTGGCGATGAGTATAATATCGGGATTGTTCATCTGAAAACCGTTTACATAGGCAAGGTTCCCGAGTCCGCCTGAACCGATTGCTCCGGCCATCGCCGTCGAACCGATCAGTGCAATCGCCGTAACCGTAATGCCAGAGATCAAGGCCGGCATCGATTCGGGCAGGAGCACTTTAAATATGATCGTCGATGTTTTGGCTCCCATCGATTTTGCCGCTTCAATCACGCCTTTATCAACTTCGCGCAAAGCGATTTCAACCAGGCGGGCATAGAACGGAGCGGATGCGATAATCAAAGCCGGAAGTGCGGCGTTCGGCCCCAAGATCGTGTTCATTAAAAACTTTGTGAAACCGAGCAGCAAAATAATCAATATAATAAAAGGAATAGACCTGAACACATTGACGATTGCCGAGATTATACCGTTCACGACCTGATTCTGCCAAATGTTTCCTTTAGAAGTCAGATACAGCAGCATACCGAGAATCACTCCGATGATAAAAGCAAACAATAGGGAAATTCCTGTCATATATATCGTTTCATACGTAGCTTCCCACAGCTGCTCCATATCTACGTTTGGAAACAGTTTTTCAAACATTCGTGATCACCTCTGCTTCTACTTGACGGCTCTTGATGAAATCGACCACATCATTGACCTCGTTTTCATATCCGTCGACATGAATGAACAATGAACCGTATGCGCCGTCCTGAGTTTGCGAGATTTTGCCTTGAAGGATGTTGACTTCAACATCGAACTTCCGAATGATCTGTGTGATCAGCGGCGATTCGGCCGCTTCACCGACGAAGGTGAGCTTGATCGTCCGCCCGGATGTCGTTTCTTCGAGGAAATGCTTCAGCGTTTCCTGTGTTTCCACCGGTTCTGTTACCTGCTGAACAAAGCGCTTTGTCATTTCTTCCTGCGGCTTGAGGAATACGTTCAGCACATCGCCTTCTTCCACGACCTTTCCGTTTTCCATGACGGCCACTCTGTGGCAGATTTTCCTGATGACATGCATTTCATGAGTAATCAGGACAATGGTCAGTCCGAGCCTTTCATTGATATCGGACAGAAGACCCAGGATCGAGTCAGTCGTCTGCGGATCAAGCGCTGATGTCGCTTCATCGCATAAGAGAACTTTCGGATTGTTTGCGAGCGCCCGAGCGATGCCGACGCGCTGCTTTTGGCCTCCGCTAAGCTGTGAAGGGTAGGCATTTTCCTTGCCTTCAAGTCCGACAAGCTTTATCAGTTCAGCGACTCTTTTCAGACGTTTTGCTTTGCTGACACCGGCGATCTCCAGCGGAAACGCAATATTGTCGCGGACCGTTCTTGACCACAATAGGTTGAAGTGCTGGAAAATCATGCTGATTTCCTGCCTTGCATTCCTCAGCTTCTTCCCTTTGATCTCACTGATTGTTCTGCCGGCTACTTCAACCGTGCCTGAAGTCGGCTGTTCAAGTCCGTTCAAAAGACGGATCAAGGAGCTTTTTCCAGCTCCGCTATATCCAATAATTCCGAAGATTTCACCTTTTTTAATCGTAAGGGTGACATCCTGGACAGCATTGACATCTCCATGCTTTGACCGATAAATCTTTGAAACATTTTGAAGATTTATCAAAAGCCATCACCTGCTTTCTTGCTCAATTCTCATAGTTGTCTAAATCCCTGATCAAACAATGAAAAAAGCCTTTCTGCACACATGAGCAGAAAGGCTTTTGAATAGTCTGGGCCTTTCTCTCATCTTTCAAAGCATAACGCTTCGTGTGAATTGGCACCATTTCAACACGTGTTGATGGTTGCCGGGTTTCATAGGGCACTTCCCTCCACCTCTCTGGATAAGAGAATCATATATTTATTTTTTGATTATTATGATCGGAATTCTTAAAGTAGGATATCATGCGAAAAAATAGTTGTCAACTATTTTTCGTAAGACAATCGGCCTACGGCGAAAAGAGACGAACGTAAACGCTCGTCTCTGTCCGACTTATACACGGAATGTGCCGATTTTTCAAATTTTTAAAATGTCTCTGAATAAAGATCGCTGTTTTTAAAAAAGCCGTCCGTCAGCCATAAAATCGCTTCAAGCTTCAATAAAGCTCTGAATGAGCCTTTTACTTGAACAGTGCCGCGCTGTACGAGATGCTGCAATGAAATATCGCCGTGAAGAAGGTCAATAATCTCGCTTTGCTCTCCAAAAAAGGTCAAATGAGCTTTCTCTGCAAGAGAAGATTTTTCCATTTCTCCTTTTTCGTTGATCGCTAACGTAAAAGCTTCTTTCTCGCCTTGAAACGTAATCAGCAAAGCCGTTGTCGATAATAGAGGTTTTAAAAAAAGAGCCTTGTCCTCTCTTTCTATCAATCCCATTTTCTCCAACTGTATAACCTCCTGTAAATTGGTCATACTTACAGATTCTCTGTCTGCCGCAGGAGTTCCTTTAGGAATTGCTCGACAAGTTTTTGCTGGTTATTTCCCGAGAAATATGTCAAAACCGCCCTTAATCCACAACATTTTGTTTAATCGTATCGTATAAGTAGGAAACGGAGTGAAAAGCGTATTCTTTTTTGACGACTTGCCCGTTTTTGTAAAGGATAAAGCATGGAACGCTTTCTATTTCCTGCTGCTTGGCAAATGCCGGGGAATAATTGAGATTGTTTTTATAAAAAGGAATGTCCTTTATCATTTCATCAACGACTTCCAGCATTCTTCCGGCCAGCTGACACGTTCCGCAGAACGGCGTGTATACATAAAGAAGACAGGTCTCATGTTCAAGCCGTTTTAGCTCTTTTTCTTGGAGTTCTTGCATCTGTTGAACCGCACCTCAATACATTTTATAATAAATATTTTGTATGTACCCGGATGTTTGAACGAATTAATACTTCTGCAACATGCTGACTCGGGGCGGAAGCGACTTCTTTGTATACCCTATCGATGTATAGATGCGAAGCTTGGGGGAGCTCCCTCGTCAGCTGCCGGCGGAGCTTTTCCCCTGATTCATCGGCATCCACCAGGATATAAACGTCTTTATCAAACAGCGTTTCGGCGAATTCATCGAGTTTTGCCTGGCTGATCGTTCCGTTTGTGCAAATAATATCCACGGGCTCTTCGATGACATGCTTCACTTTTTGCTTATCTGATTTCCCTTCGACGATCATGACTTTTTCATTTTCCGGCATATGGATCACCTTTAAAGATTTACTTGTAAAAAAAGGCAGTGAATATTCACCGCCTGATTTGATTAACACCAGCCTTGGTGGTCATCACAGTCTACATATTTAGCATCCGGACCGCTTACGGTATCCGCCGTTTTGTAAAATCTCTCATCTTGGAATGAATATCCAGATTTCAACTCGTATTGATCCTTCCCGGTCATTCGGCCGATCAGCTCATTCTCATGGTACAGCTGCATTCCGCCGTTTTTTAATCGGCTTTCCACATGTTCTGTAATATCAATACGTTCTTTTTTCAGCGTCAATTTGGACACCCCCTCTTGATATAGAGTATCCAAACGACACATGGCTATCCTGAATAATCCTTAGTCTTCTTTTATCATGTCCTCATATTGCTCGGCTGTCATCAGATTTTCGATTTCAGAAGCATCGGACGGCTCGACGATAATCATCCAAGCCTTTTCATACGGAGACTCGTTGACGAATTCAGGGCTGTCTTCCAGATCTTCGTTCACTTCGACCACTTTTCCGTTGATCGGGGCATACAGCTCAGAAACGGTCTTTACGGATTCAACGCTGCCAAAAGGCTCGTCCGCTTTGATTTCGTCTCCCACTTCAGGAAGCTCGACAAATACGATGTCTCCAAGTTCGGATTGGGCGAAGTCTGTAATGCCGATTCTGACTTTATCTCCTTCTGTTTTCACCCATTCGTGTTCTTCTGAATAACGCAACTCTTTCGGTGTGCTCATGCTAACCCCTCCATAAAGTGTTTTAATCGATCCTACATTGAAGATATCATATTTTGATGGGTTATAACCAGTATGTCTTAAACTGATCTTCTTTAAAACCGACCGTTACTTTACTGCCGTCTGTCGCAATCGGGCGTTTGATCAGCATACCGTCCGAAGCCAGCAGTTCCAGCTGCTCATCTTCAGACATGTTTTGCAGCTTGTCTTTTAAGCCGAGTTCACGGTATTTTTGTCCGCTCGTGTTGAAAAACTTCTTCAATTCAAGCCCGCTTTTCTCGTAGAGCTCTTTCAGTTTTTCCTTGCTTGGCGGCTCTTCTGCGATATGTATCCCATTGATTTCTTTGCCATGGTCTTCAAGCCATTTTTTCGCTTTGCGGCATGTCCCGCATTTCGGATACCAGTAAAAATCCAAAGCCATACATACACACCCCTCTCATTTAATCGAGGTAATTTTAACACAGATCGAATGAAAAACCTAAAACCGTGCTCCATTCTATAACAGCTAAAAACCCCGCCTAAGCAGGGCTTTTCGTTTAAACGATATATTTCTCAGCTTCAAAGACTCCCTTGGCTGCCTGGCGCTTTTTCTCAATGACATTGACAGGCGTAAAGCGCGTCAATTTGCGGAGCGCGGACAGCATCATCCGCAGCGAATCACCTGATTCCATCGCAATGAGCGATTCCTTGGCATGGCTTTCAATTTCCTGAAAGGCAACTTGTGCAAAAATCTGCGTATAAAGAATTTTCTGGGCGTTTTTGTCTTCCCCGGTTGCCTTGATGGCTTTTTCTGTACGCAAAATAGCTGCTTCCATGGCGTAGACCTGGCTGACAATGTCGGCGATATTCACGAGGATTTCCTGCTCCTGGTCGAGCGCTTTTCCATATTTTTGCGCGGCGAGTCCCGCGATCATGAGCGCGATTTTTTTGGCGTTTCTCAGCAGATACTTTTCCTGTTCCAAAACGCCGTCACCTGGTTCTTCAGGCATGAGCATCATCAGTTCTTCCTGAAGCGCCTTCGCTTTCTCAAACAGAGGAAGCTCGCCTTTCATCGCTTTTTTCAAGTATGTGCCCGGGACGATGAGACGGTTGATTTCATTTGTGCCTTCAAAAATCCGGTTGATCCGTGAATCGCGGTAAGCCCGCTCCACTTCGTATTCCTGCATGAATCCGTAACCGCCGTGGATTTGGACGCCTTCATCAACGATATAATCAAGCGTTTCAGATCCAAATACTTTGTTAAGGGAGCATTCGATTGCATATTCAGCGATCGATTTCGCGACCTGTCGCCCGTCTTTTTGCTCTTCTTCGCTCAAGGTGCCCATTTTGTCTTCAAACAGCCCGACCGTACGATAAACAGAGCTTTCCATTGCATAAAGTCTGGCTGACATAGTGGCGATTTTTTCCCCGATTAAGCTGAACTTTGAAATCGGCGTCTTAAATTGCTGGCGCTGATTGGCGTATGAAGCGGACAGCTCGATGACCCGTTTGGAAGCGCCGATTGTCCCGACAGCGAGCTTATAGCGGCCGATATTTAAAATATTGAAGGCGATGACATGCCCTTTTCCCGGTTCGCCTAAAAGGTTTTCTTTCGGAACTTGAACCTGGTCTAAGATGAGCGTACGGGTCGAAGAGCCTTTGATGCCCATTTTTTTCTCTTCAGGCCCTGTAGAAACACCTTCGTAATCTTTTTCCACAATGAAGGCCGAAAAATGTTCGCCGTCTATTTTCGCGTAGACGATGAAAACATCGGCAAAAGCTGAGTTTGTAATCCATTGCTTTTCACCGTTTAATATATAGTGGGTTCCCGCCTCATTCAAAACGGCCGTTGTTTTTGCCCCTAATGCATCAGATCCGGAGCCAGGCTCTGTTAAGGCATAGGCTGCAAATTTTTCCCCTGTTGCAAGGGACGGCAGATACTTTTTCTTTTGCTCCTCGGTTCCGAAAAATACGATCGGAAGCGTGCCGATCCCGACGTGCGCCCCGTACGATAACGAAAAGCTTCCCGCTCTTGAGAATTTTTCGGTAATCAGCGCCGAGCTGATTTTATCGAGCCCGAGTCCGCCATACTCTTCAGGAACGTCAGCACCGAGAAGCCCGAGTTCTCCAGCTTTTTTCAGGAGCCTGACAGAGTGATCGAAATTGTGCTCTTCAATTTCGTCGATGTATGGCGAAACATCTCCGAGAATATAATCTTCAGTCGTTTTGGCGATCATTTTATGTTCATCTGTGAAATCTTCCGGTGTAAACAGCTGATCAGCCGTCACCTCTTCGATCAGAAAGGCTCCGCCTTTTTTCATATGGTCTTTTGTTTGTTCCATTGTTCCATCCCCCTTGTGATTAAACTAATTCGAATACCCCTGCTGCTCCCATACCTCCGCCGATACACATTGTTACAACGCCGAATTGCTCGCTTCTCCGCCGCATTTCGTGGATCAATGTCAGCGTGAGCTTTGTGCCCGTGCAGCCGAGCGGATGTCCGAGCGCAATCGCTCCACCGTTGACATTGACTTTTTCTTCATCGATGCCAAGCGACCTGATCACCTGGATCGCTTGTGATGCAAACGCTTCATTTAATTCGAATAAACCGATATCAGAGAGCTCAAGTCCCGCCATCTTCAGCGCCCTTGGAACAGCTTCAACAGGACCGATGCCCATCACCTCCGGCGGAACGCCGCCGACTGCGAACGAACGGAACCTTGCGAGGGGCTTTAACCCAAGCGCATCCGCTTTTTCTCTGTCCATGATCATCACTGCGGCCGCCCCGTCGCTCGTCTGCGATGAATTCCCTGCCGTAACAGAACCGTCCGCCGAAAACGCCGGTTTTAACGTTGACAGAACGTCTTTCGTTGTCCCCGGGCGCACACCTTCATCGGCAGAGAAAGTAAACGTCCGCTCCTTCAGCTTGTGATGGTCATCCACTTCTCTGACGGTGACGTCCACCGGGACGATTTCATCTTCGAACTTTCCTTCCGTGATCGCTTTGGCTGCTTTTTGATGGCTGCTGACGGCAAATGCATCCTGATCATCCCTGGAAACGCCGTATTTAACGGCAACCTGTTCAGCCGTATGGCCCATTCCCATATAATATTCAGGAGCTGTTTCCGCGAGCGCCGCGTTCGGTCTGACGATATGTCCCATCATCGGCACGATGCTCATCGATTCAGCGCCGCCGGCAATGACCGTGTCGGCAGCTCCAAGCATGATTTTTTCGGCCCCGTAAGCGATCGATTGAAGTCCTGAAGAACAATATCTGTTGATTGTAACGGCCGGAACTGTGTGCGGCAGCCCGGCAAGCGCGCCGATATTGCGCGCCATATTCAACCCTTGTTCGGCTTCCGGCGTAGCGCAGCCGATGATTAAATCATCGATATTCCCTTCATAACCACCAGCTCTTTTCAACGTCTCTCTCACTGCATATGCGCCTAAATCATCGGGACGGACAGTCCTCAATGAGCCTTTTTTTGCTTTTCCGATCGGGGTTCTCGCTCCCGATACAATAACTGCCTCTTTCATTATTTTCCCTCCTTAATTACGCAAAGGTTTGCCTTTTACAAGCATATGCTGCATTCTCGCCTGCGTTTTCGGTTCGCTCACAAGGCTCAGGAAAGCTTCTCTTTCCAAATTGAGCAAGTATTCTTCCGTTACTTCAGCGCCGAACGGAACCCTCCCGCCCGCGATGACAAACGCCAGCTTTTTCGCTATCTTCATGTCGTGTTCAGAGATGGCGCCGGACAGCTTTAACGATTCCGCACCGAGCAGGAGCGCCGCATAGCCGGTTTCGCCTGTCACCGGAACTTTCTTTTTCACCGGCGGACGGTAGCCGCTTTCGGAAAGTGTCAGGACGAGTTTCTTAGCATCGTATAACAAGTGATCCTGGTTGATGCTGATTTGATCCTCTGCGGTTAAGATGTTCAGCTCTTTCGCTTCTTGAGCCGAAGTCGACGTTTTTGCAAGAGCAATTGTCTCAAACGTTTTGATGGCGGCCTCCTGGATATCCGGTTTAACGCCTTCAGGCAGCCCCTTCAAGTAGTTTAAATAAAGCTCTTTATTGCCTCCGCCGCCCGGAATCAGGCCGACGCCTGTTTCAACGAGGCCCATGTATGATTCACTTGAAGCTTGAACACGGGCTGCAGGCAGACAAAGCTCAGTCCCCCCGCCAAGCGTCATCCCGAACGGAGCAGCGACGACCGGCTTGGTACTGTATTTCACTTTCATCATCGTCTCCTGGAACTGACGGATGATCATGTCAATTTCCATATAGTTGTCGTCTTGGGCTTCCATCAGCATCATCGCAAGATTGGCTCCGACGCAGAAATTTTTGCCCTGATTGCCGATCACAAGTCCTTTATAATTGGCATCTACTTCCTCAAGAGCGAATTTGAGCATTTGGATGATGTCGAGGCCGATTGCATTGCTTTTCGAATGAAATTCGAGCAGTGCGACATCATCGCCTAAATCGATCAAACTTGCCCCGCTGTTTTTCTTGATGACGCCTTTTGTTTCTTTGAGTGACGACAAATGGATCGTTCTCTTGTTTTCTTGAAGCGCCCTGTATTCGCCGCTTTCAAAACAGTAGCAGAACGTCTTTCCGTTTTCTCTAAGGTAGAAGGTCTCATGTCCTTTTGCGAGCATTTCCTTCACCCAGTCCGCGACTTTCCAGCCCTCTGCTTCAAGCTTTTGCACCGCGTTTTTCACACCGATGCTGTCCCACATTTCAAACGGACCTTCCGACCAGCCGAACCCCCATTTCATCGCCTGATCAATCGCCGTTATGCTGTCAGCGATTTCCCCTGTCAGCTCAGCCGAATAGACAAGCGTCGGAGCTGTCATGTTCCAAAGAAGGCTTCCCGCTCTGTCATCTGAATAAATAAGCGCTTTCAATCTCGCTCCTGCGCCTTTCATTTGCTTGGCCGCTTCAAGTCCCGATGTTTTTAATGTTTGGCGTTTGCTGTAGGTCATCGTCATCGGATCGAGCTCAAGGATGTCTTTTCCTTCTTTTTTGTAAAAACCTTGTTTCGCTTTGCTTCCGATCCAGCCTTTTTCGAGCATTTGTTCAATAAATTCAGGCAGCCGGAAAACGTTTTTTTCTTCGCCAGTGACTTGGTTATAGACATTTTTGGCAACGTGCGAAAATGTATCAAGCCCGACGACATCTAGCGTTCTGAAAGTTGCGCTTTTCGGGCGTCCGATCAGCGGGCCTGTAATCGAATCGACTTCGCCTATCGTGTAGCCGCCTTTCAGCATTTCCTGAACCGCGACAAGCAAGCCGTAGGTTCCGATGCGGTTGGCGATAAAGTTTGGCGTGTCTTTCGCTTCAACAACCCCTTTGCCAAGGACGTCTTCGCCGAATTTCTTCATAAAGTCCAGCACCCCGGGATCCGTTTCATCAATCGGAATCACCTCAAGCAGCTTTAAATAGCGGGCCGGGTTAAAAAAGTGCGTTCCTAAAAAGTGCTTTTTAAAATCAGCGGACCTTCCCTCCGCCATCTGCCTGACGGAGATGCCTGATGTATTGCTGCTGACGATGCTTCCGTGTTTTCTGTATTGATCGACCTTTGAAAACACTTGCTTCTTGATCTCCAGGTTTTCGACAACCACTTCAATAATCCAGTCGGCATCTTTAATTTTTTCAAAATCGTCTTCCATGTTCCCTGTGCTGATACGGCTGATATTCTTCTTCGATGTCAGCGGAGCCGGTTTTTGCTTTAGCAGATTTTGTACGGCTGACTGTGCCAGCCGGTTGCGCACATCCGGGTCTTCAAGGGTGCGGCCTTTTTTTCTTTCCTCATCTGTTAATTCACGCGGCACCATATCGAGCAGTAACACAGGAATCCCGATATTGGCTAAGTGAGCCGCGATTCCGGAACCCATTACACCGGAACCGATAACGGCGGCTTTACGAATATGCTTGACCATGAAAGATCCTCCCCTACTTTGAATGAATACTCATTCATTTTTGCTCCAAAAAAATAAACTCTCCTGTCTTCTTTCATCTTAAAAGATTTTGGAAGCGAGTTCAATAACTTGGTGCAAAATTTCTGAAATTTTTTCAGCGGGTATTATTTTGCCGCGGTTACATGTTTCCCCGCTTTTGGGACAAACCAATAGAGAGGGAGGTGAAGGCCTTGGTACGTGAAAGAAAAAATCCATCTTCAGCCGCAGTCAGCGCCGCAAGCATAAAAGGTAATGCAGGTCCGGATTATAAAAAGGCGGATGCGGGCGGAAAACGGACAAGCCAAAACCAGCAATATAAAAAGCATAATATGGATGTTCCTGAAGATCACTAAGCCCCCTTTAAGCATCCGGTATAAATTTCCGCTGTGTTAGGAAATCTAAAAATAAACGCTAAAAGGAGGCAGACTCATGCAGCAACAGCAAGGAATGACAACACCGCCGCCAGTCATTTCAACAAAGGATCATCTGTATTTGCAGGATATGCTGAACTGGAACTTGCTCGCAATGAAAAAAGCGCATTTTATGGCGGACCAGTGCCAGGATCAGTCTCTTAAAACAGAACTCGACAGGGTCGGACAAATGCACCATCACCATTACAATGTGATATTGGAGCAGCTTCGACAAAATCAAACGCAAAACCCGTCAGCATACATGCAATAGGAGGTTAATGATGAATCAGCAAAACCAACAGAAAATCGGCAATCAGGAAACTCCTGTCCCGAAAACGAGCGCGATGAATGACAGGGATTTTGTCAACGAACTGCTGACAACCGAAAAATACATGACGGCAGCATACTCGACAGCGCTTAATGAATTAAGCCATGAGTCGCTTTACCAAGCCGTTCAGCCGCTGTTTAACGAGGCGCAAAACGTACAGCGCAGATTGTACCAGGTGATGTTTCAAAACGGATGGTACAAGGTGGAGGCAGAAGATGCCCAGAAAATCCAGCAGTCTTATCAGCAGTTCCATTCTACATTGCAAGACCAGTCGCCATATCAGCAAAACCAATAAACAAAAAATAAGCAGAGGAGTCTCCCTGCTTATTTTTTTTGATTAGCCGCTCGGTGCGCTTCATTTCGTTCTTTAATTTGACGGATTACTTCTTTTATCTCCTGCTTCGCATCGGGATAAGCTCCGTTCCAATGCTTGGCGAGGGGCGGCATGCTTTTGGCGATATGGCTGTAGATGATCCACATCTTCACCTGTTCTTTCAGTTCTTCGTCCGTTTCGCCTAAAAGCAGCTCCGTATATTTCTCAACAAGTCCATCCAGCTGCTCCTTTAGTTTTTCCACTCACGACACCCTTTCTTTACGTTTATTTCTCGGGCATGTCCTGCATTTGACACCGTTTTTGTCTGTTGCATAATACAGACAGCAAGTCGTGCGTGTCCGGTCCTCCGCATGCTGTCCGGGATAAAACCTTTTGAGAGGGTTTTCGTCCGCCCCTTCTTCAAAAAGACCGGGCTCAGCTTCATAAAGAAGAAAATGAAAATCTTGCGCCGCCCGCGCCTTGAGTTTCGGATCTTCCAGAAGCGTGTCATACATCCAATACAGATAAACGGCAATATTTTCCCAAAGAATATGCTTTGAAATCGAAAATACCCGCCGACAGGCCGCGATCAGGCCGCCAAGGTGGCACCTGAAGATATCCTCAGTCAATCTTTTCAGTTCTTCGGTGCGATCCGCTTCGATAAGCTCAGCACCTTTGTGAAAATAAAACGACGGCGTCCACCCTCGATCATCAGCTTCTATCTCCCATGACACGGAAGCAGGAGCGGTTGGCAAGCGCTTTCCCCAAACCGTAAACAGATAGAAATGCAGCGCAGCCAGCATCCCGCTGCGCTTGACGAGCATTGAAGCCGCAACTTTTTGATTCGGAGCGTTCAGCCTGTCTTTAATATCTTCTACATAACGTTCTAAAAAATCCTCATCAAGGAGCTTGTTTCCTTTAACAGAGAATAAGGAGCCGGTCTGCTTCGTTCCAAGGCGAAAACGAAGCAATGACTCAAGCTCCTCTTTTGTTAAATTAAGCATGGGACTGAACCACCTGCTGGACGATGCATCTTCCTCTTCCGTACGGAATGCAGTGCGGCGTGCCGAAAAGCGGATCTTTCGTCACTTCGCAGTCCATTTCAAAAACGTCCTGCACAAGCTTGCAGTTGATAATGGATTCAGGCCGGCCTTCGGCATATATCTTTTTATCTTTAATCGCGACGAGGTGGTGAGCGTAGCGGCAGGCAAGGTTCAAATCGTGCAGCACCATCACGATCGTGCGCTTTTCGTGTTCATTTAATTCAAACAAAAGGTCCAGAATTTCAATTTGATGCGTCATATCCAAGTATGTCGTCGGTTCATCCAGTAATATGATATCCGTTTCCTGGGCGAGCGTCATCGCGATCCAGGCGCGCTGCCGCTGGCCTCCTGACAAGGAATCGACTGTGCGCTCGGCCAGTTCTTCCATTCTTGTCGCTTTCAAAGCCTTTTGCACAGCCTCTTCATCTTCCGCCGACCATTGCTTCAGCCAGTTTTGGTAAGGGTACCGCCCCTGCTTAACGAGCTGGAGAACGGTCAGGCCTTCCGGAGCCGAAGGGCCTTGAGGCAGAATGGCCAGCTCCTTTGCCACTTCTTTCGTGGGAAGTTTGGCGATGGAGCTGCCTTCGAGAAGCACTGAACCGCCCTTTGGCTTCATCAAACGTGCGAGAGACCGAAGGAGAGTCGACTTACCGCAGCCGTTGCTGCCGATAAATACGGTGATTTCACCTTTTGGGATCGTTAAGTTTAACTCATCAATAATGATTGTTTCTCCATAACCTAAGCTTAACGTTTCTGTTGAAATGGCACTCATAAATGAAATCTCTCCTTTTATTGGTTTCTGCTTTTATACAGCAAGTAGATAAAGTAAGGGGCGCCGATCGCTGCAGTAAACACACCGGCAGGCACTTCAACGGGAGAAAAAAGCGTGCGTCCGATGATGTCGGCAATCAGCACAAGCAATCCTCCGATCAGCGCTGCAACCGGCAAGAGGGCGCCGAATGATGAACCGACAAGCCTTCTTGCGATATGCGGGGCCATCAAACCGACAAATCCGACGGTTCCGGCAAAGGCAACGGCAA
Organism: Bacillus sp. PK6-025; assembly: GCF_056530265.1. Classification (NCBI taxonomy): domain Bacteria; kingdom Bacillati; phylum Bacillota; class Bacilli; order Caryophanales; family Bacillaceae; genus Bacillus; species Bacillus sp. PK6-025. The sequence continues at coordinate 3,499,805 of NZ_CP096509.1, forward strand.
TTCCGGCAAAAGCCGTGCTCAGCAGAAGGAGCAAAAAGCGGTTCCGCTGAACCGAGCTGCCCGCTCCTGTCGCCAGTTCTTCACCAAGCGTCTGAATGTTGACGTTTCTGGCGGCGGCTGCGGATATCAGCAAAAGGACAAGCGCAGCCGGCATTAAAATATTCACATCCTGCCAGTTCGATCCATATACTGATCCGGTAATCCAGACGTTCGCCTGAGACATTCTGTATATCGGTCCTTTTATCATAAACAATGTCGTCAGCGACTGGGCAAGCATCGAAAATCCGATTCCGATCAAAACGAGCCTGAAAGTCGAAGAGCCGTTTTTATATGAAAGAAAATAAACGAGCATTCCGGCGAGAGCCGCGCCGATAAATGCGGCAACCGGGAGCCAGCTGATGCTGACCGTAAGCGCATTGTTTTTATTGGAAAACAGCATTAAAAACAAGACAACGGCGACTGAAGCCCCGCCGGTCACACCGATAATATCCGGCGAAGCGAGCGGATTGCGGATCAGACCCTGAAGGATCGATCCGGCTGCCGCCAGACAGATTCCGGCAAACAGAGCGACCAAAATCCGCGGCATCCTGAAGGACATGATGATCAGGTCATCGCCCGGATCCCCCATGCCCAAAAACGTTTTCGCGACGGCGCCCGGAGAAATAAAACGTTCACCGATGCCGGCGCTGAGGATGACTGCACAAGCCGTCAACACCAATAGGATCACGAACGAAAACAGTGCTTTTCTGCCGATCAACAATGAAATGCCGCCTTTTCCGATTCTCAGCGTGCGGTAATTTTTCATTTTTGGAACCCCCTTCTCGCGATATAGACAAAAATGGGTGTCCCAATGATGGCTGTCATGACGCCGACAGGCACTTCTTCAGGCATAATCAGGTACCTTGCGCCAATATCTGCGGTTACAAGCAGGATGGCTCCCAGCACGGCACAGTACGGAAGAACCCAGCGATGGTCGTGGCCGACGATAAATTTTGCAAAATGCGGGATAACAATACCGATAAAACCGATCGGCCCGGCGACGGCGACAGATCCCCCGGCAAGCAGGATAATCGAAACCGCCATCAACGCTTTGATCAGCCACGTTTTCTGGCCGAGGCTTTTTGCCACTTCCTCCCCCATCGTTAAGACATTGATTTTCGACCCGAGTAAAAAGCTGATGATGAATGCCGGCACGATATATGGAAGGACGGAGACCAAGAGGCTGAGGTCGCGCCCCTGGACAGAGCCCGCAAGCCAAAACAGCGCCTGCTCAAGAGCTGCTTCATTAACGGAAAGCATGCCTTGCGTCAATGATGAGAACAGCGCTGACATCGCCGCCCCTGCAAGCGTCAGCTTGACCGGCGTCAGCCCTTCCCTTCCGAGAGAGCCGACAAAATAGACGACAAGCGCGGCAAACGCTGCACCAAAAAACGAGATCCATGCAATCGTCTGAAGCGAACTGACGTGATAGAAAAACAGCGCTCCAACAACAAAGAAACCGGCACCCGCGTTCACGCCGAAAATTCCCGGGGAAGCAAGCGGGTTTTTTGTCATCGCCTGCATTAAAGCGCCGGCAACTCCGAGGGAAGCGCCGACAGTTGCAGCAATCAGCGCGCGCGGCAAACGCACGTTTTTGATGACAAGATGTTCATTAGAGCCGCTGAAGCCCGTAAAAGCCTTGTAGGCCATCGACCATGACGTATTCGTATAACCGTATACGATACTAGCGCAAACGGCGGCAACCAGCACCAAAATAAAAGACAGTAGTGCGATTGTTCTATATTTATTCGTTCTTAAGAGCATAAATTAAAATTCTCCTAGTTTGACTGAAACATCTACTGGTTATTGTATCAGATAACATTGATCTTGAAAATCATTTTCAATTAACAATTGACAAAATTCTGATCAAAAATTATGATCAGGATGAATGACTTACATACCTAAGGAGGACACACATGAAGAGATGGTCAATTGTTGGATTTATCGCTTTGTTAGCGATTTCAATTCTTGCAGCCTGCGGCGGAGGCAAGGATGACTCTGCAAAGGGCGGAGAGAATAAAGATACGATCACCGTTAAACACGCAATGGGTACGGAAGAACGAGTGCCTGCAGACCCAAAAAGAGTCGTCGTCCTGACAAATGAAGGAACCGAAGCGCTTTTGGAACTCGGAATCAAACCTGTGGGTGCAGTCAAATCCTGGACAGGCGATCCTTGGTATAAGCATATTCAAGCCGATATGAAAGGCGTTAAGCAAGTCGGGCTCGAAGGCGAACCGAATATCGAAGCGATAGCCGAGCTAAAGCCTGATTTAATCATCGGGAATAAAATGAGACATGAAAAAATCTACGACAAGCTTGAAAAAATTGCTCCGACTGTCTTCTCTGAAACGCTGCGCGGCGAATGGAAAGACAACTTCTCCCTCTACGCGAAAGCGGTAAACAAAGAGGAAAAGGGCAAAGAAGTTTTAGAAGATTTCGATAAAAAAGTCAGCGAATTAAGCGACAAGCTCGGCGACCAGAAAAAGAAACGGGTGTCGGTTGTCAGATTTATGGCCGGCCAATCAAGGATTTACTATAAAGATTCTTTCCCGGGAATCATCTTGGATCAGCTCGGTTTTAAGTATCCGGAAAAACAGGAAAAACTGTTTGAAAAACAAGACGACAAATTTGTTTTTATGACGGAAAATAAAGAATCGATCCCTGAAATGGATGGGGATGTCCTGTTCTATTTCACATATAAACCTGCCGAAAGCAAAAAAGACGCAGAAACATGGCAAAACGATTGGACAAGCGATCCGCTTTGGAAAAAATTGAACGCTGTAAAAACCGGAAACGCCCACGAAGTCGACGATGCGATCTGGACGACAGCCGGCGGTGTCAAAGCAGCGTATCTGTTCCTTGATGACATCGAAAAATACTTTTTAAAATCGTAAGCAAAAAAGAGCATTTCCTCCGTTGGAAATGCTCTTTTGCTTATTTTCCGTGATAGATTCTTGACGTACCATCCGGCCATTTCACCCGCAGATGAAACCGGTCATATCGCTCATCAAGATTGAAAGCCTCAAGCACATTGCTGATCACGTCCTGCTTTGAATCGGATTTGGCGATAGAAAGTTCGCTTAAAACCATTTTCATTTCGTTTAAAGCTTCTTCCCCTTCGCGGTTCGCTCCGTTCAGGCGGTCTTTAATCGATGCTTTTTCCCGCTCCTGTTTGTCGTATACGGCTTCAAACGTATTGTGCTTTCCACGGCCATAGTTCACTTCCAATGCAAATGCAGCGTAAGGCACGCTTTCCACATCTGAAACAGGGGCGTTATCGGGAACGGCCTCCTTGCCTTCAGCATGTTCTTCCGCTATTGAACGGCAGCCGGTCACTAGGATCATGACAAGAGCGATAACGGCCATCCGAAATAGGTTCATACCGTTCAACTCCTCTATGCACATTATCCTTAGCTATGTCCACTTTGCGGAAACTCATTCAATCTCTTAGCGGAAGGCTTTATATCATCGCTAACAATGCTTCTGCATCGCGGACAGCCGGCTGAATGGCCGCTTCCCAAAAATCCCGCTTTGTCAGATCGGCGCCGAGATGCTTCATCGCCAGTTCCTCAACAGACATGGAGGCTGTATCTTTTAAGAGCGCAATATATTTTTCTTCAAATGCCGCTCCCTCTTTCAGCGCTTGCGCGTAAATGCCAAGTGAAAACAAGTAGCCGAACGTATAAGGAAAATTGTAGAACGGGATAGACGTAATATAAAAATGAAGCTTTGATGCCCAAAAGTACGGATGATACTCGCCAAGCGCTCCGCAAAACGCTTCTTTCTGAGCTTCTTCCATCAGCTCGTTCAGCCTTCCGGCGGATACGACGCCGTTTTTTCGTTCATCGTAAAAGCGGGTTTCAAATAGGAATCTTGCGTGAATGTTCATAAAAAAGGCGACGCTTCGCTGAACCTTATCTTCCAGAAGGACGAGTTTTTCTTCGTCTGAACCGGCTTGTTTTAATGCCGCATCAGCCACGATCATTTCTGCAAAAGTGGACGCGGTTTCCGCCACGTTCATCGCGTACGCCCTGTTCAGCGGCCTGACGTCCAGCATGGATTCCTGATGAAAGGCATGGCCAAGCTCATGCGCCAGCGTGGACACGTTTGACTGGCTTCCTGCAAATGTCATAAATATTCTCGATTCCCCGCTGTCAGGAAAATTGGCGCAAAAGCCGCCCGGGCGTTTGCCTCCCCTGTCCTCAGCTTCAACCCATCTGTCTCTGAGCGCTTTTTCGGCAAAGGAGGAGAGCTTTTTTCCAAACGTTTTAAACTGCCCGGTAATAAAAGCGGCTGCCTCTTGATACGAATATTCCTTTGCCGCTGAACCGAGCGGCGCTTCGACGTCATACCAGCTCAGTTTATCCAGCCCGAGCACAGACGCCTTCCGGGAAAGATAGTCTGCAAACGGCTTTTTATGATCAATGATGACCTGCCACATGACATCAAGGGTTTCCTGCTTCATGCGGTTGATGTTCAGCGGTTCTTTCAATACATTGTCCCAGCCTCTTGCCTCATAGACGTTCAGTCTGAAACCGGCGAGGTGATTCAGCGTGCTGCTGAGCAAATCAGCGTGCTGTTTCCAGCCGTGGTCCAAATTTTCCGATACGGAGCGGCGGATCTTTCTGTCAGGTTTAGTTGTCAGGTTCTGCGCTTGTCCGACAGACAGAATTTTCGTCTCGCCATCTTCTTCATACGGAATTTGAATTTGGTCGACGATGCTGTCGTACATATCGCCCCAGGCATGATATCCGTCAACAGACAAGCCTTGAATCAATGTTTCCTGTTCGGAACTAAGCTTTTCCGTTACCCGCTCCCTTCTCTCATTCAAAATATAAGCGATAGCGGAAATGCCTTCATCTTGTAGAAGCGCTTCCCATTCTTCATTTGGGACAACGGCAAATTTGCTGTCAAGCACGACCAGCGCCTTCTGCGCATCGGCAGCGAGCTGGGTGACTTCAAAATTAAGGGCATTCGCCTTTAAATCCGCGGTGTCCTGGGCTTGGAGACATCCGACAAAAGCGTCTGCTTCGCGGATTTTAACATCAATTGTTTCAAAAAGCGCCAAGGTTTCTTTCAATTCATCAAGGCTGCTTTTTGAAACGGTAAGAGCCTCGGCAGAGCGTTTAAAAGTTGAAAGCAGTGCTTTAATCTCATTTAAATATTGACGGAACTCGGCGGAGCCGCTCCCGCCTTTAAAGAAAACCTCGAGATCCCACGTATCTTTAAGTTGATGAAATGTCATTATTCCCGTCCCCTTTCATTGGCTTGTTTCCATTATAAGATAAATTTGCCTTTTCAGGGCAAATAAAAAACGGCCGGCTTGTGAGCCGGCGCGCCTCTTCCCTGATCATATTACAGCTGCCTCATCCGTTTGACCGCATAGCTGGCCGTCAATAAACCGATTAGGCCGAACACAAATAAAAACAATCCGCCTTTACTTTGCGGCTGGCCGTGAACACCATCTGTGCCGCTTGCTATTTCCGCGCTGAAAGGTTCTGCGATTTGCAAAGCCTGAAGCAGCCTGCCGTCCTCCCCTTTAATGTTAAGGATTCCGTCGCTGTCTACATTTTCACTCAGGGCTTCACCTTTCTTTTTCGTCACGTATAAAGGGTTTTTCAGCTCATGGCTCGTCCCGTTCTGGTCGGTAAACGCCTCTCCCTTTTTGAGTTCTTGTGTCTCGTAATTGTGAAATCCTTCATCCAGAAGCGTTTTTGTATCGCTGTACATCATTTTCTTGCTATCGGCCTTCATGACGACGGCGATTAAATCAAGGCTGCCCCGCGTTGCCGTCGTGACAAGGGTATGCTTTGATTCATCCACAAACCCTGTTTTGCCGCCGGTTATTCCTTTGTAAGGAATCTCACCTGTCAACATTCGGTGATGGTTTTTCAGTGTCGTGTCCCACGTCTGTCCGTGCCAAGCCGTTTGCTTTTCCGAAAAAAGCGCTCGAAACGTTTTGTTTTTCATGGCGTACTGGGTAATTCTCGCCATGTCGGCGGACGTCGTATAATGATTTTTGTCAAACAGTCCGTGAGGATTCACAAAATGAGTGTCATGCACTCCGGCATGCTCAGCAATAAACGCGTTCACATCATCCGCAAACTGTTTCACGCTTCCGCTGACATGTTCGGCGATCGCCGTTCCTGCGTCATTTCCCGAATTCATCAAGAGCCCTTGGAGCAGCCGTTTTAATGGAACCGACTCCCCCGCTTCCAGATATACGCTTGATCCTTCCGTTTGAGCGGCATTTTTGCTGACTTTCACACGATCTTCTAAATTTCCGTTTTCTATTGCATAAATCGCCGTGGCAATTTTTGTAATGCTGGCCGGATACATTTTTTTGCGGCTGTTTTTTTCATAGAGAACCTGCCCCGATTTCCCATCGATCAATATGGCGGAAACACTTTTAATTTCCGGTTTGTTTTTTTCTCCTGCTTGAGCCGAGCTATGAAAAAACAGCGTCAGACATAGTACAATAATGAACAGGAGGGATCGTTTAACATTCATCGTGTCACCCTGCCTTCTTTCTCTCTTGCGTTTTTTTATAAAAAATAGGTCTTTTAGCACTTTTTAAATTTTATCAATGATAAACTGCCGCTGACAAGCCTTTTTTTGTCAACAAGCCAAAATTTTGAATGGAGGAAACTCATTGAATAATAAAATCGCCATCGTAACAGGCGCGACGAGCGGATTTGGTTTATTGACCGCTTTAAAACTCGCCGGCACTCATTTCGTCATCGCAACGGCGCGCCATCCAGAAAAAGCGGAAGCTTTGCGGAACCGGATAGCGGAGCTTTCAATCGATTCATCGATTGCAGTCGCTGAACTAGACGTCACAAACGAACAATCGATTTCATCATTTACCGAAGAGCTGAAACGGTACGGACAGATAGACGTTCTCGTCAATAATGCAGGAACGGCATACGGCGGATTTGCTGAAGATCTTTCTCTTGACGACTACAGAAAACAGTATGAGACAAATGTTTTCGGCCTGATGGCGGTAACGAAAGCAATCCTTCCTTATATGAAGAAACACAGCGGCGCCAAAATCATTAATTTGAGCAGCATCAGCGGGCGGATCGCTTTCCCCGCTTTCTCGGCATATGCTTCATCAAAGCATGCGGTTGAAGGCTTTTCAGAAAGCCTCCGCCTCGAACTCCGCCCATTCGGGATCGATGTGGCCGTCGTCCAGCCGGGATCGTATCAGACGGCGATTTGGGAGACATCGTTGGCCGCCCAGGTCACTGCTCCTGAAGACGAATCACGGTACAGTACATATTTTGAGCGGATCTCCGCCTATATTGCGGCTGGCCGCAAACATTACGGAAACCCTGATGATGTGGCTGAACTGATCTGCCGCCTCGCGGTAAAAAAGCGGCTGAGCAGACTGCGCTATCCGATCGGCAGGGGCGTCCGCCTCCTGATCCTCCTCCACAACGCCCTGCCATGGCGGATTTGGGAACGCGCGGTCATAAAAAATTTGTTTAAATAAGGTTATTTAAAATAATTATAATTTAGTATTGATTTTAATTTTGTATTTGTTATAATATAATTAACAAATGAAAAACACGAGGAGGAAATATCACATGATCTCTCAACAATTAAAACAACAAAATCCTGTACTTGAAAACTCAATGAATACAAATTTGTCCAACTGGTTCATCCTCTACACGAAACTTCACCGCTTTCACTGGTATGTAAAAGGGCCGCAGTTCTTTACCCTTCATGAAAAATTCGAAGAGCTTTACAACCATGCCGCAGAAACAGCAGATGTGGTCGCGGAACGTTTGCTGGCCATCGGCGGACAGCCGCTCGCCACAATGAAAGAATACCTTGACCACGGCACAATCGAGGAAAACGGATCCGAAAAAACGGCCGAAGAAATGGTTTCCGCACTTGTCAGCGATTACCGTCAAATCCGCGATGAAATTCAGCATACCATAGAACTGGCGGAAGAAAAATCAGACCATTCTACCGCTGACCTTTATATCGCCCTGACAGAGGAAATTGATAAGCAAATTTGGATGCTTAGTTCATTTTTGGACAAGTAATATAAAAAAAAGCCATGGCAGACGCCATGGCTTCAGATTGTTGACAAAATCCCAAAACGGCTTTTAGTTTTGGGATTTTGTCATCCTTTCAGCGTGACCCTCAACCCTTGCAGTCTAGAAAAGCCGAGCATCGGAAGCTGACTTTCACAGGATGTGATGACGGCGGCGTTTAGGCAGGACGCCTGGGCGGTTAGCCGCCGATCCTTCCTCTATTCGTGAGCACCGACGCGCAGGCTTGACAACGAATGCGAGGGTTTGGCGACACGCTGAAAGCCATGGCAGACGCCATGGCTTTTATTTATGATTTGCTTTTCGCAAGCTTTGCTTTCATTGTTGTTTGCTTTCCGTTTCTCAGCACCTCAAATGTGACGGTATCTCCTGCTTTTGCTTCAGTATAAAGAATTTTTCTGAGATCTGAAGTGGTTTCGACGTTTTTGCCGTTCATTTTGGTAATGACGTCGCCGGCTTTCATGCCCGCATCAGCCGCAGGCGATTTCGGCGATACTTTATCGACGTACACGCCTTTATTGAGCTGGTCTCCGAAAAGGCCAAGCGTATTTTGCTGATACTGTTCCGGCACCTGCTGCATATCGATCATTTGCACACCCAGGAAAGGCCGCTCCACTTTTCCTTTTTGCAAAAGCTCGTCAACGATCGGCTGAACATCATTGCTCGGAATCGCGAAACCAAGTGATTCAACACCGCTTTGGCTGATCTTCAGGCTGTTGATGCCGATGACCTGCCCGCTGCTGTTAATCAGAGGGCCGCCGCTGTTTCCAGGGTTGATCGCCGCATCTGTCTGAAGGACGTTCATATCCCAATTCCCTTCAGATGTGGAGACTTCAATTGTCCGGTTGACACCGCTGATGATACCTTCTGTAACCGTTCTTGAAAATTGAAGGCCAAGAGGGTTCCCGATCGCGATTACTTTTTCACCGGCGCGAAGTTTTGCGGAATCTCCGAAACTTGCAACCTTATCAACGCCTTTGCTGCTGATCTCTAAAACAGCCAGATCAGTCAAAGCGTCACTGCCGATAATCTTGGCATCCGCTGTCTTACCGTTGTATAAGGAGATGGTTACCTTCGAAGCGCCTTCAACGACATGGTTGTTTGTAATAATGTAGGCCTTGCCGCCGTCTTTCTTAAAGACGACGCCTGATCCCGTGCCGCTTTCCTCCACGTCGTCCTCAGAGAAGCCGAAGCTCGTTTGAATATTTGAAACGCCGACGATTGCAGGCTCCAAATCTTCCACCATATCAGGCACGTTATCTGCGTTTGTGACAGGTTTTGTGTTGAAATTCTGCGACTGCTTTGGCTCTGTCTGTTCGGTTCCGGCGGTTTCGCTCGGATGATCGCCCGGAAGATACGGAGAGATTCCAAGCACTAAACCGCCCCCGATGATGCCGCCCAAAATCGGGCTCAGCCACGAAGCCTTACGCCGCTTTTCTTTTGCTGCTCTCGTTTCCTTGGCATCTTCCAGGGCTGCAGCGGTTTCTTTATTCGTAAGATCTGACTGATCGTCTGTATCTTTCTTTAAAATCAGCTCGGGCTCCCTTGCCGGCTGTTCTGACTGCTGCTCCTCAGAACCTGCCGTTTGCGGCGTCTGCGCTTCTTCGCGAAGCTGCTCTTCATTTGCATGTTTTTGTTCGTCATCGCGTCTAAAATCCATAAGCGTACACTTCCTTTATTTTTCTTGTCTTCAACTATCGCAAATGGCATAAAAGCTTTAACATACACAAAAAAAGAGACCCGGCCGTCGTTCACTCTGTTTTCATTCCCTTTCTTCCCTGATGAGTATGTTACGAAAACATTGTGGGATAAAAATGAAAAGAATATGTGAAATTATGAAAATTGACCAGACTTATGTTAAAACTAGTATAATGACGTAGAAAGGATGTGAACCGCCCTTGTCATACTCCATTTATCTAGTTGAAGATGAAGAGAATTTAAATGAATTGCTGACAAAATACTTAGAGAGTGAAGGCTGGCACGTCACTTCTTTTCTAAACGGTGAAAGTGCCAGGCAAAAAATAGGCCAGTCACCTCATTTATGGATTCTCGATATCATGTTACCAGATATCGACGGGTATACGCTAATAAAAGAAATAAAAAATCATGATCCGGAAGTCCCCGTCATTTTTATTTCTGCACGCGATGCCGATATTGACAGAGTGCTGGGGCTTGAGCTGGGCAGCAGTGACTATATATCTAAGCCGTTTCTCCCCAGGGAACTGATCATCCGCGTACAAAAGCTGCTCAAGCTGATATATAAAGAAGAACCGGGAGAAATGAAAAAAGGAACGCCGGTTTCCTGCTATGAAGTCTATGAAGACTTGAGAGAAGTCTATGAAAATGGCAGCATGATCAATTTGACGTCAAAGGAATTTGATCTTCTGCTTCTATTTATAAACAACAAAGGCCGCGCCTTTTCAAGGGAGGATATCCTCACCAGCGTCTGGGGAGACGATTACTTCGGAACCGACCGCGTCGTTGACGATCTTGTCAGAAGGCTGCGCAAGAAAATGCCCGAACTGAAAGTGGAAACCATCTACGGGTTCGGCTACAGGATGTTGAAATCATGAAGAACAGGTCGCTCGCCTTTCAAATTTGGAGTGTCATTTGCGGCATCCTGTTAACGGTCTCGATTTTGCTGACGTTTTTATTCTCGACAACACTGCAGAACTTTTTTACTGACGAAATTTATACGAACATTGAAAATGAGCAGCATGTTCTGACAGAATACGGATTTTCCGATTCACCGGAAAGAGGCTTCGGCGGAAGCAGCGGCTCACGAAGCACAAACCGCCACGTTCAGCACGTCCTGCTGCCTGAGAGAGGAACCGTCTACCAAAGCCCGCAGATTCTCCCTGATTCATTTATCGAGAAGGTTCAGAAGCTCGGCAAAAGACAGGACGAGTCCTCAAAAAGGTATTCGGAGAATGTCAACGGAGAGCACATTTTCTTTGTGCTCAAAAAAATCCAGACCCAGGACCAGACGTTTCTGCTATTGTCCTATGCGCTTGATTCATACAGGGACGATTTGTCCCATACGCTGTTTAAGCAGCTGCTGTTTATTTTGATTGTCGTCATTTTGCTGAGCTGGATTCCTTCCATCTGGCTGGCGAAATATTTATCAAGACCGCTCGTCACGCTTGAAAAACACGTCAAACAAATCTCTAAACAGGACTGGGATGATCCCGTGATTGTCGACAGGGAAGACGAAATCGGCAAGCTCGGGCACACCATTGAGGACATGCGGCAAAAGCTCATCCAGAAAGATGAGACAGAACGCACGCTCCTGCAAAACATCTCCCACGATCTGAAAACCCCGGTCATGGTCATCCGCGGGTATACCCAGTCGATCAAAGACGGCATCTACCCTAAAGGAGATTTGGAAAACACGATTGAAGTCATTGAAGGCGAAGCTGAAAAACTTGAAAAGAAAATCAAGGATCTTCTTTATCTGACAAAGCTTGATTATTTGCTGAGACAAGAAAGACAGTACGGAACTTTTGATATACAAGAGGTCATTAAAGAAGTTGTTGAACGCTTGAAATGGTCCAAAAAAGAATTGAACTGGAAGATTGATCTTGAAGAGGAAACAATGTTGACGGGCGATCAAGAACAATGGAGCAAGCTGTTGGAAAACGTTCTTGAAAACCAGATCCGCTATGCGGAGACATGCATTGAAATCAGCGTCAGGTCGACGAAAAAACATACGTTGATCACCATTAAAAATGACGGACCACACATTGAAGAAGAGATGCTTTCCAGCCTGTATGAGCCTTTTAATAAAGGGAAGAAAGGCGAATTCGGCATTGGACTCAGCATCGTTAAACGAATCTTGACGCTCCACCATGCTGACATGACCATTCGGAATGATCAAACCGGTGTGTGCTACTCAATATCCGTTCCGCGAAATTAGACTGTAGACGCTGCAGTCTTTTTTCATATAAACGAATAGCCGTTGAAATCTCGATAGCTGGGCTTCATCGTGTTTTTCGGCTTTTTCATCCATTTCTTTTCGCACAGGACATGCTTTGGATATTTGACTTTGTCCACCTTAATTCCCCTGCTGCGCAGACGCCTGATCATATCATCGATTTCTTTCATCAACCTTCACCCTTTCTCAACAAATTTTGACCACTCGGTCACCTTACTTTATAATATAAATAATATCAAACAAAAAAACAAGTTACAATCTAGTTAAAAATATAACGGAGCAGAAAAAGTGACCCGCCAGTCACCACGGTCCGCCGAAAGCCGCTTTCGGGTTCGATCTTTCAGGAAGGTGAAAGCAATGAAACAAAAAGAGAAAGTCATTATTGAAACAGCCATCAAACTTTTCGCAAAAAAAGGATACAGCTCTACTTCAGTTCAGGAGATTGCAAAAGAGTGCCAAATGTCAAAAGGCGCTTTCTACATTTATTTCAAATCAAAGGAAGCGCTCCTCCTTTCAGTCCTTCACTACTACTATGAAAGAATCTTTACCCGAATTCAGAAAATCAAAACGGAGCATGACCATCCGCGCGATGTGTACCGGATGCAGCTCGTCGTTTTTTTCGAAAACATTTTGGAGCACAAAGAGTTTATCACGATGCAGTTTAATGAGCGGTCAATGCCGATCAATGACGAAATTGAAGCGTTCGCGAAAAAAATGCGGAGAACCACGCTCAGGCTGCACATCGAAAACATCCAGAACATTTACGGCAAAGACATTGAACCGTACAGCGCCGAACTGTGCTTTATGATCAACGGAATGAGCGATGTCTATCTTGAGCTGATGATTTTGCTGCACCATTCGTTCGACCTGCAGTCTCTCGCCGACCACATGCTGAACCGCCTCGACGATTTGGCAAAGGGGATGATCAAGCGCAATGATCAGCCGCTGATTTCATTCGAAAAAGCAGACGAGTGGTTCGGCCCCTTTTACACATTTGATCCGCTGAAGGACGCCCTCCTCAATGAAATGCGGGTCAAAGCGAACAAGCAGTACAACGGCGCTCCTCCTGCCGATCTTGCCGAAAGCCTGGATATTCTGGAAAAAGAGCTTAGAAAAGAAAAGCGCAAAAACGCCATCATCAAAGGCATGATATCCAACTTGAAGGAATATGATGCGATTCGAAAAGAAACGGACAAACTCGCTGAATTGATCAAAAAAGACATGCACCATCCGCACGGATGATTCGCAAAACAAAACCGGCTGCAATACATGCAGCCGGTTTGTTGATTATGCTTTCGGTTTCACCATTTCTTCAGGTTTTACAACTTCGTCGAACTGCTCCTCTGTTAAAAGGTTCAGTTTGAGCGCCGCTTCTTTCAGCGTCAGCCCTTCTTTATGGGCCAGCTTCGCGATTTTCGCTGCATTTTCGTATCCGATATGCGGATTTAAAGCCGTAACCAGCATGAGAGAATTGGTCAGGTTCTTTTCAATTGTTTCCCGATTAGGCTCAATTCCCACGGCACACTTGTCATGGAATGAATTCATGCCGTCGGCAAGAAGCTGAACGGATTGCAGGAAGTTGTATATAATCACCGGTTTAAAGACGTTCAGCTCAAAGTTCCCCTGGCTCGCGGCAAAGCCGATCGTTGCGTCATTCCCCATGATTTGGGATGCGACCATTGTCAGCGCTTCGCTTTGCGTAGGGTTTACTTTTCCAGGCATGATCGAGCTTCCCGGCTCATTTTCCGGAATAATCAATTCGCCGATTCCGCAGCGCGGTCCGCTTGCAAGCCATCTGACATCATTGGCGATTTTCATGAGATCTGCTGCAAGCGCTTTAAGTGCGCCATGAACGTGTGTCAGTTCATCATGGCTTGTCAGCGCATGAAACTTATTAGGCGAGCTTTTGAATGTCTGTCCGGTCAAGGCGCTGATCTCTCCGGCAACAGTGCTTCCGAATTCAGGGTGAGCATTAATGCCTGTTCCCACGGCAGTTCCGCCGATGGCAAGATCGCGGATTTTGTCAGCCGATTCAAGGATCATCTCTTTAGAACGGTCCAGCATGTATACCCAGCCGCTGATTTCCTGTCCCAATGTCAGCGGTGTCGCGTCCTGCAAATGAGTGCGGCCGATTTTGACAATGTCTTTGAACGCTTCAGCTTTTTCATGCAGCGTGCCTCTCAAGCGGTCAATCGCCGGGATCAGTTTATCGTGAATCGCGAGGACAGCAGCCACGTGCATCGCTGTCGGGAATGTATCGTTAGAGCTTTGGCTGCGGTTGACATCATCATTCGGATGAATCTTCAAGCTTGAGCCTTTTTCCTGCAAATAAGCCGTTCCCCTGTTTGCCACGACTTCATTCATATTCATGTTGCTCTGTGTTCCGCTCCCGGTCTGCCAGACGACCAGCGGAAAATGGCTGTCATACTTTCCTTCTAAAATATCATCGCATACGGAAACAATCGCTTCCTTTTTTTCCGCTTCAAGATTGCCAAGCTTTTCATTGGCAATCGCGGCGCTTCTTTTCAGGATTGCAAACGCATACACAATTTCCTGCGGCATTTTCTCAGAACCGATTTTAAAGTTCTCCTTGCTTCTTTGGGTTTGAGCTCCCCAAAACTTATCGGCGGGAACCTTGACTTCACCCATCGTATCTTTTTCAATTCTGTAATCCACTTTCGAATCCCTTCCTTCTCTCAATCTGCAATAATCTATATTTCGATAAAAATCGATAAAACCCTTCCATTTAAATTTTATCTTTATTTTAATTTTAGCTCAATATAAACTCGGGAATCTTTTGCATATTTATATTTCGGGTTTGTCTTGCCGTATTCTTTCGATACATATGAAACCTCATAATGCTTAGAAAAAGATTGGATAATGCGTTCAATCTCTTCCGGTTTCCCCGTAAGCCTGATCTGCGCCAACTTTTCTCACTCCGTCTCTGTTCAATGAAAATTTCACCAAACACTACTGTAACACAGTATATTGTTTTTTTAACAGGAAAAGATAACCTATATCAAATTCCAGAAACACCAGGCAGGTGACGATCATGACTCAGTCGGAATTCAAGGAACACATCCATGAGAATCTCGCAATTCTTCTTCCCCATCTTGAGCACAACGATGATCTGATTCAAAACAAAAAAATGCTGAAAAACGGAATCATTTTTTACTTTTTGTACTTTAAAGATTTGAATGATGATAAGAAAATCCAAAAAGCGGCGAAATTGCTGGTCTCGGATGACAGCTCTTATTCACTGGAGGATGTCCGTCTCCGTTTAAATAAGCTGAATGCGGAACCCGTTACAAAAGAAAAAGACGCCATCAACGCGATATTCAAAGGAAAGTGCCTGCTCTTGATCAATGGCATGAATGTTATTTTTGCGCTGCCAACATCTGAGAAAAAGAAAAGAAGTCTTGGAGTCGTAGATACGGAAAACGTCGTCAGAGGCCCGAAAATCGGCTTTATCGAGGATGTCGATACAAATGTGGCCCTGGTCAGGCAGCGTGTCCCGGATCAAGAACTGACCGTGGAAAAAATACCGATCGGCAAGAACAAGTTTAAAGACGCGACCATTATCTATATCCAGGGCAAAGCGGACGATTCGGTCATTAAAGATCTAAAAAAACGCCTCAAGAAGGTTCGGCTGGATGACATTCAGGATACCGGCGTTCTTGAAGAATTAATCGAGGATAATAAGTACTCGCCGTTCCCGCAGATTCAGAACACCGAAAGGCCTGACAAGGTTTCTTCAGCGCTGTTTAATGGACGGATCGCCATCTTTGTCGATTACTCGCCATTTGCCCTGATCGTTCCCGCTTCTTTCGGAATGGTGATGCAGTCCCCGGACGATTTTTATGAGAGGTGGATCGCCGCGACCTTAATTAGATTTCTCCGGTTCAGCTCGATTTTCATCACCTTGTTCCTGTCGGCGTTTTATATTTCGCTTGTGTCTTTTCATCAAGGGATGCTGCCGACAGCACTCGCTGTTACGATTGCAAGCACGCGCGAAAATGTGCCGTTTCCGCCGCTCCTTGAAGCGATGATTATGGAAGTAACGATCGAACTCTTAAGGGAAGCAGGACTGCGGCTTCCCAATCCGCTCGGCCAGACAATCGGCCTCGTGGGAGGAGTCGTCATCGGCCAGGCGGCGGTCGAAGCCAATATCGTCAGCTCCGTGATGGTAATCATCGTCAGCATTATCGCCCTTGCGTCATTTACTGTGCCGCAGTACGGCATGGGCCTGTCGTTTCGCGTGCTGCGGTTTATTTCCATGATAGCTGCATCCGTGTTCGGACTTTACGGGATCATATTATGCATGCTCGTCATCTTCACTCATTTGGTCAGGCAAAGGAGCTTCGGCATCCCGTATTTTAACCCGAACCATTTTTTCAGCTTAAAACATACCGATGAAGCCATCATTCGTCTGCCAACAAAAGACCGGGAGGTGAACCCTGAAAATGGTTCCAAGAAATCAGCACGATCGGATTAGCACATATGAAGCCGCTTCGATCATTACGAGCACAATGCTCGGGGCAGGCCTGCTAACGCTGCCGAGGGCGCTGACGCAAAAGACGCTGTCGCCAGATGGATGGATCGTATTGATCGTAGAGGGGCTCGTCTTTTTTCTCATTATCTACATCAATGCCAAAATCGTTAAAAAGCACAACGTCCTGTCTTTTTTTGATTACACAAGAGAAGGCTGCGGCTTTATGATCGGGAATATTCTCAACCTTTTAATCGTTTTATACTTCATGGGCGTGGCCAGCTTTGAAGCAAGGGCAATGGCTGAAATGGCAAAGTTTTTCCTTCTTCAGTTCACACCAATGGGCGTGACAATTTTTGCTTTTATCGTTTGTGCAATTTATTTGGTCATCGGCGGTATCAGCGATATGTCCAAGCTATTTCCGTTCTTTCTGTCCATTACGATCGTCGTTCTTCTCATCGTTTACGGACTGAGCATGAATATGTTTCAGCTGAACCATTTGCGTCCGGTTCTCGGCCTTGGATTGGAGCCGGTCAGCAGAGCTTTGACGGTGGTTTCCATTTCATTTTTAGGGGTGGAGCTGATGATGTTTCTGCCGAAATACATTAAAAACAAAGAAAAGCTCTTTAAAGCATCCGCGATCGGATTTGGGATCCCGCTCTTCTTATATATTCTCACCTTCACGGTCGTTGTCGGGGCGCTGACAGCGACTGAGGTTATGACAATGACATGGCCGACGATCTCGTTATTTCAGTCTTTTGAGATAAGAGGGATTTTCATCGAAAGGTTCGAATCTTTTTTGCTCGTCATTTGGACGATCCAGTTTTTCACAACATTTGTCGTCTATACGTACTTTGCCGCCTCAGGACTTGAAAACGTATTCGGATGGCCTGTGAAAAAAAACGTCCTCTTTGTCGGCGCCATTGTTTATCTGGCATCTCTTGTTCCGCGGGACGCCAACCAGGTCAGCGCCTTCAGCGATTTCCTCGGGTATATCTTTATCGTTGTCTTCTGTGCGCTCCCGCTGCTGATCTTTTTGCTCGTGTCCGTCAAAAGGAGGTTTACGTCTTCGTGAAAAAAAAGGGAATGTTAGCAGTCTTGTCCCTGCTTCTCCTTTTAACAGGCTGCTGGGACAGCAGGCAGATTGAAAAACTCAGCATCGCCATCGGCCTTGCCCTCGATAAAGGTGAGGATGATAAAAAGGTGAAATTGACGTATCAGTTTCTCGTTCCTAAAAAGATCGGACAAGACGGCAGCGCTCAGGATCCGACCAAAGTGGTGTCCACTTCTGGAAATACGGTTCATCAAACCATCCGTTCCACCGCTTTGAAAAATTTCCCGGTATTCTCGCAGCATCTGCAAGTCCTGATTTTCTCGGAGGATCTTGTATCCGATATTTCTTTGGAAGCGTTGATCAATCAGTTTATCCGGGACAACAGCATCAGAAGGAGCAGTGAGGTCTATATGACGCCCGGGGCGGCCGGCAGCATTTTGAAGATTGATGATGCCGGAGATCCCGCGTCTGACGTGATCCACAACATCTCTGAAAACAGAGCATCAACGATCAAGCTGCTCGATCCTGTTACATTGGGCGACATTTCAATCAAATTGCAGTCCGATTTGTCTTTTATCATGCCGAAGGTTGTCGTCGAAAAGGGGCAGCTGCAGCTTGAAGGAGGCGCCGTGATCAAAAACAACAAATATCATGCAAACCTTTCGCCTCCTCAGATCGAAGCGCTGAATTTATTAACGGGCCATGTAAACGGAGGGGTGATCGACTCAAAGCATGATGGCCATTTATTCTCGTATGAAGTGTTTTCGATGACACACCGCGTTCGGGCGATGAGGCAGAACGGAAAGTACAAATTTGTCATCAATGCCAATATTAAAGGAAGGCTGTCAGAAGACTGGTATCTTGGGGAGGATTCTTTTAATGATCAATACATTAAAAATATTGAGAAATCGGTTCAAAGAGACATCGAAAAGCGGGTTGAACGCCTGATCCATGTCCTGCAGCACGAAATCAAAACGGACGTCACCGATCTTTCCGACAATGCCCGAATCACTTTTCCGAAGGAATGGGAAAGAGACAGATCCAATTGGGATAAACACTTCAGCGAAGCCGATATCGACTTTCACATTAAAGCGACAATTCAGGACTTTGGGACAAAAGGTGCGACAAAAAGCAGCTAGCGGCCCGTTTTTCTGATAAAATGTGTGTGAAAGGGTGATGAGCTTGAAGCGGATATTGCACATGACAGGCATTTTTTTGATTGCAGCGGCCGTCATTTTGTCCGGATTCATTATCAGCGATGTCGCTTATGATCCGTTTATGGAGGATTCGCAGTCGATGCTTTTCTTTACGATCGGCACATACCTCACCACTCCGTTTTTTTGCTTCATCGGCGGATTCATTTTGCTAGGCATCGGCAAATTGATCGACTTGCAGGAGAAGCACAATGCCATAGTAACCGAGCGGCTCGGCATCATTTGCCAAAACGGCACAGCGGGCGAACATGCACGCGAGGAAAACGAGACCGCCCAACTTACCGCCCGCACGGTTGAAACAGATTCATTCACTCTTCCTGCAGATGAGGACCGAAAATATTGGAACGGCTGAAAAACGGCTTTCTTGAGAAAGCTGTTTTTTGTTTTGTCAGTCGACAAGTTTATTTCGGTGGGCGTAGACTGCGGCTTGTGTCCGGTCGTCGACTTCAAGCTTGGAAAGGATGTTTGTCACATGCGTTTTAACTGTTTTAATGGTGATAAATAATTCTTCGGCAATATCTTTGTTCGTTTTGCCTTCTGCTACAAGCTTGAGAATTTCCAATTCTCTCGCTGTCAGCGATTGATGAAGGGGCTGTTCGCCGGCTGAATGTCTCAGCTTGGACAACACTTTTCCTGCGACTTTGGCTTCAAGCTTTGGTTCTCCAACGCTCGCAGCCCTGATCGCATCGGCGATTTCACTCGCTTTCGACGTTTTCAGCAAATAGCTGAGCGCTCCGGCTTCGATGACCGGATAGACCTTGTCATCATCAACGAAGCTCGTCAGAACGATAATTTTCGGATCGGCAAGCTGCCGGCAAATTTCTTTCGTGGCCTCAATTCCGTCCATCCCTTCCATCACAAGATCCATCAAAATCACGTCGGGTTTGGTTTCAAGCGCCAATTCAACGCCGCGCTTCCCGTCTGATGCTTCTCCAATCACTTCAATATCAGGCTGGGATTCCAGGAAAGCGGCCAGCCCCATTCTCACCATTTCATGATCATCAATTAACAATACTCGAATCACCTTTTAAGCCTCTCCTTTTTGTTGTTCAAAAATCGGAACCTTTACATCAACCTGTGTTCCTTTTCCCGTAAATGAAATGATTTCGGCCACTCCTCCGACTTCGCTGGCCCTTTCCTTGATCGAGTTCAGCCCGTATGAAGATGTTTTGACGGCGTCCATCATAAATCCTTCACCGTTGTCAATGACTTTCAACTGGAGCTGCTTGTTCCTGAGCAGCAGTCTGACGGTGACTTTTGTCGCTTTTGAATGCCGGAACACGTTTGAGAGCGCTTCTTGAACGATCCTGAACAGGTGGTCTTCCACACCTTTCGGAAGTTTGCCTGCATCCTCGATCTCCCAATCGATGTCGACCGACTGTTTCGCTTTAAATTCTTTCAAAAGATCTGCAAGCCCTTCTTTTAAACCTTTCCCTTCAAGGGTAACAGGTCGTAAATGCAAAAGCAGCGACCTCATTTCATTCTGGGCGTCGGCCGCCATTTTTTCGACCATTTTCAGCCTTTGAGCGAGCTTTTCGTCAGCGGCAGCATCGATCCCCTCCAATACCGCCGAAGTCATCATGGAAATCGCAAACAGCTGCTGGCTCACCGCATCATGCAATTCGCGCGCAAGACGCTGCCGCTCTTCAGAGATCACCGATTTTTTCATTTGATCCTGCCATTCCGCTCTCTCGTTGGACAGCTTTTGCAAAGAGGCGACCTGTCTTTCGATCCGTTTGGCCATCTCATTGAGCTGGTCGGCGGCCAGTCCGATCTCATCGTCTCCAAGCGACGGAATCCGGTAGGCAAAGTTGCCGTTTTCGTACTTTAGAATGGATTCGATCAGCTTTTCAAGCCGTTTTTTCAGCTGATTGCCGAACATATAACCTGAGCCGAATCCGACAGCTGCGCTGATCAATGCGAGAAGCGCGATAAACGGAATTCCGAACCACCTGGAAACGATAAGCACCCTCGGATCCAGCTGGTAGTAAAACAGCATAAAGCCCAATACAGCAAGAAAAATCGTAAAGCTGACACCTAGGGATAAGCGGACGGCGCGCCATTGAATGTTTGCAAGCCTGTTCGTTCTCATATGAACCGCACATCCACATCGCCGATAAACAGCGAAATCGAAATTTTGACCCGTCGTGCCGACTGCTCGTAATTCTCTGTCTCGGTATAGATTTGATTGCCGATGCCGCTTTTTCGGCCGCCGATAACGTCAATGTCTCCAATGAACGCAGAGGAGCTGATGGACACTTCAAGGTCGGACGGGATGTAAATATCGACATCTCCGATCAACCCCGTGATGACGATGGTGTTTTCACCCTCTGAAATAATCGCTTTTGACAAATCGATTTTCACGTCACCGATAAACCCGGAGATATTCAAGTCATTTAAGTCAAAAGGTGTTTTCATCAATTTTACATCACCGAAAAAAAAGCTGCGCTGTCCCGGGCTGTTCTTCTCCTGAAGCGGCTTGGAATCCGTCTTTTCCTTCTCCCTGCCTTTCGGCTTATGGCGATCAAATACCGGCTGATTTGTCACCAGCCGGTACCCCGCATAAATTAAGAATGCGGCAAAGAAGAAGCCGAACAGGCTGAATGTAATGCTGAAGATGTCCTTCAGCAGCAGAAAGCCCGCAAAGATATACATGACAGACCCGAGCCAGCGGCGGGAATATTTATGGAGAAAATAACCGGCAAAAAGAAAAGCGAGCGGCCAGAATAACGCGTCTCCAAGCCCGCTGTTTTGCAAAAATATGCTGATTCCGAAGAGTACGATGATCAGTCCGATCAGCTGGTTTTTAGTAAGTCGCATGCTGACTCGAGCCCCCTTTCTTTTTGTTGATTACTCAATTGAGACATTCCCGCTCGTGATGGAGATGTCGATTTTATTTTTTCCATTTCCTTTTTTTCCAGTCAGTGTCCGCTTTTCATTGGCAACTTGATCAAATGAATAGGAATGACTGATGTTTCCGCTTGTCGACTCGGCTTTAAGACTGATGTCGGCATCATCGGGAAGTTTAAGCTTGGTGTTTCCGGATGTTTGTTTGATGCTCAGAGGATCATTGATCTCTGTAAAAGAAGCGCGCAAATTGCCTGAAGTCTGTTTGATGCTCAGTCTGCCGGTGACATTTTCAAGTTTTGTATGACCGGATGTGGAGCGGATGTCGCCTTCTGTGGTTTGAACGTTTTCCAGCCTGACCGACCCCGAGGTCCCTTTTACAGAAAGGTCTACCGCCTGAAGATCATCGGCCTTGAGGCTGCCGCTTCCCGACTTCAAGGCTACATTTCGCAAATGCAGACCGCCGCCGGACAGTTTGACATTTCCGCTTCCCGAAGAAATCGCCAGATCTTCTTTATATTCAGAAGGAATCTTGACAATCAGCTCTTTTTTACTCCAGAAAAACGGCCAAAAGCCCTTCGAATCAGCGGAAAGCCGGAGTGTACGCCCCTGTTCAGACGAATCAAGCCGGACGTTTTTTCCCGAAATCTCAGCTTTTATATCATCGCGGTTTTCAGCTTGAATGTTGACTGTTATGCTCTTTGCATCAATGTCAATTTTATCGATGTCTTTTCCCTGTGCATGATATGTGCGGGCTGACTCGTCATCGAAGCCGAAGAATGAAAAGCCTTCGCGCCCATTCAACATCATCCCGGCAAGGATAAGAATGCCGGCGATAATCAGCAGTTTTCCAACCGTTTTTTTCATTTGGATTACCCTTTCGGCTAGTAAGTGTATGCTCCTTATTATAAGGAAAATGATCTATGAAAGAAATCAAAAATTGCATAAGGGGCCTATGAGAGCCCCTATTCGTTTACGCATTTCCCGCAGGCGTCTGCTTTTCCAAGCCTGTCTTTTTAGCCCTCATTTTTTCCAGCTCTTCTTCTACCTCTTTTGCATATTCAAGGCGGCCGAATGGGCTGCTTGATGAAGCGGATAATTCAGCATAGCTGTTCGCCTTTGTTTCCATCTCTTCAATGCGGTTTTCCATTCTCATAAATTCCCGGTAGGCGCTTTCGCTGTCGATTTTATTAAATGATGCATTCATATGTTCTTTCGCTTTTACCGCGTTTGCCCTGGCGATCAGCGCATGCTTGCGGTCTTTGACATCGCGCAGTTTAATTTCGAGTGTCTCAAGCTGTTCCTTTAATTCGGCAAGCTGCTTTTTCGCGTGCTGGTGAGCGTCCTTATATTCGGCAGCTTTTTCTTCAAAATACTTCATTTCTGAGAGCGCCTTTTTAGCAAGTTCTTCTTCACCCGCATCAAAAGCGAGCTGAGCCTGGTTTCTTCGCTTGACAGCAAGCTTTTCGGCTTCTTCCACTTTTCCTTTAAAACTATGTTCAATTGTCTGCTGCTTGACAATGGTATGCTTCGCCTTAGCGATATCACTTTCCATGTCGCGTACGTATTGATTCAGCATCACCCGGGGGTTCTCAAGTTTATCCAATCCTTCATTTACTGATGCGACAAACATGTCTCTGATTCTTTTTAAAGCCATGATCTCGTCCTCCTAAAATATTATTTATTCTTTTTCAAAAAGTCTTCCCACTCTGCATCAAAGCCTGTGTCATATGAAGCTGCAGAAGGCTCCGTTTTCTCTGAATAAAGGATGTCATTCTGTTTGTCATCCTGCTTCATCATTTTCCATCCGAAATAAACCATCGCTGCAGCAACCGCGATGCCGATCAGAAACGGCAATGACCCTCCCAAAAACATGATGCCGAAGATCGCGGCCAGTACCGCGGCAAACTGGCGCCCTTCCTTCCATTTTTTCACGGAATAGAATAGAAGCAATGCTCCAATAGCACCTGTAACCAATCCGCCGAAATGGCCTCCGCCGAAAAACAGGGAGACGCCAAAAAGGATTAGAAAAAAGCCGATGATGGACTTTCCATTTATATTCATATTTGCTCCTCCTTTCTCGTTCATGTCTTTACTATAGTCAATTTCAGGCTTCGACAAAACGAGTCACAGATTGATTTTGCAGTACGACCCTAGTCGTACTGCAAATCGGACCCGCTCGCATAAAAAGACCGCTCATCTCAGCCAGAGAGCGGTCTTTCTGCACGTTGCCTTGCTATGATTCAACTTTAGGATTCCAGCCGTCCAATACGTTTTCAATTGTCCATTTCTCAGCCTCATGATCGGCAAGCTGCTTTCGATCCTCATGTGATATCGCACCAGGACCCGTATTCTCGTATTCATACAATCTGGCATCGGCTGCCGAAAAGCCCGACATATCCGTCCATCCTTCAGGCTTGATGTGTGCGCCTAAATCGCAGCGGTGATATAGTACACTGGCGATGGCGTCGGGGTCTCCTCCCGGATGCCAAGGGCGCCCGAGGTATACCGTTCCATCTGCGGCATCGCTTGTCAGTCTGCAGTTTGTCATCAATAAACCGAACGGCTTTGCGATATGCGTGCTCGCAGCTGTTACATAACCGTTATTGGTAGCGGACCCGCGGTCAGCGCTATGGATCTGGCACTCTTCAAACACTGCTCTTGCTCCTCCGAAAATGAAATCGACATCGCCTTCTATATAGCATTGATAAAAATATTGTGTACCGTCATTGACAAACAGTGTATCTTGTCTGCCTATAAACCTGACATGTTTGAACGTCATCCTGTTTCCTTTCGCATAAACCGCCACCGCTTGTGTATCGGTCGTATCGACTTTCGTGCGGTCGAACGAGTTTTCAAACGTCAGATTTTCAGCTTCAACATGATCCGCATAAATAAACACGCTTGAACTTCCGGTCGTGCCGTATTTCCCTCCTCCTTCCTTTTCTTTTCCGGCATAGTTGTCATACGTAATCACAGTCTCGTAACGATCTTCGCCGATCAGCTTCACAAACGGCTTTGTAGCCGGAATATGAACGACTTCTTTGTAAACTCCTTTTTTAATGAATATCACTTTCTGTTCCCGACTGTACTCAGGCAAAGCTTCGATCGCCTCTTGAATGGTTTGAAATTCGCCGTCTCCATCCTTCGAAACCGTCAGCCTTATAGCAGCTGCCTCCCGATTAACCACTTGAACACTCCCTCTCTTTGAAAACGCTTACTTAAAGGTTTACGACAAAAAGCCGTTTTCCCCTGCCGGAAAACGGCTTGATTTGATCAATCGGCCCATTTCTGTTCGATAACGATTGGCGGATTTCTCATTCATGAGTTTTTCTTTGTCCGGAATACATCAGCGCTTCGTTCATATTCGACATCCACTTCCCCGAGCCGGTGATTGACAATGCGCGCCGCCGCAAATAAATAATCGGACAGCCGGTTGACGTATGGCAGCGCAAGCGGCGGAATGTCTTCTTCTTTGGCCAAAGCGACAATCTTTCGTTCAGCTCTTCTGATGACCGTTCTCGCCGCATGCAAAAATGATGCCGCTTCTGTTCCGCCCGGAAGAATAAACTTGGTCAGCCGCGGCGCTTCCTCGACATAGGCATCAATTCGTTCTTCAAGCATGGTGATTGATTCAGTCTTGAGCTTGCCTTCTTCCTGAACATTGACATACGCCAAATCAGTGCCGCAGTCGAACAGCTCATGCTGGATGGCGGTCAACTCTGACAGAACATCTTGAAACAGCGCTTCTTCTGCTTTTAAATAAGACTGAGCCAGCCCGATGAAACTGTTTGCTTCATCCAATGTGCCGTACGCTTCCACTCTAAGATGATCTTTATCCGCCTTTCCGCCAATTAAACTCGTTTTTCCCTTATCGCCTGTTTTTGTGTATAGTTTCATTTCATTCTCCCTTCTTTATTACTTGTTTCTATAGTATACCCTGTTTCTAACGGCTGCAGGAATTGTTCCATTATGAAACAAAAAAAACGAATAGCAATTATCGAAATAAAGTTTTGTTGAATAAAGAAACACTCAATTTTATAATAGACATGAAAACGGTTTTATTCAAAGACAGGTGGGATGAGGATGGAATTGAATCAGCAAACGGCGATTATTACCGGTGCAAGCCGCGGCATCGGCAAAGCTGTTGCAGAGACGCTTGCGGATAAAGGGGCAAATGTCGTCATCAACGGGACAAACGAAGAATTGCTCAAGTCCCTGTGCACACAATTGAATACTGAGAGAAAGCGCGCTTCTTATGTTGCAGGTGATGCCAGTTTGCCAGAAACAGCCTCGCTTCTCATAGCTGAAGCAAAACAGCAGTTTGGGCGGATCGATATTTTGGTCAACAATGCGGGCATTAATTTGCGGAAAACAACCATTGATACATCGCTTGAAGAGTGGAAAAGAGTGATAGATTTAAATTTAACCGGCACCTTTCTCATGTGTCAGGCTGTCATCCCGGAGATGATCACGCAGGGCGGCGGAAAAATTGTAAACATGAGCTCAACGACGAGCAAAACACCGCATCACAATGCCTCTCCTGCTTACGGTGCATCGAAAGCAGGCATCAACTATTTAACGATGCATTTGGCAAAGGAGCTCGCTGCACACCGCATTTATGTCAACGCCGTCTGCCCGGGACCGATTGAAACGGATATGAGCAAGCAGTGGAGCGAGGAGTATCGCGCAGCTGTCATTGAGCGGATTCCGCTGAAAATGATCGGCTCACCCGAGCATGTCGCAAACGTTGTCGCCTTCCTAGCCTCTGATCAATCTGATTTTATAACGGGCGAAACCATTAATATTAACGGCGGGACCTACATGAACTAAAAAGAAGAGCCTCCTTAACTGGAAGGCTCTTCTTTTATATATATGCCGCTCAAGCGGACCGGACGGACAGCACGATCGCCTGTCTCACTGCTTCTTCTAAACTCGCAGGATCAGCTTTGCCGGTTCCCTCATTATCCAAAGGCTGTTCCATGGTCAACACTCGTACGGATCATCGGCAGGCCGACTGTAATGCTCACACCGGCCTTAAGGCCAAGCGGACCGTGTCCTGGATCGTCATACATCGCCACCACTATATCAAAGTCGCCTCTCACTGCTCTGAAGAAAAGCGTGCCAGCGGGCAGCGGACCGAATGCCTGCGGTCAACGCCAGGAACAATTTTCTCTTCTCCTTCTCCATGTCCAAACAAACCATTCTCACTGCCATGGGGGGTCATGCCGCATACGGAGATTTTCGGCTGCGGAATGCCTGCGCGAATGAGCGTGTCATACGCCAATTGAATTGTCGTGTACACCCGTTTCACATCACGAGGGAGTCCCTTCAAACGATTGGGACAGCCTCTCGAACTTAAATCATAAATGATATACCCTTCATTCCATCAAGTGCTGCGCGCTCAAACGGCTTTATTCTTGACCGGCAAAGGCCCACGTTTGCGGAACACGTACATATTTAATCGCCTGACGGTAGTACGTAAAGGCAATATGCAGATCACCGTCTTTCCCCTGCTTGATCGACGGATAGGAAAATTCGCGGTTGAGCTTGTCTTTTGAGTTGTTCGTCATCGCATAACCATCGCCGACTTCGATGTTTCTTTTGACAGGCCATGTGATGCCGCCGTCCTGTGAAAGGGCCAATGTCATCGGCGCCCTCGGAGCTCCCCAGAAGGCAGGCCGCGCTTCTGTGTCAACACCTGTTTTTGTATCATCATCCTCCTCAATTTCATCGTATAAAGATGCTCTTCTTTCGGTCGTTTCATTCGCATTCATATGATTGTATACGAGAGCAAGCGTCCCATCTTGAAGCGCTGTAAATTGAATGGAGGAGTTGTTGTTCGGCAGCTCCGTCGGCTCAGGCTCTGACCAGGTGCGGCCGTTATCAATAGAGCGGCTCGAATAAATCGAGTCTGCAAAACGGCTTCTAAACAGCGCAAGCAATGTGCCGTCTCGCAGTTTTTCAATATTCATATGAACACAGCCGGTACTGCCCGGCACCTTCACTTCCTCCCACGTCTTGCCTTTATCAGACGAAATTTTCACCGCGCTGATGTCACGGTTTCCAGTCCATTTCACGCCCGGCAAGGTGATGCAGTAAAAGACAGGCAGCAGCCAATCGCCGTTATCCAGAACAATGAGCGGCTGGCGGATAAAAGTCCCGGCTTCGGCAAACAACGTGTCAATCTTACTCCATGTCCGGCCTCTATCGTCTGAAGTCCGGTATCTGACAATCGCTGTATCCTGATTGCCGGAAAGCTGTGCCGTATACATAAGCCAAAGCCGGCCGTCAGGCTCTTGAAAAAGCACAGGATTTTGTTCGGAGCGGGAAGGATCATCTGACAGCTTTTCTGCCTGTGTCCACTCATCGCTTCCTCTTTCAAGCCTTGACATGTAAATCGATATATCAGGAATGCCTTCCTGCGTTCCCCCAAACCAGACGCACAACAGATCACCATTATCCAGCTCCAGCAGGTTGGCTGCATGGTTTTGCGGGCAGTCTGTCGGCAAAAACGCATCCTTTCTGGCCGGGTCAGTTTTATTTTCTCTGATGCGCCCATCTATCGGCAGGGAAGTTTCACTTTGTTTCATCACAATTCCTCCTCCACATTTGACTCTTTTTTCGCAGGCGAGCTGATCAGACGGTCTAATACGAGCACAATAAACGGGACAATGATGGCGATGTACATGTTATCGATGCCAAACGGATTGTCCAGTAAATACCATACCGTCGTCGTAATACCTGAAAGCGCCAGACCAATTGTTGCTCCGCGGTTTGAATTGAAATATGGCAAATAAAAGCCCATCGCCGCCACAACGGCAATTGATGTCCGAAGCGCCCTCGTAAAGAAAGAAAGCGTTAACAATTCAGGCGCCAGCGCAACGCCGAGCAGCGGAATAAAACCGATGATAATCGAAACATATCTCGTGATTTTCATGCGCTGTTCCGGTGTCGGGTTTGCTTTCGGCACATAAAAATCATCAATGATCAGCGTCGTTGTCGCCAGCGCAACCGTCGAAACGCCGACGAAAATAGACGCCACAAGGGATGTCGCCACAACCGCGCTCAGCACAGGATTCATGTGCTGCATAAACACCGGGAATGCGTAAATTGGATCAATATCCGGGTACAAATACCGTGCAGCAACGCCGATGACTCCAATGGCAATCGCAAGCGGCAGACAAAGCAGCGCTGCATACAGCGTCGACTTCTTTGCATCTTTCTCACTTTTCGATGATGTAATAGCCTGTATAATAAACTGAGTCGCGAAAATCGCCCCCATGTTGCCGATAAACCAGGCGCCGATTGTCCCCCATCCGATGCTGCCGTCCCAAGTGAAGAAATGCTCCGGCAACTGCTGCGTCATCGGCTCCCAGCCTTTTGTCAAATAGAGGGCAACCCCTAAAGTGATCAGAACCCCAGCATATTTAACAAGAGAATGCAAAATCGTCACCCAGGCAACGCCCTTCATTCCGCCAAACGTAAAATAAAAGGTGCTGACAATCGCTGTAATGATCGCACACGTCATCAGCGGCAAACCTAAAATAGACGAAATTGCCGCCGATCCGCTTAAATAGTTTCCAAGATTCACAAGTAAAAGGGCTACAATCATAATGATAGAAACGACTAGCTTGGTCGAACGGCCAAACTTTTCACTAATAATGCCGGAGATCGTATATTGGCCTGTTTTATAAAATTTCCCGGCTAAGAAGTAGGAAAAAATAAAAAATGCAATCGAGACCGTTACAATCGACCATGAAGCCGCTAAACCATGTGTATAAGCTGATTCAGCGGTCCCAATTGTCGATTTGGTGCCGATGAATTCACTCATCAGCAGAATGCCGACAACAATCGCCGGCAGCGTTTTGGCAGCATTGTTGAATTCCGAACTTGATTTACTGCGAAACCGCATCGTCAGCCACGTCGTAAAAAGAATGTAAACCACAATCACTACCAAAATAAACGTTATGATCGAACCGCTTAAGACATCCACCCAAACTCCCCCTTTGTTTGTGAGCCATTTACAGGCTCATGGTGAAAACCATGTACAGATCCCGACCTACATATCCAGCAATTTCAAATAGACGGCTTCAATCTCCGCAATGGACATCGGCTTTGGATTGTTATCCATGAGCCGTTTGACGTCGGCTGCCGCCTCTGCAAGCGATGGAACATCCTCTTTTGATACCCCGAATGTCTTTAAATTTTGCGGAATGTTCAAATCAGCGGTCCACTCTTCAATTTTCCGTATGACCCGCTCTGCTTGACTTGCCTTCGAACCCTTTGGTTCAATTCCAATCACGCCAGCCACATCCGAAAGACGGTCAATCACATGATCCGCATTGAAGGCCGTTACATGCGGAAGCAGCATTGAATTGGCCACCCCGTGCGAAATTTTGTATTTTCCCCCGAGCGGGTAAGCCATCGCATGAACCGCCGCTGTTCCTGCGCTTGTCAAGGCCATTCCGCCATACATGGCGCCAATGAGCATTTTTTCTCTCGCTTCCAGATTATCTCCATGATGGTAGGCCTCCTGAATACTGGAGGAAATCAGTCTCATAGATTCAAGCGCAAACATGTCGCTGAATGGGTTTGCTTTGTTGGAAATATAGGATTCGAGTGCGTGTGTAAATGCATCCATTCCGGTTGCAGCTGTGATCGCTTTTGGAAGACCGGTCGTCAAAACCGGATCTAAAATCACAACCGACGGCAGCAGATAGGGACTGACCATACCAATCTTTAATTCTTTCTCCGGGAACGTCACAATCGCATTCGGCGTCACCTCTGACCCTGTTCCGGATGTTGTCGGAATCAGCACAAGCGGAACGCCGGGCTTTTCAACAAGATTCGTGCCAATCAAAGCAGAAATCGGTTTTTCATTTGTTTTCAGAACAGAGAGGATTTTAGCCGCATCTAGCACACTGCCTCCGCCAATTCCTAGAATCGCGTCATGGCCTCCTTCAGAAAAAAGCTGAAAAACCTCTTCGATATTTTGTTCCGTCGGCTCCGGCTGTATATCGGTGTTAATTTCACTTGAGATGCCTTTTTCGGCCAGCACCTCTTTCATTTGGTCTGCATAGCCGAGAGAAACGATCGACGGCTGAGTTAAAATAAACACCGAACGAATCTGATTCAAGCCGGTCTGATCTAAGTGATCGCCAAGCAAATTGAGTGAATGTGCACCAGCCTCAATTCGGGCTGCCGTTTGAAAATGATAAAGCGTCTTCATAACCTCACTGCTCCTTTGCCATTTTTACTTCAATTCCGTAGCCTTCGAGCATCTTTTTTACTTTTAGCAGCGGCTCTCCCGACAGCTCTGCAATCGGACTTTTAGGCGGCCCGACGGCAATGCCGGCAAGCTCTGCTGCTTTTTTTAGCGGTGCCGGCAGTGAACCGAGTGAAAACGTATCACGAAGCGGTTGCAGCTGCTGTTGATAGCGCTCGCTCTCTTCAATGTTTCCTTGTTTAAAAGATTCATAGATTGAAACAACGGTTTGCGGAAGCACATTGGCTGTGGCAGCTACAGCACCTGTTCCACCCGCCTTCAATGTGTCTAAAATCAATGAATCAGTTCCTGCCAGGACGGAAAAGGACTGTTCTTTTGTACGCTCAAGATACGCCTTAATATTGGCGAAGCTGCCGCTGCTGTCCTTAATGCCGATAATGTTCGGCAATGCCGCAAGCCTTTCAACCGTTTCGGGCTCCAATGATACGCCTGTTCTCGACGGAATGTTGTAGAGCAGGACAGGAAGCGTGACATTTTCAGAGACCGTGCGGAAGTGCTGATACAATTCCTCCTGCGAAGGTGCGACAAAGTATGGCGTAATAATCGAAAGAACATCCGCTCCGATATCCGCCATTTGATTGGATAAGGAAATGGTCGCCTCAGTACTGTTTTCTCCTGCCCCGATGAAAACAGGCACTCGTTTATTAACCGCTTTTACAACTGTTTCAGCAATTTGAAGCTTTTCCTCTTGCGAGAATAAATGAAATTCGCCATTTGTCCCTAAAGCAAAAATGCCATGGACGCCTGAATCAATAAGATCATTCACCAGCTTTTCGGCTGCGCCCGCATGAAAAGCCTGTTCTTTTGTAAGCGGTGTCAGTATGGCAGGGATAATCCCCTCTACTTTCAAGTGATCTCGCCTCCTCTGTTGCATTTTTAAACATTTAAATAGTAAAACGCTTTCACAAATTTTATTATAAAGGTGTTATGATTCATTTAACAACACATTTTTTCGAATTCGGGACAAAAGAATGAAACCTCACCTTCAGCTGATGCGTTTTAAAACAATAAAAAACCTGTCCAAAGACAGGCCCAAATTTAACCTTTTAAAACTTTCACACAAGCCGCTGTTTTATTTTGAATTTCTGTAAAAAAGGCAGTTTGATACGCTGACCGGCCGGATTGAGTGGCCGCTACAAGCACATCGCTGCACGGAATATGGTGCTCGGCTGCGGCATTTGCTGCAGCACTTATCGCCGTTACAAATTGACCATCTTGCAAACAGCCGTCAACTAACACCCATATGATCAAACGCCCCGCCGTATCTTTCATACCGACGATGCAAAGATCACCCTTTTCCGACACAATATGACAGTCAGCCAATTCAGCATCATGTTGGATAAACAGCGTTTCCTGTTCATAGGCTGACAGGTCATGCGGCAATCCAGAGTTGTTTCCGCTTGCGAAGACAAGCTTTCGTCTCCATGCAAAGCCTGTTTCAGAGGACAGAAGACGCAGCGGGCGGTCTGCCGAAAATGCGATGCCATGCGGCAAATATTGTTCAATCCGCTCTTTTAAAAAGAGGGGCTCGGTTTTCTCCGGGATGGTTTTCGCCTTGATCGTAAACTGCGGATTTGCACGCTGAGGATGGTCCAGCGCTGTGATGCCCGTATCATACACTCTTCCGATACCCTCGGCAGAAAGGGCGGCTTCCGGGCGGTCAAGAACTTCCGCCTTTCCATCTTTCAACAACAGCAGGCGGTCACAGTATAAACTCGCAATATTCACATCATGAAACACCCCGACCACTGCGAGTTTGGATGCAGCCGTTTCTTGTTTCATTAAATCAAGCAGACTCTTTTGAAATGACAAATCGAGAAAACTCGTCGGTTCATCAAGCAGCAAATATTCGGGTTCCTGGGCAAGTGCCTGTGCTAAATACACCCGCTGCTGCTCTCCGCCGCTCAGCTCATGAATGGATTTTTGAGCGAAACGAAGCGTGTCTGTCTGCTTCATCACCCTCTTCACGATATCATGGTCTTCCGCTGTCAGCTGCCGAAAAAGGCCTGATTGATACGCGTAGCGGCCAAACTGTACCGTTTCCTCCACCGTAAAGGAAAAGGCCTGCTCCGTTTTTTGAGGAAGGACCGCCATTTTGCGAGCGAGCTCTTTCGTTTGGTACGCCCCGACTGAACGGCATTCAAGCAGCACCTCGCCGCTTCGAGGCGCGATTGTTCCCGACAACATTTTCAGCAAAGTAGTTTTTCCGCTGCCGTTCGGACCAAGAATTCCTAAAAATTCACCCGGCTTTACAGCAAAGCTGATGTCCTGTAAGACATCCGTTTTTCCGTAGCCGCCGGACACACGGATGACATCAATCATGAATTCGCCCTCCCCGGTAGCGCCGAATCAAAATAAACCCGAAAACAGGCGCTCCTATCAGTGCGGTAATAATACCGATCGGCAGCTCGGACGGCTCAATGATGGTTCTCGACAAAAGATCTGACAGCACAAGGAACGAAGCACCGTTCAGCATCGAGAGCGGCAGAAGATGACGGTGATCCGTAATAGAGAAAAGCCGGATAAAATGCGGAATGACGAGACCGACAAAGCCAATGGTTCCAGACACAGCAACCGCACTGCCAGTTAAAATAGCTCCCGCCAACAGAACGACATACTTACTTCGCTTCACATTCACACCGAGGAGCCTCGCTTTTTCCTCGCCATAAGTCATCACATTCAGTTCTCTCCCGCTGATCAAAAGCGCGGCAGCACCAACCGCAAAAAAGGGCAGAAACAGCGCGATATAACCCCAGCCTCTCATCGATACACTGCCGAGCAGCCAGTGGACGATCGGTTTTAAATCATCGCCGGTCAATGCGATCATGAGAGAAATAAGCGCACCCAAAAAAGAACTGAAGATGATTCCTGTCAAAATCAAAGCAGACAGGGTCAATGAAGGGTGTACGAGCCGCGCAAAGAACAAAACCAAAAAAATCACGACAACGGCCGCGGCAACGCTTAAAAACGGCAGTGTAAAACTTCCGATCACCGGCAGCTGAATCCCAAAAAACAGCGTGACCACTGCACCGACGGCCGCGCCTGACGAAATGCCGAGCGTATACGGATCTGCGAGCGGGTTTTTCAAGAGCCCCTGAAACCCGGCTCCCGCAGCAGCAAGCCCCGCGCCGACAAGAGCGGCCAGCACCACCCTCGGCAGTCTGATTTTCATGATGATGTTCGCCTCTGTCGGATCGGGATTTAACCCTTGAATACCAAACCATTCGTTCAAAAAAACCTTGATAATAGAAGGAATGGGAATCTCCAAAGATCCGATAGAGATTCCCATAAGAACAGATGCCGACAGAAACATCAGGCTGAAGGCATATGCCGCGAAGCGGTTATTTTTTAAAAACGTCAGGGTAAATATGTTCAGCAAGCTCTTCGACCCCTTTGATCAATCGCGGCCCCGGACGGGTCACGAGGTCAGG
This sequence comes from Bacillus sp. PK6-025, assembly GCF_056530265.1. NCBI lineage: Bacteria > Bacillati > Bacillota > Bacilli > Caryophanales > Bacillaceae > Bacillus > Bacillus sp. PK6-025. Next base: position 3,534,165 of record NZ_CP096509.1, read on the forward strand.
GTCCACGTCGTATACTTCGTTATTTTTGACCGCTTTTACACCGTTCCAGCCGCTTCGTTTTTTAATTTCGCTGACTGCGGATTTACCGTTTGTCGTCACGATCGCATCGGGATTCAGCTTGACGATCGCTTCTTCCGTTATTTTGGTCCAGCCTTTCTGCGCGGAAGCGGCATTTTCCGCATGGATCGCTTCAAGCATTTCATCCATAAAGGTGCCTTTTCCGGTCGTATAAATGTCCGGAGCCGGAGACACTTCGACAAATACTTTCTTTTGATCGTCTTTAGATATGCCGGCAGCTTTTTCTTTTATGTCAGCCAGGTCAGATTTCATGCCCTTGATCAGGCTTGCCGCTTGATCCTCTGCACCGGCAGCTTTTCCGATCATTTCGATGGACTGGTACGCCTCTTTAAAAGAGGCCGCATCATTCACGGTCACCACCGTAATTCCTGCATCCTCCAGCTGCTTTAGCCCTTCTTTGGCACTCTGCATGCTCGATGCGTGGGCCAAGACCAAGTCGGGATTTAACGAAATGATTTTTTCTGTGTTGAATTCCATGCCCCCGATTTTTTCAACGTTTTTCACTTCTTTTGGATATGTATCAAAATCCGTCACGCCGACGACTTTCTTCCCCAGGCCAAGGGCGTATGTAATTTCGGTATTGCTCGGCATCAGAGAGACGATTTTCTTCGGTTCTTTTTCAATTTTGACCTCTTGTCCTGAAGCATCTTTTATGGTGACCGGAAACGCTTCAGCCGCCTTCTCCTGTTTTTGCTGTTCTGCCGGCTTTTGCGCTTGACCGCAGCCGCTAAGAACGCCGGCGGCCAACAGCAGTGACAGCAATAAAAGCCCTAACTTCTTCATTCTGCTTCCTCCTCGGGATAAAATAAAAACATCTCTACTCAGTAAAGATGCAGTAAACCAGGAACGTACAAAAAAAGAGCACATCGCTTATACCGCATCTGTCTTCGCAGATAACGCGGTCATCATCCAGGCGGTTATTCCGGCTTGCGGTTGATCGCTCCCGGCCCGCCGAACTGCTCGCGGGGGCTCTCTCGCCGGCTCCCCTATTAGCCGCTTCTGGGCAGCGCCTTTCTGACTCATTCGTGTCCTAATTTCGGAATTATTATACTATAATCGACACAGGTCTGTATATGAGATTCTGAAAAGGAGATTTTCAACTGAAAAACGTTGTTTTTGCTAAAGTATTTACGATATATTGCATATAGAGAAAGGGTGGTTTTATGCCGATACCGAAAAACTATACGCCGCAGGTCAGACTTTCAGCTAAGGAAAAAGCGTTTTATCAATTGCAGCGCTGGATTGTCGATGGAACCCTTGAACCCGGCGAAAAAGTCACGGACGTCGATCTGGCCGAAGCGCTCGGCGTCAGCCGCACACCGGTTAGAGAAGCGCTTCAGCTCCTCGAATCTCAAGGTTTTGTGGAAATGAAGCCGGGAAAAGAAACAAAGATCACGCTTATTCATCCCGATGATGCGCTGGCCGTCTATCCCCCGCTCGCACATCTTCAGGCTCTGGCGGCAGAACTGGCAACGCCGCTTTTGACTGAAGAAGAGATCGCCGAGCTCAAAAAACTCGCGGCTCAATACGAAGCCGCTTTTAAAGAGGAGCGGAACCACGATGCAGCTGAACTGGACGAACAGTTCCACCATTTGATTACAGAAGCGGCTAAAAACCCGTATGTTCTTCAGTTTTCCGCCGTTCTGCAGCTTCATGTTAGACGGATGAAGTATGTGTTTTTCAATCGGCCGTCTGCTCCGAAACTGCAGTCCGCCGCCGAGCATTGGGAAATCATCGCCGCTTTTGAAAAAAACGATCCGAAATTGGCGGCTGAAGTGATGAAAAAGAATTGGCTCCGTCCGATGGAAGATATTCATAAGATTTTAAAAGACAAGGAACAATAAAACGACAAGCACGATTTTCGACCGAGGTATCCAGCTGCGATATACTGTTCATTAGATGTTTTTTCATCTTAACTCTTAAAACAAGGATTGATGGCATATGGATTTACAGCTGAAAGACAAACTCGTACTCGTGACAGGTTCTACTGCAGGTATTGGAAAAGCAACGGCGGAAGCCTTCTTGGCGGAAGGGGCCGAAGTCATCGTGAACGGACGGACAGAAGAAAAAGTCCAGTCAGTCGTTGAGGAACTTTCCCGGCACGGAAACGTTCACGGCATTGCCGCTGATTTATCCGCTCCTGAAGAAAGCATGGCATTGGTCGAAAAAACCGCTAAAATCGGGGAGCTTGATGTCCTCGTCAATAATATGGGCTTCTTTGAAGTGAAGGATTTCACAGAGGTGACAGACGAAGAGTGGCTCAAATATTTTGAAGTAAACGTTTTAAGCGCAGTCAGGCTTTGCCGCGCGTTTCTGCCGGCCATGCTGAAGCGTAATAAGGGAAGGATTCTCAATTTGGCAAGCGAAGCCGGCATCAAACCGCTTCCGCAGATGATCCCTTATTCAATGACGAAAACCGCTCTGATCAGTTTATCAAGAGGTTTGGCTGAAATGACGAAAGGGACAAATGTGACGGTCAACTCCGTCCTTCCGGGACCTACCTGGACGGAAGGCGTCGCCAATTATATGGAGGGTGCCGCAGCTCAGGAGAAAACCGATTTAGACACTTTTGTCAAAGACTATTTCAAAGTGAATGAGCCGACTTCTTTGATTCAGCGCTATGCAAAACCGGAAGAAGTGGCGAGTACGATCGTCTATCTCGCTTCCGAAAGAGCTGCGGCCATCAACGGTTCCGCTCAAAGAGTGGAAGGCGGAATTATCCGCTCCATTTAACAGAAATCCTCTGCCGATCGGCAGAGGATTTTTTCCTTTTGGGTTAAGATCTCTTCTCCAGACCTCCCGTCAGCCTTTCGCGGTCATCCGGCTCAAAACCGTTAAGCCGCTTTAAACATGATGCCCGCCAATTTGCCGACAGTTCCTCCACCTCGAGAAGTTTTTTGATGCCCTCAATATTGTTCTTTTCATGATGCTTGATGCGATTTGCGTAAGAAATCGTGATGCCTTTAGGGTGGCGTGAGATTCGTTTCAGACCACGATCCTTACAGACGAACCCTTCGTTCAGCACGCGAAAGTAAAAACCCGTCAATCCGGTGTCCTGTACCTTCAGTATCATATCGGGCATACCGTACCTTACGGTTAGTTTATAGCAAGGCTGCCTTGGCTGGCTCACCTGTACAACAGCTTCACCCAGCTGAAAGATATCGCCGATATGAACGTCATCCTCCAGCAGACCCTTGATCGTTAAATTTTCGCCAAATGCTCCGTATTCCAGCTTTCTTTGCAGTTCCTTTTCCCAAAAGAGATAATGTTCATACGGATAGACACACACTGCTTTTTCCGCGCCACCATGATGAACGAGATCCCCCTGCCCGTCCCCCGCAAAATTAGTAGATGACAGGAAGATAGGGCCGCTTGCCGGCTTCTTGTATATTCCGGTAGACACAGCTTTATTTTGAAACTGAATTGCCTCTGGCTTCCCTACATTGATCGAAAGGATATCGGCATATTCCATTCATATCACCTCTTACATTCAAATGTCCTGCAGACGGCAGCGGCCGAACAGCAACGCTGCACATCTCTTTTGAGATTTAAGTATAATCGACCTCTTATCATAAAACCATTCAATCGTTATTATAAAAACAATAGGTTAAACCTATCGTTGAGTTTCGTCTGTTTTTTATAATGGAGAGGAGGAAAAAGCATTGGAGCTAAAGCAATTGGAATATTTCATGGCATTGTGCCGGGAGCTTCATTTTACCCGTGCCGCCGAAAAACTGAATATCGCTCAGCCCTCGCTGAGCCAGCAAATCCGTTTGCTTGAACATGAAATCGGAACGCCTTTGTTTAACCGTTCAGGCAAACGCACCGTAATGACGGAAGCGGGAAAGATTCTGCTTCAGCACTGTTACAATATCTTTCATGAACTGTCACAGGCGCAAGACGCAATCAGCGAGCTCCAAGGTTTAAAGAGGGGAACGCTAAAAATCGGGGCGCTGTTGACCGTGGTTAATTATTTGCTTCCCCGGACCGTGATCGAATTTCACCGCAGCTACCCCAATATTGAATTGTCTGTTTTAGGGCTGAGAACCGGAGATATTTACGAGCGGCTGCTGCAAAATGAGCTCGACTTGGGCATTGTAGCCCAGCGGGTGGAACACAGTGATCTGGAAACCGTTCCATTCCTTACCCAGCAGCTCGCCCTCGCAGTGCCTATTGACAATCCGGTTGCAAAACGGCAGTTTGTCACGCTTGACGTGTTAAGGGAGATTCCATCCATTTTGCTGCCTGAGACGTATTTTTTGCGGCAGCTGATCAACGAAAAGTGCCGCACGTTTGGATTCGAACCTCGGCCAGTCATGGAAATGACAACGATGGAATCGATCATGAACATGGTTGGTAAAGGCATTGGCGCCACCATTTTGCCGAAAGGCTATCTCGATGATATTGGAAATAAATCCATTCAGACGATTCCGATTCAAATGCCGGATTTGACGACGGAAATCAGCATCGTTTACCGTAAAAACAAGCATATGTGCGCTGCAAGCCGGGTGTTTATTGAACTGCTGATTTCCTCGGTCAAAAACGAAACCGCTGATGCGCCGCCGCGTTAAAAGAAAGATCCTCTGCATGTCTGCAGAGGATCTCTGTTTAGACTTCGTGTGAATCATAGCGTTTTCCGTTAATATACAGATTCGAAAAAACAGGGTCTTTCACATGTTTCAGTTCCATCGGAATATCGACGCCGTCGATCTCGGAATCAGTCACTTTCAGACCGGTGACTGGAGAATGATCGTACGCCAGCACCCTGATCCCGTATTGTCCGCCCATGCTTTTCAGCTGCTCAACATCAATGTTGCGGACGACGGGCTTGAAATCTCCGGCGTCCCCTTCTTCATATTCCATATCGATGGCGATCACTTCGCGCTTCAAGCTTTTGACCGTATTTTTGTGAAAGTAGATGTTTTCAAGAACACCGCCGCGCACCGAATTCGTTTTAATGCGGAGGGCTCTGTCCAAGTTCGGGCTGTCCATGAGGTTTCCCTCGGCGATGACATTCTTCACGCCGCCGGAAATTTCGCTTCCGATCGTGACCCCTCCATGCCCGTCTTTCATTTCGTTATGTTCAATGACAATGTTCTCCGATGGCATGTTGATCCTTCGGCCGTCGGCGTTTCTTCCCGATTTGACGGCGATGCAGTCATCTCCATTATCAAAATGGCAGCCCTTGATCACCACGTTTTTGCACGATTCCGGGTTGACTCCGTCGGTATTCGGACCGTGTCCGATGACCTTGATTCCGTCCACTGTCACATTCTCGCAAAGCACGGGATGAACTTGCCACATCGGCGAATTCAGCACGGTGACACCTTGAATCAAAATATCTTTGCAGCGATACGGCTGAATGAAGTTCGGCCGCAAATAATGCCCTTTTCCAAACTGCCGCTCAGTGACCGGGACACCGCGCTCAGCCATTTCAAACAAAGCATTTCGGTCTTTTTCCTGTGAAGACTGGCCGTTCGTTCCCCTTTTCCACGGCCACCAATGCTCGTCATCACCTTGGCCGTCAAGCGTGCCCTTTCCGGTTATTGCAATATTTTCGGCTTCGTAAGCATAGATGAGCGGTGAATAATTATAGAGCTCGACGCCTTCGAACCTCGTCAGCACAACGGGGAGATAATCTTCCGGGTTCTGACTGAATTTGATCACCGCTCCTTGTGCAAGATGAAGCTCCACATTGCTTTTCAGTCTGAGTGCACCGGAAAGAAACACGCCTTCAGGAACTGCTACTCTTCCACCGCCTGCTTTGTGGGCTTGATCAATCGCCTTCTGTATCGCTCCCGTCGCATCCTTTTTTCCGCTTCCGTCAGCCCCAAACGCTGTAACATCAAATGATCGATCAGGAAATACCGGAACCTTCAGCGTCTTTAGAATCTCGTCTTTTATTTTCTGCATACTCACGTTACCGCCCCCTTTACAATGTAACGCCTGTTTTAAATATCGCAAGCTCCCTGAAATCGTTTATCTCATTGTTCAGCTGCCTGCCGCCCGCGACTTCGATCAAATATGCTGTCAACTCTTTCAAAACGTCATCTTCTGACCGGTTTTCGAGCACCCTTCCCGCATTAAAATCGATCCAGTGGCGCTTCGCCTCATAAATCGCTGTATTTGTCGAAATTTTCATCGTCGGCACAAAGGTGCCAAAAGGCGTGCCCCGCCCTGTCGTAAATAAAACGATTTGACACCCTGCAGCGGCCAGTGCGGATGAAGCAACAAGGTCATTTCCCGGAGCGCTCAGCAGGTTCAACCCGTTCTTTTTCAAAACGTCCCCGTATTCCAGAACATCCGTCACCTTTGAAGTGCCGGCTTTTTGCGTACAGCCGAGCGACTTATCCTCTAATGTCGTAATGCCGCCTGCTTTGTTGCCCGGAGACGGGTTTTCATAGACGGGCTGCCTGTGATCGATAAAGTACTGTTTAAAATCGTTGATTAAGCGGACGATTTTATGAAACACTTCCTCATTTTCAGCCCGCTCCATCAAAAGCGTTTCCGCTCCAAACATTTCAGGCACTTCTGTCAAAACCGCCGTTCCCCCTTGGGCGATCAGAAAATCGGAGAGCCGGCCGAGCAGCGGATTCGCGGTAATGCCGGAAAATCCATCAGATCCGCCGCACTTCAAACCGATCTTCAGTTCAGAAATCGGAACATCTTCACGCCGGTCACCTTTTGCATGCTCATAAATTTCTTTTAACAGTTTGACGCCTTCCGTGACTTCGTCTGATACTTCTTGAGAAAGCAGGAACTTGACCCGGCTGTGATCATAATCGCCGAGCGCTTCGCGGAATTCATGGATGCTGTTGTTTTCACAGCCAAGTCCCAGCACAAGGACACCGCCTGCATTCGGGTGTTTGACGGCATTCGCCAAAATCGTTCTCGTGTTGATATGATCATCGCCAAGCTGTGAACAGCCGTACTGATGCTTTAATACGTGAACGCTTTCAAAAGGGACGATAGAGCCGACCTCAGCTTTAAATTCTTTGATGATCAGCTCTGCAATGCCATTTACACAGCCGACAGTCGGTACGATCCATAGCTCGTTTCTGATTCCCGTTTTTCCGTCTTTTCGTTTAAAGCCTTTAAATGTGAGCGGTTCTTTTTGATAGCGGTTTTCCGTAAATTTCGGCTTGTAGCTGTATTCTTCGACACCGCCCAAATTCGTTTTCACATTTTTTGTATGCACCCACTCCCCCGTCTGAATCATGTCAGTGGCGTGCCCGATCGGAAAGCCGTATTTGATGACGTCTTCATTTTCAGCGATGTCTTTTAAAGCAAACTTATGGCCTTTCAAAATCGTTTCCTTGATCACGATGGTCCGTTCTCCTGCAGTGACCGTTTCACCGGTTTGCAATTCTCTTAACGCAATGCCGACATTATCTTGAGAATTGATCATCAAGCAGTCTTTCATCACATGTCCCCCAGCTCAGCCATTTGGCTGTTCATCATTTTTTTCAGCGCCTTCCTCATTCCCGTTTGTTTCATGTCCCTTAAATATTCAGCCGTCTTGTCCGTCAACCCGGAAATGTCGTTCAGGTTTTGCCCCCATACTTTTTCAAACCCGAGAACATGGAACGCGATGTTTGAAACGTCTGTCTCTTCTGTCCAGAGCCGTTTGAGAAAAGCCAGCACCTCATCGTCGTCAGACAGCGGAATGGCCTCATCTTCCCGTTTTCCTTGGTAAAAATAAATTAAAGCGCTTAAAGCAAATACGGTTCGAGCCGGAAGTTTGCCAGTTCGTTCCGCATATTCCATTAAGACGGGCAAATTTCTGACTTTGAATTTTGCAAAGGAATTTAAGGAAATATCGATCAGCTTGTGACGGATAAACGGGTTTTTAAAGCGGTCGAGAATCTCTTCCACATAGGCGTCAAGCTCACTGCCGGGCATATCGATCGTCTCAAGCACTTCACGCTGAATCAGCTCTTTCACAAATGATCCGATAAGTTCGTCTTCAGCCGCTTCACGAACCGTCTCAAGGCCTGCCAAATAAGCGATCGGCGTCATCGCGGTATGGGCGCCGTTTAAGATTCTCACTTTTCTCACCCGGTACGGCGTCACATCTTTGACAAACTCGACATTCAGACCGGCCTCATGAAGCGGAAGCTCGTCTGGAAGCCATTTCGGCCCTTCAATCACGAACAAATGATACGGCTCCGCCGTCACCATCAGAGAATCGCGATAGCCGGCCGCATCTTCAAGCCGGTGTGCATTTTCTTGCGGGAATCCCGGTACGATCCTGTCTACAAGCGTATTGCAAAACACATTTGACTCCTCAAGCCAATCGATGAACCCCTGTTCAAGCGCCCATTCGTTCGTATAGCGCAGCACAATCTCTTTCAGTTTTTTCCCGTTATCTTCAAGCAGCTCACACGGGAGGATCACCAGGCCTTTTTCCCTGCTTCCCTGAAAAGTCAGGTAGCGTCTGTATAACAGCGCAGTCAGCTTCCCCGGATAGCTCTTCTGCGGACGGTCGGACAGCCGGTCTTCCTCGATATAAATGATGCCGGCCTCTGTCGTATTTGAAAAGACAAAGCGCAAATCCGGCAGATCGGCCAGCTTCATAAATTCATCATAGTGTTCATAGCTGCTGACGACTCTGCTGATTGTTGTAATGACAGCAGAATCGCGAACCTCCCGTCCTTCCCTGAAGCCTTCAAGATAAAGCGTGTAAAGCCCATCCTGTTCTTGAAAGGCCGTTACTGAGCCGCGGCGCGGAGGCACAACAACGGCGCTGCCGTTAAAATCGGTTTCTTCATTCAATCTATGAATCTGCCAGTCAATAAACCCCCTCATAAAGTTACCTTCCCCGATTTGCAAAATCCGTTCGGGACGGCTCGGCTTAGACCTTATCCGTTTGGACAGCCTCTCCATTTCAATTCCCTCCTCATTTTTGCACACGTTCACATTTTACAGCGCATCAAAAATGATGCTATAGATGCTTAACTGAATTGCGAATGATCAGCTCCGTGCCGATGAGCGTCTGCCTGCCTTCTGCCTGCGGATTTTCGATCAGTGACAACAGGCTTTCCGCACCAAGCATGCTGATTTTTTCCGTCGGTTTTTTTACCGTCGTTAATGACGGTGTCGTATACGCCGAAAATCCGCTATCGTCAAAGCCGATGATCGACATATCGTCAGGACAGCGTTTCCCGTTTGCATAAAGGGCGTTCATCGCGCCGATCGCCATATCATCATTGGCGCAAAACAGGGCTGTCGGAGGGTTCTTCAGCTTCAGCAGCGTTTCAGCCGCACGAAAGCCGCTTTGCATCGTATAATCACCTTGAACGAGGTATTCGCCGGGCATGTCAAGATTTGAGTCGCGAAGCGCTCGAAGAAAGCCTCCTTTTCTTTCTTGAGACGATTTAAAACTTTCTTTCCCCTGCACCATGGCGATCCGTCTGTGGCCGTTTTTGATCAAGTATGAAGCAGCGAGGAAAGCGCCCTCGTGTTCATTCGCCAAAATATTGACGACGGAGTGCCCTTCGATTTTTCTGTTCAGCACGACGACCGGAATATTCTGTTTGAGGACATGCTCAATAAAAGCCTGATCCTGTTCACTTTGGCTGATTAAAATCATGCCGTCATAGCGGTTGTGGTGAATGGATGACAAATCATGATAATCGTCAATCCCCCTGACAACCATATTATAGTTTTCATCGATCACCTTGTTGACGCCGCGCAGGATGTCTGCAAAGAAACTTGAAGACGTCCCGTCTGTCAGGCTTGTTAAAAACAGACCGATCGTAAAAGACTTTTGCGTAACAAGGCTTTTCGCATTAAAATTCGGTTTATAATTCATTTCGGCTGCGATGTCGAGTATTTTCTTTTTCGTGTTCTCTTTTATCAGCGGACTATTGTTCAGCGCTCTGGATACTGTGGTGTGCGATACATTCGCCAGCCTGGCGATATCTTTAATCGTTACTGACATTGTTTTTTTACCCGCCTTTTCTTGCTGTTGTTACCATCAGTTTACCATATCAAAAGCGCTTTTTAGAAAATGAAATTCCGCTATGGTCTCGCTTCGATTTCCGCGATCATTTCGGCATGCTTCTGATCTGTCAGACGGTACAGGTAGCCGAGAACGAGAATGGCTGCCGTCAGCGCCGCTGCAGGATACAAAAGGAGTATCGCTTTAATGCCGAGCAGCGTCCCCGCTTTTTGGGTCGCATTCGGCACATAGCCGATAATGCTGAGACCGATCCCCGACAGGAAGCCGGAGAGCGACTGAGCCAGCTTTCTCGAAAAGTTAAACAGCGAGTATACCGTTCCTTCTTTCCGTTCCCCTGTTCTCCACTCGCCATAATCGATCGCGTCTGATACAAATGCCCAGGTGATACCGTTCGGAATGCTGATGCCGATAAAGGCGATGCTGGCGAGAATCGTAAAAACAAAGACATTGCCCGGTACGAAAAAATTGATCAGATCCGCACAGACGGAAACCGCGAGCCCCAAAATAGCGGTATGCTTTTTCCCGAACAGCTTCACGAGCTTCGGCAGCATGATGACGCCGATAAAGGATGAGCCGATGATGATAAAGTTCATGTAGGCCATCAGTTCGGCGTTGCCGAGGTTATACTGTGCGAAATAAATCAGCATCGCAGATTTAAGGTTATAGGCTGAAATCGTAAAAATGGTCATGAATATAAGCGTAAGGAGCGGTTTATTCGTAAAAAACGTCTTTGATATTGCTTTGAATGTCACTTTTTCCTGTTTGTACTTCTCATCTTTTACGACAATCCGTTCCTGGCAGTTTCTATAGCAAATGTAGAAAAACAACACACCGAGAAAAGACATCAGCCCCATGACGACCGGATAGGCAACCGCAGGGTTGTCAAACCTGACGATCATCGGAATGACAACAATGCTCGTCACAAACAGGGCGCCCAGCGAGCCGGCCTGTCGAAAGGAAGCAAGCGAAGTCCGCTCCACCGAATTTTGCGTCATGGCCGCCCCGAGCGAGCCGTAAGGGATGTTGACAAAGGAATAGCCGAGGCCCCAAAGCATGTATGACGCATAAGCGTATATGAGTTTGCCCGTCGGTGACAGATTCGGCGAGATGAAGGTCAATATCGTCAAAATCGCGAGCACAAAGCTTCCGTATAGCAAATACGGCCTGAATTTGCCTTTCGGCCCGATATTCTTCCTGTAGTCGATCGATGTTCCCACAATCGGATCGACAAAAGCGGCAAAAAGTTTGCTCACAAGAAAAATGCCTCCGGCCGCTGCCGCCGGAATACCGGCAACATCCGTAAAAAACTTCAAAAGATAGAGCTGTCCAAGGTCAAACATAAATCCGTTCCCAAAATCTCCAAAACCGTAAGAAACCTTTTCTTTTAAACTTAATTTCTCTTGAGTAGCGGCGACTGTTTCGGTTTGTTTGTTCGTCGATATTTCCATGAAAAAGCAGCTCCTCTGCTAGCCATTTTGTGACTCTAAGCTTTCAAACGATCTTTCACTTCAAACTGGAAATAGTGTTTTGCATTTTCGTAGCAGATCCCTTTGACGATCCGTCCCAGAAGCTCGATATCATCCGGCGCTTCTCCTTTTTCACCCCATGTGCCGATGACATCGCAGAGCAGGCGCCTGAAATATTCATGTCTTGTGTAGGAAAGAAAGCTGCGCGAATCAGTCAGCATACCGATAAAACGGCTTAATAGTCCGATGTTGGCGAGCGATTTCATTTGTTCGAGCATGCCGTCTTTCGTATCGTTGAACCACCAGGCGGTGCCATGCTGGATTTTCCCCGGTATCCGGCCGTCCTGGAAGCTTCCGCAAAGGCTTGAAATCACGACGTTGTCTCGCGGATTTAAAGAATACAAGATCGTTTTTGGCAGCGCGTCTTTTCGGTCAAGAGAATCAAGAAAGCTGCACAAAGGCTTTGCGATGTCCTGATCATTAATCGCATCATATCCCGTATCAGGCCCGAGCTTCCGGTACATTTTGCTGCTGTTGTTTCGGAGGGCGTTAATATGAAGCTGCATCGCCCAGCCCTTCTCCGCATAGCATGTTCCCAAATAGTGCAGGGTAAAGGATTTAAATTTGCACTCTTCCTCAGGCGAGGCGGCTTCTCCGTTCATCACCTTTGCAAAAATCGGACGCACTTCGCTTTCATCTGTTTCCGTGTACATCATTTGATTGATGGCATGATCCGATATCCGTCCGCCTAGTTCATGGAAAAAGTCAATTCTGTTTTTAAGCGCTTTCAAAAAATCGTCATAATTTCCTATCTTCATAGCGCTTGCTGCTTCAAGCTTGCTCACCCAGGCGGCAAAGCCTTCTTGATTGATTTCCAGCGCCTTGTCTGGCCTAAATCCGGGTAAAACGCTTACATAAAAGTCTTCATCTTTCAGCTTCATATGATATTCAAGACTGTCTGCCGGATCATCTGTCGTGACAACCGTTTCAACGTTTGATTTTTCAATCAAGTCTCTGGCGCCGAACCCTTCTCCGGTCAACTGTTCGTTCACCCGCTCCCAAATATGCGGCGCGCTCTTTTCATCAAGCCGTTCATCGATGCCGAAAAACCTTCTCAGTTCCAAATGGGTCCAATGATAAAGCGGGTTTCCGATCGTCATCGGAACCGTTCTTGCCCAGGCGCTGAATTTCTCTTCGTCTGACGCATCTCCTGTAATAAACTCTTCGGATATTCCATTGGCCCGCATGGCTCTCCACTTGTAATGATCCCCGTACAGCCACACTTCGGTCAGGTTTTTAAACGTTTTGTTTTCGTAAATTTCCTTTGGGCTCAAGTGGCAGTGGTAGTCGATGATCGGCATCCCTTTAGCATACTGGTGGTACAACACTTTCGACGTTTCATTCGTTAAAAGAAAATCGTCATTCAAAAACGGCTTCATAAAATCCCCACCTTTCTTTATTTAAATGTTAACGTGAACATTTCTTTTTGCAATACAATGTGAACGTTAACATTTAATCTTATTTTATACGAACCTCGCCTTCTTTTCCATTATTTTCTCAACATAAAAGAAGCCTAAAGGCAATAACCTTTGGCTTCTTCTTTTTCATACCTTATTTGGCGGCTTTAGGGTTTTTCTTAAATTCCATCGTAATTTCCGTCCCGCGGCCTGTCCGGCTGTCAACGGCGATGCAGCCGTCGTGAAGGTGGACAAGTTCCAAAGAAATCGCAAGGCCGAGACCGCTTCCTTCTGTCGCATCTTTTGTATGCGTTCCTCTATAGTATCGGTTAAATAAATTTGAGACGGTTTCCGAGTCCATGCCTCTTCCGTTGTCTTGAATTTTAAGAATAATATATTGCTTGGTTTCTTCAAGGATCACCTTGATGTCAGTGCCTTTTTTGTTATGCTTGACGGCGTTGGCGAGAAGGTTTTCCAAGACTCTTCTGAACCAGCCTCTGTCTATCGCAAACTCGGTATCTTCTTGCGTATATTCAAAAGAAACGTTGTACCCCTCCGAAAACGAATGGCGCTTAAACTCTTCAACGAAGCTTTTCAAAAACGGCACAAGCCTTACTGTCTGGCGTTTAATCGGCAAGGCGTCGTTTTTCAGCCTGTACGTCAAGTTCAGGTCTTCGATGAGCTGTGACATGTAGTCCGATTTTTCTTTCATTGCCTGGCCGATTTCACGGATTTCTTCTTTTGACCACTCATAGTTTGGAGACTCCAGCATCATGCTGTAGCCGTAAATCGTGCTGAGCGGCGTTTTTAAATCATGGGAGAGCCCCGCGATCCATTCCTCCCGAGTCGTTTGGATTTTCTTGCGGCTTTGTTCGTCTTTTTTCAGCGTTTCCGTCAGCTGCTCCATCGATTCAAACACTTCTGTGAACAACCGGTACGGCTGTTTTCGCTTCCCTTTTTTGTTCCGGCTTTGCGGGCGGCCTTTCCGATTTCTCGGCTCTTCAAATCGCCCTTTTGAAAGGTTGACGATCCATTTAATCGTATGGATGATCGGCATGCCGAATCTAAAAGAATACCAAATCGTCATGGAAGACATCAATACGATCAGAACGCCGATCACGAGCAGAACGATTTTTAAAGCGAGCCCGATCATCGTCCTGTTGAACTCATGATCCGGATTATAAATCGGGTTCGGGGTAGCGGCGATCAGCCATTCTGTCGCGCTTAAACGCCTGTATGAAAACTCGTGCTCGTAGTTCCATGGCTTCGATCCGTATTTTAAAAGTTCCAGCTCAGTGATGCCCTGGCTGTAATCTATGTCCTGATAGAGCGAGTTCAACATTTTCCCTTTTTCGCTGAACAGATAAACCGATCCTTTGTTTTTCTTAATGAAATCAAGCGTGCTTTTTTTATAGGAAGAAAGGTCCGCCATATCCTTCTCTTCCTTTTCCAAATAGGACAGGATCGTATCGCTTTTCGACTCCCATCCGAATAGAATCACGTAGTCTTCACCATTGAAATTGGCAGACCAGAAGTTGACTTGATATTTTTTGATTCTTTTTTTGTCAAAGACTGATACGAGGTCTTCCCTGTGGTACTCCCTCTGAATTTCCGAAGGAAGGCGGTAGGAATAAACGGTTTTCTCCTTACCGTCTAATATTTGAAGCCAGCCTCCCTGTTTGTCGATAGCCGATTTCAAGATATCTTCAATCTGCCAATTGTTATTGTCATCCACACTGACCCAGCTTTCAAACGTGTCTGATGTGGCTTTTGCCAAGCCTGTATCCGCTTCGCTCTCGCTTAACCGGAGAGCGAAAAAGATGAAGGATAACAGCAGAGTGGCGAGGACAAGACCGAGAATCAGGAAAATCTGGCTGACAAAATGGAGAACGAGCTTTCCTCTCAGCTTCATCCTTCGCTCTCTTTTCTTGCAGGATTGGGAACGAACTTATAGCCAAGACCGCGAATCGTGACGATATATTCGGGGCTGCTCGGGTCTTTTTCGATTTTCTCCCTCAGTTTTCTGATATGTACCATAACGGTGTTGCTGTCTCCGTAAGATGGAACGCCCCACACTTTTTCATAAATTTGGTCCTTGGAAAGCACTCTGTTCGGATGATCGCAAAAATATTGCAGAAGCTGGAGAAGCTGTGCGGAGCAGCTGACCGTTTCTCCGTCCACGATCAGCTCCGCAAAATCGGGATGAAATGTAAACCGTTCATATTCGTAGGCTGAAGATACCGAAGCAGCTGCGACTTCTTTATGTATATACGTTCTTTTTAAATGCGCTTTAATCCTGGCAATTAACTCCAGAGGATTAAAAGGTTTTGTAATATAATCATCGGCTCCGTAGGCAAAACCTGACAGTTTATCGAGGTCCGATGTCTTCGCCGTTAAAAAGAAGATCGGGGCGTTGGTGTGCCGTCTGATTTCAGGGGATACATCAAATCCTGTCTGTCCCGGCATCATGACATCGAGAAGTATTAAGTGCACGGTATCCTTTTTCACGATGTCGAGCGCTTCTTCTGCGCTGCTCGCGGTCAGCACTTCTGAAAATCCTTCCTTCGTGAGGACGCGCTTGACCATTTGAACAATGGCGTCTTCGTCATCCACAATCAAAATTGTCGCATTTTCCAAAATCCTTCTTTCCTTTCTGTCTTTATCATGTTTTGATATCCTCATCTTACCATCTATTATATCTTTATCGGCACCCGTTTTCTGATTTTAAAGTAAAAATAAACTTTTTTAGAAATGATTTTTTACTTTACGAAATCATGGAATAAAAAAACAGACATCGTCTGATGTCTGTCAGCCGGTTGCCAGCCTCTGATCCTCTTCTTTTTTCAATAGATCATAAGTCAGGCACACCGGTTTTCCTGTGCGCGGGTCTAAAATAATTTCCGCATCAATCTGAAACACTTTTTTCAATACCTCTGATGTCATGACTTCATGTGGAGCGCCCTCTTTGACAATTGCACCGGAGTTCAGCGCCACCATGTGATGGGCAAAGCGGGCGGCATGGTTGAGGTCGTGAATGACCATCAAAATCGTTCGGCCTTCTTCTTTGTTGAGCTTTTCCAGCAGTTGCAGAATTTCAAGCTGGTGCGCCAAGTCCAAATAGGTTGTCGGTTCGTCGAGCAGCAAGAGCTCCGTTTCCTGGGCAAGAGCCATCGCAATCCAGACGCGCTGGCGCTGTCCCCCGGAAAGGGCTTCGATCGGCCGGTCATAAAAAGGCAGCATTCCTGTCACTTCGAGAGACCATTCAACCATGCGGCGGTCATCGGCCGAGAGCCTGCCCATTCCCTTTTGATGAGGAAAACGGCCGTAAGAAACGAGCTCATATACGGTCAGACCGCCTGGCGCCTCAGGGGTCTGCGGAAGAATCGCCATCTGTTTGGCTATATCTTTCGTCGACATTTGGTGGATCGCTTTGCCGTTTAAATAAACGGCGCCCGTTCTAGAACGCTGTATGCGTGCCATCGTTTTTAATATGGTTGACTTGCCGCACCCGTTCGGACCGATCATGGTCGTCACTTTTCCTTTTGGTATGTGGAGGTTTAAGCTTTCGACTATCATCTGTTCTCCGTAGCCGATTCCCAGGTTGTTTGTTGAAAGAGACACCTTGCACCCTTCCCTTCTTTAATTTGTTTTCATGAGCAAATAGATAAAGTACGGCGCGCCTAAAGCGGCAATGACTAACCCTACGGGAATTTCCGAAGGCGCCAGTATCATCCTTCCGATTAAATCCGCTAGCAAAAAGAGCAATGCTCCGGTCAACGCGGAAGCCGGGATTAAAAGCTGATGCTTCGGCCCGACAAGCCTTCTGGCAATATGCGGAGCCACAAGACCGAGAAACGTAATATTCCCTCCAGCCGCTACACACGCGCCGCTCAGCGCGGCTGCCGACAGAAGCAGTATGCGCCGCTCCTTTTCAACTGCCGTTCCAAGCCCTGTTGCGAGCTGATCACCGAGATTCAGCACGTTTAAATAGCGCGCTTTGTAGAGAATAAAAGGAAGCAGCACGACAATCCAGGGCAGCACGGCCGAGACAAAGCTCCAGTTTGAACTCCATATATTTCCTGACAGCCAAACAGCCGCCTGCATAAAGTCATTCGGGTCCATTTTCAGCTGCAGCATTAAGATGGCCGCCGAAAACGCCGCATTCACTCCGATGCCGACCAGAACGAGGCGAATGGGATTCAAGCCTTTTTTCCACGCCAGCAAATAGATGGAAACGACTGCAAAGCAGGCTCCCAAAAATGCAAAAATCGGCAGGGAAAAAACGAATCCTTTTTGCAGATTTCCAACATCCCCCTGAAAATAAAAGATGAACAGCACAACGGCAAAACCTGCTCCCGTATTGATGCCCAATATCCCCGGATCGGCCAGGTCATTCCGCGATATCCCCTGCCAGACGGCTCCGGAGACAGCAACTCCCGCACCGATCAGCATGGCGAGGACC
Organism: Bacillus sp. PK6-025; assembly: GCF_056530265.1. Taxonomy (NCBI): domain Bacteria; kingdom Bacillati; phylum Bacillota; class Bacilli; order Caryophanales; family Bacillaceae; genus Bacillus; species Bacillus sp. PK6-025. The sequence goes on from NZ_CP096509.1 coordinate 3,551,592, forward strand.
ATGCGCGGCAAACGGAATTCAAATAATACAAGTTCATCCTGCGGCGTTCCGAAACCGAACAGTGTTTTCAATGTATCAAGCGGGGCGATGCGGATTTCTCCCATGTTCATGCTTAGTAAAAACACGGCGACCGTCAGCACGGCCATGACGAGCATCACCGCAGCCGCCCGTCTGCTGTTTTTCTTGAGCATTACAGTCCACTCCTTTCCCTGCGGGCCAGATAGAGAAAGAATGGTACGCCGACAAGCGCCGTGACTGCTCCGACAGGTGTTTCGAACGGCGGATTGACCAGCCTTGCCGCAATATCCGCATAGATCAGCAGGACGGCGCCAAGCACCGCTGAGCATGGAATGATCCAGCGGTAATCAACCCCGACCAGAAAGCGGGTAATATGCGGAATGATCAATCCGATAAAACCGATTGCCCCGGCAACGGACACAGCGGCACCCGTCAGCAGAACAACCGACACGATTCCGATCGCTTTCACCGTCTTCGTATATTGCCCGAGCCCTTTCGCCAGCTCCTCTCCCAAACTTAGAACCGTAATGGAACGGGCGATGACAAAAACGACGGCCAAACCGAGCGCTGCCGACGGAACCAACAACTGAATGCTGAGCCATTTCGTGCCAGCGACACCTCCGGCATACCAAAAACTGACGTCGCGCGCCACATCAAAATGGATCGCAATGCTCGTAGAAAGAGCGCTCAGAAACGTGCCGACAGCCGTACCGGCCAAAGCCAGCTTTACAGGCGTAAGACCGCCTTTTGAAAACATTCCGATCGCAAAAACGAGTCCCGCTCCGAGACCCGCGCCGGCAAACGACCAGATCATCAGCCCGACCGATGAGGTTCCCGGAAAAAAAGCAAACGCGACAGCAATTGCGAAAGCTGACCCGTGCGTGACGCTCATAATTTCCGGCGATGCGAGAGGGTTTCTCGTCATCCCCTGCATCACGGCTCCGGAAACCGCCAAGCAGGCGCCCACAAGAGCCGCACTTACCGTCCTTGGCAGTCTGAGTTCCTGAATAATTTGATGGGCCGTATTTTTCGCATCAAAATGAAAAATGGCGTCCCAAACCGTTCCAAGCTTTATATCAGCCGCACCGAGCGCAATCGATAATGCGGCGCCAAACAGCAGTAGCATGATTCCGCCGGCCAGGACAAAAACAGCTCCGAGCGGACGGCTGATCGGTTTCTGTTCTCCATCAGGGCCATCCGCGCTGTTGATACGATGTATGTTTTTGTAAGAGCTCACTCGATGCCATTCCTTTCGATCTTTTTAACCGATAACGATTATCATTTTCATTTTATAGTATAACAGGCCTAAGCGGAAATTTTAATCAAAAATTTCGGCGGGAATCAAAAAGCCAGCCGATCTTCTGCTAAAAGACCCGGCTGGCAAAGAACTTTATCACACTTGATTATTTTTGAACTTTTTGTAGACGAACGGGTAGATCGCAAGACCGACGAAAAACAGCCCGATTCCCAAGATAAAGGTGGTTAAGTCAGACGTACCTGAAACGATGACCCATAAAGAATACACCAGAGCAGCCAAAGCGATGATGCCGTCCCCTGTTCTTGAACCTTTCAGTTCGCCGTATGTCTCCCCTTTGAGGATGAGCTTCAAGCTGAAAACAGCCGCCACAAGATAAGGCACAAGGTAAGCGAGCGTCGCCGACGTTGTTAAAAACGTAAAGGCCTCGCTGATCGTTCCCGAAACCGTTGAGAAAATAAAGATCTGCGACATCACGTTTGTGACGATCAATGAATTAACCGGGCTTCCCTTTTTGTTCGTTTTCGCAAAGAAAGCAGGAAAATCACCGGCCTTTGCCGCCTGATACGGAACCTCTGCGCCGATTAAAATCCAGCCGAGCATCGATCCGAACAAAGAAACGATTGCCAAGACCGCCATAATTACGCTGCCAAAGCTGCCGATGATCACGTGCAGCACATCAACGAACGGTTTATCCGATGCTTGGAGCTGATCGTGCGGGATGACGCCCATCGTTATTAAAGTAATGACCATATAAATGCCGAGCGCAATTAACAGTCCGGTAATCGTCGCGCGTTTGACATCGCGCTGGGATGATGCGCGCCCTGATAAGATTACCGCAGACTCGATGCCGACAAACGCCCACAGCGTTGAAATCGCCGCATTGTGAACCTGTCCGCCCAGCCCAATACTTTTGCCTTCTGATTCGATTGGAAAATAAAATGATTCGAATAAAGCCGTCTGAAAAACGAACAAACCTGCAACAATAAACAGGACAAACCCAAGCACTTTTGAAAAAGTTGCTAAAAAGTTCAGTTTGCCCGCTCCATTTATGCTGGAGACTAAGATGAAATGCGTCCCCCATAACAAAATTGTACATACGATAAATGTCAAGAGCTGGCCGAGTGTAACGGGGTGGCCGCCGAGTTCAATCAGCTCGCGTCCGTCAGTTAAGATCGGCAGGAAAGTCGTCAAATAGCCTGCAAGGCTTGTAATGATGGCCACGTTGCTGATCCAGCTTGCCACCCAATACCCCCATACCATTGTAAAACCTGCCGCATTCCCTTTTTTAGGGTCTGAGAATAAAGCTCTTGCATAGCTTTGCGGACCTGCTTTAAGATCCGGGCGGCGAATCGATAAATGACCGAATACAAGGGCGATCATCAGCACCCCCGCACCCGTCACCAGCCATGCCGCCGTTACGCCGAACGGGCTTGCCGTCTGGGCGAGTGTGCTGGGGAGCATAAAAATCCCTGAGCCGACCATATTGCCGACAACAAAAGCGGTAAGAAGCCAGAAGCCCCATTTTTTTGTCTGTTCCATAAGATATAACCTCCGAGCATTTTATAAAAAATATGCCGGACCAGACCGTGAGATCATTCAAAATAAAAAAAGCATGAACAAAAGTCCATGCTTTGGTTAAACATACACTCTTGATCTCCGGATAGCCCTCCGCGGGGAAACCCGCGGCAGTCCTGCACTTATTCAATGCAGACCCAGCATAAAGAATGAATGGCTTCCTTATGCTTCGGCGCTGATGCCTTTTGCATATGATCATCGGCCCCATCAGCCTCACACATGCGACTCATCATCCGCGCAACCTCTACCTCACTAAGAGTTAAGAGTGAGGATTTATCACATATTCTGAAAAGAGGTTACCAGAGAAATTTTAATCTGTCAAAGGGAAGTGATGGAAAAACGGACAGCCGCGCCAAAAGGCCGCCTGTTTCGGCAGCCTTCTGCAGAATGGAAGACGGCGCTTCCATCTGTCATTTATCGGTTGTTTTTCTTTTTGTTGACCGCCTCTTGCAAAGGGTCTCCTTTCAGCGCTTGTCCTGCATCTTCAAGCGCCCCCCGAACGGCGTTTTGGTCCTTTTCCTTATTTCCTCTATCTTTATTGAAGAAAATACCCAAATGAATCACCTCTTTAAAAATGTGGTACAATTTTAATTTGGCTTATCACTTTAAAATTATGCAGAACCTTGAATGTGTTTTTTAACTGAAAACACCATATTCTAGATGTAAACATGCTGATTGCCTCAGGAAAATGCGTTTTTTGCCTGACAAGTTGCCACCATCTGTCTTGAAGGCCGCCAGAACTCTTGATATAGTTTTCATTAGGAAATTGTTATAGGTCTTAAAGGAGAAGCGATATGACAGGAAAAACACACATCATGGGAGGGGTCGCTTCTTGCACGGCTGCTGCTTATTTTTACGGATATGATCCAGTGTTCATGACAGCTTCGGGCGTTATCGGAGCATTGATTCCGGATATTTGCCATACAAAGAGCAAGATCGGCAGAAGGCTACCGATTTTATCAGCAGTGGTCAGTTCTGTCTTCGGGCACAGGACGTTTACACACAGCCTGCTCTTTTTGCTCATCACGGCATTTGCGGCACATTTATATTTTACAGATCAGAGCATTTTTGTCGGATTGATGGCCGGAATGGCGAGCCATCTGCTCCTTGATGCCGGGACTGTAAACGGCATCAAACTTTTCTTTCCGTCCGCCATTAAGGTTCGGCTGCCCCTTTATATTAAAACCGGCGGGAAGGCGGAACAAGGCGTTCTGACTGTGCTCACCGTTGTTTCGTGCTATTTTATTGCGAACTTGATCGCCTGACGAAAGGGACGGTTTGACCGATTGCTGTATTATGCTTTGTTCAGTCGTTTTATCTTGGTGTTGTTTACCTGCGGGGATTATATGTGAGGAGCTATTTATATGAAAGAACAATTTTTTAAAAAGCAGTGGTTTTTATGCCTATCCATATTTTTTATGTGGATGAAAACGTACTTCATCTACAAGCTGGGCTTTAATTTACAAATCGACAACGCACTTCAGGAATTGATCCTGTTTATCAACCCGCTTAGCTTTCTCATCCCTGTACTCGGCATCAGCCTCTTTTTTCGCGAAAAAACGCAGCGCCTCTATTTAATCGGGGCTAATGTCGTCCTGACGGGCATCTTGATTGCAAACAGTATTTTCTATGGTTTCTACATCGATTTCATCACTGTTCCCGTCCTGTTCCAGGCAAAAAATCTCGGGGGGCTTGGGAGCAGTTTTCAGGAGCTGTTCAATCCGGTTTTCATCGCGCTTTTTCTGGATTTGGCTCTTTTGGTCTGGCTGGCAAAAACGCGCACAAGAACCGGCAAAAAGCTTTCCGCTAAATCCGTTAAGATCTACTACGCGGCAGCTGCCGGCACGGTACTGTTTAATCTCGCCCTGTCGGAGCTGGATCAGCCGAAGTTTTTAAGCTACTCCTACGACAGGGAAGTGCTTGTAAAAAACATCGGCTTATATCAGTTTCATCTGTTGGACGGCATTTCACAGACTTTTAATTTGACACAAAAAGCGGTCGCTGATGAAAACAGCCTGGCAACGATCGAGAACTACACAAACGCTGACTACAGCAAACCGAACCAAGATATGTTCGGGATTGCCGAAGGACGAAACGTCATCTTTGTAACGCTTGAATCCACTCAGACATTTGTCATTAATGAAAAGGTGAACGGCCAGGAAATCACACCGTTCTTAAACAAATTCATTCAAAAAAGCTATTATTTCGACCATTTTTATCAGCAGACCGAACAGGGAAAAACGTCCGATTCGGAATTCATTGTCGCCAATTCGCTCTATCCGTCTCTGAGCGGTTCGGTGTTTTTTACGAAGAGCGAAAATGCGTACAATTCGATGTATAAAACACTGGCAAACCACGATTACAGAACATCGGTTTTCCACGCCAACCATAAAAAATTCTGGAACAGGGACGTCATGTACAAAGCCCTTGGCATCGACAGCTTTTATGACGTCTCCCATTTTCATGTGACACCTGAAAATTCAACGGGCTGGGGGCTGAAGGATAAGGAGTTTTTAACGCAATCGGCCGACTTGATGAAAGACTTGACGCAGCCCTTTTACAGCAACCTGATCACATTGACGAACCACTTTCCGTTCCAAATTGATGATAAGGATAAGCTGATCGATGAATACGACTCGGACAGTGAGATTTTAAACCGGTATGTCACGACGGTACGCTATGAAGACGAATCATTGAAGCATTTCATTGCAAAATTGAAGAAAAACGGCCTTTACGACAATTCCGTGATCGTCTTCATGGGAGATCACTACGGCATATCAGAAGCGCACAACGATGCGCTGGCTCAATTTTTGGGCAAAGACGAAATCACCCCTTACGATACCGTTCAGCTGCAGCGTGTGCCGCTGATTATCCACATTCCGGGGGTAACGGATCAAGACCCGAAAACGATATCTGAAACAGGCGGCCAAATTGATGTCAAACCGACATTGCTCCATTTGCTCGGAATTGATACAAAAGGCATGATTCAATTCGGTAATGACCTGTTTTCGAACGAAAGAATGCCTTTCGCTGTGTTAAGAAACGGCAGCTTTATAACAGATGATTATATCTACACGAAAAATACGTGCTACAGCAAAAAAACCGGGGACATGATCAACGACAGTGAGGACAAATGCGGTCCGCTCATAGAGAAGGCGAATCAAGAGCTTTCCCTTTCCGATAAGATTATTAACGGTGATTTGCTGAGATTTTATAAAAAATAATCCGTCCCCTTTAAGCCGGATTCCCCCGGCTTAAAGGGGCTGTTTAAATTGAGGGACAGCTGGGTATTATATACCGAATGTTAAAAATGAACTTGCGGTTTTGCAGTTCCTTCGTTACCCTAAATAAAAAGAGAAGTTATTTCGAGTACCGATTATTTCATAAAGTGTTATAAAAAATGATAAATAAGAAGGTTTTAATATGAGTGAAACACAGCATAAGACAAATCAATTGCCGATTGTTGCCGTCTTGATTATGGGGACTTTTATCGCCATTTTGAATCAGACGCTATTGACGACGGCTTTGCCTCCGATCATGAGGGACTTAAACATTACGCCGGGGCTTGCCCAATGGCTGACGACCGTTTTTATGCTCGTGAATGGGATCATGATTCCAGTTACGGCTTTTTTAATTGAAAAATTCACGACGAGAAAGCTGTTCATGGCGGCAATGTCTTTATTTACGGCTGGGACTCTGATCTGCGCCTTGTCATTCAGCTTTCCGGCGCTGATTGCAGGACGCGTCGTCCAGGCGGCCGGCGCGGGCATTATGATGCCATTGATGCAGACGGTGCTTTTATTGATTTTCCCAAAAGAAAAGCGTGGATCAGCGATGGGAATGGTCGGGCTTGTGATTGCCTTCGCTCCCGCTGTCGGACCGACCCTGTCAGGCTGGATCGTCGACCGCTACCCTTGGGAAGTATTGTTTTATCTGTTGCTTCCGTTTGCCGTTATCGACATGATTGCCGCACACTTTATTTTAAAAAATGTCACCGAACAGACGTCACCTAAGATGGATGTTACTTCCATCATCTTGTCTTCACTTGGCTTCGGCGGCATTTTGTACGCCTTCAGCAGCGCCGGTGTTGCGGGCTGGACGGGTGCGGACGTGCTGGCTGGCTTCGCGGTCGGCAGCGTTACGCTGTTTTGGTTCATTTGGAGGCAGCTCCATTTGGAAGAACCGATTTTGGAATTCAGGGTATTTAAATATCCGATGTTTACACTTGCGACGATTATCGGGATGGTAGTCTTTATGTCGATGATCGGAGCGGCGACGATCGTGCCGATGTATATGCAGGATATGCGCCATTTCACGGCGATGGAATCGGGAATGATGCTGTTTCCGGGAGCTGTCGTGATGGGGCTGATGTCTCCGATTACCGGAAGAATTTTTGACAAAATCGGCGCGCGGATCTTGAGCATCACCGGTTTGACGGCGATCTTCGTGACCACATTGCTCTTGACCCATCTGACAAAGACGACGCCTTTTGCGTATTTGTCTGTCGTCTATGCGATTCGGATGGTCGGCATGGGGATGGTGCTCATGCCTGTTACAACAGCCGGCTTGAACCAGCTCCCGCGCCATTTGATTCCTCACGGAACGGCCATGAACAATACGATGAGACAGATGTCCGGATCGATCGGGACGGCTGTTCTCATCACCATCATGACACAGCGTGCACTGGCCGATCCTGCCGGTCCGTCTTCGGATACAGCGATGATTCACGGCGTCAATCTGGCGTTTATGACCGCGGCCGCATTGTCGGGAATCGGATTGGTTCTCTCATTCTTTATTAAGCAGCACCGCCGCGGACGGCTCGACGGCAGCAGAAGGAAACAAGCGAAAGGCCGCTTGGCCATTCATGAAAAATAATAAATCCCGGGTTTTTATGAACCCGGGATTTTCTTATGCTTATTCGAATCCGTGAACCATTGTGTCAGGATCGGGACCGACGCGCTCATCTTTGTTAAGAGCGTTGATTTTTTCGATATCTTCCGCTGTTAATTCAAAGTCAAATATGTCGGCATTTTCAATAATGCGGTGTTCTTTGATTGACTTCGGAATGGTAATGACTTCATTTTGCAAATCCCAGCGCAGGATGACTTGAGCGACGGATTTGTTGTATTTTTTAGCGATGTCAGTCAGCACTTGATCATCGAGGAGTTTTCCCTGCATGAGCGGAGACCATGCTTCCACCTGAATGCCCTGCTTTTTGCAGTAGTCCCTGAGCTCAGCCTGAGTCAGCCGCGGATGGAACTCAACCTGATTGACCATCGGTTTAATTTCCGCATCTTCCAATAAGCTTTCCAAATGGTGCACATTGAAGTTGCTGACGCCGATCGCTTTTACTCTGCCGTCTTTGTACAGCTTTTCAAGCGCGCGCCACGTATCTTTATATTTGTCTTTTCCAGGCCAATGAATCAAATATAAATCAAGGTAGTCAAGACCGAGTTTTCGAAGGGTTTCATCAAAAGCCGCCAATGTTTTTTCATATCCCTGATCGCTGTTCCAAACCTTTGACGTGATGAAAAGCTCTTCGCGGGGAACGCCTGCTTCTTTAATCCCTTTGCCGACGCCTTCTTCGTTTTGATAGATAGCGGCTGTGTCAATGCTCCGGTATCCGTTTTTAATGGCTGCTTTCACAGATTCTACAACTTGGCTGCCTTCTTCCACTTTGAAAACTCCAAGTCCGAACCATGGCATTTTCACACCGTTATGTAATGTCACAGTATCCTTTAAACTGCTTACCATTTTGAACGACCACCTTTCTTTTTTTCATGCTTTTAAACGCACCGCTGTTATTATCTCACACTGGGTGGATTTTACAAAACAACTTGCTCAACCGGCTTCATAAGCCAAAACGAGCGCACCGGTGATTCCCTGATCGTCGCCGAGACCCGGCGGCACGATGTATCCTTCAAGATCAGGCAGGTCAACATATCCGTTCATATATTCGGCAAGCTTTTTGCGAATCAGCGGGAACAGCTGCTGCTGCTTCATGACACCGCCGCCCATGATGATTTTTTCAGGGCACAGGATCAAGATATATTGCATGAGAGCCTGCGCTAAGTAGTCGGCTTCAATCTCCCAAACTTCCTCGTTTTCAGCCAAATCATTGCCCTTTTTCCCCCAGCGCTTTTCAAGCGCCGGACCCGATGCCATTCCTTCAAGGCAGTCCTTGTGATACGGACAGATTCCTTCAAACGTATCGTGCGGATGCCGTCTAATGAGAAGGTGACCCATTTCAGGATGGAGCGTGCTCTGCACGAGCCGGCCGCCGACAATCGCTCCTGCTCCGATTCCTGTACCGACTGTAATATACAAGCAGCTTTCCAAGCCTTGCGCCGCTCCTTTTGTCAGTTCGCCAAGCGCGGCAGCGTTTACATCAGTCGTAAACGAAACCGGTATGCCGAGCCTTTTTTTCAACTCGGGAATAAACGGGTACCCCTTCCAGGCTAATTTCGGCGTATTGGTTATGTATCCGTAATCCTCTTTATCTTTTGCAACGGATATAGGTCCAAAAGAGCCCACTCCCATTGATGTGAGCTGATACTTGCTGAAGAAATCAGTCAGTTTTCCAATAGTCTCTTCAGGAGTCTCCGTCGGGAGCGTAAGCCTGTCAATGATTTCTCCCTTTTCTGTTCCAACTGCACAAACAAACTTTGTGCCTCCTGCTTCTATTGCACCGTAATGTTTCATCCTCTCGGCTCCTTTTCATCTGTTTGAATTGCTTTAATTGAATCATAAATCAGACGATGAAAGAAAGCAATCGCACTGAACAATGATTCACCAGAGCATGGGAGCTTTTGATGCTGACGGAAGAAAGCTTCCCGAAAATGTGACAGTTTTCAAACAGCTGCAGCGGTTGTTCTTTCGCTTAAAGAGGCTTCTGCCCGCTTAATTTCAACTGTGAAAAAGAGGATTTTTTCAGGCCCGCTCGAAGCTTTAATGAGGAGGGATATCATGAAGCATCCATTCCACACTTACCGTTCTTTATTTCCGATATTGTCTGGTCATGTTCACCTTGCCGCATGCTCCGGCAGCGCGTTGGCTCTGCCTGTTGCCAAAGCGGTTGATGAGTATCAGAACGGCCTTTTAACAGCCGGCGCAGACTGGAAAGCGCATCTCGACAAGATGGATGAAGCCAAGGAAAAATTCGCCCGGCTGATCGGTGCCGAAAAAGAAGAGATAGCCGTTTTGCCGTCAGTATCTGACGCAGTGGCGGCTGTCGCTGCTTCATTGCCGCAGCCACCACACCGAAGGCAGATCGCCTTCACGGATATCGATTTTCCTGCCGTCGGCCAAATTTGGCTTGCGCAAGACCGCTTCAAAGATCACCTCATCATCATTCAAAGCGAAGACGGGATGATTGACTTGGAACAATACGAAAAAGACGTTACCGATCAGACGCTCTTGACTTGTGTACCCCATGCCGGCTATCGGAACGGGTTTAAACAAGATGTAAAACAGATTGCCGAGATTGTTCATCAAAAAGGGTCGCTTTTATTTGTCGACGCCTATCAAACCGCCGGACACATTCCGATTCATGTCAAAGACATGGATATCGACATCCTTGCGGCGGGGACGCGCAAGTACATGCTCGGCATTCCCGGAACGGCTTTTTTGTATATGAAACGCGAACTTTGCGGACAATTTGAGCCGAAGACGGCCGGCTGGTTCGGCAGGAACAAACCATTTGCCTTAGATTCATGCTTTGCGGAAGGTGCGAAACGCTTCGAGTCGGGGACACCGTCATTTATCAGCATTTACGCGGCAGACGCGGCACTGAGGCTGCTGCTTGAAGCAGAGCCCGACAGGATCGAGCCCTACCTGCGGGAGCTCGCGGCATTCTCTTTGCAATACGGGGCGGAAAAAGGCCTGAAGATCATAGGCCCCGAGACCGTACATAACAGAACAAGCCTGATCTCGGTGTATGCCGAAGAGGCTGGCCGTATGGAAGCTCTCTTGCGTGAAAAGCATATCATCGTCTCAGCGCGAAACAACGTCATCAGAATAGCCCCGCATTTTTACAATACAAAGGAGGAAATCGGGTTTGTGATGGATGAATTGGCGGCGCTCTTTGGTTAACCCTGCTTCAAAATAGACAGAATACGATTTTTTCCTTAAACTATAAAAAACAATTTTCATCAAGGAATGAGACAAATTGGAGCTTTATATTGACGGAGAAATAGAAGAGCAGAGGAAGTCACCGTGCCGAAGCGTCTTGTTTGCTATTTTGGCTGTTTTGCTTGCGTCAGGCATTACCATCGGATATATCGTGTATACGCATTTTTACTCGATGAATCATCTGCCGAAAGGAAATTGGATTCAGTCTTCCGCTTCGCCGAATCAAGCATACAACCTGAATTTGTATAGCGTGAATAAAGGCGGGGGAACGAACTCCCCTTCCGTCAGAGGGGAATTGACAACGGTTGCCACCGGTGAACGAAAAAACATCTATTGGGGATACGAAGAAGAACATGTCAAAATCGAATGGCAGGACAAATACCATGTGTCCATCAACAACAACGTGCTGGATGTCAGAACTGATATATATGATGGAAGAAGAGAGTGACAGCGTCACTCTCAGCCTTTGAAAAAAGTTTGTATGACCGCTCGTATAAGCCGCTGCATCTCCATGAAATGGACAACAAAACTGTGGTTTATTTACTGAAAAAACGTAATATACGTTCATTTACGTATTGAGGCTGTTCCATTGATAAAACGTGACCTGCCTGTTTTATGATTTCCGCTTCAATACCTGGAACTAATGTTGAGGCGCGATGTAAGGCTGATTGCGGGTCATAGATGACTTCATGCTCACCCAGCAATAATAGAATAGGGACTTTTACTGATTTTAATTCGTCGTCAGTGAAAACATACGGAAATCCGTCGGCGTTAGGCCTTGGCTGTCTTAATCCATCCTGCCACATTACGCCTGCATGAAACTGCTCTGCAAAAACCGGGTGTAACACATTACGATCTGTCATCATCCAATTTAAGAAATTCTCTACTCCATCAGGCTCTGTGAGGCTAAGAGCGTATTGATAAAAATCGTGATGAAACGGCAAAAATGTTTCCGCGGGACTAAGGATCGCTGCTCTCTCTACTCTCTCTGGCGCACGTAAAGCGAAATTCATCGTATGAAGCCCGCCAAGCGAAAGACCAACCATGTGCGACTTCTCTATCCCCAAAGCGTCGAACACTTCGAGAAGCCAATCAGCGTAACCCGCCCTCGTACCGCATAAATCTGCAGGGATGCTTTTGTTCTTATCACCTATGATATCAATTGCGTATGTTCGGTATTTGCTGCTCCAATCCTCGATATTGGGGTACCACATAGTGGAACTGAATAATGCGCCGTGAAGCAATACAAGCGGCGGGGCATCTTCAGGTCCGCTTGCAATAATATGCGTTTGGCCGAAACGGGTAGATACGTAGAAAGTTTTGTAATGAACTGGCCAAAGACCAAGGCTTTCCTTATAAGCCCGAAAATAGCGAATGCCGCTGTCACTTAAATCAGGGGTAATCGGTGAATGGTTTGACATGAAATATTTCCCTCCCAATAAATCCTCTTCAAATGAATATGCCGTTTCGTGCAGGGGAGTTTGTCATTATATATAACAGACTCTATATATAATATATTACAGAGTAAATTAATCATCAAATCCCAATTTTAAAAAGCTTTATATTATGATACAGAACTATAAAATTTAATATAACAGATTTTAATTAACGATTTCGATTTCGTAATCTCCTGCATGTAAAATGAAAATAGAAAATATGTTATATATCCTCAAGAAAAAGAGAAGCGATTTGATGAATAAAAGCTTTTATATTATTTAGCCAGACCACTTTCCTCTATATATGCTGGAAATCATTTCATTTTTGTTTAAGATGACAAACTCTTTAACCTGCCAGAATATGAAGAAGATTGCCACAGACTCAGCCTAGTGTAGAAAAGTTTGTAAATAAAAAAACTTATAGAAACAATGGTTTCTCCAAAAAAGAGAGTGACACCGTCACTCTCTTTTCGTGTACATATCATTTGAAACACCGTTTAAAAAATGCGTTTCCTTTCCAAGGGAAAAGAGATGGAGCTCATGCATCGCCCTCGTGCACGCCGTATAAAACAGAGTCCGCTCTCTCTCTTTTTTGTATTGTTTTTCAGAAGCGTCATAAATGACGACGGCATCAAATTCGATCCCTTTCGCCAAATAGACGGGAATGACGATCACGCCTTTTTGAAACGTTCTCGTTTCTTTATCGATCAGTTTAAGCTCTGTATGCTGCTGAAGATGCCGGAACGCATCCCTGCATTCCCGGACTGTTTTACAGATGACTGCAATCGTCTCAAGTCCTTCTTTTTGAAGGGCGGTTATAAGGGAAGCCATCTGTTTATGGTGTGCATGAAGGTCGGCCGATATTGTCAAAGTCGGTTTTTTGCCGTTCCTGTTAAAGGCTTCGATCTCTTCGCCTCCCTCGATAATGCGCTTTGTCAATTCAACAATTTCTTTCGTCGACCTGTAGCTGCGCTTCAAGGTGATGATTTCCGTTTTTTCGCCTTCAAACACGCCTCCCGACAGGAGCGTCTTATCGTGATAGGCATGGGCAAGAATCGCCTGGTTTAAGTCTCCCAGCATTGTGATGCTGCACGCGGGAAACAGGCTCTTCAAAAAAGCAAGCTGAAAAGGCGTGTAATCCTGGGCTTCATCAATGAATAAATGGCGGATTGCCGTGTTTTTTCTCCCGCCTGTTAGCTGGTTTTTCATATATATAAAAGGGACGGCATCTTCATAAGGCAGCTTCTCAAAACGAAAGCTTTTCCGGGTGAATGTGCAAGTGCTTTGCCAGTCATCAGGACGGGTTTGCGGGGTATAGCGCCCGGAAAAAAGCTGAAGGTACGTTCCTTTAAAATCAATAAAGCCGAACGCTTTTACCGCTTGCTTGAGCGGTTTGAACTCCCTTTCGGCAATGATAGCGGCAAGGAGGTTTTGTTCCCTTTCATAATCGTCAAACGTATTCTCCGTAAATCGCTGTTCTTCCTGAAGACGTTTATAGGCCTTTAAATATTCCTCTTTATCCAGCAGCTCGCTTTCCTCGATGACCCAGTCTTTTTTTCCTTCTTGGCGTTCGTATTTGTTCAGCAGCTGTAACAGCCATTTCCCCGTTTTTTCAATCCGGTTGGACAGCGTATCTGCATGATCAAGGGCCGCGAAAAATTCCCGCACCTGATCGCTTGTAATGATCCTTTTTCCGCGAAAGGCGATATGTTTAAACACCAGATCCAGACGCCCTTTTGCCAAACATTTGACATAATCATCGATAATGCCTTTGAAGGCCAGACCTGATTTCAATTCGATTGATTTCATCCGGATGCGCTGCTCCTCATCGTCTGAAGCCGTTAAACAATATTCGAGCTGATCGAACGGAGTCTCGCACGAAACCTGCTTTCCAAGGCGGCGCGCCACAAATTCCTGGAATGTCGTCTGCTGGATGTTTTCCTCTCCGAGCTCAGGCAGAACATTGGCGACATAGCTGTTAAAAAGCAGGTTTGGAGAGAATAGCAGCATCTGGCTCGACTCGATCTGCCCGCGGCCGCGGTACAGCAAATACGCAGCCCGCTGCAATGCCGCCGACGTTTTTCCGCTGCCAGCCGCTCCCCGAACAATTAAAAAGCGGCTTCTTTCGTTCCGAATAATCTGATTCTGCTCTTTTTGAATTGTGGCGACGATGCTTTTCATCTGAATATCTGCCTGCTGCCCCAGGACTTCCTGAAGAACTTCATCTCCAATCGCCATATCCGTATTAAACATCGCTTTCAGCCGGCCGTTTTTGAAGAGAAATTGCCTTTTCAGCTCAATCGTTCCCCTGACCGTCTCGTCCGGAACTTCGTATTGAGCCGCACCGGGACCATAGTTGTAAAACAGACTGGAAATCGGCGCTCTCCAATCATAAATCAAAAACCGCTCTTCTTTTTCGTCCATTAAAGAGGCGAGTCCGATGTAGACGGATTCAGCGTTTTCTTCGCCGTCCTCCAAAAAATCTACACGGCCGAAATAAGGCGATTCTTTCACTTTTAACAAGTTTTTCAACTCGTTGTAAAACTGCTTATGACTCCTTTCCCTTTCAGCCAAAAACTCAGCCTGCTGTTTAATGCTAAAAAATGTTTCAACCGCTTCGTTTTCATCGGCCAAGTTTACGGTGACATCGCTCCAGAAATGTTTCCGTAAATCGATGATATCCTCCTTCAATCCGCCGGTCTTTCCCTTTAGAGAATGAAGCTTCTGATCCAATTCCTTTAAAACAAGCCGGATTCGTTTTTCCTCTTCCAGCCATTCCTGACCGTTTTCCTGCACGCTGACCACTCCCTAAAAAGATTTGACATCAAAAAAGATTCATGATAAAATAAAAATGGATAATACTATAATATTTGAAATTTTATGTTAAAATACACTTCATCTTATCATATAACCTTTGGTCAAATCAATATAAAAAGCCGATTTTTCAATCAACGAAAAATCGGCTTTTTTCTATTCAGCTGTGGGACCGCAGCGAACGATTCGGCAGCTTCCAGTTAAACATGTACGAACATACGCGGCATGCGACCAGCAAAGCAAACAGGATATACAGCGTGAGCGGCTTCTCCGCCCAGCCCATGCCGATAATGAATCCGCCCAAAGCGGCCCAAACGGCGTAGATCTCGGTTTTCAGCACGAGCGGCTTTCTTCCGGCCAAAAGATCCCGGATCATTCCGCCGCCGCTTCCTGTTAAGACCGCCGCAACGATCACCGCGCTGACCGGATGGTTCATGTGAACGGCATAAAGCGCTCCTTGTATCGCAAATGCGGCAAGACCGATCGCGTCTGAAAAGCTCCCCCAGATGCTCCAGTGCTTTAACAGGAGCTTCGGAAACAAAAAAACGATCGTGATCGAAACAAGAGCGATTAGAAACAGGCTCCCCTGCTCCCACAAGGCGGACACCGGAACTCCGATGAGCAGGTTTCTGATCGCCCCTCCGCCGAACGCCGTCACAATCCCCAATATATAAACTCCTAAAATATCATACTCTTCTTCCATTGCAACGATCGCTCCGCTGATCGCAAAAGCGACGGTACCGATGATGCTCAACACTTCCCAAGCCATCTAAGGTGTCCTCCATACTAAACTTCAATCTTTTTGATTTTATAACTTCTCCAACCTTTAAATCAACCCTCTCTGAATCAAAATATCTTATAATATAAAAAGACGTTTTTAAAGGGGTGGAAACATGGAACAGGAGATCATCATCGAAAAAGCGAAAGCCGGGTGGGCTCAGGAATTTGCAGCTGAAAAA
This sequence comes from Bacillus sp. PK6-025, assembly GCF_056530265.1. Classification (NCBI taxonomy): domain Bacteria; kingdom Bacillati; phylum Bacillota; class Bacilli; order Caryophanales; family Bacillaceae; genus Bacillus; species Bacillus sp. PK6-025. Next base: position 3,567,782 of record NZ_CP096509.1, read on the forward strand.
CAGCGGCTCACGGATGTCCTCGGAAAAAAAGTTCTCGCTATCGAACATATCGGCAGCACCTCTGTTCCCGGTCTTGCGGCAAAACCGGTGCTCGATCTGATGGCCGGCGTCAACAGTCTCAGCGAAGCTTCAGCCTGGATCGAACCGCTTGAGCAGCTCGGTTATGAGCACGTATTTCACGAAGCCTTCCCTGCCAGGCGCTTTTTTCGAAAGGGAATGTGGAGGGCGGGCACACACCATCTGCACGTATATGTTTTTCAAAGCGAAGAATGGAAAAACCAGCTGAGATTCCGAAATTATTTAAGAAAGCACTCCGCCGAGCGGCAAGAATATGAAACATTGAAAAAAACCTTGGCGCGGCGCTTTCCATATGACCGCACCTCGTACACAAAAGGAAAAGAATCGTTCATCACAGCCGTGATTGAGAAAGCAAAAGAACAAGAATAGACGAAAGGAGCACATGAGATGTTACGAAAAACAAGGCATAAACTGATCACCATCGCTATCGCATTCATTATGGCTGTTTTATTGTATTATTATGTCCAATTCACGAAATGAACAAGTCAACTAAAAGATCTCCCAGGATCGGTTCGCATTGTCCATGTAATCTTCCGCTTTGTTATCCCTCCTCGGATTGCCTGAGATAACGGGGCTTTTTACTCAAAACGAATGCCATTTGATATCTTTTGCAATACACTCCGGTTTAGTATCCGGATGGAATTCCCCTTTTTTTCGATCACCTTTTTTTGAGAAAGGGAATGAATAACGCGATTTAAATGGCGGTGTGTCGTGCCAAGCAGGTTTGCGATTTCTTCAAAATTTGCCGTTTTCAGCTCCATTCCGAAGTTATTTTCATGTTCAGGTGACAGTGTGGACATGAGATAACTTGCAAACCGGTTTTCTACTGATGCTAATAGATTGACCCGGGAAGCAGTTGTGCAAGTTTGAAGTTTATAGCTTACATGATCTAAAAGCATATGCAACAGCTTTGGATTATTCATTTCATACCGTCTTAAATAGTCAAATGACAGCCCAATCAGCAAACATTGGCCGACTGCTTCAATTTGCGACTGAACGGGAACCCTGCGAATCAACTCAATATCCCCGATAATTGAAAAAGGATAGCTGAACCTTAACAAGAGGGATTTTCCGGTTTCAACGCTTGATGATACCTTCACTTTTCCTTCAACTAAAAACAAGAGGGAATCGATTTCCATTCCTTCGTATAGAATAATCTCGCCTGGCTCATATTGCTGCAATATAAATGGAATCTTATTTGGTTGACCAAACATTTTTTCAAGATGATAGTGGTGTAATTTTGCTTCAAGCAGCTTCGAATCTTGAACAATTTTCATTATGAAAGCTCCCTTTTTGGACATATGTCCTTTCCATTATAAGATCAACTGATAGGATAAGAGTAACAAAACGTTAAGGGATATAGGAGGAAATAAAATGAATTTTGTATTTGATCTGGATGGAACAATTTGTTTTAAAGGGCGTCCAGTTTCTGAAAAGCTGCTTAAGCCGTTAGAACAGCTGGCTTCTCAAGGGCATAAAGTCATCTTTGCCTCCGCAAGGCCAATCCGCGACTTACTCCCTGTTTTACACGAGAGATTCCACCACTATTCAATGATTGGCGGCAATGGCTCTATGGTTGCAGCAGATGGTAAAATCATTTCCACAGCGAGCTTTGATGAACAAACCTTCTCCGATATTGTTCGATTGCTGGAGGATTACCGGATGACATATTTAATAGATAGTGATTGGGATTATGCATATACCGGACCGGCCACACATCCGATTTTAAACAATTTAGATCCGCACAAACTTGCCAAAAACATTGAGATAGCTGAGCTTCGCAATATAGTGAAAATCCTGCTGCTTACTTCTACGAATATGAAAGAAGCGGAAGAACGGCTTGCCAAAATGGATGTTGTGGTTCACGTCCACGGAAATGAGGAAATCTTAGATATCAGTCCAAAAGGAGTCGATAAATGGCACGGACTTCAGAAGTTAGGCATAAAAAAAGACGAATTTATAGCATTCGGAAATGATGCAAACGATATACCCATGTTCAAACATGCGCTGTATTCGATTATGGTCGGGCAGCATTCCCGGCTTGGTACATATGCTTCTGAATCGCTGCCTTTAGATGACAATATAGAGTATGCCCTGATTCAAAAATTTGAAGAGCTTGAACATTTATATACCCGATAAGTTATGCACAATGCTGCACATGTATAGAGAGTATTCATTTTAATGTGAAAAGGCGAAGAAAGAGCAGGTGAGTTTTGTTGGCAAGGAACCTTCCGCCAACAAATCTTAACCTCTCATCTGTTCAAAAAACCGCCTTATACATGTAACACCAATTTAACCGTTTTAAGGATATGCCCTTCAAAGTCTTCATCATATTCGGAGACATCCTCAAAACCCTTCGCCTTGTAAAAGTATTTTCCGGTGCGGTTTTCTGTTTCAACCTCTACAAAGATCTTTTTTACTCCCTCCAAATGTTTTAGCCCCTCTTCCAATAATGCGGTTCCGATGCCTTTTCCTTGGTATTCCGGGGCTAAATAAATGGCAGCGAGATAGGCCTCCCCTCCTTCTCTTACAAATGAGTAGTTAACAAAGCCGACGATTTTTCCGTCCGCTTCTGAAACGAGCATTAACGAGTGTTCCAAACGCTGCTGCATTATCTCATCATTGTACGCTTTCTCTAAGAATTTCTCTTGAATATCGAAAGGGATTATCCCTTCATAAGTGTGATTCCAGCTTGTTTTGGCAATCTGCTGCACTTGTCGGATGTCTTTCTTTTTCATTTTACGAATCTTAAATTCCATCCTCATCATCCTTATCCATTTAATAATTTCCAAATATTATAGCATTCATTTTGTTGAACATGTAAAAAAAAAAGAGCATTGTCAGACAATGCTCTTTTTACTCGTCTTTCCCCTTGAGAAAGCACATAAAAATGATAATCAAAATAAATGCGATAAGGGCGAGAAACGGAATCGTGATGAAACCGAACCAATTGATATACTGCCCTGAGCAAGGCACTCCTGTGACACACGGTTTAATACCGTTGAATCCGGGAATTTTTTGTTCCATGTAATGCATCAGGGAAATGCCTGCGCCGATCACCGCCATCGGCAGCACGTATTTTTTCACGCGGGCATCGCCCTGAAATGTCGCAATTCCAAGGATCAGCACGAGCGGATACATCATAATCCGCTGATACCAGCACAGTTCGCAAGGAATGAATTTACGGATTTCGCTGAAGTACAGGCTGCCTAGTGTCGCCGTTAATGAGACGATCCAGGCGCCGTACAGAAAAAGCAGTTTATTTTTCATCAGACTGGCCTTTCAGCTCTTTGGCGATCGTTTCTTTGATTTTGTCATAATCAAACGGTTTGTCGATTTTTACGTCGTTGACAAAGATCGTCGGCGTCGAGTCTACACTGTATTTGCTGATGAGCGAATTGTCCGTTTTTAATTGCTCAGAGAACGTTTTGTCATTTAAGCTGCTGATGAGCTTATCGCGTTTGATTTTCGTATTCGCTTCCGTGATGTCCGCCAATTTTGCCGGCGTCGCCCACTCGTTTTCCATCGTGTCATTGTCAGGCTGCGCTTTGTACAGTGCTTCATGGAATTTCCAGAATGAAGCCGGATCTTCCTTCCATACTTGCTCGGAAGCGAGGGCGCTCAATTCAGAGCCTCTGCCGTGCTGTTCATTGACGAAGTTAATATATGAAAAATTAACTTGATCTTTATCGATGTAATCCTTTTTCAAATCCGGAAGGACGGTCTCAGTCCACTGTTTGCAGCTTGGGCATTTGTAATCTCCGAATTCTGTGATCGTTACAGTCGCATCTTTGTTGCCAAGAAGCGGCTGTCCTTCAGTTGAAGGCTTGTCATCAAAGGTTTGCGAAGCATTTTGGGTTTGATTGTTGAGTACGACAAGTGCGCCGATCAGAAAAACGACCACGACTGTCATAATCACTGCAAATTTCATCGGTGACTGCTGTTTCTTCTTCACTTAGACACCTCATTATTCTTATTTTTTAGTATGCCAGTTTGATAACCTCTTTCATTTTAACAAGACAAACCGCATTCGTGAAGATGCTAAAAAAGGAATTTCCAGTTCATTAGGTGGTAAAAAAGTTACATTTCTTTCACTTTTAAAACCCTCATCGCATTTAAAACGGCTAAAAGGGTAACACCGACGTCTGAAAAGACGGCTTCCCACATCGTTGCGATGCCGAAAGCACCCAAGATGAGAAAAACACTTTTAACGCCGAGCGCAAAGATAATATTCTGCCAGACAATCGCCCTCGTCCGCTTGGCAATGCTGATGGCTTCCGCAATTTTTGAAGGCTGGTCCGTCATGATCACAATATCAGCCGCTTCGACTGCCGCATCAGAGCCAAGGCCTCCCATGGCAACCCCGATATCCGCTCTCGCCAAGACCGGCGTATCGTTGATGCCGTCTCCTGCGAAAAGCAGCTTTTCTTTTGGAAGCTTTTGCTTGTCAAATGCTTCAATGCGGTCCACCTTGTGCTGTGGAAGAAGCTCCGCATGCACTTCATCAATGGACAGTTCCGCGCCGACCGCCTCACCGGTTTCTTTCGCGTCACCCGTCAGCATCACCGTTTTTTTAATCCCCGCTTTTTTCAAAGCAGAGATCGCACGCTTGGCATCCTCTTTGATTTCGTCTGCGATAACAATCGAGCCGATAAACATATCGCCGGCGGCTACATAAACAACGGTACCGATTTCGCTTTCCTCTTGATACTGTATGCCGAATTTCTTCATGAGCTTGGCATTGCCGGCCAAAATGACGGCTCCGTCTACAACCGCTCTGACGCCGAAGCCGGCCGTCTCGCTGTAATCTTTGATGCGATCCGCTTGGACTTCCTTCCCGTATGCTTCACGGATCGACTCGGCGATCGGGTGGCCTGAGAAATGTTCGGCAAGCGCCGCATATTCAAGCAGTTCCTCTTCTTTGACACGGCCTGCCGGCGACAGCTTAACAACGGCAAATTCGCCTTTTGTTAATGTGCCTGTTTTGTCAAAAACGGCGTATTTGACATCATTGAGCGCTTCTAAATAATTGCCGCCTTTTACGAGTATACCTGCTTTTGACGCCGCCCCAATACCGCCGAAAAAGCCGAGCGGAATGGAAACGACAAGTGCGCACGGACAAGAAATGACCAAAAAGACGAGGGCCCGGTACACCCAATCCGACAGCGCGGCTCCGGAAATGATCAGCGGCGGGACAAAAGCGAGAAGAAGCGCGACTATGACAACAAAAGGCGTGTAGTACTTGGCGAATTTGGTGATAAAGTTCTCTGTTTTCGCTTTTCTGCTGCTGGCATTCTGGACGAGGTCAAGAATCTTTGAAACGGTTGATTCACTGTATTCTTTGTCCACTTTCACTTCAAGCACGCCGTTTTTGTTGACAAATCCGCTCAGCACCTCTTCGCCGGGTGCGGCTTCTCGTGGAACGGATTCCCCGGTTAATGCGGACGTATCGACAAGCGATTTGCCCGCTCGCACTTTGCCGTCAAGCGGGACTTTCTCTCCTGGCTTGACGATGATGATATCGCCCGCTTTAACCTCATCGGGAGATACTTTGACCGTACCGCCTTCCGTTTGAAGATTGGCATAATCGGGACGGATGTCCATCAAATCGCTGATCGATTTCCTGGAGCGGCTGACCGCTGCTCCCTGGAACAGCTCGCCTACTTGATAGAACAGCATAACCGCCACGCCCTCGGGATACTGCTGAATGATAAATGCACCCAGAGTGGCGATCGTCATTAAAAAGTGCTCATCAAAAACCCGGCCGCGAAAGATGTTTTTGACGGCTCTTAATACGACATCACCGCCGATGATGAGGTAAGCAAGGAAAAAGAGAATCCACTCAGCTGCGGTACCGCCGGGAAGCAGAAAGCCTGCCGCGCCGAGAACGGTGCCTGCAGCCAGTCTTGCGATCGTTTTTTTAAACCGGCCATCACCTTCGGATGGAGCCTGTTTTGTCCCTTCCTTCAACATCACGTTGACGTGCGGTTCGATCTCGGTTACTTTTTTCTTTATTTTTGAAGAAATGTCTTCGCCGCTGTTTTGGTCGACTTTGACAGTCAGCGTGCTTGTTGCAAAATTGACTGAACACGCTTCAATCCCTTTCATACCGGCTATCTCATGCTCAATTTTTTGTGCGCAATTGCCGCAGTCGAGACCGTTTAACATGTATTCCTGCTTCACCTTTTCCATCTCTCTCACCTTTCTTTTTCAGCGCCGGGCTTTATTTTATATATGAGCATATACGCATATATTATTTATCCTTATTATATGCTTCATTCGAAAAATGTGTCAATCGATCTTTGTTATCATACGCACCGGACTGTTTCCGCGTTTTACCCTGCTTTCGCGCCTGCGAAACTCTGCTGGCATATTAGAAGCGATGCCCAAATATACTTAGTTTAGCTATTAAACTAACAAGCTTTTTTTCATAAGGAGTGAGCCTTTTTGAAAAAATCGTGTCTGATGATCATCTGCCTCTCCCTTCTTCTCGTTTTTTCCGCAGGCTGCAAAAGCGGCACCAACGCCGGCGAAAAGCATGCTGAAGAAATCAAAGTCTGGGATTATTTCACCGGCAGACAGCAGGAACTTTATCATGAACTTGTCGACCAGTACAATCGGTCTCAGGATCGGTACAAAGTCGTAACAGAGTACATTCCTTTTAATGAAGTGAAAAAGCAGTTGTCTGTCGGAGCAGCCGGCAATGCCATGCCTGACGCCGTTTTCCTTGACAATGTCGACAATGCCTCATTCGCCGCCATGGGCGTGCTCGAAGATTTGACAGAGAAAGTCGAGCAATGGGGGCAGGCTGACCGGTATTATGAGGGGCCGCTCTCATCAGCCGTATATGAAGAGAAGTACTACGGCATCCCTTTCGCAAGCAATGCGCTTGCTTTGTTTTACAACAAAGACCTCTTGAAGGATGCAGGGATTTCCAAGCCGCCTGAAACGTGGAGCGAGCTGAAAAAAGCAGCAAAAAAAACGAGCAAAGGCCAAACGAAAGGATTTGCCCTGTCAGCCGTCAAATCAGAGGAAAGCGCTTTTCAATTTTATCCGTTCCTTTTGTCTTCCGGAGCAGATTTAAAACAGATGCATTCAAAAGAAGCAGCCTCTTCCCTGCAGTTTTTAACGGATCTGGTCAAAGAAGGCGCAATGAGCAAGGAAGTGTTAAACGCCACCCAGGATGATCTGGCCAGACAGTTTGCAGCAGGTCAGCTCGCTATGATGATCAACGGCTCCTGGAATATTGAACGGCTGAAAGAAGCCGGTCACTTACATTACGGGATTACCTTCATCCCGAAGGATCAAACATTCGCTTCCGCCCTTGGCGGGGAAAATATGGCAGTCGTTAAAGGAAAAAACACCGACGGCGCCTGGGATTTCATCACTTGGCTGATCGATCCGGAGCGGCTCGAAACGCTGACAGCGGAAACAGGTGTATTCCCGCCGCGTAAGGATTTGCTCGAATCATCAAGTCATTGGAAAACAGATGACAATTTAAAAGCCTTCATTCCAATCATGGAGATTGCATCAGCCCGCGGCCCTTCGAAAAACTGGCCGAAAATTTCGGAAGCTTTACAGACGGCCCTGCAGGAAGCATTGAGCGAAAGCAAAACGCCGAAAGAAGCGCTGGATGAGGCCGCACAAAAAATCAACGCCTTAAACTAGCTTTAAGCGCACGAAGGAGTTTTGACATGATCAAAGCCATCATTCGTAAATGGGAAGGGTGCTTCTATTTGTTCCCGGCCGTTCTTTTTATGCTTACCCTTATCGGTTATCCTCTCATCTACAACATAATTCTCAGCTTTCAAAACGTGTCGCTTGCAAATATAGCATCAAAGGATATCAGCTTTATAGGAATCGACAATTATCAGCGGCTTGCGCAGGATAAAGTATTTTGGGCATCTTTAAAAAACACGCTGCTCTACACGGCTGGAAGCGTCGTTTTTCAGTTTGCAATCGGCTTTTTGCTCGCTTTGTTTTTCAGCATGAAATTTCGGCTTGCCCCGTTTCTCAGGGGATTGATGATGGTGAGCTGGCTCATTCCGCTGACGGTTACGGCGCTTTTATTCAAGTTTATGATGGCTTCAAATGAAGGCGTGTTCAATCAGCTGCTCCTATCATGGGGAATGATCGACAATCCAATCCCCTGGCTGTCAGATCCGAAGATTGCCATCTGGTCCGTTATTATCGCCAACATCTGGGTCGGCATTCCCTTTAATATGCTGCTCATATCCGCCGGTCTCAGCTCCCTTCCGGAAGACGTCTATGAAAGCGCAAGCCTTGACGGCGCCAATGCTTTTCAGAAATTCATTCATCTGACCCTACCCTTATTGCGGCCGGTGATCACCGTCGTCATGATGCTCGGCTTCATTTATACGTTCAAAGTGTTCGACCTTGTGTTTGTGATGACTGGAGGCGGCCCCGTGCACGCCACTGAAGTCCTGTCAACCGTCAGCTACCGCTACTCCTTTGACGAATTTCAATTCAGCATGGGCGCAGCAAGCGCCAATGTCCTGTTTTTCATTCTTCTTTTGGTCAGTCTTGTCTATTTGCGGCTGATCAAAAAAGATGAGGTGATGTCATGAAAACGAAGCAAAAGGAATGGCTCTTTAACATTATTGGCGTCCTCGTTACGGCCGGCTTTTTATTCCCCGTTTACTGGATGATCGCCACAGCTTTCAAAAGCGAGGCAGAATTGTTTAAAACACCGCCTTTATTGTGGCCCGAGACATTCCGGACGGCCGGCTTCGAAGCTGTGTTCACTTCAGGCATCGCCGGATACTTTTTGAACAGCCTGCTGATTTCCGGGGCGGCTGCCGCCATCGTTCTCATATTGGCCGTTCCTTCCGCCTACGGCTTGGCGCGCTTTCGGATCAAGGGCAAAAAAATGTTCATTTTACTGTTTCTCATCACGCAAATGCTGCCTGCCACCGTTGTTTTGACTCCGCTGTTTATCGCCTTTAATCAGCTGAACATATTAAACACGTATATCGGACCGATTTTGACGGGAGCAACGCTCGGCGTTCCTTTTTCGGTATTAATGCTCAGAACTTTTTTTCTCGGGATTCCCAAGGACCTTGAGGATGCGGCCAAAATCGACGGCTGCAGCCGTTTTACCGCATTCATCCGCATTATTTTGCCTATCAGCGTACCCGGGATTGCCGTCAGCGGAGCGGTTTCCTTCTTTTTCGCATGGGGAGATTTGATTTACAGCATGACATTCAACCGAAATCAGGAGCTGTGGCCGCTGACGGCCGGCATTTACAATGTGATCAGCCAATACGGAATCCAGTGGAATGATCTGATGGCATTTGCCGTTTTATCGGTTTTGCCTGTCATCATCATTTTTATACTGCTTCAAAAGCAGCTTGTTAAAGGTCTGATCAGCGGATCCATCAAGTAAAAATAGAAAGGGTGTTTTCGATCATGAAATTTTCAGACGGCTACTGGCTGACGCGCGAAGGATATCACATCAACACGCCAAAAGAAGCCTACGCCCGAATGATTGATCAGCAATCATTGACTGTATACGGGCCTGTCAAAGCGGTTCAAAAGCGCGGGGACACGCTGGACACCCGCATGCTCACCGTCAGATTTTCGAGTCCTCTTGAAGACGTGATCCGTGTGCAAGTGTCCCATTTTCAAGGGGAAACGCCTCGCAAGCCCGAGTTTCAGCTGGATATGACAGACGTTGAGCCGGTTATCTCCGAACAAGATGATGCGCTGACCTTCCAAAGCGGCAGCCTGTGCGTTGAGGTGAGCAAAAGCGGTTGGCGCTACCAATTTTCACGTGATGGACAGAGCCTGACCGCAAGCGAATCGAATAGCCTCGCCTATATCACGAGCAATGACGGGCGCACCTTTATGAGGGAACAGCTCAACATCGGCGTCGGCGAATTGATCTACGGTCTCGGCGAGCGTTTTACGGCATTCGTGAAAAACGGCCAAACCGTAGACATCTGGAATCAGGACGGCGGCACAAGCACGGAGCAGGCGTATAAAAATGTGCCGTTCTATTTGTCAAACAAAGGGTACGGTGTTTTTGTCAATCATCCCGAGCTCGTTTCGTATGAAATCGGTTCTGAAGTCGTATCCAAAGCGCAGTTTTCGGTCGAAGGGGAAACGCTTGACTATTTTATCATCAGCGGTGCTGAACCGAAGGATGTTTTGAAACGCTATGCGTCGTTAACGGGAAAACCGGCGCTTCCCCCGGCCTGGTCTTTCGGCCTCTGGCTGTCCACATCGTTTACAACCGACTATTCTGAGGAAACCGTGACCCGTTTCATCGACGGGATGACCGAACGCGGCATCCCGCTCAGCGTGTTTCATTTTGACTGCTTCTGGATGAAAGAATTTGAATGGTGCAATTTCGAATGGGATGAACGATATTTTAAGCAGCCTGAAGCTATGCTCAGCCGCCTGAAAGATAAGGGGTTGAAAATATGCGTCTGGATCAACCCTTACATCGCCCAAAAATCGAAGCTTTTTCAGGAAGGAAAAGAAAACGGCTACTTTTTAAAAAACAGCCGGGGGGATGTGTGGCAGTGGGACCGGTGGCAGGCCGGCATGGCAATCGTCGACTTCACCAATCGAAAAGCGCGTGACTGGTATTGTTCAAAACTTGAAAGCCTGCTCGACATGGGCGTCGACTGTTTCAAGACCGATTTCGGAGAACGGATTCCGAGAGACGCGGTTTACTTTGACGGATCAGACCCCGACAGAATGCACAATTATTATTCTTTTTTATACAACAAAACCGTATTTGACCTGTTGAAGCAAAAGCGCGGCGAACGGGAAGCGGTCGTGTTTGCAAGGTCGGCGACGGCCGGAGGCCAGCAATTTCCCGTACACTGGGGCGGGGATTGTTTTGCCAGCTATGATTCAATGGCTGAAAGCCTTCGCGGCGGCCTGTCGCTTTCCCTTTCAGGCTTCGGCTTCTGGAGCCACGATATCGGCGGATTTGAAAGCACGGCAACAGCCGATTTGTATAAGCGCTGGACCGCATTCGGCCTCTTGTCGACGCACAGCCGCCTGCACGGGAGCGAATCATATCGCGTTCCGTGGCTGTTTGACGAAGAAGCGGCCGATGTGATGCGGTATTTTGTCAAACTGAAGCACAGGCTGATGCCTTATTTGTACGCCGCCGCGCATGAAGCGCACGCTGAAGGCATTCCGATGATGCGGGCGATGCTCCTCGAATTTCCCGGGGACAACACTTGCCACTGGCTTGACAGACAGTACATGCTCGGCGGAAGACTCCTCGTCGCTCCCGTTTTTCAGGAAGACGGCGTTGTCCGTTATTATTTGCCAAAAGGCACCTGGACACACCTTTTGACGGGAAAAGAGACGGAAGGCGGAGAATGGAAAGAAGAACAGTACGGGTATATGGGGCTTCCCCTGTTCGTCAGGGAAAATACGCTGCTGCCGCTCGGGCAGGAATCCGGGCGACCTGATTATGATTATCTCGACGGTGTGACGTTCTGCCTTTATCAATTAAAAGACGGCTGCACAGCCGAACAGACGATTTACAATGAAAAGTGCGAAGCAATGACAGTCAGAGCTTCACGGCATGAAAATACGATTACTGTGAAAACAACAGGCGTCCAAAAGAAATGGAAGCTGCTCATCCGCGATCTGTCTGTCACTTCTGTCATAAACGGCGCAGCGGAAGCGCTTCAGGAGGGAACAGCAATTCAGCCAAAAGAAAAGGACCGGGATGTCTTCATTTTTTTCTAAAAGGAGTGATCAGGATGCTGAAAACGGTCCGCACCATCATGTTGGCGGCAATGTGCACGATCCTTTCCGCCGCCGCTGTCAATCCGCCGCCCGCGGCCGCTAAAACCCAGGCTGATGAATATGAATATCCCTTTCAAGATCCAAGTCTCCCTGTTCAAAAAAGGGTCAGCGACTTGCTTTCTCGACTGACCCTTGAGGAAAAAGTGTCGCTGATGCATCAATATCAGCCTGCCATTCCCCGGCTGGGCATTCCCGCTTTTAAAACAGGCACAGAAGCGCTTCACGGCGTTGCCTGGCTCGGGGAAGCGACCGTTTTCCCGCAGGCTGTCGGGCTCGCACACACATGGGACCGCTCTTTAATCAAACAAATCGGCTCAGCGGTCGGCGATGAAGTCCGCGGCTTCCACCACCTTGATCCCGCGGCAAACGGAGTCAATGTCTGGGCGCCGGTCGTTGATCTGCTGCGGGATCCAAGGTGGGGTAGAAATGAAGAAGGCTATTCCGAAGACCCTTTTTTAACAGGGGAAATAGCAACCGCCTATGCCTCCGGTTTAAGGGGCGAGCACCCCTTCTATTTGAAAACAGTTCCTACCTTAAAACATTTTCTTGCCTATAACAACGAAACAGACCGGGGATTCAGCTCCTCAAGCATTGATCCCAGGAACATGAACGAGTATTATTTGAAGCCCTTCAAAACAACAATTTCCGCAAAAGCCGCGTACAGCCTGATGCCAGCCTACAATTCTGTCAACGATAAACCGGCCATTTTGAGCCCGCTGCTCAACAGCACAGTCAAAGGAAAATGGGCCGGAGACGATTTCTTCATCGTCAGCGACGCCTTTGATCCTTCAGGAATCGTCACTGACCACAAGTATTATGACAGCCACGAAAAAGCGCATGCCCACGCCGTAAAAGCCGGCATTGACAACTTTACAGATCAGGGAGAAAATCCCGGGCTGACGAAAACCGCCTTAACCGGCGCCTTAAAGAATGGCCTTATGTCTGAGAAAGACCTCGATCAAGCCTTGGCCAACACATTCAGCATCCGTTTTCGAACAGGCGAATTCGATCCGGACGAACTCAATCCGTACAGCCGCCTGACAGATGGCGTCATCAACAGTCCAAAGCACCGGCAGCTTGCGAAAAAAGCGGCTGAAAAAGCCATTGTTTTACTGAGAAATGACCGGAATCTGCTGCCCTTCAATACCCGGAAAAATGAAAACATCGCAGTTATCGGACCGTTCGGAAATGCGCTTTACGAAGATTGGTACAGCGGAACGATGCCGTATCGGAAAACCCCGCTTGACGGAATCGCGGACAAAATCGGCAAAGACCGCGTCTCCTTTGCCGAAGGGCTGGAACAAAGCGGGTTCAAATCCGCCCTGACAGGAAAGTTTGTAACCGCAGGCCGGGACGGCAAACAACCGCTCACAGCATCGGCTGACAAGCTTGAGAAAAGCGCGGCATTCGATGCGGCGGATTGGGGAGAAAGCATTTTCACCCTCCGCGCCCAAGCGAACGGTCTCTATGTCTCGCTTCAGGATGACGGCAAACTGATCGCTGATCAGAAACAGCCGAACGGCTGGACCGTCAAAGAAACTTTCCAGTTTGAACAGCAGCCTGACGGGACATTTGCCATCAAAAATACGGCAAACGGCAAATATCTCACCGCTGGAAAAGACGGGACATTAACAGCCGCTGCCGAAAAGCCGGCGACAGCAGCGGAAAAGTTTTCAAAGGCGATCATCAAGAGCAGTACGGAGGAAGCGGTTCGACTGGCAAAAACCGCGGACAAAGCCGTCGTGTTTGTCGGCAACAATCCTTACATCAACGGCCGGGAAACCGAAGACCGGAAAGACATTACACTACCTCCGGCCCAGGAAAATCTGCTGAAAGCTGTTTCTAAAGCCAATCCCAATACGGTGCTTGTCGTAACGAGCAGCTATCCGTTCGCTCTCAACTGGGCTAAAGCGCACATTCCTGCGATCATATACTCCGCACACGGAGGCCAGGAGGCGGGAAGCGCATTGGCGGACATTCTCTTTGGAGATGAAAATCCGGGCGGACGGCTGACGCAAACTTGGCACACGTCAGTCAAAGAACTGCCGGATATGATGAATTACGATATCATCAAAGGGAAAAGAACCTATAAATATTTCGAAGGCAAGCCGCTGTATCCGTTCGGCCACGGGTTATCCTATACAGCGTTCCACTACAGCGGTTTAAGCGTTTCCTCTGACAGCATCAAAAAAGACGGCTCCGTCACGATCCGCGTCAACGTCACCAACACAGGCGGAAGAAAAGGAGATGAGGTCGTTCAGCTCTATACTTCTCCTCTGTTTAACACGCGGGTTAAACAGCCCAATCTGGACTTGAAAAACTTTCAGCGCGTTGAGCTGGCACCGAAAGAAACGAAAACCGTGACATTCAAGCTGAAACAGGCAGACCTTGCCTTCTGGGATGTAACGAGCGAAACGTTTGCCGTTGAAAGAGGCGCATACAAAATATCGGTCGGGAGCTCGGCGGCGGACATCCGCAAGACAAAGCGGATTTTCGTCCAAGGTGAAACGATTCGAGAACGGAACTTGCGGCGGCAGACAAACGCTGAAAACTACGACGACTACAAAGGCGTGCTCATCACCGAAGAATCCAAATACGGCGGCGATGCGGTAAAAAGCAGTACAGCAAACGCGTGGATCGCCTTCCATGATGTCCGCTTCAAAGGCGAAAAAAGGATAAAAGCAAAGGTTGCAAGCAGAGGCGGCGGCGAAATCGGCATCTTCCTCGATCATCCTCAAAAAGGAAAGCAAATCGGCTCGTTAAAAGTGCCTGACACATCCGGATTGCATAACTGGAAAACGATAAAAGCTTCCGTCCGAAAATCGGCAGGCACCCATCGCATCTACTTTGTCTTCAAAGGGAAAGTCGCAATCGATACGTTTCAATTTGAACGATAAACCGGCACAGAAGAAATTTTTTTAAAGCCATGCAGCTTGATCTGCATGGCTTTTACCGTTTTTCAGCAATTTTAGTGCTTTACAACTTAGGAATGATATATTAGAATTCAATCAAAAGTTGCATTAGGTAAAAAAAATGTCACAAGGTAATAAAATATTACCGAAACAAAAATATTGTATTCAGGTTAACTTTCATATAGACATAGAAAGGGGTTAATGAACCTATGAAACCCGCGATTACTGTAAAAGATTTATATGTTTCTTATCACGGCGCAGAAGCGCTTCGCAATATCAATTTCTCGCTTGATCAAGGAATGATGGCGGGCGTTATCGGACCGAACGGCGCAGGAAAATCAACACTGTTAAAAGCCATGCTCCAATTGATTCCAAAAGATAAAGGCGACGTCCGTCTGCTCGGAAAACCGCTCAAACATGTACGCAAGCAAATCGCCTATGTTCCGCAGCGGAATGATATGGATTGGACGTTCCCGATCAATGTGCTCGACACCGTCATCCTCGGCACGTATCCTGAACTCGGCCTTTTCAGACGTCCGAAAAAACGCGATAAAGACTGGGCATATCACTGTCTTGAAAAAGTCGGGATGGAAGCATACGCCAAGCGCCAGATCGGTGAACTGTCAGGCGGGCAGCAGCAGCGCGTTTTTCTCGCCCGGGCGCTCGCCCAAAAAGCAGAGCTGTTCTGTCTTGACGAACCGTTCGTCGGAATTGATGTGACGAGTGAAGAAATGATCGTCAGCATCTTAAAGGAACTTCGTGATGAAGGAAAAACCGTTCTTGTCGTCCATCACGATTTGAGCAAAGCGGACAGCTATTTCAATGAATTAATTTTGCTGAACAAAGAGCTGATTCAAAAAGGCCCGGTCTCCGACATCCTCAATCCCGACGTGATGATGAAAGCCTACGAATCTCAGCTTCCGTTCCTGCAATCGAAAAGGGGTGCGATGTGATGGAATTTATCCATGGTTTGATGGAATATTCGTTTCTGCAAAAATCGCTGTTCACATCGATTATGGTGGGCATCATTTGCGGCGTCATCGGCTGCTTTATCATTCTCAGGGGAATGGCGCTGATGGGAGATGCGATTTCACACGCGGTCCTTCCCGGCGTCGCCATCTCTTATATGCTCGGCGTCAATTTTTTCTTCGGCGCCGTCTTTACGGGTATCCTGACGGCTCTCGGAATCGGCTATGTCAGCCAAAACAGCCGAATTAAAAACGATTCGGCCATCGGTATCGTCTTCACAGCCTTTTTCGCCGTCGGGATCATTTTGATCACGCTTGTCAAAAGCTCAAGCGATCTGTACCACATCTTATTCGGAAATGTGCTGGCCGTTCGTTCATCCGACATGTGGATCACGCTCGTCATCGGAGTCATGATTCTTACCGCCGTCTTTTTGTTTTACAAAGAGCTGCTCATCACCTCTTTCGACCCGACGATGGCGGCCGTCTACGGCTTGCCGAACCGGCTGATTCACTACTTTTTAATGACGCTTTTAACGATGGTCACGGTCGCATCGCTTCAGACCGTCGGCATTATCCTCGTCGTCGCGATGCTGATCACGCCTGCCGCAACCGCTTATTTATTAACGGACCGGCTGTGGGTGATGATCTATTTGTCCGCTTTCCTCGGCGCTTTGTCAGCGGTCGTCGGTCTTGGATTAAGCTATACGTACAACCTCTCCTCAGGAGCGGCGATCGTGCTCGTGGCTACGATTTTGTTCGGACTTTCCTTTACATTTTCACCGAAACAAGGCGTGCTTTGGAGAGCTTTGAAATCAAGAAGAAAGCGGGCAGCACTTCAATAATCCACAATATAAAGGGGGAACACAAAACATGAAATGGAAGCAAACATTAGCCATTGCGGCGGCATTAATTCTTGTTCTCGCCGCTGGCTGCTCATCGAAAAGCAGCAATGAAGAAAACGGAAAGCTGAAGGTCGTCACCACCTACTCCATTCTCTATGACATCGTCAAACAAGTCGGAGGAGATCACATCGATTTATACAGCATTGTACCTGTTGGAACAGACCCGCACGAATACGACCCGCTGCCAAAAGACGTGCAAAAAACGACGGACGCCGATGTCATCTTTTACAACGGCCTGAATTTGGAGACAGGAAACGGCTGGTTTAACAAGCTGCTGGAAACAGCTGAAAAAGACGGCGATGACGCCCCTGTCTACAAGCTGAGCAAAGGGGTCAAGCCAAAGCATCTCACTGCCAAAGGTAAAGAAACGGAAGAAGATCCCCATGCATGGCTCGATATAGAAAACGGGATTCAATATGCCAAAAACGCGAGAGATGCGCTGATAAAAAACGATCCCGACCATAAAGAAGATTACGAGAAAAACGCTGAAGCCTATATCGGCAAGCTGCAAAAGCTTCATAATGAAGCGGTGAACCGCTTTAAAGATATACCGAAAGAGCGCCGCGTCCTTGTGACGAGCGAAGGAGCTTTTAAATATTTCGCTTCGGCCTACGGCGTCGACGCGCAGTATATTTGGGAAATCAATACCGAAAATGAAGGAACTCCCGGTCAGATGAAAAAAATCGTCGACACGGTGAAGAAAAAGGAAGTTCCGGCCTTATTCGTGGAGACAAGCGTTGACCCGCGGAGCATGGAAAGCCTGTCAGCGGAAACAGGCGTGCCGATTAAAGCAAAAGTCTTCACCGATTCGATCGGAAAGCCTGGTGAAGCGGGAGATTCCTATTATAAGATGATGAAAGAAAACCTTGACCGGATCCATCAAGGTCTCGCCGAATAACCAAAAACTGCTGTACAGGATGTACAGCAGTTTTTTTCGCATGTTTTCCCGATTTTAAAGCAGGGTACAACGAAGGGAAAACGCAGAAAAAAGGAGTGTATTTCGTGAAATCTGTATACGAGGAATGCATCAAAGCCTGCCGGGAATGCCTTGAAGCCTGCAATCACTGCTTTGACAAATGTCTGATGGAAGAAGACGCGGGGATGATGGCCGAATGCATCCGACTTGACCGGGAATGCGCGGAGATGTGCGGATTCGCACTTCAAGCCATGACGCGCAACAGCCCGTATGCCGAAGACATTTGCCAGCTTTGCGCAAAGGTTTGCGAAGCTTGCGGCAATGAATGCAGCCTGCACAAGCATGACCACTGCCAGCTTTGCGCTGAAAGCTGCTTTGCATGTGCGGAAGCATGCAGAAAAATCGCTTCTTAACTTGAAATATCCGGCTCTCGGGCCGGATATTTTTAGGTCGGAAACGTTTATTTTTTCTCCTCCCCCTTGCTAAACTGATACAATATGACTATAAAAGGGGGTTTTAATATGAAAGACAGCGTGT
The DNA here is from genome assembly GCF_056530265.1 of Bacillus sp. PK6-025. Taxonomy (NCBI): domain Bacteria; kingdom Bacillati; phylum Bacillota; class Bacilli; order Caryophanales; family Bacillaceae; genus Bacillus; species Bacillus sp. PK6-025. The sequence goes on from NZ_CP096509.1 coordinate 3,585,894, forward strand.
TTCAAATGACTTCTGACACATATCAGTCGCTCAGCGATTCAGAACGGCATTTGCTCGAGTACATTTATCAGCACTTAGATGTCATCGCCACTTTATCGATTGTAAAATTAAGCGAGGATGCAAATGTTTCAACAGCCACGATTGTCAGGTTAATGAAAAAGCTCGGTTATGACGGCTACACTTCTTTTAAGTACGCATTAAAAGAAAAACACCACCTCGGCCACGCTCCGCTGATGGATGATATCGACAGCCAAATTAAACAGGCCGTGCTCAAGAATGAAAGAGAAGTTCTGGATACGATTAAAATGCTTGATATCGGGTTGATCGAAGATGCCATTCAAAAAATCAGCAATGCCGAAAAAGTTTACATTTTCGCAAGGGGATTGTCTGAAATGATTGGGACTGAGATGACGATCAAGCTTCAGCTACTCGGCAAAAACTGCGAGATGCACAGCGACCCGAATATTATCAGAGGCAAGTCAAAAACACTGGCAAAAAAAGACCTCGGCCTTTTTGTTTCCCTGAACGGCGAGACAGAGGAGCTTGTTGAAGCCGCGCAAAATTTCAAATTGCAAGCCATTTCCACCATTACATTAACAACAAGGATCGATTCGCGTCTTGCGAAATTATCAGAGATCGTACTAGTCGGGTTTAAAGGTGAACAATCATTTTTTCCCGATTATGAAGTCCGCTCGCGCCTCCCTCTGCAAGTCCTCTCCCGCATCATGCTGGACTCATACGTCATCCGCACCGCTCATAGCTGAAAACCTTTACACAACCTGTAAACATCCCCCCTTTTATCTGTGACATAATGTCTGTGAAGCCACAGATAAAGGGGGGATACAGCATGATCTATACATGCACGATGAATACCGCGGTCGACTTATTCGTTGAAACCGACGAGCTGCTTCCCGATGTCGTCAACCGCACTAAAGATGAAGATTATCAGCCAAACGGAAAAGGTGTCAATATTTCTTTTATGCTCAAGCGCCTCGGCCTTAACAATACCGCGCTTGGATTTACAGGCGGATTTACCGGGCGTTTTATTGAAAATGAACTGCTGAATGAAAAAATCGTCACAGACTTTGTCGAAGTCGAAGGCATCTCACGGATTAATATTTTTATTAATGCCACCCGGGAATTCAAAATCGTAAACAAAGGTCCGCTCATATCTGAAGGCCGAAAACAGGAGCTGATCAACAAAATCCGTCAAATTCCGTCCGGCCGCTTTTTATTTGTTTCAGGCAGTCTTCCGAGAGGAGTCCCAGATGACATGTACCTTTCGCTTTCCGAGATTGCCGCCGAAAACAAACTGAAATTGATCTTGGATATCAGTTCTCCCGTCCTATTAGATTGTCTTTCATACCATCCTTACCTGATTAAACCGAATGAACAGGAGCTTGCCGCTTTTTTCAGCCGGAAGAAAGCGCTGTCTGAAGAAGACATCATCCATTACGGAAAGGAGCTTCTCGACCGCGGCGCTGAAAGGGTTCTCATCTCCCGCGGCAAAGACGGCGCCCTATATTTGGACCGCCAAAGAACCTTAAAAGCGACCGCTGCGAAAGGCAAAGTTGTCAATACCGCGTGTGCCGGCGATGCCATGCTTGCCGTGTTCGTCGGAAAACAGGAGCTCGGCTGTTCTGTTCCTGAAGCACTCAGACACGCCTCTGCCGCCGGATCCTTGACGGCTTTCTCGAAAGGACTCGGAGATGTGTCCAAACTCGATCAAACCGCTTCACAAATTCAAATCACTCATTTATAAAGGGGGTTTTCTTATGAAAAAGTTCAAAATCATCGCGGCAACCGGCTGTCCAACAGGAATTGCCCATACATTTATGGCTGAAGAGGCCTTAAAACAGGCCGCCGCCAAACTGGGTGTAGAAATCAAAGTCGAAACACACGGACAAATCGGCGTTCAAAACGAACTATCGCCAGAAGACATTAAACAAGCCGACGGAGTCATTGTCGCAGCTGACAAGGATGTAGGCGCCGAGCGTTTTGCAGGCAAACGCGTCCTTGACGTCCCGGTTGCGCGGGGCATCCGAGATGCGGAATCTTTAATTCGGGCGCTGATGAACGGCGAAGCGCCGATTTACCGCGGACAAACAACGGCAAATACAGAGGATGAACCCCAAACAGGCGAAGCCGCTTCCATCGGCCGTAAAATATATAAACATTTGATGAACGGGGTTTCCCACATGCTCCCATTTGTCGTCGGCGGAGGGGTTTTGATAGCACTATCCTTTTTATTCGGTATCCACTCAGCAGATCCTGAACATCCAAGCTACAACGCTTTTGCCGAATTGCTGAATAAAACTGGTGCCTTCGGCTTCCAGCTGATGGTTCCGATTTTATCCGCCTATATCGCCGATTCAATGGCCAAACGCCCCGGCCTGATTGTCGGTTTTATCGGCGGCATGATCGCCAGCACGGGTGGAGCGGGTTTTCTGGGCGGCATCGTATCCGGTTTTTTGGCGGGACTGATCATTTACGGTCTCTCGTATGCACTTAAAAAAATGCCTCAGTCCCTTGAAGGGCTAAAAGCAATTTTTCTATATCCGGTTATCGGCATTTTTCTGATCGGTGCGGTCATGTTTTTCCTCGTCGAGCCGATGACGGCCATCAATGAAGGGATGAAGGACTTTTTAGCCGATTTTCAAGGGGCGAACCCCGTCATTCTCGGCTTGATTATCGGCTGTATGAGCGCATTTGACATGGGCGGACCGGTCAATAAAGCCGCTTATGTCACCGGCACTGCTCTGCTCGCTGAAGGGAACCAATATTTCATGGCAGGCGTTTCCGCCGCGTGCATCACACCGCCGCTCGTCATTGCGTTTGCCACTTTGCTTTTCCGCAAATATTTCAGCCAGCAGGACCGAAATGCAGGGCTTGTCAATTTTATTCTCGGCGCCACTCATATTACCGAAGGTGCTATCCCGTTCGCCGCAAAAAAACCGATCCCTGTCATTCCGATTTTGATGATCGGCTCTTCGGTATCGGCGATATTAACATACTCATTTGCAGTTCAAGTACCTGCTCCGCACGGCGGATTCCTTGTACTTCCCGTTGTCACAGGAGCCTTTCAGTGGGTGTTGTCGATTATCATCGGATCGCTTATCGGCGCCTTCTTATACGGCTTTTACCAAAAACGGACATATGAAAAACAGAAAGGCTGATCAAATATGGGCACAGCAGCTTTAATCAAAAAAGAGCATATCTATCTTCAAGAAACGTTATCTTCCCAAGCGGAAACGTTTGACCGGGTGGCTCAGATCGCATATGAATCGGGAGCCGCCAAAACAAAACAAGCGGTCATTCACGGATTGGCACAAAGAGAGGCTGAAAGTACGACCGGCTTCATTGAAGGCTTTGCCATTCCCCATGCAAAACTGAAGGACATTACAGAAGCATCTGTCATCATCATTCAAAACCAGACGGGAATCGAATGGAACGCGCTTGATCAAAACCCTGTCACATTTATTATTGCTTTATTAATACCAGATGCCGAGGCAGGCAGCACACATCTTAATCTATTATCATCGGTGTCTCGCATGCTTGTTCACGAAGATGCGAGGCAGCAGCTGCTTGAAGCCTCGAGTCCTGACGACATTCTGAACACCTTTTCGAGCTATATATCCTAATTTTGATCAGAAAGAAGGAATCGATATGCTGACAAATACGAAGAAAATGCTGTTGGACGCACAGACAAACGGCTATGCGGTGCCGGCCTTTAACATACACAACCTTGAAACCGTGCAAGCCGTGACAGAAGCGGCTGAAGCCTTAAGGTCCCCCGTGATTCTTGCGGCTACTCCCGGAACCTTCAGCTATGCAGGCCGCGACTATATTCAAGCGATTGCAGAAACGGCCGCAGCGCGCTGCTCAATCCCGGTCGCCCTTCATCTCGATCATCATGAAGAGATTGATGATATTCGCGAGTCTTTATCATTAGGGACAAAATCTGTGATGATTGATGCTTCGCACCGTCCATTTGCCGAAAATACCGCAATTGTAGCGAGCGTCGTACAATATGCCCGGCAAAAAGATGCCACTGTAGAAGCCGAGCTCGGAAGGCTCGGCGGACAGGAAGATGATTTAATCGTGGATGAAGCTGACGCTTATTACACCGATCCGGATGCAGCAAAAGAGTTCGTCGAGAAAACCGGAATCGATTCACTGGCGGTGGCAATCGGTACAGCCCACGGGCTTTACTCAAAAGAGCCCAATATCGATTTTGACCGGCTGGCCGCGATTCAAAAACGGGTTTCAGTTCCGCTCGTCCTGCACGGCGCCTCGGGAATTCCGCAAGAAGATGTAAGAAAGTGCATCAAGCTCGGCTGTGCAAAAGTAAATATCGCGACTGAATTAAAAATTCCTTTTTCAGATAAACTGCGCCGTTATCTGCATGAACACACCGATGCAAGCGATCCAAGAAAATATATGACCCCCGCCAAAGAAGCCATGAAAGAAATCGTTCAGGAAAAGATTTTGATGTGTATGAGCAATAACAGATACTAATACAAAAAGCCGGATGTTAAAGAACATCCGGCTTTTTAGCAAATCATCTGCTATGCTCTTCTAAAACATGACCGTCATGAGGCTTTTCATCAGGTATCGATTCCTGAGCGGCCAATATGCTGTATACGAGCATGACAATTCCTACATAAACAACCGCCGAAACCGTCCAAGCGAGCACTGTTTTATCCTTCAAGACGGATTCCTCCAATCAAGCTTCACCTTTTGCAGCCTGAGTGCATTCAGAACGACAGAGACCGAACTGAACGCCATCGCGGCACCTGCGATCCACGGGGCCAAAAGCCCGACGGCCGCGAACGGAATGCCGATGCTGTTGTAGGCAAACGCCCAAAAAAGGTTTTGTTTAATATTTTTGATCGTCAGCCGGCTCATAAGGATCGCATCGGCGATGCTGTTTAAATCGCCGCGGATCAAGGTGATGTCGGCGGCTTCCATGGCGACGTCAGTCCCCGTTCCGATCGCCATTCCGGTATCGGCTGCCGCCAGTGCCGGCGCATCATTGATGCCGTCGCCGACCATCGCAACTTTTTTGCCTTTTGCCTGAATTTTCTTCACTTCATCTGCTTTTCCTTCAGGCAGAACTTCTGCGATGACGTGCTGAATGCCGGCTTCAGCAGCAATCGCTTCTGCCGTCCGCCGGTTGTCCCCGGTGATCATGACGACTTCAAGCCCCATATCATGCAGCCTTTTCACCGCTCTTTTCGACGTGTCTTTTATCGTATCGGCGACGGCGATCATCCCGGCAAACCGACCGTCGATGGCGGCAAGCATCGCCGTCTTTCCTTGTGTTTCGAGCTCTTCCATTTTGCTGTGCGCCTCTCGAATGTCAATATCACGGCTTTCCATCAGCCGTCTTGTGCCGATCAAAATCCGTTTTTCACTGATTGCGGCTTCGATACCATAGCCGGGTATCGCTTCAAAGCTGTCTGCTGAGGCCGGTTCTATCTCTCTCTTTTTAACGCCTTCGACAATGGCTTCTGCAAGCGGATGTTCAGAGCTTTTTTCCGCAGCACCGATAAGCTTGAGAAACGATGTTTCATCGATCCATGGTTCAGGGCACACATCTGTGAGCTGAGGCTTTCCATTTGTGACCGTCCCCGTCTTGTCAAGCACGATCGTCTCCAAGCGGTGAGCCGTCTCCAAATGTTCGCCGCCTTTGAATAAAATTCCGAATTCAGCCGCACGGCCCGATCCGGCCATGATCGATGTCGGTGTTGCCAAACCGAGCGCGCACGGACATGCGATCACAAGCACCGCAATCAGCTTTTCCAGCGCCGTGCCGAATTCGCCGGGGCTAACCGCCAAATACCAGAAGAAAAATGTGATGACTGCGATCGCCACGACAATCGGCACAAAAACCCCGGAAATCCGGTCTGCGAGCCGTTGAATCGGAGCTTTTGAACCTTGCGCCTCTTCCACGACTTTTATAATCTGCGCCAGCGCAGTATCTTTGCCTACTTTTTCTGCTCTTACTTTTAAAAATCCATTTTTATTGATTGTAGCACCGATAACCGGATCTCCAACCGTCTTGTCAACAGGGATGCTTTCACCGGTGATCATTGATTCATCCAGCGCAGAACGTCCTTCGACAATCTCTCCGTCTGCCGGTACTTTTTCACCTGGCTTCACGTACATGATGTCGCCTGTCAAAACGTCTTCAATCGGCACGGTCATCTCTTCGCCGTTCCTGACGACGGTCGCTGTCTTTGCCTGCAACCCCATCAGCTTTTTGATTGCTTCGGATGAGCGCCCTTTCGCTTTCGCTTCAAACAGCTTTCCTAAAATGATCAAAGTTAAGAGGATGGCGCTTGTTTCATAATAAAGGCCGTCCGGATGCCGGTTCGTGCCGAGGCTTTCAATGCTTAAATATAAGCTGTAGAAATAGGCGGCAGACGTGCCGAGAGCGACCAGCACATCCATGTTGGCGCTTTTGTTCCGCAGCGCTTTATAAGCCCCTGTGTAAAACTGTTTCCCGACGATAAATTGAACCGGTGTCGCCAACGCGAACTGAACCCATGGATCCATGAACATCCCCGGCAGCCATATAAATGACGTGAATTTGAAATGGCTGACCATTGCCCAGAGCAGCGGAAACGATAAAATGGCTGAAAAAATAAATTTGCCGGTTTGACGCTGAATGCCTTTTTCTCTTTGTTCCGCCACTCCATCCGCAGCTCGGTCTTTTTTCAACTCAAGCTTGTAGCCGAGCTTTTCAACGGCTTCGATCATTTCCTCCGGCGAAACCGCACCGGCCTGATAGTCGACTGCCGCAGTCTCTATGGCAAAGTTGACAGCGGCGTTTTTGACGCCCGGCAGCTTGTTGAGGCGCTTTTCCACCCGGTTGGCGCAAGCTGCACACGTCATGCCGGAAATTGCGAATTCGGCTTTTTCCGCTGGAACTTGATAGCCGAGCGATTCGACTTTCTCAGCCAGCTGTCCGACTTCGATTTGCCCCGGATCATAAACGATTTTTGATTTTTCCAGCGCCAAGTTCACATTTGCGTCCTGAACGCCGTCAAGCCTTTTCAACCCTTTCTCGATCCGCGCCGCACAGGCGGCACAGGTCATGCCAGAGATTTGGAGGGTGGCTTCTTTTTGTTCGTCCATATCCTTCACTCCTTATATACCCCTTATAGGTATACATTAGCCTGCGACATCATACCCCTGATCTTCGATCGTATCGATGATTTCTTTCAGCGATACTTTGCCTGAATCAAACGAAACTTCGACCTTGCCCTCGCTTAAATTCACTTTAACGGACTCTACTCCGCCAAGCTTTCCGACGTTTCCTTCTACTGCCTGAACACAGTGGTTGCAAGACATGCCTTCGACTTTCAGTGTTTTTTGTTCCATATTGAAAACCTCCTATGGTTTGATGATATTGATCGGTTTTATATTACCATACCCCTGTAGGGTATTTCAAGAAAACGATTTTCCCTTTTTTCGTTTACGACTTTGAAAAACGCTTAAACACATCAAGCAGCTCCTCGATGGCCTCTTCGCCTTCACCGCTTTTAATCGCGTTTGCGACACAATGGTGGGTATGATCTTCAAGCAGGCTGAAAGCCACCTTTTGCATCGCGGCTTGCACAGCTGAGATTTGAACGAGAATATCGACGCAGTAGCGGTCATTTTCGATCATGTTTTGAATGCCTCTGACCTGCCCTTCAATCCGCTTTAAGCGGTTTGTGATTTGTTCTTTTCCTTTAGAACTTTTGGGATTTAATGTGTGTTCATGATGATCTGCTGACATCGGAGCACCTCTCTTTCCATTGTATTTTGTCCAAGTTACCCGTTTGTACCATTATAAAATGCGAAGCGAAACATGTCTAAAAAAAAGAGACAACCCCAATTTTCTGCGGGGTCGTCCCTGCATATTATTTGTTTAACGCTTTAAAAAATTCTCTCATAAACTCCGGCAGATTGGACCAGTCATGGCCTGAGACCAGATTGGCGTCGACATGAAGCTTCTCCTCTACATAAGTCGCGCCCGCGGCTTCGACTTCCGGTTTGCAGGCGATGTAAGCCGTCAGCTCCCGACCTTTCAGATGTTCTCTCAGGCTTGTGAAAATCAGGCTCGCGTGACAAATCGCGCCGACCGGTTTATTTTCCTCAAAGAAATGAGCAACAATTTTCAGCAGGGAATCGTACATCCGGATAAATTCCGGCGCGCGTCCGCCCGGAATGATGATACCGTCGTATTCGGACGGATCAATCTCATCAAATGAAGCATGCGCGTCAATTAAATAGCCCGGCTTTTCGGTGTATGTATCCCAATCCAGAAAGTCATGAACAACCGTATGAATCTTTTTCTTTTTCGGTGCGGCGATCGTCGTTTCATAGCCCTCTTCAAGACAGCGGTAATAAGGATAATACACTTCCAGCGCTTCAACTGCGTCGCCCGTTACGATCAAAATCTTTTTCGCCATCAAAAACATCTCCTTTCCTTTTTTACTCTTCTATTTTATCCCATTTGCGCCTGATTTTAAAATCAAGTGCTTGAAAAGCTTGGTTTCAACCGACGATCGTGATGGTCTCTGTAATGTCTTTCAAGAGGGCAAGGTTTGCTTTGTCAATTCCTGAATCTGTGATGATCCTGTATCCGTTATGAAGGCGGTCGATTTGCGAGAAAGCACGGGTCCCGAATTTGCTGCTGTCCGCCATCAAGATCGTTTCGTCCGCAATCTCGATCATCCGTTTTTTCAACAGCGCCTGCATTTCGTTTGAATCGCTCAAACCGCTCGCAGGGTCGACGCCTTTGCAAGACAGAAATGTTTTGTTGACGTGATACATATCAAGGGAGCGCTCAGCCAAAGGACCGACATATGACATCGATTGCGGCAGCAGCATCCCGCCGGTTGAAATGACCGTCACCTTTTCTTTTTTGCTGAGTTCAATCGCGACTCTGACTGAATTGGTGATGACGGTCAGCGGGATGTTTTCAAGCGCTTTTGCCATGTACCATGCCGTCGTGCTGGCATCAAGAATTATTCGTTCCCCGCTTTTCACGTGCTTAACGGCTTCAAATGCAATCATCTTTTTTTCGTTTACGTTTGTAATTTCGCGCTCGCGAAAATGCACCTCCGCTTCTTCGGTCTGTACGCTGACAGCGCCGCCATGACTTCTTTTCAGCTTATTTTCCTTCTCAAGCTTTTCCAGATCGCGCCTGATCGTTTCTTCCGTGACGGAAAAAAGCTCGCTCAGTTCTGTGACGCGTACGCTCGAGCGCAGATTGACAAGCTCGACGATTTTTTGGTGTCTTTCAGCTACAAGCATCCGTTTACTTCCTTCCTTTTTTGGTAAAAGTCACTGTTACTTTCATGATAGCGCATCAGCGCCGATACAGGAAATGTTTTCAGCGGGAAGCGGCGCCGAGAATCTGACTTGTATAGCGGCGGTATGCCGCCTCCCACGCTTCTGTATCTTCCGGTACATACGTTTTTTGAGGGAAGGAAGTCCTGATCGCTTTTCGGGCGCTTTGAATATCCCAAAACATGTCGAGTGCGATGGCCTGTACGGCAATGTTGCCGATGGCGCTCGCCTCTGACGGTCCGGCCCATACATTTCTGGCCAGTACATTCGCCGTGTATTGGCACAGCAGTTCATTTCGAATCCCTCCGCCCGCCATGTGAAGTCCGTCATATTCTTTTCCTGTCAATGTTTCAATCCGTTCAAGCGTAAACCGGTATTTAAACGCAAGGCTTTCCAGCACGCAGCGGATCATCTGTCCGGGCGTTTCCGGCACGTGCTGCCCAGTTGCACGGCAATACTCCCTGATCGCCTCAGGCATATGCACGGGATTAAGAAACATCGGGTCATCCGGGTCAACCGCCGACCTGAATGCTTCCGACTGTCCGGCAAGTTTGACAAGCTCGGCGCTCGAATAGCTGATCCCGTCTTTTTCCCAATCCGCCTGACAGCGCTGGAACAGCCACAATCCCATAATGTTTTTTAAAAAGCGGAATGTACCGCCGGCACCGCCCTCATTTGTAAAATTCCAATCGAGCGCCTGTTTTGACATCAGCGGAGTGTCAAGTTCAGTTCCAATCAGCGACCAGGTGCCGCAAATCAAATATGCAAAGTCTTCCGTTTCAGCGGGAACGCCGACAACTGCAGAAGCCGTGTCATGTTCGCCGACGGCAATGACCGGTACGGCAGGCACCGACAATTCGCTGCACACTGATTGTGACAGCCTCCCCGCTTCGCTTCCTGGTTTTGCTATATCCTTCGGAAAAATATTGGCCGGGAGTCCCATAAGGCTGATGAGCTCCCAATCCCAATCTGACGTTTTCGGGTTGAACAGCTGAGTTGTCGTCGCATTTGTAAACTCGCTTTTTTTCTCGCCCGTTAAAAAATAGCGCAGCAAATCAGGAATCATTAAAAGCGTTTCCGCGTGTTCCAACAGCGGAGAATTCGCTTTTTTCAGCGCCCGGAGCTGAAAGATGGTGTTGAACGGCAAAAGTTGAATACCGGTTCTTGAAAACAGCTCTTCTTTTCCGATTTCATTCAGCACCTCCATCATCATTCCGTCCGTGTAAGGGTCTCGGTAATGATAAGGGTTCCCCAACAACTCTCCGTTACGATCGAGAAAGCCGACATCAACCGCCCAAGAATCGATTCCGATACAGCTGATTCGTCCGCAGCCGTTTTTCGCCTTTAAAATGCCTTTTTTGATTTCATGATAAAGCCTGAGAATGTCCCAATAAAGGTGTTTTCCCGCCTGAACGGGCTGATTTGGAAAACGGTGAATTTCCTCCGCTTTGATCAGACCGCCGTCCACATGACCTGCATAAGCTCTGCCGCTCGACGCACCAAGATCAAAAGCGAGAATCGTCACCAGCTTGCACCGCCTTTGCCGCGTGCCAGTATTTTCTCCGCATACCCGCTTTCCGCATAAGCTTTGAGCGGATCAGGCGGGACGTTCATTTCCTCCCGCACGGCGTAAAGGAGCGGTTTGACGTCAATTTCAAATGCTTCGCGGATCGCAGCCTCTGCGGCAAGAACGTCATGATTTTCCTGCGCTTTCTTCACTTCATCGAAGTTGATCAAAAGCGCTTTTGCAAATTGAGTCTGCACATTCATGACCGAGCGCAGTACAGCCGGGATTTTAGGTTCGAGATTATGGCATTGATCAAGCATATACGAAATATGTTCGGCCGTCTTCCGGACACTCGGGTCGGAATCGCGGCAGGCGTCCAAAATTTGATAAAAAATGAGAAACAGTTCGTACGGGTTGTGCGCGCCTGCGATCAAATCGTCATCAGCGTATTTGCGGCTGTTGAAATGAAAGCCTCCGAGACGTTTTTCGTCAAGCAAATAAGCGACAATGTGCTCGATGTTCGTCCCTTGGGGATGGTGGCCGGTGTCGACGAGCACCTCAGCCTTCGGCCCGAGCTTTTGCGCCAAATTGTAAGCCATCCCCCAATCCGCCAGGTCTGTATGATAAAATGCCGGCTCAAAAAACTTGTATTCAATCAAGAGCCGCATATCATCGTCAAGCGCTTCGTATACTTCAGCCAGACACTCATACATCCAATTTTTCCGTTTTCTGATGTCGCCCTGACCGGGATAGTTGGTTCCGTCGGCAAGCCAGAGGCTGATTTCCTTGGAGCCTGTTTGTTTTGCAATATCGACGCATTCGAGCAATTGCTCAGTCGCTTTTTGGCGAATGTCCGCTTTAACGTTTGTGACGCTTCCGAATTTGTAGTCATCGTCCTGGAACAAGTTCGGATTCACGGCGCCGATGGCAAGGCCAAGCTCCTCGGCGTGCGCTTTCAGCTTTCCGTAATCATCAACTTGATCCCACGGAATATGGATGGCGACGGAAGGACAAGTTCCGGTTAATTTGTGAACGACTGATGCATCTTCCATTTTTTCAAACGGATCCCTCGGTACGCCCTCTTGCTGAAACACTTTGAAGCGCGTGCCCGAGTCCCCGTATCCCCATGAAGGCGTCTCGATTTTAAGCGCTTTCAATTTTTCCTTTACTTCAGAAAGGCTGATGCCTCTGTCTTTCTGCTGTTCTTCAAATAAAGCGTAAGCCCGGTCATTCATCATGTACACTCATCCCCCTTGTTTTTAACGGATATGCCATGGTTGACATTAACGCAAGTTCCGGCTGGGTTGTGTCCAGCCGGCTGTACTGGACGATCACAGGTACATCGCTTGCGATCTCGATCGCATAAGGAACATTTTCAGGAATGCGTTCTCCTGCTCGGTGCAAAGAACTTGTGCGAATATGCTTCGTTCTCTTGCCCTGAACCGTCTCGGGAATGCCTTCGAGCGGCGGACGGTCTTCAAAGTATACTGTGATCGCAAGGTTTGCGTCTTCTTCATGGCAATTTAAAACACAGATGGCTTCATGGCTCGTCAAGCTTCCGGAACTTTCCGGAGGAATAAAACCGTCCGGTATGATCCAGTGGGTCTCGCCCTTCATCTCCCTTTTCCCCCTTTGTTTTCTGAAAGGACGGCCGAAGCCGTTCCTTTCCAATTACCTTGAAAATGCGGCCGGCACTCCCCCGTCAACCGTCAGCATGCATCCCGTCGTTTTTGCCGTTTTTTCTGAAGCGAAATAAGCGATCGCTTCGGCGATGTCGGCGGGATAAATGTTGACGGAAAGAGTCGTACGTTTGCGGTAATGCTCTTCAAGCCGATCGGGTTCAATCCCGTAGGCGGCGGCTCTTTCTTCGCGCCACTTGGAGTCCCAGATGGCCGACCCTTGAAGCACCGCATCCGGAAGCACTGAATTCACGCGGATTCCATACGGTCCGCCTTCAGCGGCGATGCATCTCGCCAAATGAACCTCAAGCGCTTTTGCAGAGCTGTATGCCGAAGCGTTTTTGCCTGCATAAACGGAATTTTTCGAGCCGATAAACACCATGCTGCCGCCTGAACCCTGTCTTTTCATTTGCTTAAAAGCTTCTCTGGCGACGAGAAAATATCCTGTTCCAAGTACATTCATATTCAAATTCCATTCTTCGAGAGTCGTTTCATCAAGCGGGCTGGATGTCGCAAGCCCCGCGTTGTTGACGAGAATGTCGATCCCGCCGTAATTAAGGACGATTTCCTCGAATGCCGCCTGAACGTCCTCTTCTTTCGTCACATCCATGCGGACGGCGGATGCTCGTTCCGCACCGTATTGTTCATTAATCTCTGCGGCTGTTTTTTCTGCGCCTTCTATATTAATGTCAGCAACAGCAACATGCGCACCTTCTGAAGCAAGGCGGCGGCAGGTCTCGCTGCCGATTCCGCCCGCTCCTCCCGTCACAAATGCGATCTTGCGGGAAAATTCGGCTTCCGGCGGAGCAAGCGTTAATTTATAAAGCTCAAGCGGCCAATATTCGACATTGTAGGATTCTTCCTCATTTAGAGATACAAAGTTTCCAAGGACTTCTGTTCCCTTCATGACAGCAATCGCCCGCCGATATAAATCTCGGCTGACCTTTGCCATCGCCAGGCTTTTACCTGCTGCCACCATGCCGATTCCCGGGATTAGCATCACGCGCGGCGCCGGTTCAAACATCTCGTCTCCTTCATGCCGGTTTCTTTGAAAATAGGCGGCATACGATTCTTTAAACCTAGCAATCTCGGTTTTGATCCGTTCGACCAGCTTCTCTGTGTCCTGTTCAGCGGGATTCCACGGAATATAGGCAGGCGTCCGCTTTGTATGCACAAGGTGATCCGGACATGCGGCGCCGACCTGTGAAAGCGATGGAGCGCGCCTGCTGTTCGTGAATTCGAGTACATCATCAGCATCGCACCATGTGAGCAGCATGCGTTTCTCTCCGCTGACAGCGCCGCGGATAATTGGCAAGATATCGGCTAAAATCCGTTTCCGGTCCTCCGGTGCAAGCGGCTCGACCATCTGTCCGCCAAACGGCTGATGATCTTCTGAACGGCTTTTAATGTATGCTTCCGCTTCGCGAATCACAGCAATCGTCTGATCATAGCTTTCTTTCGCCGTTTCCCCCCAGGTGACGAGCCCATGCTTCTCCATTAAAACAAGCTCTGCATTCGGGTTGTTTTTCACACCTTCTGCTATCAGCTTCGATAAAGCGAAGCCCGGTCTGACATAAGGCACCCATACAAAGCGGCTGCCGAATATCTCCTCTGCGATCTCTTTTCCATTATCAGCGCAGCAGATGCTGATGATCGCATCGGGGTGGGTGTGATCGACATGCGGAAACGGCAAAAAAGCATGAAGAAGCGTTTCGATCGACGGCCGCGGGTGCTTTCCGTCCATCATGCAATGGGACAAATATGCCGTCATTTCTTCATCGGTCATGCTGCTCCGTTCCATCAGCGGACGAATATCATCGAGCCTCAGCCCGGTAAATTGGCCCGCTGACATCGTCGCCAAGTCCGAGCCGCTGCCTTTCACCCACATCACCTCGATGTCCCTGCCCCTGAAATCCTTTTCCGTCGTTTTCATCGATGTGTTTCCCCCGCCCCAGTTGCAGACCGATCGGTCAGAGCCGATCAGGTTGGAACGGTAGACGAGTTCGTCAAGACCCGGACGCAGCGATGCAGCCTCAGTTTCTGACCATAAATATTCCACCATACGTATCACTCCGTTTTTGTTTGTTTATTTTTGAATATGTTTGTTTAAAGAGTAACATATTTTGTTTTGTTTTGTAAGCGCTTTTTTCAGAAACCATTTTATGATAGAGCTGTTTCAATCGGTCTATAAATAAAAAACCCTCAACAGCAGGCAGCCGTAGGGTGGCAGGAATGTGGAATGTTTTAACCTTTGAAAATAAAATGTCAGATTTTAAGAAAGCGCTGGCATCATGATGATGACGCTTTTTGTCCCGCCGGCTAACCGTTTTGGGAACATATTGATCCACAACAAACGGTTGAAAATCGGCTTTTAATCTTTTAATATATAAACTCATGTTTTTTAAAAGGAGGGGTCAGGATGAATAAAACACTGCACGCACCAGTCAAACTGATCATCGCAATTTTTATGATTTGCACATTTTCTATCGGCTTTACAGAGTACGTCGTTATGGGTATATTGACTTCCATTTCAAAGGATCTCTCTGTTCCGATTTCATCTACCGGCTTATTGGTAACGGCATATGCGGGAAGCGTTTGTCTGACGGGGCCGATCGTCACCATATTGTCGGTCAAAATGCCGCGAAAACCGGTATTGATCGGCTTGATGAGTGTGTTTGTACTGTCGAATGCGCTCAGTTTCCTGGCGCCGAACTTCACCGTTTTGTTGATCTCAAGAATCCTATCCGCTTCCATTCATGGCGCATTTTTTGCAACGACGATGGTGTTCGTCAGCGAAATGGTACCGCCCGAAAAGCGGGCCGCCGCTGCCGCTTCAATGAACGGCGGCTTGACCATCGCCCTGATGCTCGGCGTTCCGTTCGGTTCTTATTTAGGCGACCTTTTCAACTGGCGGATCGTTTTTCTGATGATCGCATTCCTCGGATTGATCGGCCTCGCCGGCATTTGGCTGACGGTGCCGCACAGAAAACCGAAAGTCGTCCCTAAATTGATCCATGAATGGGATGTGTTTAAAAATAAACAAGTTCTTTTCTCTTTTGCTATCACAATTTTCGGCTATTCAGGTGTATTCATCGCCTACACGTTTATTGAACCGATGCTGCGGCATTCTGCCGGTTTTGGCAGCCTCGGCATTACAGCCGCCCTTTTCGCCTACGGATTTGGCGGAGTCGTCGGCAATTTCTACGCCGGAAAGGTGCCGTTTCACCTGTTAACCCGCTCCATGATCGGCGTGATGATCGCGCTCATGGCGATCCTTGCGGCCTTCCCTTT
Source organism: Bacillus sp. PK6-025 (assembly GCF_056530265.1). Lineage (NCBI taxonomy): Bacteria > Bacillati > Bacillota > Bacilli > Caryophanales > Bacillaceae > Bacillus > Bacillus sp. PK6-025. Next base: position 3,601,719 of record NZ_CP096509.1, read on the forward strand.
TGTCAGCGGACACCCTGCCGGCGCCATCATCGTGACGTTTTTATTCGGAGCCGGCGCTTTCGGAACGGTGCCCCTTTTGCAAACAAAGGTCGTGGCTGCGTCTGAACACGGAACAACGATCGCCACCTCTGTCAGCATCGCTGCATTTAACTTGGCCAACGCGCTCGGCGCATGGATCGGCGGACTCATTCTTCATGCATCAGAGTCCTACACATACCTTGCCACAGGCGGTGCGCTTATGACCATGTGCGGACTGACGCTGACGATGTTCGCCTTTGTGTCTGAGAAAAGACAAGTGAAAGAAGAAATGTGGAGAACGGATCTGTAATTAAAAAAGCTGCCCGGTTTTAAGACCTGGCAGCTTTTTTGTTTGGTTCTTGCAGCGTCTTTGTCTGAGCTGCTTTCCGCATGATCGCGATCATCAAAAGGGCGGCCGCGGCATAGACGATGCCGAAACAGCCGAAAACGAAAACAGAAGATGACATTCCTAATAACACGCCTGATAGAACAGGACCGCAGGCCATTCCCGTATACCTGATAAAATTAAACATGCCCATCGCACTGCCGCGGTTCTCATCAAATTCATTTGCCATCATCGTAGAGAACAGCGGCGGGATCAGCCCCATCGTGACGCCGAAAAGAACGAGGGCCGCCGACAACGCGAAAAGTGAAAACGAGTGGGTAAAGCCAAAACAGACGACGCTGGCCGCGGCGGTCAGATTGCCGATCAGAAACAGGCGTCCGAGCGACAATCTCTTTTGTATCCACTTAAACAGCACGCTACCGGCAACCGTACTGACCGCTATCGGCAAATACAGCAAGCCGACGATCTGCAGATCAAGGTGATAATGATCAGTCAGCAAAATCGGCAAATATACGATCACTGAAAAATAAATAAAGAAAAGAAGATAGCTTAATATCAAAACGGCATTTCCCGTCCTGTTTTTGAAAATATCCTTATAATGCGACAACAGGCTGCCCGCGCTGAGATTGGTCTTTTTCTCCGCATGGCTCTGCGGAAAGCAAAACGCATTTCCGAAAAGCAAAAGAACAGACAAGACTGTCAAAAACCAAAAAATTCCCGGATAATTATAGCGCTCCCCGATAAAACCGCCGAGAATAGGTGCCGCTGCCGGTGCAAGGGAAAGCAGCATTTGATAAGTCCCCATCGCACTGCCCCGCTTCGTTCCCTGGAACAGAGATCCGATTGTGGTTGCCGCAATTAATGGAAGCGCTGCCGTCCCTAAAGCCTGCAGCACCCTAAAAAAAAGAAACAGTCCAAAATCCCTTGCGACGGCGCAGCCGATTGTAGCAATGACCGTTACGATCATGCTCGCCATCATCACAAACCTCGATCCTTTAAAGTCGACAATTGAGCCGACAATGATCTGCATCACAGCTGTAATGAAGATGAACAGCGAGACGGACAGGTTGACCATCGATACGGAAACGTGAAACGAATCTCTGATTAACGGAATGATGGGTGAATAAATATTTTGATTCAACGATGCGAAAAAGGCGCTGATACACACAAAATACATAATGAAAGAAGCATTTAATTTCATTGGTCTCATGTCAAACCGCCTGCCTTGTTTTTGTTTATTCGTTAACAATTCCTTCAATATCGTTCACTGGTTAACAATATTAATTGTAGATGACTCCTTTATCAATGTCAACGAACATTTCTTACTGCAGCTTTAAAGTTTTTACAAACTTTTTACTTATCGGGTTTCTTCACTCGAAAAACGCCTTAAAAAAAGGTTCCTTCTGATCAAAATTCCTCAGATTCAAAAAAAACGTTACGAATATTTTCATATTTTGAATTTGATTTGTGTTGACAACTGGAAAAGATAGGGATAAAATGACTATTGTTTACTAGTAAACTTTTATGCTGTACCTTGCCTGATTTTGAGCTCAAACTCTTGCCCTGCTTTAACTATTGAACAAATGTGATACCCCTTCATCATGACCCGCACCATCGCTTATTCTTCTCGATTCATACCTAAGTGAGACCAGCCTATTCCCAGCTCGATAAACCGCACGTATCCCATCATTGATTGCAAAAGAAGTCATTCTATGTCCGTTAAGGAGGAAATCAATGACAGAGCTTACAATGGAGAGCAAACACCGGCCATTCAAAACTGAAACTCTTACCCGAAACTGCAATGAAATACTAAAACGCAGACGCCATGTTCTCATTGGCATCAGCCCGTTTAACAGCCGATTTTCCGAAGATTACATTCATCGGCTTATCGGCTGGGCCGTCCGTGAATTTCAACATGTATCCGTGCTTTTAGCCGGAAAGGAAGCAGCCAACCTTCTCGAAGCGCTCGGCACCCCGAATGGGAAGGCCGAACGGAAAGTCAGGAAAGAAGTCTCACGGAACCGGAGATTCGCTGAAAAGGCGTTGGAAGCGCATGGCGGCAACCCCGAGGCCATTCATACATTTTCCGATTTCGCGAACCAGACCGCATACCAGCGTTTGCGGATGGAAGTCGAAGACGCCTTTTTTGACCAGCCGCATTTCCGCAAAGCCTGCCTGGAGATGTCGCATGCGGCGATCCTCGGACGGGCCCGGGGCATTCGGATGGATGTCCAGGAGGTCAGCGCCGCCATGCTGGAGCTGGCTGTTGAATACGTCATCGCTGAACTTCCGTTTTTCATCGCCGCCCCTGATATTTTAGGCGTCGAAGAGACGCTTCTTGCTTATCACCGTCCATGGAAGCTCGGCGAACAGATCTCCCGTCATGAATTTGCCGTCAAAATGCGCCCAAATCAAGGATATCTTATGGTTTCCGAATCGGACGAAAGTGTGGAATATAAAAGCATGCAGGAGGAACGAGTATGAATCAATCGCTAAAAACATTCAGCGTGTTGTCAGAACAATATCACGAGAATCCTTATCAATATTTCTCATATCTTCGGGAATCTGATCCCGTCCATTATGAAGAATCGCTAGACAGCTATTTTATCAGCCGCTACCAGGATGTGCGCCGCGTGCTCCAGAATCAGGATGTCTTTACAACGAAATCGCTTGCCAAACGAGCCGAGCCCGTCATGCGCGGACCTGTGCTCGCCCAAATGAAAGGCAAAGAGCACACGGCGAAAAGGAGAATCGTTCTGCGCCGTTTTATCGGGGAATCCCTTGATCACCTCACACCGCTCATCAAAGAAAATGCACAAAGGCTTTTGGCCCCTCATCTTGAGAAAGGGCGGATCGACCTTGTCAATGATTTCGGCAAAACGTTCGCCGTTTGTGTGACGATGGACATTTTAGGTTTGGACAAGAACGACCACCAAACGGTGAGAAACTGGCACAGCGGCGTCGCCGATTTCATTACCAGTTTGAATCAGGCACCTGAAGACCGGGAACATTCCCTCAAATGCAGTGAACAGCTCGCTGAATATTTGAATCCGATTATCGAGGAAAGGCGCAAAAATCCCGGACATGATTTAATATCCATCCTTTGCACTTCCGAATACGAGGGAGTAGCGATGTCTGACCGCGACATCCGCGCGCTGATTCTCAATATATTGCTTGCCGCCACGGAACCGGCGGACAAGACGCTCGCATTAATGATTTATCATTTGCTTCATCATCCCGATCAAATGAATGACGTGCTGGAAGACCGTACGCTCCTGCCTCAGGCCATCGCAGAGACGTTGCGCTACAAGCCGCCGGTGCAGCTTATCCCGCGCCAGCTTTCACAGGACGCGGTGATCGCCGGAGTCGAGCTCAAAGAAGGGACGACTGTATTTTGCATGATAGGCGCGGCAAATCGCGATCCTGAAGCGTTTGAGAATCCCGACGAGTTCAACATCCATCGCACCGACCTGGAAGTCAAAAGCGCATTCAGCGGCGCAGCCAGGCATCTCGCATTCGGTTCAGGCGTCCACAACTGTGTAGGAGCGGGGTTTGCGAAGACGGAAATCGAGCTTGTCGCAAATATCGTCCTGGATCAGCTGAAGAATATCCAGCTGGAGGAAGACTTCGTTTACCGTGAGACAGGCCTTTACACACGCGGCCCCGTCTCGCTCAACATCAGATTTGATACGAAACATTAATCTTGTGAAAAAGCCTTCTCCTCCCGAGAGGAGGCTTTTTCAATTGCCGCTTCACTGATCTTCGCCAGCTCTTCAAAATCCTCCTTCCCTTCGATCGCATGTGAAAGTTCGTGGCATTGAACGATTTTAAAACCATTCATTTTAAACATCGCGATGATTTCAATTCTCCCCCGGTCTCCGTTTGTTTTGACAACATTGACCGTATACCTGACCGCTGCGCTTTGCAATCGCTCGTCAAACAAAAACTCATGAAAGGGCGACACCGTTATGGTGCGGGCAACCTTTTTCAGCGTCCTCATGTGATCTTTAAACTGCACAAGGTCAATTTGACTGCCGTCGGTAACTTGAACATAATTCTCGCTGAAATAATCGGGAATTTTTTCAGTATTCATTTCACTCAAGATGTCCTGATACATGCTGATTAAAAACTGTTGGGCTTCACTTTTATTCATTCGCTGCTCCTCTTGATTAAATGTGTTTTGACCATTCGTTTAAAAAGCGGATGATGGTTTCCAGCTCGGATTCGGAAAACCGCTCAAACAGCTCGATATAGTGCTGCTTTGCAATTTCGTGCATCCTGTCATGAATGTCGGCCAGTTTCTTCCCCTCGTCTGTTAATCTGTAATACAATTCTTTGTTGTTGTTCGGTTTTTTGTGCGATTCGATCATCCCGTGCTTTGTAAGCACATTGACCGCTTTTGTCACTGCCGCTTTTGATATTTGAAGTTTTGCTGCCAGGAAAGCGTTGTTGACGTCTGCCTCGTTTTCGCTGATAAGCGAGATAATGTGAAGCTGGGTCAGTGTCCAATGCTTCCGGATGCTGTCGACTTCTTGAAAAGCTTCCTTTGCGAGCGCCTGCTGTTCATGCTGAGCCCGCTTTTCTCTTTTGAGAATAAAATCCTGAACGGCTTGAAATGCTTGCTCATACGTCTTGTTTTCCACGATCATCATATCCTTTCCATCATCGTTAACCGGTTAACTATTTAATAGTTTACCAGTTAACAATAATTAAAGCAAGCAAAAAGCATATGATGCAGAAAAGATCCGCAGCATATGCTTCCCTCATACTTGAAGAGATAACACGTGCTTTTCAGTCCAAGCCAGAAGCTTCAGGTCCTGTTTGCGGCCGGCGATGAATGAAAGCCCCAAAGGCTCGCCGTTTTTTGCCGGTAACGGAACGGTGATCTGCGGAAGCCCGCCAAGCCCGGCAATACACGTCAGTTTCATCGTGCGCGCCCTTCTCTCATGTAATTCGTTTTCCGGCAGCCCGCGGAGCGGCGGCGTGCCGGGAGCAGTTGGAAGGACGAGCAAGCCGTCTTCCGCGAGCCATTCCGACAGTCTCCTTTTCACCGCTTCTCTTTTCATAAACACATGCTCATGATCGCTTTTCCTAAGACTTGACGTCCATTCAAATCTTTCTGCGATTCCAGAGCCGAACACTGGATTTGTGCGCTCGATCCAAGCTCCATGCTCCTCCCAAATATCCAGACCCTGCAGCAACTTGAACATCTCCGCCCATTCCGCGAGGCCTCCGTCAGCGGCAATGCACCAGTCGAATTCGCCGTCTATCAGGCCTAATGCATGAGCGTATACTTGTGTCCGGTCGCTTTCTTCAAGCAGGCTCCACGCCTCTTTTTCAAAATAAATACGCTTGAAACAGGCCCCTGCCTCCTCCTGTCCGCTAAGCAGGACGCGGCCTGCCGCATGAAGAATTCCGATATCTTTTGACATCCATCCGACAGTGTCAAAGCTTTTCGCCAGCGGTATGACTCCATTAACCGGCACCTCGCCGTGCGTCGGCCGAAATCCGAAAATTCCGCAGTAGGAAGAAGGGATTCTGACAGACCCTCCGGTGTCTGTTCCAAGGGCAAAATCGGCCATGCCGGAAGCTGCCGCCACGGCCGAACCGCTTGAAGATCCTCCAGGAATGTTGTCCTTGGCACAAGGATTGACTGGCGTACCATAATGGACATTTTCTCCGTCAAGGCTGTACATCAGCTCATCCGTGTGAGCAGCACCTTTAAGCCTTGCCCCTTCACGCAGCAGCAAGTCAACGGCTTCCGCGTTTTTTTTCGGCAGGTTCGTGCGTCCTCAGCCAATCAGGATTTCCCGCCGCATTTGTATGGCCTTCTACCGCAAACACATCCTTTACCGTAAACGAAAGGTTTTTCAAGCTTCCTTCAGCTGATGCCGGCTCGACAGCCAAATCCTTGTTCATAAAAGCGCCCCAATCATACTCCATTTTCAAAATCCCCTCTTTTTGTTTTTAACGATAACCGGACACCTCTTCAAATTGAACAAAATTGTGACAAAATCTTCCGTTTTCCGGTTGAAAAAGGTCTTTAGGTTTGTTCCTATAGGCAAACAGGGTAAAATAAAGGTGTGTTAATTACATATTAAAAACGAACATGGGAGAGGAGAATGAATGGTGAACAAGGTTCGCACAGGAATATTAGGATACGGTTTGTCAGGTTCGGTGTTTCATGCGCCTTTATTATCTGTGTTAGAAGATTTTGAGATTCGAAAGGTGATGACTTCAAGAAAAGAACAAGTCAAACAAGACCTCCCCGAAACAGAAGCCGTCAGCTCGATCGAAGACATCACAAATGACCCTGACATTGATCTCGTCATCGTGACCACGCCGAGCGGCCTTCATTACGAAATGGCGAAAGAGTGCATCCGCGCCGGAAAGCATGTCGTCCTGGAAAAACCGATGACGGCAACAGCGGAAGAAGCTGAAAAGCTCATCAATGCCGCGAAAGAAAAAGGGGTGCTTCTCAGCGTCTACCACAACCGAAGATGGGATAACGACTTTTTGACGATCAAACAGCTCATCAAAGAAGGGCGCCTCGGAGAGGTTAACACATTCCACGCCTCCTACGACCGGTTCCGGCCGAATGTCAGACAGCGCTGGAGAGAGCAGAAAGGACCGGGCTCAGGCGCACTGTACGATTTGGGTTCACACCTGATCGATCAGGTGCTTCATTTATTCGGCATGCCAAACAGCGTCACCGCTCAAGTGACCGCTCAAAGAGCCAATGCGGAAACAGACGATTACTTCCATGTCGTCCTTCACTATGATCAGCGCCAAGTGATTCTCCACTCGGGTTCGATTGTTCCGGCCAACGGTCCCCGCTACCAAATCCACGGTTCAAAAGGAAGCTTTATTAAGTATGGTATCGACGGCCAGGAGGATGCACTCAGAGCGGGTCAAAAACCTGCAGGCGATGAGTGGGGAGCCGATCAACCCAAATATTACGGGGAACTGGCCACAGTCGAAGGTGACGAGGTCATTAAGGAAACAGTGGAAAGCATCCCGGGTTCATACTTAACCTATTACAAGCAGCTTGCTTCAAGTATTCTTGAAGGCGGCAGCCTGCCTGTCACGGCTGAAGAAGGACGCGACGTCATCCGCATCATCGAAGCCGCGCAAAAAAGCAGCGAAACGAATCAAACGGTGTTCTTACACAAATAAAATAAAACCGCGGATCACGTCCGCGGTTTTTTCAAAAGGTCCGGCCCAATTCTTTGGCGCGGGCAATTGCATTTCGTTTAATTTCTTCGGCTTTATCCGGCTCTGCATTATGCCCTTCTATAAATAAACCTTCAAATTCCGGCACTCCGAAAAACTGCATCATGATGCTGATATAGCGGTGCCCCATCTCAAGTTCCGCAGCCGGCCCTTCTGAATAGTAGCCGCCTCTCGCCTGGATGTGCAGGGCTTTTTTATCGGTTAACAGCCCGATCGGTCCCTGTTCGGTATATTTAAACGTCTTTCCCGCTACAGCGACCGCATCAAAGTACGCTTTCATCACCGGCGGAAAAGAGAAATTCCAAAGCGGCGTGACAAACACGTATTTGTCTCCCGCGATAAATTGCTCGCTCAGCTCATTCAAACGGCCGACTTTTGCCTTTTCGTGTTCAGAAAGCTGTTCAAATCCCGATCCCGACTGCAATTTTCCCCAGCCGCTGAAAACATCCGCATCAATCTGCGGAATGTTCTCCTTGTAAAGATCAAGATGTATGACTTCATCATCCGGATGAGCTTCTTTGTAAGATTCGATAAAAGCTTTTCCCGCCGCCATGCTGTATGATGCCCTTTCGTCATGCGGATGAGCGGTAATGTAAAGGGTTTTTGTCATCTCTTTTGCTACCTGCCTTTTTTGTATTGTTATTGGATAGTATGGGACGTTTTCAGGCAAATATTCAGAAAAAATCGGCTTATGCTGGAACTATCCGCCGGTCCAAAAACGTATAGCCGGGAATAGCTCGCAGACAGGATGCAAACTTCCCATACGGAAGTTTTACGACGCAGTTTGCACATATTGCTGATCGCCTGTTTCGCATTTTTGCACTAGCGGCTGGATCAAAAGCTTTAATTGATACTTTCGTTCAGCAGTCTGATCGCCTGCAAATACTTTCATTCTGCTTGCAATTCACGAATAAAAAAAGGAACGCCTCGATTTTTCAGGTCAAGGCGTTCCTCCATTCAAAACGAAAGCAGACTCCCTTGCAGGAGCAATGCCATTTCTTAGATGCTTGCGGCATCTTCGTTTTTTAGATGATACTTTTATATACAGCTTTTATGACTGCGCTGTATGCCCCTCTTCTTCCAGCTTTTCGAGTCTCTCTTGCACCTCTTCTTCTGAAAGGCCGTGCTCTTTGACATACAGGTTGCGCGGATGAACCCGGCACTCGTGCGTGCAGCCCCGCAAATAGCGGTGTTCATTTTCTTCAGAGCAGATGATCTGCTTGTTGCATTCAGGGTTGGCGCAGTTGACATAGCGCTCGCAAGGCTCGCCGGTGAAATAATCCTTGCCGACGATGACATGCTCTTTCTGGTTGACCGGAACGCTGATTCTTTCATCGAAAACATAGCACTGCCCGTCCCACAGTTCACCTTGAACTTCAGGGTCTTTTCCATACGTCACAATCCCGCCGTGAAGCTGGGACACGTCTTCAAATCCTTCTTTTTTCAGCCATCCCGAAAATTTTTCGCAGCGGATACCGCCCGTGCAGTAAGTCAATATTTTCTTGCCTTCGAGCTTTTCTTTGTTATCACGGATCCATTCAGGCAATTCGCGGAACGCCTTAATGTCCGGTCTGACCGCGCCGCGGAAATGTCCCAAATCGTACTCATAGTCGTTCCGTGCGTCGACGACAATTGTATCTTCCCGCTGCATCGCCTCATAAAATTCTTTTGGCTCAAGGTATTTTCCCGTTAATTCATTCGGATCGATATCATCTTCCAGACGGAGCGTCACAAGCTCATCGCGATGGCGGACATGCATTTTTTTGAAAGCGTGCCCTTCTGATTCATCGATTTTAAACACCATATCTTCAAAGCGGGGATCGTTTTTCATTTCACTCATATAGCGGTCTGTCTGCTCTACAGTTCCTGACACGGTTCCGTTTATTCCTTCACCCGCCACAAGGATGCGCCCTTTCAGGCCCAAATCTTTGCAGAACTTGAGGTGATCTTCGGCAAATTGCTCGGGGTTGTCGATATGAACATATTTATAATACAACAATACTCGGTATTGATTTTTCATGATATCTTACCACCTATCTGATGCATGTTTTTATAGGAGAAAAATGGAATATCCATCCATTTATTTTATCAAACCTTTGTTCATATTAAAACAAATCATCACCATGATTTCAATGAAGCTGCTTGAACATTCCCTTAATCAAATGCTAGAAATTTTAACACTTCCGGCCGTTTTACGCAAGCAAAACAACTCAGGTTAAAGGACTTTCAGCAATTCTGTTATAAACTCCCAAAACCCAGGAACTTCTTGACATAAAAGCATCTCCGCTTTTTCGCAAATTTTCATCTTCAGCTCCTGTTCAAGATCCTCCCTCTCTTGATAGGATGTGTTGTTTAATTTGCTTTTGATCATCGGCGTGAAATTTTCCAGCAATTTCTCAATCTCTTTTTCGTCGTGCAGACTCACTGTTATCATTCCCCTCTGCTTTAGAATTCAGCAGCTCTCTTATCTTTTCGAGTGCCCTTTTATGAATTCTTGAAATATTTTGCCTTGATTCTCCCAAAGAGTCAGCCATTTCCTGCATGGATACCCCGTGAATGTAAATTTGCGCAAGCACTTTTTTCTGCTTGTCCGTCAATTGCAAAAACGCTTCATAAAGCATCGGGTCTTGCAGATGTTCACTTAAATCCTCTTCCTGTTCCAAGACATCGTCTAACAGGTCCCCTCGGGGCGGCTCGGGCAAAGTCGGACTGTCGTCGATCATCAATGGAAAACGCTCTCGATTTTTCCGGACTCTTTTATCAAAGTCGACGGAGAAAATCCGGATCATCGAGTTGATGTATTTGATCATGCGGATGTTTTTGTAAAACCGCTTAAATTCGCGATCGAGACACTCTGCCTCTTCAGAATCCGGATGTTCCAAAACGTGGTTGAAAAGCCGCTCATACCGGGGGTTGCTCAAAAAATGCTTCACAAGCGGATGCCCTGTGATTTCCTTGATTTTCGCACGCAGTAATGTTTGGTCAATCATAAAAACCGCCTCCTATTTATTTAGATGAAAGAAATGTAAAAAAAGTAAACTCATCTCTTCTTATTAACATGCAAACATAAGTTCCCATTCAGAGAAAATAGTTCTTTGCTTACATTTTTCAGACTTTCTTCACTTCTTAACATAGGAGGTGGTAAGAATGGACAGTGCATTCATTGAGGAAGCAGCGAAACAAATCGGCAATGTCGGCTTTCCGGCTGTATTGGCAATTTACCTGCTGACGCGTTTTGAAAAGAAAATCGATGAACTGATCGAATTGATCAAAGAAAAAAGTGACTCCGATGATTGACATCGGCCTCACTTTTTTCACTTAACATGACAGAAGGGGAAAACGAAAGGCCTTTCAGCTCTCCTTTACATTTTGAGAAAGAGGGGATATCACATGGAAAAAAACAAATCAATTCCACAGCCGATCAGAGGAGAAAAAGGAGCGGAAACGAAAATTCCGCATAACGTTGAGCGCGATCGCCAAAATCCGGACATGCTTGCGCCGCCGGAAACCGACCACGGAACGGTGTCAAACATGAAATTTTCATTTTCCGATGTCCATAACCGACTCGAAAAAGGCGGATATGCACGGGAAGTCACCGTTCGCGAGCTGCCGATTTCAGACAAGCTTGCCTCTGTCAACATGAGGCTGAAACCTGGAGCCATCAGGGAACTTCACTGGCATAAGGAAGCCGAATGGGCATATATGCTGTACGGAAAAGCACGGATTACGTCTGTTGACCAAGACGGCAGAAATTTTATTGAAGATGTGAAAGAAGGAGATCTCTGGTACTTCCCGTCAGGTCTGCCGCATTCAATCCAAGCGCTTGAAGACGGCTGCGAATTCCTGCTCGTCTTCGATGACGGCTCTTTCTCTGAAAACAGCACCTTCCAGGTGACAGATTGGCTGGCCCATACGCCTGATGAGGTAATTGCCGCAAACTTCGGCATTTCAAAAGACGTCGTAGCATCTCTTCCAGATAAAGAAAAGTATATTTTCCAAGAAGTGATCCCTGGATGTCTTGAGAAAGACAAAGTCGAAAGCCCGAACGGAACGGTGCCTCAATCTTTCAGCTACAATTTGCTTGAACAGGAACCGATCGTATCTAGCGGCGGTAAAGTATGGATTGCCGATTCCACGAATTTCAAAGCGTCGAAAACAATCGCTTCTGCGCTGGTGGAAGTCGAACCTGGAGGCATCCGGGAGCTGCACTGGCATCCGAATACAGACGAATGGCAGTATTATATTTCCGGACAAGCGAAAATGACCGTTTTCGCGTCCGACGGGCATGCCAGAACATTTAACTACCAGGCCGGAGATGTCGGCTATGTGCCGTTTGCAATGGGACACTACGTCCAAAATACAGGAGACGAACCGCTTCGCTTCCTCGAAATCTTCAAAGACGACCACTATGCTGACGTTTCGTTAAACCAATGGCTCGCGCTCGTTCCGGAAGAGCTTGTCCGCCAGCACCTCGACGTCGGCAGAGAGTTTACAAACATGCTCTCTAAAGAAAAGCATCCGGTCGTGAAATTTGATAAGAAATAACCAGCCAGGCTTGCAGGAGACATATCCTGCAGGCCTTCGGCTGCTGTGTACATATTTAAAAGGAGTTGTATCATGAAACATTTCGTTATTTGCTGCTTATCGGTAATGTTCGTTTTTTTCGCCCACTTTCTCGGCATTTCGATCCTGTTTCATCTGCCGGGCGCATTTTACCAAACTGTCGGGTCCCTGCTTTTGTTTACGCTTTGTTATACCGCACTGACCTTTGTCCTGGAACCGGCTGAAAAGCTGCTCATCCACAGTATGAAGCTGCTGGGCATCAATCGGCGGATCACGTTTTTTGCAGCCGAAATGCTCACGATCGGATGTTTATGGGCCGCGATTTTTACAGCGGACGAATTGCTGGACGACGTTCTGCTGACCTCTTCGGCGGAAATCATGATTGCCGTTTCGTTTTTTACCATTGATAAAATCCTTTATCCACGGCAGAGGTCCGGTTCGCTCTTATATTGAGAATCCACTGTGCAGGAGAATGTTATATAATGGATTTCAAGTAATCAAAAGGAGGTTTTCGTTCTTGTATAAGGTACGTTTTAGACCCGACATGTCGATCAAAGAAATCGGCGAACAGGTGCAAAGCTATGTCGCCGCCAATTGGAAACAAACGCTTGAAGATCATCGCGAAGCGCTTTTAAAGGTGTTTCCCGAATTGGAAGACGCGACTTACGGCGTCTACTTGGACCACCTGCTGCCTCCTGTATTTGAAAGTCTCGAACAGTCCGGCTTTACAACGATTCAAGATGCGGGAAAAGGTGATTTTTTCATCGGAAAAGGCTTAAACTTTAGACAGTCCATGGAAAAATGGGGAGCTGACGACTGCCGCTCACGGGTGTTTTGGGCTGTCATCTCCGATCAGCAAGAAAAGCCTGCCGGGACGCTGCTCTTTGACTTTTTTCACTCTCACGACGGGTTTGACGTGCCTCTTTCTCCGAAGATTTACACATTGGAGGAAACAGAGAGAGACAGAATTGTCGCTCACGTGAAACAGATAAAGGAAAACTAGCTGATAGCGACCCACAACATCATAAGCTGCAACCGCTGGGTAACCCGGCGGTTTTTTTAATGTAGCACAAGGAATATTTTTGCAACCAATCAAACCACACATTCGTTATGTATAAGACCACCAACATCTTACATAAGGGAGAAAATCATGAGAACTTTCGAAATATTATTAACACTCCTGTCTTTTGTCATGCTGTTTCAGCAAAAAATGCCGAGAAAGCTTGCGGCGGCAGCCGGATTTGCGAGTATTGGCGTGTTGGCGGGACAGCTTTTTTTTGAGGGATACAGATGGCAAATGGTTTTGATCTATCTGATCTCCGCCGCCCTCGCCTTTATCTTGATCTTCGGTAAAAGGCTTCAAATCAAGATGTGGAAGCCGCTGAAATATGGCTTGTATGTTCTAACATTCGCCATGCTGGCAATCTCCGTCTTCCTGTCTGTATACCTGCCCGTCTTCGATTTGCCTAAGCCTGACGGCGCTTATTCTGTCGGGACGAAGACGTTTCATTTGACCGACCGCGACAGAGAAGAAACGCTGACAAAAAATCCGCACGATAAAAGAGAACTGATGATCCAAGTATGGTACCCTGCCCAAGGTTTGCATGGACAGAAACGGGCACCTCTCTTTCCCGAAGACGCAAGCACATTTCACGAATATATCGAGAAGTTCGCAGATGGATTCGGTCTTCCCCCGTTTGCTTTGGACTATTGGCGCTACATCAAAACAAACTCATACGAAAACGTTGCGATCTCATCAGCTGAAGCCCGATATCCAGTCGTCGTAATCAGCCACGGCTTCGGAACAAGCCGGCTGCTGCACGCTTCCCAAGCCGAACATCTGGCAAGCCATGGATTTGTCGCAGTGGCGATCGATCATACGTACAGTACGATGGCAACGGCTTTTCCAGACGGACGGATGACAGGCTTAACAACCGAGCGATATATGAATGGAGTTTCCGAAAACAGCAGCAAGCTCGGGAACATTTGGACGCAGGACGCCGACTTTGTCATCAACCAGTTGGATCAGCTGAATCGCGATGCCTTTAAGGGAAAACTCGATATGGACAACATCGGGATGATGGGTCACTCATTCGGCGGCGCCACGGCGTTTAACGCCGCATATTCAAATCCCAAAATTAAAGCCGGAATCAACATGGACGGTTCACTGTACAATGTCAACGGCAAGCAGGCGATTTCAAAGCCGTTTCTATTCATGGAATCGAGCAGCTTTATGAACATTAAAGACAAGGCGCTCAGCGGAAAAATTTCTGATGAAGAAATCAAAAATTCGGGTTTAACGAAAGAAGAATTCAACAAGATGATTGAGGAACGAAAAAAGGAATACAAAATCATTGATCAAGCGTCAATGGTGTATATTGAAGGAACGGAGCATTACAACTTCACCGACTTGCAGCTTTATTCAAAACTTTTGAAGCAGCTCGGCATGACGGGCGACATCGACGGCGAACGAAGCGCGGATATCGTGAACCGGTACGTTTTGGATTTTTTCAACAAGCATTTAAAAGAAACCGGCGGCGGCTTGATCAGCAAGCCGAATCCGTCATATCCGGAGGTGAAGTTTCCGAAGGAATAAACCGAAAACGACAGAAAGGGTGCCGGCGGCGGCACCCTCTTTGTCTCATTAACAGATACACCCTGGATTGCGAGAACTAAATATTTTTCGTATGCCTTTTCACTAAATGGCCGCTAAGCCCGGCATATCGGAACTGTGCGGCTTGTAACTCCGCTTCATGCGCGGCGTCGTTAATATTAGCGGAGGTTAGCGACAAATGTTGTCACACTCTGAGCCGGAAGATGCGCCCAAAAATGATTGTCTGTTACATTGAGATTCGTTCCAGGTTGAAGGTTGCTGCTGCTGCTCGTGATCCATCTGGATACTTGAGAAACAGATCCATTCTGCAGAACGAAGTTTTGGTTAACCCCTGAGTTGTTTTTATTAATGGCAACTATAACGACTTTGTTGTCACCTTTATAGGCAGATACGTAAACGTTTGAAGCGGGGCTCTTTGTCGCATCAACCCTGACATAACCGGGACGGACAAACTTCGAGAAATGAGCCATATTGTAACCGCGCTTGCTGATCGTACCGTCTTCTTTCATAGGACCGTATGATCTGCGGATGTACCACCATACATAAGCCTGAAAATCTCCCTCTACCATCGAATTGTGAATATGGTGCGAAACATCCAATGCCTCAGGCCAGCGGTCCGCAGAATGATTGTCACTGTTCGGATAATATACTTCCGTCATCCAAAGATCTTTTCCTGCTCCTTTTTGTTTGAACAGTGGATAAGCGAAATTGTTAAGCTGTGTACCATAAAGATGAGCGCCAAGAATATCCATATTGGCAAGCGCCTTCGGATCATTCAAAATCGGATCCGATATATTTTTTAAGTATTGAAACGACTCAGGCGCGATGACACGGGCATTAATCGAGCCGGCGTTCTCTTTCATAAAGCGAAGTATTTCTTGCGGTGTCCACCACGTCCAGTCGTGTGCGTAATCAGGCTCGTTTTGGACGGAAATCGCATACAGATTCACGCCATTATTTTTCATGAAGGTAACAAAGTCGTTAAGATGCTTCGCGTATGCGGCGTACTTATCGTATCTCAGCCGTTTAGCTGATGTGTCTCCATTCCGATTGAAAGTCTCAACCATATCGCTTGGCGGATTCCAGGGAGAAGCAAAAACGATTGCTCCGTGTTTGATCGCACTCTTTGCCGTCTCCACTTCTCTGTACCAATTGTTTCTATTTTCATCAACATGAATTCTTAAAATTGAAAAGCCTAACTGATTCTGTCCATTGCCAAAGGCGGTTTCTCTTTGAGCTGCTGTAAGATCCCCGATCCAAGCCGGGTGATTCATCCCTCCAAAACCGCGAATCACTTGTTTTTCTGCAGATAGACGAACTGTTGCGTCACTGGCTGCTGAAACTTCAGAAGCGGCAGGCCCGGTTAACATGAGCGACAACATCGTTACATATGCCAACAATACACAAATTATTTTTTTCACATGCTTTCATCCTCTCATTGTTGTGGTATATGAAAACCCCTCTGAGACCACCTTTTTGCTGTTACCGGTGCTCATTTTGTGTAAACTGCCAGTAATCAACATTAAACAAGTTGCCTGAACTGTTTCCGGTAAATACAAAATAGACGTTGTGAACACCGGTTGCGCCGCTCACAGTGGTTTCTATTTCTCTCCAAGTCTGCGCTCCGCCTGTGGAAGGTACATTCAGAGTTCCCACAAGCTTACCTGTTACACTGTCGAGACGGACTTCAATTTTACCGCCTGCAGTGGAAGCGACATTGGCTTTAAATGTCCTCGCTCCGCGCGTGCCGAAGTCAGCATTTCCTACAGCAATCCAGTCTCCGTTATGAATGCTTGTGACGTTTTGATTATTTTCCGGTCCGCCGCGTGCTGAGGATTTCTCCGTCAAAATGCGTCCATTCCAGGCAAACGTTTCAGCTTCTACCCGGTTATACGGATTCAAATTGGCAAGCTGAGACACTCCCCTATAATTTGCCGCCACCTCTTGAATGGACCCGTCTGCAAGATGGACCAGCTTATTGATATGGGGAGAACGGTATCCTTTGCCGGCTCCGAACAAAGCGAAACTGACAGTTTGAGCATGGTACACCACATACCACTCGTTTTTAAAATTGAAAACAGCATGATGGTTGTTTCCGCCAGCCCCGAAGAATGCACCCGGATTTTTCAGGAAATGCCCTCTATACGTAAAGGGCCCCATGGGACTTGAGCTGGTCATGTAGCCGATTTCACCCGGTGGTATATTGGCCGGGTGCGCACCGCTGAAATTGATGCAATAGGAATAGTAATATTTTCCGTTATGTTTATGAATTCCCGAGTCTTCAAACATGAAAGGCGCATCAATCACAGACGCGCTTCCAACAACGCTGGTCATATCGGTCCCCAATTTTATGACTCGTGCTGTTTTAGGATTTGCCCATTGCTCCTGCGTTGGATTTGAACCTCCAGGGATGCCTCCGCCGGCATACAGATAACCGGTGCCGTCGTCATCTACGAACACTGCCGGATCAAATAGCCAAACAACGCCTGACATTCCCGGTGTACTTGTTGTAACCAACGCTTTTCCGATCGGATCTGTCCACGGCCCGGTCGGGCTGTCTGCGGTGAGGACCCCGATACCTCCGCCGCCGTTTGCAAAGTAAAGGAAGAATTTATCCTTACCATTTATCTTTTTAACTGCGACTGACGGGGCCCAGGACGCGCCTGCCCATTTCGCAATCCCCCGGCCGCCATTAGCCCCGTTGGCACCTGCCACCGGAATGGCTCCGTGATCTGTCCAGTTCACCATATCCGCTGAAGAGATGACGAACACTTTGTTCAAATTGGCAAATGAATTATCCTTAATCGTTCCGTTGCTGTTATATTCATAATCGTCACTGGACATATAGATGTAGACTCTTCCGTTATAGGTCAGCGCAAAGGGATCCGCCCCTAAATGATGGTCTATAAGCGGGTTAGAATTCCCTACATGTTTTGCAATGGTTGTGCTGGCAGCAAGTACAGATTTCCCAGGTATACAGCTCATGAATAGCACAAGAACCAATAAACATGCACCGCACTTCATTTTCATAACCAACATCCTCCTTTTATCTATAAAATCAGGCGAGTTGCCGATTTTTCCGGCAGAAGCCCCTGTCTTTGAAAAGTGCGATCCGGCTTTGGGGCGATTTCTAATCTTGAAGCAGCTTCTTTCATAGCTCTATTCCTTCGCGAAGCCGGGCCTAGCCCTCTTCCGGAAGAACGCGTTCAGAATCTTGGCCAACCGCAATAACCTGACCGGTGATTTATCTGCCGGCGCTTTGCTCTTCTTTCTCCGCATCCCCTCCTGTAGTTCATATTTAATAACCGTTTTGCATAAGCGTTGATCATACAAACTTTTACATTTAGCGCCTTCAAAAACTTACCATAATTTTTTAAGCATATTAAGTGTCTTTTATCATTTCTTTTTAATAATCTAAAATTGATTCTTATGAACTAATTTCATTTTTCTAAAAGAAAATAGGGTTGTTTTATAGACATCCGTACGTTGCCTAGAGGTGATTCTTAATCGCGGAAAGAAAAAGAGTTTAAGTTGAATCAGCGGAGCATTACAGCTTCCCCGAAGACGGAAAAGCGGAGATATTATAAATCATCATGTTTTGGATTTTTTAAGGAACGGGCGGCGACTTGACAAGCGAGCTGAATCCGGAGGAATGATCGAAAAGCTGAGTGCCGCTGAGGAAAGCGGCAACCTCTTATAATCAGGAGAAAATAAAGAAAAGACTTAAAGCAATCGCAGTCTGAACAAGCGAAATCAAAGCCAAGTGTCCAAACGGAGTCTTGGCTTTTTTGATGTATGTATCATAAATGGCATTAACAGTAAAGAAACAAACGTATCCTATTAGCGATTCAATGATGAGCATGGTAGACCTCCTTTTGGTCAGCTCCTTCGAATGTATATACAATCAAAGTTCGACATAATACCCTCTGATCCTTTTTTAGCGATCCCTAAGTCGATTACACGGTGCCTCTGCTATACCGATTCCAAAGAAAAACCAATTTCTGAAAATAAATGAAACTTTATGCTAAAATTAAAGGAAAACAGGTTTGAGGTGCAGTAAACTTATGATCCAACACAGTGTCTTTCTTGAGGGAGAATATACATTACAGGATATGAGATACTTCTTTTTTTATTGGCTTAAAAAATACGCATTCCTTTATTTTATTCTTATTTTTCTATTGTTGGTCTGGGTGTTTTCCGTCGATGGGAAGATGCCGATTACCGTTTATCATAGTGAAACACTCGAATTGTTGTTGAATGGACTTCTCATGATTGTACTTTCAATAATATTAACCTCACTTTTAATTGGTTTTTTTTATATCCGGATGCAAATTGTCTATCGGAAAAATGAACGGCTAAAACGTAAAAGAACTTACACTATCAATCCACAAGGAATTCAGATTCAATTTAAGAATTTCGATACGTTGTTTCAATGGTATGAAGTGACAGCAGTAACAGAATATAAACGCCTCATCCTCATGAAAACGTCAAGCAGCCAGATGATTTTGATACCGAAACGCTTTTTCACATTTGAAAATGAACTTCATTCTTTCAGAGAGCTTGTGACTACATATGGGCAGGCCAAAAAATTGAAATTGCAATCTTAAGAAGATGGATTTCTCTTTTTTGTATATCCATTTTCATTTCGTAAAAGGAAGCTTTATTCTTTAGTGATTGTAACCAAATGTATCAGAGGAGAATGCTATTTTTAGAAAACCATTAATAATAAGAATGTCCCTATAATGAATCCAGTCGATAAATAAAAGGCGGTTGATAGTAATGAATAATGCAATACTAAAAAAATTACACCCACATATAGAGGAAGAGGTTACACTTGAAATAAACGGATTTGAATTCACTGGATTTTCAACTATTTGCCCCTATGTCATTGAAGAAGGGAGAGAGTATCCTGTTTTTATTAGCTTCACAATTTTAGATCAGTCAGACCTTCTTGAGTTAGATAAGGAAATCAAAGAATTAGCACGAATTGATGATAGTTATAGATATTATATACGCGGAATACTACATGAAGATTATATTGATGCAGGAATAAAAATTTATGATGACAATGGATATTTTAATGATTATAAATATCTGGCAGGTAAACCCGTAGAGTTATTAGTTGACAGAATAGCAGTTGATTTTCTTGATAATAACTAATGACCAATCGGCAAGAAACCATTCAAAATAAAATAGATTGATGAAAGTCAAAAAAGTTTTAAAACAGTTCTTTAATCTCGAGTTTATAGAATTTGAAAATTATGATCCTGAGTGGTTGCAAGTATTTGACGCACCATTGGAACGATTTAGCCTAATTTTCTCCACCCTTCTTCCTTCCTCTTCATTATGATTCATTTTCAGTGAACCACAGGATTTATTGTCCATTCTTTTCTATAAAGTGGTAAACTTTTTTCTGAATAAGTCTTTTGAAAGGGTTTGACGTATGAAAGTCTTTGAAGCGAGTTCTTTAATTGAAGCAGCGAACAAACGTAAGAAAGAATATGAAGCCTTTGAAGAACAACTGCAAACACTGAAAAAAGCGTTTCTGGGCGTTGCTGATTTAGGTGATGACTTTGAGGGAAAAGGCGCGGACAACATCAAAGACTTCTTTAGAGGACAGGCCGAGATCGTTGATAGTTGGCTCAAGCTTGTCGATGCACAGATCGCTTTTTTTAAAGGGGTTTCCGGCGATATTAAAGATCAAAAGCTGTCCAATTCATATGTGGAAGTCTCCTTTCTGGATCATGAGCTGAAAAATGCGGATTTGAAAGCAACGGAAATCGTCTCAGGGCTCAAGCTGGAAATGGATAAGATCATCGCCAGCGTAAGCGATATTGTTGACTTGGATAATTGGACGCTAGATGACTATATTGATAAAATGGGCAAGGCACAAGAAACTCGCCAGAACACGATCGATGCTGTCAACAAGCTTGACGAATCGTTAAAAACCGAATACTCAAATTTAGAAGCTCTTGACAATACAGTGCTCGCTAAGTATTCCGGTCTAATGGAAGCAACAAGCCATGGAAAAAGTGCGGCTCCGATGCATTTTAGTTTGAAGTCGTTTCATTCCAGTGAAATCTACAAGAATACGATGGAAGTTGAAAAACAGGCCACTAATTACATCGACTCCAAAAGCGAACAAGCCGAAGCCCGGCAACTGCAGGAAAAACAAGAAGAAGAAGCAAACAAGCCTTGGTATTTAAAAACGCTTGATGCTGGTGGAACATTTTTAGGAGAAATCAGCGGGTACTATGATTATAAAAGAGCTGCTGAAGGGATTGACCCGATCACAGGCGAGAAATTAACGGATGGCCAGCGAGTCGCCGCCGGAGCGATGGGTGCGGCCGGCTATATCCCGGTTGTCGGCTGGTTAGGCAAAGGTGCAAAAGGGATCAAAGGTGTATACAGCATGTACAAGGCCGAAAAAGCAGTCACAACTGTAGACAAAGCTCTGGCTGCTTACAAAACCCCGAAAACCTTCCACGCTCTGAAAAACTCTGAAAAAGGCCTATATGGACTGGCCGCGGCTAATGGCTTCAGCGAAACCATCACCGGACGGGATATGCTCGGAAATAAGATTTCGGATGAACAGCGACAGGATAGCCTAAATCGTGCAATCGCAATGATAGCACCTTTCGGTATGCAGAAAGCCGGAAAAGTGCTGAGTGTAAACTCACATAACGGTAGGGCCACTAATCTTTACAGAGGTGAAGACTTTCCTTATGAGCCTAAAAGACCAAACGGCATAGGCAAGTCTCATATTTCCCCTGAAACCGGTAATCTTGTACCTGCCAACAAAACTGGTATGTACCAAGGTCGTCAGGTTACTGTAACAGAGCACGTCCTTGGAGGATATAGAAAAGGCGGGAAATCCAACAGCCCATATACAAGTTTTACAATAAATCAAAAAGTTGCAAAGGGATACGGTGAAAATACAATAGAACTCGACATATCTGCTCTCCGTAAAGCCATCAGGTCTGGTGAAGTGAAGGATATTGTAATTTTATCTCCTAAACAAATCGAAAGGTTAATCAAAAATGATACTCGACAGTCTGAATACTGGAAAAACAAAGCTTTAAAATGGACTCAAAGAGACACTGAATACTTTGTAAAAGGTGAAGTTCCAAAACAATTTATCAAAGTACATCCGAAGGAGTGATAAATATGCTTCTATATTATAAAAATGAATGCTTGGGTGAAATAAAAGGCGCTACTGTTGAAGGTGTCTGGATGTATGGAACAATCATTCCTAATGAAAACATGGAAAAGTTCAAAGATTTCTTTAAGGCTGTAGTAAACGAGGATGACCCTTTTGCCATTGAACAGTATAGTGAAGAATGGTTAGATGATGAAAATTGGTTTATTATTGATGAAAAGCAAAAAAAGGTTGGTATATCCCTTCCAGGGATTTACGAAAATGATAATGAAATAAATTGGAGATGGAGATAAGAAGGCCCTTATTAGAGGCCTTTTTGTATTACTTCAGTAGTGATTCAAGTTTTGCTTTCGTTTTCGGTCCGTAAATACCATCCGCAGACAACTCGTACATCAGCTGGAACCGTTTGACCGCGTTCGCCGTTTTCGGCCCGCAGCAGCCATTTCTATGTCGTTATTCTTTGCCTCTTTGTATGGATAGAAATAGAGGGCAGCTAAAGCCTCTTGAATCCGCCGAACGGCCGTTCCTTTCATGAGTGGGCTTTTTATCTTAAAGATGCCCGCAGGCAGCGTGTAGGATGATTTTTTGTCGCTCGAGGAAAGCTTTTTTTTTTTCCGCTGCAATATGAGGACCGATGACCCGCCATACATGTTCATTAAGCCTTTCAAAGGCTCTTGCACAAACATCAAAACTCCCCAAAAAACAAAAAAACCACCATCATATGTATGGTGGAGACGGTGGGAGTCGAACCCACGTCCAGAAACGTCGATTGCTTCAGCGTCTACGAGCGTAGCCCTGCATATTTAGTTTCGCTCATCTTCGTGCCTGCGGGCAGGCCCTCGGAGAGCTAGTCTGATAAGTCTCTTCCTGCGCTCTCAGACGGGAGCGCAAGCGTAGCCTACTTCGTTATGGGCTCTTAACCGGCACATAGGCGATGCGGGCAAGAGCTCGCTGCGCTAATTAGGCAGCTAGTGCTAAGTTCTGGTTAGATTTGCCAGTTATATTTAGGTGCGTTTTTACGAGATCGCCTCTCGGCTCGCAACTCAAGCTCGATCCGTCCCTGTCGAATCCGTAACGTCCCCTTGGATGAAAAGGAAGTCGGATAACTGGCTGCATCACTATTATAACAAGATCACGCGTCAATTCCAAATGGTAATGTCTGTGATCACGTTCATATAGGATAACATGGGTTCCGGCTTTAGATCAAGCCTTTTTGCCTGTCGCGGAATGCTCTTTCGATTTCGCGTTTGGCGTCTTTGCGCTTTAAGTCCTCGCGTTTGTCGAATTTCTTCTTCCCTTTTCCGAGTCCGAGCAGCACTTTCGCAAAACCGTTCTTCAAATAAATCTTGAGCGGTACGAGCGAGTATCCCTGCTCTTTCGTCAAACCGATCAATTTGTTGATCTGCTTGCGGTGCATCAAAAGCTTTCTCGTCCGCAACGGATCATGGTTGTAGCGGTTCCCCTGCTCATACGGGCTGATGTGCATATTGTGAAGGAACACTTCCCCGCGCTCAATTTTAGCGAACGCGTCCTTTAAATTCACCCGTCCGGCGCGAATGGACTTGATTTCCGTACCTTGAAGCACGATGCCTGTTTCGTATGTTTCTTCTATAAAATAATCATGATTTGCTTTTTTATTTTGGGAAACAACCTTCCCTTCTCCCTTTGGCATACGGCAACCTCCTCCCGCCTTCAATCTCACATTCAAAAGGGCGGCGAATACGTATTATTCTATCAAATGAACGTTCGCCTTACAATTTCGCCGCCCTTTTTTTGACGTGTGCCGTCTATTTTTTCTTTTTCTTGCGTTTTTGTTTCGGCGCGTTTTGAAAACCGCGTTTTTTCTTTACTTTTTTCTTTTTCGGCTTGGTGAACCATTCCCCTTTGTCAGCCGATGGAGCATCCTTTTTAGGACCCTTTTTCTGTTTTGGCTCCGGTTTCTGCCGGCGGCGGGAGCCTTTCATGCCGACGATTTCAAAATCGATGTTCCGCTCGTCTTTATTGACGTCAACGACGCGGACCGTAATCTCATCGCCGATCCGGTAGACGTTGCCCGTACGCTCGCCGATCATGGCATAGTGCTGTTCATCATAACGGTAAAAATCGTCCGTCATAAAGCTGACGTGGACAAGCCCTTCGATCGTGTTCGGCAGCT
The DNA here is from genome assembly GCF_056530265.1 of Bacillus sp. PK6-025. NCBI lineage: Bacteria > Bacillati > Bacillota > Bacilli > Caryophanales > Bacillaceae > Bacillus > Bacillus sp. PK6-025. Next base: position 3,625,807 of record NZ_CP096509.1, read on the forward strand.
CGACAAACATGCCGAAGTTCGTAACGGAACTGATCACACCGTCAAATTCTTCACCGATCTTATCCAGCATAAATTCGGTTTTTTTCAAATCATCCGTTTCCCGCTCGGCATCTACGGCATTGCGTTCCATATTTGACGTATGCTCGGCGATCTCAGGCAGTTTTTCGGCCCATTTCTCCCTTGTCGCTTCGTCTGTCTTGCCCTGAATCAAATACGTCCTGATCAGCCTGTGGACGATCAAGTCAGGGTAGCGGCGAATCGGTGACGTGAAATGGGTGTAGAATTCAGTCGACAAGCCGAAGTGTCCGAGGCTTTGCGGATCGTATTTCGCCTGCTTCATCGATCTGAGCATAACCGTTGAAATTACGGCTTCTTCAGGACGATCCCTGACTTCTTCAAGCACGCTTTGCAGCGCTTTCGGATGGATGCTTCCGGCCGTCCCTTTGACGACATAGCCGAATGTCGTAACGAACTCAAGAAATCTCTGGAGCTTTTCCTGATCCGGATCTTCGTGAATCCGGTAAATAAACGGAACATTCATCCAATGAAAGTGCTCGGCGACCGTTTCATTGGCGACAAGCATAAATTCTTCGATCAGCTTTTCTGCTGTCGACCGTTCTCTCAAGACGACGTCCTTCGCTTTTCCTTCTTCGTCGACGAGTACCTTCGCTTCCTTAAAGTCAAAGTCGACGGCACCGCGTTCCATCCGCTTGCCGCGCAGAATCGCAGCCAAGTCTTCCATGTCTTTGAACATCGGGACAAGCGCCTCATATTTCCGCTTCAGCTCTTCATCGTCATCGACTAAAATCTTGTTCACGTCAGAATAAGTCATCCGCTCGGTCGTTTTAATGACACTTTGAAAAATTTCGTGTTCGACGACTTGCCCTTGAGGATTAATGAGCATTTCGCACGACAAAGTCAGCCGGTCAACCTTCGGATTTAAAGAGCAGATTCCATTCGACAGCCTGTGCGGGATCATCGGAATCACCCGGTCGACAAGATAGACGCTCGTGCCGCGTTCATATGCTTCCTGGTCAATCGGAGACCCTTCTGTGACATAATGGCTGACATCGGCAATGTGGACGCCGAGTTTATAATGGCCGTTTTTGAGTTTTGTGACGGTAACGGCATCATCCAAGTCTTTGGCATCTGCGCCGTCGATCGTGACGATCGTCTGATCGCGCAGATCCCGTCTGCCTTCAAGATCTTTTTCATCGATTGTATCAGGCGTATTGCCGGCTTGTTCCATCGCCTCAGCCGGAAAGTCTCCCGGGAGGCCATGCTTATGAATGATGGAAAGGATATCGATGCCGGGGTCGTTTTTGTGGCCGAGAATCTCGATAACTTCCCCTTCCGCACTCATCCGGCCTTCAGGATAGCTTGTCAGGCGGACGACGACTTTGTGCCCCTCGACGGCGCCGTTTTTGGCGTGCTTCGGAATAAAGATGTCATTCGTGATTTTTTTATCGTCGGGAATGACGAAGCCGAAGTTTTTCGTCTCTGTATACGTGCCGACAATCTTCTGAACGTTGCGCTCAATGATGCGGATGATGGCTCCTTCTTTTTTTGTACCTCCGGACTCCGTACTCAGGCGGACAAGCACGGTATCTCCGTTCATTGCCGTATTCAGCTCAGACGGCGGAATGAAGACATCGTCAAGCGAGGAATCTTCGGGGAGAACAAACGCGAAGCCTTTCGCGTGCGCCGACACCTTCCCTTTGATCAAATTCATTTTTTCGGGCAAACCGTAGCGGTTGCTTCTCGTTCTGACGACCAGCCCTTTTTCTTCTAGGGTTACAAGAGCTTTGACAAGCTCTTTGTATTCGTCCGAATCGGTGATTTCCAGCATCTCTTCCAGTTCCTGAACTGTAAGAGGTTTATACGCTTCTTCTTTCATAAAGGAGAGAAGCTTATCCATAAATTCTTCTTTTTCCACTAACCAGACCTCCTTATGTCTGCCAATCCAGCGTTTCTAAAAATTGATACACATCCTTGTGCAGTGCTTCGCGTTCTTTATCCAATGTGATGGCATGACCGGATTCTTCATACCATTTAAGCTGCTTATCATCCGTTTCAACTTCATTGTAGATGATGTTCGCGCTGTCCGTATTAATCATATGATCGTGGCGCGCCTGCACGACAAATGTAGGCGAATAGATCATGTCCACATGCTCTCTGACATCGGCAATCAAATCCTGCAGTGCTTTCAACGTGTTCATCGGCGTTTTTTTGAATTCTTCCATCTCAGCGTCAATCTGTTCCGCTGTCTTGCCTTCAAATTTCTTATAATTGCGTGCATACTCAAGCACACCCTCGTACATCGTCTCTTCGCTTTTGATATACATCGGCGCGCACATTGGAACAATTCCCTTTATGGGTACAGTGTAACCCAATTTCAATGAAAAAACCCCTCCGAGAGACAGACCGCAAGCGGCGATTTGTTCATACCCTTCCGATTTCAAATATTCATACCCGTTCATGACGTCTTTCCACCAGTCTTCCGGCCCTGTAGAAAGAAGTTCTTCCGGAGGCACGCCGTGGCCTTTATATTGGGGCGCATGGCATGTGTAGCCTTTTTCATTCAAATATCTTCCGAGCATTCTCACGTCCGCCGTGTTGCCGGTAAATCCGTGCAGCAGCAGGACTGCTTTTTTTCCGCCTTTAAATGTGAAAGGTTGTGGTTTGACGATTTTCATGATTCACTGTCTCCTTTTCATATGTATTCTTCCACGTTTAGTCTTGAAACAAACTTTATCAATCGGCCGGTCTCTTCATACAAAGACCTGCAAATAGGAAAAAGGCCTGACTTGAACATCAGACCTCATGCTTCATTGTCTTATACAAAGTAAGCAAGCGCAATCGTTAAGAAAAAGAAAAGCACGGTTAAAACGACCGTCATCCGGTGGAGAATCAAATCAAGTCCTCTTGCTTTCTGCTTTCCGAAAAGCTGCTCGGCTCCGCCGGAAATTGCGCCTGATAATCCGGCGCTTTTGCCGGATTGCAGTAAAACGACAACGATCAGTACGATACTTACAATCACTAATAAGACCGTTAAAAATGCGGCCATAACCTACACCTCCAGACAAACTGGCTGACAATAGTTTTATTTTACATGAAAAGCAAGCGCATGTCACGAGCGTTTCGAACAGCTTTTTTTATTTTTTCCCAGCACCTGAATAAGGTATACAAAAAAAAGGAGCGGCTATGCTCCCTATCAGGCGGAATATGTAATCATTTTTCTGACAAGGCCGCCATCATATCTTCCAGCAGCATTTCTGCTCCCCTTGGGCTGAGTACGATTTTGCCGCCCGCATACGTTTTATTTTTGGTGGTGATGTCGCCGGTCATCAAGCATGCCATGTTGGCGGCGTATTTTGTCAAAATGATGTTTTCTCCGTCGGTGTATATTTCGAGCGGGTCCTTTTCATTGATATTCAGCACCCTGCGCATTTCGACCGGGAGAACGACTCTGCCGAGCTCATCGATTCTCCGGACAATTCCCGTATTTTTCACGTTTGAAAAGCCTCCTTTTTTCCTTTGTTTATTGACATTTGTCAACATCTTTATAATAAAAGAGATCTTCAAATTTTTTGTTGAAATACTGAATCATCTTTCCGATCACAAGCTGTCCGGGCCTCCTTTCGCCATTTAAAACTCTGCTCAGAGTCGCCGGGGATACGCCGATTTCAATGGCAAGCTGATTTAAGGAGAGATTGTGTTCAATCATATACTGGAGAACAAAATCTCTTTTGATATGAATCTTTTTTACCATGATTACTCCCCTTTCTAATCTCTTATGTTTCTTTTTGTCTATATTGAACATAAACGATTTGTTAACTTTTGTCAATACTTTTATCATCCATATGTTTCCTATAGGCAATATTCGTACTAAAATATTTTATAATAAGAGATTGCGAGGTTTTGGCCATGACGAACTTTGGATACCATTTACGACAATTAAGGGAACGGAAAAAACTGACCGTCAATCAGCTGGCGATGTATTCCGGCGTCAGTTCGGCCGGCATTTCGCGAATTGAAAACGGAAAGCGCGGCGTGCCGAAGCCGGCGACGATCAGAAAACTGGCGGACGCTTTGAAAGTCCCGTATGAGGAACTGATGGCATCCGCAGGCTATATCAGCGCATCTACAGTCCAGGAAGCAAGAAGCAGCTACGATTCCATTTACGACATCGTTTCACAGTACGATTTAGAGGATCTTTCTCTGTTTGACAGCGAAAAGTGGAAGGTGCTCTCAAAGAAAGACATCGAAAACCTGGACAAATATTTCGACTTTCTCGTGCAGGAAGCAAGCAGCCGAAACAAAAACTGAATACCTTCTCCGCAGCGCACGCCCCCCTTTTTATCATTTTCGTCTGTTTTCGACCCTGCTGTTATTTTATCCCTTATGTTAACTTTTGTCAATATTTTTCCTGTCTGAGTATTTCCTTTAGTCAACATTTGTATTAAACTGTTTATATCATGAATTTGCGGGGGAGATGGCGATGACAATGTTCGGCGAACGACTCAAAGAGCTGAGGGAACAAAGAAGCCTGTCTGTTAATCAGCTTGCTATGTATGCCGGTGTGAGCGCCGCTGCCATTTCCAGAATCGAAAACGGCCACCGCGGCGTTCCAAAGCCCGCGACGATCAGAAAATTGGCCGATGCTCTGAAAATGCCGTACGAGCAGCTCATGGATATTGCCGGTTATATGAGGGCTGACGAGATTCGTGAACAGCCGCGCGGCTATGTCACGATGCAGGACATCGCGGCCAAGCATGGCGTCGAAGATCTGTGGCTGTTTGAGCCCGGAAAATGGGACTGCTTGTCCCGCGAAGACCTGCTCAACCTCGAACAGTACTTTCATTTTTTGGTCAATGAAGCGAAAAAAACGCCAATCATAAAAAGCCGAATTTCTCTTTAGCAGAAATTCGGCTTTTTTCGGCTGCCATTTAAGCGGCATCCGGATTCGGCGTCTTGCCTTTATGATGCTTAACGGGGCTCAGCGCACGTTCAAGCCATCCCATGAACAGATCGGCGATGATCGCCATCAGTGCCGTCGGGATCGCGCCTGCCAGAATGATCGCTGTTCCGTTGGTCGCGTTTGACCCCCTGACAATGATGTCCCCGAGGCCGCCAGCGCCGACAAACGTGCCGATGGCCGTGATGCCGATCGCGATGACGAGCGCGGTTCTGAGCCCTGCCATAATGACCGACAAAGCGAGCGGAAGCTCCACCATCCGGAGCACTTGAAATTTCGTCATGCCCATCGCCTTCCCTGATTCAAGGTAGGCGTGCTCAATGCCTACGATTCCCGTATATGTGTTTCGAATAATCGGCAAAAGCGAATACAAAAACAATGATAGAATCACCGTGTTGGCGCCGAGTCCCATGACTAGCATCAAGACGGCGAGCATCGCAAGCGCCGGAATCGTTTGAATGACATTGGTGATGGAAAAGACCCATTTGCTGATCTTCCGGTATCTGGCGATGAAAATACCAACAGGGATGCCGACGACGGCGGCGAATAATACGCCGTATGCCGACATTAAAAAGTGTCGGTAAAATTCCCCCAGCACATAGCTCCCGTTTTGCGCATAATACGTCCAAAGCTGCTGCAGCACTTCCATTTGTCAGCCCCTCCTTTTACTCAAAATAATTGTGCTTCTTTAAAAATTCGGCCGCGACGACAGAAGGCTCTTTCAGTTTTCCATCAACTTCGTAATTGAGCTCCTGCATCGTTTCGGTATCGATTTTTCCGATCAGTTTATTGATGGTCTCTTTAAGCTCTGGATGTTCCTTCAGCACTTTTTCCGGCACGACCGGCGAACAGTCATACGGCGGGAAAAAGCGTTTATCGTCTTTTAACAGCTTTAAATCATAGGCTTTGATCCTGCCGTCCGTTGAATAGGCAAGAACGATATCCATTTTGCCGTTTTTGACGGCGTCATAAACGAGTCCGATCTGCATTGGAAAGGTCGAGCCGAATGAAAATCCGTATTCCTGTTTAAATCCCGGATATCCGTCGCCTTTTCGTTTCAGCCAGGCATTGTCAACGCCAAGCTTCAGTTTATCCGCGTCTTTTTTCAGATCGGATATGGTTTCATAGTTCCCTTTTTCAGCGAGTTCTTTCGTGACTGTAAAAGCGTACGTATTGTCAAATCCGTAAGAATCAAACCATTTGTAGTTGAATTTCTTTTTAAAGTCCTGCTGTACGATGTGAAGCGCTTTTTCCGGGTCTTTCTCCGCTTCCCTTCCTAGCGTACTTGTCAGATCGGTTCCCGAATAGCGCGTCGCTGAAATGTCGATGTCTCCGCCGAGCATGGCCTGGTGCTGCACATAGTTTGAGCCGAGGTTTTTGACAAGCACCGTATTGAGATCTGTATCATGCTCGATCAAAAGCGAGATCATATTGGCAAGAATTTCGGATTCGGTCAGGTTTTGCGCCCCGATTTTGATCGTTTTATCGGAAGCCCCGCCAAGACCCGGCAGCGCACAGCCGCTGATCAAAAGCGAGAAGACCAGCATGACGGCGCCGAGCCGTCTCAATTTTTTTGTTTGCATAAGAGCCAACTCCTTATGATACTTCCTTCATCCCTTTTAATCCTTGGGGCGTGACTTTGTCTTCAGTTTTCGACAGCATATAGTCGATCACAATGGCCAGTATCGTAACCGGCACCGCTCCGGCGATAATGTACTCAGGCTGGTACAGGTTGAGCCCGATAAAAATATAGTCGCCGAGTCCACCGCCGCCGATAAAAGCCGCGAGCGTCGCCCAGCCGATTAAGTAAACGGTGGAAGTCCGGATGCCTGCCATGATCACCGGCACCGACAGCGGCAGTTCGATCAGGCGGATTTGTTCCCATGCAGTCATACCGATTCCCTTTCCTGATTCAAGCAAATTTTGATTGACGCCTTTTACGCCCGTGTAAGTGTTTCTCAGAATCGGTAGGACTGAATAGAAAAACAGCGCGACAATCGCCGGAATCTTTCCCACTCCGAGGAGCGGAATAAAAAACGCCAGAATCGCCAAACTCGGCAGCGTTTGAATGATATTAACAATTCCAATCACGACGCCGGCCCCTTTTTTCATTCTCGTTAAAACGACACCGAGCGGAACCGCGATAATGATGCCGAGCAGCACCGCAAAAATGGATATATATAAGTGCTCCCATGTTTTATAAAGCATTTCCCCGCCGTTGTTCTGGAGAAATTGGACGATCTGATTCATGATTGATGCACCTCCCTACATTTAACGTTGGACAAGGGTTTCTTCATCTCCCCAAATCGAGTCGTACACGATGTCGACAAGGTTTGCCCTTGTGACAATTCCGACAAGGCGCCCTTCTTCATCAAGAACGGGAACATATTTGAATCCTCTTTTCAAAATTTTTCGGACGGTATCTCTGATGAGCGTGCCTTTTTGAACGGAGTAGACATTCTCATTGACAACCTCTCCGACCGTGACGGCTTTTTTCCGGTATTGATCGATGATTTCAACATCGATATATCCTTTTAAGACATTGCGTTCGTCCACAACAAGCAGTGAATCGACGCGGCGCTCCCTCATCACTTGAATCGCTTCAGTCAGGTTTTTTTCACTCGTAATCGTGACCGGATTCGGATTCATCACTTGTTCGACATGCTCGATGTCAGGACGGGACTGAAGAAGCCGTTCTTTTCCGATGAACTCCTCAACGAATTCATCCGCCGGATTCCGCAAAATGTCGTCAGGCGTTCCGACTTGAACAATCTCGCCGGCACGAAGAATCACAATTCTGTCGGCAAGCTTGATCGCTTCATCCATATCGTGGGTCACAAAGACAATCGTTTTGTCCAGCGATTTCTGCAGCTTTTTGAACTCTTCCTGAAGCGAATCACGGGTGATCGGGTCCAGCGCTCCGAACGGTTCATCCATTAAAATGAGGGGCGGCTCTGCCGCAAGCGCCCGCAGCACGCCGATTCTCTGCTGCTGTCCGCCGCTTAGTTCATGAGGATAGCGGTTCAAATATTCCGGCCCCATATCAACGAGCTGAAGCAGTTCCTCCGCCCGCTTCTTCCGTTTTTCTTCCGGCCATTTCAAAAGCCTTGGAACAAGCGTGATATTCTGCTGAATCGTCATATGGGGAAAGAGTCCGATTTGCTGAATGACATAGCCGATTTTCCGGCGCAGCTCCACCGGGTCCTGATCCATTATGTTTTCTCCGTCGATGTAAATGCTTCCTGAAGTCGGTTCAATTAAACGGTTGATCATTTTCATCGTCGTTGTCTTCCCGCAGCCGCTCGGTCCGATAAAGACGATAAATTCACCTTTTGCTATATCAAGATCAATGTTCTTGACCGCTTTTTTTCCGCCTTTATAAACCTTCGATACATTTTCTAGCTTCAGCAAAACGCACACCTCCATCTGTTTTTTAAAAATTTCAACATCTCATTTATTATAAAATACACTTTGTAAAATAAAAAGTTTACAAAGTGTTTAAATTATATATATAAGACATAAAAATATATGTTAACGGCATCAATCTGCTGGTTATTCTTAAAATTACGGCCGATTTCTTTATTTTCCTGCCGTTTTAGTGTTTTCAACCGCTAGCAAAATTATGATATATTGACAATAAAATTGGCTGCCCGAAGGGATGATGTGCTTTGGAGGAAAACGCTTTAAAGGCGATTAAACAAGCGGAAGAACATTTCATAGAAAAAATCGCGGAAAACATGAATACGTACGGTATATCATCAACTGTCGGCCGCGTGCTCGGGATTATCTATATGAACAGAAAGCCGATGACTTTAAATGAACTGTCAGAAGAAACGGGCATGAGCAAAACGAGAATGAGCCAGGTCGTCCGCGAAATGCTCGATTTAAATATAGCCGAAAAAGTTTTTGAAAAAGGCGTCCGCAAAGATTTGTACGATGTCGAACAAGATTATTACCAAACGTTTATTTCATTGTTTACGGCCAACTGGAGCAAAGTCGTCAAAAAGAACAGGATGATCGGGAAGAAAATCAGAAAAGAGCTGTTGGAAGCCCTTGAGGAAGAAGGCCTTTCACCCGAAACCGAAGCTAAAATCAACGAGCTGCTGGCAGAAACAAAACAATGGATCGATTACTGCGAGTGGCTTGACAATCTGATCGCGTTTTTGGAAAGCGAAGAAATCTTCAAGCATGTGCCGAAACCTTCATAAATTGAAAAAAAGCTGCAAAGAATAAAGCAGCTTTTTTTGCTTTTTCTCCAATCATCCCGACAAAACCGGAAACATCCCTTTTAAGCCCGTGCCGATCATGCCGACCGCCACGACCGCCAAAATCAAGCCCATCAGCCGGGTGATCACATTCATTTCCGTCTGCCCCAATTTGTTGCTGATCAGCGTCGAATAATGAAAAGCCGCAAACGTCAGCAGGAGGACGGCGGCGATGCCGATGATCATACCGCCAAAATGAACCAGGCTGCGGCTGCCGGCCGAAAGGCTCATCACCGTTGCAATCGTTCCGGGCCCCGAAATGATCGGAATGCTGAGCGGCGTCACCGAGATATCCTCTTTTTCCTTGCTCTCGCGGTGTTCATCATGATGGAGCGACTGAACATGAGACTGCTTCGCATTCAACAGATTGTAGGCAATTCCGAAAATGAAAATACCCCCGGCAACTCGCAACGCATGGATGTTGATGTCAAAAAGCCTGAAGATGAACTCTCCGAATATGAGAAACGCGATCAGAATCAGAAACGATAAAATTGCAGCCTTTCTCGCCAATGCGGTGCGTTCTTTTGCTTCATAGCCTTCTGTGAGCGCCAAAAAGATCGGCACATTGCCTATCGGATTTGTGACGGCGAACAATGATACAAAAACATGGATGATAAAAGCAAACACGGTTTACCACTCCTTTCTCAGTAAAAAAATACGGGTAATCGATTTTTACCTCCGACGTTGGCCGCTTAAACTTTCAAAAAACAATGTCATCTTGCGGCACTTTCCTTTATAATAATTTTTTATAGGATAAAATAACTATTTCAAAGGAGATTTTATTTTTATGACATGTTCAAAGTGCGGCCATCAAACAGATGGCGGAAAATTTTGTGAGCAGTGCGGGGCAAGCTTGGCAGGCGGCAGTGCTGACAGCAAGGCTCCCGCTGAAACGCCGCAGGCAGCGAGGTACACGGAGGCGGCGAAACAAGCGTCTTCCATGTATTTTTCCTTTTGTTTAAAGGTATTGAAACGACCGTATACCGAAATGAAAAACGCGGGGGAACAGCACGTCCTCAACAGCATCATCACAATGGTGATCTTTGCGCTTACAGTGCCGCTGATGTTTTACTTCGGCCTCAAAGGCTTTTTTGACTCTCTCGGGGACTATTCCGGATTGTTCGGCCGATCCTACGCAATGCCGACATTTTTTGATATCGTCGTCAAGCCCGCTTTTACCTTTGCTATTTATATTTTCTTATTATTTGTTTTTACATACGCAGGTGTGCGCATTCGAGGTGTGCAAGCGACATTTAAGGAAGTGCTCGGACGGTTTGGAACGGTGCTTGTTCCTTTCGTCGCACTTCTGCTCGCCGCATTGCTCTTATCATTCATGCAAACGGGTTTGTTTGTATACATTCTTTTCTTTGCCCTTTGCGGTATCGCCTTTTTAATTCCGCCGGCTGTCATCTTGAGCTACCACGAAAAAGCGGCAGGCGCTGTTGATACGATTTACGCGACGCTGATCGTCTATTTGCTGACATTTATGTCTGTGCGGATCATGGGAGATTTGTTTCTTGAATATTTCGGAAGGATCGGAGGCTCTATATTAGGGCGGCTGTTTTAGTGAAGTAAAAAGCCTTTTTCCTCAAAGGAAAAAGGCTTTTTTTTATTCTATTGACGTCAAGAGCAATTGTCCGTTCTCGATGGAGGCATGATATGTCCAATGATACGTTTTTAACTGTTTTTTTCCGCCTTTAATGATATTGATTTTCTCCGTTGTCTTAATCGTTGCCTCCCGCCCGTTTTGCTTCCAGCTGTTTACGCTGAAATCTGCAACTTCTTCCTGCGTCCCGCTGTTGTACAGTTTAGTGACAAGTTTCTTTTGATCGTTGTACAGCGGACTTCCTTCTTTCAAGCTATCGCGGACAAGGCCGAAATTGTTTGTGTTGATGGCGCCTTGAAGACCGTATAAATACGTTTCAATGGCGGAAGCAACCTTTTGATCAGTGAGCTCTTCATCTGCTGATGCATTGTTCACAGCTCCTTTTGCCGAAGCCCATGCCGATGTGTATTCCTTCGGATTGTCATTTTTGATTTCTTTTTGATGTTCGATATTGATAACGGCTTCAGGATCGCTTTTTTCGACGAACCACTTTTTCTTGCTTTCTGAATAGACCAGTGTGTACGTATAGCCGTTATCGTTTTCTTCCAGTTCAGGGGCACTGTAGTCGTCATAATAAGCCGATTTATGCTTTTCAATCACCTTGACCTCTGTTTTCCATTGCCCGTCTTCTTTGTACAGCCGAAACGAATCAAGATCAAATACGGTAGATAAGTAGGTGCCTTTATAGTAGGTGCTGCTGCTTTTCAGCCCGTCCGTGACCTCTTTCAGGCTAGTTTGATAAGACGTCGCGGCCAGTGTCATGCCGCTGACATCGCCGCTTGCAAAGGCCTTTGCTGCTTCTTTTGTATGACTGACGACCGTGGTCATCATCTCATCCATAAATTCCTTGTCTGAAGCAAGATTGACTTCGATTTCCCCGCTTTCAATCGGCGTTTTTTCGCTTTTCAGCTTCCCCCACGGAAATTGCGCCTCAACCGCAGCAGTCATTGAACCGTCAGCCAGCACGGGTCCGAATTCAGTTCCTTTGAACGGGTTGATCTTCATCTCCTGATCATTGATCCAGAGCGTTCCTTTCAAGTTTTCATAGCCTTCTCCAAAGACGAGCTTTGCCATGTGCCCGTCAAGATCCGCATTAACCTTCACATCACCTTGGAGGGCAGTGACCTTTTCCGCTTTTTCAAGGTCGGCGATTCCGCTTTTCAGCTTTGCCTTCACCTCGTAAATACCGGGAACAAACGGGCCGATTTTTTTCTCGAAGTTTTCTTTTTCTGTTGTGATGACCTTCTCACCGTTAACAAACAGGCCGGTATCTTTATAGTTTGTCTTAACCGTTAAATAGACAGGCGCCGTGTTCAAGACATAGTTGTCATAGATCCAAAAACGTCTGCCCTTTTTTTCGATCGTCATCAATGGATGGCCGGCACCGCTCTTTAAGGATGAGATCAGCTCTTTTTCTTCATCCGGATGTTCTTTCAAATAATCGAGGAGCGGCTTGACGTTTTTCTCCGTGACAGCCAGATCCACGTCTGATGATTGAAGCAGTTTTGCTGCTTTCTTGGCATCTTTCTGATCGAGGGCAGCTTCAAAATCGGAAATCAGTTTTTCCTTTGAAGTGAGTGCTTCACCGGTTTTATAGCCGGCAAACAATAAAATCAAGCAGGCCGCGATTGCTGCCATGATGATGATTCTTTTTCGTGTCATCGCACGCTGATACCCCGCCGCCGGATCGGAAGCTCGTTCCTCGTCCGCCCGCGCGCCGCAATGCTTGCAATACAGCGCATTTTTTGTTCGTTCCCTTCCACATTCCTTGCAAAAATTCATGACTTTCCTCCTATCAAACTTAAACCTCGTTAGTCATTTTATACTATATTTATCGTAAGAAGGGAGTTAATCTTAAGGCAGCATCAAAAAAAGCCAAACGAATGCGCTGATCCGTTTGACTTTTTTTTCATTATTTTAAAAAGTATTTTTCGATATCATCAAGCATCAGATTCGCTGCAAGGACGCCCCCGGCTGTATTCCAGACGGCATCGCTCACTTTATGGACGTTTCCTTTTTTGGAGACGCTTAAATTTTTAAAGAGCGGATCGTTGATATAGTCTTTCTCAATGGCGCTTGCTTTGTCATCGCCTGTCTCATACGTGTAATAAAAAAGCACGTCTCCATCCATATCAGGAATTTGCTCCTTTGTCACTTCCATTTGTCCGAGATCGTTGGCTTCCTGGCCTTTAGGCCTTGCAAAACCGAGCTGATCCAAAACCGTTCCGGCAAACGATCCCTTGTGATAGATGCGGGTATCGGCATCTGTAAAGCGGACGAGAGAGACTTTTTGCTTCACTTTATCGCCGAGCTTTTCATGAATGTCTTCAACACGCTTGTCAAAGTCAGCGATGACTTTTTCGCCTTCTGCTTTTTTATTGAGCGCCTCGGCTGTCAGCTTAAAGTTGTCTTTCCATTCCCCTGACAATGTCTCGGCAAATACGGTCGGCGCGATGGCTTTCAGCTTGTCGTATACTTCTTCTTGGCGGATTTTGTTGCCGATGATGAGGTCAGGGTTCAGGCTCGCGATTTTTTCAATATTCGGCGCAGCTTCCGTTCCGACGTTCTCTACGCCTTTCATTTTATCTTTAATATGATCATACCATGGATCTCCCAGCCAGGATTGAACGGCGCCGATAGGTTTAACACCCAGGGCGAGCACTGCTTCTGTCGCTTCATTCGTCAGCACAACGACTTTTTTCGGAGTGCCGTCAATTGTCGCTGTTCCCATTGCGTGCTTTACAGTATAGGAATCTTTGCTGTCGTTCTTCTCCGCAGCTTGTTCTTTCTCTTGATTTCCACAGGCGGCTAATATAAGGAAAAGCGCAGCGAACAGCGCAAACCATTTAAAACGTTTCATGATATGCTGTATCCCCTTTTCTCAAATGATTTTCATTATCAATTAGATTATATAATGAAACAACCCAAAGTCAATATGAAATTCCTATAAATCTGCTTTGGATTGTGCTAAAGACCGCCTTGCGCTGTTTCAGAGGTGGGATTATCCATTTTAATCCACTGAATGTAATTATATTTAGTTAACTTTTTATGTCTTGTCAAAAAAATAACCAGATAGAATACTTAATAGTATTCTGATCCTGACAACTAAAAAGTCAGAAGCCTGTTACGCGGCATAGAAGATATTTAATAAAAAGATCACATTAGACTTATTTATTATTTAACTTTTTGTATCTAATATAAAAAGAAAGATCAATTAACGATCCAAGCATTATTCCTATGGAAAGACCATACGATAAAATATTAAAAACGACTCCAAGGAAAAGACCTAAACAAAAACCGATTACTAGAAATACCGCGCCATCCCCTTTATATTGTTTCAAAATAAACAGCTCCTTAAATGTATAAGTTAATTATAAAGTTGACATTATAAAAAAATATTCTGGCAACATTTAATCCCATTAAACTCCATTCAACTATTATTTTCTCAATAAAACAATAGTTTTTTTAACTTTAGTTATTAATCGTTTAAAGTTCAAATACTAAGATAAATAATCCGCTTTTACTTCTGATAATTATAGTGTATATTTTCAATTGGAGGGATTTAAATGAAAAATTTGACCTTATCGATTTTCTATCTTTTAGGATTTGTGATGTTAAGCAGCTGGTCAGTTTCATTTGGAGAAATGTTCGGAGTCAATGTTTCAGCAATACCTCAGTTTATTTTAGCGATGCTATTCACACTTTTCATAGGAGGCTATACAGGTCTTCCATTAATTTATATCAAATTCAAAAGATCTGAAACGTTGTTTTTTACGAATCAAAAAGTCTTCCTCGTCGCTTTAGGATTGGGTGTGCTGTTTTCCTGTACAGCTTACAGCCTTCAGCAAGCGCTCTCTCCCATCGCAATTGTGCTGTTGTCGATCATTGGTTTTTTGATCATTGGCATCAGCGGTTTTCTTCCCGCCTGGTTTCTGAAGCCTGTGAAAAATCTGTGATAACGGGTGGTTTTTTCTTAGGCTGAAGGAGCCCAAGATGAACTTAGTGTTTGTAAACGGCGCTAGGAATATGGTGCTCTGTGGATAGAAAATCACTTGCCGATTCATAATCCGGCGATTGATTCTTTTTAAAACAACAATTTGCTATCGCCATTTACAAATTAAAGAAAATTATTTATGATATAGATGTAATCTCAGGAAGCATGTTGCATATACTAAAAAGACCGAAGTGCTCCAACACTTCGGCTTGTACAAAAAGCCGGCCCTTCAAAGGGACTTGCTCAGATTGATCTAAAATAGACCACTCCCTATCACTTTCCAGGCTCAAGGGACGGTCTATTTTTCTTTATTCTTAGACAACACGGCAATCAGCATGCCAAAAGCAATCATTAAAGAGATTGTTTCATATGCTGTCATCTTTATCACCCCCTTTCAGAAGGGGATGAGCAAGACTTCCCTTGAGTGAGCAAAGCTTTTTATACGAGGTAGATTATACCATATCAAGCAGAACATTAAATAAAGAATAAAAAACTTTTTTCACTCATGAAATCCAGCTTTTCCGCCGAAAAAACCATCCTTCGACATCGACTAAACTCTTGGTCTTTGAGCTATTTATTGATTGAATTCATTAACTTGAAGAAGTATTCAGGTTGGTGGGTCTTATTGAGTTGATACCATGAATCCAATGTATCCGGTGCAAACACGTCTAATTTTTTCAGTACTTCCTTTGCGAATTCGAGAGGAGCCGCTCCTGATGCAGTAACCAGATTCCCATCAGATACCGCGGGTCCCATCTCATAAAATGGTTCTCCTTTATAATGAGGACAGACCATTTTCATATATGCCAAGTCATTGCTTGTATGCTTTCTTGAATTCAGATATCCGCTATTCGTCAGTCCCGCAGTTGCACCGCAAATTGCGGCAACCATCGCGCCAAGCTTTAAAGCTTCGCCGGCCTTTTTCAGGATCGGCTGATGAATCTTTTCTCCCCAAGTATTCCCTCCGGGTAAAATGATTAGATCCAAATAAAAAAGATGGATCTTTTTCCTCTGCATTGTTATAATGAAAAGCACAGATTAATCAGTTAGGAAGGATAACATGATAAATATTAACAATCAACTCCTCAATTTAAGAGAATTTAATAAATACTTGACTTGTAATTCGACTGAATTCTTTAATTATATACCCGATAATGTTGAGCCGTTTATTGACTTAATTGTTACTTCTCCGCCTTATTGGGATATGAAACAATATGGGGAAGTAGAGCAAACTGGCTTTAAACAATCTTACGATGATTATCTGAATGACATTGAACGAACATTTGAGCATATTTTCAAACTATCTAAAGATACAGCAACACTTTATATAAACAGCGATACTTTGAAACGTAATGGAAAAATAGTAAGGTTACCCGATGACATCGCTACTCGTTTAGAAAAAATCGGATGGATTCATAAAGACGTAATTATATGGAATAAAGGCAAGACTTTACCTTGGTCTCGCAAAGGGCAAATGAGAAATACCTTTGAATACATTCATATGTTTACTAAAACCAATAAATATAAATACTATATCGAAAGAATTAAAACTGTAGATGAATTAAAAGAATGGTGGGTTGATTATCCAGAACGTTATAGCCCTCAAGGAAAAGCACCAGACAACATTTGGGAATTTTTCATTCCAACTCAAGGAAGTTGGGGTACCAAAAAAGATTTTGGTGATAAGAAATTCAAACATGCTTGCCCTTTCCCACCTGAGATGATGGCAAGAATTATTAAATTATCCTCAGATGAAGGGGATGTTGTTTTTGATCCATATGCAGGAACAGGAATACTACTTGCTACTGCGCTGAACTTAAACAGAAAGTATCTTGGCTTAGATACAAACCCTGATTATAAACAAATTTTTGAGCAGGTTACCAAGCCTCTTATTAGCGACAAAATTGATGAAATTAATTACTATTATCAGAAACAAGATAAGCTTAAAAACCTTCTTCAAGAAGCAATATACAAATTAAGAGTATTGAAGTTTCCTAAAGCATTAATCAAATCACTTACTAAAGAAGGAAGTTCACTATCTATAAAAGCAGCTTTGGCCATTGAAGAAGAGATGACTCCTGAGGAAAAAGAGGTTAAGCATAAGATTGGAAAAGCTACTTATTATTTAGTTACTAATACTGAAATTAAAGAGGAAATGGAATACTTCTTGGAAAACATCATTAGCAAAGCTCCATTCTCAAAGTATGGGCTTATAACTGATGTAAGATTCATTAGCCCAGAAGAAGCTATAAACCTGTTAAGTTCCTTAAATAATACCCTAAACCTCTATAGCAAAGGTTCTGTAAATAATGTTTTCGGACATGTTACGGTTGAAGAGGCTAAAAGTATTATTGAAGATAGTATCTTAAATCTTAGCCATACAGATAAGAATATACCCCCAATTTTCAGCAATCTACAAATTAAGTTGGATGACTATAATGAAATTCCAAAAGAGAAGTATGTGAAGAGGAGTTATTAATAAAGATAACTCCTCTCATAGTGAATTACTCCACCTTTTTGTTTTTACTTACCAGTGTATCTATATCAATCTGTACTTTGGCATTTTCCCAAATACCATTCCCCTGGTTTAAAGGTATACTAGGTTTTATATCATTTTTATCTAAAATATATAAGTCTGGTTCTATCCCTAGCACCCAAAAGTGAAAAATGTAGTTTGGAGAAGCTTCCGCAATGCTCCATTCATTTCTAGAAATGTAAAAGGTAAATTCGTTTGATCTAACAGTAGATGTTTTTACCTCTATTCTTAGAGGTGTGTCATTATTTTCATCTATTACGGATAAAATGTCATAACCGGCTAAATTCGAATCAATTGATTGCCATATTGGCTCCTTACCTGTTCTGTTTCTTTCAAATTCTAAGGAAAGCCTCTCGCCTTCACGGCCTGTTTCTAGCTGGGTATCTTGTTGTTTACCTCTTGTAACAGAAGCAAACTTATCCCACCATTTTACTACATCAGCTTCATACGAATTGATGAGCTCTGCTTCTTTAAAGCATTGCTGCACATCTAGAGGAAAGTATTGAAAAGCTTCCTTTCTTCCTCGATCAATAAGGTAAGACCAAGAAGGTTTAATATCTCCGATAAGGTGTTTTAACTGGATTCTTAAAGCGTCCCTCATGTTATTCTCTGAAACAACTTCATCACCTTTGCTCGTGACTTTTACATTACTGTCTATGTCTATTTTAATCCAGTTGCAATTTTCAGCAATCTCCAATACTGATGAAGAAGATGTAGCTTCAAATCTGTTAAACAACGAAATAAAATCTGATGTCTTTATCGGCGTCTTTTTTACAAATTTCAGAAATTCTTGGACTGAATACAGGATACCTACCGAAAATGCCACTACGCTTCACCTCTAAGATGATTCGTGAAGTCCTGAATATCTTGGTCATTTAATGCACTTTCAATCTCTTCATCAGCATATTCAGCTTCAACCATTAGTGAAGGGTCATTTAAAACTTCCGACATCCTATTGATTTTCTCTGCAAGCCTGCGTTTAACCGATTGATCTACACTATCAGGAGATATTACCAATTCAACATTTGTTTCTATATCATCGCTTAATCCCAATCTATGAATTCTGTCTACAGATTGTAAAAAGTGAGCTGCATTGTAGCTCCTGTCTAAATAAATAGCATCATGACAAACAGTATGTAAGCTTATTCCTTCACCAGCTGCTGCTGGATTTGCTACAAGCACAAAACAATTTTCATCTTCGTGAAACCTTTTTATTTTTGCTTCTCTTGTATCGTCCTCATCTTCACTTCCAGAATCAACTCCTCCGTGAATGTAATCTGCGCCTAAATCTCTCAAACGACTTGCTACTTGTTCAATACTTTGAACAAAAGTAGACCATATAATAACCTTTCTTCCTTGTTTAGCAAGTTGTCGTGCCCGAGAACATATATAACTGATTTTAGGGCTATCCCCTTCTAAGAATACATCTTTTAATAATTCATGATGTCTAATATCACTACTCACTAGCAAAGAAGGATTTGAAGCAACTTGTAGCAGTTTTTGAACACTTTTTCCCATCGCCCTTAACTTATTCCTATCTCGAGCTTTGTGTAATTCAATTTGTCTAAGCTCTTCATCCCTCATTAAATCATATAGACGCTTTTGAGCAGGACTCATAGGAACAAAAGTTTCATGATATTTTGGTTTAGGCAAATCTAGCTCCTCTTTTGTCGTTCGAACATAAATCGGACTTATTTGATTAACAACTGTACTTTTATCAACTCTTACTTCAGGGTACAGGAAGTTAAACTGTGAAACAAGATCCTCTGTTCCATTTGGTAGTGGAGTTCCCGACATTATTAACTTTTGTTCTGGCAAATGCGATAGGCTGAGTACGGCTCGCCCATGGACGCCATTTATTCCACGTTTAATTCGGTGGCTTTCATCCAAGAACATAAAGAAAGGAGCTATACTTAAATAAGAGGCTACTTCCGTCAGAACATTTGGAAGCATCTGATAGTTAATCACCATAATATCTGGATTAGTCTGCAATAACTCTCCAATTTTTCTAGCGCCACCTGTCAATCTTATAACTCCAGGGCTTTCGGGCAAACAAATACTCAATGTCTCTTCCCAAGCTGCGAAAGCATTTTTCGGAGAAACAATTAATAACTTTGTGTCCTTAGATTTTTTTAGACAATATAAGGCTAAAGCTTCTGTTGTCTTTCCAGCACCTGGTACCGAGAAAGTTGCTCCAGATGGAAGTGATGCTAACTTCGTAACATTACGAAGTTGATGTGGTGTTAACGTTCTCTGGAATCTACGTTTAGCAAGTATTCGCTTAACGTCATCTTCTGTGTATTCTTTTTGTCCTTCTTTAGCACGATTATATGACCCTTCCCTATTTAAAGATAACTTTAATAGTCTAGTCGCTTCTTTATCGGCAATTAGCCTAACTTTGTGTTTTTTAAGAAGCCGTCTAATTGTTGGTCTGAGTGACAAAAAGGACCACCAAGGCATGATTAATTCGTTATTTTTAACTAAAGATACGTCTTGTCCTAATTCTTTACAGGTTCTACATATTTCGTGCCAGCCGATATGCTGCTCATCATTAGAAGTGATTTGAGCAGCATGTTTGTAGTCTATATATTTAATGTGTAACATTTAACAGCTTTCCTTTCAGGTCAGCAATGTGACATTCAATGGATTCCAACTGAGAATATATACCATCTACTTCTGTATCATTATCAAAGATATTTACAGCATCTTGTAGTAGAGAATTAGCACGTTGTATTTTTTGTATAACTGTATATCTTTGCTGACGATCTTCTTCAGCTTCAATTACATCTTTTACTATATTAACTATATCTTCCCTATTCTCTATCTTATCTAAGATTCTAACCAGATTAGTTAAATCTTCTTGTATTTCATTCCCGCCTAATAGACCATCTGCAAAATCCTCTTCTTCCTGGCTTACAATGTAATCGGTAGGAAATTCTTCCTTAGCACGTTCGATGATCTGGTCAATGTTATCAGCAATTTTTGGAATGAAACTATGTAATCTTCCTATACCGGGTAAAGGTTGCTCAATTACTGAGAAAGCAACGGTTTGGAAGATGTCTTTCTTATCAACATCTTCACCTATTTTTTTTCTTCCTTTAACTATTGCTTCAAATGCAAACTTTTCTTTTACAATTTTTTGATATTTCTTAGGGATGTTACGTGATTCAAGATACTGATCTACATATGTCAACAGTAAGATTAACTCTTCTATATCTTCTTTCTTTTTATCATATAGAAAAGCTATCCGTTCAGTTGTGTAATGTTTTTTATCCCTTAAAGACCTGTACATACAAGCTTCCGCTGTCCAAACATAATCAGCTTTAATATCTTCTACAATTTGAAGCTTCCCTTCAAGAGTGAGAATGTCATCTTCAGAGCAAGGGGGAAGAATTATAACTTCAATGTGAGAAAACCTTGGATTTGCTTTCCCGTCTTCTACATCTTTTTGATGTAATTCTCGCATTGTACATAACCTTCTATTTCCGTTTACAACAAAACCATTATTATCTAGAATAAGTGGCTCTTCTTGGTTCCGTTCTTTAAAATATGCAAGAAGGTCAACTCCACCTACTTTAAGTTGGTTCTTTAAAATTTCATGTTGTTTTTTATGCGCTTCTTCTAACTCAACGTCTTTTTCAAAAAAATCTTCCGGCAAACCTTCTTGGGCATCTGTAGTTCTTCCGTTTTGCAACCTATATTTCGGCATACCGATTTCAACTGTGTGTATCGGGAAGAACTTTCTCTCATTTTGAAAGTTAATTGGGTGCTTATGTTGATCTACTGCTATATTTCTGACTAAGCGATCAATTAATTCTCTTCTTACTGGATATGGCCAACCTAATACCATAATTTCATCCCCCTTTAATTTTCAATACCAATGACAAACAACGGTACTGTAATAATCTTTTTATATAAATCTAGTTCTTCTATAAATCTCTCAAAATTGGCAAGGTTATCTCCCATGATATTAGCAGAATTTTTTGTTGGAAGAATATAAATTCCTGCTTCAATTTTTCCATTTAAATAAAGGGTTTGCAGTTTCAAAATGTCAGCATAAAAGCGTCCTACATTTCCAGTTTGGATACACAACCCTGTATTATTTTTCATTGAAGTAATTGTTAATTCTTTTGATCTATCAATTTTCACTTTTCCAGACCAGCCTTGCAATTGAATAAGTCTCTCAATCGTTTTTCGCAAATTTGAAGCACAACCTTTTTTAATCTCAAAAGGTGTTTCCTCTAGCGATCCCGATAGCTGCTGCAAGGTATTTTGATTTATAGCCTTATGGCCTAAGTGATGTTCAAAAGTAATAATGTTCAATAGGTACACCTCAATAATTTAATATAAGTAATTTTCTTATAATAAAGTTTACCATAAAGCTGGAATTGATAGGTATATAAATAATGAATTGGCAAAGGCATTTATTATATTAGTGTGTAAGGGGATATTAAGGGGGGGAATCAAGTTTTATAAACAAGGCATTTCTTTATAGATAAAGTACAGACCAATCAACCGACCGGGGAAAAAAGAGACTGGAGTGGTTGGCAAGGGAAAATGATTTCCATATTATTTATGTTTTCAGCATTTATTTATTTCATCGATCTATGCTACGAATTGAATAAGGATTTGCCACTTGATTAAATGTTCTTTCCCCCTGTTTCAATTTTTTAATTTAAACTCTTACCACGCTATCGTTTCCTTGTCTAAGCCACTTACTAAATAGAATATATAAGGAATACATATTTTGTATTATTAGCTGATCAAAAACATTAATTCGTTTTTTAAGATTCAGCTTTCACATTTAAAAAAGCTTGGCCGCATCAGCAGCCAAGCTTTTTTTTATGCTTACTTATTCAAGTTGTAGAAAGATTGAATACCATGGTATTGAGCAGTTTCAGCCAACTGATCTTCGATACGAAGAAGCTGGTTGTATTTCGCAACACGGTCCGTACGGGACGGAGCACCTGTTTTGATTTGTCCTGCGTTTGTTGCCACAGCGATGTCAGCGATTGTGCTGTCTTCAGTTTCACCAGAACGGTGAGAGATAACAGCAGTGTAGCCTGCGCGTTTCGCCATTTCGATCGCATCGAATGTTTCAGTCAATGTACCGATTTGGTTTACTTTGATCAGGATAGAGTTGCCGACGCCGTTTTTGATGCCTTCAGCAAGTTTTTTCGTGTTTGTAACGAAAAGGTCATCACCGACAAGCTGAACTTTTGAGCCAAGACGCTCAGTCAGAAGTTTGTGGCCTTCCCAGTCGTTTTCGTCAAGTCCGTCTTCGATAGAGATGATTGGGTATTTAGAAACCATTTCTTCGTACCAGTCAACCATTTCAGCAGATGTTTTCACAACGCCTTCGCCGGACAGATGGTATTTGCCGTCTTCTTTGTTGTAGAACTCAGAAGATGCAGCATCCATAGCCAATTTCACTTCTTCGCCAGGTTTGAAGCCGGCTTTTTCAATCGCTTCAACGATTGTTTGAAGCGCTTCTTCGTTAGAACCAAGGTTTGGAGCGAATCCGCCTTCATCACCTACAGCAGTGTTCATTCCTTTAGCAGAAAGAACTGATTTCAAGCTGTGGAAAATTTGTGCTCCCATGCGAAGTGCTTCGCGGAAGTTTTCCGCACCGACAGGCATGATCATGAATTCTTGAATGTCAACGTTGTTGTCCGCATGCTCTCCGCCGTTTACGATGTTCATCATCGGTACTGGGAGCGTTTTAGAGTTGAATCCTCCAAGGTATTGGTATAGAGGAATCTGTAAGAAATCCGCAGCTGCGCGGGCAACGGCCATTGATACGCCAAGGATGGCGTTGGCGCCGAGCTTGCCTTTATTTTCAGTTCCGTCAAGTTCGATCAGCAATTTGTCGATTGATACTTGCTCTGTCACATCAAAGCCGATAAGCTCAGGTGCGATGATTTCGTTTACGTTGTTAACGGCTGTTAAAACGCCTTTTCCAAGGTAGCGGTCTTTGTCGCCGTCGCGAAGCTCAACAGCTTCGTATTCACCAGTGGAAGCTCCGCTTGGAACAAGCGCGCGTCCAAAAGCTCCTGATTCAGTGTATACTTCAACTTCAACCGTCGGGTTACCGCGGGAGTCTAATACTTCACGTGCATAAACATCAACAATGTATGGCATGTTTGTTTCTCTCCTTTAAAGCTTATTTTTGAATTAATGACGATCCTGTCATTTCTTTCGGTTTTTCAACACCCAGCAAGTCTAAAAGAGTTGGCGCCAGATCCCCGAGGATTCCGCCTTCTCTTAATGTCACGCCTTCTTTTGTGACGATGACAGGAACCGGATTTGTCGTATGTGCGGTGTGCGGCTTGCCTTCTTCGGTAATCAGCACGTCTGCGTTACCGTGGTCGGCCGTAATAATCGCGTGGCCGCCTTTTGCAAGAATCGCATCAACGACTTCGCCGAGGCACTCGTCAACCGCTTCGATTGCTTTGACCGTCGGCTCGACTTTTCCTGAATGTCCGACCATGTCAGGGTTGGCAAAGTTGAGGATGATCGCGTTATGGTTTTCAGCCTCAATTTCTTTGACAAGCGCATCTTTTACTTCATATGCGCTCATTTCAGGTTTCAAGTCGTATGTTGCAACTTTAGGCGAGTCGATTAAGATTCGCTCTTCGCCCGGGAATTTCTCTTCGCGTCCGCCGCTCATAAAGAACGTAACATGCGGATATTTTTCAGTTTCAGCGATGCGAAGCTGCTTCAGCCCGTTTTGGGATAAAACTTCGCCGACTGTGTTGTCGAGATTGACCGGTTTGAATGCCACGTACCCGTCAACCGTTTCACTGAAATGTGTCAAGCAGACGAAATGAAGGTTTTTCGGATGCTTGTCTCCGCGGTCGAAATCGCGGAAGTCATCATTGGTGAACGTGTTGGAAATCTGGATCGCCCGGTCAGGTCTGAAGTTGTAGAAAATGACCGCATCGTTGTCCTTGATTGTCGCAACAGGCTCGCCGTTTTCTTTCGTGATGACGGAAGGAATGACGAATTCATCGTAAATTCCGTTTTCATAAGAATCTTTCACGACATCGAGCGGATTTTCATATTTCGGTCCTTCTCCGTATGCCATGGCTCGGTACGCTTTTTCGACGCGGTCCCAGCGCTTGTCTCGGTCCATTGAATAATAGCGGCCTGACAATGTTGCGATCTCGCCGACGCCGATTTCTTCGATTTGCTCCTGAAGCTCTTTGATGTACTTCTCAGCTGTTTGCGGGCCTACATCGCGGCCGTCAAGGAAGCCGTGAATATAGACGTTTTCAACGCCTTCTTTTTTCGCAAGCTTCAAGAGTGCGTACAAATGTTGAATGTGGCTGTGTACTCCGCCGTCAGACAGCAGTCCGAACAAGTGGAGGTTTGTGCCTTTTTCTTTGACGTGTTTCATCGCGTCTAAAAACGTTTCGTTCCGCTCAAATTCGCCTTCACGGATTGCGACGTTGACGCGCGTCAGGCTTTGATAGACGATCCGTCCGGCGCCAATGTTCAAGTGGCCGACTTCAGAGTTTCCCATTTGTCCTTCGGGAAGTCCGACCGCTTCGCCTGAAGCTGTCAGCGTCTGATGCGGATACTTGTTCCAATAGCGGTCAAAGTTCGGTTTCTTCGCTTGGGCTACGGCGTTTCCGACTGTTTCGTCCCTTAGTCCAAACCCATCCAAAATGATGAGTGCGGCCAATTTATTACTCATATTGACCTGCCTCCAGTAATTGCACGAAAGACTGCGGCTCAAGGCTTGCTCCGCCGACAAGAGCGCCGTCGATATCGGATTCGGCCATATATTCTTTAATGTTCGCAGGTTTTACGCTTCCACCGTACTGAATGCGGACGCTGTCTGCTGCAGCTTGTCCGAATTCTGATGCAACGGTTTTGCGGATGTGCGCGCATACTTCGTTTGCATCTTGTGCAGTTGAAGATTTGCCGGTTCCAATCGCCCAGATCGGCTCATAAGCGATCACGGAAGCAGCTACCTGTTCAGTTGTTAAACCTGCAAGTGCTTTTTTCACTTGGTCTGCAACAAGCTCGTTTGTTTTGTTTGCTTCGCGCTCTTCAAGCGTTTCACCTACGCAGATGATCGGCACGATGCCATATTTGAATGCAGCATGCGCTTTTTTGTTGACCGTTTCATCCGTTTCAGCAAACATTTCGCGGCGCTCGGAGTGGCCGATGACGCAGTATTCAACTCCGAGGTCTTTCAAAGCCGCAGGGCTGATTTCACCCGTGAAAGCACCGCTTTCTTCAAAGTGCATGTTTTGCGCGCCGACTTTCAGATCTGTACCTTTAACAGCTGATGCAAGCTTTTCAAGGAACAGTGCAGGCGCACAGACAACAGCTTCTGCTTTATCTGCTGCGGGAATGGAAGATTTCACTTCTTCAACGAAGCTGACAGCTTCTGAAAGCACTTTATTCATCTTCCAGTTACCGGCTATAATTGGTTTTCTCATATGCTCCACTCCTTATGCTGTATATTTTGCTTACTTGTCGTTCAATGCTTTGACGCCAGGAAGTTCTTTTCCTTCCATAAACTCAAGGGAAGCTCCGCCGCCTGTTGAAATGTGGCTCATTTTGTCAGCAAGGCCGAACTTTTCTACAGCAGCTGCAGAGTCTCCGCCGCCGATGACAGAGTATGTATCTTTTGCCTCTGCTAAAGCTTCAGCGACAGCTTTTGTTCCTTTAGCGAACGCATCGAGTTCGAATACACCCATCGGTCCGTTCCAAACAACAAGCTTGCTGTTTTTAATGACGTCAGCATATGTTTTTCTTGTTTCCTCCCCGATGTCAAGGGCTTCCCAGTCGCTAGGGATTTCGCTGACCGGCACGACTTTCGTGTTGGCGTCGTTTGAGAAATCGTCAGCAACAAGCACGTCTGTAGGCATGTAGAAGTTCACGCCTTTTTCTTTGGCGCGGTCCATGAAAGATTTAGCCAATTCAATTTTATCTTCTTCAAGCAGGGATTTTCCTACTTCATGGCCCAGCGCTTTAACGAACGTGTAAGCAAGACCGCCGCCGATGATCAGGTTGTCTACTTTCTCAAGAAGACTTTCGATCACGCCGATTTTGTCTTTTACTTTTGCGCCGCCGATGATCGCTGTAAACGGACGTTCAGGGTTAGACAGTGCTTTGCCCAGCACTTCAAGCTCTTTTTCCATGAGGAAGCCTGCAACAGCCGGAAGGTGTTCAGCGATACCTGCTGTTGAAGCATGGGCACGGTGAGCCGCTCCGAATGCGTCATTGACATAAACGTCAGCCAGGTCGGCAAACGCTTTAGACAGCTCAGGATCATTCTTTTCTTCTCCCGGATAGAAGCGGACATTTTCCAATACGAGAATATCTCCGTCTTTCATTTCGGAAATTTGCGCTTTTACGGCGTCGCCGTAAGCTTCATCCGCTTTTTTCACTTCTTTGCCGATCAGTTCGCCGAGGCGTGCGGCTACCGGCGTTAAGCGAAGCTCTTCTGAAACCTGGCCTTTCGGACGGCCCAAGTGGCTTGCAAGAAGAACTTTCGCTCCCTGCTCTGTTAAGTATTGAATCGTCGGAAGTGCGGCGCGGATTCTCGTATCATCCGTCACTTTTCCGTCCTTCATCGGAACGTTAAAGTCAACACGGCAGAAAACAACACGGCCTTTTACATCAATGTCTTTTACTGATTTTTTGTTCATGGCTTTTAGGAGATCCTCCTTTTAATGTTTTACAAGCCTGAAAACGGAAATCCCCGGGCGGCTTAATTGGCGCCGATATGGAAAAAGGGAAAGGGAGTGTGTGTCCCCTTCCCTTGTCCGCTTTCATTATAGCGCTTCTCTCATCAAGAACCAAGTCTGATTCTGGTTTCCGGATTAAAGACCTTGTTTTGCGATGTAAGCGGCAAGGTCAACTACACGGTGAGAATATCCGCTTTCGTTGTCATACCAAGAAATAACTTTAACCATGCTGCCTTCCATAACCATTGTAGAAAGAGCATCGATTGTAGAAGAGTTTGCATTGCCGTTGTAGTCTTTAGAAACAAGCGGCTCTTCGCTGTAGCCAAGAACGCCTTGAAGTTCGCCTTCTGCTGCTTCTTTAAACGCTGCGTTTACTTCTTCTGCTGTTACTTCTTTGTCAAGTTCAGCAACCAGGTCAACAAGTGATACGTTTGGTGTTGGAACACGCATTGCTCCGCCGTTCAGTTTTCCTTTCAATTCAGGAAGTACAAGAGAAACGGCTTTCGCTGCACCAGTTGTTGTAGGAATGATGCTTTCAGCTGCCGCACGCGCACGACGGTAGTCTTTGTGCGGAAGATCCAGGATTTGCTGATCGTTTGTGTAAGAGTGAACAGTTGTCATCATACCGCGTTTGATGCCGAATTTGTCGTTCAGAACTTTTGCAAACGGCGCAAGGCAGTTTGTTGTGCAAGATGCGTTAGAGATCACATCGTGGTTAGCCGCATCGTATTTATCTTCGTTAACACCCATAACGATTGTAATATCTTCTTCACTCGCAGGAGCTGAGATGATAACTTTTTTCGCGCCGGCTTCCAAATGTTTCGCCGCGTCTGCGCGTTTTGTGAAGAAACCAGTAGATTCAACTACGATTTCAACGCCTTGTTTGCCCCAGCTAAGTTTAGAAGGATCGCGCTCTGCTGTAACTTGGATTGTTTGACCGTTAACAACTAGGTTGTTTCCGTCAACAGAAACCTCTGCGTCCAATTTTCCGTGTACTGAATCATATTGTAATAGGTGAGCAAGCATGTTAGCGTCTGTCAAATCGTTAACTGCTACAACCTCAACTTCAGGATTATTTAATGCTGCGCGGAATACATTGCGTCCAATACGACCAAAACCATTAATACCGACTTTTACTGCCATGATGATTTCCTCCTTTAAGTAAATAAGAGATATTTAATTTATATTGAGGGAAGAAGCTTCCCTTAATAACTGTTTCGCGGCTCCTTCATCAGTGATCAAAACCGTGTTGCGCGGCTTTTTGAAGTACGCCTCTATCGCGTCCGCTTTTGACGAGCCTCCCGCCACCGCAATGATGTTCGGGATTGAATCAAGATCTTCGAGCTGGATTCCAACGCTGTGCACTTTGTGAATGACTTCTCCGTGGCGGTCGAAATAATAGCCGA
The DNA here is from genome assembly GCF_056530265.1 of Bacillus sp. PK6-025. Lineage (NCBI taxonomy): Bacteria > Bacillati > Bacillota > Bacilli > Caryophanales > Bacillaceae > Bacillus > Bacillus sp. PK6-025. Next base: position 3,654,299 of record NZ_CP096509.1, read on the forward strand.
ACGCTTCTGCAACCGCCTCATTTTCTTCTATTTTCTTCAAATCTTCCTTCGGTGTATTTCTTCGCTCTGCCATTGTTTTAGCATCCCCGATTCCATGGATCACCATACTGGACGATTGAATTGTCTGAAGCACTTCTTTAATAGAAGGCTCTTCAATGATAGAAGAATATGCTTCTTTGCTCAGCTCACCCGGCACAAATAACAGTCTGTATGTACCGGAAGCTTTTTCAGCCATATGGGCGCAAATCGTATTGGCCTGATTCCTGACGTTTTCGCCGAGCCCGCCTCTTGCCGGAACAAAAAGCAGCTTGCGGTTTTTCGAGTCAGGCGACATCATTTCTGCCACGGCCTCAAGCGTCGTACCTCCGGTTACGGCGACGATATTTTCCCCCGTAAACCTGTTTTTCATGCATGCGACGGCCGCTCTCCCCATCTCTTTTTTGACCCATGGGGACTGGTCGCTGTCTCCCGATACAATGATGACTTCGTCGAGGTTCAACCTCTCTTTTAATGTATTTTCCAAATGGGTTAAACCTAAAACATCCTTCATCGTATCTTCGAGAACTTTCAGCAGGTTGGATCCTTCAAGTGTCAATATCATGCCGGTTGTTTTAATCTCTAGTAGATTTTGTTCTTTTAAAAACTGAACCTCCGCCCTTAAAATCCGCTCGCTGATGCCGAGACTGGCGGCAAGGCTTCTTCTGCCGATCGGTTCAGTCAGCCTTATGTACTGCAAAATTTTGTACCTTTTCTGCATGACATCGAGAAGATCCGGCAATAATTTTTTTTGAGCCTGTATTAGTTGATTCATGCCAAAACGTTCCTTTCATCTCGTCCTGGACAAATAATGTCCCGTAGTGACTGAAAACGTCCCACCTCAGCCAAAAAAAAATTGCTCCTGCTTACATTCCTTATTGTAACAGGGTTAAAATGTTTATTCAACTGTTAAGAATCAATTCATCGACAACATTCGCGCGAATGTTCACACATCTGTATTAATTATTGTCCCTGTTGATTTCTATACTATACATATTTCATGAAAACGTGCCTCAATGAAAAAAAACTATGAATGCCATTGCGTATTACGGACCGGAAATATTCAAAATGAATCTGGCTGTCCAACGTTCTGGGACGTTTGAATGGGGTGTAATACCGGATGGTGGTCGATGCTCGCGTACGGTATGGTACCGTCCCTCATCTTCGTCTATTTTCAAAAATAAATATATTGCTAAAGTACGTACTCAAAAAAAAAGCAACGGGCGGTTTTTCCGTTCCGTTGCTTTGTTGCCGTTTATCCATTTTTCCAGACATCAGCAATGATTTCAAACGAGCGAAGTCTATCAGCATGGTCAAACGTTTCTGAATTGATCATGATCTCGTCCGCCTGAGTCGTACGGATGAATTCTTCAAGCTTTTCTTTCACACTGTCCGGCCCGCCGATGATCGTTGAGCTGAGCTGCTCATTCACCATCGCTTTTTCACGCGGCGTCCAAATCTGATCCATATCATCTACAGGCGGCTTAAGCTGAGTCGGGGCGCCGCGGACAAGATCCAAAAACTTCTGATAGTGCGATGTTGCAAGGCGCTGCGCTTGCGCGTCCGTATCGGCTGCGATCACGGTCACCCCGACCATCGCATAAGGCTCCTCCAAGACGCCCGGCTTAAACGAGCTGCGGTACAGTTCCAAGGCAGGCAGCGTATTGGCCGGCGAAAAATGAGCCGCAAATGCAAACGGCAAACCGAGTTCCCCGGCAAGCCGGGCGCTGAATCCGCTTGAACCGAGAAGCCAAATCGGCACATCAAGCCCTTCGCCCGGTATGGCGCGCACGTGATTTCTTACATTGCCGGACGGCTTAAAATACTGGCGGAGTTCTTCAAGCTGCTCGGGAAAATCCTCCCCGCTGCTTATATTTCTTCTTAATGCGCGGGCGGTTAATTGATCCGTACCCGGAGCGCGCCCCAGTCCTAAATCGATTCTGCCTGGATAAAGGGATTCAAGCGTTCCGAACTGTTCGGCGATAACGAGCGGGGAATGGTTCGGCAGCATAATCCCTCCCGAACCGATGCGCATCTTCTTGGTGCCCCCGGCGATATAACCGATCAAAACAGAGGTAGCCGAGCTCGCAACGCCTTCGATATTATGGTGTTCAGCCAGCCAGAACCTGTGGTATCCCCATCTTTCGGCATGCTGCGCCAAATCCATAGATTGTTTAAAAGATTGTCCCGCATCTCCGCCTTGTACGATAGGAGACAGATTTAATACGGAATACTTCGTATTTTTGAAATGCTGTTTTGACATTGTCTTTCCTTCTTCCTGAAGTGTAGTGGTCATGTAATTAGACGATAACATAATCGTTCAGGTGAATAAAAGAAATTAGTTCGAAAAAAATCGAACTAATGTGTTAAAAGCTTGCCTCCCTGCGGAGGCAAGCTTTTTTTTAAGAAGCGGACGTTTGGCCGGCTGTCTGGTTCCTTCCTTTAAAGAAATAAGCAGCGCTAATGAGCAGATAGATTCCCGCCGTCACCAATGTAATGACAATCGATGTGGTCAGGATGACACCGATCAGTATCGCTGTCAGTGAAATGATTGCCAGCCAAGTCGTATAAGGGAACCATTTGACATAGTAGCCGTTCCCCGCTGTTTGATTCCGTTTCCTCGATTTTAAATGGGCAGCGGCAATCAGCATCCAGATCACAAGGACGGTATAGCCGAGAGACCCCATCAAATATTCAAATGTTTGGCTGCCGGCAAACAGTGAAAACAATACGCCCAAGTATAAGAAAGAAGTACATAATAGAATCGAATAAACCGGCACTTTTCTCATGGAAAGTCTCGAAAAGATTTTCGGCATTCTTCCGTCTGATGCCTGTGTATACATTATTCGGGAGGCGCCGTAAAGCCCTGAGTTCATCGAAGAAATGACCGCCAGTAAAATGACCGCATTCATCAAATGATCGGCTCCGGGAATGCCGATCATCTTAAAGACCATAACAAAAGGACTCTCCGACACACCGTTGACTTGATTCCATGGAATCAAGCTGACGATCACGAAAAACGGCAGAAGATAAAAAGCAATAATGCGCGTCAACGTTCCACGCACAGCTTTAGGCACGACCTTCTCAGGGTTTTTGGTTTCCGCCAGTGTCACCCCGATAATTTCGGTTCCGCCGTAGGAATAGATCACAACTAGCATGGCTGTAATCAGCCCTCCGGCGCCATTCGGGAAGAAGCCGCCATGGTCTGTCAAATGAGTAAAACCAACAGCTGAGTGTTGTCCAAAAGAGAAAAATAACAAGATAAATCCGGATATAATAAAGACGACAATCACTGTGATTTTAATAAGGGCAAGCCAGTATTCCGTCTCTGCAAAGCTTTTGACAGAAAGCAAATTCACGCTCGTAATGACGAGTGAAACGAACAGCGCCAGCACCCAGATCGGCAGCCCCGGCAGCCAGTACTGCAAAAATATCGCGGCGACAACAGCCTCTGCCGCAATATTGAGAACCCACATTTTCCAGTATATCCAGTCTAAAAAATAAGCGGCATACGGCCCTAATATTGATTGAACGAGATCCCTGAATGTTCTGGCTTCACTGTTTCGGACAGCCATCTCGGCAAGCCCCTGCATGATAAACAGCAAAATCACGCCGCCGATCAAGTAGGCGATCATGACCGAAGGCCCCGCCAAATCGATCGCTTTGCTGCTTCCTTTAAATAATCCTGCTCCAATGGCTCCGCCCAATGCCATCATCATAATATGCCGCGATGTCATTGTGCGCTCGAGCTTCTGCATGTCTTTCTCCATCTATGTTCACTTCCTCTAGTAAAATGAAAAAAGCTCACCGTCTCCCTCTTCGATTTGAAGATAAAGAGACGATGAGCTTTGAAGCTTACCGCGGTACCACTCTTTTTGATTCTATGCCAAGAATCCAGCTTTGCGATGCACAGCCATGCTGTGCAAACCTGTTAACGAAGGTTAATCGTAATGTCCTCAGGAATTGATGTCCGTCCTTTAGCCAGTCCACTCCCGGGCGAGTTCAAAGGTTCATTGGTCTGCGTCGCACCTACCCGCAGCTCTCTTTGCCAATGCCGATCTTTTACTGCTCCCGTTCATTGTGTTTTCTTCTGCCTGAAATATATTCATATAATATACGTGCCGATCTTGACTTTGTCAACATCAAATCCACTGCCAAAAAATAAAAATTAAAATTTTTCTCTTTTTTCAAGGAAAATCGCCTTTCCCATTGGAAAATACAAGGGAAGATATGCACAACTTTCATAATGATGGAGCATTCCCCAGAAGAGGGAAATATAAAAATCGGCGAATTTCCCCCGAAAAAAATAGTTAAATTGAAATATTATTCAAACTTTACAAAATATTTTAACGATGATAGAGTGTGAACCGAATCATCACTTCAGCTAAAGGAGGAAGAGAACGTGAAAAAACTTTCGTTTATGGTGATCTTGTCCGTATTGACGCTCGTCTTTGGTTCATCGTCCGTAAGCTTTGCGAAAAACATTCCTGAAGACAAATATACAACACCTACAGATGCTGAATTTAGCCAGATGAAAGAGATTTTAAACGACGCTGATATTGAAACCGGCAATTTGCAGAAGGATTACGGCGTGATTGTCAATGATCCCGCTGAAAAAGTCGGCGTCATATCAGACATCCCCGCCGAAAAAGACGACTGGAGCCATGTCAGCTTCCATTCCTACTATGTCGACCTCAACAGCAACACTCTTATCGCTGATGTTCAATTTGAATTCACACAAAACGATGACGGCACTTCGGAAACCGAGTACAAAAACGTCACAAACGGAGGCAGGTATTTCGTCAAGATGGACCAAGACGGAAATGTCATTGATGAAGAAACGACCGGCGACATGTCGATTTTGGGGAAATACTAGAAACCGAGCGCCCCTTATGGAAAACGCCTTTATTCAAAGGCGTTTTTTTGTTCGGGCATTTAATAGATCTATCCATTGACGCCATTCGCATCTGCAAGACTAAAGGCATGATGCCCGAACAGATCCGGGTTCATTCCTATCAAATTCTTTCTGTCAAGAAACAACGCGTTCCTCAGAGCTGTCCAAAAAGATGTCTTCAAGCGACGGTTCATCGACGTGAATTCTGTAGATTCCCACTTTGCAGTTCGTTAATACTCTGACAATGGCGGGAATTTTTTCTTCTGAATTGACGGTGATCGAAATCTCGTGGTGATTGAATTGAACGTTTTCACCAGCTGACTCAAGAAAACGGTCGATCAGGCCGAAATGCTGATCGGGAATAGTCGAATGGCGAATGTGAACGCTTATGTTCGACATGAAATGCCTCCTTAATTCATCGAGCGTGCCTTCTATTAAAATGCGGCCGTTTTTCATGATGGCGATTCGCGTACAGATTTTCTCTATCTCATGCAGGTTGTGTGATGTCATAAATACCGTCTTACCTTCTTTTTGCAAATCCATAATCAGCTTTTGAATGTGCAGGGCCGATTCGGCATCGACACCTGATGTCGGTTCATCCAAAAAGATGAGCTCGGGGTCGTGGATGATCGCCTGGGCGATGCCGAGCTTTTTTTTCATACCGAATGAATAGGCGCCCGATTTTTTTTCAGCATGCTCAGTGAACCCAACTCTCTCTAAGACTTCTTCGCACCGCTCAGTCGATACGGCTTGTCCGTTCAGCTTTGCAAAATACTTCAAATGCCCGACTGCTGTCATTGAATCATAGAGGGTCAAATAATCAGGTAAAACGCCGATGCGATGCTTGACGTTTTCAATCGAAGCATCATTTAACAGCAGAAAACTGCCGGCTGTCGGCTCGATAATGCCTGTGATCATATTCATGAACGTAGATTTCCCCGCACCGTTACGGCCGAGGAAACCGTAAATCTCTCCTTTTTCGACTTGGAGGTCGACATGATTGACGACGGTTTTAGCCCCGTAGCTTTTCATCAGCCCTTTTGCCTCGATCACCACATCCATTATAAATCTCTCCTTTTAAACAAAACGATCGCACCGCAAAGAACGATGGCCGCGTAGACAAAGTTGATGAAAACAAAAGAACCGCCCAGCACGGAGTAATAGTACGGTGTTAAATATTTAAACCAGGTGATCATGCCGTTCTCTGAATAAACAGTCCATAAGCTGACCGCGGGAAAGACGAGCGCAAACACGATTCCGAAAAACATGGACATGGCGGGCCTTGAAATCACGATTGAAAATAAAAGGTTCAAAGAGATTGCAGCTGTAAGAAACGCCATGCTGTCTGCATAACTCATCCATAAAAACTCTTTTGAGGCGATCATCACCAAGGTGTACGAAACGAGCATGCAGAAAAACCAAAACAGCCAGACGCCAAAAAACTTTCCCAGAATGATCTTGATCCGCGACGTTTTCGTCACAAGAAATCTGACCGTCCGGGCATGGACTTCGCGGTTGATCATGTCATGAGAAAGTCCAGCGATAAACAGGAAACCGAGAGCGAAAACAATAACGGCCGTTCCGATTGCGTTTGCATCGCTTCCTAAATCCAATTCGCGCACGAAGTCCGCAGGCGCCTGTTCGATCAATCCTGCAGTCTTATAGCTCACCCAAAACATAATAATAATGACAATAATCGACTTGATGCTTTTAAAAAGACTGATAAATTCATTCAGACATACCGCCCGCATACGAGTCACTCCTTCACTATTCTCCATTATAGTGAGTGAACATTATCGGGAAATAATCTTATCCTTAACATTACCTTAAATTTTAATAGGCTATTTCTTACAGGGGTGTTTCCGAGAATCATAAATGAGATGCAAGTGGCTTGAACCAGCGGCAGAAATGGGGATACAGAGCCGGAAAACTGATAAAAATACCATTTTAATATAACAAGTTCCGCTATTTTATAACCGGCCAAAAAAGTGGAATGATGCGGAAAATCGGGATATGCCGGAATTGTCATATCGCTAAATAAAAAAAGATTAGCTCTGCATGAGGCTAATCTTTTTGTTATCGTCTAATTACCGGTCAGTCACGACAATATATGCCGCTTTTACCGGGCCGTGGACACCGACTACAAGGTCCATTTCGATGTCGGCTGAATTGCTCGGTCCAGTGACATAGTTGATGCAGGACGGGATGACGTCGCCGTCTGCAACCTTTTGTTTGATCATTGCGCTTGCCTGTGTCATCCGCGGGACGATGGTGCTTTTCGGGACGATCGCGATATATGTCGTCGGCAGCAAGCTGACAGATCGTCCTTTGTCTTTTGAACTGAAGAGGACGACCGTTCCGGATTCAGCAAGCGTGATCTCGCTGAATGTCACGCCGATGTTAGCCTGTTCGGCCCGCTGGATATTTTCATCTCCGGCCGCTGCATTCCATTCCCACACTTTTGTCCCCTCATTCGGCCACTTGTCTGTTAACAGGCCTGACAGTCCGTACTCTTTAAAACGGTCATCTTTCGGAATGATGACAGGCCCGCCTCCAAATCGTGATGTTTGTTCATACAAGGCATCATGCAAGCCGATGACATCCGTTTCAATCAGCTCCGTATGAATCTTTCGGCAGTGGTCCTTTAAGACGCCGACAAGCTCATCCTGTGTATAGCCTTGATATACCCGGTGCTGCGGCTGATACGTATAATCGGGAACGGTGACACCTGCCGAACGCCTGTTGCGGCCGAGCCTTTCCGCAATCCGGTTTAAAAAGCCGTCTTTATTTTGGATTGTTCCGTTTGTCATCTGTCTTCCCCTTTCTCTTTCCGTCTGTCCTCAAACCAGTCGCGGAACCTTGACTTGTTCGGCGCGGGGAAGTCGCGAATCTGGGTCCACTGTTTTAACGGACCCGGTCCCTTCGTTATTTTGCCGTCTTCGTTAAACGGCTTCATGGCTGCCGGCGCCCATTTGGAGCCCATTTTATATAGAGATGGCGCAGAAGTTCCCAAGCCGAACGCTTTCATCGCGAGCTTCTCGGATATCGGTGCGCGCCCTTCTTTTTCAACGATGCGCTGCCGGTGCTTCAGAAGCAGTTCGTGAAGCGGGATTTTTACCGGACATGCTTCAGAGCATGCCGCACATAACGAAGAGGCGTACGGCAGTTCTTTATAATCGTCATATCCGCCGAGCAGCGGCGACAATACGGCTCCGATCGGGCCTGAATAGATCGAACCGTAAGAATGCCCGCCGACATGGCGGTATACGGGACAAACATTGATGCAGGCCGCACAGCGGATGCATTGGAGGACGGATTGAAACTCCGTTCCGAGAATGTTCGAACGCCCGTTGTCAATGATGACGAGGTGAAACTCTTCGGGTCCGTCCGCTTCACCGGGCAGCCGCGGCCCTGTCAGCGCCGTGATATAGCTTGTCAGCCGCTGTCCAACCGCGCTTCTTGTGAGCATGCCGACGAGAACCTCAAACTCGTCGAATGAAGGGACGATCCGCTCCATCCCCATCACGGTAATCTGCGTCTTCGGAACGGTCGTGACGAGACGTCCGTTTCCCTCGTTTGTGACAAGGCTGACAGACCCCGTATCGGCAATCGCAAAATTGCAGCCCGTAATGCCGATGTCAGCCTCGAGAAATTTCTTTCTGAGCACGGCGCGCGCATGCATGACAAGCTCTTCCGGCTTTTCGGTGTTGCGGTAGCCGATCCGCTCTTTGAAGACGTCGCGGATTTGCTCTTTGTTTTTATGCAAAGCAGGTGCGACGATATGTGACGGCGGATCATGATCATCGATTTGGAGGATGTATTCGCCCAAATCGGTTTCGACCACTTCGCAGCCGTCGCGTTCAAGCGCCTCGTTCATGTTGATTTCTTCGGTCACCATTGATTTTGATTTCACGATTTTTTTGCCGTTTTTCTTTTTCACGACATCGCGAATATAGCCTGTCGCTTCTTCGGCCGTCTGTGCAAAGAATACGTACCCGCCTTTTTTGGCGACATTTTCGGCGAGCTGTTCTAGGTAGTAGTCCAGGTTTTCGAGCACGTGCTGCCTGATTTCCTCGGCCTGAGACCGCCATTCTTCCCAGTTCCCGAGCTCTTCCGCCGCCTCAAGACGGCGCGCTCTCAAGCGCTCCTGCGCACTTGAAACAGCCCCCCTCATAAACTCGTTTTCGAGCCCGTCTGATACGCGCTCTTTAAATTTCTGCGTTCCGATCTTCATTGCCATAACGAATGTCCCCCTCTATCTGTGAAATGACCGGATGTCTGTTTATCTGCTGTTCAGCACTTCTGCGATGTGCATGACTTCAATCGGCTTGTTCTTTCTCCCGATCCGTCCGCCGATATTCATCAAGCAGCCGCAGTCCGCCCCGATTAACACATCTGCGGCGGTTTCTTCGACACACGCCACTTTCTCATCGACCATCTGTTCGGATATTTGCGACATCTTCACCGAAAAAGTCCCCCCGAATCCGCAGCAGTCGTGTTTGCGCGGCAGCGGCGTGAACTCCAGTCCCTTCACATGCCGAAGCAGCTTCATCGGCGCGTCTGTGACGCCCAAAAGCCTTGTCATATGGCATGACGTATGATAAGTCGCCTTTTTCTCAAGTGTCGCCCCAACGTCTTCAACCTTCAAAACGTTGACGATAAAATCGGTCAGCTCATACGTTTTGTCAGCCAGCCGCTGCGCTTTTTCCGCCCAGGCCGGCTCATCCCGGAAAAGGTGCGGATACTCTTTGAACATAAAAGCGCACGATCCTGAAGGGCTGACGACGTATTCGGCTGATTCAAATGTCTCAATCATCCGTCTCATCGCTTTTTTGGAATCTTTGACATAGCCGCTGTTGTACGCAGGCTGGCCACAGCAAATCTGCCCTTCGGGAAAATCCACTTCACATCCGAGCCGCTCAAGCAGTTCAACCGTCGCTTTTCCGACATTTGACTGAAACATGTCAACCAAACACGTGATAAACAGTGATACTTTCATCTTGATCCCCTCTCCAACCCGATAAATCAGGTCATCTGATGACTTGGTTAGAAAACCCTCTTTCTCCATCTTACACCTTGGTAAAATTTTTTGAAAGGGGTTTCTTTTTCGTTTTCACTCGGGCCGCTGCTTATATGGCCGGCTCGTCGGCCTGTTTCGTTTCTTCAAAATATGAGGCCAGCACATTTTCCACATTCGTCAGATGATTGTGCATCGCCTGTTCTGCTTGTTGGCCGTCTTTTTCCATCACAGCCTGATAGATGGCATCGTGTTCCTCATAAAGGCGCTTAACGGTTGTGTTCTTCGAGAACAGCCAAATTTTGCGCGTCTCCCTCATCGTCTCAATTAAGAGTGATGACACATGATTCATCAAGCCTTTCAGCAGATCGTTTTGCGAGGCGCCGGCAAGCGCAAGATGAAACGCGAGGTCGGCTTTTTCGCCAAGTTCGCCGTTCCCATCCGCCTGCTTCATATCCTCAAGTGCGGCCTGCATGCGCCCGAGATCTTCTTCTGTGCGTTTTTGAGCCGCACTTGAAACAGCTCCGATTTCAAGAATCTTACGGACTTCGAGCAGTTCAGCGACGTCTTTCTTTTTCATCAAAAGCGCAGCCGAAAGGGGGATGGAAATTTGCTCAGGCTCAAACCTTTTCACATACGTTCCTTCCCCCTGCTTCATTTCGACCATCCCCATCGCTTTTAACGCAGACAGCGCTTCCCTGACGGCCGAACGGCTGACCTGAAAGCTTTCGGCGAGCGCCTGAACGGAGTCAAGCTTATCACCTGGCTCAAGCTCTCCGCTTTTAATCGATTCAAGAAGCGCTTCTGCGACTTCTTCGTATATTTTTTTCGTCTTGATTTGTTTGTATTTCAACTTTTTTCACCTCGTAACCAGACTGGGCATGATGCGCTATTTTTTATTATACCGTTCTTTCCGTCCGGAACATATAGACTTCGGCTCCATGCAAAAAAAGATTGTAATTTATGACATTGAGAAATATAATGCTAAATGATCAGTCTTATCATCATGTCATCAGATGACTGAGTGAGACTTTGAACAAAGGGGGAATTGGAGATGGGATGGACGCAAGATTATACTCCGCTGGGGAACAGTTTGCTGCTCTCTTCGCTTGCAGCGCTTATACCGATTTTGTATTTTTTCTGGGCTCTGGCAATCAAAAGAATGAAAGGGCATACAGCGGGTGTGTCGACTTTGCTGATTGCGCTCGCGCTGGCCGTTTTCGTATACGGCATGCCCGCTCATCAGGCTGTGATGTCGGCTTCACAAGGGGCGGTTTACGGGCTGCTTCCGATCGGCTGGATCATTGTGACTTCCGTTTTTTTGTACAAGCTTACAGTCAAAACCGGCCAATTTGAAATCATCAGGAGCTCGGTATTATCGATCACAGATGACCGCCGTTTGCAAGCACTTTTGATAGCGTTTTCATTCGGGGCGTTTTTAGAAGGAGCGGCAGGCTTCGGCGCCCCTGTCGCGATCTCGGCCGCATTGCTTGTCGGCCTCGGCTTCAATCCGTTGTACGCGGCGGGCATATGCCTGATCGCTAACACGGCGCCTGTCGCTTTCGGAGCGATCGGCATTCCGATTATCGCGGTTGAAGGGCCGACGGGGATTCCTGCGATGGACATTTCAAAAATGGTCGGACGCCAGCTCCCGTTTTTATCTGTATTTATTCCGTTTTATTTGATTATCATCATGAGCGGCTTGAAAAGGGCTTGGGAAGTGCTGCCGGCGATTCTCGTGTCGGGTGTCTCTTTTGCCGTTACACAGTATGTAAGCTCAAACTTTCTGGGGCCTGAGCTCCCGGATATTTTGTCAGCCATCGTATCGCTTATCGCGCTCGCTGTATTCTTAAAATTTTGGAAACCGAAAACGATATTCAGATTTTCACATGAAAAGGAAATGGCCGCTGCCGCGGAGGCGCAGCAGCTTGAACATCAAAAGGCCTCATACTCGGCTGGGCAGATTTTCAAGGCGTGGACACCGTTTTTGCTGCTCACGGCAATGGTCTCCATCTGGGGAATTCCAGCTGTCAAACAGGCGCTGACAGGCCATTACGAAGGGTCAAATCCATTGCTGCTGTTCATTAGTGATATCGGCGGCAGGCTGACGTTCGCGCCCGGTGTGCCTTTTTTGCACAATCAAATTCTCGATGGCTCCGGAAAACCGCTTGAAGCTCTTTATAAACTTGATCTCGCCGGATCGGCGGGAACGGCGATCCTGATTGCCGCCGTACTGACAAAGTTTGTCACAGGCATGCCTTGGAAAGAATGGGGCGCCGTGTTTACAGAATCGCTGAAAGAACTCGGCAAGCCGATATTAACGATCGCTTCCGTTGTCGGTTTTGCCTATGTCACCAACTCTTCGGGCATGAGCACAACACTTGGCATGTCCCTTGCGATGACGGGTTCAATGTTCGCATTCTTTTCTCCCGTTCTCGGCTGGCTCGGCGTCTTTATAACCGGTTCAGATACGTCGGCCAATTTGCTGTTCGGCAGTCTGCAAAAAGTGACGGCACAGTCGGTCGGAATGGAGCCGGTGCTGTCTGTGGCGGCCAACTCTTCGGGCGGCGTCACCGGAAAGATGATCTCTCCGCAGTCGATTGCTGTCGCCTGCGCAGCCGTCGGACTGGCAGGAAAGGAATCCGATTTGCTGCGCTTTACACTGAAACACAGCCTGTTTCTTCTGTTCCTGGTTTGCATGATCACGTTCCTGCAGCATCACCTGTTTGCGTGGATGATCCCGTAAAAAAGCCGCCGGCGTTCGTGCCGGACGGCTTCTTTATTGATATCTCTTTCTGACAGACGAAGGCAGTATATTAAGCTGATCGCGGTATTTGGCGACGGTCCGCCTCGATATGACGATGCCGTGCTTTTCGTTTAAAAGATCGGCCAGCTTCTGGTCTGAAAGCGGTTTCATTTTATTTTCTTCATCGATCAGCCGACGAAGATGCGCTTTGACTGTGTGACTTGACGTATGTCCGTCAGCGGCATCCTTTACCTTCGCCGAAAAAAACCGTTTAAGCTCGCACAGCTCAAAAGGCGTCTGCACGATTTTCCCTTTGACTGCACGGCTTACTGTTGATTCGTGAACCCCGAGGGCATCGGCGACTTCTTTTAATGTGAGCGGCTTCAGTTCGTCTTTCCCTTTTAAAAAATAATCTTTTTGACGCACCATAATTTCCGCCATCACCCTCCGCATCGTTTCCCGTCTTTGCCTGAGGGCATTGTCGAGCCATTTCCACTGCTTGAACTTATCAGAGATATAAACGGTCGCCTCGTCTTTTGACTGGCGCTGCAAAAACGGCTCGTAAAACGCGTTAAGCTGGATATCGGGAAAAGAACGGCTGCTGAGCTCAAGCACCAATTTTCCATCCTCGGCTGAAATGATGACATCAGGCTCGATATAGACTCCGCCTTCATCCGTGCCATACATCAATCCGGGACGCGGCGACAGCTCTGCAACAAGATCTTGTATGTCCTGAAGCTCTGAGAGCGAAAGGCCCGCTCTCTCAGACAGCTCTTTCCATCCTTTTTTGGCAAACAGGTCAAAGTATAGGGAAATAACTTTTTCCGCTTTTGCCGTCTCCTTTGGCAGACGCTTTAATTGGATCAGGATGCATTCCTGAAGCGACCGCGCTCCGATGCCTGCCGGATCAAGAGTCTGCAGCTTGCCCAAGACTTCTTCCACTTCTTCTCTGGTGACAGCCAGCTCGGAAGCGATAAAGGCGATGTCTTCTGTCACATATCCGTTTCGATCAAGGGATTCGACCAGGTAGCTGAAAATCCGCTTTTCCCGGTTTGACAGCCGGAGATCGAGCGCCTGCTGTTTCAAGACGCTTTTGATATCTTCACGGGAATGCGCCGTCTCAGAGCGGCTCATTCCTTCATTTTGCAAATGACGATTCGTTTTATGGTAAAATGATCGGGGAATATCGGGGTCTTTTCGTTCGATCAGGGGGTTTTCCAATGAGAGTTCGTCAATCCGGCTGTTCAGCTCGGCCGACGAATACTGAAGCATATGAATGGCTTGGGCAAGCCCTTGCGTCAAGTGAAGTTTTGCCGTTTGCTGCTGCTGTACATGCAAGTTCATCATATCTCCCCTCCCACTATTAGTTTACACGATCGGTTCCGTACCGTATAGACTTAAAAAAGGAGTGTTACCATTGACAGAACTTTTCTCTGTGCCCTATTTCATAGAAAATTTTAAAACCCATATTGAAATGCATCCAAATGAGGATAAAATTCACGCAATGAACAGCTACTACCGTTCAGTCGTGTCAACGCTTGTCCAAGACCAGCTGACAAAAAACGCGGTCGTCTTAAAACGGATTCAGCATTTGGATGAAGCCTACAACAAAGTAAAGCGCGAAGAAGCATAGCAAAAAAAACCGCCTGTCATACGTAAACAGGCGGTTTTTCTGCTTCTTCCGGATTGTTTTGAATCAGTTTTGTACTCGGGATATCCTTCATCCATGTGTTGTAGTAATTTGCGTTTTTTCCGTAGGAGTTGTCAATCACGACATTTTCTTTTCCGAGCAGACACGATAAGATGTGGCCGTGCAGCCTTGAAGTAACGACGGATTCATAGCGGTTGAAAAAACGGATTGATTTGTCGACGAGGCTGTCCGAATAGCGTTTCCAATAAGAAGCGATCGGCAGCGGATTGCCGGCTTTTTTGTTGAGGACATTGATCGTCTGCAAGCGTTTGATTCCGCGTTTGTCGCCTTCTGACAAGATAACGTTCCAATCGTACGTATCCGGCTCCTCTGCTTTTTGCAGGCTGCTGTTTGCTTCTTTGTCGGTTCTGATCAACCGCAGAACGGACTCAGAAGGCTTTTCGGCAGGTGCCGCGATCGGCCAGAGCTGGTGAGCCATATCGGGCATCATTCTGATGTTTTTCACCCCTTCGAAATGCTTGAGAGCAAATTCGAAGGATGCCTTTTCCCGCGTGAATAAGTGCAGATCCGGGTGAGCCGCCAAAATGCCGCGCGTTTTTTTTTGCATTTTCTTCATGTTCATAATAAATCGACTGCGGCAGAATGACGATCCGGTGGTCCGGGTAATGTTCGACAACCCGTTCCCTGAACTGCTGAAAGTGAGGGTACAAATCGCCGAAATTGCCGCCCCCCTGACAAACGATGATGGCGTCCTTTGGAATGCGGCGGCCCGGAATAAAATTCTCTGCATTCCATCTTTCGCGCACCTTGATGCCGTATGCTTCAAAAAAAGCTTCCGTTCCTTTCATGATCAATAAGTCCCCGACGTTTCCATAGAGCGGGTAGTCCAAGTAAACGACTGATGAAAGTCTTGGGATGACATCCAAAATTTCTGCCAGCTTATGCTTTAAGCTGTCCATGGAATATGTAATCGCCATGTTTAGCACCTCATTTATATTTAATCCGGTCGGCCACGATTTGAATCACCCGGTCCTGCTCTTTTCGCGTCATACTTGATCCTGACGGCAGGCAGAGCCCGCGCTGAAATAAGTCGCAGCAGACAGAGCCTTGGTCATCGTGCTGATAAAAGGCCGCTCCTTTAAAAAGGGGCTGTCTGTGCAACGGCTTCCATAACGGCCGGGCTTCAATGTTTTCATTTGCGAGCTGTTCAATGATGTCCGCCGGTGTTGTTTGAATCTTTGCTGTATCAAACGTTAATGTCGTGAGCCAGCGGTTTGACATGCCGGCTTCAGGCATGAATTCTATACCTTCGATACCGGCGAGCGCCTCCTGATAGCGCTCGAAGATCGCCCGTCTGGCGTGTACCCTGTCATCCAGGACGGCGAGCTGAGCGATGCCGATTCCGGCCAGGACATTGCTCATCCGGTAATTGTAGCCCGCTTTTTCGTGCTGATAATGAATGGCGGGCTCGCGCGCCTGAGTGGCTAAAAAGCGCGCCTTCTTCAAAGCGTCTTCGTCATCGCTGACAAGCATTCCTCCACCTGATGTGGTGATGATTTTGTTGCCGTTGAACGAATAAATGCCGAAGCGTCCGAAGGTTCCGCTTTTTCTGCCCTTATAAACAGAACCGAGCGATTCGGCCGCATCTTCAATAACAGGGACGGCAAATCGATCGCAAATCGCGATAATCTCGTCCATTTTCGCGCTTTGGCCATACAAGTTGACGACGATGACGGCTTTCGGAAGATTCCTGGCCCGCTCCGCTTCGTCGAGCGCCCGTTCAAGCGCCTCGGGCGACATGTTCCATGTATCCCGTTCAGAATCGATGAAAACCGGCTCAGCCTGCTCATATATAATCGGATTGGCGCTCGCTACAAACGTAAAGGAAGAACAGAAGACCGTATCGCCTTTGCCGACGCCGAGCAATTTCAACGCCAGGTGGATTGCGGCTGTTCCTGAGCTGACTGCCGCGGCACCGGACGTCCCCGCATAGGCGGCAAGCTTTTCTTCGAATGTATCGACAAGGGGACCGAGCGGCGCGATCCAGTTTGTCCGAAACGCTTCAGCTACATAGCGCTCTTCGTCTCCGCTCATGTGCGGCGGGGATAAATAAATTCGCTTATTCTGACTCATGTTTTTCACCCTTTTTACTGCTGTGATATTTAATTTTTCTTGCAGGGACTCCGACAGCGGTACAATCATCAGGAATGTCGTGAATGACGGATGATCCCGCTCCCGTTACGCTCCAGCGGCCGATTGTCTTTCCGGGAATGACCGCCGTTCCCGCTCCGAGATGAGCGCCTTCCATAACTGTCACACCGCCGGTTAACACCGTTCCCGGCGAAAGATGAACGTAATCGCCGATCCGGTTGTCATGTTCGACGATCACACCTGTGTTGACAATCGTGTGGATGCCGATGTCGGCATCCGCTTGGATGACGCTCGACGCCATGACAACGGCGCCGTTTTGAATCCGGGCCGAACCGCTGATCACGGCGGACGGATGAATCAAAACCGCATACCGGTCAAGTGGAAGGCCGAGACGTTCATACAGCTTCTTTCTGATGCCGTTTTGACCGACAGCTAAGACGAACTTCACGTCCGGATGCAATCGCGCAAGTTCTTCTGCTGCGCTTGAAGGACCGCGATACAGACCGTTCTCGACATGAAGCTCCGCATACCGGTCATCGAGAATACCGGCAAACGCCGTATCAGGCCGTGCTTTTACAAGATCCAGAACGACTTTCCCATGGCCGCCGGCTCCGATGATCACTACATTTTGCATCAGGCATTCCTTCTCCCCGTAAATTTTTCTGCTGTCACATGGCGGTCCTGGCTGACGCCTTCCGACTTCAAGACTTTTACGACAGTCAACAAAAGGATTTTGAGATCAAGCAAAAAAGAACGATGATCCACATACCAGACATCAAGTTCAAACTTTTCCTCCCATGTCACTTTATTTCTCCCGTTGATCTGCGCCCAGCCCGTGATGCCCGGCTTGACTTCATGCCGTCTCCATTGCCGCTTCGTATAGAGGGGAATATACTCCATCAAAAGCGGCCGCGGCCCGACGAGGCTGAGATCTCCTTTGATGACGTTGATCAGCTGCGGCAATTCGTCAAGGCTCGTTTTTCTGATCAGCCACCCCGTCTTTGTCAGCCGTTTTTCATCGCTTAGCAGATTGCCTGCTTCATCTCTTTCATCAGTCATTGTTCTGAATTTATATAATGTAAAAGGCTCGCCATTCAGCCCCGGACGGGTTTGGCGAAATAAAACAGGCGAGCCGATTTTCCATCTGATGAGGCAAGCTGTCAGGATCATGGCCGGACTGAGCGCGATCAGCAAAATAACCGACAATGAAAGATCGAAAAACCGTTTCGCTAGCACGAAAAACGCACCCCTTTCTTTTATTTAAAAAATCCCTTTTGAAACGGGAAGGATAAAGAGCATCGAAATGCTTGGAGCCTTGTTGTGACAATATGCCGTTCCGCTTTCGTCAACATGACGAAATAGGCAAACAGGCCGTATGTCCCCGTCGCAGCAAGCGCCGTGACAAACAGGGACAGCAGGCTGTCGATTGCAAATAAGTATTGAAGAGCGTAACAGACAGCCAAGGTAAATGAAGCACCGGCAACCGGCCTGTATATACCTTTATAAAAAACCCTTTTTCTTTCACCCGTAATCTTTGACGCATAAATCGGAGTGAAGACGACATTTTTCAGCATTAAAGCTGCCGCACCGGCCAGCGCAATTCCGTAAAGGCCGAGTCCCGCCGGTCCGCTCAGCACGATGGCAAGCAGCAAATTGACAACGCCGAAGGCAACCGTGGTCAGCGCCGGTGTTCTCAGCTTGTTATAGGCGGTAAAAATATAAAAAAGCGGCGCCGGGCTTAATGAAACAACCAAATAACCCGCATGTATCAGTAAAAGCCATTTCAAATGTTCGAATGAAGGGCCAAGCCACAGCGACAGAAACGGGCCGGCAAGCCCGCCCAGAAGCGCAGCCGGCAAAGCGAGCAGAATGCCGTTAATTCTGACGGCCTGGTTGGCATAGCGGACGAGCCCTTCTTTGTCGCCTTTTGAATAATAGAGTGTAATCGTAGGTGAAAATACGGCCGCAAGCGTTCCCGAAAGCGTCCGCAATAACAGCGGAAACTGAATGATCGCGGCGTACATGCCGGATTCGGAAACCCCCAGCATCACATTCGCCACCATTAAATCGATTTGCAGAAACAGCAGGACGCCGACTTGGCTGACGGAGCTCCATCCTCCCGCCTGCAGCAGTTTTTTGCACTTTGCAAACGACATATCCCTCACACGAAACGTAAACCATGGGATCAATTTCTTAAAGAAAAAGATCGACAGGATGCACGCCGAAGCGGTTGCGATAAGAGCGGCGAGCTGAATGTGCCAGATCTTCGGTGCAAACCACGCGAAAATCAACAATACGCTCAAGACGCGAATCAGCATTTGGACGGCCTGGATCGTGCTTGTAATATAGATTTTATTGGCAAAAAACGGACCGGCGGCAAATCCCGACATCACAAAGGTCAATAAAAACAGCAGGCTCCCGATCAAAAGCGCGATCTGCACATCCCCCAAAAGACCGGCGGGAACGCGAATGATCTGATCGATAAAAAACACCGTGCCGCCAAGCGGAAAAAACAAGATGACCGAAAGCACCAGTGATGAAACGATGTAGGTATTCATATAGCCCCTCGCTTCATCAAGCGCCCCCCTGTGGGCGGAAACAGAAAAAAACCGGACAACGACCGCGCTCAAGGCAACCGTAATAATCGAAAAGTAATTGATCATATTCTGCGTGAGATGGACAAACCCAAACGCCTCAACACCGAGGTTCTTGATAACATAAGGCGTCAGCCACATCGAAAACAGCACCGATAATAAAAAAGACGCCACATTGGCGCCGAGATTCAAAATAAATGTCTTATTCAAAAGGCTCATCCCTTACTGGGCAGATTTCGTTTAAAAAACAATTCGAGCAGGATCGGAATATTCAGCTTGCATAGCAATAAAACGAGCCGTTGGCCGATTAAAAGATTGCGGTTGCGGAGAGACGTTGATTTGACGCACGACTGCACCATCCGGTAAGACAAAATGTCTTTAATGTGCCGCCTCACCTGCTTTGAAGGCTTCGGTTCCGCACAGGCATTGGCTAAAAGCATCGGAATTTGATGTTTGCATGTGTACGTTTCCAGATCGTCCGCACATTCATCCAAAAGCTGAAACGTCTCATAGAATCTCCTTTTCGCCCGGTACTGCCTTTTCAGGCTTTCGTCCATGTACGGTTTAAACGGCACCTCCGTCAGGCTATCCGGATTGCACCTGTACATGTAGTAGCCGTCATCGATCGCTCTTACCCGTTTCGCTGCATAAAAGGCGTACAAATTGAACGGCGAATCCTCTGCAAAACGAATGTCTTCAAAAAAGTACAACTGGTTTTTCTTCAGCAGATCGCGCCTGTACAAATTCCGCCACACATACCAGATGAAGCGGGTTTCGTGCGCCTTTTTGAGCTCGCGTTTAATATCCCAGCTCAACAAGAGACGATCGGTCGGCAGCGGCGGCGGGAAATAGGTGTCTTCCGCATCGGAATGTTTATGATACCCGCACATGACGATATCAAGGTCGTCTTTTTTGGCAGCGGCGTACATGTTTTCAAACATGGCAGACAATACAAAATCATCACCGTCGACAAATCCCACATAATCTCCTGTCGCGGCTTGAAGACCGGCATTTCTCGCCGAGCTCAGCCCGCCGTTTTTTTTATGAATCACTTTCACTCTGGCATCCAGGCTGCAGTACTTTCTCGCTATCTCCCCGGATCTGTCGGGAGAGCCGTCATCGACAAGGATGATTTCAATATTTTTCAGCGTCTGCCTGCGCAGCGAATCGACGCATTCTTCTATATAATCTTCGACATTGTACATCGGAACAATGATACTGACGAATGGCTTCATTGGACATCACCCATAATTTTCTGTCTTAAATCTGTGAAATAATGCTCCCTTGACGGAGTCTCACGATACGAATCACCGGTCTTAATCAGCTCTTCAATTGCGCCGAGAACCTCTGCCGCATCGGGATTTTCCACAAGCTTCATCGAAGGAACGCTTTTCAGCCAGCGAAAGCCTTCAAGCACCTTATGATCAAAAGAGCGGATCACAACGCACGGCGTCCCTGTAATCGCACAAAAAATCATGCCGTGCAGCCTGTCTGTCACAACGACCTCCGCACCTCTCAGCTGATCCCAAAGCCGATTCAGCTCCTTCTCGCGGGACATGCGGCTGACCCTCCTGCCGATCGTCGTTGTAAAAGTTTGCACGCCGCCGTATTCGTCGCCGACAGCCTTCATCAGTTTTTCACGCTCTTCCGGTCTGAGAAAGCTTTCTTTATCCTCTCTTAAACAAACCAGCACACCGTCTCTTTCAGACTGCTGTTCTTTCTTTAAATAAAGCACCATATCAGGCTGCTTCACAATCGTTTGCTTTGAAAAATGCTGTTTCATAAATTGATAGGTTGTATCATCGCGCGCCATCATAAACAGCCGACGATGGGAGTTGTAGACTTTTTTCGCTCTTTTCAGCTCCTTTTTGCCGCGGGGCGTCTCGGAAAAGTGCGCGGTGGCTGGGAGCTGGACAATTTTATAATGCTTGAATGTTTTGATAATAAAGCGCCTCGTCCATTCCTCATTGCGGTACAAATCCCCCATGTTTCCTCCGCCGATGATGAACACCATATCCTCGGGGTGGCGGATGCGCATGAGGGCTTTTGCATGTTTGTAAATATCGTTGATGCCGATTTCAATTAATTCAAAATCGGGAAACTCGTTTTCTATGAATGTCCGGCTTGCCAGGGCAATCGCGTGATCTCCCAAATTATCATGGGACGGAATTAAAGTCAGAATGATTTTTTTCTTGCCTTTGTATTGATCAAAACGCTTCAAACCCGGCGTTCCCATCACATATTCAGAAGGATATTTCACCTTGAGCAAAAGCCATTCTGCAAGATTGATCTTCAGTTCCTGAAAGGTCATTTCCTCACCGCCTATTTCTTCATTCTGTGCTCGATCATTTTCTGGTAAATGGCCGCAAATCCATACACTGCCGGCATAAACCGCAAGCGAATCAGCATAAGGAGAAGCTTCTTCTTCGAATCGAATGCCGACATGTCCACCGCGGGAATTTTCCCCCTGAATTCCGGACAGGCGCATATGCTGCGGATATTTTTATATTTTTCTATTGAAGGATTTTGGTTTCGGCTCTTGCATTCATTTAAAATACTGATGCAGCCGTGGTTGACGATAAAGACGTGCAGCGCCTCCTTTAAAGCCGGAAGCTCTCCGTGCTTTGTCAGGCAGTCAAGGTTCGCTTCATAAAGAGCGAGCCCGTCTTCAAACAGCCCCGCCTGATACTTTTGGACGATGGACGACAGGTGGACCCTGTAATGATAAAGCGGCTTAGTCACGAACGCCGCCGTATTCGCATATAGAAGGCATCTGAAGCTGAAGTATTGATCTTCGATGTTTTCCAGCTCGTCGCGCAGCGGGAAAACGAGCTTATGCTGCTCAATCAGGCTCCGCCTGTAGAGCTTGTTCCAGGAAAAGCCGCTTACTTGACCCTTTAATAAAGCTTTTATGAATGCCTCTTTCGGCTTTCCTTCATAGTTTTTCCCGATGTCCGGGCAGACCGTTTTTCCGGTATCCTGAATTTCGACGGCATAATCACAGATGACAAGGTCGGCATCCTCATCCTTTGCTTTTTCATACATAGATTGGCAATAGTCCGGCTCAATCCAGTCGTCGGAGTCGATGAATGCCAAGAACTCGCCTGACGCCGCTTCGATCCCTTTATTGCGGACAGCGCCGAGGCCCTGATTCTCCTGCCGAATCGTTTTGATGCGTCCGTCCTTTCGGGCGTAATGATCAATGATCTTCTGGCTTCCGTCTGTTGAACCGTCATTAACGATAATGATTTCGATATTTTTTAAGGTCTGGCTGATCAGCGATTGCAAACAATTCGGCAAAAAAGCTTCTGTATTATAAACAGCGACCAGTAGACTAACTGCTGGATTTTCCAATGTGATGACTCCTTTGTCGAAATTTTCACAAGATATTCCGCTATTCAACGTTCAAAAATCGTTCTGTAAGGCAATACCGACGAGTCGAACGGCATGAGCATAAAGCTGTATAAGAAGTAACAGATCAAAATCAAAACATACAGAAGCGCGTTCGATTTCGGTTCGAAAATCCGTACAAAATAAGGAACGAGAATCAGCTGATAGAGCCCGAAATAAATGTTGAACCTCGCAAAAATGACATCCTTTGTCGCCAAAATTCCGAACAGGAAACCGATCAGACAAAGGTTGACGATATAATCGACTTCGGGCCAGCGTTTTCTGAGCTGCTCCCTGAAGCAGAATGCAAGTACGAGCGGGAGAAGAAGAACGATGATTTTAATGGCGTTCATGCCGTTCGTATTTTTCATCAGCCATTCTTCGTAATGTCCGTATTGACTGTTTTCAAGCACGACAAGGAATACGGACAAAAATTTTTGATACAGAAAAGTTCCCGCCAAAAATAAGAGCATGAGGCACCAGAGGACAGGCGACCACGCTTTTCTTCTGACGATGAAATAGACAGGAATCATGATCAAAGCCGAAGAATGAAAAAGCGAACAGATCAGCACGACGATCATATAGCGCACCAGCTTCCCATCGATCAGATACCGGACCGCCCAAAACAGAATGGCCGCCGCCATGTATTGGCGAATACCGTTAAACGAAGCGTAATAGTGAAACATGCCGATAAAGAGAAACATGCTCAACTCAAACGGCCTTCCATACACATATAGCGTCTTGACGATATAGATATAGGTAATCGCGGCAACGACGGCAAACATGAGCGCCGGATCGGCTGAAATCTGGTTTAATATCCATAAGAGTGCGGTAAATCCGGGATCTGTCGACGACTTATCTGTTCCGAAACCGAAGATCTCCCAAATGTTGTTGTATTTTCCGGCTAATTCGTAAAGCAGCATATAGGTGTGGTAATCCGTTCCGACCTTGTATCTTAAGCCGGCAACGATAATCAAAGACGCGAGCGGAACGACGGTGAGGATCGCATTCGGACGGTAGCCCGTCGGCAGCCTGTGATCTTCCCTGCCGTACATTTTCGCAAACCATGACCAGATGAAAACAATCCCCATATTCAACATGTAAACAGACATACACTCACTGTCCTTCTGCCGCGGAGATTGAATAGATGTCCATCAGTCTCGCCAAATTTGCTTTTGCATCATAGCCTCTCTCTGCCAGGCTTCTCTCAATCTCCGGCCATGCAGGCTTTTTCGCCTGAGCGGCACGGCTGATATCCTCAGCCCACCGTTCAAAGCCGGCATTTAAGCTGAGACGGGTCAGCAGGCCGAGTCCCAAATCGGTTTCCTCTGTAATATGGTCTGATACAATACAAGGAAGCCCTGATGCCTGCGCTTCGACGAGTACGAGAGGGAGCCCTTCAAACAAAGACGGCATGGCAAATACATCAAACGTCTGCATGAGAGCCGGGATATCTTCGACGACGCCGAGAAACAGAATGTCGTCTTTTACACCGAGAGCGGCGGCTTTTTCTTCCATCTGTCTGCGCAGCGGACCATCACCTGCGAACACCGCTTGAAAAGGCGTGCCCGATTTCTTGAAATGAGCGGCAAGCCCGAGCAGAAACGCGTGGTTTTTCTGTTCAAAAAAACGGCCGACATGTCCGATAACCAATGCGTCTTCCTTGATGCCGAAGCTCTTTTTTGCATCCGTCTTTGAAACGCCGTTCGCTTCTTTGAAGCGGTCAAGTTCAATCCCGTTTTGCAAAAGATGGACCGCGTTTTCGCCCATCTTTTTTCCGCCGAATAAAAAACGCCCGGCATCTTTGCCGCAAGCGCACAGAGCCGTAGCACTGGAGAAAATCAAACGGCGGAATGCGAGGAGCTGCCATGTATCCCAAAACCGGGGGTTAGGCTTCCAGGCCGTGTTGTGGGAATGACAGACCCTCACCGGAACGCCGGCGAGCTTGGCCGCCAATGCGGCAAACCCCGTCTGAAAATCCGTATGGGCGTGCACGGCGGCATACGGCCCTTTCTCAACCAAAATCCTCCTGATGTTTTTGATGTAGGCGAGAGGCCCCGACCGCCCGATGCTTGGTACATAAAACACCCGGCCGCCGCGCGTGATGATCTCCGGATCATAATCGCACGTTTCTTCCCGGTGGGAAATAAAGTCAAATTGAATATGCCGCCTGTCTGTATGGCGGTATATATTCATAATCATCGTCTCCGCTCCGCCGCGGTTCATTCCGCTTACGATGTGAAGCACCCGTTCTGGTCTCACGCTTCCGTCACTCATGTTTTACGACCCCTCCGCCTTCATTCATCAATCTTCTTTTATGGTATTTGTTCATGATAAAAGGAGGCATGAGCCCCCTGATGATGGGTTTCATCATATAAATGTAGTCTGAGAGCGGCAGCTTCAGCCGTCTGCAGGCGGCAAAGACGATAAACGCATTGTCAATCGAGTAGCTGAACTTTCTCCTTTTAAACGCCGATTCGTCTTCCCTTACTTTGTATAAAGCTTCCTGAAGGTTATAGCCCGTGTAGCCCGCTTCAAAAAAACGGAGCCACAAATCGATATCTTCCATCCTTCTTGTTCTCCGGCCGACCCGATAGCCGTCCAGCGCCTCGTACACTTCCACTCTCATCATGATCGTCGCATGGCAAAACGGCGTTCCTTTCGCCATGATTCTCGGCCCGGGAGAGGGCGGAAGCATTCTGACGCCTCTGATCCCGTTTTCGTCGAAGGCCATCATTCCGCTGCCGACGACATGATAATGAGATTGTGATTCAAGAAACGCGACCTGTTTTTCAAAACGCCTTGGCAAAGAGATGTCATCTCCGTCCTGGCGCGCGATATATTTCCCGCCGGCGTACCGGAGACAGTGGTTTAGCGAAGCAGCCAGCCGCTGATTCTTCTCGTTTTTAATCAGCTTGATCCTATCTGCGTAATGATCGGCATACCGCCTGGCAACAGCATATGTCCCATCTGTTGATGCATCGTCGCATATAATCAGTTCCCAATTTTTATAGGTTTGATTCAAAATCGACTCGATGCTCTCTGCGATCGTGTCCTCACAATTGTAGACTCCCATAATGACAGAAACTTTCGGCTTTTGACCCCCTGTCATCCTTTCAGCCTCCTTTCAACTGTTTCATGATCCATAAAGGAAGAGTAAATGCCCGCCATTTCTTTGACGGTGCGCTGCTGGGAAAAAGCGGCGGCCGTTCGTCTCCCCGCGTCCCCCATCTTTTTTCGCAAAGAAGGCAGACGGTACAGCTGCAAAATTCGGTCGCTGAACGTTCCGGCGTCTCCCTGCGGAATCAAAAATCCGTTCACGCCCTCTTGAATAACTTCCCGGTGTCCGCGGTTGTCCGCTGCAACGGCGGGCTTTCCTGCCGCCATTCCTTCCAGGAGGTTCATGCCGAGCCCTTCCCTGATGCTTGAAGCGACAGACACATCGGCAAGCTGAATCCATTCGTGGATGTTTTTTTGAAAACCTGCAAACGTGACGGTCGAAGAAACGCCTTTTTGTTCAGCGAGACTTCGGTATTTTTCTTCCATCTGCCCTTTTCCTGCAAACACGAGCTTTAAGTTTGGGGCTCTATCTTTTAAAGCAGCCGCCGTTTCGATGAGCAGCGCCTGGTTTTTATTCGCGTTCAGTTCCGCGGGATATATGAGAATAAAGTCGTCTTCTTTGAAACCGTATGTTTTCCTGAGCAGCATTTTCTCTGTTTCGCTGACAGGATGAAAGCGCTCGGTATCGACGCCGATGCCATGAATTTTTTCTGTTCGCAGCGCCTTGCGCAAGCCTTTTGCAAGGACGAAATCTTCTTCATTGATCGTGATTAGGCAATCGGTCAAAGCGGACAGCCCTTTTTCAATCGGATAGTATAGCAGCCAATTCTTTAAAGGTGCACCTTGGCAAAAGTGAAAACCGTGAGCGGTATAGATCACTTTCGTTCCCTCTTTTCT
Source organism: Bacillus sp. PK6-025 (assembly GCF_056530265.1). Classification (NCBI taxonomy): domain Bacteria; kingdom Bacillati; phylum Bacillota; class Bacilli; order Caryophanales; family Bacillaceae; genus Bacillus; species Bacillus sp. PK6-025. The sequence goes on from NZ_CP096509.1 coordinate 3,680,735, forward strand.
CTGTTTCCGGGCCGCAAGCCTTGCCAGCACGCCTCCCATCGGCGTATGGCAATGAATGATGCTGTACCGGTTTTCGTCAATGATGCGCGCCAGCTCCCGATAGGCTGCGATATTGCTTGCATTCAGAGGAGAACGCCTGATGTCGATATCAAATTTTTTGTCTGTATAAGGCAGTGCCATATCTCCTTTTGCGGCGATATGAACGTTCCACCCCTGCTCTTTAAACCATTTTAAATATGGGAGGTGGAAGGCCTTGAAATGGTAATCCACAGTAGCGCAAAACAAAACCGTTCTTGTCATGTTCTTCCCCCTAGTGCGCTGTCACCAGCTTTTTCTCATGCTGGCCGATCGCTTGGAACAAGTGTTCTCTCAGCTCGCGGTCTGACAAATACATAAATTCCTCCATGAATGTCTTCAGCACCGTTAGCTCGACGTCGACCGCCTTGCCGATATGAATCTTCGGAAAAACCTGCTCTGCCAGCACTTCATTTTGATTCAGCAGCTCTTCGTACATTTTTTCTCCCGGGCGGATGCCTGTAAATTCAATTTTGATCTGGTCTGTCGTATAGCCGGAGAGCTGGATGAGATTTTTGGCGAGATCGACGATTTTGACCGGTTCGCCCATATCGAGCACGAAAATCTGTCTTCCTTTGGCAAGCGCCCCCGCCTGAATAACCAGCCTTGAAGCTTCCGGAATCGTCATAAAGTACCTCGTCATGTCCTGGTGTGTGACAGTGACCGGACCGCCTCTAGCGATTTGTTTTTTGAAAATCGGAATGACGCTTCCCCTGCTGCCGAGAACATTTCCGAAGCGGACGGCGACAAATTTGGTTTTGCTCGTTTTGCCGAGATTCATGATCAGCATTTCTGCGAACCGCTTCGTCGCCCCCATGATATTGGCAGGGTTGACCGCTTTGTCTGACGAGATCAGGACAAAAGTTTCCACTCCGGTTTCGTCGGCGGCTTCAGCGACGTTTTTCGTACCGAGGATATTGTTTTTGACAGCTTCTTTCGGGCATTTTTCCATCAGCGGCACATGCTTGTGTGCAGCTGCATGATAAATGACATTCGGTTTGTAGCGTTCCATCAGCAAAAACATTTTCTCTCTGTCCTGTATGTCGGCGATTTCCGGATAATAAGCGACATGCTTTCCGAACTTCTCCTGCAGTTCCAGCAGAATCGAATGAATGCTGTTTTCTCCGTGCCCGACTAAAACAATCGATTTCGGTTTAAATTTGCTGATTTGACGGCAGATTTCCGAGCCGATTGAACCTCCGGCTCCCGTCACAAGAACGACGCGGTCCTTGACCGTATTGGAGATTTCGCTTGTATCAAGCTGGACAGGCTCCCTTCCGAGCAAATCTTCCGCTTTGACATCGCGAAGCTGGCCGACAGGATGTCTGCCGAGCAAAATTTCGTCTATTTTCGGCATGATTTGCGTTTTGATCCCCGTTTGTGCACACGCCTTGTACATGTCCTGCATCTGAGTGACGCTTAAAGATGGAATGGCGATGATGATCCGGTCAATATTCCACTGCCGGACCGCCTGCATGATCTGCTCTTTTCCGCCTAAAACGGGCAAACCCATGATTTCAAGCCGGTATTTCGTTTTGTCATCATCGATAAATGCGACAGGCTTAATGTTCAATTCCGGCTTTTGCACAAGCTGTTTTGCGATCAAACTGCCGGCAGAGCCGGCTCCGATAATCAGCGCTTTTAAAGATCCTTTGCTTTCTTTGTTCACCTGTTCCCTGATGATGCGCCACATCATCCGCGACCCGCCGATCAAGATCAGCTGGAACAGCCAGCTTAAACATAAAAGGCGAACCGGAACGTTTTGAAAGAAAAACAGTTCGAGGACCGCCGTCACAAGATGGGACAAGGTAATCGATTTAAGCAGCACATATAATTCACCGATGCTTGCGTACTCCCACACTTTTTTGTAAAGGTGGAAGCAATGGGCGAATAAATGCTGAGCGCCAAGCAGTATCAGTGAAGTCATCAGCAGCATTTCCGAAGGGTATAAATCATATGATGGCGAAATCAGCTGATATCCGATAAAGATGGACAGCAAAACCAAGTACGAATCGAGTGCGGTAATAATGGAAAGCCTTCTCCGATATGTCAATTTCCTACCTCCTAATGTATCTTTCTAGCTGATAGGATCTTTTAGGGCAAAATCCCATGAGCTAAAAAGATACGGGCGATTTTCAAATTTAAACCGAGCACGTCAATTAAATAAAAATGGGCATTTAACCCGTCCTCACGCTCCGCCATCGACGACTTGCGTCTAAGGCAGACGGGTAGTCTGCCCACGGTAGAGCCGAGTGCCTCCATCGGTAAAGGCAAGGAGACATCACCTAAAGCGGCGCAGCCGCTTCAAAAGATTACATGGTTGCGTAATTATACTGACGCGCCTTCTTCACTTTCCGCCCGTTCAACACGGCGCCGAGCAGTTCGCTTTTTGAAGAATTCAGCGCGTCCCGCGACTTGATCGCGTTATCAAGCTTTGTTTTTCCGCTGAGGATGACAAGGATGCTTCCATCCACTTGGTTCGCCAATATTTGCGCGTCTGCGACCGGCAATAGCGGCGGTGAATCAAGGATGACTAAATCGTACTGGTTGTACGCTTCAGCAAGCAGATCCTCCATCGCCTGCGACGACAACAACTCGGACGGATTCGGAGGAATCGGACCGCTTGTCAGCACATGGAGATTTTCCGCCGGGCTTTGCTGCACGACATTTTCCAGCGTCGTTTTTTTCATCAATACATTTGTGACGCCAGAATGATTATCGAGCTCAAAAATTTTGTGAATCGTCGGCTTTCTTAAATCCGCGTCGATCAGAAGGACCTTTTTTTCCTGTTGCGAAAATACGACCGCCAAGTTTGAAGCCGAGAATGATTTGCCCTCTCCCGGGAGGCCCGATGTGATGAGCAATGATTTAAACGGCTTCTCAAAGGATGAGAACTCAATGTTGGTCCTGATCGTCCGGTATTGTTCGACGATCGGCGCATTCGGCTGATGCAATGCGACAAGCGCCGATTGATATTTGCGAGAGCGTTTTTTTCTAATAGCCAAGCGGCTCACTCCTTCCTGCTTTCACACGGATATTCATATCGGGGTCTCCGCGAAACAGACTTTTTGTATGCTTCATTTGCTCAATACTTCCCAAATAAATAAATCCCGCTTCCTTTTCGACTTGAGACGGCCTTGCAACCGTATCATCGATAAAATCCAAAAAGAACGCCAAAGCGATTCCGGTCATTATTGCGGCGCCGAATGCCAGCAAAATATTCATTTTGTAATTCGGTCTGACAGGAGTCGGCGAATCGACGATGTCGGCTTTTGAAAGGACGGTTATCCGATCGGTGTTCATGATTTGCTTAATCTCTTTTTTGAGCACCGCTGTTAGCGTGTTCGCTATATCGGCTGCCCGTTTCTGATTTTCGTCTTGAACTGTAATGTTAATAATCTCTGATTCGCTTTCACTGCTCGTTGCGATTTTTTCACCCAACCGGCCGGCAGAGTAAGGTAAATCAAGCTCTCTCTTGACTTGCTCCAAAATCACCGGGTTCTTCAGAAGCGCTTGGAATGTCCGCGTGTATTGCAGGTTGATTTGAATATCGCTGTACGTGGCGCTCCCTTTTTTCTCTCCTACTTGATGCACCAAAATCTGCGTCGATGCCTGATAGACAGGTGTCAGCACATAGAACTGAATGATTCCGGTCGTCAATGTTACACCTATTGTCAAAACGAGAATAAGAACCGTTCTTTTTCGCAAGATTGCAATCAGTTCTCTAAAATCAATATTTTCTTTCATGCTTGACTGCCTCCTCAGGAATGCCGTTTGTTAATGATTGGATTATAAAAGAAAAAATTTGAATTGAAAAATGCTGAATTTAGCTATATAGTTCTTTTTAGAGAACAAATCCGTTCGTTTTCTTTTATTTTCTGTCGATATCTTAAATTTTTGAATTTTATAAAGAACAAATTATTTCTTATAATGAACAGGAAAGCGTTTTTATATGAATGGCAAGGGGAAGAGGAGGAATCAGTATGATCGGAAGAGTCATCCGAATGTACAGAAAAAGAAAAGGCTACTCCATTAACCAGCTTGCTGATATAGCAGGCGTATCAAAATCATATTTAAGCAAAATCGAACGCGGCGTTCACAGAAATCCGTCAGTCGAATTCCTAAAAAAAATCTCCCGTGCGCTGAAAGTGGAATTAAAGGAATTGTTTGATACCGAAGTGATCCTTTATCGCCGGACCGAGCATGAAGACGAGTGGAGAACCCACCTTGTACAGGCCGTGCAGGCGGGGATGAACCAGGAAGAACTGTTTCAATTCACACACCGTCTCAAACAGAAAAAGAAAGAACGGACGCTTTATCGAAACAGGGAGCTGACACAAGCCAATATCGACGAATGGAGAGCCCTTATGTTGGAGGCCAAAGAAATGGGATTAACCGTCAAAGAAGTAGAAGCGTTTTTGATGAGAACAAAAAACCATTAATTCATCCTGCATTCATATTTAATTTTTTAGAAGATAACGGGAGCTTTTGACTTGAACCATTCATCCGGATATAAATCCACATTTCCATTTCAACTTGCCTAAAATTCGGAATAATCGCATTAATAGATATCGCCCGATCATGAAGATGCATGTCTATAGCTCCGTTTTCACCTGTTTGCCTTATTTTTTCATGGCAGTCTTTAAGAGACTTTTTACTTATGTTTATATATAAATGAAGAAACTCGGATTTTGACCTTTCGCATCTTCCTCCAAGGCATGCAAATTCTGTGTCTTGCGGCTTATATCAAGACCTTTGTCACGGCCCGATTCCTTGAATAGGGATGAAGCGTTTTTGTTGAATCCAAGCTGGCTGTTCGTTAAGATGAATAAAATGGAAGAAGGAGATGGAATCATGAAAGTATTGGTACTCGCATTTCATCCGAATATGGAGCAGTCAGTTGTGAACAGAGCATTTGCAGACACATTGAAAGATGCACCCGGCATTACATTCCGCGACCTTTATCAGGAATATCCTGACGAGGCCATTGATGTGGAAAAAGAACAAAAACTTTGTGAAGAACACGATCGGATCGTCTTCCAGTTTCCGCTTTATTGGTACAGCTCGCCGCCACTTTTAAAAAAATGGCTGGACCACGTTTTTCTCTACGGCTGGGCATACGGAACAAACGGCACAGCGCTTCACGGCAAAGAATTCATGGTCGCTGTATCGGCGGGCGCTCCCGAAGAAGCCTATCAGGCCGGCGGGTCAAATCACTATACGATCAGCGAACTGTTACGCCCTTTTCAGGCGACAAGCAACTTCATCGGTACTACATACCTTCCGCCGTACGTCTTCTATCAAGCGGGCACTGCCGGAAAAAGCGAGCTTGCTGAAGGTGCGACACAATACAGGGAGCATGTGCTGAAGTCATTTTAAATGAGAAAAGCCCGGCTTATGAGCCGGGCTTGCAGATTGTTGACAAAATCCCAAAACGACTTTTTGTTTTGGGATTTTGTCATCCTTTCAGCGTGATTGAAAACCCTTGCAGTCTAGGAAGACCGAGCATCGGAGCGGAGCGAATGTTGGAATTCGTGAGCACCGACGCGCAGGCCTGACAACGAATGCGAGGGTTTGTCGACACGCTGAAAGCCCGGCTTATGAGCCGGGCTTGTTCCTTATACTTGAATCTGTTTCACTTTTCCCAATAGGAATAAATAATTTAAAATGGCAATGACGATCAAGGCAGCTGAAAAAAGGAGCGCCGGCACGAAAGAACCCGTTGCGCCAACGATGAAGCCGGTAATGATGGGCCCGACCACTCCGCCCATATTAGAGACTGTATTTTGAATACCGGCAACCATCGACGTCATATTTTTCGGAGCCACATCCCCCGGAAGCGCCCAGACTTGGGACGCGGCGACAGTCGTTCCCGATTTCGCTACACAAAGAAGGATGACAGCCAGGATAGCAGAATCTGCAAAAGCGGCAAAACCGATGCACGAAGCCATGGCAAGCCCGATAATTAAAAACAGTTTCCGGACGGCTGTCAGCGACAGTTTTCCCTTTGCATATATCCGGTCGGACATCCACCCGGCTCCGACTTCAACGACCATTGCAGTCAAAAGCGGCAGAGACGCCATAATCCCCATCTCGATTAAATCCATGCCCCTTTCTTTGACAAGGTATGTCGGCAGCCATGTGATAAAGAAGTAAGAATTATAATTGATCATGAAAAATCCGATGCACATCGCCCATATGTTTCGATATTTGAATAGCTGATACCACTTCAGCGGCTGGCCGCCGCCCGTTTCTTCCATGTGAGCCTGCCCTTCCCGAATATGAGCCAGTTCCGCCTCATTGACGCGCTTATGATCTGCGGGATTCTCCTTAAAGAAAATCATCCAGACAATTCCCCACACGACACCGACAAGTCCGATCAAAAGAAACGTCAGTTTCCAGTCAAAGACCGCTATCATCCAGGCGATCAAAGGCATGGCAACAGCTCCGCCAAACTTTGACCCGCTGTCAAAAATTCCGGCTACTGTCGCCCTTTCTTTTTTCGGAAACCATTTGGCGGCGATCCCCGCATTGCTCGGATATGCAGCAGCCTCTCCGACTCCCAGTGCGACCCGCAGCCCGAGCAGGGATTTGAAGCCTGTCGCAAGACCCGTCAGCGCCGTAGCAACAGACCACCAGACGACCGCAAAACCGAGCGTTTTTTTCTGGCCATACTTGTCGGCCGCCCAGCCTGAAGGCAGCTGCAGCAAAGCGTACGACCAGAAGAAACCGGACATGATGATTCCCATTTGGCCGGCTGTCAAGTTGAATTCCTCGGTAATATAAGGAGCGGCAGCCGAGAGCACTGTCCGGTCAATATAATTGATGGCAATCGCAGCCCACATCATAAACGCGACAACCCAGCGTACATTTGACTTTTTTTGAATCGGGTGATTCAACATGTTATCCACCTCATCCCATTTGTAGAAAACGCTTTCAAATCATGATGCAGGGCATGAATGAAAACACATTCACAACCCGTTGACGACAAACTCCGGTTTTTGTTTGTCGATCAGTACACTAGCGATGTTTTTGACGCATATCATCCCAAGGTTCTGTACGGCATCTCGGGTGTACCCCGCGATATGCGGCATGGCGATAAAACGGTCCAGCTCAAAGAGAGGGTGCTGCTTCAGCGGTTCGGTTTGATACACGTCAAGCGCAGCCCCTGCGATGCTCCCGTTCGCCAAGGCATCATATAACGCACACTCAGACACGATGCCTCCCCTTGAAGCATTGATCAGATAAGATGTTTCTTTCATAGCGGCTAATTCTTTTTCACCGATCATGTTTTCCGTTTCGGCTGTGAGCGGCATATGAAGGGTGATAAAGTCGCTTTCTTTCAAGAGGTGATCAAGCTCCGTAAATTGGATGTGATGATCGGCTGCGAATGCACGATCGGGAAACACATCATAGGCTAAAACAGTCATATTGAAGCCTTGCGCCCGTTTGGCGACTTCTTTTCCGATCATGCCAAGTCCGACGATACCGAGTGTTTTGCCGTAAACGTCAGATCCAAAAATCCTCGGCCATTTTCCCAGCTTTGTCTCCCTGTCGGCTGCAGGAATCTGTCTTGCAGCCGATAGCATGAGGCCGAATACAAAATCGGCGACTGCATGCTTGTTGGCGTTGGGAGCATTCGTCACCAAGACATTGCGCTCTTTCGCAGCGTGCAGATCAATATTGTCGACACCGACGCCATGTTTGCAGACAATTTTTAAAGAAGGGAGACGATCCAGGACATACGGCGTAATCTGGTTAAACGCCACGATCGCGGCATCCGCTCCGCCTGCTGCTTCTATGAACTGCTCCTCTGTTATATCTGCAGGAAGGCGTTCCAGCGATATGCCTTTTTTCTTCAAAAACAAGACGGGATTGTCTGAGTATTTCGCAAATGACGGTGATGTACATACGACTTTCATAAGATGCACCAACCTTCTTTCATTTTTCTACGATTTGGGCGCCAGCTCAGCGGCTGACCGCAAAGCAGCGAGCATGCTTCTTTCATCGGCTTTGTTCTGCCCCGCAATGTCAAATGCGGTTCCGTGGTCGACAGAGGTGCGTATGATCCCGCCGTTTAATCCGACCGTAATGTTGACGCCCTCTTCCAACCCGAGGACTTTGACCGGTATATGCCCCTGGTCGTGGTAGCAGGCTACGACCAGGTCAACATCTCCTCTGACAGCTTTGTAAAACAGCGTGTCTGCGGGGTATGGGCCGCCGGCATCAATTCCCTCAGCTGCCGCCTGCTCAATCCCCGGAAGCAATTGCCGTTCTTCCTCGCCGCTTCCAAACAGGCCGTTTTCCCCTGCATGGGGGTTGATTCCGCAAACAGCAATTTTCGGCTGTTCGTATCCGGCTCTTGTCAATGTATCATGTGCGAGACGGATGACTTTATAGGTCCGCTCCGGCGTAATCGACTGAATCGCCTCGATCAGCCCTTGATGCGTTGTCAGGTGAATCACCTTCAGCTTTGGCGAAGCCAGCATCATGCTGTAGTCTGTCGTATTCGTTAAATGAGCGAGAATTTCCGTATGCCCCGGGTATCGGTGTCCGCCTTTATGCAGCGCCTCCTTATTTAAAGGCGCTGTGCAAATCGCTTGAATGCAGCCTTTTTTAGCGAGCTCAACCGCTTTTTTCACGAAATGGAAAGCGGCGTTTCCAGCTTCAGCCGATACCTTTCCGACAGGCAGGTTTTCAGGGAGCAGATCGATATCGAGGCAATCGATCTTTCCATGTACAAAACCGCCCTCGTCCGGATGCCCGACCTTGTTAATGACAACCTTTGATCCGATTTGGAAAGCGGCTTTTTTCAGCATTTTCATATCGCCGATGACGAGCGGCCTGCACATGTCATACACTTCACGGGACTTGAGGGCTTTTACGATAATTTCCGGACCGACGCCTGCCGCGTCGCCCATTGTAATGCCGATAACCGGTTTCTTCATTGTTTATCCTCCTTGTAGCTTGTTTGCCGCACTTGCCATCACCGAACGCGAGCCAAAATTTCCGGCCTTTGTCACAATGTACAATTCTTCACCGGCTGCTCCCAGCGGAATGCCGGGCTCTACTTCGTCCAGCAATCGTATCTCATGAATCCGAAGCTGATGCAGCACTTGGTATGCCGTGTCACCTCCGGTTAAAAACAGACGTCTCACATGAAAGGCTTGAATCAGCTCGCCCGCCAATTCGCCTAGTGCACCGGACACCGCATTGCTCGTTTGAACCGGGGTGAGTCCGCGGCTTTCACCAATCTTCTGTGTCTCTGCCGCATTGTCCGAGGTGCAGAGGACGATGTGTTTCGAACGGCGGCGGACGTCCGCCGCCCTCTCCTTCAGCCGTTCGAACTCGTTTCTTTTCTCAGCTCCGCCGCACAGCACGCGCTCTGATCTCATTTCAATTTTTTCAGCCGCACGTCCGGCGAATAGTTCGTGAAGCTGTTCCCTCCCCTTCCGACTCATGCTTCCGACGACAAACATGATCGGCTGGTCGGAAAACGGAACGGTTTGACCGAGCTCCCTTTCTTTCAGATTGAACGCTTTGGGCAGGCAGCTCATCAAGCCTGCCGAACCGGCTAAAATGATAGAATACGGCAAACTCTCCAAAATAAGCGCCAGATCCTGCAGATCGGATTCGTGAACCGAATCGGCCGTCACATATGAAATCCCTTCCGCCCGAAAGCGTTCCAGCTTGTTGCGAACATGCCCGTGTCCGCGGCGGATGTCTTCATATGATAAATGCCCGCTCTTATTTCGAGTCTGCTTTTCTATTAATCTTTGAATATTCGACTCGGCTACAGGCGTTTTCGGATCGTTTGCCGCTTCGGTTTCTTCAAGCTTTACGCCGTTCACATAATGGACGCCGCCGATAACCTGACGTCCGTTTTGAGGGTAGCCGGGAGCGATCAGTACAAAATCCGGCTGAAACACTTCGTGCATCGCTTGAAGCTCGGCTCCGATATTTCCCCTCATTGTGCTGTCGATTTTTTTGTAGACGATATCAAACGATTGCCGGGAGATGTGTTCACTGATGTTTTTCACAGTCGCCTTCGCCTCTGCGGCTGACAGCGATCTGCTGTCCGTATTGAAAATAACGACGCCTTCCGTTTCCCGTCTGGTGAATTCGGCGTCGAGTTTGACGGAAACATCCATCCCGTAATGAACAAGCTGACCGCCGCAGTCGTTCGCTCCCGTCAAATCATCCGCGATGATTGCAATTTTCAAATGTCTTCATCCTTTAGTTGATTAGTTTTCGATAGATGTCTTTTATATTTTCCAGACTGAGCGGTTTCGGATTGTTATGAAGCAGGCGCGTCACTTTTGAAGCTGAGTCGGCTAAATCGTCCACGTCGCTTGCGGTTACGCCGAACGCTTTTAAATCCTGAGGAATATTCAGCCGCTTCGTCCACTCTCTTATTTTCTGCACAACAGCCTCAGCCGCTTGTTCGGCGGTCAAATCAGATGCAGCGATTCCCATCGTTTCTGCCGCAAGAGACAGCCGTTTTGTAATAGCATCCATATTAAACTCCATCACATGCGGAAGGAGCATCGAATTGGCGACACCGTGGGGAATTCGGTATTTCCCCCCAAGCGGATAGGCGAGGGCATGAACGGCAGCAGTACCGGCAGCCGTCAGCGCCATTCCGCCATACGTCGAGCCGAGCAGCATGTTTTCTCTCGCTTGTATCGATGAACCGTTTTCATACGCTTCCACAATACTTGCCGAAATCAATCTGATGGATTCTAAAGCGAACATATCGCTGATCGGGTTTGCTTTCGTCGAAATGAACGATTCAAGCGAATGGGTGAATGCATCCATTCCGGTAGCCGCCGTAATTGATTTTGGCAATCCAAGGGTGATGATCGGGTCAAGAATGACAAGTTTCGGCAAAAGAAGCGGACTGACGATGCCGACTTTCAATTCCTCTTCGGGAAGCGTAACGATCGCGTTCGGCGTCACCTCTGCGCCTGTCCCCGAGGTACTCGGAATCAGCACGGTCGGGATTCCCGGCTTTTCGACCAAATCTGTCCCGAGCAGCTCCTCGACCTTTTTTGAATTCGTTTGCAGCACGGACAATATTTTCGTTCCGTCCAGCACGCTGCCTCCGCCGATTCCGATGAGAATGTCGTATCGTTTATCACGGATTCCTCTAAATACGTCTTCAATATTTTGTGCGGTCGGTTCCGGCAATATGGCTGTGCAAACATCTGACTGAATGCCAATCTCTGTAAGCTGAGCCTGTACTTCTCCGATCGCGCCAAGTTTGACAATCGACGGCTGGGTAATAATCAGCGCCCTGTCCGAATTCGGTACAATCGTTCGTACATGATCTTTGAGCCTGCGGATGGAATGTTCGCCCGCAACGATATGATCGGCTGTCCGAAATTGATAATTCGCTGGCATTCTTGAAACCTCCCTATTTTGATTGATAGTAAGCGACCATTTTTTCGACCTCCAAGAGCGCCGAACCGGCCAGCTCTTGGATGGGCGCTTTCGGCGGGCCTACAGGGATTGAATAAAGCCCAACCGCTTTTTTCAGTGCCGCCGGGATCGTACCTAAACGAAATGTATCGCGAAGCGGCTGAAGCTCCATCTGGGCAGCCTCCGCCTTTTCAGTCTCACCCTCTGACCAATGGTGGTAAATCGACGTTACGATATCAGGGAGCATATTTGCTGTTGCTGCGACTGCTCCCGCTCCTCCCGCTTGAAGCGTTTTCAATATGAGCGAATCGGTGCCTGCAAAAACGGAAAAGTCCTCATTTTTCGTCAGCTCGATATACTGCTGTATGTTTTCAAAGTTTCCGCTGCTGTCCTTAATTCCAACGATATTATCCACTTTCGCAAGCTCTGCCACTGTTTCTGGTTCTAAATGGAAACCTGTTTTTGAAGGGATATTGTACAAAAGGATCGGAAGTGAAACGGATGCCGCAATTGTTTTATAATGCACCGCCGCTTCTTCCTGTGTCGGTGGAATAAAGAATGGCGTGATGACCGACAGCGCATCTGCGCCAAGCCTCTCCATTTTCTTAGAAAGCCAGATCGCTTCTTCTGTGCTGTTTCCTCCGCTCCCTACCATGACGGGAACGCGTCCTGCCGTCTCTTGAATGATGATTTCTGCAACTTTCAGCTTGTCTCCGGTGTTGAACATATGAAATTCCCCGTTGGTACCCAACGCAAAAAGCCCGTGTACATGAGCATCGATCAAATGGTTTGTCAGCTGTTTCAACGCCGATTCATCAATGCTTTGATCTTCTGTGAGCGGTGTCAGCATAGCGGGATAAATCCCCTTTGGTACGAATCCCATGATTGCCTCCCCTTCCTGTAAAGCGTTTTCAAAAATGATTATATACATAAATGTTTCAATAATCAACGTTATTTATCTAATTATTTTTTATTTATTGTTGCATATTAAAACAAAAAATAAAACACCGGTTTAGCCGGTGTCTTATCAATGTGACGATTTCAATTTTCTCCAAAGCGTCGTTCTGTTGATGCCGAGCCTTTCCGCTGTTCTTGTTTGATTGTTCCCTTCTTCGGCATAGATTTTTTGAATGATTCTTTTTTCGATCTCTTCGAGCGTTCCGGATAAATCGATGTCTTCTCTTTCTTCCTCGTTCAAGCGGCTCAGGGCCCGTTCGGCGTCAGCCTTCTCGATATAAACGCCCTGCGCTTCAAGGACACAGTTTTGGACCGTTTTTCTCAATTGGCTGAGGTTGCCCGGCCATTTCGCTTCTTCAAGCAGAACACCAGCTTCGCTTCGAAAGCCGACGATTTGTTTGCCGAATGCCTCATTGCTTTCCGCAATAAACAGATAAGCCAGATGCAAAATATCCTCTTTTCTTTCGGAAAGAGGGGGAACGTCCAGTTCCAAATGACAAAGCGCATCATATAAATCGCTTAAAAATTCCCCGGCGCGCCTGCGGGAAGAAGAAACGATCAGCCTCGGCCCGTCATACGGTTCGCTGATCCGCCTGAGTAAAAGCCGTTGCGAGGACGGCGGCATGCGATCGACTTGTTTGATGTATAGCGTTCCTCTCCCTGAAAAGAATTCTTCGCTTTCACACGCCTGTTCCCATTCTGCTTCAGACAGCAAACCGGCATCGATTTTTCGAAACGGCTCATGCTTGTCCTCCCCCTTCATATGGATCAGCCCGGCCAAGCTCTCTTTCCCTGAGCCGGGCGCTCCGTTGATCCATATGGGTTCCCGCCTTGCCGCGAACAACTCCGCTTTTTTCAGCACCTGCTGCATCGTTTCGTTCCTCGATGTTTCCATATAACTCATCCGTAAAGGAGAAAGAGTCGCTGCTCCAGGCAAAGAAGAAACGTGAACATCTTTTGCATTTTCCGCGGTAAATACGGTCAATGCCTCGTCTGATGCGAAAAACCTGCGTCCCGTGATATTCCATGTCCGCCCATGCTTTCGGAATCTAAAATGGATGACTCCCTTCTTTTCCGCTTCCCCGATCAGCTCTTCCAGATGATCCAGCAAGCCGATTTGTTCGGCAAATACGCCGTTTTGAAAAACCGGCCGCAATGTCTTGTTGTATACTGCATAACCGGTCTCGGCCTTTTGTAAAATGTGATACGGCACAGCGTACTTCTGCTTGATGCTCTCTAAAAAGGAATACAGTTTTTTAGCGTTTGCAAAAGCTTTGGCAATGCTTTCTTTTCCGGATGTCAAAAGCAGTCCGTTTAAACCGAGCTGCTCTGCTTTCTCAATTGTGATCACATCGCCGATAATGATCTGATAGCCCTGTTCTTTGAGCTGAAGAAGCACCGGTTCAACATCGCGTTCGTCTGATACGGTGCAGGCGTCGATCCGGATATCCAAAATTTCGCACACTGCTGACGCGCCGTCGGCAATCATCGGAAATCCGACAATTGCCGCTTTGCCGGGATAGCCCTTGGCAAGCGTAAGCACACGCAGCATATCGTATCCCGACACTTCGATATCCACAACCGGAATGGAAACTTCTTGCTGGATCAGCTCAGCGGTTCCACCTCTACTGATAATCAAATCAGTCCCGTTTGCTTCCGCTTGTTTCGCCAGTTCCACGCCCTTCTCTAAATCTCCGGAAGCCGCCTCGAATTCAAAATCCTCGCCGCCTGCCACTTGAATCATCAGCTCTTTTAATCCTTCATATGGAGCAATTGCCATCACTTTCATATTCGATCACCTTTTGTTGCAAATTTAAACATATTATCACTATACCAAAAGGCAGAAATATTTGGAACCGCAAAACGAAGGCAAAATAAAAAGGCTCCATTACGGAAGCCATTTTTCCCCCCACGCGGCCATCTCTTTAAAAATGCCGTGGAACTCTTTACCTTTTTCTGTTAATTCATATTCTACAGTAACAGGAACCGTCGGGAACACCTTCCGGGAAATCATACCGCTTTCTTCAAGATGTCTTAATGTGTCAGTTAATCCTTTAGTGTTGACGTTTCCCAAGTTCCTTCTGAGCTCGTTGAATCGCCGCTTGCCCTGAATGAGCTCGGCGAGAACCAAAAATGACCATTTACCGGAGAAAATTTTCAATACACCCTGTATTAAAGAAGAACATTCTTTATGATCGACAGCTGAATTCATAGCAATTCCTCCATTGCCTCATTCGCCAATTTTGACTTGATCCTACCATATGGACACCAGAGCATTCAAGAGAACGATCTTACGGTTTATTTTTATAAAGCATATATAAAAAAATTGCGTTCTTGTGGAGCCTCACGGTGGTTGCTATGGTTATATCAAAAGGAGGAAAAACATGAAAAAACAATACGATTCTTTATTCACACCCTTTACTTTTAAAAACGGCATCCAATTGAAAAATAGAATCATCATGCCGCCAATGGGGCATTCATCCTCTATGCCGGGAGGATTCATTTCTGACGACGAACTCGTCTATTATGCCGCGCGGGCGACAGATGTCGGGATGGTCATCACATCTGCGACAACTGTACAGCCCGGAACCGGATTTCCCGGCATTCCCGGAGCTGAGAACGATGATCAAATCCCGGGACTAACCCGGCTTGCAGCCACTTTAAAGAAACATGGAGCAAAAGCAATCCTGCAGCTCTTCCATCCTGGAGCCAAAGGTATAGAGCAGACGGTCAGTGCCAGCGCCGTCGCTCCGAATCAACCGAATGCACCGGTGCCAAGGGCACTGTCTGAGCAAGACATTCAAGACCTTATCCATTCTTTCGGCCAGGCGGCGCGAAGAGCGATAGAGGCCGGGTTTGACGGAGTCGAAATTCACGGCGCAAACGGGTTTCTCATCCATCAGTTCTTCTCTCCTTATTACAACCGGCGCAATGACAGCTGGGGCGGCACTTTAGAGAAACGGATGAGATTTCCGCTTCAGATTATAGAAGAAATCAGACGCGTAGCGGATAGCTACCATAAACCATCTTTTATCATCGGCTACAAATTTTCGCCCGAAGAGCCGGAAACGCCCGGAATCACAATGGCTGAAACGTTGCCTTTCGTCAATGTACTGCGGGAACAAGCATTGGATTACCTGCACGTTTCTCTCATTGATTTCCGGTCCTTGCCGCGCCGTGGTGCAGACAAATCCCGCACGCGGATGGAACTGATCAAAGAAGCGGTCGGCGACCGTCTTCCTCTGATCGGAGCCGGGAAAGTACACACACCGGAAGATGCCGTTCAAGCGCTGAAAACAGGTGCCGATCTCGTCGGAATCGGTCGGGGACTTCTGATGGATCCGGAATGGCTTCAAAAAGTTCAAGCCGGAAAAGAGGACGATATTCAAACAACCCTGTCAAGACATGATCAACGAAAGCTCGCAATTCCAGATGCCTTTTGGGAAAGTATACCGATGTATATTGATTTCAACGATTGACGATTCCTCCTTATACGGACTATAGATTCATTAAAAAAGGTGCCTTTTAGCTTAAAATTGATGTCATTTGCAAAAAAATGTATGAGAAAAGAGGAACTTAGACCAGTTGAGTCCCGGAGATGAGTATATTAGAATGATGGTAATTCAATATTGTCGGGATTGTTACTGTCTAAGCAGGCAAGACCTAAAATGTGTGAAGGGCGAAGTCTATCTTTTGCCTATATGACCTTGCACATTTTAGGTCTTTTTTCTGTTCTTCAGGACAATGCCGCAGTTAGGAGGGATGATTGGAAACGTTCATGTTGTCAGGAGCAATCTGTTACATATTGAAAAAGGGAGGAAATATTGATGAACATCAAAAACATCGCTAAAAAAGCGTCAGCCTTAACCGTCGCAGCAGCTCTGCTTGCGGGAGGCGCGCCGCAAACCTTTGCAAAAGAAACGCAAGATTACAAGAAGAGTTACGGATTTTCTCATATCACAAGACATGACATGCTGAAAATTCCCGAACAGCAAAAGAGCGAACAATTTAAAGTTCCTCAATTCGATCCGAAAACCATCAAAAACATCCCTTCAGCAAAAGGTTATAACAAAAATGGAGAACTGATCGATTTAGACGTATGGGACAGCTGGCCGCTGCAAAATGCCGACGGAACAGTCGCTACATACCACGGCTACAATCTTGTTTTCGCGTTGGCGGGCGACCCGAAAGACGTCGATGACACATCCATCTACTTGTTCTATCAAAAGAAAGGCGAAACTTCCATCGACAGCTGGAAAAACGCCGGCAGAGTGTTTAAAGACAGCGACAAATTCACTCCTGACGATCCGTACCTTAAGTATCAAACACAAGAGTGGTCAGGTTCCGCCACGCTGACAAAAGACGGAAAAGTCCGACTGTTTTACACAGCTTTCTCCGGCACGCAATACGGCAAACAGACGCTGACAACGGCTCAGGTCAACTTCACTCAGCCGGATTCGGACACACTGAAAATTGATGGTGTAGAAGATCATAAATCGGTCTTTGACGGCGCCGACGGTTCAGTGTACCAAAACGTTCAGCAATTCATTGACGAAGGAAACTACAGCTCCGGCGACAACCATACGCTGAGAGACCCGCATTATGTGGAAGATCACGGCCGCAAATATCTCGTATTTGAAGCCAATACGGGAACAAAAACCGGCTATCAGGGAGAAGACTCTCTATTCAACAGAGCTTACTACGGAGGCAGCAAGCAGTTCTTTAGAGGAGAAAGCAGCAAGCTGCTTCAAGGAGCGAACAAAAAGAACGCTTCATTGGCTAACGGCGCACTCGGAATCATCGAATTAAATAAAGATTATACGCTGAAAAAAGTCATGAAGCCTTTGATCGCCTCCAATACGGTGACTGATGAAATCGAACGGGCCAACCTCTTCAAAATGAACGGAAAATGGTATCTGTTCACAGATTCAAGAGGATCAAAAATGACAATTGACGGCATTGGTGCAAAAGACATTTATATGCTCGGCTATGTATCAGATTCACTAACCGGGCCATTCAAGCCTTTAAACAAATCCGGACTTGTTTTGCACATGGACCTTGATTACAATGACATCACATTTACTTATTCACACTTTGCCGTACCGCAGAAAAAAGGCGACAAAGTCGTCATCACGAGCTACATCACAAACAGAGGAATTTCAAACGAGCATCACGCCACATTTGCACCAAGCTTTTTGCTGAAAGTCAAAGGATCAAAAACATCCGTTGTCAAAAACAGCATTCTTGAACAGGGACAATTAACGGTAAACTAATAAAACGAACGAAAGAAAATGCCGGTGAACATCGGCATTTTCTTTCGTGTGTCATCTTAGAATAAAGCGGGGAATTTTCTTGAAGAAGACAGTATATAAGCGGATTAGCATTTTAACTGTTTGTCTTGGAATCTTCATCATGATATTGGTTTCAGACCGGGAAACAGAAAAAAAGGGAGAATCCCCGGAAACACCGGAATATCGCGCGGCTTTCCATTTGACAACCCCTGACAAGTGGAAAAACGACCCTCAAAAGCCCGTCTATTTCAATGGAAAATATCATTACTACTATCTCTATAACCGGGACTATCCGGACGGCAATGGGACAGAGTGGCGCCACGCGGTGTCAGATGATCTCGTCCACTGGCAGGATCAAGGGGTTGCCATTCCGAAATATACGAATAAAAACGGCGATCCTTGGTCCGGTTCTGTCGTTGTCGACTCACAAAACACAGCCGGCTTCGGCAAAGGGGCGATCGTGGCGATAATGACGCAGCCCTCGGCCAATGACGGGAAGGAAGAACAATTTTTATGGTACAGCCAAAATGGTGGAAAAACATTTAAACCTTACGGTGAAGAGCCGGTATTGCCTAATCCGGACACCGTCGATTTCAGAGATCCGAAAGTGATCTGGGATGAAGAGGATGATAAATGGGTGATGGCGCTGGCTGAAGGAACGAAAATCGGCTTTTACGAATCACAAAATCTGAAGGAATGGCGTTATACAAGTAGTTTTCAAACAGAAAATATCGGCATCATCGAATGTCCGGATCTATTCAAAATGCGGGCGGATGACGGAACATATAAATGGGTTCTCGGAGCAAGCGCAAATGGAAAAGGTGCCGGCAAGCCGAATACTTATGCATACTGGACAGGCAGCTTCAACGGCAACGAATTTACCGCGGACGAAGCGGAACCTCAGTGGCTTGATCACGGCTTTGACTGGTATGCGGGCGTGACATTTGAGGACGGCGAAACAGACGATTCGTACGAGAAACGCTATGCTTTGGCGTGGATGAATAACTGGGATTATGCAAACCGGACGCCGACATGGAAAGACGGCTTTAACGGAACCGATTCGATCGTCCGGCAAATTCAGCTTAAACATAAAGGCGGAAATCAATACAGCCTTGCCTCTCATCCAATCGATCAATTGGATGAATTAACCGAATCGACAGATGAGTTTGAGCGCATCGAAGTAAACGGATCAAAAACGCTTCAGATTAAGGCAAATACCTATCAGCTTGAGGCGGATATCTCGTGGGCCGATCTTAAAAACGCGGGATTCAGGCTAAGAGAATCCGCGGATCGAAAACGCCATATCGATGTAGGAATTTCGGCTGAAGGCGGTTATTCTTTTGTGAACAGAGGATTTACGGGACAGCCTGACAGCACCCGCACCTATTTGGAAAGCAAAGCACCGTTTGATCCGGAAAAAAAGCGGGTGCATTTCACAATCATCGTAGATCAAAACACTGTCGAAGCGTTTATTGATGACGGCGAAACGACGCACTCAAACCTTGCATTTCCAGACCTGAATGATACGGGTATCACGCTCTTTACCGAAAATGGAACGGCCGTCTTTGAAAATCTAAAGATCAAACATATGCGTTCAATCCACGATTAAACAACAACGGGCGGCCAAGCGGCCGCCCGTTGTTGTAAAAGCGCAAAAAAGCGAGCCTTCCAGCTCACTTTCCGTTTCGTTTCGGCACAACAGCAGACAACAAAATCCCCGCCCCGAGGCCGATCAAAAGCCCCGGTGCCGGATGGTCGAATACTATCCCGATGCCTAATCCAATCAACAGTCCTGACGGTATAAAATAATTGTGTTTTTTGTCCATTTAACCCCGCCCCTTCGTCTAGTCATCACGAGTAACCCCAATTGATATATGCTTCCGGGGAGTCAAATACGACTAAAAGTGCACAAAAAAAACAAGGGCGGCTAATGCCAAACCCTTGTCTTGAAAACGCGCTCGGAGGGATTCGAACCCCCGGCAGACGTGGTACCGGAAACCACCGCTCTATCCAGCTGAGCTACGAGCGCACAATATAATTTTTTAACGTCAGCAATTTATATTATAAGGTCTGTTCTTTAAAAAGTCAATCACAATCTCTTGCTCGAAACAATGCAGGTTTAGATTATACTCGATTTCTTTATTTAATTCGTCCGTTGTTTTCACAAGGCAGATCATACCGTCAATAAAAGACCAAATCTAATCCAGTTGAGAAGCAGCATGGCTACAGCGTAGCCTGTTCTCTCGTCGAGATAAAATCTATGAGCGGCAACAACGCCGAGAAACCCGATCAGCTTTGGTTTCTTCTTATTTGAAGCTCTGAGCGCTCTTGTCTGCGTTCACATATATAACCGGCTTCCTTTTTTCCTATAAATTAAATTGAAGATCAATGGACTTAGACCCCATTTTTCTATACTTTCCTCTGTAAAGTTGATCTTTTGTTTGAATGTCCTTTAAAATGGGAAAAATAAACCCCAGTATGTCTTTTTAATGAAGGCGGCTTTTTGTTTGACCTTTATTGACCAAAAATGTATGATTAAACTACATACTTACCTTTTAAGGTGAAGGAGGAGCATTATGAATTTAATACCTACAGTCATTGAACAGACGAACCGCGGGGAAAGAGCGTATGACATTTACTCACGCTTGTTGAAAGACCGTATCATTATGCTGGGATCAGCAATCGATGACAATGTTGCGAACTCCATCGTATCTCAGCTTCTATTCCTTGAAGCCGAAGATCCAGAAAAAGATATCAGCATCTATATTAACAGCCCTGGCGGCTCTATCACAGCCGGCATGGCGATTTATGACACCATGCAGTTCATTAAACCTCAAGTCTCTACGATTTGTACGGGAATGGCGGCATCTATGGGTGCGTTCCTTCTCGCAGCCGGCGAGAAAGGGAAGCGCTACGCTCTTCCAAACAGTGAAGTCATGATCCACCAGCCGCTTGGCGGAGCGCAAGGTCAGGCAACAGAAATCGAAATTGCCGCGAAGCGCATTCTTTCATTGCGTGACAAACTGAACAAAATTCTTGCAGAGCGCACTGGACAACCGCTTGAAGTGATCGAGCGCGATACAGACCGTGACAACTTCAAAACGGCTGAAGAAGCAAAAGAATACGGCCTGATTGATAAAGTGCTCACACGCAATATCGACGCACAGAAGTAAACAGCAAAAAAAGCTGCCGAAGTCATCGGCAGCTTTTTTATGTTACCGTACCTCCGCTCATTATGTAAGAGTTTCTATAAATCCTTCCACTTTTTCTCGAGGACAGGGTAGCGATAATCATACATGTTCCCGATCAATTCCGCGGGGCTCGCCGAAGCATGAATCAGCTGAAGGTGCGATTCATTCGAAAAGCCCTCTTGAACGCTGTATTCGAGCATTTTAAGAAGTGGGTCAAAATAGCCGTTCACATTGTAAAGTCCGATCGGCTTTTGATGAATGCCGATCTGGGCCCAGCAAAGCACTTCAAACAGCTCTTCAAACGTACCGAAGCCTCCGGGCATCGCGATAAAGCCGTCAGCTAATTCACTCATTTTCGCTTTGCGCTCATGCATGCCGCTCACTTCGATCAGCTCTGTCAGCTGCTGATGAACGATTTCCCCTGTAAAAAGTCCTTTCGGCATAACGCCGACAACTTCCCCGCCGTTTTTCAATACGGTATCCGCAATCACGCCCATCAATCCCATTCTCGATCCTCCATAAACAAGGCGAAGCCCCTTCTCGGCAATATAAACACCAAGCTCTGCAGCTTTCTTCTTGTACGCCGGGTCCGTCCCCATATTTGATCCTGAATATACGCATACCGTTTTCACTTTCGCTCACTCCAACTCCATATATTGATAAAAGCAATTAACATTGTACTATATATTGTTTGTTCCGTGTGCGATAATATAATTGAATTTCTAAATGGGAGTGTAGACTTATGACAATCACAGACGCGGAGCAATGGACAAAGACATTTTATCGGAAAAGGGGATGGAGCGAATACGGACCTTTCATCCGGATGGGATTTTTAATGGAAGAGGCCGGTGAACTGGCGAGAGCGGTCAGGGCATACGAAATCGGAAGAGACCGTCCTGATGAAGCCAAACGGCCGGCTGCTGAACTGAAAAAGGAACTGCTCGAAGAAATGGGCGATGTGATGGGGAATTTGATTATGCTTGCTGGCATATACGATGTTTCATTGGAAGACATGATGGATGCCCACCGCCGCAAACTGACGAAAAGATTTGCAGGAGAGCATCATGAAGATCAATGACCGCCTTTACGGCGAGGCAGATTTGGAGCCTGTGCTGACAGACCTCATTCATTCAAAAGCCGTTCAGCGTCTAAATGGGATTCACCAAGGCGGAGCATGCTTTCTCGTCAATCCCGCATGGAACATCAGCCGCTGCGAACACAGCATCGGGGTTATGCTTTTGATCCGCAGGCTTGGCGGAAGCCTTGAAGAACAAATTGCAGGTTTGCTTCACGATGTTTCCCATACGGCATTTTCCCATGTGGCTGATGATGTATTTAACATGGAAAACGAAGATTACCATGAACAGATGTTTCGGCAATGGGTCAAGCAATCTGATATCCCCTGGATTCTGGATACATACGGATTCAAAGATGAAGATATCTTATACGATGAAAAAAAATGGACGCTGCTGGAGCAGCCGGCTCCTTCATTATGTGCGGATCGCATCGATTACACGCTTCGCGACTCTTTAGCCTACGGGTTTGGCGACCAAGAAGAGATTCGACGATTTTTAGAAACCGGACTGACCGTTGTCGAAGGCGAAATCTGCTGCACTTCGACAGAGCACGCCGAATGGTTCACCCGCCTTTACTATCAAGAGGTGATTGACTTCTTTATGAATCCCCTCAATGTATATGCGCTCTGTACACTCAGCCAAATGCTGAAAAAGGCGCTTGACATGCGTATCATCACGGGACGCGATTTTTTCAAAACCGACACGGAACTGCTTGCGATGCTAAAGCAAAAAGCGTGCTTCCGGGAAACGCTTGAAAGGCTCAGTACAGCGAGCCAGAGCGTTAAGCAAGGAGACGAAGACGATTTTACTTTTCATCAAACTTTAAAGGTAAGATGGATCGATCCAAAAGTCGCCGTTAACGGAAGAAAAGTCCCCGCCTCCACACTTTCAAAAGACGTCCTTTTGATGAAAGAAACGGCAATAGCCGCAATGAAAAACGGCACATATGTAAAAGCCGCCGAATAAAAGCAACCGCCTGCTTCGGTCAGCCCGGAACAGGCGGTTTTCTTCAGTTATGTCACGTCAAATATTTGTTCAGGCCTGTCGACAAAATGCTTTTTGCCGATTTTATGAAACAGCCCTGTTTTATGAAGAAGCTCACGCGGCTGCTGCTGCAGCCCGACAATCATCACTTTGCCGTTTTGCTGGTGGACACGGTTGACGATCGTCATCAAGCTGCCTTCTGCGGAAGAATCCATATAGTCTACTTTGTTCATAAGCAGGATGAGGAGTTTTGGCGGGTGGCCTTTGTCCAAAATTGAATCCTCCAATGAATTCGATGAGCCGAAAAACAGCGGGCCTTCAACAGAATAGATGCTGACAGAGCGGTGGAATTTCTTTTCTTCCGCTGCAGCAGCCGACTGGACGATCGATTCAGACACATCCTTTTTAATGCGGAACGATTTGCTCATTCTGACGATAAAGGTGATGATCGCCAGCAGGATCCCGGCCGCCACCCCAAATACAAGGTCCTGCCAAACCGTTAAAAGAAATGTGACGACAAGCACGGCAGAGTCGGAATTCTTAATTTTCAAAATGTTTACAAACTCTTTCCGCTCACTCATATTCCAAGCGACCACCATTAAAATCGGCGACATGCTTGCAAGCGGGATAAGGGAAGCGTATGGCGCAAACAAAAGCAGGACCAATAAAACAAACACGCCGTGCACGATCCCTGAAATCGGAGAAGCAGCACCCGTTTTAATATTGGTTGCCGTACGGGCAATCGCGCCTGTCGCCGGAATTCCGCCGAACAGCGGTGCGGCAATGTTCGCAATCCCCTGGCCGACAAGCTCTTTATTGCTGTCATGCCTTGTTCCCTTCATATTGTCTGCCACCATCGCGGAAAGCAGCGATTCGATTCCGCCGAGCATCGCAATCGCAAGAGCGGGAGGCAGCAGGTAAATGATTTTTTCCAATGACAATTCTGGAAATTGAAAGCTCGGCAAGCTGCGCGGAATTTCGCCGTAAGCTGAGCCGATCGTTACCACCTGTTCAGGAAACAGCATCGTGGCCATGACCGTCGATACAAGCAAGCCTGCAAGCGCTCCCGGCACTTTCGGCAGAATCTTTGGCGTAAACAGCACAAAGAAGAGCGATACGACAGCCGTCAAAATGCTGTAGAAGCTGAGCGTGTTCAGGTTGATGACA
Source organism: Bacillus sp. PK6-025 (assembly GCF_056530265.1). Taxonomy (NCBI): domain Bacteria; kingdom Bacillati; phylum Bacillota; class Bacilli; order Caryophanales; family Bacillaceae; genus Bacillus; species Bacillus sp. PK6-025. The sequence continues at coordinate 3,704,897 of NZ_CP096509.1, forward strand.
ACCTCTCGCATATTCATATAAAAACTCTCATGCTTCTCAACATTCCTCAAACCTAAAAACTTGGCGATTTCTCCGGTGAAAATAATCACTGCGATGCCGGCCGTAAATCCGATGATCACCGGCCGCGGAATAAACTTGATAATCTTGCCGAGTTTTAGCAGCCCTAATATGACGAGAATCACTCCGGCCATAAAACCGGCAATCAGCAGATTCTCAAATCCGTATTGGAGCACAATAGCGAACAGGATCGGAACAAAGGCGCCTGTCGGTCCGCCAATCTGGTATTTCGACCCGCCGAGAAGCGAAATCAAAATACCGGCGACAATCACTGTGTAAAGACCGTGTTCCGGTTTCACCCCCGAGGCTATGGCAAAAGCCATGCCAAGCGGAATTGCGACGACTCCAACGACCATTCCTGCTACAATATCTTTTTGAAACCGTTTAAGGCTGTATCCTTCAAATCTGCCTGAAAAACGTAACATTCAATCTATCCTCCCCATTTCCGAAAGCAAAACGTCTTCACGTGAATAACCATCTTCCACAACATCCAAACGGCCGGTCTTTGGATCAATCACCAATCCGTGCACCGGAACGTCTGAAGGCATCAGCGGATGATTCCGAACCATGTTCACGCTGTGGCTGACGCTGTCTTCAACGCTGTCAAAGCCCGTCATCCATGTGTCCAAGTCGATGCCTGAATGCTGCAGGAGTTCGAGACAGCCATCATCAATCCCCCGCTGTTTGGCCTTTTGAAGGATAGATGAAGCGTTCAGGCTTGCCATACCGCACTCATGGTGGCCGATCACGCAGACTTCTTCAGCCTGCAGCTCATAGACAGCCACAAGAATGCTGCGCATGACGCTTCCAAAAGGGTGAGAAACAACGGCCCCCGCATTCTTAATGATTTTTGCGTCTCCATTTCTTAACCCCATTGCATGATGGAGCAGTTCTAATAAACGCGTGTCCATACATGTCAAAATCACAAGTTTCTTCTCCGGAAATTTTGTCGTTTCATAAAACTCGTACCCCTTTTCCTCTACAAAAGACTGATTTCGCTTCAAAATGGAAGTTAAAATCGCCATTTCTCTCTCACTCCTTTTCATAGTCATATGACCTTGATATTGTTACAGCCGAATTATAGCACATGGTTTTTCGATTTGGATTCGAATCAAAAAATTCACTATAAATGTACTGAATATTTTAAAAAGTCTAATTTTATATCTTTCTAAAATAATAAAATCTACACTGTTCTTCACCTATAAAAATAGAACTGGAAGCAAAATAGAACATCTAATATTTGGATTTATAGTTATAAAAATGCATTAAAATAAATTAAAAAACTGAAATAAGTATCTATGATTTTCTAAACAACAATAATTGAGCTGATAGTCCTGCGTTTATTCGGAACAGACTTTGATTTTTATAGAAGCCGTTTTTCCTCTATAATAGAAGCAGATGATACGCGGAAGGAGAATGCAGATGAAACCGTTTGTATATGTCACAAAACCGGTCCCAAAAGAAATCGAAGAGATGCTCGCCGAACACTGCACATATGAAATTTGGACTTCGCGCGAGCGCATTCCCAGATCAACCCTGCTCGAAAAAATCAAGGAAGCAGACGGTCTTTTGACCTCAGGGACAAAAATCAACCGTGAATTATTATGCAATGCGCCGAAGTTAAAAATCGTCAGCAACAACTCCGTCGGCTATGACAACTTTGACATTGAAGCAATGAAAGAAAAATCGGTTATCGGCACTCACACACCATACATTCTTGACGGCACAGTCGCAGACCTCGCTTTCGGTCTGATCCTTTCCTCAGCGCGGCGAATCGCCGAGCTCGACCGCTACATCCGCGATGGAAAATGGACCAAATCAGAGGATGATGAAAGCTTGTTCGGATGCGATGTCCATCACCGGACGCTCGGCATCATCGGAATGGGACGAATCGGAGAACAAGTCGCCAAACGGGCGGCCTTGGGTTTTGATATGGAAGTGCTCTATTACAGCCGCAGCCGCAAACCCGACACAGAGAAAAAAACCGGCGCGGTTTATACGGGCTTTCATGAATTGTTGGAACGCTCGGATTTCATTGTTCTGATCACACCGCTCACAGATGAGACATACCGCCTTATCGGCGAAGCTGAATTCAAAAAAATGAAACCGTCATCCATTTTCATCAACATCTCCCGCGGCAAAACCGTTGACGAACAAGCGTTGATTCAAGCGCTGAAAGAAGGATGGATTAAAGGAGCCGGACTTGATGTATTTGAAAAGGAGCCGATTGAAAAAGACAATCCGCTCCTAAGCCTTTCCAATGTGACCCTCGTTCCCCACATTGGATCATCCACTCTTGTCACACACGTCAACATGCTGAAAAGTGCCGTCCAAAACCTGATTGACGGTCTTCAGGGCAGACAGCCAAAAGATATAGTCAAAGAACTGAGATGACGCACATTCTTACATTCAGGCCCGGAATGTTTTGCCGAGCTCGCGTCCTAAACCAAAATAGTGTCTAAAAAGATAAATTAAAGGCCCCCATTTTTGAGGATCGATGTGGTGTTCCCCTTTTATAATCGCTTCATGTGCGTGCACATGAAGCACTTTTGTTTCAATGACGGCAAAATACGGTGAATGTTCCGGAATGCGGATATTGACGGCTTCCGCTTCAATTTGAAGCGGACAATCGGCGACTCTGTCAGGTTTCACCGCCAGGGAATCTGCTGCCGTAAATCCGCCGGCTGCAAACTTTTCTTTAAGGTATGTAAAGCCGAGCCGCTTTTTTTCTTCCGGAACGCATCGTTTGCCGGTATAGGAAGCGAGCCGTTCTACATTGCTCCATAAAGATGAATCCGGCACATTGATGACACATCCGGCTTGTCTCTCTAAATTCTCCAATGCTTTGCCGCCGGTGCCGACGCCGAGTACGATCGAATCCCCAAGCGCCCAAGAAGAGGAAAGCGGGCTGAGATTCGTGGAACCGTCTTCGTTCAGCGTGCTGAGCAAAATGACGGGTGTTCCGTAGTATAAAATGCTTGGCTGAATAATTTTGCTGTTTTGATGCATATCGGTCTCCTCCTTTTATGCTTTTATTGTAATTCTCCAATATTTCAATTAACATCGAAGTATCGATTACATTTTAGGAGGAAGTGTCATGACCGTGAATCCGAATATCGCCGAGGTCGCCAAGCTTGTCACCGATCCGTCGCGGGCCGCGATTTTAACCGCATTGCTTGATGACCGGTTTTATACAGCTACCGAGCTGGCCGGGTATGCGGGAATCAAACAGCAGACAGCAAGCTTTCACCTTTCCAAACTGCTTGACGCCGAAATGCTGACATGCCGGAAGCAAGGACGGCACCGCTATTACCGGCTCAAAGATGGCAAGGTTGCACAATCACTGGAAACTCTGCTCAACATAGCCCCCCCTGCTGAAATTCGCTCTTTCCGGCAGTCAGCCGAAGATCGGGCGGTCAGAAAAGCGCGGACATGCTATGATCACTTGGCTGGATCGCTCGGCGTCACACTTGCGGAGCGGCTCGTGGAGATGGGCGTGTTGAAAGAAGAAGAGACGGCTTTTACCGTGACTGAAGCAGGAGAATTATTTTTGAAGGAACTTGGCATCGATGTTGGGGAAGTCAAAAAGAAACGGCGCTCTTTTTGCCATAAATGCCTGGATTGGAGTGAAAGGCGGCATCACATTGCCGGTGCCCTGGGCTCCGCACTGCTCGACGCTTTTATCCGCATGGGCTGGATCGAGCGGCGCCCGCGCACACGGGCCGTTGCAGTCACGCCCGCGGGCGCAAAGGAACTTTACCGCCTATTTCACATTTCCATTGAAAAGAACTGATGAAAAGCAGTTGGTTTTTTCTTCAAATCTTGACTAACATTCCGGGAGTCAAATAGGAAACCGCGGCGATCCGTTCCCGTCCTCGGGTTTCATGGAAAATTTACAATACTATAATGATTTCTGAGCATGTTTTGAGGTACAATTCAATATGATTACAGACGGAATGGAAATGAGGAAATGCGGCTGTTCAATCCCATGAAGGCACATTCTTCATGTTTATGCTATAAAGTCTAAAGATGGGGAGGACTTTATCCGTGAAAAAAATATTATCCACACTTGCGCTTGGGATTGTTCTCGCGCTCGGCTTTCTGGCAGGGAACCTTTTTACAAGCTCAGCTGAAGGGCCGCATGCAGAAAAAGGCAGCACCGTTCAGTCAAATGAGGTCATTAATACGTTTGAAGGTGTTGCCGACTATATCGTGAAATACGGCAGGCTGCCTGACAACTTCATCACAAAAGCCGAAGCGGCAAAATTAGGGTGGGACCCGCAAAAAGGCAATCTCGCAGAAGTAGCGCCTGGAAAAAGCATCGGCGGCGATATCTTTCAAAACAGAGAAAAGCTGCTTCCAGATGCGGCCGGACGCGTATGGAGAGAAGCCGACATCAACTATACATCGGGATTCCGGGGGTCAGACCGGATCGTCTATTCCAACGACAGACTGGTTTATAAAACAACTGACCACTATAAAACGTTTACGAGAATGAGATGATCATATGAAACAAGTCACTTTAAACGGAGACAAGATCACGAGCGTATCAGACCTTCACCAAACATTAAAAGAACAGCTGGAGCTTCCGGACTACTATGGCGAAAACCTTGACGCGCTGTGGGATTGTCTGACCGGCTGGGTCGGCATGCCTTTGCTGATCGAGTGGAAGAATATCGAAAAAAGCCGGATTTACTTGGGCGATCAAGCCGAAGCATATTTGCAGCTTTTTCGCGAAGCCGAAGAAACACTGGACGGCTTTCAGCTGAAAACAGAAGGATAAAACAGAAAACGAGCGGGCGCTGCAGACAGGCGTCCGCTTATTTTAATTGATGCACAGTGGTGCTTCAGTCAAAAAAGGCTTGAACGAAAATGGTCTGGAAATCTCCGGCGTTCACATCTTCTTTCGTCAAACCGCTTCCGGTTTGCTTTGTGAAGTGATCCTTCGACAAAATTAACTTTCCGTCCTTTGTCAGCTTGGAAGCGAGCGGGTTTTTATTAAAGGGAGACGCTTCCTCATCGAAAATCGCATCCCGCACGCACGCAAGCGCCGCTTCATCGATTGGCGTCAGCGAAAATGCGTAGCCGGTCTGCCACCCCTCTCCCTTATCCATTTCAAGAAGGTAATCTCCTTTATCTGTCTTTGTTTTCCTGATACGGTAAGCTCCTGTTTTTGAGGTGATGGGTTCACCTGAGAACGGAACGGGGGCAAGCGGCAGGTTGATGCCGAATCCAGTATCAAGCAAATAGGTTTCATCGCTTTCCCGCAGAATAACGGCGACATGCGTTCCCGTCAGCGCCCACGCCTGTTCTTTTGGATTAAAAACCGTCCCGCGAACCATGTGTACGGAAAAGCCGAGCTCAGTCAGCACATGGTAAAGAAAGGCGTTCAAATCATAGCATAAACCGCCCCTTTTATTGTTCAGCAAGGCTTCCGTCAGCCCTGTTTTCGTCATCGAAATCCGTTCGTTTCTTAAAACCGCGCCATTTTCAAAAGGAAACTGTAAAGCCAGCAGCGATAAAAATTCGGGCAAGTCAGCAAATGTCACCTGCTGACCGGGCTTGTATCCAATCCTTTTAAACAGCGAATCAAGCATCGTCGTCATCGGTTATTCTCCTTCCGCTTTGAATCGATGAGAAAAAGCCAAACCTCATAAAGGTTTAGCTTTTTTCTCTTGAACATATGCAGTCAATGCAGCAAGAGCATCTTGCTCATCGGAACCGTCGGCGATCAGCGTGACTTCCGATCCGGAGCTGACAGCTAGGCTCATCAGCCCCATGATGCTTTTGGCATTCACTTTTTTATCTCCCTTTTCCAGAAAAATATCTGATTGAAAACGGTTGGCTTCTTGAACAAACAATGCCGCCGGGCGCGCTTGAAGCCCCGTTTTCAAAAGAATTTCCACTTTTTGTTGAACCATACGATCTCCCCCATTCCCTATTTTAAAGAGACAGATTGTCCTGAACGCAGCTGCTCAGCTATTTCATCCAGTTTCCTAAGCCTGTGATTGATGCCCGATTTGCTGATTTTTCCGCTCGACACCATTTCCCCGAGTTCCTTTAAGGTTACTTCCTGATAATCGATGCGGAGCTGGGCGATTTCCCTCAGCTTTTCCGGTAGCGCATCAAGCCCGATTCTTTCGTCGATCAGCTTAATGTTTTCCACCTGCCGCAGAGAAGCGCCGATCGTTTTGTTTAGATTGGCTGTCTCGCAATTGACGAGCCGGTTAACCGAGTTTCTCATATCGCGCACGATCCGGACGTCTTCAAAGCGGAGCAGCGAATTATGCGCGCCGATCACATTCAAAAACTCGGTAATTTTTTCAGCTTCCTTCAGATACGTGATGTATCCTTTTTTCCGCTCAAGCGTTTTGCTGTTTAAATGAAACTGATTCATGAGCCTGCACAATGAATCATTATGCTCTTTATACAGCGAAAAAATTTCGAGGTGGTAAGAAGATGTCTCGGGATTATTGACAGAACCCCCGGCTAAAAAAGCCCCTCTCATATAAGAACGTTTGCAGCAACGTTTTTTGACCAAGTCTTCCGAGATGTTTCTGGCAATGACAAAGTTGTCTCCGAGTATTTTCAGGTCCTCAAGAATCAGCTTGGCATTTTCGATCAGGCGTACGATGTAGACATTGTTTTTTTTCAGTCTCATTTTCTTTCGAACGAGCAGTTCAACGGAAACATCGTATTGTTTCTTCAGCAATGTGTAAATTCTTCTGGCGATGGCCGCGTTCTCGGTCTGGACGTCGAGAACCACTTTTCGGTTTGAGAAAGACAATGAACCGTTCATCCGAATGAGGGCAGAGAGCTCTGCTTTCGCGCAGCAATCTTTTACTTCAAGGTTTGTAAGTTCTTTTTTCGTTTCCGATGCAAATGACATATTATGGACACCCCCATTCCCAGGCCTGCTATTCTTTTAACAAATCAACAAGTAGCGAAGCGACTTTATGTGTATCATGACGGATCACGCCATTCTCGTATGTCACAATCTGATCTTTGATGACCTCAAGCCCCATCGCAGACAGATCATCAATGTTAAACTGGACGGGCTGTGCCTGCTCCTTCGCATAGCGTTCCCGGATATCGTCCGGGATTTCCTCATTGTTGACGAGGATCGTATCGATAAACGGACCGCCCATATGCTGGTTAAGCGCTTTTACATGATCAGCTGCACTGTAGTACAGCGTTTCTCCCGGCTGGGTCATCACATTGCAAATATAAACTTTTTTTGCCGGGGCGTTTAATATTTCTTCCCTTATCTTCGGAACGAGAAGATTCGGCAAGATGCTCGTATACAGGCTTCCCGGGCCGAGAAGAATCAGGTCGGCGCCGCGGATTACATCAATCGTTTCCGGAACGGGTTCGATTTTTTCAGGTGTTAAAAACACCCGTTTAATCCGCTTACCGTAAGACGGTATCGTCGATTCCCCTGATATGATCTGTCCGTCATCCATTTCCGCATGAAGGACAACACTGGTATTGGCCGCGGGCAGAACCCTTCCCCTCACATTTAAAACTTTGCTCATTTCAGTGACGGCGTGAAAGAAATCACCGGTTATATTCGTCATCGCCGCCAAAATCAAATTTCCCAATGAATGGCCGATTAAATCGCCGCCTTTAGAGAAGCGGTGCTGGAACAGATCTTCAACAAGCGGTTCAACATCAGACAGTGCAGCGAGCACATTTCTGATGTCCCCCGGAGGGGGAATTTTAAGCTCATCGCGCAGCCTCCCCGAGCTTCCGCCGTCATCTGCGACCGTCACAATCGCCGTAATGTCAACCGGATGTTGCTTCAATCCTCTGAGCAATACCGAAAGGCCTGTTCCTCCGCCAAAAATTGCGATTTTTTTCTGATCTGCCATGCTATTTTCTGCTTTTCTTCTCGATGTCCCGGTGAGTAACATGAGTATAGTAGTCCTTTTTATAATAATCGGCAAGGTATTCAGCAAGCGTCACCGAGCGATGCTGTCCGCCTGTGCAGCCAATCGCGATGACTAGCTGGCTTTTACCTTCGCGCTTATATGACGGAAGCATAAAGCTCAGCAGCTCGGTCAGTTTTTCAAGAAACTTTTGTGTTTCGTTCCATTTCATCACATACGAAGATACTTCCTGATCTTTTCCCGTCAACGGCCTCATGCTGTCGATATAGTACGGATTCGGAAGAAACCTTACGTCGAACACTAGATCCGCATCGATCGGTAATCCGTATTTAAACCCGAATGACATTACATTCACTGTAAAGGTATGTCCATGATCTGCCGCAAAATGCTGGACAATTTTTTCGCGCAAGTCCCTCGGTTTCATATCGGATGTATCATAAATGATTTGAGAGCGGCCTTTCAACTCTTCGAGAAGCTCCCGTTCCGTTCGGATACCCTCAAGCGGCAGGCCAGTTGTCGCAAGGGGGTGGGACCTTCTTGTCTCTTTATATCTTGAAACGAGAACCAAATCCTTGGCATCTAAAAATAAAATTCGCGGGGTAATCCAGGATGTTTCCCCAATCTCGTCAAGCGCTTCAATCAAGCTGTCAAAAAACTCGCGGCCGCGCAAATCCATAACAAGGGCAACTTTGCTCATTTTTGAACTTGATTCCTTCATCAGCTCCAAAAATTTCGGCAGCAAAGATGGCGGCAGATTATCGACACAGAAAAAACCTAGATCCTCAAAGCTTTGAATCGCCACTGTTTTTCCTGCCCCTGACATTCCGGTTATGATTACAAGCTGTATATCATGGCCTCCATTCGCATTCATGCTTCTCTCCCCCTCTTATGTTTATTCGCCTTGCGGGTCGAGGCGATAGGACAGCAATTCAAAGTCAGGCGTATACGTAAAGGTGCCGTGAAGCAGTCCTTTGCCTTTCAGCATAAAATCCAGAATATGGACGTCTCCCGGCGCCATCGGCAGGCTCCCGACGTCTGCCGCCTGATGCCACTCGATGATGCCTTCTTCCGATTCTTCTACATGTTTGCCTGTATAATGATCGGCGACGAATGTGAACATCATCCATTCAGATACGACCTGATCATTTTCTTTTATGATAAAGGTGAATATCCCTTTCAGCTGCGGGTTCAGCACATACAAGCCCGTCTCTTCGCGGTATTCCCTGATGACGGCGTCCCTGACGGTTTCCCCGCTTTCCATTTTGCCGCCGGGGGCTACCCACCAGCCTCGTCTGGGCTTTTGCAGCAACAGGACTTTATCACCTGAAGTCAGCACACAATTCGTCACTCTTTGCAAAGTCTGTCACCCATCCTTTTATTCCTTCAATTCTTTTTTCTATTATACCGCTTCCTGTCCCCGCTCACAATGAACATGCAGTTCCGCCGCGAAAATCGCTTTTTTCCGGACTGCTTTAAGGCTTTTCCCGGGTAAAACTTAAAGAAACGGCTTTTTCAGCGAATGGAAGCGCTTGCTAAAACCGTTCTTTCATTCTATTTTACAGCAAAAATAGACGTTTCAATATTGAAATTTGAACAACTTGTGAAATTTGTAAAAATTTCTCTTCATGGAAAAATAAAACAAAAAAAGGACACGGATAAGATAATCCGTGCCAATAAAATTCATTATAAAAGGGGGTCAATTACTATACCCATCATAACGAATAATTGTTTCACTGGTGTTACAGGGCGGTTAAATCATGATGACGATAAAAATACGTTATTTTACAGCCTTTTCTTTCTCTTTCAGCTCTTCGATATAGTGCTGAACGCTTTGTGCGGCAATGCTTCCGTCGCCTGTTGCTGTTACGATTTGGCGAAGGGTTTTCTCGCGGATATCGCCCGCTGCAAAAATACCTTCGACTTTTGTTTCCATCTGTTCATTTGTCACGATGTAGCCCTCTTCATTTGTAATGCCGAGGTTTTTGAACGGCTCTGAAAGCGGCAGCATGCCGATGTAGATAAAGACGCCGTCAGTCCGGAACTCTTCTTCTTCGCCTGTGACCGTATCGACCAGCGTTACTTTACCGACCTTTCCGTCTTTTTCATGAATTTCCTTGACCGTCTTGTTCCAGAGAAAGTCGACTTTTTCGTTGTCAAACGCGCGCGCCTGTAGGATGCTTTGCGCTCTCAGCTTATCGCGGCGGTGGACGATCGTGACTTTCGAAGCGAAACGGGTTAAGTACACGCCTTCTTCAACAGCGGAGTCCCCTCCTCCGACAACGACGAGCTCTTTGTTTTTAAAGAATGCGCCGTCACAAACCGCACAATAAGATACACCGCGGCCGCCAAGCTCTTTTTCGCCAGGTACGCCGAGCTTCTTATATTCGGCGCCTGCTGTGATGATGACCGCACGCGCTTTAAATTCTTTTGATCCCGCTTTGACGATCTTGTAGTCTCCTTCATCGACGACTTCTTTAATATCGCCATACGCATACTCAGCGCCGAACTTTTTCGCATGTTCAAACATTTTATTTGAAAGCTCTGGTCCCAGAATGCTTTCAAATCCCGGATAGTTTTCGACATCCTCCGTATTGGCCATCTGTCCGCCCGGAACGCCTCTTTCAACCATCAAAGTCGACAGGTTCGCCCTTGACGTATAAACGGCTGCCGTCATTCCCGCAGGACCTGCTCCGATAATAATGACGTCATACATCTTTTCTTCTGACACAATGTTCACTCCTTCATGAATCTTATGCTGTCAAGCAGTCCATTTCTGTTAAATAAGATTCCCTTCTTATATCTTCCTTACCCATATCCTATAAAATATCATGAATAATCGCTATTTTTTTGCTCACATAATAAAACAGGCTGAACAGTGAAGTTCACACCTGTTTCTAAAGATGTTCTTTTAATGTACGTTCATACTTAGAAAGCGTTCCGGGCGAGATATGGAAGATTTTTGCGGTTTCAGCTTTTGTCAGCCGCTCCTGATGCTCGGTCTTCCAAATGTAATAGATCGCCGCGGCAAGCCCGCCGGCATTTTTCAGCTGAAGGCCGTAAGCCCTGATCTGCTGAATGACATGAAAAATCCAAAAGCACATGGCCTCCTGTTCCATTGCTGACTGATCCGCTTGTTCAATCGCTTTCGCAGTTCTGTAAGCAAGAAGCGCGTCTTTTGAATCAACGGCTGCACTGCTTTCCCCGTAAAGCACAAGCCTGACAAACTGATCTTCAAACGGCGTTTTTGCCATCTGTGAATCAAGCACCGCTTTAAGCTGGGCTTTTTCCCCTTTTCTTCCGCTGATATAGTACGCGGCAAGGCGCTCCTCAAGCGGCCGCTGGACAGGTTTCTTTTCCTTCCGTTCTTTCCACGGCTCCATGCGGGCGTCATCCGGATACTCTTCCTGCATCTTTTTCCATACAGACCGGGCAAATTGAGTGCGGCCGGTGTAGTAAGCCGAGCAGGCGAGCCAGTAATAAAAGGTCTCATCCCCTTCAAATCCCATGCGGTAGAGTGATTTCAGCCATTTATAGCCGAGATCGTATCTGCCGACGAGGGATAGCGTGGCGCCGAGCTTATACCTTTGCTCAAACAGCATCGGATAAACATTGGAAAGCTGTTCGGAAAGCGCCTCGACCTTATCGTCCCGTCGTTCATAGTGATAAAAAATGAGAAGATTGCAAAGCGCATGCAGGTTTCCATGGCTTTTTTCCAAGACCGTAAAAATCGTCGTTTTGGCTTTCTGAATGTCTCCGGCATAAAAATATGCCAGTGCGAGGTTGTTGTAAGCTGACCAAAACTCGGGGTAATCGGAAGTGATTTCTTCAAGCATCACGATCGATTCCTGAAGCTGTCCATTTTCCAGCAGTGATTTCGCCCGATCCTGTTTCAGAATCAAGTCGTCCTGATCAAACTGCGAATAGCCCTCATCTTCCTCTCCCATATCCAATAAATCAAGGAGCTCCGCATTTTCCTCGCTGAACTCGCCGTCCGGGTCTTCTTTTAAATAAGTCTCCGCTGCTTTATAGGCTTCGTGAAAAAGGCCGAGGTGCGCATAGTTATTGGCTTTAAAATAATAACATTCAGTCATTTTTTCGTTGATGTTCGTCAGGATAAAGTCCAAAAGTTCATTTGATTGCTGGTAAAATCCCATTTCAGTGTAAATAACAGCAAGTTGGGACAGCATTCCCGTGTTTTCCGGTTCAAGAAAAATCGCTCTCTGAATGAGCTTGCTTGCGCGGGATAAATTGCGTTCTCTATATGCTTTGAGCCCTTTATGATAAAAATATTGCCCATCTTGGAACAGTTGGACAATTCTCGAATCTTTATGGTGTTCAGAAGTGTACTTTCCCACAGATACCCTCCATTTCAAACTATATACCGTGAGTAGTATAACATAGTTTCCAGCAGGCTTAATAGGCCAAAAACAAGTTTCGAGAAAATTCTCTTCATTTTCCACATATGGTTTTTTCACCATTTTATTCCTGACGTTTGGAGCACTGGAGCGCATAGGGCTTTCAGAAGGTTTAAGGTAGGTTTTATATCGGAAGTACGCTTTTTATTTTAACCAGGGCAAAATCTTTTTTTAGCACTAGATAGTGACGAATATACGTTCCCATTGTATGATCATAGAAAGGGGGTTCATCATGTGAAAAAAAGCGGATCAATACAATTGAAGCATTTCTCGGAAGAACATTCAGCTGCGCTTCTCGAATTCGAGCTTCCTGAAGAACAGCATCGATTTACCGCGTTGCCGAAAGAGATTTTAAAACAGACGGACGGTCAGTTTCCAATCGTAATTTTAAGCGAAGGCGAACCCGTCGGATTTTTTATCCTGCATGCGACCGAGAGGGTAAAAGACTATTCGGACAACCCGGACGCCATGCTGTTAACGGCGCTATCCATCGACAGAAAGCACCAGGGAAAAGGTTATGCAAAAGAAGGAATGCTCAAGCTTCCTGCATTTGTCGCCAAGGAGTTCACCCATTGTCATGAAATCGTGCTGGTTGTGAACGTGAAAAACACCGCGGCCCAGCACCTGTATGTGAAAGCCGGATTTGCAGACACAGGGGAAAGAAAAATGGGGCCGATCGGAGAGCAAATCGTAATGAAATTAAACACGGGAAAACACCCAAAAGGCAGTTAGCTTTTTGGGTGTAAGCAATGCGCTTATGATTCAGAGCCTTCATGGCGCTCTTTCAGGACGCCAAGCACATCATCAAGCGGCAGGGACTGCTCCCTCAACAAAACGAGCAGATGGTAAAGAAGGTCAGCCGCTTCCCATCTCAGCTCTTCAGAATCCCGGTTTTTTGCAGCGATAATGACTTCCGCCGCTTCTTCGCCAACCTTCTTCAAAATCTTGTCAACGCCTTCACGGAACAAATATGTCGTATATGCGCCTTCAGGCATTTCAGCCTGCCGTTTAGCAATCACCGTTTCAAGTTCATTGATGATGTCAAAGCGGCCGCCATCAGTCTGTCTGATATGTTCGCCGGGCGAAAAACAGCTGTAGCTTCCTGTATGACAGGCCGGTCCCGCCGGTTCGACCAGCACGATGAGCGCATCCTGATCACAGTCAAGCCTGATGTCTATCACACGCTGAATGTTTCCTGACGTCGCTCCCTTATGCCAGAGCTCTCCTCGCGATCTGCTGAAAAACCATGTCTCCTTCATTTCCAGCGTTTTTTCAAACGATTCTTTGTTCATATAAGCAAGTGTCAGCACTTCCTTGCTCGCTGCATCCTGGACAATCGCCGGGATCAAGCCGGCTTCATTAAATGTCAACTCGTCTGCCTTGATCATCTTACATTCACCCCACTCTCTTTTAAATAAGCTTTTACTTCTTTTACAGATGTTTCTTTGTAATGAAAGATAGATGCGGCAAGAGCCGCGTCCGCCCGCCCTTCTGCAAATGCATCATACATGTGGCCCGCATGACCTGCGCCTCCGGATGCAATGACCGGGACTGAAACAGCTTCTGACACAAGCTTTGTGAGCCTGCAGTCAAATCCGTTCTTTTCTCCGTCTGCATCCATGCTTGTCAGCAGGATTTCACCGGCTCCCCGCTGAACGGCTTCCTTCGCCCATGAGACGGTCTCAAGGTCCGTCTTTTTACGTCCACCGTGTGTATAAACATAATACTGATCAGCTTCCGGATCGAATTTTGCATCAATCGCGACGACAATGCATTGAGAACCGAAAAAGTCAGCGCCTTCCGTTATCAGCTCCGGACGGAGAACGGCAGCCGTATTAACGGAAACTTTGTCGGCGCCGGCCCGCAGGATCGTTTTCATATCATCCAAACGATTGATGCCGCCGCCGACGGTAAATGGGATCGCCAGCTTGGCCGCCACTCTTTCAACGACGTCAACCATCGTTTTTCTCCCCTCGTGGGATGCCGAGATATCGAGAAAAACAAGCTCATCGGCGCCTTCACGATCATATACTTCAGCCAGCTCAACGGGATCGCCGGCATCTTTCAATTCAACAAACTGCACACCTTTGACAACGCGGCCGTCTTTTACGTCCAAACACGGGATAATTCGTTTTGTGATCACTTTGCCGCCACCCTTTCAAGCGCTTCAGCCATGGTAAATTGATTGGTATACAGCGCTTTTCCGACAATGGCGCCAGAGACGCCTTCCACAGTCCGGGAAGCGAGCGCCTCAAGATCGGCGAGAGAGCTGACACCGCCGGAGGCAATGACTTGTTTGCCGGTTGCCCTGGCAAGCTCCACTGTACTGCTGATATTCGGTCCTGACAGCATTCCGTCAGTCGCAATGTCGGTAAAGATAAAAACTTCCGCACCTTCATTCGCAAGCTCGCGGCCAAGCTCTTCCGCTCTAACGGAGGAGGTCTCAAGCCATCCTTCAGTCGAAACAAATCCGTCTCTTGCGTCAAGACCGATTGCGATATGCCGGCCGTAAGCTTTCAGCATGTTTTTGACAAACTCGGGATTTGATACGGCCGAGCTGCCTAGGATCACCCTTTCAACACCTTGCGACAAGTAGTCATACACGTCTTTTTCGGTCCTGATGCCGCCGCCGACTTGCACTTTAACGTTGAGCTCATCAGCAATGCTTATGACGTGTCTGTCGTTCACTTTTTTGCCTTCTCTTGCCCCGTCCAAATCGACAAGATGAATCCAGTCTGCCCCCGCTTCAGCAAACCGGGAGGCCATATCCAGAGGGGAATGACCGTAAATCGTTTCTTTTTCATAATCTCCCTGGATGAGCCTGACGCATTTGCCGTTTCTCATGTCAATGGCAGGGTATACAGTAAACTCGCTCATTTTTTCACCTTCTGTTCTTGTGTAAGCTGCTTGAAACGCTTTAAGATCGACATGCCGACCGCACTGCTTTTTTCCGGATGAAACTGGGCGCCGTATACATTGCCAAAACCGACGACAGCAGGCACACGCACACCGTATTCGGCGCTGGCAAGCAAAGCTTCCTCTTCGATTCCGCAGACATAATACGAATGAACGAAATACGCATACCCTTCTTTCGTCTTTGGTAAAAGCGGAGAGTGGCGGTGGACCGTGAGAAGATTCCAGCCCATGTGAGGCACTTTTAAGCGATCTCCCGCTTGGTCACGGTCTTTCAGTTTAACGATTTTTCCTTTCAAAAGGCCGAGTCCTTTTGACGCCCCGCGTTCTTCGCTTTCTTCAAATAACAGCTGCATACCGAGGCATATGCCGAGAAGAGGTTTTCCTTCACTTACGGCATTTTGAATAAATGTTTTCAGGCCGGTCTGGCTTAAAGTCTCCATCGCATCCCGAAAAGCGCCGACTCCCGGAAGGATATAGCTATCCGCTTTCTTAAGTTCATCCGGATGCTCGGAGACGAAATAAGGGGCATCAATCCGTTCAAGCGCTTTAGAGACGCTGTACAGGTTTCCCATTCCGTAATCTATGACACCGATCATTTACAGCATTCCTTTCGTTGACGGAATTCCTTTAACCCGCGGATCGATCAATGTCGCTTCATCAAGCGCACGTCCCAGCGCTTTAAAAATCGCCTCGATCATGTGGTGAGTATTCGTACCGTAATGAACGATGACATGAAGATTCATTCGCGCTTCCAGCGCAAACTTCCACAAAAATTCATGGACAAGCTCTGTATCAAAGGTTCCGACTTTCCGGCTCGGGAATTCGGCTCTGAACTCGAGGTGCGGCCTGTTGCTCAGATCAATCGCAACCTGGGCGAGAGCTTCATCCATCGGCACTATGCTCGAACCGTAGCGTTTGATTCCTTGTTTATCTCCGAGCGCTTCCAAAAGCGCCTGTCCGAGACAAATTCCGATATCTTCCGTCGTATGGTGGTCGTCGATTTCAACATCGCCTTTCGCTTCAACTGAAAGGTCAAACTGCCCGTGTTTTGTAAATAAATCGAGCATATGCGTCATAAACGGGACATCCGTTTGAATATCCGCTTTCCCTTCTCCGTCAATATGAAAGGATAATTTAATATCAGTTTCATTGGTTTTTCTTGCCCGTTCGGCTTTTCTCATCAGTCTTCCTCCCGGTTTCTGGATTCAATTGCTCTTGCATGGGCTTCAAGCCCTTCCAATCTAGCAAAGGCCGCAATGCTCTCGGCATTTTCGCGGAATGCATCCCTGCTGTAGGAAATGATGCTGGAGCGCTTTTGGAAGTCGTTCACATTTAGCGGGCTTGAAAATCTGGCTGTGCCGTTAGTCGGCAGAACATGATTAGGGCCCGCAAAATAATCTCCCACCGGCTCTGAACTGTAGCGGCCCAGGAAAATGGCTCCCGCGTGTTTGATCTGTCCGAGCAGGGCGTCAGGCTGAGCTGTTAAAATTTCCAAATGTTCAGGAGCGAGCTCATTGATGACGGAAACAGCTTCATGCATCGTCTTTGTAACATAGATCAAACCGTGGTTGTCAATCGACTGCTGTGTAATCTCTTTTCTTGGAAGATGTTCGAGCTGTTCGTAAACCTCTTTTAAAACAGATTCGGCAAGCGGCTTTGAGTCGGTGACAAGAATGCTCGCTGCCATCGCATCATGCTCAGCCTGTGAAAGTAGATCAGCAGCGATTTCCCGGTGATTTGCCGTACTGTCAGCGAGAATGGCGATTTCACTTGGGCCCGCGATCATATCAATATCAACCTGGCCGAATACTTCCCGTTTAGCCAAGGCGACGTAAATATTTCCAGGTCCTGTGATTTTATCGACGGGGGAAATGGTTTCTGTTCCGTAAGCCAATGCGGCAATCGCCTGAGCACCGCCCATTTTGTAAATCTCTGTGACGCCAAGCTCAGCGGCAGCTGCCAGCACTCCCGCCGACAATTTGCCGTCTTTTCCCGGAGGTGAGGCAAGGACGATGCGATCGACACCGGCAACAAGCGCCGGAATAACATTCATCAGAACGGATGATGGGTAAGCAGCCGTTCCGCCGGGCACGTACACTCCCGCTGAATCAAGGGGCGTGATTTTCTGGCCGAGCATCGTTCCGTCCTTGCGGTGGTAAAACCATGATGATGCGAGCTGCCGCTCATGATATTCTTTAATGTTAAAAATCGCCGCCCGAATAATCTCGAGATCACGTTCATTGAGCGTGATGTATGCTTCCTTGATTTCCTCTTCAGAAACGCGAAAGTCGGCCACATCCGCTCCGTCAAATTGTCTTGTGAATGCGGAAACAGCTGAATTCCCGTACTTTTTCACTTCATCGATAATGCCGCGGACCGCTTTTCTTTGCTCTTCCGTTCCGGCGTCAATAGTGCGCTTTAGGGAAACCGACGTATTTCCGCTGATGGTTTTGATCTTCATTTTACTTTTTCCCCTTCCACAATAAGAGAAAGTTTTGAAGCCATTTCATCGATGACTGCGTCTTTCATTCGGTAGCTGACAGGATTTACGATGAAACGTGACGTGATGTCGCAAATTTTTTCGGTTTCAACCAGCCCGTTTTCCCTTAAAGTCTGTCCTGTTGATACGATATCAACGATTCGGCCGGCAAGTCCGATCAAGGGAGCGAGTTCAATCGAACCGTTGAGCTTGATGATTTCCACTTGTTCTCCCTGCTCCCTGAAGTAGCTTGACGCGACATTTGGATACTTGGTCGCAACCCGGGGCGCAACGTTGTCGGCCGCCGTCTCTGGCAGGCCGGCTACGGCAAGACGGCATTTGCTGATGTTTAAATCAAGAACCTCGTAGACATCGCGTTCTTCTTCCAGCAGCACATCTTTGCCGGCGATTCCGACATCGGCCACCCCGTGCTCGACATATGTTGTGACATCCATCGGCTTGGCGAGGATAAAGCGAAGGTTCTCTTCAGGCACCTGAATGATCAGTTTTCTCGAATCATCGAATTCTTCAGGGAGCTGATAGCCTGCTTTTCGAAGCATATCGGCAGCTTCTTCAAATATCCGCCCTTTCGGCATCGCAATCGTCAATTCCTTACCCATGCTTCTCTTCCTTTCTGGCCCCGATAAAATAGGTCACGTTTTGAAAAGACTTTGTCATTTGGTCAATATCTCCGATTCCCGCTAAGTCCTGTATAACGACTTTTTTGCCCTTTCTTCGCTCTTCTTCGGCAAATTTGATCGCCTCTTTTCTTTGTTCCGTGCTGAAGATGACGACATCGATTTTTTCTTGCTCTTCCGCCGGCTTCAATGCTTCTAGCAGCCTGTCAGTCCTGATGCCGAAACCGGTTGCCGGAGCGGGTGAGTCGAAGCGGCCGAGAAGCTGGTCGTATCTGCCGCCGTTTCCGATCGGAAAGCCGACGTTTTCAGCATAGATTTCAAACAAAACACCCGTATAGTAGCTCATATGGCTGACCATGCCTAAATCAAGCTTAATGTCGTCCGTGCAACCATAGTCGCCGAGTGTCTCCCAAAGCGTCTTCAGTTCTGAAACCGCGCGTTTTCCTTTTTCAGAATCGATGATCGATGCCGCCTTGCCGCACGTTTCAATACCGCCTCTCAGCTCCAAAAGCTCGAGCAGCCTGCTTTTATCAATTGAGGATAAATTGAGGGATTTTACATGCTCCCGGTAGCCGACATAGTTCTTTTCGTATAAATAGCGCCGCAGGACATGGGCCCTTTCTTCATTTCCTAAAACCTCCACAAACAAAGCATCTGAAATTCCGACATGGCCGATCGAGATTTTAAATGAAGTCAGGCCGGCATTTTTAAGCGAAAAAATGACGAGTGCAATCACTTCTGCGTCAGCGCTTGTAGATCCATCGCCGATCAGTTCGACGCCGACTTGCTCAAATTCGGCGGCACGTCCGCCTTCACGCTCCTGTGCCCTGAACACATTTGCGGCATAGCCCACTCTAAGCGGGTGATCATCTTTATGAAGCTTTGAGGCCGCCACCCTTGCGATCGGAGCCGTCATATCAGGTCTTAACACGAGCGTCTGCCCCTCCTGATCAAGGAGTTTAAACAACTGCTGATCCAATATGGCCGACTGCACACCGACCGTATCATAAAATTCAAGGGCCGGTGTCTCCATGAACTGATACCCCCACAAAGCCATCACCTCTGTTAATGAAGAGCGCACCTTTTTCTTTGTTTCGTAAAGCACAGGCAGCGTATCCCGCATGCCATGCGGTTTTTCAAACATAAACATCTACACTTGCACCCCCATAACTGTTTGAAGGAAAATTCCGAATCCTTTAGTTCGCTAATATGATAATATGCTAACAGATAAAAGAATCAAAATCAACAGCCGCTCTTAAAATAGACTACGGACCGTATGGGAAATGATAACTTTTATGTAATGAACATCTTGATGTTATAATATAAACAATTGCAAATCTTTGCCTTAACCAAACCAGCAAAGGGAAGACAGGAGACTCAGAATGAAATTTTTCAAAACTCTTTTTTTAATTTTTTTCGTAGCAGCTCTTATAACCGCCGTTCTTATACTGTTTTCTAAAGATGCGTTAAGCCCGTTAGCCGAAATGCTGAACAGCAGCCATAAGAATGCTGCTGACAATAAAGAAGTACATCAGCCGCTTGACGTCCCGCTGATCAACCAAATGGACTCGCCGAAGCTTTATAACGGCTGTGAAGTCGCCAGCCTGGCGATGATCTTAAACTACAGCGGATATCATGTCACAAAAAATGAGCTTGCCAATGAGGTGAAAAGAGTGCCTCTGCACTATGAAAGCGGCTTAAAGGGAAATCCTAACGACGGCTTTGTGGGAGATATGGAAAACGGACCCGGACTGAGTGTCTACCATGGCCCGATTTACGATTTGGCCTATTCATACGCAGGTACTAAAGCTGTCGATTTGACGGGAAGTGAGCCGGAGAAAATATATGAACAGCTGAATCAAGGAAGACCGGTTTGGGTTATCACCACTGTTCATTTCAGTCCAGTCAACGATATGGAAACATGGAATACACCGTCAGGTAAAATCGATGTGACGTACAGCGTTCACAGTGTTGCCGTGACAGGCTATGATGAGGATTACGTTTATTTGAATGATCCGTACGGATATAAAAACAGAAAAACAGACAGAGAAAATTTTGAGAAATCATGGACACAAATGGGCAGTCAGGCGATCGTGATCGCCGCTTAAAAAGGCAGATTAACCCCTGCCTTTTTTAGTTCTTTCAACCCCTATTAAAATAAGCCTCTTTACCCTTTCATCACATCCAAAATACAGAAAACAACCTCATTGCACGTGTTCAATTTACTGTTTTTTCATAATATTCAAATTTTTTGTTTACATTTTAGCAAGCTCGCATATATGATAGTACCGAAATAGGTGTCTCATCTTATTGCAAAAGGACCAGAAATTGTTTTCATCTAAGGGAGACAAATCTGTTTTGAACAATATTTCATGAGGAGGATGAAAATGATGAAGAGATTAGCAGGTACGGTTATTTTGTCAGGTTTGCTCGTCTGCGGGTTTGGACAGGCTCTGCCCGAAAAAGCCTCGGCCGCCGAGGTCGTTCACAAAACGATCGTGGTCGAAAAAGGACAAACGTATGACGGGAAAGGCAAGCGGTTGATTGCAGGTCCGGAGCTGGGGGACGGAAGCCAGCGCGAAGATCAAAAACCGATTTTCAAAGTGGAGAATGGTGCAACGCTCAAAAATGTCGTGCTTGGCGCTCCTGCTGCTGACGGTGTTCACACTTATGGTAACGCTTCTATAAGCAATGTTGTTTGGGAAGATGTCGGCGAAGATGCCCTGACTGTCAAAAGCGAAGGAAATGTCACGATTAACGGAGGATCAGCCCGGCTTGCCGCGGACAAAATCTTTCAGATTAATAAAGCGAGTACATTTACCGTGAAAAATTTCACTGCGGATCAAGGAGGCAAATTCATTCGCCAGCTCGGAGGCTCGACATTTAAGGCAGTGGTCAATATTGATAACTGCACGATTACAAATATGAAAGAAGCCATCTTCAGAACCGACAGCAGTACAAGTTCCGTTACGATGACAAATACAAGGTACTCAAAAGTCGGAAAGAAGTGGATCGGTGTGAAGCATATTACGGAAAGGAACAATCATGAATTTTAACTTTGATTGCAAATAAAGGCCCCCGTTCTTTATTCAGCGGGGGGCTCCAACCTTTTTTCCATTTCTTCTTTTGTATAGATCAGCCGCATCGGATTGCCGCCGACAAAAGCGCCCGGAGGCACATCTTTATGAACGAGCGTACCGGCGGAAATGACGGCGCCGTCTCCGATTTCGACGCCTGGAAGGATCGTCGTATTGGCTCCGATCATGACTTCATCGCCGATGACAACCTCGCCGAGCCGATATTCTTTTATTAAATACTCGTGCGCCAAAATGGTCGTATTGTAGCCGATCACGGTGTTACGCCCGACGGAGATCTTTTCAGGAAACATGATATCCGGCATGACCATTAAAGCAAATGAGCATTTCTCTCCGATTTTCATCCGCAAAAACGTCCGGTACATCCAATTTTTCATCCCAAGAAACGGCGTATAGCGCGCTGCCTGAATGACGATAAAGTTTTTGACCACTTTAAAAAATGGAACCGTCTGATAGATGTGCCATAAGGAATTGGAGCCGGACACCGGATAGCGCTTCGTTTTTCTCAAGCTTTCTCCACCTCAAGAATGCGAAGGAGATCGCTCATTTGCTGGAGCATAAAATCAGGCTCGTGTTTAGCCAGGCTTTCTTCTCCTTTAATCGTCCACGCAACGCCTGCTGTTTTCGTTCCGGCGTTCTTCCCTGCTAATATATCGTGGTAATTATCACCGATCATGATGGCTTCTTCCGGACGGCTGCCAAGCTTGGAAAGGGCGAGCAAAACAGGCTCGGGATCTGGCTTCGGCCGCTTGACGTCATCCAGCGTCACAACCGTCTCGAAAAAGGCATCAAGCCCCGTCAGTTTAAGCCCCATGATAACGGTGTCCCGCAGCTTTGTCGTGACAATCCCGAGCTTATACCCTTCTTCCGCGAGGCGTTCCAGCGTCTCGTAAACCGTCTCATACTCGGTTACCAGTTCATCATGCATCTGATGATTAAATGTCCGGTACATGGTGATCATTTCTTCAGCCTTATCCTTTTGAATGCTTGAGAACGTTTCATAAAGGGAAGGTCCGATGAAAGCAAGGACATCCTCCCGTTTATAGCGTCCCGGTGCATAATGGTCGAGCGTGTGCAAAAATGAGGCGATGATCAGCTCATTTGTATTGATTAGCGTTCCATCCAAATCAAATAAAACCGTATTAACTTTCATACAAAGCTTCCTTTCTGCGAACGGAATAACCCGGCTTTCTCCAGATGCGCGAAATCGCGATCGTCAGCAGAATCGCGGTTACAAGCCTGATCAACAAAAGAGGCCAGACCGGAATGCCGAGCGGGATAAATACCAATGTGTCTTCCACAACCGCGTGACAGGCAACGAGAAAAATAAACGCGATCGTTACATCTCTTTTGCTGACGCCGTCTTCTTCGACCGCTTTGATCATAACGCCGGCCCCATATGCAAGGCCGATCGTCAGCCCGGCAACCATCGTCATTGAGGTGTTCTCTTTCATGCCGAGCATTCTCGTCAGCGGTGCAAACCACTTTGAAAAAGTATGCAGCCAGCCGAGGTCTCTCATATATTGAATGATGATCATCAGCGGTATCACGATGGCTGCAAGCTGAAGGACACCAAGACCCGCCTTGGTGACGGCTTCAAGCGCAATTTCAAGCCAGCCGGAAGGAGCGGCGCTTTTCGCAGAGATCAAGCCGTATTTAGCCGCATCCTGACCGCCGTGCCAGACAAGGTTAATGATAAAGGCCGAAAAAACGGCGAGGCCGATGCGCACAAGCAAAATAAGCCATATTTTAATTCCGACCCTTGATGCAACGGTCGATTCGATAATCAAATTGTGGCAAAACGACAGCATCACCGCTAAAATAAACACTTCTTTAACTGTCAAATCAAGCGTTAAAATCCCCGCAATTCCGGCATACAAGTTCAGCATGTTGCCGAGCACAAGCGGTATCGCCGCTTCCCCTGACAACCCGAAAATTCCCATCGCCGGCGTGATCAGTTTGATCAACCAGTCCATCACCGGTGTGTGCTGAAGCATGCTGACAATCAGCGTGACAGGAAAAATCACTTTTCCGAGTGTCCACGTCGTTTTCAGTCCCGCCACAGCGCCGGCTTTTAAAGTTCCCTTCATTGCTGTCTCCCCTTTGTAAAATCGCTACATCTCCTGATACCGTTTAATCTCTCGCCCTTTGAAACGTCTGTAGGCTATCAGCGCAGCCGCACTGAGGATCAGGACGATTGAAATCACCTGGGCGATGCGAAGGTTCGCCGTCAGCATCAGACTGTCCGTTCTCAGGCCTTCGATATAGTAGCGTCCCATCGAATACCAAATGACATAGATTAAGAACAGCTCGCCTCGCTTTAAATTCGCTTTTC
This sequence comes from Bacillus sp. PK6-025, assembly GCF_056530265.1. Lineage (NCBI taxonomy): Bacteria > Bacillati > Bacillota > Bacilli > Caryophanales > Bacillaceae > Bacillus > Bacillus sp. PK6-025. The sequence continues at coordinate 3,728,721 of NZ_CP096509.1, forward strand.
TTAAAAGAAGCAGAACGACTACTCCCGTGAAGCTCCACAGCGATTCATACAAAAAGGTAGGCTGGTAGTACTGCCCGTCGATGTACATTTGATTGATGATAAAATCAGGCAGGTGGAGGTTTTCTAAAAATGCTCTTGACACCGCCTCACCGTGCGCTTCCTGGTTCATAAAGTTTCCCCAGCGGCCGATCGCCTGACCGAGCAGGATGCTTGGAGCAGCAATATCAGCCAGCTTCCAAAACGAAAGCCCTTTGACCTTCGCATAAATGATTCCCGTCAGTACGGCGCCGATCAGTCCGCCGTGGATCGCAAGGCCGCCGTTCCATATTTGAATAATCTGGTCCGGGTGTTCACTGTAATAGCCCCATTGAAAAATGACATAGTATGCCCTTGCACATAAAATTGCAATCGGGATCGCAAAAAGCACCAAATCGACAAAGGTGTCCTTATGCAGCCCCCTCCGTTCGCCTTCCCTGACCGCCAGCCACAAGCCCAGCAAAGCGCCAAGGCCGATGATAATGCCGTACCAATGGACAGCAATCGGCCCCAGGTGAAAAGCAATCGGATTTAAAGGTTCAATCGTTTCATTCATATTGTCAGCTCCTATTCTTCAAGCTCACCATCTTCAATCACATCCGCAAGCTTATGGGTAAATTGCTCAGCGGCATTCAGACCCATTCTCTTTAGTCTGAAGTTCATTGCGGCCACTTCGATGATGACGGCAAGATTTCTTCCCGGACGAACCGGAATTGTCAGCTTCGGAACGTCTGTATCAATAATTTTCATTGTATCTTCTTCAAGCCCTAAGCGGTCATACTGCTTTCCTTGCTCCCAAAGCTCCAGACTCATGACAAGAGTAATCCGCTTAAAGCTTCTGACCGCCCCCGCGCCAAATAACGTCATGACATTGATAATGCCAAGGCCTCTGATTTCCAGGAGATGCTCAATTAATTCAGGCGCGCTTCCGATCAATGTATCCTGGTCTTCCTGTCTGATCTCAACGCAGTCATCCGCCACAAGGCGATGGCCTCTTTTGACAAGCTCCAAAGCCGTTTCGCTTTTTCCAACGCCGCTCTTTCCGATAATGAGCACCCCGACGCCGTAAACATCGACGAGGACGCCGTGAATCGCAGTTGTCGGAGCCAGCTGGCTTTCAAGAAAATTCGTCAGACGGCTTGTCAGGCGCGTCGTCTTTAACGGGGATCGAAGCACAGGCACGCCGTTTTCTTCGGAAGCCTCGATGAGTTCAGGCGGAATCGGCAAATCACGGGAAAGGATGATCGCCGGTGTAATTTCCGTGCATAACGACAGCATCCGCTGCTTTTTTTCTTCCTCTGGAAGCTTTTCAAAAAAGGTAATCTCGGTCTTCCCAAGCAGCTGAACCCTCTCTTTTGGATAGTATGTAAAATAACCAGCCATTTCAAGGCCCGGTCTTGATAAATCGCTCATCGTAATCGGGCGGTTGATCCCTTCTTCTCCGCTGATGAGCTCAAGCTTAAATTTATCCATCACATCTTTTGTTCGAACTTTCGGCACGATTGATGCACCCTCCTCTTCTCAGATGAAGAACTAGACATTCAGCTTTATTCTATCACTTTCAAAATGAACCTAAAACATTTTTTGAAAATGGCCCCCCTTGACACTTCGGTGAAGTCTTCTTTTCCCGGGCTTTCTTTCAAAGCGAAAAATCAGTAGTATGTAAAGAGGAACGCGAAAAGGAAGTGAAGAACCGTTGAAATACAATATCCATGATACCACCGTGCTGAACGAAGACATTTTGACCCCGGAAGAAAAAGAGACATGGGTTCTTTATATGAAAGTACTGACCGCTGCCGGCCTGGGGGATGTCTCCGAATGGATGAAGCTCGATCTCAGCATGCCGCAAATGAAAGTTTTAATGCTTCTGAACAACCACGGCACACTGAAAGTCTCCGAAATCGCTGAAAAAATGGGCGCTTCCCTTTCAAATATGACCGGACTGCTCAGCCGCCTTGAACAAGCGAACTTCATCAAAAGAACACATTCCGAGCAAGACCGGAGAACGATTGTTGTTGAACTAACCGAAGATGCAAAGGGGATTTTTCGAAGCCTTTACAAAAAGGGCCACGAAAAGCTCAAAAAGGCGCTCCAGAAACTGAACGAACAGGAAAAAACCAAAGTGAATGAAGGCCTTACCATTCTTGAAAAAGCGTTAAAAGCTGACGATGAATAGACAAGCTGCCCGGAAAACGGCGCAGCTTTTTTTGTTGAAAAATTTCTTTTGACAAAACGTGTTTTTTTAAGGATGATTAAAATAGTTCACTCAAAGTGAATTATTCATTTTAAATTAATAAAAAAGGAGGATATATGGTGTGAACCAAAAGTGGGCCGTATTATTATTTACGATCGGCGTGTTTATGGCTGCTTTAGACAATGGCATCATTTCAGCCGCACTGACGACAATCAACGATTCTTTTCAAGTATCCCCCTCATGGGGAGCTTGGGGCATCACACTTTATACGCTCGGTTTGGCAGTCAGCGTCCCGATCGTCGGAAAGCTGTCTGACCGGTATGGACGTAAAAAGCTGTTTATCATCGAAGTCTTGCTGTTTGGCGCCGGTTCGCTGCTGGTTGCATTGAGCCAAAACTTCCCGATGTTTTTATTGGCAAGGCTGATTCAGTCGCTTGGCGGCGGCGGAATCTTTATTATCGGAAGCTCGCATATTCTCACTGCGCTGCCTAAAGAAAAACAGGGAACCGCACTGGGGCTTTTAGGTGCGATGAACGGCATCGCGGCAGTGCTCGGTCCGAATATCGGCAGCTTTATTTTGGATATGACCGGAAGCTGGCACTGGCTGTTTTTGATCAACCTTCCGATTGCCGCAGTGCTGATCATTCTCAGCGTTCCATTGATGAAAGAAACAAAAGGCGGAACACAGAAGCCGCTCGATCTGGCCGGAACTGTGCTGTTGTCTCTTGGGATTTTAGCTGTGATGTACGGAATAACGAATATAAACGGACAGCACATGTCTGCCGTCCTGTCCGACCCAAAGGTTTACTGTTTTCTTCTGATCGGCTGCGCGCTGTTTGCAGGACTCATCTTTTATGAAAAACGCATAGAACTGAAAGGCGGCGACCCGATACTTGCCTACAGCTTATTAAAAAACAAGGTGTTTCAATGGACGCTTTTTATCGGATTTTTATCCGGCGGACTCTTGGCAGCCGTTATTTTCATTCCTGCATATGCGGAACAATATTTGCATGTCGCTCCTGAAAAAGCGGGGTATTGGATGACGCCTCTGGCGCTGGCTTCAGGAATAGGAGCAGGGCTCGGCGGAATGCTCGCCGATCGGAAAGGACCGGTAAAAGCGGCATGGCTCTCGGGAATCATTTCGTTCGCCGGGTTTTTACTCTTATCCGTCTGGGTGACAGAGAAGTGGGAATTTGTTTTGGCAAGCATCATCGCAGGGGTCGGTTTTGGTTTTCTGTTGGGCGCGCCGTTAAATATGCTTGTATCAGAGGCAGCAAAACAGGATTACGGGACTGCGCTCGGCACATTATCACTCGTCAGGCAGATGGGAATGACCTTGGCGCCCGCTTTGTATGCAGGATATATAACGGCCGGCTACGAAAATATCGGCACACATATCAAACAAAAACTGAATGATGCAGGGATGCCGATAAAAGAATTTACAGGCGGTGAGTCGGACGTATCGCGTCTGAACGAATCACTCAGCCAGATTCCCGATCCAAAAGTCAAGGACATTATAAGCGAAGCGATCCATGAAAGTGTGGGAACGGGGTTTTTTAACCTCTACTTCACAGCCGCCGTCCTTTCCCTTGCCGTCATCGCTTCTGTCAGCATTTTATCGCTTTACAGAAAAAAACAAGCCGACACGGCAACCCGTCTGAAAAAAGATGTGACAAACTAAAAAGCATTTGCTCCCCTTAGGAAAACAAATGCTTTTTACGTTCACAAATGAATACCGCAGCCAGCCAAAAGCCGATTACAGCAATTGGGGGATTTTTCATACCTGACGGCTCAAGTTTCGCTTGCTTTAACTTCATGCCGGCCGGCGGGGGGCTCCCCGACAATTGCCACAGAGCTGAGCCCACCCCGGCGGTTTGATCTATCAAAAAGGATTTCATGCCGTCATCTTTTGTCGTCAATTTCCACATCTGAGATCTGCTTTTGCCGCCGTAATGGTCAGAAGCTGCGGCGTACCAGAAATAGGTTGTGTTCGGCTGTAAATCCTTCCATGTCACTGAAGCCGTCTTTCCGCTTTTCACCGTTTTTGCTTTCCCAATTTCCTTGTTCGAAAAGACATTCAGCTCAAAATAATCGGTTTTAACCTTTTTCTTCCGTGGTTTCAGATCCGTTTTGATGTTGAACTCGTCTTTCGGGCCGAATTGGTGCGGATCATAAAAATTATAGTCGTCAAGATATGGCGAATACGTTTTGACATGGATCGTGTCATGCTTCGGATCTACATGAAGAATTCTTAAATAACCTTGGCCTCCTTCAGGACCGCCCTGATAGTCGGCAAGCATTTGATACACCTTGCGATCCGTCTTGCCGTCCCCGTTATCATCAAGCCTGTCGACTTTTAAGTTGGAGCTGTGATAGTGGCCGCTCAACACGGCGATCACATTCGGATTCCGCTTGATGATCTGTTCAAATATTTTCTCCCCGATTGGACTTCTGCTTCCGCTGACAAGCAAAAACTCGTGAAATGACAAAATCGCTTTTCGATCGGGATGGCGTTTCAGAACATCATCTATCCACTGCAGTTCTTTTTTTCCGATTCCCCACCCCATCGATACCATGATATAGTCGTTTCCCCCGCTGGAGATGAGATCGTAATGCCCTTTGTTATTCTGATAAGACCCGCCGTAATGCGGTTTTTGTTTAAAACGTCTTTCCCCGAAATACCTGCCGAATTTCAAATAAGACCGGTCTTTATGGCTGACATCGTGATTGCCCGCCAGCACGCCGTATGGAACTTGATGGTCGTCGAGAACTTTCATGAACTGGTCGGCGCGCTTCCATTGCAGCGGCTGATCCGCTTCATCCACAAGATCCCCCGTATGAAAGACGTACTGAATGTTCAGCTTGTCCTTTTGTTCGGCGATCCACTTGACCTGACGTTCAAAAATGTGCGGATAGCTTTCCGAATAATATTGCGTATCAGACATCCACACAAATGTATAGTCATTTTGCGAAAGCTGAATTTGATCCTGAATGATGATGCTCGCCTTGGATTGACGGATATAATCGGCAGCTTTTATGCTTCCTTTGAGGGTGAAAGGTTTTTCATCCTTTGCAACATGGAATGTCAGCGTCTCCCACCTCTTGTTCGTCCAATTCCAAGCGAACATGGAGACTTTTCTGCCGGGAAGCGAACTGCCTCGCCACCGCACTTCCACCTTGTCGTTCGGCCCCGTATTTTCATCCACTTTGACATCAAAGCGATGGTACGGAAACTTTGTTGTTGATGACGTTTCAAAACCTTTTCCGTCAGGTGCGGACATGCCGCTGCGCTCTTCTTTTGTCAGTGCCTTTTCCCCTCTGACCGCAAAGCTTTGCGGAGGTTCTGTCCCGCTTTCGTTCGCTGACACGTCAACGTGCTCTTCGTCTTTTACAGTGTACTGAAACCCTTGATGGAATGACACTTTCATCTTATCTTTGGTCGGGTCCTTGACGCGGACGGCCAGCTTAGCCTGTGTGCTGCCGGGGGTATTTTTGACCTGGGAGGGCTTGTCCGGCTTTTCCTCTTTAATATAAAATGCCTTTTTCACGATTGACAGGTTGCCGGCGCTGTCCTCCGCTTTTATTTTCAGTTCGTGCTTTCCCGCATCCAGGCCGGCAGAAGATATAAAATAGGGAAGCGCTATTTTTTTGCCGTCAAGAACGGCTTTTATGCTTTTCACACCGCTCCATTTGTCGTGTGCGACCGCATTGATCTCAAACGATCCTTTATACGTCCTGCCGTCTTTTAATGACGTTTTGATCTCAGGGCCTGTATTATCAACCGTCACCCTGCGGATGAGCCTTTCTTCGCCATTCTCCGCTTCAACGATGTGCGGCCCTTCATCCCAGGCCTGTGTATGCCATTGACTGGCAAGCGATGTAAACTTGGCTTCCGGAATCGAAAAACGGAATTCATACCATTCGCGCGCCCCTGGACCGTCGCCGGCCGGAAGCTCAGCTTTCGGATCGTCGTACTGCTCATCGCGAATGATGGTCCCATCCGCTAAGATAAGACGGGGATTCTTGAGGACAAAATCATCCCTGTTTTCTTCTGCAGATTGTTCAAATGGGGTTGACTTCGTGCCTGAACGAACTTTAATCGCAAACGGCTTTCCTTTTTTAAATTCCTCCGGAGAAACCGGAACCGTAATAGTCGTATACCGGCGGCGCGAATCGTCAAAAACTTTTTGAACCCTTCTGCCGATCGTTATAGCATTTTTAAAATACAGATTTGTTTGATTGACATCGAATGCAAAGTAGGCCTTTTTTTCAAGCGCTGATTCACCTTTTTTTTGTTCAATTCCGTCAATCCGAATTGTCGTTTCAAAAGGCGGCTTTTCTGCTGTGGCTTTCAACAGCATTTTTCCGGAAACGGTTCCGCCTTCGCTTACATTCAGCCTGAGCCCCTTTAAAATCCGCTGTTCAAGCGGTATCGTTTTCTTTTCAGTCGCCGTAACATTTGATCCATCGCCGGACCGCATATAGTATTCCACTTTTTCTTTGCCAATGAGCTCGGCAAAATAGATATTGTGGCGGTACAAACCGTCATTGCGGCTTTTTTCAACACGGACTTCAGTAAACGGCTCATCATCATTCATACGGTAGAAAAACTGCGCCTGTTTCACTTGCCGATTGTCTTTCATGTCAGCTAAGAGCTGAATCGTTTCACCCGGTTTGACCGCTTGATGATCCGTCATATCATGGATCGCCGGCTTTTCTCTGTCAGGCATGACCGTCACCGTCTGTGAAGGAACCTGCGCCTTCAGGAGCGAACCAGGAGACGGTGTTTCTTCCCCGGCCGATATCATTTTCATATGCTTCGTTCCATCCAGCGGATATCGATAAAGAAGCGCTTTATTTTTAGTGACATCAGTTTTATCCGGCTTGCTTTGATAACGGGCGGATGCGACCTCTTCCCCGCTGTTTGTGCAGATAATCACCTCTCTCGGCGCCGTATTCGCCAGGCCGCTCCCTTTGAGAACAGAAAGCGTTTTGCCTTCACGAAGGTGAACACCGTAATGCTGATTGAAGTCATCTTCCGTCAAATGTCCGTTTGAGCGGTTTTTCACCCAAAACACGTGTGTTTGACCGGAAGGAATCGTCACATCATCGCGTTCAAAAGGCCAGACGGTGTCTGATTCCTTGCCCTTTTCAGGATGCCTGTATTTCATTTTGTAATTGTTCAGATGAACAGCTTTATTGGTATTGTTATAAACTTCAATAAATTCATAGCCGTCCTTTGCACCGGTGTTTGACGTGTCGACAGCCATTTCCGTGATCAACAGCTCCGGAAGCTTTTGTGTATCCGTACGTACGCCTTTCAGGGCGACAGTATACACATCCGTCTTCACAGAGGAACGACCGGCCTGAGCCTCAATGTAATACTGGACTTTGTCGGATGCTATGGATTCGCTTTCCAACTTGGCAATATAGCCGTTCTGTTTGCCCGGCTCTACTTCCATCGGAATCCCCCGATACGGCAATTCGGCATGCTGCTTGTAATACAGAATGACCGTGTCAGCGGCCGCCTCCGCGGAAAAATACAAGTCGTCTCCTTTTTTTACTTGTTCAACAGAAGTATGCCTGATGGCCGGTGAACCAAGCTGACTGTGCTCTTTTTCCGCCGCGGACGATATCGGCATCTGTAAGGCAAAAAGTAAAACTGCGGCCAGAAACAAAAGGGTTTGGCGATTTCTGTACTTTTTCATCGTCTACCTCCCTTTCGTATTTTGCCTTTACAGATCATTTTTATGAAAGAGACATCCGTGCAAAAAAAAGAAGCCTGATGAATCATCAGACTTCAACTTATTTTTTGGACATCGGTTCGATAATTGCTTTTTGAATGAGCAAGTGGAAAACCGACAGGACGATCGACGCAAAAATGGCTGTCCCAAAGCCGTCCAGGTCAAAACTGTCCCCCATAATGGATGCGGTCATATAAAGAGTAATCGCATTGATGATAAACAAAAATAAACCTAACGTAATCACCGTGACAGGCAGCGTCAAAATCACCAGCACCGGCTTCACAAACATATTTAAGATCGATAAAATCAAGCTTGCCGTGATGGCTGCCCCGATGCTTCTGACGTGAACCGAATCAAAGTAACCGGCAATAACGATTAATAATAAGGCATTGACAAGAACGTTTATGATCCATTTCATCATCTGTCGACGTCCCCTTCATTCGGCACTAGGAATACCCAGACAATATAAATCAGCAGAACGGGAACTCCGGTCGAAAATATAAATAATAGAACCGTAATGATTCTCAGCAATGACGCATCCATATTTAAATACTCAGCAAGACCCCCGACGACCCCGGCAATCTTTCTGTCTGTTTCGGATCGAAATAGCCTTTTCATTGTATCACTCCTGTGTATGGTTTAAATGGATCGATCCTGTCTTCGATTCCAAAAAAACAGTCATGCTATGATCATGATTTTGATTTGCTTTTAGATACATTTCTTTCTGGATTGTCTCGTTTTTTTCTTTTAAAATTTCCGCATCTGACAGATCATGAGACAGAGAACCGAGATTGCTTTTCAGCTCCGCTGTCACAGCGCAGTCCCGGGGAACATTCAGCTCTACGCTTCCAGTCGTTGTTTTCACGTATGCCGTCCGGCAGTGCGGATTTTTGACTGTTGCAGCAATATTACCGTTAAAGCTCTGCAGGTCAAGTGCATCGCATGAACCTTTAAGATCGATCAATCCATTGATGGTTTCCGCTTCAATCTCTCCGCAAGTATGGTCGGCGAGTTTGATTTGCCCATTTGCAGTTTCCAATGAAGCTTTTCCTGCCGTGAGAGCAGAGAACGACAGCACGCCGTTCGTCGTTTTGGCGGACAGCTCTTTTACGTTTAAATGTTCCCCTCTGACCGGGCCGTTAAACAGCTTAAAGCGGATTTTGCCGTACTCTTTGTCCGGTATATAGACGGTAAGGTTGGTCTTCATTATTTTTTTCTCCGTGCGGATCGTGAACTTATCGCCTTCCACACCGCAGTCGATATGCTGGAGAAAAGCCTGCCTTGCTTCATCCTGATTTTCGGCGCGGTACACTTTTGCCTGGCATTCGACTCTGATGTCGGAATCGTTCCATGGTACAAGGTTGACGCTGCCGTTGGCAAGCTGAATATCCAGAGTCGAAAAATCGGAGTCTTTGAACTGGAATATATGCTGAACCTCGAACGAGTGCCCGAAATTCAAATCCAGGTCTGCTTCTTTCACTTTTTTTACAGCGGTATCAATCCATTCGAACAGTTTGGAACCGATTGAAGGCTTCGGTTCTTTTTTCTTTTCGCTGTAGAAGTCTTCCGCATCAATGACATTTTCAGACAGAGCTGTCACTTTGCTCTCCGTTTCCCTATAGTCTTCTTCAAGTTTTTCGATCAGGATCAGCGCCTCTTTCGCAGACAGTTTTCCTTCCTCGACCAATTTTAAAATTCGCTCTTTCTCATGCTTCATGAAAAGCTCCCCCGTTCTCCTTCTTTTAGGCCTGAGTCAGCATTTTAATCCCTTGAACAACGTTCCAGACCACAATAATCAAGCTGATGATCCCGAAAAAAACAAAACCTCCGACCATGAAAATGACCGCCAAATAACCGCCGTCATTAAAGATAAGCGAACCGCTGATCGCGCCTGCTGCCAATATGACTACGCTTATAAACGGAATAATATGCGAAATAAGCGAACGCATCGCATGCTTTTTCGTTTCTTGATCATCTGTTATAAAATACGCAGCGATTGGCAAAATAAGCGGGGCAAAAAAAACGCTAAAATAACAAATTGCAGAAATCAGTGCGTTGTTTCTCGTCATGCAAAACACTCCTTATCGATGTAAAGCGTTCTTGTGAGTCTAATGTACAGTGACCTTATACTCAGTTTACGTGTATCTTGGCCTTTAGGTTTCATTTTCATTCGATCGGCGTGCGTCAAACTTCGCGAATTGATTTTTTTAGATTTTATGAATAGATTCTTTTTTTATAACCCTTTAAAATATGTGGCAAAGCCAAAGAAAAGGAGCGAGCGTTATGAAACAGAAATCGGAAGTACACACCTCATCCGCCTCCCAGCTTCTTAGTCTGATTCAGGAACAAAAAAGGATGAATCAGGAGATCGTGAACCGATTGGAAGCGATCAACTCCGCTCCTCCGCTTTCCAGCGAAATCCGCTATTTAAAGGTTCTGCTCAACAGCAGCAGCACCCACATTTTAAGCAGTATGATTGAAGCGGCCAAACACATCAGCCGGACTGAGCGTTAAACGTTCTCACGAAGTTCGTTTGATATTTCAACCAGATTTCCGTCGGGATCTCTGATATACACCGAAACGATCGGTCCTTCAGCGCCCGTCCGCTCTGCGGGGCCTTCTTCAATCTGAATGGACAGCCCTTCCAGATGACGGATCACATCATCAATGCCTGTATTTGTGATGAAACACAGGTCCAGGGAGCCGGGCACCGGGTGCTGTGCCTTCGGCTCATATTCTTTTCCGGCCTCGTGGAGGTTTATTTTTTGCCTGCCGAATGTCAGCGCTTTTCTTCCTTCTCTAAAAGTGACCGCATCCATCCCCAACACACGGCTGTAAAATTCGCATGTCGCTTCAAGGTCTTTGACCGTCAGGACCAGATGATCAATCCGATCGATCTTCATCACCCCATCCCCCTTTATGGTTTGTTTTTTACGTTATAACAGCTATTGAATAAAAGAGCAATGAAAATCTTTTGAACAAAGCTTGCCGCTGATCATTCGGCCATTGAAAAAGCCGCCGACGTGAGATCGGCAGCATGTTATTTACGGTCTGACAGCTTCTTTTTCCTGAAGCCGCTTTTTCATTCTGTTTTTGTCGCGTTCAATGATCGGTTTTAAATAATGGCCGGTATATGACCCTTCAACTTTCATGACTTCTTCGGGCGGTCCGGAGGCCACGATCGTCCCCCCGCCGTCTCCTCCTTCAGGGCCCAAATCGATCAAATAATCAGCTGCTTTTATAATATCGAGATTGTGTTCGATTACAAGCACGGTATCTCCATTATCGACCAGGCGCTGCAGAACGGCCAAAAGCCTTGCGATATCATCGACATGCAGTCCTGTCGTCGGCTCGTCCAAGATATAGAGTGATCTTCCCGTTGAACGGCGATGAAGTTCAGATGCCAATTTGACCCGCTGCGCTTCTCCCCCGGAAAGCGTTGTAGCCGGCTGTCCGAGCGTAATATAGCCAAGCCCGACATCATAGAGGGTCTGCAGCTTGCGCTTGATTTTCGGGATGTTCTCAAAAAATTGAACGGCATTTTCGACCGTCATCTCAAGCACGTCAGAAATGTTTTTACCTTTGTATGTGACCTGAAGCGTTTCACGGTTGTATCTCTTTCCGTGGCAAACCTCACAAGGAACGTATACATCGGGCAGGAAGTGCATCTCGATTTTGATAATTCCGTCGCCTTTGCAGGCTTCACAGCGCCCGCCTTTGACGTTAAAGCTGAAGCGCCCTTTTTTGTATCCTCTGACTTTCGCTTCATTCGTCTGGGCAAACACGTCACGGATGTCATCGAACACGCCGGTATATGTGGCCGGGTTTGACCTCGGCGTCCGGCCGATCGGAGACTGGTCGATGTCGATCACTTTATCGAGGTGCTCGATTCCTTTTATTTCTTTGTATTCTCCCGGTTTTGCCTTCGCCCGATGCAGCTTCTGAGCCAGCGTTTTGTGGAGAATTTCATTGACGAGCGTGCTTTTCCCTGATCCCGATACCCCGGTGACAGCTGTGAACACGCCGAGCGGAAACTTCACGGAAACATTTTTCAAGTTGTTTTCCTTTGCGCCTTTTACCTCGATAAAACGGTTGTCAGGCTTCCTTCTCTCGGCAGGAAGAGGAATGAATTTTTTCCCTGAGAGGTACTGCCCTGTCAGCGATTGATCATCGTTCATCACTTCTTCCGGTGTTCCGGCAGAGATCACTTCTCCCCCGTGTACGCCCGCGCCGGGTCCGATATCAATTAAATAGTCGGCGGCAAGCATCGTGTCCTCGTCATGCTCGACGACGATCAAGGTGTTTCCGATATCCCTCATGTTTTTGAGCGTATCAATCAGGCGGTCATTATCGCGCTGATGAAGACCGATTGACGGCTCATCAAGAATGTAGAGGACACCGGTCAGCCTTGAGCCGATTTGCGTTGCAAGCCTGATCCGCTGCGCTTCTCCTCCCGACAGAGTGCCGGCGGCACGGCTGAGCGTCAAATAGTCAAGCCCGACATTGTTCAAAAATCCAAGGCGCTCTTTAATCTCCCGCAAAATGAGGTTGGCGATCTTCATGTCTTTTTCCGAAAGTTCAAGTTCACGGAAAAATTGAAGGGCGTTAGAAACCGACATTTCGGTTATTTTGCCGATATGAAGGCCGTTTACCAGTACGGCGAGGGATTCCTTTTTCAGACGGTAGCCTTTGCATGAAGGGCACGGCTGATTGGCCATGTATTTTTCCATCAGTTCCCGAACGTAATCAGAGCTCGTTTCTTTATAGCGCCTTTCGATATTGCGGATGACGCCTTCGAACTCAATGTAGTTTTCCCGGACCTGTCCGAAGTCGTTTTCATATCTGAAATAAATCTGCTCGTCTCCGCTGCCGTAAAGGATTTTTTCAAGCTGGTGCTTCGGCAGCTCCCTGACCGGAACATCCATATCGATTCCATAATGGCTGCATACCGCTTCAAGCAGCTTCGGATAATACTGGGAGCTTTGCGGTTCCCAAGGTGCAATCGCATTCTCCTTTAGCGACAGCTCATCGTTTGGAATGACGAGCTCTACATCGACTTCCAGCTTGGACCCGAGGCCGTCGCAGCTCGGACACGCGCCGAACGGGCTGTTGAAAGAGAACATTCTCGGCTCCAGTTCACCGATTGAAAAACCGCAGTGCGGGCAGGCATGATGTTCGCTGAAAAGTAGCTCTTCCTGTCCGATCACATCGATGATCACGCGGCCTTCACCGAGGCGGAGCGCCGTTTCGAGCGAGTCTGTGAGACGGGCTGCTACCCCTTCTTTTATAACGATACGGTCGACGACAACTTCAATCGAATGCTTTTTATTCTTTTCGAGCTCGATGTCTTCTGAGAGGTCGTTCATTTCGCCGTCGATCCGGACTCTCACATAGCCTTGTTTTCTGATTTGGTCGAGCACCTTCACGTGCGAACCTTTTCTTCCCGAGACGATCGGCGCGAGCACCTGGATCTTCGTGCGCTCGGGATATTCCAAAATTCTGTCCGTCATCTGTTCGATCGTTTGCGAGGTAATTTCAATCCCGTGAACCGGACAGACCGGCTTTCCGATTCTGGCAAACAGCAGCCGGAGATAATCATAGATTTCCGTCACCGTTCCGACTGTCGACCGGGGGTTCCGGCTCGTCGTTTTCTGATCGATGCTGATCGCCGGCGACAGGCCTTCGATCGCATCGACGTCGGGTTTGTCCATCTGTCCTAAAAACTGGCGGGCATACGCGGAGAGAGACTCGACATAGCGCCGTTGCCCCTCTGCATATATCGTATCGAACGCAAGGGATGATTTCCCTGATCCCGAAAGACCTGTCAGCACGACAAGCTGGTCCCTCGGAATAGAGACATCGATATTTTTCAGGTTGTGGGCCCTTGCACCTTTCACCTCAATTCGTTTCGTTGCCATTCTCCATTCATCCTTCCGATTTTAACTCTAGGAGCAAGTCGCGAAGCTCAGCGGCACGTTCAAAGTCAAGCGCTTTTGCGGCTTCCTTCATGTCGTTTTCCATTTGAGCGATCACTTTTTCCCGCTCTTTCTTCGTCATCTTCGAAAGCTTCGGCTCCTCTTTTGCTTGATATTCTTCCTGCTCTTCAGCAGCATGAGTTGCCCGGATGACGTCCCTGATCTTTTTGTTGATCGTTTTCGGCGTAATGCCGTGTTTATCATTATAGGCCTCCTGCTGTTCGCGGCGGCGCTTCGTTTCATTGATTGCGATTTCCATTGAGTTGGTGATTTTGTCGGCATACATGATCACGCGGCCTTCGGCATTTCTGGCGGCGCGGCCGATTGTTTGGATGAGCGAACGCTCAGACCGCAAAAAGCCTTCTTTGTCTGCATCAAGGATGGCGACAAGTGAAACCTCCGGAATATCGAGTCCTTCCCTCAGCAGGTTGATGCCGATGAGAACGTCATGCTTGCCGAGGCGAAGGTCGCGGATGATCTCGATCCGCTCCAGCGTTTTAATCTCGGAATGCAGGTACGTGACCTTGATTCCGATTTCTTTCAGATAATCCGTCAAATCCTCGGACATTTTTTTCGTCAGCGTAGTGACGAGGACGCGTTCATTCCGCTCGATTCTCTGCTGGATTTCGCCGATCAGATCATCGATCTGCCCTTCAATCGGCCTTACCTCAATGATCGGATCAAGCAGCCCCGTCGGCCGGATGATCTGCTCTACCATTTCAGGCGTATGCTCAAGTTCATAAGGGCCCGGCGTAGCCGACACATACACGATGTTGTGAATGTGCTTTTCAAACTCTTCAAACCTGAGCGGACGGTTATCCAAAGCGGAAGGGAGCCTGAATCCGTGATCGACGAGAACCTGTTTCCTCGCCTGGTCTCCGTTGTACATTCCTCTGATCTGCGGCATGGTGACATGCGACTCGTCTATGACCATCAGGAAATCGTCCGGAAAGTAATCGAGCAGCGTATATGGAGTCGAACCTGCCGGACGAAGCGTCAAATGCCTTGAATAGTTTTCGATGCCCGAGCAAAAGCCCATTTCGCGCATCATTTCCAAATCGTATCTCGTCCGCTGTTCCAGACGCTGGGCTTCAAGGAGCTTGCCTTCTTCACGAAGCGCTTTAAGGCGCTCTTCCAGCTCCTCTTCAATGTTTATGATCGCTTTCTTCATCTTTTCTTCCCGCGTGACGAAGTGGGAAGCCGGGAAGATCGCGACGTGTTCCCTCTCCCCTAAAATTTCGCCTGTCAGGGCATCCACTTCCCTGATTCGTTCGATTTCGTCCCCGAAAAATTCAACCCGGATGCAGTGCTCATCCCTTGAAGCCGGGAAAATCTCGACGACATCGCCGCGCACCCTGAATGTTCCGCGCTGAAAGTCGATATCATTCCGCGCATATTGGATGTCAACGAGCTTTCTGAGCAGCTCATTTCGCTCGATTTCCATTTCCGCTCTGAGCGAGAGCACCAGTTCCCTGTATTCCTCCGGGGAACCCAAGCCGTAAATACAAGAAACACTCGCCACAATGATGACATCTTTGCGTTCAAAAAGAGCAGACGTGGCAGAGTGCCTTAATTTATCAATCTCATCGTTAATGCTGGCATCTTTTTCGATAAATGTATCAGTCTGAGGCACGTAAGCTTCAGGCTGGTAATAGTCATAATAGCTGACAAAATATTCAACTGCGTTGTTTGGGAAAAATTCCTTAAACTCGCTGTACAGCTGTCCGGCGAGCGTTTTGTTGTGGGCGATGACGAGAGTCGGTTTGTTGACTTCTTTAATCACGTTTGACATCGTAAACGTCTTTCCTGTACCAGTCGCCCCCAAAAGCGTCTGATGCTTTCTGCCTTCATTGATTCCTTTGACAAGCTGATCAATCGCTCTCGGCTGATCCCCCTGGGGCTGATAATTCGAGACTAATTCAAAGCGGTCTTTCACAAAAAAGCCTCCGTTTCTTTACGAAATCTTCCTGCTTATTATTTTAACACACCCGAAGTAAAAATACGAACTAAAGTTCGGTTTCTGTGTTTTCCCACAAAAGCCGACCCTTCCTGATCTATCAAAAAACCCCTCCTTTTTGTCATCAAAAGCAGGGCTTTACGGCAATCATTCTTACGATTTCTATGAGTCTTCCTTCTTTTCACCCGCCTTTTTCGCCGCATAGAGTGAACCGGCCACGAGCGAGACGATATCAAGTCCTACAATAAAAAAGGTTTCCGTATAACCTTTTAAATATGAAGCGAACAACAGCGCTGCGGTCAGCGCAATCCCGACGTAATGGTTATAGGTCACCCTTGTAAAAAACAAGACAAGCAAGAAAGGAAATATCAGTGCAAAAACGGCTTTTGTAAACACAAAAACCCTCCTCACGTTTCTTGATCTTATTCGATTATATTAAAGAACAAAGAAACGGACAAACATGGACACTCATTCATTTTGTCCATTATCATGCCGCGTTATTCGAATCAGACGTTAAAAGGCGAAAAAGAACGAGATTCCGGCTGCCAGGAGGTTCGGCATGGCGAAAACGGCGAGTGCGTTTGCCAGTTTGCCGTTCCACTCCCTGTGCTCCTTCGTTTCCGAATCGTGATTTCCCTTGAACCGGTCACCGCTGACAAATACGCCGGAACATAAAGCAGACAGCAGAATTGCGCCTAGTCCGGCGGATCCCGAAACTTTGAAAATCAACGTCCAATCCCCGGCCGCAGCCGAAATCAATACAGCTATCAAACAAACAAAAACACCGGCGAGAAAAGCCTTTTTCATCAATCATTCTCCTTCAATCGGTTCTATCCATCATCCTAGCGGAACGTTTTGTAAAAGACAACCAAAAAGATTCCCCAAAAGGAAAAGCAAAAGCGCCCGAAAAAGCGGCGCTTTATTAACATCAATTATTCTGTTTCTTGTGAGGCGGCTGCCTCAGCGTGCTTCATCGCCGCATCCTCTTCTTTTACAAAGATGATGCCAAGCTCATGATGCTCTCCTTCATATGAAGCTCTTTGTTCAAAACGAATTTCATTGTTTAAACCGACGACTTCAAGTTTGAAGAAAGCACGGTTCTTTTGAAGCGCTTCGTAGAAGTCCGCCGCATTTTTCACTGAAATCCCGTTAACCTTCGTGATGATTTCGCCGATCTTGAGACCAAGATCGGCTGCCGGCGTGTTCGGAATAATGCCGAGCACCACGAGCCCCTGGTCTCTCTTTGAAAAATGGAAAGGGGCGGAATTATCGTTCATCCGCTGTTTCCATGATAAAAAGGCCCTTCCTGCGATCGCCGCTCCGGCGGCAAGAGCGGCAAGCGGCGTCCACCATACGCTTCCGGCCGCGAGCAGCAGAATGATAATACCAAGCACGCTGATGCGCTTCGCTGTAATTTTAATGCTTTCAATCGGAAGCGATCCTTGAACTCTTTGGCCGAAGCCGATGAAATAAGGAATCCAGAGGAGCTCAAAGCCTCCGTTAAATGACAGAACGGGCCACCACGGAACCGATGATTCGATCGCATGTCCCGGAATGAGAATGAACAACGGCAAAAGCCAGGTTCTGCCCGCAACCTGCTGGCCGATCGGGAGCCCCCTTTTGCTCATAACGATCGCAGGGGAAGTTTTGATATGTGCCGTTTTGTAGACGAGCACTCCTTCCGCTACCAACAGAAGTCCGAGCAAGACGGCAGCAGCCGGCCAATTCGCGAGGGACAGCTGCGGAAGTAATGCGTCAAGCGCTCCGAAACCGGTGTATTCGATACATAAACCGGCGACGATGCTCACGCCAAGCGTATATGCCGCTGACAGCAGACTCTGTCTGAAAGTTAAAGCTGCGGCAACGCTGACCGCCGCTATTAAAACCAGCATACCCATCGGCAGATACAGCCCTAAGCCGAACGAAACAATGGACAGCACGAGTCCTGCCAAGAGTCCTTTGGAATATGTAAACTTAAACTCGTCATAAATATCTTCAATACGCGTATGAAACGTCTTTCTTTCACGTTTGATCCGGGCATAGCCGTAAGCAAGACTCATGATCATCATAAAATAGAAGAGCGGGTGCAGAAAAAACAATCCTGCTCCTTTTAAAAGTTCAATTAAGCTTTCTTCAACTGACAAGGGAACGTTCACCGCCTCAGCCAAGCATTTCAGGCCGCCTTAAATACGGCAGCTTTTTAACGTTGGATATTTTAGGGAAACCCAGCTTGTCTAAAGCGTCGGCACGAGGAAATGACGTGCGGCCGTTCAGGCGGGATGCCTGAGCCGTCAGCCGCAGAAACTTTCGTCATGATGCTTTAACGCCGGTGCTTTTTAAGCGCATTCGTGACGACAAATGCTGGCACCTTTAGACAAGCTGGTGCATTTTATTATTATTCTAACAAATAATAAAATGCTTGGGTATGGTAAACGTGAGGTTTATTTCTCCTGGCTCATCCAAAGCGTCACATTCGACAAAGAAAAGTCTTTCAGGTAATGATTGACTTCGACATCTAGAATATCTCCTATCAGCTGCATTGACCGCTTGATATCGGTCAGATTGATGCCGAGCCGCTTGTGGTTGTCCATCAAGTAGTTGAAATAAAGTTCCGCGCAATCCTCATTGATATCCTCCACACTTTCGACCGAAGTGTAGTTTACGAGGTATCTGCTGAACAGCATAAGCAACCCTACTGCCTTTGTAGCGGAAAACGTAACGTCTTGTGATCGAACTTTTAACTGCTCCACTAATTCATAGTATTTTTTCTCTCTCACAATACTTGCCCTTTTCAATCGTGTACCCCCATTTATTATTTATATATAAGAAAAGCGCAAGCGTCAGACGACTCCACCAACAGAGACGAAGAACGCAAACCGCGCTAACATTCTCCGCAAAAAAAATGCACACATTATAATTCTTGAAAAAGCTTTGGTTCTATTTTAAAAAGTTTTCCTTAGTTATACAACTTGCAAAAGTTACATTTTTACTGCATCTTTACATCCTTATAAAGTCTCCCATACACTTATGTTATCGGGTCAATTCTATTCATTATGAATGTTTTTTTTATGAAAAAACAAAAATTTTAGGTAAAAAGATTGAGAATTTATTTTCTGAGAATAAAAAAAGTGAGGACATCCTGTGTCCTCACTTTTTGTTAAACAGCACTTTTAATGCGGTTTGCAGCTGAAGATCGTTCTTTTCTTTCATCTTTTTCTCTTCAATCCGCAGGTTCATTGTATTTGCCGTTTTTTGGTCAATGATGCCCGTTTGTTTCAGCTTGTTTTCAGCCTGAAACGCCATGACGGCTTTTTTTGTGCCTTCACTGTAATAGCCGTCTTCCCGGCCGGGGACAAACCCGAGTCCTTTCAGCAGGTGCTGTGCCCGCTTAATTTCATTGTTGTTCATATCCGGCTTGAGAGGCTCCTTCAGCTGTACAGGCCCCACCGAGAAATATGCAGGCTGGGCGACTGGAACGGTCGGCTGAATTCCCTGCTTATGGATCCAATTCCCTTTAGGCGTCAGCCATTTATACAGCGTCAGCTTAATATTGCTTCCATCTCCCATCGGAACCGCTTGCTGGACGGTTCCCTTTCCAAAGGAAGGATCGCCCACCACGTCGTAACCCTCGGCTTCTTTTAATGCACCTGCAAGAATTTCCGACGCTGAAGCGCTGCCCTTGTCCGTAATCACGCTCACAGGATATGGTTTTTTCTCTTTTAATTTTGAGAAGTATTGTTTTTTATTTCCGTTTCTTTCGGCGATTTGTATATATGGATGATCTTTTGTCACAAAATGTTTTAAAATGTCTTCAACGCTTTGCAAGTATCCGCCCGGATTGCCTCTTACATCCAAAACGAGCCCTTTTATTCCCTTTTTCTCAAGCTTTTTCAGTTCAGCAGTAAAATCTTTTGCCGTATGTTCGGAAAAGGAAGATATTGCGATATAGCCGACAGGTTTGTCCTGTATTTTTTTAATGGAAGCAAATACCGTTTCCAGCGGAATTTCATCGCGCTTAATTGTAAATGTCAGCTGATCTTTCATGCCGGGCCGATGAACTTTCAGCGTAACCGTCGATCCCTTTTTGCCCCTGATCTTTAATACGGCGTCATTCAAATCCATTCCGGCCATGGAATCGCCGTCGATACTGATGATTTCATCGTTCGGCTTTAACCCGGCTTTCTCTGCCGGAGACTGTTTAAAAGGAGAAACGATAATGATTTTCCTGTCTTCCATTCCGATTTCTGCGCCGATTCCTTCAAAAGAGGAATCAAGGGAATCTGAAAACCGCTTTGCCGTCTGTTTATCCATATAAACCGAGTATGGGTCATTCAATGTTGAAAGCATGCCCTGTATGGCTCCTTCCAACAGCTTTTCCCTGTCGACCTGCTCTACATATTCATTTGAAATCAGGTCATATGCTTTCTCAATTTTCTCCAATTCGTTTCTGGCGGCAGCCGCTGATGCTTTTGGAATGGCATCATGAAACGGAATCGGACCGGCGCCTGTTACCAAGCCGCATAACAGGCTGAGCGCAATGATGAGCCGTGCAATCTTCTGATTCATCCTATACCTCCTCTTCTGCCTGCACTATGTTTTGTTGCTTGAAGTATTATGCGCAAAAACCGCCCGTATCATGTAATCGATTTTCCATTCACAGCAAAAAAACTGCCGGATTGCCGGCAGCTTTTGCTTATATAGTCTTCACACGCTTGATGATTTCTTCTGTCACTTCATCCGTCGTACTTGAACCGCCGATATCAGGCGTCAAGTAACCGCTTTTTAGAACGCCTTCGATCACGTCAAGCAATCTGGCACCGAGTTCTTCTTCTCCAAAATGATCAAGCATCATTTTAGCCGTCCAAATTTGGCCGATCGGGTTTGCAATTCCTTTGCCGATAATATCCGGGGCAGAGCCGTGCACAGGCTCAAACATGGACGGATATTTGCCGTTTACATTGATATTGGCGGCCGGCGCCACGCCTATACTCCCCATAATCGCCGCCCCGATATCGGTCAAAATATCACCGAATAAGTTGCTGGCAACAATGACGTCAAGCTTCTCCGGCTTCGTTACAAAAAAGGCCGACAGCGCGTCAATGTGCTGCGAATCAGCGGTAATGCCAGGGTAGTCTTTTGCCGTGTTCGCAAAGACTTCATCCCAAAAAGGCATTGAATATACGATTCCGTTCGATTTTGTTGCGCTTGTGACATGCTTTTTCCGTTTAGCCGCCAACTCAAATGCAAAGCGCATCGCCCTCTCCGCCCCTTTTCTTGAAAAAACGGCATTTTGGATGGCGATTTCATCTTCATCTCTGAAGATTCTGCCTCCGATCGAGCTGTATTCCCCTTCACTGTTTTCCCTGACGACAAGAAGATCGAAATCTTTTGGATTGGCCAGCGGAGACTTGATTCCTTGCAAATATTTCGCAGGTCTAACATTGATGACCTGTTCAAATTCGCGGCGGATTTTAATGAGCAGCCCCCATAGGGAAATATGGTCGGGGACAAGCTTGCTGTTTCCTACCGCTCCAAGGAAGATGCTGTCGAACTCTTTCAGCTGCTCCATACCGTCATCGGGCATCATTTCCCCGTGTTCCAAATAATACTCGCAGCTGTATGGAAACTCCGTAAACCGAAATGAGAGTCCTCCGTGAACATCAGAAACCGCTTTCAAAACTCGCTGTGCAGCAGGTACGACTTCTTTTCCTACTCCGTCACCGGGTATGCTGGCAATGTTGAATACTTTCATTAGATCATCCCCTATTCAAATAGTCGACTGTCGACAGATGTCACTTTCATTCTATACCTTGTGTTATTTTCTGACAAGAACAAATTTTGAAGCATCTCAATTTGAATAACAAAAAGCCGATTCGGTCCATTTCCGGACGAATCGGCTTTCATTTTTAAAGCGGTATATAATTGGCCGGGTCAACAGCATTGGATTTCGCGTTGTTCCAAAGGCCTTTATGAATTTCAAAGTGAAGATGCTGCCCGTAGGATTGGCCTGTATTTCCCATCGTTCCGATCACTTGTCCCTGTTCAACACGCTGGCCTGTCTGCACTTTAATCGAAGACATGTGAGCGTAGACCGTCTGATATGTTTGCCCGTTGATATTATGGGTAATAAACACAACATTGCCGTAGCTGGACGAGTAATGGGCGTTATAGACCGTTCCGGCGGCTGCCGCATGAATCGGAACACCTGAACCGCGCTTGGCGATATCTACGCCGAAGTGATTCCCGAGCGAACGATTTCCGAACCCGGAAGTAAATGTGCCGGAAGCAGGACGGATAAAGCCCGAGCTGCTTGGTGCCGACGGTTTAGAAGAAGAGGCTTCCGATTGGCCGCTTGAAGCCCGGCGGCTCGCTTCAGCTTCCTGCTTTTTCCGATGCGCCTCTTCAGCTTTGATCGCTTCATCCTGACGCTTTAAAATTTCTGCTTCATTTTCGAGTGAACCAAGTTCTTCATGCGCATGATCTTTATCTTGCTTCACTTTTTTCATGACGTTTGCTTTCTCTTTTTGCTGCTTGTCGAGCGTCTTTTTTAAATCTTCCAGGTCTTTGAGCGCTTTTTCAAGGCTTTCAAGATCCTTGCTCAGCTTTGTCTCCTTTTCCTCAACAAGCTGAAGATCGCGCTTTTGCTCTTCCATCAGGTCTTTATCAGCTTCGACAATTGTCGAAACCGCACCCGCACGGCTGATGAAATCCCCAAAGCTTTTCGAGCCGAGAAGCACATCTATGTATTGAACGGAACCGCCGTTTTCCTGCATGGAGCGAACCCGGTCTTTCAATATTTTATTGCGTTTCTCAATCTTTTCTTTAAGCTTTTTGATTTGCTTTTTCAGCTCTTCAATGCTTTTCTTTGTTTGGTCGATTTCTTCGTTTTTCTTTTCCAGCTTTTCATTCGTGTTCGTCATCTGACGGTCGATTTTCTCGATCTCGCTTTTCAGGCCTGCTTCTTTTGATTCAAGCTTTGAAAGCTCCTGTTTCTTTTTTTCGAGTTTTGACTCGTTTTCAGATTTTTTGCTTTGAACGTCGCTCTTTTTTTTCTCCAAGTCTTCATAAGCTAAAGCATGGTTGCTTTTTAGGGGGATCAGCACTGCCGACGATCCGAGCACAGCGGTCAGCCCCAGCGTCATAAGCTTTCTTTTCAACCTTGGTTCCTCCTTGCCTTCAGAATCAAGGGAGCCCGGCGCTTTGCAGGCATCCCAGCTTTAAACATGATACAACCGGCGAGAGGGCCGGTTTAAACTTTTAAGAATTTGCGAATCGACATCAAGCTTCCCCATACACCGATAACGGCTCCGATCAGCACAAGGATCGCTGAAATTTGGAAGACGAACGGATTGTACGGCAAGAGCTGTATGAATGTGCCCTGAACTTTCGGAGCGATCCACTGAACGGCATGATGATACGTTCCGAGCAAAATAGCGATCGGAATGATAGAACCGCATACACCTAAGAGCAGACCTTCAATGAAGAACGGCCAGCGAATGAACCAGTTTGTCGCGCCTACAAGTTTCATAATCTCGATTTCTTTGCGTCTTGCAAAAATCGTGATTTTGATCGTATTAGAGATTAAAAACATCGCCGTAAACAGCAGGCCGACAACCAATGCAATCCCGATTACTTTGGTGACACCGCTGATTTTAAACAGGCGGTCTACCTGCTCCTGCCCGTATGTCACCTTATAGACGTTGGTCAGCTTCTCAAGCTTCTTGGCAGCTTTCGGTGTGTCTTGAGGGTCTTTTGTTTTTACGACAAATGCATCGTTCAGCGGGTTTTCCTGCTCGAACATTGCAAAGAATTTCCCGTCTTCCCCAAAGCTGTCTTTCAGGTTTTTCAGCTCTTCATCTTTAGATGAATATTTGACACTGCTGATTTCCGGTATTTTTTTTATTTCTTTTTCCAATGTATTTTTTTGGTCCTGGTTGGCCGTCAAGTCAACAAGCACTTTGACTTCGACTTCCTGTTCGGCTTTTAATGTCATATTGTATACGTTCAGCATGATGACCATGAACACGCCGACCAAGATAAGTGTAACTGTTACAGCACTGATGGATGCGAAAGTCATCCACGCGTTTCTCCCGAGAGATTTTAAGCTCTCGCGCAAATGCCGTCCGAGAGTTCTAATCATAAGAACCATACTCCCCTCTAGCTTCATCACGCACAATGACCCCGTCTTCGATTGCGATGACCCGTTTCTTCATGGTGTTTACGATTTCTTTGTTATGAGTCGCCATAACGACTGTTGTTCCGCGGTTGTTGATCTCCTCGAGCGTCTTCATGATTTCCCAAGACGTCTCAGGGTCAAGGTTTCCCGTCGGCTCGTCAGCGATCACGACATCAGGGTCGTTGACGATTGACCGTGCAATTGAAACCCGTTGCTGTTCTCCCCCGGACAGCTGATCAGGGAATTGCCTTGCTTTGTGCTTCAGCTGGACAAGATCAAGCACTTCAAGCACTTTTTTTCTGATCACCTCTGGACGCTCCCCGATGACCTCTAAAGCAAATGCAACATTTTCAAACACCGTCAGCTTTGGCAGCAGTTTAAAGTCCTGGAATACAACGCCGATTTTCCTTCTGATAAAAGGAATCTCTTTTTCTTTGAGCTGCGCCAAATTTTTATTGTTTATGACAATCTTCCCTTTGGAAGGCTTTTCTTCGCGGTAAATCATTTTAATGAAGGTTGATTTTCCTGCTCCGCTCGGTCCTACAACATAAACAAATTCCCCGGGATATATAGAGATGCTTATTCCGTTCAGCGCCGAGACCCCGTTGGAATAAGTCTTATATACATCTTTTATTTCGATCATGTAATCACCTAATCTTCTATGTTTATACGGTCATACTCTTCGAAAGGACATGTCGTTTTGTGTCCTGCTAAATTCACGGTAAATGGTATTGATCCAAGCCCTTTTTCAACAACACCCATTATACGTCAAGATTAGACAAAATGATATTACAGTTTTGTTTCAATGCCGACATAAGTTATAGGAAAAACGCAAAATCAGACAAAAAATTTGTACTTTGGGTCTTTTCTGAGATAAAAGAACTTGTTTTTCTTCGTTCTTTAATAGGCATAAAGGCCTTTTCAACAAAAAAAGAACCTTTTTCACCCGAATGTGAAGAAGGTTCTCTTCGCCTCCTGACCGGCAAGGCATTCTTATTTTTTCTCTGAAAGCCACTTCGCGACCGCTTCAGCTTCTTTTTCGTCTACAAGATTGCCAGGCATTCCGCCGCGGCCGTTGACTACAATGTCTTTAATTTCGCTTTCCTTATACTTGCCGCCAACTTCTTTCAAGCTCGGGGCGGAACCGCCGGACAAATCCTTACCATGGCAGCCTGTGCAGTTTTGCTGGTAAATCTCTTCCCCGTCCGTTGCAGTTGCTTGCCCGCCTGTGTTTTTCTCTTTGCTTTCATTGTTATTGCCCCCGCAGGCAGCCAGCACAAAAGAAACAGCCATAAACAGAGTAAACAGCTTCATTTTCATTTTTTTAAGTCAGCTCCTTTAACAAGTCAACCTTTATTATAACCTCGATTACGCGCGTTTAAAACCCTCGCCAAGCACCTCTGAAGCATCCATCGCAATGACAAATGCAGACTCATCAATGTGTTTCACAAGTTGTTTCAGCTTTGTGAACTCGGTCTGGCCGACCACGCACATCAAAATGGGCCGCTCATCATCTGTATAGCCTCCGACCGCTGATATTTTCGTAATCCCTCTGTCAATTTTATTCAGTACCGCATGTCGAACTTCCTCTTCCCGGTTGGTAATGATCATCGCCATTTTGGAACGGTTCAGCCCGACCTGAATAACATCGATGGTTTTGCTTGATATATAAACACCAAGCATAGCATACAGTCCCTGTTCGATGTTAAAAACAAACATCGCCGACAGGACGATCGTTCCGTCGATCAGCGCCAAACATTTGCCTTGCGAAAGCCCGGTGTACTTATGAATGATTTGCGCAGCCAGCGCAGTCCCGCCTGTAGAACCCCTTCCGAGAAAGACCATCCCGATACCAACTCCGATGCCGACACCGCCGAAAATGGCGGCTAAGAGCGGATTCTCTGTCGCCGGAGCAATGTCCCGTGTCATATATACGATAAAGGGGAGAAAAACAGACCCAACAAGCGTTTTAATGCCGAATTTTCCTCCGAGTATGAGAATCCCGGCAATAAATAAAGGAATATTAAATGCCCATTGCACATAGGCAGCTTCAAAGCCGAATGATTGCAAAATGGTGCTGATACCGCTGACTCCGCCGGCTGCAATCCGGTTGGGAAGCAGAAACATATTAAATGTCATAGCGACGACAGCTGATCCAAACAGGATATAGCCGTAGTCACGCAACACCGCAAACAATTGATGTCTCGTTTTATCCATATTCATATCTGTCATCCTCCGCACGATTCGTTACCAATCGAGAGTATAGCATTTAGCTTATTGTAAGTAAATAACAGCCAAATAACGTATTAATCGGATAAAGCGGCAGAGGGACAAAGCTTCTTACGGCTTAGGCTGAACATATCCAGGCGGATTTACCCGCAAAAAAAAGACACATCTCACAATATGGATGTGTCTTTCTCCAATTTAGGAAAGCTTTGAACGCAAATATGCGTCGATGAAAGAGTCAATGTCTCCGTCCATAACCGCCTGCACGTTCCCCATTTCCGTGTTCGTTCTATGATCCTTCACTAGGGAATACGGATGGAAAACGTATGAGCGGATCTGGCTTCCCCAGCCGATTTCTTTTTGTTCGCCGCGAATTTCGTCAAGCTGTGCCTGCTGCTCTTCGATTCTGCGCTGATACAGCTTCGACTTCAGCATTTTCATGGCACGTTCGCGGTTTTTAATTTGTGAGCGCTCCGTTTGGCAAGTGACGATGACGCCTGTCGGCAGGTGGGTGATCCTGACGGCGGAGTCTGTCGTATTGACGTGCTGCCCGCCGGCGCCGCTTGCCCTGTACGTATCGACTTTAATATCTTCCGTACGGATCTCAATGTCGATTTCTTCGTTGAATTCAGGCATGACATCACAAGACACAAACGACGTGTGCCTGCGCCCTGATGAGTCGAACGGAGAAATTCTGACGAGCCTGTGTACGCCTTTCTCGGCTTTTAAATAGCCGTAGGCATTGTGTCCTTTGATCAGGAGAGTGACAGACTTGATTCCTGCTTCATCCCCTGGGAGGTAATCAAGGGTTTCCACCTTAAATCCTCGGCGCTCTGCCCACCTGGTGTACATTCTGAGAAGCATTGAACCCCAATCCTGTGATTCGGTGCCGCCGGCTCCCGGGTGAAGCTCAAGAATCGCATTGTTTTTATCATACGGCTCGCTTAACAATAGCTGCAGCTCAAATTCGTTAAATTGCTTTGTTAAGCTTTTCAGCTCGCTGACCAGTTCATTTTGCAGGTCTTGGTCAGGATCTTCTTTTAAAAGATCGTGTGTCATTTGCAGTTCTTCATGAGATTCGCTCAACTTGTTATACGTGTTGACATAATCTTTTAACGCATTCGCTTCATTAATGATCGTCTGCGCTTTCTGCTGATCTCCCCAAAAGTCAGGGTCAGCCATCTGCTCGTCTAATTCGCTGATTCTTGCTTCCTTTGTTTCGAGGTCAAAGAGACCCCCTGAAGTCCGCTAATCGAGTAGCCATATTTTCAAGTTCCTGTCTGATTTCTGCCAATTCCATTATTCTTTCACCTCATCATAGATTTCAGCCTGTTCAAAATAAAAAGAGGCGTGCACCTCTTTTTATTCTGTTCTTCCGCAGCAGTTTTTATATTTTTTTCCGCTCCCGCAGTAGCAAGGATCATTGCGTCCGATATCCACCGCTTTGCGGACCGGTTTTTTCTTCGCTTGTTTTTCCTCATCGCCTTCTTTCGGCTGATGGGCTGTCGTCTGTCCTTGAATGACCTCTTCGCGCTCAAGGTTGTTTTCAATTTCAGCCTTCATGACGAATTTGGCTACATCATCTTCGATGGCCGCGATCATGTTTTCAAACATTGCAAAGCCTTCCATTTGATACTCGCGAAGCGGGTTTGTCTGAGCGTAAGCGCGCAGATGAATTCCTTGACGCAGCTGATCCATCGCATCGATGTGATCCATCCATTTCGTATCCACTTCGCGGAGAACGATGACTTTCTCAAATTCGCGCATTTGTTCAGAGCCGTACCGCTCTTCTTTCTCATCGTATTTCGTCTTGATCCTGTCATAAATGAGCTCTGTAATCTCCTCAGGCTCTTTTCCGAAAATGTCGCTTTTCTCCACTCCGCCCTCATCAAGGAAATTCGCATTTACAAGCTCGACAAGGCCTTCAAGATTCCACTCTTCAGGCAGATCTTCCTTTGGCGTGTATGAAGCAACAGCCCTCTCAAGTGAAGCTTTAATCATATTTTCGACGATGGAGCGGAGGTTGTCGGAATCGATGACCTCAAAGCGCTGTTTATAGATGACCTCACGCTGCTGGCGGAGCACGTCATCGTATTGCAGAAGCTGCTTACGGGCATCAAAGTTGTTGCCTTCCACACGCTTCTGTGAAGATTCGACCGCTCTTGAAACCATCTTGCTCTGAATCGGCGTCGAATCGTCCATTCCGAAGCGGTCAAGCATCGCCATCGTCCGTTCTGCACCGAAGCGTTTCATTAATTCATCTTCCATGGAAAGATAAAATTGGGTGATACCAGGGTCCCCCTGACGGCCTGAACGTCCGCGCAGCTGGTTGTCAATCCGCCGTGATTCATGGCGCTCTGTACCGATAACGGCCAGTCCGCCAAGCTCTTTTACGCCTTCGCCAAGCTTGATGTCCGTACCACGTCCCGCCATGTTGGTCGCGATGGTGACCGCGCCTTTTTGCCCGGCATCTTCGATAATCTGGGCTTCCCGCTCGTGGTTTTTCGCGTTTAACACCTGATGCGGAATGCCTTTATTTTTAAGCAGCTTTGAAATCAATTCAGATGTTTCAACCGCAACCGTACCGACAAGAACCGGCTGACCGACCATATAGCGCTGGGCGACATCCTCTGCAACAGCTTTAAATTTTCCTTCCATGGTCCGGTAAATTAAATCCGGGCGGTCATCACGGGCGATCGGCTTGTTGGTCGGAATCGTTACAACCTGCATGTTGTAGATGTTGCGGAATTCTTCTTCTTCCGTTTTTGCCGTACCCGTCATCCCTGCCAATTTTTCATACATGCGGAAATAGTTCTGGAAGGTGATCGTCGCGAGCGTCATGCTCTCATTTTGGATCTCAAGTCCTTCCTTCGCTTCAATGGCCTGGTGGAGCCCGTCGCTGTAGCGGCGGCCCTTCATCAGACGGCCTGTGAAAGAGTCGACGATAACGACCTGGCCGTCTTCGACGACGTAATCGACGTCTTTATGCATCGCCGCATGGGCTTTAAGCGCCTGGGCAATATGATGGTTTAAGGCAACATGGCGGACATCAAACAAGTTTTCGATGCCAAATGCCTTTTCGGCTTTTGTCATCCCTTCTTCAGTCAGCTGAACGCCTTTTGTTTTCACATCGTATGTGTAGTCCTGATCCACTTTTAACGTGCGGACAAACGCATTGGCCTGAACGTACAGCTTTGTGGATTTGGCCGCTTGTCCAGAAATGATGAGCGGCGTTCTTGCTTCATCGATCAAAATCGAGTCGACTTCATCGATGACTGCAAAATGAAGCGGACGCTGAACCATCTGCTCTTTATAAAGCACCATGTTGTCGCGCAAGTAGTCAAAGCCAAGCTCATTATTCGTAGAGTACGTAATATCGGCTGCATAGGCTTCACGCTTCTCGTCTTTTGAAAGGCTGTTCAGGTTTAAGCCGACTGTCAGCCCGAGAAATTCATAGATTTTTCCCATCTCTTCAGCATCGCGGCTCGCCAGGTATTCGTTGACCGTCACGATGTGAACGCCTTTCCCTGACAAAGCGTTCAAATAAACGGGCATTGTGGACGTCAGCGTTTTACCTTCCCCCGTTTTCATTTCGGCGATATTCCCTTCATGAAGGGCAACGCCTCCCATCAGCTGAACCTTAAACGGGAACATGCCTGTCACGCGCCGGGAAGCTTCCCTGACAACGGCAAACGCTTCAGTCAAAAGGTCGTCAACTGTTTCGCCTTTTTCAAGGCGCTCTTTGAACTCGATTGTCTTTTGTTTCAAAGCTTCGTCTGAAAGCCTCTCTATATCTGCCTTGAGCGCATCAATCTCGTTCGCTTTCTTTTCATAACGGCTGAGCGTGCGTTTTGTCGGATCAAACACTTTATTTAAAATTCCAAGCATAGAATAACGCTCCTCTTTATTTTCCTTGTTTAAGTATGAGTAAACAGTAATTTTTATATATGCAATATCATATCATACCTTTTGTCATTTCCAAACAATTTACCGCGGGGAAACGGAAAAAATCCCCTCTGCGGAAGATCCGGGAGGGGACTTGATATATTTATTCGTTCGGTTCGATCAAACCGTATTTTCCGTCGTTTCTTCGGTAGACCACATTGGTCAGATTGGTTTCGGCGTTCGTGAATACAAAGAAGCTGTGTCCAAGCATATTCATTTGTAAAATCGCTTCTTCATTATCCATCGGTTTTAAATTAAAGCGCTTTTGACGGACAACCTGCGGCTGTTCATCCTCAGTGTCATCCTGCACGGCCGTTCCGATGCCGTTTTCTTCGGCAAAAACATACTTCGGAGAACCTTTTTCGCGGAATTTCCGGTTCACTTTTGTTTTGTGCTTGCGAATTTGACGTTCCAGTTTGTTCGTTGCGAGATCGATTGCATTGTACATATCTTCGTGGTGAACTTCCGCACGGAGAGAGAGGTCTGTCATTGGAATTGTCACTTCCACCTTAGATTCCTGATCGTTGTAGAATTTCAAGTTGACGTGAACAATCGCATCAACGTTATTTTCAAAATAACGCTCAAGCTTTCCAATTTTCTTCTCGACGTGTTCTCTTAACGCTGGTGTTACCTCAATGTTTTCTCCTCTGACGTTGTACTCCATCAAAAGAACGCCTCCTTTATATTAAGGATATGTAAATACATTTCGTCTTTTCCCTGCTGAATTCCTGCATAAACGTAAAAATTATGTGAAAAATCCGTGAATTTTGACGAAGATTGTCTCCTGTCATTTGAACCCCTTTATTAAATCTTAAATATATTCACATGCGAATAAAATCAGAACGCCATTTTTGCTTTTAAAAAAATATGGCATACACCTGTCAGGTGTATGCCGTCAATGGATAACGTAAGGTCTCATGCATTGGTGGATCGTTTTCATCCATTCCCGATAAAGCGGTAAAAAATGATGGGTTAAGTCATGCTGAAATTCAGCAGACGGATAATTGTAATAAATCAGACTGTCAAACTCACGGAAGACTCTGTCAAAAAAACGAATCGAAGATTTGGCACAGCTTGTCTCCAAAATCGACAGCAATACAGCGTGCGACGAATCCAACTGAAAAAAAGCATAGATTAGATCGTTAAAAATCCGCTCTCCTTCTGTCTTCGCCAAATCTTGATTCGCCTCTATTAAATAGCAAAACCCCTCTTCAATCGTAAACAAAAGCTGATAATAAGTCGTTAAGAGCATGTAATCGTCGGTGCTTGTCAAAGCGATCACCTATTTGCGCTTGTCATAATATGTGCCGTCAATCGTCATGTTGGCGTACGGATTGATATAGGAATGATGCATGGCTCGCTTCTGCTTCGCCTGAAGCAGCTCATGTTTGACAGCCTGCTGCAGCCTTTTTAGTTCGGCCATGAGCAATGGCTCCATATCCGTCACTTGCCGCAGCTGCTGCTTTTCTGTCTCAGAAAGAGGCGGCTTGATCTCCTTGATCAAGCCATCGCGTTTTTCAAGAAAAGCTTCAATTGCCTGAACCAGCTCATCACTTTCCGGGGCGTCTTTTATTTGAGCGAGCATAAGTTTTGTTTCGCTGTACAGCAGCTCAATCTTTTCCATTATGCCAGCCCGCCCGATCCGAACCGGCCCTGCCGTTCGATTTGAAGCGCTTGCTTCCAGGCATCGCGTAAATCTTTAACATACCCTTCGACTTCCGTCACGATATCTTTGTCATTGCGAATGTTGGCTTCAACCAGGCGACGGTGGATATACTCGTACATTGCCCCCATTGATGCGGCCAATTCGACTTTCCGGTCAAGAGTGATATTGAGCTCCTGAATAATCTTTTGAGCTTTAACAAGGTTCGTATTTTTCGTTTCCATATCCTCTTGTTCAATCGCCTGTTTCGCCAGCTTCATAAATTTAAGGCAGCCATCAAATAGCATAAGCGTCAATTCTCCAGGGGTCGCCGTGTTGATTGAATTTTGCTGATAAGCTGCATACGGGTTGTTTAAAGCCATTCTTGATCCTCCACAATATTATTGTCCAAGCATTTGTAATAAGTATGTCGATTGTTCGTTCGCTTTTTGAATCGCTTTTTCCATCGCCGTGAATTTTGTGTAATAGCGATTTTCGACTTGTTTCAGGCGGGCGTTCATTGACGAAATGTCAGATTCAACTGTATTCAAGTTTTTCCCGATTGTAAATTGATTGTTTGTCATTGCTGAATTTCCGGCTTTATCCTCAATCTGCTTTTTCGTATCGGTCAAAACTGTCTGAAGGCGTCTCATGATGCCTTTTTCATTATAGTTTTCAGTGCTGCTCGTTCCCGCCATAAAGAGATTAGCCACACTGTCGGGATCTTCTGCGATCTTTTCTTTCAGTTTTTTTTCATTTATCTCTAAATGACCGCGCTGACTGTAAACGCTCGATGTCGTAATTCCAAACTGAGTAAGCTGCAGCGATTCACCGTTTACAGAAACATTTGAATAAAAATCAGTACGCATTTGGTTGGTGGCACCGCTTAAAATCGTGTCACCCCTTAACAGTCCGCTTTTCGCTTTTTCTTCCCACAGCTCAATTTGCTTTTCCGTCATATCTTTTTTCTGTTCTTCTGTCAGCGGTGTATAGTCGCGGTATTTCTTTTCCGTGAGCTTGCCGTTGGCCATATCGATCAGTTCATTGTACTGTGTAACAAAATCTTTAATCTTTTCGTATATACCGTCCACATCAGTAGATACATCTATCGAAACGGGGCTGTTTGTCGTATTCTTTAGCTGATATGTCACATTATTAACGGTAAAGTTGTTCGTTGTCTTCTCAATCTGCAATCCGTTGATGACAACTTCGGCATTTTGACCTGCCTGACTAGCTGTCAGCTTGTTGTCTGCGTCAAGCGCAAAACCGAGCTGATTGGACATAAAGCTCGCCGTCGCATCATCAGCTGCCTGGATGCTGCCCCCTGCGCCGGTTGCTTTTGATGTGAAAGCGATCGTTTCTACGTATTCAGAACCGTTATAAATCTTTTCTTTCATAGCGGTTACGCCCAAATTTGATTTATTGACTTTGGAAACGATGTCATCCAGCGTATCCGTGCTGCTGACGCTGATTTCAACTTTTTTTGCAGTCGTTTCTCCAGGAGCTGTCACTTGGAAAGTTAACGTTTGATCGCTCCCTGTATACCCTGAAAGGCTAGAAGTCTTATAGGTGGCGGCGGTTGCCAGCTTGTTGATTTGAATCGTGCCTGATGCCGCATTCGTGGTACCTGTTGCCGTAACAGCCGACTCGTTAGAGCTTATCACCTTTTTCGCGCCGTACGTGCTGGGACGGAGCATAAGGTTGATTGATTCCTGCAAGCCTTTGATTTTCGTATTGATTTCACGATAACTGTCACGCTGCCATTCCAAAGTCTGTTTCTTTTGTGTGAGCTTATCGAGCGGGACGCGCTCCGTTTTCATTAATTTGCTGACAATATCGTCTACATCCATCCCTGAAGCTAAACCTGATATTCTGATCGCCATATCATCTAACACTCCTGTTCTATGTAGTTTTATCGACAATTAATCCCATGAACTCCGCCATCGCCGCATAAAAATCGAGCCACTCTTTTGGCGGGATCTCACGGACGACTTCCTCTGTCCGATTGTCCACGACTTTCACATAATACTCTCCCAGTTTTTCATGAAGCACAAACTGAAGGTGGACTTGCGACGGCTCTAAAAGGTTGTTTGCGCCTTGTACGGTTTTCTCAAGCTGAGCAAATGTAAATTCTGCAGCGTCCGTCTGCTGCGGGCGTTCTACAGCTTCAGACTGTTTATTCATCATCTGCGTTTTGTAAGCATCAATAATGGGTTCTAAAGATGACAATCTATTGATCGACAATTTTTACCATCCCCTATGCTATGATCTAAAACTTATATCGGCTAAGGGAGAATGAGATTAAACATCTTTATGGAAAAAAATTAATCAAGGTAGATAGAAACTAGCCACTCACAGTATATTTTAAGAGTAAGACCATGATAGAACTTCCTTATTATAGCCATTATAAAATCCTTTTGGATACGAAAATATCTTTCAATAAATATTCAAATTTGTTATTTATTATAATGTTATAATTGAACTGACAATATCTACAAGAAAGGGGATTTGTTCATGAAAAAAATATTTGTGTCGCTGGCACTAGCCTTTGTATTGTCATTTAGTTTTTACTCGTCTTCGAAGGCAGCAGTTTTGGCTCGAGTAGCTGTATACCCTGGTGAAGTTCGCCAAAGCGCTGATATTTTTCATGGCGTTGGGGAGGGTAATTTCCGGTGCAGATTTTATAATGCAACACGTTTAGGCGGTGGTACTTGTTCACTTTACGAAATTACTCCAGATGGAAGAAATAAATTAGTTGCCTCTTCCAGTGTAGATTACTCGCTACAACAAGAAATTCAAACAGTTTATACCGATCCAGTTAACCTCTACTACATAAAAGGTAAGAATTCTGCACTAAGTGGTACAAGAACACTTATTATTAGCGAATTCTCTAATTAATAGACATTCTATATTGAGACACTCTAAAGATGATTGAGTGTCTCTTTTCTAACCTTACAAAAAAGGATCTTAGTTGATGTTGCAATAAAAAAAAGACCTTGGCAAAAGCCAAGATCTTTTTTAAGCAATTAACGAAGCAACTGAAGAACGTTTTGCGGCTGTTGGTTCGCTTGAGCAAGCATCGCTTGAGAAGCTTGAGAAAGAATGTTGTTCTTCGTGAACTCGCTCATTTCTTTCGCCATGTCTACGTCACGGATACGAGACTCAGCAGCTGTCAAGTTCTCTGAAGAAGCACCAAG
The DNA here is from genome assembly GCF_056530265.1 of Bacillus sp. PK6-025. Taxonomy (NCBI): domain Bacteria; kingdom Bacillati; phylum Bacillota; class Bacilli; order Caryophanales; family Bacillaceae; genus Bacillus; species Bacillus sp. PK6-025. The sequence goes on from NZ_CP096509.1 coordinate 3,763,813, forward strand.
GTTGTTGATTGTGTGCTCTAAACGGTTTTGAACTGCACCAAGTTTTGCACGTTGAGTAGATACTTGGTTGATTGCATCGTTAACGATTTTTAATTGTTCATCAAAACCACCAGCTGCGCTAGCGGCAGTGTCAGCAAATTTAGTTACATCAATATCCTTCACTGATTGACCAGTTACAATAGCTCCAGTAGCATCTTTAACTCCCAGAGCATCTGCACCCATATCCTCAATAGTTACTCCAATTTGTTGAGTTGCGTTTGCACCAATTTGGAAGATTAGGCTTTTTGTAGTTGCTGGATCACCAGTATCTTTGAAAGTGCCGTCCAGCAATTTCTTGCCGTTGAACTCCGTACGATTAGAAATGCCGTCAATTTCTTCTGTCAAAGCAGAAATTTCATCTTGAATAGCCTGCAAATCTGTTGCTTTATCTTGAGTACCTGTGTTTCCTGCTTGAACAGTAAGTTCACGCATACGTTGAAGGATCGCATGAGTTTCAGTCAATGCACCTTCAGCTGTTTGGATAAGAGAGATACCGTCTTGAGCGTTTTTAGAAGCCATTTCTAATCCGCGGATTTGTCCTCTCATTTTTTCAGAGATTGCAAGACCTGCTGCGTCATCTCCGGCACGGTTGATGCGAAGACCTGAAGAAAGCTTCTCCATGTTCTTTTGGCTTGCGCTGTTGTTTGAAGACAGACGGTTCAGCGTGTTAAGCGCTGCAATGTTGTGGTTGATTCTCATTGTGTATTTCCTCCTTGAAATGTGTTTGATTGCACGTCCATGTGCATATTTTGGAGCATTCAGGCTGTCCTTCCTGCTACATACTATATATCGGAACTCCCTTTGATTTGTTTATAGCAAAAATAAAAAAATCCTCACTTTTTTTGTGAGGACAATTTCGCAAGCAAATCGTTTGAGATGGAAGCGGCCCGGCTGTTTTCTTCCTGGATCGCCAAATAGATTTCCTTGCGGTGAATTTCGATATGCTTCGGCGCGTCAATGCCGATTTTCACCTGATCTCCGTCAACGGATATGATCTTCACTTCGATATCGTCTCCGATTTGAATCGCTTCATTGAGCTTGCGGGATAAAACTAGCATGCTTCCCCTCCTATCGGCTGCTTAGTCTGATAAGAAGAGTCATGCAAAATCACTTGTTTGGCAAGCATTTTTCTGCGGTTTACGACAATCGGCGCCATCAAATTGGCCGTTGATTTCTCGAACGGCTCTTCGATCGTTAAAATCGACATCACTTCAACGTCTTCGGCAGATTCGATTTGAAGAAGTTCAACCGTCGTTTCATCAAGATCAAAGCCATAATCTTTGAAAAAGACGAACGGACTGGCGACAATGAATGCAAGCTCTTCCGACTGCACCGACTGAAGGACGACAAACGGCGAATCCTCGGACAGCGGCAGAATGACAAATTTCTTTTCGCCTGTAAATCCGGGCAGGCCGTTTTTAAACATGATCGTCTGATCTTCTTGAATTTGTGTTTCTCCGTGATACTTCGTTTTGATGATCATCATTCACGATCCTTTGCTAAATTACTTTTGTTTTGGGTATTCCACATCTATTTTTACCTCCGGATATTGGAGCATGTCAACCTTCACACTGCCTGGCGTATAGTTAACAACCGGTTTATTCGGCGTTGCTTCGATGATAGGCTTGCGCGGCGTCGCTTCAATGTTCACTTTAGCCGGTTCATATGCGATCTTCACCCTGTCAAATGACGGCGTAAAATGAACGCCGATTTGAATCGGTTCAGGCTCGCTGATTCGTCTCGCCTGGTCTGCAAGCGGATTGCCTTCGATTTCAATCCGCATCATCTCGTCCCCTTCTTCAGCGGTCCGAGCCATTCCGGCAAGCCAATCCTGATAGCCTTGCTGCGCCCCTTCTTCAATCCTTTTAAAGATATGCTTTCTTTCTAAGTCTTCCCATGCTTTAGTCTGGTCAATCGTGAGCTTCGAAGGGGTAGTTGTAATCTCCAGTTCAGCCGGCGGCTGCTCGATTTTCAAGTCGGCGCGCGGCTGTTCCATTTTCAAATCCGGCGGCGTTGTTGTTAAACCGATGCGGCCCGGGATATTTTGCATGATCAGCCTCGGCATCTCCATTATGATATCCTCCTTTTGCTGAAAAAAAGCAACTCGGATAGAGTCGCTTTTATCTTAAAAAGTCAACCAGTGTCGGCTGAACGATTTTCGCGTTTACGGCAAGTGCAGCTCTGTGAACCGATTGCTGTGTAATAAATTCAGTAATGATTTCTTCAAGCTCAACATCTTCGTTGTCTGACAAAACTTTTGTCGCCGTCTCTTCCTGTTCGCTCAGCCGTGAATTGATCAATTCGAGCCGATTGTAGCGCGCTCCAATATCAGACCGCTCATTGCTCATCTGATTGGAAAACTGGTCAATGTCTGAGAGGGCGTTTTCCATCCCTTCCATTGTTCCCGCTTTTAAGGCGTTCTCGAGAGACTCAATCATTTCAAACACATTTTGTCCGCTGCCTGACTGCCCGCCGAAAGCCGAAATCGGATTTGAGTTTACATTTAAGGTTGCGTTTGGCGAAACATTGATGTTGACGTCAGAGCTGCTTGTATAGTTTTCAAAATTGTATGTGTAAGTACCGTCGGCGTTTTTTGTGATCGGAGCGACGTCAGAGTTCGTACCGTTAAAGAGGTAGCGGCCGTTGACCTGCGTATTGGCGATCTGAATCAGCTGGTCTTTCAGCTGGCCGATTTCGACTCCGATCGCATTTAGTTCTTCTTCGCCGTTTGTACTGTTTTGAGCCTTAACGGTCAGCTCCCTGATTTTCCCCATGATATCAATGCCTTCTGTAATGTTCGTTTCCGTGTTTTCAAGCCATGTAAAAGCTTGGGAGGCATTGCTTTGATATTGTTTAACCTGGGACAATTGCGTATTGTACTTCAGGCTTTTCATTGCGACGACGGGATCATCGGACGCCTTTGAAATCTTTTTTCCTGACGAAATCTGGGATTGAAGCTTATCCAGCTTTCCATAGCTTGAATTGATGTAGCGCAAAGAGTTTTTTGCGATCATCCCTTGGGTTACCCGCATGAATCTTTACCTACCTTCCCACGACACCCATGCCGTTAATAATTTTATCGAGGACTTCGTCCTGCAGCGTTATCATTCTCGCAGCTGCGTTATAAGCATGCTGGAATTGGATCATGTTCGACATTTCTTCGTCTAATGATACGGCGCTTACAGACTGCCTATTCAACTCAGCAGTGTTTACAAGCGTTTCTGTATTTTTGGCCAGTCTGTTTGTTTCCTGAGCTTTTACACCCATTTCACCGATAATACCTGCATAATAGTCTAAAACGGTCGTCGTTTTGTCGCCGATTTGAATTTTCTTGGTGAAGACATTAGCGAGATTTGTCGCGTTGGAGTTGTCGCTCGCTTCACCATTCAGCGATGCAGCGATTTTATCGCCTTTTGAATTCATGATCTCATCGGTTACTTTGATTTTGCCGGCGGCTCCCTTTGCAGGCTCAGCCTCTCCTCCGGTAAATTCAAAAAAGATGCCTCCCGGTTCTCCCGATGAAGTAAACCCGCTTTGATGGACTGCATTAAACTCTTTCGCAAAAGCAAGCGCCAGCGTATCCAGATCTGCGAGCATTTCAGGATACAAACCTTTTTCTTTACCATTTGACATATATCCGTAAGACTCGATTAAACCGAGCAGCGATCCTTTGCTAGTAAACGAATCGATGCCGATGTCCGTCCCGCCGAGGGAAACACCTGTCACAAGGCCTGTATCGTTGTCGTAATTTACTTTGACAGTTTCAGTCGTGAAGTTTGGTCCGTCAAGAACCTTGCCCAGAGACTGGCCGTTTTCGTCCAGGATTTCGATTGATGCAATGCCTTCAGCGGTTGCAAGTGGGTTGCCGCCAGTCTTCGTATAGCTGACTTTGATATTAACCATTGAAGACAGTTCATCAAGGAGCTGATCACGTTTATCGTACAAATCATTCGGGAGATAGCCGTTCGGCTCGACTTTGGCAATTTGCTCGTTCAAGCTGTTCAGCTGTGACAAAAGCGAGTTGATCGTCATCACATCTTGATCAATCTGGTCGCCTAAATTTGATTGAACGGTTGTCAGCGATTTATACAGAGTGTTAAATGTCTCGGCGACCGCCTGCCCTTTTTGTCCGACGACAGAAGCAGCGCTCGGCTCGTGAGCGTTGTTCGTCAATTCTTGAATGGAATTCCAGAATGAATTCAGAACCTTGTTTAATCCGGTGTCATTCAGTTCATTCATAATCCCTTCCATTTGGTTAAAAGCGTCCACTTTTGCATTGTAATAGCCTGCCTTTGTATTCTGCGTCCGGTATTGATAGTCCAGAAAGCTGTCTCTTACCCGTTCAACCGAACCGACCTCAACGCCTGTACCCATCTGGCCGGCAAGCCCGACAGAGTTTCTTGATACGGACGGATAAGGGGTTGACGCTTTAAATGTGACACGCTGTCTTGAATACCCTTCGGTATTGGCATTGGATATATTGTTCGCTGTCACGCTCAGAGCTGATTGCTGCGCGGACAAGCCTCTTTTGGCGATTTCCAGCCCTAAAAAAGTTGGGTTTGTCATCTTTTTCACTCCGTTCTAAGCTTTTGAGTCGAATAAAGAAAGCCGTTTTGTCCCGCCTGTCTGATTTGACTGCTGCTCTTTTCCATAATTCGAACCGCTTTCTTTCGGAAGGAGCATATCAAATGTAAGCGAGATAAATTGAAGCGACTGAAAAGTCAGCTGCTTATTCAAATCGTTCACATCCTTTAAACGGATGACGAGCTGTGAGAGCTTGGCATACAGCTGTTCCAGCACCTTTTTCTCGCCGCCCGCAGCTCTGATGATACATGCGCTGATGGTCGCGTCCGAGCTGCCGATACAGCTTTTAGTTGCTTCAATGCGGGACTGCTCCGTTTGTTCAATGGCTTGCACATACTTTTGTTCTTTCGTCACGATTTCTGAAAGTGCCTTTATTTCGTTCGTCTTCAGCGCCTCCGTTTTTTGTTCCGACAGAGACAGCAGATGTTCATGCAGCACGCATAAGCGCTCCAGCTCTTCAATCACCCGTTTCACTGAACTGACTTCCTCCTTTTATTGCTGTTTATAAAAATTAACCATTTTTTCAGCTATGCCTTTGCCGTCCACTTTGTATGTTCCATTCTCCACGGCTGCTTTCAGCTGGGCAATTTTCTCCTGACGCTCCTTCATTAAATCAGGGCCTTTTTGCAGCTCCTTTGCTTTCGCAGAAATCTCAACTTTATCTTCCGGCTGTGCTGCAGCCTGGGAAGAAGCTGTTTGTTTTTCAAATGATTTATGATAAGGATTAACAGGTTGTGTTCCATATTGGTTGATCTTCATGGGATTCCTCTCACTTTCCGCCATAGTTATCTATGATCATACTCATTTTATCGTCTGAGCTTCAAGTTAGTTTAGGGAATCAGTCATTTTTAGGATTAAAGGTATAGTACGTGCCTTTAGAACTATTTCTCTTCTCTTTTTCAAGCTGCTCCAGCTGGTCTAATTGACTCATTTGCGATGCTAAATCTTGATCGCATGACAGGCAATAACGCCCCTCCCGAATAAGTGTGCCGCACCTTTCGCACGGATAGCCGAGATTCGGAAAATTGGAGATTTGAATGCGTTTCTGTCTGATGAACTTCAATATTAACTCTTCTTCGACACCTGTTTTTTCTACGATCTGAAACATTGTAGACTGTCGGTTTTCCTGTTTTTTCAGAAATTTATAAACGGTTTCAAACGCACGTTCTTCTTCTTTCAAGCATGAAACGCAAACGGTTTGAAAACTGCTTTTCATAAACAATGCATTACATCTTGGACAATTCGCCAATTGACTCATAAATTTTGACCCCTATCCTTAAATTCTATCTTTTATATCGGCAGGGAAAAAAAATGATTTAGCTTCGAATTAATGTAAATGATGATACAGATTTTGCCTCACCGGATGTCATCAGACAATCAGCGCCATGATGAAGGGTCGCCCCTGTCGTATACAAGTCGTCGATCAATATGATATCCAGATTCTTTACCGATCCCTTTTCGGTTCTAAAAACCGTTTTGGGCTTGATCCGTTCTTTTCTGCTTTTTTTGGATTGTTTTTCATTTTCGATTCTGATCAAAGGATGCATAACGGGTTTTTTTAATAAGGAAGCAAGCCTCTCCGCCTGATTGAATCCCCGCTCCGCTTTACGTTCTTCACTGAGTGGTATCGGAACTAAAACAGCTGGAGTGTGGCGGTAATATTGGTGGAAAGCATTGATAAATGAAGGAGCAAAAGCGAAGACCAGTTCAGCATCACCTCTGAACTTAAAACGGGCAAGGACTTCTTTCATGAAGGTATTGTAGATATAGACAGAGCGGTTTTGCCTCAAAAGAGAGCGGGTTAACGGATCAGCTTCCCATTTTAGGCAGTCACCGCAAAGTTCTTCGCTCTCTTGGGGGCGCCCGCACTTAGGGCACACCGTTCTTCCTTCGATCCTGATAAAATTGTCTTTACATGCCCTGCATATTTTCTCTTCTGATCGTAAAAAGAATAAAGCGCGCCATGAAAGAGAATGTAAAAGAGGCGCTTCACAAATTAAACAATGCAGTTCATTTCCTCCCTTTTCGATTGCTTTCGCAAAGCGGGTTGTCATTCACCTTTCTGGCAGCTTCAGCCAAGGTGACGAGCATTGATGTATTTTTTTGTTTGTCAACGAGCTCTGCTTTTATGTAAGTCAGCTTCGACTCATCTGTTACATATTGCGGTTTTACTGCATTTAAAGCCAAGGCGAGCACATCCTCTCTGCACCTGCTGCACTTACAGCTCATGTGCAGCTGTTCGATATACTGATCAAACAACTCTTCCAAAACAGCCTCTTTAGCATTGACTAGCATCCGGCACCGCTCCTCATTTTATATTCATAGGTATACTTTACCATGAATATCAGACCAGTCAATCAACATTTCCTTTTTAGACAGTTTATTCATATATTGAATATGACGTCGTGCCGCATTCATCGACTTTGTCCTGCCGTGATGAAAGAAACAGACGTCTCCATCTGTGTGCTCGGGATGCCTGCCGGCTCTGCCGGCCATTTGGACAAGAGCGCTTTCCGAAAAAACAGCCGACTCTGCCCCCAATACTCCAACCTGTGCTTTTTTGACGGTTACACCTCTTTCCAAAATCGTTGTCGTCACGAGCACCTCAAGCTTACTTTTCCTAAACCGGTTCACTTTTTCATTTCTCTCAGGGTCTTCGGCATAGACTCCTTCTGCGCGAAATGTTTCCTTTTTCAGCAGACTGACCACGGTTTTAAGAACAGGGATAGAGGGAACAAACAGAAAAACCGGATGCTGCAGTTCCTGGTGCTTAAAAAGCCATTTTTTGAGGCGAAAAGGAACTTTTCTTCGTTTCAAACCCCTTTCCCAATTTCCGCACCAAATCAATGTAGGTTCAGGCAGCGGGCTGCGGTGGAATCTTGCGGGAATACGGACGGTGTGCAGCTTTCCGCTCTCAGCCCTTTTCTTCATATCTCTAGAAGGCGTGGCGGTTAAATAGATATGTGCGCTTTGCCGTTTTGCCGATTTTTTAACAGCGTATTGCAGCGTATTATCAATAGAATACGGAAAAGCATCCACTTCATCTATGATGATCACGTCAAATGCTTCTTTATAGCGGAGCAGCTGGTGGGTAGTTGAAATGACAAGCGGCGAGAGAGTTCCAACGTCTGGGCTCCCTCCGTATAAAGCGGCGATTTCCACCCCGGGAAAGGCGTGGCGAAACCGCGGTTCAAGCTCAAGCACAACGTCTGTTCTCGGAGTGGCGATACATACTCTCAAACCGTTGTTCAGCGCGAATTCGATCCCTTGAAAAAGAAGTTCCGTTTTTCCCGATCCGCAAACCGCCCAGATCAACAGCTCTTCTTTCCTGCGTATAGCATCGATAATAGATTTTGCCGCTTTTTCCTGACCGGCTGAAAGTACGCCTTTCCACTCCGTGTAAACAGGCGCCCATTCATGTCTGCCATGTCCACGCCAAGTCAACAGAGACGTACACTCGCTCACCCTGCCCATCATGACACAGGCTCGGCAGTACACGCAGCATTTATTGCACCTATAGCAAGGATATCGAGCGAAATAGAAGCGCTCGTGCTGGCCGCACCTCAAGCAAACAAAGCCTCTCTTCGTTTTTTTAATGCCTTCCTCCGTTTTTATCAGGCCTTCTTGGATATGCCAATCAATGACAGGTTCCGGAAAAGGAAGTTCGCTTTTCAGAAGGTGGCGCTGCTCCAAACATGACCGCAATTCACAGGAATAGGATGCCGGATGTTCGATGTGAATCACCTCCAATCTGCCATTCAGTATCTATCATCCATGTTTTCTTGTAAAACAGTCAAAATCTTAAAATCTCCCTCAAAAACCGTAGAAAAAGAAAAAATCTCCGTTTTGCAAAACGGAGATTGGCTTTTATACTGTATACCAGGCGATACCCATTGCTCCTTCACCAAGGTGGGTGCCGATCACAGGCCCGAAATAGCTTTTATAAAATTCGACATGTGCGTATTGCTGCGACAATTCTTCGATTATTTGATCGGCTTCTTCTTCACGGTTGGCATGAATCACAACCGCTCTCAACGGCTTTCCTTTTTCGGCATCTTCGCCAAAAAGCTCAAATAAACGGTTCATCGCTTTTTTTCTCGTCCGGATTTTTTCGAAGGGAACGATCAGCTTGTTCTCAAAATGCAAAATCGGCTTTACTTTTAAAAGGCTTCCGACAAAAGCCTGGGCGCCGCTCAGGCGTCCTCCCCTTTGCAAATGCGAAAGGTCGTCAACCATAAAATAAGCCCTCATTGAGGTTTTCATATGATCCAAGTGGCGAATGATTTCTTCCGGAGCCGCTCCTTTTTCCGCCATCTCAGCCGCTTCGATCGCATAAAAACCTTGAGCCATGCAGCTGATTTCTGAATCAAACGGATACACTTTAATTCCTTCAAGCATACCGCGTGCTGATACAGCGCTGTTGAATGTTCCGCTGATGCCGCTGGAAAGGTGGATGCTGATGACCGCATCATATGTTTCCCCGAGTTTTTCATAGAGAGAAATCAGCTCGCCGTATGCGGGCTGGGAAGTCGTCGGGAGATTTTCGTGAGCTTTTACTTCTTTGTAATAGTCCTTCCAGCTCATATCGATTTCTTCCCTGTATGAAGTCTCTCCAAAGATCACATTGAGAGGTATCATATAAATATTGTAGCGCTCACGCAGGTCTTTAGGTATATATGCCGTACTGTCTGTTACTACTGCTGTTTTCATGAAATAAACCTTCCTTATGAAAGATACTCTTTTCTATTCTAAAAGAAAAAGCAGCTTTTTTCATTATAAAGTTTGATTTTCTGCTAAAAGAAAAGACCTGCCTTATGGCAAGTCCACCTTTATCTCATTTCTACCCAGCCATTTTTAATGGCTACAACGACAGCCTGCGTTCTGTCGTTTACATTCATTTTTTGAAGGATGTTGCTGACATGGTTTTTAACCGTTTTTTCACTGATAAATAATGATTCGCCGATTCCGCGGTTGCTTTTTCCGTCCGCCAGCATCTGCAGAACCTCGCATTCCCTTCTGGTAAGAATGTGAAGAGGTCTCCGGATTTCCGGATACACTTCATGTTGAGCGTGAGATGATACACCGCTTGTTGCAAGACGGCGGAATTCATTCACAAGATTATGAGTAACCTTAGGATGCAGATAAGATCCGCCTTCAGCCACAACTTTCACGGCTTCGATCAGCGTGTCGGCATCCATTTCTTTCAGCAGATAGCCGCGGGCTCCTGTTTTTAATGCATGTGTAACATAGTTTTCATCGTCATGGATAGATAAAATAATAACCTTTGATTCCGGATACAAGTCGACCAGTTGTTTTGTCGCTTCTACGCCGTTTACATTCGGCATATTAATATCCATGATTACCACATCAGGATGGTAGTGCTCGACAATGCGAGCCGCTTCATCTCCGTCGTCTCCTTCGGCCACTACCTCAAAGGTAGGTTCGAAATCCAAAATCCGTTTGACACCTTCACGGAATAACTGATGATCGTCAATAATTACAATATTTACTTTAGTCACAAGCTACGCCTCCCCATTCTCATTGTTAAACACACCGCTTTTATGGTCAATATGTCTTTTGTCTCTATTTTACAATTATCTTTACAAAGACAGCGGAACTTTAATCAAAATAAATGTCCCAAGACCTATTTTCGAATCGATTGTCATTGAACCTTCGAGCAAATCGACTCTTTCTTTCATACCTAGCAGACCGAAAGATTTGTTCTTCTTGCCTTTAACTTCTTTTAAGTCAAAGCCGTTTCCATTGTCTTTGATAATCAACGTCACAAAATCTTTTGTCACTTCTACTTTAACATGAATCTCAGTTGATTCGGAGTGTTTTAAGGCGTTTGTCACTGCTTCCTGTGCAAGCCGGAAAAGTGCAACCTCAAACCGCGGTGCTATTCTTCTATCTTCGGATTCTCCGATGCATTGGAAATGGATCTTTGCTTTTCCATGATAATCTTCGATCGTGTTCAAGTATTTTCTGAGCGTCGGTATCAATCCCAAATCATCTAAAGCCATCGGTCTTAAATCATAAATGATTCTTCTGACTTCATAAAGAGCATTTCTGACGTTTTGCCGGAGGTTTCTAATTTCCTGAAAGCCTTCTTCTGTTCCTTTGTCTCTGAAGATGCGTTCGATCAGCTCAGATCTCATCATGACGTTGGCCAGCATTTGCGCAGGGCCGTCGTGGATTTCCCTTGAGACCCTTTTTCTTTCTTCCTCTTGGGCTTCGATGATCCGCAGTCCGAAATCCTGTTTGGCCTGCGCATCTTCTAGGAGAACGCCAACCTGGCGCAGATCCTGATTTAAATAGTTTAAGACGACGGTAATCTGGCTGACAAGCCCTTCTGAACGCTCGATGATTTCCTGAAGCCCCAAAAGGCGCCGTTCCAGATCATCACGCTTCTCTCTCAGCTGCTTTTCACGCTGCTGGATCATCGTCAGTTCAACCTGCAGTTTGTGGGCTTTTTCATAAGCTTCGCGAATCTCTTCTTCACTGAATTTATGAAAGTTTCTGCTGACCTCAGACAAGCGGTTTCGCGCATGGCGGGCATGCACTTCCAGCCTGTCTCCAAGGTCGATGACTTCGTTGACCTGCTGTTTAATCTGCTTCAGCTCTTCTACCAAGCCTTCATATTGCTGACGGGACTGCTCTCCGATTTGAAAGACCTCATCCTTGCTCCCGTCAACCGTTTTTAACATCTTCATAATGATTGAATCTAAAACTTTGGAGTCCATTTTGGAAATACTCACCCATTTTCCCTCCGTAACAGCATTGTCATTTACTTTTATCATAAATTTCATTGAACTGAAATTCGTGTCGAATTATAATGAAAGAATGCGTATTCTGGTTTTTTGGTCTTTTTATGGTTACCGATCCATTTCTATTTAATCATAACAAAATACGCGCCAAAATTCTAAGTCTGTTCGATTTTTAGGAGAACAGCCGCATGGCTTGTCAGGAGGTAAGCAGGCATGCTGCAAAGTTATCTCACTGTTGTAGGTGAAGGGACCCATGAAATCGTGATTGAAAAATCCCGGTTTATATGCCACTTGAGCCGCGTCAGTACTGAAGAAGAAGCACAGAACTTTATCAATCACATAAAAAAGCAGCATTGGAATGCGACGCATAATTGCTCGGCTTACGTCATAGGAGAAAATGATCAAATTCAAAAAGCGAATGATGACGGAGAACCGAGCGGGACAGCTGGAGTTCCGATGCTTGAAGTTTTGAAGAAACGCAACCTTAAAGATACGTGCGCCGTTGTGACGAGGTATTTCGGCGGTATTAAACTCGGCGCTGGAGGGCTGATACGGGCTTATGGAAAATCCGTGTCAGAGGGGCTGAACCATGTCGGCGTTGTCGAACGAAAGCTGATGCGGGTGATGCACACGACAGTGAACTATACATGGCTCGGCAAGCTTGAAAACGAGCTTCGCGAGTCCCCTTATCAAATAAAAGACATTCATTATGCCGATGATGTCGAATTTGAAACGTATGTCAAGGAAAGTGAAAAACAGGCATTTACGAAATGGATAACCGAATTAACAAATGGCAAGAGTGAGAATAGAGAAGGCATTCAAGTCTATTTGGAAGAAGCTTTTAACAATTAAAGGAGAATTATTATATGGCTGAGCGTATTAAAGTGAAAGTGCGAAAAAAAAAGAATAAAAAGAGAAAGCTGATTAAACGGTTTATAGTCCTTATGCTGCTCGCACTTCTCGTAGTCGGCGGAGTGGGCATATATAAAATTATTAACACGATTTCCGCGGCTGACGGCACTTATGATGAGCTTGAACGCGGAGAGAAGTCAAAGCTCAGGGACGATGTCGTTAATATTCAAAAAAAGCCGTTTTCGATTCTTTTTATGGGAGTTGAAGATTATTCGACAAACGGCGAGCACGGACGGACGGATTCCCTGATTGTCGTGACGCTCGATCCTAAAAAGAAGTCGATGAAAATGCTGAGCATTCCGAGGGACACAAGGGTGCATTTGGCCAGTGACACAGCCGGCACAAAAACAAAAATAAATGCGGCCTATGCAAAAGGCGGCAAGGATGAAACAATCGAGACGGTAGAGGACTTCCTCGGAATCCCGATCGATTACTATGCCACAGTCGATTTTGACGGGTTCAAAGATGTCATCGATGAAATCGGCGGAATCGATATTGACGTCCCGTTTGATTTCAGCGAAAAAAGCGATGTCTCCAAATCCAAGAGAATCTATTTTAAAAAAGGGAACATGCATCTAAATGGAGAGGAAGCTCTTGCCTACGCAAGGATGAGAAAACAGGATAAGCGGGGAGACTTCGGGAGAAACGACAGACAAAAGCAAATCTTAAAAGCCGTTCTTGATCAAATCTCAAAACCGCAAAACCTCGCTAAAATTGATAAAATAGCCCAAAAAGCAAGCAAAAACATTCAGACAAACTTCAAAATCACACAGGCTCTGGCGCTTCAGCAAATCTACAGCGGCTTTGCTGGTGATGATATAAAAACATTAAACATCACAGGAAAAGATCTTACGATCGCTGATGTTTACTACTTTGAGCCTGACCAGCAAAACCTTGCAAACGTGCAAAATGAATTGACCCATCACTTGTACCCGGACTCAACCGCTGATTCAAGCGGAACATCGTCTGAATCTTCCGCAACCGCTGACGGGACAGACAGCTCAGCTGAATCGTCTGCTGCTTCTTCTTATTGATTGGCTCTGTTGAATGTGAAATTCATAATCGAATAAAATGAAGGGGAACTCTTTATATATTAAGGGTTCCCCTTTCTTTTGAAAAAGACAATTGATTGATAACACTTTGTTTTAAATAGTTATACTGTTTTTCGTTGGTATCTGAGAATGCCTCGTTTCTATTTGAGGGAACATCCATATACAGGATGTCTTCTTTGAATTGGGAAATTGTTAAATCATATCTTTTACCATTGATAACATTATAAAAATGCCACCCTTCAGGCAGCTTTGTTTTTCTTATTTCTCCACCTAATAGATCATTTACGATTAAGGCGGTTACGCCGCATTGTCCCTTCGCAGGGTTATCCTGACTCCATTTTGAACTTGAATCTGAAGACCAGGATTTATAGAGTGCTTTCATAATTTGTTCGATCTGTCCAAGATGATGATCATCCATAAAAAATCCTCCTTCTCATAGAGTTTTTGGTTAATCAACCAACCGCTTGTGAGGCTTCCTGAGTTGCAGCAATAATAAAACCCCTGGAATCCAGGGGTTTTTGTGCGCATTAATTCCTCTTCACCATCCGCCTGTAAAACTTCGTAAAGGGCTTGTACTGCTCATTTACAAGGCCTGTCACTTCTGCGATGATCTGCATGAACAGGATTAAGCCGAAGATGATGAAGATGGACACCCAGAGCGTCGCGGTTTTTAAAAGAATGGCGCTCAGGCTGAAGACGATGCCAATTAAATAAATGACGATGACGGCTTTCCGATGGGACAGTCCAAAGGCCATTAGCCTGTGGTGAATATGCGATTTGTCGGGCGCCGAAATCGGCTGTTTGTTTAAAATCCGCCTGATGATCGCGAATGTCGTGTCAAATATCGGCACTCCTAATATAATGATTGGAATGACGACGCTGAACAGGGTCACGCTTTTATACAGTCCGAGAAGCGACAGAACCGAGATCACATAGCCCAAGAAGAGCGAGCCCGTGTCTCCCATAAAAATTTTCGCCGGGTGGAAGTTATAGAACAGAAAGCCGATCGTGCTTCCGATGACAACCAGCGACAGAGAGAAGATCAAGATTTTATCGGCAGAAAAAGCCATGACGGCAATCGTCGAAAGGCCGATGACGGATATACCCGCAGCCAGTCCGTCCAATCCGTCGATTAAGTTGATAGCATTGGTGATCCCGACGATCCATAAAATCGTCAGAGGGTATGCGAGCCACCCCAAATCAAAGCGAAGATCCCAAAATGGAATCGATAAAAATTCCATTTTTAAGCCTGTACTGACGATGATGCAGGCTACTAATATTTGAACGATAAATTTAATTCTCGCGCTTAAATTGTGTTTGTCATCTACAATGCCCAAAATGACAATCATAAAAGCACCGAGTGTAATTGCTGTTATTCTGTTTTCATAAAGGCCTCCGGCAAGCGAACCGGTCAATACTCCTATAAAAATGGCTAAACCGCCCATTCTCGGCATTACTTTATCATGTATCTTTCGTTTATCCGGCTGATCCACGACCCCGGATTTGATTGCTAGACGTTTGACAAGCGGAGTAATAATTAAAACAGTAATGAGAGAGACAAAAAACGCAAGTATAGTGCGTTCATAAGACATAAGGAAGTCTCCTTTTTAAATGAAGTCTGGTCGTATTAAAGATCATACCTTTTCATTATACAATTTCATTATTTATTATAACAAGCTCCAGCCAAAAGAAACATCACGAATTAATATCCCCCGCCGCAAATTATGCATCTTTATTCAAGTTCAATTTATCAAGCATCGATAAAAATAAATGATGCCAGTCTCTTTCATGTGCGATCTTTCTGCGCAGTTCCACATGGGAGACATCTTCATGCGCAAGCTCCAGCTCTTCACACAGCGCTGTAAATTCAACGGGGTCGTTTCCTGTTAGATGACGGTAAACGTGTTCCTGTTCAACCTTTTTTGTTGAAGGAAGGTTCATACCGGCGACAGGCTTTCCGGCAGCTAAAAATTCAAACAGCTTTAAAGGGAATACCGCATTATTATATGGCGACGGTTTATACGGCATGATCCCGATATCCACTACATTCATATAAGCCGGTACTTCCGACGGCGCAGCGGGCCCCGTCCAAATGACATTTTCTTCTTCAAGAAGCGCTTTAAAATCTTCGTCTCCGTTTGTCCCGTCAGGACCGACAAATAAAAACGTCCACTCTTTTTTGGTTTTGGCAGCTTCTTTGATGAGCTTAAAATCGAGCTTCGGCTTAATTCCGCCGATAAAGCCGAGGACGGTGCCTTCCCTTCCGTTCAATACATCGGCTTTTTGCTTATTTTTCGCAAACAAGCTGTATTCCACACCATTTTCGATTGTAAAAACCGGCTTTGTCTCTCCTTGAAGCCGGTCTGCTACGTTTTGGTGCAAATATTCAGAAGTGCAAAAAATCGTATCAGCAGCTTTAATGATTCTGCCTTCAGCTTCAAAAATAACCTTTTGCCTGAATCCTGAGACAAGGCTTTGGCTTCCGCTGATCGGCGCCGCCCACAGGTCACTGCAGTCATAGATGACCTGATCCCACTGATAAAGTGATGACAGCAGCGGAAAACCGGGGAATGTGTACCATAAGCACACCTTTTCCCCCTGAACGTCTTCTTTCAGCCGGTCAAGCAGCGGCTTCAGCTTGCTTTTATAAAAAACATCCTTGTAGCGGGCAAACCTGAATATTTTCTTTTTCAAAAAATCTTTGACTGCAAATTGCTTGATTCCGTTGTCAAGCAATGTAAATGTCTCGCGGGAAGGATTTTCAGACGGACAGACCCAAATGACTTCCTTCGTCTCCTGGCGGCCAGCCAAAAACTCAGCAAGGCGGTGCCTTCTGTACCTTAGCTGATCCTGTCCCCATTCACCTGTCGCTACTATGACGTGTATGACTTGATCTGCTTTCACTTTCAATCACCTTTTCTGTCAATGCCGTTATAATCTTTTCATGACTGCGTTCTTAGCGTAATGGAAAAAGCACCATGTCGCTTTCATCAAGTGAAGGCGTTCGATTTCCCTGTACACATACCAGGTTTTTCGCGCCGCCTTCCACTTGTTTCTGGAGATCGATGTTTCAACGATGCGGTATTCGGCGAGGGGTTCGTGCAGGCCGAATGCCTTGAATCCTCGCTTTAATACGGACAGCCATGTCGCCAAATCCTGACGGGTTCTGATATTCGGCATCCGGATATCACCCGTTTGCTCTCTGTCAATCATTACCGTCAAACAGCCGATAATCGTATTTTTTAATACATCATCATATGTAAGGCTGACGGGTGCATGAATGGTTTTATGAAGCGGTTCGCCGTCTTGGCTGATCAGCTCGTATGCCGTAAATGTGAAAGCGTGCTGATGCTTCCTCATAAAGGCAAGCTGCTTATCCAGCTTTTCTGCTTTCCACACATCATCGCTGTCCAAAAAGGCGACATAGCGCCCTTCGGCTTTGCTGAGCGCTGCATTTCGAGCCGCTGCAGCGCCTTGATTTTCTTTCAGAAAAATGGCATGGATCCGTTCATCATCTTCTTCATAGCGCTTCAAAATGTCTCTTGTCCCATCTGTTGAGCAATCATCGGCAATGATCATTTCCCAGTCGGAAAACGTCTGATTTAAGACGGACTGAATGGTTTTTTCGATAAATTCCTCCGCGTTATAGGAAGGCGTAATGACAGAGATTAAAGGTTTTTGCCTCGTCATGGTCCTGATCCACATCCCCAATTAAAAATTTAACGTTCTCTGAATACTTCCGGAACGACAATGATAAAAAACGACAGCGCTAAACCGATCAGTACGCCTAATACCGCTCTTTTTTTAGGCGACATGCCGGCAGCCTGGTTATCCAGCACGATCAAGGGCTCAATTTCTTCAGCAGCCTTCATATCAAGCTTGCTTGTTTCAAGTTCATACAAAAACCGCTGTTTATCAACTTTGGAATCAGCGCTGACTGTTTCGCCTTCAAGCGCCTTTATATTCTTTTCGATGACTTCTTCCCTTTTTGAAAACAGCGCCTTATCGCCTTTCATATAGGCATCTTTAACTTTTCCTAAAGTATCCAATGTTTTCTGTTTGTCAGGCCCTGTATAACTTAAGTTAAAAAGTGAATCCGTTCTGATTTCAATCGCCAGATCGTCTTTCAACTGCGCCAGATCCTCTTCCGGCATATCCGGGAAAATGTCCTTTAAAAAGGCTTCGTTTTTCAACAGCAGCGGCACCTGCTTTGCATTGTTGTACTTCGCTTCTCCATAGTTCCCGGTTGATATCGTTACAGTAGCCGTGTAATCGGACGGAGCAACGCTCCCCTTCGGCATAAAATAGCCGACAAGACCAAGAATAAGAGGAAGCGCAATAATCGCCACAATAAACTTTTTCACTCTACCAGCAATACGTTTGATTAAATTCATCACATGAATTTCTCCCTGTTTTTAAATTCGATTTTCAAAAATCACCTATACTGTTCGGTTTCATCCGTTCCGCTGACTCTAAAGGTATTAACCGTCGCAATCACAAGGGCGAGAAACACCCAATGGAAATATAGATTCGAGACGGAACTCGGACTGATGCTTGATACAAGGAAGGCGACGAGCGCGGCTGTCAAACCTTCAATGAGAAGCTTGTACCGCTTTCCAAGCGATCTTTTATAATATCGGTAAAGCACGGTTATTAAATAAATGTACATCGTTAAATAACCAAGCATCATCACAACTCCAAAATTCGTCATGATCTCTACGAGCCAGTTATGAACCTCCACGACCCGGTCTGTATCGAACAATGCGTGATGTTCCAAATAATAAGGTACATTGCCGGCGCCAACGCCAAATCCGTAAGTATCCAGCACATAATGCCCGGCGTTTTTCAACAAGTTTGCCCTGGCGACATTGGATGGCAGCGGCTCGCTGAAATCGTGTGTAGTTTGCGGAGCCAAAAAGTATGTATAAAAAGCTCCGGTGATCTTTCCTGCAAACAGTGTGACAAAAGCGATACATCCTGCAGCTGCGGCGATGAGCGCCCATTTTTTAAGCACCTTCGGCAGCAAAATAAACGCATAAACGGCAAGTCCGGCTATAATTCCCAGGATGCTGGCTCTTGATCCTGTCAGGAAAATCAAGTAGGCCGAACAGAACGCAAGGAGCAGCCCCGCTATTTTTAAATAGCTGTTTTTAATGTTTTTGAAAAAAGATAAATAAAAGAAAAAGCTGATGGATAGAAATGTCGCAAAGTCATTCTGATTGAAAAAGACGGATGTCGGATAGTGCTGTTTATAGTGCGGCCCGTTATAAAGGGTCGAGCTCGGCAGGTGGTTTAATGTAAAGTGGTTGTAAAACCCGATGACCATTAAAAATACGGTCATGACCAACCATATGTAATAAAACGCGAGAATTCGATCCATTTTTTGAAAAAACATAACAATCAGAAAAACAAAAAACATTCCCATTGCCAATAGGAACAGATATTTTACGCCCTCAGTAGCAGACTTGACCCAAAGCAGCGAAATCATTCCATAGCAGAACCAAAACGTGAAAAACATCAGAATGCCTTTAACATGCACCTGCTTCCACTTTTCAAGGTGCTGGCTGCCTTTCAACATTTCCGCTATGAATAAGAACCCTGCCAGAATCAGAAGAATTCGATATGGAAACAGGCTGAAAAAGCCCAATTTAATCGTAAAAAAAGCATTGTTGGCAAATGTTGCAGCGATAAGCAGATATAATACGGGCATCAGCAATTGCTCGGACGACAAATACTTCCGGAGCACAATGATCAAAGTCAGCGCAATCAAAATCAGACATGCTAACAAGACTTTTTTTGCATTGGACTGGGCCAATACAACGAATGCTAACCCTGCGGTCAATGCGGCGAGCCAAACCAAAACATTGACCGCGGAACGTTTGAGACTCATTTTTCCCCCTCCTTCCGCTTCTTTCTGGAAAAGGGCTGCCGACATCAGCCAGCAGCCAGTGATTTACATATTCATTTCTTTTTTATAATATGAAATGGTCTTTTCCAGTCCTTCAGCGAGCGGCATTTTTGGTTCCCAGTTTAAAATTTTCTTTGTTTCTTCATTACACAGTGTGCTGTGGCGGATATCCCCCGGTCTTTCATCTTGATAAATCGGAGACAGCGCCGAGTTCGTCGCTTTTTTCATCTCTGCAAACAGCTCATTGACTGTGATCGAAAAGCCGTTCGAAACGTTTAAACAAACGTTTGATTGAGCTTTGAGCGCCTTGATGTTGGCGGAAGCCACATCACCGACATAAATAAAATCGCGCGATTGTTCTCCGTCTCCAAAAATCACCGGAGCCTTGCCGCTTGTCAGCAAATCGGAGAAAATCGATACGACGCCGCCCTCTCCTTTTGCGTCCTGGCGCGGCCCGTATACATTGCTGTACCGCAAAATGCAATACTCGGTTCCATACAGATCATAGGCCAGCTTTAAGTAGTTCTCCACCGTAAGCTTCGTCAGCCCGTAGGGTGAGCCTGGATTTGTTTTATGACGAGTGTCGACAGGCAGATATTCAGGATCTCCATAAACAGCTGCTGATGATGCAAAGACGATCTTTTTCACGCTGCATTCACCCGCTGCCTTAATGATATGGAGCGATCCCTTGATATTGATGTTTTCATCATTTAAAAAATCGCTGACAGACTCCGCCACGCTTACTTGTGCAGCTAAATGAATAATATAATCGGGATCAATGCTTTTGATGACGTCGATGACTTCCGGCTTTGTAATATCCTGCTCATAAAAGTCAACCGCGAGACCTTCAATGTTGGAGCGGTGTCCCGTAGTTAAATTGTCAAGAATTGAAACCCGGTAATTTTCTTTCAGAAGCTGTTCAGCGATATGCGAGCCGATAAATCCGCATCCGCCTGTCACTAGTACTTTTTCCATTAATAACACCCCTCGTTTTATACTTTTGTTAAGCTTTTCTCTCCCTGTACTCCAGGGCGGCCAATTGAATGATAAATAAATCCTTCTCTTCTCATATCTTCAAGTTTAAACAAGTTACGTCCATCAATTAGAACAGGACGATTTAAATATGTTTTCAATTTCTTAAAATCCATTTCTTTAACCTGTGGCCAATCTGTCAAAATGAGGCAAGCATCAGTATCCTTTACAGTATCATACAAATCGTTGCTGTATATGGCCTGATCTCCCAATAAGCGTTCTGCCTCCGGAATTGCAATGGGATCGTATGCTTTAATATGAGCACCAAGGCCTCTCAGCATCGGAATGACATCCAGAGACGGCGCCGAGCGCATATCGTTTGTATTCGGCTTGAATGCCAGCCCAAGAACCGAAATGGTCATGCCGTTTAAATCGCCAAACACATCAAGGAGCTTTTGCACAATGTGGGCGCGCTGCTTTTGATTCGTCTCAATAACGGCTTCAATCATTTTAAAAGGATAGCCGACTGACTTCGCGATGTGCAATAAAGCCATTGTATCTTTAGGGAAGCAAGAGCCGCCAAAGCCGATTCCGGCATTCAAAAATTTATTGCCGATTCTGCTGTCCAGTCCGACACCTTCAGACACCTTTGATACATCAGCTCCGACCCTTTCGCAAATATTCGCGATATCATTAATGAACGAGATCTTTGTAGCCAAAAATGCATTTGCAGCGTATTTAATCATTTCTGCACTTTCAAGGTTAGACTTGACGATTTTCGTTTGAAAAGGCTTATGGAGCTCTTCAATAATCGCAGCAGCCTTTTCGCTTGTCGCACCGATGACGGCTCTTTCCATATTCATCGTATCGTAAATAGCTGTTCCTTCACGAAGGAACTCCGGATTCGAAACGACGTCGAAAGGGAATTCCCCTTTTGAATTGCGTTCTATAATGGCTTGTACGAGCTTTCCTGTTCCAACAGGGACAGTGCTTTTGTTGACGACGACTTTATAGCCGTTCAGATGCTTCCCGATCATTTCGGCAACAGATTTGACAAATGTCAGGTCTGCTTCCCCTGTTTCCGACATCGGTGTTCCGACTGCAATATAAATAATCTCTGCTTCTTCAATCGCCTTGGGAATATCAGTAGAGAAAAATAAGCGATTTTCGTTTACGTTTTTATCCACAAGTTCTTTTAGGCCGTTTTCATAAATCGGCATCACTCCTGCTGAGAGTCCTCTTATTTTTTCTGCATCAATATCGCAGCAGACAACCGAGTTTCCCACTTCGGCAAAACAAGTTCCAGACACCAGCCCGACATATCCCGTTCCAATGACAGCGATTCTTTTCAACATTATCATTCCCTTCTTTCAGCTGACCCTTCAAATCCAATAGCTTGATTTAGGTAATGATCTTTATCTCTTTCTATTGAAAAAATCTGGGTTTTCCGTTTTCCCAATTCTTATTTTTATTAGCTTAGACGCAAATAAATGGGTTTAAACAGTATTATATTCAACACTCATAAGCATATTAACCGACAGATCCCAACTTAATTTTTGTTCTCAGCAACATCCCCATACACATCCAGTAACTTGCCGGCATTTTCAAAGGCGTCATAATCATCGTGTACCGTTTGATACAGCTCTTCAGCGATGTCTTCTTGCCAATCCGCACCTTCCAAATAACCTTTGACAGCTTCTGTTATGCTGGAAGCCGAGCGCGGCTTGATCAGCAGATGTTCGTGTTTCCCGAATAAAGACGGAACCCCTCCGACCGCCGTACAAAGCACCGGAACCTTGAGGGCGAGCGCTTCAATGACGACAGTCGGCATCCCCTCAGAATACGAAGGAAGCACAAACAGATCTGATGCAGCCAGATATTCTGATATCTCATGGTTTGCGACCTGCCCCGTCAATATCGCTTTTTCACCGGCGGTTTGACGAATGTGCTGCTTCTCCGGTCCGTCGCCGATAAACACAGCTCTGTAGCTGTCATCAAGCTGCCTGACCGCTTCCGCCAGCTCGGCTACTCCTTTTCCTTTCACCAAGCGGCCGACGAACGTCAGCAATTTTTTGTCTTTCGGCAGGCCGAATTTCTCCCTCAATTCAAATGTTGAAGCGGAGGGTTTTTGAAACCGGTCCAGGTTGACGCCGATAGGAAGAACCGAGCATTCAGCACCGGTCATTTCTTTTGTTTTGGCTTTCAGCTCATCGCTGACAGCCAGAACTTTTGCCGCGGAATGCACAGCTGTTTCAAATGCTCGAAATGCGCCTTTGCTGTATTGGGGATAAATATTGACATCGCTTCCGTGCAAAGTCAGAACATAAGGAACTTTCAGCCTCTGTGAAACAACGGCAGCGGCACCCCCGGATGGCATCGCGAAATGGGCATGGATAAGATCCGGCGCAAGCCCGTGCTTCTCGATCGTCCTCAATACAGACTTTGCAATCCGGCGATGCGGCTGAGCCCATTTTAGCTGTCCAGGCAGAGCCGTATACGGCGGTCTGTAGACCGGGATGCCTTTTCTTTCTTCATATTCCGGGACTGTTCGTGCTTGACGGTATTTTTTTTTCAGCAGCCTGAGGGGAGCAGGGTTCACAGGTGATGGACATATGACCGCCACATCAACGCCCTGCATCCGCAGCGCCTGAACCTGTGTTTCATGAAAAACGCCTTCTCCCGGTTTTTGACTGCTTGGATAAACACTGGTAATCCAAAGAACCTTCAATGATGAAACGCCCTTTCTGCTGTCATCTTCCTAATTGGATCTTCATAGCCCGCCGATAAAATTTACTGACCAGAAAACCGTAAAAAATTCCGCTGATTCCGACGGAAACTGCCAGCTGAAGCATGGCGCCGTGAAGCAGATGTCTGCTGCCGACGCTCAAGACAAGAGCCAGCAATGCCATGAGCAGTGTCAAGGCCAGCGGTTTTCCAACGGTTCTGAAATATTCGCCCATCTTCAGCTGGATGACATATTTGAGCAGCCATCTGCCGATAAAGAAATTGATCAGGCTGATCGCTGCATAGGTCCAGGCGGTGATCGTCAAATCATTCGTTAATACCGCCGCATAAAGAGACAGCCCGTAAAGGAGCATGATCCCGCTGTCCCAATAAAATGCCAAGTCTGCTCTCCCCTTCGCCAGCAAAACCGATCCGTTCGGATTCATCAAAACCCTGAGCAGCCCGACAATCGCGAGGATATTCAGAACCGGTACGGCCTGCAGCCATTTTTCTCCGAAGACGACTTCAATAAATAAATCTGAAACAGTCATCAGTCCGATCAGAAGCGGGAATGAAATCAGCGAGAGAAGCTTTGTCATATTTAAAAAGCCTTCGCGCAGCGTTTGATTGTTCCCTTGATTCTTTGAGAAGACGGGAAACGCTACCCGTGTCACGATCGGATTGATTTTTAATACGGGAATCGTAATAATTTGATACGCCAGGTTATAGATTCCCAATGCTTCCGCACCGAGAAACCGTCCGATCAAAATCATGTCGATATTGGCGCCAAGCCTGTTTACAAGCCTTGAAGCGAGCTGAAACGCGCCGAACGAGAAAAATTCTTTCACTTCCCCCAACGCAAAGACGAGAGTTGGACGCCATTTTTTTAAATATACAGCAAAAAACATGATGCCTTTAACCGAATTAAGAAAAACTTGTGACAATGCATAGGCCACAATCGGATCCATCAGAAAAACCAAAACGAGCAGGAGCACAAATGACAAAACGGTGACACCCGCTTCTATTTTGCTCAGCACATTAAACTTCAGATC
Organism: Bacillus sp. PK6-025; assembly: GCF_056530265.1. Classification (NCBI taxonomy): domain Bacteria; kingdom Bacillati; phylum Bacillota; class Bacilli; order Caryophanales; family Bacillaceae; genus Bacillus; species Bacillus sp. PK6-025. The sequence goes on from NZ_CP096509.1 coordinate 3,787,823, forward strand.
TTTTTGCAGCATATATTGATACTGCTGGCCGACCGGGGCGATCAAAAACATGATGGCCAAAATCCGCACAAGAAAAACCAGTTCGTCCCGCTGATAAAAGTCTGCGATGAACGGACTCAGGAAAAAGAGGCCGATAAACAAAAGGATGCCCGTTAGGATATTCAGCCAATATAAGGTCGATAATTGGCGTTCACTGATGTTCTCCTTTTGAATTAAAGCGGCCCCGAATCCCATATCGAGTACAATTTGTGTAAAAATCGTTACGGTGGTCAGCATTCCGACCAAACCGAATTCGGCAATTGTCATGATATTGCCGAGCAGTGCAAACTGTATAATTTGAATGACCGTGACGATCAAAGTTGAAACACTTGTCCATTTTGCACCGCTTAATATTTGTTTCGTAATGGTAGACATAGCATATTCCTAACTTCCTCGTATTATCTGGCTCCTTCGCCGGTTAATACTACTTTAATCGTTTTCAGCATAACCTTCAAATCGAGAAGAAACGTTAAATTCCGAATGTAATACAGATCGTGCACCAATTTTTCTCTCGGACCGATATCATAGCCTCCGTTTACCTGTGCAAGTCCCGTTAACCCAGGCTTAACAATTAAGCGGTTTTTAAATCCCGGAATTTCATGGTGAAACTGAGCGGTAAACATCGGTCTTTCAGGCCTTGGTCCCACAAGGCTCATATCTCCGGCCAGAACATTGATCAGCTGCGGAAGTTCATCGATTCTTGTTCTTCTTATAAAAGACCCGACTGCAGTGATGCGCGGATCATCCTTCTGCGCCCATTTCGCACCGGATTTTTCTGCGTCAATTCTCATAGAACGCAGCTTGATCACCTTAAAATGCTTTCCGTCTTTTCCGACGCGTTCCTGCCGGTATAACGGAGAACCCGGTGTTTCGATACAGATTAATATACAAAACAGCAGAATAAACGGCAGTGTAAGAGCGAGCCCAATCAAGGAAAGGACGATATCCATTATCCGCTTCATATATAAATAACGTACTGCTTTTTTTGATAGAGCACAGGAATAAGTTTGCTGGCTTGAATATTCATTGTACATTCTTAAACTTTTGTCGATACTCACTAGCATACACCTCGATTAGTATGTTACTGTTTGATCTATTCGTCAGTGTAGCATACGAACGTAAACACAATGTAAAGGAGTCATTAAAATTAGTAAATTCATTGATTTTATGTTAAAAATGCATCGCCTCCGTTTTGTCTTTAAATTCACCAAAAATATCATACTATATTATAAAGACAAAACAAAGGCAGCATAGGCAATTTTTCCGAAAAACGAATTTCTTTATATTTTAATAGTAAGCAACAATTCCGTCGTAAATCGCTTTAGCGCCTTTTTCTTTGTAGGTCGAGCTTTTGAGTTTTGTCGCATCACTTACATTGCTGATAAACGCAAGTTCAACAAGGCAGCTTGGCATTTTTGATTCCCTGATGACATGGAAGTTGCCGATTTTCACACCGCGGTTTGACGTATTCAATGCAACATAGAGACGGTTTTGAATCTCGGTTGCCAGCCTTTTGCTGTTGGCCGATTCATACGTTGTATAATAGTAGGTTTCTGTTCCGGAAGCAGCAGGTGTTGCCGAGTTTGCATGGATGCTGACAAACAAATCCGCATGATTTGACTGCGCTTTTGATACACGCTGTGCGAGCGTCAGGTAAGTGTCGTTCGTTCTCGCCATAACTGGCAGCGCCCCGCCGTTTGATAATTTCGTATTAATTAATTTTGCGACATCAAGGTTCACGCTTTTCTCATATAAACCGTTGCCGACAGCACCGCTGTCTGTACCACCGTGCCCTGCATCAATGAAGATTTTTTTGCCGACGATCGGATTCTTCAGCTGTGATACGACATTGGATTGAAGAGAAACCGTTCCGCCAAGCACGGTAAACGTCGTCATGTTTTTGGAACCGATCACTTCTCTTGTCGGTGTCGGCAAAGATGATGCATTCGTGAACATCATCGGACGGTTTTGCTTAGCCGCCAGAACAGATCCTGTTAATCCGTCGGCATACGCATAGCCATTGCTGATGATTGCACTCTTCGCAGAAGAATAGTATTTCTTGACGACATTGGCCGCGACTTCATAGCGGTTGCTGCCGCCGATTCGCGTCGGAGAAGCAAGCTGTTTATATACGGTGCTGGAGATGCTGACTTCACCGCCTACGACAATGGTCGATGTTGTTCCTTTGCTCTTCATTGCATTTTTTGTCGCTGTCGGGATGGAATTGGACGATGTTAAAAGGATCGGGATGCCGTTTCTCGCGGCATATGCGCCGATCGCAAGGCTGTCAGCATAGGCCGTTCCGTTGGCGATGACAGCTTTTGAATTGCTCGGCAGCTTATTCGCAATATTTGCCGCAACCTCGTAGCGATTTGCCCCGCCGATGCGTTCGACAGATGACACACCAAGCTTTTTAATCTCGCTTACGACGCCGTTTTGAACGCTGACGGTTCCGCCGATTACAATCACTTTGCTAGGTTTTAACTGACTGATTCGGTTTTTAGTGGCCGTTGGCAATTTGGACGCTTCCGTTAATAGGACAGGCGCGTTGTTTCGGTAAGCAAATGGAGTCGCTGAAAGGACGTCGGCATATGCCTTTCCATTTGCAACAATGACTGTGCTTGCACTTGACCATCCCTGCTTGGAAACATTCACCGCAACCTCATAACGGTTTGCACCGTCTAATCTTGTGACAGAGTTGGCTGCAAATACATTAGGTACAAACAAAAAGAACCCTAACAACAACATAGGTACAGCTTTAAGAAAGACCCTCAAAAAAATAACCTCCAAAAATGTAAATGTTATGTTTTCCCCTGAACATGAACAGAGGAGGCACTGCTGCCTCCTGTTCTAACTCTATTAATAGCTTGATAGAGTCGTATTTGGATAATAGAAACTTAAGATTTTCTTGTAATCGTGCCCGGCAGCAGCTCTGGCATTTGCTCCGTACTGACTCATGCCGATGCCATGGCCGAATCCTTTACCGCTGAGAACAAAAGCGTTCGTAACGTTGGATACCGAAGCATACGTGCTCTTCATATTCATGCCGCCCAGCATCGATCTTAATTGAGTCGTCGTCACGGAAATCGTCGCTGTTTTTTCTGAGAGATTTCCGTTTGACAGAACATAGCCGTTTGATTTTTCTTTGACAAAGTAAGAAAACTTCACCTCTGCTGTTTTCGGCCGCTGACCGGCAGTTTTCGCGCTGCTCAAGGTCAGGCTTGAGATTTTCGTGATCTTAATGGATTCTGCACTAGGATATTTATTGGTAATAAACCAGCTTTTCAGCCCAGACAAATAGGCAGAGTTCGTTTCATTTGTCGTATTCCACCATGTGCCAGGGCTCTTTAGGTTTAAGCCGCTGGTATTGATCTGCGTTTTATTCAAGGATATCGACCAGCTGTTTTTCGGGTCGTATGTATCCGCTTTGGCGATTAAATATGGAACATTGCCGCCCCATACCTCTGCGCTTGCTTCCGTATATCCCCCGTTGCTCGATGAGTAAACAGCCGAAATCAAGTTGCCGTTATATTTTAAAACTTGTCCTTTTGTTGTATTTACAACGCTGGATGTCTTCGAATTCCAGTCGTATCCCCCGTAAACCTGAAACGCTTGCGTATCGGCCACTACTTTTCCTGCGGAACCGACCGAATATGTTCTCGCTGCCACCGCTTGGGCTTTTAATGCTTCCGTCTGCCAGCTTGCCGGCATTTCGTGCGGCACAACACCTTTCAAATAATCTTCGAACGGAATGTTTTCGTTTATCGGCCGAACATATTTGCTTGATTCAATCGTAAACTTCATATTGCCTAAATAAGGCCTTCCGTTGATGCTGATGGAATTTGATGTCGAGTATTTTTTAGGTGATGCCGTAAATGTCGTTCCAAGCGTTTTGACAGCTTTATTATTTTTGTAGAGTACAAGCTTTCCGCTTGATAGATTAACAGAGTATCCATCTCCGGTAAGCATGTCTGCCAGACTATTTTTCAATGAATCCGTGATTGAAGTGGTCCCCCCAAGCAAAGCAAAAGACTGGGTTCCTTTTTTCGCGACTACATCTGCTACAGGAGTCGGCAGGCTGCCCGATTGGACAAGCAGCAAAGGATGCTTTTGTTTGGCTGCAAGAACGGAACCGGCCAATGCATCTGCAAAAGTCGTTCCGTTAGACATGAAAACCTTTGATGCGTTCATGTTAAGCGTGTTGACAATATTCGCCGACACTTCGTATCTGTTCGCTCCGCCGATGCGGGTAACAGACGCTTTTTTCTTTAATGTGTTTTCAACGCCTGTGCTGACACTCAACGGACCGCCGACGATCGTAACCTTGCTCGGAATATTGTAATCGCTTCGGATCGTATTATTCCCTGAAAGCAGTATCGGATAACCGTTCATTGCCGCATAAGGCGCGATCGACAGAGCGTCGGAGAAGACTAGACCTGTGGCAACAATCGCCTGGCTGTAGGACCCCATCCGGCTCGCGATGTTTTTGGACACATCATAGCGGTTGGCGCCGCCGATGCGGTCAATGGCCCCATACTTTTTCAGCGTGTTTTCAACATTTTTGGAAACGCTCGCCGTTCCCCCGATAATTAAGATGTTATCAGGCTTCATCTTGGCAATTTGAGTTTCGGTTTTCGCCGTCAGCGCGCCCGCATCAGTTAATAGAATCGGCGCATCGTACTTCTTTGCAAGCGGAGATGCAGAAAGCGCATCCGCAAAAGCGTCCCGATTGACAATCACGACAGTGCTCGGGTTCGTCCATCCGGCTGATGCAACATTGTTTGCCACATCGAAGCGGGTCGCCCCGCCGTACCGCTCTGTCGCGGAAATTCCCGAGCCCGGAATTTCGTATGCGCCGGTAATGCCGAAATCAACGCTTGATTTATTGCCCAAATAATTGCTTAATTTTACCGAGATTGTTTTGTCGGCAGCCTGGGCAGATTGTGTAAACATCAGAGCTGCAGCAGTTACTGACGACAGAAGCAGAAGCTTCATTTTTTTCAAAACGTTATAAACCCCCTTGATTCAGCTCTTTATTTTGTTTCGATGCTTTTCAGCTCCAAAACGCCATTTCCGCCTTTTTTATATTGGACTTCTACTTTTTTGCCTTCTTCAATGGAATTGACTTTATCCTGAAGATCTTCATCGACTTGAAGCGTTGTTTCTTTGCCATCGATGTTCACCGCAATTGTGTGGCTGTCAGCCAACCCCACGAATGAGCCTTCTTTAGTGACGGTTTCTTCAGATGCCGCATTTTTATTGTTTGTGCTTGACTTGTCCTCCGATTGGCCCGAAGTGCCACAGGCTGACAACAAAAGCAGCATTGATAATGTTAGAACTATGAGTTTTTTCATCTTCTTCACCTCTCCCTTTTTATCGACAAATTCCAACAGATTCTTTAATTATAGCGAAAAATTTTGCAGATTGATTGGTTTTTTTGAAACATTTTTCTAAGGATTTCGTCTATCCAAAAGGACACATATAACTTTTTGTTGTTTTTGAATTTTAAGAAACTTATAATCAAAGTAGAACATTAAAAGGTGAGGGCTATATGAGAGCTGAAAAGAGGAAGAAAAAGAAAAAAATTCTTTATACAATTATCGCTTTGATTGGTATTTTTGTTCTCAGCACAGGCAGTTACGCCTATTACTTATGGCATAAAGCGGCATCTACTGTAGCGAACATTCATGAAAATATTAACAAATCAAAAAAACGCGATTCAGCTGTTGACATTGACAACCATGACCCGTTTTCCGTGCTTCTCATGGGTGTCGATGAACGGGACGGTGATAAGGGGCGCGCAGACTCCCTCATCTATATGACGGTGAACCCGAAAACGAAAACGACTGAAATGGTCAGCATCCCGCGGGATACGTATACTGAAATTATCGGCAAAGGCAAGTTGGATAAAATCAACCATTCATACGCATTCGGCGGTGTTCAGATGACGGTAGACACGGTTGAAAACTTCCTCGATGTTCCTGTCGACTACTTTATCAAAGTCAATATGGAAAGCTTCAGGGATGTCGTAGATACGCTTGGCGGCATTACCGTGAACAGTACGTTTGCTTTCAACTATGACGGATATTCATTCGGCAAAGGCGAGATTACGCTGAACGGAAAAGAAGCGCTCGCTTATACGAGAATGAGGAAAGAAGACCCGAACGGCGACTTCGGGCGCCAGAACAGGCAGCGTCAAGTCATCGAAGGAATCATTAATAAAGGCGCCAATATATCGTCTATCACGAAATTCGGAGATATGTTCAAAGTGATCGAAAACAACGTTAAAACGAATCTCACGTTTGACGATATGTGGGATATTCAATCCGGCTATAAAGAAGCTCGCTCAAAAGTCATCCAGCATGAGCTGAAAGGCGACGGCACAAAAATCAACGGAATCTATTATTACAAAGCTGACGAAAGTTCCCTTTCCGACATTACAGCCGAACTGAAAGAAAGCCTTAATAAATAAAAAAAGCTTCCTGAAAAGGAAGCTTTTTTATTAGTCTTTAAACACGTCAGGCCGCGCACTTCGATATCCGTACCGATAAAGCAGCGCCTCTGCAATTCGCCGCGAAGCCTGTCCGTCCCCGTATGGGTTTGAAGCCCGTGACATTTTGCGATATTCATCTTGATCGGTCAACAGCTGTTTAGTCAGCTGATAGATCTTATCTTGATCCGTGCCTGCCAGCTTAAGTGTCCCGGCCTGAACGCCTTCGGGCCGTTCCGTCGTATCTCGAAGCACGAGGACCGGCTTTCCGAGCGACGGCGCTTCTTCCTGCACCCCGCCCGAGTCAGTGAGGATGAAATGAGCTTCAGCCGCAAAGTTGTGAAAATCAATGACTTCGAGCGGCTCTATCAGATGGACCTTCTCCAAATCACCAAAATGCTTTGCAGCCGCTTCACGAACAGCGGGATTGAGATGAACGGGATAAACAACCTGTACGTCGTCAAATTCTTCGACGATCCGCCTGATTGCTTTAAACATATTTTCCATCGGCTCACCTAAATTTTCACGGCGGTGGGCGGTAAGCAAAATCATCTTGTCATTTCCTATTTTTTCAAGAATGGGATGTGAATAGCCGTCCCTCACTGTTGTGTGAAGCGCATCGATTGCCGTATTTCCAGTGACGTAAATCGTCTCCTGGTCTTTATTTTCACGGAGCAGATTCTTTTCGGCCTGCTCTGTCGGCGCAAAATGAAGATCGGCAATCGATCCCGTCAGCTGCCTGTTCAGCTCTTCGGGAAACGGCGAGTATTTGTTTCCGGTCCTGAGTCCCGCCTCTACATGGCCGACGGAAATCTGGTGATAATAAGCGGCAAGACTTCCCGCAAATGTCGTTGTCGTATCACCGTGAACAAGCACAATGTCCGGTTTGATAGACTGAAACAGCTCGTCCAGTTTCACAAGTGCATTAGACGTAATTTCAGCCAGCGTTTGCCTTTCTTTCATGATATTCAAATCAAAATCAGGCTTTATATTAAAAGCTTCAAGCACCTGGTCAAGCATTTGCCTGTGCTGTGCTGTAACCGTCACATAAGACTCAATTTCGGGGTGTTTTCTTAATTCAAGCACAAGCGGCGCCATCTTAATGGCTTCAGGGCGCGTGCCGAAGATGGTCATGACTTTTAATTTTTTCACTATTGTCACCTTTTTCTTAAAGTAATTGTTTGTTAAATAGAATATTGAATCCTTCTCTTTAATAAGTTTACTTACTTTTATTCCTATTAAAGAGAAGCTTTTTTTCGATTCAGGGTGCTATTAAAACGGCGGAACATGCCCTTTGTTCTAACAGCATAAAATACTCGACCAAAACCTTTCAGGATCCTTCGAAATAAAACACACCGTTCCAATCATGATAAAATATCTTTGAGCTTCTTCACACTAGAATGGGAAGATTAAATAAGGAGACATCCTCTCCCTGTTTATACACCTGTCCAAACAGCATAAAAATCGACAAAAACTGCATAAAGGAAGAATACTCTTCTTGTGCCACCTTCGGAAAGCGATTCAAGCTTATTATGTACGTACGGAGGTTAAAATAATTTGTCCAGCTGAAACAATGTCCTCTTTTTGTTTCTAGGTCAAAAAAACAACCATTTTGCCGGCTTTACGCTGTTTTGCAGAAGGTAATCGACCTATTTACAGCCAAACTTTTCTCTGACTGAAGAGCTGCAACAGCGCGCCCTTCTCTAACAGGTCAGGTGAATCAATACTATTATATAGAATCTTTATTTACACTATCTTTTTATCGTTTCAAGCATGTTGACGTTTATCATTCGCATCCATTACCATAGCAATCCTCTCTATTGATTTCAAGTTTTAGTACTACCCTATATTACTTGTTTAAAGTTCGTTTTTCTTATATGATAAAAAGTGTTAACAATATGAAAAATGGGTATGTTCAATAAAGACATTAAAATACTTGCGATTCATTGAATTTGATCGTAGACATTGTATAAGGAAGGTGTACTGAACATGAAAAAAGTACGTAAAGCCATAATCCCTGCCGCGGGTCTCGGAACGAGATTCTTGCCGGCTACAAAAGCAATGCCGAAAGAAATGCTCCCTATCGTTGATAAACCAACTATTCAATACATAATTGAAGAAGCTGTTGAAGCAGGTATTGAAGATATTATTATCGTCACAGGTAAAAGCAAGCGTGCGATTGAGGATCATTTTGATTACTCTCCTGAGCTTGAAAGAAATCTAGAAGAAAAAGGTAAAGTAGAACTCCTTGAAAAAGTGAAAAAAGCTACGAATCTGGCTGATATCCACTATATCCGCCAAAAAGAGCCTAAGGGACTCGGGCACGCTGTATGGTGCGCTCGCAACTTTATCGGTGATGAGCCGTTTGCGGTTCTGCTTGGAGACGATATTGTTCAAGCTGAAAAACCCGGATTGCGCCAGTTAATGGATGAATACGAAAGAACGCTTTCTTCTATTATTGGTGTTCAGCAAGTGCCAGAAGAAGAAACACACCGCTACGGCATTATCGATCCTCTGACAAGCGAAGGCCGCCGTTATCAGGTAAAAAACTTCGTTGAGAAGCCGCCTAAAGGCACAGCTCCATCTAATCTTGCCATCTTAGGCCGTTACGTATTCACGCCTGAGATCTTCATGTACTTAGAGGATCAGCGGGTTGGAGCCGGCGGAGAAATCCAGCTGACAGACGCCATTCAAAAGTTGAATGAAATTCAAAGAGTGTTTGCGTACGACTTTGAAGGCAAGCGTTATGATGTTGGTGAAAAGCTTGGTTTTATCACCACAACTCTTGAGTTTGCGATGCAGGATAAAGAGCTTCGCGAGCAACTTGTTCCATTTATGGAAGGTCTACTAAACAAAGAAGAAATCTAAACAAAAAGGCTATTGGACATTCATCCAATAGCCTTTTCTTATTTCGATATTAAGGTCGGCCTGTCGCTTAAAGACAATGACGCTGGAGTAACGAGAGAAATGTTATAAAAAACAAGCTCTGATGCTTTATCATTCTCCAGTACATAGCTGCATTTTTTCATTATCTAAATCCAGCGTCCTGCTGCCGTCAGCTTCCGCTTTGAATCTTGATCCTTTGAAACAGATGCGTTTTCAAATGCAATAAACTCTTGCTTGTTGTCTGCGAAGAAGCGTTCCTCTGTCTTGTCCTTTGCATCGCCATGATGGTTCTACACTTCATTTTGCGGAAAAACGCCAAACGAAGTGAATGAAAACATAAATACAATCATACAAATTAAATAGGAAATATATTGTATCCATGAGTAAACACCGCTTGCTAAAAAAGCGACATAAACACTCATCATTACAAAATTAACTAAATAAATTTGAAGTAGCCGCGACAGAAGGCATTGAACTGGTTGGGCAACTACATTGATCCACTTAAACACACTGTTTGATCCATCAAGAATAGTCGGTCTAATAAAAAGCCACGGAATCAAACCAGCCATCATCCAAACAATAAAAGGCACTTCTCCGATACCTATTATGACTTACTTACTGTCGCAGATTCCCATACCAAATACAAACAAACAGTACGCCAGTATTTTAAAAACCGCCATAATACCCCAAGATAACTTTTTGGATCTTTCGGTAAAAGAAATTTGAAAGCACCGGTGAATATTGTAAGAGATGTTGAGTCTTTTTCCCTTTTAAAAAAGTAAGGAGAAGTTCCGCAGAACTTCTCCCATAATTTTAAAGTGTCATTAAAGATCAAATTTAAGCTCATTTAGCAATTTTGCTATTGTCTAATTGCAAAATTGCATTATAAATCCGATCCCTATTATTTTTATCAGTATATGCAAAGAAGTTATCCACTCTTTTTCTATACTTATCTTCCATACGACCATTATTTTTCATATAATAGATAACTTTATCAATTAAGCTGTTATGATCTTCTATTACATCGCCAAATCCCATTTTCTTATAATCATAGTAATCAAGTTTAAAATGGTATGACTTTTCGTATTGATAATAGATCACAGGCTTTTTCTCGTATGCAAAATCAAATGCAACAGATGAAAAATCAGTAATCATTATATTAGAAGAATTAAATAACATTTGATAGCTGCTATTATAATCTGCAAACTTTACATACTCATGTTTTTCAAAATCTACGATCTGTTGTTGAATGTCCGGATGCGGGAAAAAGGTTATCTTATAATTATTATCCTTAGCAAATTGAATTAGCCGTTCATCATTAATCAAAGCATTATACCTAGCAAAGTATTCACTTTCTTTAAATTTCGGATTGTACGGTCTTACTCCTTTTGCCTGATCTTTAGGTAATACAATATCTTTTCTCCATGTAGGCATGATTAGAAGCTGCTTTTCCCCTTTACTCTTCTTAAGATTATCATATCTTGGAAATCCACCCAACAAGATATTTTCTTTATTATAATTGTAATTCCCTTTCACAATAGACTGATATTCAGGTTTCGCTGAAGTTACTAATAATTTGATATTCTTGCTGTATTTGTTTAACCATTTAGAATGATCTGCCATTGTTATTCCATGTTGTAAAAAGACAAACTCAAAATTAAATAAATCTCTAAAATAAATCTCCATATTGAAAAATGGATTTACAACCCAATTATCCGCATGTGTAGATATTACCTTGGAGGAGGATAAGGTTAAAATTTTATGTCTAAAAGATCTGTATGGTATAACCTTTCCGTATTTTTTAATTCTGACATAATCCTTGCTATCTTTTTTTATTATAAAGTATTTTTTTACCCCATCATTCTTGTTGGTTGCGTATTTAAAGAGGTGCTCGGCATTATCATCAGCTTTGTCTTGTCTGTCTATGAATAACCATACTGGTTTTCTATTAAAAATCGTGAAAACATGGTATGCCATTCTTGCCACCAATGCCTTCTTAATAGCTGATTTTCGTTTCTTTGATTTCCCCCCTGATTTATGAAGAGATTTTAAGAAACGAAACTCTTTTATAAATCTATTTTTAATATTGTTTTTTTCATACATTAATTTTTTGTAATTATAATAAAAAATATAATCTTTTTTAGCTGTATAAGAATTATATAGATTGCTTGACAAACCTGAATACTTGAAAAAGCGAAGTTTTGTTATCTTCATTTTTTCACCCTTAGCTATATAAAATTCAATATGTTGATTGTCTGCTAGATAGCTTTTGGGAATATCTATAGAAAAACCAGGATATTTTTTTATTACTTCTCCTAAACTTATATAGTCATTATGCGGTCTTTTTATATGCTTTGCTTTTATTTTTGTTTCGCCAATTTTAGCATAAAAATTAAAACCTTCGGAATCAAACAAAGAGCTCCAAAAACCTTCTACGTGAATAAAATTCTCATTTTCTTCTAAAATCTCAATAGTTAGAGTTTGATCCGATAATTTCGAAACAATTTTATCTTCTCTGTATAAATAATAATCATATTCGGTTTCACTTTTATATACATACCTACTATAATTTTCACCGTGTTTTAATTTTAAAGCATGATATAAATAGAAATGGCTGATACTTTTTGTTTTAATGATGACATCGTCGTCGATATACGATAATACTTCTCGAATCAATGTTAAAAATTCGCGGTATTCATTTTCGTCTAAAGGTGTTTCACTAATGTCTTTAACCAATAATTTCCATTTCAAATCATGCATAATCATATATTGAAGAAACAAAGGTATTTTCTGTTCATGGTTTTTTGTGATATCGATTAAATTCTTAGAGAAAGTGATAAGTGAATGGTTAAACCAATTCTTATTTGCTTTAGCAGTCTGCATGGCAGATGATCCATCTTCTCTAACTCTATAATGGTATTTTGCCTCTTTAACTAGACCATACTTTTTCTTTTGCGATATGATTAAATTAACTAGTTTGGCATCTTCTCCTATTTTACAATTTTCATCAAACCTGATATTTTTCAAGGCATCTTTTTTTATAAATGTAGAACAGCAATGAGTTAATATATAATGCGGTTCTTTTTCTACATCCAATATTCTTGTAGAAGAAAACTTATTATTTAGATTGTGTTCTCCTGTTCTTCCTTCTGCAAAAAAAATAGGGATTGCTACAATATCAATTTCATTCTTATGCTGGTCAAAGAAGTTTAAAACATTTTCGAAGGTTCCTTCTGAAACAAAATCATCCGGATCCAAAAATTGAATGTATCTACCTTCAGCATATCTTAAGCCATAATTTCGAGCACTGCTCACTCCGCCATTCTGTTTTTTTACATATACAATGTTATTGGGATATTTTTGTGCATATTCTTTACAGATGATTTCACTTTTATCGGGGCTATCATCATTCACAAGTATTAACTGAATATTCTCAAAACCTATAGTCTGGTTAATGATACTTTCTATAGCATCAGTTAGATATAACTCAACATTATAAATCGGCATTATAACACTGAAATCATAGTTAAAACTCTTTTCATTCATAAAAGATCACTCCTAAACAAAATGTTTATATGAATAAGAATCCAGTAAAAAAAGAAAAACCAAAGGGAGTGCCACTCTTAAAAAACAGGTTTAAATCTACCTTTTTTTAAAAACCCTTGTAAGCAAACTTTTAAAAATGTTTACATGGTTAAGTTCTAAAACATCATTTGGTGTTTTAAGGACAAAGTCAAATGCAAAAGCCCAAATTGGTATTTCAACAACAAAGCCAGCATATCTAAAATCTCTTAATTTATATCCCCATACTTCAATCGTTTTTTTCAGTTCTTCTCGTTTGCATTTTTTTAATCTATTAAAATATCTTATATAAATTTCATCGTTTTCTTGCATCTCATAATACTGGTTAATAAAGTGCCCTGTTAATTCAAGCTTAAATCCTTTTATTTTTGTCGAGGTAATAGTACATGAACTTTGTAGTACTCTTTCTTTTTTTATGTTTTCAAGAGCTTCTGTATTTGCTTCTAATAAGTGATACATAAATTCTTTATAATACATGGGCATATTTTGTTCTTTTATAATTTGTGGTTTAATATATCTTAAAATTTTAATAAAATCATCAACAAATTTTTTTTGTTCTTGTTGATCTAAAACAGACTTATAAATATCTCTATAGTTCTGATATAAAAACAGTTTCATATGATATACAATTAAAAATTGCAAATAAGGCAGAACTATATCATATTGTTTAATTGAATCCCTCAACAAAGTCATATAACATGTATTCAACAAATATGTGTACCTTTTTTTGTTAAACCATGAACGATCAACTAATGAGTTCTTTTCCTTTCGTTTTCTATAATAATACTTTCCTTCTGCAACTGCTCCGTATCTTTTTTCTTTCAGCAATAACTGGTTAAAAAAGATAGCGTCTTCCCAAAACTTTATAGTTTCATCAAACTTGGCGGTACTATTTAGTATATGTTTTCTATAAAAAGTGCCGCCAATATAAAAATGAATAGCCTTATAATCGTTGAGGATATTTATAACTCTTGTTCCTTTTTCAAATCTATTATTTAATTTATGTCCGCCTTCTTTTTTACCTGTGTAATAAACAGGTAATACCGCAATGTTTACATCTTCGGAATCACAAAAAAAATTATAAACACTTTGCAGCGCATTTTGAGAGAATGTATCGTCAGAATCAAGAAAACCAATGAATTTGGATTTTTCACTTACATTTGATAACCCACAATTTCTTGCAGCAGAAGGTCCGGAATTTTCAATTCTCAAGATTTTAATATTATTAGGATATAGATCTTTAAAGAATTCACAAATTTGAGGACTGCTGTCAACGCTGCCATCATCTATTAATATCAGTTCTATATTTTCCTTAAATCCAATTGACTGGTTAATGACACTCTCTATTGAGTCCCTTAAATAATTCTCAGAATTATATATTGGCATTATGATAGAAAACATGTAGCACCTCTTTATTTAGAAGTTAAAGGATTGTTTCAATTACTCTTTTAGAAGCCTTGACATCTTCTAAATTATAAAAAGCTCATAGTTAGATCTATATAGATTATGTGTAACAACTTTTTTACTGTTTTTATAAGTTCTGCCTTGTTTGAACTAAGTTTTCTGATGTTTTCTGTTGAAAATTAAAGTAGAAAATATTTAAGGGAATCCGATAAGCCGAAAGATCAAATGCAAAAAACACAATGGGTTTTTTAATTAATATATCAGATCATGTATTCTAAGAAGAATAACCACAGAGTCTCCAAGATTCCCTCTTCATTTCCCCTAAATCATTGGAGTTTAAATTTATACTGGCCAGCTTTCTTAAATTCATTATCCCTCCAAGTTGGTGCACATATAAATTTTTTTTATTTTCTCTAATCTGACGAAAATTGAATGTCATTTATTGTATAACCAGCTTTAGAAATTTCCCTTTTGAATATTGAAGAGCACAGCACGTTTGAAAATTTCAATCGAGTATGCATTAGAGAAATTCAATAATCCCATTTGCTGGCTTGCTGCAGAACATTCTGTTTATACTTTTCAGTTGTGGTTCCGGGTATGTGCACTTCATCCATATCATTAGCTAGTTTTTTTAGCGGAGTGCCGTGCCACGTTTGCAAATACTTGTGTAATCCATAAGAGGCAGTCAGCTGTTTGTAATCCAATACTTAGCTGTAGGCAAGTACCAAATCATTTAAGAGAAAAACTTTTTAAATATGCATCAACGCCGTCTAATGCCGACAGATATCGTTTATCAATGCTCCATATCAGTTTGTGACCATATTGGTCTTTATTTTCATACATATATTCGTAAATTGCTCGAGGGTTGCAGTGAAACTGTTTTCCAGAATAGCTTTCAAATAAAATCAATTTATTGTTTCACGGAAGAAGAGCAAAAATCTTAATCAGAACTGAATAAGCCCTAACTTATAAACTTCTGCATTTGGTTATCATAAAAAAATTCCATCATGAACTCCTTAAAGAGTGAAGATTAATATTTGCGCAAACAAGAAAAAAAGAAGCAACTGAATTTACTTCAAGCCTCTTTTAGTTAGAGCTTCATTAAACTAGCCATGTCTTTTTTGACTTGGGTAGTTGAAATGCCTTCTGTTCTCGGAAGGTAAATGATCTCACAATATTCCTTTGTAGATCTTACGATAAAGTAATCACCCCGATTTTTTGCTCTCTCCGGCAGCTTCATATATCCGTAGTGAAATAAATCAATGTTCCATACGTATCACTTTCTTCATTAGATAACATCACCTTCTAACCGTTTTCAACTAACAGATTGTTTATCATTTCGACATATTTTTTACGCATCATTAATAATAAACAATAATAGCATAAGTTCCTATAAAAGTTAAGGCTCTTTCAAAATGTCAATCCTCAGTATTTTTTGGTATCACCGTTGTATTGATATATATATTTTTTTCAGGTCTAATATCTTAGCTATACCTATTATAACAAGTTTTCTATTTCGGAAAATTCGATTCTTTTATTGCGTTTTTAAGTGTAACGATTTTCTTTCTGCTGTGTTATTTATTTTGTACGCCTTCCTCATATTAATTCATCGTCAAAACGTGAAGGAATTGTGATATTAAAGTTAAAATGTGTTCCTAAAAACTTGGTGGTAAGGTAGAGTAAAATCTTTTCAGGTTACTAAGAGGCTCTAATCCAACTATACGAATGACACATGTTTTTTATAGTAGAATTAATACGATACAAGCGAAACTCATTAATCAAATTAGAAAAAGGGCAAACTGAAAAATGAAAAAAGCTTTCTAGCCTGGATGATATTAACTATATCCGCCAAAAAGAGCCTAAGGGACTCGGACACGCTGTATGGTTCGCGCGCAACTTTATCGGTGATGAGCCGTTTGCGGTTGTTTTTAGAGACGATATTGTTCAGACAGAAACACCAGAATTGCGCCAATTATGAAAGAACCTTTCTTCTATTATCGGTGTTCAGCAAGTGCCAGAAGAAGAAACACGCCACTACGCCAATACTGACACGCTGACAAGCGAACGCGGCCGTGATCAGGTAAAAAACTTCGTTGAGAAGCCGCCTAAAGGCAAAGCGTTATGATGTTGGTGAAAAGCTTGGCTTTATCACCACAACTCTTGAGTTTGCGATGCAGGATAAAGAGCTTCACGAGCACCTCCTTCCATAAATGGAAGGTCTACTAAACAAAGAAGAAATCTAAACAAAAAGGCTATTGGACATTCATCCAATAGCCTTTTCTTATTTCGATATCAAGGTCAGCGTATGCTCTTCGTTATCAACTGCAAAGACCCGATCAGCTGTATTCACAAGAAAACGATTCTTGCTGCTGTCATACAGTACATCACTGTCTCTTAAAGACAATGACGTCGGAGTAATGGGAGAAATGTTATAAAAGACAAGCTCTGATGCTTTATCATTCTCCAGCACATAGCTGATTTTTTTATTATCATAATCCAGCGTCCTTCTGCCGTCAGCCGTATTACCTTCAGTATAGCCTTTCAATTTCGATTGAATGCTGGTTCTGCTGTCTCCCAGGAAGTCCAGGAAGTATTCATAGGTAGAAGTTCCCGTTTGCGGAACATAAGGGGTAAAGGCCGCAGCATGCAATTCAGCATGTTTCATATTTATTGCAATAGCGCTCTGTTTTACAAAATAAGAATGCTTGTTAAACTTTATTTTTGCTGTTTTTTTGCCTTTTGAAGCTACCATCACCTCGGTACCGAATGGAAGAGTAATGTCAGTCTTCTGTTTTAAAGCTTGATCCTTATAAACAGACACTTTTTCATCTACAATAAACCCCTGCTTATTGACTTCAGTTAAGCGTTCCTCTGTCTTGTCCTTTGCATCGCCATCATGGTTCTTCACTTCGTTTTGCGGAATAGCGCCAAACGAAACAATGGTACGAAGCGGGGTGTTAGAGAACATTGTTCCTGCGGTAAAAACCGTCAGGATAGACAAAATAGCAATTTGAATGGCATTAGCCAGTGATTTCGGCTTTTTTTTCTTTTTGCGAGAATGGGCAAACGCTTCAGGATCTTCTTTCTTCCGTTCTTCGGTTTGCTCTTTTTTATATGTTTCTTTTTCTTTTTTCGACAGCTTATTAAACCAATCAATAAACGCTTTGTACTCTTTGACAACCGTTTTTGTTTCACCAAACATGCGAAGCTCGCCGTAGTGCATCCAAGCGACGCGATCACACATCTTTTCAATCTGGCCGATGGAGTGACTGACAAAGAAAATGGTTTTTCCTTGCTTTTTAAACTCATTCATTCTGTCTAAACACTTCTGATAAAACGTTTGGTCCCCTACGGAGAGCGCTTCGTCAATAATTAAAATATCAGGATCCATATGCACTGAAATCGCGAAACCGAGACGTGATTTCATACCGCTGGAATAGTTTTTAACCGGCTGATTAATAAAATCGCCAATCTCGGCAAATTCCACGATGCTGTCATACATTTCATCAATTTCTTTATTGGTTAACCCCATCATCAAACATTTGAGCCGGACATTGTCCCGGCCCGTCAATTGATTATTTAAACCAGCCGCAATCGCAATCAGCGACGGCTGGCCGTTCATTTCAATTTCACCGCTGGTCGGCGGAATAATTTTAGCCAGCAGGTTAGACATGGTCGATTTTCCTGACCCGTTTATCCCTACAAAACCGATTGTCTCTCCCTCATACACGTCAAAGGAGACATTCCGCACAGCAAAAAAACCATTATCCTTAGCCGGAAAAAACAATCCTTTAATCTTGTCCGATTGTTTTTGATACAAATGATACTGCTTTGAAACATTTCGAAACGAAACTTTTAGTTTCATCGTACAATCTCCTTACGTATTAAAGAAAGTCAACAAACTTGTCTCTGAATTTCATATGCAGGATAGAACCTACAGTCAAGATCAATAATGTCAAAGCCCAGAAATACAGCGTGTAAGTTACATCTTCGAAAAACCAATCTCCGCCGAAAAAACTATTTCTGAATCCATCGATAATATAAAAAAGCGGATTCAGCTTAATCACGCTCAACATTGTCGGATGCTTGTCCCCCAGCTGCGTAGAAATATCCCAAAAAATCGGCAGCAGGAAAAACATCAGCCTTGTCGCCGATTGCAGCAGGAACTGATAATCTCTGACCAGTACACTGATTGTTGAATTAAACAAACTGAAAGCGAACATAAAAACAATCATGCAAAACAAATAGTAAATATATTCAAGCCAGTGAAGATTTGGATAAATCCCAAACCCAAGCAGCCCAATGACATAAACCACTATCATCACAAAGTAGCTGAACAGGTTAGCCGCAATCGCCACTGAAGGAAGAGAGCTGATTGGAAAATTCATTTTGGCCACCATGTTGATTCGCTTATATACACTGTTTGAACCGTCAAGAATCGTCGGACTGATAAAAAACCAAGGGATCAAACCGGCAAGCATCCAGATGATGAAAGGCACTTCACCGACGCCCGTAACCACCTCACTGCTCTTTCTGATTCCGATCCCAAATACAAACCAATAAGCCAGCATCTGAATGAGCGGATTCAAAAACTGCCATAACACGCCCAAATAGTTCATTTGATATTTTGATTTTGTTTCATATGCCGCCAACCTGATGATTAAAGGCAGCGATAAAAACTGTTCTTTTAACACTCTTAGTAATGCTTTCATGATTTATCTTCCTTAGCCTAATATAATAGCTGTTACCTCGTGCACCGATTAATTGTAACAAATTTTATTCGTTATTGCTATTCAAACAAATATCTAAGAGAATGCGTGCCTGTTATAATAGGAAAAAAACGACACAAATGGTTATTCCCAAAACAAGCAGCACGAGGATTTCGCCCCAATATTATCGGAGTGCTTGTTGAAAATCTCGAAGAAGCACTTACTGAAGCTATGAAGAAATATATCACCGAAGGTATTGAATATCGCACTTTGATTATGAATCATATAACAATCATGCACCGCAGCCCTTTTATAAAAATGTGTGTCAGTCCTAGCTCCACACAAAAAACAGCTTGAGTATAAACTCAGGCTGTTTTTTCATGAAGATTAAAATATAGATTTGACGACCCGCTCAGAAGCTTTGCCATCTTCAAACGAACAAAATTTTTCATAAAATGACTCGTAATTCTTGTGTAATTGAGGGTTCCTAAGTACCCTTTCGATCTCTTCCATAAGCTCGGATTCATTGTAGACCAATGTCCCAGGTGCTTCTCTTTCAAGATCAAAATAAAATCCTCTTAAAGTGTCCCTATAACTTTCGATATCATAAGTATAGAAAATGATAGGTCTTCTTAAATTTGCATAGTCAAAAAATACAGACGAGTAATCCGTAATTAAAATATCACTGATGACATACAGCTCTCTAATGTCGGGATACATTGAGGCATCGTATATAAAACCTTCATACTGTTCAAAATCAAAGCTTTCAGCTACTAGATAGTGCATTCTCAACAGAATAACAGAATCTTTCCCAAACTTTTCTTGCATCTTGTCTAGATCCATTTGAAGTTGGAATTTGTATTTTCCCTTAGCATAAAATTCATTATCCCGCCATGTCGGTGCATATAAGATGACCTTTTTATTCTCGGGAATATTCATTTTTCTCTTTATGGCCTTCATCGTTTCTGGGCGGTTGTCTGTATACAGAAAGTCATTCCTCGGGTAGCCGGACTCAATCATTGTTTTGTTAAATTGAAAAGCGCGGGCAAAGATTTCGGTTGAATAACGATTCGGGGATATTAAATAGTCCCACTTCGATGCTTCTTTAGTGAAATTTTGCTTGTACTTCTCAGTGTTGGTACCCGGCATGTGCACTTCTTCCATATCGACGGCAAGCCTTTTCAGCGGAGTCCCGTGCCATGTCTGCACATATGTCGTGTGCTTTGGTTTAGGAATCCATAAAGGAAGCCGGCTGTTTACAACCCAATACTCCGCTCTTGCCATGGCAAACAGCCACTTCAGGGTGAATCGGTGAATATAAGGAACGTTTTTTTCTTCGAAAATCTCTGTATAACTCGGGTTTACACTCCATATTAAGTTGTATTCCGGATGATGTTCCTTCATATATTCGTAAATGGCTCTCGGATTGCAGCTGTACTGCTTGCCGGCAAAGCTTTCAAAAATGACGGTTTTCTTTTTAACAGGCAGTTTGCCGGCCAGTCCAAAAGTAAAATAGTAGGCTCTCTTCACAATGCCCGAAATCTTTTTCTTTACTTTATTCTTGTCTCTGCGAATGACTGACATCAGCCTTTTGCTTTTTCCTTTAGCAAAATAAACTGCACGGGTTTTGATCGTATAGTCGTTCATTCTTAGGCGCATGCCCCTTTTTCGTTTCTGCGGATAGATGTGAAAACGGGCAGGTCCTTTTTTTGTGTCAATAATTGAAAAACAGTCTATATCATCTCTAAGCCTGAATGCCCTGCTTTTTATAACGATTTCCTCCCCTGTTGCAGCATCTTCACCTACGTATTCTATAAAAAATTGAAAGAAAGCAGGCATCCTGTTCTCTTCATAAAGCTTTTTCAAATCAATTTCCGCCTCGAATCCAACGGCATGACCTGAATCACCGCGCTGAACGTCTTTTAAAGGAAAATCAAAAACCCTTTCCTCATCTTTTTGACTAATTTCCTTTAAAACCAGCCTTCTGCTTTTTATCATCGAACGTTCTTCCGCATCTAGCAGAAAAGTATAGCCTTGGATCATTAGTTTTCCTTCGGAGCTTAACTTAATGCCTTCCGCCTCCGCCACTGCTTTTCTTCGTAGAACATCAAGAGCGAAATGGCCTTTACGGGTCGTATATGGCAAATAAATGAACTGATTGGCTCGATCCCGATGCCAAGACAGCTCTATTGGTTTTGAGGCTGTGTAAATCCTCTTTTTACATTGATTTTTTTCATTATTTTCATATATCACATAAAAATCAATGAGCGTTTCGTCTATCATCAGATTAGATAGATCATCTAAAGATATCTCCACTGCTTTTAACTGCTTTGAATCGTTTATTTTGTTACAAGTTACACGCATCTCTTTTTTCGAATTGCGGTTAACTGCCAAAACACCGACATGTTCAAGAGAGGCAGAACTTTCGAACGCAAAATAGAGGCAAGCATCGTTAATTTTTATTTCCCGCAGCTGAAATTCTATCGGAATTGCACTATCCATAAGATCAGTCTACTCCTCTTTTTTTATTCAAAAGCAAAGCTGTTCATACTTATTATATTAAAATGACTCGTATACGAAACAAAAAGCACTT
The DNA here is from genome assembly GCF_056530265.1 of Bacillus sp. PK6-025. Lineage (NCBI taxonomy): Bacteria > Bacillati > Bacillota > Bacilli > Caryophanales > Bacillaceae > Bacillus > Bacillus sp. PK6-025. The sequence goes on from NZ_CP096509.1 coordinate 3,809,526, forward strand.
CTTATCTTTTTTAAGAAGTACTTTTTGAATTTTTATAAAGCTAAGCTTACATTAAAGGTTCGCGATTTCCTCTTTAATCTTCGTCGTGGAAATCCCTTCAGTTCTCGGAAGGTAAACAACTTCGCAGTAATCCTTCAGGAAATCAAATTTTCCTTCCCAGTCATCCCCCATGACAAAAACATCGATGTCATGGTCGATCACATCTTGTACCTTTTGATCCCAGTTTTTTTCCGGGATGACTTCGTCTACGTAGCGGATCGTTTCAAGAATGAACTTGCGGTGCTCATAGCTATGATATGCTTTTTTCTGCTTTTGAAGATTGAATTCGTCAGTCGAAATCGCGACGACGAGATAATCCCCCAATTGTTTTGCCCGTTCCAATAACTTGATATGTCCCCAATGCAATAAATCAAACGTTCCATATGTGATGACTTTCTTCATTGTCATGCGCTCTCCTTTCTAATCTTAAGGCGAAAAGCTATATTGACATGTAGAAAACAATCGATAAGTTACATTCATTTCACAGGTCTTTACTGATCATTCATTATAGCACATCGCCTATCAAACGTTAAGTATTGTTTACGGTAAATGGCATTCCAAATTTTCCCCTAAGAAATCGATCCCTTTCTAAATAAGACGTAAAAAATCTTAATCTATTGTAAAGATATTGTTAAGCTTTTATGAATGATCTATGCTAAAATATACGTTAGACCTCCTGAATTTTTGGGCTGGTCTCTTAAACTTCGACTTTCATACATTCGTATATACTTACACTTCTTAACCGGAAGGAGGAAAAAAACTATGCTGCAAACGGAAACGGTTCATCATCTTGCATATGTTAACGGGGATTTGCCCGGATTTTTGAATCATCTTGAAGAATCCTTTATCGACCGCAATGAGGGGGCATTTATCGCAACGGTAAACCCTGAGATCGGGTACGCGGCTGCAAAAGACAAGGATTATTATCAAACAGTTTCATCTGCTGACTTTATCCTGCCGGACGGAATCGGCATCGTCCTGACGTCAAGGCTGATCAACAGCAGATTAAAATCGAGGATCGCGGGGTACGATGTATTTATTAACCTCTTGAGCCTGGCTGACCGCAAAAAGAAAAGAGTCTTTTTATACGGGGCCAAACAAGAGGTTATTCAAGCGGTTGCCGATCGGCTTTCAACCGAGTATCCCGGAATTGAGCTGGCCGGGTACTCACACGGCTATGTCAAAGACAAAGGCAAAGTTGCCAAGCAAATCGCGGCAGCCAAGCCCGACATGGTTTTTGTGGCTCTCGGATATCCGCATCAGGAAAAGTTTATTTATGAACATAAGCATTTATTTCCTCAAGCGATTGCGATCGGCATCGGCGGGAGCTTCGACGTGTTCAGCGGAAAAGTGAAAAGAGCACCGAAAATGTTCATCAAGCTGAATCTTGAATGGATGTACCGTCTGCTGACCAATCCGACGAGGTGGAAGCGGATGCTGAACATCCCGAAATATGTCCTTTCCGTTTTGAAAGAGGAAAGAGTTCAAAAACAGCGGCACTACTATCCGGAGCAGATCAAAGAGCAATCCAAAATCGATTTGTAGAAAAGAGTCTGGGTAACGAATGAATATACGTTCTTTATTGGTTATGATTTACTCGGCCGGTCTCGCTTTGACCGGCTTTATTTTCAAAAGGATAAAAGCACGCGACAGAGCTTTGTTGCTCGTTTCCTTTCCGGATAATGCGCGCGCGCTGCTGGATGAGTATGTCAGCAGCAGCAGGCCGTTTGAAATGGAAGTCCTTTATACAAGGCACGCCGTTTCCCTTGCAGATGAATATCCTTCCGTTCGATCGCAAGTGATCAACGAGAAAAATCCGATTCATCTCATAAAGGCCGTATACCGGATGTTTAAGTGTAAATTCGTGTTAACGGATAATTATTTTCTGCTGACAAGCGTATTGAATAAACGCCCTCAGACGACGTGCATTCAAATTTGGCATGCGTCCGGCGCTTTGAAAAAGTTCGGACTCGAAGATATCGGAAACCGGTATCGATCCGCCGCCGATATCAAGCGGTTTAAAAAGGTGTATCGTTCTTTTGATTACATCGCCGTCGGCTCGGAGAAAATGGCGGATATTTTCAAGCGGTCATTCGGCGTGAAAGATGACCGTTTTTTGCGGACGGGTGTTCCGTTAACTGATGAATATTTTCATGCCGGAAGACAAACAGCGGACCGTCCGGACCAAAAGATTATTCTGTATGCGCCGACATACCGGGACTATTGTTTGACGTCCGTTCGCCTCCCTTTCTCTAAGGAGCAGCTCTCCGGGGAACTGAAGGGAGAATTTCTGCTTTTGGTCAAACTGCATCCGGCCGTGCGGGAACAGGTTACTTTTGAAGAACATGAAGGGCTGATCAAAGATGTATCAGACGTTCCGCTAAAGGATCTGCTGATGGAATGCGACATTCTGATTTCCGATTATTCGTCAGTCGCCTTTGAGTACGCTTTGTTAAATAAACCGATTTTGTTTTTCACGTATGATATGGCAGAATATAATGAAAAGCGCGGACTGATCGATGATTTTGAAGCAGTGATTCCCGGCAAAGCCTGCATGGACAGCGACATGCTGCTGAAAGAAATCAAAGAAATGTCCATCACAAAGGAAGAGATCAAGAGGTTTGCACAAGAATGGCATCAATATTCAACAGGCGATGCCAGCATGCGCCTGTTGAACTTTTTAAGCGAGCATATGACGGCAAATGAAAAAAGACCGGCCGGTTCCTAATGGAACATGGCCGGTCTTTTTATGATGATGACCGATAAACCGGCACATCATAGTACAGCGTATATTGATCGAGCAATGTATAAAGACTGTACATTCTCCCCACCTGCTTATAAGCCCAGCCGACATCTGTCGCATATTGGTGAAGGGCGTTCGGAGACCATCTCATTTTATAGAGGGTATCCTGTTTGTAAGTCGGGTGGTGAATGTATTTTTCACCGATGAATTTGGCTCCGCCCATAATGGCTGCCTCAGGTGTGAACCACCCTTGTTCATAGGCGTATTTTGCACCGTAGTAAAGCGGATTGCTGTCGTAAGCCCCAACGCCGTACATATTGTAAACCTTTTTGCCGTTGAACATCGTTCCTTTTGCCAACTCGGAAGTTCCGTTGCCCGTCTCAAGGAGCGAGTGCGAAATGAGGTACAGTTCATTGATGCTGTATGCTCTTGCCGCGTCGATGAACGCTTGGCCTTTGCCTGTCAAAATCCCTTTATTATAAAGGATTTTTGCATTGACTTCGGCGGCATTCAAGCCGGCCGTTTGCGAGAGTTTTAAAAATTGGAAGTATGCCGAGCTGTCTTGTGTAAAGTTTTGCGGGTTGACATATTTCTCGACTTCTTCTCTGCTGGCATTACGCCAATTCATTCTGATTTTTGCCCAGCCGTTTTCCTGGGAAATGATATTGACTTTATCCCCTTTTTGCAGCTGTCCGATGATGTTCCCGCTTGTCACAAGGGGGCTTGACCTGATATTCAGCAGATCAGCCGTAACGGTTTGGTTCGCCGTATTGATGTAGCTTAATGAAACATAAGCCGGCGCATCCGTTTGCGGGCTGACTTTCATCTGTTTGTCGACCATCTGGCTGAGCGTGATTCCGTAGTCAGTCGTTGTGATTTGCGGGCCGTTTTTCACTTTGATGACATTCACCGGCCAGCCGTAATTCGTTTTAATCCGATTGGCGGCAGCATCCGCACGGTCTTTCCCTGTAAATAGTTCATTGATTGAGATATGAAACAGGCTGACCGTCTTTGTTTGGTAAGTTGCGCTGACTTTGTTCTTTTTAAAGACATTCAGTCCCTTGTCGAGATCTGCTTTGCTTATGACCTGACCTGCCGTCACCCGGTACTGCCTGTAGCCGTACTCACCCGTTTGTTCAATCTTGCCCGGTATACTCCGCTTGCTGAAAAATTCAAGCGCATGCTGTAATTTCTCCGAGCCGATCAGAGCTTCCGAACTCAGTTTGTACCGGCTGTAATACTGGCCGGTCTTGACGGCCTCTGCGTGAATGCCTGTTTCTTTAAAGAAATTGAGCGCCTTCGTCACTTTGTCCTGTTCGTATACGGACTCCGTTGTCAGCTGATAATGGCTGTACACTTTTTTTCCCGTCGGTCCGGACGTTCCCGCCGCACCGTTTTTCTTGAAGAATTCCAGCCCTTTATTGATTCGCGCTTGGACGGCTGTTTCGCCGGACGCGATCCGGAAGCGATTGACGGTCGTACCGCCGGCGTTTTGGGCGGAAGCCTGAATGTTTTTGTTTTTAAAAAACCGGATGCCGTCGTTTGCTTTCTTTTGATCTGAAACCGGGACGGAAACGATTCTGAAAGATGTCTGCTTTCTCCCTGCCTTTGCAGCAGTATAACGCCACGTTTTCTTTTTAAAAAAGGCGTCGACTTTTTTAAGGTTTTGGCTGTCTACGCTTTTCATGCTGACGATCCAGAAACGCGTGCCTTTTACCTTTTCCGTGCTTGAGGTGAGACCGGTATTCTTTTTAATTTGGCCGGCGGCATTTTTCGCGGTCTTTTCGTCATTAAAATATCCCGATTTCACATTGTAAAGCTGCGCCGGCTGACCGGCGGCTTCATATGCCCCTTTGACCTTGAGCTCTTTTTCAAACTGCTTCAGCAGATTTTTTGCGTTTGTTTCGCCTTGTATCGCACCTGTCACAATTTTATATCTGGGCTGTTGTTTCTTTACTGTTTCTATCGTTCCTTTAAGAGCGGTTTCTTTTTCAAATTGGACAAGCAGGCTTTTCGCTTTGCTCTCATCTGCGATTTCTCCTGAATAAAGCTTGACGATCGCTTGTCCCGCTCCGTATGGTGCGTACGACGCTTTGAGGCCGGTCGCTTTTTGAAAACGATCGAGGATGGCTTTCGTGTTGTCTTCGCCTTCGATTCCTCCGGTGGCAACCTTCACGTATGCTTCCCTGTTCCCTGCAAGTGTATAGGTTGCTTTCAGCCCCGTTTCTTTTTCAAATTGGAGCGCCCATTCCTTGGCTTTTGCTTCACCGGCAAATTCCTTTGATACCGCTTTGGAAAACGGTTCTTTCTGTCCAATCGGACCATAGGACGCCTTCAAACCGGTTTCTTTTTCAAACTGCAAAAGCAGATTTTTTGCTCTGCTCTCCCCTTCTATCCCCCCTGTTGTCAAAACGTAAGTTGTGCCGTTTTTCCCTGAAGGTTTGACCTCGGCTTTCCATCCCGTTTCCTTTTTCAGTTGTTCGGCTGCTTTGAGCGCCTCGCTTTCGCTATTAAACTCTTTTGTTGTTTCGATTTTGTAGACGGAAGTATCGGTATATGCTGCTAAAGCAGGGATTGCCGGGACGGCCGTATGTATGAGCAAAATGATTGCAGCAAAAATAACGGTTTTTCTAATGTTTTTCACATTCTCTACTCCCCTCGACTATAAGCCTCCTAATTTCAAAAACTTGCTTTCTCTTTTTATCGGCGAGCCGGACTATTTTTTCACAATAAAAAAGCTTAACGGCCTTCTTTTGAAGACCGTTAAGCTTTTTATATGTGAGACACGATTAATTCGCATGTTCCTTCTATCGTAAAGTCATTCGTTTCCGCCGGCAGGATAAAATTTGCTCCTTTGCTGATCGGAAATAATTCTCCGCCCTGAGTGAGCTTTCCTTCTCCTTCAATCACACTGCATAACAGGAAAGGGGCATCCTGGGTCAGCTCAACGGCACCGTCGATCTCCCATTTGTATACGGAGAAGTATTCGGCTTCTACAAAAGTCTTAATGGTAATCCCTTTTTGAGTTTCTGTCGATTCGTCAACATAGCTGTCAACGTGCGGTACTGTTGTGACATTGATCGCCTGTGTCAGGTGAAGCTCGCGCTTTTCTCCATTTTGATCGGCCCGGTCATAATCGTATACCCTGTACGTCGTATCAGAGCTCTGCTGTGTCTCCAAAACGACCGTCCCTTCGCAAAGAGCATGAATCGTGCCGCTTGGCACATAATAAAAATCGCCCGGCTTGATTTTGATCCGCCTTAACAAGTTGTCCCAATCACCGCTGTTGATCATGGTGACCAGCTCTGTCCGCGTTCTCGCCGTATGGCCGTAAACGATCTCGGCACCTTCTTTGCAATCGATGATATACCAGCATTCCGTCTTACCGAGTTCCCCGTTTTCGTGTTCGCCCGCATAGTAGTCATCGGGGTGGACTTGAACGGAAAGGTCTTGATTGGCATCAAGTATTTTCGTTAACAGCGGGAAACGGTCTCCCTCTGCACCGCCGAACAATTCGCGGTGCTCGTCCCAAAGCTCGGCAAGCGTTTTTCCTTTGTAAGGACCCGAAGCAACGATGTTCGGCCCGTTTGGATGGGCGGAAATGGCCCAGCATTCACCTGTCAAATCAGAGGGAATGTCATAGCCGAATGTCTCGCGCAAAGCCGCTCCCCCCCAGATCCTCTCTTTAAACTCAGGCTGCAGAAATATCGGTGATTGAGTCATGAAGCCATCTCCTCCCTTAATTCACGATTGTCTTATGTAAATAAAACGCTTTCTTTTATTGATAGACATGTATGATAAAATATAAACCTTTTCATATTTATTATGACGTTATCTCGATAGAAGTCAATGCCGGAAAGGAAAAACAGAAGCCCCAGAGGCTTCTGTTTTAGATTGTTGACAAAATCCCAAAACGGCTTTTTGTTTTGGGATTTTGTCATCCTTTCAGCGTGATTGAAAACCCTTGCAGTCTAGGAAGGCCGAGCATCGGAGCGGAGCGAATGTTGGAATTCGTGAGCACCGACGCGCAGGCCTGACAACGAATGCGAGGGTTTGTCGACACGCTGAAACAGAAGCCCCGGAGGCTTCTGTTTCAGATTATGCCAGCTCGATAATGCGCTGATTTGAGCTTCCTCTGTAAAGGAGCGTCAAGTCCCTTTTTTTGATTTCGAACGGGCCGTCTACCAGGACATCACAATAGGCCAGCAAAGCGCTGTGCTTTTCATTTTTCAAGATTTGTTCGTACGTATAGCCGCTGTAAAGCCAGATGTCTTTTTCGGATTGCTGCTTAATTCTCTCAGACAGTTCGATCAGTTCGCTCGCATGCAAAAGCGGCTCTCCTCCTGAATAGGTGACGTTTGTAAGCGGGTTTTTCATAATTTCCTCAAATACTTCGTCTACACTCATATCAAATCCGTTATTGATATTCCAGCTTTGTTTATTATGGCAGCCTTCACACATATGCGGGCAGCCCGCTAAAAACACGACTGTTCTCAGTCCTTCTCCGTCTACGATGCTGTCATGGATAATATTCATCACTTTCATAGGTGCTTCACTCTGTCCTTTTCTTCTTGTCTTTTCGCCGAATTCCACTTTGACATATCTCCGACTAAATATCCCGTAATCCGTCTGATCCGTTCAATCAAAGCCTCATCTCGATTTTTGCACTGCGGGCACTCGTTATCGATGATTCCGGTAAATCCGCACGCCTTGCAGTGGTCGACAGGATGGTTGATCGAGGCGTAGCCCATGCCTGACCGGCGCATGGCGGTTACAATCATGTCCATCGCTTTAATGTTTTTTTTCGGGTCTCCGTCCAGCTCAATGTAGCTGATATGCCCGCCATTGCACATCAAATGGAACGGCGCTTCTTTTCTGATCTTTTCAACCGCAGTCAGCTTATAGTGAACAGGGATGTGAAACGAGTTCGTATAGTAGATCCGGTCTGTGACATTGTGGATCGAACCGAACTCCAATTTATCTTTTTTGACAAATTTCCCTGAAAGTCCTTCTGCCGGTGTGGCGATCAAAGAAAAGTTCAGCTTGTGTTTTTCTGTGGCTTCATCGGCCTTATCTCTCATCGACTGAACGATTTTTTTGCCGAGTTCAAACGACTCTTCGCTTTCTCCGTGATGTTTTCCTGTCAATGCAGTCAAAGCTTCAGCCAGTCCGATAAATCCGATGCTCAATGTTCCGTGCTTTAGCACATCCTCGAGCGTGTCCTCAGGATCAAGCTTCTCGCTTTCATGCCAGATGCCTTGAGAATACAGGAACTTAAAGTCTTTTGCTCTTTTTTTGCATTGAAAGGCGTACCGTTCAAGCAGCTGTTGAATCGTTAATTCCATGTAGCGGTTCAGCAAAGCAAAAAACTGTTCAACATTTTCGCTGAGCAGCGCTATTTTGACAATGTTGATCGAGGTGAATGACAAATTCCCTCTGCCGATGCTGTTTTCTTTCCCATGAATATTGGCCATGACGCGCGTTCTGCATCCCATATAAGCGATTTCGCTTTCCGGTGTTCCGTCATAAAAAGGTTTATTCACGGGCGAATCGATAAAGCTAAAGTTCGGAAACAGCCTTTCAGCGCTCGTTTCCAATGCAAGCCGGTACAAGTCATAGTTAGGGTCTGTTTGATCGACGTTGACGCCTTCTTTCATTTTGAAGATCTGAATCGGAAAAATCGGCGTCTCCCCCTTGCCGAGACCTGCTTTTGTCGCCTTCAGAATATTTTTGATCAAAAGGCGGCCTTCCCTTGACGTATCCGTGCCGTAATTAATTGAAACAAACGGAACCTGTCCGCCGCCCCGCGAATGCATGCTGTTGGCATTATGTATAAAGGCTTCGCACGCTTGGTAAGTTGTGTTGTCCGTTTCTTCCCACGCTCTTTCCCTTATCTCTTCTTCTGTCAAAGTTGTCGGGTATTGTTTGATTTTCACCAGATGCTTTTCGTACGTTTTGCGGACGTAAGGCGCCAGATCGTAATCGAACATCGGAAATGACTGGCCGCCGTGCTGCATATTTTGATTCGATTGAAAAATGATGGATGCGAGTGACAATGCGCTCATAATGTCCTTCGGTTCCCTGAGGGAGCCGTGGCCTGTATGGAATCCGTCTTTTAACAGCCGGCCCAAAGGGATCTGGCAGCAAGTCGTTGTCCCGCTCGGCATATAGTCTAAATCGTGCGGATATATCAAGTTGTCATCGACTGCTTTCTTGATTTCCGGCGACATTAAGTACTGGAGCGCATAATGTCTGGAACTCTCGGATGCAAACCGGCTCATTTGCCCCATCGGAGAGCGGCCGTCTACGTTGGCATTTTCCTGCATAATATCGTGATCTCCATACCCGACGATATCATGAAATGTTTCTGTCAATTGCAATAATCCCTGTTCTTTAAAGCCTGTTGTCATCCTAATCTCTCCTAAAAAGTAGCATATATAGTGCCCGAACTTTCGAAAGACACTATATATTGATATTAGCACAAATGATACCCGTTAAATTTAGCAATTTGGTGACGTTATTTCAAAACGGTCATAAAAAAACGCCCCGGACAAAATGTCCCGGTGCGTCAGCGGCGAAATGACTTGTAATCGATCGTCATTTGTTTCGGAGGTTTTCTTTGTTTTGTCCGTTTTTCGATCCAGACGGTTGCAAGCGGCGTCAGAAGCGAGGTGACAATGACGCTTGTCGCGATGATCGCGGTCGCTGAATCAGCCACCGGCGCAAACACGGGGTTTGCATCGGCAAGCGCATACGGCACGGCTACCGCAGCCCCGGCCGTTGACGATGCCGCGACGCCCGCAACGCCGTCTCCTCTTGCGACAAAGCGGTCCAGCAGGTATAGAGAAGCACCCGAGAGAACGACGACTGATACGCCGACAACAATACCTAAAAGGCCGGATTGGATTAACATTTTAAAATCAAGCGTGTTTCCCAGTGAAAATGCGAAGAACGGAATGATCGCCGGTACGACTTTTCCGAACAAATCGCGCAATTCAGGGTCAAGGTTTCCGAGAATGCAGCCGAGTAAAAACGGGATGACGGTTGCAGCCAGCGTCTCCCAGGGAAATGCCGCGAGCCCTGTCACACCGAAAGTGACCATCGTCATAAACGGGCCCGATTCCGTGCTGATAAAGGCGAAAGCACCGGCGTCTTCCTTTCTTCCCATGTGGTTCATTAACGCCAAATACAGACCGCCGTTCGTTTCATTCATGACGGCTACAATAGCAAGCACTGACAGTCCGGCAAAAAACCCGCTTTGAATGCCTTCATCTGGAATGAACTGCGCTGCGATCAAACCCAATAATGCGGCAATGCCGACTTTGCCGATCAGAAGTGTCAGTCCCTTCCTCGCAATATATCCTGAAGAACGAAAATCTATTGTTGCACCAACGCAAAAGATAAATACTCCTAAAATCGGCAGCGTTCCGGTAATCAGGGCGCCTGTAAATCCGCCGAAAAACTCCGCGGTTCCCGGAGCAAACGTATTCAGCGTTGCGCCCAGAAAGAGCGGAATGATCATCATGCCGCCCGGCACACGTTCAATCGTTGCTTTAATTTTCATCATTTTTTCTCCCATTCTAGAAATTAATGAAAAAGCAAAGCTGTCGATCTTGCAAAACCTGAAGTCTTTTCACGCTGCGCACGCTTTAATTCTGCCGAATCCGACGCTGAAAGATACGCTGGATATCCGCTTCTGACACTTTGTTCAGCTGGCTTCCCACTCCAACTGCCAATGCTCCGGCATCGAGCCATTTCTCCACATCGCCCGGATGGATCCCTCCGGTTGGTATGAAACGAACCTTCGGAAAGGGGCCGGCGAGGTTTTTCATGTAAGGAATCCCGGAAGTCCCCCCTGGAAACAGCTTAAGAACCCGAAAACCCTTTGAGACCGCTTCCATAATTTCGCTCGGTGTTAATACGCCGGGAATAAAAAATGTATGCAATGAGGCGGCTTCCTCAGCCAATTTTTCCGAAAAACCCGGACTGACGATGAATTTTGCCCCCGCTGCCGCGGCTTCCCTCGCCTGTTCGCTTTCAACCACCGTTCCGGCTCCGACAAGGAGGCCGTCTTTTCCTGCAAATTTTTCAATCAGCTCAGACGCTCCCGGCGTCGTATATGTGATTTCAATCGCAGTAATTCCTTTGTCGATCAATCTGTGAATGCTTTCCTCAGCAGCTTCCTTATCGCCTGCGCGGACGACCGCGATCAGCCCGGCCTCGGCCAGCTGCTCCTGCACTTTTCCGATCATAGACATTTCCATTACGGTCAACCTCCTGTTTTTTGGTTGTTTGCCTCTGCGGCCATAAAAGCTTTCAATTGATTCCTTGACGGCAGACCGTCCATATCACCCGGAGCCATGACGGCTAGAGCTCCGATCGCATTTGCCCTCTGAACTGCTTCTTCAAGCGGCAATCCGTCTAATAGACCGCTGATCATGCCGACGGCAAAACCGTCACCAGCACCAACGGTATCAACAACCTTTTCCACCTGATAACCCGGCACATAACCCTCTTTGTCCGGTGTCCGGTAATAAGCCCCCTCTTTTCCAAGCTTGATGACAATTACCTTGATCCCCTGCATCACATAATATTTAGCGATATCCTCGGGAGAATTGCAGCCTGTCAGGAGTTTTCCTTCATTGATCCCAGGCAGAAACCAGTCTGCTTGCACGGCGATCTCATGAATCGTGTGAACCATTGTCTGCTGGTCCGGCCAAAGCTGGAAGCGGAGATTCGGGTCAAACGAAATCGTCTTTCCATCTTTTTTCATCTGGTGAACGGCGTGGCGGGCGAAGCCCCGCATTTCCCTTGAAAGGGCAGGAGGTATGCCTGTCACATGCATATGTTTGGCTTCTTTGAAATACTCTGCCGGGTAGTCATCAATGCTCATCGTGCTTGCGGCTGATCCTCTGCGGTAATACGTGACATCAGGGTCCCCGCTTTCAACCTTTGACTTGAGCAGGATGCCTGTCTGCCGGTCTGCACTGCGTTTGACTTCAGAGATGTCGACGCCTTCTTTTTTCAATTCATTTAAAATAAAAGTTCCAAGCGAATCGGCGCCAACCTTGCTCATCCAGCCGACTCGAAAGCCCAGGCGCGACAGTCCGACGGCAACGTTTGTTTCCGCTCCGGCAAGAGCCTTGGAAAACGAAGAAGCCTCATGCAGTCCGCCTGTTTCATTTGCGTAAAACATAGCCATCGATTCTCCGAATGTCATCACATCAAGCGACATAATTTCACTCTCCTTTCGGAATGGTACCGGTTTCAAAAAAAGTTGCAGAAAAACATTCTCCCCTAAATTGTCGGGTGTATGAGTGTCTCCATTTGACGAGTTCTACAGCGACTGTCTGAGAACAAGCTCTGCCTCAAGCTGAATCGTCTGCGGTGCACTTTCATCTCCTTCAATCCGTTTGATGATCCGCTCCATGGCGGCTCTGCCCATTTCATGCGACGGCTGGGCGATGGTGGTAATGCCCGGACCGATTAATTTATACCATTCCGTATCATCAAATCCGGCAATTCCGACGTCTTCCGGAATCGAAATGCCAAGCTCATAAAGGCAGCTGATGATTTTCAGCATCAGAAGTCCGTTGTTTCCAAGAATGGCTTTTTTCCCTTCTTTCATTTCTAAAAAGCTTTTGACGGACTGCAAAAGAGATTCTTTGTCTTTGACATCTGCCTCATATACAAGGGGATTGCCGCCGGCATTGCGTTTAAGCGCGATTTCTGTATAGGCGGAAACCCTTTCCTCCCTAGGACTGATCCCTTTAATCGGCTCGGTAAACAGACCGATCTGGGCATAGCCTTTGTCATACATGAGATTGACGATTTGACTTGTCACTTCGCGGTTGTTCGTTGTAACTGCATCGATTTTGAGCCCGGGCACTTTCCGGTCAACGAGCACAATCGACACATCCTGGCTGATTAAATCCATGAGCACATCGTTATTTCTTCCCGTCGTATTAATAATCAGCCCTTCAATGTAATGCGCGTTCAGCTTGTGCAGCATCTCCCGTTCTTTTTCAGGACTGTTGTCCGTGTTGCAGACCATGATGCTGTACCCGTACTGATCGCAAACCTCTTCCACCCCTCTCAAGGTGGCGACTGAAAACGGGTTTGTAATATCGGCGACCAAAAATCCGATAACCTTGCTTTTTTTCACCTTCAGCCCCTGTGCCATCTGACTGGGGCGGTAATTAAGCTCCTCGATCGCTTTTTTGATGCTTTTCACCTTTTTCGGTGAGATGGCATCAATCTTCCCGTTGATATAACGGGAAACCGTTGATTTTGATACACCTGCATGTGCGGCTACTTCGTTGATGGTTACTTTCGCTGTTTGCTTATCCCTCATTCAAGTACTCCTATGACCTTATGATTTGAAACCGATTTCAAAAACTTTATACCATCAGCATATCACATCATTTAAAATTTGGAAGAGTCTTTTTTAATATTTCAAGATTGACCTTGACAATATTCAGAAAAAAGTGAAAAGACTGTTGACGATTTCCATTATTTACTTTACAATTCATGTTTGAAACCGTTACCAAAAACTTTGGCCCCTTCATTCAAGTCAGTCTAAAAACGTCCAATTCAAGGAGGAGAAGGTATGGAAAATCGTTATTCTGTTCATCCTGAACAAGCGAAACGATTCACAACCGCAGAGCTTCGCGAGCATTTTTTAATAGAGTCATTGTTTGTTGAAAACAAACTGAACATGGTTTATTCGCATGAAGACAGAGTCGTGATCGGCGGGGCCGTTCCAGTGAAGGAATCCATCGCGCTCGATGCCGGCGATTTTTTAAAAACGGACTATTTTCTGGAACGGCGCGAAATCGGAATTGTAAATGTCGGAAAACCCGGTGCGGTCAAAGTCGGTGATGAAGAATACGTACTGGAGCACAAAGATTTTCTGTATATCGGCCTGGGAAATAAAGACGTTTCTTTCTCAAGCTTGAATGAAGGCGGAGCCAAATTTTATTTCATCTCAGCGACCGCACACCAAAAGTATCCGGTGCAAAAAGCTTCGCTTTCAGAGCTTCCATACGATCATTTAGGAGAAGAAGCCTCTTCAAATGTCCGCAATCTATACAAAGTGATTCATGCAGACGGCATTCAAAGCTGCCAGCTGATGATGGGCATTACATTTCTTGAACCCAATAACACATGGAACACGATGCCGGCGCATGTTCATGACCGGCGGATGGAAGCTTATCTGTATCTTGACCTTGCTGAAGATGCAAAGGTGTTTCATTTCATGGGCGAACCGACGGAGACAAGGCATCTCGTCGTCGGCAACGAACAGGCAGTCATTTCACCCGCGTGGTCTGTCCACTCGGGCTCCGGCACATCCAACTACTGCTTTATATGGGCGATGGCCGGAGAAAACTACACATTTAAGGACATGGATGCTGTCCCGATGAATGTCATACGGTAAGGGCGTGAACGTGAGATGGGATATCTTGAATCGTATTTTTCACTTGAAGGCAAAACCGCGCTTGTCACAGGCCCGGGAACTGGAATCGGCAAAGGAATTGCCGAAGCGCTAGCAAAAGCGGGAGCGGATATCATCGGCACTTCACATACGAGCGGGCTTGATGAAACAAAGCGGCTGATCGAAGAAACCGGCAGAACGTTTACGTCTTATCAGCTTGATATGGGCAGCCTTGACGAGGTTGAAACCTTTGCAAAAGAGGTGCTTGACCGTCATCAAATTGATATTCTCGTCAATAATGCCGGGACGATCCGCAGAGAAAAAGCGGCTGATTTTTCCCGCGAGAACTGGGAAGCGGTGATCAATGTCAATTTGAACAGCTTATTTTTGCTGACGCAGGCTGTCGGCCGGCAGATGATTGAGCGAAAGCAGGGGAAAATCATCAATATTGCCTCGCTTCTTTCATTTCAAGGAGGCATTCTCGTCCCTGCATATACGGCAAGCAAGCATGCAATAGCCGGATTGACGAAGTCTTTTGCCAATGAATGGGCGGCGCACAATGTCCAGGTCAATGCAATTGCGCCGGGCTATATCGCAACGAACAATACAAAGCAGATCCGCGAGGACCAAAACCGCAATGCCGAAATCTTAAAACGGATTCCGGCCGAGCGCTGGGGTCAGCCGGATGACATTGCCGGAGCCGCCGTATTCCTTTCGGCGCCGGCATCCGATTATGTGAATGGACATGTGCTGGCGGTCGATGGCGGATGGCTGGCAAGATAATGCACGCAAAGGCTGCCGGTAGCTCGGCAGCCTTTATCATCGCTATGGCTTCAAAATCACTTTAATGCAATCATCTTCATGGCCGTTGAACAATTGGTAAGCACGGCCGGCTTCTTCAAGCGGAAGCTGATGCGTAATGATTTCCTTCGGATCAAATTGATTCTCTTCAATCTTCTTGTAAATCTCAGGCATCAAATGGATAACCGGGGCCTGCCCCATTTTTAGTGTAACATTTCTGGAAAAGAACGCGCCGAGCGGAAACATATTATAATTGCTTCCATATACCCCTGTAATCTGTACGGTCCCGCACTTTCTGACCGCCTTTGTAGAAATTTGAATCGGTCCGAGCGTGCCGCCCTGAAGCTTCAGTTTTTGCTCCAGATACTCAAGCGGAGATTTTTTGCCGTCCATCCCCACGCAGTCGATCACGACATCCGCCCCGCCTTTTGTAATCTCCTTTAAATGCTCGCCCATGTCAGGATATTTTGTAAAGTCAAATACTTCGACGCGGTTTAACGCTTCAGCCTGCCTTAGGCGGTAGTCCAAGTAGTCTACTGCAATGACCCGCTTCGCCCCTTCCATCCAGGCAAACTTCTGCGCCATTAATCCGACCGGTCCGCAGCCGAGAACAATGACGGTGTCTCCCTTTTTAACGCCAGCGTGAAGCACGCTCCAATACGCGGTTGGCAGGACATCTGATAAAAACAGGAGCGACTCGTCCTCCATCTCGCATGATTCAGGGATGACAAACGGCGTGAAGTTGCCAAACGGCACTTTTAAATATTCGGCCTGTCCGCCAGGGTGGTTTCCGAACTTTTCCGAGTAGCCGAAATATCCGCCTGAATCATAATGGGGATTGGCATTATCACACTGGCTTTCCAGCTTGTTTTCGCAATAAAAGCAATGTCCGCATGCAACGGTAAACGGGATGACGACCCGGTCCCCTTTTTTCACTTTTGTTACATCAGGTCCTGTTTCTTCTACAATTCCCATCGGTTCATGGCCGAGCTGGAAGCCTTTCGGAAGAGGAAAATTCCCTTGATAAAGATGGAGGTCTGATCCGCAAATCGCCGTAGAAGTAATTCTGACAACGATATCATCGCTTCTTTCTATTTTGGCGTCCTCCACCTGGCTGACTTTAACATGCTGAGGCCCTTGAAACGTTACAGCTTTCAAATCGTCACACTCCATTATCGTTCAGTTGACTTTAGTGTGAGATAAACCCGGGTTCTTATTCAGTTTTTTAAACAAACGTTTCATTAACCGTCATGCAGAGCGGTCATGATTCATACATAGAAGAAAACGGAGGTGTTGGGATGCTGCTGCAAATACTAGTCGGAGGGCTGGTTGTTTTCGTTATTTTCTTTCTCGTGTTTCGGGCGATCAGAACGGGTAATCTGCCGCGCAATGACGATTCGCAGCCAGAAGACGGAGAAAACAGAGATCAGCCATGATTGGCTTGGCTGGCCTCCTCACACAAAAAAGGATGAGGCCATGCCCATCCTTTTGCCTATCGTTCAACCGGCTGCGTGTCAGTTCCCGTGATTCCGCCGTGCCTGTCCCGTAAATCCTGCTCGATTTCTTCAAGGCTTTTGCCTTTTGTTTCTGTTACTTTAAAGAAAACGAACAGGAAGGCCGCGATTCCGATGGCCGCATAGCACAAGAACAGGTAACTGATGCCCATCGCTTCCATGAGGACCGGAAAACTTAATGTCACAATTAAGTTCCCTGCATGAAGCATTAAAGTCGATACTCCGGTTCCCACCCCTCTGACATGAAGGGGGAACAGCTCAGGCAGCACCACCCAGACGATCGGTCCCCAGCTGACGGCAAATACGACAATGAATACACCTAAACAGATGACAGTCGTCCATGCCGCACCAGTCGTATTGCCAAAAAAGATATTGGTGAAAGAAAGCACGATTAAACTGATGACCATGCCGGCATTTCCAAATAATAAAAGCGGCTTCCGGCCAATCCTGTCAATAAAGCGGATCGCCACAAGCGTCATCAGAACATTGATCATACCGATGCCGACTGTCCCCAAAATGGCCGCCGAATCTTCAAATCCGACATTCGTAAACGTTTTTGGGGCATAGTAAATAATCGTGTTGGTTCCAATAAATTGCTGGAGAAACGCCAGTCCGACCCCTGCGATTAACGCCGGGCGCACCCACGGTTCCAGCAGCTCTTTCAAGCCCCCCTGCTCCTGCTTTTCCGCTTCCTTAATTTCTTTGATTTCCTGATCGACCTGCTTTCCTCCCCTCATCTTGGACAAAACCCGTCGCGCTTTCTCTTCTTTTCCTTTTGTTAAGAGCCAGCGCGGGCTTTCCGGCATGAAAAAGATACCGATTAAAAGGCCGATTGACGGAATAAGAGCCAAGCCCAGCATCCAGCGCCATGCACCTGCATCACTAAATGCATAATTGATCAAATAAGAGACCAGAATCCCGATCGTAATCATCAGCTGATTTAATGAAGAAAGCGCGCCCCTAGATTCCTTCGGCGCAAGCTCTGAAAGGTACAAAGGAACAATGGTCGTTGAACAGCCAACCGCAAGGCCGAGCACGATCCTGAAAACCACCATATATTCCGTGCTTGGCGCCAGGGCCGTTCCGATCCCCCCAATGCAATACAGCACAGCCGCTGACATAATCGCCCTTCTTCTCCCGAAGCGGTCTGTCAGCCTGCCGGACAAACCCGATCCGAAAATAGCCCCGATTAAAATTGCGCTGACAACCAGCCCTTCTGTAAAGGCATTGAGCCCAAGCTCATCTTTCATAAATAAAATCGCCCCGGAAATGACGCCCGTATCATAACCGTAGAGCACACCGCCCAAGGCTCCAAAAAAATAAAGCCAGGCATTCGATCTTTTTCCCTTCATCAGTATATCCTCCTAACAAGGCTTGTCTTTTATAATCTTTAACCTTGTCTCGCTTTCTTCAAACCTAAGAAACTCGGAGTACCATTAAAAGGAATTTAAAAATATGAAACATTTTATCTGTTTCATCGTCTTATTTAAGGCGGCAAAATGATCAGATCCCGCGGAATTTCCAGAGAATCCCCATATGCAAAACAGCAAATATCTTGTAAAATCCAAGATTGGGAAACCATTTTTTTATTAAAATTTAGACTTATTCAACAATTGTACGTTTTAATATAAATAAAAGAGGAGCTTATACATGCTACGATCGCAACGAACGAAGAAAAAGAGACTAAGAAAATGGGTGAAATACTCATTGTTTTTCATTGCTTTAATCCTGACGGCGACAGCAGCCGCAGGCGGCTATGCGTACTACAAAGTGGCGAACGCCTCCAAAGATGCGCAAGTCACCCTTTCCAGAGGAGAACAGTCCGTCAAGCGGATTAAAGAGTTCAATCCTAAAAAAGATAACTTCTCCATCCTGTTGATGGGGATTGACGCCCGTCCCGGACAAAGCATGGACAAAGAACGAAGCGATGCGATGGTTCTCGCCACGTTCAACAGAAAAAACAAATCAGTGAAACTATTAAGCATCCCGCGGGATTCCTATGTTAACATCCCTGGACGCGGCTTTGATAAAATCACGCATGCCCACTCATTAGGCGGGCGCGACCTCAGTACAGAAACCGTCGAAAACCTGCTCGACATTCCGGTTGATTACGTCATGGAAGCCAATTTTTCAGCTTTCAAAGAAGTAGTTGACGAGCTCGGCGGTGTACCGATCACAATCAAAGAAGACTATATTGTCCGGCAGATTAAAAAGGATACGAAAGGCAAAGTCAATCTCCAAACAGGTGAGCAAACGCTAAACGGAGAAGAGGCCCTTGCTTATGTAAGAACGAGAAAAGCCGATACGGATTTGAAGCGCGGCGATCGCCAGATGGAAGTCATCAAATCGATTATCAACAAATCCAAATCGCTTACTGCCATTCCGGCTTACGACGATATCCTTGATACAGTCGGAAAGAACGTATCAATGAACTTGTCGCTGAATGATGCTATCGGACTTATCCCGTTTATGACGTCCATTCAAACGATCGATACCCTTCAAGTGAAAGGGAGCGATTATCAACCGGGCAAAGTCTACTATTTCCAGCTTGACCAGGAAAATCTCAACGAAATCAAGCAGGAATTAAAACAACAGCTGGATGTATAATTAGAAAAAGGATGAAGATGATTCATCCTTTTTCTCTTTAATGAAACTCAAGATTTACTATTGAAAAAATCTAAATTTAGGTTTAGCCTTTTACATAACATGTCCTTTTAGGGAATACTGCCGAAGAGAGCTGTTTTTCGCCTCCCGAAAAACGGCAAACTGCTCTTACAGGAGGTTATCTTTACATAATGAGGTTAATTGCGATCGATTTAGACGGGACTCTTTTAAATACCGAAAGCCAAATATCCGCAGAAAACCGGGCCGCTATCAAAAAGGCGCTCATCTCAGACTGCATCGTAACCATTTGCACGGGACGGGCCACATTTGACGTCAAAGCGCTTCTGAACGATTTGGATATTCCGATTATCGCCGCAAACGGGGGAACGGTTCACGATTTCAACTATAAACTCCTAAGCAGAACGTTAATGGACAAGGAAGCGGGAAAAAAGGCCGCTCAATACTTAACAGATCATCAAATCTATTTTGAGGTTTATACGGACGATGCGCTGCTTTCTCCTTATGACGGAGAGCAGAAGCTTGAAGCAGAGCTCGATATCGTCACAAGCGCCAACCCTGATGAAGACAGGGATACGCTTTGGCAGGGCGCACTGACTCAGTTTAAACAATTCGGCATCAAACCCGTCCCCGACATTCGCGAGGTTTTTAACGAAGACGAACATATTTATAAGCTGTTGTGCTTCTCATTTGATATGGAAAAACTGAAAAAAGCAAAAGAAGACCTTGCAGCCTTTCCAAAATTGGGACTCACATCTTCCGGAAGACATATCATCGAAATTCTGCCTGATGAATCCGGCAAAGGCCGCGCTTTAAAAGAACTGGCCCGCCACTATGGAATCGAGAAAAAAGACATCTACGCGATCGGCGACAGCCCGAACGACCTGTCAATGTTTGAGGAAGCCGGCCATCGGATCGCGATGGGCAATGCAATCGATGAGCTGAAGCATATCAGCACGTTTATCACGAAAAGCAATGACGAAAACGGCGTCGCTTACTTCATTAATAAACTGCTGGAAAATGAATATCAATAATTAGAAAACCGCTCGAAGATGACTCGAGCGGTTTTCTGCTACTTAATTCTGACGCTTCCGGCGTATTTCTCTTTCCAATAGGCGCTCGTCTCCATATCTGCTGTCGTCACACCGGCAGACAAGGTGACAAGAACGACCTGGCCATTTCCGATATAGATGGCGGGATTCAGAACAGTGGTTCCTTTAAAGAACACGATGTCTCCAGGCTCCAGCTCCTTTTTTGTGATTTTCTTACCTGTACTGTATTGTTTATCAGCGTACCGCGGAAGTTCCACTCCTGCCGCCGTTTTATAGACATATTGGATAAAACCCGCCGTATCAAAGCCTTCTTTAGGCGATGTGCCGCCTTTTTGATAACCGACTTCGCCGATATGCCTGATCGCTTCAGATACAATCGGATTTTTCGGCAGGGACATGTTGTCAAAACGTCTGACTCCTGTGAACTTCTTCTGCCAGTAGGAAGCCGACAAGTAAGAGATCGTCACTTTATTTGAACGGCTCGCATGGATAAACCGGCCGCCCCCGGCATAGATGGCGTTATGGGATATTCCCGGTTTGTACGTATTGCTGAAAAACAAAACATCACCCGGCCGGATATCTTCAAGCTTCACCTTTTGACCGACCGCCCATTGCTGTTCCGCCGATCTTGGCAAATAAACACCGAGCACCTCTCTGAAAACGTATTGGGTCAGTCCTGAACAGTCAAACCCGAGATCCGGAGAGTTTCCTCCAAATACATATGGAACACCGACATAGCTCTTCGCTTTTTGAACGACCGGGTCCATAGAAATCTTAGGCTCTTTTGTGATCCTTTTCGCTTTAAGATACACCGAGCTCCAGTAAGAACTGCCTTCGAGCTTTGTCACGACAACTCCGTTTGATTTTGTGCTGTGGATGATTTGATCATTTCCCATGTAGATGGCGACATGAGTCGGTCCGTCCGATTCCAGCTCGGCATTCTTGAAAAAGACAAGATCCCCCTTTTCGAGCTGCTGACGGCTGACGCTGCTTCCAAGGGTCGATTGCTCCTTTACCGTTCTCGGGAGCGTAATATCGAGCGATTGAAACACATATTGTACAAAGCCTGACGAGTCAAACCCCGTTTTCGGCTTCTCTCCGCCGTAGCTGTATTTCGCACCCTCAAGATGTCTGGCGGTTTCTGCTATTTTCTCGCCGATCGTATCGGCGTATACGTCATTGTGATTCGTTAAAAATAAAGACATCAAAAACACCGCAATTCCACAAAACAAAACCAACTTTTTGTTTGCCGCTTTTTTTATCAATTGTTCTGTTCCTCCTCTTCTTTCCTCTTTCATCGTCATTCAATTGAGATATTTGAAGGACTTTTTTTGCGTGTACAGCAGCGTCATACGAGAAGAAACGCGCAGCACAGCATGATCAGCTTTTTCACCTAAGCGCGGATTAAATGGATGAAGGGAAATATTCTAAAGAGGTCATGAACATGAGTTGCAGTTCCCATTCCGAATTGGTCAGGTGATGCATGTTTGAAGCTTAGTCGAAATTTGTCAGTTTTTATTCCCTTCAAAAGAATACAATAAACACGAACCCCAAAACCATGTATATATTCTCCTGATTTTCTATAAAACTTTATACACTGACCGATTAAGAAAATTGTCGTGTTTCCCAGCCGCTTTTCACAGGTCTTTTATAACCGGAATCAGCACACGCAAAAAGAGAGTGCCGGCGGCACTCTCTTTTCTGCACTGTTATTGTTGGTTTTCCGTTGTTTGATCCTGCTGATTCACTTTTTGGATTTCCGTTGAGATTTTAGCTTTTTCATCGTTTGACAATTCATCAGAATACTTGAAAGCAGACATGAATGCAATGATCAACACTAAACCTACGAACGGCCAAATGGCTCTGACAAATTTCATTTGTTCACCACTCCGTTTTTGTTATTTTTCAGTTTGTCCGCATGATCGACTTCAAACGTCAATTTTCCGTTCTCTTCTTTCCAGTCAAGGTTTGTTCCTTTTGTCAATTGACGGAAGATCGCTTTTCGTTTTAAGAAATCGCTTTTGCCTAAAGGCGTCGGCGTTGCTTCACGAATGTTGAGAGGTGTTACCTCAAAGCGCCCTTTGCCGTCATTCATTAAATGGTATTGTACAAGCGCGCTGTCCCGTGTTCTTGACCAGCCCTGATCAAACACAAAGTTACCGAGGCTGTAGAAAATCACAGTGCCGTTATACACTTCAATCGGTTCGAGAACATGGGGGTGAGCGCCGATGATGACATCTGCTCCGGCATCCGCAATCGCTTTGGCCAGATCCTTCTGTCTGTCGTTCGGTTCATTGTCATATTCTTGTCCCCAGTGCACATGAACAAGGACAAGATCCGCCTTTTTGGATGCTTCCGCGATCATTGGAATAAAGATTTTCGGGCTGAGCGGCAGCACTCCGCCTCTGTTCTTTTTGGCTGTAAAGTTCTTCGTGTAGACGTCTGTAAAACCGAGCGTTGCGATTTTAACACCGTTCACATCCTGATAGGATACGTGCTGTTTCGCGTCTTTGAGATTATTCCCTGCTCCGACAAGCTCCAAGTCCTCATTTGAGAATTTATTCAGTGTATCCTTCAAACCGTCTTCCCCGTAGTCCATCGCATGGTTGTTGGCAAAGTTCAGTACGCTGAAGTTCAGCTTTTTCAATGTTTCGACTGATTCTTGATTCGTTTGCAGATGGATGTTCTTTTCTGCCTCTTGATAGTCCTTTGCATTTGTTACAGGGTTTTCAAAGTTTCCTGTGATAAAATCTGACACATTAAAGTATGGCTTCACATTTTTGAAGACACTTTCCGAACCGTGCAAGTTTGTCACTTTTTCTACGTTTCTTCCCATCATGATATCGCCCACAAAAGTAGCTGTAAGCTTGGCATCTTCTTTTTTGTCCATTTGCGAAGGAGTTTTGGCGCTTCCGACCCAAGTAAAGACAAACATTAAACAGAAAATAACGGGCAATACGATAAAGACGTGCTTGTTTGTTTTCTTTTTCTCCTGCTTCGTCAGCTTCAGCAGTTTTTCCTGAAAGTTCAGTTGTTTTTTCATCGATTTGACACACCTAACTTTAGATTAGATAGTAAGCATACATAATGACGAATGTTGCTCCGCTCAATAAAAGCGTACTTCCAAGCGTAATCGTTAATCCCTGTCTTTGAATGGTATTCGCGATCAGCCCCGGCACAATAATTCCGATTCCCCTGAATTCGGCAATCTCAAACGGCATCACCGGATATATAAAATCAAAACCGATTTTCAAAAGAATTCCCGTTATCAACATCGCTGCGAATTTTCTGCGTCCGTATAGAATCATAATTTTGGAAAGTCCGAATTTCACGATGACATACGTCAGCAAACTGACAAAAAGAACGAGTAACATGAAAATCGGCTGATTGAACACAAGTCCCAAATAACCCGGTACGACGAGGCCGGCTGGTACAATTCCCGTTTTCTCTGCAAAAATCAAACTGAGTAAGACTCCTAAAATGAGGGCGATATATAAATCTGATCCAAACATTGTGTTTTCTTCCTCCTAGCTAACGAGCTGCTTAATCTTGTAATCTTGTATTTTTTCAATGAGAGGCTCCGCTGCTCCGTGGATATTTCCGACTCCGTAAATGACGCGGCCCTCAAGCTTGTTTTTCAGCATGAACATGATTTCTTCCGTTGATTTGTACTCAAAATCAAACAGCTTGTCCGCAGGAATTTTGCCTGCTTCATATGCTTTGACGATCGGCTCTGTTGTTTCTCCAATCAGCACAAGTTCACTTGCTTCAATATAAGGAAGGACATCATCCGCAAACTGCTGTGTTCTGTCTACCCTGTCGGCGCGGCAGTTCATAATGACGATCGGCTGATCCGTAGGATAGCCTATTTCTTTTACACGCTTCCATATGTTTAAAGTGGAAGCTGCGTCATTGGCCGCAAAACCGTTGACGAAATGTCCGGGATTTTTGGCGTTCATCAGCGGCAGAATTCTCATGGCTCCCGGATCAGGCGGCGCATTCAGCATGCCTTTAAAAGCGGTTTCTTCGTCAATGCCCAACGCTTGAGCCACACCGAGCGCAAGAGACGCATTATCAGGGAATACCATGTACTCAAACTGTCTGAGGTATTCATCTGTTATTTTAGAATTGTCTGCGACGATGACTTTTGTATTCCTTTCTTTTGCAATCTGCTTAAAGAAATCGGTATACTCACTATCAGTGATAACTAAATGTCCATTATAAGGAATGGTTGCTGTAAAAGCTTCTGCAATTTCATCCAAAGTCGGTCCCATCACATCCATGTGATCTTCCAGCACGTTCACGATCACGCCGATATTAGCCTGAAGCAATTCTTCCTGAAAGATGATTTGGTAATCAGGGTTAACGGCCATACACTCACTGACAATCGCATTGGCCCCTCTTTCCACCGTTTCTTTCATAACCTCTTTCTGTTCTCCGATATTCGGACCTTGAGGTTTCCTTTTGATCGGTTTCTCTTCCGGTGTGTCCCAATAAATCATCCTTGCGTCTGTCCCGGTTGTTTTTCCTACTGTTTTGTAGCCTGCCTCGATTAATATCCCTGTTGTTAATCTTGTCACCGTGGACTTTCCGCGTATCCCGTTGATGTTCACTCGGACAGGCAGCGCATCGATGTTTTGCTGGTGGCGCCTTTTTTCATAAATGCCGATCCCAACAACGATCACACAGGCTAATAGCATTACCCACATTGTTTGTCTACATCTCCTTCTTGGAATCTGATATGTAAATTCATTCATCAGTATATAGGTTCACTATGAAATCACAATCGGCATTATGTAACAGAAGACGACGAAATTTTCCGTGACAAAGATCACCTCGTCCGAGTCAATAATGCCTATCTTTTTATTGATATTTTTGGCAATCGAAAGTTCTTAATTCCTATCAGTTTTTTGTCAGCGTTTTAAGTATGCGCTTTCAAACTTCGACATTATGATTTTTGTACTTTTCTCCCTATTTCTGATGAAAGATTGAAGGATGAATTCAGGGTCTCTTTTTCCCCCGGATGAAATCCCCTAGAAACGGGCTGTCAAACGGGATATCCCTTTTATTTTTGTATTTTCGCTCTTTTCCAACAGGTTAAAAAGTCACCAATGTGCCCTCTTCAAAACAAATACGTCCTATGACAATCAGATTACCTATTAAAAAATGAAAATCTTTATTAGCATAAAGCGGGATTCATTAACAAATCCAAATTTTTTGTGAGCCGTTCGATTCACCTTGTTTCTTCAGATTTTAGGTTAAAATCCTAAGATTTAAAAAGCCATTAATTTTTTTCAACGATAATTCATCAAACTTTAACATTTTTAATTTTTCTTACTATTCTCATTGTTACTGTATTCGCCAATTTATGCCGAATGAAGGTTATTTTCTATTCAACACAACTGTATATGTCTCTATATCCCAACCCGGCTAAAAATTTCAGTGCCGGACCTTTTTTTATTGAGATTTTAAAAGGATCATGATAATCTTTATGTAAACGGTTACACAAATAGAAAGGAGAAGTCTTTTTGGCTACGATTAAAGACGTCGCACTTGCTGCAAAAGTATCTGTCGCTACGGTTTCCCGGGTATTAAATGAGACGGGATACGTCCATGAAGACACGAGGACACGCGTGTTAAAAGCGATGGAAGAACTGAATTACCACCCGAATGAAGTAGCCAGGTCTCTCTATAAAAGGGAGTCCAGACTGATCGGACTGCTCCTGCCGGATATCACAAACCCGTTCTTTCCTCAGCTTGCGCGCGGCGTTGAAGATGAAATCCACCGCCTCGGCTTTCGGCTCATCTTCGGAAACAGCGATGAAAATTTGGAAAAAGAGCTTGATTATTTGCAGACGTTTAAACAAAATCATGTGGTCGGAGTCATTTCAGCGACCAATTATCCGGATGCGCCAAATTATCAAGACTTGTCCATGCCGATCGTCTTCCTTGACCGGACGGGCGAGAATGCGCCGGCTGTATTCGCGGACAGCCGCGAAGGCGGCAGAATCGCAGCGGCTGAAATGATCAGGAGAAACGCGAAACGAATTACGCTGATTAAAGGACCGGCCCACCTTCAGACTGCAAGAGACCGTTTCAACGGAGCGCTGGAGATGCTGAGCGGGGCCGATATCGATTTTCATGTTATGAAAACCGAGACATTTTCATTTCCGGAAGCTCAAAAACGGGCAGCGGAGCTGTTTGCCACCTATCCGGAAACAGACGGCGTAATCGCAAGCAATGATATTGTGGCGACAGCCGTTTTGCATGAAGCCTTAAAACGGAAGATCAAAGTTCCCGACGAACTGCAGATTATCGGCTTTGATGACATTCCGCAAAGCGAATTGCTTTTCCCCTCTTTATCAACGATCAGGCAGCCCGCCTATGAAATGGGAAAAGAAGCGGCAAAACTGCTGCTGAAATTAATGAAAAATGAATATATTGAACAATCGGCAGTGCAGATGCCGGTTGCCTTTATTGAAAGACATACGACAAGAAAGGCGGAATGACAATGAGTAAAATATGCGTGATTGGCAGCTCTTCGATGGATTTAGTCGTGACATCGCCCAAGCGGCCGGCTGCCGGAGAAACGGTGCTTGGCGAATCTTTTAAAACGGTTCCGGGCGGAAAGGGCGCCAACCAGGCAGTCGCTGCGGCCCGGCTTGGTGCAGAGGTCCATATGATCGGCTGCGTCGGCGATGATCATTACGGAAAAGCCATCCTCGACAATTTTCAAGCGAACGGTGTTTTGACAGACTATGTGGAACCGGTTACAGGTCAGGAAAGCGGCACCGCACATATCGTTCTCGCAGACGGCGACAACAGTATTATCGTCGTCAAAGGGGCAAATGACCATGTCACACCTGAATACGTTCAAAAAGCGCTGCCTGCGATTAAACAGGCAGACATCGTTCTGATTCAGCAGGAGATTCCGGAAGAAACCGTCGATTATGTCAGCGGACTGTGCAGCTCACTCGGCATTCCTCTCCTGCTGAATCCGGCACCAGCCCGTCCGCTTTGCCCGGAAACGGTCGAACATGCGGCCTACATCACACCAAACGAGCATGAAGCTTCGGTACTGTTTCAGGGCATGTCCCGGGATGAAGCGTTAAAGCGCTATCCGGAGAAGCTGTTCATCACAGAAGGAAAAAACGGGGTCCGCTATCACAATGGTCTGGAAGAAAGGGTCGTTCCTTCATTCCCTGTCAATGCGATTGATACGACGGGAGCCGGAGACACCTTCAATGCGGGGTTGGCCGTTGCGCTTTCCGAAGGACAAAGCATCGAATCTGCCTTGCGCTTTGCGAACCGGGCGGCTTCCCTCTCGGTTTTGAAATTCGGCGCGCAAGGCGGCATGCCGAAACGCGATGAAGTGGAGCGTGAATTGTCATGAAAAAACACGGGATTTTAAACAGCCATATCGCAAAACTACTGGCCGATCTCGGGCATACCGACACCGTCGTCATCGCGGATGCCGGCCTGCCCGTTCCTCCCGGCGTCCCCAAAATCGATCTTGCACTGACATTGGGTACGCCCGGATTTCAAGAGGTCACAAAGCTCATCGCTGATGAAATGGCCGTCGAAAAAGTGACGGCAGCCGAAGAAATAGAAAGCGTCAATCCTGATCAAGCCGCATTTTTAAAAGCGGAATTTTCAAACCAAAAAATTGACTATATTCCCCACGAAGCATTCAAAAAAGCGACGAGCCATGCAAAAGCGGTCATTCGCACAGGGGAAGCAACACCTTATGCAAATTGCATCTTGCACGCGGGAGTGATCTTTTAGATGTTTACATTCTACATCTGGAAAGAAGGGATAGCCCATGCATATTAAAATGAAGGACATTTATAAAGCTTTTGGCCAAAACCAGGTGCTGTCCGGCGTTACTTTCGAACTTCAGGAAGGTGAAGTCCACGCTTTAATGGGAGAAAACGGCGCCGGAAAGTCGACACTCATGAATCTGTTGACTGGACTTCACAGGCTGGACAGCGGAACGATCGAGATCGACGGAAAAGAAATGTATTTTTCAGATCCAAAAAAAGCCGAACAGAACGGCATCGCCTTTATCCATCAGGAGCTGAACATTTGGCCTGAAATGACCGTTTTGGAAAATTTGTTTATCGGCAGAGAGCTTTCTTCCAAACTTGGATTTTTAAATAACAAGAAAATGAAAGCGCTAGCAAAAGAGCAGCTTGAAAGACTTGGAGTCTCGATTTCTCTTGAAAAAGAAGCCGGAGACTGTTCTGTCGGACAGCAGCAAATGATCGAAATCGCAAAAGCCCTTATGACAGACGCGAAAGTGATCATCATGGATGAACCGACGGCAGCGTTGACAGAAAGAGAAATTGAAAAACTGTTCGGCGTCATTAGAGCATTAAAGAAAAACGGTGTCTCCATCGTCTATATATCCCACCGCATGGAAGAAATCTTCACGATTTGCGACCGGATCACGGTGATGCGCGACGGAAAAACAGTCGACACGAAACGGATTCCCGACACCGACTTTCATGAAGTGGTGAAAAAGATGGTCGGACGGGAGCTGACCGAACGCTATCCTGAAAGACAGCCAAATCCGGGACGCGTCGTTCTCGAAGTCAAGCAGGCATCCAAAAAAGGCGTCTTCCAAAATATCAGCTTTACCGTCCGCTCCGGTGAAATCGTCGGGATTTCAGGACTGATGGGTGCCGGGCGCACCGAGCTGATGAGGGCGGTTTTCGGGCTCGATCCGCTTGATTCGGGAGACATTTTCATCGAAGGCAAAAAAGCGACGCTCAAAAAACCGAGCGACGCCGTTCAAAAAGGAATCGGTTTTATTACTGAGAACCGCAAGGATGAAGGACTTGTGCTCGAAACGTCCATCAGGGAAAATATCGCCCTTCCGAATCTCGCCAGCTTTTCACCGAAAGGATGGATCGACAAAAAAAGCGAGCAGGAATTTGTCGACCTTCTGATCAAGCGGCTGACGATCAAAACGGAATCGCCGGAAACCCACGCGCGAAACCTTTCAGGAGGAAACCAGCAAAAAGTGGTCATCGCCAAATGGATCGGAATCGGTCCTAAAGTGCTGATTTTGGATGAGCCGACGCGAGGCGTCGATGTCGGCGCGAAAAGGGAGATTTATCAGCTGATGAACGAGCTGACAGACCGCGGCGTCGCGATCGTCATGGTCTCTTCAGAGCTGCCCGAGATTCTCGGGATGAGCGACCGCGTCCTTGTGATCCATGAAGGAACGCTAAGCGGTGAGCTATCAAGAAATGATGCCACGCAAGAACGAATTATGACACTCGCTACAGGAGGGCGGTAACATGAAAACTCAACCGGCTGTGAAAAAAAGCCTTAATGTCGATTCTGTAATGCAAAAGCTCGGTCCGTTTCTCGGCCTGATAATTCTCGTCGTCATCGTATCAGTATTAAACCCGAGCTTTTTAGAACCGTTAAATATTTTAAACTTGTTAAGACAAGTCGCTATTAATGCGCTGATCGCGTTCGGCATGACCTTTGTCATTTTGACCGGCGGCATCGACCTTTCCGTCGGAGCGATTTTGGCGATGTCGAGCGCATTGATCGCCGGCATGATCGCCGGCGGCATCGATCCTGTTTTGGCCGTCATCATCGGCTGCCTAATCGGAGCCCTGCTCGGCTTGGTCAACGGGCTGTTAATCACGAAGGGCAAAATGGCCCCGTTCATCGCAACACTTGCGACAATGACGATTTTCCGCGGATTGACGATGGTTTACACAGACGGCAATCCGATTACAGGGCTCGGCAATCACTACGGCTTCCAGCTTTTCGGACGCGGCTACTTTTTAGGCATCCCCGTCCCTGCGATAACTATGGCGGCCGCCTTTATCATCCTCTGGGTGATCCTTCACAAAACACCTTTCGGCCGCCGCACGTATGCAATCGGCGGAAATGAAAAAGCGGCCCTGATCTCGGGCATTAAAGTTCCGCGCGTCAAAATGATGATTTATTCTCTTGCCGGCCTATTATCCGCGTTGGCTGGAGCCATCTTGACGTCACGGCTAAACTCAGCCCAGCCGACGGCAGGCACTTCCTATGAACTCGACGCCATTGCCGCGGTTGTATTAGGCGGTACAAGCCTTGCCGGAGGAAGAGGACGAATTGCCGGCACACTCATCGGCGTTCTGATCATCGGAACGTTGAACAACGGCTTGAACCTGCTTGGCGTCTCTTCCTTTTTCCAAATGGTCGTCAAAGGTGTCGTCATTTTGATCGCAGTCCTGCTGGACCGCAAGAAATCCGCTTAAGGAGGGCTATACTGATGAAAAAAACATTAACGGTTTTCACCGCATTGGCGCTTCTGTTTCTGTCCGCCTGCTCGCTGGAGCCGCCGGAATGGGCAAAGCCAAATAAAGAAAAAGGAACGGATATCAAAATCGGTTTATCTGTCTCGACTTTGAAAAACCCGTTTTTCGTTTCATTAAAAAACGGAGTTGTCAAAGAAGCCAAAAAACAAGGGATTGAAGTGATTGTCGTCGATGCACAGGATGATTCAGCAAAGCAGACGAATGATGTCGAAGATCTTCTGCAGCAAGGCGTTGACGCTTTATTGATCAATCCGGCCGACTCCTCCGCCATCTCAACGGCAGTCCAATCGGCCAATTCGCTTGGCATTCCGGTCGTCACCCTTGACCGCTCCGCCGAAAACGGAAAAGTAGAAACGCTCGTCGCTTCAGATAACGTAAAAGGCGGGCAAATGGCAGCGGACTTTATCGTACAGCAGCTCGGCAAAGGCGCAAAAGTGGTTGAACTTGAAGGCGTCCCCGGCGCATCGGCAACAAGGGAACGGGGCTCAGGATTTCATAAGACCGCTGACGACAAGCTGAATGTGATCGCCAAGCAAACAGCCGACTTTGACCGGACAAAAGGGTTGAACGTCATGGAGAACCTTCTTCAAGGAAATCCTGATATTCAAGCGGTTTTCGCCCATAATGACGAAATGGCGCTCGGCGCGATTGAAGCGATCAGAAGCTCAGGGAAAGAGATTCTTGTCGTCGGCTTCGACGGCAATGAAGATGCGGTTAAAGCGGTTAAGGCCGGAGACATGTCGGCCACGATCGCCCAGCAGCCTGAATTGATCGGCAAGCTCGCCGTACAAGCGGCCCGCGATATTTTGAACGGTAAAAAAGTTGAAAAAACGATACCCGCACCGCTCAAACTGGAAACGAAAAAGTAACGACAAAATCAGACCTCTTCATACATGGAGGTCTGATTTTTTTTGGCCATCTCCATAAACGCTTTTGCCGCCCGGCTCAAATAGCATGTTTCCGAATAAGCAAACACAAGCGTCCGGGACGGATCGGATTGTAAAGGAACATAGACGATTCTGTCAGACTCTTTTCGCATGACCATCCGGGGCACGACCGTGACCCCCATTCCGTGTTCAACGAGAGATTGGGCGGTTTCAATGCTGCTTGTTTTGAAGGTCACTTTCGGTTGAAACCCTTCCTCCGCACATAAATCGAGTACCATTCTACGGAAGCCGTAGCCTTCTTTTAATAAAATAAACGGCACATCCTCGACAGTTTTCAAAGCAAGAGGGGAATTTTCGGGATTCGACCGGACCGAATCAATGAGCTTCCGCAATTGGCCGGTCATCCAGCTCTCCCTTTCATTTGGAATCGCCAAAAAAAGCGGCTCGTTCAGTATCGGCCGGATCGCGAGCCTGTCATTTTCAATCGGCAAAGGGAGAATCGACAGATCCACCGCTCCGTTTTCCGTCATGTTTTCCAATGCCGCCGGCGAATCTTCTATCAGCTGAACCTGTACGTTCAGATGCTTTTTCAGAAAGGCTTTCAGGAGCGGCGGAAGAAGATATCCTCCCGTGACAGCGGGAACGCCGATCGATAATTCCGTCCCTATTTCCTCGAGCTGATCGCGCATTTCACACAGCAGTTCATCTCTTGACCGCAAAATATCCTGTGCTTTTCGGATGAAGCGCATCCCTTGAGGAGTCGGCGAGACCCCCTCTCTGTTTCTGTAAAACAGCGGAAAGCCAAGCTCGCTTTCCAGCTTTTTTATTTGCTGGCTCAGTGAAGGCTGAGCGATATGCAGGCTGGCAGCTGCCTTTGTAAAACTGCCTTTTTTGAAAATCTCTGCCGCGTATTCAAAAAGCCTCATATCCAATTCCCGCACCCCCATAGTTTCCGCCTATCATTTTCATACATTTTATATCTTAGACTGATGGCTGTCGACTCCCCTAATATAAATACATAGCCGATAGGAGGATGATACAAATGAAAACTAGCGCGCAACGGCAATTTTCAAAAAACCCGGAGCAATATCGCGATGAGCCTCTGTTCTCATCGGGAAAAGATCTTGATGCCATGGTCAGCTGCCGAAATCTGACCAGCGGTGAAACCCTGCTTGATATCGGAACCGGAGCGGGACATACGGCCATTGCCTTTTCGCCTTTTGTCAAACATTGCACAGGAATCGATATTACAGAAAAAATGGTTCAAACTGCCGCTCAATTTGCCGAACAGAAAAATGCTGAAAATGTGGTTTTTCTTCAAGGCGATGCAGCACAATTGGATTTTGCAAGCGAGTCTTTTGATATTGTCACATGCCGGTATGCAGCCCACCATTTTCCGGAGATCAGCCGGTCCATCCAGGAAATAGCGCGCGTCTTGAAAAAAGGCGGCTCCTTTCTCCTCATCGATCATTGTGCGCCGGAGGACGAAGCTTTAGACCGATTTATAAATTGGCTCAATCAATTGAGAGACCCGTCACACGTAAGGGAATATTCAGAGAACGAATGGCAGAAGCTGTTTGAAGAGAACGGACTCGATTTTGCCGTCCTGGAGAGATGGAATCTTCCGATCGATTACGAGAGCTGGCTTCGAAGAGGCGCCGTGCCTGAACAAAGAAAGGCAGCCATCCATGCCCATTTGTCAGAACCGTCCCAGTCTTGCCGTGACATGTTTAACATCGTCCACGATGAAAACGGGCATCCGGTGTCTTTTTGTCTGAAAGCGGTTTTGATTGCCGGAATGAAAGCATAAGCTAAACGGCCCGCCGGATTCCGGACTTTTTCGCAACCGAATTTTTAAAGAAGAAAAAGCCCCCTTTTTAAAGAGGGGGCTTTTTCATTTACTCGGGATTGCCTTCGGCCGCTTCAATTCCGGCTGCAAGATCATGTTTATTGAGATCCGCTTTAAAGAAATCTTGCGTATTCGGCAATCTGAGATTCATATTAAGTTTTTGAGAAATTTGTACCGTGCATTCTTCGATTTCATAATCGAAAACGTGTCCGCCGACATTGCGGTCTTCATCAATAAAGTGAAGATGGAAGCCGGAAACTGCGATTCCGTTGGCATATTGCGGCGTCCAAAAGCCGACGATCGTCCCTTTAATATCATTAAAATCAAAGATTGGCTGCGATTTTACCGCATCGACCATCGGCACGTACGGTTTTTCCTGCAGTTCAACCGTTCTCGTTTTGACTTTCTTAAAGATTCCGTCCATGCGGATCGCGTAAAACAGGTTTTCACTCGGCATGATCCGTTTCATTTCTTCCTCGAACGCCTTAAGCGGCATCCGCTGCTTGATTTCGTGATAAATATCTGGCCGGAAGAAAGCGAGTGAGCAAAACGGAGAACAATCGCTTCCTTGAACAGGATAGGCTTTGCCATCGGAACGAAGACGGTAAAACTCACCGTCAAAACCGATCAGCTCACCGTCGAGCCGATTGAACGTTCCGATTCCGAAGTCTCCGTGATCCTTTGCTTCAGACATGTAAAAATCCCCGTCATAAATTCCGTCCAATAACGATATCATCGTTGAGACCTGAAAGACCTGGTCAAGGTTCTTGTCAACGGGCTGAACCACTTTTTGTTTGCTTGCACTTTTCATTTTCCTCGTTTCACTCCCTTGATTTTGTTTGTTATGACTGGACTTGCTGTGATCAAGATTGCTTAGAGGCTTGTTTACTAAAATGTTCCTCAAAGTTTTTTGGAAAACGCTGATCAGCCAAATGAACGTTGTCGCTGTAATCAACCGGAATATCAATGACAACCGGACCCTCTGCATCAAGACCAGCTTTAAGCACCTCTGCCAATTCGTCAGGCGAATTGACCCTTAAACCTTTTGCTCCAAAGCTTTCAGCATATTTTACAATATCGATTCCGCCGAAGTCGACTCCGGACGTCCGCTTGTATTTCATCTCCTGCTGGAACGCAACCATATCGTATGTGCTGTCATTCCAGACAATGTGAACGATCGGCGCTTTCAATCTGACCGCTGTCTCAAGCTCCATCGCGGAGAACAGGAAGCCTCCGTCCCCGGAAACAGACACGACTTTCTGTCCCGGATTGACCAGTGTTGCTGCGATCGCCCACGGCAAAGCAACGCCCAGCGTCTGCATGCCGTTTGAAGTCAGCAGTCCATACGGACGGTATGTGCGGAAATATCTCGACATCCAAATCGCATGGGAGCCGATGTCGCAAGTCACTGTTATGTCATCACTCAGCAAATCACGCAAATCGCGAACGATTTGCAACGGATGAACAAGATCCGTTTTTGTTTCTTTAGGGGGCTCGCTTTGCTCCTCCAGCGCTTTCTTCAAATAATCAAGCACAGGTGCAAATGATTCATCGATGGAAACCGGCAAAGAATCATGTTCAATATGGTTTAATGTCTCTGCGATATCACCGATCAGCTCAATTTCAGGCTGATAGTCATGATCGATATCGGCTTGTATTTCATCAAGATGAATCACACTGCGCTCGCCTTTTCCGTTCCAAAAGACGGGGTCGTATTCAATCGGATCATAGCCGACTGTCAAAACGAGATCCGCTTTTTCCAACAAAATATCTCCGGGCTGATTGCGGAATAATCCGATCCGGCCGAAGTACTGGTCTTCCAAATCGTGAGACAGCGTACCCGCTGCTTGGTATGTTTCAACGAACGGCAGTTTCACTTTTCTCAGCAGACGGCGGACCGCTTCAATCGCTTCAGGTCTTCCGCCTTTCATCCCTACAAGCACGACGGGAAGGTTCGCATTGTGTATTTTGGCGATAGCCGCGCTGATTAGTTCATCCGGAGCCGCGCCGAGCTTCGGCGCCGGCATGGTTTTCACCGGCTTGGCAGTTGCCGGACCGGCCGTAACGTCCTGCGGAAAGCTGAGAAACGCTGCCCCGGCCTGTCCGGAAGCTGCCGCTCTGAATGCATTGGTTACCGCCTCAGGGATGTTGTTCGCATCTTCCACTTCTGCGCTATATTTTGTAATCGGCTGAAACAACGCCGCATTATCCATCGATTGATGAGTTCTTTTGAGACGATCCGCTCTTTTTACAGCACCCGCCAGGGCAACAACCGGATCTCCTTCTGTATTGGCTGTTACAAGACCGGTCGCTAAATTAGACGCTCCCGGACCCGAAGTCACCAGGCAAACACCGGGCTTTCCAGTCAATCGTCCGACTGCCGCCGCCATAAATGCTGCATTCTGCTCGTGACGACAAACAATCAGTTCAGGCCCCTTGTCTTTCAATACGTCATACACCGCATCGATTTTCGCTCCCGGAATACCGAAAACATGAGTGACACCTTGCTGAATGAGACTATCCACCACAAGCTCTGCTCCTCTTACAGTAAGAGTTTCATTTTTAGCGGCTACATTTTTCAAAGCCCTCACTCCTCCATTTTCATTCGTTTACAATGAATTTTTAATAAAATTATTGTATTATTAAATATACATCTTGTGGAAATTGTTTTCCAATACTTCTTTGTCTTACAATTAATATGTAAAACGACTGAAATCGCATTCAGAAAGGAATGAGTGAATAATGGAGCTGCGCCATCTTCGTTATTTTATGGTTGTTGCCGAAGAACTGCATTTCGGAAAAGCAGCTCTTCGGCTGAACATGACTCAGCCTCCGCTCAGCCAGCAGATTAAACAGCTAGAAAGTGAAATAGGCGTCACCTTGCTGAAGAGGTCAAAAAGAGCCGTCAGGCTGACGGCGGCAGGCGGGGTCTTTTTAAAACAAATCAAGGAAGGACTTTCCCAGATTGATCAAGCCGTCGACATGGCTCAGCGGACGGCCCGCGGGGAGCTGGGCAGACTCGTGATCGGCTTTGTCGGCTCCGCCACATACGAGATCATGCCTCCCATCATCAGGGAATACCGAAACCGGTACCCGTCCGTCCAGATTGATCTTCGGGAGCTTTCAACCCCCAATCAGGTCAATGCACTGCTAAACGGACACATTGACATCGGAGTGCTGCATCCTCCGTTGGGAAACGACGAGCTAAAGTCATACACAGTGAAGAAAAGCCACTGTGTCCTTGCACTTCCGAAACACCACCCGCTGTCAGAAAAACCCCGGGTACATTTGAAAGATCTTGAAGACGAATCGCTGATCGTCATTGCCAAAGAAGCGTGGCCCTCTTTATACACGGAATTTAATTTCTTGTGTGAAAAAGCCGGGTTTATCCCCAACATCGCCCAGGAAGCTACAGAATACCAAATGGTGATCGGCCTCGTGACAGCCGGAATGGGAATCGCCGTTGTGCCTACAGCGGCTAAACGATTATTTAACCTCGATGTTGTATACAAAGAAATCGAAGACTTTCCCCTTCGCGCAGAATGGATTACCGCACATCGAAAAGACAACCGCAATCCGGCGCTTAAGCATTTCATCGAAATCTCGGACCAATACTCATAGCCGGATAGAAAAAAACCCGCGGACAAATCCTCCTTGTTTCACGGGTTTTTTTCTCATATTGACGTTTGCGCGTTTTGAAAACGGAGTTAACTGCCGATTGCCGCTCCATCGCTTCTCGGATCGCTTCCTCCTCTCAGGAAACCTCGATCATCAATCTCGATGATGCCGGCATGACCCATCACACCGTCAAAGTCGCCGACAACGGTTACATGATGCCCATGCTTACGCAGTTTTTCAATCACTTCGGGCGCCACTCTGCTTTCTATTCTTACACCTTCCACCCGTTCTCCCCATGTTCTGCCCCACAGCCATCTCGGTTCATGAACGGCTGTTTGCGGATCCATCCCGTAATCTATCATTCTCGTGATAAGAACCGTCTGCGTCTGCGGCTGTCCTTCTCCCCCCTGCGTTCCGTAAAGAAATTTCGGCTTGCCGCCTTTGAACGCCATGGCGGGCATCAGCGTATGAAAAGTTCTTTTTCCCGGCTCCAGTGTATTGACATGGTCAGGATCAAGCGAGAAAAACGACCCTCTGTTCTGCAAAATGACACCGGTATCTCCAGCTGTCACACCTGAGCCGAATTCGAAATACAAACTTTGGATAAACGAAACAGCATTCCCGTCTTCATCTACTGCTGCAGCATAAGCCGTATCACTGCCGAGCGGCCGGCTCTCCGCCTGAAGAGCCGACAGTCCGATTTTTGCGGCCAGCTCCCGCGCATACCCTTTGTCAAGCAGGCGCTCCAGCGGTATTTGGGAAAATGCCGGGTCAGTCAATACTTTATTGCTGTCGGAAATACTTAATTTCAATGCTTCGATGAGCAGGTGATAATATTCGAAAGAACCGTGCTCGATCATGCCAAAGTCGTAGTTTTCCAAAATATTCAATGCCATAAGACCGGTAAATCCTTGTGAATTCGGAGGCATTTGATAGATCGCATATCCTCTGTATGTAGAGGAAAGCGGAGACACCCATTCCCCTTGATGCCGCTCGAAATCTTCCAGGGTCAAGATGCCTCCGTTGTTTTGCAGATAGGCTGCTGAAGCTTGGGCAATTTCCCCTTTATAAAAGGCGTCTCTTCCTTTCTCAGCGATCATCGCCAAAGTGCGCGCGAGCTCTTTTTGCACAAAGCGCTCACCTGGAGTGGGCGGGTTTCCTCCCGGAAGATAAATATCTGCAGTGATCGGCATACCGGAAAGCCACTCAGCGTTTTTCACCGTGTTTTGACATTGATCCGGCGAGACCGGGAAACCCTTTTCTGCATACATGATCGCCGGCTTCAGCACCTCCCGAAGCGATAAACGGCCGTATGCCGCCAGTATTTCGGCCCAGCTGTCCGCCATCCCCGGCACGGTAATCGCACTGCTCATGCCCCTGACCGGAATGGCACGCTCTCCTTTATACTGATTCCGGTCCGCTTTCCGCCCCGACCGCCCGCTGCCATTGTATCCTTTGATCTCACCGCTTCCTTTGTGATACATCAGCCAAAAAGCATCCCCTCCGAGCCCTGTCATATGCGGATAGACAACAGCAAGGCACGCGCTTACTGCCACAGCCGCGTCAAACGCGTTTCCTCCCTTCTCCATGATGCTGTTCCCTGCAAGCGAAGCGAGATAATGAGGACTGACAACCATTTGTTTCGAACCGATCTTCAGTTTCTCCATAGCTCTCTTCCTTTCTTTCAAGCATCCATTTGTCTTTGAAGTATAGTGGCCCGTTTAAGGAGGCGCTACTTTCAGGGAAGAAAAACTAACAACCCTTTTTCAATAAGTATTAAAAAAACGTTAAAATGATTCATATCGAAATCCGTATTATGATACAATTTACAAAATGTTCATTTATAACACGATTGACAAGCAATTTCGTATGATCATGACCAAACAGAAAGGAAGGGACATTTGTGAGCCTCGACTACCATATGCCAAATTTAATTCTTGATGAAACGGATAAAAAAATCCTTTCGATCTTGCATGAGGAAGGAAGAATCTCTTATACGGATTTAGGAAAGCGCGTGGGACTTTCAAGAGTTGCCGTACAAACGCGGATCAACAACTTGATTGAAGAAGGCATCATTGAAAAATTCACAGCCGTCATCAATCCAGTCAAAGTTGGAATTCATGTATCGGTGTTTTTCAATGTTGAAGTCGAACCCCAATATTTAGAGGCTGTTGCCGTTGCTTTAGAAAGAGAGCCCGCCGTGACAAGCCTCTATCATATGACAGGGCCGAGCAAACTGCATATGCACGGCATTTTCGCAAATGATCAGGAGATGGAGGAATTTTTGACGAAGCGCCTGTACCCTCTGAAAGGCGTCGTGAGTGTCGACTGCCAGATGCTGATTAAACGATATAAGAGCCGAATGGGAATGAAGCTTTAACTGAATAGGAGGAAACGCGAAATGAAGCACCCTTACCGGGAACTGATCATCGCAATGACAAGAACGGGGATATTGGGATTTGGCGGCGGACCGTCCGTTATCCCGCTGATCCGTCATGAAGCCGTTTCAAAGTTCAAATGGATCGATGATGATGAATTCGGGGAAATTTTGGCGATTGCCAATGCGCTGCCCGGACCGATCGCTACAAAAATGTCGGCATATTTAGGTCATAAAGTCAAAGGCGTTCCGGGCGCTGTCGTGGCTACAGCGGCCCATATCTTGCCGACGTGCGTTGCGATGGCCGCCTTGTTCGCAGCCGTTAATGTGCTCAGCCACTCCAAAATCGTAAGCGGCATGATCGGCGCTGTTACCCCTGTCATCGCCGTCATGCTCGGCATCATGGCTTACGAATTTGGGCAAAAAGCATTGAAAGGCTTCGGCTTGCTTGCCGGCGTGCTTTTCTTTATTCTTGCATTTTTGGGTCTTCAGGTGTTTTCCATCCATCCCGGCATCATTGTCATCCTGTTTTTAACGTATGGCGCGTTCCACTTTAAATTAAAAAGAAAAGCGGCCCGGGAAAAGGATAAGGGAGTGTCCGCTTCATGATCATCTTTTATTTATTTTGGGCTTTCTTTATTGCAAATTTATTGGGCTACGGGGGCGGTCCGGCTTCAATTCCGCTTAATTTTGAAGAAGTTGTTCAGCATTTTCACTGGCTGTCAAAAGAGGAATTTTCAAACATGCTTGCGCTCGCAAACGCACTGCCGGGTCCAATCGCGACAAAAATCGCCGCTTATGTCGGCTACAGCGTGCTCGGATGGCCCGGTGTCTTCATTGCTCTTATCGCAACTGTGCTGCCTTCGGCCATCGCGCTCGTTTTGCTGCTCAAGCTGATCGGCCGCTACCGCCAGTCGCCGGTCGTCAAAGGAATGACTTTGGCGGTTCAGCCGGTTATCGCCGTGATGATGCTTATTTTGACATGGGAAATCGGCGGAGACGCGATCCGGTCGATCGGCATGGTTCAATCACTTGTCATCGCGCTGATCTCTTTGGCGGCCTTGACGAAGTTCCGCGTCCATCCGGCTTTCCTGATCGTGGCCGCCTTCGCTTACGGCGGGCTTGTCATTCCGCTGTTGTAGAGAGGGATGTCCGGTCGCTTTCTAACGGATGATATAAAAAATCAGCGCCGCATAACCGGCGCTGATATTCTGGCTGACGGGCTTTTGTGAACAACCTTTCACAGCAGGCCCATCAGCTTTTTCTTTTTGACGGGACGGGGTGTTTCTTTATGAATCTCCCGGTTTTCCAGGAGAAGGCCCGCGTTTTTTGTAAACACGTATAAGAAATCGCTGCCGTAATCGCTTTCCACTGCATCAAAAAAGAAAGATCGGCTCGTGAGGTTGTGGGCGTCTGATGCGATAAAGTGGACGAGGTTCGCTTCAAGAAAGCGGCGGGCGAGCCGTTTCACGCTTCTGCCAAAGCGGCCTGTAAGACTTGAACATGTCAGCTGGGCGCACGCGCCGTTTTTGACGAGGCGGTACAGCAGATCAGGATTCTCCATCAATTCAAGGTTCCGCTCGGGGTGTGCGATAATCGGAATGTAACCATTTAACTGTAGATCGAACAACAGCTTTTCGGCATATCGCGGAACATGGTGGTAAGGAAGTTCAATCAGCAAATACTTTGTGCCGGCGAGGCTGAGCAGTCTGCCGCGCTCAAGATCACGCTTCAATTCGCCGTACAGGCGGATTTCCTGTCCGGGAGCAATAAGCACCGGGATGTTTTCCTTTTGCACCCGCGTCTTTAAACTCGAGACAGCTGCCAGAATGGCCTCTTTTTGGTGTTCGTATACACCGTTTCGGTGGTGAGGTGTGGCGATAATCGTATGAATCCCTTGACGGGCGGCTTGTTTAGCCATTTCTATACTGTCATACATACATGCTGCCCCATCATCAATGTCCGCTAGAATATGGCAATGAATATCGATCATAGGCGGCCTCCCCGTGTTTTCCCGTTTTAGATCGTATGGTCTTTACCGATAAAGCTTTCCAGCTTCCGGGCTTGTCCTTT
The DNA here is from genome assembly GCF_056530265.1 of Bacillus sp. PK6-025. Taxonomy (NCBI): domain Bacteria; kingdom Bacillati; phylum Bacillota; class Bacilli; order Caryophanales; family Bacillaceae; genus Bacillus; species Bacillus sp. PK6-025. The sequence continues at coordinate 3,850,863 of NZ_CP096509.1, forward strand.
TTTCGGTTTTACATACAGAATATTTCCCAACACGTGAACGTTCAGCTCTTTTTCGATGTCTTCTTCATTTCGAACGGTATTTTTCAAAAGCTCGAGTAAAAATGCAAGCCCTGCGCCAAACAGCAGGCCGAATCCCGTAGAAACAGCGATGTTGAACTTCTTGTTCGGGCTGACGGGAGCAGGCGAATGTTCGGGGTTTGCTTTCGCAACAAGGCTGACTTCGGTATTTTCACCCATAATGCCGTCAATGTCCCTTTGGAATACGGCGACGACCGTGTTCGCGATGTCCGCCGCCTTGGAATAATCCTTGTCAGTCGCGGAGATACTGACAATCTGTGATTCATTTTCGCTGATAACTGTGATTTTTTGCTTCAAGTCTTCAGCCGTTTCCGGAAGGTTTAGTTCGTCTTTAACCTTATTTAAGATGAGCGGGCTTTTCATAATGACGTTATAAGTGTTGATTAGCTCAAGGTTGGTCTGAATATCGGTGAAGTTCGACGTTTGACGGCCGTTGATGAGGATTTGGGCGGATGCCTGGTAGACGGGTGTGAGCCAATAAAAGTTGACGGCAGCGCTGGACAGAGCGGCCGCAATGGTGATCAGTGCGATCAGAACGAATCTTTTTTTCAAAATGATGAACACATCTTTAAAGCCGATATGATCTCTCATAAAAGCCTCCCTCTAGGATTCGCGTATTTATTTAAATTTTCAGCAAATTAAACACCTCCCTTTGATTATACATGGTTCTTTCGTTTCCGAAAGAAATGAATCCTGACAAATAACGGGAGATACCGGGGAAATCGCGTCTTTATATGGTATTAAATATCGACTTTTGCAGGACCTGCGCGCTTTTTGCTGAACGAAAAAGTGTGCAAACCGAAGTTTGCACACCTTTTACGTCGTATATCCATTTTTGATATGAAGAATGAGATCTTCAAGAAGTTCTTTCGTCGTTATGTCTTTTGATTTTTCACCAATGTCATACGCATGCATAAGAATTCTCAAAAATTCTTCCTGATTCAATTCCTTGTCATCCATATCCTTTTCCTTTCAGATTCCATAAATTAAAACATTTCTGATTATATTTCAAATTATATGATGTAAAGAATCAATTTGCCATAGTCTATTACATTATTCGACAGCCATCCGTTTTTATGTCCTTTTCCTGAGAAAATCTTTTTTGGACGGATTGATTAAGCTATAATAGAGAGATTGGAAACTTTTTAAAAGCCATTCGGTTAGGAGCGATAGACATGCTTCAAGACATGATTTCAAAAACGGTTGTGATGGATGCAGCTGAACAGTTTAAGCATGTACTGCCGTGCACAGAAGCTAACATTCAGCTCATGAAAAAAGCCCTTATTTTATACAGACAGGATTCCGTCTATCGGGTCAAGCCGATGAGCGGGCATACGGTCAGTGCTTACGTTCAGGATGTGGTCCCGGTGAAGGTCTTCATCGACCTCGCCGACGTTAAAAAAAGCAGCTGTTCCTGCCCTGCTCAAAACATCTGCCGGCATGTGCTTGCCGTTTATTTATATCTGTATGCACAATATGATCGATTGGGAACGTTTACGGAGTTTTGGAAAGAAGCGCAAAAACGCCGCGAAAACAGGGATATTCTCGGACAGCTTCAGCGTGGAATGAAACCCCGCAGCCACACGCTCGATCAATGGACATCGTTTTTCAAAACGGAGTTCAGACGATGGGAAGAGCATACGCCTAAAAACCAGCAAACGATGCAATACCTTTACTACGGGTATTTTTCAGCTTTAAAAAAGCGGACGCCTGCGGAGCCGGAGCTGAAAAAAATGTACCAAATCCACGCGGCTCTTGCGACATGGCTTGCCATGCATTCGCTCGTCGAGAAAGGGCGCATTGATCCTGAAAAAGATTTTTACTCTCTGAATCCTTATATCGAACAGCTGATGGACACGATCTACAGCTCAATCGATGAACTGAAAACATATGCGCTATCATTCTCCCTTGATCCGTTTTTAGAAAAAACCCCCGGCGCGATTCGGGAACTGCTGCTCAAGAAAGACATTTTTCAGTATGAAAGGCTGCGGATTTTCGGGGAAATCTGGAGTGCGCTTCTGTCCCGGCCAAACTGGCTGAAGCGGGAGCTCGATGTGCTGAACGATCTGGAGCCGTCGCCTGAAATACAATTCGGCAGGCTGCATCTTGAATTTCTGCTGAAAAACGACGATGTGATTCTTGATCAAGCCGGATCGTTTTCACCTGAGATTCTTCCTTATACATTTCAATGGCTCAGCGTCATGACCGCCAAAAAAGACTGGAAGCGCCTTAAAAAATGGTACGAACACCTTGAACAGCTTGCATCCGGCTTCTGCAGACTGGATAAACCGTACCGGGAAATACGCGATGTTTTAAGCGAATTCTTCCTGTTTCTGAGCGATTACAGCAAAAACGCAAAAGAAGAGCATGTATATGAACGGTACTGCAAAAAGTGCCTTCCTTATACGTTTACTGAATACAGCCATTTTTTATATAACAAAAACCGCTTTACGGAGTGGATGGAGATCCACAGCCTTGTCGGTTTTTCTATCTCTGAGATCGGACAGAACGCCTTGAAAGATATCGCAGCAGCAGCCCCTGAAGCTTTGATTCCTTCCTATCACAGAGAAATTTCCGGGCTGGTTGAACAAAAAAACCGCTCAAGCTACAAAGAAGCCGTCAAACAATTAAAAAAGCTGCGCACCCTCTATAAGAAATCGAAAAAACAGGATGTCTGGAACCGGTTTATGGAGCAGTTTTCAGCTCGCTATAAACGGCTGAGAGCCTTCCAGGAGGAACTTAAGAAAGGAAAGTTGATCGATGGCGAGTCTTAAGGAAATCGTGATACATGTCGAACAATCAGAAGACTATACATTCATTTTATCTTGTCATGACGAGGATCATCAGTTTCTTACGCGGAATGAAATGGAAAGGTATTTGTTTCAGTGGCACGAATCGTCTTTTTACGGAACGTTTCTCGAAGATGCCGGTTTAGAGACTCCAGCGGTTCTGCTGTCTCCGTGGATGGCGGTCGAATTTCTCGGCAAAAACTCATTTAATTCGTACAGCGACATCAATCTCACCGAGGAAACCGAACCTTTGATGAAAACGGCTTCCACCATTTATGAGTTTATCGCAGATGAAGATTTTCTTCCCGACTATGAAGCATGGAAGCAAGAGGTGCTGCGTTGGAAAGATAAAGAAGGGATTTTGGAAGGCTATACAGCTGAATGGTTTTCACACGCTGTCGAAGACTACATCAACTACAATGACGAGTTAAAAGCAAAATGGGAATCGATTGTCGCACATTCTCCCGCCGTCACCACATTTCAGGGCCACTTTCTCGATGAAGACGATTTTCTTGAAACGATCGGCTGGCATGAAAACCCTGTGCCGTTTACTGTCGGACTCCGCTTAAATGAACCTGACTTTGACGGAGACGATTGGAAAATCGAACTGTTTTTGCGCGACAAAAAAAGCGGAGCCATTCAGTTCTTTGAAGGCTTGAACAGGCTGAAAAAATCGTGGCAGGCATACGCTGATAAAATCGCTCGGGAACAAGACAGATTCCGCCAAATCGTGCCGTGGCTAACGATCGACTCGGGAACGACGCTTTTAACGGAAGAGGAAGCATGGATCTTCCTATCCGAAGCAAGTGAAACTCTTGTCAGCATGGGGATTGAAATTTTGCTGCCGTCATGGTGGCAAATCGTCAGAGACAGCAACATGCTGCTGAAAGCGAAAGTGTCATCGGCTCCCCGCGGCGAGTCCTTTGTCGGAATGAATGCATTGATGGACTTCAACTGGCGTTTTGCTACGAACGGAATCGAACTCACAGAAGAAGAATTCGAGCAGCTTGTCGCCAATAAAAGACGGCTTGTCAACATACGCGGGCAGTGGATTAAAATCGATCCGAATTTTATCAAACAAATGAAAAAGCTGATGGAGCGAGCAGAAACAGAGGGGCTTCATATGTCTGACATCCTGGCGCGCGAGCTGACGGAGCGGAGCGAAACCCGCGAGGATGATGATCTGTTCGATGCTTCCGCATTCAGCGAGGTGCGGTTTGAACTGTCCTATCAGCTGAAAAACATGATCAGAAAGCTGAGCCAGCGCGATGATCTCCCGTCATACCCGGTCAGCAAATTTTTTGACGGAACGCTCAGGGCTTATCAGGAAGACGGTTTGAACTGGCTGATCTTTCTCAGAAACTGCGGCTTCGGCGCCTGCCTGGCAGACGATATGGGTCTTGGAAAAACCATCCAGATGATCGCCTATTTCGCCTATTTAAAAGAACAGGGACAACAAACGCCATCTCTCATCATTGCGCCGACTTCCGTCCTCGGGAACTGGCAGCGCGAACTTGAGACCTTCGCGCCCGACCTGACGGCGGCGCTCCATTACGGGCCAAAACGCCCTAAAGGCGAAGCGTTTCAGGAATGTTACAAAGATGCGGATATCGTTTTGACGTCATACGGCCTCGCCCAATCCGACTTTGACGATCTCAGCAGCGTCGCCTGGAACTGCATCTGCCTTGACGAAGCCCAGAATATTAAAAATGCGCACACGAAACAATCCCGCTCAATCAGAAAGCTGAAAGGCATGCATCATATCGCGCTCAGCGGGACTCCGATGGAAAATCGCCTGACGGAGCTGTGGTCGATCTACGATTTCATGAACAAAGGCTATCTCGGAAGCCTTGGCAGCTTCCATAAGCGATTTGTCCTGCCGATTGAAAAAGACCGCGACGAAAAACGGATCGAACAGCTCCAGCAGCTGATCAAACCATTTTTATTAAGGCGGACAAAGCAGGACAAGGAAGTCGCGCTCAACCTGCCTGAAAAACAGGAAGAAAAAGAGTTCATCCCGCTCTCGGCAGAACAGGCCTCACTATATGAACAGCTTGTCAAAGATACGTTTGAACATATGTCAAGCCTCGCCGGAATGCAGCGTAAAGCTCTCATCTTAAGCATGCTCGGCAAGCTCAAACAAATCTGCGGCCATCCTGCCCTTTACTTAAAAGAGACCGGGAGCGAGCTCCTTAACGGAAGGTCAGTCAAGCTCGAAAAACTGTTGAAACTGACGAAGACGATTCGCGAAAGCGATGAAAGCTGCCTGATTTTCACCCAATATCTCGGGATGGGAGATATGATGAAACGCCTGCTCGAGAAATCATTCGGCGAACCGGTCAAGTTTCTGAACGGCAGTTTATCCAAGCTAGAACGGGACAAAATGGTGGAGCAGTTTCAGAACAAGGAATTTCCGATTCTGATCTTATCATTAAAAGCCGGCGGCACAGGCCTCAATTTGACGGCCGCCAATCACGTCATCCATTATGACAGATGGTGGAATCCCGCGGTTGAAAATCAGGCGACAGACCGCGCCTACAGAATCGGACAGAAACGGTTCGTCCACGTTCATAAACTGATCACCACCGGCACAATTGAAGAAAAAATCGACCACATGCTCGAATCGAAGCAATCGCTGAACGATCAAATCATCCAAAGCGAAAATTGGATCACCGAGCTTTCCGAACATGAACTAGAGGAGTTATTTACCCTGAACGCTTCGGCTATTACAGGTTAAACAAAACAGCTGTCTGAAATAGACAGCTGTTTTTTGTGTTAATGACAGTCCCAATTATATAATACGTTTGAAAAGTCCTTATTCTTTAAATCATCAGGCCTTATAAAAAAATTGGCAATCCCGACATCTCCCCACATCGCGTCAATGTTCTCATCAGAATCAATTTGCAATAGCAGAACGGTATGATCCGGATAATCGCCTTCCCGCGGATCATCTTGCGTGAAGGCTGCGTAGCCCCCGATCTTATGGGAGAAGCCGCCGTACATTTCACTGTATTCTTCGAACACCGTTTCCTCTTGATCGCCGAATTGCTCAAAGAACGTCCAAGCATCCTTTCCCGCGTATCGCTCAAATTGAAAGTCGGACGCAGAGACAAGTTCAGACCCTGTGTCAGGTGTGAGTGAGGATTCGCATCCAATCGGAAAGGCCAGCTCATCCTCAAGCTTCACAAACGAAAAATCGTCGACAAGCTCGTCTTCATTTTCGATGACATTCTCAAAATACTTGATGCAAAAACTCGACTGTTCACACGGATCATCAAAATTCAATCCGTAAACATCATCACTGACAGAGATAAAAAAAAGCAGAATACCGGATTCCGGGAAATTCTCAAGGCGGGGCATGTCTGAAAAATTAATTTGCGCAAGCAGTTTCATCGGTTTTCCCTGTGAATCGACAGGATACTGTTCAGACTTTGGAAAATAAGGATCTCCGGCCAGTTTACTTTCATATCGGCCTGTTTTTCCTTTTTTCGTATCCAGCTTCAAAAAATCCCGCGCTGATTGTTCAAATTGCCCGCGGTATCGGGCCATTTTTTCGGACAATTGAAACGGCTTTTTCATACTTATCATTCTCCTTGACCGGGTGACACTTTAAAATGCGGAGGTCACCTATTTGAGCTTATTTCTCTTCATATAATCAAGAACGGATTGATATGCTTTATTCGCATCACTAAACATGGCATAGTTTTTCGCTGTTGAAAACCATTCAAGCGTTGAAGGCACTCTCCCTTGAAGGCTGCTTTCAAGATCTGTCTGATGGACAGGCGACAGCTTTCCTTGCTGAAGCGACCGTTCGATCGCCTGATCTAAAGCATCGCTGACCAATTGTTCTAAATCAGCCCCCGAAAAATGGCAAGTCTTTTTGGCAATTTTCAGTACATCAATCTGATCATGCGGCTTGCCGGACAGCTTTAAATTTAAAATGTCGACACGTTCTTCTTCAGATGGAGGCGGCATAAATACCATCTTATTAAATCTGCCGGGACGGCGTAAGGCAGGATCTAAATACCACGGTGTATTCGTTGCACCGATCACATACACACCGTCATTAAACGTCCCTAAACCATCTAATTCTATCAGCAACTGATTGACCAGCACCCTGTCATGATGCTGGCTCATTCCCTGCCGATTCCCCCCGATCGAATCAAGCTCATCAATAAAAAGAACGCAAGGACTGTTATCACGCGCTTTTTCAAAAATATCATGCAGATTATGTTCACTCTGCCCAACATACATGGACAATATCGCTTGAAGCTCCAAGTGTATAAAGTTTGCTTTGATCTCGCCGGCAATCGCTTTCGCGATAAATGTTTTTCCGCATCCCGGCGGGCCAAACAGAAGAAGACTTCCCCCCGTCGCTTTTCCAAACGCTTTAAAATACTCAGGATTTTGCAAAGGCAAAATAAAGTCCATGTTGATTTTCTTTTTAATATCTTCTAATCCGCCGACATCAGCAAAAGTTTCACAGTGTTGTTCTAATTCGGTTAAAGCATGTTGATGTTGATCAAACTGAATGACTTTCACCTTTGCGCGTTTTTCCGTATCATCCCTCTTCATATTTATCCTTCCTATCTATGATTTGTACCGGTTAAGATCCTTTTCACCACTTTATAGTTCGCCTTGGAACCCGCATGTTTTTCTAGCTGGGCCTGATCTTTCTTTTTGATTCCGCTTCTTTCAATATGTATTCCTTGCCGCTGCAGAAGCTTATCAAGTTCATCAGCTTTATTGTAAAACTCGTCGGACAAGGCGGCATCGATTTTTTTTCCGTCATTTAACGTCAGATCATACTTCAGGTAAAGTGCCCCTTTTAACCCTTTTTGATAATAGGCATGGACAGAAGTGACATCTTCCATATCGTAATGTTTGGTGCTGGAAATTAGTCCTTCTCTCATGACAATGCTGTTTTTCCCGATATTTTGATATTGAAAAAAAGCATTGCATAGCAGCGTCAGCCCTACCACTAGAAGAATCAAGGATAAAGGCAGCTGCAAGCGCCCCTGATAGCCTTTGGAAGTTATCACTTTTCTAACGGTGTAAGGTATACAAATGAAGGTCAGCAACAGGCTGTAAAATATGCTTACATCAGAGCAAAAAAGCAAGTTGTCGGAAGCCGCCAGCATTTTCATTTGAAGATTCCCAAATCGGTCATACAAAGACATCGTGCCGACAAAACTGAGTAGTCCGAAAAAAACAAAAAATAGAGTTCCCGGTTTATCTTTATGTATTTCCATTATTTCCACTCTTTCATTCATTTAAAATATCAATCTGTATAAGAATGATATGATCCCTATCACAATGATCAGCAATACAAAAAGGATCCAAATCGGTGTGTACCTCAAAAATGTGAGGACCGAACTACCTCGCATCTGTTCGGGCAATTTTCGCTGCATGAGGGCTCCCGCCAGCCCGTTCATCATATAAGGTGTACTGTAGACGAGAAACACGTATGGAATCATAAGCCACTTGAAGACCAATGTCACAATGACTAGAAGCGGCCAAAACAACACCGGTTTTTTAACACGCAGCTTCTCATGGAAGCGCCTGACTTTCAACGGGTATTTCATAAACCAAAAATTACACATGTTGTATAACGCTAAATTGGGTACAATCCCTGGATTGTTCGGATTGATTTGTAGAGCTGTTTTATTTAAAGTCAAGGCTTGTGCATAATCTCCTCTTCTATACGCCGCAGAAGCGGCCATTCCCGTGATCATGGCATCATCGGCATTTTGGGCAAGCGCTCTGTCTGAACACGCCCTTGATAATCCATCCTCAAAAAACACCGCCAAAATTTCACTGTATACGACAAGAGAAAATGGATCGTCAGGTTCTAATTCCACTGCCTTTTCTATATAAAAACGCGATTTTTCATACTCATTTTTATCATGGAAAAGAAATTGAGCGTGCATTGCATAAGTGTAGTGATAATCAGGGTACTCTGAAATCATTAATTCATTTATTTCCTCATGCTCTTCGTACATTCCCAATTCATAGTATGCAAGAGTTAAGACAGCCAAAATTTCAAAGTTCATCGGATCTAAATTTAAAGCCTCTTTTGCAAACTGTACGGCTTTTTCATATTCTTTCGCATTAAAATATATATTTGAAAGCAATTGATAGCCTTCGTGTGAGTCGGGGTAGTTGGATAAAAACTGCTCTGCTTCCTTCAAGGCTTCCTTTGTTTTCCCCCACTTTGAAAGCCGCTCTGCTTTCTCATACATTATGCTCATTTGATTATCCAAATCGATCACCTGTTATTTACTCTTTTTCAATGAGTTCTAGTATCTTTTTCTAAATTCGAGGATTTAAACTAATGATAAAGTCACCTTCCATTCTTGGAATTTGAAATAATAGTTAAATAGTAACAAACATCACCATATCAAACAATGAATAAAAAGTAACGAAAATAATACTTCATAGTTCACGAGTCAGCGTTAAAATAAATAAAGGCCGCCGACATTGTCGGCGGCCCGCGGATCAATAACATCCGCTGCTTAACCGCACTCCTTCAATCGTTACGCTGCCATGTACCGGCATCACGCCGATTTGAAAGGATGTACGAATTAAACCGGTTTGACTTGTTGTTCAATCAGCTGATTCAGGATGTGAGCGACGCCATTTTCATCATTAGTGAGCGTCACCTCATCAGCCATCTCTTTAATGTCTTCGCGCGCATTGCCCATGGCAAAGCTTTTCCCCGCGATCTTCAGCATCGAAAAATCATTGAGACTGTCTCCGACGGCAGCTGTTTCCTGAAGGGAAATGCCGAGCTTGCGTGAAAGCTTTTCCAACGCCAGCCCTTTTGACGCCTGAAGATGCTCAATTTCAAAGTTATGCTCGGCTGAAGTGACAAGCGTAATATCTTGCGCATCTTTAAATCGCTGCCATCCCGTTTCCAGTTTTTCTTTATGAAAAGAAAAAGCTAATATGTTATATACATTGACATCTTTTCCCGCTAAAAACAGGTCGGTATAGGAGCTGATGTACGCGTATCCGTTTTGACTGAGCTGCTGTTCAGCAGCGAGTTCCAGCCTTGAAAGATCGGCCCCGGGATTTGCGCTTTTCAAGCGGTCCAGCTCAATGTCAAGCAGCTCGCGGCCGTTTTGCGGCGTGAAGATCGCTTCATCGCTGAATACCTCATAATAGTAATTCTTTTCTTCAAGCCATTGAAGAATTCCTTCCGCCCGTTTCCTGTCAAGCGGCACCGAGTGGTAAAGGCGGCCTTCAGGATCATGAATCACCGCTCCGTTGGCACTAATAATCCATGTTTTAATACTTGTCGGCTCAAAAATCGTTTGAACATCGAAGGATGCTCTCCCTGTGGCAACTACTACTTCAATCCCGTGTTCCCGCGCTTTTTTAATCGCATCGATGTTTTCTTTTGAGATCTTGCTTTCACTGTTTAACAGCGTCCCGTCTAAATCGACCGCAATCATTTTCATCTGCTGTTTTCCCCCTTAAATATCGTGATGTTCAGCCACGAGCAGCTCCACATCATGTTCATCAAGCAGTTTCTGAAACGGTTTCGGCGGCAGCCGGTCTGTAATGAGAAGGTCGATGTCACTGAGTTCAGCATACCGGTAAAAATCCGTTCTCCCAATTTTCGAATGGTCGGCAAGCGCTATGACTTGTTTCGCTTGGGAAATAATTTTCCGCTTCACCATTCCATCCTCCTCATGGGCAATTGTAAGCCCGTGTTCGGAAACCCCCACCACGCCGATCAGCGCTTTATCAACATGATAGCATGACAGCTTTTCAATGACGGAGGCGCCGTACAAAAAGCGGTGCTCTTTTTGAAGCTTCCCTCCAAGCAGGTGGATATCAGCACCTTTTCTTGAGGAAAGAACCTCCGCAAGGTTAATCGAATTGGTGATGATCGTGCAATTGACATCCGGCAAATGCTCGGCGCACGATTGGACTGTCGTGGAAGCATCCAAAATCATACGGTCGCCTTCTCTGATTAAAGAAGCGGCTGCTTTTCCGATCATGCTTTTCTCTTCGGAAACCATGCCCAGCCTGCCCGAATAGTCTTTGACCTCATCATGAACGGTAGGCAGAATCGCCCCTCCCCTTGTTCTGATAATAGCGCCTTGCTCCTGCAATTTGACCAGATCCCGCCTTGCCGTATCTCTTGAAACTCCGAATAAAGAACAAATTTGTTCAACGGAAATCCGTTTACGCTCTTTTAAATAGTCGATGATGGAAATTAACCTTTCCTCTTGATACACTCGATCATTCCTTCTTTACACAAGTAAAAATCATTATTTATAAGTGATTATAAGCGATTACACAGAATAAATCAAGAACACATAAGTAATTATAAGTAAAAATAAAGCCTGAGTCCGGTTTCCCGATCCTCAGGCTCGCATGCTAAAATGAAAATGATCCATATTGAGAGTGCCAAATTTCACGAAACGCATGGATATCACGGTCTACAGCCGGATGATCAGCCAAATGGCTTAAAAGCTCAGGGCTGATTGTCGCCTCGTGGCTCCCCGCTTCCATGACGGCAAGAATTTGACGGTTATGTTTAAAGCTTGCCGCAAGCACTTTGCAATTTAAACGGTATGTGTTAAATAAGTCGACAATTGTTTTGACAACGCCCGCCCCATGACCATACTCTTGATCAATACGATTGACATACGGCGCGACATAGGAGGCGCCGGCTTTTGCGGCCAGAACAGCCTGTGCAGCGGTATAAACCGTTGTCCCGGTGGTCTGGATGTTTTCAGCCGCGAGCTCTCTGATCGCGTAAAGTCCTTGAGCCGTCACCGGAATCTTCACCGACACGTTTCCATCCAGCCAGTTATAGAGCGCCTTCGCCTGATCGGCTATATCCCGCCAATGGTCGGCGATCACTTGGGCATGGAGAGGCAGATGCTCGGGAAGGAGCCGCCGAATATCTTGAATCTGCTGTTTAAAGGGCTGCTTTTCCCTTGCGATCAGCGCCGGGTTTGTCGTGACGCCGCCAGCGGGAAATGAATCCAGCAATCTTTCAATCTCCGGTATATGCGCTGAATCAATCAGCATGTTCATCATCGCTTCCCCCTCGTGTTTTAATGCATGACCTGCCCTCCGGTTACATTAATCGACTGACCCGTCATATAGGATGCTTGATCAGAAGCGTAAAATAAGATGGCATTGGCGATGTCATCATACGTACAGCCCCGTCCGAGCGGCACTTTTTCGGTGTACACGCGCTCTACTTCGCTCTCTGGAATGCCAAGCTTTTTCGCGTATTGCGGAATCAAGCTTTGGAACATCGGCGATTTCAACAAATTTCCCGGCATAATGCTGTTCACGCGAATGTTGTGTTCGGCAAGATCGAGCGCGAGGCTTTGAGTGAGACCGACACCTCCAAATTTGGAAGCTGAATAAGCTGTATTATGTTTGCTGCCGACCTTTCCCGATTTGGAGTTAATTTGAATGATTGACCCGCTTCCCTGCTCAATCATGACCTTCGACGTTTCCCTCGCGCAAAGAAAATACCCGGTTAAATTGACTTCGATGGTCCGTTCCCAGTCTTCAAGCTCAAAATCTGTGATCTTATTGCTTTTGGCGATTCCCGCACTGTACACCATCACATCGATTTTATTGAATTCCTCCGTGATCCTGCCGATCATTTTTTCCACATCGGCTTCTTTTGTAAAATCTGCTTGAATCCACAGCGATTTGACCCCGTATTGACCGGCTGCATGTTCAGCCGTCCTTTCGGCGTTCTCGCCGTTGATGTCTGCGACCGCGATGTTATATCCCGCCTCTGCCATGCGGTAGGACAGCGCTTCTCCGAGACTTTGGCCGCCGCCGCATATCAATGCCACTTTTCCTTTATTCATCTCCATATTGCACCCGCTCCTTATGAGAATCTTTTAACTTGAATACAGTCTCCTGCTGAAACCTCCGGCAGTTGTTCCTTTCGTTCAAGGTACAGCGTTCCCGGCAGCTCGGCTGATGCCGATCCGTCAAATTTCAGCGTAATATGCCCGAGATTCGCCAGGTTCTGGCGAACGGCTCCCCCAACGGCTGTGATTTTGTAGGACTCGCCGCCCAGTATGAGCTTATCGCCTTCATTGAAGTCGCCTTCTACAGGCTTTATATCAATTGATAAACAATAATCTTTCAATTCATCCGGAGCGCCTTCGCCGAATAATATCAGCATCTTTTCATCTGAAAATGCCGTTGCTTGATCTCCGATTCTGTTTATTTTTGTTTCATACAGCATGACCATAATTCTCCCTCCTTAAGAAAACCTCAGCTGTCATACATGCCAAAGCTGGCCAGCCAAGCAATGAAAACGGTTGGCGCCCCAGTCAAAAAACGCGAATACAGCACCGACGGCACCCCGACTTCAACCGTTTCGACTTCCGCTTCCGCAAGACCCAGGCCGACCGGAACAAAGTCGGCAGCTGCTTGCGAATTGATCGCAAATAACGCCGGCAGCGCCAAATTCGGCGGAATGTTTCCTTTGCCGATCTCAACGCCGATCAGCGAACCGACAACTTGTGCAATCACCGCCCCGGGTCCCAGAAACGGGGAAAGCAGCGGAAATGAACAAACAAGCGAGATTAATAGCAATCCGGGCAGTGACCCTGCAAATGGTGATAAATATTTGGCAAAAATGTCTCCGATGCCTGACTCTTTAATGATGCCGATCAATAGAGCTACAAAAGCCATGAACGGAAGAATTGTTTTGATAACGGTTTCAATCGCTTCCCGTCCAGCTTGATAAAACGTGCTGACGACCGATCCCATGGCCATCCCGATTGTCGCCATCATCCCTTTCGGCGACTGCTGTTCACTAATTTTTTTCTCTGTGCTATAATGGTTTTGTTTATTTTGCATTTGTTTTTCTTCTGGAATATTAGACTGTTCAGGCTCCTCCACAGCTCCCAGCAGTTTAATATTCTCTTTTTTTACTCCGGAAACATATATATCTTCTGTAATATGGGCGGCAAGCGGCCCGCTTTTTCCGGTCGCCATCACATTGATCGTCGGAATTCGCTTTTGCGGGTAAAGTCCGCAGCGCAGCGTCCCTCCGCAGTCGATGATCACAGCGGCCATTTCGTTTTCGGGTACTGTCGTTTTAAAGCCGTCGACCAGGGTGCACCCCGTCAGCTCAGCTAAATGATCCGCAAAATCGGGTTTGTTTCCGCCGGTGACGTACACGATTTTATTTCTCTCTTCATCAGGCGTGATCACCAGAGGCCCGCCAAACCCTCCCGGCCCTTTTGAAACTTCAACCGAACGATAGGAACTCATCTGTAAACCGCCTTTCTTATTTTAGATCAATCGAATCTTTCAAGGCAATGCCCTGCTGTTTCGCGACATAAGCCGTTGTCATATCCGTTACCCAGCCCCTGAGAAAGTTTGTTACAATCCCGACCAGAAGATAGCGGAGAGCGAGCTCGGTCGTTTCATGCCCCAGCGTCGTAATTCCTGCGGAAATCCCGAGGAAAACAAACAGCTCGCCCGGATTCACGTGCGGGAAAAGTCCGTTATGCGTGTGACAGGAATAGGATGCAGCCGCATAATAGCTCGGTTTGTATTTTTCAGGCAAGAACCTGCCAAGCGACAGCGTCATTGGATTTGCAAGCATGAACGTACCAATGACAGGCAAAACCATGTATCTCGTTAATGGATTTTTTCCCGACTTCCTCGCGAGCGCTTCGACGCGCTTTTCTCCTATCAGGCGTATCAGGGCATTCATGGCGACAAGAAGCATAATCAATAAAGGAACGATGTCTGTAAGCATGCTGACAAACACTTCTCCGCCATGTCTGAATAAGTCCATAAACTTCTCCGCAAGCCATGTTACGTTTTTCATAATTCACCTCTTTTTTTGATTTGAAAGCTCATCAGTTTTTGAAGCCGCGTTTTCTTCTGCGGGACATCACCCCCTTTCGTGATGATGTCGAATGTTTTCAAGGCATCTTCAATTGCGAGCCGTGTGAGGCGGTCGTGCCGGACAAGCTCCGCTTGTCCGATCTTCAACAAATACTTTCCTTCAAACCCTTTTAAAGGCTTGATTCTTGAAAAGACAGTGACACCTTGCATTTTTGACGCCTTCAAAATTTTATTGCGCTTGTCAATGACAAACAGGACGACCGTTCCGGCTCTGAATAAGCCGGTCTTCCTTCCGACCGCGACTCTTCCCATACGTCTGTATGCGGCGAATGTTCGGTTGAAATGCCTGATTTGCAAAAAACCAAAAATACTTTGGAGAAGCCATGCAGCTCCAAGGGCGATGATAAAGTAAATGATCATAATTGGTTTCTTACCTCCTCGGCAATTTCTCTGGCTGTTTCGGCAGTTGTCACCAAAATATTAATATAACGGCCTTTTGCAGCCCCGATAATAGAAGGGACTTTTTCATGGGATTCAGCAAGACCGATGGAATACTCCAAATTCTTTAACCTCTTGATGTCTATCGCGATGGTTCTGTCATGAATCTCCGTTTCTACCAACGCTCCCGACCGATCAAAGAAACGCGAGCATATATCTCCGACCGCCTGCTTTTCTTCAAGGCCCTCGATATCCTGATCGCCGTAAAATCCGGTCCAGATCATATTTGAAGAACTAAGCGGCGCTCCGATCCCGACGGCTGCCACGGTAAGGCCGTTCCACAGACTTTCTATTTTTTTGAAATAGTGGGACTTGACGATTTCCTCTTTCGTTTCTTTTTTTTCGACAACGGCTGCCGCATCTATAAAGTAAGGCGTGCCTCCAAAGTCACCGGCAATGCTGTAGACGATGCTGTTCACGTGATATTTCGTATCCATGGCGCCCGGACCGCCGACAAGCGGCACAAATGAAGCGCTCCGTTTTTTTACGCCGTGAAACTCCCCGATCATTCCCGCCATCGTCGTCCCCCATGCAAAGCCTACCGTATCTCCGTCTTTCACGACGCGTTTTAAGATTTCGGCACCGGCTTTGCCGACGAGTTTCTTCTTGTCTTCAGATGTTTGTTCCGGTTTTGCGTCGCATATGTACACTTCTTTAAGCCCAAGCAGTTGTTCGAGCTCCCGTTCCAAATCGTAGTGTGTCCCGACATGGTCATCGATCGTGATTTTAACGATTCCTTCCTCGCGCGCTTTTTTCAGCATGCGTCCGACCGTTGTTCTGTATATCCCTGTTGCTTTTGCAATCTGGCTCTGTGTCATATCCTCTTCGTAGTACATTTTGCAGACTTTGATCAGAAGGCGTTTATCATCCTTTATTTCCATAAGATCACCCTTCTTTTGCACATTTGTGCAAGTATTAGTCATTTGTTGTTGTATTCGCTTACATTATACATTCGGAATTTTTGGACGTCAATTTAAATTTGTCTATTTTTTGTCTAAAATAAAAAAACCGGTCATTGAAAACCGGCCATAAAGGGGGATAAAAAAGGGGATATTGATTGATTTTTTTTAAGAAAGGCGTTTATAGAAGGAATCTTGCGGTTTAAGCATCCGCCGGCTCATGGGCTTTTCGGCTTTCTCCCAAAAATCTGACTGATCGGGCGACAACTTCTGTAATAAAGACGCGTTCACCTTCTGAATTGACGTATTGGCGAGTCTGGATTCTTCCGCTCAGCCCGATGATGGAGCCTTTTTCACAATATTCGGCTGTATTCACGGCAGTTTTGCGCCACAGGGTGCAATTGACAAAGTCCGCTTCAATTTCGCCTGCTGCATTTTTGAAAGGCCTGCTGACAGCCAGCGTCACATTTGCAACAGGGACACCGTCAGATGTGTACCGAAGTTCGGGATCTTTTGTCAAACGCCCGACCAGCATGATCTCATTAAACATTTCGTCCCTCCCTTCCTGTTCGGGTATCCCCAGTTTATAAGAGATCGGTATTTAAGGAAAATCATCATAAAAGAAAAATAACCCGGAAAAAACCCGGGTTCGCGTCATAATTTTTGTTTCTTTCTGCCATTAATTAAAAAAATCATCTCATTGTTATTTGAGAAATACGTATTTTTCAGAAACTGAAAAAAAACAGGAGATGCCAGCCACCGCTCTGAGTATACGCGGACATATGAGCCCCCGTCCCAAGCATACAAACGGAATGACAACTCTTTCTGTTTAATCGTTACTTGAAATTCGTATATTTCCATTCTGTCTTTTGTTTCATAGCGAAACACGATGCCTTCATTGGCATACGTGCTGATCTCGTGCTTTTTGTTTCCGGCTGAAAAGCAAATCATAGGCATATATTGACGGCAGTCAGCAGCTGGATTGCTTGCGATCACAAATACTTCTTTTAAGAAAAAATGGTTCATAAGTCACCTCCTGCTCAATATCACCTA
Organism: Bacillus sp. PK6-025; assembly: GCF_056530265.1. Lineage (NCBI taxonomy): Bacteria > Bacillati > Bacillota > Bacilli > Caryophanales > Bacillaceae > Bacillus > Bacillus sp. PK6-025. Next base: position 3,868,045 of record NZ_CP096509.1, read on the forward strand.
AAGTATAAATAAAAATAAAGCATTATAAAATACTTTTTGCAAAATTTAAAATACGAATATGCTCCTATTGCATAAACAAACCAGGGTCAAGAGTTCTTCCAAGCGAATGTGCTATAATGGTTATACAACTATGGAAGCTTGTGAGGTGATACTAGTGAAAACCTTTAGGCTTATTGATTTAAAAATTGTCCGCCAGGATGAAACTTCAAAGCGGCTCGAGGAGTTCCCGCTGATCGACGGCCTTATCATTAATAAAGAAGACGGAGAAAACCACTGGATGGTTGAGGGGCTGGTTTCGAAAGAATACCGGTATTTTTTCGAATACCTCCTTCAGGAAGGCAAAGAAGTGAAAACATATGTAACGATCACGAAAAAAAGTAACCGCCCCGCACAGCTGTTAGCGAAGGTCAAAAAGATCACGGTACTAGGCGAGCATGTTTCCGTCTTATTGGACGGCAAAATGGTCAGCTCAAAGCTGAGGAAAGGCTCCGACAAGATCTTGGAAGATTTAATGAAAGAAGGATATTCCGGAGACCGGCTTCTTGAAGCATTTAAACAAAATATATAGAAAAGGCTGTCTTCGCCGGACAGCCTTTTCGCTATAGCTCTAAGAGCGTTTCGTCTGCTCTTTTAACAAATCCCGTATTTCCTTAAGCAATTCTTCCTGCGGATCAGGAGCAGCTTTTTCTTCTTCGGCATCCTTCTTCTTCAGCTTAGAGATATAACGGATAAATAGAAAAATGGAAAACGAAATAATAAAGAAATTGACGATCGACTGAATGAACAGCCCGTATTTAATGTCGGCATCAACAAATGTGAACGACAGCGCTGAAAAATCCAGGCCTCCTAGCAGAAGACCGAGGAGCGGCATCATTAAATCATTGACAAGCGAAGTCACGATTTTTCCAAAGGCGCCTCCTATGATAACCCCGATTGCAAGATCGATTACATTTCCACGAATCGCAAAGCTTTTAAATTCTTTCCACATGAATGATCACCTTTTCTCTTTTATGATAAAAAAACAAAATGGGCTTTTACGGAAACCCATTCTGTTTGCGTTATTCCTGTTTTTCGCCAAGAGAAAACATCAATTCGGCTTCACACACCACTTCTCCATCCACTTTCGCGACTCCTTTTCCTTTGCCGATGGAACCGCGGAAACGAAGCACTTCAAGCTCAAGATGGAGCTGATCGCCCGGTTTGACCTGCTTTTTGAAGCGGCAGCTGTCGATTCCCGCAAAAAACGCGAGCCTTCCGCGGTTTTCTTCCTTCATCAAAAGCGCCACGGCACCCACTTGCGCAAGCGCTTCAACAATCAAAACGCCAGGCATCACCGGATAATCCGGAAAGTGTCCGTTAAAGAATTCTTCATTTACTGTCACATTTTTATAACCCGCTGCCCGTTTTCCTTCCTCTACTTCTGTCACACGGTCTACCAGCAGAAAGGGATAGCGGTGGGGAATGATTTCTTTAATTTGCTGAGCATCAAGCATTGCCTTGACATCTCCTTTTTCGAAAAATATGTATAGAATGATATGTCAGTGCCTTATTCTGTACATCTGGAAGTATATTATGAAACGGAATCTTTTTCAACAAAAGATGAAAGACAACCCTGAAAATGAAAATAAAAAGAGCCTGAACCAAACGTCGTTTGGCCGGCTCCTATTTGCTTTGCTAGCGAACTGAATTGATCAGCCCCATCATTTGATCGCCCATCGTGATGGCGCGGGAATTCATTTGATAAGACCGCTGCGAAGAGATCAGGTCGGTCATTTCCTTCGATACATCGACATTTGATGATTCGAGGAATCCCTGTTTTAGAGAAATGTCCTGCCGCCCGGCTCCGTTCAGATTGATGAGAGCCGTTGCTCTCAATTCATCGCTGACAGAAAAAAGATTGCTTCCTTCTTCCGTAAGAGCCTGAGGTTTGACAGCCCGGACGATTCCCAAGTTAAAACGCAATGGCGCTTCACCTTGATTGTCTGACGAAACGGTGACACTTCCCGAATCGTCAACTTTGATGTGTTTATAACGCTGGTTGAAACGGATGGGATTTCCGTTTTCGTCAAGAACAGCATGCCCTTCTTTCGTCACCAGCTGCATCTGGTTGGCGTTGCCAGCCGCAGGCGTCAGGTAAAATGCTCCGTCTCTTGTATATTGCACTTCCCCGTCGACATTGACCTGGAAGTACTGATAAGGAGAAGTCAGTGCGATATCAAGATCGCGGCCAGTTTCTTTAAGGCTTCCCTGTTTATGTGTCAGCCGGTCGGTCATCACGGCTCCGACGCCAAGCCGAAGTCCGGGCGGCGTCTTTCTGCTTGCCGCTACTTCATTATTTTTCTCGTTTACCTGTTCAATCTGCTGCCTGATCAGCTCCGAAAAGCTCGTGTTTTTCGCCTTATATCCCGTTGTATCGGTATTTGCAAGATTATGGCTGATATTATCAATTTGTTTTTGCAGTTCAAACATTGTGTTTGAAGCCGTGATCATGGATCTAAGCATCGTTTTTCCACATCCTCCATTTACGCTGATCGCGATCGGTCATTTATCCGATCCTTCCAATCTCATTGGCCGCCTTTTCCATGCTTTTATCATAAGCTTGAAGAACTTTTTGGTTGGCTTCAAACGAGCGGTAGGCAGCGGTCATTTCCGTATAAGCTCTCGTCACGTCGACATTCGACCGTTCCGTCATCCCCTGCTTGACAGAATAAGCGACTGCGGGATTGCCGACTGCGCTTGGCAGCGCCTCACCGTTTTCAGTACGATACAGATCATCGCCTTCTCTTGCTAAATTTCTCGTATCGAGCGCGATTCTGACATCGATCCTTCCAAGGTTTTGGCCGTTTTCAGTCACCGTTCCGTCCTCAGCGACTTGAAAATTCTCGCTTCCCACCGTAATCGGCTGGTTTTCCGTTGAAAGGACGAGTCGGCCGTTTATTGTCAATTGATTATTTTCATTTAAAGAAAAACGGCTGCTTCTTGAATAGCGTACATCCCCATTTTCAAGCCGGACCGCGTAGAAAAGCGCTGCTTTATCGTTTGTTTCCCCATTGACCGGAACTTCGGTTTCGCTGATTGCAATATCCGTCGGCTCATTCGTGCTTTGCAGATCGCCTTGCGAGAATTGAGGCTTCAGTTCCTGCATGTAAACTCCTGTATTGATAGAACCGATCGGCGTCTGTGTTGAAAACGAACGCGAAGCGCTGCCGGCCTTGACAGAATCGGATTCAATCCGGCTCAAAAGCATTTCCGGGAAAGAACGGATTGACCCTTGGTCTTCTTTATATCCCGGCGTATTTGCGTTCGAGATATTATTCGTCAGCATCTCTGTGCGGCGCTGCTGGGTGATCATTGCAGAAGTCGCTGTATAAAGTCCTTTTAACATCATTTCACCTCAAATAAGTGTCATGCTCCAGAGTTTCTCATCGAAAAACCTCTTTTGCGAAAGGCTTGCAATTTATATTCGCTAACACAGAACATTTGTTCTATAATGGTATTCAAACATACTACTCTTTTTATCGGCAGCCATTCGCTTCCTTTAAAGCATTTCACATAAAAAACCTCATTCTAAATAAAGAATGAGGTTTCTGATCAGCTCAGTTTGCGCTTAGGTAGCTTGTCCATGTTATCAAGCATGACACCCGTACCAACTGCCACACAATCCATCGGATTTTCGGCAACGAGAACCGGCACTTTCAGTTCTTCGGCAAGAAGCTGGTCAAGACCGTTTAACAACGCGCCGCCTCCTGTAATGATAACGCCTCTGTCGATAATATCGGCTGACAGCTCAGGCGGCGTTCTTTCGAGCACCTGCTTGGCAGCCTGTACAATGACAGATACAGATTCGCGCAGCGCTTCTTCCACCTCTTTGCTCGTTACCGTAATGGTTCTCGGCAATCCTGTGACCATATCGCGGCCGCGGATGGAAATTTCCTCGTGACGTGCGTCTGGGAAAACAGTTGCGACTTTAATCTTAATGTCTTCGGCTGTCCGTTCGCCTATGAGCAGCTTGTACTCACGTTTGATGTAGTTCAAGATTTCAAGATCAAACTTGTCCCCAGCCATTTTAATAGAAGAGGCGGTGACAATATCGCCCATTGAGATGACTGCGATATCTGTCGTTCCACCGCCGATATCAACTACCATGTTTCCGCTTGGCTGGAAAATATCCATTCCCGCTCCGATTGCGGCCACCTTAGGTTCTTCCTCCAAATATACATGCTTTCCGCCGCTTTTCTCGGCAGCTTCTCTGATAGCCTTCTGCTCCACAGAAGTAATATTTGTAGGGCAGCAAATCAGCATGCGCGGCTTTGAAAAAAGACCTTTCACATTCAGCTTGTTAATGAAATGCTTCAGCATGGCTTCCGTTACTTCAAAATCGGCAATGACGCCGTCTTTTAATGGACGTATCGCAACAATATTCCCAGGTGTACGTCCTACCATTCTCCTTGCTTCTTCACCGACAGCGAGCACTTTCCCATTGTTTTTGTCAAGAGCAACGACTGATGGTTCATTTAAGACAATACCTTTTCCTTTGACATGGATCAGCACATTCGCTGTACCAAGGTCAATACCAATATCCCTTGCAAACATCTATCTATATCCTCCTCGAAATCTGTTTCACAGCAATGTCCACATTCTGCCCTAATTATACATTTTATCATAAATATTAGAAAAAAAAGAGAGCTTATTAAAGTTCTTCATAAAATTTTTGTGGCTTTTTACGGAGGATACCGGGAAATTCTGATAAACGGCGCTCGTTTCTGAGCCATTATTCCTTATTGCACGGGTTCTCTTTCAAAGATTTCCTCTTTCTTATATTTTAGTTTTGTCGCTTCTCCGCCCCGCAAATGTCTGATTGATTTATGATAATCAAGAATTTCTTTTACTTCATTGGCCAGGTCAGGATTAATTTCAGGCAGCCTTTCTGTCAAATCCTTGTGAACGGTACTTTTGGAAACACCAAACTCCTTCGCTATCACACGAACTGTTTTTTTCGTCTCCACGATGTACTTCCCTATCTTGATTGTTCGCTCTTTGATGTAATCGTGCACACCACTCGACCTCCCTAAAATGGATGTGAGAAGTGTGAAATGAGATCCGTCTTGTGAAAAAATTCGCTATTTACGCAGCTTCTTCGTTTTATGCTTTTCCAAGTAGAATTTTGAAATACTCCCACGATCCCTCACCTCAAACACTCTCTTTGTTAGGTTTGTATCAGTGTATTAGCATTCAAATGGGATTATGCTAAAAACTCAAGGAGGACAAGGGGTTTCTCTGATAATTTTATTTCGGGTTTCAAAAATTTTAACTTTACACTAATCTTGGCTTCCGGTAAAATGAATAAAGTTTATTATTTACCTAGGTAACTATTTTGAAGGAGTCCGGGAATGGAACATATTAATCGAAAGATTATTCACCAGCTCAATCAAAGCACGCGGATGGTTGCTAAAAAAACGAATGAACAGCTCGAAGCATACGGCCTTTACGGTTCACAGTGGTCGATCCTATACTGTCTTCACACCTGCGGACCGATGACGCAAAAAGACATTTGGACTTACTTGCACGTTGAGGCGCCGACTGTGACGAGAACCGTCAGCCGCCTCGAAAAAAACGGCTGGGTAGAACGGATACAGGGCGATGACAAACGGGAAAAAGTCGTCAAAATGACAGAAGAAGCCAAAATTAAATATGATGACATTCAATTAAAAATGCAAGAATTTGAAGAGGAAATGCTTTCCGTATTTGAAGAACGGGATAAAAAAACATTTCAAAGGCTGTTAAATCAATTATTAGAAGGACATCAGGAGGAGTTGTAGCCTATGAAGCAAGCTGAACCCATTTGGACCAGGGATTTTATCATGGTCGTTTTGATTAATTTATTTATATTCGTCTATTTTTACGCACTGTTGACCGTGCTTCCGGTCTATGCAATGCAGGAGCTCGGCGGTTCCGAGTCAGAGGGCGGCCTTTTGATCAGCGGCTTTATGCTGTCCGCGATTTTTGCGAGGCCGTTTTCGGGAGCCGTTATTGAACGTTTTGGCAAAAAAAGAATGGCGCTCATCAGTGTCGTGCTGTTTACTTTGGCATCATTTCTTTATATCTATATTCACGATATCTACCTGCTGCTTGGCATTCGCTTTTTCCAAGGCATTTGGTTCAGCATCATCACGACAGTGACGAGTGCAATTGCAGCCGATTTAATTCCGCCGGCCCGCCGCGGGGAAGGTTTGGGCTACTTTGCCATGTCGATGAATTTGGCGGTGGTCATCGGTCCGTTTATCGCGTTGAACCTGCTGGATAAAATGAGTTTTTCCGATCTGTTTATTTTATTTTCAGGAATCGTCACTGTGGCCATCCTTTGCACGGCACTGGTCCGGATTCCTAAAGGAAGCGACATCCGTTCGGCTGTGTTCAGGTTGTCTTTTTCCAACATGTTTGAAAAGGGCGCGATTCGGATTGCCACGGTCGGATTGTTCGTGTCGTTTTGTTATTCAAGCGTCATTTCCTTCATCTCTGTTTATGCAAAATCTCTCGGCCTTATTGAAGCAAGCAGCTATTTCTTTATGGTGTTCGCAGTGACAATGATGATCACGCGGCCGTTTACGGGAAAACTGTATGATAAAGTCGGCCCCGGAGTCGTCATTTATCCGTCCATTATCATTTTTTGCGCCGGGCTTTTCCTGCTTGCTTTCACAAACAGCAGCGGGATGCTCTTGCTATCCGGAGCTGTCATCGGCATGGGCTACGGATCTATCACGCCGTGCCTTCAGACCTTGGCGATTCAAGCTTCGCCGCCTCACCGGAGCGGCTATGCAACGGCGACTTATTTTACGCTGTTTGATACCGGGATCGCAGTCGGATCCTATGTTTTCGGGTTGGTTGTGGCACAAGCCGGTTTTTCAAACATCTATTTATTCTCAGGCGTTTTTGTGCTCATCAATCTGTTTCTGTATACATGGAGCCAAAAACCCGCACTCGCAAAGGAAAAGCGGGATATATCAATGGCTGAATAAGCCGTTCAACCTCGCCGGGCCGGGATTACCCGGCTTTTTTCATGCCGGCTGATACAGTCCGATCTGTCATTTAATGAAACTTTTGCAAAATCAAATACGTCTCCTAACTGTCTGACCAAAAACTACTACTCTATTAAAAAGGTGATTTTTTGAACTATTGGCTTTTTACACGTATTCATCAATTATCAAACCACAACCACATCCTGGACAGCGCTATGATTTTGATTACAGAAAAAGCAATTTACATGTATGCGCTCATTTTGCTTTTGATCTGGATCTTCGGAAACCGTTCTTATAAAATAAGCGTTCTTCAGGCAGGTGTGACGGGTATTCTCGGATTGGCGGCAAATTATTTGCTGTCATTGGTTTACTATGAGCCGAGACCGTTTGTCGCTCACCATGTGGACGTATTAATTCATCATGCGGCCGACGCCTCGTTTCCCAGCGATCATACAACCGGGGCGTTAGCCATTTCGATCGCTTTTTGGCTTTATCATCGGAAAATTGGAACCTGCCTGATTGCTTTCGGGTTGTTGACGGGCTTTTCCCGTATTTGGGTCGGACACCACTACCCTGTTGACGTTTTAGGCAGCATTTTGGTCGCTTTATTTGTATCACTCGTTATATTTAGATTCTCAGCGTATGTGCAGCCGCTTTTTGAACGGATCATCTCACTCTACGAATCGATCTTGCGGAAATTGCGGAAAGCCGTATCCAGAACGGCATAAGAAAACACCCGAATCTCATGATTCGGGTGTTTTTCATTTCCTTTCCTTAACCTTTTAAGGCTTCGGTTAACGGCGGAACAATTTGTTTTTTGCGGGATACAACGCCTTTCAGTGTTGCTGTGTTGTCTGACAATGTGACATTGAACGCTTTTTCCACTGCTTGTGCAGCTTGTCCTGAAGCGACGACAACCGAGTCGTTTGTTAAAATGTCGGTTACGACAAACACAAATAAATCCAATCCTTTTTCAGACACCACTTTTGCAAGTTCTGCTTCAACTTCTGCTTTGCGGGAGAGAACGTCGTTTGTATCAACAGTGTTAACTTGCGCGATCTCCACTTTATGGCTTCCCATCGTAAACTCTTTTGCGTCAAGAGAGAGAAGCTGAGGAATCGTTTTTGCGCTCAAATCTGCTCCAGCCTTTAGCATATCGAGTCCATAGCTGTCGGCATCAACGCCGGCAATCGCAGCCAATTCTTTTGCAGCTTTGACATCTTCGTCCGTGCAAGTCGGAGATTTGAATAAGAGGGAATCTGAGATGATCGCCGACAGCATCAATCCTGCGATATCTTTTTTAATTTCGACACCGTTTTCTTTATAGAGCTTGTTTAAGATCGTTGCCGTGCAGCCTACAGGCTCTGCGCGATAATACAGAGGATCGCTCGTTTCAAAATTGGCGATCCGGTGGTGATCGATGACTTCAAGCACGCGAACTTGATCAAGGTCATCGACGCTCTGCTGGCGTTCATTATGGTCAACCAGAATCACGCTGTCAGTTTCATTCGCAACAGTGTTCACAAGGCGGGGTACTTCTGCATTGAATTTCTCAAGCGCGAATTCGGTTTCGCCGTTGATTTCGCCGAGGCGGACGGGTTCTGCGTCCATGCCGAGCTCCTTTTTTAATTCGGCATATGCAATCGCTGAACAAATCGTATCCGTATCCGGATTTTTGTGGCCAAAAATAAGTACTTTACTCATGATATAACTCCTTACTGTTGTTTTTATAGTAAGCTTACCTGACAATAAAAAAATCTGCAAATCTGTCACTTATTTTAATATTTACGGAGTGTTTTGTCATTTTAAAAAATAAAAAAAGAGCCGTTCGGCTCTATTCTCCATAGTCAGGTGTATTGTGGCTTCGTTTTGGAGAGGGCTTCAAGACCGGTTTTTCTCCATATGCGACAGGGCCGCTCTCGTAGTGGAACTCCGCTCCGTCCGGCGCCTTCTCTTTCAGCCAATCAAACTGCGCGCTTTCTTCTCCATCCGAGAAATTGTATAAAGTATGCGCAATGTCTTCTTTTTCATTTTCATCCGAAACCGTGCCGGGCACGATGACGCCTTCTTTTTCTTCCAACTCTTTGATTGCGGCGATCCACTGGTTTTGGTGCATCGTGTCTCTCGCTAAAAGAAAACCGAGCATATCTTGTACACCATTGTCATCCGTCATTTCGCGCAGCCGCGCGACTTGCAGTCTGCCTTGCGATTCAGCGTTGACATTTGCGCGCAGATCGGCCAGAAGGTTACCGCTCGCTACAATATAGCCTGCATTCCACGGAACGCCGGTGCTGTTTTCAGGCATGGCTCCCAGTCCCGAAACGATCGCATGGTGAGGGTTCATTCCGCCCATAATTGCACCGATGACAGGATCGTCTGCGGCTTTTTCCTGCTCGTAAACCGGTGCGTCTTCAAGCAGGCGCGCGATCATCGTCGCAATCATTTCGACGTGTCCGATTTCTTCTGCCGCCGTATCCATGAGCAAATCTTTATACTTTTCATTTCCCCTTGTATTCCACCCTTGAAAAAGGTATTGCATGGCCACAGATATTTCTCCGTACTGACCGCCGAGTATTTCCTGCATTTTCTTGGCGAAGACAGGATCGGGTCTTTCAGGTTTTGCAGGGTACTGCAGCACTTTCGTATGCTTGAACAAATCACATCACTCCTCCGTTTTTTGTATCCTCGTTTTTGAATTAACCGTAAAGGGAAATGATAAAACCGTACAACAGGCTCGGGATGTGTTGCAGACGGGTCAACATTCGAATCGAAGGAGTGCTGTTCTATGATTAAAAATACTTCACACCGTCCTTTTCCGCCGCCTGAAGGACCGTGGGTGATGACGCAAACATGGAATCATGTATTATTTGCCCATTGGGCTGTTGATTCTGAAGCCATTCGCGGACGAATACCGGCGGCCTTGGAACTGGAGACATTCAATGGAAAAGCATGGATCGGCATTTTGCCTTTCCTGCTGACAAATATGCGCCCCCGTTTTTTGCCCCCCTTTCCTTTCGTCAGCAGATTTCCCGAGCTGAACGTCCGGACATATGTATCATATAAAGGCATACCGGGCATTTATTTTTTCAGTCTTGACGCCGCTTCGCGCTTAGCCGTCGCCGGCGCGCGCGCAATGTTCCACTTGCCTTATTTTCACGCCGGGATAAACTTTGTAAAAGAAAAAAACCATATTGAATTTTCCAGCAGAAGGGATGATTCAAAAGCGGCCTTCCGCGCCAGCTACCGCCCGCTGTCAGATTCCTTTACCGCCCAAAAAGGGTCCATCGAATACTGGCTGACTGAAAGATACCGCCTGTACACCACGTACAACAACCGGGTCTACTATGAAGACATTCATCATTCTCCATGGACGCTGCAGCGGGCCGAAGCCGAAATCCGACAAAACACGGTGCCCGGAGCAAGCGGTCTCATATTGCCTGATACCGCTCCGCTTCTCCATTACGCCAAACGGCAGCACGTCTTATTTTGGCCTTTGCAGCGGGACCGGGGATGAAAACTGTTGCACCAATAGATACATGTTTTAAAAATTACGTGCTTGAATCTTGAATCGAAATCTGTTACGATCTCAGTAAGTAATCAATCAATAACAAAATGAAGGGAGGCGGCATATCATAAGACAGAGTAAGGAAAACCGAAAGGAGCAAATACTTGAAGCTGGATTAGAAGTGTTTGCAGAAAAGGGATATTATAATACCACGACAGCACTCATTGCTGAAAAAGCCGGTATTTCCCAGCCCTATATATTTAGGTTTTATAAGACGAAGGAAGAGTTGTTCGTTGCCGCGCTCGATCGGGCCTTTGAAAGAATCCTCCAAACGTTTCAAAATGTCGAATCCAGCTCCGAACAGATCGTAGCAAACATGATCAAAGCATATGAAGAGTTGTCTGTATCACACCCTAATGAAATAGCCTTACAGGTCATCGGACTATCCGTTACGGAGGAATCGATCAGAAATTGTTCAAAAACGGGCTTATCACGTATTAGAAACTATACGCTGGAAAGGTTCCAGGAAGCGAATGTTCCGAATGCAGAGAGGGAAGTTACGACTTTCCTGGCAAGAGGGATACTTTGCAACATTTCCTATTTCTTGGATTTGCCGGAGATCATGCACGGCCAAACAGAATAAAATAACCGATTTGTTTCGGTTTTTTATTTAAGCGTTAGTTATTGATTGATTAATAACTTACCCAAGGGGGAATTTTCAATGGAAAAAGCAATTGTTTTAGGCGCAACAGGTGGAACAGGTCAAGTGATAGTTTCAGAATTGCTGTCAAGAAATATTCCGGTTATCGCTTTCGGCCGTTCTGAAAATAAACTAAAGAATCTCATAAAAGAACATCATTCAACACCGCTATTAACATATCAGCTTGGCGATGTCTTTGATGCACAGACCATCAGTGAAGCAGCAAAGGATGCAGATGTGATATTTCAATGCGCCAATGTTCAATATCATGAAATGGCGGATAAACTCCTGCTTCTCGGTGAAAGTGTAATGAAGGCTGCAAATATTTCAGGCAAGAAAATCGTGATTGTGGATGGAATATATGTTTACGGCCGACAAATTGCCAAAGGAGACGAAAATCATCCGAAACTGCCCCATACAAAAAAAGGAAAGATAAGAGTGGATTTTGAAAACTTAATATTCGATAAGAAATGGAAAAATGCCAAACCATTAATCGTCAGACTGCCCGACTATTATGGAAAAACTTCGCAAAATTCTTATTTACAGCCTACATTAACCGGAATGGCAGCAAATAAAATAGCTGTTTTTATCGGCAATCTAAAAACCCCCCGGGAGTACGTATATTTGCCTGATGCCGCAAAAATGATTGTGGAAATCGCAAGTAAAGACGATTCTTACGGTGAAAACTGGAACATTCCCGGCGCCGGACTGATTTCAGGTAAAGAAATCATAAAAATCGCACGCCAAATTACCGGAAATAATAAATTAGTAATACCATTAAATAAACTTGCCATTCGTATAAGCGGATTATTTGATCCAGTAATGAAAGAAGTAGTAGAAATCATGTACTTAACTGAAGAAACATTCATTCTCAACGGGGAAAAATATGAAAAGAGAATAGGAAAAATTCCCGCTACACCTTATCAAGAAGGGCTGAAAGAAACATTGAAATGCTTAATGAAAACTTAAGCTGAATTTTAGTTATTGATCAATCACTAAATATTGCACTATAAAAAAGGAAGAGCTGAAAATGCTCTTCCTTCAACCTGTTTAAGCCGGTTTTGAAATTTCGCTTAAAGCTTCTCCCGCTTTCTCATCCGCATGTGAGACGGAGAGATCCCCTAAAGCAACGATTCCGACAAGACGGCCATCTTCAACAATCGGCAGCCTGCGAATTTGGTGTTCCGCCATCAGATCACCAGCCTCTTCAGCAGACATATCCGGGCGCCCTGTCACCATCTGTGTGCTCATGATATCCCGAGCAGCCGCATCTGTTTCATTTTCAGCTACACATCTGATAACAATATCCCGGTCTGAAACGATCCCCGTCAATTTTCCGTTCTCGCAGACCGGAATTGAACCTACATTGTAATCACGCATCTTACCGGCAATTTCCGCAATCGGGGCAGAAGGCTCGCAGCATTCAGCATTGGTTGTCATGATGTCCTTCAGTTTCATTCGGAATTCCTCCTTTATGATGGGGTTATTATGTGCTTTTCCGATATAACACGGGCTTAAACCTATTTAAAAGAGCCCTTCCTTTTCATATATCGTTTTTTATCCCTCAATAAATCGCCGGTCCAGCCTTTCTTTTTCAAATACCAATACACAAGGGCGGTCGAAACGGCGATTAAAATAAGCGAAAATAAATAGCCGTACTTTAAAGAGAGTTCAGGCATGACTTCGAAGTTCATTCCCCACAGGGCGCCGAAAGCCGTCATCGGCGTAAAGATCGTCGTGAAAATCGTCAGCGCTTTAAAGATTTCATTGCCTCTGTGGGATGTCACCACTTCCTCGGAATGAAGCAAATAATTGATTTCATTCGCATACTCTTTGATCAATGACATGCCTCTGTCGATTTCATAAAACGTCCTGCGCTGTTCGATTTCGTCAAACGATTTGCTTAAAAAAGTTTCTTTAAGGCCCATTGCAACCTTTTTCATCGATAAAATTAAACTTCTTATGACGAGCAGTTCATGACGCCGCTTATGAATCAGTTCAATGATGCTTTTATTGTTGTCATGATGAAATCCCCACCTTACTTTTCCAAGGTGAACTTCAAAGTGCTCAAGTTCCTTCAAATACATTCTCATCAGTTCGCCCAGTAGAATCAGAAACACTTCTGGGGCGTCTTTGCATCGCTTTAAGTGTTGATCGATCGGCCTTCTGTTTGTCTCTTCAAATTGCGAGATATCTAAATTCATTGTGAAAAAATAGTCTTTCGTTAAGTAAAAATGAAATGCTGTCCGATTTTGTTGAACTTCCGCTTCCTGATCGTAAATATATGAACCGTAGATCGCTTCCTTGCCTTGAACGGCAGCATTGATATCAATGCAATTGATATTGGCCGATGGAACGCCTTGAAACCAGTTTCGGCATTCCGGCCAATGATCGGGCTGGATCAGCCCTTGTGCTGTCGCTTTTTCGTGAGGGCCGAGCTGATACCATGTCCAGCCCTCTCCCTGAAAAACTCTCATATTTCGTCTCCTCCTCTTCCGGCCCATTCGTTTTATATTTCTTTGCCCGCCCTCCGCGTAAATAAACATCATGTTTGCCGCGCTGCGGCACGTGGTATGAAGCCAGTATGAGTTTTTCATAGAAAAGGAGGTGGCGCCTTCTTTTTGAGAAGGCGGGGCATTGGAATTACTGAAGCTGATTGCAGTGGCAGGATTAATCGCATTAACGGGCTTTTTCGTCGCGGTCGAATTCGCCATCGTCAAAGTAAGGCGGACAAAGATCGACCAATTGATCATTCAGAAAAAAAAGGGCGCGCTTGCCGCAAAAGAAGTGACCTCACACCTTGACGAATACTTGTCAGCCTGCCAGCTTGGAATCACCGTGACGGCATTGGGCCTCGGCTGGCTTGGTGAACCGACGATGCAGACCTTGCTGCATCCCCTTTTTTCCAAAATCGGCTTGAACGAGTCGATGACACATATTCTTTCATTTTTGGCCGCTTTTTTATCGGTCACTTATCTCAATGTTGTGATCGGAGAGCTGGCGCCAAAAACGATCGCCATTCAAAAAGCGGAAACCGTTACTCTGCTTTTTGCACAGCCGATGATCTGGTTTTACAGAATCATGTTTCCTTTTATATGGCTGCTCAATCATTCAGCCCGCATGATCACAAGTCTGTTCGGCCTGAAGCCGACCGGTGAACACGAATTGGCGTATTCGGAGGAAGAGCTGCGAACACTTTTATCTGAAAGCTATCAAAGCGGGGAAATCAACCAGAATGAATTGAGATATGTAAACAACATTTTTAAATTCGACGAACGTACGGCAAAAGAAATTATGGTGCCCCGCAATGAAATGACCGTCCTGTCTCTTGACGACAGTGTAAAAAAAGTGAAGCAGCTCATCAAAGAAACAAAGCACACCCGCTTCCCCGTCATGGAGGAAGACAAGGATCACATCAGCGGAATGATCAATATAAAAGAACTGCTGCTGGCTGAGCTTGCAGGCGGGTTTTCTTTAGAAACAAAACCGTTAAAGCCATATATCCATCCGGTTATCCATGTGATTGAAACGATTCCCGTCTACCAGCTGTTCGTCAAAATGCAAAAAGAGCATACACATATGGCGATTCTCGTAGATGAGTATGGCGGAACATCCGGCCTTGTGACGGTTGAGGATATCGTCGAGGAAATCGTCGGCGATATTCGCGATGAATTCGATACTGAAGAAGTATCGGCTGTTCAGAAACTGGAAGATGACCATTACATCCTCAGCGGTAAAGTACTGGTCAGCGATGTAAACGACCTGCTCGGAATTCATTTATCAGATGAGGAGATTGATACAATCGGCGGCTGGATGCTGACGCAGAATATTGAGAGCAAGCCCGGAACGGCGATCGAAAGTGAAGGATTCCGTTTCAAAGTAAAAGATATGGACGGACATCGAATCGTTGCAGTTGAGGTTGAAAAAACCGATTAATCCCCCTTTCAGCCTCTCCCTGTCCGCTTTTCTTCCTAAAAACCATGTGAGGAAATCTGACATGTTCATCATGATATCTCCCTTTTGTCACTATAATGAAAGAAAAAGAGATCTGCTCTCAATCTAAATGACTACGGAGGAATGAAACATGCAGATGGGGGATACAGTATTTATGTTCTTTTGCGCTTTGCTCGTATGGCTGATGACGCCGGGCATCGCTTTATTTTACGGAGGACTTGTCAGGAGCAAAAATGTGCTCAGCACCGTTATGCACAGCTTATCTTCAATTGCCATCGTTTCCATCATATGGATTTTGTTCGGCTATTCGCTCGCTTTCGCTCCCGGAAACCCATTGATCGGGGGTTTGGATTGGATCGGACTGCAAGGTATCGGATTTGAACCCAATGCCGATTATTCGGAGACGATCCCGCATACGCTTTATATGATGTTCCAATTGACATTTGCCGTACTGACGACTGCGATTATTTCCGGAAGCTTTGCGGAGCGAATGCGCTTTCCGGCCTTTATTCTTTTTTCGGTGCTCTGGGCGGTTTTCGTTTACTCGCCGGTCGCCCACTGGGTATGGGGTGGAGGCTGGCTTGACGAGCTGGGAGCGATCGATTTTGCCGGCGGCAACGTCGTTCACATCTCTTCCGGTGTAGCCGGCCTGGTTGTTGCGATTGTTCTCGGCAAGCGGAAAAATATCAGCGATACCGCCCCTCACAACCTCCTTCTGACTTTGCTCGGGGCGACTTTGATCTGGTTCGGATGGTTCGGGTTCAACGTCGGAAGCGCCCTGACGATCGATGAAGTCGCCATGACCGCTTTTATCAACACGAATACGGCTGCGGCTGCGGGGCTGATCGGCTGGATTTTGGCAGAATGGCTGATCAATAAAAAGCCGACGATGCTCGGCGCCGTCTCGGGAGCAATCGCGGGGCTTGTCGCGATTACACCGGGCGCAGGCTTTGTTACGCCTTTCTCATCCGTATGGATCGGGCTCATCGGTGGAATCGTCTGTTTCTGGGGTGTGTTTTCGCTGAAGAAAAAATTCGGCTACGATGATGCGCTCGATGCCTTCGGACTTCACGGGCTCGGCGGAACATGGGGCGGAATTGCGACAGGCTTGTTCGCGACGACATCAGTCAACGCAGACGGAGCAAACGGGCTTTTTTACGGAGACATCAGTCTCCTTTGGAAACAGCTGATTGCGATTGCCGCAACATATTTGTTTGTCGCAATCGTCACATACGCTATTATTAAGATAGTCAGTATCTTCTTTAAACTCCGTGCCTCAGAGGATGAAGAATCATTGGGCCTCGATCTGACGCTGCACGGCGAAAAAGCGTATCAAGATTAATTTGTGGAGGAGTGATGGTATGAGCGGTCAAATGTATAAGGTGGAAATTGTAACTCGTCCTACAAACTTTGAAAAGCTGAAAACGGAGCTGGCCAAAATCGGGGTAACGTCCATTACGTTTTACAATGTACACGGATGCGGCCTGCAAAAAGGGCATACAGAGCTTTACCGCGGGGTCAAACGCGAAAGCAATGTATATGAAAGGTTAAAAGTCGAAATCGTCGTCAGCAAAGTGCCTGTCGAAAAGGTGGCCGAGACGGCGCAAAACGTCCTGAAAACCGGGGAACCCGGTGACGGCAAGATCTTCATATACGAAATTAAAAACACCATCAACATCCGCACAGGCGAGGAAGGTCCTGACGCTTTATAAAAAGATCGAAGCTCCCGGCTGAAGTTAAGCCGGGAGCTTTTCTGATGTTATAAAACGGCGTCAATCACACCGTATGCCTTCGCTTCGTCCGCATCCATAAAATAATCACGTTCCATGTCGGCTTTTAGTTTTTCAATGGGCTGGCCCGTTCGTTCGTGAAAAAAGTGCTCGATTTTTTCCCTCAGTTTGATGATCCGCTTCGCTGAAATCTCCATGTCTGTCGCCTGTCCTTTGACGCCGCCGAGCGGCTGATGGATCATGATTTCGCTGTTTTTGAGCGCATACCGTTTGCCTTTTGTTCCGCCGGCGAGAAGAATCGCTCCCATGGAAGCTGCCATTCCGACGCAGATCGTGCGGACATCCGGGTTCACATAGTCCATCGTATCCAAAATCGCATATCCCGCGGAAGTTGATCCGCCCGGGCTGTTGATATAGATCGAAATGTCTTTTTCATTGTCTTCGGCTGACAAAAACAGCAACTGGGCGGTGACCCGATTGGCGAGGTCATCGTTGAATTCAGAGCCGATCATAATGATCCGGTCTTTTAAAAGTCTGGAAAAAATATCGTACGATCTTTCACCGGCAGCCGTTTTCTCAATGACGTAAGGTATGGTGTTCATAGCCTTTTTCCTCCTAGGCAGCACACCTCATCATGCTGATGCAGGACGGCTGTGAAGCGCCGAAAAGCCATGTCTGTTTGGCAAATTCGAGCAGAGCATCGGGGTTGTGATACAATATCGCCCGAACAAGCAGGTCAATGTGTTCGTCATCCCGGTCCGCCGCTTCCCTTTGCAGAACATCCGGAGAAAGCCTTTTTAATCGCTGACGCGATCTGAATAAAAGCGATTTGACGGATGATTCGGGCTTACCGAGCGACTCGGCGATTTCGTGCAGCTGAAAGGAAAACACATCTTTGAGCAGAAAAATCGTTAATTGCTTCGGCGTTAAAATACCGGAAAGCTGTTTCAGCAGGTGCTCGAAGTCATCGGCCGCCTTCATGCGCTCTGCCCTCCCGTCTTCCAGATTGTCTTCAGACAGAAAGATTTCGCGTTTCCTTTTTCTGAGCAGGTCAATCCATTTATGCTTTGCCACCGTCTTTTGATAAGCATGTGAGGCGTCTGTTCGATTGATTTCGATTAATTTCAGGATGGTATCCTGGACTAAATCCTCGGCATCCCATTTATCACCTGTCATTCTCATGCAATACTTCATCAGCGCTTGCTGTTCTAGCTCATTCATGAATGCATTCACACTCCTTAAAAGAGGCCTCTTACTTAATAAACGGCTGGCTCTGCAAATTTGATACGGGTTTTTTATGATTGTAACAAAAAAGGCGCCTATCGTATTTGATAGGCGCTCTGAGGGAAGCGTGCCTTATGACTGGCTTGAATCGTCAGACTGGGTTCCGTCTTGATTTTCTGACCCTTCAGACGAATCTTCCCGTTTGGTTTTGTCGTCTTTTCCACCTGTTTGATCTTTCGCTTTGTCTTCTGTTTTTGACTTTTCTTCAACAGAAGGCTGAGCAGGTTCCTTCATTTCAGCCGCTTGTTCCTCCACCGCTTTTTCGATGCTGGAGACCGGCTTGTCCATGAAGTTCAACGGGTTTAGCGCAACACCGTCTTTGCGGATTTCAAAATGCACATGGTTTCCGCCTTCTTCATTGTAAAGGTTTTTGCCTGCTTTTCCGATGACTTGATTTTGTTCAATCTTGTCACCTTGTTTGACGCTTACTTCAGAAAGAGACTGATACACAGTTGATAAACCATTTTCATGTTCAACTTCAACAACGTAGCCCAGTACAGGGTCTTTTGCAGCTTTGATGACCGTACCGCTGAGAGATGCGGAAACATCGAATGTTTTTCCGTCTTTCTCAGCCAAGTCGATACCTTTGCTCATGCTGTACGTGTTATTATAGTTTACAAGTGCTGCTTCTTTCTCTTCTTTAGTTGCGTCAGTTTCAAAGAACTTTTTAACGACAGAAACATTTTCAGAATCAGCAACCGGCATTGCGACATTTTCAACTGGTTTGCCTACTTCTACCGCGTCATCCCGGTTATCATAGGCTGATTTCTTACCATCGTCAGCAAGCTGATCTTTTACATCGTTGTTAGAAGCCGATTGATACCAAAGAACGGCGGTTAATACAACGACGGCACTTGTCAAATAGATGGCCGGAAATACCCAGCGTTTGCGAAAAAACTGTTGCAGCTTTGTGATTTTGGAAGTACGATTCTTTTCTTCCTCTTTCATTACTCATCACCTCAGCAACATTCTGAACACTTTTCAGAAAATATATACATTTACAAAAAACTTTTTTTCAAGTTAGTCTGCACCGGCTGCTTCGTTTTTATGTAAAAACCGCCCTAAAACCTGAAATTTCACCAATGTGCATGATAACGGAAAAAACGCCGAAGATATAACATATGAAGAAAGGACAGAGAGAATGAAACTACGGATCGCCAATCGGGAAGACCTTCCCGCAGTAGTCGATATTTACAACTCCACCATTGCGTCGCGAATGGTTACGGCAGATACAGAACCCGTCACACCTGAAGAAAGGCTGAACTGGTTTTTGAACCATACCGAGGCAAGGCCTCTTTATATTGTGGAAAATGAACAAGGGGATATCGCCGGCTGGATCAGCTTCGAATCATTTTACGGTAGGCCCGCCTATAACAAAACCGCCGAAGTCAGCATTTACCTTCATGAAGACCACCGCGGCAAAGGGGCGGGTTCAGCGGTGCTTGAAAAAGCGCTTGAAGTCGCGCCAAAGCTTGGAATCCGTTCTTTAATGGCGTTTATTTTCGCCCACAACGAACCGAGCATCAAGCTTTTCAAAAAATACGGCTTTACCGAGTGGGGACACTTTCCCGGAATCGCCGAGATGGATCGAATACGGTACGATTTAAAAATATTAGGAAAAGAATTGAATGAAGCCTGATCATCATGGCACGAAAAAAAGAGCTGTCATGCAGCTCTTTTTTTCTTTCATCATTCAGCCAGCCTGCGCCTTCTGATCTCTTCTTCATTTAAAAATTCCAAAAAGCTTCTCATCACAGTAAACGGCTCTTCTTTGACCGCCTGAACGTACCGGCTTTTCCGTTCATCGGAAAGCACTTCGCTTGTTTGCATCCGTTCCAATATATATTGCATCACCGATTGCTGAACATTTCTTTTTTGGTAAGACGACTCTCTGAACAGCGCCATGCCGAAAGCTGCTGCTGCGGCAGCGCAGCCGATTTTTATCATTGAATCGGTTCCATAGGATGCCTGCCCCCAAAAAGAAGAAAGATAAACCAATGAAGCAACAAGCAGCGGAATCGCGATAAAAAGAAATATCAGCCTTTTCTTTAAGAACGGCGCCGCCACATGCTTGAGGTTATCCATTTCTTCTTTCATAAAAGCCGGCATTTGATGGAAACGTTCCATATCCATAATCAATCCCTCCCGATTTGGTTAAAGAGGCGTTGTTTCGCTGATTAAATCACGCTTTTTATATGTATATCGTAACTTAGATCCAACATGTTTTACAGTTTTTTGCCTTTCCCCTTTTTATTAGGAACTTTCCGTCCCCCGCCCCGTATAACATGAGATAGTTGCTTGAAAGGGGAGTAACTGTTATAAATGGAATGTATAAAAACAAATCCGTCTTGTGAGGTTCAATATGGATATTATTAAAAATATCAGCATCACATCGATATTTCTCGGCTTTATATTAGTTTTAAACACGCTATTGGCAATCGTTGTGATCTTTAGGGAACGCCGGGATGCAAGCTCCTCCTGGGCCTGGCTCTTGGTACTCTTCTTTATTCCCGTTCTTGGCTTTATCCTCTATTTGCTCTTCGGCCACAATTTGAGCAGGAATCACCTTTTTCAATGGGAAGACCGAAAGAGGATCGGGATGGAAAAAATATTGGAACAGCAGCTGACCAAGCTGAAAAACCGCGAGTTTGAATTTCGCAATAAAGCGACGGCGGACAGCAAAGACTTGATTTATATGCACATTCTGAATAACCACGCCGTTTTCACGGAAGACAATGCGGTCGAGCTGTTAACGGACGGACGCCAGAAATTCGACAGACTGCTTCGCGACATTGAAAACGCCAAAGACCATATACATCTTCAATATTATATTTATAAAGGCGATGAGATCGGAAAAAAGCTGCGGGACGCGCTGATCAAAAAAGCAAAAGAAGGCGTTGAAGTCCGCGTTTTGTATGATGAATTGGGATCAAGAAGCCTCAGGAAAAGCTTTTTCAAAGATCTGAAAAAGGCGGGAGGATTTGTCGAAGTTTTTTTCCCGTCGCGTTTTAAATTTATCAATTTGCGCATGAATTACCGCAACCACCGCAAGCTCGTCATCATCGACGGCGTCATCGGCTATGTCGGAGGATTTAATGTCGGGGACGAATACCTCGGTCTAAATCCGGCTTTTGGCTATTGGCGGGACACGCATCTCAGAATCAAAGGAACGGCAGTCCATTCGATTCAAACGCGTTTTATCCTGGATTGGAATCAGGCCTCGCACCATCACGATATTACATATATGCCAAACCACTTTCCTGACATCGATTCCAACGGAAACATCGGCATGCAAATCGTCACCAGCGGCCCCGATTCAGAATGGGAGCAGATTAAAAACGGCTATATTAAAATGATATCAACGGCAAAGCGGTCGATTCTTATACAGACGCCTTATTTTATTCCGGACGCAAGCCTACTCGATGCCCTCAGAATTGCTTGTCTGTCCGGCGTTGACGTGAGAATCATGATTCCTAACAAACCCGACCATCCTTTTGTGTACTGGGCTACCTATTCTTACATCGGCGAACTTTTAAAAGCCGGCGCTTCCGTATTTATTTACGACAACGGATTTATCCATGCGAAAACAATTGTTGTAGATGAAGAAATTTCATCGGTCGGCACGGCAAATATTGATATGCGCAGCTTCAAGCTCAATTTTGAAGTGAATGCTTTTTTATACGATGAGGAAATTTCGAGAAGCCTTGTCCTATCATTTGAAAAAGATCTGCAAGTCTCAAGGGAGCTGACCTATGAGGAATATTTAAACAGAAGCAAATCGATCCGCTTCAAAGAAGCCATTTCGATCCTGCTGTCGCCGATTTTATAGCGCGTCATTCATGCGGTAAAAAAATCCTCCCGGAAACGGGAGGATTTTTGTTTTACTTACCGGAAGCCGCCGCACCCTTGGAAACTGAAGCATGCTTGTCCATTTGACGTTCAGTGTCAGCGTCCTTGAGCTTGAGTGCGATGAAAAATGCTGCCATGAGGAAGCCGGCTGCACCGAGCAAAGCGGTCCGGTAAGCTGATAAATCGGGCTCTATCCCTGCGCCAGGCTGACTGAGCACAGCAAGGACGCACGACATGACGGCAACTCCAAAAGCAGATCCGAGCCGGTTTTGCACATTAAACAGCGTCGTTGCCCGACCCATTGATGAGGATGAAATGTTGGCAAAACAAACAACCTGCGCAGCGCCAACCGCATGCCCCAGAAAAAAGCCCGCCGAAAACAACAGCAGCCTGAGAAGCCACAGATTTGACCCGTATCCGGTCAGGCTCAGCAGCCCAAACAATACAGCGGCGCCTAAAAGCGCAACGGAAATGACCCGCCTCGGCCCGAGCTTATCTAACGACCTCGGCATCAGCTGGGAGGCCAGCATCAAGCCTAATGCTTCGGGAAACGTGATCAAAGCGGTATCGGTCGCAGAATAGCCGAGTGCTTCCTGGCACAACAGCGGAAATATATAGAGCATGCCAAGGAGTCCGCCTGCTGTCAAAAGCGAAATGACGCTCATCATTCCAAAAACCCGGTCCTTCAATAAGCGCAGTTCAATCAGCGGATGCTCAGCCTTCAGCTCGACAAAAACGAGAATGGCGAGGAGAATCACTCCCCCGGTTCCTGAAACAAGCACATTCGGAGAGCCGAAGCCCTGCACAGGCCCCTGGCTGAGTGCAAAAACTGCCAACGCCATTCCCGGCCCAGCCAAAAGAAATCCTAGCCAATCAAATCTCCCCGCTTTCGGCTCCATATGTTCATGAAGATATAACAGGCCAAACAGCAGAATGATCATACCGATCGGAATATTAATGTAAAAAATCCAGCGCCATGACAGCTGATCCGTCAGAAACCCGCTGATGATCGGCCCAACCGCAGGCGCGACCGCAATCGGAAGGACGAGAACTCTCGAAATTTTAGCCCGTTCCTGCGGAGGAAACGTCCTGAACAAGATTGCCATTCCCACTGGTGTGATCAATCCGCCGCCGGCTCCCTGGATCACGCGAAATACGTTTAATGCCGCCAGATTGTCAGCGATTCCGCATAATGCGGATGCAGCCGTAAATATGGAAAGCGCGGCAAGGAAAACACGCTTTGTCCCAAAGCGGTCTCCAAACCAGCCGGCTGCGGGAAGAAAGACCGCCAAGCTGACTAAGTATCCGATGTTAATTGTGCCTGCAGCAGACGGCAAAGTTTGAAATTCGTTCATGATGGCGGGCAATGCCATGTTAATGACACTCGCATCCATTGCAGCCATAAACATGGCCGTTACATATACAATGCTGACAACCGTCCTTTGATTGAACGGCCTTCTCTTCATTGCTGACCGCCGTGAACTTCTGCAGCCGGCTTCAAGCTGTTCGGCGAGAGATCGGTCCAATTCGAGCTGATATAGTCGATGCAGGCGCTGCGGCTCGTTTCCCCGCAGACGATCTCCCACCCTGCCGGAATATGAACAAAGGCGGGCCAGAGTGAATACTGGCCTTCCTCATTCATTAAAACAACATATGTGCCCTGTTCATTTTCAAAAGGATTTGTCATCGTTATCTCTCCCTACTTGTCCGTATCTTTTTCAAGCCGTCCAGTTTTTCCGCAACATGACGTCCAATTTCGGCCAGCGGCTCCGGCTGGCACAAATCTTTATGCCGGCAATCCATATCATGAATATCAATGTTTCCGTTCAGATAAGGAAGCCATGACTCCGGATCGATCGGATCAAACCATTCCGGTATCACGGTAGATTTGAAGAACAGGATATCACCATGAAAGACGCGGGGCTTATATTCGCTTAAAATCCGGACGGAATTCACATAAGTCTCCTTTAAATTCAAGATCGCAGCCTCATCCAGGCTGGCAAGCGCACTGCCGTCTCGGCGCAGTATATCGATCGCACTGGAAAGTTTCAGCGGTTCCCCGTTAAGGCTGTCCGGATCGTATCCTCCCAATGCCAAGAGTGCAATCAATGCTTCCTGCTCATCAGGTGCATCTTTAATTGGAAGGAAGTGATTCGGGTATGCATCAAGCATGACAAGAAGCGAAATGTCTTCCCCTTGTTCCTGCAGCTGAGTTGCGATCGCATGTACAACATTGCCTCCGAGAGACCAGCCGAGAAGACGATAAGGCCCTGTTGGCTGAATCGTACGAATGTGCCTGATATAATCCGCGGCCATGTCGTCGAGCGTATCAGGAAGCTCTTCCTGCCTTGCGATCCCGCGAGCTTGAAGGCCGTATATCGGATATTCCTTCCCGAGTGCAGTCATTAAACCGGCATAACACCAGCTGAGGCCCCCGGCCGGGTGCACACAAAACAGGGGATCCTGACTGCCTCCGGTTCTCAGCGGAAGCAGTACATCCAGCGCACTTTGCCCGCCGCCGGATTCAAGCCGTTCAGCGAGTCCGCTGACAGTAGGCGCTTCAAGCAGGTCGCCGATGCCGAGCTCGACGCCGAGCGCTTCACGAATGCGGCTCATCAGCTGTACGGCGAGCAGAGAATGACCGCCAAGTTCGAAGAATCCGTCATCAATACCAATCCGCGGCACATTGAGGATTTCTGAAAAAAGATCACATAAGATTTCTTCCTGCGGTGTTCTTGGCCCCCGTCCTTTAACAGCCGCGGCAAAATCAGGCTCAGGCAGCGCTTTTCGATCAAGTTTGCCATTTGGAGTCAATGGCAGGTCTGCAATTTTTACAAATGCAGAAGGCACCATGTACTCCGGCAGAGTGCCTGCGGCAAACCGGCGCAGCTCAGCCGGATCAGTTTCTTCTTCAGACGTCGGGACAACATAGGCGATCAGGCGCTTGTCCCCGGGCTGGTCTTCCCTTACAACTACAGCAGCTTGATTCACCTTGTGATGGCGGACAAGCACCGCTTCTATCTCGCCGAGTTCGATTCTAAAGCCGCGGATCTTGATCTGCTGATCGGCCCTGCCCATATAATCAAGAGAGCCGTCTTGGCGCCTGCGGGCAAGATCGCCGGTTCGGTACATCCGGGTTCCGGGCGGACCAAACGGATCAGCGACAAAACGGTCTGCCGTCAAATCGGGTCTGCCCAAGTAACCCCGTGCGAGGCCGCCCCCCGACACATACATCTCTCCGGTGACGCCCGGGGGTACCGGTTCAAGGTATTCATCAAGCACATATACACCTAAATCGGGAATCCCTTGACCGATCAGGCTGTTCGCTTGAAGTGCTGCAGTCTGCTGATCGAGGGAAATATAGCTGACATGTACCGTCGTTTCTGTAATTCCGTACATATTAATCAGCCGCGGGAAATGCTCCGGATGGCGTTCATACCAATCTTCAAGCCTCTTCAGTTCGAGCGCTTCCCCTCCAAAAATGATAAAGCGCAAGGAAAGGCACTTTCCTGTCTCAGCATTGTCCCGGTCAGCCTGCATCAATTGATAAAATGCGGAAGGGGTCTGATTGAGCACAGTCACTCCCTCGCGTACGAGAAGATTGAGAAAGTCGGCCGGCGAGCGGCTGATTGTATGAGGCACCACGACAAGCCGTCCCCCATTGAGCAGCGCTCCCCAAATTTCCCATACCGAAAAGTCAAATGCGTAAGAATGAAACATCGTCCAAACATCGTCAGAGCCAATATGAAACCATTGGTCAGTCGCTCCGAACAGCCGCACGACATTTTGATGTGGAACGATCACTCCTTTCGGCTTGCCGGTCGAACCGGATGTGTAAATGACATACGCCGGGTGAAGAGGCAGCAAAGGCTTCGTACGGTCGGCATCAACCGGATTCGCAGAAGCGCATCCGTTCAGTTCCTCTTGTATGCAAGGGTCATCAAGGACAATCCGTTCAACAGATGCGGGAACAGAAAGGCATGATTCGACCGCTGAACTCGTAACGATGCAGGCAGGATGTGCATCATTCAACATAAACGCTATCCTTTCTGCCGGGTAGTCCGGATCCAGAGGCACATATGCCGCGCCAGCTTTCAGCACTGCAAGCAGTCCGACAACCATATCCAAAGATCTTGGAAGCGCCAGGGCAGCAAATTGTTCGGGACCGACCCCTTTGGCGATCAGGAGATGGGCAAGCCGGTTAGCGCGTCTATTGAGCTCGCCGTATGTGAGCGAGTCATTTTCATATATAACCGCAACGGCTTCCGGGTCCTTCGCAGCCTGCTTTTCAAATAAAACAGGCAAAGATGAACAAGGTATGTTGTTGGACGATTTGCTCCAGTCAGCCAGCATGTTTTCACGTTCGGCCGGAAGGAGAATATCAAGTCTTCCGATCGGCTGATCAGGGTCGGATACTGCTGAATCCAGCAGTCTGACAAGCCGTTCGGCCAATGTTTGAACCGTATTTCGCTCAAATAAATCTGTGCTGTATTCCACAAATCCGCCGATACCTGCGGGTGTTCCATCCGCTTTTCGATGTTCCCGAAGCTCAATCGTCAAATCAAACTTGGCTGCGCCGACACTGCGAATGTCAATGTCTGATTTAAGGCCGGAAAGTTCAAGCTCAGGTTCAGGCGTATTTTGATAGGCGAGCATGATTTGGAACAGCGGATGTCTCGCTCTTGACCTGGCAGGATTGAGCACTTCAACAAGGCGCTCGAACGGAAGGTCCTGATGCTCATATGCTGCAAGATTTACTTTTCTAACTCTGTTCAGAAGTTCCCGAAAACTTGGATTACCCGATGTATCTGTTCGGAGCACAAGCGTATTAACGAACAATCCGACAATTCCGCCTAAAGCATCATCGTTTCTTCCCGCTATCGGGCTCCCGAGCGGAATGTCGTGGCCTGCTCCGAGCCGTGTCAGCAGTGAGGCAAGGGCCGACTGCAAAATCATGAACATGCTGACTCCGGTGCTGCGGGACAAACCGAGCAAACGGCCGTGTAGCTGTTCGTCAATGCTGAGATCAATCGTACCGCCTCTGTAGCTTGATTCCGACGGACGCGGGTGATCAGTCGGAAGCTCCAGCTGATCAGGCAGATGTTCCAATGCCTTTGACCAATACCCGAGCTGCTTGGCAATCAGACTGTCCGGATTGCTCTCATGTCCAAGCAGATGTTCCTGCCATACGGCATAGTCGGCATATTGTATAGAAAGCGGCTCCCAAGCAGGTGCCTCACCATTCAGACGCGCATTGTAGGCGGTTTCCAAATCGCGGGTCAGCGGCGTTAAAGACCAGCCGTCGCCAATCATATGGTGCAAAAGCAGAAGAAGAACAAATTTGTCCGGTCCGAGTACGAATAGCTGGGCGCGAAACGGAGGTTCCTTTTCTAAATGAAAACGGTGCCGAACAGCCTCAGACAGGACTTTTTCCAAATCATGTTCGCTGACATGGGATACAGCGAGTTCGGGACGCGCTTGATCCGCTTCCAATATCAGCTGGTGTGTTGTCCCCTGCTGATACGGAAAAATTGTTCGAAGCGGCTCATGTCTTGCTGCCACATCGCTCAGAGCGGTTGTCAGCGCCTCTTGGTCCAAACGTCCGGTTAAATGAACGACAACCGGAATATTATAGGTCGGGCTCGGTCCTTCCAAACAGTGCAAAAACCATAGGCGCCGCTGCGCGAAGGACAGCGGAATTTCTTCCCGGCGCTCTCTTTTACGCAATGCCGGACGGGCGCTCTGCGCCTGATCAAGCTGTTTGGCAAGCCCGGCGGCTGTGGGCTCATCGAATAAACGGCCGATTCCGAGTTCGACGCCAAGCGTTTCCCGAATCCGGCCGACAAGCCTGCCTGCCAGAAGCGAATGTCCGCCGAGATCAAAAAAGCTGTCATCAATACTGACTCGCGGCACCCCCAGCACTTCAGCGAATAAATCACACAATATTTCCTCTTGAGGTGTCCTTGGCTCACGTCCCCCCGTATGCATACTCAATGCCGGAGCCGGCAGGGATTTGCGGTCAAGCTTTCCGTTCGGCGTAAGCGGCAGTTCATCAAGAATGACAAATGCAGACGGAATCATATAGTCGGGCAGTGTTTCACCAACGTAGCCGCGAAGCTCGACAGGATGAAGGCTTTCTCCCGAAGCGGGAACGACATACGCAAATATACGCGGATCACCGGGCTGGTCTTCACGAACAATAGCAGCAGCTTGTTTAACAACCGGATGATTTGCAAGCACCGCTTCTATTTCTCCCATCTCAATGCGGAATCCGCGAATTTTGACTTGATGGTCCGCACGGCCGATATAATCAAGCGACCCGTCTTCGCGCCAGCGCACGAGGTCGCCCGTCCGGTACATCCTCGATCCAGGCGGCCCGTATGGATTCGCAATAAAGCGTTCAGCCGTGAGAGCATGACGGTTCAAGTAGCCGCGCGCCACTCCTGTTCCTGCCACATAAAGTTCTCCAGCCGCTCCCGGAGGCACGGGCTGCAATCCGGCGTCTAGAACATACAGCTGCGTATTCCAAATCGCACGGCCGATCCCCGGAGATTTCGTGCAGTTGCCTCCCAGCGCGGCGGCTGTAGACCAAATCGTTGTTTCCGTCGGTCCATAAAGGTTCGTTAATGTGCATCCAAGCTGCTGCAATTGCCGGGCCAAGCTGGCTTGCAGAGCTTCCCCTCCGACAAGCGCACGAAGACCTTTAAGCTTCTCCGGAGCGCTCGAGGCCAATGCATACCAAAGGGTCGGTGTGGCCTGCATCATTGTGATTCCGTATGTTTCAATCATTTTAGCCAATGCGGAGGGGTCTTGTACCGTCTCCTTCTCGGCAAGAACGACTGCCGACCCGCTGATCAGTGGCAAATAAATTTCGAGTGCTGAGATGTCGAATGCAATCGTTGTGACGGCCAGCAGCCGGTCGTCTTGATTAAGCGGGAACATATCCTGCATTGAAAGCAAAAAATTGAATAAGCTTTCAGCTTGTACAACTACGCCTTTAGGTCTGCCGGTTGATCCGGATGTATAAATCATATATGCCGGCTGAGCGCCGGAATGCTGTCTGCCGGGATTTCCTTCAGAACATCCGGAGATTTTTTCCATAACAGTTTGTTCATCAAGGATGAACTTCGGCGTTTGCGAACTGATCATGTCTTGTGCTTTTTTGCTGGTGATGACAAACAGCGGCTGTGCATCATTGAGCATATACTCGATCCTGTCAGCCGGATAATCGGGATCTATAGGTAAATAAGCCGCTCCAGCCTTGAGAACGGCGAGCATGCTGACAATCATTTCCGCTGAGCGCGGCAAGGCCAAAGCAACGAATGTCTCGGGTTTCGCCCCCTTATTGATCAGCAGATGAGCCAGTTGATTTGCCCTTTTATTTAATTCGGAATAGGTGAGAACCTCATCATCGGAAACGACTGCCGGAGATTCAGGGTACTCCTTCGCCATCATTTCAAATCGTTGCGTAAGACTCTCATTTGGAAGACCGCGGTCTGTTTGATTCCATTCGATTAAAATTTGAGCGCGTTCTTCCGGGAGAAGAATATCCAACGTCCCCACCGGCTGAGTTTGCTCGCAATCGGCAATCGTTTTCAGAAGAGTAAGAAAACGATGAATATGATGTTCAAGTTCATCCGCATGATAAACAGCGGGGTTTGCATCCATGTTTATTTTCAACCCGCCTCCGTCCGGGCGGCCGTAAATGTTGATTGACAGATCGTCCACAGGTCCTGTGGCAAGATTATGCACGATGCCTTGACAGCCGGCAAAATTCAAGCGTTGCTCAAAAGGCATCAAATTAAGCTGCGGACCGAACAGCCGCTGATTTTCGCCAAGCAGCTTGAGTTCCCGGCGCAGTTCTTCGTGGCGGTAATGCTGATGACGCCTCAGCTTCATCATCTCTGCTGAGATTTGCTTGACCAGCTCTCCTACGCTCATGTCCGGCTGCATGCCAATCCGAAGCGGAAGGAGATTCATGACCATACCCGGAATATGGAGAGCGGCTGACCCAAGGCGGCACATCATCGGCATCCCGAGAACGACGTCATTTGCCCCCGTCAGCCGATGAACATATATTGCAGCTGCTGCCATCACGGTTTCGTGCCAAGTTGCCCCCATTCTGCTTGCGGCAGACAGAAGACGCTCAGCATGTTCACTTGGCAGATAGTCAGACCTGCGAAGAAAGCTTGAAGAGGTGCGCGGCGCCCTTTCGGCAAGACTGACTACCTCCGGTTCATCGCTGAATCGCTCAAGCCAAAATTGCCGATCTTCCTGATACTTCTCTGATGCGTGGTAAGCCGTTTCCTCCGCGAGAATCAAATCGAGGGAGCCAAAGGCTCCGCTCTGATCGATCGATTTGTTCTGCATCAATGCGGTATATATTTTTGACAGCCGCTCGGCGATCAATGTAAAGCTGAACCCGTCCGTTGCGATATGGTGAGTTCGCTGATACCAGAAGTAATGATCCGGCGCCGTTTTGAAAAGCGCTTCTGTAAAAAGCGGACCGCGAGTCAGATCAACCGGACGGGCAAGGTCATCCTTCATCCAGCTTTTCGCCGCCTGTTCCGGATCGGTTTCTGAGCTGACATCAACATAATGAATTGGAAAATCTGCCGACGGAACGATCACTTGCCACGGTCCGTCTTGATCTTCTCCAAATCTGGCATGGAATGATTCAGCTTCTTTCATGACATGGCGCAGCGCTTTCTCGAAAAGCTCCTGATCAAGCGGGCCTTTAATTTCAACGTATTCAGCTGTATTGTAGATCGGATTTTCCGGATCAAGCTGCTGAGCAAACCAAATGCCGGCTTGCGCTCCTGATAATGGCTTTCGGTTATGTTGACATTCAAGCATTAAGGCGACCTCCTTCATTGATAGTCTGCATTCGGCAAGGGTGCTTCTTTAGAGGAGGACAACAGTCTCCACCAGTTTTCAATCGAAGGGTCCTCCGCAAGCTCCACAAATGACACCTCCCGCCCCGCTCGGCGCCAGCGCTCCGCGAGACTCATGATTCTCACGGAATCAAGTCCCCTGTAAATCAAATTTTCGCTGTCGCTTATCTTTTCCGGTGATTCAAGAAGAAGCGATGCGACCTGTTCGCGAATGATCTGTTTTGTCAGTGCATGAGAGCTTTCTTTTGCGTGTTCATGGCTTGCGTCATCTTTCAGCTGGCTCAAAAGCTGTTCCGCAGTGATTGTGACGCTGCAGCGGTCAGCTGCGTATGTGATAGCCATTTCATGATGCTTTAATGAGAAATCCGCCACCGCATCGGCGACAAAAAACGTTTCAATATCTTGCATAAACGCATCACATGCCGTCATCAAGCAGCCGATATGGGCATAGATGCCGGTGATGATGAGCTGATCCCGACCTTGCTCCTCCAGCACACCTAAAAGGTTGGTTTTTCTGAACGCATTGTACCTCCACTTGGTCAGAACGATGTCGCCTTTATTCGGTTTCAGCTCATCTACGATCTTCTGCTCATCGGGATCAGGACCGATTCCGGGTCCCCAAAAATCTTGGAGAAGCCCCCGTTCTTCCGGTGTCTGAGCGCCTGGCTGAGCCGTGAAAATAACCGGAATGCCAAGCTCGGCACATCGCTTCCGAAGCTTCTTAATATTAGCCAGCAGATCTGTTACCGGAGACTCGCCGCAACGGTAAGCGTTGAGAAAATATTGCTGCATATCATGGATGAGAAGTGCAGCACGCTTCGGATGAGGAGTCCATGACACCTTGTTTTTCGGCATATTTGATGCTTCTGGCATTTGGTACGGTAAGATGGCAGGAATGGCCATCAAATCACATCCTCTCATTTTTTTATCACGTGATATTCTTAGCTGCAGACATTTTTTCAGCAATCGCTGTACGCAGTTCTTTTTTGCTGACTTTTCCTACGCCTGTCTGCGGGAATGCTTCAACCATTTCCACCCGGTCAGGTATTTTGTAGGCTGCAAGGCCCCTTTCTCTCAAAAACGATTGCAATTCAGCCTGAGCAGGTGCAGCGCCGCGTGGAATAACATACGCACACGTTCTTTCACCGAGAAATTGATCCGGCATCGAGACAACCGCCGCATCGAGTACGGCGGGATGTGCGAGCAGGTGGTTTTCCACTTCTTCCGCGGCAACCTTCTCCCCGCCTCTGTTGATCTGGTCTTTGGCTCGTCCTTCAACAATCAAATAGCCTGATGAATTGACTTTGACCAAGTCGCCCGTACGGTAAAACCCGTCTTCTGTGAACGCTTTGGCATTATGTTCCTCAGCTTTGTAATAGCCGCGGATCGTATAAGGACCTCTTGTCAGAAGCTCCCCGGTCTGTCCGGGTCCAAGTTCGCGTCCTTCTTTATCCACAATTTTAATTTCGTCAAACGGAGACATCGGTCTGCCTTGTGTGTGAACGATCGTGTCTTCAGGATCATCAAGTCTGGTATAGTTGACCAGACCTTCTGCCATGCCATAAACCTGCTGCAGTTTGCAGCCAAACACCGATGTGACGCGTCTGGCGGCTTCGGCACTGAATTTCGCTCCGCCGACTTGAAGGACCTGGAGACTTGACAAGTCGTCCCGGCGCGCCGGAGCAGCGTCAAGCCAGATTAGCGCAAGCGGCGGTACGAGACCTGTGATCGTTACCCTCTCCTTTTCGATCAGAGGAAAGGTTTCATCCGGGCTGCCTCCTGACGCAAGAACGACTCGGCCTCCCGCATAGAGTGTACCGAGCACTCCCGGCGAACTGAGCGGATAATTGTGAGCGATTGGAAGAGCGGCAAGATACACGCTGTTGTGATCAAGCCTGCAAATCTCTGCGCTGACCCTCAAGCTGTATATATAATCATCATGCGTCCTCGGGATCAGCTTAGAAAGACCTGTGCTTCCCCCTGACAACTGAAGAAAAGCGACATCTTCTGAATGGACGTTCTGCGGAGGTGCAGGCTGATCATAAAGGCCCGACAGCGCTTCAAACTCCTCCGATTCGCCGGCGACAATGACATGACGAAGCCCCCGCAGCTTTCCCTTTACCTGTCTCGCCAGCTTGCGGTAGTCAAACCTTGCGTGATGATCGGGAATCACATAAGCAGCAGCTTCAGAAAACTCGCAAAAATACGTGATCTCGCTATGTCTGTGCGATGGAAGCGCAAAGACAGGCAGAGCTCCGATTCGGAAGAGTGCAAAGCAAACTTCAAAAAACTCGATGACATTCGGTAGCTGGACAACGACGCGGTCATTTTTTTTGATCCCAAGCTTTAAAAGACCGCCGGCCAAAGAGTCGGCTCTCTTGTCTAACTCTTGATAGCTTAAATGGGTATCTCCGTATGTAAGGGCAATGCGGCTGCCATGTTTTTCGACCCGTTCCCTCAGCATTCCCCCAAATGTTTCGCCTCGCCAGCATCCCTCCTTCCGATATTTATCCGCAAACTCCTTCGGCCATGTTGGGCACCCTTTCAACATCCTTTATCCCTCCGTTATTCACTGTTCATTCCCATCGCAAGAAGCATCGTCCGAAACTTTGCAGACGTTTCGGCAAGTTCTTCTTCAGGCTTCGATCCGGCGACAATTCCGGCGCCTGCGTACAGCCGCAGCGCGTGTTCCTCCGCCTCAGCACAGCGAATCGTTACGACCCATTCACCGTCACCGTCCGCGTCACACCAGCCGACCATACCTGTGAAAAATCCGCGGTCAAACGGCTCAATCTGTTTAATCGCTTCTTTCGCCGCATTCGTCGGCGTGCCGCAAACAGCGGGCGTCGGATGAAGAGCGGCGGCGAGCTCTAATGAAGATACAGAAAGATCTGTAAGCTCTCCCTTCAATTCAGTTGAAAGATGCCACATCGTCGGCGTGCTGATCAGCGATGGTTCCGGCACCTCCAGCTTTCGGCAAAACGGCTTGAGCGCGGAAGCAACCGCTTCGACTACGACCGCATGTTCGTGACGGTCTTTAGGAGAAGCAAGCAGTTCAGCCGCCCTTCTTCGATCTTCTTCAGGATCATCGCTTCGAGGTCTTGAACCTGCTAAAGGATTTGCCGTAACGCGGAACCCGGACCGTGATACAAGCAGCTCAGGACTTGCGCCTATCAAAGTGGTACGAGGCGCTTCCGGCGATTGCCCGGTTAAGTCAACGGCAAAGTTGTACCCGCTTGTATTGCGGCGGGCAAGATTTCGCAGCAATTGACCGATATCGTCTTTGATCGGCGAGGTCAGCTGCAAAGACCGGGAAAGGACGATCTTACTGTATTCTCCTGCTGCTATACCTGCCAACCCTCGTCTGACCCCGGTCATATACGCTTCCGGGCTTGGAATCTGCTCGATATCATAGGGGTACAGGGCAGGTTCAGGCTCCTCATTACCGTCTTCTTCACATGTCAGCGGCCCCGCCTGCCACGCTTCGACCGGCACGGTTAACTGCGCCGGCTTTGTATCGTCAAACGGTACAGCTCCGACCACCATCGGATTTTTCTGCCCGTTCTCCCTCGCTTTTTTCAGAACTTCCGCAGCCCGCTGAGCAAGGCTTTGCTCTTCCGTTTGAGAAACAGAAGCCAAAACACCTTCCGCCAGAATGGTCCGCTCAGGGGAAGAGAAAAAGAATGAAGCTCCGGCCTGATATTCCTTCAACAGCTGATCGGCAAGCGCTTCTGACACGACATGACGTTCTATCATCATTAAAACCTCCTTTAGATTGAATCAGGCTCCAAGCGTTGCTCCGCCATCGACGCGCAAATCGTGCATCGTAATATGACGAGCCCCGTCAGACAGCAAAAATACTACAGCATCTGCAATATCAGCCGGCGAAGCCAATTTTCCGAGCGGGATTCCCGTTTTGAATGTTTCAAGTGATCCTTCAATTACGCCTTGCGCAGCTTCCTCACCTTGCCATAGCGACCGCTGCATCGGCGTATCGGTTGATCCGGGCGATACGATATTGCAGCGGATATTGTACTCGGCAAGTTCAAGGCCGAGACATTTCGTAAACATTAAAGCGGCCGCCTTAGAGGCCGCATAGGCGGCCATATGCATACGCGGCACTGCCGCCGCATTTGATCCGACAGTCACGATCGCTCCAGTTCTGCGCGGAATCATCCGGCGGGCGACGGCACGCGATACGTTAAAAACCCCGGTAGAGTTGACGCTGAACGTCTTTTCCCAATCTTCATCACTCAATGAATGGATCAGACCCGTTCTGAGCACGCCGGCTACATTGACAAGCATGTCTATCGGACCGATCTCGCGTTCAACATGGGCCACAAGCTGATCGACGGCGGCACTGTCGCCCACATCCGCGGCAAAACCGGAACCCTGCAGATCTTTTCGTTCAAGTTCGGCTTCAAGTTCAAGCAGCCCTTTTCGATTTCGATCAGCTGCGGCAACAAACACCCCGCGTTCAGCAAGCGACAGAGCCACTTCTTTGCCGATTCCTTGCGAAGCCCCAGTCACCAAAGCAACCTTGCCTTTCACTCTTATCATTTCCTTTCTTAAAAACGGCAGCTCCCAAGTCTCAAAGAGTCACTGCCAGCTAAATCCTTAATTGATAATGATAATCATTATCGTTCAAAAATATAATATACCAATAAATGCAAACGGTCAAATCGTTTTCGATTGTTTATCCGTATCAATGCTCATGGTATATTATCTGTTATCCATTCTTATCTTTTCTTAAAGCTCGGGGCGCCGGAAGCGCCCCGCTGTCAAACAGGCTTGAAGGCAAACTGGAGCGCTCTGCTGATTAACACAGGCAGAACCGATATATGACCTTCCCCTTTAAATTCATGGTACTCCGCACGAATCCCCTGCTTTTCCAAGGCGGCCAAGCGGGCGGCCAGCCTTTTTGCATTGTCGTTCATCCCGCTTTTATGCGTCTTTTCAAGCTCTCCCGCCCCGAGCAATACCTTTACATCGCCATCCGCTTCCTGCAGCTTCGAAATAAAGTCATGCTCTTGCTCTTCATCAAAAAAGGACGGATGCCAATGGATGGACGGACTTCCGGCGATATATGTCTGAAACAGGGCCGGTTTTGTAAACAGGGTCTGCAGAACAAAAAGTCCGCCAAGGGAATGACCGAAAATCGCCTGCCTTTTCACATCAATCGTGAATTCCTGTTCGATCTCCGGCTTTAACTGCTGTTCGATGAAGGACAGAAAAGCTTTCGCCCCGCCCGGCTCCGGCCAGTCTGCTCCATCGGGTCTCCTGGGCAGCTCGGCGCCCGAATCCGGCAGAGTAAAATCGTAATATCGCCCCCGGTCAAAGGGAGCGTCGGTTTCATAGCCGATGCCGACGATAACGGCCGGCACGACGCCGGTTTTATCGGGACGACGCGACTGCATCCGCAATGCCTCCACCATTGTTCCAAACACGGAATTGGCGTCAAGCAGATAAATTACGGGATATCCTGCGGGCGGCGGTTCCACAAATGGTTTCGCAATAAAAATCCGGTATGTGCGGCTCCCATCCGTTGAACGCATGCACCGCTGTTCTGTCCCCGGTATCGCCACCGGAATACATTCAGCAGCATTGACAGACTGCTGAAGTTTTTCTTGAGCCATGTGATTCTCCCTTCCCCTCTTTGATTGAGCTAAAAACAGTCTAATGAACCGTCTTTTTTTGTTTAAACAGTAAAAATAAGAAGTAAGGCACACCGAAAATGGCGAGGATGATACCCGCCGGCACTTCGGACGGCTGGAACAGCAGCTTTCCGGCAAAATCAGCGCACAATACGAGAAACATCCCGATCAATCCGCTTAACAGCAATGAGTGGCGGTGCAGAACGCCGACGAGCCTCCGCGAGATGTGCGGAGCAATCAGGCCGACAAATGCCATGCTTCCAGAGATAGCCACACAGGCGCTGATGATGCCGACACAAGCCGTCAGCAGCACCACTTTTTCAACATTGGCGGATACGCCGAGACTCTTCACCGTATCTTCATGAAAGCGAATGGTATCGAGCAGGCCGGATTTTGTCAGCAGGAATGGGATGAGAAGCAGCAGCCACGGCAGTGCCGCTTGAATATACGTCCAATTCGCTGACCAGATGCTCCCGTTTTTCCAAACCATGGCCATTTCGTGGTCATTCGGATTCATCTTCAATGACAGGTACAGCGAAATAGCGCTGAAACCCGAATTGATCGCGATCCCAACGAGAATAATTCTGCCCGAATCCAAGTTGCCGCCATGCCAGGCAAACATAAAAATGAATATCGCCGCCAAAATGCCCCCGATCAAGCCGAAGAATGGCATCCCCATTGCAGCGAGCAGGCTTGTCGTTTCAGTCTGGCCTTGAAAGATCAGCATGTAGCCGACGATTGCTGCACCCGCACCGGCATTAATCCCCAGGATTCCCGGGTCAGCCAGTCCGTTCCTTGTCATCGCCTGGATAACGGAACCGGCAATGCCGAGCCCAAGACCCACGAGTGCTGCCGTCACAATCCTTGGAAGACGCAGCTCAAAAAGAAGAATGGCGTATTGCTCATTCGGATTGATGTGAAGCAATGTTGATAACAGCTCAGCCGGATGTGCGGCAAACGATCCTATTGTTATGCTGAGATAACAGATTGTGAGAATCAGCACAATAAAAACAGCATAGATGACTGCAACTTTTTTAGGCACGCTGCTCCCCTCCTTTTCTTTTGATCAAATAAAGGAAGAAAGGAACGCCGATCACCGAAGTGACGACTTCAATCGGTGTCTCAAACGGATAGTTGAGCAGCCGGCTGAGAAGATCGGCCAGCGTCAAAAAAATGCCGCCGAGAACGCAGGAGCATG
Source organism: Bacillus sp. PK6-025 (assembly GCF_056530265.1). NCBI lineage: Bacteria > Bacillati > Bacillota > Bacilli > Caryophanales > Bacillaceae > Bacillus > Bacillus sp. PK6-025. The sequence continues at coordinate 3,905,829 of NZ_CP096509.1, forward strand.
GAATCATCCGGCTGTAATCCGCCCCGACGAGAAAACGCGTAATATGCGGTACAATCAGTCCGACAAAAGCAATTTTTCCCGCCATGGCGACGGAGCAGCCTGTCAGAATGACAACCGCTGCCATCGCTGTCCATTTGACGGCCTGCTTTTTCTGACCAAGGCTTTCGGAAATGTCATCTCCCAATGATAAAGCTGTCACTTTTTTGCTGAGAGAGAGCGCCAGAATGATGCCGATCACAAAAAACGGCACAGCATACTTCAGCAGCTCGGGATTCAATTGATGCAGCCTGGCGCTGTACCAGAAGCTGACGTCCTGGGAAATTTGAAAGTAAATCGACATCGCCGCTGACAGACTGCTGAGCAGCATGCTTGTGACCGTTCCGATGATGGCAAGCTGAACCGGCATAAAACCGTTTGGAATCACCGAGGCGAGGCCGAAGACGAGGCCGGCGCCAACGGCTGATCCGATAAACGAATAGCCCATCATCTCCAGGGAGGTCGAACCCGGAATCACCACCATCAGCAGCGTGATCACAAATGCTGATCCGTCGGAAACGCCCATAATCGACGGAGAAGCTAAATAATTTCGGGTGATACCCTGCATAAGCGCACCGGACACCGCCAGCGCCGCTCCGATTAAAAGAGCGCCGGCAGCGCGCGGAAGGCGGGAATGCCAAATGATTTGATGATCTGTGTTGCCCGGATCAAAATGCAGCAGCGCTGAAAAAATCACTTCGGGCTCAAGCTGTTTTGCACCGTAACATACCGACAGAAAAACGGACAGCAGTATGGCAAACGGAGCAGAAATCATAATGATGCGGGTCATTTGCTTTGAATGCATCGTTCAAGGAACCTTTTCTATTTGTTCTGCGCCAATTTCTCAGCTGCAGCCTTTAAAAATTCAACCTTGCTCCATGCCGTGCCGCCCTGCGCAAGCGGATCTACAGCATTGACAAATACATGGTCATTTTTCACTGCAGAAATGCTTTTCCAAATTGGATTATTCTCTAGATCTTTTAGCGCATTCGGCTTGTCTGCATTCTCATCGTCAGAGAATTGAACAAACATATAGTCCGGATTCATTTCGCTCAGTTTTTCTAAAGAAACTAACTCCTGGGCTTTTGCCGCCTTGACTTCTTTTGGAGCTGTGAAACCCAGCTCGCCGTATAATGTGGAATTAAAGAATACGTCTTCCGGATAGATAAAGACATTGCCTTGTCTAATTCTGACAACGAGCGCTTTTGTATCTTTGGCCGTTTTCTCAAGCTTTGTTTTTGCTTCCTTAAGGTCTGCTTCATAATCCGAAATAATCTGCTTCGCTTTATCTTCTTTGCCTGTCAGTTCAGCCAGCAGCTTTAAATTGTCTTTCCAATTTGAAGAAACGTGGGAAACAGGAATCGTCGTCGCGATGTTATCCAGTTTTTTCACCACTTTATCGGGAAATTTCGTTGAAGCCAGGATGACATCCGGTTTAAGCTCAAGAATTTTCTCTAGGTTCGGTTCTGTTTTTTCGCCGACGGCAGCTGCTTTGTCAGTAATGCTCTTGAACAGGTCCGGGAACTTTCCGGAGAAGGAAATGGCACCGGCCGGGTGAACATCCAGAAGCTTGGCATCTTCCATCGATTCCACGCTTCCCGTAATGACGATTTGTTCGGCCGGGGTCTTCACCTTGTATGTATGATCGAGGTACTCGATGCTTTTCTCAGCTGATGCTGAGCTCTTGCCATCGCCGCCCGCCTTTTCTTTGCTGTTCCCGCATCCCGCTGCGCCAAACGCGAGAAGGAGAATAAATAATAAGATTGATAGTTTTCTCATCTGACTGAGACCCCCTGATTTAATTGATAACTATTATCAATTAAAATTATAGGGTTGCCTCTTCGATAACACCATGGATTATATCCGGCAATTAAAATGGATTTTTTCCGGACAGCAGCCGAACCGCCTGGCGAATGATTCGTTCATGGCTGCATGCGGAATATTCCCGCCAAGGATCTGAATTCACCTGATACACCCGGTGATGCCGCACCGCTTTCAAATCCTGCCATGCAGCCGACTGCTGCAGCTCCCGGTAGAATGCCAGCGTCTCGGGCTCTTTAAAAATGAAAATCATGATGATATCCGGCTGATATGCCACAATCGTTTCGATGGAGACGGACCGGTCAATCGGTTCTTCCAGCGATACAGCAGGTTCAAAGCCAAGGTCGCCGAAAAATACATCTTGAACAGAGCGGTTATGCGCCAGATAAATCTCGTGTTTATGCAGGCGCAAAAACAAAAAACTTCGGCGTCCGCAGATTGGATAAAGCGTTTCTTTTGCGGTTTCGGTGAGACGCTGGTAAGACAGCAGCCATTTCTGAGCCTCCGCTTCTTCATCCAAATGGGATGCGGTCAGCATAAAATGCCTCCTCCATTGTTCCTGTGAAGGCAAAAAGAAGACATCGGCGATCGACTGGAGTTGTTTCCGTTCCTCGTAAGACACGCTGTCCATGCTGATAATGAGCTCAGGGGCAGCCGATGACAATGTCCGCAGGTTTTCTTCCCACGGCTCGTGAAAGCGGTAAGCGCTCAGATGAACCGGAATATCTGCCGCGTAATGTTTATAGTAATACGATGTCCACTTCGGATGCAGAGAAGCTGCGTAAGGAATGAGGTGCAGCGGTATCAGCTGACCGATCGTATTCTGGCCGTAGGCCGCCAGTTTCCTGCGCCTTTTTTTCATATAAACGGTCGGGGATAAGCCCGTATGCTTCTTAAATGTCCTGCTGAAATAAAATTCATCCTGATACCCGATTTGGCTTGAGATTTCCCTCAGCTTGTAGCTTGCTTTTGCCATCAGCTGCTTTGCTTTCGTCATCCGAGTCTCAGTGATAAACTCTGTCACGCTTCGACCGTACAGCTTTTTGAACGTTTCGCTGTAGTGCTTCGCGCTGATTCCGGCCATTTGCGCGAGTTGATCAAGCGTCAGGTGTGCATCTGAATGCTCTTCAATATACTCCTTTGTTTTTCCTATGGCTGATGCGGTGTTTTCGGGATGGGTCAGTTTAGCCGAATAGATATCGTACAAAAGCTGCTGCAGGTCTGCTTGGCATTTCAGCTCCTGGAGTGCTGAAGATGCCGGCCATAAGGCGGAAAGTTCCTGAAGGCGGGAGGCCAGATTTCCGACAGAATGGACATTCATCATCTGAAGGTCGGAAAAAACGTCAGGATCGGTGTCTGCTTCAAGTGTCAGGCGGCGGTCCTCATAGCTGTAGGGCTGCAGCCTGATGAGATACCCGCTGATTTCAGCTGACGAAGCTGTGATTCCGAATGTTTCATAAGGCGGAACAATATACAGCGTTTCTTTTTGGAGCGGACTGCCTGATGCCTGTATATCAATTCTCCCTTCACCCTTCAAGTGAAAGATCAAAACAAAAGAGTCTGCCAGCTGCTGTTCATCCGGAAGATCGCCGGGCTTTCTTATATGATCGACTTGCAAGAGACGATAGAAATAAGAAGATTTCATAGAAAAACCGCCTTTCTTAACACCAGTAATATCACAAAAATAAAAATGCCCCTAAAACAATATGGTAAATTGGTTGCGGGGTTCTGGTCCGGCACAAAATACCAGTTTGCAAGGTGCATTTCACATCACTTATAGCAATATGCTTCTTACGATTTACTATAACACAGTCGCTTTTATTGGGGAATAATGTTGTCAGTGCGGTCATCTGCCCAATGTGCACTTTAAAATATAATAAAAAATCAATACTTATCATTTCAATATCTTTTTGCCTGGTGTATAACTATAGAGAAATGACTATATTTAAAGGGAAGGCGTGACTTCTTATTTTGGAAATGACATCCAGCATGAAAAAATCGCTTGATGCGATTGCAAAATGGGGGAAAATAACCGGCGTTTTTATGATTATCGGCGGAGGCATCTATGCCTTCTTCGGAATTTCTTTGCTTATCATCGGAGCCGCTCCAGGTGTGCTGATGATTTTTTCGGGGATCTACCTTATAAAATCGGCAAACGCCGCTCAGAAAATGAGTGATGACATGCCGCAAGAACCGCATGAAGCCTTGCTTGATAACTATGTGAAGTTTATGAAATGGCAATTTTTCTTCTTACTATCCATTATTGTGATCTTTATTTTATGCATAGTCGTCTTTTTCTTCCTGATCTTTTTAGGTATTCTTACCGATTTACACAGCGGATATGATCCTTATTATTATGAATGAAAATCAAAAGCCTGTCTCGGGAATTGATCCCGAGACAGGCTTTTATTATTCGGCTTCACCGACAACAGTGAAACGCTCATTGATATGCTCGCCTTTTTCAGCCTCGTCCACCACTGCAATGGAATAGTCTGCATAGCTGATGTAGCTTTCTCCGGCGGCGTTTACGATTAAGTTTTCCTGACCTTTTTGATATGAACCTGTTCGCTTTCCTTCCAGGTCGAAAATTGCCGCCGGGCAGATGAACGAAAAAACATCGGAAAGTTAAACGATTAGTACATAAGAACAAGGATGATGATGAGATCAATCAAAAGCATATATAAAAGTCTGCATGAAGATACAGGCTGAGCTACTTGCTTTGTGCCAGATTGTTGAATAAGGATCGTCTTTAAAGAGGTCATTGTTGTCTTAATATCGAAATAAAGAGTGATGGGAGGTTCGTTTCATGCATATCACAACAGAAAGGTTATTGATACGTGAATTTGAATTTAAAGATTGGCAAGCTGTATATGAGTATACATCAGATATTAATGTGATGAAGTATATACCGGAAGGCGTTTTTACTGAAGAAGATGCAAAGGCATTTGTAAATAAAAACAAAGGGAATAACGCTGAAAAATTCCCTGTCATACTAATGGATGAAGATTTACTTATAGGCCATATTGTTTTTCATAAGTATTTTGGTGAACATACATATGAGATCGGGTGGGTGTTTAATCGTAAATATCAAAATAAAGGGTATGCTTCTGAAGCAGCAGAAGCTATCTTGAAATATGGATTTAAAGAAATGAACTTACATAGGATTATAGCTACGTGTCAACCTGAGAATATTCCATCATACCGAGTGATGGAGAAGATTGGAATGAGAAGAGAAGGCTTCTTTAAAAAATGTATTCCCAAAGACAATGAATGGTGGGATGAATATTATTACGCTATTTTAAAGGAAGAGTGGAATTGAACGATGTTGAATTGGCGATACAACAAAATATCACCGACTACTTAGAACATAGTAGCTAAGCGAAGGTGATATATTAAGCGATATGCTTCCCTACATCAACATCATATGGCTGCAGCAAGCTTTGTAGATATGCAGTTTTAGGTGAGCCCTCCCTTTTCATTCTCATCAGTAAGGATAACCGGCATACGATCATGAATGTCCACCATAGGCCTCATAAGGCTGTGTTGTGATGATTGTGGATGTGTCATCAATAATATTTCCTTATTTGTAACAAAATAAGTTACATGTTGATGATGAAACATCATCTCTTATTTAAAAGAGATGAGTTAAGACGTCTTTAAGAGACTTGCTGGCCAATTCGTTCTCCATCGCCTGCTGAACGCTGTGAAACGTTTGGTCAAGCGTTGTTTGAATTTGTCTTCCAACCGGACAGTTTGGATTCGGCTTGTCATGAATCGCAAACAATTCCTCTTGCGGCTGAACCGCGCGGTAAATATCCAGCAGAGATATATCTTCAGGATCTCTTTTCAGGGTTGCCCCGGCCACTCCCGGCCGCGACGTCAGAATACCGCCTTTTTTGAGCTGGCTGATCATGCGTCTGATCACAACCGGGTTCGTATTGACGCTCCCGGCGATCATTTCCGAAGATTCCCGCGGGTTTGCAGCGATTAAAGACAAAATATGAATGGCCACTGAAAGACGGGTGTTCACCATAAGTTTTCACCACCGATGTAATTATTATAGTTACAGGATAAGTTTTTTGTCAACTATTATCATATCCTTAATAATCGTAAGAATAAATAAAATTTTTTTCAAACCACCTTCATGTCTCACTTTGGAACTTTTTCATAGGATCTTTCGTATTGATTGATGAAAGGAGTGTTTTTCAATGAAAGAGATAGCAGAAGGAAAAGCAGCTTTGGATGTCCGGCTTGAGCCGAATGAAGAGATCAGATCTATTATTCTTTGCGCTTATAACGCGAGACTGTCTGCACGTTACACTCCTTACAGAGGCGTGCTTGCGGCCACTGACAGGCGGCTCATGTTTTATTCTTCTCTGTTTGGCGCCCCTTTTCACCTTGACATCCGCTTTGATACCATCTCCTCGTTCCGCCGCGAAAAAGGGCTGATAACAGGAGGCGATCACCTCGTCGTGATGAACAACGGGGATCGGGAAGCATTTCAATATTTTAGCGGCTGTGATCCTTTGGAAACATTCATCGAATCCGTTCGAAAGCTAAGGAAACTGCCTGAAGACATCATGCATGTCTGAAAAACGCCGGCTTCGGGTTGTGCCCGCAGCCGGCATACTCAATTATTAATCTCGTACTTCTCCCCATATCTCAGCACTTTATAAATTGCCATTCCATCAGAAAGATGATTTTCGGAATATCTCACGGGAATCAGAGCAAAAAATACATAATAGGTTGAAAAATAAACAAACTGGTAGAAAAAAATATTTTCGGGTATGATGTCTTTGATAATCAGCAGATTGACAATAAAAATAGACGCTAAATTAAACAGCGATCCGCCGGCATAAATCATCGCATTCGTAAAACGGTTATCGTATTTCAGATCTCCGTATTTGCAGAAGGAATCCATGAAGTAAACACTTCTGATTTGCACAGGGCCGATTTTCAGCAATTTTTTGCCCATCCCGATTTCAAGCGAAGATTTCCCGCCGAACAACACCGCCATGACGCTGTGGCCCAAGACATGAAGCACCGACACGGCGGGAAAAACGATCAAGAACGACCAGAAGAATTTGACAATATCCTGCAGTCCGAACATTCAATCATCCTTTCTGTTTCAGCCCATGTTTTTTAAAGAATTTCCGCTTTTCCCCCCGTATCAAACCTGTCAATATGCAAATCAAGCCGGCCTCCGAAGCATAAAAAAAACCGCCCATCTTTTCAATGGACGGCTCTCTCCAAGGCGGTCAATTATCCTCCTATATAGGACATTTCAACCTTTTTCCGCGGAGCCGCTTTTGAAAGAGCGCGGTCGAGCGAATATTGGTCATCGCGATTCCGCCAGACGGTGCCGATCGCCTTTACCAGCTCCTGATCGGTCTGCCCGCTTCTGATCAGAGTTCTTAAATCAAACCCGCTCGATGCGAAAAGACATGTGAAAAGCTCGCCTTTCGCCGATAGTCTTGCTCTGTTGCACGTGCTGCAAAAAGCATCGGATACAGAAGAGATAAAACCGATTTCTCCTGAACCGTCCAGATATCCGTACCGTTTGGCGACTTCTCCTTTGTAGTTCGGGTCGATCTGTTCAACCGGCATGTCTTCATTGATGATCCGGATGATATCCGCTTTTGTCACCACTGACTGACGGTTCCATTCATTTGTGTTCCCGACATCCATAAACTCAATAAACCGCAAGATATGGCCTTTTTCTTTAAAATAGCGGGCCATCGGCAAAATATCCTTTTCATTGACCCCTTTTTGGACGACCATGTTGATCTTGACGCCGAGTCCGGCCTCTTTCGCCGCTTCAATTCCGGCCAGCACCTTGCTGACGGAGACGCCTCTGCCGTTGATCGCTTTGAAACGTTCGTCATCCAGGGAATCCAGGCTGACCGTGACCCGTTTCAGCCCCGCTTTTTTCAGCTTGTCAGCGTAAACCGGCAGCAGAACGCCGTTCGTCGTCATCGCAATATCGCGAATCCCTTTGATCTCCGCAAGCTTCCCGACTAATTCCGGCATATCTTTTCTCATCAACGGCTCGCCGCCGGTGAGGCGGATTTTTTCCACCCCGAACTGATGAACAAACAGCTTGGCCAATCGTTCAAGCTCTTCAAAGGACAACAGTTCGCCTTTTGGCAAAAACGGATAATCCTGTCCAAAGATTTCGGCAGGCATGCAATACGTACATCTTAAGTTGCAGCGGTCGGTGACAGAAATTCTTAAATCCCGAAGCGGCCGGCTTTTCTGATCCAAAACTTGTTCACTGTTGTTGTTCACGCCTGTTGCCTCCTTTATGTTAACTGAATTCGCTCGTGATGCGTATATACATTAAATGACCGGTTCCTGGCAAAACCAATCGTCATGATATTCAGCTCCTCTGCCATTTGAATGGCCAGCTCGGTCGGCGCCGACTTGGAAATGACCGCGGAAACCCCGATTTTTGCGGCTTTAAGCAGCACTTCCGAAGAAATTCTGCCGCTGAACACGATCAGCTTGTCGCGCACAGGGACCTGGTGAAGCAGACAATATCCGTACAATTTATCAAGCGCATTATGTCTTCCGATATCAGATCTGACTGCAATCAGCTTGTCAGTGCTGCACAAAGCGGCATTATGAACGCCCCCCGTATGGCGAAAAAGCTTGCTGTTTTTCTGCATGTCGCGCATCAGCGCCAAACAGTTCTCAGGCGTAATGGTCACGCCGTCAATCGCCGTTTTTGCGGTTTTGACGTCCTGCTGGAAATAAAAATGCCGCCCTTTTCCGCAGCAGGAGCCGATCACCCGCTTCGTGTAATCCTTCAGTACCAGCTTTTTTGAGCTGACAAGGTCGACATATGCGAATCCGAGACTTTCATCTATTGTAAACCTTTTAATCTCATTTTTAAATCGGATCACACCTTCAGACGCGAGAAATCCGATCACCAGTTCTTCCAGGCTGTCCGGCGAACAAACAAGCGTGACAAATTCCTCACCGTTCACCATGACAGTCAGGGGGAATTCCGTTGCCATCTGATCTTCTTGCTGTGTCATCTCTCCATTATCATAACGGAAAATGTTTCGGCTTGTTGTGATGTTTTTCCCCATGAATAAACCCCGCCCCTTTGTTTCTTATCATATCTATTACTATACTCGTCTATCATGCCGTTTCACAACCGTCAGGTCAAATTTGGAAGCTTCATCTTGTTGATAGCTTGAAAACATGATATTATTTTTTAAAAGTTCAAAAAATATACACTTTTCAAACAGACTGCCTTTCTTCGCAGCAACCCCGGAAACCGCTTTCAAACAATCGCTCCCCGGCAGCCTTCTGTCTTTATGACAAGCCTTTCTTTTCCACAGGAGGTTCTCGCATGAAAAAAGTGAAAAACAGGTGGCTCATTGCTTTATGTGCTGTAGGTATTCATTTGTCTATCGGGTCTGTATACGCATGGAGCGTCTTTACAAACCCGCTCGCTGAAACCTTCGGCTGGAGCCTCAGCCAGATCAGCCTGACGTTCAGCATCGCTATTTTATTTCTCGGTCTTTCAGCCGCATTTTTGGGGCACTTCGTCGAAAAGCACGGCCCTAAAAAAGCAGGCATGCTCGCCGCTCTTTTCTTCGGAGCTGGCGTGACGTTTTCAGGCTTCGCCGTTCAGATCGGCTCCCTTCCCCTGCTTTATTTGTTTTACGGCGTCTTCGGAGGAATCGGACTCGGCGTCGGCTATATTACGCCCGTATCTTCGCTTGTTAAATGGTTTCCTGACCGCCGCGGCTTGGCTACTGGGCTAGCCATTATGGGATTCGGATTTGCGGCCTTGATCAGCAGCCCGATCATGCAGAAGCTGATCTCAGCGGTCGGTATAGCCAATACCTTTTTTATTCTCGGCATTTGCTACTTTTTTGTGATGATGCTGTCTTCGCTTTACCTCGCTCCGCCGGAAGACGGCTGGAAGCCTGAAGGATTTTCAACCGAAAAAAACGGAAAGACGCAAAGCGCCGATATTTCCCAGCTGACGGCAAATGAAGCCATTAAAACGAAACGCTTTTATTATTTATGGCTGATGCTTTTTATTAATGTTACGTGCGGAATCGCCATCATATCCATCGCTTCGCCGCTGGCGCAGGAAAGTGCGGGCATGTCCGCCGCCGCTGCTGCCGCTCTCGTCGGCGTTTTGGGCGCATTTAACGGCTTAGGGCGGATCGGCTGGGCCTCAGCATCTGATTACATCGGCCGGCCGAATACGTATACCGTCTTTTTCGCTGTACAGCTGATCGCCTTTCCGCTTTTGCCGTTTATTTCTGACAAGGCCGTATTCTCTGTTTTGATGGCATTGATCTATACGTGCTATGGAGGCGGGTTTGCCGCAATTCCGGCTTATATCGGGGATTTGTTCGGAACAAAGCAGCTCGGTGCAATTCACGGATACATTTTAACGGCATGGGCGGCGGCAGGACTTGCGGGCCCGATGTTCTCTTCTTGGGTGCGTGATGCAACAGGAAGCTACAGCCAGAGCCTGACGGTTTTCGCAGCACTGTTCGCCATCGGCCTGTTCATTTCGATCTTCATTAGAACCGACATTAAACAGTTGCGAAAAAAAGCGGCGGTTCATGTCTCAAACTCGATAAAAGGATGATCTGGCAGTATCCGCTGGAAAGGAGAGAATGGAATGGGAAAAACAAAGCATGAAGGTCCGATGAAGCTGAATAAAAAACCCGCGCCAAAACTGTGGGCGTCTTGGGCGCCGCTGGGACTCGGAAAGGTAAAGCCAAAGCATATCAGAGATACGATGAAAACGGCGTGGGACAATAAAGACAACCTTTCGTACGCCTACAGAATTTTGACGCAAGGCGTGTGCGACGGCTGTGCGCTCGGTGTATCCGGGCTCCGTGATCAGACGCTCACAGGGCCTCATCTATGCACGACGCGGCTGAACGTCCTCCGCTTAAATACGATGCCTGCGATCGAGGACAAATGGCTGTCCGCCGACATTGAACAGCTGAGAAAGCTGGATAGCACCGAGCTGAGAAAGCTCGGACGTATCCCTTATCCGCTGTCGAGAAAAAAAGGAGAACGGTCGTTTTCGAGAATTTCATGGGACGAAGCACTCAGCCGAATCGCGGACAAAATCAAATCGATTGATAAACGACAGCTCGCCTTTTATTTAACGGCCAGGGGTATTACGAATGAGGTATACTATACAGCCGCAAAAGCGGCTCGGTTTATCGGCACAAACAACATTGACAACGCCTCGCGGATCTGCCACTCGCCAAGCAAAACGGCTTTAAAAAGGTCCCTTGGCATCGGCGCCTCAAGCTGCAGCTACCGAGACTGGATCGGGACGGATGTCCTCGTCTTCTGGGGATCTGTCGCCGCCAATAACCAGCCGGTGTCAACAAAATACATGTATGCCGCCAAAAAAGCGGGAACAAAAATCATTATGATCAACCCGTACCTGGAACCTTCGATGGAGAAATATTGGATTCCATCGATAGCTGAGAGCGCCTTTTTCGGCACCAAAATCACTGATGACGTATACCAAGTCAATATCGGCGGCGACATTGCCTTTATGAACGGGGTAATGAAGCACTGGTTTGAAATGGAACGGGAGGCCCCCGGTTCAAGCATTGACCGCGCTTTTATCGAAGCACACACAAACGGATTCAATGAGCTTAAACAGCATATCGAAAAACAAAATTGGAAGACGCTTGAAGAGTCATCCGGCATATCGAAAGATAGAATGAAAGAATTCGCCATCTTGCTGGCCCGGGCGAAAACCGGCGTTTTCATTTGGAGCATGGGACTCACACAGCACCGTTTTGCGACCGACAACATTTCACAGGTGGCAAATCTCGCCCTTTTACAAGGATTCATCGGCAGAAAGCATTGCGGCCTTATGCCGATCAGAGGGCACAGCGGTGTGCAGGGTTCTGGAGAAATGGGTGCCGATCCTTTCGTCCTGCCAGGCGGTGATTTTGACGAAGAAACTACCGCACGGATCGAGAAGATTTGGGGCTTTCGAATACCGACTTGGCAAGGCGATACGATCGGCCAGACAATCGAAAACATGCTGCTGCCGAACGAAAGCGAAAGAAAAGTAAAAGTGTTTTATACGAGCGGAGGCAACTTTTTGGAAACGATGCCGAACCCCGATTTTATCAAAAAAGCATTACAGGAAGTTGAGATGAGAGTCCATCAGGACATCATCTTCAATACTTCCACCCTTGTCGATGCCAAAGAAGAAGTTATCATTCTCCCCGCAATGACAAGATATGAACAGCCTGGCGGAGGAACCTCGACCAGTACGGAACGGATGGTCTATTTCAGCCCTGAAATTAAAGGACCGCGCATCGGAGAAGCCCGTTCTGAATGGGAAATTTATATGGATCTTGCCAAACGGGTTCGGCCCGCAGACAAAGAACTGATCCATTTTGACGACGCTGCAGAAATCCGTGAAGAAATCGCTGCTGCCAACCGGAATTATGACGGGATTCAGCATTTAAAAAAACGCGGAGATGTCTTTCAATGGGGCGGCGCCTGGCTTTGTGAAGGCGGGATGTGTCCGACGGCAGACGGTAAGGGTAACCTGATCCCCGTCGATCTTCCTGAAAACAGACAAACTGAAGGACGCTTCCTCGTGACGACAAGGAGGGGAAAACAGTTCAACTCGATGATTTATAGTGAAAAAGATCCTTTCAACGCGGCAGATCGCCGGGATGTCATGATCAATCCAAAAGATGCCGAGGAGCTTTATATTCAAGATGGAGAAGCGATCGTTCTATTCAACCGCTACGGAACTTTCCAAGGCCTGGCAAAATATGCCACCGTACAACGCGGAAACACGGCGGTCTACTGGCCGGAAGGAAATGTCCTGATCCCTAAAGGCGTATACGAAAACCATGCCCGTATTCCGGAATACAACACGGCGGTCATGATTGAAAAGGCGGAGATTTTCCATTCAAGAAAAGATCCGCGCTATGCAGAAAAACGAATCGAAGAACTCGAAATGTCGACAGATTAGCTTAACAGAAGGTCGGGACGGCACTGCGGCCGTCCCGCTCTCGTACGGAGTTACTGAGACAGTTTTACGCCTTCTTCTTTCCATACCTTTTTAAAATCAGAAGCTGAGTCGGCTTCAATCAATTTTCCGCCGCCAGCAGCAGCTACTTTTTTAAGCTTAGCTTTTTCTTTCACGGTTTTCACATCAAGTCCAACAATGTTGACGATTGTTTTAATGTTGGATTTGCGCAGATCTTTCGCTGCCTGAACAGGGTCTCCTCCGCATGTTTCTTCACCGTCTGTCACGATGTAAACATAATTCTTACCATCTTTATCGGCAAGATCTTCTTTTACATCATAAAGAGATTTTGCAATCGGAGACCAGCCTGTAGGCTTAATTCCGCTTAAAGCGTTTTCGAACGAGTTGGAAGAAAACGGCTGCAGATCATAGACGGTTTCCGTCGTACCGCAAGATAGTTCTTTTCCGGAGTTTTTATTGTTGCCTTTATGTCCGAACACATTCAGCATAACATTCGCATCGCTTGAAAGCAGGTCAGCAAAGTCGGTTACGGATTCTTTGGCAATATCAAATTTTCTTTCTCCTTCAACCTTTTGTGCCATGCTGCCGCTTGCATCAAGCACAACTGCAACATTGACATCTTTTTTGCTGTTGTCCGCATTTCCGTCTTCAGCCGCGAAAGCAGCAGCCGGAGCCAATGACAAAAGCATGGTGAACGTTGTTAACAGAGTAAACCTTTTTTTCACCTTTCTCACTTTCCTTTCCGCACTTTTTTTCGGACCGAACTTCCGCATGAGATCTAGTCCACCAACATCGTAAAAGAAGGCTTGATAGAAATAAATAGGCCGGATCTCCTTTTCAAATTCACAAATTCTTCATAATCCTTACGATAATCGACCGACACTTCCACTTAAGTCCTACCAAAAAAGTCCGCTAAAAGACCGTTTTCGTCCCAATAAAACAACAGTTACGACAAATTACCCCTCCAAAGGATTCAGCGGGGTTCAACGTTCTGAAACAATAACTTAATATTTGTAAAGTGTTTTACTTGACTTTTGACAATCTTTTCATCAAAAAAGGAAAGCTGCGGAAACATGTCCACAGCTTTTTTCCAGTTTATTTAGAAAGCTCGATTGCTTCCTGAGTGAAAATTCTTTTGATGTCATTTTTGGTTTTTGCTTGGAAATATTCACCGCCGCCAGCTGCTGCGATGCTTGTCAATTGTCCGTGAAAATCTCCTTCATAATCAAAGCCGATTACGTTGACAACCGCATTAGATTTGCGCAGTTCTGTTGCGACTTTTACCGGGTTGCCTCCACATGTTTCCTCACCGTCTGTCAGCAGATAGACGACGTTTTTCCCGTTGTTGTTCTGCTGGTCAAGCGCGTTTTTGGCATCTTGCAGCGCGTTTGCGATCGGTGTCCATCCAGTCGGTCCGATGCCGTTTAATGAATTGCGGAAGCTTTGCTCGTCATACGTTTGGAATCCGTACACTCCTCTGATTGCATTGCAGGATTGTACTTTTCCGGAGTTTTTATTGTTTCCCTCTGAACCGAAAACCCTCATGAGCACGTTTGCATTTTCAAGCTTTGAACCAAAGCTGAACGCCTCATTTTTGGCAAGCTCGTATTTTGAGACTCCGCCGATCTTTTTAGCCATACTGCCGCTTGCATCAAGCATAATCGCGATGTTAGGCGAATCTTCAGCAACTGTTACCTCCTGTTTTTTCTCAGCTGCGAAAGCAGGTGAACCAAGGCTAAGAACCATAGCGGTCAAAATCCCTAATGTCAGCTTCTTCTTCATTTCTCCCTTTCCCCTTTCTTAAATAAAGTCGTTAACACATTAATATCGTAGAAGAACACCAGGGAGAAATAAATAGGGCATGTCTCCTTTTCCTCGTTATTCATTTCAGCATACAACAAGCAGATAAAATAGACTTTATAGCCTGTGAACCCTTATATTGACAAGAGATTCACGGCCTTTTGACGCTGTTCAGCAAGCCCTCCGGCACATGATTCTTGAAATATTTGTATAATATTTTGGCGTACATCAACTTCATAAGAATGCCAAATTTGATGACATTCAAAAGACGCCGCCAATGAGGCAGACGTCTCTTTATTATTTTTTCGCCATGTATTTATTTAAAAATTCATCAGCATTGGATACGGCTGTTCCTTTGTAATAATACTTGACGATGGCTTCCGCTTTCTTGCCGTCTTTCGCCATATAATGTGCGCCGTATTGGCTCATTCCTACTCCATGTCCAAAACCCCTCGTCGTGACGGTAATCTGATTCCCGTCGCGTTTCCAATCAAAGTCTGCCGATTTGAGGCCGAGCTTTTCACGAATATCTCTTCCCTCAAGCTTCTTTCCATTAATGACAGCAGTCGCTACGCGTTTTCCCGGCGTTCTTTCAGTGATCTTCCCAATGCTGTTTGAGCTGGGCAGCTTCACGCCGAGCTTTTGTTCAAATTCAGTGACAGTAAACGTTTTGTGGTTCAGGAATTTCGGCGACTTTGTGTCCCAGGAGCTTTTCACGCTTTGCAGGTACGGAATATCACTTGTCCAATAAGCCCCCGCATTCTCGGTGTACCCGTTGCTCGTCGAGAAAAACGAAGCGTCAATTGGCTTATGATCATAGGTTAAAATTTTGCCTTGCGTACTGGCGACAGCTTCGGTCACTTTTTTGATTTTCCAATCGTAATCTTTCTTCCACAGCCTGCGGAGCTCTTCTTTGTTTTTATACACCTGGAACATCTGCGTATCATCGACGAGCGAGCCCTTCGGCGATCGGACAGCCTGCTCTGATACCATTTGCCTCACAATATATGTGCGGGCCGCGAGCGCTTGTGCTTTCAAAGCTTCGATATCGAAATCAGCCGGCATTTCCGAAGCAACGACACCAATGACATACTCTTCAAGCGGAATGTCTTCAACTTTCCGGTCAGCCGTTCTGTAGACCGGAATTGAAACGGGAGACTCTTTTAAGGTGACTTTCTTTTTTTCCTCGTGTTGCTGAGCGTGCTTTTCTGTTTTGATTGCCCCCGGTCCCCCGTGAAAAGGGAGGACAAGCAGTGTTGGTATGAGTAAAATCAGCATGCAGATTCCTGCTAGTACAATAAATAGCTGTTTCAAATCAGTGCCCCCATTTCTGTTTTGTCTCTTTCATTTTATGGGCGGGGACAAGCTAATATGACTGTACTTTTCAACTGCGGCTGCGTATTTTAAAAGCCATTCTTGTGCATAATGATAGATATGGGAGGCATACTGATATAGAATACTTGAAACATAAAAATCAGTATGCCGGATGACATACTGATTTCACGTTGATTTATGCGTTTAAATCGGATACAACTTCTTTATTTTCAATATGAACCGCTTCTTCATCGTTAACGCGCTCAATATCAGCACCGATACCGGCAAGTTTTTGGTGGAAGTTGACATATCCCCGGTCTAAATGTTTTAATTCGGTTACGCGCGTATGACCGTCAGCGACAAGGCCAGCAAGGATAAGAGCTGCGCCGGCGCGAAGATCCGTTGCGGCCACCTCAGCACCTTGAAGCTGCACAGGACCATTAATAATGACAGAACGGCCTTCGATTTTAATATCTCCGTTCATACGGCGGAATTCTTCCGCATGCATGAAGCGGTTCTCAAAGACGGTTTCTGTGATCATGCTGGTTCCATTTGCGCGCATCAAAAGAGCCATCATCTGAGACTGCATATCAGTCGGGAAACCTGGATGTGGCATTGTTTTTAAATCAATAGGCTTCAATTCAGAAGGACCGATGATCCGAAGACCGTCTCCTTCTTCCATGATTTGAACGCCCATTTCTTCCATTTTCGCAATTAAAGATGTTAAGTGCTCAGGAACCGCTCCCTTTACCAGTACGTTCCCTTCGGTAATCGCAGCGGCAACCATGAACGTACCCGCCTCGATCCGGTCAGGAATAATGGTATGTTTTGTACCATGAAGCGCCTTAACGCCTTCAATTTTAATGGTGCCTGTACCGGCACCCCGAATTTTACCGCCCATTGCATTGATATAGTTAGCCAGATCAACGATTTCAGGCTCTTTAGCAGCATTTTCGAGCGTTGTCGTGCCCTCAGCCAAAGCTGCAGCCATGATCAGGTTTTCAGTTGCTCCGACACTAGGAAAATCAAGATAAATTTTTGCGCCTTGAAGGCGGCCTTCTACAGTCGCTTCAATAAAGCCGTTTCCGACTTTAATTTTTGCGCCCATTGCTTCAAAGCCTTTCAGATGCTGATCGATCGGTCTTGAACCGATTGCACATCCTCCAGGCAAAGCCACTCTCGAGTGACCTGTGCGAGCAAGAAGCGGACCCATCACCAATACAGATGCGCGCATTTTACGAACATATTCAAACGGAGCTTCCGTAGACAAAGTGCGAGATGCATCAACCGTTACTGTATTATTTTCAAAATGTACACTTGCGCCTAAATGACGTAACACTTCGTTAATCGTATATACATCGGAGAGCGTAGGCACATCACATATTACGCTTTTTTCTTCACTGGCTAATAAAGATGCAGCGATAACTGGTAAAACGGCATTTTTTGCTCCTTCAACTTTGACTGTGCCGTTTAACTTTCGACCGCCGCGGACGATGATTTTTTCCAAGGTATTCCCCTCCGCGTCCCAATTTCTCTATATTAATATTCAGTCGTGACGATTGGTGTGCCAACCGTGACGGTAAGTTTTTCGCCCATTCCCGCATTTCTAAGCGAGACTTGCAGATTCATACGGTGTTTTTCTGTCTTGATGGATTCTTTCCACTCGTTAGTGTAAGCAGAAATAGAAACGAAATTTGGTTCGATTAAATCTTCAACTGACTTTGCATCAAATTCATGTACTAGTTCATTTGCTTTTTTTTGCAAAACAACATTCATCATACCATTTAAATGGCCCTTTAGACAAGTAAAAATTGCGGTCTTTTCTCGCATTATGTCGAATGCATCCCGTTCAAACTGCTTATATGTAGTATTCCAGTTTTCCCGTGGTCCCGCGCCTTTTTGCTCATACAATAAATACGAAACAAGTCTCTGGTTTTTGTGGGTGGATACCAAATGTATTTTGGAATTGATGTGATTTTTTTTGTCCTGAAAAACACCTGTTGCTTTAACTGTATCATCGTCTCCCCGCGTTATAGTCCATTGATATTGTCGATGCTGTTTCTTGAAATGTTTCAGTTTTGCAAAAAAATCTTTTTCACTTAGGGTAAGCTGCTTTTTTGTGTGCAGGGTCCATTCTTCAAGCTCGACATCATGGCGGCTCAAACCTTCCGCCAGCTGTTCCAGCGGCGTATTGCCCGCTGCTTCAAGCGATTGAAAGACATGAACAATTAAAAATAAAACCACAATAAAAATGAGGGCATTAACCGTTTGTTTTGTCTTCATTCCGCATCATCCTCTCCTACTCTCCATTGTTGACGGATCGTAGGAAAAGCATACGTGGAAAAACAAGGTCCCCCGGTGATTTTGCGGAATGCGGCGTTACCCACATTTGTCCATTCCCAAAAATTCTTTTACTCAATCATGAAAATAAATTTTGAAGCTGTCTGGAATAATAAAGATAGTCCAGGAAAAAATTGCTGACGGTGGAGCCGACGGCGATTGTAATGATGATCATTAACACCCTCGCCTGAATGACTTTTCCTTTCCTGATAAGCGGATCAATATTGACCGCCAGAAGAGCCCACCAAGTCAATGCAATAAAAAAAAGATGAACGATGATACTGACAGCAGCCTGTTGTCCGATCTCTTCCATTATTGATGACGCCTCCTTACGTTCCAGCCGGTTTGGTGGCTCCGGCCTGCCTAGTCTCTTCTGCTGTGGGATAAAGGAATAATGCCGGTCATTTCAAGTCATTTTAACAGTTTTGATGTTTCATGTTAAGACGTTCATGGATAGAACTTTTTCCCATAGATGGAGTGATCCTCTGTTGCCTGAGGCCAATGTTGAGGAGTTTGCTTGAATGTCTTACATCCTCTTTCTGGCGGAAGAGAACATAGCTTACTATTTTGTATTATAGATAGATTCAAACTAAAAAGGCGAACAATTTATGAACTTTTTTTAACATTTTCAATTCTGTTTAATCATGAATATAAAAGAACCCTTCCCATCCTTAATATGGGAAGGATCCTCATCTTTATCTCGCAACATCCAACCGGTTAATCGCGCGTTTTAAAGCAAGCTCTGCCCGAATAATGTCAACATCTGGCGTATGCTTTTGCAAACGTTCCTCGGCACGCCGTTTTGCGGCCAAGGCGCGTTCTTTGTCAATTTGTTCAGATGTTTCCGCCGTCTGGGCCAGAATGGTGACATGGTCAGGGCGGACTTCAACTATGCCCCCGCTGACGGCAACCAGCTCAGTTTGACCGTCTTTTTTCAGACGGACTGCAGCAATTTTTAGCGGAGCAACCGTCGGAATATGGCCGGGTAAAATACCAAGCTCACCGCTCTCTGCTCGAACGCTTACCATTTCTATATCCGCATCGTATACTGGGCCGTCGGGAGTAACGATATTGACTTTTAAGGTCTTCATGCTTTTACCCTCCTAGGACCAGATTATACTTCTACACCCATTTCTTTCGCTTTTTCGACAACTTCTTCGATTCGGCCGACAAGACGGAAAGCGTCCTCTGGAAGGTGATCATACTTACCTTCAAGGATTTCTTTAAAGCCTTTTACCGTTTCTTTGACAGGAACGTAAGAACCTTTTTGTCCTGTAAACTGTTCAGCTACGTGGAAGTTTTGCGATAGGAAGAACTGTACGCGGCGCGCACGGCTGACGACAAGCTTATCATCGTCAGAAAGCTCATCCATACCGAGAATCGCAATGATATCCTGAAGCTCTTTATAGCGCTGCAGGATTTGCTGTACTTGGCGGGCCACTTGATAGTGCTCTTCTCCGACGATTTCTGGCGCAAGTGCACGAGAAGTTGAAGCCAGAGGGTCAACCGCAGGGTAAATACCCATTTCAGACAGCTTACGCTCAAGGTTTGTTGTCGCATCCAAGTGAGCGAACGTTGTTGCCGGTGCCGGGTCAGTATAGTCATCGGCAGGAACGTAGATCGCCTGAATCGATGTAACGGAACCGACATTTGTAGAAGTGATCCGTTCCTGAAGCTGACCCATTTCAGTTGCAAGCGTCGGCTGATAACCAACCGCAGACGGCATGCGTCCAAGAAGTGCAGATACTTCAGATCCGGCTTGAGTGAATCGGAAGATGTTATCGATAAAGAACAATACGTCCTGGCCTTCTTTATCACGGAAATGCTCTGCCATTGTAAGTCCTGTCAAGGCAACGCGCATCCGCGCACCAGGCGGCTCGTTCATCTGACCGAAGACCATTGCCGTTTTGCCGATAACGCCGGAATCTTTCATTTCATAGTAAAGGTCGTTTCCTTCACGCGTACGCTCGCCGACACCCGCGAATACAGAGATACCGCCGTGCTCTTGAGCGATGTTGTTGATTAGCTCCTGAATCAAGACGGTTTTTCCAACTCCCGCTCCTCCGAAAAGACCGATTTTTCCGCCTTTAATATATGGAGCGAGCAAGTCGACGACTTTAATACCCGTCTCTAAGATTTCAACCTCGGTTGATAGCTGATCAAATGTTGGAGCTTCTCTGTGAATCGGATCTTTGGCAGCATCAGCCGGAAGCGGCTCATCCAAATCGATGTTTTCCCCGAGTACATTAAATACGCGGCCGAGTGTCACGTTTCCGACCGGAACGGAGATCGGCTCTCCCAGGTCGATGGCTTCCATTCCGCGTGTAACACCGTCAGTTGAAGCCATTGCAATCGTCCGAACTGAATCATCACCCAAGTGAAGCGCTACTTCAAGGGTAAGTTCGATATCTACTTCATTCTCGTTCTGCGCTTTATGTGTAACTTTAATCGCATTATATATTTCAGGCAAGTGACCGTCTTCAAAACGAACGTCTACGACCGGTCCCAATACCTGGCTAACGCGTCCTTTTTTCATCTCTATCCCTCCTGACAAGCTTTTTCTATTCTAAGGCAGCTGCACCGCCGACAATTTCCGTAATCTCCTGCGTAATCGCCGCCTGACGAGCACGGTTGTAAGACAGTTCGAGGTCAGCGATAAGCTCTTTCGCATTGTCCGTTGCGTTTTTCATCGCTGTCATCCGCGCAGCATGTTCACTCGCTTTACTGTCCAGAATCGCGCCGAAAATCAAGCTCTCAGCGTACTGAGGCAGAAGCACTTCCAAAATTTCTTCTTCGTCCGGTTCAAATTCATAGGAAGTTCTTTTTTTGTTTGGCGCGATATCTGATAATGGCAGCAGCTTTTTCTCCGTCACCTCTTGAGAAATCGCGCTGACAAAGTGGTTGTAGAACAAGTAAAGTTCATCAAATGTCTCATCGATAAACATTTGTATCGTACTGTTCGCCAAATCCTTAATTTCTGGAAAGGAAACTTCGTCCCTGATGCCGGTCATTTCGGAAATAACCGGGATGCCGCGTTTTTTGAAGAACTCGCGTCCCATTTTTCCGATCGCGATGACCGCATATTCGTCTTTTGACTGATGGCGCTCCTGGATTTTCTGGTACGCTTTGCGGAGAACGTTAGCGTTAAAAGCACCGGCAAGTCCGCGGTCAGATGTGATGACCAGATAGCCGGTCCGCTTCACGGGACGGCTCGACATCATCGGATGCGTTCCGGTGTATCCAAGCGCAATATCAGCAACGACTTCCTGCATTTTCTCCATGTATGGAACGAACGATTTCGCTTTACTCTCAGCGCGGTTCAGCTTTGAGGCAGAAACCATTTGCTGAGCTTTGGTGATTTGACTCGTTTTTTTATTTGAAGTAATTCTGGATTTAATATCCCGTAATGAGGCCAAAAGGTTTCACCACCTTTTTGTTTTCAAATTCACTCCGAATTTACGTGAAAAAGAGAGAAAAAGAAGATCTTTTTCTCACTTCAAATGTTTAGTTGCTAGGTGCAAACGTACGTTTAAAGCCTTCGATCGCAGCCTTCATGTCCTCGTCGGCCGGAAGGTTTCCTGTCTGAGCAATTGAATCAAGGAGATCTTTATGGTTTTGATCAAGGTACATAAAGAACTCTTCTTCAAAGCGTCTGATGTCCTCTACAGGCACATCATCAAGGAATCCGCGGGTCAGGGCATAAAGAATGGCAACCTGCTTTTCGACGCGGAGCGGCTGGTTCAGATCCTGTTTCAGAACTTCCACTGTACGGGCTCCACGGTTCAGCTTGGCCTGCGTCGCTTTATCAAGGTCAGATCCGAACTGTGCAAATGACTCAAGCTCGCGATAAGATGCCAAGTCAAGACGAAGCGTACCGGCTACTTTCTTCATCGCTTTGATTTGCGCAGATCCGCCGACACGGGATACCGATAATCCAGGGTTGACGGCAGGGCGCACGCCTGAGAAGAACAAATCAGACTGCAGGAAGATCTGTCCGTCTGTGATTGAGATGACGTTTGTCGGAATATAGGCTGAAATGTCGCCAGCCTGCGTTTCAACAAACGGCAATGCTGTTAAAGATCCTCCGCCTTTAGCGTCGCTCAGTTTCGCAGCGCGCTCAAGCAAGCGGGAGTGCAGGTAGAATACATCTCCAGGGAATGCTTCACGGCCTGGAGGACGGCGCAGAAGCAAGGAAAGTTCACGATAAGCCGTCGCTTGTTTTGAAAGGTCGTCATACACAACCAGCACGTGTTTTCCGTTGTACATGAATTCTTCACCCATCGTAACACCCGCATACGGCGCTAGATACAATAGCGGTGCAGGCTGTGAAGCGGAAGCTGTGACAACGATGGTATAGTCAAGAGCGCCTTTTTTGCGCAGCGTTTCAACGACACCGCGAACAGTCGATTCTTTCTGACCGATCGCAACATAGATACAAATCATGTCCTGATCTCTTTGGTTCAAGATCGTGTCAATCGCAATCGATGTTTTACCCGTCTGACGGTCACCGATGATCAGCTCACGCTGACCGCGGCCGATAGGAATCAGCGCATCGATCGGCTTAATTCCCGTTTGAAGCGGTTCATGAACGGATTTACGATCCATAACACCAGGTGCCGGGCTTTCGATCGGACGGGTTTTGCTTGTGAGAACCGGGCCCATTCCGTCTACAGGCTGACCGAGCGGATTGACAACGCGGCCGAGAAGCTCTTCACCGACGGGAACTTCCATGATCCGTCCGGTTCTTTTGACTTCGTCACCTTCACGGATGTCTTTGTAAGGTCCCAAAATAACGATACCTACGTTTGATTCTTCAAGGTTCTGAGCTAAGCCCAGCACACCGTTTGAAAATTCGACAAGCTCACCTGCCATACAGTTATCAAGGCCGTGCACGCGTGCGATACCGTCACCGACCTGAATTACCGTACCTACGTCGTGAACTTCTATTTCAGACTGATAATTTTCAATTTGCTGTTTAATAAGAGTGCTAATTTCTTCAGCTTTGATGCTCACTTAGGTTTCACCCCTTCTTTCGATTTTCGCCTGCTAATTGACGTTCTATCCGGTCAAGCTTTCCTCTTACACTGCCGTCATAAATACGGTTCCCGATGCGGATTTTTACTCCGCCGATCAGATCCGGATTCACTTCGTTTCTGACGCGCAGTGAAGCGGCGCCTGCTTCTTTTGCAAACACTTGAGAAAAAGAGGAAATTTCCTCTTCGCTGAGCGGTTTTACAGAGTATACGATCGCGTCTTCCGTCCCGCGGAACCGGTTCGCCATTTTAACATAATCGTCCGCGAGATCCGGGACGATTGACGTGCGGCTGCGGTCAACGAGAAGATAAAGCGTATGTAAGACTGCAGTCGAAACAGATCCGAACGAGTCTTTTAAAATCTGCTTTTTCTTTTCAGCGGGCACTTTAGGATGACTTAGAACGGCATTGAGGTCTTTATGATCAATAAATATCTTCTTAACGACGGTCAGCTCTTCTTCTATTTCATTGACCTTCTTGGATTCAAGGGCAATGTCAAACAAAGCGGCTGCGTAGCGTTTGGAGACAGCTGATTGGCTCATCGGCTTTCTCCCACTTCTTTAAGATAGTCTTGGATCAATTTTTCCTGGGCTTGTTCGTCAAGCTCTTTTTCGATCACTTTCGAAGCGATCATCACAGACAGTGATGCAACCTGCTCGCGCAGCGCGCTGACAGCCTGGTCTCTTTCTTTGACGATCTCGCTTCTGGCTGATTCTTTCATGCGTTCTGCTTCCTGGCGCGCAGCCTTGATGATTTCATCCTTTTGCTGTTCTCCCAGTTTTTTCGCGTTTTCAATCAGAGAATGGGATTCTTCACGCGCTTCTTTCAAAAGCGCCTGCTGCTCTTCAATGAGCTTCTTCGCTTCTTCATTCTTTTTCTCGGCAGAGGAAATCTCTCCGGTAATGTAGTCTTCACGCTCTTTCATTATATTTAATAGCGGCCCTAAAGCGTATTTCTTCAAGAGCGCTAACAAAATCAGCATGGCAACAAGCTGGAACAGCATTGTTCCGGCATTAAACCCTACTCCTGCACCCATAACCTGTGGTAAAAAAGACATCGAATACGGCAACTCCCTTCTTGCAGATTATCTCTCCGAGGCCATCGAAAAAATGTTCTCCCTCTTTTTTCAAGAGGTTGTTTCTTCCGGCCGTTATGACAGTTCAAGCAACCATAAAGCAATGGCGAAGGCCTCTTGCAGTGATCTTCGCCATTTTACTAGTTATATAAGTTTTTAGCCGAAGAATGCTAAGAACGCGATAACAACAGCGATAATCGGAAGGGCCTCAACCAATGCTACCCCGATGAACATAAGCGTTCTTAATTCTTTACCAGCCTCAGGCTGACGTGCGATTCCTTCTACTGTACGTGATACGATAAGTCCGTTACCAATACCTGCACCAAGTGCACCTAATCCAATTGCGATTGCAGCTGCTATTAAATTCATGAAAAAGTTCCTCCTTTAAATTGTTATCCTTTTCGGATATGTCTTGTTTTTAGTGTTCATGAC
Source organism: Bacillus sp. PK6-025 (assembly GCF_056530265.1). NCBI lineage: Bacteria > Bacillati > Bacillota > Bacilli > Caryophanales > Bacillaceae > Bacillus > Bacillus sp. PK6-025. The sequence continues at coordinate 3,930,706 of NZ_CP096509.1, forward strand.
TTACTTTGTGAGACATGTAAACCATTGTTAACATCGTGAAGATGAATGCCTGGATTGTACCTACGAACAAGCTGAACGCCTGCCATAAGATCATCGGCACAACCGCTCCAATGGTTCCAACCAGCCCCATGAAAATGCTTTGAGAATAGAAGTTGGTTGCCATTCCGGCAAGAAGGCCGAGCAGAATTTCGCCGGCGAAAATATTACCGTAAAGACGCAATCCCAATGTTAATGTATTCGCAAATTCTTCAATAATTTTGAGCGGCACTAAATACGGAATTGGTCTGAAGAAATCTTTGGTATACTCCCCCAACCCTTTTCTTTTCACTCCGTAGTAATGAGTGAGGCCTACTACCATGACGGCGAGGGTTAAAGTAACCGCCGGATCGGCTGTCGGGGATTTCCACCATAATTCATGGCCTACTGTAATGGAAAACGGAAGGCCGAGCATGTTGGCAACAAATATGTACATCAGCAGGGTTATGCCAAGGGCGAGAAAGTCTCTGCCGACTTTAAGATCCATTGTGCTGCCGATAATATTGCGAACAAAGTCGACAATCCACTCCATAAAGTTCTGGGCTTTCGTCGGCCGGATCGCGAGTGTTCTTGTGGTCAGCACCGCTATCAGAAAGACGATGATGCTTGTCACAGTAATCATTAAGATACTTGATACATCAAAGTTAAGGCCTAAAAAGTTAACAACTCTTGATTCGTGCAAAGGGTCTTCACCTCTCTTCCATTGATGAACGTTTTAGCTGGATAAAGGAATCTATCATAATGACAGGATAAATTGTCATCAACCCCACAATGACGCCTGCCAAATGAATATATTCAGGGTATTTATAAGCAATGGCCGCCGCGATAATGGCGTTGCACAATCTGGAAGCAGTCCCGAGAGAACGGATCATTTTGCCTTTTGCCACTGCTTTATCGAAGGCCTGCATCCTTTTGGTCAGCAGCCAGAGATTGAAATAGCTGAAAACAGTGCCGGTAATCAGGCCTAAAAAAATCGCCTGAAATGGCAGAAATCCATAGCCTAACACGCAGACTGCTAAAATATATAGGACATATTTTTGTTGCCTACGGAATGAAAGACTCGCATCGGTCATCAAATACGCTCCTGATGTGAAAATTTTAAATCTATCTTACGATTACGGTAAACTAGGCGGTCTGACCATTTTACAGAACGTAGTGTTCTGTTCAAGACTTCACACACTCCGAAAATTCTCGGGCCGGTGATCTGTCTGTCGCCTGCAAATATGGGGTTTTCAAAGGATTTTAACAGAGGACTGGTCATTATGATAACCGCTATGAAAACCTTATCATAATAGCCTATTTTAGCATACAATAGCCCCCCTGAGGTGTCAATCTGTTTAAAGTTAAAAAACTATTCATAATCACAGCGTCTCTCACAAAATGTTCACAAATTTGCCCCATTTAAGACGCACACATGTTTAATTATGGTATAAAACACAAAAAAAGAAAACCCTTTTTCAGGATTTTCTTACATTATTTCGTTCCGAACATGCGGTCTCCGGCGTCGCCCAATCCGGGAACGATATATCCTTTTTCATTTAGTTTCTCATCCAAAGCGGCAATGTAAATGTCAACATCAGGATGATGCTTCTGAACTTCGTCTACACCTTCCGGAGCAGCGATCAGACACATAAAACGGATATTTTTTGCGCCGCGTTTCTTCAAGCTGTTCAGTGCCTCTACCGCCGAACCTCCGGTAGCCAGCATCGGATCGACGACGATGAATTCGCGTTCTTCAACATCGGATGGAAGCTTGACATAATATTCAACAGGCTTCAATGTTTCAGGATCACGGTAAAGCCCGACATGTCCGACTTTTGCAGCGGGAATCAGCTTCAAAATTCCGTCTACCATTCCCAGTCCCGCTCTTAGAATCGGAACAACCCCGAGTTTTTTTCCGGCGATGACGTTTGACTTTGCCATTTGCACAGGAGTTTCTACATTCACTTCCTCCAGCGGCAGGTCCCGCGTAATCTCAAATGCCATCAGCGTTGCAACCTCATCAACAAGCTCTCTGAATTCTTTTGTTCCGGTCTCTACATCCCGGATGTATGTAAGCTTATGCTGTATAAGAGGGTGGTCAAACACATATACCTTTCCCATATCCGTTTTCAGCTCCTTTTTTTCACACACTTCTATTGATTCTACATAAAAAAACAGCTTGTTTCAACAAAAATCAGGAGACAATTTTATGAAAAAAGCCGCCCCTTTTGGGAGCGGCACAAATATCTTAGTAATCAAGCCCGGTATATAACGGGTATTTGCTTGTCAGCGCTTCTACGCGCTGTTTTGCTTCTTCCAGCTTCGCTTCGTCTTCATGGTTTTTAAGGGCAAGCGCGATGATCGCTCCCACTTCTTCGATCGCTTCCAGATCAAAGCCGCGGCTTGTCACGGCTGCTGTACCTACGCGGATTCCGCTCGTTACGAAAGGTTTTTCAGGATCATAAGGAATCGCGTTTTTGTTGACGGTGATGCCGACTTCATCAAGAACATTTTCAGCCACTTTTCCGGTCATGCCGAGAGAGCGCAGGTCGACCAGCACAAGATGGTTATCCGTTCCGCCTGATACGAGCTCGATGCCCTCTTTTTTCAATGTTTCAGCCAAGTGCTTCGCATTATTGATGACATTTTGGGCGTATGTTTTGAATTCGTCTTTTAAAGCTTCGCCAAAGGAAACAGCCTTTGCAGCGATCACGTGCATTAACGGTCCGCCTTGAATTCCAGGGAAGATCGACTTGTCGATTTGCTTTGCAAACTCTTCACGGCAAAGAATCATGCCGCCGCGCGGTCCGCGAAGCGTTTTATGAGTTGTCGTCGTCACAAAGTCAGAGTAAGGAACAGGATTCGGGTGAAGACCTGCTGCTACAAGTCCGGCGATATGCGCCATGTCTACCATCACATAGGCTCCGACTTCATCAGCGATTTCGCGGAACTTTTTAAAATCGATGGTGCGCGGATACGCGCTTGCCCCGGCCACGATCAGCTTAGGCTTATGTTTAAGCGCTTTTTCACGTACATCTTCGTAGTCAATATACTGCGTCTCTTTATCAACACCGTATTCAACGAAATTGTACTGAACACCGCTGAAGTTGACAGGGCTGCCGTGCGTTAAATGTCCGCCGTGAGCAAGGTTCATTCCCAATACGGTGTCACCGTGCTCTAAAATCGTGAAGTATACCGCCATGTTCGCTTGTGCGCCGGAATGCGGCTGAACGTTGACGTGCTCGGCGCCGAAAATCTGCTTGGCGCGGTCGCGCGCGATATCCTCTGCGACATCTACGTGCTCACATCCGCCGTAGTAGCGTTTACCAGGATATCCTTCCGCATATTTATTTGTTAAAACCGAGCCTTGAGCTTCCATAACCGCTTCGCTTACAAAGTTTTCAGAAGCGATCAGCTCAATCTTCGACTGTTGACGTTTCCGCTCATCTTGAATGGCGCTAAAAACTTGTTCATCTTGCGCAGGTAAATGTTTCATCAGCGAGATCCTCTCCTATCTGTTTCCATTTCGTTAATTATACCATCTCATTGTACACGGTTTTTCATGCAAATGTAAGAGATTATTTTTAAAAATCGTTTTTTATTATTGGAAAAACCGAATATTAAACGAATAGACAAATCATATAGTTCGACATATCATTTGTTCAAAAAATTATTTTAATAAAGAAAAAAAGCCTGTCCGGCTCTTCCCCCCCGCTTCTTCCGCTACTCCGCTTCATAGACGGCGCGAACGCCTCCAATCAGCTTCGGCCTTGTCCGCGCAAGCGTCACATGCGCTTCACCCAGCTGTTTTTGAGAGACGCGGACAGGAACGGCCACAGGCTTTAAATGCATCCCTATAAACGTGTCGCCGATGTCGATCCCCGCATCGGCCTCTATTTGTTCAACAAGGACAGGAGCCTTCATATGTTGATAGGCATATGAAGCCATGGAACCCCCCGCTTTCGGAACAGGAACAGCAAAAACAACGGGAAGACGGTATGCTTTCGCCGTTTCTTCCTCGACAACCAACGCCCTGTTTAAATGCTCGCAGCATTGAAAAGCAAGGGCGACTCCTGTTTGATCCCTGAGCTCTTCTAAGCCTTTGTAGACCGCTTCAGCGATTTGTCCGCTTCCCGAAGTGCCGATTCGCCTTCCGGCCACCTCGCTTGTGCTGCATCCGATGACGACGATGTGGCCGTCGCGTAAATTTGCCTGCTGATGAAATTCATCTAATATAGAACGCCATGTTTGTTCGAGATTCTTCATGATTGACGACACCCTTTATTCATGCTTGTCTTCATAATCGGCGATTTTTCCGATGCGGACAGCGTGCCGCCCGGCTGAAAACTCAGTCGTAAGCCAAACCTTTGCAATCTCTCTCGCTAAACCAGGGCCGATCACCCGTTCACCCATCGCAAGAACATTCGTGTCATTGTGCTCTCTTGTCATTTTCGCGCTGAAAACGTCGTGGACAAGGGCGCAGCGGATGCCTTTTACTTTATTGGCGGAAATGCTCATGCCGATTCCTGTTCCGCATATTAAAATGCCTCTGTCAGCTTCCCCGTCCGCCACTTTTTGCGCGACCGGAAACGCATAATCCGGGTAGTCCACAGATCCTGAACCGCATTCGCAGCCGTAATCTTCGTATTCGATGTTCAATTCATCCATCAATGCCATAATTTCTTTTCTGATATTGATTCCGCCGTGATCTGAAGCAATGATTACTTTCATTGGAATGACTCCTCCTCGTTTGATGTGCCGCCAAAAGTCTCGTGCAGACCGTTAAGCAGTATACAGCCGCTATATATTTCTGATTGATCATGTCTATTGTACCCGCTGCCGCTCGATTTGCAAACGCTCCTTAGCTTCTATTCCCGAGATTTTCCCGCCAGCATTTCTGCCAATTTTTTCAGCAGCTGCTCCAGCTCATCTCTCGTTTTTTGATAGTCGCTGAGAGATCCGCCGAACGGGTCAATGATGTCCCCGCTTTCTCCTTTGACATACTCTTTCAGCGTATAGATTTTATCTCGGCTCTTTGAAAATTCATGTACTGCCACCTGTTTGTGCTGCTCCGTCATCGTCAACACGAGATCCGCCCATTCAACCTTCTCCTCGGAAAGCTGTGAAGATGTATGATTCAGAGCGATGTTTTTTTCAAAAAGCGCTTCGACTGCATATAAAGAAGCTTTTCCGTTTTCAGGAGCAAACAACCCGGCAGATTTGACGGAGACATCCAGTTTTTTTTCGGCAGCCGCAGATTTAAAAAGCGCTTCCGCCATCGGGCTGCGGCACGTATTTCCAGTACAGACAAATAGTATGTTCAATCCTGTTCACTCCTTTGTTCATATTATAAAGGATTCAGCCGGAAAATAATAAAATCCGCTCCAGAAATCAAAAAAGAGAGGATCTCTCCCCTCTTTTTCTAAGTTTCATTATGTTATGCAAAGCGGGAAAAAGATTTTCTCCTCTTTCAATTAAATGGGCAGCAAAAGCTTCAGGCCGAAGCTCAGTAGGATGGCTCCTCCGAGCGCTTCGCTGTAAGCTCCAAGCCACGTTTGAACCTTTTTTCCAAGCAGCAGACCCGCCCAAGTTAACACCATGCTGAACAAACCGAACAAAAAGATCGTTAATAGCGGTTTCGTCCCGTAGAGGCCGAGGCTGAGACCGACTGAAAAGCTGTCGAGGCTGACGCCGACGGCAAAAATGAATAAGCCGAAGCCGTGCGGAGAGATGATCTGCTCCCCGCTTTTATTAAAAGATGCGGCAATCATCTGAATGCCCAGCACCAATAAAAGCGCTCCTCCAAGATACCCCGCAAGCGCACCAAGCGCGCCCGAAAGAAACTGTCCCGCAATCATACCGCCAAGCGGCATGATGACATGGAACAATCCAATAATGACGCCGATTTGAAAGATTTGGTTCCTTTTCAGCTTGGCCATTCCCATTCCAAGACCGACTGAAAAGGCATCCATGCCGAGTGCAAAAGCCATGATCGAGAGCGTCAGGATTTCGCCTATTAACACATCAACATTCATGCAATTCCCCCTTGGACACGCCAGCTTTTCTAGCTTATGCACGTCCAAAGGCGGATAGAACAACCCTGCTTAGGCTACGCTTCGATTACGCGATGGCCTGCCGCTTTCAAGAGCCGGTTCATAATCGCCCGGCCCACCCCTTCCTCAGGGAAAGACTCAGCAAAAATAAAATCGAGCTGTTCTTCGTCAAAGCTGCGGAGAATGTCATACAAACCGGCGGCAACCGTTTCAAGACGGTCTCTTCTGCCGCAGATGCGGACGGCATCCGCCTGATAGGCACCGGCCCGTTCCTCTGTCGTAAGGACGCCGACTTTCATGCCGTCTTTCTGATATTGGCCGATCAGCCGTTGAATATCTTCAACGCTTCCGTTCACAATGGCAAGCGGGGCTTCCGGTGCATAATGCGTATATTTCATCCCGGGAGACATCGGCGCCTTTTTTTCGTCGGTGAGGCCCTGGTCAATCAAGACAGAGCCGGCCGCTTCTTCGAGCTGCTCTTTTGTGACGCCGCCCGGCCTCAAAATGACCGGAATTTCCCCGGTGCATGAAACAACTGTTGATTCAACCCCTACTCCTGTAGGACCGCCGTCAACGATACCTGCAATCCTTCCATTTAAATCGTGAACGACATGCTCGGCTTTCGTCGGACTCGGTTTCCCGGACAGATTGGCGCTCGGGGCGGCCACCGGAACGCCGGCCTGTCTAATCAGCTCAAGGGCAACAGGATGATCAGGCATTCTGACCGCGACCGTATCGAGCCCCGCCGTCACCTTTGTGGATAACACCCCGGGTCTGCAAGGCAGCACAAGGGTCAGCGGTCCGGGCCAAAAACGCTTCATCAGCATTTCGGCCTGAGGCGAATCAACCTCTGCAAATTCTCCGAGCTGTTCAATTTCAGCGATGTGGACAATGAGCGGATTGTCGCTCGGACGCCCTTTCGCTTCGTATATTTTAGCTACTGCTTCGCTGTGTTTGGCGTTTGCACCAAGACCGTAAACCGTCTCTGTCGGAAAAGCAACCGTTTCATTTTGCTTGAGCAGTCTTGCCGCTTGTGCAATTTGTGGACAGTTTGTGGACAAATCACGTTTTACATCCACAGTCCATACTTTTGTTTTCATTAACATCAAAACTCCCTTAACAAAACACTAAAAACGTTAATCATTCATGTAAATCCTGTTGAAAGTATAAAAGATGAAGAAAAAGAAAACAAGCGTTGTCCACATTTTGTGGATAACGCTTTTGAATCCGTGGATATCTCTGTGTATAAGTTAACGGCTAATTAGACGTTTTCTCCATCAAAACGGCTCCGTTTACGCTCAACGAGTCTGAAACATGCTCTGATCCATCAAGCTCTTCCGGAATTGCCGCAGCTTGTTTAAAACCGAGCACTTCAAGGAAATCCATCGATGTTCGTTTATTGGCAACTAAATACAGGGTTTGGATTCCCCGCTTTTCACACAATACCTGCATGCTTTGAAACAGGGAAACGATGTGGCCCTGGCTGAGCTTGTCAGACACGACAAGCGAGCGCAGCAGCCCTTTTTTGTTTTCAAATTCCTCCATTCCGAGGCAGGCGACGATTTCATCGGGAGGGTCTTCCATCATGATAAACTGGCTCTTCGCTTCCTCAATGCCTTTATGGCTTGTCCCCGCCTTTTTTAAAAACGCTTCGATCGCATTCATGTCTTTCATTTCCGCTAACCTCAATTGGTAGAACATCTTTTCACCCCGTTTTTTAACTTCTCTATCCAATCTATGAGGGCGACAGTAAAATATACCTTTTGATTTGGAAGAAAGCCGGCAATTCATTTTTCAATTTTGATTAGCAGGAACTAATGCTTTGAATGAGTATGCAAATGAACTCTGTACTGGTGATAAGACAGTTTCTCTTTCTACCGGGCAATGTAATTGACACATCAGAAAGGGGCAGAAGGTGTATATTCGAAAAGCAGTATTTTCCCTGAACCGTTTTGGAAAATTATATCATATTCAAAAGCGTGAATAACCATCATGAAAAAACAAACAGTAAAAAACCGCCCTGCACGAAAGCACGGCGGTTCCTTTAAGAAAAAAGCCCGGTAATCCATTCGACAAGAAAAAATTTCACTTCTTTGTCTTCTTTATCTTTGCCAGATACCGCTTCATCTGCAGCGGCTGTTTTTTCTTCCCGGGCGTTTTCCCCGGCATCGGTTTGTTCGTCTTCAGGCGACTTTACGGCTTCCCCATTGGAAAAATCAAGAAAGCAAAGCGGCGGAAACAGGACACACCACCAGTTGGCTCCCTCTCCCTTGCCTAATGTAATTAAAACAGCCTCATATTCTCCGGCTGGATACACCATATTGCCGTATAGCTTTGTCGGAAATGAAACTCGATCAAAACGGACAGACACGGATTGCCGGACATTTTCGCGCTTCATAACATCCTTGGCAACCTCTTTGATTTCGGGCAGCTTCGACCTGATGACTTGTCTCGCTTCCTCAACCGAGGTCAGGTTTTCCACCCATTTCGTAATTTGTTTATTGACCTCATCCCTGATTTTACGTTTGACGCTTTGGTCGCTCCCGCTGTCGCTGTTTGCCAAAATCCGCAGCCGAATCGCTTCATCTGGAATCACGGCAGGCTTCCCGTCTGATGATTGGGCCGTCTCTTCCGTCGTGAGATTTGCAAGCGCTCCTATTAATAAAAGAAAAATATACATACAGGCAATGTTTGATTTCTTCATTTTCCCCACCGTTCCTCTCCGTTCTTCAACCTTTTCTAGCAATATTATGGTCAAAGATGGAACGGTTTAAACGGATGCTGAAAAAAATTCTACTAAGCTTGTAATCTCTTCCTAAAAGGTCTACATATCCAAATGGCTCTGCTTGTTTTTTTGCAGGCCGGATAAAAAAATCACCGCGCTGATCACGAGCAGCAAGCCCCCCAATCCGCCGAACAGCAGAAACGGGAAGACAGCCGCTGCGCTTGCATCAATCGCCCAGCCGATCAAAAATGAAAGAAGCGCTCCTCCCAGACTTGCGGATGAAATGAAGAGACTGGTGATTTCCTCTGTAAAAGGCTTTCCAGCCAACGAGGCCAGAGTGACGGCGCACGGAAAAATGCCGGCTGCCGAGAGCCCGATGAAAAATACGAGGAGCAGCTGTGTTTGATGAACCGGAAACCATGCCAGAATCAAAAGCAAAACAGTCAAGGCTCCGGCACTGAAGATCAGAAAGGCAACGGAAGTCAAGCGTCCGCCAAAAATACTTGTCAACAAACGCCCGCACACCATTCCCGTCCAAAAAAACGAAACGCTGATCACGCTGATTTCTTCTGCTCCTTTTTCCAGCATCAGCGCCGGCAAAAAGTTTGCGAAATTGGTCTCGATACCCGCATATACAAAAGCGAATATGAGAAAGAGGAAAATGCTTTTTTCTTTCCTTCCGGTTTCAAATATGGCTGACACAGTCGGTTTTTCCTGATAAGTCATTTGACCGGAAGCAGTGTCAGGGGTTTTTCTGCACAAATAAACCACCCACATACACGCAAGCACAAAAACGAAGATAAATAAAGCATACAAGGGGAAATGCCAGGCATATCGTTCCGTAAGGATATAAATAAGAAAAGGAAACAGCAAAGCGCCCAATCCGAAAAAAACCTCTAAAATATTCATCCCCTTCGCATTTTTATCTTGGGCAATCACATACGCTCCCATCGTCGTTTCTAAAGTACCGGCGCCAAAGCCGAGCAAAAACCCCATGATGACAAAAAAGATGAACATATCAAAAAGGAACACGCCTAAAAGCGTTACGAGAATAAGAAGAAGGCCAAACGTCAATACAGCCGCATGAGAGGTGCGCCTGACAAATATCGGCGCAAGCAGGACACCGATTAGAAAACCGGTGAATTGGAAAAAGATCAGGAAGGATAGATCATGAACATCCCGGTGATATTCTTGAATGATATAAGGTGACAGGCTCCCCAGCAGGATATGGATAACCCCTACGAGAAAATAAAACGAACAGCCGAATAGAAATATTTTTTTCATTAGACTCACTCCTTCGTTGCAGACCATAAAACCCTTGCGGCTATTGGCACGGCCGGCAAGGGTTTTTCGCAATGCTAGTTTGCTTGTTTTGAAAGGGACAGCTGCTGACCTTTATTGAAAAATTCATTTAAGTAGAACTGCGTCTTGTATCCATCATCAAAAGTGGCAAGAGGTGCGAAATTGCGATCCCGAATTCCGTTCATCCATTGAATCAGCTGAACTCTGAAGGAATCGGCCCATCCGTAAAATTCATTTTCAGGGTCTGTCAGCCACGTGTCCGGCATTGTTATCATCTGCTCCGTCAATCCGGTCCTCAGCAAAAACTGATTTTTCTGCCGTGAATGATAGTAGAATACGCCGTTTTGGCCATTGACCTCGATGCTAAAGCCGCACTCATCCGCTTTTGTGCATTTTGACGTAATCATATTGACAAACACATGATTTTCAAGCTGGCCGTATACTTCAGAATGATCATCAACATATACCTGTTTTTGTTCTTTTTCTTTGACGACCGTCATCATTTTGACTTTTAAACTGTCCAGTTTAAACGGGCTGTCGAACAAATAAAGAATGAGATCGATTAAATGCACACCCAAATCTCCTAATGCCCCGCTCGTTTTATTGCTTTTCGAATGATCGCGCCAAGTATATTTTTTTCTTCTCAAGGCGCTGTTTTTCTTAAAATGGACATTGATGGACAAGATATCTCCAAGTTCATTGCCGGATAGCATATCTTTTAGGCGCTGAACAAATGTAAGATGGCGGTAATTGAAGCCCATGATCGAAATATAAGCAGATTGAGACGCCCTGTTTTTCATCTCCTCCGCTTCCTCCATTGAGACAGCCATCGGTTTTTCACACAATACATACTTACCTGCGGCCATCGCTTCAAGCACATGTTCTTTATGGCAAAAGTTCGGCGATGAAACGATGACTGCCGTCGACTGATTCAACAGCTCCTGCATACTGTTAAATGTGGTTCCTCCATATTCAAACGCACATTTGCGCGAGGCAAGCGAGTTGATATCAAAAAACCCGGAAAGCTCGGCACCTTTGACTGTTGAAAGAGCTTTCGCATGAGCTTTTGCAATTCCTCCGGCTCCAATAATTCCGATTTTCATCTAAGGACACTCCTTATCTTTTGATATGGGCTTTTAGCACTTCTAAAATTCCAGCCGTATAGCTGCCTTCTGTCATACGGGAATGGAGCGACTTTGCTTCTGCTGTCGCATTCCCCACCAGATAACCATGTCCGGTTTTTTTAAGCATATCCACATCGTTTCCGCTGTCGCCGAAAGCAAATGAATTCTCCCTCTCTATCGCGAATTTATTCAATATAAAATCCACAATGTACGGTTTGCCTGTCCGCAAAGGGATAAAGTCCACATCATAGCTGTTTTCCGGATCGCCTGCCAAAGGGTTGCAGCGATTGATATTTACTCCTATTTCATGCTCTCTTGCAAGCCGTCTGATGGCTTCAAGCGCCCTCTTATCTGTGTTCTCATCCGACGATCTATAGTAATAGTTGATTTTATAGCGGGAAAAACCATGCTGAGTCTGAGGCACAAGCTCAATCTCATATTTTTTAGAGAGAGTCTGCTTGATGTCTTCGACCAGATCATGGGAGAAATTCGATTCTTGCAATCGGGCTTCCCAATCTTTATCAGAGACTTGGCCTTCTTCAGAGAAATACGTGATCTCAGTGCCAAGGTCACTGGCGACAAAATGCGGAAGATATCGAAAGCCTCCCCGCTTCATTTTTGCAAGAACAGATGACAGGCTGCTCCCGGTCACCCAGCCGAGCAAAATCTTGTGATCGAGATGGTTCGAATGAATAAATGTTTCAAGGTCCATGAGCGCTTTCCTCGATTCATCGGTGATGCTGTGGGCGAAATATGTCTCATCAAAATCGCAAAATACGGCGTACTTCGGCTTGTTTACTTGCTGCAAAGTGTGAAAAGAAAGTGTTTCATGATACGACATCAATTAAGGCCTCCATTACTTTGTCTTGTTCTTCTACGGTGAGTCCCGGATAGAGAGGAAGCTGAAGCATTTGTTTATGCACCGATTCAGTGACCGGCAGCGATGTTTGCTGATAATCGGCTTTTACAAGTGGTGTGTTTTGATGATGGGATAAAATCGGGTAGTATATATCTGTTTGGACATTATGAAATTTAAGCATCATATCTTTGACTTGGTCTCGATTTCCGCTTATCATTTTAATTGTAAACAAATGCCATACATGATCATCGGTCATTTGAGGCAATTGGATCAGACCTCTGTCTTCATACTGCTGCAAATGCGTAATATAACGATCTGCTAAATATAAGCGCTTCAGATTATTTAATGAAAGATGTTTCATCCTTGCCAGTCCAATAGCGGCTTGCAAATTATCAATCTTAGCGTTAAAGCCGTAATCAGCAGCCTTTTTATTTTTTTGATTCAGTTCAAAGCCGTGGTACATATATTCCATGCATGCGGATGCAAATGATGGATCATCCGTCACAATTGCGCCTGCTTTTCCGCAAGTGCCGAGATTTTTATACGGATTAAAGCTTAATATGGAGCAAAGGCTGTTTTTTCCCAGATCGGAAACGCCGATCGACTGGCAGGCGTCTTCAATAATCGGGATGCCGTATTTATCAGCGATTTTTGCAATGGCTTCCATGTCTGGCAGCTTTCCATAAAGGTGTACAGGCAAAATGCATTTCGTTTTCAAAGTGATGCATGCTTCAAGTTCAGAAGGATCCATGCAAAATGTAACAGGGTCAATATCGCAGAAAACCGGAGTGCCTCCAGCTGCAAGCACGGCGTTTTCCGTTGCAGCAAAGCTGTTTGCAGGCATAATGACTTCATCACCTTGTCCAATACCCGCAGCTTTCAGTGCGACAATCATGGCATCGGTTCCGCTGGAGGAAGCCATGACATGATTTTTTCTCAAAAGAGCGGCTATTTCAGCTTCAAATACACCGACATAAGAACCGCTTGTAAATTGCCCGGTCGGCAGCACGCCTTTCACCGCATGAATCACGTCATCTACTTCTTCTTCTGTGATCAGTCGATGAAGCGGCATAAAATCAACTCTGGAGGGCGGAGAATCCATTCTGTTTAGCAAATTGGCGGTCAAGTCGAATTGATCCTGCTGCAATGTCTCTTTTAATTTTTGATTAGCCAGTGTGTCGTCTATACGGCATTCACCAGCGTGCTTCCCTTCCTTCAAATCATTCAGAAGGACAAATAGCTGTTTGCTTGTGCAAGTCATGTTTTCGCTTGCGGTTTTCATCAATTTCACCCCATTTTTATTATTTTGGGAAATTGTCATATTTCATGACATATCTTAAATGATGGAATCGATACCATAACAACTCTTTTTTTCAGGAAGTGACTTTATGCCTACGATTGACGAAATTGCAAAATTAAGTAATGTGTCAAAAACAACTGTTTCAAGAGTACTGAACGACCATCCTTATGTATCTGAAGAAAAAAGGAAGCGTGTTTTGGAAGTCATCGAAAAATTGGACTACATTCCGAACACCTCTGCACGAAAGCTCAGATCCAACAAAACGATGTTTCTCGCAGTGTCTGTCCCTCACGCGGACCATCCATTCTTCGCGCAGCTCATGAAGCATGTGTCCGCTGAAGCGCTGAAACACCAATACAAAGTCATTGTGTTTCAGACGTTTTATCAAAAGCAGAATGAACTGAAAGTACTGGAGCTGCTCAAGAGGAAAGAAGTCGACGGGCTTATGTTATGCAGCCTTGAAAATGAGTGGGAAGACATCAAAAAATACGTCAAATACGGTCCTGTAGTCTTGGCAAATGAATTCCACGCCGAAGCGGACGTGCCGGTGATCTGCTATGACGAATTCGAAGCCGGATATAAAGGAACGGAGCTTTTTATTCAAAAAGGGCATCATTTAATGGCCTTCTGCTGTGACACGATACACAGCAAGGCCCAGATTATGAGAAAAGAAGGGTTTATGAAAGCATTGTCTGATGCGGGTTTACATTTCCAGGAGAAGTGGATGTTCAGCCACGCATTTACCATTCATGACGGCTTCCGTATTATGGACCAGATCCACAACATGTCCGAAAAGCCGACCGCCATTTTTACGGGAAACGACCAAGTGGCCGCAGGAATTATTAAAAGGGCCCGCTATTATCAATATGAAGTGCCAAAGCAGCTTGCAGTGCTTGGATATGATAATCAATCGATCTGTGAGGTGACCGATCCGGAAATCACGACAATCGATATACCTGTTGAAGAGCTGGCTCAAAAAGCCGTATGTGCAATGGTAAACCACCTAAATGGGGAAAGCGGATTACAGAGGGATGTCGTGACTCTGTCTCCTACATTAAAAATCAGACAATCTGTTTAGGGTATATATTAATCTTGAACTATTTTTTATTTTATTCAGATAAAATTTTTGTTAAAAAACGGTAAAGAAGGCCTTCTGAACGGTCATGGCTGCGGTTGCTGTTTTTTAACAAAAAAGACCGCCGGGAATTTGAACTGCCCTCTTTTGTTAGACACACTTAACAATTGGAGGTGCAGTTTTTAAAATTTACAGTTGAGGAAATTCGCACAGTGTCTTTCATGGGTGGATTCGCAATACCGATATCATGGAGAAGACGCGTCTAAAAAGCCTATACAAGCTATTCTGCCGAAGATAAACCAAAAGGTACTTCACTCGAAAATGGGACATCTATCCGTGAAACAGCTTGAAACCGGAGGAATAGGTACCCTAAAAAGCGGCGTTTACCTATGAAGAAGGATCAGACGAAGGGACCCAAGCGGAAATTGAACGCCTGCGGATGGAGAATGCCTGCTTAAAAAAGTTGAAAGCCTTAGTTCAAAACAACGAAACATCACACAAAGCATGTCCCGTAAAGGCAACTGTCACGACAATGCGGTGGCGGAAAGCTTCTTTTAGCATTTTAAAATCAGAATTCATTTATTTTAAAGAATTTGGAGCGTCGAACATTTCAAAAAAGGACCCGCATAGTATATTGATTCTCTACAATCACAAACGGATCAAGATCAAATTAAAAGGCATGAAACCTGGTACTATACCGGAATCATGCCAGTCAAACTGCTTCATGAGATTTTAACTTTTTAGGGTCGCTTCATTTCCGGCGGTTTCCTTAACGATGTTGCTCAATTACCGCGCAGACGATGCGGTCTTTTCCATTAAGATCCTTTTTCACCCGTACGTCAGCATCAGGAAAGAACCGGTGAAACATGTCTTTGACGGCATTCCCCTGAGTCCAGCCGATTTCAAACACCACCAGTGCCTGATCTGCGATGACAAATGGAATTTCTTTCATGAAACGCTTATAAAACTGCAATCCGTCAGCACCGTCCGTCAAAGCCCCGGCGGGTTCATGAAGACGTACGACATCTGACAGCGTCTTCATGTCTTCCTCAGATATATAAGGTGGATTTGAAACGATGACATCAGCTTTCTTCTGTCGCTTGATAAGCGGCTCAAGCAAATCGCCGCCGATGAAATCCACTTTCGCCCCAAGCCGGTCAGCGTTGTGTCTTGCCGTGCTTAAAGCTTGTTCCGAAATATCCGTCGCCGTGACGGAAAAACGCGGGCTCTCAAGCGCAAGAGTCACCGCAATCGCCCCGCTTCCTGTACCGATATCGACGGCTTTAAGGCGATCTGTTCCGTGAAAAACTCTTTCCGCTTCAGAAAGAACAGCTTCAACGACTTCCTCTGTTTCAGGACGCGGAATCAAAACGTGTTCATTTACGGAAAATTCCCGTCCGTAAAAGGATTCTTTTCCGGTGATATATTGAACAGGCACTCCTTGATGATGAAGCTCGACAGATTTTTTAAACCGCGAAAAATCAGACTCTGATATGACATCATGGAAGCTTGCCAACAGTTTGCTGCGGTCGATGTTCAGCTGATCTGTCAGCAAAATTTCCGCGGCATTCCGGTCTCTTCCCGCTTCGGCCAAATAAGAAGAAGCCCATTTAAGGGCTTCAAATACCGTCTTCATCTCAGCTTTCCGCCTCTTGCAGCTTGCTTGCCTGGTCTTCTACGATCAGCGCGTCGATGACTTCGTCAAGCTTGCCTTCAAGGATCTGGTCGAGCTTTTGGATCGTCAAGCCGATCCGGTGATCAGTGACGCGGTTTTGCGGAAAGTTATACGTGCGGATGCGCTCTGAACGGTCCCCTGTTCCGACTGCGGATTTTCGGTTTTGATCATATTCAGCCTGAGCTTCCTGCTGAAATTTATCGTAAATTCGCGCGCGCAGAACTTTCATCGCTTTTTCTTTGTTTTTGATCTGAGATTTCTCATCTTGGCAAGACACGACAACACCTGTCGGAAGGTGGGTCAGACGGACGGCTGACATCGTCGTATTGACGCTTTGCCCTCCCGGACCGCTCGACGCGAAGGTGTCGACACGGATGTCTTTTTCATGAATATCCACTTCTACCTCTTCAGCCTCAGGAAGACAGGCTACCGTTGCCGTGGATGTATGGATACGCCCGCCGGATTCGGTCTCTGGAACGCGCTGTACGCGGTGTGCGCCGTTCTCATACTTCAGCCTTGAGTATGCGCCGTTCCCATTGATCATAAAAATGATCTCTTTATATCCGCCTGTGCCTGTCATATTCGCTTCCATCACTTCTGTTTTCCAGCCTTGGAGCTCTGCGTAGCGGCTGTACATGCGGTACAGGTTGCCGGCAAACAAAGCAGCCTCTTCTCCGCCCGCTGCGCCGCGGATTTCCATGATAACGTTTTTGTCATCGTTCGGATCTTTCGGGATCAGCAATACCTTCAGCTGGTCTGTGAGCGACTCGATTTCTTCCTGCAGTTCGGAAATTTCCTCTTTAACCATCTCGCGCATATCGGAGTCCAGCTTTTCCTCAAGCATCGCTTTGGCATCGCTCAGCTGTTCCGACGCGCTCCGATAACGTCTGTATACTTCAACTGTTTCCTGTAAATCAGATTGTTCTTTCGAATATTCTCTAAGCTTCTTCGGATCGTTGACAACTTCCGGATCGCTTAATAGTTCATTTAATTTTTCGTACCGGTCCTCTATCGATTTTAAACGGTCTAACACGCTATTCACCTCTGTTTGCTGTGCGTAACATTCTAATTATAGTACAGGGACTCCTCCCCGTCAAAACAACTTCGCCGTTATCGGCAGCTGCCGCGTCTTTTTGCTATACTTTTAAGAAAAAAGGAGCTTAACTCAATGCTGGAATCGATTCATCACATCGCCATCATATGCTCGGATTATGAAGCATCCAAAACATTCTATGTCGACAAGCTCGGACTTGAGATTCTGAGCGAAACGTACAGAAAGGACCGGGATTCATATAAACTGGATCTCTCATTAAACGGCCGCTATGTCATCGAGCTGTTTTCTTTTCCAGATCCGCCCGAGCGCCTTACCAGACCAGAAGCTGCCGGGCTCCGCCATTTGGCTTTCACAGTGGCCGATCTTGATCAGACCGTCAAGGAGCTCAAGCAAAAAGGCATCATTGCCGAACCGGTTCGCACCGATACCGGAACAGGCAAGCGCTATACGTTCTTCTCCGATCCGGACGGCCTGCCTTTAGAGCTTTACGAGGCATAGCAACGCCTTCGCCATCTGTGGAAAAACCGCTTTCTTTGCCGAATCCCTTCTTCTTTTGTCTAACAGGAAGGAAGCTTTTCATTCAGGTCGAATACCCTTTTTAATGAACAGTTACAGGTTAAAAGGAGGTATCATATGAATACTGCTGATGCGGCAAATGAACTCGGGGTATCAACCAAAACGGTGCAGCGCTGGGTCAAGCAGCTGCAACTGCCCGCTTCCCGAAATGAGCTTGGCCACTACTTTTTCACGAAAGACGATATCGCCATTTTAAAAGAAGTAAAAGAGCAGTTAAAAAACGGTACGCCTATGCAGGATGTCACAGTCAAACGCCCGAAAAAAACCTTCCTCATCAAGAAAAACGAAATGGTTCAAACGGAAGAGCCGGCACCCCCGTTGAATGAGCGGCTCGAAGAAAAGCTGCAGCGTTTTTTAGAGCACGAACAGCTTGAACGCGAGCTGCTCCAAAAGAAAATCGCCGAGCTGGAAAGAAAGCTTGAACAAAAAGCGGACGATGTCGTCTCCTATCAGCTTCTGCAGCAAAGGCGCGAACTGGAAGAAGAACGGCAGCAGATCAAACATCTCGAACAGAAAATCAGTGAATTGGAAAGCATGAACCGCCACGAAAAAGATACAGCCGGCAGAAGAGAAGAAAAAAAACCGAAAAGCAAATTGAAATCGATCTTCTCTTTTTAAAGCGCAAAAAAGCTTGCAAGGCCATAAAACGGCTTCTTGCAAGCTTTTTCATTATGCTGTAATGGCAATCAATATCGGCAGTGAAATAATTGACAGCACCGCACTGATCACAAACGCGGATGCCGTTTCTGCTTCCTGGCTTTCAAAGTTTGTAGCAATCATAGCCGCCACGGCAGATCCAGGGAATGCCACAAGCAGAACCGCTTTTGTCATGTCGGCGGAAGAAAGGCCCACGACCATCGCGATCACAAACATTAAAGCAGGCTGAGCAGCGACTTTTAATAAAGCGATGCTCAAAGCAGGCATGCTGAATTTGATTTTACGGATTCCGACAGTCACCCCGACTGCGAAAAGAGCGATACCTGAAGTCGTATTTCCGAGCATATCAAGCATTTTCTGCGGCAATTCAGGAATTTGCAGACCGAATAATACAAGAATGATACTTGCAAGCGGTGCAAAAGCGAGCGGTTCAGACAAACCGTGTAAAATTGATTTTCCTGTTACCTTCCAAATGCTGTCTGTCGTTTCCGCTTGTTTTTTAGAAGAACGGCCGACAGTTCCGACGATGATCGCAAGAGGATCAAGCATCGCATTCACGACAATTCCCGTAATCGCGATCGGAATCGCAACTTCCTGCATGCCGAACAGGCTGCCCAATACCGGAATTCCCATAAAGGCGAATGTCGGCTGAGCTGAGTTTAATGAGAACATTGAAGCATCTGTTAAATCGTACTTAAATAAAAATCGTAAAAGAAGCAAAATAATTACGTAAAATCCAACGATACCGATGACCAGTGAAATCATCAGCGGAATCTGGCTGTAAAACTTATCTTTTGGCGTTGACAAAATGCTTGAAACAAAGTGGGCCGGAAGCGCGTATTTCGTAACGAGCGTACTTACCCCTTTTGCAGATTTAGCATCATAGCTTCCAAAGTGACCCGCGAACCATCCCAGCGCAATAACAAAAAATATTGGCGCAAGGAGGATTAAAATATTTAAAAAGTCCAAGACTGTTTCCTCCTCTATGTTGTCCCTTTCAGGGACGAATTAACGGCGGCTGATAAACGCAGTCGCCCTGTTACACAGCCGTCGATCCCATTTTTCATCTTTGATTGGTGCAGCCCGGTGACAAAATATCCGGACCCGGGCTGCTGTTTCTTTTTATCGTTTCCTCAGTATTGAATATTAGTCGCGTTTTGCAACAATTGTTTGATATTCCGGACGCCACATGGCTTCGCGAACCGCCTTTTCGACATCTTCAGGCTGAACTTGAGCCACGCCGTCTTTAATGGCAGCTTTCACAACATCAATTGCCACTTGAACGGATACGTCTTGCAGGTCGTCAATTTTCGGCAGCAGGCCTGCACCCGGTTTTTCATGGTCAACCATGTTCGCGACCGCGTTTGCAGATGCTGCAAACATGCCGTTTGTGATGACTTTCGCCTTCGAAACGATTGTTCCCAGGCCTAATCCAGGGAATACGAAAGCATTATTGGATTGTCCGATTTCGTGTTTCACGCCATTGTACTCAACAGCTTCAAACGGGCTTCCCGTCGCCACAAGCGCTTTTCCGTCCGTCCATTTGAACAAGTCTTCAGGAACAGCTTCAGCCAAATGTGTCGGATTGGACATCGGCAGAATCACCGGACGTTCAGTATG
Organism: Bacillus sp. PK6-025; assembly: GCF_056530265.1. NCBI lineage: Bacteria > Bacillati > Bacillota > Bacilli > Caryophanales > Bacillaceae > Bacillus > Bacillus sp. PK6-025. The sequence goes on from NZ_CP096509.1 coordinate 3,950,744, forward strand.
AGCCGCCATCTCTTTGATAATTTCTTCAGTGAAGGCGCCGGCAACACCTGATGTACCAATCAGAATGGTAGGCTTCACTTGACGGATGACTTCCTCAAAGGAAATCTCTCCCTTTTCATTGCGTTTCCATTCTTTCACTTCTTCGGTATCGCGCAAATACGGTTCTTGGAAATCCAAAATTTGATCCATGCCTGTCGTTAATAATCCTCTGTAGTCGACTGTCCAGAATGCGCGGCTGGCTTCTTCTTCTGAAAGCCCTTCAAGCACCATGGTGTCACGGATTTGGTCAGCAATTCCGATACCCGCAGAACCAGGTCCGAAGATGACGACGCGGTGGTCTTTCAAAGACGTGCCGGTCTTTTTAACAGCTGCTAAAATCGCTGCCAGCGTGATAGCTCCTGTCCCTTGGATATCATCGTTAAATGTTGAAATTTTATGGTTATATTTACTCATAATATTGCGAGCGTTTTTATTTCCGAAATCTTCCCAGTGAAGAAGCGCATTAGGGAAAAACTTCAATGCTGTTTCGACATAAGCGTCGATAAATTGTTCGTAACGCTCACCTTCTACACGCGGATGACGGTTTCCGATATAAAGCGGATCGTTTAGCAGTTTTTCATTATTCGTTCCGACATCCAGTACGACTGGGATGACGCGGCTCGGATCGATTCCTGCTGCCGCCGTATATACTGCAAGCTTACCAATTGCAATGTTGATGCCTCCGACGCCCCAGTCGCCGATGCCCAAGATGCTTTCGGAATCGGTCGCAACGATCAAATCGATGTCATCAGCAGACGCCTGCAGGTTTTTAAACGCCGTTTCGATTCCGTCTATATCATCGATTGACAAGTAAACACCGTGCGGTCTGCGGTATTCGTGGCTGTATTCCTGAATCGCTTCACCGACAGTTGGCGTATAGACAACCGGAAGCATTTCACGCAGATGGTTTTGCAATAATTTATAGAAAAGCACTTCGTTTCTGTTTTGCAGATCGTTCAAATATACATTTTGACGAAGTCTGTCAGGTTGACGGGAAAATTGTTCATAAGCCCGTTCCGCCTGCTGATCAAGGCTGAGAACAGTCGGCGGCAGAAGCCCTTCAAGACCAAGGTTCTTTCTTTCTTCAAGCGAAAATGCAACACCTTTATTAAGCGTCGGAATGGAAAGAACGTCTTTTCCCCGCAAAGAAGTCTCCAAATATCCTTCCTTCGTTCTTCTCATGTTGTTCACACTAATTACCTTCTTTCTTAAAATATTAATGAAGTGAAATAAATACGGTAAACAATATAGAACATTTGCCTTTTTTACACATGTAGATTGTCAAATATGTAACGCGCGTTTTTGACAAAAAACTGAACATTTCTTAAAACCTATTTACTTTTTACTGACTACAGTAAGTCATTTTATGCCTGACTTTGTCAAAATTCAAGCGATGAAAATTAGTTAATTTTTTCGTATTCTTAATTAAGTTTTTTAATTACATTAATTCCTATAAAAAGGATTCAATAAAAAAAACACTTGTTTTTACCAAGTGTTTTTTGCGTGAAAATCTATGTGTTTGTCCGATTTCATTTTGGCTTTCCAGGCACTTCATGATGGTGGCGACAGCGTGCTTCATATGCTTCGGAAGCCCCCACCAAAATGACCGGATCGTCATAAGAAGCAGGTTTTCCATTGATCAGCCTCTGCGTACGGCTGGCCGGAGATCCGCAGACAGAGCACACCGCTTGCAGCTTCGTCACCGTTTCCGCTAAAGCCATAAGATCTGGCACGACACCGAAAGGCTCGCCCCGGAAGTCCAAATCAAGACCTGCTGCAATCACACGGTAGCCCTGATCAGCCAGAGAAGTTAACGTGCCGACAATCGTTTCGTCAAAAAACTGGACTTCATCGACGCCGATGACATCCGTTTCTTTGCTTATGTATTGAAAAATTTCTTCCGGAGATGCGATGGCATGGCAAACAATGGATGTCCCATTATGCGAAACAACCGATTCACTGCTGTAGCGATTATCAATGGCTGGTTTAAACACTTTGACTTCCTGTCTCGCAAACGTTGCCCTTTTGATCCGGCGGATAAGCTCCTCTGACTTGCCCGAAAACATGCTTCCGCATATGAGCTCAAGCCATCCGCTTTGCTTCATGATGTACATCCGACTAACTCCTCTCCAGCAATAATTGCAAGTAAAAAAACAGGCAAGAAAAATCCTGCCTGTTTATCATATCTATTATTACTTAAGACCGTATTTTTTGTTAAAGCGATCAACACGACCATCAGCAGAAGCGAATTTTTGGCGGCCAGTGTAGAACGGATGGCATTCAGAACAAATCTCAACGCGTACCTCTTCTTTTACTGAACCTGTTTCAAATTCGTTTCCACAAGCGCATTTGACTGTTGCTTTTTTGAACTCAGGATGAATTCCTGCTTTCATATCTGTCATCTCCTTCCGCCCTGAATCCAATTCGGAAACAGAGTTATTATTCCGGGACAAAACCTCCGGAACGCACATGATAGAATTATAACAGCGATTCGGACGTTTTGCAAACTAAAGTTTTAAATCAGCGCCTTGCCGCCGACATATTCGCTTGCTTCCATTCCTGGATCAGAATATCGAAAAACTCCTGATTCGTTTTCGTCTTTTTCATTTTTCTCATGAACTTTTCGACGAAATCAGGCGTGTCAGACATCGTTTTCCGGATGGACCACAGACGGTCAAGGTGCTCTTTCGGAACGAGAAGCTCTTCTTTACGCGTACCCGAACGGCGAATATCAATGGCAGGAAAGATTCTTCTTTCCGCAAGAGAACGGTCAAGATGAAGCTCCATGTTCCCTGTCCCTTTAAATTCTTCATAAATGACGTCATCCATCCGCGAGCCCGTGTCGACAAGAGCGGTCGCCAAGATCGTTAAACTGCCGCCCTCTTCGATGTTGCGGGCTGCTCCAAAGAAACGCTTTGGACGGTGGAAAGCGCCGGGATCGATTCCCCCTGACAACGTTCGGCCGCTCGGTGGAATGACTAGGTTATAAGCGCGGGCAAGCCTTGTAATGCTGTCCATTAAAATGATGACGTCCTTTTTATGTTCGACAAGTCTCATCGCACGTTCCAATACGAGCTCGGCCACCTTGATGTGGTTTTCAGGCACTTCGTCAAACGTGGAGCTGACGACGTCTCCTGCAACCGAACGTTCGATATCGGTCACTTCCTCAGGCCTTTCATCGATAAGAAGCACGATCAGCTCCGCCTCCGGATGGTTGGTTGTGATACTGTTCGCGATCTCTTTCAAAAGCATGGTTTTACCTGCTTTAGGCGGAGCGACGATCAGACCGCGCTGTCCAAATCCGACCGGCGCCATCATGTCCATGATCCGTGTTGACAGGTGATTCGGTTTCGTTTCAAGCACCATCTGGCGGTCTGGATAAAGAGGCGTTAATGCTGGAAAGTGCACGCGCTCTTTTGCCGATTCAGGATCGTCGCCGTTAACCGCTTCAACATGCAGAAGGCCGTAATACCGTTCGTTTTCTTTTGGAGGACGGACCTTTCCGGACACTTTGTCACCGTTTCTCAAATCAAAACGGCGGATTTGCGAAGCGGAAATATAGATATCCTCTGAACTAGGGGAGTAATTGATCGGTCTGAGAAAGCCGAACCCTTCAGACTGGATGATTTCCAATACGCCTTCCATGAACAGCAGATCTTCCTGTTCGGCGTTCGCTTTCAGAATGGCAAAAATCAGTTCCTTTTTTGTCAGTTTGCTGTAATAAGAGACTTTATAATGCCTTGCAAGCTCATACAGCTCTTTTAATTTCATATTTTCCAAAGATGAAATGGATACATCTTTCACTAAGAACACCACTCTTTTCTAATCGAATAATTTACTTTGTCTCATCAATTTCATGAAAGACGCTTGATTATACTGCCGATTCGTTTACCGGCAACGCTTCTACCCATATATATCGACGTATTGAAAAGGATTATAAGTATGAGTCGAGAAAGAAGCGAGGACTTAACAAGAGAAGATAATCGCATATCTGATAGATGCGGCAGGATTTTGGCTCTCTAAGAACCAACATGTGCAGAAAATTTCGCAGCACTCTTTAGTTTTACCTCATTTGTCGTACATATTCAACTTCATTTACGATTTGACATGAAATTGATAGAGATGACCCTGTTTTGAAAATGCCTTGACATAAAGAAGAAAAGCCGTTAGCTATTGTATCAGAGTATGAACCTTGATTCAATTTGTGAAGTGAAATACAAGGGAAAAGCGGGTCGTCTATATCCCCGCTTTTTCTTATGGCCGGATGACCAGGTTAGGTTTTTTCTTGAGACTGTGTCTTCCGTCCACAAACCGCACCGTACCGGATTTCGCTCTCATGACTATACTGTGGGTCGTTCCAACAGATCCTTTGAATTGCACGCCTTTCAAGAGCTCTCCGTCTGTGACACCGGTTGCAGCAAAAATCGCGTCGTCTCCTTTGACGAGGTCTTCCATGCGGAGCACTTTGCCCGTATCAAGCCCCATCTTTTCACAGCGTCTCAGTTCTTCTTCGTTTTGAGGAAGAAGCTTTCCGTGAATTTCTCCTCCGAGAGCTTTGAGTGCGACAGCAGACAAGACGCCTTCCGGAGCTCCTCCTGAGCCGAATAAAATATCGACGCCTGTATGATCAAAAGCGGTGTTAATGGCACCGGCCACGTCCCCGTCGTTGATCAGCTTGATTCGGGCGCCTGCTTCGCGAAGCTCATGGATGATTTTCTCGTGCCGAGGACGGTTCAAAATCGTGGCTACGACATCTTCTACATCTTTATTTTTTGCTTTTGCCACAGCTTTTAAGTTGTCAATCACAGGCGCTTCAATATCGATGCAGCCGACAGCTTCAGGACCTACAGCGATTTTATCCATATACATGTCAGGTGCATTCAGCAAGTTTCCGTGATCAGCCACAGCAATGACTGCGAGTGCGTTCCATCCGCCGCTTGCGACGATGTTCGTCCCTTCGAGAGGATCTACTGCTACGTCTACGCGAGGGCCGTAGCCGTTGCCGAGCTTTTCTCCAATATAAAGCATCGGCGCTTCGTCCATTTCCCCTTCTCCGATTACGACCGTTCCCTTCATAGGAATGGTGTCAAATACATCCCTCATGGCGCTTGTCGCAGCGTCGTCGGCCTCGTCCTTTTTACCTCTACCCATCCAGCGCGCTGACTTAAGCGCAGCCGCTTCTGTCACACGCACCAGTTCCATCGATAAGCTTCTTTCCATTCCTATCTAATCTCCCCTCACCCGTATGAAATCGTTTTATGTTTGATCTATCACAGCATTTGTCCATCAGGAATTTTGCAGCTGTTCAATTTCCTGGTCTGTCAATTTTTCGCGCCAGACAGTGGCCCCAAGCTTTGCCAGCTTTTCTTCAAGCTGGCTGTAGCCTCTGTCAAGGTGCTCCAAACCGGTGATTTCCGTGACTCCTTCCGCCATTAGACCCGCAACAACGAGACACGCTCCCGCCCGCAGATCGCTCGCTTTCACCTTGGCGCCCTGCAGAGGAACGGGACCGGTAATAATCGCCGATCTGCCTTCGACCTTCATCGACGCGCCCATGCGCCTCAGCTCGTCAATATGTTTGAAGCGGGCGGAATAAATGGTGTCAGTGACGACGCTCGTCCCGTTCGCCTTCGTTAAGAGCGATGTCATCGGCTGCTGCAGATCTGTCGGAAAACCGGGGTATACGAGCGTTTTTAAATCGACGGGTTTCAGCTCTTTCTGTCCGCCGACCATTAAAATCTGCTCGCTGCTTTCTTCGATTCGAACTCCCATTTCGCGGAGCTTGGCGATTAACGATTCCAAATGCGTCGGAATCACATTATCAATCAGCACTTCTTGTCCCATGGAAGCAGCTGCGATCATGAAAGTGCCGGCTTCGATCCGGTCCGGAATAATCGAGTGTCTGCACCCGTGAAGCGACTCAACGCCTTCGATGCGAATGACATCCGTACCGGCACCTTTTATTTTTGCTCCCATGCTCGTTAAAAGGGTCGCAACATCGATAATCTCAGGTTCTTTCGCAGCATTTTCAATTACGGTTCTGCCTTTGGCAAGCACGGCGGCAAGCATGATGTTGATCGTTGCTCCAACACTGACGACATCAAGATAAATGCGCGCGCCTTTTAATTCCTCCGCACGCAGATAGATCGCACCCTGTTCGTTCGTCACTTCGGCTCCGAGCGCCTCGAAACCTTTGATATGCTGATCAATCGGTCTCGGACCGAGGTGGCAGCCGCCTGGAAGGCCGATGACCGCTTTCTTAAAGCGTCCGAGCATCGCGCCCATTAAGTAATAAGAAGCCCGAAGCTGTTTCACTTTTCCATTCGGCAAAGGCATGCTGATCATCGGCGCAGGATCAACGACCATTTCTCCCTTTTCAAAGTGAACGTTTCCGCCGATCTCTCTCAGCAGATCGCGCAGCGTCAAAATGTCTGAAATATGGGGAAGGCCTTCAAGCGTAACCGTCGAATCAGCCAAAATCGTCGCGGGTATGAGAGCGACAGCGCTGTTTTTCGCTCCGCTTATATGTACTGTGCCATTGAGAGGATCGCCGCCGGCTATATTTAACTTTTCCATGATCGTCTCCTTCCTTAAAGAAGATAGCTAATGGAGCGCTTCATAATGAGATTTCCTTCAGACTCAAAATAAATGGTTCATTTCAAAATCTATCCAATTAAAAGAGAAAGAATACAACACATTTTAAATTTATCGGGAAGAAAAGTAGCGAAGCAGACTGCGGCAAGGTTCTCTTCTGCAAAACATTCATTTCTCTTTGTAAGACAAAATGGTGACAAACGGAGGGAGCCCCTCCACTTGCCACCCACATGAAGCAATTATTTATTCCAGTCAGCTAAAAACTGTTCAATCCCTTTATCAGTCAGCGGGTGCTTTGTAAGCTGATGAATGACTTTGAGAGGCATCGTACCGATATGCGCTCCCCTTAGCGCGGCTTCAGTCACATGCTGCGCATGGCGGATGGACGCGGCGATGATTTGCGTGTCCAAACCGTGCACATCGAAAATTTGTTTAATTTCACTGATCAAATCGAGGCCGTTGTGGCCGATATCGTCAAGGCGTCCCAGGAACGGGGAAACATACGTAGCTCCTGCTCTTGCGGCAAGAAGCGCCTGGTTTGCGCTGAAGATCAGCGTGACGTTCGTTTTAATCCCGAGATCGGTTAATGCTTTAACAGCTTTCAGGCCGTCAGACGTCATCGGAATTTTCACCGTAATATTCGGCGCGATTTTCGCAAGCTCTTTTCCTTCTTCAATCATCTCTTCAGCCTTCAGAGAAATAACCTCGGCGCTGACTGACCCAGAAACCACTTCGGTAATTTCACGCAGACGGTCATGAAACGAAATGTTTTCTTTTGCTACTAAACTAGGATTTGTCGTAACTCCTGCAAGCACACCGAGAGCGTGTGCCTCTTTGATTTCGTCTAAATTTGCAGTATCAATAAAAAACAGCATATTGATAAAACCTCCTGTCATGAAAATGTCTGAACTGTGGAACATGTTTGCGCTTTCCGGATGATATGGATAAAACCGCCTGTCGCTATCAGGCGGCTTTTTTGACTGAACGGGAAGCAAAAGAGCCTCATGCCGTCAAAGGCATGTGTTAACAGCACTTCCCTAAAACATCAGAAAAACATCCTGTTCCCCCGGCTTTGCGGGAAAACAGATGCTTTTCCAATCGTCATTATGCTTTGTTTGAAGAACCAAATTCACGCATTTTGCCGATCACTGTTTCTTTGATAGCTTCGCGTGCAGGTCCGAGGTATTTGCGCGGATCATACTCTTCAGGCTTCGCAGCAAGCGTTTCGCGAACAGCTTTCGCAGAAGCGATTTGGTTTTCAGTGTTGACGTTGATTTTTGCCGTACCTAAAGAAATAGCTTTCTTGATGTCGGCAGTCGGAATGCCTGTACCGCCGTGAAGTACGAGCGGAAGACCAGTTGTGTTTCCGATTTCTTCCATTTCTTTGAATCCAAGGTTTGGTTCGCCTTTGTAAGGGCCGTGAACAGAACCTAATGCAGGTGCAAGGCAGTCGATTCCTGTGCGCTCAACAAGTTCTTGACACTCTTTAGGGTCCGCGTAGATGACGCCTTCAGCAATTACGTCGTCTTCCTGTCCGCCTACAGTTCCAAGCTCAGCTTCAACTGATACACCGTGGAAATGAGCAAGCTCAACAACTTTTGAAGTCGTCGCAACGTTCTCCTCGAAAGGATGGTGGGAAGCGTCGATCATAACGGAAGTGAATCCCGCATGAATCGCTTTTGCACAAGATTCAAAGCTTGAGCCGTGGTCTAAATGAATCGCAACAGGTACTGTTACGTTGTATTCTTCCATCAGCGCTTTAACCATTGCCACAACGGTTTTAAATCCGCCCATATAGCGTCCTGCACCTTCTGATACACCGAGGATAACAGGAGATTTCTCTTCTTCAGCGGCTTGTAAAATCGCTTGAGTGAACTCAAGGTTATTTAAGTTAAATTGTCCGACAGCATATCCGTTTTCTTTTGCTTTATTCAACATTTCCGTCATTGATACTAAAGGCATGTCGAAAGTCCTCCTTATGTAGCCTGATTTGCTTTTGCGAAAAAAGCCTCCACACCTACCTAGCATGACCAGAAAAATCCGCCATATGTAAAATGTTTTGGTTTTTTAAAAACGTTAGATAGCTTTTCTCTACTTATATAGAATAACAATTAATCAACAAATCGGCAACATTGTGACTGTGACAACATCAAAAACTTTTCAGCTATCCGTTGGACTTTATAGGCAGATAGGTTTTAACGGCATCGCGAATTTCGTCGATGTCAAAAGGCTTCGCAAAGTGCGTCAGGGCTCCGAGCTCCTTCGATTCCTGGATCATGTCGAGCTCTCCGTAGGCCGTCATAATGATGACCCGGATCCCCTCGTCAATGACCTTCATCCTTTTCAAAATTTCAATTCCGTCCATGCCGGGGATTTTCATATCGAGCAAAACGAGGTCGGGGCGCTGGTTTTTCACAATGTCAAGCGCTTGAATCCCGTTCGCAGCCTGGAAGGTTTTGTATCCTTCTTTATTGAAAACTTCATTCAGCAGAACCCGAATCCCGTACTGGTCGTCTACGATTAAAATCTTCTCATTCATGATTTACACCTCTATATTTATAATTTTCGCCAAAATTAAGCAGTAGTTTATCTATTCTGTTTTGTTTTTCTCTTTTCCTTTAATTAAAATATTTAAGTTTGCGACATATTTAGAGGATTTTTCCCATTATTCTCTTTTGTTATATAATGATAGTCAGTAAAAAAGGAGGAGTCAGCTTGCTTAAAATTTTCACCACTCAATTGACGGGAATCTTCAACCGGATTCAAGAGGGCGAGGCCCAATCGATAGAGGACGGCGCCCGCTTGTTGGCTCAGGCGGTCATCAGTGATCATTCGGTTTATGTATACGGAAAAAATGAATTGGAAGGCATTTTGAAAGAAGCGATGTACAGTTCTGAACCGTTCCCCTCAGTCAAAGTGCTGCCGAAGAACGAAGAAAACTGGCCCGATTTTGAAATGACGGACAAAGTGCTGATGTTCTGCGCCGGTTCAGCGGATGACGAAGAGCTGAAAATGGCGGAAAAACTGTATGAAAGAGGAATCGGACTTGTTGTCGTCTCCCCTTCGGGAAAAGACGGCGCCCCGATCGCATCATTCGCCGATGTCCATATCGATTCAAAGCTGAGAATGCCGCTTCTTCCCGATGAAGACGGAACAAGGTTCGGATTTCCGTCCCTGATGGTCAGCCTCTACATTTATCATGCCCTATCCTTTACATTAAAGGAAATTCTTCAGGAATACCAATAAAACAGGGTTGCCTAAAGGAAATTAATGACGGTGGGGCCGGCCTTAATGAATATAGTACCAGTTCGGGCCGCCATTATCACCAGAAAAATCCAAAAAAGGCCTGCCGGCGTGATGTGCCGGTAGGCCTTTTTCTTTTTTACAGCTTTTCCGAAGTCTTCAGCGAAGCATGTACGAAGTCTCTGAACAGAGCCTGAGGTCTTGTCGGTCTTGACGTGAATTCAGGGTGGAACTGAGACGCGACAAACCATGGATGATCTTTAAGCTCGATAATCTCCACGAGACGGCCGTCAGGGCTTGTCCCGGAAAATACAAATCCGGCTTCTTCCATCTGCTGTCTGAATTCGTTGTTGAATTCATAGCGGTGGCGGTGGCGTTCATAGACCACTTCATTTTCATATGCCTGATACGCTTTCGACCCTTCTTGAAGCTTGCACGGATAAAGTCCGAGACGCAGTGTTCCGCCAAGGTCTTCAATGTCCTTTTGTTCAGGGAGAAGGTCGATAATCGGATACGGTGTGGAAGGATCGATTTCGGCTGAGTGCGCTCCTTCAAGACCGAGCACATTTCTTGCGTATTCAATCGATGCCACCTGCATTCCGAGGCAAATGCCGAAGAACGGAATCTTTTGTTCGCGGGCATATTTGACTGTCGTGATTTTCCCTTCAACACCGCGGTCTCCAAATCCGCCCGGCACAAGAATACCATCCGCATTCTGAACAAGGTCGGCAACGTTGTCTTCCGTCACTTCTTCCGCATTGATCCATTTAACCTGAATGTCTGCGTCAAACGCATAACCCGCATGGCGAAGCGATTCCACAACTGAAATGTAGGCATCCGGGAGCTCGACGTATTTACCAACCAAAGCGATTGTCACCGTTTTGGACAGACTTTTCACCTTTTTGACAAGTTCTTTCCATTCTTCCATATCGGCTTCTCTGCAATCCAGCTTCAAGTGGCTGCAGACTAAGCTGTCCAGCCCTTGTTTTTGCAGGTCGAGAGGAATGGAGTAGAGCGTATCCGCATCGCCGGCCTCGATGACGGCTTTAGGATCGATGTCGCAGAACAGCGCGATTTTATCTTTCATGTCCTGAGAAATCGGCATTTCTGTTCTCACGACGATGACATTTGGCTGAATGCCGAGGCTGCGCAGTTCTTTTACGCTGTGCTGAGTCGGCTTTGTTTTCATTTCTCCCGCCGCTTTAAGATATGGAACTAGCGTACAGTGAATGTACATCACATTGTCGCGGCCGACATCGCTCTTGATCTGGCGGATCGCTTCAAGAAACGGCAGCGATTCGATATCACCGACGGTTCCGCCGATTTCGGTGATCACGACATCAGCGCCCGTTTCTTTTCCGGCGCGGAATACGCGGTCTTTAATTTCATTTGTGATATGAGGTATAACCTGTACGGTACCGCCTAAATAATCGCCTCTGCGCTCTTTTTTCAGCACCGTGGAATAGATTTTTCCTGTTGTCACGTTGCTGTATTTATTTAAATTGATGTCGATGAAGCGCTCATAGTGGCCGAGGTCAAGATCCGTTTCCGCACCGTCGTCGGTTACGAACACTTCACCGTGCTGATACGGGCTCATTGTCCCCGGGTCTACGTTGATATACGGGTCAAATTTTTGAATGGTGACATTCAAACCTCTGTTCTTCAGCAGGCGGCCGAGCGAAGACGCCGTAATTCCTTTTCCAAGCGAGGATACAACTCCTCCGGTTACAAAGATATATTTTGTCATTTCTGTACCCCTCTCTTCGATTAACGCTTATTCCTTAAAATGCTCTTTTTATGAAAAATCATTTAGATCTTTTCTAAATGATTTAAATGATAAGGAGGCGGAAAAACAAGAAAGCTCCCTTTCAATTTCTTGAAAGGGAGCTGATAGTCCGTATCACTCGAATCTCTTCGTTTTGAAGAGCCCAAAATACATACTACATAGTTCGCCTGTGAAAGTCAAGATCGATTTAAACATGAATTCCGTTCAGGCGGCAAAATTACTCCTCGTCTTCCTCTTCTTCAAAATCTTCATCATCATCGTCCAGGATCTCGTCTTCAAGATCATCCAGTTCATCATCGTCGGCTTCATCGATTTCTTCGAATTCATCGGCGGCAATGTCCAAGTCGTCTTCGACATCGTCAAGAAGAATATCATCCTCGTCGATTTCTTCGAATTCGTCAAGATCAAGATCTTCTTCAACCACTTTTTTCGCTTTTTTCTTTTTCGCTTTTACAGTCGGTTGTGTTTCTTCATCAAGCTGATCATACGGATACCAGCTGCGCAGGCCCCACGTTTGGTCTGACAGCGCCAAAAAGCGTCCGTCGATATTTAAATCTGTGTAGAACTGGGCGATGCGGTCTTCCAGCTCTTCTTTCCCCATTCCAAGCAAGGAAGCCACTTGATCTGTTAGCTCCTGGAATGTAATCGGTTTTTTGTGTTCCGAAAAAATTTCGTATGCGATTTCAACTAAAGCCATTTCCTTTAGCTGTTCCTCTGAGTATTGTTTCAAACTCATCGCCAGACACTCCCTTTCTATCTTCATGTATGTATCTACTATCTCTGTCATAGAAAATAAGCATGTAATCCCTGTCTTTACGACAAACCATACCTCTCATTATAAACAAAAGAAATCACTTTATGCCACCTTTATTCCCGTTAATTCAATAATTTTTACCTGTTGCATTGGAAATCGGCGGCAAGCGGGATTGAAACATAGAACAGCCGGGAGCGTCCGGCCCCTTGAAAACGAAAAAACTGCGTCGGCGGCCTGTCCGCCGGCAGCAGTCCAAACCGTGCCAGACGGCTGTTTTCCGCCCTTATTTCATCAGCATTCTCGAAATGACGAGCTTCTGTATTTCCTGCGTTCCTTCATAGATTTGAGTGATTTTTGCATCGCGCATAAAGCGCTCGACCGGATAATCCTTTGTGTAGCCGTATCCGCCGAATATTTGCACGGCCTCCGTCGTCACTTTCATAGCCGTATCCCCTGCATATAGCTTCGACATCGCGGAAGCTTTTCCATAAGGCAGCCCCTCTGATTCCAGCCATGCCGCCTGGTAGGTTAAAAGCCTTGAAGCTTCAATCTCCGTCGCCATATCAGCCAGTTTAAAAGCGATGCCCTGCTGCTCGGCGATCGGCCTGCCGAATTGCTTCCGCTCTTTCGCATACGCCTTCGCCGCCTCAAATGCACCCTGGGCAATCCCGACGGCTTGAGCGGCAATTCCGTTTCTTCCTCCATCAAGCGTCTGCATTGCGATTTTAAAGCCTTCACCTTCCCCGCCAAGGCGGTTTTTTAAAGGCACGCGGCAGTCCTGAAAGATAATTTCGGTTGTCGGCGATGAACGGATGCCCAGCTTCCTTTCTTTTTTTCCGACAGAAAAACCGGGAAAATCCTTTTCAACGATAAAAGCGGTTGTGCCTTTGTGCTTCTGTTCCGGCGCAAGGTTGGCAAACACGATGTAGATGTCTGCAATTCCGCCGTTTGTGATAAAGATCTTCGTTCCATTTAAAATATAATCATCACCATTTCTGACCGCGGTCGTTTTCATGCCGCCGGCATCAGAGCCTGAACCGGGCTCCGTCAATCCGTAGGCGCCTATCTTTTCACCGCGGGCCATCGGCTTTAAGTATTCCTGCTTCTGTTCTTCCGTTCCAAATGCATAAATCGGCCAGCCTGCAAGCGAAGTATGGGCTGACAAGGTGACGCCCGTTGAGGCGCAGACTTTCGAAAGCTCTTCTACTGCGATGACATAGGCGAGGTAGTCACTGCCGATCCCCCCGTATTCCTCAGGCCACGGTATTCCCGTCAACCCCAATTCCGCCATTTTGGAAAACAGTTCCATGTCAAACCGCTCTTCCTCATCCCGCTCCTTTGCAGTCGGCTCCACCTCTTGACGGGCAAAGTCGCGCACCATCTTCTGTATCATTTGGTGCTCTTCACTCAGCTTAAAGATCATTCTTTTCCCCCCTTATAAATGCTTACCGATGACGATCCGCTGGATCTCGCTTGTGCCCTCATAAATTTCACACACTTTCGCATCCCTGAAATATCGTTCAGCGCTGAAATCCTTTGTATATCCAAAATCTCCGAGCAGCTGCACGGCCTCTCCGGCGACATACATTGCCGTTTCCGAAGCGAACAGTTTGGCCATTGAAGCAGCCTTTCCCGTCTGGACGCCTTGTTGTTTCAGCGAAGCGGCCTGATAAACGAGAAGCCTGGCAGCCTCTGTCCTCGCCGCCATGTCGGCCAGCTTAAAAGCAAGCCCTTGTCCGTTCTTATACAGCTCTCCGTCCGGATACCGTATTTTTAGAAATTCGATGGCTTCAGAAAGCGCTCCTTCGGCGATGCCCAGAGCCTGCGCCGCAATTCCGATCCGCCCGGTATCCAGATTGGAAAGGGCCATTTTGAATCCTTTACCTTCCTTCCCCAGCAGCTGCCGGGCGGGGATGACAGCGTTATCAAAATTTAAAGTGACCGTCAGTGAACCGTGAAGCCCCATTTTCTCTTCATTTTTCCCAATAAAAAAGCCCGGCGTGCCCTTCTCCACGATAAAAGCCGAAATGCCCCCCGTTCCCGCTTTCGGATCGGTTGAAGCAAAAACAAGATAAATGTCGGCGGCTCCGCCGTTTGTGATAAAAACTTTCGTACCGTTGAGCACATAGGTATCGCCGCGCTTTTCGGCCCTGGTTTTTAGACTGCCCGCATCGGAACCGGCACTCGGTTCGGTTAAACAAAAGGCTCCCAAGTACTGCCCTGCTGCCAGCTTTTTAACATAATGTTCTTTTTGCCGCTCATTTCCGTATAAAAGAATGGGAATGGTGACAATTGACGTGTGTACAGATAGAACCGCGCCAAGAACGGCGCTTTTCTTTGACAGCTCATGGATGATCATTATATAGGTGATAAAGTCATGACCGGCCCCGCTGTACTTAGCCGGAATCGGAAGCCCCATCCAGCCGCGCTCCGCCATTTTCTTCAAAAGAGAGGTTGGAAAACGCCCTTTCTCCATTTCAGGTACAAAAGGAGCGACCTCCTGTTTAACAAATTGCCTGACAATCTTCTGCATGCGGGTCTGCTCTTCTGTAAACTGAAAATTCAAGGTCACCCCTCCTTATGTCGGCTGCTTTTCGTACGTATAAAACCCTCTGCCCGTTTTCTTTCCGAGACGTCCTGCGCTGACATATTGTTTAAGGAGCGGACAAGGCCGGTATTTATCATCGCCAAAACCTTCATGCAACGTCTCCATAATATACAGACACGTATCCAGACCAATCAGGTCAGCGAGAGCCAGCGGGCCCATCGGATGGTTCATGCCAAGCTTCATGATTCCGTCTATGCTTTCTTTCTCGGCGACGCCTTCATAAAGCGCAAAAACCGCCTCGTTAATCATCGGCATTAAAATGCGGTTGGAGATAAATCCCGGAAAATCCCGCACCTCGATCGGAACCTTGTTCATCCGCTCCGCCGCAGCCACGACGGTTTCATATGTTTCGCCGCTCGTCTCAAGCCCCCTGATGACCTCGACAAGCTGCATGACCGGAACCGGGTTCATAAAATGCATGCCGATGACATTTTGAGGTTTTTTCGTAACGGAAGCGAGTTCCGTAATCGACAATGACGATGTATTTGATGCCAATAGGGCTGAGTCTTCGGTCACTTCATCAAGCCGTTTGAAAATCTCTTTTTTTACATCCATTTGCTCAACAGCCGCTTCAATGATGAGAAAAGCTTCCCGCGCATCGTCGAGCGAAGCCGAAGGAGAAAGACGCTGGTAGATTTGCTGTACGTCTCCATGTGGAAGCTTGCCTTTTTCCGCCTGTCTGACTAGCTGGCCGGAAATGCGCTTCATTCCCTTTTCAATTTGGTCAGGTGATACGTCGTACATGTAAACATTGTATCCGGCCTGGGCAGAGACCTGGGCGATCCCGGCCCCCATCTGGCCGGCTCCGATGACCATGATCGTGTCTTTTTTCATTTAAAATCCCCCTTTTTTATACCTCGATCATCACGGCGTCTCCCTGACCGCCGCCGCTGCAAATGGCAGCAATACCTGTACCGCCGCCGCGCCGTTTTAATTCGTACATAAGCGTCAAAATGATTCTTGCCCCGCTCGCGCCGATCGGATGACCTAGCGCGATGGCGCCGCCGTTGACATTGACCTTCTCCATGTCAAGGCCCACGATCTTTCCGCTTGCCAAAGCTACCGCGGCGAACGCTTCATTGATTTCAAACAGTTTGATATCAGAAAGCTCAGCTCCGGTTTTGTTAAGCAGTTCTCTGATGACAAGCCCTGGGGTTTTCGGGAAGTCTTTGGCTTCGACTGCAATGGATGTGTGCGCTTTAATGACGGCGGACACATTCACATTGAGTTCCTTTGCCCTGTCTTCATTCATCACGATAAGCGAGCATGCTCCGTCATTTACCCCCGGCGCGTTTCCCGCAGTAATTGTCCCATCGTGGTCAAAAACCGGAGCAAGCTGTGACAGCCTTTCCAATGACGTATCGCGCCGCGGAGCTTCATCTTGATCAACCGTTAATTCGCCGCCCCGCTTCTGCGGTATACAAACAGGGACGATCTCTTCTCCGAGCGCACCTGAAGCTGCAGCCTGTACGGCCCGCATGTGGCTCCTGAGCGCCCATCGATCCTGCTCTTCTCTTGCAATCTCCAACTCTTTCGCAACGGCATTTCCGTAGGAGCCCATATGAACACCCGTAAATGAGCATGTCAGCCCGTCTGTGATCATCAAATCTTTAACCGCTCCGTCTCCCATTCTCAGCCCCCATCTCGCTTTTTGAAGCAAATAAGGGGCATTTGACATCGATTCCATACCTCCTGCTGCAATGACCTCCGCATCACCGGCCCGGATGATCTGATCCGCCATTGTGACGCTTCTTAAACCTGAAGCGCACACTTTATTAATCGTTTCCGTTTTGACGTCCCATGGCAGTCCCGCAAAACGCGCAGCCTGTCTCGACGGCAGCTGCCCCTGTCCGCCTTGAAGAACGGAACCCATAATGACTTCATCGACATCCTCAGGATGTACACCGGAACGTTTTAATGCTTCTTTTACGGCGATTCCGCCGAGCTCCGCTGCCGTCTTTGACTGAAGCGCGCCCCCGAGTTTTCCAAAAGGCGTGCGCGCGCCGCCTGCAATAACCGATCTCGCCACCTGACATCCTCTCCCCTTATCATGATTTGTGCATACCGAAGATAAAAGAAGGCGGAGATCCGGCTCACACCTTCTTTATTCAAAACCTGAAATCCGTCTATGAAGCATGTTCTTTTTGTTCTGAGCCGAATACGGCGCGTTCAAGCAGCTCCGCCACATCGTAGGTGCCGACCTGATCCTCCATTTCCTTGGCTTTTGTTCCGTCGCCTAGCATCGTCAAACAATACGGACAGCCCGAACTGATGACAGAAGGTGAAGCGCTGAGCGCCTGCTCCGTTCTGGCAACGTTGATCCTTGTGCCCGTCTCTTCCTCCATCCACATGAGACCGCCCCCCGCTCCGCAACACATTCCGTTTTCACGGCTGCGTTCCATTTCCACTAAATGGATACCCGGAATGGAGTGCAGAATATCGCGCGGCGGTTCGTAAACCTCATTGTAGCGGCCCAAATAGCATGAATCATGAAAGGTGACGGTTTCGCGAACCGGAAACTCAGGTTTCAGCCTTCCTTCTTCAATAAGGGCAGCGAGAATTTCTGTATGATGATACACCTCCGCTTTCAGACCAAAATCAGGATATTCATTTTTAAAAATATTGTATGCATGCGGATCGATGGTTACAATTTTTCGAACATCATTTTTTTCAAATTCTTCAATGTTTTTTGCGGCAAGCTCCTGGAATAAAAACTCGTTGCCAAGCCGCCTCGGCGTATCTCCTGAATTTTTTTCTTTATTGCCTAAAATCGCGAACGTGACCCCGGCTTGATTGAGAAGGCGCGCGAAAGCCATGGCGATCTTCTGGCTTCTCCGGTCATACGATCCCATCGACCCGACCCAGAACAGGTATTCAAAGGACTCGCCTTTTTTCTTCATTTCTTTCACTGTCGGCACCTTAACGTCGTCTCTCATGTCACGCCAGTTTTCGCGTTCTTTTCTGTTTAATCCCCAAGGGTTACCCTGTCTTTCAATGCTCGTCATGGCGCGCTGGGCATCTGCATCCATTTTTCCTTCTGTGAGCACGAGATAGCGGCGGAGATCGATGACCTTGTCGACGTGCTCATTCATGACCGGGCACTGATCTTCACAATTGCGGCACGTTGTGCATGCCCAAATTTCCTCTTCGGTGATGATGTCGCCGATTAAGCTCGGATTGTATAGCTCTGAAGCAGCCGCTTCTCTTGATCCTTCTCCTCCCGCCGCCATGGCCAGCTGGTTGCCTTTCGTATGCTGAAAGAGAGGCGCGGGAACCCAAGGCGTTTTCGATGTTACTGCTGCTCCCTTTTCTGTCAAATGGTCTCTGAGCCGCAAAATCAGATCCATTGGCGAAAGCATCTTGCCTGTTCCGGTAGCCGGGCACATATTGGTACAGCGCCCGCATTCAACGCACGCGTAAAGATCGATCAGCTGGGATTGCCTGAATTCCTCGATCCGTCCGACGCCGAACGTTTCTTTTGTTTCATCTTCAAAATCGATTTTTTGAAGCTTTCCCGGGTTTGTCAGCCGGCTGAAAAATACGTTTGCCGGTCCGGCAATTAAGTGGGCGTGCTTTGACTGCGGCACATAGACTAAAAATGTCAGTAAGATAAGAAGATGCGCCCACCATGCCGCATAGAACACTGCCGCTGAGGCGGTTTCTCCCATGAAGCCGAGGGCAAAAGCGATGCCTGATGCCATCGGTTCGTGCCATGATAATGAATGTTCATGCCAGATCATGTTCATACCGTTTCCGAGTAAAACGGTAAACATCAAGCCGCCGATCAGCATGAGCACGATCCCCGACTTCAAATTGCGCTTCAGTCTGACGAGTTTTTCAATATAGCGCCTGTGAAAGGCCCAGACCACCGCAATTAAAATCATCAACGTGACGATTTCCTGAAAAAACGTAAACGCCGGGTAGACGCTGCCAAGCGGAAGTCCTTGATCGGGAACGAGCCCTTTCAAAATAAAATCGATCGCTCCGAACTGAACGAGAATAAAGCCGTAAAAAAACATGACGTGGATAATGCCGCTTTTTTTATCTTTAAGCAGTTTCTTTTGGCCGAACACGTTCTCCCATATCTTTTGAAGGCGCTCCTTCGTCCGCTTATCAAAATCCTCTTTTTGTCCGAGCCTGATGTAACTGATTCTCGTTCGGATCAAGTAGACAAACAGATAAACGGCGTAAGCGGTTACACCTAAAAACGCAATGAAATTCAACCACAATAAGACATTCATCAGCTGCTCCCCCTTTCATTTCCCCAACCTTAAATCCCCTTGAACTACCTTTATCTTAAATAATGAATGAGTGTTCAGTCAATATGTTTTCATAAATGCAGGAAATTAGGGGGACACTATTCTTTACACGAAAAAAGGGAGTGTCTTCATTGGTGCCGCTTATGATTATGGTATGTTTTCTCATCCTGCTTCTTGCGCTCGATTTCCGTTTCGGCCGCAAAGCCTTTGAAAGGAAAGCCTACGAACCCGTTTTTTCAGAGAAGAAAAGCGATATTGAACTGATTCATAACGGAGAAGACTTGTGTGAGCGGCTGCTGGATGACATCCGCCAGGCCGAATCGTCGGTGCATGTCATGTTTTATATTGTGAAGAACGATGATATCAGCCTTGAATTTTTAAAAATGCTGAAGGATAAAGCGAAAGCCGGCGTATGCGTACGCTTGCTGATTGACCGGATCGGCGCGATGAAGGTAAAGAAAAAAACGCTGTCAGACTTGAAACAAAGCGGAGCGCACGTTTTTTTTGTCAACAATCCGGGCTTCCCTTATTTCTTTTATCGACTGAATGCAAGAAATCACCGGAAAATCGCCGTCATAGACGGAAAGATCGGCTATGTGGGCGGATTTAACATTGCGAAAGAATACCTTGGTAAAAAAGCGGAATTCGGCCCGTGGAAGGATTACCATTTGCGAATGACGGGGGAAGGTGTTGCCGACTTGCAGCACATTTTTTTATCAGACTTCAATAGAGAAGCGCCGCTATCACAGCCGGACAGCGGCATGTTCCCGCCGCTCCATCAAGGAGCTGTCACCCATTCGATACATGCGACAAAGGGGTTTTCTCTGGAAGAAAAATATATTTCATTTATTGATCAGGCAAAAGAAAGAATCATGATTTGCACGCCGTACTATATTCCGAGTCCGGCTTTGCAGCAAGCAGTTCTTTCAGCCAGGGAAAGAGGCGTGATCGTCTCGGTTCTCGTGCCGATGAAAGCCGACCATCCGCTTGTCAAAGAGGCCGCCTACACGAACTTTCCCGCACTTTTGGAGGCGGGTTGCTATATTTACCGGTACTACAGAGGCTTTTATCATGCAAAAGCATTGATCGTCGACGACCGGCATGTGATGATCGGAACGTCAAATTTTGACAATCGAAGCCTGTTTCTCAATGATGAAGTGAATGTCGTCATCCATGATAAAGACTGGACAAAACAATTCTTTGACGTCGTCAAAGAAAGTATTGAACACGCCGAGCTTCTGACAAAGGAGCGGTATGCGAAGCGGCCGGTGATGCAGCGGCCCATCGAATGGCTGGCGAAATCGATTTCATATTTTTTATGAATCGTACGTTTATCCTGCATAACATGCGGGTAACATTTCACCAAAGTGATGATTACATACGGAGGGATATATGATGAACCAAGCAGAGTCGATTAAGCTCCGCGCACAATCGATGACATTAAAAAACTTGATTGAGCTGTACAGACTTTGCCGCTCAGCCAGACATCAGCTTTATATATGCTCAAGAAAAACAATGTGCAAAATTAAAGATTTAATTGAACTGGAAATGTTCAGAATGGCCAATCGCGAAAATGAGTGCCTGATTGTCATCGAAGGGAAGATGGCGCAGGAGTTAGTAAGAAAAGCACAATCGATTCTTTCTGACGCTCAAGTTCAATAAGGGAAGGCGACGGACCTTCCTTGTGTGAGACGCCTCCTCACCAAATCAAGAAAAAATCCCCCGTTCAAAGGACGGGGGATTCGTTTTACATTTTTTCAGGAGCTGATACGCCGATCAGCTTGAGTGCATTATTTAATGTGATTTGTGTTGCCTTCATCAATGATAAACGCGCCCGGCTTTTTTCTTCATCTGCCGGATCGAGAACTTTCTCAGCATTGTAAAAGCTGTGGAGCACAGACGCCAATTCAAAAATATAGTTTGTAATGCGGTGCGGAATCCGCTTCTCTGCGGCATCGGCGACAGCCTCAGGGAACGAGCCGATCACTTTAAGCAGATCATACTCTTTTTCAGAAGCGATTTTCGTCAGGTCAAGGTTCCCTTCAAATGAAATACCTTTTTCTTCGCCTTGTCGCAGCATGCTGCAAATTCTCGCATGAGCGTACTGCGCGTAGTAAACCGGGTTTTCATTCGATGTGGAGACAGCCAGGTCAAGATCAAAGTCCATGTGCGTATCGGCGCTGCGCATCGCAAAGAAGTAACGCACCGCGTCAAGGCCGACCTCATCAATGAGATCGCGCATTGTCACAGCTTTTCCGGTTCTTTTGCTCATCTTCATTTTTTCGCCGTTCTTGTAGAGATGGACGAGCTGGATGATCTCGACCTCAAGCGTTTCTTTGTCATAACCGAGCGCTTCAATGGCCGCTTTCATGCGCGGGATATAGCCGTGATGGTCCGCTCCCCATACGTTGATCAGCTTTTGGAAGCCGCGGTCAAGCTTGTCTTTGTGATAAGCGATGTCAGGCAGAAGATACGTGTAGGACCCGTCTTTTTTGATCAGAACGCGGTCTTTGTCATCGCCGAATGCCGTCGAGCGGAACCATGTCGCCCCGTCTTCTTCATAGATGTGCCCTTTTTCGCGAAGGGCTTCGAGCGCCTGATCGATCTTTCCGTTTTGGTAAAGCGATGTCTCTGAGTACCAGACATCAAATGGGACACGGAAATTCTCGAGGTCTTCACGAAGTTTGCCTAATTCGTACTTTAAGCCGTATTCACGGAAAAACGCGAGGCGTTCGCTCTCTTCTTCATGAACAAAACGGTCGCCGAATTCATCGGCGAGCTTTCGGCCGATTTCCTTAATGTCTTCGCCGTGATATCCGTCTTCAGGCATCGGCTTGTCTTTTCCAAGCGCCTGAAAGTAACGGGCCTCGACGGATAATGCGAGGTTGTTGATTTGATTGCCGGCATCGTTGATGTAATATTCGCGGCTCACTTCATACCCCGCTTTTTCAAGTACATTGCAGAGAGAATCTCCGACAGCGGCTCCGCGGGCATGTCCAAGATGCAGGTTGCCCGTCGGGTTTGCTGAGACGAATTCCACCTGAACGCGTTCTCCGCCTCCGATATTTGTTTCACCGTAGGCCTCTCCTGCTTCAAGCACAGCCGGAATGAGCTTCGTTAAATATTGATTGTTCATGTAGAAATTGATAAAACCCGGTCCTGCGATATCAAGTTTGTCGATCGACGCTTTTCCTTTATCAAAGGATGCGACGATTTCCTCGGCAATATTCCGCGGCGCTTTTTTGGCGATTCTCGCCAGCTGCATCGCCATGTTAGTGGAATAGTCTCCATGCGACTTGTCTTTCGGGACTTCCAATACGACTTCGGGAATCTCGCTTTCTGCGGCGAGGCCGGCTTTCATGACAGCTTCTTTAATTTCCTGCTTCAGCACATCTTTCATTTGTTCGACTATGTTCATGACTCGTGTCCTCCTCTATACGAAATCGACATCATATGTAAATGCTTTTGTTCATCGCTTACAATCATATCGTACTCAACGCTGATCTTTCCGTCTGGCGGCTGCCGGGTGACTGATACGGATTTTGTATCCACGCCAAGCTCGAGCCTGCCGAAAGGCATTTTATAATGAGTGACGGTGCGGCTGCCCGGCCTGAAACGCTGTTTCATTTCAATGGCGCCGGAACGCATCACCAGAACTTCGTTTTCGCTTGCTTTTACGATCGTCTTCACCTTTCCCGCATCATGCTCTTCATGATAAGAAAGATATATTTTATCTTTTTTCATATAATAAAACCCAGTTGTCCGGAACTCGATCGTTTCCGTGTCCGATCCTTCCCGGATAACAGATTTCACATGGATATTAACGGGTGTCTCCTGGTTCATTCCGACACTTCCTTTTTTGATCCGATTTGACTTGATTAGTATAATCATTCGGGAAAAAAAGTTCAACCGCTGCTCCTTTATACCATCTTAACAGAACGGACGGGAAGATAAACCATTTTCTAAGAAAAAAGCCGTCCCGAAAAAGGACAGCCTGTTTATTTCACCCAGCCGAGCAGCATTTCGCGAATCAGCTTGCTTGCCGTATTTGCGGTTTGTTCCGAATGGTCGTAGACCGGAGCGACCTCAACCAGGTCTCCTCCAACAACGTTGACGTCTGAGCGGGCGATTTCGTGAATCGAAGCGAGCAGCTCTTTTGATGTGATGCCTCCGGCGTCAACCGTACCGGTTCCCGGCGCATGAGCGGGATCTAAGACATCGATGTCAATCGTTACATAAACCGGACGCCCTGCGAGTTTCGGCAGGACGGATTTAAGCGGCTCAAGCACTTCAAATTTGGAAATGTGCATACCGTTTTCGTTTGCCCATTCAAACTCCTCTTTCATACCGGAGCGGATGCCGAATGAATAGACATTGCCGGGACCGATCAGTTCCGCTGCTTTGCGGATCGGCGTCGAATGCGAGAGCGGCTCTCCTTCATAGTCGACGCGGAGATCTGTGTGCGCATCCATATGGATGATGGCAAGATCGGGATATTTTTTATACATCGCTTTAATAACCGGCCATGAAACGAGGTGCTCTCCTCCCATTCCGAGCGGGAATTTTCCTTTTTCTAAAATGCTGTCAACATATTCTTCAATCATGTCGAGGCTCTTCTGCGGGTTCCCGAAAGGCAGCGGGATGTCGCCGGCGTCAAAGAAATGAACCTCGTCAAGCTCCCTGTCCAAATAAGGGCTGTATTCTTCAAGCCCGATGGACACCTCGCGGATTCTCGCCGGACCGAAGCGCGATCCGGGACGGTAGCTGACCGTCCAATCCATCGGCATGCCGTAAAGGATGGCGTCCGCCTCTTCCCAATCGGGGCGGCTTGCGATAAACACCTTGCCGGAATATGCTTCATCAAATCTCATCTTCAAAAACCTCCCTGAAAAAAAGCGCAGAATACCATCCTGCGCCAAACTGTTTTATTTGATTAAATCGCTGACGAATTTCGGAAGGACGAATGCCGCTTTATGAATTTCTTTTGTATAGTATTTCGTCTCAATATCGAAGAAGCGACTGTCCTCCACTTCAAGAGGATCGTATTTTTTCGAACCGATCGTAAACGTCCACAATCCGCTTGGATATGTCGGAATGTTGGCCAAATACAGCTTTGTAATCGGAAAGATCTCTTTTACATCGCGCTGAACGTTAGTGATCAGTTCAGGTGTAAACCAAGGGTTGTCCGTCTGAGCAACAAAAATGCCGTCTTCCTTTAGCGCATTTGCTATGCCGGCGTAAAAGCCTTTTGTAAACAAGTTGACAGCCGGCCCTACAGGCTCGGTTGAATCGACCATGATGACATCGTACTCATTTTCAGATTCTGCAATGTGCATAAAGCCGTCATCGACCTTTACTTCGACGCGCGGATCGTCAAGTTTGCCTGCAATGGAAGGCAAAAATTTCTTAGAGTATTCGATCACCTTGCCGTCGATATCGACAAGCGTCGCTTTTTTGACGCTCGGATGCTTCAAAATTTCACGGATGACGCCGCCGTCTCCGCCGCCGACCACAAGTACATGCTCAGGGTTCGGATGCGTAAACAGGGGCACATGCGCCACCATTTCGTGGTAGACAAATTCATCTTTTTCAGATGTCATGACCATGCCGTCAAGAAACAGCATGTTGCCGAATTCTTCCGTCTCGGCCATTTCGAGCTTTTGAAAGTCCGTCTGCTCTGTATGTAAAGTCTTGTTGATTTTCATCGTAATGCCGAAGTTTTTCGTTTGCTTCTCTGTGTACCAAAGTCCGCTCAAAGCGTCATCTTCCTTTCGTGATAAGCTGTATTTCCATCTATTTTTCTCGCCTGCGGCGACGATTATTCTGCACTGAAGCATCGGCTTTTGCCTAAGGAAAAAGTATAGAGGAATTGCAGGTGATTGTAAAGACGGATCGATTTATTTTCAGGAGTCATTCCATTCCCGACGGCCGTTTTGGGCTGAGCTTGCCACAGATGTACATAAGCTTATTCTGCAGCGGCGACTGCCAAAACTGAGGATTCCTCCGGTTGCTCTGTTAATCGCCTCCTAGAGGGTCTGCGGTTTTTTCCTTCCCGCTTGTTTAAACCCTCCTCTTTTTCCTCATAATGATAAGAACATTTATTTATCCGGGAGGAGATTTGAACATGGACATGATGACGGACAAGCGGGTCCGTTTAACTATCAAGACGATACGCGCATTTTTGTTCATGGGAGCATTGATGCTGATCTTCCTTTCAATCGTTGTCATGACGGTGGTCCTGGCAGCCAAATGGCAAGGCGCTCCTTCGATTCAGGTGCCGAGGTCTACCGTGCTGTATGACGGAAGCGGAAAGCAGATGGGAGAGACGCATTACGGGCAAAAGCGGTACTGGGTTTCGCTGAAAAGCATCAATCCCGCCGTCATCGATGCCACACTTGCCGTTGAAGACCGGAACTTCTTCCGGCACCATGGCTTCGACTATATGAGGATGGGCGGCGCCCTCATCGCCGATCTAAAGGCGATGTCCAAAGTTCAGGGAGCCAGCACCATTACACAGCAATATGCGAGAAACCTCTACCTCGGCCACGATAAAACATGGAAAAGAAAGTGGAATGAAGCTTTTTATACGATACGGCTCGAACAAAACTACACAAAGAAAGATATTTTGGAAGGCTATTTAAATACGATTTATTACGGGCATGGAGCCTACGGAATCGAAGCTGCTTCCCGGATGTATTTTGGCAAACGGGCCAAGGATATCAATGCGGCGGAAGCTGCGATGCTTGCCGGCATTCCAAAGGGTCCTTCCGTTTATTCGCCTTTTGTTAATGAAAAAAAGGCGAAAGAACGCCAGGAAATAATCCTGACAATGATGGAGAAAGAAAACAAGCTCACGAAAAAGCAGGCGGCAGAACTGAAAAAACTGCCGCTCCGCTTTGAAAAACAGGATAAGCAAACAACCGCTAAAACCGCTCCGTACTTTTATGACGAAGCGGTTAAAGAAATCGCGCGCTTGCTGCATTTGACACCGGAGCAAGCAGAAACCGGCGGCTACAACGTATTCACCACGCTCAACCCGCGTCTCCAAAAAATTGCCGAGGACACGATCGAACGCACGATTGATTCGTCATCTGACATTCAGGCAGGGTTTGCAGCGATCAATCCGTCCGACGGCAGCGTTCTCGCGCTTGTCGGAGGACGCGACTACGAAAAAAGCCCGTTTAACCGCGTAACCCAGGCTATGCGGCAGCCCGGCTCCACTATGAAGCCTTTCCTTTATTATTCGGCTGTTCAAAACGGTTTTACGCCGGCCACCCGGATGAGGAGCGCAGAAACGACATTTGAGCTCGGGCAAGGCAGCGCTTATTCGCCGAGCAACTATCACGGCTATTACGCAGACGGCCCGATCACTCTTCTTCAGGCCCTGGCTTTGTCCGATAACATTTACGCCGTGAAAACGCACCTTTTCCTCGGCATGGACAAACTGATTGATGCTGCAAAACAATTCGGCATCACGAGCCCGCTGCAAAAAGTGCCGTCGCTTGCGCTCGGAACATCCCCCGTGAAGCCGATTGAAATGGTAAACGGATACGCCATGTTTGCCAATGGCGGAAAAAAAATCGAACCTTCCTTTATTACGAAAATTACCGATTCGAACGGGGAGGTTCTTTACGAAAAACCGAAGCGAAGCAAACAAATCCTTGACCCAAGAGCGGCTTTTATCACGGCAAACATGATGAGCGGAATGTTCGACAAATCACTCAACGGCTATACAACTGTTACCGGGCGGACGATCGCAGATCAGCTGACGCGCCCATACGCCGGAAAATCGGGAACGACCAGCACCGACAGCTGGATGATCGGCTTTTATCCCGGCCTTGCTTCAGGCGTGTGGACGGGATATGACAAAGAGCGGACAATCGATGCCGTCGCAGAGAAAAACTATGCCAAACAAATTTGGGCCAAATTTATGGAAAAAGCGCTTGAAAACGCGCCCGCCGCAGCTTTAAAGCCGCCTGAAGGCGTGAAAGGGATGTATATTGACCCTGCTACAGGCTATGCGGCGGCGCCCAGCTGTCCGTCCAAATATTTCGCTTATTTTATCGAAGGTACTGAACCCGAGCAGGTTTGCTACGGAAAAGAAATCTATAAGGATCAAAAAGCCGGGCGCGAAAAACCCGCCGCTCCCCACAAGCGGAAAAAGTGGTGGGAAAAATGGTTTAAAAAAGAAGAATAAACTTTTTTGGGCGGGATAGACGAACCCCCCGGACTTCACGGCGGTCCGGGGGGTTTTTTTCCTATTGCTGAAGCAATCCCTTTTTCAGCTCGTCTGATGAACGGTCCCAAAGCCCTTGATCATGATTTTTCAGAAAATCGGCCAGAACGCGCTTGGAACTTTCATCCATGTGCTCGACGATAATCTTCCGCTTCATCGACTTATCCATTAAATTCACGTGCTCCGGAAGCGATTTGTAGCCGCGGCGGATGCTTCTGTCCACAGTCATTTCGCAAGCCGTCACCCCCGCATAATAAGGGCCTTCTTCCCTGCGGTCGATCGTAACCCACACAAGCCAGTAAGGTTTTCCGTTCGGCACCTCTTCCTTGTTCGGCAAAAATTTGATTCCTTTTTCAACCGTGCTGCGGGCGTGCATGGCGCCGATATCAACAAACGCTTCTTTCTCTTCGACATCGACAAAGACAGGCGAGATGTTGTCAAGGCTTAAAGCCCCTGCACCAAATCCCCCGTGTCCGTCCGTCGGATCGCTTTTAATAATATTGAATCCGATTGTTTTTTTCTTTTTTCCTTGTTCCATCAAAAATACCTCCTACATCAGCGGCCGGAAAACGCTGTTAAATATCGAGATGATATATTCCCGCCCTTCATTCAAAAACGGCCAGAATACATATTGGCCAAGCGGCGTAATGACGATGATCAGAAACACGATCGAGCCGTACGCTTCATATTTCGACAGCTTCGCCCGCACATCGGGGGCGACCACATCCTGTATAACCCGAAAACCGTCAAGGGGCGGGAACGGCATTAAATTAAACAGAAATAAAAGCAGGTTGAGATTCACCCAAATCGTAAAAAATTGAAGCAAGCCGCTG
The DNA here is from genome assembly GCF_056530265.1 of Bacillus sp. PK6-025. Taxonomy (NCBI): domain Bacteria; kingdom Bacillati; phylum Bacillota; class Bacilli; order Caryophanales; family Bacillaceae; genus Bacillus; species Bacillus sp. PK6-025. The sequence continues at coordinate 3,979,096 of NZ_CP096509.1, forward strand.
TAAAAACCGGAAGGCAGCGTCCCGGACAGCTTCACGGACAAAAGCAGCAATATAAAACCGATGAAAGCAAGGATCAGGTTGCTGATCGGTCCTGCGATTGACACGAGAAATCCGGCCAGCCTCGGATTTTTAAAATAAAAGCGGTTAACGGGCACCGGCTTTGCCCATCCGAATCCCAAAATAAAGATCAAAATCGTTCCAAACGGATCAAGATGCTTGAGCGGGTTGAGCGTCAGCCTGCCCTGCCGTTTGGCCGTCTCATCACCGAATTTGTATGCCACATATGCATGGGCGACCTCATGCACGGTGAATGCGGCAGCAAGTGTCAAAACAACATACGGAATCATTTCCAGCGGATAAATAAGAAAACGGTCTAAAATGTGGCTTTCCCTCTTTCTCATATACAAAGATTTACTATCTCCAGTATACTATAAGAGCAGCTGATGCTAAAGTAAGCAGCCATTTTTTAAAAGGAGGAGGAGAACATATGCCGTACGTAACGGTTCAAATGCTGGAAGGCCGCACAGATGATCAAAAAAGAAATCTGGTGAAAAAAGTGACCGAAGCCGTCTCCGAAACAACAGGCGCACCTGCAGAAAAAATCGCGGTCATCATTGAGGAATTGAAAAAGGAAAACTACGGTGTCGCCGGCAAACGAATGAGCGATATGTAATAAAAACGGCGTCTGCCGCTTACATGCGGGACGCCGTTTTTATTATTTATACCAAGCTTTATTTCTTGTGATCTGGCTATTGTGAGCCGAATCCCAGACATCGACCGTGTAGGCGTAGTCGTAGTTCATAATGCAGCGGATTCCGCTTCCTTGCGCATCGTGGTTCAAGCCGAAGTTATGGGAAAATTCGTGGGTCGCCGCTTTTGCCGTGTTGGCCGTTCCCTGGTCGAGGTTTACGCTGAAGGCGCTGCCGTTCGGCTTGCTGTTGTATACGTATGCGATGCCGCCGGCGTCAAAATTGCTGTTCGCCGTAAATCCGACGACAAATTTATAGCTGCGCCCGCTGAAATTGCTCTGAAGGTTTGATAGAATTTGAGAGCTGTTGCTGCCTGAAGAAGTCCAAGGCGCCACGGCTTCGACGACAAAATCAATATCGTGGTCCCTGTTGAACATGACATCCGCCTGCTCAATAATTTGGACGATTCTCGTCTGCCAATCGCTGTATTTCGCGCGATACTGAGCGTCAGCCACGGCCAGGACGCTCACTTTCTGACTGCCCGTGCCTGCCTGGGTTGAAAATGTCCCTTTGCTCGTATTCTTTTTAAACGTTTTTGTTCCCGTCACATTTCCTTTCTCATCCAATATTTTCGTATTGACCGTTCTTTCTATTTGAACTTTTCCTTTCAAGTCTTTAAAGTCTTTCGCCTTAGGCAAAGAATCGATATGAGTTCCTTTTACTTCATGGCCGTGTTCATGATCGTGCCCTTCAACCTTGGCGGCGCCTGCCGTCAAACCGGGGATGAGACTGACGGAAAGTAATAGAGATAAGAATATAGAACGCTTTTTCACTGCTAATTCCCTCCTTTTTTTGAACGAATGAAAGATTCTGCTAGTTATCTAAAAATTCCTTCAATTCATCCAAAAAGAGGAAATATTACACGCGTTCTGTTTACTGCTCCTTTCTATTTCCCCACAAAAATTCCAAAATGTTTACAATAAAACAAAACAAAAAACCTACCGTTTTCCGGCAGGCTTATGAACAAAGGTCTCTGAGCTTTTTTATGTAAGCGACGGCTTCATCGAATTCTTCGTCCGTATACCGCTGCTTGCTTTTTACGGTAAACACTTTTTCTCTGATCTCTTCCTGCTCCAGTCCTTCAAAATACAGAATCGTCGACACCAGTTCCAAAAAGCGCGATGACTGGCCGTTCACGTCGTCTATATAGGCTTTAATATCCCGCATATCAAGCTCACACTGGCTCAAAAACTGCGTTCCCGCTTCAGTGGGCGAATAGCGGTATTGATAATAGCCGCCTTTTTTTTCTTTGACTTCATGAAGAAATCCGAGATTGCAAAGTTCTTCGACTTGAAGCGTCAGCTCCTCTGAATAGGGCCCGTAAAAATGAAAATCATATTTTTCATAAAAGGGAAGCTCCAATTTCTTTGCGATATAAATGATTTTCTGCAGCTTTTTCCGCCCGACAATCTCCCCCGAATCCGAGAAGACCTTCATCAGCTTTGCATGTTCTTTTAACAAATCTCCGCCATCTCCTTCATCCTTTTCTTTCTATATCAGTCCGAGCAATTCTTTCATTCTTTTCGCATGACGGCCGTCAGGCAATCCTTCGATTAAATCGAGCGGGAAATACAGCTTATGGTCCGTTCTCCGCTTGCCTGATATCGCATCGACAATATCGGACTGCCGCGACAGCTCCTTAATCTGGCCGTTGTGCGTCAGCAATTGAATCGGGAGGCGCTCCTCTTCTTCCCCCGGTCTGTAGAAATCATAAGGAAGGTCTGAGGACGAATCCACCACAAGATAATAATCGGGATCAATCCCTGATTCTTTAAACAAGGCGGTCAGTTCAAAGTAAGTCGCCATTTCCTCATTCGGATTGAATTCCGCATACTGGAACAGCCTGCGGTTGATAAAACGGCGGCATAAATCAGACAAAACTTCATCCTCTTCTTTTTCCCAGGCCTGAAAATAATAAAGAATGATTGCTTCATCAAGACTCAAATAATCTTCCAATGTGACATTGCCTTCAAAAATAGAATAAAAATGCACAGGCGCATGCGTGAAAACATAGCCTTCCTCATGAAGCTGCTTTGCACGGTGAAGAATCTTCGTCAAAATCACTTCCGCGCTTCTTGTCACAGGATGGAAATAGACCTGCCAGTACATCTGGTACCGGCTCATAATATAATCCTCAACGGCATGCATTCCGCTTTGCTTAATCACGATTTGGTCTTCGCGCGGCCGCATCACGCGGAGGATCCGCTCCATATCGAAATGGCCGTAGCTGACGCCGGTATAATAGGCGTCTCTCTGAAGATAGTCCATGCGGTCAGCGTCAATCTGGCTTGAGATCAGGCTGACGACCTGCTTGTTCTGATAGGTTTTCGCGATGACCTCAGCGACATCCTTTGCAAACGTCGGGCTCACCTTGTTTAACACCTGGTTAACTTCTGTATCGCCTAAAATGATCGCTCTCGTAAAATCTTCATGATCAAGCCGGAAGACCTTTTCAAACGAATGGGAAAACGGGCCGTGCCCCAAATCGTGCAGCAATGCGGCGCAAAGGCACAGATCACGCTCGCTGTCATCCCATTCCTCCCTGCCTTTAAAAACGTCATCAACCATTCTTCTGACAATTTCATAGACGCCGAGAGAATGGTTGAAACGGCTGTGTTCGGCTCCGTGAAACGTCAAATAGGTCGTTCCAAGCTGTTTGATTCTGCGCAGTCTCTGAAATTCACGGGTTCCGATCAAGTCCCATATCAGCTTGTCCCGTACATGGACATAGCGGTGAACAGGATCTTTAAACACTTTTTCTTCTGATAATTTTCCGTTTGGATACGCCATTTTTGTCCCTCTTTTTTTCAAACGTGAGGCAAACTGATCGCTGCCCATCCGTCTCTTTTTCTTCGGAGAACTAAATGTATATTGTAAGTATTGCCCGATCTGCTTGTTTTCTTTTAGGTCTGTTTCTATTATATCGAGTCTGCTTTTTTGAAAACATCCTTGAATTTACCCGGCTATTTGTTCCAGACTGCAAAAAAGCCGGCAAACAAGCAAAAACGCCTGACCCGTTAGGGAGGCGGTTATTTTTTGAGTTTCTTTTTCACTTTTTCGATCAGCTCGTCTTCATCAGGAGCTGACAGCGGACGATTATTGACAAACGCGAACGATTTTTTTCGTCCCGGCCCGCAGTAAGACTGGCAGCCGATTTCCACTTTTGCATCCGGATCGATTTCTTTCAGACGGGGCAAAAGCGTCTTTAAATTAGTGGCCTGACAATCGTCGCATACTCGAAATTCATTAGCCATTTCATACGCTTCCTTTCGTTTTGTTCATCTGTCTTTATGAAAGGCATTCAACCGTGCCGAACTTTGATAAAAAATGACACCATCCTTCATTTTACAAGGATTCTTTCATTCCTGCAAGGATCGCGCTAAAAAAATCAGTTCCTATTCTTTTAGCAAACTTGTATAAATATTTTCCAAAATGGACAATCTAATACCAATACTGACAATGGGAGTTGAGAAGTGATGAAACAAAGACAAGACGCTTGGTCTGAAGAGAATGATTTACTGCTTGCTGAAACGGTATTGCGGCATGTCAGAGAAGGCAGCACACAGCTGAACGCCTTCGAGGAAGTCGGAGACAGACTGAACAGGACATCAGCCGCCTGCGGTTTTAGATGGAACGCGGTTGTCCGCCACCAATACGAAAAAGCATTGCAGCTGGCTAAAAAACAAAGGAAGCAAAGAATGCGCGCCCTTGGAAACGGCCAGCCGGCGAAAAAACGCTTATTATACAAGCCGCCTGTCGAAACAGAGGCTGAACCGCCTGCAGAAAGCGTCATTGAGCAGCAGAAAGCAACCGCCGATTCAAGCGAACAGCAGCCGATCGCCAGCGAGCATCTGCCTTATGTTGATGAGAGCTTTAAAGAAGAGTTAGCTAGTTTATCGCACCTTCTATCGCCAAACCAGCCGCAGGCAGGCCATTCAGCCGATTCATCGAAAGACATGACGATCGATGATGTGATCCGCTTCCTGCAAAACTACACAGGAAACGAAGCACAGACTGCCGCTTTAAAAATGGAAAATGACCGCTTAAAACAGGAAAATGAAGAGCTGACGAAAAAAGTTGAAAAGCTTGAAGCTGAAGTCAAAAAGCTGGAAAAAGACCAGTCGACCATCCAGGAAGACTACGAAACGCTCGTAAAAATTATGAACCGTGCAAGAAAACTAGTTTTATTCGAAGAAGACGAACACGCTGCGCCCGCCTTCAAAATGGACCGGAACGGCAATTTAGAAAAAATGGCTGAATAGCGCTTTCAGAGGGTGCGGCAAAGAGACAGAACTGAAACATAAAAATTTGCCGATACGCTGATACCCCTTTCTTGAAAAAAGGGGGTATTTTTTACCTCTGCGGCTTGCTTTCATATGACAAAAATTTCATAATAGGGATAGCAATTTATAAGGCGGGGTATTCGATGAAGTTTGTTTTATATGCGGTTCAGTTAGGCACGGCAGCCCTTTTGTTTTTGTTTTCTGCATTGGCAAGCTGGTATCAAGGCAGCGAGCTTTTAAAGGTGCCGTGGGAGTGGAAATATACAGCCAAGTTTACAAAACTGCTCTATGGAGAGGACTCCATAAAATACGCACACGATATTTCCCAGCTTGATTTTTTCGTCTACGCGGCCAAGCATACGCCGGCAACCGTAATTTTAATGGCCGTCAGTTTGGCGTATATCATCGCTTTGGCGGCTTATCTTCTCATCAAAACATATGTAAAACGAAAAAGCGCTTTGAGCGCAGCATAAAAAAACCGCTTCGGAAGCGGTGAAGTGTGACAAAATCCTGAAACGTTCAACCGTTTTAGGATTTTGCCGTCTATGAAGCATTTTCTCAATCCGCTAGAGGCAGCCGCGGTTTTTCGCCGCTTTAAGCATGCCTGGCAACGAATATAACGGGAGCGCAGAGGCTCTTCTTCTATCCAAAAACTTTTTCATTCCGCTCAATCATACGGACGAGGTTTTTTTCATAGGCTTCTTCTTCTGCGGGCGTGAGGGGGCCTTGATAAATCTCCCCGCCCAGCTCTTTCAGCTGTGTCAGAAGCAAGAGCATTAAGTCCTGCACCGAGATGTCTTCATTGAGAAGCTCAGAGAGCGAAGCCATCGTTTCCGGGCGAATATCGGGATAAACGGCTTTTGTTTTCCCGCGCATGTCTTTCAATGCGGTGTCGTAGAAACGTTTGATCAGCTCAGCGCGACCGCTTCCGCTTTGATCAGCGCATAAATAAATTTGAACAGCCACTCCGCCTCTCAGCCGCCTCTGGGAAATTCCCGCAAACTTCCTTCCCCCGATGCTCAAATCAAAGCTCCCCGGACAGTAAGAGCCTTTGATTTCATAGGCTTCGATTGCTGCGTCATAGGATGACAGCATTCGCTTAACGAGCTCAAACATCGCTTCATAGCCCCGGTCGATATCAATTCCGTTTTTCTTATCCTGAAAAATCAGCGAAACGTTTAAAACCCCGCTGTCCAAAACGACGGCCAGTCCGCCGGAATTGCGAACGATGACTTGATAGCCCGCTTCTTCAAGCAATGAAATCCCGTCTTGTAAATAAGGAAGCCTTGTATCCTGAATTCCGAGCACGATCGTGTCATGGTGCACCCAGGAACGCGCCGTCGCCGGAGACAAACCCTTTCCGACAGAAGCGCACAGCGTATCATCTATCGCAAATGATTGTTTTGCATCAAAATATGGGCCGAGGCTGGATTGGTCAATAATTCTCCATTTCGGCTGGATGAGTAGATCAATCGGTTGCTTTGCCATATATATTGTAAACCCTTTCGTTATGCATTTCAGCCAACATCTATTATACCATTTACGAAAACATGATGTGGGATTTTTCTTATCTCCGGCGCTTCTCCTTCATTCATGTGACGCTTAAAGACGGTTCTCCGAATTCGAGCGGCAGCCCGACGTAATTTTCGGCAAGACTTTGAGCGGCCGCTGTTGAGGTTGTGACATGGTCAAGCTCAGCCAATTGAATTTGGTAGTCAAATGGCGTGTAGCCGTGATGACGGTGCAGCAGGGATGTCATATACCAGGAAAAGCGCTCCGCTTTCCAGACGCGACGGAGGCAAGCCTCAGAATAGCGGTCCAGCCGCTCGGTTTTGCCGGCTTCGTAATAGTCTTCGAGCGCCCACGCAAGCCGTTGGACATCCGCCATCGCAAGATTCAGGCCTTTCGCACCGGTCGGCGGTACAATATGCGCGGCATCCCCCGCTAAATACAGTCTGCCGTATTGCATTGGATCGCATATAAAGCTTCTCATCGAGACAATGTTCTTTTGAATCACAGGGCCTTCAGTCAGCTTCCATCCGTCATCGGCCGACAGCCTTAAATGAAGCTTCTCCCATATCCTTTCGTCCGGCCAGTTCCCGATTGAATCTGAAGGGCTGACTTGCAGGTAAAGCCGCTGGATTTCCGGAGTCCTCGTGCTGACGAGGGCAAACCCGTCCTCATGATGGGCATACACAAGTTCAGACGAGGACGGAGGGGCTTCAGCCAATATGCCGAGCCATCCGTATGGGTACACCTTTTCGTACTCTTTGCGGATCTCCCTCGGAATGCTTTGTCTGCTCGGCCCATGAAATCCGTCGCACCCCGCAATGAAATCGCAGGTCAGTTCTTCTGTATCGCCGTTTTCAGTCTGATAAGTGATGACGGGCGCTTCTGTATCAATATTTGACAGGCGGACGCCAGACACATTGAAAACGATGCGCCCTCCCGATTGCAGACGGACGTCGATTAAATCTTTGATCACTTCATGCTGGGGATAGATGGCAATGTACTTTCCTCCCGTCAGCTTGTGCATATCAATTCTGTGCCGCTTGCCGCCAAAGCGGATCTCAATCCCTTGATGAAACATGGCTGTTTTCATCATCCGTTCACCGGCGCCTGTTTCATTTAGCAAATCTACCGTCATCTGTTCAAGAACGCCTGCACGGATGGTTTCTTCAATCTCCTTTCGCGAGCGGGATTCGATCACGACCGCTTCGATTCCCCGGCGTTGGAGCAGGTTTGCGAGCATAAGCCCGGCAGGCCCCGCTCCGATAATTCCCACTTGTGTCCGCAAAATGGTTTCCTCCCTTTATCCATGTTTTGATGTGGCTTCTAACGTAAACTCGGCGCTTTCCGATTTAGAGACAAAATCAAATGAAGCATGCTTCTCTTGGACGAGCATGATGCCAAGCGCAGCAAAAACACTCGGGATCGCGAACACCATGAAAGCCTGCTTCGGCTCCATCCCAGCAGCAAGAATCAATGCAAACAGCGAAGGAGCAATGATCGCTCCGAGTCTGCCGACCCCGAGCGCCCAGCCGATTCCGGTCGCTCTGATTTCTTTCGGATAATATTCTGAAATATAAGGATTGGCGATATTTTGCGCTCCGACAGTGCATGCTCCGCCTAAAGCAATCAGCAAGTACAGAAGAACGGCGTTCATCGTCATTCCAAACGCTGCAAAACAAAAGGCCCCGATGACATACATCGCCGCAAGCACTTTTTTATGGCCGGCCTTATCTGCCAAATATCCGCCGAGTACCGCTCCTGCGGCTTGTCCGCTGCACAGCGCCAGATTAAATGACAAGCTTGACGACAGCCCGTAACCTGACTCCTGCATCATTTTCGGAAGCCATGTATTTAAGCCGTAGACCATGAGAAGGCAGCTGAAAACGGAAAGCCAGAATGCGAATGTGCTCGCTGCACGTTTTTGTTCGAACAGTTTTTTAACTGGAAAGCCCTTCTTTTCTTTCGCAATCACCGAAATTTGATAATTGTCGTCTTCCCTGTACCGTCCCGCCGGATGCACCTGATTGAGAATCTCAGCCAACGCTTTCGTCTTCTTCTTCAAAACGTAAAATGACAGAGATTCGGGGAACCGGCTGAAAAAAAACGGGAGCACAAAGAGCGGCACGGCTCCGATCAGATACAGCACTCTCCAGCTTGTCCCGGGCACGGCGAACATGCCGACGAGAGACGCCAGCACACCGCCTGCGGAATAGCCGCAATACATGGCGGCTACGATCACCGCTCTGTTTTTTTTCGGCGAATATTCGGTCATCAGCGAAATCGCATTTGGCATCAACCCGCCCATTCCAAGAGCAGCAAGAAACCGCATGATCGTAAACAAAAGCGGAGAATCGATCAGCCCGGCCAATGCCGTAAACAGGCTGAACAGAAAAATACAGAAGCCTAACACCTTTTTGCGGCCGTATTGATCTGCGAGCGGTGAAAAAATAAGTGCGCCGAGCATCATACCGATCAATGTATAGCTGCCGATCGCTCCGGCTTGAATGGCGGTAAGGCTCCATTCCTCCATCAGCCACGGCAAGCTGACGCCGTACATCGCAATATCATAACCGTCAAAGGCGATGGCGAAAAAACACCATAGGAAAACAGTCAGATGCACTTTGTTGAATTTGCTGGCCGCCATGATTTCTGCTGGATGAACTGAACGATTTTTCATGTTTCCCTCCACGATTCTAATCGTATTATGAAAACAGCTTAACGTACGGTGTCTTTTTCATTGAAAGCGTGCGTGCGAGCTTTTTGCCCCGCAGGTTCGAATGCCATGACGACATTGGAGCTCCCGGAAGACTGGCCGTATCCGTAAAACGTGCTTTTACATCCGTCTTCAAGCACGCCCAAAAGCATTGCAATGTGACGGCCGCCAGCTTCAAGTCCGGCATTTTTAGCATATTGAGGCAGCATCTGCTGAGCAGATATAAGATCGTTGTCTGTTAAATAGGTTAAAAATTGAGCATCGAGGGCCTGTTCGGCCAAAGTCGGCATGCATTCGGGCCCTCTCACCAAATGGTGGCTGAGTGCCCCGCTGCTGATGAACACGATTTTCTTTCTGCTTTCCTTCAGTACTCTTCCGGCAATCCGGCCCCACAAATACGTTTCTTCCAGGTTCGCCGCCAATGTAACCGATAAATCGATGACCGGAATATCCCCTTTTGGAACGAGATAGCGCAGCGGAACAACCGTCCCGTAGTCCCAGCAGTAGGCGGGATCGTTGATAGGAATGACGGAAAGCCCCTCTTTTGCGCCGGCTTCGGCCAACTGCAGCGCCAATTCCGTGTCCCCGGGGTAAGAATACGGAACATCGGAAATTAAATTCGGGCACTCCAAAGCTGTTAAAACGCCTTGATGATCGGGAGCCGCATCGATCAGATGATCGAAGCTTGACGTCCAGTGACAGGAAATCAAGACAACGGCATCAGGCTGAATTCTTTCGATGATCCCGGAGAGCCGCTTCATCCCTTTGACCAGCTCTTTTTGAAAGTCAGGGGTTTTATCTTCAAAGCACATCCTCGGTGTATGCGGAACAAGCGCCGCCAATTCGATTGACATGTAGATTCCTCCCGTCGCCTTCTTTAAGGTCTTAATTTTGAAACCGGTGTTCCGCCTATGCCCCAGTGGCTTTTAGGAATTTCGGTGACAAGAACACGGACGTTTTCCCTCGGAGCATCAAGGGTGGCGCTCAACGTTTCCGTCACTTTTTGAATGACTTCCTCGACCTTTTCAGGCGGCCGGCCTTCTAATAATTGAATATGAACGATCGGCATATGATCACCTCAGGTTATGATTGGACTGAAAATGATACATCTCCCAGTCCTTCTACTTGTGCTGAAACGCGGTCGCCCGGCTGCAGCATGACAGCTCCCGTTACACCGCCCGTTAAAATGATGCTTCCGGCCGCAAGCTTTTGTTTCTTCCTGGAGAGCATATTGGCGAGCATGGCCGCCGAATTTGCGGGATGTCCGACAACTGCTGCACCAGTGCCCTGCTCTTTGACCTCGCCGTTTATCACTAAAGAGACTTTTGCTTCATCAAGCTTGAAATGGTCCGGCATCTTCACTTTTTCACCTAACACCACCCTTGAAGATGACGCATTGTCCGCAATGACATCAGGCAGGGTAAATGAGAAGTTTTCATAACGGCTGTCAATCACTTCAAGAACGGGAATCAATTCAGCAACGGCTTCAAGGACCTTCTCCTTTGTAACACCCGGCCCTTCAATATCCTTTCCAAGCACAAAAGCAATCTCGGCTTCAACCTTCGGGTGAATCAGCTCGTTCATCCGGATGCTTCCGCCGTTTGGTACGATCATATCTTCAAAAATATAACCGTAGATCGGCTCCTCGACGTTCATCTGCTCCATTTTCGCCCGGCTTGTCAGGCCCATTTTCGGACCGATAATGCCGTTGCCATCCCATAATTTCAGTTGAATCAGTTCTTCTTGAATCGCATACGCCTCTTCGACGGTCAGCTCCGGGTAGTCCTTTGTGATTCTTTCAACCTCGCGCTTCTCTGTTTCAGCAAGATACAAGAGGCGCGCCGTATCCTTCAATGCTGTGGCATTCATCCGTTTTCCTCCTTTTACAGCTTGATGCAAATATTGGTTAATTCGCTGAAGAATTCGAGGCTGTGAATGCCTCCTTCTCGTCCGAGCCCGCTCTGTTTCATGCCGCCAAACGGTGTCCGAAGATCGCGGAGAAACCAGCTGTTGACCCATACCATGCCCGATTCGATTTGCCCGGCTACGCGGTGCGCCCGGCGGAGGTCGTTCGTCCATACGGTCGCGCTTAATCCGTAATGTGTATCATTAGCCTGTGCAATAACTTCCTCCTCTTCGTCGAACGGAATCACCGTCACGACCGGCCCGAAGATTTCTTCTTTGATGAGCCTGGAATTGCGGGAAAGTCCGGTGATAATCGTCGGTTCAAGAAAGCAGCCGGATTCCTGTCCTTCAGGGCGTTTTCCTCCGGTTAAAATAACGCCGCCTTCCCGTTTGGCCAATTCGATGTAGTTCATCACACGCTCGGTGTGTTCAGAAGAAATTAAGGCGCCGATATTCGTATCCGGATCAAAAGGATCGCCGACTTTGAGCTCTTTCGTTTTCTCAACGAACTTGTTCAGAAATTCGTCATACGCTTCCCGCTCGACATAGATGCGGGAGCCGCTCATACATACTTCGCCCTGGTTGACGAAACTCGATTTCAATGAGATGCTGACGGCTTCCTCCATGTCGGCATCGGCAAAAATAATATTCGGGTTCTTTCCTCCCAATTCAAAGGAAAGTTTCTTTAATGTTTTCGAAGCAGCTTCCATAATGATTTTGCCGGTTGTCGTTTCTCCCGTGAAAGATATCGCATCAACATCGGGATGCTCAGAAAGCGCAGCGCCGGCGGAATCAGGCCCAAACCCGTGGACGATGTTGACGACTCCGTCAGGCATTCCTGCATCATGGCAGATTTCCCCGAGGAGCGTGGCTGTCAGCGGCGTCAGTTCAGCCGGTTTGATGACGGCTGTATTTCCCGCCGCCAGACAAGGCGCCAATTTCCACGTCAGCAAAAGCAGCGGCAAGTTCCACGGATTGATCAGCCCGACGACGCCGACCGGACGGCGGATCGCATAATTGATTGCAAGATCGTCAGTTTGATAAGCTTCTGTTCCGGCTCCTCTCATAAAATCCGCAAAAAAATGAAAGTTGAAAGCAGCCCGCGGAATATCTAAATTACTTGAGAGCGAAAGCGGCTTCCCCGTATCCAATGTCTCGAGCCTTGCCAGTTCGTCTTTACGCTCAAGTATGATGTCGCCGACCTTTCTGATGATCCGAATCCTTTCGTCAGCGGTCATGTTTTTCCAGCGTCCGTTTAAAGCACGCCTTGCGGCCGCGACTGCAAGATCGACCTCTTTTTTGCCTCCTTCCGCAACGCTCCCGATGATTTCCTGTGTAGCCGGATTGATATTGTCAAACGTACTGCCGTTCTCTGAAGGAAAGTACCTGCCGTTTATGTAGTGCTGACAGTCAAAAGGTTTTACGAGTTTTGCCGATGGGGTCTGAACATTCATATTCTACAAACATCCTCCTTTTCAAATCCTTTCCATTAAGTTAAATGATTTTAAACGACAAGAAAACAGCAATGTTCCTCTATGCGGAACAAATCAGACATTTTTTCCGAAAATTTGATATTTTCCGCTTTTTTATTTTTTAAATCATGTTATATTATGGAATAAAAGGCAACGAAAACAAGGGAGAGAGTTGAGGAACCTATGACTGTTGAGACAAAGGACCACCAGCTGCTCGGTTCAGTAAAAAATGCACTTCGTCTGCTTCAATCGTTTACATTAGAGACACCGGAAAAGAAACTAACCGAACTCGCCTCATCGCTCGGCCTCGGAAAAAGCACAGTATCGCGCCTTTTGACTACATTGGAAAGCGAAGGGTTTGTCATGAAGGACCCGGAATCCAGAAGATACAAGCTCGGCTTATCGGTTCTGAAGTTAAACACCATTGTCAACTCCACTCTTGAAATCAACCGCGAATCCCAGCCGGTCCTCAAACGGCTGACAGAAGAGACCGGCGAAACGTCGCATATTGCGATGCGACGCGATCTAAGCGTCGTTTATCTCAATCGGACGGAATGCCCCCGCCCTGTCGAACTTCTCTCATATATCGGGCGGCAAAACCCGATGCATTGCACAAGCTCGGGCAAGGTGCTTCTCGCCTTTGACGAAGACGGCATATTGGATGAGTATGTGAAGGAAGGCTTGAAAAGCTGTACAAAACAAACGATTACAGACGAGGACAAATTGAGGGAGGCGCTGAAAACCGTTAAAGAAAACGGGTTTGACGTCAGTTGCGGGGAATTCATTGATGGTGTCACTTCCATCTCAGCTCCCGTCAGAAACCACGCGGGACGAGTGTTGTACGCCGTCAGTGTCGTAGGTCCGGCAGAACGCATAAAGGCCCGGCAGGCGAAAATCGTATACCAAGTGAAAAAAGCGGCCCGGGATATTTCCGAAAGAATCGGGTACTGGAAACGAATATAAAAATTGGGGGAATCGGCTTTGTATGATCTTCACACGCACTTTATACCGCACGATGTGCTGCTTTGGCTGGACGACAATGAAAAGAAGGTCCACGCCGTCCGCGAAAAAAAGGATGGCCGCCAAGCGGAGTTTTTGACGGTCAATCACAAATGGGGCTTTGAATTAAAAGAGCTGTTCTACCAGGAAGCTTTATATTTGGAAGCCCAGCAGGAAGCCGGCGTCTCACACTCATTGGTATCGCCGGTTCCCCAGCTTTTCCTTTACGATCTCGCCGAAGAAATCACAGACGAATTGTCCTTTGTATACAACAAAGCGCTTGCCGGATGGGTTAAAAAACACGACGGCCGCCTTTCAGGCCTCGGCACCGTCCCGCTGAACAGCCCTTTAAAGGCGAGCGAGCGCCTGAATGAAGCGATGAACAACGGCCTTAAAGGAGCGATTATCGGCCCCGGCGCTTCGCAAATGCTTCTCTCAGACGAAGCATTTACACCGTTTTGGGAAACGGCTGACAGAAGAAAAGCGATTATCTTTATCCATCCGCTCCTTTCTGAAGATCCGCGGCTTCGCCGCAGGATGCTGCCAAATTTGATCGGCGTTCCGTGGGAAACGACAATTTGCGCCGCTGATCTTTTGTTAAGCGGGTTTACAGACCGTTTTCGCAATGTGAAAATTCTGCTGGCGCACGGCGGCGGCTTTTTGCCCTATCAGATCGGAAGACTGGACAAAGGATATGACAAATGGGCCGGCGTTTCTTCATCGCTTTCGGCGCCGCCGCGCGAATATTTGCGGAAGTTTTGGTTTGACAGCGTGCTGTGGGAGAAAGAAAGTGCGGCATATTTAAAGAAGCTCATCGGAGAAGACCGCCTTGTTCCGGGTTCCGATTTTCCTTTTGACCTTTGTCAGTGGCCGCCTCTCGATCCCGGTCGGAAAGGGGCGGAATCTCTGCTGAATGTAGCGATTGAAGCATAAAAAAAGGCGAACCTCTTCAGGTTCACCTTTTTCAAAAACAAATTACAGCGCTTGAACTGCCGTAATCAGCGCAAGATTATAAACGTCTTCAGCGTTGCATCCTCTGGAGAGGTCGTTTACAGGCATGTTCAGCCCTTGCAGAATCGGACCGACCGCTTCGAAGTTGCCGAGGCGCTGAGCGATTTTATAGCCGATGTTCCCCGCTTCAAGGCTTGGGAAAACAAATACGTTTGCATCACCTTTAATGACGGAGTCCGGCGCTTTTTTCTCGGCGACAGATGGAACGAATGCCGCATCAAATTGGAATTCGCCGTCCAGTGTAAGCTCAGGCGCTTTTTCTTTGGCGATCGCAACCGCATTGGCTACCTTTTCAGTTTCGTCTGATTTTGCAGAGCCTTTTGTTGAAAAGCTGAGCATGGCGACACGAGGGTCAATGTTGAACATTTTCGCTGTGTTCGCACTTTCGATTGCAATTTCCGCAAGGTCCTGACTGTCAGGCGCAATATTGATCGCACAGTCTGCAAATACATACTGCTCATCGCCGCGCGCCATGATAAACACGCCGGAAGTTTTCTTCACGCCTTCTTTTGTTTTAATAATTTGCAGCGCAGGGCGAACCGTATCCGCTGTTGAATGAGCCGCACCGCTGACAAGACCGTCGGCAAGCCCTTTATAAACAAGCATCGTTCCAAAATAGTTCTCATCTAAAAGGATTTGGCGGGCCTGTTCTTCCGTCGCTTTTCCTTTGCGGCGTTCAACGAAAGCCTGAACAAGGTCTTCCATTCCTTCGTATGTATGAGGATCGTATATGTCAACGCCATCCAGCGTCAAATTCAACCCGTTCGCTTTATCTTTGATTTCCTGCTCGTTTCCCACAAGGATCGGCTTTAATACGTTGTTTCCGGCCAAATCGTTGACAGCTTTGAGAATGCGCTCGTCCATACCTTCCGGAAATACGATTTTAACTCCTTTTCCTGCTACTTTTTCCTGCACTGTTGTAAATAGATCTGCCACTATATACCCTCCTTGAAAGTGTCACAAATACTTCATTTCTCTATTAAGCATACTCTTTTGTGATATAAATTCAATCCTTCTGTATTTTATTATAATGCTTTCACTTTTTAAACGCTTTTTTTAAATTAATTTAAGTGCGGCAGGGTTTAAACACTTCTATTAGTATATAACAGCCTTTCCCAGTTATACGACAGATCGTCACCTTTGTTCAAATCTTCTAAACGGATAAAACGCGGCAAACTATGATATGATGAAGGCAAGTACATACAAATTGGGAGTGATTGCAAAATGAGCGAACAGCAAAAAACGAACGAAGCCGCCCAAACGCTTGACGGCTGGTATGCCCTTCACGATTTCCGGACAATGGACTGGTCCGCATGGAAAATGCTTTCAAGCGATGAGCGCCAGATCATTATTAGCGAATTTACAGGTCTTCTCGAAAAATGGGGAGCTGCTCAAAAAGAAGGAAACGGAAGCCACACGCTATACAGCATCGTCGGCCAAAAAGCGGACTTCATGCTGATGATTTTGCGTCCTACGATGGAGGAATTAAATCAAATTGAACTTGAGTTCAATAAATCCAAACTCGCTGAATACACGATACCTGCTTATTCATACGTATCCGTTGTCGAGCTGAGCAACTATATGGGAAGCGGCGAGGGAGACCCTTACGAAAATCCGCAAGTGCGTGCGCGCCTGTACCCTGAGCTCCCGAACGCCAAATATGTCTGCTTCTATCCGATGGATAAAAGAAGATCGGGCGATGACAACTGGTACATGCTGTCTATGGAAGAGAGAAGAAGCTTGATGCGCAGCCACGGGATGATCGGCCGCGGCTATGCGGGCAAAGTGAAACAGATTATTACCGGCTCAATCGGATTTGACGATTATGAGTGGGGTGTCACGCTCTTTTCAGATGATGTGCTCCAGTTCAAAAAGCTCGTCTATGAAATGCGCTTCGATGAAGTAAGCGCCCGGTACGGTGAATTCGGTTCATTCTTTGTCGGCAACCGCCTCGCAAATGAACAGCTGCCTGCATTTTTGCATGTGTAATGATAAAAAGCTCCAAAGACCTCGGTCTTTGGAGCTTTTTTTCCTATTACTTGCAGTTACACGGCTGTGTAGGCGGAGTCGCCCTTTTTTGCACCTCGATTGAAGATTCGGCATAGAAAGTCGATCCGAGCCCCAGCACTCTGTTCTCCGCCCGGAATGTATACTTTCCTGCGGCAGGCAGCGTTTTGTTTGCCAGCACAAGCTTAAACTCCGCAATACCCAACAGATCAATTGTAAGCGGCAGCCTTACCGTTTTTCCGTTATTCAAAATTTGCCCTGTAGTCAACGCTCTTCCGTTCACGGTATCTTTCGTTGTTGCGGAAAATCCCGACGGCAATGTAAATTCAACCGTTCCCAGCGCCAGGATTGAATTCGGACGATACGTCAGCTCAATATCCGAGAACGACCACTCCTGTTTGCTGGCACCTGTTATAGTCGCATACAAGGAAGCGTTCGCAGCCGGGCGGTAGACAGATTCAGTTTTGGTTGTTTGAGCGCTAGCCTGGAACGAAGGCAGAAAAATCGAAACCATCATCACGAGACTAACCGCCAAGATTGACAATTTAGAACGATACATTCTTTTCAACACAGCAATTCCCCCTAGTCATCATTTTTTTCATCATTCGTCATGACGAAAGCGTACAAGAAAGGCAACATCAAGCAACGCCTTCTTCCCAAAGCGCCGGCACTTTGGTGATTTCTATTAAAAACTACCATTTTTTCAACAGGTAGTAAATGTTTTCCATGTCATATTTTTAAAATAAATGCAAAATAATAGAATTTAACCAGGCGTTGCTCCTCTTGATTTTCTTCGCTGTTCTTTAGTAAAGGACAAAAGACCCGTCCGCATTCCTTCTCTTCATTCTCCTGATTTTTGTTGACAAACGGTGTATCTGGCTGTACATTATTGACATTATTGAAACATGACCATCTGCGTTTAAATTTGAAATCACCTTGCTTTTTCTCCATTCATGTTTTGACTGAATGGATGAAGAAAGGAACGAAAAAATGCCTAAATTGGTTTCTTCAAATCTTGTAAAAGGTAAGATCATCAATATTAGTCCGCCGCAGACGCTGGCGCTCAGTTTCTTGATTATCATTGCCATCGGCGCCTGTTTATTGAAGCTGCCCGGCGCATCCACTACTTACATCTCATGGGTGGATGCTTTATTCACGGCCACCTCTGCAACTACGGTAACGGGGCTTGTTGTTGTCGATACAGGGGCAGATTTTACGGTTTTCGGACAAACAGTTATTATGTGCCTGATTCAAATCGGCGGACTCGGCTTAATGACGTTTGCCGTTCTCGTCATCATGATGATCGGCAAAAAAATCGGCCTGCAGCAGCGGATTCTCGTTCAAGAAGCATTTAACCAGACTTCTTTAGGCGGACTTGTCCGCCTGGTCAAGCATTTGTTTATTTTCACCATTGTCATAGAATTTGTGGCATTTTTGATCCTTTCGATCAGATGGGTTCCTGAATACGGTTTGCAAAAAGGCTTGTTTCATAGTTTGTTTAACACGATTTCAGCCTTTAACAATGCGGGGTTCTCCCTGTGGCCGGACAACTTGTCTCAATATGTGGGCGACCCGATTGTCAACATTGTCATCACAGGCCTTTTCATTACAGGGGGTATCGGCTTTACCGTTCTGCTGGATTTATGGACAAAGCGAAACTTCCGGACATTATCGCTGCATTCCAAGCTCATGATCGTTGGAACATTGATCATCAATACGACAGCCGCCTTGCTGATTTTTATTTTGGAATACTCGAATCCAGGTACGCTCGGCGGACTGCCTTTAGCCGACAAAATGTGGGGCGCTTACTTCCAGGGTGTGACACCGAGAACTGCCGGATTCAATACGCTTGATATCGCCCAGATGACAACGCCGTCCCTCCTGTTAACCATCGTTTTGATGTTTATCGGAGCCGGAAGCGCGTCAACAGGAAGCGGAATTAAACTGACAACGTTTATCGTGATGATCTTGGCGACGATCACCTTTTTAAGGGGAAAAAGCGAGACGGTTGTGTTCAAAAGGGCGATTAAAATGAAAACCATTTTAAGAGCTTTGGCCATCATTGTGATCAGTTTTTTATTCGTGCTTTTCGCATTATTTATATTGACGATCACAGAGAATGCTCCATTTTTGGAAATCGTCTTTGAAGTATTTTCCGCTTTTGGAACGGTCGGCCTGTCGATGGGACTGACACCTGATTTAACGACCGCAGGCAAAGCGGTTATCATGATGATGATGTTTATCGGCCGCGTCGGGCCTCTCACTATGGCGTTTACGCTGGCCAAGCCGAAGAAGGCGCCGATCCGCCATCCTGAAGATGAAGTGATCACAGGTTAATATGCAGAAAGACCGCTCTTTTCACGAGCGGTCTTTTTGTTTTTCTCTTTCCAACATGATGTGTCGTCATATTCCATCCCGCCCGTTCATACTGTAAAAGGGATGGGAAATATTGATCTATCATCTTGAGTCTTTTACAGCCGGATCGTCTTCATAGCAGCACTTTATCATTCCTCATGTATGGACGGTAGGCATGACTTTGACACAATGAAATGAGGAGGAACGAGATGAAATTTAAAAAAAATCAGATTCAGCCGCTTCAGGAGCTTGAAATGCCGGATTTCCGGCAGCAAATGGGGCCCAACCCTTATCCGCAGATGGGGCAGATGGGGCAAATGTACCAGCAGCATGGACAGCAGCCTTTCACCCAAACGGGGGGGCAGCAATCGTATCAGCAGCCCGGCCCACAGCTGTTCCAGCCGCAGCCGGCAGGAGTCCAGGTCCCTCCGATGCCTTCAGCACAGCAGACTTCACCGAGTATCCCCGGCATGCTGCCGCTTGAGCAATCCTACATTGAAAATATTTTGCGGCTCAATCGCGGAAAAGTGGCAACCGTATATATGACATTTGAAAACAATCCGGAATGGAATGCGAAAGTCTTTCGGGGAGAAATTGAAGCAGCCGGCCGCGACCACATTATTTTAAGCGACAGAAAAACAGGCACACGCTATTTGCTGCTGATGGTGTATCTTGACTATATTACGTTTGATGAGCCGATCACTTATGATTATCCGTATTCAATGGCCTCATATACCCCAAGATAAAGGTTCGGTTTCATTAAAACCGAACCCTTTTTTTATAGATATTAAGCAAAGTTTCTCACATCATTATTACGTTTGAATTTGTAAATAACGATGAGGAAAAAGACAGCAGCGAAAGCAAACAGGATCATGATATTCAAATACAGATCTTGAAGCTGCTGTCCCTCCTGCAATTTTGCCAGCGTATCCAGCACCCACCGCTGCGGAAGAAAGTCCGCGATACGCTGTGCGAAAGACGGCATGATTTCAATCGGCCAAAAACATCCGGACAGCATGATCGTCGGCATAAATATTAAATTTCGCAATACCCCGGATGACTTGGAGCTATTTGCAAAGACGACGGTGATCAGCGCCAGGCCGACCGCGCTTAGCGCAAAAATCAACAGCACCGCTGCCATCTCCCAAAATGAGATGCCAGTCTCCATCCGGAACACATATTTCACCATTATCAATGTTAAAAAGATTTGGCATGCGATGACAGACATACTGACGGCCACATTGGACATAACGTACTGTCTTGCCGTTATCGGTGTGGTCAAAAGCCTGAAATACGTTCTATTCTCTTTTTCCTTCACTAATAGTTCGGTCAAGCTTCCCGCTGAAAAAAGCATCGCCATCAGAAGAAAACCGACCGTTCGCTCCGTCATGTTTCTATTTTTCGCCGTGTCTTCAACCGTATATGTTTTGACACCCGTTTCAGAACTCCGGTAATTTTTATACATTTCCTCAAAACGCTTTTCATTCCCCTGCGCCGATTTGCCGATTGCGGCAATATTATCAATATAATGATAAACATACGATTTCACAAACCCGGTGATTTCAGCGCCTTTGACAGATGCAATGGCGATATGAGCCGGTTCTCCGTTCTGCACGCTTTGAGAAAAGCCTTGTTCAAACGTAATGACGCAATCAAGCTCCCCTGACGCAATTTGACTTTTCCCTTCTGCTTCACTGACCGCGCTGATGTTGACATTCTCGATCCCCTTCAAAAAATCCTTAGTATCTTCGGCGATTCGTCCGCCGTCATGATTGATAATTCCGACGCGCAAATCTGTCTTGTCCATGCTTCCCTCTGTTAAAAGCGATACGAATATGCCTAGCAAGGGCAGACATACGAACAGAAAGATATTGATCTTCTTTTTGAAGGTGACATTCAGTGTGTTTTTGACAAGCCATAGCATTTCTTTCATCTTACAGCCCCTCCCTTCTCTGCAATGAGACAACGGCAATCAGCAGAAATAACAGGGATAAACCGATGTTCAGCAAGATTACGGGCAGCCCCGCCGCTAGATCGTCCGCAAATATAATGTTCATAATAGCTTCGTTCGTCCATGTGAGCGGAGACAGGTCTTTGATCAAAGCTAAAACACCTTCCGCACCCTCGACAGGAAAATAAGCGCCTCCGAAAAATGCAACCAGCGGAATCAACATGTTAATGATCGCCACTGCCGCTTCCCCCGTTCTCGTCAAATAACTGACGCCAAGGCCGAGGCATACGGCAAACAATACGATGCTGAACAGCACGGCCGCCACAAGGGCGAGATGATCTCCCCAGTACGCTTTAAATACGTATTTGCTGAATATGACGACGGCAAAAATACACAATCCGTTTGTCACAAGATTGCCAATCAGCTTGCCGGCAAAAATCTCGCCTTTATGAACCGGCGCCGCGATCAGCCGGTCGGCTGTTTTTCCAAGCCGCTCTCCCCTTATTAAATAACTGGCGCTTAGTGCACTGTAAAGCGCGATCAGAGTGGTCATGGTAACCGCGTAATAATCCATGGAGTTGGGCTTTCTGTCTGAGCTGAGAGACGTCTCCTTGATATAATGGTCGCCAGGTATGTCCCCGAGCACGGCACCCGCTTGCTCAGGAGCGGCTTTGATGATCTCTTGTGCGGCATTGTACCGGTTTGCAAACGCGGTCAGCATTCCTTGAATAATGCTGTTTTTCATACTGTTTTTATCCATTTGGTAAAGCTTGATGCCGCTGTTTTCGATCTCAAGGTAAGCATCGTAGTTCCCTTGTTTGATTTCTTGTTTTCCATCCGTATCAGACAATATTTTTTTAAAATGAACGCCGGATGTTTTCGCTTCTTTTGCGAATGTTTTAAAACCTTCCGAAAACGCTCCGTCAGCCTTGTCTTTATACAGAACATGAACCTCGCCGACCGCTGCTGTTTGCTGATCGAAAGCGTTCGTCAGCGCGGTGCCTAAAATCATAATCAGTACAATCGGAAATGCCAGCATAAAAAGGAATGTCCGCTTGTCCCGAAAAGCCGATACAATTTCTTTTTTCGCAATGATGAGTGTATTCAAACCATGGCCCCCTTTCTAATCGCGCAACTGTCTTCCGGTCAAGGTCAGGAACACGGTTTCCAAATTAGGCGCTTTTTCTTCCAATGAACGAATCTCGGCCCCGTTTTTCATCAGCTTCTCAATAATCTGGTTTAAATTATTGACACCTGCATCCGAGTTGATTTTGATCGTATTGTCTTCAAGAGCAGCCGCCTCCACGCCGCTGATCGTTTTCAGTTCGCCGATATCGACATTTTCCGCCGATTTAAGAACGACCTGAATATCTTTCGTGTTGGTAATGATCGATTTCAGCTGCTCCTTCGTTCCTTCGGCGATAATTTTTCCATGATCCACGATGGCGATCCGCGTACAGATCTCTTCAACTTCTTCCATATAATGGCTGGTGTAAATAATCGTGCAGCCCATCGCATTTAACTTTTTGACGGATTCCAAAATATAATTTCTCGAATGCGGATCAATTCCCACCGTTGGTTCATCCATGATGATCAACTTTGGCCTGTGGGCGATCGCGCAGGCGATATTGAGCCTTCTTTTCATTCCGCCTGAAAAATTTTTCGGGAAGCTTTTATGCTTATCGCTTAAACCGACGAACTGCAATGCTTCTTCCACCCGATTGCGCAATTGGGCCCCGCGGAGACCATAGAGTCCGGCGAAAAACTTCACATTTTCATATGCCGTTAAATCCTCGTAAATGGCCATATCCTGCGGGACAATGCCGATATTCATCTTGGCGAATTTGCGGTGTTTCGCAATGTTTTTTCCGAGAATCAAAATCTCGCCTTCATTGCTTCTCAGCAAACTCGAGATCATGTGAATGGTCGTGCTCTTTCCGGCCCCGTTTGCGCCGAGCAATCCAAATATTTCGCCCTCTTCGATCGAGAGTGATATATTGTCGACGGCAACGAAGTCGCCAAATTTTTTTGTTAGATGATGGATTTCCAATACATTCATGTTCTCACCTCATTTTGATTTCATTATAAAAAAAAGATGAATGGTGCGGCAGTGCAGCATTTCATCTTTTTCACATGAGAAAATTCATATTCAATTCATGAAATCATTCATGCTTGGGCAGCAAGGTGGTGACAGAGAAGCCGTTCGAACCGTCAACAATCACCTTTCCGTTAACAGAAGCGGCCCGTTCCTCCATCCCGATGATCCCCATCCCTTTCTTGATTTTCTGCCGCCCTTTTCCATTGTCTTTCACTTCGGCTTTAATGAGTGTATTCAGCACATGAATATAGATGGATACATGTGTCGCTTCTGCATATTTCACCGAGTTTGTCAGTGCTTCGGTGATATTTTCAAACATAATCTTCCACTGAATTTGAGAAATAACATCCAAATCGCCTTTATGCAAAAATGAAATATTCATATGATACCGCGCCGAACATTCATCGATAAACAGCTTCAATCTATGGATACCCATCTGTTCTGAGGGCGGCTTGACGCTTTTTAACGTCAATCTGATATTTTCGATCCCGTCCTTGGAGATGTTAATCGCGTTTTGCAGGAGCTCGGAAGCTTTTTCCTTGTCTATGTCAAGGACGCGCTTCGCCGCTTCGAGCTGAATCAGCGCTCCTGTCATGGAATGGCCGATTTTATCGTGTATTTCCTGGGAAAGCCGGTTCCGCTCCTCAAGCTTATACGTATATTCGGATTGTCTGATAAACTCTTTGTTTTCCCGCAGCATGTTTGTTACCTTCTCCAGGTCTCTTCTCGTTTGATCGATATGATGTTCAAGCTTTTCAATCCGCGCTGCATCTTGGCTTGCCGCCCAGTACAGCAAAAATTGAAAAGCGGCTGTCAACGCGTAGACCGCTGAGATGCTTTCATTGATAAACAAAACCGGAACGATTGAAGCGGCAAGTACCATCCACTTCGGCAGCCCGAAATTAGCTGCTCCTTCATACAGGCTAAAAGGAAGAAATAAAATAAATAGGGGGTGCACCTCGGCATAAGAAAAAATTGAAATGATGACAGACATAATAATAAAAAGCTTTTTTATTTTTCCTTCAGATAAAATTGCAATCCCGAGGTTGATACAGGCGTAAACAAGAATGCTGAACACAAGCCACGGCAGATTGTCAATTTCCGAAGAAACGCATTGATAGATGATAAATCCCAGCAAAATCAGTTTGCCGGTCAAAAGCCGCAATTCCATGGTGATCCCCCAGATTAAAAGTTAACTTTTCCAGTTAAATAATAAATTGCGATTTGCGTCCGGTGTTCAAGCCCTGTTTTCCCCAAAATCGAGGAAATATAATTGGCAATCGTACCTTCAGAAATAAACAGTTCTTTCGATATTTCTTTATTGGACAGCCCTCTGGCAATCAGGGCCATAATTCCGAGCTCGCGTTCGGTAAACAGGCTTTCGTCTATTTTGGATTCCGCTTCTTTATGCTCCGCCAAATTAGATTTAATCTTGTCGAGGATGATATCCTGCATGACAGTATGGCCGTTGTACACGCTTTTAATTGCGTCTCTAATTCGCTCAGGATCGGCATTTTTCAGCAAATATCCTTTTGCTCCGTTCCGTATGGCAGCGACGATGTATTCGTCATCATCAAACGTTGTTAAAATAAAAGGCTTGGCGCCCGTTTCTGAAATGAGCCGCGCAGCTTCCACTCCATCCATGTTGGGCATGCGGACATCAAGCAGTGCAATATCCACAGCTTGGCCGCGGCAAAATTCGACCGCTTGCAAGCCATCCTCCACCGTCGCCAGCACTTCAAATTCATCATAAGTGCTCAGTATGATTTTCATACCCTCTCTTATGAATGAATTGTCATCCGCAATGATCACTTTAATTTTCATCTTTGAACGGAGACCGGTCCTCCGCCATGCACATCCCTTCTGTCAAAATGCAAAAGCCGGGTCTTTCGCCCTGTTCATAACATTAAATTACCATGAATCAGCCCCTGTTAAAATAAAAAAAAGCCAATCCTTTCAGGAGATTGGCTTTTTAGTAAGCTACAAGTATTTAACCGCTGATACAACAACCATGATCCATGCGGCAATAAACGCCACGCCGCCCAGCGGAGTAATCGCACCGAGGACGCTGATTTGCGTAAGGCTGAGGACATATAAACTTCCTGAAAATAAAACGATTCCTGCAAACATCAGCCAACCTGCCGCAGTTACGCTTCCCGCATCTGTAAGCTTTGACGCGATGAGCGCGACGGCAATTAAACCGAGCGCATGATACATATGATACTGGACGCCGGTCTGCCAGATTTGCAAATATTTCTCGGGAATTTTCCCCTCAAGACCATGAGCTCCGAACGCCCCTAAAGCAACCGCAAGCATCGCATTGACAGCACCTAAAATTAAAAATAATTTCACGATCAAATCGCCCGCCTTTCTTTTATCATCATAGCGCACACGCCTTTAATTTCAACGTTTACACATCTCATGACACGATATTGTCAAATTTCTTTTTCCGTAGCTGCATCTGTTCCGCAGCAATCGCTACAATTGTTCCAAGGACAAGCCCATTGCTTAAAATGGAAACAAAAACAGGATGCATTCCTTCCAAAGCACTTTCAGGTACAAACATGACCCCCACGCCGGCAAGGAGCGCAATCCCGGTAACAAAACGGATGCGGCCTGCCTCGTCCTTTTCATAAGAATCGAATTCGGCAAATGCCAGGCCGACCATCGTTGAAAACACGACGAAGTTCACCGCAAAGCCGACCGGAGACGGCAGGCTGGCAAAAGTATTCATGACCAGCGGGAAAAAGCTGATGACGATCACGATCAAACTCCCGAGCAAAAACGGTTTTTTCGAAGACATTCTCGTCGTTTGAATAAACCCGGCCGCCCCGGATATCGGCACCGTGCCTACAGCTCCGAGCAATCCGCTCAGCAAATGGCTGACGGAGGCGATAAATCCGGCAGGACGTGCCCGCCTCCTCTCCTCCAGCTTCTCAAACTGTCTGACCGCTCCTTCAACCACCCGTATGCTGGCGAGCATATTGACGATTAACAATACTGTAATAAATAGCGAAGTAACGACTAATCCGCTGTCAAACAGCGGCATTCCGAACGGAAAAATATCCGGAAGGCGGAACAGCTGGTTCGCATGCTCAGGCGCCTTCGCCACGCCGAATACGGCAAATAAGACCCAGCCGCCGAAAAGCGCAATTAAAATTGAATATTGCTTGAGAACCGGAATGTTTGACCGGCTCATCAGAAACGT
This sequence comes from Bacillus sp. PK6-025, assembly GCF_056530265.1. NCBI lineage: Bacteria > Bacillati > Bacillota > Bacilli > Caryophanales > Bacillaceae > Bacillus > Bacillus sp. PK6-025. Next base: position 4,005,359 of record NZ_CP096509.1, read on the forward strand.
AGCCAGCATGACCACAACCGCCAGCAAAAACACGGGTATATCGACCTCGTTTTTCCGGTAGCCGATCCCCATGACACCTTTAACGATCGGATCGCTAAGCTGGATGACCAGCAGCAGTAAATAAATGCCCGTCACAACAGGAGTAAACATCACAGCCAGCTTATCAATAACTTTAAATAAACTAAAAATAAAGAAGAAAACCGCGCTTAGCAGCATCGCTCCCTGCAGCCCCTGAAGCGTTTCAATATGAGTCGCAAATACGGTCCCTGTAAGACCGGAATAAATCGTGTACACGCCCCACCAGAGGCCGGCCGGACTCTCATTAATCGGCAGGCGGTGTCCCAATAAACATTGGATAAAAGCCGTTGTGCCGAGCACGAAAAAAGTGCTTTGAACCAGCCCAGCGGTCTCTGCCTGGTTCAGCCCGAATGACTGCCCGATTGCAATGGGCACCACGATTGCGGCCGCAATAATAAATGCCGTCCATTGTAAAGCCCCAAAAAGCAGTTTCAAGTTGATCAACCTCTCTTTTTTAAAACAGCCGACGGCGCCTAGAAATCAAAAATAGAATCTCCGTTGCCGTCATCTTCGTGCTTTTGTTTCTCTTGTTTTTTGTATTGTTCAGCACCGGCGCTCCCCATCATTTTTTCTAGCATCAGCTGGTCGCTCGATGGTTTATTGGCCGTTTGAACATAGGGTGAAGACTGGACGGACGGCCGCTGCTGCGGTTCAACAATGACGTCGCAAAGGGAGCGGATAACCGCGATGTGCATTTTCAATTCATTTTCCTGGCTGCATTCCTTTGCTTTTTTCAATTCGTCCTCCATCTTCTGCAGCAAACTTGATATATGTATGTTCATCAAATCGATCCTCCAAACCGTTTTCAGTTTCCATTTCATTTTACCAAATTAACTTCTCCCGTGCCGAATGCACTTTGCAAATATCCATTGCGAAAAATTGCCTCTCCTGCTGTGAAATATCACCTTTTGCACTTTTAAAAAAGATATCTGCAGGCAAACGCAGGTGGAAAACGCCGATTTTATTACGGCTAAAAGTTGACAGCTGAAAAGGCTGTCACACATAATGAAAAAAAACTTCACTCGAATTTCTAAAAGCGAAAGGAATCAGGGAATGGCAGAACGTACACCCTCCATCGAAACGACCGTTACCGAGCAAAAGCGATATTTTTTAAGCGGGGCAACACTCGCTGTTGAAAATCGTCTGGAACAGCTCAACATTCTTAAGAATGCTGTAAAAAAATATGAACGGGACATACTCGAGGCCCTTCAGAAAGACCTTAATAAATCAGAGCACGAAGCCTATATGACGGAAATCGGCATTGTACTGGAAGAAATCCGCTTCATCAGCAGACGATTAAAAAAATGGGCCAAGCCGAAAAAGGCCAAAACGGCCGTCTCGCACATCGGTTCAAAAAGCATCGTCATTGCGGAGCCTTATGGCACGGTCCTGATCATCGCGCCATGGAACTATCCGTTTCAGCTTGCCGTTTCGCCTCTGATCGGCGCACTTGCTGCGGGGAATACGGCCGTCATCAAACCGTCAGAGCTTGCTCCCGCTGTATCCAGCGTCATATCCAAGATGCTTAAAGAAATCTTTCCCCCCGAATATGTATCCGTTATTGAGGGCGGGGTGGAGACAAATCAAGAGCTTTTGCGGCAAAAATTTGACTATATCTTTTTTACAGGCAGTGTTCCCGTGGGCAAAGTCGTCATGGAAGCCGCAGCAAAACAGCTCATTCCAGTCACACTTGAGCTTGGCGGAAAAAGCCCCTGCATCGTGCACAAGGATGCTGATCTTAAGCTTGCAGCTCAAAGGATTGTTTTCGGAAAGCTGACAAACGCAGGACAGACGTGCATTGCGCCTGATTATCTGCTCGTACACAAAGATGTGAAAAGCGGGCTGTTGCACGCTCTGAAGCAATCGATCCAAACATTTTACGGAAAAGCGCCGGAAAGCCATCCGGCGTACGGAAAAATCATAAGCGAACGTCATTTCGAACGGTTACTCCGCTTTTTACACAACGAGAATATCGTAACAGGCGGAACGTATCAAAAAGACGCACTTAAAATTGCTCCGGCCATTATCGATGAACCCGACTGGGAATCGCCGATCATGCAGGAAGAGATTTTCGGGCCGCTCCTTCCTGTCATCGGCTATGAAACAATCGAAGACGTTATCCAAATGGTTCAAAGCCGCCCTAAACCGCTCGCGCTCTATTTGTTTACGAATGAAAAACCGGTACAGAAGCACATCCTCAGCCGGATTTCATTTGGCGGGGGATGCATCAATGACACGCTGATGCACACAGCCACACCTTACCTCCCCTTCGGCGGCGTAGGCGAAAGCGGAATCGGAAGTTACCATGGGTATCACAGCTTTAAGACGTTTTCCCACGAGAAAAGCGTTTTAAAACAGACAAACCTGTTTGACATTTCATTCTGTTACCCTTCATCAAAAAACGGGCTGCGAATCATCAAAAAACTTCTCAGGTAGATAGGAGCCAGACAAACGAAGAACCGCTTATTTTAGCGGTTCTCGCGATTTTAAAGATTCGGAAGGGACCAATCAATCGGCTCATCACCGATTTGTTCCAAATACTGATTGGCTCTTGAAAACGGTCTGCTCCCGAAAAACCCGTTTCTAGCCGAGAATGGGCTCGGATGCGGCGACTGGATAATGAAATGCTTGGATGTATCGATTCGCTCTTTTTTCATTTGGGCATGCCGGCCCCAGAGAATAAAAACGACCGGCTTATCTCTTTTGTTTAAAACATCTATGATACTGTCTGTCAGCTGTTCCCACCCTTTTCCTTTATGCGAATTTGCCTGGCCCCGTCTCACAGTCAAAACGGTGTTCAGCAGCAGAACGCCTTGCTTGGCCCAACTGACGAGAGAACCGTGATTAGGGATGTCGGCGCCAATGTCATTCTGCAATTCTATAAAGATATTTTTCAAAGAAGGCGGCGGATTGACACCGGGTTGTACGGAAAAGCTTAAGCCATGGGCCTGCCCCGGGCCATGATACGGATCCTGGCCGAGAATCACGACTTTAACATTTTCATAGGAAGTATAATGCAAAGCATTGTATATATCGTTCGGTTCAGGATATACGGTGTGCTCTGCATACTCCCTTTTCAGCATTTCCCTCAGTTCTTGATAGTAAGGCTTATTAAACTCGTCCTTCAGCTGCTGCCACCAGCTGTCATTCAAAATCTGTTTCAATGTTCAGGCCTCCTTAACTCAATTGTCTTGCAGCGGAAAGCCTGGATGCGACCGGTTTTCCGTCCCAGACGATTTCGCTTTCCGCTTCCCTTTTTTTCATAGCAGGTTCTTCGAGAAGTACGAAAAAGTTCTTTGTCGGAAGCTTGCCAAGCTGATGCTTTTCACTCAAGACATCCAAATAATACTGTCTCATTCCGCCAAGATCTCCGGATTGGTTGTCACCCTGATCTGAAAACGCATAGATGACGCTTGCAAAAGGAACCCTTTTCACGCGAAAGCGCTCAGCTGCTCTCAGGAAAAAGTCCCAATCCCAATAATTGTGGACAGCAGGATCAAAATAGCCGATCTCGTTATGAAGAGACCGTTTGTACATACTCCCTGAAGGAACATATGTAGAAAACTTCCTCATTTCATCCAAGTTAAAGGAATACGCAAAAAGATAACGGCTTGTCGGAATTCTTTTATCCTCTTTTTCTTCGAAAGACACAATCTCAGCATCCGAATAAACAAAATCGGCGGTCTCCAGCGCATTCAACATTCTTTCCATATGGCACGGAGTGAAAAAATCATCATCATCACACAGCATAATAACATCTCCGGAAGCTTCTTTCACCCCTATATTTCTCGCTTTTACATGCTTCACGTTTTCTTTCAGATGGATAACTCTGATCGGAAGGTCTGAATAAAGGCGCTCAACAAAGTCGACGCTCTCCCCGGCATCATTAACAATAATGACTTCAAACGGTGCAACAGACTGTTTTGTAATGGATTCAAGCAATTCGCACAAAGCGGTGACCCGGTTGTGCGTGACAACTACGATAGATATGTTCATATTTGTGATATACGCTCCTTCTTATTTCATTCTAAACATATTAAATCATAATGCGAATAATTTCACATGGATCAAAAGATGGTTTGGTTTTTTATGCCAATCCATTCACGAAATTTGGCAGAGGACCGCTGCACTATAAAGCGGCAGCCATTTCATTGTGATCTTGCGAAAAGCTGTCTATAATAAGTAATAAACCAACTTTGGATGGAATCTCTTATCGTGGAGGATTGACTGAACATGACAATGCACAAAGCACTGACAATCGCCGGCTCTGACTCAAGCGGAGGCGCCGGCATTCAGGCGGACTTAAAAACGTTCCAAGAAAAGAACGTCTATGGAATGACGGCCCTTACGGTTGTTGTCGCCATGGATCCTGAGAACAACTGGAATCACCAGGTATTCCCAGTTGATACAGAAGTCATCCGCGCCCAGCTGTCGACGATTGTGGACGGCATCGGGGTAGATGCGATGAAAACGGGCATGCTTCCGACCGTTGATATCATTGAATTGGCGGCAGACACAATCAAGAAGCACAGCATGAAAAATGTCGTCATTGATCCCGTTATGGTATGTAAAGGAGCAAATGAAGTGCTGTATCCCGAACACGCAAAGGCTTTAAGAGAGCTTTTGGCTCCGCTTGCCACGGTCATTACGCCAAACCTTTTTGAAGCCGGCCAGCTCAGCGGACTTGGAGAAATTAAAACGGTTGAGCAAATGAAGGAAGCGGCAAAAGTCATTCACGGCCTCGGCGCTGAACACGTCCTCATTACAGGAGGAGGCAAACTGAATCACGAAAAAGCGGTAGATGTATTATTTGACGGCCGGGATGCAGAAGTCATCGAAGGAGAAAGAATTGAAACTCCATACACGCACGGGGCGGGCTGCACCTATTCCGCAGCGATTACGGCTGAACTCGCCAAAGGTTCAAATGTAAAAGAAGCCATTTATTCTGCAAAAACATTTATTACGGAAGCCATCCGCGAATCATTCCGTTTGAATCAATACGTCGGGCCGACGAAGCACTCCGCTTTACGGCTCAGTGGCAAATAAAAGCCAGCCCCATTAAAAGGGGCTGGCTTTTATTTAGCTTTCGCGTTTGATCGTTCTTGCAGATGATCTTAAGAAAGTCTCGATCGATTCCACAAAAAGAGCATATTCTTTCATTTGTTCATAAGTGTCTTGAAGTTTCTTTTGTATTTCTTCATCATCCGGAATTGTTTTATCTTCAATACCGCCGATCAGCTTCTTCATCTGAAGGAGCAAACCATTGTATTCCTCTCTCGTATCCTCAATATGATCCGCCATTTTTTTCAAACGCACAGCTGTCAACTTCTGCTGGTTTTGATCCAAAAAAACAACCCCTTTTTCACTGCACTCTCTCTAAAAAAAGCATATCATAAAGGGGTTGTACAGAAAATAGCAAACCGCACCCTTTATGCCACCGTCCAGGATGTTACATTCACTATGATTTCTTTTCTGGCACCGATCCAAACATCATTATTTCCCGGGTAAGGAAAATATCTTGCCGTAAAGACTTCCTCTCCCCCATTGACGAAGATTTCAATCGCAGACGCGTCTAAAAAGATGTTTAAATCGCGGAGCTCATGCAAACGACAATGTCTGGCTTCCGTTCTTTCATCAACATAGCTGTTTCTTTCCAAAGTTATGATGCCGTCAGCTTTATTGTAAATGAGTCGCGCGGCACCCCTGAAGGAAATCTCAAAGCTGTCTTCAATAAGTTGCGGGCTGATGAAAAGCTCGGTTTTGTCCGGTTGAACAATGTCCAGTTTTTCGGTGCCTTGATTAAGTGATATTGCTGCGCGTTTTTCGTTTTGGCGGAGCGTTCTAAGCTCCGCGACCGGTTTTTGAACGATTTTATCGTTTTGCAAATGCAATTCCCTCGGCAATGTCATACAGTGCACCCATTGATGCTGAATCGTCGGCTGGCTCTGTTCATCCTGGTCTGGAACACCCATCCAGGCAACCAGTATCCTCCGGCCTGATTCGTCTTTTGTCGTCTGCGGCGCATAAAAATCAAAGCCGCGGTCAAGCTCTTCAAAGTCTCCGTGTGTAAAACCCGGTTTCTGCTCGTTCAATTCACCGACAAAATAACCTGACTGATAGACGTTTTGGTAGCGCATCTCTTTTGCTTCAAGGCCTTGCGGACAGACAATTAAGACGTCTTTGCCGTTTAGTTCGAACATGTCAGGGCATTCCCACATATAGCCGAATTCCCCGAGCTGATCTGTATTTGAACCTGTGATGTCGCCAAGGAACTGCCAGTCTTTCAAATTATCCGATTGAAACAGAACGGCTCTGCCCTCAAGTTTTTCAGTCTGGGCGCCGAGCACCATGTACCAGCTGCCACTCTTTTTCCATACTTTCGGATCGCGGAAATGAGCCGTGTATCCTTTCGGAAGCCTTGCAACAACCCCCTGTTTTTCAAACGAGATGCCGTCTTTCGAGACGGCGAGACATTGATAGGTCTCCCTATTTCCCTCGTCATCTCTGACATTCCCCGTATAAAACAGGTGGAGCACATTATTTTCAGCGATCGCGCTTCCTGAATAACAGCCGTTTTTATCAAACCAGTCGCTCGGCGTGAGGGCGATCTCTTCATGCCGCCAGTTCACGAGATCTGTTGAAGAGTAGTGCCCCCACAGCTTTGCACCGTGCCCCGTTTTAAAAGGCATCCACTGATAAAAAAGATGGTAAACTCCCTTCCACTGAATGAACCCGTTCGGATCATTCAGCAGTCCGACAGGAGGCATGATGTGATAATGCAGCCGATAGGGATCAAGGTTTACAATATCCCGGTATTCTTCAACCCGGTTTATTGCCTTTTGACGAAGCTCCTGATCTTGATTCATCGTTTTCCCCTCCTTCCGTCACTTTTTCTCGTCTTCATTAATTCCTAAGATAAAGGCTGTGATAAACGCGACAGACACAGAGATCGCCATTCCGATTAAATAATGGATCAGGTTGCCCATTCCAAGCGGGGCAACAATCGCAATCATCGGTATTCCCGTCAAACCGTAGGCGTTTGCCGCAACATTCATAAAGACAACGTATGCAGCACCGAGCGCTCCACCGGCCATTGCCGCGATAAACGGCTTGCGGTAACGGAGGTTAACACCGAAAATAACAGGTTCGGTAATGCCGAGAAAAGAAGAGAAAGCAGCAGGTAAAGCGATTTCTTTTGTTTTTGCGCGCTTTGCCAAAAAGAATACGGCAAGTCCGGCCCCGCCTTGGGCGACATTGGACATAGACCAGATCGGAAGCAGGTAGTTCCTGCCGATATCAGCGATAAGGCCGGCCTCAATCGCGTGGAAACTGTGGTGAACACCAGTTAAAACGATCAGCGAGTATGTTCCTCCGAAAATCAGTCCGGCAACAGGTCCGGCAAGATCATACACATAAGTTAAAACGTTCGTGATCCCTGTACCAAGCATTCTTCCTAAAGGACCGATTGCGATAAAGGCAATAAATCCCGTTGAAATAATCGTGACAAACGGTGTCACTAAAAGATCGATCGCGTTTGGAACAATTTTTCTTACGCCTTTTTCGATTTTACTCATCACATACACGGCAAGCAAAATTGGAACAACGGTTCCTTGATAGCCCAGCATCTCGATTTTGAGCCCGTAAAAGTTCATCACATCCGGTGATGCAGTTGCCAATCCCCAAGGATTGAACAAGCTCGGGTGAATTAAAATACCTCCAAGTACAGCCCCCAGGTAAGGATTGCTGCCAAATTCTTTCGCAGCACTGACACCGATCAAGATCGGAAGGATAATAAATGCCGCGCTTGAGAACATATCAAGCATTTTATACAGCGCTGCATCAGGATCGACCCACTGAAATGCCTTCATCATCCCCAACAGCCCCATTAATAAACCGCTTGCAACAATGGCCGGGATGATGGGCACGAAAATATTTGACAGCGTTTTCGCGAATCGCGCTAAAGGATTCATTTTTCCCTTTGCGGCATCGCTGTGCTGAACCGTTTCCTTTTGGTCAAGATTCAGCTCTTTGGCAAACTGTTCATACACTTTATTAACAAGTCCTGTTCCGAAAATAATCTGGTATTGGCCAGAGCTCGAAAAGGCTCCTTTTACACCTTCCAGCTCTTCGACCTTTTCCTGGTCGATTTTCGCTTCGTCCTTGATCACCAAACGAAGCCTTGTCGCACAATGAGCTGCACTGATGACATTATCTTCTCCGCCAAGAAGCTGTATAAGACGTACGGCGATTTCTTTGTGATTCATGATGACTCCTCCTTTTTTTTTAAAAAAAAGCAGAAAAGACCTAAAATTCACCAACGAATGGCGGATAGATTCTCCCCATTCATCTAGCAAATTTTAGGTCTTGCCTGCTTTACCAGTCACAATCCCCGGTATTTATTTTTTAATACGCTTTCATTTTATTATGTGATAACGCTTTCGTCAACTACTTTTTTATTTTCTGTGAAAATCGACCTAAAAAAAGCCTGATCGCGCGTTATCAGGCGGTATTACCTATAGGAATCATTTAAACGCTGGACATGCAGCGTAATATATCCGACTTCCGATTCCGGAAGATGAAGATCATATTCAGTTTTCACGTAATCCGCCAGCCCTGCCGCACACTGGTAGCTTCCAGGATACTTTTTCCGGATGAAATAAAGCATGTCATCGTCCATGACATGAAACGCTTCATTTGATTCCAGCCTGTTGATGGCATACCTGAGATGCGTGACAAGACGCTGATATGAGATGCTGTTTTCGTCAATCTTCTGATTGAAACAGCATTCGATTTTTTCTATCAATTCTTTGATGATGTTTGTGTATTTAAGCGTCTTCTGCATGTTTTCCGCATCCATTTTTGCGGTATGAATATGCAGCGCAATATAACCCGCTTCATCATCAGGCAATTCGACTTTCAATTTTTCTTTGACCAAATCGATTGCCCAGAGTCCGATCTCATATTCTTTTTTATAAAGCGCTTTGATTTCATTTAATAATTTATTTTGAATGACGAATCCTTTGCGGACTCGCTCGATCGCAAATGACAAATGATCCACAAGGGCGATGTGGATATGATCACTCAACGGTGCGGACAGCCGCCCTTCCGCATAGCTGATGATCTCTTCGGCAGCTTCAATATGTTCTTCCGGAAGTGTTTCGAGGATTTGTTTAAACTTTTCATTTTCTTCATGAATGGTAAAAATTTTTTCTACCTTGTTTCTTGGAATGGTATCGTTTTTGCCTTTTTGAAAAGCGATACCAGGCCCCATGACAATTTTTTCTTGACCATCCTCCTTTATGATTGCTGCATTGTTGTTCAATACTTTATAGATTTTCAAAGCCGTCACCCACTTCCCGTTATGAGTGGGATTTTACCTTGTTTAAGTTCCCGTGTAAAGAGTTGGTCCGGCTCTTACCCTCTTCACCGCTTTTTGGCAAACAGCCCGGTTGGGTTCTGTCGTAAAACTGCCGGGCATCGCTCTCTTACAGCCCGACATCCGCTCTGTTGATTCTTCTCTTTTTTCCGAAAAGCCGCCTGCCTGATAAGCATCGGCAGCCTGATATGTACCGCCGGCGAACGCCATCACCTTCATTTGAGTCTCTCTGACAGGCACCACCGCATTCAGCAGCACGGCCGTCCATAATTTTAAAAATGATATCAAACCTTTCATACCGATCCCCTCCAGTTTCGTTGTGATAAAACTAGCAACTCTATTAAACTTTCTTGCTCTATCTTATCCCAGCAAAATGAAAATGTTTGTCACAATGTGTGTGCAAAATGATTCTAGTTTTTAGAAGTTTTGTTGAAAACTGATGGAAACGCATGATTCAACGGAAACAAACCATGAATGTAACTTACTCACAGCTTATCCTAAGGATAAACACATATTACCCACAGGGTATATCCACATATCCACATATTTATTCAACATTTAGTATAAGAACGTATATTCCCTACAATATCTATACACAAGTTTATTCACTTATACACAGTAAATTGTGCATAAATCTAAAGACATCCACTCCAATACATTGAATCTTTGAAAATTATTTCTATATATAGAAGGATTTTTTTGAAACTGAGAGAATATTTTAAAAGTTCGAAACTCTAAGGATTACAAAGAAACCATTTATCCGTAAGGGGGAAAACAGATTGAGAAAAAGTATCATGCGCTATTTCGTTATGGCTTTTATTCTATTATTTTCGTTATCCACATTCCTCACCGGAGTGCAGGCAACATCCGTTCCCGATCAAAAGTCGCCTGAACTTGAGAAAGCTGAAATCTACGGTGATATTGATGTGACGTCTGATAAACAGACAACAGTTATTGTGGAGCTGAAAGAAAAGTCGCTTGCCGAAGCAAAAGCGGATGGGGAAAAGCAAACGAAAGCTTCTTTAAAAACCGCTCGCAGCAAAGCGAAAAACAGTGCGCTGAAAACACTCAAAAAAGCGAAAATAAACCGCGAATACGACCGTGTATTTTCGGGTTTTTCAATGAAACTGCCGGCCAGTGAAATTCCGAAGCTGCTCGCCGTCAAGGAAGTAAAAGCGGTTTATCCGAACGCAGCTTACAAACCTGACAGCATAAAAGGAAAAGACGTGACACTTGCAACGGATGCCATTTATCCACAGATGGATAAAAGTGCACCGTACATCGGAGCAGATCAGGCATGGAAATCAGGCTATACCGGTAAAGGCATTAAGGTAGCTGTCATTGACACGGGTGTGGATTACACACATCCTGACTTAAAGAAAAATTTCGGCCCATATAAGGGGTATGACTTTGTGGATAATGACTATGATCCACAAGAAACACCGGCAGGCGACCCGCGCGGAGAAGCGACTGATCACGGCACCCATGTTGCGGGGACCATCGCCGCGAACGGTCAGATTAAAGGGGTGGCGCCTGAAGCAACGCTTCTTGCTTACCGTGTGCTCGGCCCCGGCGGCTCAGGAACAACCGAGAACGTGATTGCAGGCATTGAAAAAGCCGTCGCGGACGGAGCAAAAGTGATGAACCTCTCATTGGGCAATTCACTGAACAGCCCTGATTATGCAACAAGCATCGCACTGGACTGGGCGATGGCCGAAGGAGTTGTCGCCGTTACGTCAAACGGAAACAGCGGACCGGAAAACTGGACGGTCGGCTCGCCGGGAACTTCAAGGGATGCGATTTCCGTCGGCGCCTCGCAGCTTCCATATAATGAATATTCTGTGAGGCTTCCTTCGTATTCGTCAGCAAAAGTGATGGGATACCAGGAGGAAAAAGATCTTGAAGCTTTGAACGGTCAAGACGTGGAACTTGTTGAAGCTGGGATCGGACAAGCTGACGATTTCACAGGCAAAGATGTGAAAGGAAAAGTAGCGGTTATCCAGAGAGGCGTCATTCCATTTGTGGATAAGGCCGAAAACGCCAAAAACGCCGGCGCTGTCGGAGCCGTGATTTACAATAATGTAACAGGGGAAATTGAGGCCAACGTTATGGGGATGGCCGTACCGACTGTCAAATTGTCGAAAGAAGAGGGCGAAAAGCTTGTTCAGCAGATCAAAGAAGGGAAACGCTCTGCTGTCTTTTCTTTCAAATTGGACAAAAAGCTCGGGGAAACGATTGCCTCCTTCTCGTCACGCGGACCTGTCATGGATACATGGATGATTAAACCTGACGTTTCAGCGCCAGGCGTCAATATCGTCAGCACCATTCCGACCCACGATCCGAAAAACCCTCACGGTTATGGTTCAAAGCAGGGTACAAGCATGGCTTCCCCGCATGTCGCGGGAACGGCAGCCCTATTAAAGCAGGCCAAACCGGATTGGACGCCAGAGCAAATCAAAGGCGTGCTGATGAATACGGCGGAAAAATTGACGGATGAAAACGGAAAGCCTCTCCCTCACAATACGCAAGGAGCGGGCAGCATCCGCATCATCGAGGCCCTTCATGCTTCATCAATTGTAACGCCGGGCAGCCACTCATACGGAACGTTCCTGAAAGACAAAGGAAAACAAACGAAAAAACAAGCGTTCACAATTGAAAACCTTTCTTCATTCAGAAAAGCTTATCAGCTCGAATACTCCTTTAAAGGAGCGGGCATCACGGTATCAGGAACGGAACGAGTCGTGGTACCGGCCCATCAAACAGGTAAAGCAACGGCAAAAGTAACCGTCAATTCCGCCAAAACGAAAGCAGGCACATATGAAGGCACGGTTTACGTCCGTGAAGGAGGCAGAAAAGTCGCCGAAATTCCGCTCCTGTTGATCGTCAAAGAGCCTGACTACCCGCGCGTCACATCCGTAACGGTTGAACCGGGGGCAAAGCAGGGTGCTTACACGATCGAAGCCTACCTGCCGGGCGGGGCTGAAGAGCTCGCATTTCTCGTCTATGATGAAAATCTGAACCTTCTCGGGCAGGCCGGCGTTTATAAAAACCAAGGCAAAGGCTATCAATCTTATCAATGGAACGGCAAAATCAATGACGCCGCAACCCTTAAGTCCGGAAAATACTATATGCTAGCCTATGCGTCCGCCAAAGGAAAATCAAGCTACATTCTGACGGAAGACCCTTTTATCGTCGAATAATGACAAGCCTTGTTGAGAACCACTCAACAAGGCTTTTATATGTTAAAATACGGATAATGCGTTCAGGAGAAGCTCTCCCTTCTCTTCAAAACGTGAAAAAAGCAATCGGAGGACATCGTATATATGCTTTCTTTTATCGTATTATTCGGCTTATCCTTCCTTATTGTCTGCTTTATATTTTTCACGATTTTGTACTTCGCCGTCAACCTGCAGAAGCGCGAGCCCAAGCCTTTTCAAAAAGCAACGGAGCAAACCGTCGATACCGTCATCCTCGTTCCGCTCAGCTGGCTGTTTACCGCTTTATACATATGCATTCTGTTTATTCTTTTCCCGATCCGCCATTTTCTCGATTTTTTTCAGCAAAAACGTTAAATTGACTGATGAAACGCTTCGGCCAGCAGCCGGTAAGATTCCAGCCTGTCTTGAAAATCGTGGGTGATCGTCACCGCCATGATTTCATCCGTTCCGTAAGCGCCGGCCAGTTCAAGCAGCTGTTCCTTCACCTGCCGCGGCGTCCCGATGACCATCCGTTTTCGATTGTCTTCCACTCTCTTTCTTTCATAAGGAGAATATTGATATGACAGCGCCGTTTCCAATGATGGAAAGCCTTCGGTCACTATCCCCTGTTCATTGGCTAATAAAGAGAAATCCAAGCTTTTTGCAAGGTTCTCTGCTTTCTCTTCTGTCTCAGCGCAAATCACAAATACAGCAATGATCACGTTTGGCTGTTCACCCAATACAGAAGGTTCGAACCTCTCTTTGTAAAGTCTGGCCGCCTCTTCTCCGCCTTCGCCGTTAATAAATTGGGCAAATGTATACGATGCCCCTGTTTGGGCGGCAATCCTCGCGCTTTCCCCTGAGGAGCCGAGCAGCCAGACAGCGGGCGCTGCGGCCACGTTCGGCGATGCGATCAAGTTGGGAAAGCGGTGGTGTTCATCGGCTTGATCGTGTAAATATGTGACGAGATCCTGAATTTGTTCGGGATATTGGTCAGTCATCCGTCTTCCTCCATTTTGAAGAGCCATGGAAGCGATCGGCATCCCTCCCGGAGCACGTCCGACACCGAGATCAATCCTTCCGGGCGCAAGTCCTTCCAAGACGCGGAAGTTTTCTGCCACCTTGTAGGCGCTGTAATGGGGAAGCATGACGCCGCCGGATCCTATACGGATCTTCTCTGTTTTAGCCGCAAGATAACCGATCAGAACCTCCGGACTTGATCCTGCCAAGTTTCTTGAAAAATGGTGCTCGGAAACCCAAAATCTCTTGTATCCGAGGCGCTCCGCCGCTTGCGCGAGCTCCACCGTATGCTGTAAAGCCTGTTCAGGTGTGCTTCCTTCAGAAACGGGAGTCTGATCAAGTATGCTTAATGACAACATCTTTTTCACCCCAAGTCTTCGTTTACTTTTCCTGCGCAAAAAGAAATAATAGTATCATGGATAAACCTAAAGGAGCTCCTAATACTGATGAATGAGACGAAGCAAAAAACGCACCCGCCAGTCGTAGAAGAACGCTTTGCAAAAGGCTGTTTATTCGGAATCCTTTTCAGTCTTCCCTTTTGGCTGATGTTTTATCTTTTTCTTCAATACATGCTGACAAGATAAGTCCCCTCCGAGTCGGAGGGGACGTTCCTTACCTTTTGTTCAAACCTTTTCCTTTAACGAATTCATTCATATACGCACGCGGCGGCTTTTTGAGGCTGCCGGTGATCTGGTCTGTCCATTTGTCAGACCGTTTGCCGTCTGTCCGCTTTTGATAATAGTTTGAAATCGTTTCGTCATATGCGGACATATGTTTTTTAAACTCGGCTTCGTCCGCTTGATAGGCATTTTCATGATAAATGTGATCAAGCGGCAGACGCGGCTTTTTATCCGACAGGTTGGCCGGATGGCCGACGACAAGCCCGAACAGCGGCAGAACGTATTCAGGTGTTTCCAGAAGCCCGGAGACTTCGTTCAAGTTATTGCGAATCCCGCCGATATAGCAGATGCCGAGGCCCATTGATTCGGCCGCTATTGACATATTTTGAGCGGCAAGAGCTGCATCGATGACGCTGACCATAAAGGTCTCCGTCCCTTCAAGAGAAGCTGTGATATCTACACCCTTTTCCCGGGCCATTTTGTCATGCCGGTAAAGGTCTGCGCAAAATACAAACAGATGGCCGTTTTTTTCAACATATGGCTGATTTCCGGCCAATTCCGCAAGCTTGCGCTTCTTGTCCGGGTCGGTGACACCGATGATTGAATAAGCTTGAATATAGCTGGACGTCGATGCGCTTTGAGCGCTCTCCACAAGCAGGCGAATCTCTTCTTCGGTCAGGAGCTGATCTGTAAAAGACCTGATCGAACGGTGATTTAAAATTGTTTCAATCGTTTTATTCATCCTTTTACCTCCTCAACCTTTATCATATCCAATATCTGCTTTTCCCTAAAGCAAAACGGTTTGGCGGACTGCAGATGGATTCAATTTCATATGGTAAAATGATAGAATCGTCTTACAATTTTTGAAGCGGAAAGGGAGATGACGGTGAAGTCTGTAATTGAAGAATTAGATGCATTATATCCGGAAATGATCGAACTCAGGAGACATTTTCACCAATATCCGGAGCTTTCCCACCGCGAGGTCAATACACCGCGCACCATTGCAAATTACTTGGAAAACCTCGAGATTGACGTGAGAACAAATGTCGGCGGACAAGGGGTCGTCGGTCATATTAAAGGCGGCCGCCCCGGCAAGACGGTCGCCTTGAGAGCCGATTTCGACGCTCTGCCATTACAGGATCAAAAAAATGTTCCGTACCGGTCGACTGTCCCCGGCGTCATGCACGCTTGCGGACACGATGCTCACACGTCGGCTCTCCTCACAGCCGCAAAAGCCCTGGCAAAGCATCAAAAAGACTTGAAAGGAAATGTCGTGCTGATCCATCAATTCGGTGAAGAGGTCACACCAGGCGGCGCCAAGCCGATGATTGAAGCCGGCTGTCTCGAAGGCGTGGATGCCATTTTCGGCACCCACATCTGGGCTCCGATGCCCGTCGGTCAAGTCGGTGTTACATCAGGCCCGATGATGGCAGCCGCTGATAAATTTAAAGTCACGATATCCGGGCGGGGCGGACACGGAGGCGCGCCTCACTTAACGACAGATTCTTTAATAACAGGAGCCTCAGTCGTCAACCATCTCCAGCAAATCGTCAGCCGCAGAATCGATCCGACGGAAGCAGCCGTCTTGTCGATCGGAACGTTTCATTCAGGCCAGGCGTTTAACGTCATCGCCGAAGAAGCGGTCATTGAAGGAACGGTCCGCACCTTTTCAAAGCATGTCCAAGAGACGATCATCGCCGAGATGGAACGCGTCATCAAGGGCGTCTGCGACAGCAACGGCGCTTCATTTTCACTCGATTATGAAAAAGGCTACCCGCCTGTCGTCAACCATGAAAAAGAAACGGACATCGTCCGCCAATGTGCCAAACGAATCGTCGGCCCTGAAGCCGTCATCGAACTCGAACCGAATATGATCGGCGAAGATTTCTCTTATTATCTAGAACATGTCCCTGGATCATTCTTTTTTACCGGCGCGGGCAATCCGCAGACTGGAGCCGTTTACCCGCACCATCACCCGCTGTTTGATATCGATGAAAAAGGCATGCTGAACGCGGCGAAAATTCTTGTGTCGGCAGCTCTCGCATTTTTAAACCAAGATTAAAGACAGCCTGATTCGGCTGTCTTTTTTACTTAAACATATACCCTTTATATTTTGTCAGCTGGCAGCTGGCGTTATAAACGATCGCATAGCCGATCAAAGCAGACAACACAGAGCTCCCTCCGTAGCTGATGAACAGAAGGGGAACGCCCGTAACCGGCATCAGTCCGACGTTCATTCCGATATTTTGGAATGTATGGATGACGATCAGCGCTGTATACCCGACACAGAAAAATGACGCAAACTTATTATAAGGATGTATCTTATCGATCAGTACGACAAGCCGGTAAATGAAAAGGAAAAACAGGATGACGACAAAAGTACAGCCAATAAAACCGAAACTTTCCCCGATGACGGCAAAGATGAAATCGGTTTGGCCTTCAGGAACGTAGACTTTCAAATTGTTCATACCCGTTCCGAAGATTTCTCCAGAGCCGATCGCCGTAACGGCCTTTTCGGTCTGATACGTATCGTTCGCGTCCTGCTGGCTCGAATCGACCCATGTCATCACCCGGTTGATCTGATATTGCTGGATGTGCAGCGTATCCTTCGAAAACTCCGGAAAATTGATCACCAAAAACAGAACGAGCAGTACGAGGGTGATTCCTGACCCCGCCACAATCGAAATCAGCTTCCAGTTCACACCTGATAAAAACACCATAACGGCGACAAAGAACATGCAGATACCGGCCGTACCGGCGTCCTGCATTAAAATCAAACCGACCGGAACCGCAGATACCCCTGCGATTTTCAGCAAAAGGTGAACATCCTCCTGCATCGTGCGCGAGCCTTTCGGACTTGCTTTGGAAATCACCGAAGCCAGCATCATAATCAGGCCGATTTTCATAAATTCCGACGGCTGCAGCGTGACCGAACCAAATTGAAACCAGCTTTTCGCTCCTTTGATAATCGGTGCGATCGACGTTGGACTGAACTTTAACACGATCAATGACAAGATGCCGAATAGATATATGTATATGCTGAATTTTTCAAGCTGCTCCAGATCAAAATAGAGAAAGCCGACGATCACCGAAATGCCGAGCAGATAAAAGAACAATTGCTTTGCCGGATAGCCCTTCAGTGAAAAAGACGGCTCTGCAGCGTAAACAGCGATCACACTGATTAAAAAGAACATAGCTAATATAAAAATCAAATCTCCCTGATAATAGGGACTTGTCGTATTTTTCTTCTGACCCATTGTACCCCGCCTTATTTCTTCATCAAAAGCACTAACTTTCATTATAACATGAACAACCGTTCACATTGCGAAAAAGGGTGAATAAAATAACAGCCTGCATGCATCAGGCTGTTATTTGAACATATAGCTTTGATACTTTGTTAACTGGCAGCTTGAATTGTAGACAACCGCGAAGCCGATCAAGGTTGCTACGACTGAGCTTCCTCCATAGCTGACCAAAAGCAGCGGGACGCCGGTCACGGGCATAATGCCGATATTCATTCCGATATTTTGAAAGGTATGAATGACAATTAAAGCGGTAAAGCCCGCACAGAAAAATGAGGCAAACCTGCTGAACGGATGTATTCGGTCGATGAGCACGACAAGCCGGTAAATTAAGAAGAAAAACATAATGACAACAAAAGTGCATCCGACAAACCCGAAACTCTCGCCGATGACGGCAAAAATAAAGTCCGTTTGCGCCTCAGGTACATAGACTTGAAGATCGCTTACACCATTTCCGAATACTTTCCCCGAACCGATCGCCAGCTGCGCCCTTTCGACCTGCATTTTATCGTCGGCATTCTGTTCGCTCGGATTGACCCAGGTCATGACGCGGTTGATTTGGTATTGTTCAACCCCGAGTGCTCCCGCGACATCGGGAAATTTGATAATGACAAACAAAATCAAAACAATGACTGTAAGACCCGTTCCGAAGATGAGAGAAATCAATTTCCAGTTCACGCCCGACAGGAATACCATCACAAGAATGACAAACGCGACGATTCCGGCTGTACCCGTATCCTGTTCTAAAATCAAGCCGAACGGAACAATGATAATACCGGCGATTTTCAGCAGAAAGATGCAGTCTTCTTTCAACGTACGCTTGCCGACAGGCCCGTTTTTCGACATGAAGGAAGCCAAATACATGATCAGCCCGATTTTCATGAATTCCGACGGCTGCAGCGTAAACCCGGGAAGCATAAACCAGCTTTTGGCACCGTTGATAACCGGCGCAAACCTGTATGATCCGATATATGCCGGACTGAACTTTAACACGATCAGCATCAAAATCCCGAGCAGATAAAAATAAAAGCTGAGCTTTTCAAGCTGCTCCAAATCAAAATAAAGAAACACGATGATGATAAAGGCCCCCAGCAAATAGTAAAGGGACTGTTTCATCGCAAAGGGTTCATTATATTGATTAAACTGCTGAGCGGCGTACACAGCCACAACGCTTATGATAAAAAAGACAATATAGACAAAAATCAAATCCCCCTGATAAAAGGGATTTGTAATATTCTTTTTCTGACTCATTCGAAATCCCGCCCTTATAATATGACACGAAGAAATAATCCAGGAAGACGGCATCCGCTTCCTCACAAATGATATGACGTACAAAAGAATAAAATGTTTCGATTTTATTGCGAACAAATTCCTATTCTATTTTAAAGGATTTTTCCAACTATTGTCGAATGTGATAAATTCATTGATTTTTGATTGATTTGTATTAAAATGAGTAATGTTGCATAAAATTAAACTTTTGCCTCCGGCAGAAGCGATACAGAATCACCAATTCATAAGGAGTTTTTCATTTGGATAAAGCACTTCAAAAGCGTAAACGGCTTGATCTCATAAAATTTTTGGTCCCTTCGCTTATCGGAATTATTCTGTTTATGATTCCCGTTAAAATTGAAGGAAATTTAACGATACCAATTGCTGTCTTTTCAAATGTATTGCAGAAGCTGCTTCAGCAGCAATTGCCGTTAATCATGACGGTCATCGTAACCGCAACATTTATCTTAACCTTTATCACCAAAACCTTTCATCCGGCTTTCATTAAAAAAAGCGAGTTTTTCTATAACTTGCTGAATGTATCTTTATTTTGGTATATCGTCCGCCTGTTCGGCATGATTTTCGCAGTGATGGCATACTTTAAGATCGGCCCTGAAGCGGTATATGCCGACAGTACGGGCGGAACATTATTATTCAGCTTGCTGCCCGTTCTTTTCTCCGTCTTTTTATTTGCAGGCCTGTTTCTGCCGTTTCTGTTGAACTTCGGCTTGCTCGAGCTGTGCGGCGCTTTGATGAAAAAGCTGATGAGGCCTGTCTTTAAGCTGCCGGGACGGTCATCGATCGATTGTATGGCCTCATGGCTCGGCGACGGCACGATCGGCGTGCTCCTGACAAGCAAACAGTATGAAGAAGGGTTCTACACGAAGCGTGAGGCCGCCGTCATCGGCACGACTTTCTCAGTCGTCTCCATCACGTTTTGCCTCGTGATTATTTCACAGGTTGACCTTGCCCATATGTTCGTTCCGTTTTATTTGACGATATTGCTGGCGGGTGCCGTAGCCGCGGTGATCAGCCCGCGGATTCCGCCTTTATCAAGAAAGGCTGATACTTATATTACAGACCAAGCGGATCAGGATCAAGAGGAGATTCCCGAAGGATACACTCCATTCCAATGGGGACTCAGCCGGGCTGTCGCAAAAGCAAAACAAAATACAAGCGTCAAAGATTTCTTGCAGGACGGAGCCAAAAACGTGCTCGATATGTGGATGGGCGTCGCTCCCGTCGTCATGGCGCTCGGCACAGCCGCACTGATTGTCGCTGAATATACACCTGTTTTCAAATGGCTCGGGCTGCCGTTCATTCCCCTTCTCGAACTGCTCCAGGTTCCTGAAGCCGCCGAGGCCTCACAAACGCTTGTCGTCGGGTTCGCCGACATGTTCCTTCCGTCTGTGCTCGGAAGCGGGATTGAAAGTGAAATGACCAGGTTCATCATCGCCTGTTTATCGGTTACACAATTAATCTACATGTCGGAAGTCGGCGGTCTTTTGCTCGGTTCCAAAATTCCGGTGACATTCCTTGACCTCGTCTTGATTTTTCTCGTTCGGACGCTGATTACGCTGCCTGTCATCGTACTGTGCGCCCACTTTATTTTTTAGACAAATAAGAGGCTCTCGGCGCCAAATGCCGAGAGCCTTTTTTGTTTAGAAAAAGTCGTTGATCCAAGGGGGCTGCGGCCTTATCGTGCGGTCCAGCCTGTCACTTCCTCTTCGTTTCCGGAATCCTGCCGGTTTCGTATAGGGAACGCGCGGTCTTGGCTAACTTTTGCAGGATCAATTTCCTCCACGCATTTTCTCTCCTTCATCCTTTATGTCCTATTGAATCGCCGCGAAAATTGAGCCGATAGTTGGAGCGGAAAATGCTTTCCAGTATGTATCATTTTTCGAAGAACGTGGTATAATAAATGTAACAGAATGTTCACAAAATATTCTCCAATTAGACACAATTGTCGTTTCATTCCGCTTTTTTGGCAGCGCTATCATTATTGAAAGGGGCTGAAAACGCATGGATATGTTTTTCGCTTACTTGCTGATCGCAAGCGCCACTCCTTTATTTTTATGGCTGGACAACAAAAAGGTCGCAATTTCTTCTATTCCGCCAATCATTTTAATGTGGGTCTTCTTCTTTTTCTACATGACCAGCAGCCTTTCTCCTACAGGACACTCTCTCATGATCGTACTCTTTATTCTCAACGTTGTCATCGCCCATGTCGCCGCTTTCATCATTTACGGACTTCCATTGATTCGAAAGCACATGAGCCGATAAAAAAGTGCCGGTTGTTCCGCCGGCGCTTTTTTTGCTGTAAGAGACACCATTATAGATCAAAGTTAAATGCTGAATGGGAGTAATCTTTGATGAATGTTTGATACCGGCCGCTGAAATCAAGCAGGTTGTATATTTTTGATTTTTCCGCAAACCGCTTTTGGTTGTCTCTGGCCGGATAATAAACGGACATGCCGCTTCCTCTCGGGTGCTCAGGAGACTTGATGTTCATGATGACAGCCTTTTTGACGGATTTTACGACCTCTTTCGCTTCTTTCTCAGCTCCGATCTGCTGGCCGATCAAGCTTGACAGATCGGCCAAATCAACCATATCCGATTCATCTGCATAATCTTCGGCAGCGAGACGTGCGTAGTGAAGCAGGCGCTTTCCATCCGGCTCTTTCAATGCCCGGTTCATGCTTAAGCTCAACCTGTCGAGGGCATCGACAGCGTCTTTGACGCGGTTTAATTGAATTAAAGACTGCTGCAGGTCTTCTGTTTCACCGTTTTCTTTTGACTGCTGTATGTAGCCTGCCGCGATTTCCCTGCCAAGCTCTTTCGGATCGATTGAAGGGTCGTCTTGAACAGACTGCAGCGCATATTTGTAATCCCAGCCGTTTTGATTCGTATAGTCGACTGAAGCCAGCATGTACTTTCCATAATCCCTCAAGGCATATGCCGTTTCAATCCCGGCCATTTTACAGTTGTCAAAACCGATTAAATCAAACTTTTGCTTCGTATGTTCATAGGCCTTTTTGATTCCCGACTGGAGCTCGCTTATTTTCATTTTTTTATTGCCGAAGTTTTCGTCTCCCCCGTAGCCGTCAACGGAGCCAAGCCCATGCCCCCAGAAGATCAATACATATTTTTTAGCCGGGTATGTTTTGACTCCCCATGTGATAAAATCTGTGACGGAGCCGGGACTGTCCGTATTTGTCTTCCCGATATTTTCGAGGGGCGCCAGCTTCTGATGTTCAACTTTCCACCTCTGATTCACCTTGTGACTGATCGACGGGTTCGCCCATTTTTTTGCTCCTCCTGTCTGAAGAACGACATTGACGTTTAAAGATGAACCCGCATCCATCATTTCCTGAATGTCATCGCTTGCCATATGAAAATCGCTTTCCATGTCAGAACCAATCATATATACAAGAATAGTGTAGTCGTCTTTTTCTTTTAATAGAGCGGCTGATGCCGGCTGAAAAAAGGCGACTGAAATAACGGAAACCACAATCCATTTGATCAAGTTCATCTTCTTATGCTCCTTATTTAAGATTCCGGGAAATAAATAAGAGAGTAGTAGCCGTCCTCGTCCGGCTGTTCATGTTCTAATGAATATCCAACGGATCGGAAGCACGCTAAGCACCTCTCGTTATCCTCTTCAATTCCGGCAAACCATTTGTTGATCCGGCTCATTTCCGGCAATGCCATCGTCCTTTTGATGAGCGCTTTTCCATATCCCTCTCCGCGCAAAAACGGATCGACTACAAGGGCAATGTTCCCGGTCAAGTCCTCCTCAACTTCAACCATGACAACGCCGACAGGCTTGCCGTCCTCTAAAGCCGCCCATACCCGGTAGTTTTCATTCCCGTCTGCAAAATTGAACCACTCGTCAAGCGGCATCATCCCTTCCAGCCGCCTTTTCACTTCTGCATCCTCAAACCAAGTCTGCAGCCATTCAATATCTTCTTTTCGAAACAGACGTAGTTCTTCTATATTGCTCATTGTTTTCTCCTTTACTGCGCGTATTTTTCAGCCTGCAGGCGATACAGCTCTGCATACTGGGCCTGATTTTTCATCAATTCTTGATGGGTGCCGGCCTCCGCTACCCTTCCTTTTTCTAAAAATACGATGTGATCGGCAAAACGGGCCGTGCTTAACCGGTGCGAGACAATAATGACTGTTTTGCCTTGCGTCAGCTTTTGCAGCTTATCAAATATCTCTTCCTCAATAAACACATCCAGCGCAGAGGAGGGTTCATCGAATATCAAAATGTCGGCAGACTCATCACGCATAAATGCGCGGGATATGGCGATCCGCTGCCATTCTCCCCCCGACAAATTCCTGCCGCCGAACAGTCTGCCAAGCTCTGTTTCATAACCGTCTTCAAGCTTATGTAAAAACTGATCCACTCCGCCGAAGGCCGAAGCACTTTTTATTTTAGCCAAGTCGGTGCAAGAAGAAATGTCGCCCAAGCCGATATTGTATTTCAATGTCATTTCGTACCGCAAAAAATCCTGAAACACAGCCGCGGCATTTGACCGGTAATGTTCAATATCATACTTATAAAGTGGTAAACCATTATAAGAGATCGTGCCTTGATTAGGATCAAAATAACGCAGGAGCAATTTAACGAGTGTGCTTTTGCCTGATCCATTTTCTCCCACGAGAACGGTCGTCTTATTCAATGGAATATCGAGCTTATGAATATCAAGAACCGTTTTGGTTCCATCATAAGAAAATTCCACTTGATCACATGTAAATCCTTTTTCCTTTTGAGCAGCTGGCGCGGTTTCCCCATTTTCCATGCCATTTTTGCTGTTTAAAAAAGAATGAACATTTCCGAGGTGCCTCGTTTCTCTTGCACCGATCGCAAACGCAGCGAACATTTCATTGATTCCTTCGTTGAACTGAACCGCGGCTCCGATAAACAGCATCACATCCCCGATGGACAACCGACCATAAAAAGCCTGGTGAACGATGTAAATCAGAACGGCACCTGCGGCCAAAGATTGTAATACCGACCAGAACAGCTGATACAGCGCCAGTTTTTTTTGATCGTTGGACAGCGTATGGAGGAGCTCCATCGAGGTGTTTTTATAAAAAGACTTAAAAAAAGGAACAAGATTGTATATCTTGACCTCTCCGGCTGTTTCAGACATGAGAGGGACACCTGCATAATATTCCGCGCGCCGTCTCAGTTCCTGAACCTCTTTCCGTCCTTCAAAGGTCGCGTTGTTTAATTTCGCCTCCCAGTACAGTTTAGGAACGGCCAATATGAGAAACAGCAGCGGCACCCACGGTGCAGACATGCCGATCAGTAAACTGCTGGCTGCAATCATCACCATTCCGCCGAAGGTTTGAGACACGATGGAAACCCACATCGTGACAAAATATTCATTATAGCGGATGATTTGTGTATTGGTATGAAAAGATGCGTCTTCAAAAGCCGCGATATCAGGAATGGAAATTGCCTTTTTCATGAGCATTTCATCAAGATAAGCTTCGAGCTTGGCGGTAAGGAGCCTTTTCTGCATTTCAGCCACAGGCAGAAGGGCATCTACGATCAGCGTAAAAGCAATGTATGCAAAGGCCGCCCAAACAAGCGCATTCCAAGAAGACAGCTCAAACGGCGCCCGTGCAATCTCATCGATCACCTCTGCACTCAGCCAGACTAGGAGCGGTCCGAGCATTGCATTCAGCAGTGTAATAAAAAATAGAACAGCCGACTTAAAAGGGTCGCAGCGCCAAAACAACGATAAACCATAAAAGATGATGGAAGCGGTTTGAGGCAGCTTTTTGAAAAAGGAACAAAACTTCAGCAATATACCTCATCCTTCCCCTGAAACGATTTGGCCTGCATGCGGAACATTCTGCTGTATTCCCCGTTCTTGTCCATAAGTTCCTGATGGCTTCCCTCTTCCGCAATTCTTCCGTTTTTCAAAACCAGTATGCGGTCAGCCATTTTTACCGTACTGAACCGATGGGAAATCATGATCACCGTTTTTCCCTCTGTGAAGCTGTGAAATTGCCGGAAAATATCATACTCAGCCCGAATATCCAAAGATGCGGCCGGCTCGTCCAAGATGACAAGTCCGGCATCTTTCATAAACGATCTGGCTAAAGCAATCCGCTGCCATTGGCCTCCCGAAAAATCGGTGCCCCCCCATTCAGGGCCGATCATTGTTTCCAGCCCTTCAGGCAACTCTTCGATGATTGGTTCCAGCTTAGCGGACCGGGCGGCGTCGCGAAGTTTTTCTTCATCACCTAAAGCTTCCGTTCGGCCTACCGCGATATTGTACCGGAGTGACAATTCGTACTTACCAAATTCCTGAAACACGACCGCCATCTTGTTTCTCAGCTCTTGAAGATCGATCTTGCGGATGTCTTTGCCGTTCACTTTAATCTCACCCTCATCATATTCATAAAAACGGCAGAGCAGTTTGATGAGCGTTGTTTTCCCCGATCCATTCGCCCCTACAATGGCAATTCTTTCTCCCGGTGATACTGAAAAGCTGATTCGATTTAGAACATCGCCTGTGTGCATGTCATTCGGTTCAGGCTGCTCGTCGTGTTCCCGCATTTCTTCATCTTCAAGCTCATCGAGCATATCCAAATCTTCCTCATTCACATCAGCTTCATTTTCCCGGGAGCCGGCAGCCGCTTCTCTGAAAGGATAGCGGAAGGTGACATTTTTGAATTCGACTGCCAGCGGTCCTGCGTCCCCGAGAGATTCGCCATTGGAAGGAAGCCTGATATCCTTTTCGGCGTTCATAAAAAGAAAAAAGTCTCTTCCCATTCTCCATATATCCAACGTATCTGCACCTTCCTTGGCGATATCCCGGAGAGCCGTTGATAATTGGAACACGGCCCCCAAGTACAACGATATATCCCCCACAGAAAAACTGTTTGAATGGGATTGGGACAGGATCCAAAAGTACCCCAAACCCGTTCCCGCCCCCGATAAGAAACCCGTTAAAACCGACCAGCGCGCGCTTCTGACTTGAATATTCCGCAGCACAGAATATAAGCCTTTAAAAGCAGATTGATATAAATCAAGAAAGAAAGATCCCAAGCCAAACAGGCGTACTTCTTTGGCGGATCGTCTCCCGAGCAGAATGTGGCGAGCATATGCGGCCCTCCTTCTGACAGGGGCGTAATCCTTGTGATATTCCCACTCCATTTCATTGTAATGATTATGGACAAAAGCGAATGGAGCGGTAGATAAAATGAGGATGACAGCAAGAACGGGCGACAGATAGGCAATAATTAAAACAACGCCCGCCAAAGACATAACGGCTGTCACCAAGTTCGAACTGATATTAATGAATTGGGAAGGAAGCCATGTCGAGCGATCCCGCAGTGTTTCCAGCCGGTCCCTGTACTTTGGATCCTCAAAAAAACGCATCCCCGGAATGCGGTCAAAAGCGTCGATTAACAAACTGTTGACTGTGATCATCGACCTCTCAGAAAGCATGGCCTTCACCCATTTTTCCAATGATTTAACGACACTGATCATGACCAGGCTTCCCGCATAAATGACAGCCCATATTTCCGCATAGATGACCGCTTCCTGCTCGACAATGCCGTCGATCATTTGCTTTGAAGCGTACAATTGGATTAAAGGTGCTCCGGCTTCGATCAGCATGAAGATAACCATGCAAATCATCAGCCGCGGACCCGATTTCCAGACCATTTTCCCAAGCAGGCCCGCCGTTTGCAGCGGCTCTTGAATATGCTTCATCTTCCACACATGCTTCACCTTCATTTTCTATACCTATTGTGGTCATTGATACGAGTATATTTTGGCTTTCTCCGGCGTATTGACGGTTTCGATATCAGCCATGACCCTTGGTTTTCCCGGACGGCTCCGGTCGAGAAGGTGCTCCTTCCCCTTGGATGCTTCCCTGAGCCATATTTCCAAGTCAATGACAGATCTCATGTACTGATAGCCCATGCCCAGATCATTATTTGGATCTTCAGAGCGAATAGCCATAGCCAGCAAGTGTTTCCACCATATACCGCGCTTAATGATGCCGAGCTCTTCAACAAAGACGCGCTCTCCCGGTTCAAATAGCTGAAGAACGTGTCTGCGGTCATTCATAAAGCTTTTCCTGGCCATATGGGCATATGTTGTTTTCGTTGATCTGTTATAAACATAGGCAGGCAGGATATCGGTGAAAGATTTGCGAAGAAGCATTTTAGAGCCTGCATAATGTTCTTCAAGCCCTTTTAAAACATCAAAATGCTGTTCAGGCGGTACGGAAAATGAAAATTCGATCAGCCTCCGATCCAAAAACGGATGGTACGTAGGCAATGTCACACCAACAGCATCCATGTACCTCGCTCTCGGCCACAAAAAGTCATAATGGAACCTCTTACCCCACACCGAGAGCTCCCGGCTTTTTCGATAGCGAAGATGATCCTCCTTATTGATCTCCCGTTCTCTCTTTCGGTGTTCTTCAGTAAAATATTCAGGCAGCTCATATTCCGTATCTGACCACAGCAGGTCGTAATAGAGCTTTTCTCCGATATAAGGCATGAAAGGGGCGATTCCGTATTGAAATCCCAGCTTCAGCATCTCTTTCATGCTGCCGCCTGACCATTCGCGAAGCAATTTGTAGATTTCAGAAAACCGTCTCTGCCGAAGCAGAGAATCGATCACTGACACTTCTCCGCTAAAAATGAAATCCCCGCCCTCACCCGTCAGGACAGACGAAGCACCATACTCCTCAGCGATCACTGTAAAAGTCTCATTAACCAGTGAATTGGCTCTCGGATCAGGACCGTCTACAAACCAAAGCGGATCACGCCCGATTTCCGCGTTTGGAATTTTGGCTGTGGCGTCTCCGAGAATGATCAGGCCGGGAATATCCATATCGCGCATCATATTTTTTACAAGGTCCTTGTCATGGCTTAATATCATGTCAGGTTCGGCAAATGATATATTGACGGCCAGCAGCTGTTCCTTCCGTCCGCCTGCAATTGCGGCGGCGGTTACGGCAGCTGAATCCAGTCCGCCGCTTAATTCGACAATATGCTTTTCATCTTTTAAACGATCTGCTGTCACTTCCTGAAAAAGCTCCCGGAACCGCGGAACTGCGTCTCCAGCAAGATCTTTCCCGTTTAACAGCTGCGAAAGTCCCCAATAGCTGTGCGCATGAACCGCATGATCCCGGCCAAGAAAAGCGTAGGACGCCGCAGGCACTTTGCGTATTCCTTTAAAAAACGTCCGATCTTCAAAGCCGTTTTCTCCTACAGCAAAGCCTGAAGTAGGAAACATTCTGCACACATTTTGATCGATCGCAAAAGGAATGTCATGAACAAGCAAAAGGATGCGCAAGTCATTCGCTGCAAACCATTCTCCTTTCGGACTGACCCAGTAGTAAACAGGACGGGTTGCGTATATATCAGTCGCCAAAACAAGGCTATGTAGACTGTCATCCCACCACATCATCGTAAATTCGCCATGCGAGTGAGACAGCATGGCAGCTTGATCCTGCTTCAAAGACACGTACAGCTTGTCATATTGTTCAATCTTTCGGGTGCCATCCGATTTTGCGTTAAGACCGCCGCTGATCCAGCCGTCTAAGATGACGGGATGCAAAAGATTTATTTGAGTTGTAGGTCTAAAAGCTTCATCGTATCGGATATGCGCTTCAGCCATGTTTGCGATCCCGCGGCTGTAGCTGTGAATCCGTTCCACCCGTCCCCATTTCTTGACGGCGGAAACCCACTCATGCCATGCAACGGTGTTGTCTCCCTGCATTCCAAACCATACTTTCATACTAGAGATA
This sequence comes from Bacillus sp. PK6-025, assembly GCF_056530265.1. NCBI lineage: Bacteria > Bacillati > Bacillota > Bacilli > Caryophanales > Bacillaceae > Bacillus > Bacillus sp. PK6-025. The sequence continues at coordinate 4,034,018 of NZ_CP096509.1, forward strand.
ACACCCACCTTTCAGCGTAAGCGCTCATCTTATACGTCTGTAAAACTTTTAAATCCTTATTTTTATGATTCGGATCGATCGATTTGCCGTTTTCCATTTGAACCCACGCATGAGAAAACAGCTTGTCATCAATTTTCTTGACCCCGATCATGAGATCAGCATCAAACCCATTGCTGAATAATATAGATTGAATCGTTAATGCAATAGAAACGCATGAAGTAACCAAATGGTCGTCTTCATCAAGCGAATATAAATATTCGCCGTTCTGGTGCAGTTCGTCTATATCAAGCAGCCCTGCACCTCTTTGCTGTGCGCTTGCATACAGCGGAAACAGATGGATCGCAATTTTTTCATAAGCTTCTTCAAAATCATGATTTAACAGCATCATACGTACAAAAGCATGAACGGTTGTAAAATATTCGTGATTTTTGACAAGCGCTCTTTTTTTCATCAGCTTTTATCCTCTATTTCAATCAGCTTATGATGTGTCAGTTCCTGTATCGCCTCATTTAATATCGCTGACAGTTCTTCCTCTGTCTGATCGAACGCCGATTGCCACTTGATCAGAATATCTTTTTTATCCTTTCGCTCATTTTCAATTTCGATCCACAGCTCTTTTAAAGCCCCTTCCAATCCGAAATACTGCCCATTGTCCAGGTTTAGGACGATGCATTCATTTTCCAACACGGTTGTCGCTGTCTCTTGATTTCGAATAATTTTCAAAGATTAGACCTCCCCGGTATGCATGATTTCAGAAAAATAAAGGAGAAGAGAGCCGGCAAGCTCTCTTTCAGCACTTTATGCATGATGTTCTTTCCACGCCCTTGGCGAATGCCGTTATCATTTCAGCTTTGGAGCGTTTTAAAAAGAGCCTGCAATGCGACGATACCCCTGAATTTACCAACTGACCACATGAATCAGATTATCACAGGACAATATCAAAAAAACCGCAAAAAACTACCGAAAACCGACATGAATAGCCAATGGCATCAATGGGCCATTATTACGGGATTTATTCGGAGGAAAAAGAAAAAGAGAGCCTATCGACTCTCTTTTGCAGGGAAAAGCAAATATATACTTTGTCTAAACTTTCTGCTTGATCAAATTAAGCATCGTTCCTTTTTTTACTGCGCAGTACCGTGACGTTACTTTGAGCTTTTTATAGATTTTGCTCAAGTGATACTCTACGTTGCGCGTCGACATTTGTAGGTCTGCTGCGATCTCTTTATTTGTTTTACCGCTGGCCACCTTCTGCAAAATATCCAGTTCTGTGTCTGTTAAATGCTCGTCCACCGCGAGATCGGAATCAAGCCTCAGTTTTTGCAGCAAGCCGTCGGGAAATAACACAGCCCCTTTTAAACACAATAAAATACTCGAAGCAATCATGCTGTCTGTATACGATTTATCGATAAACCCTTTAACTCCGGCCTCAATCAGCTTATTAAAATATGAGTGAATTTCATCTCCCGAAAACATAATGATAATTTTGGATTGAGGTGCGGTTTCCAGCGTTTTAAGAGACAGCTCCAACCCGTTCATTCCCGGCATTTTTAAATCATAAAGAAAAACGTCTATATGTACCTCTTGATTTTTTAAGAGGTCGAGAGCTTCATTTCCTTCGTGGCAAACGATGACATCCATATTATATTTTTTTAATATTTCCTTCATTCCGGATGTCAGAACCCTGTAGTCGTCTACTAACAACACGCGTATCATCAGTAACACTCTCCTTAAATCAGTTTCCTCCGAACAAATACCGCAATAAAAACCCTATGAATAGAATTGAAGGATGATGTCGGGTTTTAGTGCCTTTTTGTGGTTTTTACCACTTTATTCTATGATAGCATGAATATGTAATCAACTGGAAGTAATAAGGAGGTGACACAGATGCGCAAATTGGAAAGTGCTCAAGTTAAAAACTATGGTACATTCCTGACTGTTACTCTTTCTAAAAAGAGCAAGCCGGGCGACGGCAAATTCGGCCGCGGCGTAAAACGCGGTTAAGAGTGTATGAGAAAGAGAGAGCCTGTGGCTCTCTCTTTTTCCGTTCAGCAACCAAAAAAGAGTGCGGATCGTTGAAATCCGCACTCTTTTGCCAATCAATTAATGTCCGCTGTGCTCAGAATGTTTTGCACCTGGAGTACCGCCTTCAGGGTTGTCTCCGTGATAGTTGTGAGCAGCGAAGATCCAGACGGAACCGGCAATAATCGCAACCGCAATAAATGCGGCAAACAGCGTATTCCCGACTTGGATTTTGCCGCTGTCACTTTCAGTCATATGCATAAACATTAAGAGCTGAAGTCCAGCTTGGATGATCGCAAAACCGAAAATAATCCACAGCTTTGCAGCCATGCTTAAATCCGTATAAATCACCCACAAGGCCAGTAAGGTCAGCACAATGGACAACACGAACCCGACAATATGCTTCCAAGGAAAGTGGCTGTGTTCAGCCGATTGTTTTGCTGCCATTATACATTCACCAACCCTATCAAATAGACGCCGGTAAAGATGAAAATCCATACCACGTCTAAGAAGTGCCAATACAAACTTGAGATAAACAGCTTAGCAGACGTTTGCGGGGTTAGGCCGCGCTTTTTCGTCTGAAGCAAAATGCCGATAATCCAGAAGATACCGATCGATACGTGCAGTCCGTGTGTTCCCAATAGAACAAAGAAAGATGACCAGTAAGCACTTGTCGATAAAGTGGCACCTTCGTGTACATAATGATTGAACTCATAAAGCTCATAGCTGACAAACCCAGCACCGAGCAACAGGGTAATGATCATCCAGATCATCACGCCTTTCAAACTGCCGCGGCGCATCTCATGCACTGCGATGCCGCATGTGAAACTGCTCGTTAACAGCAGGAACGTCATGATTAAAACGAGCTTTGCGTCGAACAGTTCTGCCGGCAGTACGCCCCCCGCTGTTCTGTTATGAAGAACAGCATAGGTCGCAAATAACGTAGAGAATAAAGCAATCTCCGCTCCAAGAAAAATCCAAAAGCCAAGGATATTCAACCTTCCGATTTCAGAACGGTATTCCATAGGAGCGTTAGAATTGCTGTGTTCTGCATGTTCCATCAATCCCGCCTCCTTTACTTGGCATTCTTTCGTTCAGTCTCTTTTATTTCCTCAACACTTACATAGTAGCCGTCGTCATATTCAAATGAACGAAGAATCATACAGAGGAATACACCGATCAGACCGACGATTCCCATCCAGAACCATTCAAAGACAAGCCCGAATCCAGCAAATCCGAAGCATAATGACATAAGAAACGGACGGCCTGAATTGCTCGGCATATGAATCTTTTTAAACTTGCTTTCAGGATGAATCTCGACATTGTCTTCCTTCATTTGCGCAAATGCGTCAGGTGATGTAACCTCAGGCAGAACCGCAAAGTTATAGTGCGGCGGGATCGCAGAAGATGTAGCCCACTCAAGCGTACGACCCATTCCCCAAGCATCTCCTGATTCTTCGCGTTTTGAATGACGGAAGCTGTAGAAAATGTTGTAGCAGAGAACGATGAATCCTGCGGCCATCAGCAATGCGCCGAATGTCGCAATCATGTTCAATGCAGTCCAGCCGTCTTCTGCTCCGTATGTGTAAATACGGCGAGGCATTCCTTGCAATCCAAGGAAATACATCGGGAAGAAACAGATGTTAAAGCCCGTCATGAACAGCCAGAAGAACCATTTTCCGATGCGTTCGTTCAGTTTGTGACCGAACATTTTCGGATACCAGAAGATCAATCCGGCGAAACATGCAAACACAGTACCCGCGATCAGCACATAGTGGAAGTGCGATACGAGGAAGTATGTGTTGTGATATTGATAATCCGCAGCTGCCATCGCAAGCATAACGCCCGTAACACCGCCGATGACGAAGTTCGGAATAAATGCAAGCGACCACAGCATCGGCGTTGTGATTTTGATTCTGCCTCGATGCAGCGTCAACAGCCAGTTAAAGATTTTAACTCCGGTCGGCACCGATATCGCCATCGTCGTAATCGAGAAGAACGAGTTGACCGCCGCACTGTTGCCCATTGTGAAAAAGTGGTGCAGCCAAACGACGAAGCTGAGAACCGAAATGGCAACAATTGAATAAACCATTGCTTTGTAGCCGAACAGCTGCTTTCTTGCGAATGTCGCAATGATTTCTGAAAAAATACCGAAAGCAGGCAAAATAACGATGTAAACCTCAGGATGTCCCCAAATCCAGAACAAGTTCGCCCACAGCATCGGCATACCGCCGTTCGCCAAGGTGAAAAAGGCTGTTCCGAACAAGCGGTCAAATGTCATCAGCGCCAAAGCCACTGTCAAGACAGGGAAGGCGAAAATGATAATCACACAAGTGATCAGCGTTGTCCAAGTGAACATCGGCATCCGCCATAGGGTCATGCCTTTTGTACGCATTTTCAGGATGGTCACCATAAAGTTAATCCCGGTGAGAAGCGTACCGATACCCGCGATCTGAAGTCCGAGCAAGTAATAGTTCTGCCCAGGCCCAGGACTCAGCTCATTGCCTGCAAGCGGCATGTAAGCCGTCCATCCTGCATTCGGCGATCCGCCGATGACGAATGAAATATTAAACAGCATCGCTCCGACCATGAAGGTCCAGAAGCTCAAGTTGTTCAAATACGGGAATGCAACATCGCGCGCACCGATTTGGAGCGGTACGACGACGTTCATTAATCCAATAAGAAACGGCATCGCCATGAAAATGATCATGATCGTACCGTGTGTCGTAAACACTTCATTATAGTGGTTTGAATCTAAAAAGCTGTTATTAGGAAGCGTGAGCTGGGCACGCATCATTAACCCGTCGACGCCGCCGCGGAAGAACATAATGACTGCGGCAATGAGGTACATGATTCCTAAACGTTTATGATCGACGGTGGTAATCCATTCTCTCCAAAGCCATTTCCATTTTTTGAAGTATGTCAGCACAAATACGATTGCAATGGATGTAAGCAAAATGGAAATCTGTGCTCCAAGAATTAATGGGTCACCTGTAATTATGAATTCGTCCCATTTCAAATTCATGCAAGCTTCCTCCTTTCCTAGTGAGAATCTTGGTCTTCAGATTGTTTTTGATCTTTGTTTGTCTTCACGTTTTCAAACGGATCTGATTTTGAGTGCGGAGACAATGGTTTATAGCCCAATCTTTCGCGCGCTTTAATGGCGTATTCCGCATCATTTCCGTGGTTAACATACTTCAGGTGTGTCGATGAGAACGTCATTTCGTCCGCATGCTGAGGAAGCATCAGTTCATCGTACTGGTTTTTCGTCAGCTTAGGAGCTTCTTTCTGCGTTTTCTTCACCCAGTCGTTAAACTTGCTTTCAGATACCGCTTTGACATTAAACTGTTGTTCTGCAAAACCTTCACCTGTGAAGTTTGCATTTCGGCCTTTATAAGTACCCTCATGGTCTGCCTGCAAATATTGCTCCATTTCCATTCCGGACATGGCATATTTTTGCCCGCCAAGCTGCGGAATCCACAGTGACGCCATAGAATCGGCAGATGAGATTTTAAACAAGATCGGTCTGTCTGTCGGGATATTCAAATAGTTGACCGTTTCGATATCCTGTTCCGGGTAGCTGAATACCCATTTCCAATCGACAGATGTCGCATATACGACCAAAGGTTCCTTGTCCTTTGATGCTTTTGGAGCCTCTTCTAGAGAATAAATTGTTTGAACTGTCGGCACTGACAGCGCAATAACAATTAAAATCGGAACCACTGTCCAGACGATTTCTAAAAATGTATTGCCTTCTACTTCCGGGCTGTAAGGAGACTTTCTGTCTTTACGCTCACGGTATTTCACAATCATCACAGTAAAAAGGACAAATACGACCGCTACGATAAACAGCATAAATCCAATCGATAATAGAATAAGATCTCTTTGCTGCGAAGCAACCGGTCCTTTAGGATCCAATACCGCGATTTGACTGCAGCCGCCCAATAAAAAAATGGAGGAAAGTAGAGTCAGCATAATCAGTGGTTTAAATGCTCTGAACAAGAGGATCACCATCCTTCCTTAAATGATGTCTAAAATTTGGTCAGAATATCTAAGATAAAAGGATTCTGAAAAACTTTTTTCTTCTACCTTGCTATGCTATCAAAATCTTCACCAATTAGCCTTATTTTTTTCGATTGTTCACCTTTTTTTCACCCAAATGTCACAAAATCGTCAAAATTTGTTCATGATATTATGAATAATGAAGGAAATAGACTGGTAATTTTTTAGTTCTTTTTACACACATAGCAAGAGCTGACAAATCCCTCCGAAACAAAAAATCTGTCAAATTTAGGTTTACCACAATAAAAAACTTTGGTCAATCATTAATTTAACATTGTTAAATTTTTTCATGGTGAATCATTATCTTCCTCCATTCCTTTTCCCTGTTGACAGCACGCTTTAAACATCAAAAAAGAGCTTCCTTCTGTAACTGAAAGCTCTTTTTCATCCTATTTAATAGGCGTCATCGCATTCTAGCTTTGATAGCCGTTCGGATGTGCCTTAAACCACTTCCACGCGCTGTCAATGATCGTTTCCAGCTCGGCGTATTTCGGCTGCCATCCCAGTTCTTTCACTGCTTTTTCAGAAGAGGCGATCAGCTGTGCCGGGTCTCCAGCACGCCGCTCTGCAACCTCCGCCGGTATCGGGCAGCCTGTCACTTTCCGGGCTGTTTCAACGACTTCTTTGACCGAAAAGCCCGTGCCGTTTCCGAGATTGTATACAGTGCTTTCTCCGCCCTTTCGAAGCCTTTCGACAGCGAGAATATGCGCGTCGACCAGATCCATTACATGGATGTAGTCTCTGATGCACGTACCATCTGCAGTCGGATAGTCGTCGCCGAAAATCATAATCTTGTCGCGTTTGCCAAGCGCGACTTGAAGAATGATCGGGATCAGGTGCGTCTCAGGCTGATGATCTTCGCCGACCAATCCGTCTACATGCGCACCGGCAACATTAAAGTAGCGAAGGACGACATGACGGATTCCATATGCTTTTTCAGACCACTTCAGCATTTTTTCAATCGCGAGCTTCGTTTCCCCGTACGGGTTTGTCGGATCCGTCGGATCTGTTTCCATAATCGGCACACGATCCGGTTCTCCGTATGTTGCAGCCGTTGATGAGAAGACAATTTGCTTTACATCGAACTCTTTCATGACCTTTAACAGGCAAACGGCTCCGTAAACATTGTTGTCATAATATTTGAGAGGATCTGTTACGCTTTCTCCAACCAAAGAATCGGCCGCGAAATGCATGACAGCCTCAATCTCGTTTTCCTGAAATACTTTTCTTAGGAATGCTTCATCGCGCAGATCTCCATTATAGAAAGAAGCTCCCTTTAAAGCCGCCTCTTGATGTCCAGTTTGCAGGTTATCAATAATCACGACTTCTTCATTGCGGCTTAACAGTTCCGCTACAGCATGGCTTCCAATATAGCCCGCCCCTCCGCATACTAATATTGCCAATTCATTTCTCTCCTTTCAGCGGCGTTATTCTTCCATTTTAAGTCTATAAAACGCCTGTGAATCTCTTTTTTAATCCTAAGATGATATATTCGCTTTTTCATTTTACCACCTTCAGCATTTTCCAGCTCGTATTTTCATCATTTCTTCAAATAAAACTAGGGGCAAAACAAGTGGAAAGGTTTCTGTTCCATTAAATGCCTTACAAGGAATAGTTCGGGTTTTTATCCATTACAATGGTTTCATCCTGGTGAATTAAAGCGATTTTGAGGCAAAAGCTATACTTTTTTCTCTGCATTTGAAACCAATGTTCTTTTTTTCCACTTAATACTGGTCGATAATAGTATTTTCGTATTACCCTTCTTTAACCCATACAGCAACTAAGCCGAAAGGACCCTCCCTACCCACCATGTCTTTATTCTAAATCATTCCTTGAAACCATTGATTTTCCAATACTTTTTCGTAATAATCTGCCAAAAATCTCTTTCTTATTTTTAGAATATTCAAAGGATATTCGGCTGCAATTGAGAAATTCTTAATAGGGAAAAATGATCATTTTTAATTGAATACTATCCAGTCAGTAATTGATTGTTTATTATTATAAGTAAGAATCTAAGATTTTTTGGTTTTTTTAGTCAGTTATTTAGGGAATAGGTAGGTTTATCAAAGATGACTTTGTGAATTTTTTATGAAATTTGTCATTGTTTTCACATGGCTGTTGTTTTATAACTTTTATTGCATCTCAAGGAAAAACCGTTTTTTTCTTTGAGGTGAACAACGTCTTATCATATTGGAGGAAGCTATGAATACTCAAACGAAACACAAGTTGGACAAAGATTGGGTGATTTTGATGAAGGAGGCGAAAAAACTTGGGCTGCAAATTGAAGATGTGAAAGAATTTCTTCACAGTCAGCCCGTCCAAAGCGATGCTGAAAAACCGATAAAGCAGTAAGCGTTTAGAAGCATCAGTTATCCAAAAAAACAGGCGGTTCTGTTGAATCTTGATCTATCAAGATGATCCAACCGGCTGTTTTAACGAGTGTTTTAATTGATAATGACGTATTTGAGCAGCAGGCCTGCTGCCTGTGTATAGATTCTGTCTGCTCCATAGAAACGCGCGTTTTAAGGAGCAGCCTTACCTTTGCCCTGTACATAGGTCGTTTCATTTTTCCAGCTTCACTCTCTTAAGGGGTACCAGACCGGATTGAATAAGGCGTTTTAGAGCCATTGCTAACCAACGCTGACGCCAGCAGTCCCATTCACTTTCTTCTGCATCGGTTTCGATTGCCTTTCTCCCGAAGGGGGGCGGAGCTTTTCGTCTTGATCCTTCTGATAATATCCTCATGCTTCCTTTCCATTCTCTCTTTTCTGTTAAGTTCGCTTATATAATCGATTTTTCCGATGGTAAATATCTAAAATATCAATTTTACTGATGATTGTTGTTATCTTAAACTGAATTCATGACCGATTCCAAAGGAGGATGAAACAATATGGGGATAGCAGCAATCTGCGGAAGCTCCCGTGAAAATGGAAATACGGAAGAACTGATGAATCGATTAGTAGACGGACTTGATGCCGATAAGATATTTCTGCGAAACTATCACATTCAGCCCGTATCGGACTACAGGCACAGCAATACAGCCCCTTTTTACCCTGATGATGACTACAGAGACCTGATCAGCCGGGTGCTGGAGAAGGATATCCTAGTTTTCGCCACTCCGATCTATTGGTACGGCATGTCGGGTCTGATGAAAAATTTTATTGACCGCTGGTCACAGACATTGATAGAGCATGGAAGATCTGCATTTAAACAGCAAATGGCGAAAAAAACGGTCTACGTGGCAGCTGTCGGAGACGATGATCCCCGCTTGAAAGGGCTGCCGCTCATTCAACAGTTTCACTACATATTTGATTTTATGAACATGACATTCGACGGCTATTTGCTCGGCAAAGGAAACAAGCCCGGCGGCGTGATAACAGACCGGGAAGCGATTGCGTCTGCAAATGAACTGAGAAGGAAGCTGACAGAGGCGGAAACGAGGCGGAAGGCATGACAAATGAGAAGAAAAAGGTGAACAAACGGTTTCTTTTATGGAAAAAACATTTATTCGAGATGATCAGGTCTTTCATCTTATATAAATAAAACGCTGTGTGAAAATTGAAGAATAAATCCGGAGCGTGTTACATACCTTTGTTGTATCTTTTCAGACAAACACAAGGAGGGGCAAAGAACAAATGAGAGAAGGCAAAATAGATTACAGCAAAGCTGCGGCATCTCCGGAGTTCCAGCGGTTGTTATCACGGAAACGGGCTTTTATTGTACCGATGACGATTTTCTTTCTGCTCTTTTATTTCCTGCTGCCGGTTATGACATCATACTTCACATTTTTGAATCAGCCGGCAGTCGGAGCCATCACATGGGCATGGGTTTTTGCGATAGCTCAGTTTGTTATGACATGGACGCTGTGCATTATGTATACAAAAAAAGCCGGTCAATTCGATCAAATTGCAAGCGATTTCAAAAAGAAGATTGGAGGCGTTGATTCATGAGTGCCACAGCCTTTATTCTGTTTCTTGCCATTGTTGCTCTCACGCTTGTCATTACGTATTTCGCGGCCAAACAGACAAAAACGGCCAATGAGTTTTACACGGCGGGAGGAGGGCTTACCGGCATTCAAAACGGACTGGCTATTGCGGGAGATTACATGTCAGCGGCTTCTTTCCTCGGCATTGCCGGGATGATCGCTTTGAACGGGTTTGACGGTTTTTTCTACAGCATCGGCTTCCTCGTCGCTTATTTAGTCGTGCTTTACATTGTGGCAGAGCCGCTCCGAAACCTCGGCAAATTTACAATGGCGGACATGATTGCCTCTCGTTTTAAACAAAAGAAAATTCGCGGTGTCGCCGCATTAAACACGATCACGATCTCCACCTTTTATATGATTGCACAGTTAGTCGGCGCCGGTGCGCTGATCAAGCTTCTGCTCGGCATCGATTATACGCTGGCCGTGTGCATTGTCGGGGTTTTGATGACCATATACGTCGTATTCGGAGGAATGATCGCAACCAGCTGGGTCCAGATCATCAAGGCCGTTCTCTTGATGGCAGGGACGCTCATTATCTCAATCATCGTTTTTTCAAAATTCGGCTTCAGCCTGACGAACATGTTTGAACAAATGAAAACAGCTACTCCGCTTGGGGCTGATTTTTTGAACCCCGGCAATAAGTATAAAGTTCCTCTTGAAACACTTTCACTCAATTTGGCACTCGTCCTCGGGACAGCCGGCCTGCCTCACATTCTCATCCGGTTTTATACAGTAAAAGATGCCAAAACGGCAAGGAAATCGGTAATCTCGGCTACATGGATTATCGGTATATTTTATATTATGACGGTCTTTCTCGGTTTTGGTGCTGCCGCGTTTGTCGGTTTTGAAAACATTTTAGCTGCCGATAAAGCGGGGAACATGGCTGCACCGCTGCTTGCTCAGGCGCTCGGCGGAGATTTTCTGTTCGCCTTCGTCTCAGCCATCGCGTTCGCAACGATTTTGGCGGTGGTCACAGGCCTTGTGCTGTCGGCGGCATCCGCTTTTGCGCATGATATATACAGCCAGATTATCAGAAAAGGCGCGGCTACGGAAAAAGAGCAAATGATCGCTGCAAGATGGGCTTCCATCGGCGTATCCGTCCTTTCGATTCTGCTTGCTGTCTTCGCCCAATCGCTGAATGTCGCGTTTCTTGTCTCGCTTGCATTTGCCGTGGCGGCAAGCGCCAATCTGCCGCTCATTATCTTCACCGTCTTCTGGAAAAGATTTAATGCGGCCGGCGCTTTGGCCGGCAGTCTGACCGGTCTTTTAAGCGCGCTGATTCTCGTCTCCATCAGCCCGAGTGTCTGGGACCCGGCCGGAAACGCTATCTTTGTTGGAGAACCGCTGATCCCGCTTTCCAACCCGGGTATCATCTCCATTCCGCTCGGCTTTCTAGGCGCTTATCTCGGGACGATTCTGTCTTCAAAAACCCCTGATCAAGAAGCATTTGCAGAAATTCAGGTCAAAGCACATACAGGCATTCACATGGATCAATCTTAAACTGGATGCACACCCGAAAAAAACTTATGAGCCGGCCGGCTCATAAGTTTTTTTATTCCCGAAAGCTCGCCAGCCGCTCGTTCAGCGCTTTCGTGTGCCGGTAGACATCTCTGTAAATTTGAAACAGAGCTTTGTATTGTCTGCTGTATTCACGGCGGGGTGAAAAGGTTTCTTTGATGAGAACGAATCGGTCTGCACAAGCTTCAAGCGACGGAAACCAGCCGCACCCGACGGCCGCGATCATGGCTGCTCCATATGCCGGCCCCTGTTCGCTTGTGAGTCTGATGATGTCGGCGTTGAAGATATCCGCCTGGATTTGCAGCCATTGATCGCTTTTGGCGCCTCCGCCGATTGAAATCACGCGGCTGATATCCTTTCCCGCGGCACGGAATTGTTCAATGCTCTCGTGTAGGGAGAATGTGATGCCTTCAATGACGGCTCTGACGAAGTCCGCCCGTGTATGTGCGCTGTCCATCCCGATGAAGCTGGCGCGAATATCTGCGTCGGCATGAGGGGTTCTCTCCCCTGACAAGTAAGGGGTAAACAGCAGCCCCCGGGCACCGGGACGGGAATGGTCAATATCGCTAATTAATTCGTCAAATGACGTTTGCCCGGCAAATACATCTTTAAACCAGCTGAAGCTGCGTCCTGCGGAAAGCGTCACTCCCATTGAATAAAACGCATTGGGGGCGGCGTGGTTCAGAAAATGAATATTGCCATCAAACGCTTGATCTCGGTTTGATTCATATGTGAGAACAACCCCTGAGGTGCCTATGCTGCAAAGGGCCGTTCCTTCTCTTAAAATACCGGCGCCGACCGCGCCGCATGCATTATCAGCGCCGCCGGCAAACACCTTGACTTCAGGAGCCAGACCGGTTTCGGCCGCGAATTCCGGACTGACGCCGCCGACACAGGCGCACGGCTCAATCAGATCCGGACATAAGGACTCCGGGATGCCGAGCTTGCTGCAGATTTCCCCGCTCCATGTCTGATGTTTCACATCGAGCAGGAGCGTTCCGGCCGCATCTGAATATTCGCTGTGCAGACGCCCCGTCATCGTGTACCTGACGTAGTCTTTCGGCAGCAAAAAAACGGCCGCCTTTTCAAAAAATTTTTTTTCATGTTCTTTCACCCATAAAAGCTTCGGAAGGGTAAAGCCTTCGAGCGCCGGGTTTTTCGCGATCTCGAGCAGGCGCTCCTTTCCGACTTTCTCGTTAATCAGACGGCATTGTTCGGTTGTCCGTGTATCGTTCCACAGGATCGCGTTTCGCAAAACCTCTCCTTTGCCGTTTAAAAGTACCAATCCATGCATCTGTCCGGAAAAGCTGATCCCTTTAATCTGAGATGCTTTTCCCGGGAAATGCATAACTAATTCCTTAATGGCTTCCTTCGTTTTTACCGCCCATTCTGCGGGATCCTGTTCAGAATAACCGGAATGGGGCTGAATGATTGAAAATGGTTTGGAGACCTCGCCGCACAGCTCTCCCCGCTGATTGACAAGGATGATTTTAACCGCGCTGGTGCCGAGGTCGACCCCGATCACGTATTCCACTAGCGTGTCTCCTTTTCTGCCGGCGCTTCGCGCAAAGCGTTCAATAAGTAACGGTTAACGGTCGCTTTCAGTCGTTCCTGGCGGCCTGACTGATTTTCAATTTGGTCGTGTTCAAGAGCGTATGCGGCAAGCTTATTCAGATCGGTGCGGCCTTCTTTGATCTCAAGCCCGATCCCTTTCGTATAGCTTTCATAACGCTCTTCAATGATCTGGTCGAGGGCTTTGTCTTCAAGCAGACGGGAGGCGACTTTCAAGCCGACTGCATACGTATCCATTCCTGCGATATGAGCGTGAAATAAGTCTTCATCCGCAAAAGACGGGCGCCTTACTTTAGCATCGAAGTTAATACCACCGGTTTTAAACCCGCCTGCTTTCAAAATTTCATACATCGCAAGTACTGCAGAATACAGATCGGTCGGGAACTCATCAGTATCCCAGCCCAGGAGCAAATCGCCCTGATTGGCGTCAATGGAACCCAGCACGTCGTGCAAGGCAGCCACCCGTAGTTCATGCTCAAATGTATGCCCTGCCAAGGTCGCATGGTTCGCCTCAAGATTGAGTTTAAAATGGTCTTTTAAACCGTAAGTTTCTAAAAAAGCGATCGTTGTGGCCGCATCAAAATCGTATTGGTGCTTCGTCGGCTCCTTCGGCTTCGGCTCGATCAAAAATTGGCCGTCAAAACCGATTTCGCGCGCATACTCAACCGCCATTCTATAAAATGAAGCCAAGTTTTCGAGTTCAAGCTTCATATTTGTATTCAGCAATGTTTCATAACCTTCTCTTCCGCCCCAGAACACATAGTTTTCCGCTCCAAGCTCCTTGGCGATATCCAGTCCTTTTTTCACTTTTGCGGCCGCATAGGCATAGACATCCGCATTGCAGGAAGTTGCGGCCCCGTGGACATACCTCGGATGGGTAAACATATTGGCTGTATTCCAAAGCAGCTGAACACGGCTAGTCTCCATCATTTCTTTAAGAAAAGACGACATTTGATCCAAATACGTAAATGTCTCACGCAACGTTGCTCCTTCATCAACGATATCAACGTCATGAAAGCAGAAATAGGGCACGCCGAGCTTTTCAAAGAATTCAAAAGCCGCTTCCGCCCGGGCTTTTGCTTTATCCAAAGGATGTGTCATCCGGTTCCACGGCCGGAACATCGTCCCGTCACCGAAAGGGTCTTTCCCGTCCGCATCAAAGGTATGCCAATACGCAACAGCGAAGCGAAGATGTTCCTTCATCGTTTTGCCGCCGACGTATTCATCAGGGTTGTAATATTTAAATGCGTAAGGATTTTCCGAATCGGCTCCTTCATACTCAATCACTCCGACATTTCTAAAAAACATTCCGATCTCCCCCTTCACTTTTCCTTGCAAAGCAAACGTTAAAAAATAAGTTTGTTTAACCATTAAACTAACTTCCTTGTATTTATTTTACAAGATGAATCAACCGCTTTCAATGGAAATGAAGGAAAAAATTGAGTTTTCTAAATTTGTTATACTATAATAAATTCACAGCTTCAAAACAATGGAGTGATTGACATTGAATACAGCGGATCAAGCCCTTGTAAAAAAAATGAACAAAGCTCTGATTCTTGATCAGATTATTGAGAACGCACCCATTTCAAGAGCAAAACTTTCGGAAATAACGGGATTAAATAAAGCGACCGTTTCCTCCCAAGTATCTTCCTTGCTTCAAAAGGACATCATTTATGAAACCGGCCCCGGCGAGTCAAGCGGCGGCAGGAGGCCCGTGATGCTGAAATTCAATCGAAAAGCCGGCTATGCGGTCGGTATAGATATCGGAACCAATTATCTGATTGTTGTGTTAACCGATCTTGAAGGGCATTTGATTGAACAATTCGAACGGACGCTGGATGAAGAAGACATTCAGGCGACAGAAGAGGCATTAATCGAATTGACAGGGCTAGCCGTTGACAAAATACCGCCTTCCCCATACGGATTGACCGGAATCGGCGTTTGCGTACCCGGCTTGGTAGACAACGAACGGCAGGTGGTGTTTACGCCAAATAAGCCAATCCATTTGATTCCGTTAAAGGAAAAACTGGAAGAAAGGTTCGGCGTTCCCATTTTAATTGAAAACGAAGCAAACGCCGGCGCCGTTGGCGAGAAGAAATACGGAGAAGCCGGACAGCTGGAGCATGCCGTGTTTGTCAGCATTAATACCGGGATTGGTTTAGGGATTTTAATGAATGGAAAACTGTTTAGAGGTGTGCAAGGTTTTTCCGGAGAAGCCGGGCACATGTCCATTCACTTTGACGGCCCATTGTGCCGGTGCGGGAATAGAGGCTGCTGGGAGCTTTACGCTTCGGAAAAAGCCGTCTTCTCTCACTATGGAGCGAATTCCGAAGCCTCGCTTTACGAAACCGTTAAAGAACTTGCAGACCGCAGTGATCCGGGGATGATGGAGACGTTTGAAAGATTCGGTTTTCATATCGGCATCGGACTTCTCAACATCTTGAAGACGTTGAATCCCGATACGATTATCTTGCGGAATACCATTGTAGAATCCTATCCGATCATCGTCGATGCGATTAAAAAAACGATTGCCTCAAGAAGTGCTGCAGAAGCCTTGTCTAATTATCATTTGAAAATCTCCTCGCTTGGCCGCACTGCCTCATCGCTCGGCATGTCCTCCCTGGTGATCGGGCATTTTCTGGAACGGTTTATGAACGAGAGATTTTAATTTTTATATCAAAAAGCGCATATTCCATTTAGGAATGCGCGCTTTGTTTAGCAGCTTGCACTTTCTTGCTGAACGCCTCGGCGGCCGCCTTTGGATCGGCAGCTTTGCTGATGGCGCTGATGACACTGATGCCGTCAGCGCCGGCCTCGATGACGGGGGCGCAGTTTTCGGCCGTGATCCCGCCGATTCCGACCACAGGTATGCCAATCCCCTGCCTGCGGAGCTCTTGAATGAGCGAGACACCCTGCACAGCTTTTGTATCCCGCTTTGTTTCAGTCGGGTAAACCGGTCCTGCACCGATATAATCCGCTCCATCCTTTTCCGCCTTTACGACTTCTTCAAGTGTATGCGCGGAAACACCGAGGATTTTGTCCCCGATTCTCGCTCTGACGTCGGCGGCCTTATCATCATCCTGCCCGATATGCACCCCATCGGCGTCAAGCGCAAGCGCGAGTTCTACATCATCGTTGATGATAAACGGAACATTGAACTGTTTGCAAAGAGCCTGCACCTGTCGAGCAAACGCCTTTTGATCTCCTGCTTTTAACGCGCCCTCGCCTTTTTCGCGGAATTGAAAAAGTGTCGCACCGCCTTTTAAGGCTTGTTCAATGACAGTTAAAGGATCGCCTGCAGTATTGTTTGAACCCATAATAAAATAGACTGACAACAGATCTTTTATCGTTTCTTTTGAGACTCGCGTCATCTTATTCCACCTCTCTGATCCTGCCGCGTTCTTTTATATCCATCGCTTCAACAGCGGCAAGCTGATTCAAAAACTCGATTTGAAAGCTTCCGGGCCCCAGGTTTTCCGTTTTCTCCGCGGCCAACTCGGCCGCCGTTCCATAAAAAGCGGCTGCAGATACAGCGGCATGGCAAACGTCTTTTTCAACGGCGCAAAACGCACCGATGACAGAGGTAAACAGACAGCCTGTCCCCGTCACTTTCGTTAACAGTTGATGTCCGTTGCCTACGGTATACGTTTTTGTTCCATCCGTTATGACATCTTCAGCTCCGGTTATGATGACGGCTGTATCCCATAATTTCGCGGCTTTTTTGGCGAGCTCTGTTCTGTCGCCGCTCCCTTCGCCTGCATCCACGCCTTTGATCAGCCAGTCCTCTCCAAGCGTGTTGGCAATTTCCGCGGCATTGCCTCTGACGGCGGAAACCTTCACTTCGCGCATAATCGCTTGAGCCGATTCTGTTCGAAACGGCGTCGCCCCAGCACCGACTGGGTCAAAAATAACCGGCACACCGTGTTCATTGGCGGACTTTCCTGCAATGATCATCGATTCAACAGATTCCCGGCTGAGCGTGCCGATGTTCAGCACAAGGGCTCCGGCGATCTTTGCCATGTCGGCGGCTTCTTCCCTCGCATACGCCATCACCGGCGATGCGCCGAGAGCCAGTAAACCGTTCGCCGTAAAATTGGTGACGACATTGTTTGTCATATTGTGTACGAGCGGTTTTTGCTTTCTGACTTTCTCAATTCCTCTTGCGGCATCTTCTAGATTCATTCGGCTGCATTCCCTTCTGTTTTTGAATTTTCGCTCCATATATACGATTTTGTATGATCAATCCACGCCCTCGCCGCGAACGACAGATAGCGGTCTTTTCTCCAAATGACGGCGACATGCCAAGGAATGGCCGGCCTCACCAGCGGAATGATTCTCACTCTTTCCGGGTCAAGATCGCGGCAGATTCTTTCGGGCAAAAGCCCGATTCCAAGGTTAGCGGAAACCATTTCGCTGATGAAATCCCATTGCGAGGTTTCATAAATGACATTCGGCTGAAATCCAGCCTTCAAGCAAGCCGTAATGATCCGTTCGTGAAGAACAAAGTCTTCCCGGAAAAAGATAAACGGTTCTTCGCTTAACTGCCGAAGCTCGATCTCATCCGCATCGGCAAAACGATGAGACGGGTGGACGATCAGCATCAAGTCTTCTTTTACGATTGTAAAGGAGTGAAAAATCTCCTCTTTTGCAGGCAAGACGACAACGCCGATATCAAGCGATCCGTCTTCCACTCCTTCCTGCACTTTCACAGAGCCGTGCTCAACAAGCTGAAAGGTGACGTTCGGATATTTGTCTCTGAAATCCCCTATCACTTTCGGAAAAAAGCCGGAGCCGATCATCGGCGGCAAACCGATCCGCACGTGCCCTTTTTTGACGTCCATCAAGTCATTCAGCTCTGAAGTTAAATTTTGAAACGACTTGGTGATTTCCTGGGCCTGCACATACATGCTTTGCCCCGCATCAGTCAGCTCGATCTGACGCCCCCGCCGGTAAAACAGCTCAATCCCGAGCTCTTCTTCAAGATTTTTAATCATTTTGGAAATTGTCGGCTGAGATATGTATAATGACTGAGCGGCTTTTGTGAAGCTTTTCAGACGGGCTACCTCCAAGAAATAGGTTAAGTGGCGTATGTCCATTTGTTTGACACCCTTTCAGAGTTCCTGCTTGTATTCATATTCTAAACCAATTTCATTGTTTTCTGCACCCCCGTGGAGCACCCTTCTACATCAACATAAAAAAACGCCGCCGGCATACAGCCGGCAGCGCCTATCTTCGGGCAATCGCTTCATCCTGTTCCTTCAGCGTGTCCACATTGGAGCGGGTGTCCTCAATGTTTTTACGAACAGCCTCTTTATACTGTTCGACCATATTGCAAATTTCGGCTTCGCGTTCAAGCCACTTTTTCGTAAAATCAAGGTTGTTCCGCCCGAGCGCTCCGGCTGACGGGCTTTTTAAAGACACGGCTTGAAGCGTGCTGCTTACTTGCTCCAGCTGCTTCATAACCGCTGCATGGTTAAGTTTAATCGTTTTGCTCATTTCAACCACCCTTTTAAACCGTTGATTGTGCTGTGCAGAGCGTCGACGGCCTCCTCTCCTTTTTCCATCAGAAAGTCCGCCCGGTCGGCCGACCAGCTTGCAGCTTGAACAGCCCCTTTTTCAGAATCTAAAGCAAATATCTTTAAATCAATTTTATGAATATACCGATCATATTCATCGGTGAAAATTCTGTACATTGCCGTGTGCGCTTCATCACGTGCTTCGTCAAAATCGGCTGCCCTGCTTCCGGTCCACGACTCATCAAGGTTCGGACGCAAAATCTGCCTGATTTCTTCGATTCCGAGGTTTTGTTCCCGCTCTACATCGCGCTTTGCCCGCTCCAGCCTTGCAATTTGTTCTTCCAGCTCTGCCGCCTTATGGGAGAGGACACCGTGTATTTTTTGCAGCGTGTCTGAGTAGTCCATTATTGTCACCTCTGAAATTGCAGTATGATTCGCATGGATTGTTTCCTTGTCAAATTATGATTTGATTGGTTTTTCATAGATTCACATCTTTGACTGGACTTGCTCTCATTTCCAATATTTATAGTTTAAGTCGAAAATCACGGATGTTGAATAGGCTGTAAATACTGTTTTTAGGGATATATACACAGTTCATCATCTTCCTCACAGCGCATTTTAAGGACATATAACCCGTCTTTTTGAATCATCTGTACACCGCTTTCATCGCGGACAAGTCTAAAGACACGGGAATACGGCAGTTTAATGGTCACAAAAAATCGCCAAATGATTCCGGACGACAATTTCTAATTTTAGTCAGGAAACTGTTTCTTTTGACCTGATTTGCGCTTTTAACTATAGACAAAATGAATAATATCTATTCTGTATATGTATTTTACCTATACTTAAAACTCATGTACACTCATGTTTAGAAAGGGGGATAATGACATGAAAACATTCATTAAAGGATTAGGTCAGGTCGCTCTTTTATTTTTATTCGCGCGTTTCATGAATCTGATTGCCGAGGTTCTTCATATAAACATTCCCGGCAGCATTCTCGGGATTATCGTCATTTTTGCGCTTCTTCATTTCAAAATCATTAAGCTGGAATGGATTGAAATCGGCGCCTTGTGGCTTCTCGCGGAGCTGCTTTTGTTCTTTGTCCCTTCAGCCGTCGGGATTATGAACTACGGAGATATTCTGGCTGAATTCGGCACTAGCATTATACTCGTTGTCCTCATCAGTACATTCGTCGTCATGGTGTCGACCGGAATGCTGACTCAATTGATTGCCAAAAGAAAGGAAAGGAAAAAAACATGCTCATCGGATGCTTAAGCCTGATCGCAACAGTGTTAATTTATCTGGGCGCAAAAGCGGTGTATTCACGCCATCCAAAGGTGTATGCGTCACCTTTATTGGTCACGCCGGTGATACTTGTCGGCCTGCTGCTTTTCATCAATGTGCCCTTTGAAGCGTACAATGCGGGCGGTCGCTTGTTGACAGACATGCTCCAGCCGGCAACCGTGGCTTTTGCGATTCCGTTGTACAAATACTTTCCAGTCTTGAAAAAATACGCGGTTGAGATCATTATCAACGTGACTGTAGGCTGCTGTATCGCGATCCTGTCAACAGCGTTTATCGCAAAACTTTTCAAGCTGAATGAAGACCTGATTGAGAGCCTCGTTCCCAGATCGGTCACAACGCCAATTGCAATGAGCGTTTCTGAAATGATCGGCGGAATGCCCGCGGTGACCGCTGTTTTTGTTATATTGACCGCCCTGTCCGGGTCAGTGATCGGACCGATGGTCATTCGCTACTTCCGGATTGATAATGAAATTGCAAGGGGCGTGCTGCTTGGCACAAGCGCCCACGGCGCAGGTACATCAAAAGCATTTGAGCTCAGCTCCGTGTCCGGAACGATTTCAAGCGTATCGATGATCCTGGCTGCGATCATCACGCTTTGCGCAGCGCCGTTTCTCATTTCCCTTATTGCAGTGTCATAGCCGAAAAATAAAAAAACCAAATTGGGGAAGTTTTTTTCCGCCAATTTGGTTTTTTTCATTTAGACATCGAGCAGCACATCAGCAATACTATAAAAGAAATACACCAAAATCCCAACCGAAAAGTGTGAAATTTCCCCGATCCATCCGCCGCCATTTCCGAAAAAATTCATCGCTTTTTTCTTTGGAAAATGTCCACAGAAATCCTGCGAAAGCCCCTGTGAGAAAAGCGGCCGTCAACAATACTTTGACAAAGACCATCACCCTATTCTCAACCTTTCAGCTGTTCAACCGCCGTCTCAAATTCCTTTTCAATCTCTGCGGACGGCTTCTTTGTCATCAGGCTGACGACGATGATCACGACTGTACAAACAATAAATCCGGGAATGATTTCATAAACCGGGTCAAAAGCTTTTACTTGCTCCCACACAATAACAGTCAGCGCCCCGGACAGCATCCCTGAAAGCGCGCCCCACTTCGTCATTCGTTTCCAATACAGACTCAGCAGAACGACAGGACCAAATGCTGCTCCGAAACCTGCCCACGCATAGCCGACAAGATTCAATATCGTTTCATTCGGATGAAGCGCCATCATGAGGGCGATCAGTGAAATCGCGAGGACAGACAGCCTTCCGACAAGAACAAGTTCTTTGTCAGAAGCTCCTTTCCGGACAAACGCTTTATAAAAATCCTCTGTCAGCGCGCTTGAGGTTACAAGAAGCTGTGAAGAAATCGTGCTCATGACAGCTGCTAAAATGGAAGCCAGCAAAAATCCCGTAATCATCGATGGGAACAAAAGGTCTGCCAACTTAATGAATATCGTCTCGGCATTCTTTAACGAAAGATGATTTGCGCTGAAATAGGCGATGCCGACGAGTCCTGTCAGCATCGCGCCGCAAATCGAAAAGATCATCCAGCCCATGCCGATTCTTCTGGCACTCTTCAACTCTTTCACGCTTGAAATCGCCATAAACCTGACAATAATATGAGGCTGTCCAAAGTAGCCGAGCCCCCACGCCAGTAAAGAAACAATACCGATTGCGGTTGTTCCTTGAAACGGACGGAGGAGGTCCGGGTTGACCGCGTTCACTTCCGAAAACGCCGGCGCAATTCCCCCCAATTGGACAAAAACGACGATCGGCATTAAGATGAGTGCAATAAACATGATCGTCCCTTGAACAAAATCGGTCCAGCTGACAGCCAGAAAGCCCCCGAAGAGCGTATAAAGAATGACAACCCCGGCCGTCAGCCAGATGCCGATCCGATAATCAAGGTGGAATGCTGTTCTGAACAGCTCTCCGCCCGCCACCATTCCGGATGATGTATAAAAAGTGAAAAATACTAAAATAACGAAAGCCGAGGTCACTCGTAACAGCCTTGAACCGTCTTTAAAACGGTTTTCGAAATAATCGGGTATGGTAATGCTGTTGCCGGCCGTTTCCGTATACGTTCTCAGCCTCGGCGCAACATACACCCAGTTCAAATAAGCGCCGATTGTCAGACCGACAACGATCCAGCCGCTGCTCAATCCGTTCAGAAACATCGCACCGGGCAGCCCCATTAATAGCCAGCCGCTCATATCGGAAGCACCTGCGCTTAACGCGGTGACGGCGGGGCCCAGATTTCTTCCGCCAAGCATGTAGTCGGTCAAATTTGAAGTTCTTCGATATGCAAAATATCCGATAAAAAGCATTCCTGCCATATAAATACCTATCGATATTAAAATTCCGTAATCCATAACTACCCCCTGCCTGAGTTTTTCGCGTAATATCAATATACATGAATAATTGATCGACAGGTATTGTTTTTATCGCAAAATTTTTCCCCAGCCTTACATTAACGGCGGCGGATCCGCAAAAAGACAACTTTTAAATAATCGCCTTCAGGATAGCTTTTCACCGTTTTGAAATCTTCGGGAAGCGAATGCTCCTCAAGCATTGTAAAGCGCGTCCCCGTTTCTTTGCATGCCGCTTCGATAAAACCTTTGAATTTTTTCATCCCAAAAGCGCTGCTGTTCGTTGAAGCGACGATCACACCTTGATCTTTAGTGATCCGAATCGCGTCTTTCAACAGATTTTTATAATCCTTTGCCGCGCTGAATGTATGCTTTTTTGTTCTCGCAAATGAAGGCGGATCGAGGATGACGAGGTCAAAGGCGAGTTCTTTTTTGGCCGCGTATTGAAAATATTTAAAAACGTCCATGACTTTAATATCATGAGCTTCATAATCCAGCCCGTTCACGCTGAATTGTTCGATCGTCCTGCTTAAACTGCGGTTTGCAACATCAACGCTCGTCGTTTTTTCAGCGCCTCCAAGCGCCGCCGCCACAGAAAATGCACCTGTATATGAGAAGGTGTTGAGCACGGTTTTTCCTTCCGCATACCGGTCCCTAACCGCCTTGCGGACATGGCGCTGATCGAGAAAAACGCCTGTCATCGCACCGTCATTGAGGTAAACGGCAAAATGTATGCCGTTCTCTTTCACAATGATCGGAAATTCCCCTCTCTCTCCTCTGACAAAGTCGTCATCTTCTACATACTGCCCGGCCGTATTAAACCGTTTTTTCTCATATACGGCTTTATAGTCTGTCAATTCATCGAGGGCTTCCATAATCGCTTCCTTAAACGTATAAATCCCTTTGCTGTACCATTGGAACAAATAGTAGCCGTCATAATAATCAATCGTAAAGCCGCCGATTCCGTCGCCTTCCCCGTTAAACAAACGAAAAGCGGTCGTATCCGGGTCTTGAAAAAGCGATTTTCTGGCCTGAAAGGCGTTCGCCAGCCTGCTTAAAAAGAATGATTGATCAATTGATTCCTCTTCGTTTCGGGTCAGAATCCAGCCGATCCCTTTGTTTTGCTCGCCATAGTAGCCCTTTCCCAAAAACGTGCCGTTTTCATCGGCAACCCTGATCAGCGAACCTTCTTTTATGCCGTTTTCTTGCGAAGAAACAGCTTCTTTTTCAATTAAGGGATAGCCCTTTTTCATTTTTGCAGCGAATGGATGTTTTATTTTTAATGTATGCATTTGATTTCAGTCCTTATTTTAAAGTCTTCTCTATCCTACCATAACGCCTGATCAATATTCTTATTCATCATTTAATCGAGATAATTGACAGATGATTCCGACCTTTCTAAAATGATGGAGAAACAAAAGGAGGAATGGCGTAATGGCGCGAATTGACCACGTAGGACTGATGGTGAAAAACATTGATGCTTCGATCACATTCTACCAAAATGTGATCGGAATGACGCTGAAAGGCAGAATGACCCATACAAACGGCATCATGAAGCTGGCTTTTTTAGGCTTTGAGAACAGAGACGAGACAGAGCTTGAATTGATCGAGGGATATAACGACAGTCTTCCTCAGGAAGGAAAAGTACATCATTTTGCCGTCTCAACCGATGATATCGAGGCTGAATTCGCCCGCGTAAAAAGCGCCGGCATCAAGCTGATGGAAGACGAGATCACCGTATTGCCAAACGGCTTCCGCTATTTTTTTCTTTTTGGGCCCGAAGGAGAAATAATTGAGTTTTTTCAAAGAACATAACCGGATGCGGCTTTTCGCCGTTTCCGGTCTTTATGAAACGCGGAAAGCCGGCGGCTGTTTTTCGATAAACCTTTTGATGTTTTGATATGTCACCTCTTCGATGCGCCTGATGCTCTCATACGTAGCGCCGCCGATATGCGCCGTGCATATGACATTGCCGAGACTAGTGATCCGGGCGGCCGGCGGTTCGGTTTCAAAGACGTCCAATGCTGCACCTCTGATCTGTTTTTGTTCAAGCGCTTGAATGAGCGCGCTTTCGTCTACCACTTCTCCGCGGGCAATGTTGACCAGGTACGCGGTTTTCTTCATTTTTGCCAGCTTTTCTTGATTGATCAAATGATAGGTGGCAGGTCTTAATGACGTGCTGATACATACAAAGTCAGATTTTCCCAGGATATCGTCAAGCTCTGCAAACCGTACATTCAGCCGTTTGGCTGCATTGTAGTCTTTGTATGTGCCGTACGCCAAAACGTTCATATGAAACCCGGAAGCCCGTCTTGCAACCTTTTTGCCAATTTCCCCAAAACCGATAAGCCCCAGCGTTTTTCCATCGAGCTCATAGCCCATCTCGGATTGCCACAAACCGGCTTTGACTGCGGCGTTTGACTGCGGGATCGAACGGGCGCCAGACAGCAGAAGGCCGAATGCCAAATCGGCGACTGCCGAGGCGTTTTGGCCGGGTGCATTCGTGACGAGGATTCCTTTTTCGCTTGCATATTCTACATCAATATTGTCGATTCCCGCACCGAATTTCATGATATATCTTAGTTCCGGGGCGGCGTCGATCAGCTCCCGGTCCACTTTTTCAACGCCGGCGATATAAATATGAACATCCTTGATATGAGTCAGTAAATCCTGTCTCGTCAACCGATTGGAATCCAAAAATGCAAATTCGGCGCCGAGCCGTTCGACCCTTTCCTTCAACAGCGGCGCTGCGCGGTAAAACAGTCCGTTAAGTGTCAACAGCACTTTAACCAAAAGCGCTCCTCCATTCGTCAAAAATTTTTGCAGCCAAGAAAAATGCTTGTTTCCAAAAGGAAACAAGCGAATATGGGGATACGTCAGGGTTTGTTGTCATTATATCGATTCATCCTGCGATTTAAAATGAGATTGGCATGTTAGCTGACATGGTTTTTAGACAATTTGGCCGGCTGGTTAAAGGCTGTGGACTGCAAATACTTAAAATATTGACGGGCGTACGGGTGTGAGGTGTTTGAATTCCAAGGCTTGTTTCCGCCGCAGAAATGAACGATTGCCGGGTTTGCCCTTGTTTCCATATAGCGCTTTTGATCGATGAGGGAAGCCGGCGTTTTTTCTTTTAAAATAATGTGTGTTTGGGCGTTCCACCTCGGATGAAGTTCGAGCCACTGATCATAAAGAATCGCATTCAACGCGTCTTGGTCATGAAACATAAACATGTCTTCATCGTTGTTATTGATGAAGTCGATGACTTTTTTCGAAATGTTGTTTTTTCTCCAGGCTTCCATATCGATGATCATGATACCTGAGTTAAAATATTTTGCTTCGTCGCTGATGTTCATCTTTTTCAGCCGTTCATGCTGGCCTGCATCTTCTACTGCCGCTGCGAAATAAGGTGAAATGTCCTTGTCCCACAACTTCGATATATCCTCTAACACTAAGGCGTCGCAATCGACATAGATCATTCGTTTGACGGAATCGTCATCAATCAGATCGGGGATGGAAATCCGATAGTATGCCGCTTTTGTAATATGGCTGCTTTCGACCGCACGGTCATACTGGCTTTTTTCTACATTCAGAAATGTAATGGGGGCTCCGAATTGAAGGGTCGTCTCTTCCAGACGCTTTTTATTTTCCGGTTCAATCCCTCCGTCGATGACATACAGTTTCACATCGCGCGTCTGATCCATATTCGTCAGCAATGATGCGAACATCACGCTTAAATGCTGTGCGTAGTTATTGTCTGTACATGAAATAATATGCATGGTTCGGTCGCTTTTCATATGTCTTCCATCTCCTTTTCTTTTTTTGTTCTATTCCCTTTTTTAAAAAAATAAACACCGTCGATAGGCTGAAAAAAAAGGATCATGCAAGATCCTCTGATTGTATGGCGTCTATTTCACTATCTTTTGGCAAAAAGCTTCTTTGAATAAAAGTAAGGGTAGCCAATAATGATGATTGGAGCTGCTAATGTAAGGAGCATCCATGAGCCTGAGTGAATGTCTCTAATGACTCCAATAAATATACAAGTACCGATGAGAAAATATAATAAAGCACCTAAAAACCAATACATATTCATTCCCCTTTTTCTTTACACATGTTCTTGGATTGACTATTTTTGTTTCTATGTTTGTCTGTTTTTTCGTTCGTATTGCTTAATCGATCAGGGCACTGATTTTTTGACACTTTCTCAGTTCTGATTCCTTTTCTTTTTAATGATAAAATTGTGAGATCAATCGATTTCAATGTTGATCATTCCTTTAATAAATAGTGAGTTCCTCATGATTTTAAATGTAAATTTGAAAAGATAAAACGTACATAAAGGCAGAACGCTTATGTACGTTTGGGCAATGATCATATGTTTGGGAACATCTAATGGTTCACTGCACCTCGGTATTGTTGTGTTCTTTCTCTTCCTATAAAATGATTGGATAAATGTATGTTCACGTTCAATAAATTACATGAATCTCTGTTCGGTTAAACTGTTAAAGGAAGTGGATGAGGTTTGAATCCTTTTAAAGAAAAGCATTACTCACATGATAGACGGGCATTAAATATGCTTGCGCTCAGAGTGCCGGGCCTGGCTTTTATTCTCATGATCTATGTAGCCTCTGTCGTGCTGCAATTTATTATTGGGAGCTGGTCCATTTTATTGCTTAACGTGTTTACAGTATTGACCGCCATTTTTGCTTTGCTGCATTGGCATTCATATCGCTGGGTTAAGAAAAGGGTCATTCTATATTTTGTGCTGCAAGGTTTGATCACTTTTACACTGGCTAATATCATGACTGGCTTCTTAGTGCTGGTCATCATCGGCCTTTATGCATTTTTGATTGGACAGATTGCAGGAATAGCAGACAGAAGAAGGACTTTCCTCATACTGTATTTACTGCTTCTGCTGTCAATCAATGCAACACATCAGATTCACAAAGGTGATTATTTGCATTTTCTTGTCATTGCCGTACCTATTATGATCGTGATTATTACTTATGCCGCTACATTATTTGCCCAAGTCGATGAAAAGATAAAAGCTCAGCTGACTCTTGAACGGCTGGAGCTGGCTCATCAGCAGGTCGAACAGCTGACGCTGCAAAACGAAAGGCAGCGTATGGCCCGGGACTTACACGATACGCTTGCTCAAGGGCTGGTCAGTTTAAATATGCAGCTCGATGCTATTCATGTTCATCTCGCCAAAGGCAACACAGAGAGAGCAATAGAAATCATTCAACAATCAATGAAAAGAGTGAGAGGTACATTGGCCGACGCGCGTTCAGCGATTGACGATCTGCGCAGCAAAGCAGAGGAAATCGGTTTTCTAAAAGAAAGAATTACCTCACTAATGGATCATTTTCAAGAGTCGACAGGCATGGGTGGTTTTTTAGACTACCGATTACATCAGATATTAGACGTTCGTACAGCTGAAAACTGTTATTACATCATTGGAGAATGCATAACGAATGCAGCAAAGCACGCTGAAGCAGAAACGATATCGGTATCCATTTGGGATGATGATAAGGGGAGGCTCCATTTAACTGTCAAGGACAATGGCAAAGGATTTGATGTTGAAAAGAGCAAGAAAAAGAGAGGACATTACGGGCTTCTCGGCATAGAAGAACGCGTCAGAGCCATGAAAGGCCAATTTAATATAAAGAGTACAAAATCAAAAGGAACACAAATTGAGATCACAGTACCAATTCAGGGAGAGATGCAAGATGAATAAGGTTTTAATCGTTGATGACCATCTTGTCGTGAGGGAAGGTCTGAAGCTTTTAATTGAAACGAATGATCATTACACCATCATAGGAGAGGCCGAAAATGGCAAAGCGGCAGTCCGTCTTGCAGATGAATTAAAACCGGATATCATTCTCATGGATTTGTATATGCCGGAGATGAGCGGGTTAGAAGCCATTAAACAAATAAAAGAAAATCATGACATCCCTATCATTATTTTGACTACTTATAATGAAGATCACTTAATGATCGAAGGAATTGAATTAGGGGCGAAAGGATATCTATTGAAGGATACGAGTTCAGAAACCCTTTTTCATACAATGGATGCAGCAATAAGAGGAAACGTGCTGTTGCAGCCTGAAATCTTAAAACGTCTGCAAGAAATCCAATTGGAGCGGATGAAAAAACAGAGCAGTGATACTCAGCTGACAGAAAAGGAAGTCATTGTTCTAAAAGCAATTGCTAAAGGTCTTAAAAGCAAAGCGATCGCCTTTGATTTGGGCGTCTCTGAGAGAACAGTAAAGTCCAGGTTAACGTCCATTTACAATAAATTAGGCGCGAATTCAAGAACTGAAGCCGTAACGATTGCCATGCAAAGAGGCATTCTGACATTAGACAAATAACATCAAATTTGAAATTTGCCCAAACGTACATACCCGAATGTACGTTTTTTTTATTTCATTGTCCACTACAATGAGGAGGAATATGATCAAGCAATGTGTTGAAAGGAGATTATCATGTCAAAAATGTTATATAAATTAGGAGGATGGGTTGCTCGCCATCGCATAAAAGTTATATGCGCGTGGATCGTTGTGTTAGTTGCTTCGATAGGGCTTGCCATTACGTTAAAACCAAGTTTTTCTGAGGATATGTCCATACCTGACACACCTTCGGAAAAAGCGATGGATGTCATTCAAAAAGAATTTCCTCACGGCCCTGATAAAGGGAGCATACGGGTGATTTTCGGTGCTGAAGATGGAGAGAAACTTACTGCAGAGTCAGCCAAAAAAGCAATAGAAAATACGTTAAAGGAAATCGATAAAGATGGTTCTGTTGACTCGATTGCAAGTCCTTTTGTGACAGGAACAATCGCGAAAGACGGCACAGTTGCCTATGCTGATATCAAGTATAAATCATCAGCAGATGATATAAAGGATTACTCTATCAAACACTTAAAAGACAGTTTGAAAATGGCTGATTATGAGGGACTGCAAGCTGAGCTGAGCGGTGATGTACCGGGAGCCGAGATGGAGATAGGCGGTATCTCTGAAATTGTCGGCATTATCCTGGCCTTTGTAGTGTTAGCCATTACATTCGGCTCTTTATTAATAGCAGGCTTACCGATTTTAACTGCACTGATTGGATTAGGTGTTAGTATTGGACTTGTTTTGATTGGAACACAAGTTTTCGATATTGCTTCCGTCAGTCTTTCATTAGCCGGAATGATTGGCCTTGCTGTTGGGATTGATTATGCTTTATTTATTTTTACGAAGCACCGTCAGTTTCTAGGCGAAGGCATACAAAAGAATGAATCTATTGCCAGAGCTACCGGAACAGCTGGGAGTGCAGTCGTTTTTGCCGGACTTACTGTTATTGTCGCACTTTGCGGATTGACGGTTGTTAACATTCCTTTTATGTCTGCAATGGGGCTGACAGCAGGGCTTAGTGTATTGTTAGCTGTTCTCGCCTCAATCACGCTTGTTCCTGCCGTCTTATCGATAGCGGGGAAACGGATGGTTCCGAAATCAAACAAGAAAAAAGATAAACAAAGCGCTGAAACAAATGTCTGGGGACGCTTTGTCACAAAAAACCCTATCATGCTAAGTGTATGCAGCATTCTGATTTTGCTCGTCATTAGTATTCCATCTGTGCATTTGGAACTGGGTTTGCCTGATGCAGGGATGAAAGCGAAGGATAATCCGGAACGCCGGGCATATGACTTGCTTGCCGACGGTTTTGGAGAAGGATTTAATGGTCAATTAACAATCGTAGCGGATGCTACAAGTGTGACAGAAAATAAGGTGGAAGCCTTCACAGATGCAGTGAAAGAAATAAAGGAACTAGACCATGTAGCGAGTGTCACTCCTGCAATGCCTAATAAAGAAGGGAACTTTGCTATCATTACGGTCGTTCCTGAAACAGGTCCAAATGATGTGGCAACGAAGGATTTGGTAAAGGAAGTACGCAGCTTATCAGATAAAAACGGGGTAGATTTGCTCGTTACTGGATCGACTGCCGTGAATATTGATATTTCAGATCGCCTGAATGATGCGATACCGGTGTTTGCTGTGCTCATTGTTGGTTTTGCGTTTGTATTGCTGACAATCGTATTCCGTTCGCTGCTTGTGCCTCTTGTTGCTGTTGCTGGTTTCGTATTGACAATGACTGCCACTCTTGGGATCTGTGTATTTGTTTTACAAGACGGGAATCTCATCGACTTTTTCAAAATACCAGAAAAAGGGCCGATACTCGCGTTCTTGCCGATTTTATCTATTGGAATTCTGTTTGGATTAGCCATGGATTATCAAGTATTCCTTGTCAGCAGAATGCGTGAAGAATATGTGAAAACAAAGAATCCAGTACAAGCCATTCAAGCCGGATTAAAACACAGCGGTCCTGTTGTCACCGCAGCCGGCCTGATCATGATCTTCGTTTTTGCAGGATTTATCTTTGCTGGAGAAGCTTCTATTAAAGCCAACGGGTTGGCTCTTTCCTTTGGTGTGCTCTTTGATGCCTTTATTGTACGAATGACACTGATTCCAAGTGTCATGAAACTGATGGGGAATGCAGCCTGGTACTTGCCAAAATGGCTGGACAAGATTATTCCGAATGTGGACATAGAAGGGCATCAACTCACGAAGGAAATACAGCCAGAAATAGATTATGAACAAAAGAAACAAATCAGTATGTAATAGAAAGCAGATCTTTTACGAGATCTGCTTTTTTCTTCATATTCCTGATCACGGTGTGAATGATTAGTTAAAAAGGAGACACTCATGGCGCAATCACTCATTTTGATTTTTTAAATTCTCTTGGCCAATGGAATACGGCCGAACCTATTCAGAAATACAGGAATCATGCAAGATCCTTTTTTTCTTTCACCTTCCTGGCGATCCAAAACGGCAGATAGAGAAGATAGAAGAAGACGATCGTGACCGCTTCCGCTGATAAAAGATACCATGGCCACGGCCCGAGCACGTCTAACAGCGAAGCTCCGCCGCCCGGCTTTTTCATCATGTACATATAGTTCGACTTCAGCAAACGGTTGATTAAAAAGATGAATGCCCCATAAATATTGACGAGAAGAAACGTGACCCAGAGAGAGCGCACGGTCGGCTTATACTTCTCGGCTGCAATCATCAGAAGGCAGGCCAGTACGACGATTCCGTGGGAAATGAAAAATTCAAAAAAGCGGAAATGAGGAAAGCCGTACCTTCCCAAGTCAGGCGTCAGAATCGCTTGCAAAGCGCTCCCCAAACCGGCAAAATAAAGAAATTTAAACAAGGTGAGGTTTTTCGTTAATAACAGAATGATGACAAGATAAACCGAAAGGTCGCTGAGGTGAAGCGGCAAACAATAACGCGGCGTCCAGGAATTTACATAGATAAACCAGGAGTGGTAGCTGATTTCAGAAATCAATAAAACCGCCACAAACGCATAGCGAAGCATCCGGTTCCACCGCGGTTTTTGCAGCGTCTTGCGAAAGACGAACAAACAAACACCGAGCGCTGCAAGCACCAGCAAAGTCAGTATATGAGATGTTGAAAAAAATTGAAACGAGCCGAGTTGATAATCTTTTTGAAAATATGTCTTCATCCTGAACACCCTGTCGTCAAAAATATTTTAGCGTTATTTTGTGACAAACCATGATCTATTATTCAAAAAGGCCGCCGAATGTCCGGCAGCCGGGTGTCACATAGAAATAGAATCGTTTTCTTTTATATTATCATTGACCTGAATCCGTTCAACCTTTCCGACAAGAAAGATGTAGGAAAGGGCTCCCAGAAGGGCAAGGGTGCCGATAAAGACGAGGGCGGGCGCAAAGCTTCCCCCGTTTGCGAGAAAGCCGATGACAATCGGAACGATAACGGAAGCGAGGCTGCCGACAAAATTAAATACTCCGCCGGTCAGTCCGATCAAATGCTTAGGCGCTAAAGACGATACCAGCACCCATGTAATGGAGGCCAGACCGTTTCCAAAAAAGGCAAGCGTCATAAATAAAATGATCAGTGATGTCTGATCGACATAATTGGCACCGATAATGGAAATAGACAGGATCAATCCGGTAATAATCGGTGTTTTGCGGGCAACCCCGGCCGATACGCCCCTTTTGATCAGAAAGTCGGACAGGAAGCCGGACAACAGAACACCGATGAACGCCGCAAGAAACGGAAGCGAGGCGAGAAAACCGGATTGGAGAAAATCAAGGCCTCTATATTTTACAAGGTATGTCGGAAACCATGTCAGAAAAAACCATAAAGTCGAATTAACGGCGAACTGTCCAATATATATACCCCACAGCTTGCGATGAGCGGTCACTTGTTTGAAATGCTTCCAATTAAATGCCGATTTTTCCTTTTCGGAAGTCCGGCCGCGGCGGACGATCCCCCCGCCTTTTTCTATATGATCAAGTTCAGCCTTATTTACCTTTGGATGACGGTCGGGATCACGGTAAAAAATATACCAGATAAGGCCCCAGATGATGCCGATCACCCCAGTTACGATGAACAGGCCGCGCCAGCCGACGACATGCTGGATGGCGCTGAGCGCCGGCGTTAAAAACGCAAGGCCGGCAAATTGCCCCGACGTATAAAACGCAATGGCTGAAGCCCTTTCCTGTTCAGGGAACCATGAAGTCACCACCCGGTTATTGGTCGGAAAAGCCGGCGCTTCAAACGCCCCCGTCGCAAGACGCAACCCGAATAGAGAACCGAAGCCGCGGACAAACCCCTGAAGCAATGTTGCGAGCGACCAAGTAACCAAGGTAAAACCGTAGACAAGCCTCGGGCCAAACCGATCGACAAGCCCGCCTCCCGGTATTTGCAGGGCGCAGTATGCCCAGCCGAAAGCGGAAAAAATCAAACCCAGTTGAACGGCAGACAAGTTTAAATCGTCTCCAATTGCAGAAGCTGCGACTGAGATATTGCTTCGATCCATATAATTGATCACGACACATACAAAAATAAACAGCAGTACCCGCACTCTAACCTTTGTCGGCTTCTCTTTTACAGCAGCTTGTTTCATGACAGGCCCTCTCCTTTTATTTGTTTGTAATGACGGACATCTTTTGAAAACGGTATCATTTTTACCATTCAGCTATGCTTCCGTCCTTGTGCCGCCATACCGGATTGCGCCAGTTATGCCCGATATCAGCCATTTTCCGGACATGATCTTCATTGATGTCCACCCCAAGGCCCGGGCCATCCGGAATCCGGACATAGCCGTCTTCATAGAAAAACACCTTTTGATCCACGATATAATCAAGCAAATCCGTGCCTTTGTTGTAATGGATTCCTAAGCTTTGTTCCTGTATAAATGCATTGTGGCA
This sequence comes from Bacillus sp. PK6-025, assembly GCF_056530265.1. Classification (NCBI taxonomy): domain Bacteria; kingdom Bacillati; phylum Bacillota; class Bacilli; order Caryophanales; family Bacillaceae; genus Bacillus; species Bacillus sp. PK6-025. The sequence continues at coordinate 4,067,661 of NZ_CP096509.1, forward strand.
CGTTGCATCAACCTGAAGGCAGGCCGCCAGAGCGATCGGGCCCAGCGGACAGTGAGGAGCGGCGGCGACATCAAATGCTTCCGCCATCGACAGGATCTTTTTGCATTCGGTAATTCCGCCGGCGTGTGACAAGTCAGGCTGAATAATATCGACATAGCCGTCAGTCAGCAGATCTTTAAACTGCCACTTTGAAAACATTCGTTCTCCGGTCGCAATCGGAATTGAGACGAGGCTGGCGATATCGCGGAGCGCCTCGTTGTTTTCCGGCAGAACAGGCTCTTCTATAAACATCGGGCGAAACGGTTCAAGCTCTTTTGCCAAAATCTTCGCCATCGGCTTGTGCACCCTGCCGTGAAAGTCGATGCCGATTCCAATGTACGGGCCGACAGCTTCTCTGACGGCTGATATTCTTTCAATCACCTGATCGATTTTTTCATGTGAATCAATGTATTGCAGCTCTTCCGTGCCGTTCATTTTGACGGCTGTAAAGCCTTGGTCAACCACCTCCTTGGCAGCGAGGCCGACGTCTTGAGGCCTGTCTCCGCCAATCCAGGAATAGACCTTGATCGATTCCCTGCTCTTCCCTCCGAGCAGCTGATGCACGGGCGCATTGTAAAACTTGCCCTTAATGTCCCAAAGCGCTTGATCGATTCCTGCAATCGCGCTCATCAGAATGGGTCCGCCCCGATAAAACCCGCCTCTGTACATGACATTCCAGTGGTCTTCAATGTTCATCGGGTCTTTGCCGATTAAATATTCCATTAACTCGCCGACAGCCGCCTTAACTGTCGCCGCCTTTCCCTCGATTACCGGCTCTCCCCACCCTGTAATGCCTTCATCCGTTTCGATTTTTAAGAAAAGCCAGCGCGGTGGAATTTGGAAACACTCGAATCCCGTTATTTTCATCTCTGATCTCCCCTTTTACTGTTTTGCTGCTTCAACAAATTGCTTTGCTTTTTTGGACAGCTCTTCTAAAAACGCGTCATTCACATCTTGATGAGCCCTCACAAGTGAACCGCCGATTCCAGCACCGACCGCACCGGCCTGTAAAAACTCGTGAAGGTTTTCCAACCCTACCCCTCCCGTCGGAAGCAGCGGAATATGCGGAAGCGGTCCGTGGATATCTTTGATATAGCCAGGCCCCATCGTTCCGGGAAATACTTTGATGATGTCTCCACCGCTTTCATACGCCGTCAATATTTCCGTCGGGGTAAAGGCGCCCGGAATGCTGATCGCTCCATATCGCTTTGTCAGCTTGATCGTCTCTTCATGAACAGTTGGCGACAGGATAAACCGCGCGCCGGCTAAAAGCGCCGCTCTCGCAGATTCGGGATCAAGAACGGTTCCTGCTCCGATAAGCATTTCATCTCCAACATCTTCTGAAACCGCTTCAATCGCTTTGATCGCTTGAGGGGAATTAAGCGTAATTTCCACAAGCCTGATGCCGCCCGCTTTTAAGGCGCCGGCAATGCTCACTGCCTCCTCCGGATTGTATCCGCGGATGATCGCAATCACTTTTTGTTCTTTGATTTGTGACAATACATGCATTTCTGCCACCCTTTCTTTACGGTTTTTTATCGGCTGACATCTTCTTCATCAGATTGTTCCATAAACGCAAACAGTGAATCGCTGTCAGGCAGCCCTTCAATATCACCGTTTACCGCAGCTACCATGGCGCCGACGGCACAGCCGCGTTTGACAGCTTCAGAAAGCGGAATATGATCAATCAAACCCGATAATACACCGGCTGCAAAGCCGTCTCCGGCACCCACGGGATCCGCTGCAGTCTGAATCTGATAGCCTTCCGCATAGCCGTTTTCATTCCCGCTGGAATAATAGGCGCCTTTTGCACCAAGCTTGACGATGGCGGTTTCAGCCCCGTGCCCGCGGATGGCTTCCGCTATTTTTTTCTCATCAGCGGTGCCGAACAAAAAACGCCCTTCGCTCAAGCCGGGAAGCACGATATCAGACTGTTTGATCAAATCAAACATCGTCTGCCGCGCCCGCTCTCCGTCCCAGAGCTTTTTTCGAAAATTCGGATCAAATACAACGCATTTATTGTGCTTTTTGGCGAGCTCCACTGCATAAAACACTGCATCTGAAGCGCTTTCACTTAAAGCCGGGGTAATTCCCGTAATGTATAAAAACCCCGCTTTCTCAATGTATGGCTCATCAATATCGCTTTTTTTCAAAAAACTCGCCGCTGAAAGCGTCCTGTAATAGAAGACATTGACTTTGGCCGCGCTTTTCCTTTCTTTAAAAAACAAACCGGTCGGCGCCGTGTCATCGAGCTTCACTTGGCTGACATCGACTCCTTCTCCTCTGACAGCAGAAAGAATCATCGCCCCGAACTCGTCTTTTCCAAGCCGGGTAATCCAGCCGGCTTTTTTCCCGAGCTTCGAAAGCCCGATCAGCGTGTTGGTTTCTGCGCCCGCTATTCTCACCTGATAGTTTCTTGCGTATCTGAGAGGGCCGTCTTCATTCGGAGTGAACAGCGCCATTGTCTCTCCTATGCTAATAACATCCATCAGAACTTTCCCCCTTTGCTAAAGCGGCTTTTTAAATCCGCCAATGCTTTCTGTAATTTTTCCGGCTGTGTGAAGCAGCTGCTCAACGATAAGCGCCTTTCTTGCGAGCATGCGCTCCTTTGGCCCGGCGGTGCTGATCGCCGCATTCATTACGCCATCCGGACCATAGACAGGAGCCGCCAGACAAAACAAACCTTCTTCATTTTCTTCATTGTCAACGGCATATCCCTGTTCCAAAAATGTCTGCAGCTGCTTTTCCAGCTCATCTCTGGCGGTGATGGTATGCCCGGTAAACCGGATAAATTCCATGCGGTCGAGCAGCCCTTCCCTTTTGTCCTCCGGCATGAATGCCAAAAATGCCTTGCCAAGCCCGGTGCAATATAGCGGCTTGCGCGAACCGGGCTGTGCGGTTGTTCTGATTGACCTGTTGTTATCGATTTTTGCGATGTAGACGAGCTGATCATCGGATAGAACGGCCATAAACACCGTCTCCTGAACGCCGTCCATCAGCTGTTTTAAAAACGGAACACCTTGCGACGAAATGTCGATCGACTCCATGGCAGCGGTTCCAACTTGGATCAGTTTTGCCCCCAGCCTGTAACGCTTGATAGCATCCTGCTGAAGGTATCCTTCATCCAAAAGTGTAGCGGCCAAATTGAATGTACTGCTCTGCGGCAGCGACAATTCTTTGCTGATCTCCTTTACGGTTAATCCATCCGGATGATTTGACAGCAATTCAAATATACGTACAACACGTACCGCGGATTTTACTGACATGACACCCTCCAACATTCACATATGTGATTCAAAATCAGGATCCTGATAATTCGGACGTATTCTAAACAGAAAGAATGCTCACGTCAACCATCCTATTAAACAAAAAAACTTTTTTATCAAACTTCAAATTACTGGTCTATCGAATCATTTATCAGATGCATGCAGGATTCACCCGCTCAGCTGCGAATATCTCTTCTCAGGAAAACAAGACCATCAAGGAGGTTTATGTATGAAGAGAAAAATGATGATGATCGGATTGGCGCTATCCGTAATAGCAGGCGGCGTGTTCGCCGATGGAACGGGAAATGCTGTTCAAGCGGCGCCTCAGGAAACAGCCATCGCAAAAGATGTCGAAAAATTCAGCAAAAAATTCAACGAAAATCGCGCCTATCAAACGATTTACCATTTAAGCGAAACAATCGGACCGCGTGTGACAGGCACGGCGGAAGAAAAAAAGAGCGCCGCTTTCATCGCCTCACAGATGAAAAAATCAAATCTGAAAGTGACCACACAAACCTTCAGCATACCTGATCGGCTGGAAGGAACGCTTACCGTTCAGGGAAATAACGTGCCTTCGCGGCCTGCCGCCGGTTCCGCCCCGACAGCAGCAGAAGGCCTGGCAGCTCCTCTCTATGATGCCGGCCTCGGCCTGCCCGGCGACTTCACCGAGGAAGCGAGAGGCAAAATCGCCGTCATTTTAAGAGGCGAGCTGACATTCTATGAAAAAGCAAAAAACGCTGCTGACGCAGGCGCAAGCGGAGTGATCATTTATAATAACGTCGACGGTCTCGTCCCTCTGACTCCGAATCTCAGCGGTAATAAAGTCGATGTTCCGGTAGTCGGCGTCAAAAAGGAAGACGGAGAAAAGCTGCTTTCTGAACAAGAAGCGATCTTGAAGCTGAAGGCTCATAAAAATCAAACATCGCAAAACGTGATCGGCGTCCGCAAAGCAAAAGGTGTCAAAAATCCGGACATCGTGTATGTGACTTCGCATTATGACAGCGTCCCTTATGCTCCCGGAGCCAATGACAATGCCTCCGGCACTTCAGTCGTCCTTGAACTGGCCCGGATCATGAAGACGGTTCCAGCCGACAAAGAAATTCGCTTTATTACATTCGGTGCCGAAGAAATCGGTCTCCTCGGATCGCGCCATTATGTCAGCACCTTGTCAGAGCGGGAAGTCAAACAGAGCGTTGCCAACTTTAACTTAGATATGGTGGCGACAAGCTGGGAAAATGCTTCACAGCTGTACATCAATACACCCGACGGTTCGGCAAACCTCGTCTGGGAGCTAAGTAAAGCCGCTTCTTTAAGCCTTGGGAAAGACGTATTATTTTTACATCAAGGCGGTTCATCCGACCATGTCCCATTCCATGAAGCCGGCATCGACTCGGCCAACTTCATTTGGAGAGAGCCGGGAACAGGTGCATTGGAGCCTTGGTACCACACTCCTTACGACACGATTGAACACATCAGCAAAGACAGGCTGAAAACAGCCGGTCAAATCTCGGGAACAGCCGTGTATAACCTGAGCAAAAAAGAAAACAGAAAACCGTCTTACAGCTCAGTCGCCCAATAATATTAAAAAGGAGCAGATCGAATTGATCTGCTCTTTTTTTTATACCGCTTCTTTTCATAGACCCGAAGCACCTATCCTTCCCACCGCTGCCGTGTCATCACCTTTCCCATGCATACCTAAAAATAATTCAACGATTCAAGAAAACGCCGTTGATTCTCCCAACATGTCCAATTTGTGCTGCTTACAAATTCACATGTCCCGGCCTAAAGATGGATGTAAGCATAGCCTTTTCCTATCATCAGCAGTTGCAAGGTTGAGCCTAAGGGCCTTATTTTGTAAAGCTTCCTTGACGTGAAGTTTATTTTATTTCAAGATGAGAACACAGGAGAAGCAGCCTTTTCGACACTACATTAGAAGCGAAGATGTTTAGGAAGTTGAATCATGAATTCGCATTTAAATCACTACACGCAATTAGCTTTTTCTTGTTGATTTTATGTCTCTATCTGGTTTTGCACATTGGCTAATGGAAAATTGGATCCTATTCCTTTTTCTTTATTTATCATGTTTTTCACATTGAGATATTTACACCCTCCATTTAAGCAAAATGACGAGCACCATAAACTAATAAAACAGAAAGCCATGTTTTATAATTATTTTATTTTGATGGGATGTTTATTGATTTTTCTGAGTGCGCAGACAGTTATCGCAATCCTTAGCGCTCTTATTATTGCAACAGTCAACGTTTATTATATTTTCGAAAATTGATCAGGAGATGATGGATTATGTTTCCCTTCTTTATTCAGCTATTTACTATCTTTATAGTCATTATGATCATCACAGCTGTGACCAAAAAGAAGAAACGTTAAGTTTTCAACTTATTATTAAGCAATGACCGTTTTGAATTTTTGCTCAGGCATTCGGATCTACGGAAAGCAAAAAAATGGAGCCGCATCTCGCGCTCCATTTTTCAATCCTTCATCAGCTTAATAAACCGGAAGCTCATCAAAACGCTGCCGATGGCAACCACAATCATGACCACCCCCAGATCCTGAAAATGACCCGCGGTTATTTCTTCTCCAAACAACAGACCCAGAATGACGGACGAAAAGATCGAGCCAAGATAGCGGCATGTTTGGAAGAGCCCCGAAGTGGTCCCGACGATGTCCGGCGGACTTGCCGTAAACATGGCAGCCTGCAGGGCGACATTGCCGAGTCCGTAGCTGACCCCCAGCAAAGAGAGGATAATGCCTTTCCACAACATCGGTGCATCGACAAAAAACAATGTAAGCAGGATGGCGCCGGCCGCCATTATGCAAGAACCAATGAAAACAGGCTGCGTTTCACCTGAACGGTCAATCCATTTCCCGACGAAAGGTGAAATCAATACGCTCGTCCCGGACATGAAAAGCATCAAAAGACCGCTCGCTTGAACGGAAAGGTGCATTTCATCCTGAAAATAACTCGGAAGTCCAAAAAACAAACAGTAGTTAAAGATGTTCAGCATAATAAATTGAGCATAGACCGAAGTTAGCGTCCTGCGCGCGATCAACAGTCTGATATCAATAAACGGGCTGCTCACTCTCAGCTCCCACCAAACAAACATCAAAAGCAAGACAAGCCCGAACATCCCCTCGGCAAAACGGGGCTCGCCCGTGCTCAATGAGAGCAGGAATGCCAGCAGGAGAACGATTCCGCCCGCAAACAGAAGAATCCCGGTCAGATCAAGCCGCTTGATGACGGCGCGGACATTTAAGCCGGCTTTTTTCTCATCTTTCGGAAACATGTACATCCCCAGCAAAAAGCTGAACAAAATAAATGGAAAGTTCACGAGGAAAATGGCGGGCCATCCCCCGAGAACGATTAAAAATCCCCCCACAGTCGGTCCAAAAGCGGTCATAGCCGACGAAAAAATGGACAGCACACTTAGTGCCGACGCCCGCTTTTCATGAATGTGGCTTCTGATCAGGCCCACTCCCGAAGGATAAATGGCGCCGCTCCCAATCGATTGAAACAAACGCATGATCAGCAAGACGGAAAAAGCCGGTGCGAGAGGAGCGCCGATTGCCGATACGGCAACGAGAACAAGCCCTGACAAAAACATCTTTTTCCGACCGATTAAATCGCCGATTTTTCCCGTGACAGGCTGCGCGACCGCACTGGCTAAATAAAAAGATGAAATCAGCCACGATACGGTTGCAAATGAAAGATGAAACTCATGCTGGATGCTGTGCAGCGCCAAAGAAATCATTGAAGAATTGAGCGGATTCAGCATCGTCCCTGATGCAACGGCTGTTAAAAACAGGGCGCGGTTCTTTTTCAATCCGGCCATTTACTTAGGGTAAAGCAGCCTTTCGCCAGCTCCGTCCGCTTTACCTTCCGTACCCGCATCACGGTCGAAAGCATTGCCGACGGTCCCGTATAAAGCAGCATCAAGCCGTTGCGACTCCCGGTTCATCATCGCTGCCGCTCCGTTTCGCAAACCGCATTCCGCAAGTTTTTCAATATCCGATTTCATTTTTAGACCTCCTCGTGCTCTTATCATTTTCTTGTTTTCTTTTTTCGATTCATGACAGTCATAACCTTTGATACAAAGGAGCGTTCTTCCTCTTTTCTTTTAGTTGAAAAACATATTTGACGAAGCTGGCATAGTGAAAAGTTCACAAAAGAAGAGCGCGAAGGCATCGCCGGGCCATGATTTCCAAAACAAAAAGCGGAAAGAAGTCGAGCGTCTTGCGGAGATCAGGTGAAAGTGTGGATGAAGAGCGCGCTCGGCAAACTGCAAGGTGAATACCGGACGGACGTCTTGAAATTCTGGAATCGAAAAGCGGAAGGGAAATGGGATGAGATTTTCACCGAATCCGATATTACATATGAGGTTGATATTCAAGGATTGACAACTTCGGGTCAAGCGGCAGAAAAAAATAGCAGCCGGGCTAAAAAATGCCCGGCTGCTTTTTATTGATCCGCTTTTGTTCGAATATGAAGCATCTTTTCATCCAGATAGTTCGCGATGTCAGCCGCTTCTTTCAGCTCATCCGTGAGCTGGTTCGGCACTTCATTGTTCAATTTGTAGTAGATTTTATGTTCGAGGCTCGCCCAGAAATCCATCGCGATCGTCCTGATTTGAATCTCCACCTTGGCGTGCTCGACGCGGTTGGTCAAGTAAACAGGCACTTCTACAATCAGATGGAGGCTCCTGTATCCGTTCGGCTTCGGATTTTTAATGTAGTCTTTCATGTTTAAAATCTTGATGTCTTCGTGTTCCTTCAGCACTTCAACCATATTGTAAATATCGGATAAAAACGAGCAGACGATTCTGAGACCTGCGATATCATTGATGTGCTCCTTAGCGGCCTTTGTGGTAATATCGCAGCCCTTCCGCACAAGCTTGTTGATCAGGCTTTCAAAGCTTTTTACCCTTGATTTCGTATGCTCAATCGGGTTATGGCCATGGATTAAATTATATTCCTGGCTGATAATCGAAAATTTCGTATCCATTTGATCCAAGGCAAATTTATAGACAAGGAGTTCGTTCTTCCAGTCCTCCATCAGGTTTCTTAGATCTTCTATCTGGGCTTCAGGCAGTCCTATCATCTTATCTATCGCCATATCCATTATATTTTTCTCCTTATGACATCATATCGTTTTTTCAGTTAGTAGACGGGCACATCCACGGTAAAGTTTCGACTTAAATCGCAAGATCAAAAAGTGGTCTGGTTGATCATTTTCCACTTTTATAAATTTATTTCCCTTTCAAAAGTCATAAAACATTCATATTCTGTATTACCACTTTTCGGAGGTGAGAATATGTCATACTCTAATAGCTTCGCTTTGATCGTTGTATTATTTATTTTGCTGATCATTGTGGGTTCCGCTTTTGTAAAGTATTAATTCCTTCACGCACTTCCGACAAACTGCAGGTTCATATCGAAAAGCGCTCCGCTTTTCATATGAGCCTGTTTTTTTGTGATTTAAAAAGAAGTTATTTCCACAATAACAAAAAATGTTTATAATAGGATAGGCTCTGAGCTGACAACGCTCAGAAATAAAACTCTCCCACAAATGAAACTTTTATACAACATTTTCGTCTTATACTGTTGTTAAGGCAATTCAATAACGGAAAGGAAAAGATCAATGTTAAATAAGCTAAAAATGTTGTATGAAAAAACAACAATGAAGTGGCTGCTCAACACTTCCTATTACTTTCTTATTCTCGTACTGCTGTTTTTAATTTACGGATTCCACACAGCAAATACAGGTTCATATATTTATAATGACTTTTAATGGAGAAAAAAACAATGAAACTGATAGAAACTATTAAAAAATACGCGCAAACACAACCCGATACCCTTGCTTTTGTGAATGAAGAAGAAAAGCTGACATACGGAGAGCTTTGGTCACAATCTGAGCGCCTTGCCGCGCGGATTCAAAGCGAAGCATTAACAGAGGCTTCTCCGATCATTGTCTACGGACATATGAAACCGGTCATGGCGGTTTCTTTCCTGGCTTGCGTGAAAGCCGGCCATCCGTACATTCCAGTTGACGTATCGATTCCGGCAGACCGGATTCTGAAAATCATCAACAGCTCAAAAGCCGAGCTTATACTCAATAACTCAGGCACTTCGGTTGACACGGGAGATGCCCTCATTTCCGTTGTGGAACCGGGCGTTCTTGAAGGAGACGGGGTGCCGGAGACATATCCCGGACGCTGGGTTCACGGTGAAGATACCTTTTACATTATCTACACATCCGGAAGCACGGGAAATCCAAAAGGCGTGCAAATCTCAGCCGCCAATCTTCAGAGCTTCACAGATTGGATCACGAATGACTTTCCGGTGGAAAGCGGCCAAGTGTTCTTAAATCAAGCCCCGTTTTCCTTTGATTTATCGGTGATGGACCTTTATCCGTGCCTGCAGTCCGGAGGCACATTATGGACGGTTACGAAAGATATGATTAACCGGCCGAAACTGTTGTTTGAAGCGCTGAAACAATCCAACGTCAACGTCTGGACATCAACGCCTTCATTCGCACAAATGTGCTTGATGGATCCGTCTTATTCTGAAGAGCTGCTTCCTGAACTGAGCTTGTTTATGTTCTGCGGAGAAACGCTTCCCGCGTCAGTCGCCAGACAACTTAAAGAGAGATTTCCGAAGGCTCGTGTTTTTAACACATACGGCCCGACCGAAGCGACTGTTGCCGTCACTTCCATCGAAGTAACAGACGACGTATTAAACAAGTATTCTTCTCTTCCCGTCGGTTCTGAAAAGCCGGAAACCGAGATCGTGATCATCGATGAAGACGGAAAAGCCGTCCAAGAAGGGGAAAAAGGCGAGATCATTATTACCGGAGCCAGCGTCAGCAAAGGCTATTTAGGCGAAAAAGCGCTGACGGAAAAAGCGTTTTTCTCTTACAACGGCGCCCCTGCTTATCGCACCGGTGACGCAGGGTACAAAGAAAACGGCCAGCTGTTCTTCCTCGGAAGACTCGATTTCCAAATCAAACTGCATGGCTACCGGATTGAGCTTGAAGAGATCGAATACCAAATCAATCAGTCCCGATACGTGCAGTCGGCGGTCGTTATTCCATACTACCGCGAGGAGAAAATCGAGTATCTGATCGCCATGATCGTGCCTGCCGAACACGATTTCGAAAAGGAATACCAGTTAACCAGCGCGATTAAGAAAGATTTGGGCAGCAAGCTGCCTGCATATATGATTCCGAGAAAATTCATGTATCAAAAAGAGATTCCGATGACAGCAAACGGTAAAATTGACCGCAAGAGATTAAAAGAAGAGGTAACCGTATGACACCCTATGGTTCATTTCTTTTCTTCATCATATTAGGAATTTTACTGGCGCCGACCATCATTCTCGGACTGAACGGAAAAAGCTTCCGCTTATATAACATGGCGGTTTCCGTTCTGGTTCTGGCGCTTATTTTTTCAAACAGCCTGCACGGGCTGATCATGCTGTGCCTGTTTACGCTTTGGCAGATGGTTCTGATCAAAGGCTATATCGCTTACCGTCTCAAAGCGAACAGCGGCATCGTATTTTGTCTCGCTGCAGCAGCTTCTATCCTGCCTCTGGCACTGTCAAAGCTGCTGCCGTTTTTCGCCGTTGACAACTGGGCAACATTTCTCGGTATCTCGTATTTAACTTTTAAAGGGGTTCAGCTCATCATTGAAACCCGCGACGGTCTCATTAAAAAGCAGCTCCCAATCAGCAGACTGCTTTACTTTATTCTCTTTTTCCCGACCATCTCGTCAGGTCCGATCGACAGGTACCGCCGTTTTGAAAAAGACGATCAGACGGTATGGACGAAGGAGCAATACGAAGAACTGCTTTACAAAGGAATCAATAAAATCTTTCTCGGCTTTTTATATAAATTCATTATCGGCTATTGTATTAATACGTATGTCATTATGAAACTGCCGTTTTTGACTTCCGGCAGCATCTCGCATGGCTTGGCATACATGTATGCGTACAGCCTTTATCTGTTTTTTGATTTTGCCGGCTACACTGCTTTTGCGGTCGGCGTCAGCTATATCATGGGAATCAAATCCCCTGAAAACTTTAATAAGCCGTTCATCAGCCGCAATATTAAAGATTTCTGGAACCGCTGGCATATGTCGCTTTCATTCTGGTTCAGAGACTACGTGTTCATGCGCTTTGTCCTTTGGATGACGAAGAAAAAATGGATCACAAACCGGATGGCTGTTTCCAATATCGGATATGTGCTGCTGTTCCTTCTGATGGGTGTCTGGCACGGCCTTGCCCCTCAGTACATCGTCTACGGGCTGTATCACGCGCTGCTCATGGTCGGCTTTAACTTCTTTGAAAAATGGAATAAGAAATACAAGTGGTGGCCGAACAATAAGTGGACGACAGCCGTCTCAGTCGTGGTGACCTTCCACTTCGTATGTTTTGGATTTTTAATTTTCTCAGGGAAACTAATACACTAAAAGGAGATTTTCATAATGGATTTTAATCAAGAAGTACTTTCAGTTTTAGCAGAGGTATGTCAGGACGATATCGTAAAGGAAAATCCGGATATTGATATTTTCGAAGAGGGAATCCTCGATTCCTTCGGCACGGTGGAATTGCTGCTTGCATTCGAAAGCCACTTTAACATCACAGTGCCGATTACAGAGTTTGACCGGGATGCATGGAACACGCCAAATCAAATCATAAAGCAGCTGAATGAGTTGAGATAATGAAAAAGCGTTTTTTATTCGGGCCAATCATCTTGGCATTTTTACTTTTTTTCACCGCGATCTTGATTCCAAATACATGGCTGGCAAAACTGGTTCCTAAAGATCGTGTCGAAACTTCAGCTACAGAAATAAACCCGATGATGTTCCAGGGTATGTATCTTCAAGGCAAAGCGCTTGAAGATCCGAAATATCTGCCGATTTACGGATCATCGGAATTGTCCCGGTTAGATGCCTTTCATCCGTCTAACTATTTTAAAGTAAACAACCAAGGGTTCACGCCTTACCTGGTCGGGAAAGGCGGTTCACAGTCCTTGATTCATGCAATCAACTTTGCGGCGCAGTCTGGTCAATTAAAGGGCAAGAAAATCGTTTTCATTATTTCTCCGCAGTGGTTTCAAAAAGACGGCTCGGACGAATCCCACTTTGCGCCGAACTTCTCGGCTTTGCAGGCATACGATCTTGTGTTCAATCAAAATGTCGATCCCGAGCTGAAGAAAAAAATGATCAAACGCATGCTTAAATTTCATGCAGTTACAAACGACGCTCTGCTTTCAGCCCTTTTTAAAGCCGAGCTCGATCAGGACAAAGTGGCGCTGTCCCTTCTGACGCCGCCGGCAAAAGCTTACCGGAGCATTCTGGAGAAAAAGGACATCTACTATTCCATGGTTGAAGGAAACGGACCGAAGCGGACCATTTCCCAGGATGTAAAAAACAAATCGTGGGATGAATTAAAGCAGATGGCCGAAAAGGTCGGCGCCAAAGAATCCCGCAACAATGAGTTTAAAATTTCAAACGGCGTTTATAAGAAATTGAAGCCGAAGCTGAAAAAGCTTAAAGGCCACAATAAAAAGATGAACTATGCCGAGTCAGTCGAGTTCCACGATTTTCATCTCATGATGGATGTTCTGAAAGAATCCGGCGCAGAACCGCTGTTCATCTCGGTTCCGGTCCACGGCAAGTTTTACGACTATACCGGCTTCCCTAAAAAAGGCCGGACAGATTTCTATAAAAAGATTAAAAAAGAAATCGAACAAGAAGGCTTTCAAGTTGCTGATTTAACGAATCATGAATATGATCCATACTTCTTGAAAGATACGCTCCACCTTGGCTGGAAAGGCTGGGTTTACGTCGATCAGGAGATCGAATCCTTTTATAAAAAGTCATCATAAAAAAGGATTCCCCCATGGGGAGTCCTTTTTTTGTCCGAATTAAATTTTTAAAGTTTCCAAAAATTCTATTTTACAAATTTCTCTGAAATCTATTGCGATTATCAAGAGAAGGTTTAAAATAGAAGATAAATATTTTTTGGAAAAAGACTAGAAACGGCAGGGAGAATGAATATGACAAAACAAACGATCAGCGTACAGCTCAGTACAGCAAAAAAGCAAAAGCCAGAGGCTGACCGGCTCGAATTCGGCCGGACCTTTACCGACCACATGTTTATCATGGACTATACGGCTGAAAACGGCTGGCACGATCCGAGAATCGTTCCTTATCAGCCGATTGAAATGGACCCGGCTGCAATGGTTTACCACTACGGGCAGTCCGTTTTTGAAGGGTTAAAAGCTTACTTATCAAGCGAAGGCAGCGTTCTTCTGTTCAGACCTGAAAAAAACGTCGAGAGGCTCAATAAATCCAACGACCGCCTCTGCATTCCGCGGGTTGATCCTGACACCGTTCTGGAAGGGCTGAAGCAGCTGGTTCAGATCGACAAAGAGTGGATTCCTCAAGCTGAGGGGACATCCCTTTATATCCGTCCGTTCATTATTTCAACGGAACCGTACCTCGGCGTCGCCCCGTCCAATATGTATAAAATGCTGATCATTTTATCGCCGGTCGGATCTTATTACAAAGAAGGCATCCACCCTGTGAAAATTGCCGTTGAAAGCGAATTTGTCCGTGCTGTGGCAGGCGGTACAGGCAATGCGAAAACGGCCGGCAACTACGCGGCGAGCCTGAAGGCTCAGGAAGTGGCGGAAAGCAAAGGCTTCTCGCAAGTACTTTGGCTTGACGGAGTAGAAAAGAAATACATTGAAGAAGTAGGCAGCATGAACATCTTCTTCAAAATCAGCGGTGAAATTGTCACTCCGGCTCTAAACGGAAGTATTTTGGAAGGCATTACGAGAAATTCCGTCATTCATCTATTAAAACAATGGGGACTTTCCGTAACCGAAAGGAAAATTTCAGTTGATGAACTGGTTCAGGCTCACAAAGACGGTCTGCTTGAAGAAGCGTTCGGCACCGGAACCGCCGCTGTCATTTCCCCGGTCGGCGAGCTGATCTGGAAAAACGAAAGCCTTGTGATCAACAGCGGACAAACAGGCGAAATCGCCAAAAGGCTCTACCAAACGATCACCGGTATTCAAAAAGGCGCTTTGCCTGACACATTCGGCTGGACAGTTGAAGTTGATAAAGTCAGCCAATCCTGCTAAGCGGTTTAAGCTCTCTTTTGCAAAAAAGAGGGCTTGCACCCTTATCGCGAAATGTACCGGCGGCAGGCTCTGTTTCACACCGCTCGCCCCTCTTTTTCATTCCGCCTAGTCAATCCCCCGCACAAAACGATTCCATTTTATATATTTTATGTTAAAATTATCAATAACCACACCGGAAAGGAGAGATTATCCGTTCTCATGTAACATGCAAATCAAGAAAGGACGCTGAACAATGGATCAAACAAAATTGAGCGTCTGGGAAAAGAATTACACGTTCCTTTTCATCTCCAGGCTAATCAAAATCTCGGCTGACTGTTTTGCCTTCAACTCTATTTTATGGTTCTTAATTTTTGACGGAAAAGGTGCAATCGGCACCTCCCTGCTTCTTGCCGTCACTTTCCTCCCCGAAGCCTTTTTGGCGCCAGTTACAGGGCCTTTAGTCAAAAGAAGCGCCCTGAAATTCTGGATGTATTTTTCGGATTTAACAAGAGCAGCCGTCGTCATTACAATACCGATTTGCTACTTAAACGGCTTTTCACCGATGTGGTTTGTTTTAGGGCTCATGATCATCCATTCGGCAACAGGTGCGACTTATAACCCGGCGTCGATTACGCTGATTCCGCAGATCGTGAACGAAAATCTCATCCAAAAAGCCAACGCGATTCTCCAGTCTTCTTCAGAAATCATCAGGCTGGGAGCCGTTACATTGTGCGGTGTGCTGCTGACTTTTATCGGTCCTGCAACGACTTTGGTCTTTTCATTTATCTTTTATATCATATCGGGCCTATTCGTGCTTTGCATCAAATACACCATCACCCGGAATCAATCACAATCTAAGTCTCTTGCTCAAAGAGGTACATATTTTGCGAGATTAAAAAGAGGATTTACATTGGTGAAAAACCACAAAATATTATATCCGCTGGCGATTTACTGCATCTTCATGAACCTGGCGGCTTCACCCTGGGAAGCCCTTTCTGCGGTATATGTTGCAGAGGATTTAAACGGAACGCCGTTCATCCACTCGCTGCTGAAGGCTACGACGGCAGGAGGAGCATTTTTACTTGGTTTTATCCTTGCAAAAGTAAAAATCAACAGGTACGGACTCCTTTTCATCACGGCAGGCATTCTTGAAGGTGCGGCTTATTTTATCGCTGGACTGAATACTTTCCTGCCGCTCGTATTTCTCGCAGCCTTTGCATTCGGAGCAGCCATCAGTTCGATCAATGTCCCCGAATTCACGATTATCCAGACATCTGTCGAAGGGGATGACCAGCCTCAAGTGTTCGCAGTCATCCATATGATCACAAATCTATCGCTTCCTTTAGGAGCAATTGCCTGTGGATATGCCGCAAAAACGCTTGGGGCGGGAAGCGTGATCGCAATCGGCGGCTTCATCGAAATCATTGCGGGCATCGGCATCCTCATATTCACTCAGCTTGCCAAAGCCCGGCAGTCAGATCTGGTCAAAGAAAAAGAAGCAAGCGCAAATATGTAGGCATGAATGGGACGGCCGCTGTTTCGCCGGGCCATTCGGACACGGCGGCGCCTATATCTTATTAAAAGGTTCCGGCTGACACACCGGAACCTCAATTTTATTCCTATGCTTCTACAGATCTAAAAAACTGCGGAAGATGCTCTTTATGCGCTTCAAGCATTTCGTCCAGTATTTGTTTCGCAATCTTGTCGGACGGAACGAGCGGGTTGATTGTCATGGCGACAAGCGCGGTGTTGTAATCACCTGTAACAGCCGCTTCAGCCGCAACGCGTTCGAATGATTTGATTTGCTGGACAAGGCCCCTCACGGTGACAGGCAAATCTCCGACCGCGATCGGTTTCGGCCCGTTTTTCGTCATGACACAGTTGACTTCCACTGCGGAGTCATCCGGAATGCTTGCGATCGCTCCGTTATTCATCGTGTTGACAGGCTGAATATCGTGCTTATCATTATAAATCGAGCTGATCAAGTTGCAGGCGGCATCACTATAATATGCGCCGCCGCGCTTTTCAAGCTGGGGCGGTTTGATCGCCAGCTCCGGATCTTTATACAGCTCAAACAATTCCTTTTCAACTTGCTGAACGACCTCTGCACGCGTCCCTTCCGTTTTTGAAGCCTCCAGTTCATGTTCAAGCATCTCCTGCGTTTTGTAGTAGTAGCGGTGGTAGCCGCACGGAATCAGGCCGAGCCCCCGGATAAAGTCAGGTTCCCACGATTCTCCGGAAATGTTTTTCATCGTCATCGCATTTTCGGGATCTGCCATCGCTTCGATCACTTTGTCTTTGACGCTGACGCCGTCCAGGAAAACGTCGAGTCCGAACACCATATGATTTAATCCGGCAAATTGAATGTTTATGCGGCTTTCATCAACATCAAGCGCTTTTGCAACCCCCATCTTCATGCCGATCGGCACATTGCAGAGCCCGACGACTTTTTTCAAATTAGAGTAGCGGAGCAGTGCTTCAGTCACCATGCCTGCCGGGTTGGTAAAGTTGACAAGCCACGCGTCAGGGCACAGTTCTTCGATGTCTTTTGCAATCTCAAGGATGACCGGAATGGTGCGGAGCCCCTTGAAAAGACCGCCCGGTCCATTTGTTTCCTGTCCGATCACCCCGTATTTTAATGGAATTCGTTCATCTTTTGCCCTCGCTTCGAGCAAACCGACACGGAATTGCGTCGTGACAAAATCAGCGTCTTTTAAAGCGTCCCTGCGGTCGAGCGTCAGATGGACTTCGATCGGGACGCCCGCTTTTTCGACCATTCGCTTCGCCAGCGTGCCGACGATATTGAGTTTTTCTTCCCCTTCCGGTATATCGACGAGCCAGAGCTCGCTGACCGGAAGTTGGTCATGCCGTTTGATTAATCCCTCGACAAGCTCGGGCGTATAACTAGAACCTCCGCCAATTGTTACGATTTTCAATCCTTTTTTCATCAATTGACACCTCCGTGGACATTCATTTTTTCATACAGCTCGACAATCTCCGCGGCCAAATCTTTCATGGTCATCGCATTCATTAAATGATCTTGGGCATGAATCATGAGAAGTGAGGGTTCGGTTTTCGCCCCCTTCGCTTCATTTTGAATCAAAGCTGTCTGAAAATGATGCGCCTTGATCAGTTCTTCGTCAGCCGCCCGGATCTTTTCTTTTGCAGCGGCGAAATCTCCCTTTTTGGCTTCGGCTATCGCTTCCATGCAAAAGCTCCTGCCGTTTCCTCCGTGAAGGATAATTTGAAATATCGTTCGTTCCAATTCCTCGGACATCTTGGCACCCCTTTTCTATACACTGGCCTGTTGACCGTCGCTTACGGCCGTTCCGGCCTCCAGTTCGCTCTCTTCTCTCAGCTTTTGTAGATCCCACATTCTAAAGAACGGATAGTATACGACAAACGAAATCAACAGATTAATCAACTGCATGACCGCTCCGGAAATTTTCCCTCCTGTTGCTAAATATCCGGAAAAGCCGGGCGGCATTGTCCACGGCACCGCAATCCCAGCCGGCTTTGCGACAAGACCTGTACTCATTCCAATATAGGTGGCCGTTAACATTAACAGCGGCGACACGATGAACGGAATCAGCAGCATCGGATTCATGACGATCGGCATGCCGAAAATAATCGGTTCGTTGATGTTAAAAATAGCGGGACCGATGGCTAATCTGCCGAGCTGTTTCATCTGTTTGCTTCGCGCTCTAACAAACATCGTAATGACCAAAGCCAAAGTGGCACCGCTTCCGCCGATGTTAACCCAAATCTCAAAAAACTGTGTCGTAAATATGTTTGGGAGCGCTTCACCGGCTTGGAAAGCGAGACGGTTTTCGTCCATCGCACCGTACCAGATCGGCGACATCACTCCGCCGACAATGTTTGCTCCGTGAAGGCCGCAGGACCACAGCAGCATTTTCACAGTTTCGGCTATAAGGCTTCCGCCGAGACTGCCTCCAAGGATGGATAGAGGTGTGCCTAAAAGTACGTTGACGACATTATGGAGGCTTCCAAACGGCGTCATCTCAATTAAAAGGCGCGCCCCCCAAATCGAGCCGATAACGGCGAATCCCGGAATCAGAGCGATAAATGATTTGCTGACAGCCGGCGGTACGCCGTCCGGCATTTTGACGACAATATCCTTTTGAACGACCCAGCGGTAAACCTCAGTCGAGAACATTGCAATCAGCATGCCGACAAACAGACCTTTGCTTCCCATTAATGAAATCGGGATGCCGCCCGACACTAAAATTTCCTCTGTTGCGCCTTCCGGTGTGAACGGAATCTGGTAGGGGGTCGCAAGCAGAAAAGCTGCTACGGCAATGGCACCTGATGACAGAGCATCAATGTCGTATTTTTCGGCCAGCCGGTAGGCGATGCCGAACGTTGCGATCAGCGCCATAATGTCAAAGCTGACATTAACCGGGTAGCTTAATTTATCAGCCCATTGCTCGCCGAAAATCCCCGCCATGAATTCCGGATATCCCGGAATCGGCAAATTGGCTAAGATGAGAAACAGCGATCCGATAATGATTAATGGCATGGTCAGAATAATACCGTCTCTGAGTGCCTGCAAATGGCGCTGGGCGGCAATTCTGCCGGCAACCGGCATGACCTTCTCCTCTAAAAACGCATTAAACTTATTCACTTGTGCCGCCTCCTTTAAGAGCCGGCAAGCTGTTCGGCGGATTTTAACACTTCTGCCCCATTACAAGTTCCGTAATGGACCGTATTGATGACATCGACGGGTACACCTTTCGATTCTCCTAATTTTTTTAATTGCGGGAGCATGTAACGGACTTGCGGGCCAAGAAGCAATACGTCGGCTTTATCGATATGATTCTGAACCTCTCCTCCGGAAACGGCCCAGATTTTATAGTCTTTGCCTTGTTCCTCTGCACTTTTTTCCATTTTCGTCACAAGCAGACTCGTTGACATTCCTGCAGCGCAAGCTAGTAAGATATTCATGTTCATATGTCCCCCTTTTACGTATCGTGTATGATCTCTTTTACAGTTCCATCATACAATGAAACCGTTTTCATATACACTTAATGATTTTCCTCAGTGAAGAGGAAAAAAGACAAGGGGACATCTTCATTTTGCATATCGATGAGCCGGCCTGCTTTTTTTGAAGACGGACATAAACTCCCCGTACGTTTTGCATTTCAGAAGCTCCCGGACAATGACCCTGTCATCTAAAACACGGCCCAAAAATTTGTACATCTCTTGCAAATTTGCTGTATTGTCCTTTTCCACGCAAAGAAGGCAAACGAATTGAACCCTCTTATTCTCCCAGACTATCGGTTTTTGCAGCGTACAAACCGCCCAAAAAGTCGAATCGGTTTTTGGTGCCATCGGATGCGGAATTGCAACCAGATTACCGAAGCAAGTGGGCGCAACGGCCTCCCGTTCAAAGACGGAGGCTTCAAGCCCAGCGTCTGCAAGCCCTGATTGCATCACTTTTCCGCACAGAAAGCGGAGGACCTCCTCTCGGGAAGACAGACTTTCCTGCAAAAAGACGAGCTGTTTTTTCGTATAGGTCGAAGCGATTCCGTCATCTTCAGCAAGTACCTGTTCTATTTTCGTTAAATCTCCCCCTCCCAATATGGCGTTAACTTGAATCACCGGAATAGGAAGATCAGCGGACAGCGGTATGGTGCTGATGACAAAATCGAGTGCATGGAGAGACATTTGATTCAGCTTGTAGTAATCAACTGTTCCAAGGATTTCAAGCTTTGAACCGAATGTAGCCCGCAGTCTGTCTTGAAGCAGCATGGCGCTTCCGGCTCCTGACGCGCAGACAATCATGCAGCGTTTTGAGGGCCTGTTCATGTTTCGTCTTTCCATGGCTGCGCCGATATGCAGAGCGAGATAGCCGACCTCGCTTTCCTGAATGTCAAATCCCGTCTCTTTTTTGATGACTTCACCAGCTTGAATCCCGGCTTCAAATGCGAGGGGATAATTGGCTTTAATTGCGTCCAGCATCGGATTTCTGATATTCATGCCGTATCTGCAGCGATTCAGAGCCGGTTTCAGGTGAAGACCGAGACCGATTTTTAATTCTTTGTCATTCCCAATGCCAAGGGTAAATTTTTGATCGATGGCTTTCATGATCAATTTCGTCAGCCG
This sequence comes from Bacillus sp. PK6-025, assembly GCF_056530265.1. Classification (NCBI taxonomy): domain Bacteria; kingdom Bacillati; phylum Bacillota; class Bacilli; order Caryophanales; family Bacillaceae; genus Bacillus; species Bacillus sp. PK6-025. Next base: position 4,088,235 of record NZ_CP096509.1, read on the forward strand.
GTCTGTCTCTTCATCCATCATATTTTCGATTGCATCGCTGCGAATGGAGGCCATAACCGTCCTTTTCGCGCCAAGCAGATGGATGGCGATGTAGGCCGTTTCTTTATCCGGAAATGCCACTTGCAGCTTTTGTTCAAGAGTGCGGACAATCTCCTTCGCCACTTCATATTCTTTATGATTCATAATCTCCTTTACATCTTTGGAATAAAGAGAAACATGTTTGCCGCTTCGAATACGTTTGCATGCAATGGCGACGTGAATGAGAAGGTTGTTTAGTCCGATATCTGAAAGAGAAATGTGATCTTCGCTTATTTTTTCTAAAATCGTCTGACGGATCATAGCCAGCTCTTCTTTTGGGAGGATAGATATCCGGGTGTTCATAATATCAATATCCGTTTCCCGCTTTGGAAAAAGGTGCTCTGCGATGCAGGATCGCAGCTTCATCTCATCTCCCTTCAGCTTAAAGCCGTAATTCGGTTTGATCTCCAGTTCGATGTCGTAAGGTTTAAGCCTTTTCTTCACATCTCTCATATCGTTTTGGACCGTCGATTTGCTGATAAACATCTCACCGGCTAAATCTTCAAGTTTGACATACTCCTCAGTTAAGAGAAGCCTTTTTAATAAATAGAGAATACGCTCATTCGGAAAAACGGGAGTAGAAAGCTCTTCATGAAATGTGTGCTGCAGAAGCTGGCGAAAGAGGCGGTCATTCTTGATGGAGAGCCGATAGCCTGCACCTCTGATCGATTGAACGGCAGCGCCGTTTTTGGAGAGAAGCCGGTCTAATTCTTTCACATCTGACCTGATCGTCCGAGAGGTCACATTTAGCTCATTGGCCAAATATGTGCTGGTTAACGGTGATTCTGCTCCTATCAATTCGCCGAGGATAAGCTTAAGCCGAGCATTGAGCATAGAAAAAGACCCTCCCACTAAGATACTTGAACCGAGACCAAACCCATACACTCAGGTATATTCATTCTTTTTGTGAAATTTGTCTCATAGTTAAGTAAATTCTATTATGGCTGCGCTTTCAAGTCAATTTGGCCTTTCTCCAAGAAAAAAAGCCGGTTACCCGGCTTTCAGATTCTTTTTCTCTCTTCGGCTTTTGATGATTTTCCATGCGATCGGATAGATGACAGGCGCCCATTTGACGGCGCTTTTAAACACTTTTTTCATAGCTTGACTCCCTCCTGTTTTTTTATTGTTTTCCCTGTTGAACGGGAGCCAAACCTTTTAACTATCTTGAGACATAGCGGTTTTCTTTTATCCAGAAACGCCAAGGGTATTCCCTCGCTTCTCCAGAGTTGTCAATTCCAATTCGCGGGCCGCACAAAATGTTCTGAGGTTCATATCCTTTTGCGATATAAAGCGGCGGCGATGTCAACGGTCTGCCGTAATCGTTCATCGTGATGGAAAGCGCTTTTGTCAGCTTTCCCGGTCCGTTCGTCCAATCGCGCGGTTTCTTTCCGCTCCTTCGTTTCTCCATCAGCGCGAGGCCTTCATGGGGTTCAAGCGCTCTGATCAGCACGGCCTCAGGTTCATCGGCTCCTCCGCTTACAACATTGATGAGTGTGTGGGTGTGCATGGTGTACGTATAGACCAAGCCGGCTTCATGATACATGATTTCCGTACGTTTCGTCCGGCGGTTGCCGTAGCTGTGCGCCGCTCTGTCCCCGGGCCCTCTATAAGCCTCTGTCTCCACAATATATCCTGAAGCAGTCCCTTCTTCTGTTTCCTTGACAAGAAGACAGCCTAACAGGGATTGAGCGAGTTCAATTGTTGGTTTGCTATAAAATTCGAGCGGGAGAGGTTCGTGAGCTGGATTCATTTTTAGGATGGCCTCCTTTTTGCTCAAAGGCGAAATGCCTCTTTGTCGATTGTGATATATTTTACCATTTTCGACAGACGGGATGCCAGAAAATGAAGGTGCCTTGATTAAGATGAGGATCTCCCATTGATTTTATTTTTCAGTCTTTCATGGATGACATTGACATATCTGTATTATTGTATACAATAATAATTATATTCTGAAAAAAGGAGGCGAAAGCTTTTTTCATGCACTCTTCAAATCCAGTCAAAAGACAGTCTGCAAGTGATTACGCTTACAATGAATTAAGAACGAAGATCATCGAACTTGAATACCCTCCCTCTGAACAGCTTGCTGAAGACAGTCTTGCAAAGGGTTTAAACATCAGCAGAACTCCTCTTCGCCAGGCTCTTTACCGGCTGGAGCTTGAAGGATTGGTCAGTAAACAGCCGAACGGCCGGCTTCGCGTATGCCCGATTTTGCTTGCTGAAGCGAAAGAGGTTTTTAAAGTTCGGGAAGCGCTTGAAGGACTGCTCACTGCCGAAGCCGCACAGCTGGTGACACCGGAGAGCCTTCATCAGCTTGAAGACCGCATCGAACTGATGAAACTGGCTGCCGTAAAGGGCCGCAAAACAGATACGGTCAAATACGGATCAGAATTTCATTCCATCTTGCACGCCATCAGCACAAACGCAACCGCAAAACGTTTTCTTGATCAGCTTGAAAGCAGGATTGAACGGTATCGCAGAATCAGCGGATACAAAAATCCTGACTACAAACCGTCTGTATCTTTCAATGAACACTTGGACATTTTTAATGCCGTCAAAGAAAAAAACAGCGTTTTGGCAGAAGCCGCCATGCGTTCCCACATTAAACGAAGCTTGCGTTCCATTGAAGAAACGCTGGAACGTTCATACTAATCCGCCGAACAGCCAATGCCATTCTCACAGCACGTTTTTGACACAAAAGTTAAAAAACGAATAAGAGGTGGAAAAATGGGCAAACAAGGTGTATTTAAACCGGGATTAGAAGGCGTTATTGCTGGGGAAACGAACATTTCCTTCTTAGATACGGAAGCGGAACAAATCGTCATTAAAGGCTATGATTTAATCGAACTTGCAGAACAAAAAACATATCTGGACCTCGTCTATCTCCTCCTTCAAAATAAACTGCCTGATCCAATGGAATTGCAAGGAATTGAAAGCGCTATAAAAAATTCGTATGAACTGCCCGGCGGAATCTATACCATTCTGAAGGCGCTTCCGAATAACACCCATCCGATGGATGCGCTCCGAACCGGGATTTCCGCTTTGGCTGGATATGATCCTGAATTGAATGACAGGTCTCCATCAGCAAACAGAAGCAAAGCGCTGCGCTTGATCGCACAGGTTCCGAATATTACCGCCAACAGCTACCGCATCCTTCATCAGAAAAATGTCATCACGCCTGATAAACAGCTTTCATTCAGCCAGAACTTTTTATACATGCTGACGGAAAAAGAACCGACTCCGGAAGAAACAGCCGTCTTTGATCAGACATTAATGCTGTACAGCGAGCACGAAATGCCGAACTCCACATTTGCCGCAAGAGTCATCGCATCGACAAACACAGACATATACGGTGCTTTCACAGGCGCCGCTGCATCGCTTAAAGGACATTTGCACGGCGGCGCGAATGAAGCAGTGATGTACATGCTGCTCGAAGGAGAAACAAAATCGGGCTTCTGCAAGCTGATTGAGCATAAGTTAAGCAGAAAAGAAAAAATCATGGGCTTCGGGCACCGCGTCTATATGAGAAAAATGGACCCGCGCGCAGCCCTGTTGAAAAAGGCGCTCTATTCGCTATCTCATAAAACCGGCCGACAGGATTTATATGAAATGTGCGATGCCGGCGAAAAGCTGATGCGCGAAGAAAAAGGCCTGTATCCGAACCTCGACTACTATGCGGCTCCGGTCTATTACCTGCTCGGCATACCGATCGATCTCTATACTCCGATATTTTTCGCGGCACGTTCTGTCGGTCTAAGCGCGCATGTCATTGAACAGCACGAAGACAACAGGCTGTTCCGCCCGAGAGTTCACTATACCGGACCGCGTCATCTTCATCCATAGTTCGCCTTTGATTCAGAAAGAAGGGAGATAAATGTTATGAAAACAGAAAGTCAAACGCTCCAAAATTGCGATCAATTGCTGGAAGAGATCGCAGACTATACGGTAAATGCCAAGATTTCAAGCGAAGAAGCGATTGAAACCGCCCGCTACGTCTTAATGGATACACTGGGCTGCGGCATTTTGGCGCTCAAATACCCGGAATGCGCCAAACATCTCGGCCCGATTGCCCCGGGTACCGTCGTCCCGAACGGCACCCGCGTCCCGGGAACGCAATTTGAGCTCGATCCTGTTCACGGAGCCTTCAATATCGGCTGCATGGTTCGCTGGCTCGATTATAATGACACATGGCTGGCAGCCGAATGGGGCCACCCGTCAGATAACCTTGGAGCGATTTTAGCCTGCGCTGACTATGTCAGCAGGCAGCGGCTCGCGGCGGGCAAGGAACCGCTCACCATTCACGATGTATTAACGGCAATTGTGAAGGCTCATGAAATCCAAGGCGTCCTTGCTCTCGAGAACAGCTTAAACAGAAACGGGCTTGACCATGTGCTGTTTGTAAAAGTCGCCTCCACTGCTGTGGCATGCTCACTATTGGGGGGGACAAAACAGGATGTTGTCAATGCCGTCTCCCAAGCCTGGGTCGATAATTCAAGCCTGCGGACGTACCGTCACGCTCCGAATACCGGTTCGCGAAAGTCCTGGGCTGCCGGTGATGCGACAAGCCGCGGCGTGAGGCTCGCAATGATGACCTTGAAGGGCGAAATGGGATATAAAACCGCTTTGTCCGCTCCAATGTGGGGTTTTCAGGATGTCTTATTCGGCGGAAAAGAATTGACGCTCGCCAGACCGCTCGACTCTTATGTCATCGAAAATGTCCTTTTTAAAATTTCGTATCCGGCGGAATTCCACGCACAAACGGCTGCTGAAGCCGCGATCAAGCTTCACCCTGAAGTGAAGAACAGACTTGATAACATCGATCAAATCGTGATCACGACGCACGAATCGGCCATCCGGATTATCGACAAAACGGGAGAATTACACAATCCGGCTGACCGTGATCACTGCCTTCAGTATATAACAGCGATCGGGCTGATCTACGGCGATATTACCGCTGACCATTACGAAGACGAAACCGCGCAAAATCCGGAAATCGACAGACTGCGCGAAAAAATGACCACAGTCGAAAACAAACAGTATTCTACCGATTATCTCGACCCGGAAAAACGCTCGATCGCCAACGCTGTTCAAGTGTTTTACAAAGACGGCACACAATCGGAAAAAATTGCGGTCGAATACCCGATTGGTCATCGGCGCCGCCGCAACGAAGGCATCCCGCTGTTAAAAGAAAAATTCACCAATAACTTAAAAACGCGCTTTCCGGCGGGGCAAGCGGAGCGAATCAACGCCCTGCTGAATGACCCTCGCCAATTAAGCGGTACACCTGTGCCGGACTTTATGGAATTGTTTGTGATTTAGGAGGTTTTGAATATGTGGATTGTCTCGAAACAATCAACTCAGGAAGAACTGGCCAATACATTCAGAAAGCTGATGAAAGCGCCTGATATTTTGAAAATACCAGGCGTTCATGACGGGATGGCAGCCATTACCGCAAAAAACATCGGCTTCAAAGCGCTCTACCTCTCCGGGGCAGCCTACACGGCAAGCCGCGGACTCCCTGACCTCGGAATGATTCATTCCCAGGAAATCGCTGAAAAAGCCAGCGAACTTGTGAGAGCCGCAAATCTTCCGCTTTTGGTCGATATCGACACCGGCTACGGCGGTGTCCTAAATGCGGCGCGCACGGCGGCCGAAATGGCTGAAAGCCGGGTCGCAGCCGTTCAAATCGAAGATCAGCAGCTGCCTAAAAAATGCGGACATTTAAATGGAAAGACGCTTGTCCCGGCAGAAGACATGATCGCAAAAATTAGAGCGATAAAAGAAACCGCCCCTTCACTCGTCATTGTGGCACGCACGGATGCAAAAGCAGCGGAAGGAATGGAAGCCGCCGTCAGACGCGCCAATTTATATGCCGACGCGGGAGCCGATGCCATCTTTCCGGAAGCATTAACGAGCGCAGCCGAGTTTAAGGAAATGGCCTCATCCATTAAAGCGCCGCTCCTCGCCAATATGACCGAATTCGGAAAAACGCCTTATTACACGGCTGACGAATTCCAAATGCTCGGCTGCAGCATGGTTATTTACCCGGTAACCTCCCTGCGCGCTGCCGCAAAAGCTTATGAACGGGTCTTCGCAGAAATTTTCGAAAAAGGCACGCAAAAGGGTGTGCTCGATGACATGCAGACGCGCGAAGAATTATATGATGCGATTCAATACTACGACTATGAAAAATTGGACGAAAATATCGCCAAAACGGTGCTTCCCGAAATCGGAAAAGAACACCGTTAATACGAGAAAAAAGGCTGCCGAATTGTCGGCAGCCTTCTCCATTTACAGCAATTGCATCAATGCACCGCCGGCAGCACCGGCCGCAACGATGATCCACGGCGGAAGCTTCCAGTAGACAAGCAGGCTGAATAAAACCGCGGCGAATGCAAAATCGACCGGCGCCAATATCGAGCTGGTCCAGATCGGCTGATAAAACGCGGAAATCAATATTCCCACAACGGCTGCATTCACTCCCATTAAAGCGCCTTTCACTTTAGGATTGCGGCGCAGCGTATCCCAGAAGGGCAGCGTCCCCAGAATCAGCAGGAACGCCGGCAGAAAAATCGCCGCTGTGGCGAGCATTCCGCCTTGCCAGCCGCTGATCACCGCACCAAGATATGCAGCGAATGTGAACAAAGGCCCCGGGACAGCTTGAGCGGCTCCATACCCGGCTAAAAATGCCTCTTCGCTTAACCAGCCCGTCGGTACAAATTCCCGTTCTAATAACGGCAGGACCACATGCCCTCCGCCGAAGACTAAAGAACCCGACCTGTAAAAACTGTCAAACATGGCAATCCAGCTGGAAGATGTCAGTTCTCTGAGCATCGGTAGCAGTATGAGAAGCCCGAAAAACAAGCTGAGACAAACCGCCGCAAAACGGCGCGACACTGGAAATCGCATGACAGAATCATCTGTCTCAACTTGCTCTTTATAGATGAGATAACCGGCGAAAGCGGCGAGCAGGATGACTCCGACCTGTGTAAAAGCCGTCTGCCAGAGAAGGGTGGCGACTAGAGCAAACAGCGCGATCGCCTTGCGCCTTTTATCAGGTGTCAGCTTTTGCGCCATCCCCAAAACAGCATGGGCGACTACGGCTACGGCTACGATTTTCAACCCATGAATCCAGCCGGCTGTCCCGATATCGAAGCCTTGCAGAATCATAGCAAATAATACGAGTGCTATGACAGATGGGAGAGTAAACCCGATGAACGCTAGGATGCCTCCAATGATGCCGGCTCGCATGACGCCGATTCCGATCCCCACCTGGCTGCTGGCAGGGCCGGGCAGGAACTGGCATAAAGCGACCAGATCGGCATAGTTTTTTTCGTCCATCCATTTTCTTTTGCGGACATATTCGGCATGAAAATATCCCAAATGGGCGATCGGGCCTCCGAACGATGTCAATCCAAGCCTGGTTGAAACGAATAGAATTTCAAGCAGCGACCTCAAGCTTCTGTCCGCTTTATGCTTTGTCATCATTTCACTCCTCTATTCTTTAATTTCTTTAAACAGTTCATATGCTTTCAACCTTGCTTCCTTCAGTACGCTTACTCCTTTTTCCGTAGTTGAGTAGTATTTTCTGATTTTCCCGTCCACATTCTGTTCTTCTTTTCGAAGAAGTCCGTCAGATTCCATTGAATGAAGGATCGGATACAGCGTTCCCGCACTGATGTTATATCCGTGCTCTTTCAATTCCTCAAGCATCCACAAGCCGAAAATCGGATGTTCGCTGGCGTGGTGCAAAATATGAATTTGAATAAATCCCAGAAATAGCTTTCGCAATACTTTATCTTCCAATACCGCACCCCCTTTAACGAAACTCAATATCGAAATCCGATATCGACAGTTTATAACGAAAGTGTAGCATCGGTTCTCTCTCTTTTCAAGGTCTTTTGCCATTAAAAAAACAAGCCCAAACATGGGCTTGCCTGTTTCAAACATTTACGACTGATACTGTACACGATGAAGATTCGCAAAAATACCGCCGCGCTCAACCAGTTCATCATGTGTTCCTTCTTCTGCGATTCCGTTTTCTGTCACGACCACAATCCGGTCGGCATTGCGGATCGTAGCAAGTCTGTGAGCAATGACAAGCGTCGTCCTGTCTTTTGCGAGCTCTGTCAAAGCGTTTTGAATCACCTGCTCCGTCTCTGTGTCAAGTGCTGATGTGGCTTCGTCCAATATGAGAATCGGCGGATTTTTAAGAAACATCCTGGCGATTGCGATCCTTTGCTTTTGGCCCCCTGACAGCTTCAGCCCTCTTTCGCCGACTTGGGTCTCATAACCGTCCGAGAGCGACTCGATCAGCTGTTCTAAATGCGCCATTTTGGCGGCCCGCTGAATCTCTTCATCTGTCGCATCCAGTTTTCCGTAGGCGATGTTTTCGCGGAGCGTCCCCGTAAAAAGAAACACATCCTGCTGGACGATGCCGATTTGCGAACGGAGAGAACGTTTTGTCATGTCGCGAATATCGATGCCGTCAATTGTGATAGACCCGCCGTCTATATCATAAAAACGCGGAATCAGCGAGCTGATCGTCGTTTTGCCCGCTCCCGAAGGGCCGACAAAAGCGACCGTTTCTCCGGCTGTAATTGACAGATCGACGCCTTGCAGAACAGGTTTATGTTTTTCATAGCCGAACGTCACATTCTTGAAGACGATGTTTCCTTCCAACAGCGGAACATCAATCGCATCTTTGCGGTCGACAATCTGCGGCTTTGTATCGATCAACTCCGTAAACCGCTTAAATCCTGCCATTCCTTTCGGATAAAGCTCCAAAATGGCGCTGATTTTATCAATCGGCTTAAACAACACGTTGACATAAAGAACAAACCCGACGAATTCCCCGTAGGACATATTTCCGGAAAAACTGAGCCAAGCTCCGTACACAAGCACTGCCAGAATCATCAGCCGCGTCATCAAAAAGGTCCCGGCAGTCGTGAGAGCCATCGTTTTGTAGCCTTTCAGCTTCGCCTTGCGGAACTTTTGATTGTTCTTTAAAAACCGGGAAATCTCAAAGCGCTCATTCGTAAAAGATTGAACGACGCGAACGCCTGAGACGCTGTCCTCAACCCTGGCGTTAACATCGGCGATTTCGCTGTACATCTGGCGCCAAGCGCGGTTCATCCTGATATTTGAATAAGTGATTAAAATAATCAATAACGGCACAAACAGAACAGCAACCAAGGCAAGCTTCACATTAATCGTCAGCATGATCCAAAATGCACCGAAAAAGGTCATCACGGCGATGAACAAATCCTCCGGTCCGTGATGGGCCAGCTCTCCGATATCAAACAGATCATTTGTGATGCGGCTGATGATATGTCCAGTTTTTGTATTGTCAAAGTATCGGAAAGATTGGCGCTGTACATGTTGGAAAAGCTCCTGGCGCATATCCGTTTCAATATTGATGCCGAGCTTATGCCCGAGATAATTGACAATGTATTGCAGGCCCGTGCTGAGCAAATAAATCAGTAAGAGGCCGATGCTTACCCAGACAATTTCAAGCCAGTCTCCCCCGGGAATCAGCGTATCGATGAACCACTGAACGACTAGGGGAAAAGCCAGCTCAAGCACTGCGACGATGATCGCACTGCTGAAATCGATGAAGAACAGACGTTTATGAGGTTTATAGTATGAAAAAAAGCGGCGTATCATAAGATGATGTGCACTCCTTTTGAGAATCTTTACGAGATTGATCGTATCACAGTTTGGCATCGGAAGTGCAAAAATTTTGAAAAATAATTGAAAATTATTCTCAAGTAGACTGTTTTATAAAGGAATTCCCGTTTCTTTTGCTCCCTGTGCAACAAGCTTAGCCATCTCATTTGCACCGAAATCGCAAAAATGGGTGTCATCCCTGGCTCCGTCCGGATAGTTGGGTTGTTCCCCCGGTTCAAGCCATAAAAACAGCTTTTTGGAAGCTTCCGGGCCCAGCGATTCAAGCAATTGACGGCTTTTGGAGGCGAGATCGATGAGCGGCACCCGAAGCTCTTCCGCAAGCTGTATCATCGCATCAGGATAGTCGCCGTGGGTATTTTTGAACCGGCCGTCGCTTTCAAATGATCTTCTCTGGACCGGTGTAATGAGGACCGGATTGGCTTTTTTTAACCGGGCGTCATCTATATACCGGCGCAAGTGCTGCTTGTAAGTCGTATATGGCTCTGTATAGCGATCATCCGGCTTTTGGTCGTTATGACCAAACTGGACAAACAAATAATCGCCGCTTCGGATCTGTGTCATGATTCGCTCCAGCCTGCCTTCTTCAATAAAGCTTTTTGAACTTCTCCCTGATGCCGCTTCATTGCGGATCAAAACACCGTCGCTTAAAAACGCGCCAATTTTCTGTCCCCAGCCTGCACGCGGCGCCCTGTCGCTATCATAATCGCAAACCGTTGAATCCCCGGCCAAAAACAACTGAACGTCTCTCATTATCCATCCCCCTCATTCCATTTTGTTTTATATTAAAACGCCCCTCAAAGAACCGCAACCCAACATACATATTTGCCCATTTTGTTCTTTATACGACTCCTTTTTATAAAAAAGGCTATAAATTGATAAAAAACTATCAATTTATACTAATTTTTTTAGAAATTTATCTAAAAATATTTACTTGGATGGTAAATGGTGATAGATTAAGTAAACAAGAAAAGGAATATAGTTGATCGCGATCTCGTTTCTACCTTTTCTTGAAAATAATAGGACGTCCTCTACTTTTTAACTTTAACATTGCATTTAGGAGGAACTTATCGATGCTTAAACGAAAACTCATTCGCAAAATCAGTGTTGGTCTATTAGCTTCTGCAGCATTGTTTTCATTTATCATTCCTACCCAAGGGGCAAATGCCCAAGAGGTGAAAACAAATCATTTTAGAGGACCGATCTTTTGTCCGCCGCCATTCAAGCCGTGGCCTAAGCCGCAGCCGCCTCAAAAACCGCAGCCGGATTATCCGCAACCGGATAACCCGACTCAGAAGCCTGTGCTTGAGGCAAAAACCATTAACAGCAATAAAGAGTGGTCAACTTCTGACATCGAAATTACTTATAAACCAAACACTTTTGTCGGTTCAAGCTATGTTGAATTTCATTTTCCATACCGTTTTCATGCAAGCACAAGAGATACACTAAATGGAAAAACACTTGACTATACACAAATTTTAAATGATGGACAAACGGTCCGAGTTCCCGTCTATGCTTTAAGCTCTTCTGAGTTCAAATTAGTGATGGTTCGGAAAACGCTCCCAAATGCAGGGACTCACAGAATTACTGCTGAACTGCAACAAAATGGAAAAAACATCAACCATGCTGAAACAACTTTGGAGATTGTTCCTCGTTAAATCAATGTTCGGCCTGCCGGCATCAATTTGCCGGCAGCCGTTCTGCTGTATTCCCCTTTACATATCATGCATTTTTTAAAAGTTTTTAGAATTTTCCTCAAAAAATATTTACTTGAATGGTAAACGGTGATAGATTGATGGGATAGGAAAAGGAATATAGTAGATGATGAACTTATTTTTTCCTTTTTCATCTTTTTTAACAACATTCATTAGGAGGGGGAAGTACATGTTAAAACGTAAATTTATCGGTAAGATGGGAGTCGGGCTATTAACTTCAGCAGCATTGTTTTCTTTCATTCTTCCGACGGAGGAAGCGAGCGCCACTTTTTTCAGAAACGCTCCGACGCTTCATGTCGAAACGGTTGACAGCAACAAAGAGTGGACAACCTCAGACATTGAAGTCACTTACAAACCGAACTCTTTTGTCGGTGCAAGCTATGTTGAATTTAACTTTCCATACCGCTTCCATGCGAACACAAGAGATTCGCTGAACGGCAGAACACTGAACTATACACAAATTTTAAATGACGGGCAAACCGTCAGAGTGCCGGTTTATGCTTTCAGCTCTTCTGCGTTCAAACTGGTCATGGTTCGGAAAACGCTTCCAAACGCAGGAACCCACAGAGTCACTGCGGAGCTGCAAAAGTTTGGACGAAACTACAACCACGCTGAAGCTACAGTTGATATCCTGCCACGCTAAAACATTTCAGCCTGCCGGCAAAAGAACCGGCAGGCTTTTTTCATTTAAGCGCTGCCCGCCGAACCAGCATGTTAAAACAAGCGAGCGCGCTGATATTGCAAAACAGAATGACGACTGCCATCGGTAAAGCTGTATGGCTTCCGCCAATACCGACGAGCGGCGCCGCGGCAGCTCCTAAAATAAACGGAAGCAGTCCTAAAAGCGCAGATGCGCTTCCGGCCGATTTACCCTGGCTCTGCATCGCTAAGGATCCGCTGGTCGTCGTCACGATTCCGATGCAGGAAACCACGACAAACAGCGGAATTAAAATCAGAATCAGCGGTGCTTTGAAAAAGACAGAAACAAATAAAACAACGCTTGCGGTAAAAGACAGCAGCAAACCGCTCCGCAAAAGGGAAGCTTCGCCGAACCGGCCGGCAAGCCTGCCCGTAATCTGGGCCGCGATAATGATGCCCAAGCCGTTTAATGCGAAACAAAAACTAAAGGCTTGCGCCGACAATTTGTAAATGTCCTGCAAAACAAACGGAGAGGCCGATATATAGCCGAACATCCCCGCTACGATCAGCCCTTGCGCCAAAGCGTATCCCATAAATGTGCGCTGGCCGAAGAGCCTTCCAAATGATACAAACGTCTCTTTAAACCCGCCTGCCGTGCGGTTTTCCGGAGACAGCGACTCTTTCACCCCGAATATCACGGACAAAATCATCAGCAAGCCAAAAAGGCCGATAATGAAAAATACGCCGTTCCAAGTCGTCCATTTCATCAGCTGGCCGCCCGCTACCGGGGATATGATAGGCGCAATCCCGTTAACCAGCATCAAGAGCGAAAAGAACTTTGTCAATTCTGTACCAGAATATAGATCACGGGCAATCGCGCGTGATATGACAATGCCGCCTGCACCCGCTGCACCTTGAATAAAGCGCATCGCAATCAAGACCCATACAGAGGATGTCATAGCACATAAAAATGAGGCCGCGGCAAAAACGGACAGCGAAACGATCAGCGGGAGCCTTCTTCCAAGGACATCGCTGAAAGGACCGATGACAATTTGGCCGATTGCCAGCCCCAGTAAACACGATGTTAAACTGAGCTGAACGACGGAAGCATTCGTATGTAAATCAGATGCCATCTGTGGAAGGCCGGGCAAATATAAATCGATCACAACCGGACCGATTCCCGATAAAATACCCAATATGACAGCGATCCATACCCTGTTCGGCTTAGCTTTTGACTGAGCCGCAAGATCTGCCTGGCTGTTAAGCGTACCCATTGGATCACTCCTTTTTTATATTTTGAAATACGCCCTCGAAACCTTCCAATGTATTGTACACCTTAAGCTATGAAGATAACAATTAGAAAAACCGGGCAAGCCCGGCTGATTAGTAAGATTCATATCTTTTAAAAACAAAAACGGTGCACATGAACAAAAGAAGCACAATTCCCAAAGACGAAAACACCATCCAGCCGAAAGCATTATCCCATGAACCATGCATGATAAAATAGTCAGCCTGGCTTTTCGCCTTATCAGGCATCCATTCGGTAAAACGGGGAAATAAGGAACCCGCCAGTGAAACGAAGGCGATGAAACTGATGCTCATGCCGGCAATCCCCCCGATACGGCGAAACAGGGCACCGAAAAACATCGTGACCGACATGACAAATACAATCCATATACTGTACACGAATAAACTAAATAAGAACCGGTCAAATTCAACCTTTCCGAATAGAAGGTTTGTATAATAAAAAGCCAGACCGTAGCTCACAGCAAACGAAACCAATACGAGCAGCACCTGCTGAAGCCACTTGCTGCCGATATACTGCAGCGGGCTGACAGGTCTCGCCATCACCAATGAAAGGGATCCTTGGTTTCGTTCGTGGACAATGCTGCCCATCACACTGAAAACGAAAATTGCAGTACCAATCGTGCCGAACTGGGACAAGGTGCTCGCCATCACCTCTTCACTTCCCGGCTTTGGTATGTCGATCACAGCTCCCTCAGGCAAATTCCCGGCCATATCGATAATCTGAGGCATATAATACAGGGTGAGCGGCTGAATCAAGCCCAGAAGGATCAAAATGACTGGCAGCCAAAGCAGCTTTCCGTCCCTCCAGCTTTCCGTCCATTCTTTTTGAAATAACATAAAAAATGAATTCATAGCCCCATCACCTTCAAATACATATCTTCCAAGGACATCGTTTTTTGTTCAAAACGAACAATCGATACTTGCCTGCTCAAGCATTCAGCCAACAGCCGGCGGCTGTCAGACCGATCTGTTAAATAAAATTCAGCTTGTGAAGGCTTATGATACACGACTTTGCTGACATAAGGCAGGTGTTCCAGCCATCCTTCAAGGCTCTCTTCAGCTGTCAGGATATAAGATGGCTTTAAATGCCGATTCTTCAATCTGTGAAGCGGACCTGACCATTTGACAGCCCCTTCTTTCAGCATGATCACTTGATCGCACACCTCTTCGGCATCATGCAGCACATGAGTCGAAAATAGAATTGTCATCTTCTTTTTTAATTCTTTCATCATATCAAGGACTTCGCGCCGCCCCGCCGGATCGAGCGCAGAAACAGGTTCATCCAAAATCAACAGGCTCGGCTCATGAACCAAAGCCTGCGCAAGCCCGAGCCTTTGCTTCATTCCTCCTGAAAAACCGCTGATTTTCCGGTCTTCTTCCTTTTCCAGACCGACATAGCGCAAAGCGGTTCGACTCTTTTCCAGGGCTTCACGACGTTTCATTTTAGAAAGTCTTGCAGCAAACACCATATATTCCAAAGCTGTCATCCATGAAAAAAACGCAGGATGCTGAGGCAAATATCCGATTTCCAGCCTGTTTATCGATTCCCTCCCCAAAAAGCGGATGCCTCCTGATGTAGGCGCCAATAAACCGGAAAGCATTTGCAATGTCGTCGTTTTTCCCGCTCCGTTCGGCCCGAGAAGGGCAACGCATTGCTGATATTCAAGGTCGAAGCTGACATTTCGGACAGCTTGGTGCTGCTGATACATTTTTGTTAAACCATTGACGGACAGCATCACACCCGCCTCCTCTCATATGTTTTTTTACCGATGATAAAGTAAGAGACGGGACCGACAAAACTGATCCCGAAAATGATCAAAATCCACATCCACTTTGGGCCATTCGTTTTCTCCTGTTTGATACAATTGACCAATGCGGACACTGCTAAAATGAAATACAGAACAATGAAAGGAGCGAGCAGCGCCCAAGGTATATCTGTTTCAGTCATGATGACGGCCTCCTTTTCTTATGAAACGGCCTTACAACAAATAAATAATAGAATAATAAAGGCATCGGTGTTTGGATCAAGCCCCATATGCCCCAAAACCACGCATTGGCTCCTTTTTTCTTCGCATTAAGAAATAGAAAGATACTCTGCGCAAATAAAAGCGGTGAAATGTAAAGCAGCAGCATCAATTTTTCCTGAGTCATATCAAGATTCATTTAATCAGCCTCCCCGTCAGCCGCACGCCGCCTTTTTTCTAATAAGGCGAGCGCCGGCAGAAATATAAGCGCCGCACCCTGCACCATGATAAAAACAGCCGGCACTTGAACGGAAATCGTCAAGTAAGCCGATAAAATCACCAGCGCCATGACGATAAAACAAAGCAATTCCTTTTTGAGCGCCCGCTTGCGTTCTTGCTTAAACCGCGCTAAACGCTGATTCAGTTCAAATACTTGAGGAACCGGCGGCACAAAAGTATCATCCATTCTTTCGAGTTCGCGTTTCAACTGTGTAATCGTTTCTTTTTCGTCTCGGTCGTTCACTGTCCCCACTCCTTTCGAATCTTCTTTAATCCATGATGCACGCGCGATTTGACGGTACCTTCTTTTATTTTCAGCATGTTTGCCACTTCAGGATAAGTAAACCCGTAATAGTGCCTTAACAAGATTGGCATTCTGAACTCTGGCTCAAGAGCAGCAAAAAGCTCCAAGTATTCGCTCCATTCGTGGCCGTGAAGGGCAGACTTCCATTTCATTTTTCGCAAGGCTTCCTCTCCTGCTGCTTGCGTTTTGCGGTTTTCGCGTTTTTTCCGGCGCTGATGGTCGATAAACAGCCGGGAAGCAATTGAAATCAGCCATGTTGAAAATTTCGCGTTGCCTTGAAACTGATGAAGGCTGACATACGCTTTCAGCATCGTTTCCTGGACCAAGTCCTCTGTGAGATCTGGGTTCAGCGTTAATTTCAGAACATATTGATATACAAAAGGATAGTGAAGCTGAAACAGTATCGTAAAAGCCTCATCTTCCCCGTCTTTTGCCCGTATGATCAGTTCTTTTTCATCTGCTTGATCCACTAAAACGCCTACCCCCTTTCTTTTTGTCTCTGTATCTAGGACGACGGCTGCAAGCAAACCGTTCAATTGTATTTCAATAAGATAAAAAATCATCTTGTTTTCCGAGCGGGGTTTATGATGTACTGGAATTTAAAGGGGTGTGAGTAAAAAGGGATGGAACTGCAAAAACAAATCGTCTATGAAGAAAAACAAATTTTAAGGAAAGATCATATCATCTTTTGGGGTGCCGTCTTTTGTTTCTGGTTTGCTACATACATCTATGTCCCTGTTTTCGGATTATATTTAGACAACATCGGATTTTCATATTCAGCGATAGGAATAATACTCGGAAGCTACGGCGTCACCCAGATATTACTGCGGTTTCCGTTCGGCATCCTGTCAGATGTTCTTTCGCCGCTTAGAAAACAGCTGTTGATCAGCGGCTTTGCAATGTCTCTGTTGAGCTGCTGCATATTTCTGTTGTCCGATTCGTTCATCATGGTGATCACGGCCAGGCTGCTCGCCGGTATGACTGCGGCGATGTGGGTGATGGCAACCGTTTTATACTCGCAGTATTTCACAAAAGATCAATCGTCAAAAGCGATGGGCATCCTGCAGTTTTTAACGGTTCTCCCCCAATTTGTCAGCATGGCTGTCAGCGGATACCTCGTCCATTTGTTCGGCTGGATGTTTCCGTTTTGGATCGGTGTTGCCATTTCGTGCATCGGGCTGATTCTGTCATTTTACATTAAAGATAACGGCCCCCGCCATACGGCCAAAGGGATGGCTTTGTCAGACTATGTTAAACAGACGTTGCGTCTTCCTAATTTAAAAGCGATTACAACATTATCGTTTTTAGCCCATGCCGTGCTATTTATGACCGTGTTCGGGTTCACACCGATTTACGCGGAATCGGTCGGCATTGATGAGAAGCAGCTGATTTGGATTATGTGCGCTTTTTTTGTTCCGCAAACGCTGGCTTCCGTGTGGTGTATCTTTTACAAAGTAAAGGCCGCCGATGCACTGATATGGATATCTTATGTGATAACGGCTGTTTTCTTTTCCTTGCTGCCGTTCGCCGAGAACCTTTTCGCAGTGTGTGTGATCCACGCCGTGACAGGACTGACATTGGGGTTTATTTTTCCGCTTTTGGTCAGCAAAGTCGTCCAGCTTGGTACGCCTCAGCTCAAAATGTCTGTGATGGGTTTCTATCAATCTTTTTATGCGCTCGGTTTTTTTCTCGGACCGGTTGTGGCGGGAAAAACGGCTGAACTGTTCGGGCTGCGGGAGGTTTTTTGGTTTGCCGGGGCTTTGTCATTAGCAGGGGCAGGAGTGATGCTCGTTTCAAAGCAGTTTTCGATACGTACAAAAAGCAGGCGGGGATGATGCCTGCTTTTTGCCTTGCTCAATAAGATATTTTAGCAGAGCCGGCAGGATACCAATTGCCATTCTGCGCTTTTGCCCATCCGTAAACCATATCGCCTGAATTGACCTTTTCTCTGATCAGCTCAAGCCTTTCGCTTGAGTTTGCCTCATACCTGCTTCCCGTTTTTGCCGGTATTTTCACAGATAAAATGTTGTCCTTTAATGTATCAGGCTCCTCATCAGTGCTTGTCCATGCGACTCTTTCATAATAAGTCTGATTAAACGGACTCTCCAATCCTTTAATATAAAAGCGAACTGTTTTGCCAACCACCTTGACATCTGTATATGCCGTGCTGTAGGGATGAATCGATTCCTGAGAAATTGACTTTCCGTATGCCAAAACAGACGTTCCGCCAGCACCGCAAAGCATGATTCCCAACATGAAAACGACCGCTGCCAACTTTTTCAACATGAAAACTCCTCCTTTTTTTCAACTCTTTATACATGTTTAATTTTACCATATTTTCCGTTTGCTTCTTTGTTGTGGATTTGTACATTTGTTGAATATAGGGAAATATTGGTTAAAGGGAGTGAGCGGGGATAAGCTTCTTTTGCTCGTTATTTTCTCGACAAATTGGAGCGAACACCCTAAGCCTCTTTCTGTATTCTTCTTTTTCCTCCACTGCTGAACCGATTGTCTCCATTATTCCAAAATAAAAAGGATACGCTGAAGCGCATCCATATCTTAATATCAGTTTGAATAGATAATGATGATCCTTTAATAAGGATCTTCACTATGGCCTTTTTCTTCCGCCTGTCTCGGCGCATCTTCGGCGCCTTCTGCCCCGATCGGCTCCCGGCTGGATGTATTTTGGCTGGAAGCGTTTTTTAATCCTTCTTCGACCCTGCTGCCATATTCCTTGTCGCATTGCTTGAGCATCTCGATCATTTTCGTTTGAATTCTTTGATCGCAGGGGGCAAGTGTATTGACCAGATTCGTAATCAGCTCGTCCTTTTCCCAGTCTTCGAAATGCCTGTACGTGTCCCCGGCCTGCTTGAAATTATTCTGCCTTTCGATACTTTCGCGCACCAGATTTCCTTCGACATGCGGGGTATATTCTTTGCCGTCCTGCTTCGCTTCTTTCAGCCCGTTGATAGTTGAAGGTTCATAGTTGATGTGCGGGCTTTGATTTTTGCCTAAGTCGACCTTGTACTGCATCTGGCCGCCCCGCTGATTGGTTGCCACCCTTTTTTTCGGTGCATTGATCGGCAGCTGCAGATAGTTGGCCCCTACCCTGTATCTCTGTGTATCAGAGTAGGAAAACGTACGTCCCTGAAGCATTTTGTCATCGGAAAAATCAAGTCCGTCGACAAGAACCCCTGTTCCAAATGCCGCTTGCTCGACTTCTGTAAAGTAGTCTTCGGGATTTTTGTTTAATACCATTTTGCCGACAGGAAGCCAAGGAAATTGCTCCTCAGGCCATAGCTTCGTATCGTCAAGCGGATCAAAATCAAGTTCAGGATGCTCATCATCGCTCATGATTTGAACGAACAACTCCCACTCGGGATAGTCTCCCCGCTCAATCGCTTCGTATAAATCTTGTGTGGCGTGATTGAAGTTCTTCGCCTGAATTTCTTCCGCCTCTTTTTGCGTCAAGTTTTTTATGCCCTGCTTCGGTTCCCAGTGATACTTCACAAGGACGGCTTCTCCTTCTTGATTTACCCATTTGTACGTGTTGACACCGGACCCCTGCATCTGCCGGTAGTTTGCCGGAATGCCCCAAGGAGAAAACAAAAATGTGATCATGTGCATGGCTTCAGGCGTGTTGGAAATGAAGTCAAAGATTCTTTCGCCATCCTGCAAATTCGTAACCGGGTCCGGCTTAAATGCATGGATTAAATCAGGAAACTTCACCGCATCGCGGATAAAGAAGATCTTCAAGTTGTTTCCGACTAGATCCCAGTTCCCGTCCTCCGTGTAAAACTTAACGGCAAATCCGCGGGGATCGCGAAGCGTTTCCGGTGAAGATATCCCGTGGGTCACCGTCGAAAAACGGACAAACACCGGGGTTCTCTTCCCTTTTTCCTGAAACAGTTTTGCTCTCGTATATTTTGAGACCGGCTCATCTCCTGCTGTTCCATAAGCTTCAAAATAGCCGTGCGCTCCGGCCCCCCTGGCATGGACGACCCGTTCGGGAACCCTCTCCCTGTCAAAGTGGCTGATCTTCTCCAAGAAATCATAGTTCTCCAATGTGGAAGGCCCCCGGTTGCCCACGGTCCTGATATGCTGATTGTTTGTGATCGGGTGGCCCTGCCGGTTCGTTAACGTCTCATCCGTCTCCATGTCAGATTTCTGCTCGTTTGAATGCTGATCCATCTCCGTACCTCCTTTATTTGGAATTAATAATAACTTATCCCAAATGAAGGGAGTTATTCAGTTTTAATATATTTAATCAACGATAATGAATTTTTCTTTATAATTATTATAAATAAATATTGTTTTTTTCTTGAGAAATGTTATCATTGTTTTGTAATTAAAATTTACGCGAGGTGATCCTTTGATGACGACAAATAAAAACAACCTAACAACCAGCTGGGGCGCTCCCGTTGGAGACAACCAAAACTCAATGACAGCTGGTTCACGCGGACCGACGCTGATTCAGGACGTCCACTTGCTCGAAAAGCTCGCCCACTTCAACAGAGAGCGTGTGCCTGAACGAGTTGTGCATGCAAAAGGCGCCGGTGCGCACGGTTACTTTGAAGTCACAAATGACGTTTCCAAATATACAAAAGCCAAATTTTTATCAGAAGTCGGAAAACGCACACCGTTATTCGTCCGTTTTTCCACTGTTGCAGGCGAAAACGGTTCAGCCGATTCCGTCCGCGACCCGCGCGGATTTGCTGTTAAATTTTATACAGAGGAAGGGAACTATGATCTCGTCGGAAACAACACACCTGTTTTCTTTATTCGCGATGCGATTAAATTCCCTGATTTCATTCATACACAAAAGCGCCATCCGGTCACACATTTGAAAAACCCGGATGCCGTATGGGATTTTTGGTCATTGTCTCCAGAGTCCCTTCACCAGGTGACCATCCTGATGTCTGACAGAGGCATCCCCGCCACTTACCGGCACATGCACGGTTTCGGTTCCCACACATTCAAATGGGTGAATGCCGAAGGAGAAGGCGTCTGGATCAAATACCACTTCAAAACAGAACAAGGCATTAAAAACCTGACCGAAGAAGTGGGGACAAAGATTGCAGGTGAAAACCCCGATTATCATACACAGGACTTGTATGAGGCGATTGAAAAAGGAGACTTCCCGGCATGGAAGCTGTACGTTCAAATCATGCCCCTGGAGGATACGGATACGTACCGTTTTGATCCGTTCGATGTTACAAAAGTATGGTCGCAAAAAGATTATCCGCTGATTGAAGTCGGCCGCATGGTTCTAAACCGCAATCCGGAAAACTATTTCGCAGAGGTTGAACAAGCTACATTCTCCCCTGGAACATTGGTGCCCGGCATTGAACCGTCTCCCGACAAAATGCTCCAGGGACGCCTGTTCGCATATGCGGATGCGCACCGCTACCGCGTCGGCGCAAACCATAACAGCCTGCCGATCAACCGTCCGAAAGCGGACGTCCATAATTATCAAAGAGACGGACAAATGCGCTTTGATTCAAACGGCGGGGGCTCTGTCTACTATGAACCGAACAGCTTCGGAGGCCCTCAGGAATCTCCTGAAAACAAAACAACGGCTTATCCGGTGTCAGGTTCGGCGGACAGCACTTCTTACGACCATAACGACCACTACACACAGGCTGGCGATCTTTACCGCCTCTTGAGCGAAGAAGAGCGGACTCGTCTTGTCAGCAATATCGTAGGTTCGATGAAGCAGGTGACAAAAGACGAAATCAAGCTTCGGCAAATTCAGCATTTCTATAAAGCAGATCCGGAGTACGGCACACGAGTTGCCGAAGGATTGGGCTTGTCCGTTCCGCAGGAAGTTTAAGGCTAAATCATTTCAATCATTCTCAATGAATATTCTCATTTTCTCAGGTACAGGCACCCGTCTTCTTAAGCATGCGGGTGCCTGACCTTAATCAAAGAACGACAGGGGATGTTACGTGTGGAAGACGAACAGCTCGTCCCTTTCTTAAAGAAGCGGGGTTTACGAATAACGGCTCAGCGCGTCCTGATTTTAAAAACGATCGCTTCTCTGGGCGGCCACCCATCGGCGGAAGACATTCACCGGGAATTGCCGTACATGAGTCTCCCGACAATCTACAGCAACTTGAAATTATTTGTGAAGCTCGGCATTTTAAAAGAGCTGTCCCATGGAGACGCAAAAAGCAAATATGAATTATTTACATCAGAGCACTATCATGTTGTCTGTAAATCATGCGGAAAAATCGCTGATCTGGACTATCCTCACCTCAAAGAGGTTGAGCATGCAGCAGCACAATTGACGAACTTTAAAGTGAACTCGCATTATTTAGGGATTTACGGAATCTGTACAACATGCCAAGAACAGCAGCAGAGGTGAAGACATATGAACCGAAAAAAAGTCGGCCTGTTAGTCATGGCATACGGAACCCCTTATCAGGAAGAAGATATCATTCCGTATTACACGCATATCCGTCATGGAAAACGGCCGTCCGATGATATGATTGAAGACTTGAAAAAACGCTACAAGCATATCGGCGGAATCTCTCCGCTCGCGGAAATTACGCTCGCTCAGGCAAAAGAGCTGGAAAAAGCGTTGAACGAGCGCCAAGATGAGGTCGAATACGTGATGTATCTCGGCTTAAAACACATCTCTCCGTTTATCGAGGATGCGGTTGAACAAATGAAAAAAGACCAAATTGAAGCGGCCGTTTCCGTCGTCTTAGCTCCCCACTATTCCACCTTCAGTACCGAAGTATACAATCGGCGCGCCAAACAGGCCGCAGCAGCAATCGGCGGCCCCCGGATCGCATCGATTGACGAATGGTATCAGGAAGAAGGCTTTATTCGCTATTGGTCTGAAGAAATCGGCAGCATTTTAAACGGCATGTCTGAAAAAGAACGAAAAAAAGCGGTTCTTGTATGCTCAGCACACAGCCTGCCGGAAAAAATCAAGGAGCATGGAGATCCATACCCGGATCAACTCGAGAAAACGGCCCAACTAATCGGAGAACAACTGTCGTTTGACCAGATCGCCGTAGGCTGGCAAAGTGAGGGCAACACACCCGATCCGTGGCTTGGTCCGGATGTCCAAGACTTAACAAAAGAACTGTATCAGGAAGGCTTCCGGTCATTTATTTACGCACCGGTCGGATTTGTCTCTGACCACTTGGAAGTGCTGTATGACAACGACTATGAGTGTAAAGCGGTTACGGACGAGCTTGGCGCAAGCTATCACCGTCCGCCTATGCCGAACACCGATCCGCGCTTCATTGATACGCTTGCCGCAGTCGTTGAGCGAACATACAACAGCACAGAACAGGAGAAAGCGGGACTGTAAATCGCTCCGAAAAATGAAAAACTGAAGAAAACATGATTTAGAAGCAGAATCTATGGCTATTCATTTCCATAGATTCTTTTTTTTTTGCACCATTATGATGAAAGACCTTCAACTAAATGCGCTTATTCTCAGATTCGTGTCATTTGGCATAATCACCAGCTTATGCGCAAATCCAACTCACATCATGATTATTCAGATTATTCAGAAACGTATGCTATGCTCTCTCTGATTCCAATAAAAGGGAGGGATCATCAGTGTCCATCACTTGGCATCCGCCGTAATTGTAAGCGCTTCCTATATAGCGGCGGCATGAAAAAAGAATAGGAGGAATGAATGTGAAGAAATTAATCAGCATCATCTTTATCTTTGTATTAGGGGTTATCGGGTCTTTGACAGCGGCGGTTTCGGCAGAAGCAGCTTCTTCGTTAAGCTCGGGCAAAGTAAATCCGCTTGCCGATTTCAGCTTAAAAGGCTTCGCGACACTAAACGGCGGAACAACAGGCGGAGAAGGCGGTCAGACGGTAACCGTAACAACGGGAGATCAGCTCATTGCGGCATTAAAAAATAAGAATGCAAATACGCCATTAAAAATTTATGTCAACGGCACCATTACAACCTCAAATACATCCGCATCAAAGATTGACGTCAAAGACGTGTCAAACGTATCGATTGTCGGGTCAGGGACCAAAGGCGAACTCAAAGGCATCGGCATTAAAGTATGGCGAGCCAACAACATCATCATCCGCAACTTAAAAATTCACGAAGTAGCTTCCGGCGATAAGGACGCGATCGGCATTGAAGGCCCTTCTAAAAACATTTGGGTTGATCATAACGAGCTTTACCACAGCCTGAACGTTGACAAAGATTACTATGACGGATTATTTGACGTCAAAAGAGACGCCGAATATATTACATTCTCTTGGAACTATGTGCACGATGGCTGGAAATCCATGCTGATGGGCTCATCGGACAGCGACAATTACAACCGGACGATTACATTCCACCATAACTGGTTCGAAAATCTGAATTCGCGGGTGCCGTCATTCCGTTTCGGAGAGGGCCACATTTACAACAACTATTTCAATAAGATCATCGACAGCGGAATTAATTCGAGAATGGGCGCACGTATCAAAATTGAGAACAACCTTTTTGAAAACGCCAAAGATCCAATTGTCTCTTGGTACAGCAGTTCACCAGGCTATTGGCATGTATCCAACAACAAATTTATAAACTCCAGGGGCAGCATGCCGACTACCTCTACTACAACCTATAATCCGCCATACAGCTACTCACTCGACAATGTCGACAATGTAAAATCAATCGTCAAACAAAATGCCGGAGTCGGCAAAGTCAATCCATAAACTTTGAGGTGAAACGTTCGGAGGCATTCCGAGCGTTTCACTCATTTCCATCCTCATACGCTTTCCAAACCGTAGGCAGCAGATCGGAAAGTTCATGTGCGAGAAGCGTATGGGCCGATCTGGTCTTTGTCCATGCGTCAGCACATGCGCCATGCAGGTGGACAGCATTCAACACCGCTTCTCTCGGATTCTCATGACAGCACAGCATTCCGAGAAGCATCCCGGTTAACGTATCTCCGGTTCCTCCCTTTGCCAGCGCCCCGTTTCCCGTTACATTCCTCCAGCACTTGCCATCCGGGAAAGCAATGATCGTTTCATTGCCTTTCAATACAAGAGTAACACCGTGTTCCTCTGCATAATCTCGAGCATAACCGGCCCGGTTCGTCTCAATTTCTTGAATGGACAAGCCTGTCATTTTCGAAAATTCCCCCGGATGCGGCGTTAATATCACCGGTGCTTCCCTTTCTTGATACGTTCGTTTTGAAAGAGCACCCGCATCAAGGACAACCGGGCAGTCTTTCGTCAATACATTCCGGACCGCTTGCTCAGTCATTTGCGAAGGCGGCAGCCCCGGCCCGATCGCAATCGCCCGGTAAGGTTCGGCAATCTCGCCGGACGCCGCCTTTTCTAAGCCGTCCCGCCAATACGTCGCTTCAGGGAGAACGGGGACGATCAACGGAATGGCACTTCCGCACGTTCCGATGACAAGCTTTCCAAGACCGCTCCGCATCGCCCCAATTCCTGCAAGGAGAGCCGCTCCCGGCATATCATCGCTTCCCGCGAGCAAAAGGCCGGTTCCATAAGTTCCTTTATGACTTCCATTCCCCCTTTTCGGCAATGAGCCCTTCACACAGTCTTTCGTCCATATCGGCAATTGTTCTGCAGACATCCCGGATCACACCTTTCAATACAAAGTTTAAACAAACGTTTAATTAAATACTAACTGAATATACCCTTCACCGCTCTTTAACATGCAAAATAAAAGCAGTTGATGAGCGGGCCATATAAAAAAAGACAGCTTCTCGACTTGAAGCTGTCTTTTGCGGTTTTCTACTAAGAATGCCGGCCGACAGGCGCATCCAGACGATAAAGTCTTGAATAGCGCGGATTGTTTTCCAAAAGCTGCTGATGGCTCCCTGCCATTGCAAGCTTCCCTTTGTCTAAAAACAGAATCCGGTCGGCCGCTTCGGCTCCTGCCAAATGGTGTGTAATCCATAGAACCGTCTTTCCATCAAGCACTTGAAACATCGTTGATAGAAGCTCTTTCTCTGTTTTAGGATCAAGACCTATAGTCGGTTCATCCAATACAACGATTGGCGCATTCTGCAGCAGAATCCGCGCCAATGCAATCCGCTGACGTTCTCCGCCTGAAAAACGAATGCCCGTTTCCTGAACAGATGTATGATATCCTTCGGGAAGAGACTGAATATAATCGTGAAGCTTCACCTGGCGCGCCGCCCAATACACGTCCTCATCGCTCGCGTCAGGGTTTCCGAGCCTGATATTATTCAAAACCGTCGTATCAAACAGATGCGGCTGCTGATTAAAAACGGAGACTGCGCGTGAGATTTCTCCCTGAAGAGACTGCGCAGAAATGCCGTTCAATGTAATGTTTCCTTTAGAAGGAGCGAGCGTCCCTTGTATTAACGACAAGATCGTCGATTTACCAGCGCCGCTCGGCCCGAGCAAAGCGGTCTTTTCCCCCTGCTTTAATATAAATGAAACACCGTCCAACACCGGATGGCCTTCTTCATAAGAAAAACAAACATCTTCAAAGCGAAGCGTGACATCGTCCAAACCTACAGCCTCCGCCCGTTCCTGCTGAACAGCGCCTCCAATTTCTTCCCTTTTCGGCGGCTCAAGCCCGTCCATTCTTTCTAAAGAATCCTGATACTCAGGGATTGACGCCGCTGCGTCTGAAAGCGGAAAGAAAGCTTCTGTCAAAGGAAACACAACAAGGACAAACGCTGCAATAAACACAGGAGCCAGGGCGCCTTCCGCGCTTTGTCCGCCCGCCCATATTAACATCAGAAGAACAAGTCCTGCCGCCAGGCATTGCATGGCAAAGTCCCTCCAACGACTGAAGCGCATCCGTTTCTTTTCGATCGCCAGCCATTCCTGCTCTGCCGCTTCATACGCATGGACGAAGTCATTTTGCCGGCCGCTGAACACCCAGTCGCTCACGCCCATGACCGCGTCTGTCAGCTGACGGTACAAGAGGCTTCGTCCTCTTTTCAGCGCAACATTTTTCGCCCTTGTCACAAGCAGGGAAACAAGCGGAACAAGAAACACGAAAACCGCTGCATAGATCGCGATCAGCCCTGCAAAAGGCCATGAAAAAAAGCCAATAGCAGTGATGAATACGCCATATAAAAGAAGCGCCGACAGCCCGGGAAATACCGTTCTCAAATACATGTCCTGCAAATGCTCAACATCGTCGGCCAAAATGCCGAGCATATCCCCCGTCCGAAAGCGTTCACGCCATTTTAAAGCTTGAGGTTCCAGCATCCTGTAAAGCCTGACGCGCATATCGGATAAAATTTTCAAGATGATATGGTGTCCGGTCAATCGCTCAACATAGCGCGACACCGAGCGCAGAATCCCGAAGGTACGGACCGCTACGATCGGGACATAAATCATCAAAACATTTTCCGGACGCGTAGCCGCTTTGGATATTAAATAACCGGAGGTAAACATGAGAGCTGCAGCCGAGCATGCCGTCAATCCGCCAAGCAACACGACAATGATCAAAAGCCTTATATTTTTCTTGATATAGGGCAGAATCCAACCGTCTTCATTGTTCATGATGCACCTCCAAACGACTGCGCCTGCACAAGCTCGTAATAAACGCCCCGCTTTTCAATCAATTCTTGATGTGTACCGGTTTCAGCCACCTGTCCATTCTTCAGCACGATAATTTCATCCATATCAAGCATCCAGTGAAGACGATGAGTTGCCATAAAAACCAGCTTGTCTTCAAACAATTTCAGCATCGTTTTTTTCAATTCGTATTCTGTTTCGATATCCAAGTGAGCGGTCGGCTCATCTAAAAGGAGAATCGGACGGTTGCCCAGGAAAGCCCGGGCAACGGCTGTGCGCTGCGCCTGTCCGCCGCTTAATGCCCTCCCGCCTTCACCGATCCGCTCCTCTAAGCCGGACGGAAGCTGATCAATCAGCTCCGTCAGCCCGGCGGCTCTTGCTGCCTGTTCAACTTCTTCGTCAGAAGCGCCGGGATGATAAAAACGGATATTGGCTCCGAGCGTATCCGGAAAGATATAGGGATGCTGCGGAATATACAGGAGCTGATTTTGCCAGCTGTCTGTCTGCAAATGCGTCCTCTCTTTTCCCCCGACTTTGATCACGCCGCTTTTCGTTTCCAAGAAACCGCCGAGCACATCGATAAGCGTAGATTTTCCGGCACCGCTTTCTCCGATGATTCCGATTTTTTTCTTTCCTTTAAACGATAGAGAAATGCCGGATAATGAGGAGTTTTCCTCCTCATCATGCCGCACCTCTACATCCTTGAACTCGATTTGATCGTCGTCTGACCATCGCTCAAGATCCAAAGGCGCCTCATCCTTGAAACCGGGCGACTCCAATATCGCCTTGATCGCTTTACCGGCTTCCCGTCCGTTCAACGTAGCATGATAGTCATTGCCGACTTCCCGGACAGGGAGAAAAAACTCAGGCGCAAGAATCAGAATGGCTAGCGCCGGCTCCAGTATGATAGTGCCGTCAACAAGACCGAGACCGAGAAAAACGGCTACGGTCGCCACGGACAGCATGGTAAAAAAATCCAGTGCAAACGAAGACAGAAAGGCAATTTTAAGCGTGCCCATCGTCGCTTTCCTGTACCGTTCGCTCACATGAAAAATATTCTTCGTATGTGAACGGCTCATGCCCAGCACTTTCAATGTTTCCAGGCCGCGCAAGGAATCAGTAAAATGATTTGAAAGCATCTCATACGTCTTCCACTGGCTGTCCGCTTTTCTCTTTGCCGCATAGCCGAGAAGGATCATAAATGCGATTAAAATCGGCAGCGTAATCATTAAGACTGCAGCGGAGGATGTGTCTTTAAAAAAGACATAACAGACAACCGCCGGCGGTATAACAGCCATGCTGATCATTTTTGGCAAAAACAGCTCCAAATAGCGGCGAAACTGCGCAATTCCTTCCATCGCGAGTGTGACGACGTGACCTGTTCCTTCTTTTCTCGCCAGTCCGGGGCCGGATTGGAAAAGCTTCTCCAAAAACTTTTTCCGCAGGTCGGCCCCTGTCTTGGCGGCATAATCAAAAATCAGCCTTTGCCTGACAAGGGTCACGGCATGGCGGAATAAAAAAGCGGCGGTAAATAAGATGATCAGCGGAACAAGCGAACCGACCCGCTCGCCGTTAAAAAGGCGGGTCACCGCTTCAGCAAGCCATTCGGCCTGCATGATAATAGCTGCGCCCTGCATGCATGTCAGTACGGTGAGTGCTGCAAGAATTCGCTTCATTCCTTTATATTGCAAAAGATCTTTTCCCATTAATAAATCATTGGCTCCTTACTGCTGACCCGTTTTCGAAAAACATAGTAGCTCCAGATCTGATAGCCCAGCACGAACGGAAGCAGTGACAGCGCGACGATCGTCATCACTTTTAAAGAATAGTCTCCTGATGAAGCATTATAAACCGTTAAATCATATGCGCTTTTGACCGAGCTGATCATGACGCGCGGGAACAGCGCAGTGAAAATCGTCGCCACTGTGAGGGCGATCCCAGCCCCTGTCATAGCAAATGTCCAGCCGTCGCGTTTTTGTTTCATAAATACGATCGACAGCACATAACAAACGACAATAAGAGCCGCAAGAGGTATCGTCACATGTCCCCTGCCCGTGAACAAGTCCGTTTCAAAAATGGATAAAGCAACAAAGGCAACAAGCGCCGCCAAAACGGCGAATACGACTTTTTTAGCCAGCTGTCTTGCCCGGTCGCGCAAATCGTCTTCCGTTCTCAACGTAATAAAGATCAGGCCGTGCAGCAGGCAGAGAAGCGTAACGGTGACTCCCCCTGTTACGGAATAGACGTTCACATAGTCAGTAAAACCGGCGTGCAGATTCATATCGGCATCAATCGGCATACCGCGCAAAATACTGGTAAATAAAACACCGAACAAAAACGGGGGCAGAATGCTGCCGAAGAATACGACCCAATCCCATGTTTTCTTCCATTTTGCGGTTTCGACTTTCCCTCTAAATTCAAACGCGACTCCGCGTCCGATCAATGCAAGAAGAACAAAGACAAACGGAATGTAATATCCGCTGAACATCGTGGCATACCAGCTTGGAAAAGCCGCGAAAATCGCGCCTCCCCCAGTCAGCAGCCAGACTTCATTGGCATCCCAGAAAGGGCCGATCGTATTGATCATCACCCTCCGTTCAAGCTCGTTGCGTCCGAGAAACCGGGTCGCCATTCCGACGCCGAAATCAAAACCTTCAAGAAAGAAAAAACCGATGAACAGCACAGCGACTAATATAAACCAAAGTTCATTAAGAGATACCATGGTAAACCTCCTGATCAAACGGGTCTGTCGATACGGAATCATCATGATGGTGGTCATGGTGTGCAGCCCCTTTTTTAATCTCCCGCACAAACAAGTAGACAAGAACGAGCGCCAGTACAAGATAAATCGCTGTAAACGCGATGACGGAAAACAGCAGCATTCCCGCTGATACGTTCGGCGACACGGACTGCGCCGTTGTCAAAATACCGAACACCGTCCACGGCTGGCGTCCGATTTCAGTCATGATCCACCCCGCCGTATTTGCAATGAATGGAAAGGCGATTAAAGCCACCATCGTCCGCAAAAACCATTTGCTTGTTTCAAGTCTTTTACGGAAGCTGAGATAGAGGCCAGTCAAAGCGGCAACGATCATTAAAAGTCCTGAACCGGCCATGATTCTGAAGCTCCAGAACGTCGTTTTCACCGGCGGAATATAATTTCCTTCTCCGTATTTTTCTTCATATTGCTTTTGCAGCGTCTTCATTCCGGGCACATTGCCGCTGAATTGTTTATAAGCCAAATAGCTGAGCGCATACGGGATGCTGAGCTCTGATTTGTTTTCCTGCTTGTCCGCGTCAATGTTCGCAAGCACCGTCCAAGCTGCAGGATCGCCGCTGTCATCCCAAAGCGCTTCGCTGGCAGCCATTTTCATCGGCTGGCTCTTCATCAGATGCTGGGCCTGCTCATGTCCGCTGAACGCTACGCCGATGCCGGAAACAAGCGCCACAATCATCGCGATTTGAAAGGATTTTTTAAAAAAGAGCAATTCCTGTTTTTTCAGCATTTTATACGCGCTGACACCGGCAATGAAAAACGCTCCGGTGGCAAGCGCACCGAAAATGACGTGCGGAAATTCAACCCATAGCTGCGGGTTTTTAATAATCGCAAAGAAATCGGTCATTTCCGCGCGGCCGTTTTTGATCGCGAATCCGACAGGCTCCTGCATAAACGAGTTGGCCGCTAAAATCCAAAACGCCGACATGATCGTTCCAAGCGAAACAAGCCAGATGGACAGCAAATGGATCTTCTTCGGAAGCCGATCCCAGCCAAATATCCACAAACCGATAAACGTCGATTCCATAAAGAAAGCAAGCAGCGCCTCCACCGCGAGCGGAGCGCCGAATACATCACCGACAAAGCGGGAGTACTCCGACCAGTTCATTCCGAACTGAAATTCCTGTAGAATCCCGGTGACCACACCGACTGCAAAATTAATTAAAAATAAGTGCCCCCAAAATTTAGCCATCGTTCTGTAAATGTCTTTTTTCTTTACGACGTATAGAGTTTCCATTAAAGCAACCATAAAGACAAGCCCGATTGACATCGGCACAAAAATAAAGTGAAAGATCGTTGTTGAAGCAAATTGAAATCTTGCCAAAATGAGTTCGTCCACTGTTCCAGTCTCCTCCTCTTTGTTCTAGCCGGACCGTTGCCGAATGGGCATCACCCTTGCTCAAAGTTTCACATGAATCTTATGAATATGATCACAGACAAAAGGGTGACCTTGGCCCGCATTGATGTTCCGATATTATCCGGATGGTTATTTATACCTGTACTTTACCGCGAATTCCTTCTTAAATAAAGTACATATTCCCTAATTTATGGATGTCATTGTGACAATTATCCGAAGAAATTATAGATATTTTGTGACGCGGTGGTTAACAAGAACTAAATCAGCATGAGAAAAATGCCCCTCATTCCCGCGGAGCATTTTGTCATTCAACGGTTGCGATTCTCTGCGCAAAGCCTTGCGGATCAAAAGAATACCGTTATATGCAATCAAACAAATTCGGCGCTTTCCTTCAGCTTGAAAACGCCTGACGGAAAGTCCTGCTATTTTGTCCAATCTGTGAAATTTTCCCTCAGCCTTTTGCGCACGTCCTTCATCTATGCTTTCATACAGCACCAGCTGATTGCACTGCGCATTTAACCTGCTTGCTGCCGTATCCCTCCCTGTCGAGCTATCTTTGAAACATCGCTCCCTCAGGCTTTTACGAATGGATGGAATATTTATTACTTAAAAATAAACAATAACGATACCTTGTTTATTCTATGAAAATCGAACCATACATTTGTTCAAACAAAATACACAAAATTTGTGAAATGTTTCACAATATCCTGCTATACTTAGGTTGTATTTATGATAGATACTTCTTAAGTAAACACTTGATGGTGGTGGAAAACATGGAATCAAAATCACTTGTTCTAGTCGAAGAGCTTGCCTTAAAAAAGCAAAGCATTTTTATGCAAAGCCCGCTTCGTTATCTTTTACGAGCTATGCTGGCCAGTATGTTTATCGGGTTCGGAGTCATTGTAGCGTTTAAAACGGGGAATCTATTTTATGTTGAACATTCTCCGTTCACATATCCAATTGCAGCAATCACATTCGGGGGCGCCATTATTCTGATCGTCTATGGCGGAGGAGATTTATTTACGGGAAATACATTTTATTATACATTGGCTGCGCTTCGTAAAAAAATGCGTTGGCCCGCTGTTATCAAGCTGTGGATGTTCAGCTATGCAGGAAATTTAATGGGCGCCGTGTTTTTCGCAGGCCTCATCTTTGCGACCGGTTTATTTAAGGATCCTTCTTCCACCGGCTTTATACTTAGCGTGGCGGAGCATAAAATGAATACACCGGTGACCGAATTGTTTTTCAAAGCGATTTTGTGTAACTGGCTAGTCTGCCTTGCGTTCTTTGTTCCGATGGCGCAAAAAGGAGACGGAGCGAAAATGTTCTCTATGATGCTGTTTGTTTTTACTTTCTTTATTTCCGGTTATGAACACAGCATCGCGAACATGGCCACTTTTGCCGTCTCTCTGGTCACCGAGCATCCGGATACGATTTCGATTGCAGGCGCAATCCATAACTTGATTCCGGTAACCCTCGGGAACCTGATCGGAGGCGCGTTTATGATGGGCTTCATGTACCACTATGCAAACAAGCCGGGCGGTGAAGAAATCATCAAATAAAAAGATTGTCCATTTTTAAAGGATTCTAAATATGCGGGTTCCCTTCATAAAATCGTGGTAACTTTAAAAATGGAGGTTCAGCAGATGCAAAGTTTTCATTCGCTTTGCCAGCAGTTTGGACATATTTTAAATGGGGAGCCGCACATTGAACACGGTGTCTGTTCTGTCAGCATCAAACGGAATTTGCGCGTCACGATTCAAGGAAGGCCAAGCCGTGGAGTCGGCATGGAAGAAGTCATGTTCGAGTCGCTCGATCAAAACGGAATCGCCTTGAATATGGCCGAAGTTGCCATTTTGCCTGAAGAAATTCCGTTGTTTACAAAAAAGCTTGTCGATCAAGGCATCATCATCAGCGCTCTCCACAATCATTGGATTTTTACAAAACCGAATATTTTATATATTCATTTTCAATCTGTAGAACCGCCGTTAACATTCGCAAGAAAAACAGCTGCCGCTTTATCCGTATTGCGATAAAGCAGCAGCTGTTTTCTTTATCCGTTCATTTTTCCCATTTCTGAAAGTGCGACCCTTTCGACTGCTTTGGCCACAATCTCGTGAACATCAGGATTCAGCGGATCAGGCACAAGATCGCCTTGTTTTGTGCAGGATGCGATCGCTTCGGCGGCCGCGACCAGCATCGGGTGGCTGATCGATTCCGCTCCGGCATTTAACACGCCCCTGAAAATACCGGGGAACCCCAGCACATTGTTGACAGACCGTCCATCCGCAGCGTAGGCTGCCCCGGCCTCGAGCGCATCCTCAGGCTCAATCTCCGGCTTCGGATTGGACAGAGCCAAAATCACCTGGCCTTCCCGAACCCATTTCTTATTGATCAATCCCGGAACGCCGGTTGTCGCGACGATGATATCGCAGCTTTCCATCAATTCTTCGATGCTTTCAGCCGCATGGCCGCCATAGTTCTCTAAACGCGCCATCGCCTCAAGCGATTTATCCGTTCCGATGACACGTTTTACCCCATATGCCATAAACATTCTGCAGATCGCGACCCCTGCCGCACCCAGGCCGATTTGGCCGACATGGGCCTGCTTCAGATCGACCCCTGCACTCTTGGCGGCTGAAATGGCGGCCGCCAGTGTCACCACCGCAGTACCGTGCTGGTCGTCATGCATGACCGGAATATTCAGGTCGTTTTTCAGGCGCTCTTCGATTTCAAAACAATGCGGTGAACCGATGTCTTCAAGCAAAATACCGCTAAATCCGGGCGCAATGTTTTTAACCGTCCGCACGATTTCGTCAGGATCATTCGTATCAAGCAGAATCGGAACTCCGCTGATGTCTGCAAGCTGGTCGAAAAGCGCGGCCTTCCCTTCCATAACAGGCATTCCCGCCACAGGCCCAATGTCTCCCAAGCCTAGGATGGCCGTACCGTCCGTTACAATTGCAACCGAATTGCCGATGCCTGTATAGATATTCGCTTTTTGCGGCTCTTCTTTAATAAGCTCGCACACATTCGCGACACCCGGCGTATACACCCGCCGCAGATCAGCGAGCGAGCGAATCGGCATCTTGCTTTTCACGCGGATTTTGCCGCCTTCATGGGCAGCCAGTACGTCGTCTGAAACGGTATGAAGATGGATGCCTTCTTTTAAGTTGCGGATCACTTCAAGGATCTCGGTAAGCTGTTCTTCATGCTCAACTTGAACCGTAATGTTCCGCATCGTATAATTCGGCCCCACCTTGATCGTTTCAACCTCTCCGATATCACCGCCGGCAAGGCCGATCGCCGTTGTCACCTTTCCAAGGTTTCCTGGTGCTGAAGGGATTTCCAGCATCAAATTCCGAATAATATTGTTGCCATTCATAACAGAATACCTCCATCAATTGTTTTAAAATCGGCTACTGAACCGGCGAGTCTTTTTTATCGGTGTACCAAATAAATTTACCTGTGTATCCGTACAAAATCGCAAGGCCGATTGAAACAAAGCTCAGCCACATGAACGGCAGATAAGAGAAGGTTGACACGCCGAGAATCCCCGCCATATATATACCGTTGTCTGACCACGGCACCATGCCTGACGTCATCGTACCGCCGAC
The DNA here is from genome assembly GCF_056530265.1 of Bacillus sp. PK6-025. Lineage (NCBI taxonomy): Bacteria > Bacillati > Bacillota > Bacilli > Caryophanales > Bacillaceae > Bacillus > Bacillus sp. PK6-025. The sequence continues at coordinate 4,123,464 of NZ_CP096509.1, forward strand.
TTCCGCGTTTCTGGAGAGCACCCTCCGGTCAATTCCGAGCTTGTCATAGCTTTTCTCCATAATTTTCGGTGTTAAAATGAGCGAGACGTACATCGCGCAGCCGAACACATTCGCCAGGAAAGCGACGATAATCGTCGAGAATGTGACGTTGCCGGCAGAAGTCAGCTTTTGCTGGAATTTGGACACGATCACTTTTAGAACGCCTAAGTGCTCCAAAAGGCCGCCAAAGCCCAGACCGAGAATGATAACGACGACCGAACCGAGCATGCCTTGAATTCCTCCGCGGTTTAAGAGCTCGTCCATAAATTTGATCCCGGTGTCGATGGAAAAGCCGTTGTATGCCGTGCCAAGTGCATCCGCAAAATTCATGCCTTGGAAGACCGCAGCCCAGATCGCCCCCAAAAGTGCGCCGATCGCGATCGTCGGCACAGACGGCTTTCTCATGGCCAAAAGAACGATAACGATAACAGCCGGAGCAAGCATCCAAATATGAATATCAAACGTGTTTTGCAAAGAAGTTTTCAAAAATTCGACTTTCTGCAAATCGACATTTTTACTACCGTAAATAAATCCGGTAATGGTGAACAACACCGCCGTGATCAAATAGGCGGGAACCGACAAATACAACATCGCTCTGACATGGGTAATCACTTCGACCTTTGAAAGGGATGACGCAAGCACTGTACTATCGGAAAGCGGTGATAATTTATCTCCGAAATAGGCGCCGGACAGCACGGCTCCGGCTACAAGCGGAAGCGGTAGCCCCAGCCCTTCACCGATTGCCATCATGGCGATCCCGGCCGTTCCTACAGTACCCCAAGACGTACCTGTGGCCACAGAGGTGATCGAACAAATAATGAGCGTGGCAAGCAGGAATATGCTCGGATGGATAAACTCAAGCCCGTAATAAATCAAAGTCGGCACAACACCGCCGGCTATCCATGTACCGATCAGAGCGCCGACGGCAATCAGGATCAATATCGCTTCGAGTCCGTTTGAAATTCCGTTTGTAATCGATTTTTGCAAATCTTCATACCGGTGCCCCAGGCGCAGACCGAGCAAAATCACTAAAAACCATGAAATAAACAATGCCAGCTGAATCGGCAGATCAAATTTGACTGTAAATGAACAAACTATCGCTAAAAATGCACCTAATACACAAATGATTTCCAACATTGATGGCAACCGTGCTGTTTTCAACCTAAATCCCCCTTATTATTGAAACGCTTTCAAAATAAGCTACATAAAAATAGCAATCTGCTTCAATTTTTTCTTAAAAATTTAACTAACAACGAACAGTATACCACGAAAAAGGCTGACGCGGTACCACTTCACCGCTGTTGTCCTTTCTCTTCATAAAGTTATTGAAGGAAAGCGAAAACACTCTGTGTTTCTATCCCGGTAAAATGCTTCAGAGTGTTTTCGCGTACTGTTTTTTCAGCTTAATCCCGATTTAAAAGTTCAGCCCCGGCAATCCCCGGTTTTGTCATTTCATAAGGATTCAAAATCAGATCAAGCTCCTCTTCTGTCAACACATCGTTTTGAAGACAGAGATCGCGGACGGATTGCCCTGTTAAAATCGCTTCTCTTGCAATTCTTGCAGCTGCTTCGTAGCCAAGATGCGGGTTGACCGCAGTAATGACACCTGCGCTTTTTTCTACATATGCCTTTAAGCGTTTTTCATTCGCTTCGATTCCTGCTACACAGTGATCGGTAAACGAACGGAATCCGTTGTTCATGATGCTGATGGACTGCAGGAGATTAAAGACGAGCACTGGCTCCATCACATTCAGTTCGAGCTGTCCGGCTTCAGAAGCGAGACAAATCGTATTGTCGTTTCCGATGACTTGGAATGCGATTTGGTTGATCAGCTCGGCCATAACCGGATTGACTTTCCCCGGCATGATGGATGAACCCGGCTGTCTTGCCGGAAGAGAAATCTCAGCAAGTCCTGCACGCGGACCTGATGCCATCAACCGAAGGTCGTTGGCGATTTTCGACATGTTCATCATGCATACTTTTAATGCAGCCGAAACTTCAGTGTACGCGTCCGTATTTTGCGTCGCATCCACCAGATGGTCAGCGCCGACTAGCGGAAGACCGCTGATCTCAGCCAAGTGCTTGACAACATTTTCAATATAGCGCGGATCCGCGTTCAATCCCGTTCCAACCGCGGTAGCGCCCATATTGACTTCATACAGATGCTGACGCGATTGTTTAATCCGTTTGATGTCGCGTTCAATCACGCGGCTGTAAGCTTCAAATTCCTGCCCAAGGCGGATCGGCACTGCGTCTTGAAGATGTGTGCGGCCCATTTTAATGACGTGGTCAAAGTCGCGCGCTTTTTTCTTAAACGCGTCAAGCATGTATTCCATTGTGTCCAGCAGCTTTTCCAGCTGCTGGAGCGTTGAAATGTGAATCGCCGTCGGGAAGACGTCGTTTGTCGATTGAGACATGTTGACGTGCGTATTCGGACTCAGGTGAATATATTCGCCTTTGTTGTGGCCGAGCAGTTCAAGTGCACGGTTTCCGATGACTTCGTTCGCGTTCATATTCATTGAAGTTCCTGCGCCGCCTTGAATCGGATCAACGATGAATTGATCGTGCAGCTTTCCTTCAAGGATCTCATCAGCGGCTTGGACAATGGCATCTCCAAGGCCTTTATAAAGACGTTTTGTCTCCATGTTGGCAAGCGCGGCCGCTTTTTTCACCACTGCCAGCGCTTTGATCATTTCTTCGTGGATTTTATATCCTGTAATTGGAAAGTTCTCCGCTGCCCGCAATGTCTGAATACCGTAGTAGACATCGGCCGGAATCTTTTTTTCTCCGAGAAAATCCTTTTCCGTCCGGTATGTCATTTCAGTTTTCATTTTTTAACCCTGCTTTCTTTTTTTAGATGATGATATCGTCTGCAATTGGCGTTTCCATAATCTTTTTGACTTCAGCTTGTTGTCCGGTTTTTCCTAGTGCCCACATCAGCTTCGGAACGATCGCTTCGGTGTTCATATTCCTCGAGCGGATGATGGCATCTTGGTTTACCTTGCGGCCGACCTCGTAAATGCTCATATCCTCTCCTTCTTCAAGGCATTGTGTCGTAATCGCTACGACTACTCCGGAATCGATCAGCTCGTTCACTTTTTCTAAAATGTTTCTTTTCTCAAAAGGAATGCCGCCGCTTCCGTAGCTCTCAATCACAATACCTTTATATGAACCTTTCAGACAATCAAAAAACTCAGGCTTTAATCCGGGATGAAGCTTCACCAGACAAACATCGGTATTTAAGGAGGTATCGAGTTTCAAAGCGCCTGGCTTCACTTCGGGAACCCGTTTGTTATACTCGATCTCCTTGTCATGAATGAAAGCAACGTAAGGATAATTGATGCTTTCAAATGCATCGTAGCTTTTTGTTCTTAATTTGATCGCTCTCGTGCCTAAAATGACGCGGCCGTCAAAGACGACGTAAACTCCGCCGATACCGTCGCACGCGAAGCGGACCGCATCTTTAATATTTTTTTTCGCATCCGTTTTCTTAAATGTAATCGGAACTTGGGAACCTGTAATCGCAACAGGCTTATCAATATTCTGCAGCATGTATGAAAGCGCCGCCGAGGTGTAGGCCATCGTATCGGTTCCGTGCGTGATCACAAATCCGTCGTAGCTGCTGTAATTCTCATATACAGCCTCAGCCATCATCACCCAATGTTCAGGCTGCATGTTGGTGCTGTCTATATCCATTAAAGATTGGCAATCTATCGTATAATTAGAATGGTCATCAGATAAATAGTTGAGAAGCTCTTCCGCTTTAACCCCCGGAGCCAGTCCGTTTTCGCCTTCTACTGAAGCGATGGTCCCGCCGGTGGTCAACAGCAGTAACTTTTTCATGTGCTACACCTCTTTAAGAAGTAGTTTTATACAGTATAAAGCATGTTTTGTTTTTACGAAGAAGGCTTGATACATCAGGAATGTATACGCTTTATGCGTACCTTCAATGCAATTATAGTCCTCAAATGTGAAATAATCAAGAAACTTTATTCATTTCGCGTACACTTTTGCTGATAATGTGCTATAATCACTGTGTATTAAAAGGAGCGTAAGATATGAATTTAGATCGATTAACAACACTGAGAAAAAATAAAAAATGGTCATTGCAATATACTGCCGACCGCCTCGGTATTGCGAAAAGCACTTACGCGGGCTATGAATCGGGCTACCGCCGCCCTTCTTTAGAGGCGCTTATCGAAATCGCTGATTTATTCAATACTTCCACTGATTTTTTGCTTGGCAGAGTTGACGATCCCCGGGATGAAAAGGCTAAAAACGAAGCCATTGAACTGACGGAATGGGATAAGCTCAAGCTGGCAGTCGACGGGACGCTTCTTTCCGAAGAAGAAATCAAGCAGATGGTTGCGTTTATCAAGGTCAAAAAAGAGCTGGATGCGGGGTAAAATGACAGCGGTTAACCGCATGCTGCAAGTGTTATAAAAAGAAAAAAACTTGACTGGCCTTTTTAGCCAGTCAAGTTTTTTTGCTTTTATTGATGTAAAAATTTCACACAAACCGCTTCAGGAGCAGGAACTCCGGACTGCAAAAGCGTCAGCCGGCCCGTTGTCCAGTCTCTTTCAAACAATGTCAATGTCCCTGTTTCCTGGTTGGAAGCGATTAAAAATTGCTCTGAAGGATCAATCTCAAAGTCGCGCGGCCATTCCCCTTCAGTTGATACGTGTTCAACCAGGGAAAGTTCGCCCGAATACTCGTTGATGCTGAAGACGGCGATGCTGTCGTGTCCGCGGTTTGAAGCGTATACAAATTTGCCGTCTTTAGTGACATGGATGGCGCCGCCCTGGCTTGCACCGTCAAACCCTTCCGGCAATGCCGAAATGACTTGAATCTCCCTGAATTCACCCAAATCAGGATTGTATTCCAACACGATGACTTCATTGCTCAGCTCCGTTAATACATACGCATACTTTTCCTGCGGATGGAACTCAATATGCCTCGGCCCTGACCCCGGTGCAGTTGCGTGTTTTTTCACCGCTTCAAGCCGGTCCTCTTTCAATTGATACGTAATGATATGATCCGTTCCGAGATCGACGGCTACTGCATACTTCTCATCAGGTGTGAATCCGGAATAATGAGTATGCGCTTTTTCCTGCCTCTCATGCGGTCCTGTTCCCTCATGCTGCACTTTTGCTGAAGGCTCAAGCAAGCCGCGGCTTTCATTTAAAGGGTATACCATGATCGTCCCGTTGTGGTAATTGGCGGACAGAACATAGCGGTTATTCTGATCGACGCTGACGTGGCAAGGCGATGGTCCTTCCCCGGCCTGCTGGTTGACGAAAGTCAGCTCTCCTGTGGAGCCGTCAACACGGTATGCGGCAACCCCGCCATTATCGCCGTCTTTGACCACTGCATAGAGCATTTCATTGTCTTTGGCGATATTCAAATATGTCGGACTGCCCAGCTTTGCTGCCGGCTTTGGCGTGCTTAACGCCTTTTTTTCCGTATCAAGCTCAAATGTATAAATCCCTTCGCTGTCTGCTTTTGTATATGTTCCGATATAGCCTCTGTATTTTGCCATTTGATCCTCTCCTTTTTTGACAGTCGTCCATTCCTATTTTAACTCACAGAAACTGAATTATCATGATCTGGTATGCAAAAACCTTAAGCGCTCACATGAAAAAAAATTTTTTATGATATTCTTAACATAAGAGACCTTCACTGCCGATTTTATAATGGAATCGCTCATTTTCGGCAGCGGAGACTTGTTCATAGGAGTGTTCAAAATGACGAAAATCATGATTGTCGAGGACAGCGAAGACATTCGGAAGCTTTTATGCGATCATTTAGAAAAATACGGATACGAAACTGTTGCAGCTACTGATTTCACCTCTATCCTTGAAATGTTTCTCCAAGAGAAGCCCGATCTGATATTGCTTGACATCAATCTGCCGGCATACGACGGGTACTACTGGTGCCGGCAAATCCGCCAGCATTCGACTTGTCCGATCATTTTCATTTCAGCGAGAAGCGGAGAAATGGATCAGGTCATGGCGATTGAAAACGGCGGCGATGATTATATAGAAAAGCCTTTTTCGTATGAAGTGGTGCTCGCTAAAATTAAAGGCCAAATTCGCAGGGCATTTGGAGAATACGCCGTTAAGCAAGGAGAAAAAGTGATTGAATTTGAAGGCGTTCAGCTGTTTGTCGAACGTTTTGAGCTGCGCTGCCGGGATGAGAAGCTCGAGCTTTCAAAAAAGGAAAGCAAACTCTTGGAAGTGCTGCTTGAAAGAGGAGAAAAAGTGACAAGCAGAGACCGGTTGATGGAGAAGACATGGGAAACCGATACATTTATAGATGAAAACACGTTAAATGTCTATATTACAAGGATTCGCAAAAAATTGCGAAGCATGGACGTGCCCTTCTCAGTTGAATCAGTGCGGGGCGAAGGGTATCAGCTGAGGGCGAAATCATGAAGCTGTTCCTAAAAAACCATGCCGTTCTCATTCTTCTGTTTCTTTTTCAGGGCGGATTCGTGTTTTTTTACTATTGGTTTGCCGGAATGCAGACTTTCACCCACCTTTTTTACATTCTCGGCGTTCAGCTTCTGGCGCTGGCGCTTTATCTTTCGTACAAATGGTATGAAGAACACAGAGTCTACCAGTGGCTCGGCTCAGAACAAAAAGATACAGAAATTCCTTTTTTGGGGACGGCTGAATTTTGCTCAGAGCTCTATGAAAAACATATGGAGCTGAGCCGGCTCCACCACCGCAAAATACATGAGATGGAGTCCAAGCTGGAAGACAGGGTAACCTACATGAATCAATGGGTGCATCAGGTGAAAACACCGCTTTCCGTCATCAATCTGATCATCCAGGAAGAGGACGAACCCGTTTTTAAACAAATCAAAAAAGAAGTCCAGCAGATTGAATACGGACTGGAAACGCTCCTCTATTCATCAAGGCTTGACCTGTTTGAAAAGGATTTTAAAATTGAAGCCGTGTCACTTGGCGAGCTGCTTCATTCTCAGATTCAGCGCTATAAACGCTATTTTATACAGCATCGGGTCTATCCAAATAAACAGGTTCCCGCTGAAGACGCCGTTATTTACTCCGATCGCAAATGGCTCAAGTTTGCCGTTGGCCAGGTTATCACCAACGCTGTGAAGTATTCGTCAGGAAAAAGCGAACGCATCGATATGACGATATTCCGTAATGGCGAACGCATCATCCTGGAAATCAAAGATTACGGAGTCGGAATTCCTTCACAAGATTTGAAAAGGGTATTTGAGCCTTATTACACCGGGGAAAACGGACGACGCTTTCAGGAATCAACGGGCATCGGCCTCTACCTTGTAAAAGAGATTGCGGAAAAGCTCAATCATGATGTGAGCATCGCTTCAGAAGAAGGGAAAGGAACGACTGTGCAATTTTCGTTCCTTACAAAAATGTAAGTCTTCTTTAATAAAACCGCATAGCTCATCCACATCCTCCTTGATATGATTTGTTTACACAAACAAACGTGGCAAGGAGGATTTTTTATTTGCAATCCAAGTTTATGAAAAGAATCGACACAATTGATGATAGAGGATTCGCTTTATGCGGAATCATTTTTATGATCGACTTCAGGGCAGGCGGGCCCTCTGCCATCTGATCGCCCAAATAAACGTCACTTGTTCAGCGCTTCTACATGATCTTTTCCTTTTTGTTCGTCATTTATCGACGCGCTGAACAAAAAACGAGGCCCGCCATACTTTGCTTCTGCACACGGGCCATTCAAGCTTTTGGCTGAGAGCATTCCGAATGGGCACTGGAGTGGATGTGAAGAATCGCAACATATTGGAAGCGGGCACCCCTAAAAAGCACCGCAAAAGGAGGATATCATGACAGACATGCTGATCGTTAAAAACATCAATAAAACATATAAAGGACAAGTCTCTCATCAGGCTTTAAAAGATATTTCATTCAATGTCGAAGGCAGTGAGTTCACGGCGATCATGGGGCCGTCCGGCTCCGGAAAAACGACGCTTCTCAATATCATTTCGACGATTGACCGCCCTGATTCCGGCGACATTTTGATTCGCGGAGAAAATCCGCATCATCTGAAGAGGGCCAAGCTTGCCCACTTTCGCCGCAGACAGCTCGGATTCGTATTCCAGGATTTTAATTTGCTGGATACGCTGACGATCGGTGAAAATATCATGCTGCCCTTAACGCTTGAAAATAAACCGCTTTCCGTCATGGAAGATAAACTTCAGGCGATTGCTGAAAAACTCGGCATCGAACAACTTCTGAATAAACGGACGTTTGAAGTATCCGGCGGACAAAAGCAGCGGGCGGCCATCGCAAGAGCCGTCATTCATCAGCCCGCTCTCATCCTCGCCGACGAACCGACAGGAAACCTCGATTCGAAGGCGTCAAAAGACGTAATGGAAACGATGCAGCATCTTAATGAAAACGACAATGCCACGATATTGATGGTCACGCATGACCCTGTTGCCGCAAGTTATTGCCGGCGCGTCATTTTTATTAAAGACGGAACATTATTCAACGAAATCCACCGCGGCGCCAACCGCCAAATATTTTATGAAGAGATACTGAATGTGCTGTCCATGCTGGGAGGAAACGCCAATGACCTTTCTTCAGTTCGCTTATAAAAACGTCGTCCGGAATAAAAGAGCCTATCTTGCCTTCTTTTTAAGCAGCGCGTTTTCAGTGATGGTTTTTTTCACATTTGCGATGCTTTTGTTCCACCCCGCTTTAGAGAAAGGCTACTTAAACACCATTGCAAAGCGGGGATTATCGGTGGCTGAATGGATGATTTTCGCCTTTTCCATTCTGTTTGTGCTTTATTCCGTCAACGCCTTTCTCAAGTCGAGAAGCAGAGAATTCGGGATCCTCACCATCCAGGGAATCGCTCCGGGTCAATTGAGGAAGCTGATCACCGCAGAAAACATCATCATCGGCGTGCTCTCGATCGTTACAGGGATCATCGGCGGTCTGGTTTTTGCAAAAACATTTTTTACGATCGGCGCTTATATTTTGGAAATGGACGCTTTGCCATTGTATCTGCCTTGGAAAGCGCTGGCTCTCACAGCCGCCTGCTTTCTCATGCTGTTTATTTTGCTGTCGCAATTTACGGTTTTGTTTATTAAATCAAAAACCGTTACCAAGCTGATCAAAGGCACAGGGAAAATAAAATCTGACCCAAAACCGTCTGTTATCGTTTCGGTCATCGGCATCGGCTGCCTCGGCTCAGGCTACTGGCTCGTATTGTTCGCCGACATCCATTTTCCCCAAGCCGTCACGATCTTAATTCTGACGATCATCGGGACTTATTTCTTCTTTCGCCAAAGCAGCATTTGGCTGCTGCGGCTCTTAAAAAAACGGAAGTCATTTTATTTGCGCGGAAAAAACGTGCTTTGGGTATCCGATCTTGTCTATCGGCTGAACGATAATGCCCGTCTGTTCTTTCTCGTTTGCATCATTTCAGCCGTCGCCTTTACCGCCACTGGTACATTGGTGATTTCCAAGACTTCTATCGGAAAATTGGATTCTCGATATGAGATAGAGTACTTATTATACAGCGGGAACCAAAAGGAACAGACACACGTTAAGCTGATCGAACAAAAGTTGAAGGACGGACATTTTTCATATGAAAAGGAAGTGACAAAAGGAATTTATATGAGCTATAGCCAGGGACCCTGGGTGCTCCTGACCTCTGAAGGCGAATTCCAAAAGCACTTTAAGTCAGATTCCGGCGAACTGAAAGACGGCGAGGCGATGTATTATCCGAACGCCATCGAGGCGAAAGAAAAGCCGGAAATTCCCGAGACCTTGAACATGTTAAACAAAGATTCGAAGCCGGCAAATGAACATCTAAAAGTGAAAGGTATTAAAAAACCGCTCATTTTGTTAAACAGCGTCGTTGTCGTAAACGGCAAAACCTTCGAAAAGCTGAAAAAACAAGGCGAATTCGTCACATTGTATGGCTATAACTACAACCGCTGGAAAGAGAGCCTTGATATGATCCAATCACTGGAAAAAGATCTTAGAGAAAAAGCTCCCAATATCCGATTTCAATTTGACGCAAAGGCCAGTACTTATTTTGAAACTGTTCAGCTTCCAAGCCTGAGTCTGTTTATCGGCCTTTTTATTGCGGTTCTCTTTTTTACGGCATCCGGAAGTTTTCTCTACTTCCGCCTGTTTACCGATCTTGAAGAAGATCAGCAGCGCTACCGGTCGCTTGCAAAAATCGGCCTGAGCGAAAAGGAAATGTCGCAGAGCGTGACGATTCAATTGGCCATCCTGTTCTTCTTTCCGTTCGCTCTTGCAGCAGTTCATACGTATTTTGCGATGAAGACGCTCGAGGCGCAGAGTCTTGGTCATTTTGCAGCTCCGGTGTTGATGACGATAGGCGGATTTCTGACCTTCCAACTATTATTCTTTATGATCATTCGAAAAAGCTATTTGAAAAAATTAAAAGGATTTTTAAGGTGATAAAATATGAAAAAAACAATTTCTCTGATTACAGCCGGTTTGGCTGTTGTATGCATCGGTGCATTTCTATTAATTCATCATGAGGTGACAGACAGGTTCAATCCACTTGTGAAGAAAGAAAGCGTGTATGTCCAAATCAACAAAGACGGAAAGCACTTGAGTCCGGGCCGCTATGAGTACACGCTGGAAGGATATAATGACACTGGGAAGGAAAAAGAAATTACATTCTCCTCCAGCGGCTCCCTTCGAAAAAACGCCTACCTAAAGGTACACGCGAAGGGAAAATACGTTGAGACATGGGAAGAAGTACAGCCCGGCGATATGCCGAGTGCAGTTCGGACCAAATTGATCAGGCAGTAAAAAAACGGCGTCTAGCCGTTTTTTGTGTTACTATAATTTTACAGATTTCCGAAACTTTTTGGCCCGTTGTTCGTAGTAAAACATAAGTCATATTGGTTAGGAGGTTTTGATATGATTGTTGGAATGATCGGTTTTATCCTGGTGGGATTCTTCCTCTACGCCGCCATGGCGCCGTCCGACGGAAACAACAGCGGCAGCAGCTCTTCAACTTTCTTTGTCGGGGGTCCTGATTCATCCGGCGACAGCGGAAGTGATTTCGGTGGCGGCGGAGATTGTGGCGGCGGTGATGGCGGCGGCTGTTAAGACCCGCGGGCTGCCTTTCCCTATCTTCTGCTCGGACCCTTAGGCTGTATGCAGTTCTTGCTGCAGTCAGCCGGGTATGTTCCAGCTATCTCACTTCATCATTCATTCACCATCTAACTCCAAATACGCCATCATCAATCCAGTTGTTTAACCAGACTTCCGATTGGGAATGATGTAAAGACAGCAGATTCCCGCTCTTCAAACGATTTAAAAGTCACAATTAATCGATTCTGTTACAAAATATATAAAACTTTGCACCTACTTGTTCGATATTAAAAGAAGACATTCACAATAAGGAGGGTTTTTTCCAGATGATTTTTTTACTGGTTTTATTGGCTCTGTTTATTTTGTATTCATTCTTTTTTGACAAGAGCAACAAAAGATCTTATACAAAAGCGGCACCGAAAAGCAGAATATTGATCCGCCAGGCAGCTGCGCCGACCGGATTTTTGAGGGTCATCGAAACCGCACCCGGGCAGCCGGTAAACCGCCGAACCTCTGAAGGTATGCGTCCAAATCTGCGGCTTGTCATGAGCCCGACGGACCAAAATGAAAAAAAATAAAGAAAGCGGCATCATGATAAATGCCGTCTTTCCTATTGTATGCTGTGTTCCACCATTCTTCCAAAGGCGTCCGGCGACATTCCCGGCGAGATGCGGACCCTGTGCAGCGCATACATCCCCTGATCCCTAGCAGCCGCCCCCGGCTCTGTCGTCACCGCCATTTGATACCCCGCCTTCTCAGCCTGTTTGAGCGTTTCGGCATTATAGCGTCCAACTGGATAACTCAGCATGGTTGTGTTCTGCTGAAGCATGCCGTCAAACAATGTTTTGGAACGAGTCATTTCACTCAGCTGCTGCTCTGGAGCAAGTCCGTTCAATTCGACATGATTGATCGTATGGCTTTCGATAGCAATACCGTGTTCGGCCATTTCTTTCATTTGGCTTTCGGTTAAATGATTTTTTCTGCCGACCGATTTACCGATCATGAAAATTGTCGCCTTCATCTCATAATCTTTCAAAATCGGGTACGCTTTTTCAAAGTTATCTGTATAACCATCATCAAACGTAATCAGCACGCATTTTTCACTCGGCATTTTGTCTTGTGTTAAGACAATATAGGCTTCTTCAGGTGTCAGTGTGTAATAGCCGTTATCCTTCAGCCATTTCATATGTCCGCGGAACTCCGCCTCCGGTACGCGCAGGCTGTTTCCTGTGGAAATGCTGTGATACATGAGAATCGGAATGCGGGCGGGGCCCTTCACTTTGATCCACTTGGAGGATGGATCATGCTCCGCCTGCTGTTTTGATTGTTTTGCCGCTTTTTGAGCCGTATTTGGTTCTGTTTTTTCCTCTCCTTTTGCTTCATGACTGGAACACCCGTACAGCATTCCCATCAACATAAGCAGCAAAATGAGCAGTTTCATTTTTTTCACAAGTATTCCCGCTTTCTATCTATTGAATCCTTTTTAATATCGGTTTCGGAACGAGCATTTTTCACCGTTCCTGCTTTGATGATGAAAGCCAAGCTTTACGCAGTATGCTGATCCCTTCTTCAATTTCCGCTTCAGAAAGCCCCCCAAATCCCGCCATGACGATGGAAGAGCTGCTTTTATGTGGCTCAAGCCAGAAATCTGATACCGGATAAACTTTCACACCGAGTTTTTCCGCTTTATGTATGAGGTCTTGTGCATGTCGGTCTGTCTTCATCAAAATATGGAGCCCCGCTTTTTCGCCGATGATTTCCATGTCATTTCCGAAATGCGTTTTAATGGCCGATATTAATGTTTTGTGCTTTTCTTGATATACTTTTTTCATTTTACGGATGTGTCTTTCGAAAAAACCTTCTTTCATAAATAAAAACATCGCTTTTTGAATGATGGGTGAAGCGGACTGGCTGTAGCGGCCAAGCGTTTCTTGAAATTCATCCGCCAGCTTTGAAGGCAGAACGATATAACTCAATCTCGCTGCCGGAAGAAATGACTTTGAAAAAGTCCCTAAATAAATGACTTTTTCTTTTTTATCAAGCGCTTTTAAAGATGGAATAGGCCTGCCCTGATAGCGGAATTCACTGTCATAGTCGTCTTCGATAATGTAGGCATTCTCACGGCTTGCCCATTCAAGCAATTTCAGCCTCTTCTGTACCGGCAGGACCATTCCATACGGAAACTGATGAGATGGCGTAATATAAACGAGTTTGGCTCGGCTTGCAGCAAGCTGAAACAAATTGATCCCGTCTGTCTCGAGACCAATCGGCTGAAGTTCACATCCATGGTTGAGGAAAACGGAACGCACACCATCATATCCCGGATTTTCCGCCGCAACCAATCGGCCGTGCATTGAGAGCAGCTGGCAAAGAAGTCCGACTGCATACTGCGTACCGGAACAGATCACAATTTGCTCCGGTACACAGCGCACACCCCTTGCCTGAAATAAATACTTCGCCAATTCCGTGCGAAGGCCGAAATCGCCTTTATGATCGCCATACAAAAATAAGTCATGATCTCCACTGTCCATTGCATTCTGCAGACAACGTCTCCATGTTTTGAATGGAAAATGGCTTAAATCGATATCACCATATTTAAAATCATATGTTGCCGCTGAAGCTTGTCCTGTGTCTTTTTGTTCCCGATTGGTATGAATCTTCAATTGACTAGGCGGCATCAGTGTTTTCTCCAAGGGAAGCACTTTGATGCCGATCCTTGGCCTGCTTTCTGTATAGCCTTCTGCAGTGAGCTGCTGATAGGCGCTTTCAACTGTATTTTTGCTTAGATGCAAATGTTCGCATAAATAGCGGATCGGCGGCAAAAGAGCTCCCGCTGGGATGCCGCCGGCCTCTATTTCTTTTTTGATATATTCGTAAAGCTGTATATACAGAGGTGTTTTAAGCTGTTTATTGAGTAAAGGCGTTAACTCTATCATCATCTGACCTCATCAAGTTTTCTATTATTGTCTCTTTTTAAAGGGACAATAACAACTTAAAATCAGTTTAATAATAAAAAGGAGCGTGAATGTGATGGCTCATTCCATTCGGCAAAAACAGCTTGTCTGCACAGATGAAAAAAAGATTGATCAATTTTTAACAGAAGCGCAAACCGGTTATCTCGGCATGTCCACAGATGAATATCCATATGTCATCCCTTTGAATTTCGTCTGGAAAAACGGTTACATTTACTTTCACGGTGCATCAGAGGGACGGAAAATGGACATGCTGCAAGAAAATCCTAACGTATGTTTCACAGTCAGCGAACAATATGGAACAATGGTTCATCCCATTCCCGCTAAAACCGATACCGCTTATATGAGTGTCATTCTTTTCGGCACAGCGTCAATCATCACAGACTTAGATGAAGCAACATCCGCGATGCAGGCTCTTCTCGACAAATACGTACCAGGATACTACAGTACTCCGCTTCACAAAACACATGTTGAAAAGTACAGATCGAGTTTAGGCAGCAAAACCGTTGTCCTTAAAATTCATCCCATAAAGATAACAGCTAAAGAAAACATGCTGAATCAAAGTATGAAATTCGAAAACGGGCGGACCGTACAGGAAGACCGTTGATAAAAAAAGACCCGCAGCTTATGCTACCGGGTCTCCTATGGATTGTGCCGCATTTCCATCTATAAATTTCAATCCCGCTGTGTACCGCTTTTTCCGCTTCTTTATCCAGCAGACGAGCGCCAACCGCTGATCCAGATCCTTCTCATTGATAGAAACCAACACATGTTCATTCATCTCAAGCGGGACGCCGGATTCAATCTGACAGCCTGACAAGCTGATGTCCTTAATCATGATCTCGTGGGCGCCTTTCTCTGCATCATCGGGAAACAGCAATGTTCCCAGACCTTGAAAGGCCTCGCGGACGTGTTTTCTCTTGTATGCATCCGGGCTTTTTTCTGTTTTCATGAAAAATCGCAGCACTGTTGACAACGTATCAGCCCGCTTTTCCCGGTCGGCCTTTTTTTCATTTTCTTCATCAAACATAAAACCGATCAGTTTCACATACAGTTCCTTGTCCATCTCTTTGAAGTGCAGCCCGATTTCAATGTCTGCATCGTCTTTTGTCGTCCACATCACCCGAGCCGGCACTTTTCCGACCGCATCTATGATCAGACCGTCCACATGATAGTACATGTGCAAATCAGCCTGATAAGGCAGCCTGATACGCGCGCCCGTGTCGCTCACATCGATCAGTTCGCATTCGTGCTCATCGCCAGAAACGGTGGAAAAAGCCGCCGGCTTGTTGACTGTGAACCGTTCAGAGCTTCGAAATCTCGGCCTGTCAAAGGCAACGAGCAGCGCAAGTATGAGTCCCGTCATATTATAGAGAACCCAAAATAAATGATACGATGTGACGTTCATATCAAAAGTATGCAGAAACCAAAGTTCATAAAGAATTTTCCCGAGAGCAAACAGCGTCATTGCAAGCAGAATCGCACACGGCAGCGCCGTCGTATATTTGAATTTTAGCCGATCTGTGTTGACGCCCTTCGGTGTGACTTTAAAATCAAACCGCTTTTTAAAAATGAATTCCGACAAAGCCGATATCGCCATGTGCGGCGCCATCGATGTATCGTAAATATGACTCCAGCTCATGCTGCGCTGCCGGTCCGAAACGGCTTTAAATGAAAGGTAAGAACCTAAAAACGCAGGCAGCCAAAACGAGGTGATCGACCACAAATCGGTCTTTAAGCTATGTATGCCAAACAGCAAAAACAAGAGCGGCGCCAGGATGTAAACCATCTTAAAAACGCCGAAAAACCAAAAGAGAATACCGTCAAAATAAAGAATGCGCTGCATTGGTGTAAGACCTTTTAAGAAAAGCGGATTCCACTTCTTTCCGCACTGAATGTTTCCCCTGCACCAGCGGTCGCGCTGCTTCAAAAGATCCGTCCACGTTTCCGGCGAGAGACCGACGGCAAGCACTTCCTTGACAAAAACAGATTTAAATTTCGTTTGCAAAAGCATTCCGGTTGCCATATCCTCCGTAATCACGCCTGTCGCAAAACCGCCGATTTCCTCCAAAGCGCTTCTTCTGAAAACCGTATTGCTGCCGACGTACATGACGGCATTAAAACGGTCTTTCCCGGCCTGGAGCCTGCGCATAAAAAAGTCCTGCTCATTCGGAATGTTCGCACCGGAAAATAAGTTGTACTGATAAGGATCTTCATTATAGAAGGCCTGCGGCGTTTGAACAAAAGCCACTTTTTCCTTCTTAAAATAGCCGACAGTTTTCTGCAAAAATGAAGGGAGCGGAACCATATCGGCATCCATCGTCACAATCAGTTCCCCGTTCGAGCAGCTCATCGCATGGTTTAAATTCCCCGCTTTTGCATGCTCATTGTTTGGCCTTGTAACGTAATGAACGCCAAGTTCCTCAGCCAGTTTTTGAATATCCGTCCGCCTTCCGTCATCACACAAATAAATGTTGACAAGCTCTTTTGGATAGTCGAGGCTCAGACAGCCTGCCACTGACTTTTTCAGCACATGGCGCTCCTCGTTATAAGTTGCAATGAGAATATCAACGCTCGGCCAATGGTCTTGATCGCCCAGCGTTTCCGGCTCCCGCTTCCTTTCCTTCCATACTAGCGTATAAAAGATCAAGAGCTGTAAAAATCCGATACATTCAGTTGCAATCAGGATCACGCCCATCACGATGTCGGCAGGGCGAGAGACAGGCAGTGTATAGCCGAACCGCCAAACAATATACACGCCGTTCGTCATAAGACACAATATGATTAAAAATTTCTTGAAACGCGGATTCATCCAAGATCCCAAAAAACCGATGAGAATAAGGGCAATCATTGCGACGGGATAGCAGTGTAAGATAAATTCCATTTTCTTCTCCTTATGTGCTGATAAAAAACCCTTCGGGAAGGGTTTCTCTAAAATTTCCCTCCATTTCATTCTTTTGCACTCGAATATATTACCACCTTTAGACCTAAATTTCCTTAAAAATAATAAAAAAACATATCTAATTGTCTTTTAAACGCGAAAAATATAAGACTATAGACTCTCTTCCAAAAAATCCATAAGGCTCACGTTGATAACCCTTCACATATATGCCACCTCAAGATTGAATCTTTTGTCGCAAACGTCCTCTGTCTCTTCGGAGACGGGAGCTGAATGTATCAACGGTTCACACAGAAAAAAAGGTCTCTGCTCCTAAATGTTTGATTTATTTTTGACGGATTGACAGCTTTTTTGTGTCGATTTTGATTCCAGTAAAAGGAGATTCGGGAATTACCGCATCAAAAAAAGCCTGCACAAGGCCATTAAACAGTGTCCAGACACGTCTTTAACCAAATGGACCCGCTCTAGATCATCATGTGAAAACAGCTAGGTCTTCCTGCACGGTTGTCTGAATTTTGATTTTTTTAGTATACTTAATTTAGTTAAATAACTCAGAGCAAAGGGATAACAAAAAGGATGGGGGAAAGAAAATGGAAGCAAAACCAAAGGTACAACATATACCGATTCAAACAACGAAAGAACCGGATGAAAATTTTTTTGCAAGAGCAATGAATGTTAAAATCGGCATCATTCCGCTGCCCGTATACTTGCTGCTCTTCGCTTTGATTGTGACGTTTGTCTATATGCACGATCTGAAAAGCGACATTTTAACTGCTATTGCGGTTACGGGCTTTTTCGGATTCACCTTCGCCCAAATCGGAAAGTCGCTGCCGCTTCTTCGTTCTGTCGGCGGTGCCGCTATACTTGCGACATTTATTCCTTCAGCTATCGTCTATTACCATCTCATTCCCGATGATATTATCAAATCAACAACTGAATTTACAGAAAACTCAAACTTTCTTTATTTGTTTATCTCAGCCATTGTAGTGGGAAGCATTTTAGGGATGAAAAGAGAAACGCTGGTCAGGGCGTTCATTAAAATTTTCATTCCGCTGATCGCAGGGACAATTGCCGCAGCGGCAGTCGGTCTGACAGTTGGTACAATGCTCGGCCTCGGATTTCAGCATACGCTGCTGTACATTGTGATTCCGATCATGGCCGGAGGGGTTGGCGAGGGAGCCATTCCGCTGTCCATCGGCTATTCGGAAATCATGCACATGTCACAAGGGGAAGCTTTTGCACTTGTCATTCCTTCCATTATGTTCGGAAGCTTAAGCGCTGTCATTTTGTCTGGGGTTTTAAATGTAATGGGGAAGAAAAAGCCTGAATGGACAGGCAACGGAAAAGTCGACCGTTTCGAAAGTGGGGACGCACTGCCGCTTGAAAGCCGCGACAAAGACAAAGAAAGCGTTTTTAACCTTTCCCACTTTGCATCGGGAGGCATTCTTGCCGTCTCATTATATTTGGTCGGTATGCTTTCACATGACTTGTTCGGATTTCCAGCACCCGTCATGATGCTTCTCTTGGCTGTTGCCGTGAAACTGTTTCGTTTGGCTCCGGCGAATTTGGAAAACGGCGCCTACGGCGTGTCACGTTTCTTTTCAACTGCTGTGACATATCCGCTGCTTTTTGCCATTGGCGTCTCCATGACACCGTGGGACAAGCTGATCGCTGCTTTTAATATTGCCAATATTATTACGATCGTATCTGTCGTGATCACGATGATAGCCGTCGGCTTTTTTACAGGAAAGTGGCTGAACATGTACCCGATCGAAACCGCGATTATCAATGCCTGCCATTCAGGTCAGGGCGGAACGGGGGACATCGCCATTCTCAGCGCCGCCGAGCGCCTCGAGCTCATGCCGTTTGCTCAGGTATCCACAAGAATCGGCGGAGCGATAACCGTTACACTGACATTGCTGCTGTTAGCCCAGTTTTATTGATGAATGAAAAAGCCTGCAGAGCAAACTGCAGGCCTTCTGTTTAGTATCTAGCGTACTTTTTTCGGAACATAGTCGGGAAAGTCTGTCACAATCCCGTCCACGCCAGCCTTTAAAAGCGGAGGCACTTCATCGCGGGAGCGGACGGTCCATGGGGTAATTTTCATGCCGAACGCATGAATCCTTGGCACAAGTGTAGGATCAGCGGCCACATTTTTTAAGTTGGCGTTCACATATTTGGCATAGCCGGAAAATGCCTTGAGCTTTGCATCTGTTAAGTCCGCTGTTTTTGACGTTAAGACACCTGTCGGCATTGATGGGAGCAGCTGATGAATTTTGTATACAGAGTTGAAATCAAACGATTGTACAATAATTTTTCCGTTTTTAGGCTTATCCATTCTCCGCTCTTTCAATGCCGCTGATACTTTTTCTTCGATTCCCGGATAGCGTGCAGGTTCTTTCAATTCGATCAGCATTCCGATCTTTCCTTTATACCGGTCAAGCACTTCTTCAAATGTCGGAATGCGTTCCCCGGCGAACTGCGGCCCGAAGTAGCTGCCAGCATCAAGCTTGCGCAGCTCGGCAAGCGTCAAGTCCTTTACGGCGACCGGCAGCACTGAGCCGATGTCTGTCGTACGGTTTACAGTTGTATCATGAATGACGACAAGCTCCCCGTCCTTGGACATTTGAACATCCAGCTCGATATAATCCGCTTTCATCTGATGCGCCTTTTCAAAGGCAGCCATCGTGTTTTCCGGCGCATATCCCGAAGCACCTCTGTGCGCAATGACAGCCACTTTTTTAGGCTTCGCCGCCGGCTCTTGCGCTCCCGCGTCCGGTGCAAACAGTGCTGACCCGATAGAAACCCCGATCAATGAAGATAACATCAATTTCTTTAATAAAGCTGACACATCATCCACTCCCCTTTTGCTCTTCTCTTGCCAAAGTATAGGTTCGCACTGTTAAGATTATGTTTCAGCAGTCTTTAATTTTCATAAATTTCCTGATAAACAAAAAAAGACCCCCTCAGCAAGAGATCTTTTTTTGGATATATCAGCGCTCACAGGCAATTTTGTCTTTATCGCGGTCCAGCTTTTTATTGGCGTCATAAAGCGCTTTTGAAACATACGGCTTGTACTTCGTTTTTCCGCCTTTGTTTTTGACCGACTTCGAACGTGCGACGCCGCCTTTATAGTCTTTGTTTAAAGCTTTGCAGTTTTTGTACGTTTTTACCTTCGTTTTTGCTTCTGCCACATCGCCGGCACCCCAGGAAAAACCGATGATAAGACCGGCAGACAAAAGACCCGCTGCTATTTTTTTCATCCCGTTTAACCCCTTTCGTCTATTTCTTATGTATCTTTTACCATGATAAAATATTTTTCTTATTCACTCAAGAAAAATATGACATTTTATTGAATAAAAAGTATGTATTGCACAAAGGACTTTTCACACAAAAAACCGGCCGCGTTATGCGCCGGCTTCATCAACATATTGATGTTCACAAGTCTTTTTCAAAACAGCGTGAATCTCATAGGCCAATTCCTTCGGATGGATGCACAGCATGTCTTCCAAAGGACTGTTCCAGTTCCCGTTCTTAATCAATTTCAGCGCATAATGGCCGGCCGGACTGCACTCGGGATACCACTCTATATCGAGGAGGAGGCATTCTTCCTCATGCCGCAGCTTCAAAAGATCCCGTTTGAAATCTGACCGCCAGGCCTTGCTGTCAGGCGCCAATTCATCGGGGTTTGTATCGGTTAATGAGTGATGCACAACCGTCCAACCGGCCGGGATTCTAAGCCTCAGCAAATTGCGGGCGCCGCCAGAGGCGCGAATCCTATCTTCCAACCGTTCGACCAGCTGTTCATACGGCGTATCTGAATCTTCACTGACCAGCGTTTGATCAGCATTTAGCATCCTGATAACGTACTTCAGTTCTCCAGCATATTCAACTTGTACCATTTTACCGGAGGTTTCATTCTCCAAGGTGAAGAGCGTACGGCGGGGATCGCGAATCGGCTTTTGATACAAATGATTTTCTTTCACTGTCCAGCCGGCCGGCACCATTAAAGGATGCAATTTAAAAAAATACTGAGATTTGGTCAACGGTCTCACATCCTCTATCCTTGTTCTGTCCTCTTTCCTATCAATCTATGTGCCGGGCCGGCTTCTTAGAACAACGGCGGACCAGCCTCACAAAAAAAACCGCCCGACGCTTCATAAAGCAGTCAGGCGGCTTTTCGTTTTTACTCGCCGGTTTTTTCTTTTCCGTAATGATACGTTGATGGATCAACAGGTTTGAAGTCTGAAATTTCGTGGAACCTTAACAGATCTTTATAGAGTACTTGGTCGGACAGATCCAGCTGTTCGGACACCTGTGATTTGAGGTTTTCCGTTTCCTGGTTGCCTTTGATCTCTTTTCCTGTCTTTGTATCGTATACGGTCGTATCAATCATCGTGTACTTCGGCGTTACATAGTTTCCATTTCTGAAAGCCACAGTTTCGTCGTGGTCTTTAGAAAAGAGGTCTGTACCAAAGTTGATGTATTTTTTGCTGTCAATACCTTGCAGGTGAAGAAGTGTCGGCATGACATCCATTTCGCCGCCATACGTATGATTGACTCCGCCTTTTTTGCCCGGAACGCGGATCATAAGCGGTACGCGCTGATTCATCGCGTTTTGATACGGTGTAATCTCTTTTCCTAATACTTCTTTCATCGCACGGTTGTGGTTCTCTGAGATTCCGTTGTGGTCGCCATAGATGACGATGACGGAATCATCATATAATCCCGATTTTTTCAGCTCTTTAAAGAAATCTTCAAGCGCTTCGTCAAGATAACGCGCCGTCTGGAAATACCCGTCTACCGTTTTGTCTCCCGTCGTTCCCTTTTCAAGGGTGGCATCCTTTTCATCCAAAATAAACGGATAGTGGTTTGTCAGCGAGATTAAATGCGCATAGAACGGCTGTTTCAGCGATTTCAGCTTCGGAATTGATTCTTCAAAGAACGGCTTGTCTTTCAAGCCAAGGTTGACGAGATTCTCCTCTGACATGTCATATGTGCTGGCATCGAAGAATTTGTCATAACCAATTTGTTTATACACCTGGTCGCGGTTCCAGAATGACTTGTAATCCCCGTGGAGCACGGCGCTTGTGTAGCCTTCTTTTTGGTTCAGAATCGCCGGCAGGGACTGGTACGTATTTTGCCCTTTTGTTACAAACGCGCTGCCTTCAGGCAGTCCGTAAAGGCTGTTGTCCATCATCAATTCGGCATCCGCGGTTTTACCTTGACCGGTCTGATGGAAAAAGTTATCGAAATACATCATGTCATTCTGGCCGTGCGCCAGCTTGTTCAAGAACGGCGTGACTTCTTTTCCGTTCAGCTTATAATCGATCAAAAACGTCTGGAAGCTTTCCAAATGAATCTTGATGATGTTCTTGCCTTTTGCTGCGCCGAAATACTCGTCATTCGGTTTTGCATAATGCGAATTTGTATAGTTGATGACGCTCGTCAGGTCGTCGCTGCTCGCATATGCCTTTTGGCTCGCGTTTTGGGCAGCCTGAACACCATCATAGATCATGTAATTGTAAGGCCCCAAATACTTGACGATATAATTTCGGTCAAATGTTCTTGTCAAAAGCTCCGGACGGTCTGTCTCAGCAACTGCAAGGTTGATGAAAAACAGCGCCACTCCGCCGATAACGACAGTTGCAGCCCATCTTTTTTTCAGTTGTGCCGCCTTCAGTTCAGGCAGCTTCACACATAATGCAATCAGAATGATCAAGTCGACGAAATAGATAACGTCATGAAATGCCATGATGTCAAAAACGCCATCCGACATGTTGCCGAGGTTTCCGGCTTGTTTTAAGTTTGCAAACGTCAAAAAGTCATCAAAGAAACGGTAAAACAGGATATTTGCATATAAAGCAAACGTCATCACAGCATCAATGATGATGATCCATATCGCCGACCGGCGGCCTTTAGCAAACAAAGCCAAACCGAGTGCAGCAATCGTGAAGCTGAATGGGTTGATAAACAGCAGCATGTGCTGCGTAGACCCTTTCACACCCAAATTAAACTCTAAAAAGTAGGAAGCATAGGTTTTAGCCCATACAAAAACAACAGCTAACAAAAAAAAGCTTAGCTTATGAGAGAATATTTTTTTCATGATAACCTCTACCCTTTTTAAACTTTTTTCAGACCGCTTTCTGTTTCAGTCAATGAAGCGTGAGGAAACGATAATATATCATTCTACTAAAAGTCTCGGCGGTTTTTCAAGCGCGTCCACGATGAAAATCCCCCAGCTTCCCTCACTCAAACAGTCCACGTCTGCGTAAAAAAATTCCGCATTTAAGACTACGGCCTCTAATTAAGACGAATGAATTTCCCCAAAGGTTTCAGTTATTTTCATTCATCTCGAAAATTGCTCTTTCCCGGACGATTAAATATCTTTATGAAATTCATTTAAATAAGCTTTTCTTTGCGCTTCTGTGAACCGGCCGATCCAGTCCGCACGCGCTTCCTCCGTCATATAGGGCAGAATGTATAGCTCGACCGCTTGATAAAATGCCGGTTCAGGAAGAATGTTGTACGTCGGAATCCGCACCATGCCGTTCCCGCGCGTCTCTATCAGTATATCCATAAAGAAAATGCCTTTCGGGCTGAAGCGGTGCTGCGCCATTTTAAGGCTTTTAATGTCCTTGAACAATACAGATTTCTTCCCTGAGAACAGCCGCCCGCCTTCTCCCTCGATCATGCTGAAGATGATGTTTCCTTTTTTCGTGAAGGCCGGAAATATCATTAGAAAAGTAATCAAACCATAGATGATCCCGAAAAGTCCGACTCCCAGGTAAAGCAATGAATATTTCGATTCGAGTTTTATTGCTTCATAAAAGAGCCACAATCCGACCAATCCGAAACCTGCCGTCCCCGCAAAAGCCCATACTCTAAAGAACATTCGGCTTTTCACATCAATTGGCTTTTTTTCTCCCTGTTCCAAAAATAATAGACCTCCTTTACTTCAGCAAGCGGATTTCTATATTAATGATAGTCATGCCACAATCTACCTTACCACAGAAACCGGTTTCTGCATAAAACTTGCAGTGTGAATGATCACGTATTCGTCCAACCAGCAGACGATCTGTCCCTAATCACGACCCGATGAATACAAAAAGGCTCCCGGCCATCTGCCGGCAGCCTTCCCCTATTTTGAAATATCAACAAATCCCTCGCCGAATACATCCCTGACATCGTGGATGATGACAAATGCTTTTTTATCTGTGCTTCTTATAATTTTCTTGAGCATGGACAGCTCTTGTTTATTAATGACAATGTATAGAATTTCTTTGGAATCGCCCGTATAGTGTCCGCGTCCCGTTAATATCGTGACGCCGCGGTCCATCAAGGTATTGACCTGCGCGGCGATCTCGTTTTTATGCTCAGAAATGATCGTGATCGCTTTTTTCGTGTTGAGCCCTTCGATAATGAAATCCATGACCTTTGTGGCGATGTACAGCATGACAATCGTAAACATCAGCTTTTCAGCACCAATGATAAAGTAGGAACTGAACACGACAACTAAATCAATCATCAGCAAGGCATAGCTGATGTTCCAGTCGAAATATTTATTGGCGATTCTCGCGAGAATCGCAGACCCGGCAGTGGTTCCGCCGACACGGATGATCATGCCGATGCCGACGCCGGCAAATACCCCGGCAAAGATCGTGCTGATGATCACTTCATCAGCCGGCACCGTCCAATCTTCAGTAACATGCAGAAAAAATGAATTGGCCGCCACCGCAATGATGGTATAAATCGTCGTTTTTTTATCCAAAAAGCGATAGCCGATAATCAGAAGAATGCCGTTCAGCACAAAGTTTGTGATGCCCGGAGACCATTCAAAAACGTAGTATAAAATCAGCGTGATCCCCGTGACGCCGCCTTCTCCCAAGTCATTCGGGATGGCGAACAGATTCACGGCTAACGCAAAGAAAAATGCGCCTATAACAATCAGGATCATATCCATTGCTTTCTTTTTCATAACTGCATCCCCTTCCTTATTCGTAGTCGATTTCCTGTAAAAAGTAAAAAAGCCCCGGAGAGAAGCTCTTTGATTAAGAGCAAAAACTCCTGGGCTTTTATCCCACCGTGTCATAACGATATCTTCGCTATGTGTTTTCTCTCGGACCAGACCAGCGCGGAACCCACTGCGGAACCCTAGAAAACCACCTTTTCTCTGTTATCAATTTGTCATCTTCAAGCATTATAAGTGAAATTTTGGGGTCTATCAACCCCTTTAACAGCCTGAAAGATTTGTTTTTTTGTAAAATAGCTTCCATCTGCCGACGATAAAACCGTCCTATAATAATAGATATACGTGTTTTGCCTGGGAGGCGCTCTTATGAACAAACAAAAACGGCAATGGCTCATCAAGCAAACCATTCTCGAACATCCGGTAGAAAATCAGGAACAGCTGGCATCCCTGCTGGAAAAACGGGGCATCGCCGTTTCGCAGTCTACCATTTCCCGCGATATTAAAGAAATGTATCTTGTGAAACAGCCCGGTGAAAACGGAAAGCTTGTCTACACGACAAATGCTTCCTTATCCATCAACCCTTCCAAAATATTAAAAGATAAAATCTCCGACGTTGTCCTGCATGTGCATCGGACGGACAACTTGATCATTATTAAAACAATGCCCGGCAACGCCCATGCCATCGGCGTCCTTCTTGATAAGCTGGGAAGCCCGGAAATGCTGGGCTGTATATGCGGGAACGATACATGCCTTGTGATTTCCCAATCGCCTGAGGCAGCCCAATCATTTTGTGATCACTTATGCTGATCCGGCCATCCGGATCAGCTTTTTTTCCCTCAAAAAAAATTTTTTCAAAAAATCCCCTTTAAAAATATACACGTTTTATACGTTCTATTCTCTGCTCCTGCAAGGACTCATTTTCGATTTATCATAATTATTCATTTTTGTTTTTGCTTCATCAAAAAACATGTGAAATATATCACGTTTTCGTTGTTATCGCTTTCACATCGCGCTTTTCCTTCCTGTTTTAAGCTGTACATGTAACAAAAAGAGCTTAGGAGGCGGGATGATCATGACAACACCGATACACGTTTACTCTGAAATCGGCCCTTTGAAAACCGTCATGCTGAAGCGGCCCGGTCGGGAACTGGAAAACCTCACACCCGAATATCTGGAAAGGCTTCTCTTTGACGATATTCCCTTTTTGCCAGCGGTGCAAAAAGAGCATGACCAATTTGCAGAAACGTTAAAGAAACAGGGAGTTGAAGTTCTTTATTTAGAAAAGCTGACGGCTGAAGCCCTGGATGACGCTTTCATCCGCGAGCGGTTTATCGATGAGCTGTTAACGGAAAGCAAAGCAGATATCAACGGCGCTTACGACAGACTGAAAGAGTTCTTGCTCACCTTTGACGCCGATTCGATGGTCGAACATGTGATGAGCGGCATTCGAAAAAATGAGCTGGAACGCGAAAAGAAATCGCATCTTCATGAGCTGATGGAAGACCATTATCCATTTTATCTCGATCCGATGCCAAACCTTTACTTCACAAGAGATCCGGCGGCCGCCATCGGAAGCGGACTGACCATCAACAAAATGAAAGAGCCTGCTCGCAGGAGAGAGTCGCTGTTTATGCGCTACATTATCAATCACCACCCGCGTTTTAAAGGGCATGAGATTCCGGTTTGGCTTGACCGTGATTTCAAATTCAATATCGAAGGCGGAGATGAGCTTGTCTTAAATGAAGATACCGTAGCGATCGGGGTATCAGAACGGACAACGGCTCAGGCGATCGAGCGTCTTGTCCGGAACTTATTTCAGCGGCAGAGCCGGATTCGCCGCGTACTGGCCGTCGAAATACCGAAGAGCAGAGCCTTTATGCATTTAGATACCGTCTTCACGATGGTTGACCGAGATCAATTCACGATCCATCCCGCCATCCAGGGGCCTGAAGGAGACATGCGGATCTTCGTTCTTGAGAGAGGGGAAACGGCAGACGACATTCGTACGACTGAAGAACACAATCTGCCGGAAGTGCTAAAAAGAACGCTCGGCCTTTCAGATGTCAACTTGATCTTCTGCGGCGGCGGAGACGAAATCGCTTCAGCCAGGGAGCAGTGGAATGACGGCTCCAATACACTCGCGATCGCTCCTGGTGTCGTCGTCACCTATGACCGGAATTACATTTCTAACGAATGTTTGAGAGAACAGGGCATTAAAGTTATCGAAATCCCGAGCGGGGAGCTTTCAAGAGGACGCGGCGGCCCGCGCTGCATGAGCATGCCGCTCTATCGCGAAGATGTGAAATAGCCAAACCTAAAGAAAAAGGAGAGAGATCCATGAACCAAACGATTGATTTAAAAGGCAGAAGCTACTTAGCTGAAAAAGATTTTTCCGAAGAAGAAATCCTCTATTTGCTCGATCTCGCCCAAAAATTAAAAGAAAAAAAAGCGCAAGGCATCAAGCATCGCTATTTGGAAGGTAAAAACATCGCTTTGCTGTTTGAAAAGCCTTCTACAAGAACGCGCTGCGCTTTCACGACAGCCTGTATCGACCTCGGTGCGCATCCCGAATATTTGGGCAAAGACGACATTCAGCTCGGCAAAAAAGAATCGATCGAAGACACAGCCAAAGTTCTCGGCCGCATGTTCGACGGAATTGAATTCCGCGGATTTGAACATGAAAAAGTGATTTCCCTGGCAGAGCACTCCGGTGTGCCGGTATGGAACGGGCTGACCGATTTATGGCATCCGACTCAGATGCTTGCGGACTTTATGACAGTGAAAGAACATGCGGGACGCGTAAAAGGGATCAAACTCACCTATATCGGCGACGGCCGTAACAACGTCGCAAACAGCCTGCTCATCGGCGGCGCCAAAGTCGGCATGGACGTGAGAATCTGCTCGCCTCAAGAGCTGTTCCCTGATCAAGACATCGTTAAAATGGCGGAAGCGTTCGCCGAAGAATCCGGCGGAAAAATCACCGTCACAAGCGATACAGATGAAGCCGTGTCCGGAGCCGACGTTCTGTATACGGACGTCTGGGTATCCATGGGAGAAGAAGACAAGTTCGCTGAAAGGATCAAACTGCTCAAGCCTTATCAAGTGAATATGGATCTCGTCAAGAAAACAAGAAACGATAACGTCATCTTCCTGCACTGTCTGCCTGCCTTCCACGACCTTCATACAACTTACGGACAAAACGTTTACGATCAGCACGGCCTTAAAGAAATGGAAGTGACGGACGAAGTGTTCCGCAGCAAACACTCTAAAGTGTTCGATGAAGCTGAAAACCGCATGCACACAATTAAAGCTGTCATGGCAGCGACACTCGGCGATCTTGACTGACAGGAAAAGGGGCTCATTCCCTTTTCCATTCTAAACCGAATGAGGTGACAAAAATGGCGGAAGAAAAGAAACTTGGGCTGTTTGCACTTATCGCGCTTGTCATCGGATCGATGATCGGCGGGGGCGCCTTCAACCTTGCAAGCGACATGGCTTCAGGAGCGGGGGCGGGAGCCATTTTAATCGGCTGGATCATCACCGGAGTCGGCATGATTGCCCTGGCCTTCTCTTTCCAAAACTTGACCACGAAAAGGCCTGATTTAGACGGCGGTATTTTCACTTATGCGCGGGAAGGATTCGGCCATTTTATGGGGTTTAACAGCGGCTGGGGGTACTGGTTCGCAGCTCTTCTCGGCAATGTCGCATACGGAACGCTGCTGTTCAGCGCAGTCGGATATTTCATCCCTGCCTTTGGAGACGGACAAAACATCGCATCGATTATCGGTGCAAGCGTAATCCTCTGGTGCGTGCACTTTTTGATCCTGCGCGGCGTACAGTCCGCTGCCATGATCAACTTAATTACGACCATTTCAAAACTGGTACCGATTTTTGCTTTCATTATCGCCATTATCTTTGTGTTTCATCTTGATTTATTTACGAACGATTTCTGGGGAAAAGGGCTGTCGCTCGGTTCCATCGGGACACAGGTCAAGAGCACGATGCTGGTGACCGTCTGGGTGTTTACCGGAATTGAAGGGGCCGTCTTATTCTCAAGCCGTGCCAAAAAATCAAGCGATGTCGGCAAAGCGACTGTCATCGGCTTGATCAGTGTACTTGTGATTTACGTCATGATTACGATGCTGTCGCTCGGCGTCATGAATCAGCAAAACTTGGCCGGGCTTCCGAATCCTTCAATGGCCGCGATCATGGAGCATATCGTCGGCAAATGGGGAGCTGTGCTCATCAACTTGGGATTAATCATTTCCGTATTGGGCGCCTGGCTGGCCTGGACATTATTCGCGGGCGAACTCCCGCTGATCGCGGCGCGCGAAGGGGTCTTCCCGAAATGGTTCGGCAAAGAAAATAAAAACGGCGCGCCGACAAATGCGCTGACTTTGACAAACGCCATTATCCAGCTGTTTTTGCTGACGTTTCTCATTTCGGATGCGGCCTATCAGTTTGCATTCTCCTTGGCTTCCTCGGCCATCTTGATCCCGTATCTGTTTTCCGGGCTTTATCAGCTTAAATACAGCTGGCTGCACAAAGAACCTAACCGGGGAAAGAACCTCATCATCGGGATCATCGCAAGCATTTACGGCGTCTGGCTCGTATATGCCGCAGGACTTGATTACCTGCTTTTGACCATGATTTTATACGCTCCCGGCATTCTCGTATTCCGGGCTGTCCGCAAAGGAAAAGAAGGCCCCGTCTTCAATAAGGCCGAGCTTTTGATTGCCAGCGCGATTCTTGTATTGGCTGTCATCGCCGTGATCAGGCTGGCTGCGGGAAGCATTTCAATTTAACAAAACAGAGGTGATGATCAAATGAAAAAAAGAAAAATTGTCGTCGCACTTGGCGGTAATGCCATCCAAACCGGAGATGCCAGTGCAGAAGCGCAAAAGCGCGCGCTTGAAGAAACCGCCATGTATTTGGCGGATATGATCGACAGCGGCGCCGAATTAATCGTCACGCACGGAAACGGCCCGCAGGTCGGAAACCTGATGATTCAGCAAAAAGAGGCGGATTCCCCGAAAACACCGGCCATGCCGCTTGAAACTTGTGTTTCCATGACCCAGGGAATGATCGGCTATTGGCTGCAAAATGCTCTTGACCGGGCGCTGCATGCGAAAGGGAAAGGCGGACATGCGGCAACCGTCATCACCCGCGTCGCCGTCCGAGGCGATGATGAAGCATTCCGCAACCCGACAAAACCGATCGGTCCGTTTTACAGCGAAGAAGAAGCGAAAGAACTGATGAACAGCCGCAACGGCGGCCTCGTTTTTAAAGAAGACGCCGGAAGAGGCTGGCGCCGGGTCGTACCGTCTCCGGCTCCGGTATCGATCCTTGAACACGATGTTATCAATGATCTTGTCGAACACGGACATATCGTCATTGCGGCCGGCGGCGGAGGCGTTCCCGTCATTGAAAACGGCGATGCCGTCTCCGGTATTGACGCCGTCATCGACAAAGACTTTGCCGCCTGCAAACTGGCGGAACTTGTGCAGGCTGACGAACTGGTCATTCTAACAGGTGTCGACTATGTTGCCGTCGATTATTTAAAGCCGACAGAACGCGCGCTGAAACGCGTCACCACCGAAGAACTGAAAGGTTATATAAAAGAAAAGCAATTTGCAGAAGGAAGCATGCTGCCAAAAGTCAAAGCAGCCATCCAATTTGCCGATTCCAAAAAAGGCAATAAAACGGTCATCACATCCCTGAAATTAGCCAAAGACGCTCTCCAAGGAAATGCCGGCACGATTGTCGAACAAGCCTAAAAGCAAAAGGAAGGGCTCGGGGAGGGTTCTTCCTTTTGCCAATCGTCAAAAACAAGTAAAATTTAAACTATATAGCCGCAACATAAGAAAATCGATAAGGGTGGTCCATATGAAGAACAAAGACATCGTACATCAACTGAAAAAGTTTCCTCTTCTCGCTTCCCTGAATAAAAGAGATCTGGAAGATATGAAACAGTTTATCTATTGGCGCACTTACCATAAAGGCCAGATATTATTTATGGAAGACGACCCCCGGGAACGAATGTACCTTCTTCTCGACGGCTTTATCAAACTCGAAAAATCAAACGAAGCTGGATCCATGTTTTATACCGACTATGTACGTCCTCATACCCTCTTTCCATTTGGAGGCTTGTTTCGGGATGAGCATTATCACTATGCCGCCGAAGCCTTAACAGATATTGAACTCTACTATATACCCATGAACATCTTCGAAGATCTCGTCCGGGACAACAAAAACCTGCTTTACGATATTCTCAATCATTTATCAGACATTCTTGCCCTCCACGAGGAAAGGCTGAAGCGCATTACACTCTCCCATGCACACGACAGGGTCACACAAGCCATTTACTATTTAACCGAAAGCCTCGGTCAAAAAGAAAGCAATTCAACCGTCATCAACTGTCCGATCACCGCTGCTGAAATTGCCAAAATCTCAGGGACATCCCGCGAAACCGTCAGCGCCGTCCTGAAAAAGCTCCGCTGCGAAGGCGTGATCAGTCAAATGAACAAGCAGATTATGATCAACCGGCCGGAGTATTTTATGTAGATCATATATGAGAAATCATCCCGACGACAAGCGGGATGATTCCCCCCGCCGCCTTTATTTATACCGGAATTCATCTGTTTCAAACTGTCTGTTTTTGATGATATCCCGATAAAAGCAAGCCGATTTTTTCAGCGCCCTGCTGCGGTTGTCCTCCAATCGGATCTCAACAAGGCCGTAGCGGTTTTTAAAGGCGTTCATCGGAGAGACGTTGTCCGTGAACGCCCAAAGCATATAGCCTTTGCAGTTTGCGCCGTCTGCGATCCCTTTCATTGCCTCTCGCAAATGGGCCGAAATAAAATCGATTCTGTAGTCATCCTGAATGACACCTTCTTCATTTTTAAAACGCTCCTCATGTTCGACGCCCATCCCGTTTTCCGCAATCAGCCATTCGATATTTCCGTACTCATGTTTGAGTCTCATCGCCATATCATAGACAATTTGGGGATAGATCTCCCATCCTCTGAATGGGTTCATTTTTCTGCCGGGCAGCTCAAAGTATTCATAGTAATAAGCGGGATGAAATGGCGTTGAGTCATTCCACTGTCTTGACGGAGCTTTTACACGGCGGGGGTAATAAAGGTTAATGCCGGCAAAATCTACTGTATGCTGTTTGATGATGTCAAGCTCCGCCTCATCATGGTCAAACAGAATATCGTGTTTAACCAAGAGCTCTATCAATTCATCGGGATAGGCGCCTTTGATGCTCGGATCCAAAAAAACCCTGTTAAAAAACAAATCATAGATGCGGGCCGCTTTTTGGTCATGAGGCGCGCTTGATCTCGCATAAGTAACCTCCGGATTCAAAATAACGCCGATTTTGGCGCCTTCCAGGCAATCGGACTTGCGGGCGTGAAAAAGCCTGACACATTTCGCCGTCGCCAATGCCTTATTAAAATTCCATTGCATCCATTTTTTCGTGTTCTGCTCATATGGATATCGAATTGCATCAAGGAAAATCCGGGTTTGCGGGACAATCGGTTCATTAAAAGTAAACCAATATTTCACCCTGTCTCCATATCGTTCAAATACTTTTTTCGCATATGCCGCAAATAAATCTATGACATGTTTAGACCCCCACCCTCCGTATTTCTCCATTAAAACTGCGGGAATCTCATAATGCTCAAGGCAAATCATCGGTTCCACACCTGATGCAATCAGCTCATTGATGACATCGTCGATATAGCCTGCGTACACTTCGTCAACTTCTGCTGTTTCATAATCAATCAGAAAGCGGGACCAGTTAATCGATGTCCGGTAATGTGTCAAGCCGATCTCTTTCATATGATGAATATCCTCTTTATAGCGGTTATAAAAATCGGTTGCCACAGCCGGTCCGTATCCGTTATGCCATACATGCGGGTCATTCTTGTACCACATATCCAAATAAGAATCCTGTGTCGGCCGCTTCCCGGCCCACCCCTCTGTCTGCCACGCCGACGCTGCTGCGCCGAGAATAAAATCGGCGGGAATCTTCCACGTTTGTCTCGCCATTTTGTTCGCTCCTTTCAACTCCTTTACATGGAAACATTGTTTTCAGAATTTACCGTAAGGCTTCGATTCATCAACATCACAAACGGAAGATAAATAAGGGCAGAGACGATGATGCATACGATTTGTGTGACGACGGCGCCGAGGCTTCCTCCTGTCGACAGCCACGCATTGATAATCGGCGGTGTCGTCCACGGCACCATGACAACGGCTTTTCCGGCAAAGCCCGCCGCTGTCGCGATGTAACCGATCGCCCCCGTCACAAGCGGCGTCACAATAAAAGGAATCGCCATTAACGGATTCAGCATGACGGGAACCCCGAAGATCACCGGTTCATTGATATTGAAGATGCCGGAACCAAACGAAATTTTTGTAATGCTGCGCAAATCCTCCCGTTTCCCCGCGATAAAAATCGCGATCAACAGGCCGATCGTGACGCCGGATCCGCCGATGCTCATGTACACATCCCAAAACGGCATCGTAATGATATTCGGAATCGATTCGCCGGCAGCGTATGCATTCATATTGACGGTAATCGAAGCGAGCAGCAAAGGCTCCCTGATCGGCTTCACCATCTGGTTTCCGTGTATGCCGATGACCCAGAAAAACTGTGCGACAAACACTAGCAGCAAAATGCCGGGAAGGCCTTGAATCGCACCCTCAAGCGGTTTTTGCACGACATTGTACACAGCTTCATGAAGGTATACGCCCGTCAGCCGATGAAAAGCAAATCCGAAGCTGGCGATGATCGTGACCGTAATAATCGAAGGAAATAAAGTGCCGAACGAGACAGAGACATTGGCCGGCACGCTGTCCGGCATTTTAATTTTGAGCCGGTCCATGCTCGAAAGCTTGCTGAAGATTTCAACAGACACAATCGAAATAAACATCCCCAAAAACAGCGACTTCGGATCCGTAAATTCCTTGGCCAGCACATTAACCACTTCCTGCATCGAACCGTTCACTTCCAACAGCACCGTCGATGGAATGACAGAGATATAGGACATCAGCGCCATCAAGCCGGGAAAAAATGATTCATGCCCATTCAGCTTCCCGAGCTCAATCCCGATCAAAAACACCGCGCCGATCGTAATAAAGTTCAGCGTCGCATAATTGATCGAGGCCATAATCGGCTCAAGCGCAGACAAGAACCGAAAAGGCTTGAAAACCGCAAGTCCCGTCTCAGGGCTCATCACCATATTCTGCATCAGAACCGCAAACGCCCCGGCAATGATGACCGGCATCAGCGTAACAAACGCCGACTTAATGACCATGATATATTTGAAGCTTGTAATTTTAAAAGCGACCCGCTCAAACATCTCGGTCACCTTCGCCATCCTGCTCATTTACTCTCCCCCTTTTTTTGTGGTTTGCTTTTACTTTACAATGAAAACGCTTTCTTTTTGGTGCATATTTTTTCCTTTGGGAGAGGAAATTTTCAAGTTGGGAGGCCATCAAAGCAGACAACCCGCCGTTTCATTGAAACAGCGGGTCATATATTTTACTGTGGCAATTGCACTTTGATCGGCTTGAACGGTGTAGAATAAAATGCGCTTAAATAACCAAACTCGACATCAAGCGAATATTGGTCAAGACTGAAGTTTTTCACTCCAAATTCACCATCTAACGTAAAGTCTGAACGGAATCGAAGTTTTTCAGGATCTAGCACTTTTGTAAAATTACCTTTTACGCTGTGTCCCTCCGGCGCCTCGTCAAAGCCTTTATAAGCCGAATCAACCAGCGACATCGTTTCTAAAAAATTTTGCATGCTGTCCATATCGATCTTAGATTGATCGACATGTTTCAAATGATAGTCGACAGACAGTTTGCTGCCGTTTTGTTTCACCTGATCAACGGCAATCTGGAAATCATGACGGCCAGCGCTCAGCACGGCGGGCGTTTTTGTGAGTGGCAGCGTTTTTTCGGAATCGCCCATACTGCTGCTCGCCTCAATCTTGAGGTATTTTGTTCCTTTATTCACTTTTTCAAGGATCAGCCTTTCTTCGTGACGAACCTTGTTTCCTTTCTTTGTACTGTCTGTCGTCCTCTGCCCTCCACTTATATAAGGGATTTCGTTTCCTTTATCATCTGTCACTTTTATAATTGATGTACGATCATTTGGATGTTCCTCTGAATTGGATACTTCATAGTCGATGACAGTCGATTCTTTTCCGAGAATTACCGTTTTTACGGCGAGCTTATGGCCATCAGCCGATTGTGTATTGTTTTTGGTTACGTGGAGCGTTTTATACGGCAGTTTATCAACCGGAATGTCGAACTTCCATTTCCCTCTGATTCCGTTAATATCTGTGATCGTAACCGGGAGTGTCAGTTTATCGGGAATATGTTTGTCTGGATAGCCCATTTGAATGTAGCCGGTATAGCCATCCTCTGTTTTCTTTATGTCTCCTTGAGAAGCGATCGCCCATTTGCGCTCGCCATTAAATAATGTGAAATGAATCATTCTCGCTCCATCATCCAAATCTTTTCTTGTATCACTTTTCACCTTAAACGTCATACCGATGATTCCACCGTCAAAATAAACGCTTGTCGCCGTCACGTCTATGTTGTTGCTGGACGCTTTCTCGTTCAGTTCAGTGACAAGCTGGCCCGCCACCAAGTTTTGACCGACATAGTCATGGAATTGTTGATACGCTTTCCCAAACAGCGGGACGTCAGCCAACACGCTTTGCATCGCTGGGGAAACGAAGCCGCTGCCGAGAAGGAGCACAGCGGCCGCGCCTGAAACAAAAATGGTTCGTTTCACGGCCTGCTTCGGCCGAAACCTTTTTTCCCGCTTGGCCCGATTGATGCCTTTATCGATTGATTCGCTGATTTCTTTTGTAGGAACATTGATCTTGTTTACTTCGTTTTTGAACCATTGTTTGTCCATGCGTCTTCTCCCCCAGTCAGTAGTTGTTTTAATTCAAGCTTCGCTCTTTTCAAATAGGTCTTAACGGTTCCTTCAGGAGCATTCATCACCTCGGCGATATCATGTATCGGCAGGTCGTGATAATAAAATAGAATGATGGCGGTTTGATATTCTTTTCGCAACCGCTGAACGGCTTCAAGCATCTCCATTCTGTCGTCCGCATCCATCTCCTGCTCCTGGCTCTCATCCTGCAGCGGCCTGTCCATTAAAACCACTTTCTTTTTCTTGTCTAATAAGGCATATGCATGATGAATGAGGATTTTCGTCAGCCATGTCAAAAAGTATTCGGGATTCCTCAGCTGGGCAATCGATAAAAATGCCTTGTACGCCGTCTCCTGTACGATATCTAACGCGTCCTCCTTATTTCGCACATATATGTAAGCTGTTCTGTAAAGCTGATCGCTGTGCTTTTGAAACAGCATTTCAAAAGCTTTGGCATTGCCTGCGACAGCTTTCTTAACTAATCTGATTTGCTTCACTGTTGCGCCTCCTTCAAACATTAGAGAAGAGAATGGATGAGAAAAGTTTCAAAAGGACGGAATTTTTTCTCTGCATTAAAAAAATCCGCTATTTCATCAAAAATAGCGGATTCTATTTATTTCTTTGTCAGCGTCACTTTAGAAGTTCCGGTTTGGCCGTGCGGTTCCTGTTCATATTTAAGCTCTTCCCTCAGTTCATTCATACTTGATCGTTTGATTCGATAGACGGCTTCAAGCCGAACCAAATATTCGGCCCTTGTTTTGAAAGCATGAATGATTGAGATGATCCAAACGATAAGCAAGGCTTTCATAGCCAAATCGAAAAGGAACGTTCTGGCTGTAAAAGCAGCGAATAAAACAGCCGCTGCATATCCGATCCCGGCAAATAACCATTTTCTTTGTTTCGTTCGCGCTGCGATATAAATAAATGCAAACCAGCTTAAAAATCCAAAAGGAACCCATGTGAACACAAGCCAGAAAGAATGTGCAAACTCCCATTTTGTTCCTTCATTTGTATAACCTTTAGCCATTGTGATACTCCCTTACAATTGTGATGATCCTTTAGAACTATATTATACTAAATTTTCCTATACAGGAATAAAAGTTTTCGATTCGCCCGCCATGAATGATAAGATAAACATAAAACCAACAATTGGAGATGAAGGAAACATGAAGAACAAACTGATTGAACGTCTCATTTCTTATGCGAAAGTGGATACGCAGTCAAATGAAAACAGTCAGACGACGCCTTCCACTCCCGGGCAGCTGACGCTTGCCAATATGCTTGTTGAAGAGCTGAAAGAGATCGGCATGAAGGACGTCACAATCGATGAAAACGGCTATGTGATGGCGACGCTTCCTTCGAATACGGAAAAAGAGGTGCCGACGATCGGCTTCCTGGCTCATGTGGATACAGCAACAGATTTTACCGGAAAGAACGTCAATCCGCAGGTTATCGAACAATACGACGGAAAGGACATTGTGCTGAATGAATCTCTCAATGTCGTCTTATCGCCCAAGGAATTTCCCGAGCTTGCAGATTATGCGGGACATACATTGATCACTACCGACGGAACGACTTTGCTCGGCGCCGATAATAAAGCGGGAATCTCTGAAATCATGACGGCAATCGAATATTTAATTGCGCACCCCGAAATCAAACACGGGAAGATCAGAGTCGCTTTTACGCCTGATGAAGAGATCGGCAGAGGGCCCCACAAGTTTGACGTAGAGGCGTTCAACGCCACATTCGCGTATACGGTTGACGGCGGACCGCTCGGCGAACTGCAGTACGAAAGCTTCAATGCTGCAGCCGCGAAAATCACTTGTAAAGGAACGAACGTCCACCCCGGCACAGCAAAAGGAAAAATGGTCAATGCCGCCAAAATCGCGATGCAGTTTCACGCCGGACTTCCGGCAAACGAAGCCCCTGAATTTACTGAAGGTTATGAAGGCTTCTACCATCTGCTTTCGATCAAGGGCGATGTCTCTGAAACCACTCTCTCCTATATCATCAGGGATTTTGACAGAGACCGATTTAACGAGAGAAAAGCCAACGTCCAACAAATCGCAAACGACCTTAAAGCCAAATACGGCGAAAACAGCATCACAGTAGACATGAATGATCAATATTACAACATGAGGGAAAAAATCGAACCGGTCAAAGAGATTGTCGACATTGCCTATGAAGCAATGAAAAATCTGGACATCGAGCCGGTTGTGAAACCGATCCGCGGCGGTACAGACGGCTCCCAGCTCTCATACATGGGGCTTCCTTGTCCGAACATTTTTACAGGCGGGGAAAACTTTCACGGAAAATACGAGTATATTTCCGCCGACAATATGGTAAAAGCCGCCAATGTCATCGTGGAAATTGTGAAGCTGTTTGAAGAAAGAGCGTAATACGAAAAAAAGCGGAAAGCGGCTGCAAGACACGACAGCCGCTTTTTTGTCAGATCAATCTTTATCTGCGCTTTGCCGATATAAGAACATGTTTCGGGTTAAAGCCGATTAACGTCTCACCGATGCAAAATATTCTGCTCATTTAGCTTCATCGCCTTTCCAAATATCTTTCAGCGTCCAGTAAGTGAACTCTTCGACCCGTACATTGCCTTTCTCAGAAAACAGCTCAATCCCGGCTCTTCCTTCTTTGGGATATATGCGGCTGGTCATTGTCGCTTCACCATGGTTTGCAAATACTTCAATAGACGATCTGTCAAGAAACAGATGCAAGGTGAGCTTCTCCTCCGCTTCAAGCCGTACGTTTCTCACACCGTCCCGCGCTTTGCCGGACTTTGAACAGTCGAGCGTCAGCTTTTGATCAGCCAAGCTGTACTGGATGATTGTCTCTTCCTGACCAATCCCCCGAATCTTTAAGCCAACCGTTTCGGCACTGCAAATTGTCAAATCAAAAACGGCCACCACTTCAAGAAGCTTTTCGGCTGTCTTTATCAAATAGCTGCCGGAAATCGATTGATTGGCACATTCATGATGTTCCGATTCACGAAGTAATTGAGTCTCCTCAACCGGATTCATTAAAATTTTGTGATCATTCTTCAACGTCAATTCACGCGGCAAAGTTAAAGCCCCGCACCATCCGTCCGCTTTCGTCGGCATCTCTGACTCCCACATATCCATCCAGCCAATCGCAATTCTGCGCCCTTTGTCATCCAACAAAGTTTGCACGGCATAAAAGTCATGGCCATGGTCCAATTCCTTAAAGGAGCCATGTACAAACTCATTCGTGCCTTCATCATAATCTCCAATCAAATAGCCTGTTTGATACAGATTCTGATATGAATCACCATCCGCCTCTATACCCTGAGGAGAAATCAGCAAAATGTGTTTGCCGTCTAATTCAAAGAAATCCGGACATTCCCACATAAAGCCGAGATTCCCGTCGCTTTGGGCGAGGACGCCTGCATATTCCCAATCTACAAAGTTAGGCGAGCGATATAAAATGACCCGACCGACATTTTCTTTTGAGGCGTTTCCGATCACCATATACCAGGTCTCACCATGCCTCCATACTTTCGGATCGCGAAAGTGGCGGGAGCTGTCTTCCGGCGGCTCTGCGATGACAGGGTTTTCTTTCAGTTTTTCAAAGGTGATACCATCTTTGCTGACTGCTATATTCTGATTTTGATAGAAATCGTCTTTCTCTTCATCTATCATATTGTGCCCTGTATAGATTAAAGCAAGGTCGCCGTTATATTCGACTGCGCTTCCTGAGAAGCAGCCGCTCTCATCAAATGCATCGCCAGGGGCTAAAGCGATCGGCAAGTGTTCCCAGTGAATAAGATCCCTGCTCTTCAAATGGCCCCAATGCATCGGCCCCCAATTCTCATCATACGGATGATGTTGATAAAAGACATGATACTCCCCTTTATATTGAATCAGTCCGTTTGGATCATTTATCCAGTTTGCCCGGGGCATCATGTGATAGCCCATTCGGTATCGGTGATTCACTTTTTTTCCGGCTTTCTTCAATGCTTCTTCTGCCTGGTGAATTCTATTCATCTGTGACACCCTTTCTATATATGCTTTCTTTGTAGACTTTGAGCAAATTCAACGTCTTTCTTTGAGTCTAGCAAGGTAAAAATCGAAATAATGGTGAAACAAAGGACCATTGCTCCCATGATAAGATAAGTGTGGCGAAATCCGATGCTGTCGTATAAGCCTCCCGCAAGCGGCGAAAAAATCGACGTGCCTACCTGGGATGCGAATTGAAAGCCGACAAGATAAAGTACGGATGAAAGACGATTATCAAAATTAGTCGCCAAATATTTAAACACCGCAATCAGCATAATCGGCAATTCTAAAGCATGAATGAGTTTCATTGATGAAATTCCGACCGGTCCGCTGACAAGTCCGGAGCCGATAATGCGGAAAGCCATTAACAGCCCCGCTAAAATCAAACTTTTTTTAGGACCAAGCTTATTGACGATGAAAGGCGCAAGAAACATCATGCCCGCTTCAATGAATACTTGGAATGAGTTAAGGTATCCAAATATTTGGTTCCCCAGAGCCGGAGTCGGAAATAAGGAAGCGTAGTAAAGCGGGAACTGCTGGTCATAGACGCCGTATACGCAAGTTACGCCGATCACGTACAACATCAAAAACCAGAAATCTTTTAAGAGAAAAAGCCCTCCCACGTCTTTTAATCCGACCGAGTCTGCCCTTTCCTTTTCATAATCTGTCATCTCAATTTTTACGGAAACAATAATGGCTACCAATATGACTGCTGAAACGGAAGCAACCCAGAAGTTGATATTCGGGTCGATATTGAACAGCTGACCTGCAAAAAATGTCGCCGCAGCCCAGCCGAGGGATCCCCACATCCTTGTTCTTCCATATTCAAAGTGATATTTGCGGCTGACCTTTTCAATAAAGGTTTCAATCGCGCCGATTCCGGCGAGAAAAGCAGTTCCCAAATAAATTCCGCCGACGATAGCCCCGAGAAAGACATTGTATTGTAAAAGCGGTCCGTAGACGAAAATATAAAAGGGACCCGTAAATACGAGAAGCAAGCTGATCATAAATAATATGTTTTTCTTCAGACCGAGCTTATCAGAGATAAAACCGTACAAAGGCTGCATGCACAAAGTAAAGATAGCGTTTACAGAAAAGATAATGCCTGTCGCGGACCCGTTCAAATTGATTTCTTGCCCTAACCAAATCGCAAATAAAGAATAGCTGGAAGACCAAGTAAAAAAGAAAAAGAAAAAATAAGCGCTTAGTTTCCAATACAGACTGTTTGAGCTTTTCATTTTCATTTGCTCCTTTAACCCGATTTGGATATATCTATTTGATGCCTGTCCCTGAACCGCCGAGGCCATCTAAAATGTAGCGTTGGGCTACAATGTAGATCAGAATCAGCGGAATCGTGGAAATCGTCAGGACTGCCATTACCTGGTTCGTATAAACCGGCTCGGTGCTGTTGATGGCTGTAATCGCCACCTGGATCGGAAATTTCGACTTATCCGTCAAAACCATCAGCGGCCAAATATAGTCATTCCAGCTGCCGATAAAAGCCA
Organism: Bacillus sp. PK6-025; assembly: GCF_056530265.1. Taxonomy (NCBI): domain Bacteria; kingdom Bacillati; phylum Bacillota; class Bacilli; order Caryophanales; family Bacillaceae; genus Bacillus; species Bacillus sp. PK6-025. Next base: position 4,164,950 of record NZ_CP096509.1, read on the forward strand.
ATGTCCCCACAGTAGCAACAGCCGGTTTCGACATCGGCAGCATCACCCGCCAGAAAATCTGCCATGTATTGGCTCCGTCCAGCTTGGCCGACTCAATCATCTCCCCCGGGATCGCCATGAAAAAGTTTCGGAACAAATAAATATTGAAAGCCCCGGCAAGCGCCGGCAAAATCACGGCAAGGCGCGTATCAACAAGTCCGAGCTTATGAACAATTGTAAACTGCGAGATTAAAATCGTTTCCATCGGCACGATTAAAAGCGCCAGCAATATGGTAAACAGCACTTTTTTACCTGTGAATTGCAGCTTGGCGAATGCGAAGCCCGCCATTCCGTTGATAATGACCGCTCCCACCGCCACACACAAACCGTAAAACAGACTGTTACCGATATACATTAGTAAATCAAACCGTGACAGCACCTCCCTGTAGGATTGAAACCATTCCGACGGATGAAAAGACGGGAGAAACGCTTGAATGCTGCTGATATTGTTGTAAATATCGGCTTCCGGTTTCATCGATGAAGCAACCATCCAAATCAGCGGAAATATAAACAGAACCGCCAGCAAAACAAGGCATATATATTCCAGAATCGTCAAAGGCCCGAATTTCCTTCTCATCCGCCTTCATCCTCCTTCACCAGCTTGCGCTGCGCAAGCGTCACCAATCCAATTATCGTGCCAAACAAGAGCGCAATTGAACTTGCATAGCCGACCATCCGATCGGTAAATCCCGTTTGATAAATATAATAGACAACTGTCATCGTTGAATTGACCGGTCCCCCCTGGGTCATGACCATTGGCTGCACGAGGAGCTTAAACGCACTGATCAGCGTTGTAATAAAGATAAAAATCGACGTCGGTTTCAACAAAGGCAATGTAATATAAATAAACCGCTGCCATTTATTCATACCATCCAATTGCGCCGCCTCGTAGACATCTCCGGGAATGTTTTGCAGGCCCGCTAAAAAAATCAGCATCTGAAATCCCGCTCCCTGCCAGACTGAAACGAAAACAATTGTAAAGATCGCCTGTTCAGGACTTGTCAAAAACGGCTGTGGCGGTAAACCGACATGCGTCAGTACGTTATTGATCATTCCTTCATTCGGATTCAGCAAGTACAGCCACAAAACGGAGATGACAACAAGCGACATGACGACGGGGCTAAAGTATGCGACTTTGAAAAACGTATTGGCCTTGCGCTTTTTATTCAACAGAAGGGCCAGCCCGAGAGCGGCCCCGATCTGCAACGGAATCACAAGGACAACAAATTTCAATGTGTTGCTCAAACTTTTCAAGAAAATAGGGTCTTTGAACAATTTGATAAAGTTGTCAAAACCGACAAACTTGCGCAGGTCAGGTGTTAACAAATAATAATCTGTAAATGCGTAGTAAACCGCCATAATCGAAGGAATCACGAGAAACACTGACAAAATCAGCAAGGACGGACCTAAAAATGTATAGGCCAGCACATTGTCCCGCCACCCTATTTTATTGGCCGGGATTTTTTTCAGCGGAAAGGCCGTCCTTGCTTCTTTCAACGGAATTTTATTCATGGTTCCACCTTCTAGTTAGCCTTATCGATGGCTGATTGCATTTCTTTTGCACGCGTATCCAGCACCGATTGAATATCCTGATGCTGATCAAAGAAGCTGATGTCATCGATCGCTTGTTGAAATGCGCGTGTCACCTGCGGATATGCCGGTGTCACCGGTCGGGCGTGCCCCGTTTCTTTCAGCTGCTGCAAGAAGACATTCATTTCATCTGAGAATTCCTTTGCCAGCACTTTCTCTGATGAATAGCGCACAGGCAGCGCGGCGATCGAACGGCTCAATTCCAGGTTGGATTCCTTGTTTGTCATCCAATCGACCAATTTTGCCGACCATTCCTTGTTTTCAGACGTCTGTGTCATGGCGAACTGCCAGCTTCCTGAAGGGGACACAAGCTTTTTTGTTTTTGGCGAAACAGGATACGGCATCACCCCATAATCGACATTAGGGAAATTTGTTTCCATGTCGGTTACCGTCCAAACACCGCTCATTTTCATCGGATATTTTTCCGTTTCAAACGCCTGCTTAACCGGAGTCCGGGTCGTATAACCCTCCTTCAGCATTGTTTGAATAAATGTCATCGCTGCAGCGGTCGGTTTGTCGTTAAAAACACCCTCCGACTTCTTGCCGTCTTTTGAAAGGACATCACCGCCAGCCGACCAAACAAATGGCAAAAGCGCATAAGTCAGCATTTCGTCTTTTGACTGCAACTGCATATCGATGGCCGGTTTGTCATATTTATTTTTCAGCTTTTTGCAAAGCTCAAGAAATTCGTCCCACGTCCATGGATTCTCAACCGTTGGCAGCGTTTTCAAGTCAACGCCGGCGTCCTTCAGCATTTTTTTGTTATAGTAAATACCGACCGACGATTCGCTGACGCCGATCGCATACAGTTTCCCTTGGTAGGTTCCCTGTTGCTTAATGCTCGGCAATAAATCATCCTGGTCTTTGATATACTCATCCAATGGCGCAATTACACCAGATTTCGCATAAGCCGCCGTATTCGGTCCGTCCAAAGTGATCACATCCGGCAAGGTGTTCGTTGTCAGCGCCGCGTTCACTTTGTCTTCATATCCGCCGCCGTTTCCGCTTCTGGGAATGAAATCAACTTTGGCCTTGACATTTTCAGAGGCATACTTTTTATTAAAAGCGTCCACCCGCTTTTGATAGACCTTTCCTTCTTCACTATCATCAGATACGTGCACCCACATCGTAAGCGTTTTCCCATCTTGGCTATTTGCACTTTTGCTATTGCTGCAGCCCCACATCGCAAACATCAGTAACAACGAAAAAATTCCGAAGAGCCACCTTTTCATCTTTGTCACTTCCCCCCATTTTTCATAAATCAACAGATAAAAGCGCTTTCAAGTGAATTGTATGTCAACCGGTTTCACATGTCAACCGGTTGACATATTTTTTCCCCAATTATTCATCCCGGTACATTTCTCAGAATCATGGCATTTTCTTGCACATATCAGTCCGATTCTCTAAAATAAGTGCGTGACGAGAATTGTAAGCCATTTCAGTAAACTAGCAGGGGGAAAAGGGAATGAAGCCTAGCATTCACGACGTTGCAAAAAAAGCGGGAGTTTCACCAACAACCGTATCGCGGGTATTAAATAACCGCGGCTATATTAGTGAAAAAACAAAAGAAAAAGTCTATAAAGCGATGGAAGAAATCAATTACTTTCCAAACGATTTGGCCCGCTCTTTATTTCGTAAACGAACTCATTTAATAGGGCTCATCATCCCTAACTCCAGCAACCCGTTTTTCGGCGAACTGGCCTTTCATATTGAGAGCATCTGCGCTGCCATGGGCTACAAACTGCTGCTTTGCAACAGCTTGAACCGCAAAGACAAAGAAGAAAAATACTTGGAAATGCTGATGCGAAATCAAGTGGACGGCGTCATCGCCGTGACCTACAACAGGGGAATCTTAAACTATCATCGGCAAAACCTGCCGATTGTCGCCATCGATCATTACTTATCGGAAACGATTCCCGTCATCGGCTCCAATAACTATGACGGAGGAAGAAAAGCGACAGAACTGTTAATTGCAAAAGGCTGCCGGCACATCATCCATCTCAACGGACCAATTGAGCTGAAAACACCGGCAAATCTTAGACGAAAAGCATATGAAGATGTGATGCGACAACACGGAAGACAGCCGATTACATATGAGGTTCCCTTTCATCAAAATTACCGGGAAATCATCTCAAAACTGTTTGATGAACAGCCTGCGGCTGACGGCATTTTTGCCAGCGATGACCTCATGGCCGCTACAGTCATCACCGAAGCAAAAAAACGCGGAAAAGACATTCCCGGGCTATTAAAGGTGATCGGCTACGACGGAACGGAAGCCGTTCAGTCCATCCTCCCGGAATTGACAACCATCCAGCAGCCGATTGAACTCATTTCCAAGACGGCCATCGAGATTTTGTCCAAAGCCATCGAAGGCGAATTCGATGATTTACCGCTGGAAACCTATTTGCCCGTACAGCTTTTAGAAGGAGAGACGACTTAAATGAATCGCACAAAAAAAGGAGACATTGACGTCTCCTTTTTCCATACATATCCTGATCTATCCAATTGTTAAAAATATAAAATTTACATTACTAACCTAAAATTTAACTTATTTTTCTAGACAAACGCATCTCCACATGATAAATTTAAAGACAAGTTTTCAAAAAATTCTAATTTTGGTACGGGGGTGCCTTTCATTGAGCGTAAGCCACTTTTTTCCTGAAACTCTAGTTGCTATTGTAAAAGACATGTTAACCAAAACCGATGGTTCAACAACCAAAGCGATTGAAACGCTGATCGGTGGCAAAGCCGAAATCGAAGTTTTTCAGCAAAATAATATTGATTATGACAAGCTGTCACCTGAAGAAGCGAGGCTGTTTCAACGCGATGATGACATCTTGTTTAGAACTTCCTCTTTGAAAACGGGCGATGATTATTTATCTTATAATTATGTCTATGTTAAAACAAACTTACTGCCGCCCGCCATCAAACAAGATTTGCAGGCAGAAAGGCTTCCCATCGGGAAAATCATTGCAGAACTGGAGTCAAGGCGTGAAATTTTCAGTACGGGCGACTGCCTGGGAAAACATTTCACACAACTTGTACCTGTTTCAGCAGACCGGACATATGCTTTTAAAAAATATCAGATTATCAGCGGCCGGCAGTGCATGTTCTATGTCTGCGAGCTATTCGATTTAGAAAAAATCTGCGAACGGACTGCGGGCTGAATCATGCCCGTCAGCTGCCACTTCATGAAAAGGCTTCCATAACCTCCCCATTCCTTCTTCCCTCAAAACAAAAACCCCTGCGAAACAGGGGCTGTTATTTATTGATACACCGTTTTCGGCACGGCAACGACCGGATTTCCGGCAGCATAAGGAGCGACATCGTATTGCTGGAAGACGATCGCAATGCCGTCTTTTGTGTAATAAAAAGCCGTGTTTTTACCAAGGACGATGTCTTTCTTCTTCACATCCGGGAAGAAAATGTCGCTGTGTTTTTGAATATAGTCGTAAATGTATGTTTTTGTCTTATCCATTTTCGATTTTGTATTTAAGATATCTGATAAATACACCCGCTTTTTAGAGGCAAGGTCATAGTTGAAAGAGCGGACTGCCGTATTTCCGTGCGCTCCGCCGGAGTAGACGTAATTACTTGTCAGAATGCTCAGCTTTTGGCCGGTCCGGTATTTCACTTCAAAGGACGTTTGATAATCTGTTTGGTATCCGTGCTGTTGGCCGTCTTTCTTGTTTTTTACATAATCTTTGTAGGACTGCTCAATATAACGTTTAAAATCTTTGTTGATCCTATTTTGGAGAGATTTGCTGCTTACATTTGCAACCTGCGGGTATTTCAAAGCCTTAATGTTTTTGTAAGTATGGCTCGTGACCGTCGGCTTTTTTTCATTTGCCGCGTGTGCAGAAGGAAGTGCGGCCGCACCGTACAGCGCAAAAAACAATACCCCTGTTATCAGCATACCTAACGCTTTAAACACTGTTTTTTTGTTCATAAGAACCCTCCTTAATCTGTCATTGTTTATCATACCCATTTTGAAATCAGGTACACATGATAGACCGGTAAACTCGCGAGAAAGTTTCTATTTTCGGAGATAAAAATTGAAAAATATTCTAATTCACCCTGTTCGTTCAGCACCTTGTTGACCATTTGAAAGACTGTCTTGACAAAAAATTCATACGCTGATTCGATACGCCCTCCGGTTTAACCGCAGAAGAAGAAAATGAAAAACCAAATAGTTTTTTTTAACCCATTGACATTTTTATAAAAAGTATTAATATTAAAATTATTAAAAAATTGCATAAAAAGGTTTTCCTTATCAAGAGTGGTGGAGGGACTGGCCCTGTGAAACCCGGCAACCGCTGTCTATGACAGAATGGTGCTAAATCCTTAAGAGCATGTTCGTGCTCTTGAAGATAAGGAGGAGATTGAATATATCAAGCTCTTCCTTATCGGGAAGAGCTTTTTTATGTCTATAAAGAAAGAGGGATGAAGCATGACACAATCAACCGATGTACTGAAGCAAACGCCTGGGAAAAAAATCGGACCGTACAGAGCTGATCAGGTGGGGAGTCTTTTAAGGTCTGCGCCCGTAAAAAAAGCGCGTATTCAAAAAGCGAACGGTGAAATTAGCGCTGAACAACTGCGCGAAGTCGAAAACGAAGAGATCAAGCGCATTGTCGAAAAGCAAAAAGAAATTGGCCTTAAAGCCGTTACTGACGGGGAATTCCGCAGGTCATGGTGGCATTTCGATTTTCTTGAAGGGCTTGACGGCGTAGAAGGATATACAGCGGACAAGGGCATTCAATTTCATAATGTTGAAACGAAGCCGCGCGGAATCAAAGTAACAAGCAAAGTCGATTTTACAAACCATCCGATGCTGGAAGATTATAAATTTCTTCATGATATTGCGGGCACACATACGCCGAAAATGACGATTCCGAGCCCGAATATGCTGTTTTTCAGAGGAAAACTTGGAGAAAGCCCGTACGAGGATCTGGATGAGTTCCATCACGATGTCGCGCAGGCTTACAAAAAAGCGATCCGCGCATTTTACGATGCCGGCTGCCGCTATTTGCAACTGGATGACACGGCCTGGTCGGTATTTTTCTCAGACAAAGGACATGAGCAGATCAAAGCCTTCGGCCGCCAGCCTGATGAACTGCGCCAGTCCTTCGCCAACACGATTAATGAAGCAGTTGAAGGACGCCCGGACGATTTGACGGTCACCATGCACATCTGCCGCGGCAACTTCCAGTCAACATGGGTGGCGGAAGGCGGCTACGATGCGGCTGCAGAAACGATTTTCGACGGACTCAATTTAGACGGACTTTTCCTTGAATTTGATGACGAGCGCTCCGGCGGCTTCGAACCGCTTCGCTATGTCAAACGGAAAGACTTGCAGATCGTCCTCGGCCTGATCACATCAAAATTCGGAGAGCTTGAAAACCCGGATGATATTAAGCGGCGCATCGACGAAGCAGCTCGCTTCGTCGACCTGAACCAATTGTGCCTAAGCCCGCAGTGCGGCTTTGCCTCCACAGAAGAAGGCAATCTCCTGACAGAAGAGCAGCAATGGGAAAAACTGCGCCATGTCGTCGAGATCGCAGAAGACGTATGGAAATAACACCTCATATTTGAGACATGCCTCCTGACGGCATGTCTCAGAATGTTGACAAAATCCCAAAACAGCTTTTTGTTTTGGGATTTTGTCATCCTTTCAGCGTGATTGAAAACCCTTGCAGTCTAGGAAGGCCGAGCATCGGAGCGGAGCGAATGTTGGAATTCGTGAGCACCGACGCGCAGGCCTGACAACGAATGCGGGGGTTTCTCGACACGCTGGAGACATGCCTCCTGACGGCATGTCTCTTTTTTTTTGCCCCTCTATACAATTTAAAATTCCTTCTTGATTTGTTCATAGTTTGATCATATTTGGCTTCTATAATGCTCTTTAGTGAGGTGATCGAACAATGATTAAGAAAAGGAAAATCGATATATTCCTGGTCTTCATTCTTGTATTATCTGCAGCTTTAAACTTGTACGGCATCTGGAATAGTGACACAGACAACGCCTACTATACGGCGGCCGTTGAAAGTATGACCCAAAGTTTTCATAACTTTTTTTACGCATCATTTGATCCAGCAGGCTTTGTAACAGTTGATAAACCGCCGGTTGCACTCTGGATTCAGACACTTTTTGCACTTGTGTTCGGCGTGCACGGCTGGAGCGTCGTTCTTCCTGAAGCGATTGCCGAAGTGATTTCCGTAGCACTGTTGTACTTTATTGTAAAACCTACTTTTGGCAAAACGGCGGCCAGAATTTCAGCTCTTATTATGGCGTGTACGCCGATTGCCGTTGCGGTCAGCCATACAAACAACGTCGACAGCATTCTCACCCTTTGTTTGATGATTGCAACCTGGATGTTGTTTAAAGCAGTCCGGAAAGGAAAAATCGGCTGGCTGCTCGGCGCATTCTGTATGGTCGGCGTCGGCTTTAACGTCAAAATGCTGCAAGCATACATGGTATTACCGGCATTCCTGCTGTTTTACATGATTGCAGCAAAAACGACGATTCGCAAAAAAATTGTGTCTCTTATCACAGCCTTGATCGTTCTGGCAGGCGTTTCCGTTTCCTGGGCGGTAGTCGTCGATAGTCAGCCGGAGAGTTCGCGCCCTTATATTGGAAGCAGCCAGACCAACTCTGTCCTTGAGCTGGCGTTTGGCTACAACGGCATCCAGCGTCTCACAGGCCAAAACGGTGCTGGCGGGGGCGGAACCTCCTCATCTGATCAAAATCAAAAGAACCAGCAGCAGGAAATGCCGCAGCAGCAAAGCGGCGATACCGAAAACAACTCAGACTCGACAAATGGACAAATGGCTCCGCCGAGCGGGGGCGAGATGCCTTCAGGCGGACCGGACGGCCAGCAGGGTGATGTTCAAAGCGGCGGCGGAGGTCCCGGTGGCGGCACGAGCGGCATGTTTGGCACAGGAAACCCCGGCCCTCTCAGACTATTCCAATCCGAGCTTTCCGGACAGGCAAGCTGGCTCATCCCGTTTGTACTCTTCGGCATCATCGGTTTGCTGATCACGGGCCTTCGCGGTCAACGCAAATTCAATGAAATAACGACTGAAACGATTTTCTGGATGATGTGGCTTCTGCCAGTCGCTGCATTCTTCAGCGTCGCAGGATTCTTCCACCATTACTATCTGATCATGCTGGCAGCACCGATTGCCGCTTTATCAGGTGCAGGCTGGACAGCGCTCGTTCGCCTCTATCAGGAAGAAAGCGGCTGGAAAAAACAGCTTCTGCCGATCGGAATTTTGCTGACAACCGCATTTGAATTGTATATTTTGAGTCCTTATCTCAGCGAAATCGGCATCGTCTGGAGCATATTGATCGGCGCTTTTGGCATTGTCACAAGCTGCCTTCTCATCTTTTTCAAAAAAGGAAAGTCATTCAGCTACTATGTATCACTTGCAGCGCTGCTCGGCATGCTGATCGGACCTTTCTATTGGACAACAGCAACGCTCGCTGACGGTGTAAACGGCATGATTCCGCAGGCCGGACCTAAATCCGCACAATCATTTGGCGGTGGCGGCGGAGGGAAGATGCAGAATAACAACGGCAGCGGACCTCCCAGATTCGGCAGCCAAGACGGTCAAACAGACAGTGATCAAAACAACAATAACGGACCTGGCTTCGGTCCTGGTTCAAACAGCAATGATTCTTCAACTGATACCGGTTCCGGCCAAAACAGCCAAAATCAGAACGGCGAAGGCGCAAGCGGCCGTCAACAAGGCGGACCAAGCGGCGGCAGCCCTGGAAGCGGCGAATCAGTCGATGAAGAACTGTTGAGCTACCTTGAAAAGAACAACACGGGTGAAAAATATTTATTTGCGGTCTCCAGCGCAACGTCTGCTCAATCTTACATCATCAAAACAGGTAAAGCTGTCATGGCGATGGGCGGATTCTCTGGAAGCGACCCGATTTTGACGGTTGAAAAACTTGAGAAGCTCGTCAAAAACGGCGAAGTCAAGTACTTCATGATCGGCGACGGTCGAGGCCAAGACAACTCAGAAATCACTAACTGGATTAAAGAAAACGGAAAAGAAATTTCAAAAAACGAATACAGCAGCTCTTCTTCAGATAACGATTCCCAGTCAGGCGGACCTGGCGGAAATCAGACGCTTTATAAAGTGGAGCTTGATTGATGAAAGGAAAGGTGATGAATATGCAGAGACAAGTCACATTTTCAATCGTAGTCCCTGTCTACAACGAAGCGGAAGTACTTCAAAGCACCTATGACCGATTAAAAACCGTCATGGACTCGACAGGCGACCCTTATGAACTGATTTTTGTAAACGACGGTTCAAGCGATGACAGTATTCACATGCTGAAGTCGCTTGCTCAGTCAGACCCGGCAGTAAAATGCATCAATTTCTCAAGAAATTTCGGTCATCAGATCGCCATTACGGCCGGTACCGACTATGCTGCCGGCGAAGCGATCGTGGTGATCGATGCCGATTTGCAGGATCCTCCCGAATTGATTTTGGAAATGGCGGAAAAGTGGCGCCAAGGCTTTGACGTTGTATACGCCGTCCGCACAAAGCGGGAAGGAGAAACATTTTTCAAAAAGCAAACGGCCGCCATGTTCTACCGTATTTTAAGAAAACTCACAGACGTTGATATCCCGGTGGATACGGGAGATTTCCGGCTCATGGACCGGAAGGTGGTCAATGAAATGAACAAGCTGAAAGAAAAAAATCCGTTCGTCCGCGGCCTTGTCAGCTGGCTCGGGTTCAAGCAGACAGCCGTCTATTACGAGCGCCACGAACGGCTTGCAGGGGAAACGAAGTACCCGCTCAAAAAAATGCTGAAGCTCTCGCTCGACGGCATCACTTCATTTTCCTTTCAGCCGCTGAAACTGGCAAGCTACTCAGGAATCGCGCTGTCAGCGGTCGGTTTTATATATGCCTTCATCGTCGTCTGCATGAAGCTGTTTACGACAAGCACCATTACCGGGTGGTCTTCGATGATCATTCTGCAATGCTTGTTCAGCGGCTTTATCCTGATCATCCTCGGAGCGATCGGCGAATACATCGGCCGCATTTATGACGAAGTGAAAGACAGGCCGCTATATATCATTGACGGCAAATACGGATTTGAAGAACAGCGGCGGGCGGCAGCTCCGCAGCGCCATATCATGTAGAAGATAAGAGATCCAAAAGGAGGAATTCCGATGAGCATACTTGTTGTCGGGGGAGCCGGTTATATCGGTTCCCACGCCGTTTACACGTTAATTGAGAAAAAAGAAAAAGTCGTCGTTGTGGATTCCCTGGCAACGGGACACGCAGAAGCCGTTCACCCCGAAGCTGCGTTTTATGAAGGGAATATTCGCGACCGGCATTTTCTCAAGCAAGTATTTGAAAATGAGGACATTGAAGCCGTCATGCATTTCGCAGCATCACCCATTCCATCACAGTCGAATCGCGTTTTTTCTTCTTTCAACGAAAACATGACAGGCATGGAAACACTGCTTGAGGTGATGAAAGAATACGATGTCAGCCGGATCGTTTTCGCGTCAAGCGCAGCCGTCTACGGCAATCCAGACCTGCCTGTCACGGAAGAAACCGAACCTGAGCCCGTTCACCCGCACGGCAAGGTCAAACGGATGATGGAGAAAATGCTGATGGAAGCGGAAAAAGCGTACGGCCTGAAATATGTGATCCTCCGCTCCTTCAATGCGTGCGGCGCCCACCCATCCGCCATCATCGGCGAAGACCGGGGGAGCGAAACACATCTCATTTCAAATGTTCTGCGAACCGCTCTCGGACACCTTCCTTTTGTTCACATAGATCACCCTGAAAACGGAACAGGCTTCCGCGATTATGTTCACGTGCAGGATTTGGCAGAAGCACACGTGCTCGCCATCAGTCACATGCGGAAAGGCAAGGATAGCCGAATCTACAATCTCAGCTATGGCGAAAGCTACTCCGCTGAACAAATCATCCTTGCCGCCCAATATGTCACAGGCATTCCTCTCATCGCCGCAAAGCTGACAGAAACGGACATCGATTCACAAGCAACATTTGCCGCTTCTTCTTCCAAGGCCAGAAAAGAACTAGGCTGGACCCCGAAGCACAACAGCCTGATCGCAATCATCCGCGACGCCTGGAACTGGCACTCTGCGAATCCGAATGGGTATGCGGCGGAGAAGGTGAGAAAAGGGTGAAAAATGAACTGCACCTCCTATCGTTAGATAGTGTCTAACTATGGAGGTGCGGTTTTTTCTCCATCGTCTTTGCGGTAGTTGGTGATCATCGGCAGGCCATTGAAATGTTTTTATTTGAGTTCCAAAAATGACAGAAGGCTTGTCCCAATTTTGTGGCCTACCTTTGTCAAATAAGAAAAGGACTGAATAAAAACTCTTCAGTCCCTCTATGATTCAATTCCTAAATCAACTAAATAAGCGGTTGGCTGTTGTTTGTTTTTTTGTAAATCGATTAGTACATTAACAGCTCCTGCTGTCCCAATTGTCTTCCCGTGATAGGAAATATACAAAACTACATAATCTTTATTAAAATAATGAATATTAGCTATCCTTGCATCGCCCGCATTAAAATCCATCTCTTTCGCAATTTGTTTGAAGTCAATCTTAAATTGAGCTTCATATTTGTCATTTCCTTTTAAATAATTATCCACGGTTTGTATCTGTTGAATACCATCAGCCATTACATTTGTTTCTTTTTCTTTTGCTCCGTTAATATAAACATATTTACCGTCTTCGCTCAGAATATCAGTGTCTTTAATTTTCCGGACTTTATTCGTCTTTTTTTCGAAAATGTATTTACCGAATAACTTACGATATGATCCATCCTTCGTTACATTTGAAAAAACGGATAAGTATTCCTTCAGTTTCCCAGACTCAATTGTTGCATTTAACTCATCTTCCTTGACAATCCGGTATTGTGAAAAATCTCCTTTTAAAAAAAGATAATATATTTGTCTGTCCCCGAAGTCACCATTTTTAAATTTTTCATATACGTCTACTTGTATAAGCATGCTGTCTTTGCTAACAGCTGTTAACGCCAGATGTACTTTTTTACCCTTAGCTGATGGAAACTCTATTTTTTTTTCTCCGCTTTTTGTTTTCACTTTTAGAACATTCTTTTTATCTAATGTCATTTCCGGCAGATTATGTTCAAGTTTATTGTGGATAAGTTTTTCTTTAGTTAAAAATTCAGTTGTTTTCAAATCATGTAATTTTGTTGCAGGATATTTTTTAGCTGAAAGAAAAGGTCTGTAAAAATCCTCTAGTTCCTCATCGCTATATTGATAGTACCGTAGCCCCTTTTTATCACTGCGCATGATCGTATATGTACTATTTTGATAACTAAGAGTTGCATCTGTCGCTAAGTCTAGTTCATGTCTCATAAATTCTCCAAATGCTGGACTGTCTTCTTTCGGTAAGCCTTTTTTATAGTTGACTTCCTGAACATCATCTTTGCCGCAGCCGGTGATGGTGAGCAGCAGAAATACCATTAAAAAAAATATACTTATAAACCCTTTCTTTTTCATCGATCTTCTCCTATTCTGCTTCTTTTTTGTTAACCTCTCGAATTAAGTCTACAAATTCAGAGTCTTCAACTTCATAAATATGTCCAGGATTGGTGACACCGGAACCTTTTACTTCTATTTCTGGCTTTTTATCAATGAGATCACCTAATATGTCCCCATGTTGACTTTCAACTGAAACGATATCATCACTGTTTATTTTATGTTTTCCGCTTGCAGTATAGTAAGGGGAAAAACTCACAGTATCCTCTGTTCTGTATCCCGCCGCAGCGGTAATGTCCATTTTCTGTAGCTTTTGATAGACTTCAGGATTGGCAGATTTCAAATGATTAATGTCTTCAGTCATCGCTTCACTGTCCATATCAGTGTAGGCATTACTGTAGTTTTTTCCATTATCATTGTTTTTGTTATCTTCATTAAAATCTAAATAATCACTCGTATTCATAGTATCTCTTCCAGCAGCATTGTCTGCAATCCAGCGTGCTCTATTAGCACCGGTAGCTAAGAGATTTTTATCATATGGCGTTCCGATTGTTGTTATGCTCCGCACATGATCAGGGTAATCCATCGCAAATTGCAGTGATCTTCTTCCGCCATAGCTGTGGCCAAACATATCGATCTTTGTTGTATCATTCATCAACCCCATCTCATTTAACTTTTCTGCTAAATCGTCACTTGTTGCTTGCCGATGCTCATTTGGTTCATTTGTGTCATAAACAATATGGAGACGACCGTTTGTGTTGAAATATTCAAGACCTTTTATTTCTTCATAGGTTTCCTTTGTGTATATTTTTCCATATTCGTCAATAAAATAGTATTCATAAACATATTCGTTTTTTTCATTTTTCGTAATACGAACGATAAGGTCACCCTTCTGCGCAGCATCTTTTACACTTTTATAGAAACCATTCCCACTATCCTCAATCCCATGCACATAAACAGAAACATTCTTATAATCCGAAAAATCGCCTTTCACATGATTAACTGAATTATACAAGATTGAGATATCTGTCAAAGCTTCGCGCATTGGGGCGCGGTGGGTGCGGGCGACATTGCTGAAATCTTGTTCAACCTGATCAAGGCCATTTTTTAGATTCTCGTATTGGCTAATTAAAAGAACGACGTCACTCGTAATATTGTTGCGTTTTCTTAAGTCTTCCGGTGAGGGGTCTTCCATAGACTCAAACTTGCGCTTAGCATTCTCCTGACAATCTTTTAAATCTTTTATCCAATCGTTGATTTCCGATTTGATATCCGCCACATTAAAATTCATGACGTTTTTTGATACAAAGTTCGGAAGTTCTTTATTTTCTATCGATACCCATATTTTATTAAAAGCTTCAAGCAAACGGCTGGATTGAGCGTGCTGCAGCATTCGATTTGCTCTTCTTTCATGGCTTTTGATCATGTTTGTGATTTCTGGCTCTCTATTATAATATGCCATAACTCTAGTTCCCTTCCATCATTTCACTCTTTGCAGTTGTTGTGAGATTACGTTATCGACGCGCTTTAATTCCTTAATGATGTTTTTGGCATTTGCTGAAAGTTCTTTGACTCTTTTTTTAAGCTCCGTCATGATCGATTTGATGTGCGACTTTGCATCAGACCAGACGTCATCGAATTTTTCCCACGGAAACTCTGTTTCATACATCATTTCTCTGAGCATTGTGTCAAAATGGTGCAAAACTTCATCTAATGTAGATAGATTTGATTCAAACTTTCCGGTTGCCTGGTGTAACGATTCACCGTTTACTTTAATTTCACTGTGAACTCTTTCAGCCGAAAACGTATGGCTTCTTTCTGAGCGTGACTGCGGCTGAACATTGGCCGGTTTGTCGGATTCGTCCGTCAGTTCGACCGCTTTTGCAAAACACCGCACACTGTCTGCAAAATATAATAAACAGCTGCTCGCTTTACCGAAAAAGTTGATGTTGTCACTCATTTTTTTCTGCAGCGCTGCGGCGGCTTTTCCGCTGTGCCGGTCTAATTCTTCACGAAAAAACACCATGTTCTCAAATACATGGCTAAAGGCGTTTTCCAGCTGACTAATGGTCCCCGCTGCCTTATGTGAAAGTTCTTTGTTGAAGCGAAAATGTCCCATCGTCATTGCTCCTTATTTTCGTTTTTTCCTGCTTCAGCTTCTGTTAGCAACTCATCAAGCTGCAATTCTTTTTGATCTACATATCCGTAATGGTACACAACTTCTATATCTTGTTTATTAAATAAAACTAGCTGCTCTTTCGGATCGGTAAAACCGTTTGGATAGTCGACAGCTGCATAATCTCTGATGACATGGTTTGTCTCAGAAAACATTTGCCGCCCGATGATAAGCAGACGTCTTGAATCATTATGTAAGCCGACAACACTGCCGACAGGAAGATAGTTCTTTTTTAATAGCATAATTGATTATCCCTCTTTTTCTCTGAAATTGGACATATATACAAGTTGTAAAAACATAGGAAAATCATAGCAAAAAGGTATCATTTCATTCAACGAACTAAAGTACCGTGAAATTTTACCTATTCAAATCAAAGACTTTTGATTTAAGGTTCGCTCTTTATGTAAGGTTTGTCGGTGTCATTAGTATGTTACAGTGAGCACTTAGCACTGAAACGATTCATCATACTTACGGAACCTTTCAGATAAAGTTTCACAAAAAAAACCGCCATAGTAGGCGGCGGCATCATGAAATATAAAGCGCAATCGCTTACGATTCTCCTCTAATAAAAAGAATCTTATCTCCTTCCATTTTTCGTCTGTTGTTCTGTGCATGGTGACTTCCCGCTTGAAAAGCCGGCTTTCTCTCAGAGGATTTGCTGTGCATCTCTCAATATGCAACCTTCTTTAGAAGTGACTTCATTTAAAAAACTATTGTGAAAATATATTTTTAGCTTGAATTTTACACAAACTCGAGATAAAATACAGTCAAAATAATAGAAGCTCACTTCTTGTATATAATCAGTAATAGGGTCTGATTGTTTCTACCTGGCAACCGTAAATCGCCAGACTACAAGGAAGTTTGAATAGATTTGATCATGTAAAAAGTGTATTGCGCAAACAATATATCTATTTTTTATTTGCTCTTATTTTTCATGCTTTCTTTATCGGAACCCATGAAAAGTAAGAGCTTTTTTATTTTCAAAAAACATTCGGGAGTTGGCATCATGTATTTTCTCATTAACATTTTAGGCATTTTCATTGTCATGTCCGTGATTTATTTTTGTTCCCCGCGAAAGAAAAGCGTAAAATGGAGGCCGATTCTCTCCCTTTTCATCGTTGAGCTTTTGGTGACTTGGTTTATGCTTGGGACAAAAATCGGCGGATGGGCCATCAACCTGATCGCCTCTTTCTTTTCGTGGCTGATCGCTTGTGCAAGCGACGGTATTGCGTTTGCCTTTCCGTCCGTGATGGGCAATGAAACCGTTGACTTTTTCTTCAGCGCCTTGCTGCCGATTATCTTTGTGGTGACATTTTTTGATATACTGGCTTATTTCGGAATTTTAACATGGATGATTGATAAGATCGGCTGGGTGATTTCGAAAGTCTCGCGCCTTCCTAAATTAGAAAGTTTCTTTTCGATTCAAATGATGTTTCTGGGCAATACTGAAGCGCTCGCCGTGATTCGCGGGCAATTGGCCGTATTAAAGGACAACCGCCTGCTGACGTTCGGCATTATGAGCATGAGCAGTATCAGCGGATCGATTCTCGGTTCTTATTTAACGATGGTTCCTGCAACATACGTATTTACAGCGATTCCATTGAATTGCTTAAATGCGTTGATCTTGGCCAGCATTTTAAACCCGGTAGAAGTCACTAAGGATGATGACATCATTTACGTACCGCCAAAAGAAGAGAAAAAGGACTTTTTCTCAACGATTTCAAACAGCATGATGGTCGGAATGAACATGGTCATCGTCATTCTCGCCATGGTCATCGGATATGTCGCTTTAACCTCATGTTTGAACGGAATGTTGGGGTTGATCATAGACGGTTTGACGATTCAAAAAATCTTTTCTTACATCTTCAGTCCGTTCGCATTCCTGCTTGGACTGGCGCCGGGTGACGCGATGTATGTCGCACAGCTGATGGGGATGAAACTCGCCACAAACGAATTCGTCGCGATGATGGATTTAAAAACGCAGCTAGATGCGATTTCGCCCCATACAGCCGCCGTGGCCACAACATTTTTGACGTCGTTTGCCAACTTCAGTACGATCGGAATGATCTATGGAACGTACAATTCCTTATTTAACGGAGAAAAATCAGCGATTATCGGAAGAAATGTGTGGAAGCTCCTTGTCAGCGGAATAGCGGTGTCGCTGTTGAGCGCGGGGATTGTCGGGCTGTTTGTGTGGTAGAAAAATAGAGTAAAAGGGCAGGCATTTAGCCTGCCTCTTTTTTTATTAAACTTGTCTATCCCAATGGCGGTGCCCGCCGATCGCTTCGACCAGCTTTTTGCCGAAGTCGTCTTTGCTCTTATCATCGCGAGAGATGATAATGCCCGGCTGTGCTGCCGCGTGGGACCCGGCGGCGGACAGCAGGAGACCGATCCCTTTGCCTGCGGCTCCGATCGCTTTATAATGTCCGAATGCTTCATTGATAAAATCCGATGCGGCTTTATGCAATTGCAGGCGTTCAATGCTTTCTTGGCCGCCCGGAATATAAACGGCATCGTACAGCACGGAATCGACCGTCTGCAAAGTGTTACCGACTTCTATTTCTGTACCGCCGGTCCCTTTGATCACGCCGAGTGCCGAGCTGACGATGTCCGGAATGATGTCGGCTTTTTTGAACTCTTTCAACACCCGGCTGATGTCCTCATCATCAAAACCTTGCTCTGCTAAAATGGCGACGGTCCTCGTCTGCGGCAGTTTGACCGTGTTTTCCTGGCTGAGCGCAGGGGATTTGAACGTCACATTGGAGCCTTCGTCTTTTTCAGGGGGCTCTACGCCTACACCGGCAGCGATTTGCTTGGCAAGCTCCCTGTCAACCCGGTTAAACATATGAACGACTTGGCGGCGGACGTCCTTGCTTTTGACCTTTCCGACTTCAAAGCGGAACGCCGAAATGATATGTTCTTTTTCAACGGGAGACATGCTGTTCCAAAACAGCTTCGCCTGCGAATAGTGATCATTAAAGCTTTCGCTGCGCTGGCGGATTTTTTTGCCCTCGACTTTTTCCTCGTAGTGCACATATCCGCCTTCTTCTTCTGAAGCAGGCGCCGGATCGTTGTTTTGCAGCGAATTTTTATGATAAGCGACAGGCCCTTTGTTAATCGTCATTCTGTGATAGCCGTCATACTGGTTGTTATGGAACGGACAGACCGGCCGGTTGATCGGAATTTCATGAAAGTTCGGACCTCCCAATCGGATCAGCTGTGTGTCCGTATAGGAAAAGAGCCGGCCCTGCAAAAGCGGATCGTTTGTAAAATCGATTCCCGGAACAACGTGGCCCGGATGGAAAGCGGCCTGTTCCGTTTCGGCAAAAACGTTATCCTGGTTTCGATTCAGCGTCATTTTACCGATGATCTTAACAGGAACCATTTCTTCCGGCCAAAGCTTTGTCGGATCAAGGATATCAAAGTCAAACTTGAACTCGTCTTCTTCGTCAATCATTTGCACGCCAAGCTCATACTCCACTTCATCGCCTCTTTCGATCGCTTCCCAAAGATCGCGGCGGTGATAGTCGGGATCTTTCCCGGCGATTGTCTGCGCTTCGTCCCAGACGAGCGAATGGACGCCAAGGACGGGCTTCCAGTGAAATTTAACAAAGCGCGCCTTGCCTTCTTCATTTACAAACCTGAACGTATGAACGCCGAAGCCTTCCATCATCCTGTAGCTTCGCGGAATCGCCCTGTCAGACATCGCCCACATGATCATGTGAGCCGTTTCTTCATTGTTGGCGACAAAGTCCCAAAACGTATCGTGCGCCGTAGAAGCCTGCGGCATTTCGTTATTCGGTTCCGGCTTAAAGGAATGCACCAGGTCAGGGAACTTGATGGCATCCTGAATGAAGAAAACAGGGATGTTGTTGCCGACGAGATCATAGTTCCCTTCTTCTGTATAAAACTTTGTCGCGAATCCTCTGACATCACGGACGGTATCACCCGAGCCCCTGGAACCGGCTACAGTCGAGAACCTGACAAACACCGGTGTTTTCACTGACGGATCTTGAAGAAACTTTGCTTTCGTATATTCCGTCATCGGCTCGTAAACCTGGAAATAGCCATGCGCGCCAAAACCCCTCGCATGGACGACCCGCTCCGGAATCCGTTCATGGTCGAAATGGGTCATTTTTTCACGGAAATGAAAGTCCTCCATCAGCGTCGGACCGCGCACGCCTGCTTTTAAGGAGTGCTCGTCTTCAGATACGCGTAAACCTTGGTTCGTCGTCATTTTTTTGCCCCGGTTGTCAGACCGGTACTGTTCAAGTTGTTGATCCTTGCTGTGCTCATTGACTTTGCGGCGGCCATCATTGTTATTCACTTGTCATCCCTCCCCATTCTTATTCCCTATGTAGTTGATCTGGATTGCTATTTTATGATTTACCCTGTCTATCAGCGAGTTAAACGCAACGCTCGTTAAAGGGAAATGTAATTTTAATAAATTCAAAGTTTGGACAAGAAAATGAATTAAACCGATTTTAAAGGTACACATATTTCACAATACCGGTTGCTCACCATATCACCCGTGTATTTTTCCATTATTGGTCTATTGTCCAGTTGAAATTCATTGTTTTGCAGAGATGAAAAAATATCAGAATATGCTTTTTGAATATCTTCTGCTGTATGTTTAACATCATAAATCAGGTATTTTCCGCCGGAAATCTCCCCTTCAAAAACTGAATCATCGACTTGATAATCATGCGGTATCACAATACAAGCATCAAATCTACACTGATCAGGAGATGTTGTTTCCGGGTTATCCTGTGGAATCGCAAACAGAATGGCAGACTCAAGAAGACCTTTTTCCTTAGCCCATTTTTTTAATGCCTCCATTACCTCAATATTGGCAGGACCGTACGGACCAACTCGTCGCATATAAGCAATACGATAGTTTGGAAGTGTTTCAACTTTGAATGTCATAGATTTTTTCTTCCTTTCCTGATTGTTGTTCGTTACGTTTCGAATGTAACATGCTTTAAAACTAATTACATTTACATTTTTAAAATTTTCTGTAAATTTTAAAAATGATCATTTTCACAACAAAAAAGAGGATATTCAGAGATCATCTGAACATCCTCTTTCTTTGTTTAATCTAGTGTTTCGCCGTTTGAAGCAATCAAGTCTTTATACCAGTAAAAGCTTTTTTTGCGAATGCGGCGCAAGTCTTTCAAATCAAATTCGTCGCGGTTCACATAAATAAATCCGTAGCGTTTTGAACAGCCTTGATGGGTTGAAATCAAGTCGATGGCAGACCATGGGGAGTAGCCGAAAACATCGACTCCATCCGTGATCGCCAGCTGAATTTGCTTGATATGTTCCTTTAAATAATCGATGCGGTAGTCGTCATTTACGACATCTCCGTCTTCAAGCTGATCAAACGCGCCGAGGCCGTTCTCAGTGATGATCAGCGGCAGCTGATAGCGGTCATAGATCTCGCGCAGCGTCGAACGGAAACCGACAGGGTCGATCTCCCAGCCAAATGCGTTTTTCTTTAAGTGCGGATTGCTGCTTCCCCTGTATACGCCTTCTTCTCCCGTCTGCAAATGCTGGTCGCCGCCTCGGGCAGCCGTGTCGCTGCCGTCATCCCTGCTCGCTTCAGCCGTTTGCGACGTATAGTAGTTAAACGCGATAAAGTCCGGCTTGGCTGACCGCAGAATAACCATATCTCCTTCGGCGATGACCGGTGTGCAGTCTTTTTCTTTCATATATGCCCATGCCGTTGTATTGTACCGTCCGAATACGGCCATATCCAAGTAAAGCCAGTTGCGGATCGCATTATAGTTAAAAGCCGCCAGCACGTCCTCCGGTTTCGAAGAAGCAGGATAGATGAGCGCGATATTCGGCGCAGGGCCGATTTTCGCTTCCGGCAGCATCTCATGGCAAAGCTTGATCGCTTTTGCCTGTGCGACAAGCATGTGATGGTTTTGCTGATATAGCTCTTTTTTCGGGTTTTCCAAGTTTGGATCAAGTGTGCCGAGTGCAGATCCGTGGAGAATCATCATATTTTGCTCGTTGATGGTCAGCCAGTATTTGACGCGGTCTCCGTAGCTTTCAAAAAGGATTCTCGCATACTTTTCAAAGGCGTCAATCGTGGCCCTGTCCGACCAGCCGCCTTTTTTCTGCAAAGCATTCGGCAGATCAAAGTGGTACATCGTAACAATCGGTTCGATTCCATATTTCAGGAGTTCATCGATCAAACGGCTGTAAAATTCGATGCCCTTCGGATTAATATCGCCGTCCCCGTCCGGAATGATGCGCGTCCAGGCAATCGAAAAACGGTACGCTTTGAAGCCCATTTCCGCAAACAAAGCGATATCTTCTTTATAGCGGTGGTAATGGTCGCTTGCGACTTTAAAATCGGTTGTCCCTTCCGGGTAGCTTTCGCGCGCATCGATGACAGAAGGCCCTTTTCCATCTTCATCCCAAGCGCCCTCCACTTGATAAGCGGAAGTAGACGCACCCCACAAAAATTCTTCCGGAAATTGAGCTAATGTTTTATATTTCATGATTATTTTCCTCCCATGGTGATGAAATTAAAGTGATGATCGGTTCTTCAGTTTTCACCTGTTTTTGATCCGTTGGAATGATATCCGTGTATTGAACGGAATTTGTAACGATGATTGGTGTTTTCACGTCAAACCCTTCTTCTTTCAAAGCGTCCAGATTGAATTCTGCGAGTATATCACCCCGTTTCACTTTTTGCCCCTGCTCGACCTTGGAATTGAAGTGCCTTCCATCGAGTCTGACCGTGTCCATCCCGATATGAATCAAAATCTCGGCTCCGCTTTCTGACGTTATGCCGTATGCGTGACCCGTCGGAAATGCCGTTGTCACGATGCCGTCCGCAGGGGCGGTGACAACGCCTTTTGACGGAAGCACCGCGATTCCTTTTCCAAGCGCCCCCGATGCGAACACTTTATCTGTTACTTCTGTTAACGGCAGGACTTCTCCTTGCAAAGGGCTGTAAATTGGTTCACCGGCGCTTTTTTCAACGGGCTGCTCTTTCGTCTCCTCCACAGGGTCGTCAAAGCCGACAATGTAAGTGAGCAAAATTGATAAAACAAACGAAACTGTAATTCCGATGATAAAGCCGAGAAAGCCCGGTCCGTAAAAAATCGGAATCGTCAACAAGCCCGGAGCGCCGGAAGCGAGGGCGACACTGCCGGAGTATCCGATAATGGCTCCGCCTGCCGCTGCACTGATGACACCGCATACAAACGGCTTTTTCAGCCTGAGTGTCACCCCGTAGACGGCCGGCTCTGTAATCCCGAATATCCCGGTAACGGCAGCAGATCCTGCCAATGCTTTCAACTTCTTGTTTTTCGTCTTCAGCATGACACCAAACGCAGCTCCTGTTTGGGCAAAGACGGCGGCTGCCGTCGCCGGTTTGATGTAGTCCTTGCCGTGGACGGCAATGTTGTTCAAAATGACAGGGACGATCCCCCAGTGAATGCCGAAGATGACAAGGATTTGCCATAAGGCCGCGATAATCGCTCCTGCCAGAATCGGGCTGACATCAAAAACGGACAGAATCGCCGCCGCAATCCCGTTTCCTGTGTAAACACCGAGCGGTCCGAATACGATCAAAGTTAACGGCACCATCACCGTCAGGCATAATAAAGGGGTGATAAAGTTCTTCACGCTTTCATGAATAAAGCGCATACATAATCTTTCAAGATAGCTCATTACAAATACGGCAAGGATAATCGGGATAACGGTCGACGTATAATTCATCAAGACGACCGGAATGCCGAAAAACTCCGTCTGGGCGCCGCTGTTTTTCAGTTCGAGTATCGTTGGATAGATCAGCGCCCCGGCAATCGTCAGCGCTATGAACGGGTTCGCTCCAAATTTTTTGGCGGCCGTAACGGCGAGCAGCAAAGGCAGGAAATAAAACAGGCTGTCGGCTGCCGCGTATAGAATCGTATATGTCGTCTCTTCCGGCGAGAGCCAGCCGGCGTTTGTGCAAATCAAAAGCAGGCCTTTTAAAATCCCCGCTCCTGCCATGACGCCGAGCAGCGGAGTGAAAATGCTAGATACGATATCTACCAATCTACCGGCGAGGCTTCCTTTCTCTTTTTGGCTGTGATCGGCCGCAGAACCTTCCAACAGTTGAGAGATCCGGCCGATTTCTTTATAGACTTCAGGAACGTTATTGCCGATAACGACTTGAAATTGTCCGCCGCTCTCCACTACGGTTACCACGCCATCCGTATTTTCAAGCGCTTCCCTGTCTGCTTTGGAACGGTCTTTCAGTTTGAAGCGAAGCCTTGTCGCGCAATGGACTAGCGATACAACGTTCTTCTCCCCGCCGACGCGCTCCAGAATTTCTTTTGCCATTGATTGAACATCCATCGTTGATCATCTCCTGTCTCTCCTAAAGCCCTATTAAGCTGTTAAAAAATAAAAAACCTAAACTAAAGCCAGTACAAAGAAGGCTTAGTTTAGGTTTTGCCTGCCGAACAGTAACAATCCCGTTTTAAGACATGATGAAAATAAAAAAACCTAAATCACTGTGAAAAACAAGGGCATAAGAATCCCGCTCACAGTCATTTAGGTTTTGCCTGCATGATCAGTAACAATCCTAACAACCTGTATAAGTTGATGTAAGTAAAAAGTAGCATACATTTATCCAATTGTCAACGCTTTCATTTTAGCATCATCCTCTATTTTTGATGAACGACCCGCTCGATATGAATCGTCAAATACAGAAGCTCTTCGTTTGTCAGCTGATGACCGTATTCTTTTTCGATGTACTGCCTGATTTTATTTGTACACACATAAGCGTCGCGGTACTTATTTTTGACGGTTTCAAATAAAAAGTCGTCCCGGCTTTCCATATAGGCTCCGCTGAACAGCCGCTGCGCGAAAAATTTCAAATGGGTAATGAAGCGGTAATAGTGAAGCGATTCTTCGTCAAAATCGATATGAAAGTGATATTTGACGATGCTTAAAATCTCCTGCATGACTTTCGTAATATTGACGATGTTCGGCATTTCTTCATTCAGCTCGGCGTTTACGATATGGAGTGCGATAAAAGCGGCTTCATCCTCCGGAAGAGCTGTCCCCGTCTTCTTTTCAATGATGGCCAGCGCCTCTTTGCCGATGGCGAACTCATCTTTATACAGCCGTTTTGTCTCCCAAAGCAGGGCGTTTTTAATATCCAGACCCTTTTTATGCCGTTCGACGGCGAAATGAATATGGTCGGTCAGCGAGACATAAATACTGTCATTCAGCTTCTTGCCGAGCTTTAATTTCGCATAGGAGATAATTTCTTCAGACATTTCCATAAATTCGATCGGAATTTCGTCCAACAGCGTCTTAAATCTTTCTGATACATCTTTATTATCAAGCCTGAAAATCTTCTCGATTCTCGATTCATCCACCGCTTCCCCAGGCTTTTTTTGAAAAGCGATTCCCCTGCCCATGACCACTAATTCCTGACCCTGTTCATTTAAAACACTGATCACATTGTTGTTGATCACTTTGGCAATTTTCACATCGCGCCACTCCCATCTTGTAAGGGGATTTTTTATATTTCTTTTTTCATATGGTACACATTGATTGTACAATCTTTTTGGCCTAGGTCAATATGTTTCAGTCAACGTCCGAAATATTTACATTTTACAGAATGCCCGATTTATAAAAAAAGAGCCGCAGTGCGGCCCTGTAAAAAACCCTCTTAAAAAATGAGCAAAATTCCCGCTGTGACTGACGCCAGACCCGCAAAATAAACGAAGTCTTTTCCGGAAAGCCGCGCTGTTTGATAGTAGGTGCGGTCTTTTGCACCGGTAAACCCTCTCGCTTCCATGGCAACGGCGATTCTTTCCGACTTGCGGATGCCTTGCGAAAACAAAGGCAGCGCATAGCGAATAAACGCCTTCCAGCTGTTTTTTTGCTTATAGCCCCTGATTTTGTGCGCCGCCTTCATTTGCGAAAGCTCAGACTGAAAAAGCGGGACAAAACGGAAGCCGGCCAGCAAGCCATAAGCCCACTTAGGCGACAGCCTGCATTGATGAATCAGGCTCATAATAAACTGCGTCAAATCGGTTGTTGATGTAAACAAAAGACCGTATGTGACAAAGCCGAGCATCCGGAGCGCGATTGTCAGCCCATTGCCGACGCTTTCCTCGGTGACACGGAACCAGGCCCATTCCCAAATCGTTTCCTCGCCTTTTCCAAAAGCGGCCATCATCCAAAAGACGAGAATAAAAAAGACGAGATAAGGCAACAGCCGCTTACTTAAATAAGACAAAGTCCATCCCCCGAAAAAAATTCCGACGGCAACCGCAAACAGCCAAATGAATAGAGTCGGTTTCGGATTTGAAACAAACATGAGCAAGCACATGACCAGGAGGTGGGAAAAGAGCTTGGCGCTCGGGTTCAATGCCGAAAGAAGTGAACCATTGCTTTTCATACGGGAACCCTCTCCTTTCTTTCATGCATGAACCGGTAATGAAGCGGCGGTATCAATGAAAAGCGGCGGACGAGGCCTTGATCAGAAAATAATCGATACGGCGTTCCTTGAAATGCCGCTTTCCCTTGATGAAACACGATGACACGGCCGGAATGCTCATCTACGATGTCCATGTCGTGCGTCACCATCACAATCGTCGTTCCCCGTTCCTGCCGTTCCTTTAACCGCTTGATTAATTCTTGCGCCGTCCTTTCGTCCTGACCGAATGTCGGCTCGTCAAGCAGCAGCAGATCCTGGTCAAACAAAAGCATTGTCGCAACGCTTAAACGCCGTTTCTGCCCGAGGCTTAATGTAAAGGGGTGCGCTTTTTGATGAGCGTCAAGTCCGAATTCCCGCAGCAATTCAGCCGTTTTCTTTTCGACCCGGTCCTCCGGCCATCCCCGCTGCCTCGCCCCGAACGCGATCTCGTCAAACACCGTGTCCCGAATAAATTGAAGCTCGGGATTTTGAAAGACAAAGCCGGCCTTCTCATAGAGCGTCCGGTCGGACCATTTCTTCAGCTCCCGATCCTCAAGATAAAGGCGCCCTTTTTTGACGGCTTCAAGCCTGATCAGACTTTTTAAAAACGTACTCTTTCCGCTCCCGTTCTCGCCGATGACCGAAATCCATTCTCCCCTTGGAATCTCAAGGGTGATGCCGTCGGCAACGATCTTTTTCCGATAGCCGATCGCCGCGTCGTCTGCGCGGATCAATATGTCTCTGTCAGCTGCAGGCCTGTTTTTCGCCTCCTCCTCTTTCATTTTCAATGTAGAAGAGAGCTTGACGGCGAGCGGATGATCATCTTGTGTGATGACATCTTCCCATACCGCAGGGTACAGTTTCGGCTGCCAGATGCCCGCCGCTTTCATCTCCGGCTGAAAATGTTTCACGATTTCTTCCGGCTTTCCGTCAGCGATGATCTGTCCCTTTCCATTGAAAAGAATGACGCGGTCCATCCACTCGATACAGCCGTCCAGCACGTGTTCGACGAACACCATCGTCTGTCCGCTTTTTCGTGAAACGTTACGAAGCAAGGCAAAGATGTCTTTCCGGCTGGCCGGGTCCAGCTGCGCCGTCGGCTCGTCAAAAAACAGCACTTCAGGCTCCAGAGCGAGCAGGCACGCTAATGCCAGTCTCTGCTTCATACCGCCTGACAAGGTTTCGATCGGCGTTTTCTTATCTATCTTTAATCCGACTTGCTCCATCAGCTCCGAGATGATGCCGTCCATATCTTTTGGGGAGACGGACCGGTTTTCTAGGCTAAAAGCGATTTCCTCATCAACATGAAGCATGCAGAACTGCGAATCCGGATCCTGAAACATAACGCCGGCGCTCTTTCTGCGATTGACCTCTCCGCTGACCTCAGCTTCGACATGTTCAGGAATGATGCCGGAAAGCACGGACAACAGTGTCGATTTGCCGCTTCCGCTCGGACCGAGTATCAGCACTTTCTCTCCCTGCCCAATCGACAGCGAGACCCGGTCTAGGACTGTTTCAGGACGATGATAAAAACGGACGGAAAGGTTACTGCATCCGAGAAATGAACGCATCGGCATCATCCTTCTTCCGCTGTTCCTTCATGATCTCATACTGATTCAGGACTCCCGTTTTCGCAAGCGCTTCGACAACGGCTTTTGCCAGCCAGCCGCCGAGTACAATGCCGCTGATGATTTGGATGATAAGCGTCATGATCAGCGTTTGCGTCGTATAGTAGGCAAAACCGTTCGCCATCAGGCTGTATGTCATGCTTCCGACCGCGGCAAGCGCACCGGAAAGCATAAGGGTAAACAAGTTGTAACGCTTATAGCGAAAGATCGCAAACGCGATTTCCGCACCGGCTCCCTGGAACACACCGATTAATAATGCTGACAGTCCAAAGTGGCTTCCGGTCAGCAGTTCGACCGCCGCAGCTGCCGTCTCGGCAATCAGCGCCGCACCCGGTTTACGGATGATATAAGCGACAATCGGGCTGGCGATCACCCAAATGCCGAACATAAAGTTCGCTCCGACAGGCCCGACAATAGCTGAAACAGGGATCCACAAGGTGGACCATCCTAAGTAAATGACGCCGCATGCAACGGACAAGATCACTGCCATCACGACTTCTTTCATGTTCCAATTCATCGTCTCACCGCCTCCATTTCCACAGGCCAATCTTCAACTGTATAAGCCATCTCCCAAAAGCCGTATTCAAGCTGACAGCTTTGCAAAAAAAGCTCCTTCATTTTTTCTTTTTCAGCCTTGCCCGCTGTTTCGGCCCATTCATCCAGGCGGGCGCAAAACTTCGTCGTGATTGAATCGGTTCTGTCTCCGTAAAAACAGATCCAGTCATAAAATGGATGCGACGGGTCAGGCTGAACGTCCATCATCAGTTTTTTTCCGATCTCCCAATATGTCCACGGACAAGGCAGCAAGACGGCTAATATCTCTCCCAGCGTGCCTTCGTGCGCCGTCGTCAGCATATGGTGGATATAATGATGGGCAGAAGGCGCAAGCGGATAGCCCTGCAGAGATTCATACTCCACCCCCGCGGCCCGGCACAGGTTGTTGTGCGGGTGCACTTCGCTGTTTAATACAAATGAAATCTGCTCATGAAACATCTCCATGTCTTTCCGGTTTTGACACTTGGAAATTGCAATTCCGTAGATTTGAATAAAAGCGTTCAAATACTCGTAATCTTGCTTCACATAATGAATAAGCTGCTCCTTTTTCAGCTTGCCGGACGCCAGTCCCAATACAAACGGATGCTCAAAAATGGCTTCAAAAATAGGGTCTGCCTCGCGGCGAAGTTCTGCAGAAAAACTCATGTAGATAGCCTCCTCAGCAATCGGTTTTATAAGGAAGGCACAGGGGGAGCGAGCCGCTTTTTACGCAAAAAAGCCGCCCCAAAATGGAGCGGCCTTTGTATGATGAAATCATAAAGACACCGGCTCCACTTCCCTACGCTAGTATGAACTAGATCAGGTTCAAAGGGTCCAAGATCGCTTCTTGTCTCAGCCGGCTTACGGCTCCCCTAGTGGACTTCCTATTACATTAACTTTTACTCTACACATCAATGATTATGATGTCAACCTGAGTTTTTCAGTTTTATTCTTGTATAGAACCGCCGGGTTTCATACAGAAGATGCAGCGGGTAAAAATATTTATGGAAAAATGTTAATTTTCTGAAACCTTTTGCAGGCTTGTTCGTCTAATATAGTGAAGACAAAAAAATTTGGAGGGGATATTTATGATGATGTTTATCTTGATTTTGACAATGGCTGTGTATTTGTTCTATTCTTTCAGCAAAGACAACCGGCCGGCCAAAAGAAACAACAAAAATCATCAGACACTGACTGTTATTAGGGAAAACCCTTTTACCGCCCCTTCCAATGATGTCAATTGCTAACTTGATAGACAACAAGCAAGCCGCCCCATGACGGGCGGCTTTTTACGTTTTTAGGATTGAAATTGTTCCGCTTCAGTCGATCCCTTCAGTGCAGTGGTTGATGAAGTCCCGCCTGTCACAACCTGGGCGACTTCATCAAAGTAGCTCGTTCCGACTTCGCGCTGATGCCTTGTCGCCGTATAGCCGTGGACTTCGCTGGCAAACTCGGCCTGCTGCAGATCAGAATACGCCGCCATTCCGCGGTGCTTATATTGGCGGGCCAATTCAAACATGCCGTGGTTTAAGGCGTGGAAGCCTGCCAGTGTGACAAATTGAAATTTATAGCCCATTTCACTGAGCTGTTTCTGGAAGTTCAAGATGGTGTTGTCATCCAGTTTGGCCTTCCAGTTGAACGAAGGGGAGCAGTTGTAGGCGAGCAGTTTGCCCGGGAATTTTTCATGGATCGCCTGTGCAAACCGGCGGGCTTCTTCAATATTCGGCTCAGACGTTTCACACCAGATCAAATCGGCATACGGCGCATACGCCAAACCTCTCGCAATCGCCTGATCAAGACCCGGCTTTGTTTTGAAGAACCCTTCCGCTGTTCGCTCTCCCGTCAAAAACGGCGCATCATATGAATCGACGTCGCTTGTGATCAGGTCGGCCGCATTCGCGTCCGTACGGGCAATAAGAATGGTCGGGACTCCCATCACGTCTGCGGCGAGGCGCGCGGCAATCAAATTACGCACCGCCGTTTGCGTCGGAAGCAGCACTTTCCCGCCCAAATGCCCGCACTTTTTCTCAGACGACAACTGGTCTTCAAAGTGAACTCCCGCGGCGCCGGCTTCAATCATACCTTTCATCAGCTCGAACACATTCAGCTGTCCGCCGAAGCCCGCTTCAGCGTCGGCCACAATCGGAGCAAACCAATCGATGTCTTCTTTTCCTTCCATATGGTGAATTTGATCGGCGCGCTGCAGCGTACGGTTGATTTTTTTGACGACTTCCGGCACGCTGTTTGCCGGATAAAGGCTTTGGTCAGGATACATGCTCCCTGACAAATTGGCATCGGCCGCCACCTGCCAACCGCTTAAATAAATCGCTTTCAATCCGGCTTTTACTTGCTGCATGGCTTGATTTCCGGTCAAAGCGCCCAGCGCCGGCACGAAGTCCTCTGTGTGGAGAAGCTTCCACAGCTTTTCGGCGCCGCGCCTTGCAATCGTGTATTCAATCTCAAGCGTGCCTCTCAGCCGAATAACGTCAGCCGCCTGATACGGCCTTGTGATCCCTTTCCAGCGTTCTTCATGCTCCCAGCTTTCTGCGAGTTGTTTTTCTTTCAGCATCGCACATTCCCCCATCATATTTTTTCATAAGCGGGTATCGTTAGAAATTCCGCGAATTCATCATCCAAAATCAGCTGTTCAAATAACTGTCCGGCCTCTTCGAACCGGCCGCTCCGAAAATGTTCTATGCCGGCTTCTTCGAAGATTTTCTGCATTTCTTCCTCTTTCATCATCTTGACCATTTCGGCGTTGACTTTCCGGCCATCGTCAAGAACCCCTTTCGGATGGCGAATCCATTGCCAAAGCTGGGCTCTGGAAATCTCCGCCGTTGCTGCGTCCTCCATTAAGTGGTCGATCGGAGCGGCGCCTCTGCCCGACAGCCATGAAGCTAAATAGCGGATGCCGGCGCTGATATTGGTACGGACGCCTGCTTCTGTAATCCGGCCTTGCGGTACTTCCAGCAAGTCTTTTTCCTCGACCTTTACGTCTTCCCGCTTTCTATGAATCTGGTTCGCCGACGGCATATGCTGATTGAATACATCGAGCGCCGTTTGAATCATGCCGGGATGCGCGATCCATGTTCCGTCATGTCCGTCTTTTACTTCACGTTCCTTATCTTCGCGGATTTTGGCAAATGCGGCTTCATTGATCTCAGGTTTGTCTTTAGCGGGAATTTGCGCCGCCATTCCCCCGATCGCATGGACGTTGCGTTTATGACACGTTTGAATCGCCAAGAGGGAGTACGCCCTCATGTTTGGAACCGTCATCGTCACGGCTGAGCGGTCTGGAAGAATGACGTCTTCCCTGTTCCTGAATTTCTTAATAAAGCTGAAAATATAATCCCACCTGCCGCAGTTAAGTCCGGCTGAATGCTCCTTCAATTCATAGAGGATTTCATCCATTTCAAAAGCCGCCAGGATCGTTTCAACGAGAACCGTCGCTTTAATCGTCCCCTGCGGAATGCGCAAGTCGTTTTGCGCATAAACAAACACGTCGTTCCACAGCCTTGCTTCCAGATGGTTTTCGATTTTTGGAAGGTAGAAATAAGGGCCGCTTCCTTTTTTGATCAGCTCTTTTGCATTATGGAAAAAATAAAGGCCAAAATCGAACAGGCTTGCTGACACGGGCTTGCCGCCGATCAGCACATGCTTCTCTTCCAAGTGCCATCCCCTCGGTCTTACAATGATGACGGCGGGGTTTTCTTTCAGCTCATAGCGTTTGCCCTGTTTATTCGTAAAAGAAATCGTCCCGCGAACCGCGTCCCGCAAATTAACCTGGCCTTCAATGCAGTTTTTCCAAGTCGGCGAGTTCGCATCTTCAAAGTCGGCCATAAAGACTTTGGCTCCTGAATTTAAAGCATTGATGACCATTTTTCTGTCGACCGGGCCGGTGATTTCAACCCTGCGGTCCTCCAAATCCCGGGGGAGCGGGGCGACCGTCCAGTCCGCCTCGCGGATGTGCTTCGTTTCCGCCAAAAAACCGGGATTCTTCCCTTGATCAATTTCAGCCTGCCTGATCGTTCGCAAATGCAGCAATTCCCGTCTTCTTCCCCCGAAATGTCGTTCAAGACGTCCGATAAACTCCAG
Organism: Bacillus sp. PK6-025; assembly: GCF_056530265.1. Lineage (NCBI taxonomy): Bacteria > Bacillati > Bacillota > Bacilli > Caryophanales > Bacillaceae > Bacillus > Bacillus sp. PK6-025. The sequence goes on from NZ_CP096509.1 coordinate 4,196,964, forward strand.
CGCTTCTTTTGTCAAAATCTCTTCATACTGCGGATTCATCGATCCGGTTATCTGAGTTCTCTTCTCCTCTGTTTTCATGTCTCCCTACCCCTTTACATGCATTGTTATAAAACAGTTTGCTTACTCGCCTTTTTTGGAAAGACAGCGCTCACATTCCATAAAGTAAGATTCAGCCTGCTCCTCCATCTTTTCGCCGCATTCAGGGCAAGTTTTTTTTGGAAGCGTTCTGAAAAATTCCATCGGACTTTTCAAGCTCATTTGTGTCACTCTCCTTTTTTATAGAACAGTTTTATGTTTTTGATTTCTGTTGTAGTACAGTATACAGCGCAAAAAGAAAAAAGTACACACCTTTTTCCAAAAAATATTTATTTTTTTCCATTCAAACAAAAATAGATTGTTCTCTTTTTATTCATAACTTGTTCATATTTTTCTTCTAGAATAGGGAACATAAAGAGGTGAAAGTGATGATGAAAATAAAAAACAAACAACTTGATGTCATTCTGATTCTTATTTTGTTGGCAGCTCTTATTCTGAATACATATAACATTTGGCAGGACAATGCCGCCAACCAGTATTACTTGGCGGCGGTCAAAAGCATGACGCAAAGCTTCCACAATTTCTTCTTTGCGTCATTCGACTCTTCCGGATTCGTGTCAGTAGATAAGCCGCCCCTCGTTTTATGGATTCAGACCATATTTGCGAAAATTTTCGGCGTGCATACGTGGAGTGTGATTTTGCCGCAGGCGCTTGCAGGTGCGGGTTCCGTCTATCTGCTATACGTACTGATTAAACCGAAATTCGGAAAAGGAGCCGCCCGCATTTCAGCGCTGGTGATGGCGCTGACGCCGATCGCGGTTGCCGTAAGCCGGACGAATAATATCGACAGCATGCTCGTCTTCACGCTCCTTTTTGGTACATGGTGCCTGATGAAGGCGGTCAAACAAGGCAGGCTGCTCTGGCTGCTCGCTGCATTTGGCCTCATCGGCCTCGGGTTCAATATGAAGATGCTTCAGGCATTCATGGTGCTTCCCGCGTTCTTGCTGTTTTATCTTATCGCGGCCCATGCGAATTGGAAGAAAAAAATTGTGTCCGCTGTTTTATCGCTTATTATTCTCACCGGCGTTTCGCTTTCTTGGGCGCTTGCTGTCGACTATACATCGGCCGACAGCCGCCCGTATGTCGGAAGCAGTCAAACCAACTCCGTGCTTGAACTGGCTTTCGGCTACAACGGCACAGAGCGGCTGCTCGGCCAGACGACGGGCAACGTCCGCGGCGATATGAACGGTTTTAGAGGAGACATGCAGCAGCCGAACGGCAATGCACACACTCAGAACGGGAACAATGCAGCCGACAGCTCCAATGGACAAAATGGCGCGATGCAGCCGCCGGGTGCAAGCAGCGCGACCAACGGCAATGCGCAAACTCAAGACGGAAGCCGTTCATCCGACGGCTCCGATGGTCAAAACGGTGCAATGCAGCCGCCGGCTGCGGGCAACGCGACCGATGACGGTTCTCAAGGAGCAAACGGCGGCAGTCAGCCGCCAACCGGAGGCGGACCGGGTGGAGGCAACGGCGGGCCCGGTGGCAATGGCGGACCGGGTGCAGGTCAAGGCAGCGGACAAAGCATGAACATGTTCGGCACCGGTGACGCAGGACCCCTGCGGCTCTTCCAATCTGCTTTATCGGGCCAAATTAGCTGGATGCTTCCATTCGCATTATTCGGACTGCTCGGCATGATCATCAGCTGGCTCCGCAGCCGCCGCGAAAATGCAGGCGAAATGAAAGAAACAATCTTTTGGGCTGCATGGCTCGTTCCTGTTGCCGGGTTCTTTAGCATCGCCGGATTCTTTCACCACTACTACTTGATTATGCTGGCACCGCCGATCGCCGCACTGTCAGGAATTGGATGGTACGCGATGTACGCCCTTTACAAAAATCACAAAGACTGGGCAAGCTATCTGCTGCCGGCTGCCGTTCTGACAACGGCAGCATTCCAAGTGTATATTTTAAACGCATATACAAGCCAAATCGGCAGCGCCTGGATGTATGTCATGGGCCTCTTGGGGCTGGGTGTCAGCATCGCCTTACTGACGCTGAAGCGAAGTCATCCATTCGGAAGGCAGCTCACCATCATCAGCTTGTGCGTGCTTCTTTTGACAACGGTCTATTGGTCGGCAACACCGATCCTTTACGGAGGAAACAGCGTTCTTCCTGAATCAGGGCCTCAGCTGCAAAGCTCCAACGGAGGCGGAATGTTCAGCTCGGATGTGGACACAGGACTGCTCACATACCTCCGGAAAAATAATACCGGCGAAGAGTACCTGTTCGCGACATTGACAACGGTAACCGCAGCCCCGTATATCATCAATGCCGACGAAAATGTCATGGCGCTCGGAGGCTTCAACGGCACAGACCCGATCTTGTCGATCAGTGAGCTGAAAAACCTCGTCAAAGAAGGAAAAATAAAATACTTTCTGATCAGTGACAACTCAGGCAACAGTGAGCTCGTCTCCTGGATTAAAGAAAACGGAACCGAAATTTCGTCTGATGAATACAACAGTACCACGAACAATACAGACCGCTCCGCACAACAGGGCGCAAGGGGCGGCCCGGGCGGCGGACAGCAGCAAACACTCTACAAGGTTGAGCTGTAGGAAATATGAGGAAGCCCATCGGACTCATCCGATGGGCTTTTGATTATGCTTTTCTAAAAATAACCGGCGGATGATGTTCAATATGGTCAAGAAGTTTTTCTCCATATAGGGTCATCGTTTGCCGCCAAGGGTCGCCAAGCACGCCCCATTCAAAATCCCGCTGGAAAAAGAAATAGTAATCCCCATTCGGAAAGAGCGGAATCGGCCAATCCCCATATTCATCTTTAGGAAGCGGTCCGTGCGGATAAAACATATATCCTTCATGCTGCCAATAGAGTGCGTACATCGTCTCCAGCGGATCTGTACACGCCTTGAAGGCGCCGATCATCTTCTCCTCCAAATCGGCAAGGAACCGGCCGTCTGCTTTAAACCCTGTGGACACATCATAGACAATATACGGCCGCGGCGGCTTCATCCTTGAACATTGAAGGCCGGGTTTCCATTTGACGACCCGATTCACCTTTGTCCACACTTTATCATTTTCCCGGCTGCTTAAAACGGTCCAGCTCATTGGGTATCGTTCTCCTTTTGCTGTTTGACAAATTTGCTGCTCCCGTTTACCCGCAGACTGAAATATGAATGCTTGTGGGCCATTGTATATATCACCGCTTCATCATCCGACAGCCATTCCAGCCTGTTCATATAGTATGCGATGTCCTCAATAAAAGTTTCTGTTGCAGCCGCCAGTCCTTTTGCAATCACATTTTTCTTTCTGTCTTCAATCACTAAATATAATCTGAACGAGTATATATCAAGCTCGACCAGAGGGTACGCCTTTAATTTAAAATTCGTACTCATCTTTGGCCGCCATGCTTTAAACTGGTGTTTGTAATCTTTCTTCCTCATATTTGCAAAAGCCTTAGCAACAGCCGCTTTATCCCAGTTGCGTTGTTCCGCTACAAACAGCATCGCTTCTTTCAGTACACCTGCCATCATCACTTTTTTCTCGTAACTCTGCAGCTTTTGGAAAGCTGGCATATCAAAAGGAATCTCCGCTTCATAACTGTGTTTTGGACAAAGCATATCAGGTTCTTCCTGAACTGTTTTTACCAGTTTCATCTCTTCAAAGTCACCGCATATAAAGAAAATCGCTTGACAGTCGTTCGTTTTAAACGTTTTACCCAGCTCCCACAAAAACATCTCTGTGATACATGTTGACTCGCCTTGCAAACCTTTCCCATATTCATCGACCATCTGTACCTCTTTTAAAAACATGTCAGTTGTCCTCTCACATCTTTTCTCCGTAATGCCTCTGGAAAATTTCCTGAAAATCCGGGGGAATGGTTTGGTTGTAAAATATGACAGAAATCCAACCCAGCACGATATCATTGAGCGGCTGCCAAGACTTCAGACTTTCCTTCAATGCATCATCATTAAAGCCAATGACACATATTTCGAATGTACGCGAGCCATAAATAACCCATTTTTGTGAAGGTGACATCCATACAACTCTAGAAGCCAGCGTTATCATGTCTTCATTCTGATCCGAACCCTTTGTCAAAACCGAAAGATACGCTTCAGACGACATATCAACGGGAAGCTTCACCCAAGTGTCTGACCACTCCTCAATTCCTCCCATCACAATATATTCATCGCCTGAAGCAGCTGCCAATTGGCTTAGCATATGCCAGCTATCATCTGACAACACCCAATGAAATTCTTCGAAACAGAAATATCGGAACTTCTGTCTGAACACAAGATTTGGAAACTCCTTTTCTGCATTTAATAATTTGTCTGCTGCCTGCCGGAAGAGATGCAGCTCACTGCTGTTTTTACCATCACCTTTCCGATACATTTAATAATTCTCCAATTCCGCCAAGATGTCTTCCAAGAGAGAATCGATCGGCAATATAATAGCGTCTCTCGAGTTGAAAAAGATGGACGGCTGAATCCCGTCTTCTTTCATGCCCGGCAGCCACTCATTCACGAATTCTTCGAGATCGATCGGCCTGGCTGTGCATTCCCTCCATTCCTGTCCTGCGCACAATTCGGCGTAGTCCTTTGCCGGCCAGAACGGAATCAATTTGCCGCCTTGATCATCCTCCGTCATCACCCATCCGTCGCCATATAATGACCAGACCTCTTCAAAGTCGGCGATTCTTTTAATAAAATACTCGTACCGCTTCTCTTTCGAAGCCTTTAATAAAGCCTCGACTTCTTTTTTGTTCAGCCTTGGCACGATTCGTTCAATGCGTGAAACATCATATGTATGGCAATAAAATTGGAATGTCCCGTCTTCATAATCTTCAACAACATAATTGATATTCTCCCAGCCGGCGTTTAATTGATCGATTTTGAAACCGCCATGCCGGCCTTCAAAATCGGTTAACCGAACAGAAGAAACCTCCTTAAATGTCAAATCAATATGATAGCTGTCATTCTCATCTTCATAGAGAACCGTCATGTCGATCGAGCTGATGTCTTTTCCTTCATGAAATTCTTTGTAGTATTGAAACCGGATAATTTCTTTAATATGAACCGATGAAAACTCGGGTATTTCCAGATTAAGCTTTTCGTGTTTAGACAACTCCACTATAGTCACCTCTGTATGGGTATGGTCAAGTCTTCCTGCGGTTTACAATCGAACACAACAATCTCCTGACGTTTTCATGCATGGCAACCACATGAAAAGTCTCAGGGTAATTTTCGATTTTGTTCTTTGGATAAACTTCAAAAAACGTTTTTTCTAGTGATTGGCGTTGCACCTTAGGCATTTTTTTATCCGCCAAAACGTAACCTAAACTGCCGGCGACGAGCGCAAAATACTCGTAAAAATCCCCTGACAAGCCGTGCCCGTCTTGTTCAAACGCATCCAAATCTGCCGGAAGCGGTCCTGACAAGCGCTTGTCCATATCCTTCAGTTGATTTACAGTATCAGCATCAAGCCGATAATATCTGTATCTTTTCTTCATTGTCCTTCACCCGCAGATCGTAAAAATTCTGTTTTATCAAAAGAAAAGTGGATCTCAATTATTGCCTACATATTGCTCATCACCTTTTACAATCACATTTATATACCTTTAGCTTCGACTTAGAATACGACATTCCGGAAGAGAGCAAAAAATATGTTTCGCCGAAGAAAAACGCCCCTTTAATGATGCATTATTCCACGACATAGACATCAGTCGCATCAAATTCAAACCAGATGACCTTCTCCTTTGATTCAATATGTACATCAACCTTTTGAGTCACGCTATTAAAATATTTTTTATTGTTAACCGGGTCTGCTACTAAAACAACAAAATCATTGATTGAAGCAAGAAAAGAGAGGTATTCTGTCAGCTTGTGTCTTTCTAGCAGTTCTTCTTTAGTCAACATGCACTCAACGTGGATGAGCCTTTTCGATAGGGCATTTACAGCAAATTGTTTATCTTCAATGAATGGGTTCATTTCATCTATGAAATCGGGCGTTCCCATAATTTCGATAAGAATCTGGTTAAAATCGAGATGTTCAAAAAATGTAATGAGGCCATTGTTTGACAGAAGATCGGATGAGTACAGTGAATGGTAATGCAGAAGGTTGATCACATCCAGATTTCCTATACTCGTCAAAGACTCGGTATTTAATTTACACACGGACCGCACTCCTTCTAGTTACTCCAGGTCAGATATGATAGCTTTTGTCTGCTTTCCTTCATAAAGTCACTATTTGCAGCATTCCGTTCTAACTCAAACAATTCTTGAATGGATATATCCGGGAAGGTTTCGTCTAATAAACGGTTTCTTCGATTTGTATACAATACACGAGCGAGCGGCTCATGATTTGAGCTGATAACCTTAAAGGTATAATCGATAATATAGCTTTCTTGTAAACACACTGCCGCGAAGACATGTTCTTTTAATAAGTCTTTCCCTATTTCTGCTGAAGCCGCCTCGTCCATTCCCTTGTAAACCTTATTGAACAGAATGCAGACCGCACTGCCTTCATATTCATCTATCATCTGCATGATATGAAAGTAAGTGTTATGGCTGTCAGGCACAATGATTTTATCCCCAATTTTATAATTTTGTCCTTTAGGAATCTTATAGTTCGCAATCTCTTCTTTAAAACTGTCGCGCAGTTCTTGAGAAACCATAAAGGAGGGATTATGCAGTTCATTTATAACCGCGGCCACTTCAAACACTTTTTGGCCATCCCGATAGGAAACTGAGGTTCCATCGGCTTCTGAATCAAAAGCTACCCTCCCGAGTCCTCTTTGTTTTAATTCTTTTCTAATGAGAGAGACAGCCCGCTCTGTCGTTTCTTGATTCAATAATGCCGCCACATCTGCATAAAACCAATATTTCTTAATGACAGGATCGGAAAAATAGATATCTATTTTTCCTAATCGAAACGTTCGTTGGTGCACTTTCTCACCTCATCAATGGGGCCGTTCCAGTATTCTTCTATCCAATCCTTTAGTTCCTCTTTATCATGCAAATATGTTTCAGGTGAATCCTTTAAATCGAATCCGCTTAGTAAAATCAACAAATTCCATACCCTCTCATCTTCTACTTCCGGATCGTCAGCGTATACATAACCCCCTGCCCAATCCGAAAGTTCCTCTCTCGCCAAATCTCCTTTTAACACCTGTTTCATTTTGCAGATACAGTCCGATAATTCAGGTTTTTCCACATCTAACACCTCTTTTGTTATCGAATGTGATTCTCCCCATAGGCTTTCTAAACATGCCTTAGTCGATATCGTAATCTTCCCACTGTTTCCAATCATTATTTGGGACCCCTGCACAAACCGGACCTTGTCCAGTTTCAAGATATTCTGCAAATGATTGAAATGAAACTAATTCACTTGGGCTAGTTAAATAATCGGGATACTCCCAATTCTCTGTTTCATACACTTCTTCATAATCGCATTGTAGTCCTAATTCATTCAGAAGATTTTCGGGTTTTATCCAAAGAGCCTCTCTGAAAGAAGGATCTTCAAACAAGTTTCTAAATTATGTTTTCCACGCTCCTTCTTTTATCTGTTTTTGGTATCTGTTTCTCTGGTTAGCTTTTATACAGTAAAGAGTCTCCACAATTTCAATTTTGGCTACTTCGCTTAATTGATCCAGATTACTTTCATGATATGTTACCAGCTCACCTGCTTTGGTCGTTAAAGAGAAGTCGTCCATAATGATTAAGCTGTAGTTGTCTGAAAAACTGTTGCTGTATGCATGAATAGACAGAAAAGGCCCTTTATCATCTATTTGAAAGCACTGTATTGAAAGTAACCAATCATCTTTATTTAATCGCATTAACGTACATTTACTGCCGATATAGTTACATTCGCGCCATTCAAAAATCGGTCTGTTTAATTCACTAAATTCACCGTCTAATAAACTAAGAATTTCTCTGCTTTTAATCAATGGATTTCTCCCTTAAATACTTTTTAAAAATAATCGACAGAATCTGTGGATGCCCACATTGGCCACTCTGTATTTCCATTGGCATAGTCTGATAGATATGTTGCTTTTTTGCGGCATATTGCTTCGGCAATTGATTGAAAGAAAGGAGAAAGACTTGGCAAATCCTTTTCTGTTTCTGGATGTATCCACGTTTCTGTTGAATACAATTGGTCATACATTAACGGGAGATCAGCAGTTTGGAGTTGTTCATGTTTTGTCAGCCAGAGAGTGTCGAGAAATAAACGGTTTTTACTCATCTGCCTCAAACAGGTAATCCATTCATTCTCCGCATTAATATTTGCTTGCACTTTTTGCTCAATGAAAAAATGAAATACTTTCTCTCTAAGGACAACGCTAAACGGATTTTTTGTGAAGCCGGTTTCCACATCCTCCAACTCTAATTTGTTTCCTTTTTCGTCCAAAAACGCAAACGGCTCATCAACTAAAAAGCTTGCTTCATGATTAATTACTTGATTGCCCATCGCATGAAAATCAATAGCCGGTCCCAATTTTGACAATCCGAACAACTGAAACGTCAAGAGCCAGTTATCCCCTTCAACAAATACCGAAAGTTTGCCTTTTACGAAATCGAAATTTCCGTTATCAAGCAACGGAAACTCTCCCTTTTTGAATGAATCATCAAGCAATGCAAGAATCGCTTCTTTATTTTTGAGCACGATCATCACCCCCGTTTTGCCTTTTGCTAACACTTTTTGGTTTTTTGTGTAATTAAATTGCTATTCGTCTAAAACGCCTTACCACTAATCCAATTTCCGAAAGCTCATGGTGTTTTATGATCGTTTAACAGCTACCATGGCTACTCCTAGTTAATATATCAGGCCACACACTGGATATTTATTTATGTTTCATACTTAATGATATCTTCCATTGAAATGCCGTTAGAATACTTCATTAGAATCGTCTCTATACATAAATGGCCGAATATTCCTATGGGGTTATAAATGGCCTTACCTGTTTTCTGATCTACTTCTGTTAATACATCATCTCCACCTAAAGAGCCTTCTTTTCCTTCACTAATAAAATATTTTCCTTCCTCATAAGTAATAAATCTTAATTTGGATTCATCATATTGTTTCAACAAATCTTGAGTTGCTTTAGAAACAACCTTCCAATCATCCTGCAAAAAACCAGTGTAACTTGTATTTGCTACAAATAGCTTATTTTCTTCTTTTAGTAAATCACGTATCATAGCTTTACTCAGCTTTTGATCTACAAAAATGTCATAATACTGAATTAGCACATCATCATCTTTACGTTTTGCCAAGTTTCCTTCCAAAACCCATGCATAGCTGTATTTATTTATCTCCTCTAAGGGAATCTCAATAATAGCGCCGGGCACAATTTTTGACAGGGACTTAGCTTTTTTTGTTGAAGCTTTTATATCTGTAATTTGTCTTTCGTTTAGCTCCGGAAAAAATGAATCTCCATTTGTGTTCAATACATGAAGCAATGTTACGAAAAATTCGTCTAAAGCCGGTTCCCTATCCAAATGCTCCTTGGACATTTTATAGAATTTCTCTACCGCATCGTGAAGGATATCCAATCCGTCATCACCGATCATAATGTTCTTGTTTTTATGTTCTTCTTCCCAAATGCCCAATAGAAAGCTCCTTTCAACTCTTTCTTCTCTATTGCAACTGACAGCAAGTATTCATAGCGTTTCTTCCGTATGTATACAGCCGCCTGTCCAGTACTATTTTAAATGTTTCTGTACCTGGACAACCGCAAGCTGTGGAATTAACCAAGGTATCGTCAAACAATCGCTCTTTTGTATCAAAATGGTTGAATCACAAACTCATAATCAACGGTATCTCTTTTTCAGCATAGATCACTTTTTCCATCGTTTAGCTTCATTATTATCTATATTTTAACCGATGCATAGAACTGTTACAATATTCCTAAAATATTTAAGGGATTAAAACCCAATAAAAATTACATTTTTTTATATTCATTGAGCGAAGCAAAAAAAGGCTGCCCCCACTCGGGAACAGCCCTTTCATTCGTCTCTGATGCTGCGGCCGGGATTCCACACGGCTCAGCTACAGCGCCGACTTGATCACTTTCTTACCGTAAAGAACGGACAGCAAACCGAAAATAGAATACAGAACGGTGTACAGCACCATCACGATGATCATCGGCGTCCGCACCTCTGCTCCGAATAAGAACCAGCCGGATTGGACAGCGAAGTAACTGTGAGACAGGCCGATAACCAATGGAATTCCGAAATTATATATTTGCTTGATTCGTATCCCCTTCAGAAGATCCCCGCGCGTGAAACCAAGTTTTCTCAAGATCGTGTAATTCGGTTTCTCATCTTCGCTTTCGTCCATTTGTTTAAAGTAAAGGATGCATCCTGATGTGATCAGAAACGTAAGTCCTAGAAATCCTACGATAAACATGGCAAGTCCGAAAAGCGATTTTTGAGCTGTGCTTGCATCGAGGAGCGATAAATGCTGATCGTTTTGATTCACTGTTGCAAACAATTCATTTGCCTGCTGAATCTGATCTTCATCTTTTAAATTGATCCCGTAAAAAAGACTCGACTTCTGCTGTAATTTTGGATCTTTGTCTTGGCTCAGACGTTTAAACAGCGCATCATCCACAACGGCTACAGGCAATCCGCCGCTGGTAAAGTTGAAGGATAAGAGCGACTCTTTTCTCAAGCCTATATAGTTTAATGGGATTGTCTCATGCCTGCTCTTTACCTTTACGGCACCGGTCTCTTTTAAAGCCATAAATTTCTGGAGAAGGTCGGTATACCCTGAGAAAATGACGTCTCCTTTATGCACGTCAATCCCGTCAATTTGTGCATCGCTGACCACAGCAAGAGGTAATTTCCCCGGGTCGCCAGCCATATTTTCAGGATCCCCTTCGACAACTTGTTCCAGATTGAAAGTCGCCTGAATGACATGAATTTCTTTTTTGCTGTATGAAATGTTGTTTTCATCCAATAGTTGTTCGAACCGTTTTGCATCCTTTTGAATTGTCATAGCGAAATCAGCCGCCACATTTTGTTCGGCGGCTTTCTCTGCAGAGTAGTACGAAATATAGCACAAGGATAACAAACCGATCGCCAGTGCCGTAACAGTGGTGATGATCGTTAATAATAGAGCGTTTGATTTCAGCCGGAACATAATCGATGAAAGGGACAGCACTTCATAAATATTTAAGTAGCCTCCTTTGCTTTTGCGGATGATATTGGAGACAAAGCTGACCGATCCTTTATAAAAGAGGTACGTTCCGATGATAACGGTACCGAGAATAAAGCTCATCGCATAAAACAGCTCATCTATGGTCTTGAATTTTCCGCTGAACAACTCAGTGGAAATGTAATATCCCGACAAAATAAACAAGATGCCCAATAAGCCAATGATCATTTGAAAAACGGATATTCTCTTTACCTTATCTTCCGTAGCTGATGTCGCTTTAAATAATGACAAAATGCCTTGCTTTTTGATAAACGTATAATTCATCACCATCACCAGCAGGTAGATTCCGCAGAATACAATGACAGTTTGCATAAGCGCTTCTCCGGAAAAATTCAATTCGGTTTCAGCTTGAACATCAACTATTTTAAATAAAGTCATAAGCACGAGCTTTGAGATCGAAAACCCGGCAAACACCCCAATGACCAAAGAGCCGAAATACAGCATGACATTTTCCAAACTTAAAATACGGAAGATTTTTTGCTTCCTCATGCCGATTAGCTGGAATAAACCGATTTCTTTACTGCGCCGCTTAATAAAAATCGTATTGGCATACAAAATAAAAACTGCTACTACTGCCACTAGAAGAATGGAAGCTGCTTTCAAAGCCGCTGCACCTTTTATCGATGCCTTCACTTCATCGATCGCCGGATCATACTGCAGCGTAACAAACGCAAAATAAAGCGCCACGCTGAAGATTAACGCAAACACATAAAGGTAATAGTTCCGTATATTCTTTTTCAGGTTGCGGAAGATCAGCTGATTAATACTCATGCTGAACCCCGCCTAACACGCCTTGCGTTTTCATGATGTCCTGAAAGAACATCTGCCTGTCTTGTCCGCCTTTATTCAGCTGCGTATAAATTTGTCCGTCTTTAATGAAAACCACTCTGCTGCAGAAGCTCGCGGCGACGGGATCATGGGTGACCATAATGATTGTGGCCCGGCGCTTTTGATTTAACTGGCTCAGCTTGTTTAACAAGTCTGATGCGGATTTCGAATCAAGCGCACCGGTCGGTTCGTCAGCGAAAATAATGCTCGGTTCATGAATAAACGCCCTGGCTGCTGATGTGCGCTGTTTTTGCCCGCCGGAAATTTCATTCGGATACTTATTCTTCAGCTCAAAGATGCCTAATTCTTTCGCGACTTCCTCAAATTTTTGACCGGCTTCTTTTTTTGATATTTTCGTAATCGACAGCGGCAGAAGGATATTTTCTTTCACTGTCAGCGTATCGAGCAAATTGTATTCTTGAAAGATAAATCCTAAATGCTGCTTCCTGAATTCAGCAAGCTGTTTTTCCTTCAGATTCGTCATCTCAGCTTGGTTGATGTTAATCGTTCCGCCGCTCACCTGGTCAATAGAGGACAGAACATTGAGCAATGTTGTTTTGCCTGAACCTGACGGGCCCATAATACTGACAAATTCACCCTTTTGGATCTGAATGTCAATTCCCTTTAACACTTCGTGTTTATTGTGCTTATTTCCATAGCTTTTTCGTATTTTTTTCGCTTCTAAAATCATCATTTTTAAAATCTCCTTTTGACTGGATATTTTTATTATAGAAAGGAGAACAGCCGTTTTCCTTCGATTCAGCGAACAAAAAAGAAAAGCGTGTGACACTTTTGTCACACGCCAAGCACACGGGAAAATTCGTTCCGCTTCGGAAAAATCAGCGTAAAGGTTGTCCCCGTTCCTGGTTTAGAATCAACCTCGATATGAATCAGGAGCGGCTTTGCCGCTTTTTTCGCCAAATACAGCCCCATTCCCGTGGCGGCCTGATCATGATGCTCCGTTGTTGATGTGAAACCTTTGTCAAACACACGCGGTATATCTTTTGGATCGATGCCCCGTCCAAAATCTTGAACTGCGAGATGCACCTGGCCATCTTGTTCATAGCTTTTAATCAAAATATCGGATGCTTCGCTGTATTTCACTGCGTTTGTCAGCAGCTGCCTCATGATAAAAGACAGCCATTTCGCATCGCTGAGCACTTCCCCGGCCTCAAGCTGTATATCAAACCCGATCCCTTTTGGAATGCACCATGATTGCAAATCTTTTAGTTCTTTAAAGATTAAAGGTTTGAGCTCTAGAGCTTCAAGAGACAAGTCATTTTCGATAAATGACATCCGCTTTTGATGAAGCTGGCGATCGAGCAGCAGGTGAACGCGCAGCCATTCATAGTCGAGTCTCGATTTTAATGATTGATCGTCAATCGTCTCCATGATCAAATGCATGGCGGTAAGCGGCGTTTTGACTTCGTGTATCCAGGCCATGAGCTCATCTTTTTCATTCTCCAATGCCAGGCGATGCTGCGCCGCCTCTTGCTTTAACTGTTTCGTTTGTTCGGCTATGCTTTTTTCAATCATCGTTTCGAAAGGCGTTTCCGCCTCTCGAATGTTTGTCACATCGAGATTGTGATCCCATTCTTCCAGGCTTTTATAAAACTTCGTTTCCCTCCGAAAGCGGACAAGTACAAAAACGATAAAAATAAATGAAGACAAATAGGTCATATATAAAATCGATGCAAAAGGAATGGATGAATCGACATAAGCGATAAACAGAAAGACGATCTGCTGCAAGACAAATATGGCGATCCAGCTTCGCCTCTCGGTCAAAAACGCTTTCAGCATTCTCATCATCCTTCTTCTTTCGCCATATAGCCCTGGCCGACCTTTGTCTCAATATATTGCCCCAAGTTCAAGGTATCCAGTTTTTTTCTCAAACGGTTTACGTTGACCGTCAGCGTGTTATCGCTGACAAAACGCTCATCGTTCCATAAGCTTCTCATCAATTCTTCCCTGCTGACAATTTTGTTTTTTTGGTCGATCAATTGTTTTAAAATGAACATTTCATTCCTCGTCAACTCGATCGACCCCGCCTTATTGCTGACGCGGTTTTGCTCGGGATCAACGGTTGCACCGCACCACGCTTTCTTCAGAATCTCAGGCTCCGTATTATAGTCGTAAACACGGCGGAAAATCGCCTGGATTTTGGCAATCAGCACGTCAAAATGAAACGGTTTCTGAATATAATCATCTGCTCCAAACTGCATGGACATGACCATATCAGCAGGATGGTCGCGCGAAGATAAAAAGAGAATCGGAACGTTGGAACGGGAACGGATCTGCCGGCACCAATGAAACCCGTCATATTTCGGCAGCTGAATATCGATAATGACGCAATCGGGCTTAATCGCCGCAAACTCCTGCATCACTTCGCTGAAATCGTCGATGCCGTACACCTCGTATGACCACCCGGTTAACCGTTCTTTTATTTCCTGAAACAGCGATTCATCGTCTTCGATCAACAGCAGTTTAAACATTTGCCTCACCGCACTTTTTGTCTTTTTTCTAAGTCAAGTGTATAGCAAATCGTTTTCATGCGCTACAGAGAAAAAAGCTGTCCTGTAAAGGACAGCCATTTTAAATATCACAAACTCTCGCCATTCGTTTCGATCACTTTTTTATACCAGTAAAAGCTTTTCTTTCTCGTTCTTGCAAACGTGCCGTTTCCTTCATTGTCACGGTCGACATAAATATAGCCGTAGCGTTTTTTCATTTCGGCGGTGGATGCGCTGACCAAGTCGATCGGGCCCCATGATGTGTAGCCGATTAAGTCGACGCCGTCTGCGATCGCTTCTCTTACTTCTTTTAAGTGATCACGCAAATAGTTGATTCTGTAGTCATCTTGTATCGAACCGTCTTCTTCGACAACATCGACGGCGCCGAGCCCGTTTTCAACAATGAAAAGCGGCTTTTGATAGCGGTCGTACAATGTATTCAGCGTAATGCGGATTCCTTTAGGGTCGATCTGCCAGCCCCATTCGGACGATTCAAGGTACGGGTTTTTAACCCCTCCGAGCAAGTTGCCTCCCGTTTTTGCCAAATCTTCCGGATTCGTGCTCGCAACCATTGACATGTAGTAGCTGAAACCGATATAGTCGACTGTGTTTTCCTTCAGAATGTCTTCATCACCTTCAGCCATCTCAATCGCAATTCCATTTTCCTTAAAGAAGCGCTTCATATAGCCCGGATAAGCTCCGCGTGCCTGTACGTCCGAGAAAAACAGCGTTCTTCTCTCATTTTCCATCGCGGCGAGCACGTCTTCCGGTTTTGGCGTCATCGGGTATGTCGTCGTTGCGGCAATCATACAGCCGATTTTAGCGTCCGGAATAATGTCCTTGCCTGCTTTTACCGCAAGGGCGCTTGCAACAAATAGATGATGCGCCGCTTGGTACATCGCATTTAACTGGTTTTCGCCTTCTTCAAATACAAGGCCACCGCCTGTAAACGGCGCATGCAGGACCATGTTGATTTCGTTGAACGTCATCCAATATTTCACTTTGTCTTTATAGCGGGTGAAAACCGTTTTCGCATAATGTTCATAGCACTCGATCACTTTCCGGTTTTTCCAGCCTCCGTATTTTTTAATTAAACCGAGCGGCATTTCATAGTGGGATATCGTCACGACTGGCTCAATATTGTATTTTAATAGCTCATCAAAGAGGCGATCGTAAAATTCGAGTCCTTCTTCATTCGGTTCACTTTCATCACCGTTAGGAAAAATCCGCGTCCAGGCAATCGATGTTCGAAACGCTTTAAATCCCATTTCGGCGAAAAGAGCGATGTCTTCTTTGTAGCGGTGGTAAAAATCGATGCCTTTGTGATACAGGTTCAATGACTCCATCGACTCATCGAATGGATACATGACCCCGTTCGGCGACACATCAGCTGTCGAGAGCCCCTTTCCGCCGACATTATAGGCGCCTTCTACTTGGTTTGCGGCAACCGCTCCGCCCCATAAAAAACCATCAGGGAATTTTTTCGTTTGTTCAGTCATATCCTTTCACCTCATCCAAATTTGTCGAGCTTTCCTCTCTCTACGCCAGCGCGATCAGCGCTTCCTCAATGTCAACGCTTTCATCTGTTTTCAAAGGCTTGATCGACTGGTACCGGTCCGTATTTGTGATGATAACCGGCGTGATTAACTGATAGCCCGCATCCTTAATCGCATCCATATCAAATGAGACAAGCTGGTCTCCCGGCTTTACAGCGTCTCCTTTATTGACATGCACGGTAAAGTGCTCACCGTTCAATTTCACCGTATCGATTCCGATATGAATAATAATTTCTGCCCCATTGTCGCTAGTGATGCCGAGGGCGTGCTTCGTTTGAAAAACGGTCGTGATCGTGCCTGATACAGGCGACACCACTTTGCCTTCTTCTGGCTCAATGGCAACACCTTTTCCCATGACTTCTCCTGAAAATGTCGCATCATCCACTTCACTCAATGCTTTGACTTCGCCTTTCAGCGGGCTTTGAATAATTTCTTCGGCGGCCGCGTTGCCTTGAGGTTCGTCTTTAGCCTGAACTTCATCTTCCTGTGAAGGCACATCTTCAAACCCTAGCAGATAAGCGATAATCGTCGCTGCAAAAAACGCTATAACAAGGCCAATCATCGCCTGAACGAATGTAGGGCCGATAAATGTCGGAATGCCAGGCAATCCGGCGTTGCCTCCAACAATGTAGGATGCAACGCCTGTGACACCGTAAAAAGCACCGCCGACGGCTGCACCGAGAAGCGCTGAGACAAACGGCTTTTTCAGCCTCATGTTGACACCGTACATCGCCGGCTCCGTGATTCCCATCAACGCCGTGATGCTTGTCGTCATCGACAACGATTTGAACGTCTTATTTCTTGAGCGTAAAAAGACTGCGAATGACGCGCCCGCCTGCCCCATATTGGCCAGAAACATGGCCGGCATCAAGTAGTCGTATCCGTTTTGAGTAATATTATTAAGCATAATTGGCACCAGCGCGTAGTGCATTCCCGTCATAATGATGAGAGAGAACGTTCCGGCCAACAGAACCATTGCAATGAGGCCAGCATGCTGGAATAAATAATTCACACCGACAGATAGATAGTTTCCGATAATCGCTCCGAGTGGACCGACCGTGATCAATGTAACGGGCACGACAATCAGCAGGGTGAAAGTCGGAACAAAGATGAGTTTCAAAGAAGTCGGGGTGATTCTATCAATCCATTTTTCTACATAAGATGAAATCCAGATGGCAAGCAAAATCGGAATCACCGTCGACGAATACGTGGCAGCGGTTACAGGCAATCCGATAAAGGAAATGCTTTCCCCTGAACCGAGGAGCGCTGTCAGATCGGGATGCAGAATCGCCGCTCCGATCGCCGCAGCAACATAAGGGTTGCTGCCGAATTTTTTCGCTGCACTGACCGCAAGCAATAAAGGCAGGAAGTAGAACGCACCGTCGCCGATAGCAGTCAGAATAGTGTGCGCCTGGCTATTCTCGCTCAGCCAGCCGAACGTCACGGCTAACGCTATAATCCCCTTGATCATACCCGCACCGGCGATCGCCGGCAGAATCGGTGTAAATACGCCGGAAATGACATCAAAGATGGCGCTCATCACATTTGTCTTTCCTTCTGCTTTCTGCATGCCAGCCTTTCCCTCGCTCAGTCCGCTGTTTTCGATAATCGCTTTGTAAACTTTAGGCACATCATTTCCAACGATAATCTGAAACTGGTCGCCGCTGATGTTGGTGCCCATTACAGCCGGAAGACTTTCCAGTTTCGCGCGGTCTGCCTTCGCATTGTCATAAAGGTTGAAACGCAGTCTTGTCATGCAGTGAATCACGCTCTGTACGTTCTCTTCACCGCCCACGAGTTGTAAAATGTCCTTCGATACTTTATTATAATCCATATGAGTACCTCCTCTTTTGGGGGAATCTGCCGGACTGAAGGTGGCCGCCTTCACCCGGCTTTTTTATTGGCTTGGAACCGCAATGAATCCTCGGAATCTCACATCACCTCCTCATTTAGGGTATAAAAAAAACCTAAATTACGCCGGCTTGAACGGGACGATGTCCCAGAAAGCTGTACGCAACTTAGGTTTTGCCTGCAAAAGCAGTAACAATCCTTAAGAAACTTGCTGATATTAGTTTGTAACTATACTGTAGCACCTGTTTTTGTTCATGTCAACGCTTTCATTACAAATGTCTCATAAAAAATAGAATACACGTAAACTAGAAACTAAGACTTTATACCTTTATTTCTATGTTTTCTAGCTTTCGCCGCCTTTTTCATAAGCAATGCAGGGCTTCGCCTTGCTTTCCTTCGCGCTGCCGGCTGTGCAACTGCGTCTTTCGGTTCCTGCTGCTTATGAAGAATGAATCCGGCGGCCATGAACGGAATCCCTGATAAGTTTGTGAAAATGTTTTTAATGCCCATCGCTAAAATAAAAGAGCCCCATGGAGAAAACGGATCTTTTTTGATTTTCACGTAAGCGGTGATTTCCAGGGCAATAAAAATGACCGACTGTACTAAAATTACAATCAACAAGCTCAAAATGAACAAGAGAGCCAAATTAAACAACGTGCCTGAGTAGATCATCAACTTCAGCGCGGCCACGAAAGTCCCAGCCTCCATATATCCGTCCGTGACATTCGGATTCCAAACGGCATAAACGTCAAATTGATGTTTGAAATGAAAAAACAAAAATAATATAAACAACCAATATATGCTATGTAAGCTAATGCCTAATAAAATGAGTCTGTTTGCTGCTTTGTTTTGCAATATTGTTCCTTCTTTCGTTTATGATTGAAGAGAATGAAACGTCTCTTCCTGCTTTGGCGGAAACACCTTTATTTCGTTGCTGTCCAGGTCTTCCTGTAATATGCAAACCTTTTGGATCTGCCTGTTTTGATAATGGTGAAAATAGTAGCTGCACGTCTCGCTGCACATCACCGACGTATATTGGGTGTAATCGTCTTCGCCATTGTCAGTTATGACAATCCCTTTGGGAATATTCATATGGGAGAGAATATGAAACGCGGCAGAAACGCCTTCTGTTTCGTCGGACACGGGCTTCATGTGCTCTTTCAAAACTGCTGCCCTGACAAAACGGGATGGCGGTGTAAAGTCTCCCGGCAATCCGGACAGCCCGGAACCTTGGCCAAAAGCCGACAGCGTCAGGTCTCCCATCTTTTTCGCGGCAAACTGTCCCGGCTGAAGACCGATATAATTGCGCAAATTGGTCAAATGCCAAGGAAAATCCGGACTGTTCGTCAGCACGCCGACCGGATTATCATGAATTTGAATCCCTCCGGCCGCCGGTTCAACAACGATGCTCGCACCGGAGCGGTCCGTTAATAGCCAATGAAGCGGCGTCACCGTACTGAGCAAGCTGACCTCTCTCTCAACAATGTTTACGGAAACAGCCGCTTTTTTCACTTCCTCCAAATCGCCGCATTCCGACAGCACCCATGTCACAAATTCGTGCGGCGCAAGATTGCGGCATTGCTCTTTCGTCTCGCTTTCATACACAGCATAATCCGGGAAATAAAGCGCCGCGCAAGACAATCCTTTTTCATTCACACCATCGGCAAACAGCGCATTATTGAGCCTTCTGCCCATCCCGATAAACGCATACCGACCGGGATGCTCGCTGCCGTCTGCTTCACTTTTCCATTTGTAGCGACGCGGATGCAACAGCACTTCCCCGTTAAGCTCAAAATCAAAATCCATCGTCCTCGCCAATAAATGCTCCCGACCCGCAGTCGTCAACGTGATACTTGTACACATTGCGTCTCATCCTTTTCGTTTGATATTACACTTCGTGAACAATTTATTTCCATGTTATCGAATTGGAAATGATTCGTCAAAATGAAAGGGATTAAGATAAAAATGACCTCCAGAACAGAGGTCACTTTTAATCACATCATTTACTCCCCCAAACCGCATCTCCCTCATGAGACAACGCACTAAACGTCATCACCTTCCGCTCAGAAGCTGCATCCCACTGGCGCAAAAATACACCGTCATATGTTTTTCCGTCGAGCTTGAGTTCGATTTTGTTGTCTCCCGTGTTCTTCCACGTCCCGGCCGCTGCGCCGGTTATTTTGCCGTTTTGATTTAAGCGGATTTCTTTCGATTCTTTAATATCTGCAGATATGTCTTTTCCATGACGCACCAATTCGTAGGCGCCAATCACATCTGACTTTTTCACCTTGTCGAGCTTCTCTCCGGCATAGCGGTGAGGGGCGGCAACCGGCCAGCCTTGTTTGTTCATCAACAGTTGGTGGACGCGGACTTCGTGCTCCTCGCCCCGTCCCGGGAAGCGGGTGTGGAAGAATAAATACGATTTGCCGCTTTTTTCATCGTAAAAGGCAGAGTTATGGCCCGGCGATACATAGCCGTTTTGATTGCTAAATGAGAAATTCCCCATCAGTTTGACACCGTACGGTTCGATTGAGCGATCGTCAAAAAACGTTCCTTCTTTGCCGCGGACGTCAATCATCGCATGGCCTTCTGCGTCATAATAAGGGCCGTCAGGGTTTTTTGAGCGGGCGACGCGAATGTTGTACCCGCCGTCAGCGGCAAGCCCTCCGAAGGACATGTACAGGTAGTAATACTGTGTTTCAGGATTGTAGAGAATGTATGCGCCTTCAATCCGGCTGTGATTGCCTCCGATCAGCTTTTTGCCGTACCCCTGTCCCGGAAGCGGAAGTCCGGTTTTCTTATCCATTTCTAAAATAAAAATTCCCCCGGAATAGGAACCGTACACCATCCACAGCTTTCCTTTTTGATCAAAGAATGTATGCGGATCGACGACATTTGGGTGCTTTGTCGCGTCATAAGGCGTGCCGTCATTGCTGATCCCGTCCATTCCCGACTTTAGGAAAATGCCTTTATTTTTGTATGGGCCTTCAATGTCGTCCGCGACAGCAAGTCCGAGCGCAGATCTCGGAGAATCCCCGCGGCAGGCGTTGTAATACATATAAAACTTGCCGTCCTCAAGCTGGGTGACATCAGGCGCCCACAACGTATCAGATTCAGCCCATTCAAAGGCCTCTTTTAATTCTTCATATACGTTCGGAATCAGAGGATTGCCGTCGTGGACACTCGAGGAAATTTGCGTCCATTTCATGAGGTCCGTCGATTTGGCCGAAGCTAAATGGGAGCCGAAGACATAGTACGTGCCATTCGCTTTAATAATGGATGGATCGTGAACCGCCACTTCTGAAAATACAGGTTTTTGAGTTTGTGCAGAAGCTTGGTTTGGCGCGAAACATGCAGCCATGATGAAAAGCAATGCAAGGACTTGGATGAAACACTTTCTCATATTCATTTGTTCTCCTTTCTTTTGAAGCGCTTTCATTTTTTGACAATTCATCATATGCTGCTTATCCAAGGTTTATTACGAACAAAAAAGCTCCCGACAAAGTCGGCAGCCTAAGTTTATTTCCTCGCTTTATGCACTTTCAGCAATTTCCCTTTCACGGTTGTGTTTTTCATCGCTTCTAAGACGAGCGGTCCTTTGCCGTTTAAAATTTCAACGAATGAACCTTGCTCTTGTATCGTGATAATCCCAATATCCTCAGCGGAGACGCCGTCAATTTTAGCAATCGTCCCAACGAAATCAACAGCTCTCAGCTTCTTCTTTTTTCCCCCGTTAAAGTAGAGCCTCATAATTTCTTTATTTAACGATTCGCTCTTGTCCTGTTTAAGCTCAGGCTTCCTATTGATTTTCTTTTGAAACGCCGCTTTTGCCCGTGCAATTTCTCCTTTTGACGGCGCCTCAATAATAGGAATGGAAAAACCGATATAGTCTTCAATGTCAGCGATCATCCTTTTTTCACGCGGGCTGGCAAGCGTAATCGCTTTTCCCCGGCTGCCGGCTCGGCCTGTTCTGCCGGTACGATGCACATAGCTTTCTTGATCTAATGGCAGCTCATAGTTGATAACATGTGTGATGTTCTCAATATCGATGCCCCTTGCCGCCACATCTGTCGCGATTAAATAGCGGAACGCTCCCCGTCTAAAGCGGTTCATCACGGCAAAACGTTCCTCCTGAGGCATGCCGCCGTGAATTTTCGCGCACGGATAACCCAAACCGGCTAAGCGCCGCTGCAACTCATTCACTTGCTCCTGTGTGCGGCAAAAGACGATGCAGCTGTCCGGATTCTCAACAATGAACAGATCCACTAAAAGCGGAAATGAATCATTTTCATTTACAAAGATCAGTTGATGCTCGATATCTGCAGTTGTCGTACCGCCTGCTTGAATCTCGATTTTCAAAGGATCTTTCATATATTGAAGGGATAGATGCTCCACATCCTCCGGAAAAGTTGCTGAAAACAGCATCGTCAGCCGTTCTTCAGGCAAATGGCGGATGATCGCTCCTACTTGATCGATAAATCCCATATTCAGCATTTCATCGGCCTCATCGATGACAAGGTATTTCAGTTTTTCTAATGGAAAGGTCCCTTTTTCAATGTGATCGAATACGCGTCCAGGTGTCCCGACAACGATATGGCATTTTTGCTTGAGCTCTGTTTTTTGCCGTTCAAAGGACGATTTCCCGTAAACAGCCGCTGCTTTTATTCTTTTATAGCGGCCGATGTTCGTCAAATCCTCCTTAACCTGAGCGGCAAGCTCGCGCGTCGGTGTCAAAACCAAAGCTTGTGGTTTGTTCTCTTCCCATTCTGTCAGCTCACAAAGCGGAATTCCGAACGCGGCCGTCTTCCCGCTCCCCGTTCGCGATTTCACCACAACATCCCGCTTTTTAAGCGCCGCGGGAATCACTTCGCTTTGCACCGCAGTCGGCTGCTTATACCCTAAATGATCGAGCGCTTTCGTAATATCACCGCTTAATGCATAGTCTTTAAAACTGGCTTTGTTCATGCATGAACTCCTTTTGGTCATATGATTTCCAGTGAATGATGGTGTTATGAATGTGATTATACGCGAATCATGACTGATTTCAAAAAGACATGAAAAAGAGGCTGTAATAATCGCAGCCCTAAGAAACACCCTAATTAACTTATAAAGCTGTTAACACAAAAGAATGAATTGCTGCTCAGAGAAAAGAATCGGTTTTTTTACCTATAACTATTTAATTCCCCTCTAATATTTAATACATAGAGGATATTGAAGCTATAGAAAAGACTAACACTATGATAAAAACAATTCCCATTAAACGCTGCAATAGAAAAGGCAGACGGGCTAAAACAACCTGGACTTCATAATTAATTGCCCAAGCAATAAATAAGAAATAGCGTAAAAAATCGTTTATCCATCCACTTGACTCTTCATATATATTAAATTCATACTGTTTTATCACCCAGTTAGGAAATAGCAATGAAATAATTGCCATAATGAAATTTATAGTAAGAGACATATACAATAAGGCGCTTGGGTATGGAATGTGTTCCCTTAAAACAAAACTTAAAAATAAACTTATAGCAATGACGGTAATAGTACCTACTATTAGGTTTGATTTCTTGAATATTTTTTTCCTCGGACTAACATATATTTTTTTTGTATTAAAACCGTACACCAAAGAAAGTAAAACCAAGAAACATTCCGCGAAAAATATAAATAAAAATAATGAGATACTGCTGTCATCTCGATTCCAATATGGGATGTTTATCAACAAAAGTACCACTAATAACATGAATACTGCATTACTTCGCATCCAAAAAATACCGCTTTTTTTTATAGAAAACATAAATCCACTTGTCCTTTCTTTTTCTACAAATCAAAAAACTCATTCATTGTATTTACTATTTTCTCGAAATATTCATTTACTGCCACAGGCTGAAGAAAAAGTGAACCGGTTTTTTTTATATTCTCATAATCTAAATGCCAAATAAATTCATCACTTCTTAATAAGAATACAGCTTGATCTAATCTTGATTGGCTTGTAATATAGTCGCTTTCAAAAAATGAAATATTATCAAGCTCTTGATTGTTTTTTAGAAAATCAAAAGAGAACTGACTAATAGATGGGTGAGTTTTTGGATCCTCCGCCATTCTTTTAATAACCTCAGCTTCTACTTCGTGAAATTCATCAAATGAATCATCATCCATTTCAAAAATTTCATGTTCTGGGTTTTTATCCGTATATGAATGATAAAATGTTTTCAACATTTCTAAAAACGACTCTCTGCTTCTTAAAATCGAAAAACTATGATTTTGATTTTCTATCTCCTGCACAATGAGTTCATCTTTTTGAACATGATGTACAATCAACACTCTTTTCCGATGGATACAGCGAACTTTTCGCTTTGATTGAATGAGTAAGTGAATCAGGTTTTCTAACCCTTTTTGTAAATTAGATTCTGTGCCATCATCCCAATATCCTCTTTGTTTTAAAAGATTTTCGGCTTGAATTGAAAATGGTTCAATGTCTTTTTCATCTTGAATTATCTGCTGCTCATTAATAATATCCTCAGCAGCTTTTTCATATCTGCATAATAACAATGCGGCAACAAGTTCATTAGTAGTTAATATAATTTTAGACACTTTAAATTCCCCCTATCGAAACCAACTAGTCACAAAGTCCTCTGCTTTTGATAAACCCTCTGAAACTGAATCAGAGATATTCGATAATTGTTTGTCGGTCCAGTCTTTCATATCATCCCATCTGTCTTCTACCCATTCACCAGCATCTTCTCCCCACTCTTTTACTGTGTCGCCAACAAATATAGATCCAGTTATTCCAATACCAGCTCCAATAGCTCCCCCAATAAGAGTTCCGGGGCCTGGGCATATAAGTGACCCTAATGCAGCACCTCCAACAGTCACACCTGCTACTCCCGCATCCATTCCAAAGCCAGCTGCCACTCGTCCTGATATTTCAAGGGTAGACTTCCCCTTGTTATCATCATTAATGAATTCAGAAAAATTAGTCACAAAGGAAAATACGGTACCTACTCCAGGGACTTTTTTAAATAGTTTTCCGGGAGCTACTTCATCCTTAAACTTCCCAAGAGTCCCTTTCACATCAAGCTTAGTCTTATAACTCTTCAGTTCCTCTGGCTTATGCTTTAGGAAACTTTGGCTTTCTAAAATCTTTTCATATGATATTCTTGTTGTGTTAGGCCCCAACCCAACAATCTTTCTCAAAAGGCCGCTTGGTTTATTTTGAAATTTGCCGAGCCATTTTTTGATTGGTTTGCTTGAGTTTGGATCGCCTTTTTTCAGGATATTGTAAACAAACTGAGCCACCTTGGAATCGTATTTTCCGTTAGCTCCCTGCGTCCATTTCGGAGAGGCTTTCACACGGAAGTTTCCTTTTCCGTCTTTTTCAAGCTCAAGCATTTTCGTCGCCAGTACATTCACGGCTATGACGCCTTTTGTTACAGCCAAAGCGCCGTTTCCTGTACCGATTAAATCGAGCCATTCAGCGATTCTGCCCATCATTGTCGGATCGTCTTGTTTTTCTGCTAAATCAACGGCTTCGTCAATCATTTGTTTAACGACATCTGTTTCAGAAAAGTAGTTTTCAACCTCTTTAATCGTTTTTTTAGATAGGATCGCGCCTCCCTTTGACCAAGTGTTCACTTTTTCAGTGAGCTTGGAAAGCTGAGCGATCGAATTTGACGATTGTTTTAATATAGAATTAGTATCACGATCAAGCTCTTTTAAATCAGACACTGTGTTGTTCACATGTTTTTTTGCTTCGGAAATATGCTCATTAAATGATGCCAAAGAGATAGATCCGCCCCCAATCAACTGGCTGATTTTATCAAATTCGTCATTAATCGAATCAACCGTATCATTCGTTTGACGTTTCAGTTCTGTTAAGCCCTTTTTGACATCATGCGTCAGAAACTCTTCTTTTACAAAACCCTCTGTTGATTCATAGGTTCTGATTTTTGCTTTAATATCTTTTAAATTCTGTATGTATTGATCAATAAAGTGCTGAAAATAAAGCAGCACGGGAAGATGAAGAACCGAAAAGTGTTCTTTGATCGCATTTCCGCCTTCTCCTTTTAATGCATCATCAAGCTCTGCAATTTTTTGTACACTTTCCCTTATGGCATTGATTTCTTTTTCCTCTTGCTTTTTTTCCTTAATCAATTGGTCTATCGCGTCAATGACTTCAGAGACATCTAAAACTTTCAAGAGAAAACCAGCCCTCCTTATTTCATTTTTTGAGAGATGTTTTTATCAGTATCAATCAGGACTTTAATGTTTGACCATGCGTCCTTTTCAACTGAAGATAGCGCCTCCTTGTATTTTTTTAATAGCTGCTCGTATTCCTTTTCGATTTTTTTTATTTTGTTCACTACATCCATTGAAGAATTAGTGATATCGGCTTTTGAACCTGCTATCGAAAGTGCGCTGATTTTTGTCTGAAGGCTTGAAAACGCCGTTTTGACTTCTTCTGCTTTTACCTTTATTTCTGCCATTCTTTCACCTCAATGATTGACTTGTTTTTTTATATCTGTAAGCTGTTGTTTTTGTATACTTAGAAACATCTCCATATTAGAGATTTGCATTTCAAGATTTTCAATCTCTTGCTCAATATGTGAAATCAGACCATCTGTTTCTCTCTGTATACTTTGATAGCTGTGTGCAATATTTGATCTTATATTGATAAATTGATTTGTATGTCTACCGTTCCATATATGCGAAGTAATATCTGGCTGATTGATGAGATTGGCATTGTTTGAAAGGGTGTGAAGTTCACCGGTAATAGCTGTTTTTGCTTTTTTCAGTTCAGCGATTTTGCTTTGTGTATCCTTTATATTGTGAGATAAAGAAGAAATATCTTTTTCCAAAGAAGCGATTTTAGCAGCATGGTTTGACATATCGGGTTCACCTCGTTTTTCAGAAAATAAACGTCTGCACGTTACTATTCGCTTATTCCACAGTATTTCGGTTAGGTATATTGTTGCTCTCCGATTGAATCCAACGTTCTTATAAATCAGACCTTTTTCATATTACAATATCATCCAAAATAGGTAAATAGGATAATGGACTTGGTTTTCTTGGATTTTCTTGAATTGATCCATTCAAGCTTCTCACAATGTTCTTTGAAATAGCATCAGGTGCTTAGTTCAAATGACCTTCTTCAAATCTTGCCATTAAACAAACAGCACACACCCAAGGTTTTCTCAAAATATCCGTTTTTAAAAACCGCCGGATTTTCCGGCGGTTCTCTTTTAACTGCTCCATTTCTTGAATTTTTTGAAATATATACAAAAGGAAATGATTCCGCCAATTATGCCTGTCAAAATTGCCAATATGAATGAAATAAACAACAAACCCAAATACCCCCATCCCAGCGCTTCATCCTGGGAAGGTTCGCCCGTCACAAAAGATTGCATGTAAAAATGCGACAGTATGGCATATAGGATAAATGAGCATATACCTATAAGGATAAAGATTAAAACACTAATACCAGAAGATACCAGAATACGTTTGGCCACGTTTAAAAAAACCTCCTATTTATCTATACCTTTCCGTCCATGTAAAAAGATGACACCTAAGACGTATTCATGCTACAAGAAAGATTAAAATAGGTAAATGAGAAAAAAGGCCCATAAAAACAGCACACACCCAAGGGTATGTGCTGTTTCTGCATGCTCTTCTATTCCGTAATCACCGTATGCACGAGCTTCGGCGCTTCGGCTTTTTCAGCGATTTGAATGTTGTCGTAGACTTTCGCGATGACGTCATCGACATTTTCGCGGTTTGCGTATAGGGTAACCAATGGTTCGCCTTTTTCGACTGCGTCGCCGACTTTTTTGCGAAGCATGATACCGACGGCGAGGTCGATTTTGTCTTCTTTTGTTGCGCGGCCGGCGCCCAGCAGCATGGCCGCGACGCCGATTTGATCGGCGACGATTTCAGACACGACGCCCGCTTCTTTGGCAGGAATGTCGATTTTGTAGGCAGCCTGAGGCAGCTTTTCAGGGTTATCCGCGACAGAACTGTCGCCGCCTTGGTTCTGAAGGAAATCCTTGAATTTTTGCAGCGCTTTTCCGTTTTTCATTACATCGATCAGTTTCTCTCTTGCTTCGTCAAGGGTCTCTGCCTTTTTGGCGAGAACGACCATTTGGCTGCCCAATGTTAAGACAAGCTCAGTCAAGTCTTCCGGACCTTCCCCTTTTAATGTATCGATCGCCTCTTTCACCTCAAGGGCATTTCCGATGGCAAACCCCAGCGGCTGGGACATGTCGGAGATGACAGCCATCGTTTGGCGGCCGACATTGTTTCCGATGCGGACCATCGCTTTCGCAAGGTTGACGGCGTCTTCATCGGTTTTCATAAAGGCGCCGGCGCCTGTTTTGACGTCAAGGACAATCGCGTCCGCCCCCGCGGCGATTTTCTTGCTCATAATCGAGCTGGCAATCAGCGGGATCGAATTGACCGTGCCTGTCACATCGCGAAGGGCGTACAGTTTTTTATCAGCAGGCGTCAAGTTTCCGCTTTGGCCGATGACGGCAACCTTGTCGCGGTTGACAAGTTCGATGAATTCGTCTTTAGAAAGTTCCACGTGAAACCCTTTGATCGCTTCGAGCTTGTCAATTGTTCCCCCTGTGTGTCCAAGGCCGCGGCCCGACATTTTGGCGACCGGGACGTCGAGAGCCGCAACAAGCGGTGCAAGTACGAGCGTCGTCGTGTCGCCGACGCCTCCTGTTGAGTGTTTGTCGACTTTGATCCCTTCAATCGCGGAAAGATCGATTGTTTCGCCTGAGTTGACCATCGCCATCGTGAGATCGGCCCGTTCTCTGTCCGTCATGTCCTGAAAATAGATGGCCATCGCCAGAGCGCTCGCCTGATAGTCAGGAATGCTGCCGTCTGTGTAGCCTTTAATGAAAAATTGAATTTCTTCTGTTGTCAATTCTTCTCCATTTTGTTTTTTAGTGATGATATCAACCATTCTCATTGTGATCACCAGTCCTTTTTTCAATGTTTATCAATAGATCAATCCTACAACGGTCGCTGTCAAGAAACTGACGAGCGTTGCGCCGTACAGCAATTTCAAGCCAAAGCGTGCGACGACGTTTCCTTGTTTCTCATTCAGTCCTTTAACAGCGCCGGCGATAATTCCGATCGATGAGAAATTGGCAAATGAGACGAGGAAGACAGAAACAATCGCTTCGGTGCGGCCGCTGAAATGGAAGCTGCCTTGTGCGAGAGACTGCATCGCGACAAATTCATTTGAGACCATCTTGGTTGCCATGATACTTCCAGCATTCACCGCTTCATGCCATGGAATACCCATCAGGAAGGCAAACGGCGCAAAAATAAATCCGAGCAGTTCCTGGAATGATATGCCTAGTGCGGCGCTGAAAATGCCGTTAATCATTGCGATGATCGCGACAAATCCGATCAACATGGCGGCCACGACGACGGCGACTTTAAAGCCGTCCATAATATATTCGCCCAGCATTTCAAAGAAGGATTGTTTTTCCTCTTCCTGTACCTCTACCATATCATGTTCTCGATCGACTTCATAAGGATTGATAATCGAAGCGATAATAAATCCGCCGAATAAGTTCAATACGAGCGCGGTGACAACGTATTCTGGCTTCAGCATCGTCATATAGGCGCCGACGATAGACATCGAGACGGTTGACATCGCTGAAGCGCACAGCGTGTAAAGTCTGTGCTTAGGCAGCAGCCCCAGCTGCTTTTTTAACGAAATGAATACTTCAGATTGCCCCAGTATCGCCGAGGCCACGGCATTGTATGACTCAAGTTTGCCCATCCCGTTGATTTTGCTAAGCGCAAGACCAATATATTTTATAATGAACGGAAGGATTCTCCAATATTGCAAAATACCGATTAAAGCAGAGATAAAAACAATCGGGAGCAGCACGCTGATGAAGAATGTGGATTCATTCACATTCACCAGCCCGCCAAAGACAAAATTTACACCTTCTGCGGCATATTCAAGCAAATACCCGAAGCCTTTGGCAAACCCGCCGACGAGATAGTTTCCGACGCCCGTGTTCAGCAAAACATATCCCAATGCAAATTGCAGCACGATCATGATGATAACCGGACGGTACTTCACTCTTTTTTTTCCGCTGCTGACCAGCCATGCAAGCCCTAAGACGACAAATAAACCGATGAGCCCGATAAGATATTTCATGTTTTGATCCTCCTGAGGATGTATTCGCTTACATTTTTGTATCTGTGCGCAGGAAGCTTTCGCTTCCCGCCGCACTGGATCTTAGTAGTTATCTTCATTTTTTCCTTCTGCTCCGCTGACGATGGAAACGCCTGCGCTTGCACCGATCCGGGTCGCTCCGGCTGAGATCATGCTTTCAACGTCCTCTTTTGTTCGAATGCCTCCGGATGCTTTGACACCGATGTCGGGTCCGACTGTTTTCCGCATGAGGGCGATATCTTCCGCTGTCGCTCCGCCGGTTGAGAACCCGGTTGAAGTTTTGACAAAGTCGGCACCGGCAGCAACAGCCAAGCGGCAAGCCCGCTCTTTTTCCTCGTCTGTCAACAGACACGTTTCAATGATGACTTTAACAAGCGCTTTACCTTTTGCGGCTTCAACGACTCCGCGGATGTCCGCCTCGACAAAGTCATCGTCTCCGTCTTTTAAAGCGGCGATGTTGATGACCATGTCCACCTCTGTCGCGCCTTTTGCGATCGCGTCTTTCGTTTCAAACGCTTTTGTTTCTGTCGTGTTGGCGCCCAGCGGAAAACCGATGACTGTGCAAACATCGATTTCCGTTCCTTTCAGCTCTTTGGCGGCGAATTCAACCCATGTCGGGTTGACGCAAACTGAAGCGAATTGGTGCGTTTTCGCTTCTTCTATTAATTTTTCAATCTCGGATTTTTGTGTATGCGGTTTCAATGCTGTATGATCAATGAGATTTGCAATCGTCATATACTAGCACTTCCTTTGTATAAGATAGTTTCAGCATAACCGATTATTGAACAAATGTAAATTATCATATGAAATTTTGTTCAATAGAAAATAAAGTAAAATCCAGGCTGTTCTTCCTGGACACGTTAATCATCTAGCAGTTCTTTCGCCGTATGCTGATCAATAATCAGCACATTGGCATACTTGCCTTTTAGTGCACCATGAATAGCGGCTTTTTTCCGGCTGCCGCCCGCTACGAGAATCGACCGTTCTTTTTCCCTCAAGTCAGCCAATTCAATGCCGATCGTCCGCGAGTCGATAGCATGGCTGCAAATGTTTCCCTCCGCATCAAAAAAGCGCGAACAAATATCGCCGACTCCGCGTTCTTTCAGAAGGGCTTTTTCCTCTTCATGAAAATACCCCAGCCTGAACAGCAGGGCTTCATCACGGACTGTGCCGACTGTAAATAACGCAATGTTCGCCTGTTTGCCCATTTCTATGATCCGCTTAATGTGCCTGTCCCGCTCTACCATCTGTTTGACTTCCGGATTGTCAAACACGACCGGAAGCGGCAGATACCTCGGCATCGTTTGAAAGGCTTCGGCAAACAGCTGAATCGTTTCAGACGAATAGGTGTTGACACTTGAGTGGCTGATTCCGCCTTTCAGTTGTACGACCTCTGCGCCCTTCACCTGTTTGGGCTGCATATTTTGGGCGATTTGGTACATTGTCGTTCCCCAGCTGACGCCGACAATGTCGCCGTCCTTGACTGCGCCGTGCATGTATTCGGCTCCGAAGCGGCTGAGATAATGCGTGATGGTCGTATAATCCGCGGTCGGCGAAAAAACAACATGTGCTTCCATGAGCCCGTATTTTTCCTCAAGCATCGCACCGAGCGCATCCATATCTTCAAACGGATCCATGACGCGGATTTGGACATACCCCTTTTCCTTGGCGAACTGCAGCAGCCTTGATACCGTCGGTCTTGAAATCTGCAGCTGTTCGGCGAT
Source organism: Bacillus sp. PK6-025 (assembly GCF_056530265.1). Classification (NCBI taxonomy): domain Bacteria; kingdom Bacillati; phylum Bacillota; class Bacilli; order Caryophanales; family Bacillaceae; genus Bacillus; species Bacillus sp. PK6-025. The sequence continues at coordinate 4,228,900 of NZ_CP096509.1, forward strand.
TTGCTGCTGGCTGTAGTCAGACTGATAATAGAGCCTCGCAGCTTCAATGCTCAATTGCTGTTTTTCCTTGTCCATCACGTTCCTCCCCTTTAGTTACGCTTTAACCCATATTATATAGGTTCATGCTCCTTCTTATCCAGCTGAATTCCGTCCGCGACCCTGTGTCGTCCAACTCGGTGAGATACAGCAGATCGTTCGTGAGCGTCTTCATGCGCTCCGTCTCCGACTTGATATGATGCAGCCACTTGGCCTGCTCGTTTATTGTATCCTCGCCATTAGGGGTAATACCAGCGTCGCTGATACCACCCGCAAACTTCTGTAAATAGAAAACATCTGTAGAAAGTTCCTGAAACGGTGAGTATCGGAATAAAATTTCCAGTGGATCGTTTGAATTTTGGAACATCGTTAAGTCGTTGTGGTTACGGTATTTCTGATACGTTATCAAACTACTTTACGGTCTGTGTCAGCTAGAGACTCCTTGGGTTGCGCCAAGGATACATGAAAATTAAAGATGTCCTTATGGGCATGGAAAATGCTTTTAGGTCCTATGAGTCGGAAGTGCTCAAAATGAAATAATCAAGTTAGTATGTAAAAAGACCGGAAAAACTCTGTGAGTGAACTCCGGTCTTTTTATCAACTTGCTCTATCGGTGAATAACTATGTTAAAAATATCTTTTTGGCAACATTTATAGCATTCAAGACTTTAGGAAATCCCGTGTATGGGTAGCATTGCAGTAATGCCTCAATCACTTCTTGTCTCGTTAAACCTACACGAATGGAGGCATTGAGATGAACGTGCAACTGTGGCTCGCATCCACCTTGAGCAGTTAAGGCTCCTAATGTGACGAGTTGGCGCTGTTTAGGGTTTAGTCCTGAGCGGCTGTAGATTTCACCAAACGCAAATTCAATGATTTGTTCAGCTAATACAGGGGCAATCTCGGCAAGTGAATCGGCAACCGCCTCACCATGTTTGCCGTCGATTTCTTGAAGTTTTGCTATGCCTCTTTCCCGTCGTTCCCCTACAGAATATAGTAGTTCGTCCTCGATATTTACTTCGATATTTTGTTCTGCAAAAAGTTGTTTCGCAACGGTAATGGCATTTAAAGCACGAGGAGCGCCGCAAAACGGAATACATTGGGTAGCAATTTCAATAATTTCGTTCGGCATAATCCCAACTTTCAAACCGAAGTTCATGTGCCATTTGAGTTGATTTGGAGTATCACCTAACGATGTTAACGCAGAGATCACGATCATTTCTCTTTGTTGATAGGTGAGTACGGGATTATTGAAAACTTGCCCAAAAAATTCAATAACGTACCGACCTATGTGGGGAGATACATCGCTTAAAGCATGAATAACCGCTTGGATTCCTGCTTCATCAGTTTCTTGAAAAAGTTTTTTTCCATTTTCATAGTTTGAGTTCATCGCTTCATTGCCTCCAGTTTTAAGATTTTCTATTTCCCGGTACTTCTAATGTAGTTTATTATTGCTGCACGAAGTCAAATATAGGTTTTTACAATAGAATTTGCTAATAGGTAGAGGTTACTAAAGCATTTTTCTATTTTTTTGATCTGCATTTCGTTATAGTAACTATAACGAAAGGGGACGGATCGGATGTCATTTTCAATGAAATATGTAGTCGATAACTTACATGTGTCTGCAAATACACTCAGATTTTATGAAAAGGAAGGGTTGTTAAGAAATATTTCTCGAGATTCAAATGGTCGTAGAATATATAATGATGACGATTTGAGATGGATCAACTTTATCCTCTCTCTGCGGTTGACAGGAATGCCTATTTCTAAAATAAAAGAATATATCGATCTTTATGAATTAGGCGATGAAACATTCCTGCAAAGAAAAGAAATGATGATGCAGCATAAATTAGAAGTGCAGAATAAAATCAATGAAAACCTAAAACATTTAGAAGTAATAAGTTATAAGGTTGCGATGTACGAACTTCAAGAAAGAAAAGACACGCAGAAAATTTAGTAAACTGGACTGTAAGATAAAAGCTCGGCTGTATGCCGAGCTTTTCCAATGATTACACAGTTGTTTCAACATGGTTGTTTGTTACACGTTCCCCCGCCATATGCTTTTTAGTTCAGTCCAGCTGAACATAAAACGTCGTCTTCTCGTTCGGCACACTCTTCGCATAGATCTTACCTCAGTGCTGCTCAGGCGATCAATTTGGCGATGGCGAGGCCGTAGCCGCCATTCTGCCGCGAACGCGAGGGATCGGCTCGGTAGAAGCGGTCAACGCTCTCGACAGCTTCGCTCAAGTTGAACGGAACGTGAAACAAAAATACGGCCCGTATGCCGACTCATGCGTCACTACATATGTCCATGTCATGTCTTTATCCGTTATATATGCATCTTCTTCTGCTGTCAGATCTGAGGCTGTCAGTTTTCCAACGTGTTCAAAAATATAGGCGTCATCCGTGTGCTGGTAGAATAAAAAGCAATCGCGCTTCGGCTGTTCGTTAAAGGCTTGATCGGCCTGTCCGCCGGTAAAACACGGCTTCATCTCATAGCTGAATAAATGCCACAAAAAATGGCTCACCAAGATCGTGTCCCTTTCCGGAAGCTCCATGCTTGCAGCAAATCGGTTTTCCCACGTTTTACGCAAATAAGACCCCCACTTCGGTATTTCTGTTACTTTCACATTTTGTCTTTCAAGCTTGCTGATAATGTCCATTCACGTCCTCCGTTTATTTCTTTTGGTATTTTTTTATGAAAATCAATACGAAAATCCTTCTATTGATGGAAAAACATTTTATTATTGGACTTACGTCCTCTTTTTGGATAGTCCAAAAAGATCAAAAAAATCTAGCAATCTCCATTTTTTCATTTATAATAAGTAAGTCAAAATTATTCTCAAAAAAACATTCGGGGTGATCTATCGTGAAAGCACCCGTGAGGTATATATGGATTGGTATGATCCTGTGCTTTTTATCGGCCAGTCTGGCCGTCGGTTGTATCAAAGCTGAAGATCAGTCAGATGATGACAAAAATGATGAAGCGCTGCAGCCTGCCGAACACTTCGTTTACCATCATTTAATGAGCGATCAGGGACTGATTAAAACCAGCTTTTCTGACCAGCCTGTTTACTTGTCGGAATCGCTTGGCTTGTGGATGGAATTTTTGATCAGTAAAAAAGACGGCGAGCATTTTCATGAGCAATATCAGCACCTGACCGAATCCTTCCTTATGAAAAACAACCTGGTCTCATGGCAAATCCAAAACGGCCAGGCAAGCGGGGTAAACGCCTTGATCGATGATCTCAGAATCATGGTGAGCCTCGATCAAGCGGCAGCTCTATGGGGAAACAGCGAGTATAAACAAACCGCTCTGAACATCGGTTCCGCATTAAAAACGCACAACATGAACAACGGGATATTGACGGACTTTTACGACTCCGCCTCTCAATCCGCATCAAAGGATATCACGCTTTCCTATATCATGCCAGATGCGCTATCCGTCTTGAAAAAAAACGGAGTGATTGATAAGGATACCGAAAGGCGGAACGCCAACATTCTTTACCGCGCCCCTTTGAAAAACGGTTTTCTCCCGAAAGTGTACAGTACAGAAACGAAAGCATACACCTATGACCATGAAGTCAATCTCATTGATCAGCTTTACACAGCTTGGCATTTACCGCCGAAGGATCAAAAAGCCGCTGTATTAGCGGATTGGCTCAAACAGACGTTTCAAACCGGCGGCAAACTGTATGGCCGGTACTCGATCGATACAAAAAAGCCGGCGGTTCAATACGAATCTCCATCCGTCTACGCTTTGGCGATATTATTTTTCATCAACCAAAACGAAGATCAAGACGTCATCAAAGCGCTGTATGATCGAATGAATGATTTTGAAATTCTTGATTCGTCTGAGACGTATTATGGGGGATATATGAGCGGAAATGATACGCATTCTTTTGATAACCTGCTGCCCCTATTAGCCGAAAGGAAGCTTTTAAATGAAAATAACATTCAATGATTCGCAAAAAATGTTCGCTTATATGACGGGAATAGCAGCAGCTCTTGCGTTGTTCATCCATTATGTCTCAGCCCCGCAGTCCGAATCCATTCTCATCATTTGCATCACACTTGCCATCATCGCAGCGGGAATATGGCTCGGATCGATTTACGCACTGGCTGGGACGATCATCGTCCTGTTTGTTCTCGGAACTTTGATGATGTTTCTTCACACAGACGCTTCGTCTGAAACGGAATTGCAAACCCTCGTCATCTGGGGAATAGCGCTTTTGCTGTTCTCCTTCATGTCAGGGAGAATCCATGACATCGCGATCGGACTTCACCGCTCTGTCAAACACCTTCAAGACGAGATCAATAGCTTCGTTGCAATTGACAGGGTGACAGGCTTTGATAATAAACAGAGGATGAAGCTGGAGCTCTCGGAAGAAATCAAGCGGGCAGAGCGGTATGGCAACTCATTTGTTTTTTTACTGCTGCAAATGCATTATTTCAAAGAGTTCAAATCCCTGTACGGAGAAAAAGAAACCGACCGTCTCTTTCAATTTGTCAGCAGTCAAATCAGATCATGTGTCCGGGAAACGGATAAAAAATTCCGGCCTGCCGAAGAGCGGTTTGGCATCCTGCTGACACACACGCCTGCTGAGCATATGCCTGCCGTCCTTGAAAAACTGAAGAAACAGCTGAACACATACCAGCTGAAAAACGGCAAGTATGTCACCTTGACCTTCCACGTGTGCCACTTATCATATCAAAACGATTTAAAGACTGCTGAGCAATTTTTAGAAGAACTAGAAAACGAGATGATGATGAATGAACTGTAAGCGGATATTACTTCTATGCGCGGCTGTCCTTATCCTGGCTGCGGTTTTTCATGTTCCGGACACCGCCGGGGCAAAGCAGCAGGAGCGCGGCATTCTCATCATCTATTCAACATTGGACGGCAAAAAATCAGCCGATGTGAAAATGCTCGACCTTATCGCCGGCCATTTTACATCCCATGTGACCGTTGTAAATGATGCGGATGTCAAAGCTGCGGATCTGGCAGGAAAAGACCGCGTCATCTATTACGGACAAACGAAAAGAAAGCTGAACAAAAAGCTCGCGCAGCTGATCAGCTCCTTCCAAAAACCTGTGACAGCGATCGGCTTTAACGCCGGGCAGTTCAGCCAATTTGCAGATCTTTCGCTGAAAAGCGAAGACAATGTGTATCAGATTCGCAGCACAAATGAGGAACACGATACCTCTTTAGAAAGCGGAATTCGTGTCCTTGAGGTATCAGGCTTGAAGGGAAAAGCGTTGTACACATACAAAGCTGACGACGGAAAAGCTCACCCATTCGCATGGAAAACCGGCAAAAGTAACGTGTACATCGGTTTAACCGATTTGCTCAACAACAACCTCCTCGCCGCTAAGCAGCTCAGACAGGCATTTGGTGAAACCCCGGACAGCACGCTGTTATATTTGCGGCTTGAGGATATCAGCCCAATGTCGGATGAAAAACTGCTACTCCAAGCCGGGGCTTATCTGCATAAACGAAATATTCCTTTTATCCTTTCTGTGATTCCGGTATATGTCAATCCTGAAACGGGCGACAAAGTCTATATGTCTGAAAAGCCGAAGCTTGTCAACGTGCTGAGAAAGCTGCAGGATATGGGCGGCAGTGTAATTGTTCACGGGTATACCCATACATACCGCTACAGCGAAACCGGTGAAGGATTCGAGTTTTGGGATGCTAAAGCCGATCAGCCGATCACATCGCAAAATGCGAAAGAGCCCGCGACCCTTTTGCAAAAGGAACAGAACTTTCCGAATGAAGAAGCATATCAAAACTATTTGAAGCCGTTCAGAAAAAATGAGGAAACGTACACGCGGCAGAAGCTGACGAACGCTATTGAAGATCTCACCGCAGAAGGACTGTATCCGCTCGCGTTTGAAGCGCCGCACTATACGATGTCAGAGCACGGCTATCAGATCGCCTCACAGTATTTTACAAGCTTGTTAGGCCAGGTTCAGCTTAGCGATACAACATGGAAAACGTCAGGCGCCGGGCCTTTTGTTACCAAACCGGCAATACTCCATGGGATGACGCTCTATCCTGAGACCATCGGCTATGTTGATCAATCGGATCAAAATCCGCTCGGCAAAGTCGAGGAACGCATCTCTCAAATGATCGATTTTGAAGGCGGAGTAGCCGGCGCATTTTATCATCCTTATCTTGGAATGAAATATCTCCCTGAGCTGGTTGATCAAATGGAACGCATTCCGAACAGCGAATGGCTCGATATTAAAAAGACAAAGCAAACCGTTAAAACAGATAAAGTGGAAATTCACACAAGCGGAGATGGAACGATTCAAGTTAAAAGCAAAGTCAGCGCCATTGAGACGTTTTTCGATCATCACCAGCAAAGCCCGCTGGAAAAGGCGCTTTGGATTCTCTCTCTCATTGTGCTCTTGTTTGTTGTCATGTTTGTGAGCTATACCCTTTACTTGAGAGCCACATTAAAAAAACGAATCTTTAAGGAGAGAAAAAACCGTGGGTAATGTTCTGTTCCTAGTCTCTTTAAGCTTAATATGGGTCATGCTTCTGTATCACATGTTTCTGATGCAGGGCGGATTCCGCCACTATATGACCTTCGAACGGAACATGCCGAAGTGGAAAGAGAACGTGAAGGATCTTCCGAAGGTCAGCGTTCTGATTCCTGCGCATAACGAAGAGGTCGTGATTCGGCAGACGCTGAAGGCGATGGTGAATCTCTATTATCCGAAGGGCCGGCTGGAGATTATCGTCATCAACGACAATTCATCTGACCGGACGGGCGACATTGTAGGTGAGTTTTCCAGACAATACGACTTTATTAAAATGGTCGTGACCAAACCTCCGCATGCCGGAAAGGGAAAATCGACGGCGCTCAATTGCGGTTTTGCCGAATCAAGCGGAGATGTCATTTGTGTGTATGACGCCGACAACACGCCCGAAAAAATGGCTGTTTATTACCTTGTCCTCGGGCTCATGAATGATCAGAAAGCCGGAGCAGTGGTGGGAAAATTCCGCGTCATCAATGCGGCGAAAACATTGCTCACAAAATTTATCAACATCGAAACGATTTGTTTCCAATGGATGGCACAGGGCGGGAGATGGAAATGGTTCAAAATCGCCACGATCCCCGGCACCAATTTCGCCATCAGGAGAAGCATTATCGAACAGCTGGGCGGCTGGGACGATCAGGCGCTCGCGGAGGATACCGAGCTTACGATCCGGGTCTACAACCTCGGCTACCACATCCGCTTCTTCCCGGCGGCCGTCACTTGGGAGCAGGAGCCGGAAACGTGGAAAGTCTGGTGGCGTCAACGGACAAGATGGGCGCGCGGCAACCAGTATGTCGTCCTGAAATTTTTGGCTCAATTTTTCAAGCTGAAGAGGAAACGGATTATTTTTGATTTGTTTTATTTCTTTTTTACGTATTTTTTGTTTTTCTTTGGTGTCATCATGTCAAATGCGCTTTTTGTGATCAATTTATTTTATAATCTGCATCTTTCATTCGGTTTTTTGTCTATCATCTTATGGGTTTTGGCTTTCTTTCTATTTATGACGGAGGTCATGATTACACTGAGCATCGAAAAAACAGAAATGAACAGGCAGAACTTTTTCATCGTTTTTCTGATGTACTTTACATACTCGCAGGCTTGGATTGCGCTCGTAATTTATTCTTTATTCGTCGAAATCAAGCACCGCCTGTTCAAGCAAGAGGTTAAATGGTACAAAACAGAACGATACAATCAAAAGAAAAGCGGGTGACTTTTTTGAAATATATCATCATATGTCTGGCAAGCCTTATGCTGATCACGGCGACGGGACAAGCTGCAGCTGCCAAAGACGTTACAGTAGACGGCTCGATCCTCGGGAAAAACAGCCGGGAACAAGCCAAACAGCAAGTTCTTACAAACGATCTCTTAACCTTGTACGGGGCAAAAGACAGCGCCGAGTTGACGTATCAAATTCCAGCGGGCGCCTCCTCTGCCCATCAGCAGCTCACACTTGAATACGAGGCCTCAGACCTTTTAATTTCACCGTCTTCTTTAACAGCCGAGATTGATGGCGAACCGGTCAAAACGGTTAAGCTTGCAGGGAATGCCGGGAAGAAAACGCTGAAACTCACACTAAACAAAAGCCAGTCGTCTCCAGGGTTTCACAGCCTATCACTGAAGTTCTACGGAGTGGTTCATGAAGGCGTCTGCGTCACACAGGACTCTTCCGGGAACTGGATCAAAATTTACCCGGACAGCCGTCTGAATATCGGGGAAAAGAACGAATCTAAAGGAGTGACGCTCGAACATTATCCTTATCCGTTCGCCCAGTCCGGCAGCTCCGTGGAAAAAACGGCAATCGTCATTCCGGACCATCCAAGTTCGGCTGAAATCGAAGCTGCAGTTAAAACAGAAGCCTACCTTAAAACGGTTGACAATAGCATCAGCACGAAGATCTTTGGTGAATCTGACCTGGCGAAAATCGACAGGCCAACGATTGTGATCGGCGTCCAGCATCACTGGAGCGGCAAAGTGAAAAAGCTGTTGAAACAAGCAAAGCTCGAAGCAAAAGAAGACAAGCTTTTGGTTGCGGAACGGATGCTCAAAGCAAAGGATAAGCAACAGCCTGTATTGTTTGCAGCTGCATCATCTGATGATGTTCTTTCTGAAAAGATCAGCGTCATTACCGACAAAACGTATGCCGCCCAGCTCAGCGGCGACACGCTGGCAATCGGCAAACTTCAGCAGCATAATAAACGGGAAGGCGGCAAGCTGACACTCGAGGATTTCGGGACGGGGGATTTGACAATCGGGTCCGGACAGACATCTTCCGAGCATTTTTATTACCCCGCACCGGCGCTATTAGACAAGAATCAACCTGCAAAGCTTTCGCTTACGATGAAAAAATCGGAGACGATTCAAAAGCAGGCCCGTCAAAGCGACTTAGCTGCGGAACAGGCGGAGCTGAAGGTCATGATCAATGGTCAGCCTCATTCCGTCGGACTTGACGATTTAGGAAAAGAAGACAAAAACGGCTTTTACCATGTTTCTTTAAAAGTCGATCCGAAACTTTTGCAAAAAAAACCGTTACATCGATATTCAATTTGCCACTTCAGGGTTGAAAGAGAACAACCCCTGCTATGCGGGGAACGGTGACAAGTGGATTTTCATCGATAAACAGAGTGCATTGTCTTACCATGTCAGCGACACATCAGCTTCAGCCGATTTTCAAGAGTGGCCGCTTCCCTACGCGGGAGATCAGGACAACAAAACGCTGATGATCCTGCCCGACAAGGCGGATCAGTCAAAGCTTCATGAACTTTCACTTGTGGTCGGCTCCTTCGGCAGCGAAGCCAGGCAGGCATTCACAGTGAAAACATCCGCTGAAGTCAAACCGGATGACATGAAAGGAAGAAACATCATCTTCATCGGAAGTGTCGATCAATTCTCTCTGCTGAAGGAAAAAACATCCGAATTGGCTGTTCCGACGGCGAAAAACGGGGCATTTGATGTGTCATCTTTTCAAATGCTGAATGAAACGACGAAACAAATCGCGTTTACTCAAACATCGCTTTGGGATTCAAATTACTCGATGGCTGTTTTCGCGCCGTTTAAAGGGCAAGGCACAGCTGTCACAAAAGAAATGATCAACTTTTTAAACAGCAATGATTTCGCAGCAACCGTCGTTAATGAAACGGACAGCCATCAGCTGTTTACAAACCATCAGCAGCTAACAGCAAAATCAGCTGAAACCAAGACGGATGATAAACAGGAAAGCAATCAGCAACATGTGATGTACATTGCCATCCTGATCGTGATCATAGCGGCAGCGGTTATTCTGATTTTGACAACCGCCAGGCGGAGAAAAAGAAAGGCCAATGGCGGCGGAAAGATTGACGAATAAAACAGGGGCTTGCTTCTAGCCCCTGTTTTTTTATAAGTATTCAACCTGCTTCTCATATACATCCTTCACAATTTTAGCTAAAATATCGATTCCCCTTATGATATCTTCATCCGCCGCGGTTAGGCTGATTCGTATACACTGGTGCGAATGCGCCATGGGGCGGGATTGGTGGTGAAAGAAAGATGAGCCGGGAACGATGATGACTCCGTCGGCTTTCATATACTCATACAGCGCCGCATCAGTCACCGGCAGGTCTTCAAACCACAGCCATCCGAAAAGCGCCCCTTCCCCTTGATGCAAATACCATTTGATGTCTTCAGGCATCTTGCCTAAAAGCGTATCCTTAAGCAGCTTGAATTTATTGCGGTAATACGGCCTGACTTCATTTAGCGACACGTCGGCGAGGCGCCCGTCATTCAAAACAGATGCCGCCATATACTGCCCCAGCCTCGAAGAATGGATCGCCGCATTAGACTGGAATGCTTCCATTGCCTGAATATACCGGGACGGCCCGATGGCGATTCCGATCCTTTCACCAGGCAGGCCTGCTTTTGAAAGGCTCATACAGTGGATAATCTGATCGTTGAAAATCGGTTCCATGTCGATAAAATGAATCGCCGGAAAAGGCGGAGCATATGCGGAATCAATGAACAGCGGAACATTCGCTTCTCGGCAGGCGTCTGAAATGAATGCTACATGTTCGCCAGGCAGGATGTTTCCGCAAGGATTGTTCGGCCGTGAAAGCAAGACAGCGCCAATGCACGGATCGGTCCTCATCCTCTCTAAAAACGCCTCACGGTCGAGCTCATATCGAAACGTATGATCATCCAATACCGAAATGAGAGGAGATATCCCCTCAATCATCTCCCGCTCCAACGCCGCTCCGCTGTATCCTGAATAGTCGGGAAGCATCGGAATCAAGGCTTTTTTCATCATAGACCCGCTTCCCATTCCGCAAAACGAATTAATCGCCAGAAAAAACAGCTGCTGGCTTCCGGCTGTAATCAGCACATTCTCTTTTCGAATGTCGGCGCGATACCGCTCTGAAAAGAAGCGGACAACACTTTCAATCAGTTCATCGGTTCCATAGCTCGATCCGTATTGGCCGATTACTGAAGAAAACCTGTCATCGTCGAGCAGATTGGCAAGAGCCGACTTCCACATGGCTGACACGCCGGGCAATATCATTGGATTGCCCGCACTTAAATTAATGTATGACCGATCTCCGCCGGCCAGGACTTCCTGAATATCGTTCATCACAGCCCTGACCCCTGTCTTCTCATTCATTTTCTCTCCGATTTTGCTTAATGCCGGCTTCACGCTTCCAGTCTCTCCCGCTCAAACCGAAGACGATTGGTTTCGATTTTCTTATTGATCTCGTCAATGAAATATTGTTCCGGAACGCTGAACCGCTCGCCTTCACGCCCGGGAGGCAGGTATTGTCTGACATAGCGTTCCGCCGCCTCTTTGTATGCCGAGTCATCCTCGATCTCTTCCAGCTGTTCGATTTCAGCCACAAGCTTTTTTAAATCGTCCATGCATCGGGAAAGATCAAGCGACACGGGTTTCTCTTCTCCTCTTTGAATGGAATGGCCGTTTTCAATGATCCAGCTGAACAGAAAATAGCCTGTCCCGGAATCAAAATTCCGCGTTGCATTATGCTGGCTTGGATAGCGCAGCAGCCGTTCATACAAAACAAATTCGATTATTTCCTCCCAGCCGTCATATTGCCGCTCCCACAAAGTGAGGATCGCTTGGCAATCGACCTTGACTTCTTCTAAAATGCCTGCGAAAAAATTCATTTTCGCCTGAATATGCAGATGAAAAGGTTTTTTTCCGCAATGATGAAAATAGTCATGAAGGTAGCCCCACAGCACCCTTGCTTCATATGTGCGGTCGGGGGAAAGCTGAGCCGACTTGAAAGGCGCATGTTCAAAAATGGCCCTCGCTCTTTTCAGCGTATCCTCATGGTAAATGTGATAAAACTTATTAAAATAGAAAATCGCGAATGTCTGTGATGTAATGTTCTCTTTTGTTTTCACATTTTCCGGGAAGAATACGATACATTTTTCTTCCGTGAACCCCTTTGTTCCGGCGAGAAGCTTGAGGGATTGGCAGCCGTTTTCAGGATGGGGCAGCTCCTCTTCTATCGGCCTCATCATGGCAGGTTCTTCACGAACGGCCAAAAAGGCTTCAAAATAACAGCCTTTCGCATGTGGCCCATTCGGCGTCACGATCGGCGCCGCAAAAAAGGTCGTCTCCTGATCATTCGGAGCCCGGTAAGCCGTCAATAACCGGTCAAAATACGGCGTCTCCTCTAATCCGCGTCCGATCCAATCCAAGACGTCCTGTTTAAACGCCTCTTTTGCAGCCGTTAGGTGAACCGCTTCATAAATGGTTCCAGCGTCTTCTATCAATTGCAGCAGAAGCTGTTCCGCCCTTTCGCGACGCTCTGTAATCTGTCCTTTATCATTTTGGTACGTCTGTAATTCATGAATGTTCGGTACAATCTGCTCGTTGACCAAGTTTACAATGTCCCCTGTCAATGTCGTCATCGGCTTCCTCCTTCGATTGATTTAAGCCCGTGGATCGTAAAACACATCGGCACTTCTCCAAAATCTTGAATGACTTTCAAACGGTGTTCATCAGCTGCTTTAATCGTCGTGATACAGCCGTCAGCCGCGTTTGAAGCGCAGGCCAGGGCCGCTTGTGCATTGCTGGTGACAAATTGGACTTGACTGCTGAACAGCTTCGCCAGATGGGCGGGAGCAGGATGTGAAGCGACGGTTTGAATGTCAGATGCCATCGTGTGCTGTTTTGCGGCAAAAACCATGTTGTATGTCGGCATCACAAAACTGTCTATGATCTTTAAGTCAGCGAGATTCTCGAATACAATTTGATGCAAAAACGGGTAAACGGCGCAGCCTAAAAGAACTGAATTTTCTGTCGATTTAACATGAGGGAGCGCTTCTTCCAACGTTTCATAAAGCCTGACTTCCCCGCGGACCCCTTTGTTTTTGAGCCAAAGCAGGCCGGCTTTTTCGCAGTTCGTGCCTTTGGGACCGAGCGTATGGACAATCATCACGGCTTGTTCTTCCTGCACTTTAGTCGAGATCATCTTAACCTCCTATTGTACCCGTCAAATTATTTTGATATATGATATGAAGCTCATCATCCAGTTCCCGGTAGAAAGCTGCGCATTCTTCATATGAATGATGGCTTGTGAATATAAATCCGGGATAACCGGAAAAATGCGGGTACGGCAGAATTTTCGCGCCTTTTCTAATAAATTGAAACACCCGCTTTACCTCCGGCCTCTGTTTGACTTCTTCCAGTCCGTCGATTTTTTCAAAAGTGCCGGAGCCCTGTACAGGAATGATATAATTGCCGGCTGTCCTTACAGGCCGGATCTCTTCTTTAAACTCGCTGCTCTCCAGCGGCTTTATTGCGTTTTGCAAGACAAGCTGCATAAAATTGATGCCCGTGCTCTCTTTGACGATGTAATGCGAAACCCCTGAACCGCCGATTCTGGCGCCCACCTCGATAACATAAGGTGTTCCGACCTTGTCCAGCCTCAGCTCCGTATGAGCCGGCCCCTGATGAATGCCCAGCGCTGAAACGGCTCCTGTCACTTCCTTAACAATCGCAAGGCGCGTCTCTTCTTTCAATTGAGCCGGAGCAATATAGACGCCTTCTTCAAAAAACGGACCTTTGCTGTTCCCTTTGTATCCAATCGAAAGAACATGTACGTTTCCTTGAATCGACAGCGTTTCAATCACAAATTCCGGCCCATCGATAAATTGCTCGGCTATGATGCCCGTTTTGCCGTGTACGAATCGATTAAGGTCCGTCTCGTTAACAGCCTCGACTTTCCTGACGGCCTCCTCAAGCTCCTTCCAATCATCAACACGGACGACGCCCTGGCTTGAAAAGCCGTTGACCGGCTTAACAACTAATGGATAAGTCAGTTTCCTGTCTTCGAGATCAGCGAGCGTATGGAACTCGTGGAAAACCGGCGTATTCAGGCCGTTTTGCTGAAGGATGCTGCGGGTTTTATTTTTATTGCGGCAGTTTTCCATTGTTGTGAAAGAAAGCCCCGGCAGATTCAAAGCTTCAGCGGCTTTTGCCGCGAAAGGCAATGCCGGCTCAAACAGTGTCACAACGCCGTCAAACGGAAATTCGACAAATGTCTGTTTGACGATTTCCAGCGCCTCTTCTTCATCTTCAAATAACGGCAGCGGCACACAGCGTTCCACAGCCGGAAGATTGCCCGGGAAATCTTCGGCTGAATTGTAAAAGAACGTGACCTTCAATCCTAAATGCTCAGCTTCTTCAAAAATAAACGGCAAGTGCTTATTTTGACAAATGATGGCCAAGTTTTTGTTTCGTATCGTCAATTTTCGCGATCCTCTCTTCTTTTTTTAAGTTGATGAACATCACACCGAATATGACAAACAGCGTTCCTAAATAAATATTCGCATTCAGTTTTTCATCCAGAAACAGAAATCCGATATAAAGCGCAATGACGGGGGAGATAAACAAGTGGGAAGTCGCTTTTGAGATGTGCCATTTTTTAAGCAGATAAATGTTGATCCAAAAACCCAATATCGAGCCGACAACCGCTAAATAAAGCAGCGCATAAAGGCTCACGCCGGAAAACGTTCTTGTCCCGCTTTCAAAGATGAGGCTGCTGATGAGCAATACCGCTCCGCCGCTCAGCATCGAAAGGGAGTTAAAGCTCAAGATCGGAAGCGAACGAATTTTCTGCTGTACTTTGATTTGAATAAAAGCCGAGCCAAACATCGCACACAAAATCACAATCATGGCGACGATTTCAATAACATCGACTTTGATCAACAGCTGATTGCCAAACACGATTGTAATGCCGAGCAACGCAAGGCAAATGCCCCATTTCTGCAATTTCGTCGCCGGTGTCCCTTTGACAAGGCGGTTGATCATCAGGGCAAAGACTGAAATGCTAGCTGCTAATATAGATACCAACCCGCTCGGCAAATAAAGAGAGGCCCAATAAACAGATCCAAATGGAACGGAAAAATACATGATGCCGTTCAAAAACGACAGCACCAGCAGTTCCTTTGACAGCACAAACTGCCTTCGTATCAAAAGAAACGCCGCGATCAAAATGCTTGCGATCATAAACCGCATGCCCGCGGACCAAAATGGAAGGCTGTCACTCAACCCGGCTTTTTGAAAAGCCCATGTCGTCCCGCCGATCAAACATAATACGATAAATAAAATATGAACCCGATACTTTAAAACGTTTGTCCGCATAGCATTCACCTGATTTTGTTATTGTCTTGCTGTCATTTATTTTCAGAAAATAAAATCTTTTCTGATCAAAATGGATTATGAGGGAAATTATAACTATTATATCAATTACAGTCAATCATTCTTTTGAACCTTTAGAATATCTTTACAAATACTGCGCACAAAAAAACACTCACTTCGATAAGTGAGTGAGGCGATACGGGTCTAGATTATATTTCTATCTTTTGGGTGCATACCGCTTTTCCGGATGACCCGAATTCTCTCATTTTATGTTTGACCGTTTCTTTGACTGCGCTGATCCCTGGCGTCATATAGGCGCGGGGTTCATATAAATCGGGATTGTCTTTAAACATGCTGCGCGTTTTCTCGGTCCAGGCCACCATGCATTCGGTATTAATGTTGATTTTCGCATGGCCCAGACGGATCGTTTTAGCGATTTGATCAGCCGGGATGCCCGAAGCTCCATGAAGAACAAGCGGAATGTCCGTCACCCGTGAGATTTCTTCCATTTCCTTAAATCCTAAATTAGGCTCGCCTTGATATTTTCCATGAACAGAGCCGAGCGCGGCTGCTAAAGCATCGATACCGGTTTCTTTGACAATGCGTTCGCATTCACCGATGTCGGCATACTGCACCCCGCCGATGAGCCCGTCTTCCATGCCCCCTACGGTGCCAACCTCTGCTTCAACCGAAACATTGCGAATTCCGGCGTATGACACGACCTCTTTTGTCATGGCGATGTTTTCATCGATTGGTGAATGCGAGCCGTCGATCATGACTGAGCTAAAACCGGCGTCAATCGCTTGCTTGCAGCGCTCCGGATTTTTGCCATGGTCAAGGTGAAGGACGACGGGAACGGAGATCGACATTTCCTCAATCAAAGCCGCAACCATTGCGGAAACCGTCTTAAATCCGCCTAAATAATCGATGAGCCGGTCTGAGGCGGCCGCGATGACAGGTGACCGTTCTTCTTCCGCCGCCTGTAGAATCGCTTTTGTCCATTGAAGGCCGTTAATATTAAATTGACCGATTGCATAATGATGTTCCTTTGCTTCTTGAAGAAGTTCTTTCATGGAAACGAAAGCCACGTTCACCCCTCCTATCCCGTATTAAATCTTGAAGTATTTTGAAACAACTTCAACTGTTGTTTCTTTGGCCGTTCGAATCGTTTCTTCCGCGCTCAGCTTATAGTATTCAGGTCTGAACAATTCAACTGACACGACATCCGAAAAACCGATGTCTTTCAAAGTTGATAAGTGGGCATCCAAGTCGATGGCCCCCTGTCCCGGCCAAACGCGGTCTTCATCTCTTAAAAAGCCGATTGGGAAGTCTTCCGTATCATCGATATGATAAATGAAAATCTTCTTGCCGTCCGCCTTTTTCAAATCCTCAATGTCCGAACCCATTGCATGGAAGTGGAAGCTGTCAAGAACAAGGCCGACATTATCGCGGTTCACGGTCATGACGATGTCATAGGCCTGGCTGAACGTATTGACTGTGCACTCCGGATGACCGACAAACTCGACAGCGATCTTTACACCGTACGGCTCCGCGATGACTGACAGCTCTGTCAGCACTTCGACGGAGCTCGCTTTAATATCTTCTTTTAAGATTTTTTGTTCGGTGACAAGCGGTACCGCGACCACATATTTCACACCAAGCGTTTTGCATGTTTCCATCATGCCTTTAAATTCTTCGATGATTTCACGGTGCCCTTTATCATCGCGGTTGTTGAAAAAGACAAGGGCATTCAAGGCCAGCGGCTTAATATGATGCGTCTGAAAATACTCGGCTAACTCTGAGAGAGAATGGTCTTTTAAATATTCGGGCAGCTTATCCATCGTCCGGATTTCGATATAATCGTATCCGTGCTTCTCACAGTATTCGAGGTCTTTTGCTAGGTTTGAATTTTCCAACGTCGTTGCTTCATTAAAGCATAGCTTCATATTAGATTCTCCTTATCTAAATATCCTTGTGAAGAGAGAGTTCGGCAGGGCGCCGAACTCAGGGGCTTATCCTAGTAATTCCTGTTTCAGCTTTTCAAGCATGAATCTGCTTGATTCATCCGCTCTTTCGTCAACCCAGGCAAACACGGCATTCGTCGCTATTCCGTCGAACTTCATCTCTCTCAGCTTTCTGAAAATCGTATCAAAATCAACCTCGCCTTGGCCAATGTCCAAATGCTGGTGAACCGTTACTTTCGCGTCAGGCGGATTGACGATGTAGCGAAGGCCATGAGCCGCTTTATGATTATAAGTATCTGCAAATAAAACATGCGTGAGGCGGTCGCCGGCTTCGTCAAACATTGTCTCGATGTCGCCTTTTCCGTCGTCATAGAAGAATGTGTGCGCAGTCGAGTAGACAAGATTGATCCAGTCCTTGTCAAGCGCTCGGATCATATCCATCGCACCTTTGTGTGTTTCGATAAAATCGTATGGATGGGCTTGAAGATTGAGTTTAATGCCTTCTTTTTCAAAGACTGGCAGAAGCTCATCCATGGATTTGATAAATTTTTCTTCACTTGTTAAAGGATCGTATTTTGAACCGCTGAATTCGCTGTTCATCAAATCGACTTCAAGCTCAACCGCAATTTCGATCGCCCTTTTCCAATTGCGCACCGCTGCCTGACGGCGATCTTCATCAGGACCGGCCCAGTGGTAAAGCGGAAGGAGCGATGAAAGCTTAACACCGGAATCTTTTAAAAGCCGCTTTAATTGTTTGATTTTAGCTGAATCGACTTTCGGATATTTATAGAATGGACAAAAATCTTCGCGCGGCGATAGTTCGATATATTCGTAGCCAAGCTCCGCCGTTTTATAGACCGTTTCCTCCAAAGTTAAATCATCGCGATACATCGATGGATCCAATGCTAATTTCATACTTTTCACTCCTCGGAAAGTTTTTATTTTTGAACAGTTGTAAACGTTTGATAGAATTTCGGTTTCTCTTGAAGCGCCACAGGTTCTTTCTGTCCGGATTCCTGAGCTTTTACGCAGGCATCCGTCGTCACGGCGGCGATATAGCCGTCCCATGCAGTCGGCCCGCTGACCTCGCCTTTCTGTTGGATCGAGTCAATGAAATCTTGGATTTCTACATCATAAGCGTCTACAAAGCGGCGCTGCCAATCCATGAGAATATCCGTCGAGAATTTGCCGTCTTTTCTGAGAGAGATGCTTGATGGTTCAGGAAGCTTCACGATTCCGTCTTCTCCGACGATTTCACACTGGATATCGTAGCCGTATTTGCAGTTGACATAGATTTCCGCATTAATCACGACTCCGCCTTTCGTTTCGATGATGACGATTTGCGGATCACGCAAATGAGGGAGCGCGTTTTTCGATTTTTTCGGATAAATGACCTGAACGGATTCGTAATCGTCATTGATCAGCCAGTGCAGGGCGTCTATTTCATGGACAAGCGTATCGACAACAGCCATATCTGTCGTATAGTTGTCGCCTACAACCGGGTTGCGGTGCGCACAGTGGATCATGAGAGGCTCGCCGATGACCCGGTTGTCGATCGCTTCTTTCAGCTGTACGTAACCGCTGTCATAACGGCGCATAAAGCCGACTTGAACGAGACGTTTGCCCGCTTTGATTTCTTCATTGACGATCCGCATGCATCCTTCCGCAGTCGTCGCCAGAGGCTTTTCGCAAAATACGAATTTGTTCGCTTTAATCGCTTTCAAAACACTTGATTCATGTGCCGGTCCCCAGCTTGTGACTAAGACTGCGTCTACATTTTCGGCTGCAATGAGACTGTCGTCATCCGGATAGACCTTTGCATTCAGGCTGTAGTCTGTTACAACTTGCTGAGCTGCCTCCTGGTTTACATCGGTGACCGCGACAATTTCGCCGCCGGCTAATTTATTCGTGATGCGGTTGATGTGTTCTTTTCCGATTGCTCCTGTACCAATAACACCAATGCGTAATTTCATTGATAGCCACTCCTTCAAAATAATTACATAATTTTTCTTGTTTGCACTTGCCCAGCTTGAGCCGGAGGAGTCCCATACAGCTCTTCCTGAATTTGTTCAAGCGACTTACCGGATGTATTCGGTGCAAAAAAGAGCCCGATGAGCATGCTGGCCGTTACACATCCAAGGAGAATGGCCGCCATAAATGCAATTCCAAAATTCGAGATGATCATTGGAACGAAAAGGCTCCAAGCCCCGATTGAAATACGAACGAGGAAGAACATCAATCCTTGTGCAGATGCGCGATATTCCGTCGGGAAAATTTCACTCGCCCATAATTGATAATTGGCCTGTTGCCCGGCCCCATTGTTTAGGCCGATCATCACGATAAAGAGGATGAGGATCGGCATGCCCTCTGCCGGAAGCAGAAACAATGACCAGCCGATCACCGCTGCAAATGCGGAGATCCCAAACACTGTCTTCCTGTATTTGTCTGCAAACGGCATGAAGATAAAAGCGACGCCAAGCCCGGTGAAAATAAACAGCCCCATCTGCAAAATGTTTGCCATGGTCGCTGACACATCGCCGACCTGCTGATAAATGTAAGGCATAAAAAACCCCATGACACCTGCAGCCAGATTCCAAACCAAGTACACGCCCATTAAAAATAAAATGCTTTTCAAATACTTAGGCTGAAGCAAATCGAGATAAGACGCCTTCGGCTTCCTGACGGCTTGAGCCGATTCGGATTGACCCTGCCAGGCATCGGATTCCGGCAGCCTTTTTCGCAGAACATAGGTGATCAATGCGATAACGAGCAAATGCCCAAACACGATTTTATTGCCCAATAAGCCTATATCACCGAGGAGGACCGACAGCAGCAGGACCACAACCGCTCCCGCCGCCCATGCGACCTGCGCAACCCCGCAATGACGGGCCCTGTTTTTCTTAGGTGCGTTCTCCGCGATGATCGTCCAGGAAGCCGTAATATCAGCTCCTACCGATAAACCGATAATAATGTAACCGCTTAACAAAAAGGGGAAGCTGGTGCCGAACAATACTAAACAAATCCCCAGTGCATAAACCAGCATACTGTTCGTATAGACAGCCTTTCGGCCAATCTTGTCGGCCAAAAAGCCTCCGAGCAGCGCTCCGATTGCCGCTGAGATGGCGTTGGCGCTAAACGCGCCGAGCAGTCCGATCTGTGTATCAGAAAGCTTTAGGTAACTGACCCATAAAGATAATCCTGCCGATCCTGCGACAATGGAGCCTGCATCAATGTAATTTGCCAAAGCTGCTGCGACGGTTCGTTTATTGAATGGTGAGACTGCTGCACTTCCATTGCTCAATTTAGAGCCCCCCTAATTGGTTGCTGGGACATTCAACAAGTGACGATCGATGTACTTTCTGGCGATCAATGCGTATTCAAGCGGGTTGGCAACATCGGGATCCTGCTCGGCTTCCACAACGATCCAGCCGGAATAGCCGTGCTTTAATAGCGTTTGATAGACTTCTCTAAAATCGATGCAGCCATCGCCTGGAACAGTGAACATCCCTTGCAAAAACGCCTGTTGGAACGATTTTCCTTCCTGCTTGCATTTCTCTATGATCTTGAGGCGCGCGTCTTTAAAATGAACGTGGCCAATACGGTCCATATGCTTCTCTAGTATGTTCATATAATTTCCATCTGAAATGTAGGCATGCCCAGTATCATACAGAAGGTGCACGAGGGCCGGGTCAGTTCCCGCCATGAGCCGGTCAACCTCTTCCTCTGTCTGCACGCCTGTGCCGAGGTGATGATGATAGACAAGCTTCAGGCCGTACCGGCCGGCGATTTCCCCGAGGTGATTTAACCCTTCAAATAGCCGCTGCCATTCTTCATCGGTGAAATAAGGTTTTTCTTTAAACACGTTTTTATTCAGGCCCTGCACGCTGTACGTCTGTTCTGATACGACCGCAACATCGGCATGGACGTCTTTCAAGTACTGGCAGTGAGCCGCAAATTCCTTGGCTGCTTCTTCAATGCCGTCCCGAATGATATAGCTGCTGAACCACTTGCCGGCAATCCTTAGATTTCGCAGCTCGAGCTCTTTATTGAGAATGGCCGGTTCCGGAAAAAAGCCGCCCACTTCTGTGCCTTGAAAGCCTGCAACAACAATGTCGCTCAACAAATGCTGAAGTGTGTTTCCCGCGCCGATTTCCGGAATATCATCGTTCCGCCACCCTATGGGGGCGATGCCCCATAGAATTTGTGTCTTGCCCATCCTGGTGCCTCCTTTAATACTGCTTTGCAGATTTCAGCATTTTTTCTTTTGCTTCATACGCCTTTTGCACGCTTTCCTGTTCGGAAACCTCTGCAACACCTACGTGCCACCAGCTGTCATAGCCGTCCGTCATCGTCTTCGGCAACACCTTCATTTCGATCAATGTTGAGACATCTTGTTTTTTGGCATCTTCAAGCGCCGCTTTTAATTCTTCAATCGTGTTCGCTTTGTAGGTTTTTGCTCCATACCCTTCGGCCACTTTCGCGTAGTCGACATTGAGAATCTGATTGTCTGCTGTTCTGAATTCGCAGAAGTAGCTGCCGCTTCCATGGTCCATTTGCAGGTTGTTGATACAGCCGAATCCTGAGTTGTCAAAGAGCAGCACGTTGATTTTTTTATTATATTGAATTGCTGTAATGAGCTCTGAGTGGAGCATCAGGAAGCTTCCGTCTCCGACCAGTGAATAAACCTCTCTATCAGGATGAGCCAATTTCAAGCCGAGTGTTCCCGATACTTCATATCCCATGCAGGAATAGCCGTATTCCAAGTGGTACGTATTCGGTTCGTTTGAATGCCACAGCCGCTGCAGATCCCCCGGCAAAGAGCCTGCTGAACAAATGACGACGCTGTCCGGATCAACTGTTTCATTGATCGCGAGCAATGCCGTTGTTT
Organism: Bacillus sp. PK6-025; assembly: GCF_056530265.1. NCBI lineage: Bacteria > Bacillati > Bacillota > Bacilli > Caryophanales > Bacillaceae > Bacillus > Bacillus sp. PK6-025. The sequence goes on from NZ_CP096509.1 coordinate 4,250,968, forward strand.
GCGGGAGCTCGGTTTGCAGCACATCCGCGTATTCGTTGAGTATTTCTTGAGAAAAATGATCTTTAATTTCAGGTGTGAAGTTTTCACGCTTAAATGTTACCTTGCTCAAACGGTCACGCTCAGCAAGCCACTCGTCTTTCAGTTCCTTGATGATTGAACCGAATTCGCTCTTATAGCCTTCCAATAAACCGTGCAGCTTGCCGAGCGTTACTTTTGCATCGGCAACGACTTGGAAAGCATCCAGTTTATATGCCTGCATTCTGCTGACATTGATGTTTAAAAACTTTGAGTTGTCAAAGTCAAAAGCGGTTTTTGATGATGTCGCGAAATCGGTGTAGCGCGTGCCGATTCCGATGATCAAGTCAGCCTCGCGAGCCGCTTTGTTTGCCGCCAGCGTACCTGTGATGCCCATTCCGCCCAAGTTGTTGGCAAAATCAGCTTCCACTGTGGATTTCCCGGCCTGGGTTTCCACCAGCGGAATATTGTAAGCTTCAGACATGGCGATCAATTCGTCGCGCGCTCCGGAATATTTCGCTCCGCCGCCGACCAAGATGAGCGGTTTTTTGCTCGACTTGATCAGCTCCGCCGCTCCCTTCAGTTCACGCTCGCTCGGCTCTTTGCGATCAATATAGTGAACGCGTTTCTCAAAAAAGCTTTCATCGAAATCATAGGCTTCCCCTTCAACATCTTGAGAAATGCAAATCGTTGCAGGACCCGCCTTTGCAGGATCTGTCATCACTTCAAAAGCGCGAATCAGACTGCTCATCAACTGTTCAGGGCGCGTAATCCGGTCCCAATATCTCGAAACAGGCTTCAAAGCATCGTTCGTCGTAATCGCCGCACTGTATTCCTGTTCTACTTGCTGAAGAACAGGATCAGGCTGTCTTGTTGCAAATGTATCGGCCGGAATCAAGAGGACCGGAATATTGTTCGCAAGCGCCGTACCTGCAGCTGCCACAAGGTTAGCTGCTCCCGGTCCGACTGATGTTGATACAGCATAGATCTTCCTCCTCAGCATCTGCTTGCTGTAAGCCATTGCCGCATGTGCCATTCCCTGCTCATTCTTGCCTTGAAACACCTTTAAATGACCCGCATCCTGTTCAAGCGCCTGGCCGATGCCAACGACGTTCCCATGGCCGAAAATCGTAAAGATCCCCTCGACAAACGGTGTTTCTTCACCATCTACATGGATGTACTGCTGATTTAAGAATTTAATTAACGCTTGTGCTGTGGTTAAACGTATTTTCTTGCCCACAAACGATCCCACCTTTATTCATATTCTTCATTTAAGACTGAGCCGCGATAAGCTCTTCAATCTCGGCGACTGTCGGCATCGCTTCAGATGAGCTGTGCTTGGAAACAACAATGGATGCGGAAGCGCTTCCGTATTTCAGCGCAGTTTCAATATCTTTGCCTGAAACGAGTCCGTAGAGGAAAGCGGAAGCGTATGAATCCCCCGCTCCAAACGTTTTTAAGACCTTCGTTTTGTATGCTTTCGCCCGGAAGATGCCTCCGGATTTGCTGTATGCATATGAACCTTCGACACCGTGCTTGATAACGACAAGATCTGCGGAATGTGCAAACAAATGCTGAACAGATTCTTCATTGCTGCCGCCGCTCTTATTTTCCATTACATCAAACTCATCACGCGTTCCGATGACAATGTCTGATTGTTCGGCAACAAGCGTATAGTAAACGGACGTTTCCTCCGCAGATGTCCACGTATATGGACGATAGTCAAGCTCAAAGACCACTTTCACTTGATGCTTTTTCGCCAGCTGCACGGCTTTCAGCACCGCTTCGCGGGAAGGGCTTTTAGCCAGCGCCGTACCTGACACAAGAAGCATCTTCGATTTTGCAATATAGTCTTCGTTCACTTCAGAAGGGGCAAGGTAAAGATCTGCAACATCATCCCTGTACATTAAAATGCTGCATTCTTCAGGGCTTAAAATTTCTGTGAAAGCAAGCCCCGCTTTATGTCCGTCTTTATCAACCGCCATTTGTGACGTATCGACACCCGTATTTCTCATATAGGTTTCGATGAATCTGCCGTGCTGGTCATCCGGAATCTTCCCGATAAAGCCGGTCTTCAATCCTAATTTGGAACTGCCGATTGCAATATTAGCCGGGGAGCCGCCGACATATTTTGAAAATGTCATCGTCTGCTCCATCGGCCTGTTGTATTCGACTGCGTTTAAATCGATACATGCGCGGCCGATCGCTACAATGTCAAATTCTTTCTCTTCATTAAACGTATACCTCATCTTCAACAGCCTCTCCTTGCCTTATTGTTAGCGTTCCAAAATCCATTCATGGTCAGGGTCGTTATGAAACTTCCATTTCCGCGTCGGCCCTGCCATCACGTTTAAATAATAGGATGTGTATCCGTCAGGCACCCCGACAGGATGGTATCCGGCCGGCACGATGACAACGTTTCCATTTTCAACAGTCATCGTCTCGTCGATAGAACGGTCATCTGTATAGACGCGCTGAAATACAAAGCCTTGCTGCGGGTCAAGTTCATGGTAGTATGTTTCTTCTAAAAAGGACTCTTCAGGCAGGTTGTCTTGATCATGCTTGTGCGGCGGATAGCTGGACCAGTTTCCGCTTTCAGTGTAGACTTCGACGACTAAAAGGCTGTTCGCTGAAGGATCTGAATCCGGAAGTATGTTATGAACGGTTCGTTTATTGCTGAATTTCCCGCGGTTTTCAATACCGTTGTCTTCAGCTTTGATCAGTTTCGTCGGCAGCTGATTTTCAGAAGGGGAATAGCACAGGGCAACTCTTGCCTCTGTAACCGCGGTAATGCCGAACTTGCGGTCATTTGACACATACACGCTGTCGGTCGGCTTTCTTTCGAAAACGCTTTCTCTCGTGCCGATATTTTCAAATGTCTGTTCATGATCGGTTACGGTAATCTTTCCGGTAAGCGCGACGATGCAGCATTCTTGTTTGCTCAGCGATTCTTCATAGCTGGATCCCGGTGCGAGATCAAGGACTTTAAACTCGACATAACTGAGATCCGAATTCGATTTTTTCACTTCGTGTACAAGCTTCACGCCTTGTGACAGCTCATTCGCCTGCGGCTTGCGCAACAAATGACTCATGGATAAAGCCTCCTTTTCAAACTTGAAACATGATCCGAACAGCGCGGGAACCGCGCCGCTCGGTTTTTTCACAATTAATTGAAGTCAGGCGCCGGATATCTTGCAGTGACGACCTTTTTGCGCGTATAGAAATCGACGCTGTCTTTTCCGTTCGCATGCAATGTGCCAAAGAACGAAGACTTCCATCCTGAGAACGGGAAGAATGCCATCGGAGCCGGTACGCCCAAGTTGATGCCGAGCATTCCCGCATCAATGTTTTCACGGAAATAGCGGATCGCATTCGAATTCGATGTGAACAAACATGCGCCGTTTGCAAATTCGGATTGGTTGGCGATGTCAACCGCTTCTTTCAAGTTCTTCACACGGATGACTGACAATACGGGAGCAAAAATCTCGTCTTTCCAGATCGTCATATCAGTTGTGACATTGTCAAAGATTGTCGGGCCGACGAAATAGCCTTCATCTGTCACATTTTCACGTCCGTCGCAGACAAGTCTCGCACCCTCTTCAACTCCTTTTTGTATATAGCCGAGTGTGCGTTTCTTGTTGTCTTCGCGAATGACAGGTCCGAGGAATACACCGTCGTCTAGTCCGTTTCCGATTTTGACTTCAGATGCTTTCTGAACCAATTTCTCCATGAATTCATCTGCGATCCCTTCTTCAACCGTCACTACTGCACATGCCATACAGCGTTCGCCGGCAGATCCGAAAGCAGCGCCGATAATATTTGTTACCGTGTCTTCAAGATTGGCATCGTTCAGAACGATGGTGTGGTTTTTAGCGCCTGTCAGCGATTGAACGCGTTTCAGGTTTTCGCTTCCTTTTTTATAGACATATTCTCCGACCGGTTTTGAACCGACGAATGAAATCGCTTTAATTTCCGGGTGTTCGAGAATGCCGTTTACTACATCATGAGCACCGTATACGACATTGAAGACCCCTTTAGGAAGTCCGGCTTTTTCAAACAGTTCAACAAGCTTTTCCGTCAGGAGCGGCGTCCGCTCGGAAGGTTTCAGAATAAATGTGTTTCCTAACGCAATGGCCATCGGGAACATCCAGCACGGTACCATCATCGGGAAGTTAAATGGGGCAATTCCGCCGACGACTCCGATCGGGTAACGGTAGTTCGCCGCTTCAACATCGGTTGCAATTGAAGCAAGTGAATCTCCCATCATCAGGGATGGCGCTCCAGCTGCAAACTCGACATTCTCGATGCCGCGTCCAACTTCGCCCAACGCTTCTTTCGTGTTTTTTCCGTTTTCAATCGTGATGAGGTGGGCGAGCTCCTCTTTATGCTGAGTCAAAAGCTGCTGAAAGTTAAATAGAATTCTTGCCCGGCGCGGAACGGCCACTTTTGACCATGTCTTAAACGCTTCAGCCGCTGTTTGCGCTGCGTATTCGATATCCTCGCGCGTCGAAATCGGCACCTGGCAAAGCACTTCTTTCGTCGCAGGATTGACTACATCTTCGTATTTGTCGGTTTTGCTTTCAACCCATTCTCCATTAATATAGTTTCTTAACTTTCTGATTTCTGCCATTCTTATAACCTCCTTGAATATTAAACATCTCCTGGTACAGATGGGGCAGGTTCCAACCATTATGTATGAATGCCGAACGGCTCTTCATTGCATAACGGATTTTCGCAAAAAACAGGAATTAAACGCTTACAAAAGAAATTAATGAATAGAACGATGATTTTATCAAAAGAACCGCAACGCAATAAAACGTTTACACTCAGAAATTTCTCAACTTTATCACGTTTTGGTCACTTCTTGGTTATATTCTAATCCGCTCTTACCCATAAGTCAATCAAAATCATTAAATTTTTCTTTTGTAAGATTTATAGAAAACCTTAAAATGATTTAGAAAAACATTGTATAATAAAAAGGAACAGGACAAATCTTGCAAAAAATAATCACCAATGTTATCATTTTTTAAACAATTATTGGTTAACTTTTGGGTTTATTATATATATTTAGCCAAATATACTAGAAGGAGATACTTGGTATGAAGTTAATGCGGATTAAAGAAATGGAAGAATATATTTTGACCAATGGCACCGTTTCGCTTGATGAGCTTTGCCAGGTCTTTAATGTTTCCAAAAACACGGTCAGACGCGACATTAACAAGCTGACCGAGAAAGGAGTCATAAAAAAAGTCTACGGCGGCGTAACGGCGATCGAAAAAACGGCCTTAATCCCATTTGAAAACAGAACCATTCAAAACAAGGATGCCAAGATGAAAATCGCGCACTACGCTTCACGCTTTATTGAAGACCATGACCTGATCTTTATCGATTCCGGCACAACGACCCAATCCATATTGGAAACTCTTGATCCAAATAAAAATGTAACCGTTTTAACGAACAGCCTCGACATTATCAACGCTGCTGCCGCGATGCAAAATATAAACTTGATCATCATCGGCAGCAACTACAAACGGAAAACGCAGTCCTTCGTCGGCATGGATGATCCGGGAACATTGGATAAATATAATATTAATAAAGCTTTCATGTCGGCAACAGGAGCAACACTTACCCATGGACTGACAAACTCCGATCTGCTTGAATATGAAATTAAAAAGAAAATATCCGAAAAAGCAAAACAAGTATACTTGCTGGCCGATCATTCCAAATTCGGGAAGTCGACCTTGCTGACGTACGCGCCGTTTGACAGATTGCACGCGATCGTCACATCTCAGGCGCTGGATGAGGAATATCACGAGTACTGTAAAGAGCGCAACATTGAAATCCATTTGGCAAAACATGTATAGTTGAATTGGACATCCTTGACCGGCTGTATCCAAGCGGCCGGCCAAGTTTATTGATCAACATATCATTTCAGGAGGGGAATCCAATGAAAAAAGTTAAAGTTGGCAAATCAGATTTGCACGTATTCCCGATTGGTTTGGGAACCAATGCCGTCGGAGGACATAACCTTTATCCGAATCTCAATGAAGAAACGGGAAAAGAATTGGTGCGGGAAGCGATCAGAAACGGCGTCACATTTTTAGATACCGCCTACATATACGGCATCGGCCGTTCCGAAGAATTAATCGGCGAAGTCCTCAAAGAATTCAACCGCGAGGATGTCGTGATTGCGACAAAAGCCGCCCATAAGAAAGAAGGCGACGATTTTGTCTTTGACAACTCCCCTGCATTTTTGAAAAAATCCGTTGAAGAAAGTCTGGAGCGTCTGCAAACTGACTACATCGACCTTTTCTATATCCATTTCCCTGATGAGAACACGCCGAAAGACGAAGCGGTTCAAGCGCTCCATGAACTGAAGCAGGAAGGCAAAATCAGAGCGATCGGGGTATCCAACTTTTCGCTTGAGCAGCTGAAAGAAGCGAACAAAGACGGATTGGTGGATGTGCTCCAAGGCGAATACAACTTGCTGAACAGGGAAGCTGAGGCGACATTCTTCCCGTATACACAGGAGCATAACATCTCATTTGTTCCTTACTTCCCGCTTGTCTCCGGATTGCTCGCCGGAAAATACAGCGAAGATACAACGTTCCCGGAAGGCGACCTGAGAAGAGAAATGGAAAACTTCCAAGGCGAACGCTTCAAAGAAAACATTAGAAAAGTGAACCAGCTTGCGCCGATCGCGGAAAAACACAATGTTGACATCGCACATATCGTGTTGGCCTGGTACTTGGCAAGACCTGAAATCGATGTGTTGATCCCGGGCGCCAAACGCGCAGATCAGCTGATCGACAACCTCAAAACGGCAGAAGTCAATCTGTCTCAAGAGGACATTGATTTCATCGACCGGCTGTTCGCCCGCTAAATAATCAGGAAACCTATCTTAAAAGATAGGTTTCTTTATTTTTAAAATCATATTGACAGCGCTTCCATTTTTGGTATGATAGGAAAGAAGTTAATACAAGTGACGGAGAATGGGAGATTCACAATAAGACCCTCTTGTGCCAGGGGTTTTTTTGTGGATCTCTCTTTTTATTCGTCACTTAAGGAGGCGAAAAAAAACCGGAAACCAACATTCTGCATACCGACTTGAAAGGGGAAATCATTTGATGAAAAAACTTGTCCGCAGCATCTTCCTTATAACAGCTGCAATCGCTGCCGCCGGTTTTGGACTCAGCGGGCATGCGGAGGCCGCAAGCCATTCCCAGCCGCAGCTCAATCCGAGTCAGCTATTAAATGTCGCACACCGCGGCGCATCGGGTCATGCTCCCGAACATACGCTTTTGGCTTATAAGCTTGGGCAAAAAATGAAAGGCGATTACATAGAAATCGATCTTCAAATGACAAAAGACGGACATTTGGTCGCCATGCACGATGAGACATTGGATCGCACGACCAATGGTACGGGTTTTGTCAAAGACTATACGCTGAAAGAAATCAAACAGCTTGATGCAGGCTCCTGGTTTAACGAAGCATATCCTGAGCGGGCAAAAACGGAGTACGTTGGGCTGAAAGTGCCTACCCTGGAAGAAATCATCCAAACATTCGGGAGAAGCGCGCGCTACTATATCGAAACAAAATCACCGGAAGACTATGATCATATGGAAGAAAAGCTCCTGGACATTCTGAAGCAATACAAACTGACCGGGGCAAACATTCATTCAAGCAAAGTCATCATTCAATCTTTTAGTCCTGAAAGCTTACAAATCATTCATAACGCTAATCCAAACATTCCGCTTGTGCAATTATTATGGTACGACAAACCGGCTGCCATTACTGACGCCGAATTAAAACAATATCAATCTTACAGCGTCGGACTCGGCATGAACTTTGACCGCATTGACCGGGCATACGTGCAAAAAATTCGAAGCACCGGCATGCTGGTCCATCCTTATACCGTGAATGAAAAAGAAGATATGAAGCGGCTGCTCGATTGGGGAGCGACCGGAATGTTCACCAACTTTCCGGACCGGCTGCTCGATGTTTTACGTGAAAAGAAGTAAATGAATAAAGAAGGGGTATACCATGTTAAAACTGTTTAAACCAGCACCGCCGATTGAGCGGATGCCGGACGATCAAATTGATTCGGAATATAAGAAATTCAGACTGCAAGTTTTTCTCGGCATCTTCATCGGTTATGCGGCATACTATTTAATTCGCAAAAATTTCTCGCTTGCCATGCCTTATTTAATCGAAGAGGGATTTTCAAAGTCGGCGCTCGGCTTTGCCTTATCCGCTCTATCCATCTCTTACGGGCTGAGCAAGTTCGTGATGGCCACGATATCAGACCGGAGCAATCCGCGGATGTTCCTGCCCGCCGGTTTGATCCTTTCCGCTGTCATCAGCTTGTTGATGGGGTTTGTTCCTTTCTTCACCTCATCGATCGCCATTATGTTTATCATGCTGTTCTTAAACGGCTGGTTCCAAGGCATGGGGTGGCCGCCGTCAGGACGCGTCCTTGTCCACTGGTTCAGCGTCAGCGAAAGGGGAAATAAAACAGCCATATGGAATGTCGCCCACAATGTCGGCGGGGGACTGATGGCGCCTATAGCCGTTGCCGGCGTCGCCATCTTCTCAGGCATTACGGGATCTGCTACAGGCTATGAAGGCGTATTTATTTTGCCCGCCTTGGTCGCCATCGCCGTTGCCGTCATTTCTTACTGGCTGATCCGGGATACGCCGCAGTCTGTCGGACTGCCTCCAATCGAGGAATACCGCAACGATTATTCAAGCAAGTCGAAGAAAACATTTGAAACGGAATTATCAACGAAAGAAATCCTCTTTAAATATGTATTAAATAATAAATGGGTGTGGGCGATCGCACTTGCCAACATTTTCGTGTACTTCGTCCGCTACGGCGTTCTGGATTGGGCGCCAACCTATTTAAGCGAAGAAAAAGGCTTTGATATGAGCAAATCAAGTGTCGCTTATTTTCTGTATGAATGGGCGGGGATTCCGGGGACATTGCTTTGCGGCTGGATCTCTGACAAATGGTTTAAAGGGCGCCGCGGACCGGCAGGCTTTGTCTTTATGGTAGGTGTTTTGATCGCGGTGCTTGTATACTGGTTCAATCCAGCCGGCAATCCGATGATCGACATGGCATCATTGATCGCGATCGGATTCCTCATTTACGGTCCAGTTATGCTGATTGGTCTTCAGGCACTTGACTTTGTTCCGAAAAAAGCGGCAGGTACGGCTGCAGGATTGACGGGTCTGTTCGGATACCTGGGCGGAACCTTGACGGCAAATGCGCTGATGGGTGTTATCGTCGATGCATCCGGCTGGAATGCGGGCTTTACGCTCTTAACCGCTTCATGTGCAATCGCAGCACTCATCTTTGCGATGACATGGAATGTGCGGGGACAGGAAGTTGTGAAACATTAACATCAAAAAAAGATACATCTCGCCTAAAGCTGAGATGTATCTTTTTTATTTTTATGCCATCACTTTGCATATATCATTCGTAAATTCAACGGGGTCTTCGATTGGCAAGCCTTCTATCAGCAGCGCCTGGTTGTACAGGATGCCGGTGTACAGCTTGAATTTATCTTTGTCGTTTTCAAAAGCATCCTGCAGTGTTTTGAAGACTTCGTGATTTGTATTGATTTCCAATGCTTTATCAGCCTTTACGTGCTGGTTGTCAGGCATTGCGTTTAAGATTTTTTCCATCTCGATGGTGACTTCTCCGTCAGCGGCAAGGCATACAGAGTGTGTCTTCAGCCGTTTTGACGCCCTTACGCTTTTCACTTTTCCATCCAGGGTCTTTTTCATCTCTTCAAAAAGGTCTTTGTATTGGCTGTCGTCCCCGTCTGATTGATTTTGCTCATCATCGTTTTCGATTCCGAGGTCGCCGCTGGATACCGACTTGAATTCTTTTTCTTGATAATTCGCCAGCATTTTGATGGCGAACTCATCGATGTCCTCGGTGAAATAAAGGATTTCATACCCTTTTTCCGAAACCAGCTCGGTTTGAGGAAGCTTTTCAATTCGGTCATACGAGTCGCCTGACGCATAGTAAATGTATTTTTGATCTTCAGGCATTCTGGATACATATTCATCAAGGGTGACCAGCTTTTTCTCTTTTGATGAATAGAAAAGCAGCAGGTCTTTCAGCATATCTTTATGAGCTCCAAAATCATTGTATACCCCAAATTTAAGCTGTCTGCCAAACGATTGATAAAAAGACTCGTATTTTTCTCTGTCATTTTTCAGCAAGCTTTTCAGCTCATTCTTGATTTTTTTGCTGATGTTTTTGGCAATCAGCTTCAGCTGCCTGTCATGCTGGAGCATCTCCCTCGAAATGTTGAGCGATAAGTCTTCTGAATCGACCATTCCTTTGACAAAGCTGAAGTGGTCAGGCAGCAGGTCCGGACACTTTTCCATGATCAGCACACCGTTCGAATACAGTTCAAGACCCTTCTCAAATTCCTTCGTGTAGTAGTTGAACGGAATATTTTCAGGGATGAATAAAATCGCATGATATCTCACTGCGCCGTCCACGCTTGTATGGACGTGAGCGAGCGGCTTGTCAAAACCGTAACGCTTTTCCGTATAAAACGCCTCGTAATCTTCATCTTTCAGTTCGCTTTTGTTTTTTCGCCAAATCGGCACCATGCTGTTGACTGTCTGTTCTTCCTGAACTTCTTCAAATTCATTTTCAGCGTCTTCTTTCGGCTTGTTAACGGTGACATCCATCTTGATCGGATAGCGGATGAAATCAGAATATGTTTTGATGATCGCTTTTAAGCGATGAACATCCAAGTATTCATCATAGTTTTCGTCGTCTGTATTTTCTTTCAGCTTCAAAATGACATCGGTTCCCGCTGATTCTTTCGCAGCCGGTTCGATCGTATAGCCGTCGGCCCCCGCTGATTCCCATTGATACGCTTCATCGCTGCCATGGGCTTTTGTCATGACGGTGACGGTGTCCGCAACCATAAAAGCGGCGTAGAAACCGACGCCGAACTGGCCGATAATATCGTGCCCGTCTTTTAATTCGTTTTCTTGTTTAAACGCAAGCGAGCCGCTCTTGGCAATGGTTCCAAGATGTTCTTCAAGCTCTTCTTTCGTCATGCCGATCCCGGTGTCCGCAATCGTCAGCGTTCTGTTTTCTTTGTCTGCGGAGATTTTTATGTAGTAATCATCTTTGTTAAACGTCAGTGAATCGTCTGTCAGTGCTTTGTAGTAGATTTTATCGATGGCATCGCTCGCATTGGATATCAGCTCCCTTAAAAAGACTTCCTTTTGGGAATAAATCGAGTTGATCATGATGTCCAGCAATCTCTTGGATTCTGCTTTAAATTCTTTTTTAGCCATCTGTCTCTCTCCTCTTTTGCTCATATGATATACATATATCGTTCGATTCTGTTCACAAATTAAATAACACACTGCCTGCACGATGTCAATTCATATGGCAGCGGTTTGACAACCGGCACTCCGCTTCATATAATGTGTTGTGAAGGTAAATTTGACCAAAACGAGGTGGAAAGGAATGAAAATCTTATCAACTGTTCTTAAAAGAGAATTGGCTTAAAGACGGGAGAAGTCTGCCCTTTTTTAGACAAGCCATCTCGGGAACAGTTTGATATGATTTGACATCCTTTCTTGCTGTATTTTAAATATGTAGCGGGTAAGGTGTAGTTTGCCTTACCCGTTTTTTTTTGCCGGACAGGATAGCGAGGCTTCACGCTGTTCTCTTTTGATGGCTTGTTTTTTCAAAAAAAATAAGCCTGAAGGAGAGAATCACCATGAGTATTGTTCATGTCACGAATCTGACCCATATATATGGAGACCGTATTATCTTTCAAGACGCCGGGTTCCGCCTGCTGAAAGGCGAACACGCCGGCCTTGTCGGTGCAAACGGAGCCGGAAAATCGACATTGCTGCGGATTTTGACAGGCAGCCTTCTGCCCGATCACGGAAACATTGAATGGCAGCCAAACATTCGGGCCGGCTTTCTTGAACAGCATGCCAAGCTGACGAAAGGCACAACCATCCTTCAGTACATGGAGCAAGCGTACGACCGGCTGTTTGAAATCGAAAAGCAACTGAATCGGCTTGCCGAAAAAATGGCCGACGCCGAAGACAATTTGGAGGCCATTTTGAAAAGATACGGAGAGCTCCAATCCGAACTGGAGAGTTCAGGATTTTACCAAATCGGAACGAAAATTGAGGATGCCGCTCAAGGCCTCGGCTTTACGGAAATCGGGCTTGATCAGGATGTCGCGGCTTTAAGCGGCGGGCAGCGTACGAAGCTCCTGTTGGCCAAACTGCTGCTTGAAGAACCTGATGTGCTCCTGTTGGATGAGCCGACCAACTATTTGGATGCGGCCCATATTGAGTGGCTGACGGGGTATTTGAAAAACTATAAGCGCGCCTTTCTCGTGATCTCACATGACGAACACTTCTTAAATGAGATCACGACGGTGACATTCCATCTGGAGCATCAAACGATCAAACGGTACTCCGGCAGCTATCAATATTTTCTGAAGGAATATGTGCAAAGCAGGGCACAGGCTGAAGCCGCATATGCCAAACAACACAGGGAAATTAAAAAGCTAGAGGCGTTTATCGACCGGAACAGGGTCCGAAAGGCGAAGCAGGCCAAAAGCAGGGAGAAAGCATTAAGCAAAATCAAGCGAATCGAAAAACCGACAGATTCTTATGTCCCCAGCTTTTCATTTAAAACGGGGCGAAATCCGGCGATGACCGTACTCAAAACGGAAAATCTTGAGGCGGGCTACACCGTTCCATTATTTAAGCCTCTTTCTCTGACCGTAAAACGGGGCGATAAAATCGCCATTACCGGAGAAAACGGCGCCGGAAAATCGACGCTCATTAAAACGCTGCTCGGTGATCTCAAGCCTCTTAGCGGCACCGTCACAGCAGGACAGCATTTACAGGCGGCCTATTTCAGACAGGAAAGTCCGGCTTCTCATCATACACCGCTTGAAAAATTGCGGGCGTTCTTTCCTGATCTATCGGAAAAAGACATCAGGCAGACGCTCGCGATATCCGGTTTGACGCCAAAGCATATCAGCCAGCCCCTTGCTACGCTAAGCGGCGGTGAACAGGCAAAGGTCCGGCTGGCGGAACTGATGCTTTCAAACAGCAATCTGCTTGTTCTTGATGAACCGACAAACCATCTTGACACATCAGCAAAGCGTGCGTTAAAGCAAGCGCTCTGCGACTACAAGGGAACGATTTTGCTCGTTTCCCATGAACCGTCTTTTTATGAAGACTGGGTGACTCATATTTGGCGGATTGAAGCATGGCGCCGCAAATAGGTAAAAGCCGGCCTTTCGAAGGGCCGGCTTTTTCATTTGGACAATACAAGCTCATGAATGGCGTGAGCAACGCCGTTTTCGTTATTCGTACGCGTTTCATAATCGGCCGAAGCTTTTACCTCAGGGATCGCATTCCCCATGGCGACTCCGCATCCCGCCCATTCGATCATCGACATGTCGTTTCCGTTGTCTCCAATACAGATCACTTCTTCTTGCGCGATGCCTAATATGTCGGCAAGCTGCTGAACGGCATTTCCTTTACTTGCCGCAGGGTGAAGAATTTCATAAAAGAACGGCGAGCTTTTCACCATTGTATAACGTTCCTTGACGTCTTCCGGTATTGCTGCGATCGTCCGATCCAGCTTTTCCGGTTCATCAATGTACATCGCCTTTGGCGCCAGAAGATCTTTCGGGATTTCTTCGATCGTCCGGAACCGGAGCGGCACTTTGGTGACGTATGATTCGTGAACAGTATACGGGCTGATTTCCCGGTTTGGCGTATATAAATAAGCAGAATCAAAAAAATGCATCGGCGTATCAAGCTTTTGGCTAAGCTCATATAACGATTTTACATCATGATAGCCCAGCGTCAGCTCTGACACGACTTCCTGAGTGTGCGTATTTTGAACGAGCGCTCCGTTATAGGCGATGACATAATCGCCGTCTTCATTTAGATTCAGTTCTTCCAGATAGCGGCTTACACCGCCGAGAGGACGGCCCGTGCAGAGAACGATTTTGACGCCTTGCTTTTTTGCAGCATACAGGGCATTCCGAACTTCCTCTGTTACTTCATGAAGATCATTCAACAATGTTCCATCCATATCTATCGCGATTAGTTTGTACATTTTACACTCTCCCTGATCAGAATCGAGCCCTAACATCGTACTTATGACCCATACCTTCTTTATTGTATCACAGCTTTTCCCCGTCATTTTCGTCTGATGCCCACGGAAAAAACGCCTTACAGCAAATAAGGCGTTTTTCGAGCCGTTTGGCCTGCTTAAAATATTTCCTGCAGAATCGGATCTTCATCAAGGATGCGAAGCGCTTTTTCGCGATAGCCGGCTTCATGCAAGTACGTATAGCGGTTCGGCTTGACAGTGTGCGACAAATTGATCGCTTCGCGAAACTCATCTTTGTTCAGATTCAGCGTTTTCACATATTGAAAAAAGCCTGTTCTCGTAAACACCTTTTCAATCCGCTCAGCCCGATGATCCTGTACATGAGCCATGATGTAGGTGGCTACCCCGACTTGAATGCCGTGCATCTGCGGTTTTTCCGCAATTTTGTCCAACGCATGGGAAATCAGGTGCTCAGAACCGCTGATCGGCGCGCTGTTTCCGCTGATTTCCGTGGCGATGCCTCCCATTGTCAAAGAGCTGACAAGCTCTTTTAAAAAGATCGGCTGTTTAATATCCTGCATCGGTGTACGGACAAAGCTGTTGACCGCTTTCTTGCTGAGCATCGACGCAAACGCATTTACATCGCTGACCCCTTGCCGCTCTTCAAACTCCCAATCATAAAGTGCCGTAATATTGGACATCAAATCGCCGATCCCCGCCAAAATAAAGTGCTCCGGCGCTTTTTGAATGATACTCAAATCAGCTATGATTCCATACGGAACCCTTGCCGGCACGGTTGTTTTTTTTCCTTCGACTTGAAGCGAGCAATTGCTGCTCGCAAACCCGTCATTGGATGCCGACGTCGGAATGCTGATGAACGGGGTCCGCTTGGAAAAAGCGATGTATTTTCCGCAATCGACAACATACCCGCCGCCCATGGCAATGATGACATCGTAATTCCCGATTGAAAATGCCTGCTTCAAAAGCTCCTGTATGTCCAGGTTGGACGGCAGCAAAACAGCTTCTACTTTGACATGTTGAAAGGCGGCTTTTAATGAGTGCTCATACTGCTGATAGGAAAAATCGTCAAAAAACATGATCGCCTTGTCAAACTGATGCTTTCTCAATATCTCATCCAATCGGCCAAGCACGCCTTCACTAATGTCCAAAACCGCGGGAATGGCTATGCTGGTAACCTGGCGCGGCATTAGACGATCCGCCCTTTTTCTTTAAGATACTGTTCAATGTCTTCAAATGTTTCAACGGCTACAAATGGCACCCCCTGCTGACGAAGCAAATCCTGGAGCACATCCTTTGCAAATGTTACATCCGCAAATTTAGCCGGGTGGGAATCCGGTTCACTGTCACCTGCAAAATAAATCGTCTCGTACTCTTCTTTCAGCTTCTGAATGACCTTTGATTTATCAATCCCATAGCGCTCAGAGTAATGCCAATGATTCTCATCAATGTCCAAATGAACATTGTCTTCTTTAAAAAAGCCTTTATTTGAAAAGACCTCAACGTCTGTAATCCCGTATTTCTTTAAAATATAATGAATGTAATAATCCGTGCCGGCGCTTAAAATGTAGAAATCGCCGCCGTTTTTCTGGACATGCTGAATGAAGTCTGGCACATATTCATCAATTGGTATGGAATGAATGTCATCAATGATTTTTTGCTCGCTTTGATGAATTGAAGCAAAAACGGTTCCCAAAAACTCGATATCTTTTAATTCTCCGGCCTTCCACTTCTTGAACAATTCACGGCCTTCCGGAAAATATTTATCAATGACCATCCAGTAAAAATCCTGTTTGGAAATCGTCCCATCAAAGTCTGATACAAATGCCCATTTCTTCATACTGCATACCTCTTTTCTATGGTATTTTAAAAGATTAGATTCATTATACAAAAAGTTTGTGAAACATTGAACATAATATTATTTCTTTTTTGTGTACTTTCGTTCACAAGCTGAATCATCTGCCTCTCTGAAAAGAGACATATATGATCATTCTTGATCTGTACGCTGTTTACCTTTTTCCGTCACGGCAAATTTGCGCTTCATCGTTTTAATGTTTTCCGTCTTGCGAAATCTGAGCGCAGACCAATCTTCATCTATTGCAATTTGCCGAACCGGTTCATAGCCTTGGTCCGCAAGCAGTCCGGCTACTGTGTCGCGGCTGCAGTCCGATCCTTTGTAGACTTTCGAAGATTTTTTCGGGTAGCAAAGCCAAAACAGTCCGTCTTCCGCCAGATGACGCTCAGCCTCTTTAGCTAAAGCCTGCAACTTTGCGTTGGTCGCTGCGAATACCTGAACAAAATCGTACCGGTCAGCTTCGGCCTGATGATCGACATGGCCTTGAAATTCAGCCATGATGCCGCTGTATGCCTCTGGCGGATTCACGATCAGTACAGGCTGTCCATTATCCTTGAACTGCAGTTTTTTGATCACCGGGTTCGTTTCTGCCATACTTCATCAATCCTTTTTCTGTTTATAGTAACAAATTAACCAAAACAGCACTAATCATACTTAGCAAAAAAAGTGATAGACGAAAGAGGGATTCATTTGCTATATTTACATTGATAATGCGAATCATTATCACTTAGATAATTTCATATGCTTTATATCAACAGGAGGGTCAAGTGAAAAAGAACTTATTGATAATCGGTTTAGTTATGCTGTTGTGTATCGTGATCAGCGCCTGTGGAGGCGGCAATTCGTCAAGCAGCAACAAAGAAAAAGCGTCTGAAGAAACGACAAGAACATATCAATCAACGCGTGGAAAAGTAGACATTCCAACACATCCAAAGCGCATCGTGACAGACTTTTATGCCGGTGAACTGTTCACGGTCGGCGCCAATGTCGTCGGCTCCGGCTCGTGGTCTTTCTCCAATCCGTTTTTAAAAGACCGCATGAAAGATGTGACAGATTTAGGCGACCCAATTAATGTGGAAAAAGTCATGAAACTGAAGCCTGATTTAATTGTTGTCATGAACGATGAAAATTACGACAAACTGTCCAAAATCGCACCGACCGTTGTGATTCCTTATAATACGGCGAAAAATGTTCAGGAAACCGTTAAGATGTTTGGCGACATTGCAGGAGCTAAAGAAGAAGCTGAACAATTCCTTGCCGATTTCGAACAGAAATCGAAATCAGCAAGGAAAAAAATCGCTCAAGTCGTCGATAAAAAGGCTACTTTCGGTATTTATGAAAACACAGAAAAAGGACAATTCTGGGTGTTCAATGACAACGGCGGCCGCGGAGGCCAAGCCGTGTACAACGCGCTCGGCTTAAAAGCGCCTGAAAAGATTCAAAAGGACATCTTCAAAAAAGGCGACATCAAAGAACTATCCTTGGAAGTCGTACCTGAATATGCTGCCGACTACATGTTTGTAACAGACTATAACCCGAACGGCGACAGCAAGACGCTGGACAAGCTCAAGCAGTCTTCCATTTGGAAAAACCTTGACGCCGTCAAAAACAATCGTGTCTTTATCAACGACTTTGACACGTTCTACCCATACGATCCGATCTCTGTCAGCAAACAGGTTGATTTGATTACGGAAATGCTGGTGAAGCGTGAGAAAGAGAATAAGTAAAAAAGCTGGAATTTCCAGCTTTTTTTATTGTTTTCTTTCTTGAATGTTTGAAATCTTAAAAGCAAATTGAAAGATAAAAAAGAAAGGAATGTAGAAAAGAAAAAACATCAATATTTGAAATGATAACCCTTCCAAAGTAAATGGATAAGAAATGTCATGAAACAGAAAAGATAATGCCATCCAAACGACAAAGGCAAACAACCCGGCTTTAAAGCCAAGTCCCCTCTTTTTTCTCAACAGACCTTTGCTCACAAGCCTAATAGAATAATAGCCGCTGCCAATGAAAAAAAGAATGATCAGTAACAGATTGCTCGGTATCTCGTATGAGGTCGTGATAAAGATGGAAATAAAGATGAGTGAAAGAAGAAGCACAAACCCTTCATATCCAACTTTTCTTTCCAGCTCATCCTTTTGATTTTCACTCATTACGTTCGCCTCCTCTCTACCATTTCCATTTAAACCAACAGAAACCATGTTAACAATAAACATCCATGAAAACAATGATTTAACACGCATGCCCCCCGCTGTTTCACGTGAAACAAAAAACACAGTGAAAAATAGATATTTTGGAATCAATTGCGCAAAATGAAAATAATAACAAAAAAGGGAGGGATCATGATGGGAATCAAAAAGGTTGGACAAATTGGGTTACCGGTTCAAGACCTGGAACGGGCTGCGGCATTTTATCAGGATATATTAGGCTTGTCCCTTTTATTTCAGACAGATCGTATGGCTTTCTTTGAGTGCGGCGGGCTGCGGCTTCTTCTCAGTCTCCCGGAAAAAGATGAATTTGCTCATGCAAGCTCCGTCATCTATTTCCAAGTTGAAGATTTGCCGGCAGTATATAATGAAATCGCTACAAAAGGCGTTTCTTTTCCAATAGAGCCGCATGTGGCGGCGAAAATCGAGCAAACGGAAACCTGGATGGCCTTCTTTAAAGATACCGAAGGAAATACCCTCGCTTTGATGAGTGAAATGCAAGTCTAAAAAACAAAAAAAACAGCTGAGCACCTCAGCTGTTTTTCACATCATCACAAGCCGATTGACACGTACGATTTAATTCACAGGCGGCGCATTTTCCTTTCCGGCTTCGTCTGACAAATTTAATAAGCGTCCATGCCGCATAACCGAAGATGAGCGCTCCGATCGTGATATTAAACAACATGCCGTCACATCCTTCCTATGATAACCCCAGCAATCGTCCGCCCTGATAAATCAAGAACGCGATCGCATACGCAATGGCCAGTCCGTAAACAATGGACAGGAACATCCACTTTTTCGAGTTTGTTTCTTTTTTAATCACCGCGACTGTCGCGAGGCATGGTACGTATAAAAGAACGAAAGCCATAAATCCGTAAGCGGCCAGCGGTGTAAATTGCTCAGCCATCATGCCTTGCAGCTGGGCTTCAGGTACGAAATAGATGATGCTCATCGAAGCAACGACAACTTCCTTCGCCAGAAAACCGGTTAATAGTGATGCCGCTGCCTGCCATGTGCCGAACCCCAGCGGCATCAACAACGGTGCGAGCACTCCGCCAATCATTGCTAAAAAGCTGTCATCCATCTCAACGCCCGTTCCACCGGGCCCTGTATACGATAAAAGCCAAATGAGGACAGAACCGCCAAAAATGTAAGTCCCGGCTTTGCGGACGAAACCTTTGCCCTTTTCCCATGTTGCCCGCCACAATGTACGCGCTTGAGGCAAACGATAAGGCGGCAGTTCAATCACGAAAAACGACTTTTCTTCTTTGAGCTTGGATGAGGATAAAAACTTCGCCAGCACCAGCGCCGCAGCAATGCCCAGCACATACAAGGTCAGGACGACGAAAGCCTGATGAGCCGCAAAAAATGCCCCTGCAAACAAAGCATAAACCGGAAGTCTTGCCGAACAGGACATAAATGGCGTCAGCATAATCGTCAAAAGTCTTTCCTTAGGCTGCTCTACAGTTCGTGCAGCCATGACGCCCGGAACATTGCAGCCGAAGCCGATGATCAGCGGTATAAAGGCTTTACCGTTTAAACCGATCGCTTCCATCAGACGGTCCATCACCATGGCCACACGCGCCATGTACCCGGAATCTTCGAGCACCGAAATGAAGAAAAACAGAATAAAAATCTGCGGGACGAAAACGAGGACACCGCCGACACCGGCAATGATCCCATCGAGAATGAGCGCCTCGATAAACGGGCTGGCTCCCATTGCCGACAGTGCCGAAGCCGTCCATTCCGTCAGCGGTCCGCCGATGAAACCGTCTAGTGTATCAGACAATGGAACACCAAGCCAGTCAAACGTCAGCATGAACATGAGATACATGAACAACAAAAAAATCGGAATGCCAAGCACCGGATGCGTAACGATCTGATCCACGCGTTCAGTCAGCGTCTGTTTTCGGTCTGACTGATATTCAACAGAGGATGACATGATGCGGTCAATCCATCGTTCTCTCTCATTGTAAATATGCTGATGCAGCGATTTTGCGGATTGTTCCTGAAGAAGGCGTTTTTCTGTCTCCTCGTAAATTTCCTTTAACCGTTCGCTGTCGGCCGCGTCTTCCAGCTGCTCTTTCATTTTCGAGTTGCCTTCCAAATATTGAAGAGCCATCCACCGTTTTAAAACGCCGGGACGTTCCGGTATGATCGACTCGATCCGGCCAATCGCTTCTTCTACTGTGCTTCCGTAATTGATGACGAGCGGCTTCGTTCTCTTTTCTTTTTCAAGAAGCAAATGCCGGCTCAGTTCATCACACCCTTTGCCGCTGCGGGCAATCACAGGAATCACCGGAACATCTAGCGCTGCAGACAACTTTTGATGATCAATGAAGACGCCTCGCTGTCCTGCGACATCGATCATATTTAAACCGATTGTGAGCGGATGACCAAATTCGAGGAGCTGCACAGTTAAGTGCAAATTCCGCTTTAATTGGGATGCATCGACAATATTCAATATGTCTGAAAATGATTCGTTGAGCAGGAAGTCAGTGACGACCCCTTCATCGCGGGACAGCGGGCTCAATGTATAAACGCCCGGGAGATCGACCATCATTCCTTGTTTATGGCGGAGCAGTCCCACCTTTTTCTCAACGGTCACCCCACTCCAGTTGCCGACATACTCATAGGAGCCTGTCAGCGCGTTAAACAATGACGTTTTCCCCGTATTCGGATTTCCGAAAAGGGCAATCTGCCGGCTGTTCATAGCTTTTCAATCCTGATCTTTTTTGCTTCTTCAAGCCGTATGCCGAGGCACTGTCCGCCTGACTCAAACATGAACGGTCCGCCAAACGGCAATTTCCGCTGCACGCAAATTTCAGCTTCTTCTTTCATCCCGAGCTGTATGAGCCTGCGCTGAACAAGTTCATTCACTTCTGAAAAATCTATGATTCTTGCTCTCTCTTTTTGTTTTAATTCAGCTAAAACCATTGTTGAGGCCTCCACATTATGAAAATGATAATCGTTATCATAATATGATTATAGGCAATAAGCCACCTTCCATTTAAAAGAAGATGTGTCAAAACCGGAACATTTTTGCGAGAATATAAAAAAGCGAAAAGCTCCGGCGGTGCAACCTGCCGTTCTGGCTTTTCGCTCTATCAATCTAAGTCGTTAACCGGCATGATGGCTCACTTTTTGCTCGATTCTCCTCTTTTTCGGCACATAAATTTTTCCGACAAACATATAGCCGTACTTCAATTTATTGACGGCCCAAGATATGAAAACCGCAACGCCTGTAGAGGTCGAAAACAAGAGCAAAACAGCCGAAACCGTACCGATGCTTTCAAAGCTCGTTAAAATGACCAATCCGAAAATCAGGATAAAAGCGTGCAATAAATAAATAGAAAAAGAATAGTTGCTAATCATCATGATCAGCTTCGGCACCGACTTCAGTTTTGAAAACAGGTGAAAGCATAAGAAAATGATGCTTGTTGAATAAAGCAGGATATCCGGACGCTTTGACGTCACTGCGATGTCTTGTCCGAAGTAGGAAACCGCTACAATGAAACATCCGGTCACAGCAGCCGCTGCATATACCGCATGCCTGTATCGTTCCAGCAATGCCAAAAAGCGCTCGTAATTTTTGCCGCAATAATAGGCCAAACAAAAATAAAAGAGCCAGCCGGGAAACGGCACCCATGAAAAAGGAAACGGCGCCTCTTCCTGTACAACCGGAGGTTGAATGAACGTGAAATAGCTCAAATAAGCCGCTGTGACCGCAAAAGAAATCGAAAGCACCCATTTAGGCGACGCCTTTTGCAAAAATGAATGGAAGCACATGTGCAACAAGTAAAATTGAAAGATGACGAGGATGAAATAACCGATGAAATTCCCCAGGAAAATATTCGCCAACAGTTTTTTTATAATGACCGATGCATGAAATTGCTGCATCATCAGACCAGCGGTCATAAAAGCATCCAAAACAGCGATAAATAGAAAAGGGATGAAAATCGTTTTAAACCGCTTTTTTAAAAACCCTTCCGGAACGCCGCCAGGGTAAGCATGCGCGAGCAAAAATTCGGAAATAAAAATAAACGCAGGCGTACTGAACATCAGGAGCGTTCTGAAAGATTCAACAACCCGGAAAACCGTATCTCCAAGCATGTCCGCCCGCACCATGAGCACCATCGATATCGCATGAAGCAAAACAACGCTTAAGCAGGAAATAAAGCGAATAACAAATATTTCTTTTACCTGCAAATCGATCACTCCTCTTTCAAATTTGAAATAATATCAAATTAACATAATCATCCAAATGAAGAAAGAGGCAAAATACATAGGTATGTTTATCCCAAATTTTCCGGCTGCAAGTATAAAAAAAGATTAGACACGTAGTCTAATCTTTTTTAAATCGCCGCTTTTATCTGTTTTGTATAGTAGAAGCGGACAATGAAGTAATATATAACCTGGATGGCGAAGAACACGCCGAGCACCATTGCAGATTCCTTGAAGAGGTTGTACTGAAAGGCATGCGATAAAGCGGTCAGCGCCACAGCTCCATGGACAAGGGCAACAGCGATAGGCGCGAAGAACAGAATGCCGATCTGCCTGTTCAGCACTTTATGCAGTTCCCGGTCTGTTAAGCCCATTTTGGCAATCGATTTGAATTTCTGCTTATCATCGTCCAAATCAGTGTACAAGCGGAAGTAGAGAAAACTTCCTGCTGAAACGAAGAAGACGATTCCGATAAACAGTCCAACAAATAATACCGGGCCATACCCTTTGCTTATATCATATACCTCATAATCTACAGCCGCGAAATAAATCCGATCCAGTTTCTTTTGCAGAACCTCCCCGGCTTTCACTAAAGCCATGCCGTCAGATTCTTTTGCCTGCCAGGCATAGAACCGGTTTTCGCTTTTCGGTTTTTTCAACTGTGCGAAATCTTTGTCTGTCACAATATAATAACTGTTTTCAGATAACGCTTTTGAACGGACCGTTTTGTCAGCCTGCAGCTTTTGTCCGGTTGCAAGAGGGATTGATGAAGGGAGCGGCTGGTCGTCTTCTCCCTCTAGGCCAACCTTGACATCATACTCGGCAGCTGCGGCTTTCCCTTCTTCAAGCTTGACGTGGTCGGCCCCGACCAGATCGGCAAACTTGTTATAGTCAGATTCTTTCACAATCAGCATGTCATGGCCATCGACATCGAAATATTGAAGGACAGCTGATGCTTTGTCTGTTTTGATATTTCGTTCTTTTAGCGTGTCGTTGATGAAAGCCACGTCTTGTTCGGTGTCTTTGTTTGTTTTCGGCGGTTTATACGAGAACGTATGCGGGTTCATATCTTTAATTCCGTTTGTCAGCAGAGTTTGGAAACCATACAGCGTCCCAATCGCACTGAACGCGACAGTAGAGATAATGGCCACCATAAAAAACGTCCGCGCATTGTCTTTCATCCGGTAAGACAGATCAGAAAACAAAATCATATTCGTTTTCCGCCAAAACAGGCTTTCCCGTTTTTTGAGCCTGCGGATCACATAAACACTCAGCTGCGTAAACAGCAGATATGTGCCGATAATGACAACAATCGTCACCGGAACCATCGCCACAAGAACGCCTATTTTCTTGACAATCAAAGCGGTGTAATAGCCTCCGGTAAGCAGAACAGCTGCAACCACTGTAAGCAAGGCAGATGCTTTCGGCTCCCCTTTGGAGATTTTGTTTCCTTTTAGCAGAACAATCAGCTTCTCGCTCCTGAGCACAAATGACACAAGAAAAGAAATAAATAAGAACAGGCCGTTAAAAGAAATAAACGTCACAATGATCGCCATCAACGGAAAATAAAAATCGAGCTTGTTATCAATAATCAGCACATTTTCCGCTGTGAGCAGTATCAATTTGGCGAAGACAAGTCCGAGCACAATCCCGCCGATTGTCGCAAAAAGCCCAATCAGCATATTTTCAAGAAATACCATCATGCGAATTTGGCGCATAGACATCCCTTGGATCATTAAAACGCCGAATTCCTTTTTTCTCGATTGAAGAAACGAACTCATTGAGTACAGCACAAAGAAGAAAGAAAAGACAAAGATAATGCCGCTGGAGACTAACAGGCCAATGGAAACATGCTGCCCGATGCCGGAGGTCAAAGAATCACTTGTCATCACCGGGTGGAAAGCAAAGATCGCGAATGCGAAAAAAACCATCACTGTAAACATGCTGCTGAGAAAATAAGCGGCATACAGCCTTTTGTTGCGAATGACGTTGTTAAACGCGAACTGACGAAAGGTCATTTGCATCCCCTCCCAACAAAGACAGTGTATCGAGAATCTTTTGGAAAAACGCTTGGCGGTTATCGCCGCGGTTGATCTCCGAATACAGCTTTCCATCCTTAATAAAGACGACCCGGTTGCAATAGCTTGCCGCCTGAGGGTCATGCGTGACAAGCATCATGGTCGCTTTTTCGTTGCGGTTGATCGATTCAAGCATTTCCATCACATCTTTGGATGACTTTGAATCAAGGTTGCCTGTCGGCTCATCGGCAAGCAGAAGCTTCGGCGAATGAATCATCGCTCTCGCTACAGCGGCGCGCTGGGCCTGACCGCCCGAAATCTCATATGTGCGCTTTTTCATAATGTGGGTAATTCCAAGCTTTTCAGCTAAATCGTTTGCCCTCCGCTTCATTTCCCTGACCTTTTCACCGTCAAGCGTCAAAGGAAGTACGATATTTTCTTCAACGGTTAATGTCGGCAGAAGATTAAAGTCCTGAAACACAAATCCCAGCTCTCTGCGGCGAAATTTAGCCAATTTTTCTTTTTTGAGAACATGCGGGTTTTGGCCGCTGATCAATATTTCGCCCGTCGTCGGTTCATCGATCGTTGCAATCATATTTAATAGGGTCGTTTTTCCGCTTCCGGACGGCCCCATGATGCCGACGAATTCACCTTTATCAATCGTTAGGTTAATATCCGTTAACGCGCGATACGCAATTTTTCCTTCGTAAATCTTACTGGCTTGTTTGACCTGAAGCATCACAAGATCCCCTTTCACCTTTAACTTTTGATCTGTGATCAGTTTACCTAAATTTCTTGTTGATGAACTATCGATTCTTCTTTCACTTTCATTACATCGATGTAAGGTTTTGTGTAGCCGTGAAAATCAGCCGGATTGTCGTGCCTTGCCCTTCTTGTGAGTCAAGTTCGATTCGGTGTCCAAGCTGGTCAGCCGCCGCTTTTGCCAAATAGAGACCCATTCCGGTTGATTCTCTGAAACGGCGTCCGTTTTCTCCTGTGAAAAACGGGTCGAATACCCGCTTTTGATCTGTATCCGGGATGCCGGCGCCGAAATCTGTCACTTCCAATACCGCTTCCGAATCGTTTTCACCAATAGAAATAATAACCGTATTGCTTTTTCCCGCTGAGTATTTGACCGCATTGTTGACAAATTGGGAAATGATGAAAAACAGCCACTTTTCATCTGTTTCGACTGTGATGCCTTTTTTGACTTCCTTGAACTTAGGATAAACTTGACTGCGAATATAGAAGCGCTTGTTTTCACGATTGACCTCGTGAACGATATCCGCCAATGCGACCGGTTTTATCCGGAAATCCTGCTCGATCGTCCGCAATCTGGCCATATAGAGAATCGTATTGAGGCCCGTTTTCATCCGTTCGGTCTCCTCGCGGATGCTTGATGATTCCGGTTCATCCAAATTTTGAGCCGTCAGTTCGATGACCGACAGCGGCGTCTTCATTTGGTGCACCCATTGATCCATGAAGGTCAAATGCTCTTTTTGTCCAAGCTCCAGCTTCTTTAATTCTTGACGGTATTGCCTGTACTGGCTTTTCAGCAGCTGTTCAAGCGCTTCTGAAAGAGGGGATTGGGGCTGATTCGATTGCCTGAAGGTGTCATCCAATGATTCCAGCCCGCTCGTCATCCGTTTGTAGAACTTCCGGCGCGTATAGTAATGGTAGAAAAGATAGCAGACAAGAAAGAAAAAGCCGAGAAAAACGGCATAAAAAGCCGGCCTGATGTGCTGATACCCATCAAGCCAGTACACCGACAGCATCGTGATAAACTGCAGCACTTGCACGGCAATCAACAAATAGTGTTCTTTGAAAAAAAGCTTCATTCCTCTCCCGCCTTCACCCAGGATATATTCAAGCGGTAGCCTGCGCCCCGCACTGTTTCTACCGCATCTTCAATTCCGAGCTCCTGAAACTTTTTTCTGACGCGTGTAATGTTGACATTAAGCGTGTTTTCATCCACATAGGCCTGATCATCCCACAGTTTGGCCAGCAAATCTTCCCGGCCGGAAATCCTCGGGTGGCGTTCCATTAAGCTTTCGATAATATCGGCTTCTTTTTTCGTCAAAGCAGCCGTTTGACCGCCGAATGTCAGTTCAAGTCTTTCCGGATACAGCCGCAGTCCTTCTTTTTCGAGAAGCCGTTCCTCCACTTTTGCTGCATACTCCCCGTAAGCTCTGCGAAGCTGGCTGCGTATTTTTGCCATCACGATTTCGGCGTGAAACGGCTTGGTGATAAAGTCATCCCCGCCGTTTTCCAATGCCATGACCTGATCCATTTCGCCCGTCCGCGCCGAAATAAACAAGACAGGGCAAATCGATTCCTGGCGGATTTGCCGGCACCAGTAATAGCCGTCAAAGCTCGGCAAATTAATATCAAGCAGAACAAGATCAGGCGCCGTGCTTCTGAACTCATCGATGACACGGTCAAAGTCTTTCACGACATGAACGTTGTATCCATATTTGACAATATGCGATTTTAACAGATCGGCAATCTTCGGGTCGTCTTCTACAATCATCACTTTTTGCATCTCGGTCTCTCCTTTTGTTTGGATATATTATGACACGAAGCTGTCTGATAAACAAAAGCCGCCGCGATTCGTCCTACCTTACAATCATGTAATTGTACTGTAATATGAATCAATTTCTTCTCCTTGCGCCTTTTTTATAAAATAATACCATTCACAAACTGAATGAAAGAGGAGAAGGTATATGAAGACACGGGCAGGCGGCCTGATTGCCGCGGTTCTGATCGCCGTTGCCGGCGTTTTTATTGCCGGCGTTTTTATCCTGCAGAAAGCGACAGGGGGCCTTGTGCCGCTGGCCGATCATTTCATACAAGGCCAGGGAAAGCCTGAGGCTTATTATCTCAAAGCCGAAGATCATGCAGAAAAGCTGAATAACGGAAAGTACAACTACACATTAACCGGATATGACGCGAGCGGACACAAACAGCAGATTGAAGCAGAGGCGGACGAAAAACTGCGTCCCGGCGCTTTCATCAAAGTATGGGCGTACGGAACGAAAGCCGGAAGCTTGACTGAAGTACACGAAGAGGAAATCCCCGAGGGCGCTATAGCCGCCATGAAAACCAATTAAAACCCCATCGCCTGATGGGGTTTTCTGCTTAATATTTAAATCGATTGATGACGGTTTGAAGTTCTTCAGCCAATTGAGACAGCGATTCTGCTGCATAAGAGATTTCTTCCATCGAAGCCAGCTGCTCCTGAGTTGAGGAAGCAACCGCTTTTGTGCCAGCCGACGTTTCCTGTGATCCGGAAGCTAATGTTTGAATGGTGTTTTGAACCATTTCGACACCTGATGTCAGCTGCTGAGTAGAAGCTGCGACTTCTTGGATTTGAGAAGCAACCTGTTCCACCAAGTTCAAAATTTCGTTGAAATTGCCGGTTGTCTCCTGGGACAGAGCGATTCCGGAGCTGACATTTTCTTGAACGACTTTAATATTATTCACCGTTTCTACCGATTCATTTTGGATCGTTGTGACCAATGATTGAATATGGTTCGCCGATTTATTCGTTTCGTCCGCCAATTTCCGGACCTCTTCCGCCACGACGGCAAACCCTTTTCCTTGTTCTCCCGCTCTTGCTGCTTCAATTGCCGCGTTCAGCGCCAGCAAATTCGTCTGCTCCGAAATATCGGTGATAAGCGAAGAAATGTTGCTGATTTCCGCCGTGCTGGACACGAGCGCCTCGAGGCCGCTGCCGGCTGAGTCGACGGATTTATCAATGAAGTTCATTTGCTCGAGCATTTTATGAACGGATTCGGAGCCGATTTCGGCTTTGTCTCTCATCGAAGACGACAGATCCGCTATGCTGCCTGTATTGGAGGCAACGGATGATAAACGGTCCAGCAATTCATGAATCGATTCCGAGCTCTTTTCTGTCATTTCGCTTTGCGTCATATTGCTGTCGGCAATCGCCTGCATCTCTTCCGAAATCAGTTCGGAGGTCGATTTCGATTCCTCCGCGCTTGCCGACAACTGTTCAGAGGATGCGGCGACTTGCTCAGACGAACTGCTGATCTGCTTCACAATTTGCGTCAGCGACTGAACAAAAGCATTGAAAGAATTTGCAAGCTGGCCGAACTCGTCTTTATTTTTGACGATCACTTTCTTGGTTAAGTCCGCCTCACCGTGGGCGATGTCCCCAAGCTGCTGATTCAGGCTTCTCAACGGTACCAGAATAGACTTCAAGAGCAGCAGACTCAAGACAATTCCAACTATGGCTGATACTGCTGTGACAGTGATGATGACCCATTCGCTCATCGTCCCGTTGGCGCTGATCTCTGCTTTCAGATCTTCCACCTCTTGTTCCAGGCTTTCGACCAGCTGGTTGACAGACGGATCGAGGACTTCTTTTCTTAATGTTCTTTCCTCTCCGAAATGAATCGATTCAGCTTTTTTAGAGCTTGAAGCGTAAGACTGTATAACTTGTTGATTTAAACCCCAATAAGCCTTAAAATTTTCTTTAATTTCTTCGACGTTCGCTTTGTATGTGTCTTCCCGGATCAGTTTTCCTGCACGGTCAAGACTCTTTAAAACATCGTCGGCCTTGTCCTTCATTCCTTCACTGTATTCATTATCTCCGGTCATAATAAGGCCTCTTTCGTCATTCGACAAACCGGTCAGACGATATTGAATATGCTTAATCTCTTTTTGAAATTCCATCTTGTCCTTAAGTTCTTCATTCTTTTTCACCGTAGAAGAAATCATAAAAACAGAGGAACCTCCGATTCCAATAATGGAAACGACTAAAATTGATATAATTCCCAGCAGTTTTGTTTTTACTTTCATGATGGTGATCCTTTCTCCTTTATGTCATCAATGATAAAATGCAATTTTCAAATTAAAGATCTTCTTCATTTCATAGTATCGACATTTTTCGTCAAAATTTGAGATCTTGTATGATTGTAAACAAAGAAAAAGCTCTGCCTGGAAGGCAGAGCTTTTAATTGATTAATGAATTGGTTTACTTGGCGGACCCGCCGATTTGGTATGTTCATAGAAGTGATGAAAATAATCATTTGTCTCTGCTTTGATAACTTTCCAAAGCAGCAGGATGGCGATCAGGTTTGGAATCATCATCAGTGCATTCGCCATATCGGCAAATGCCCAGACGGTGACGAGGTTGGCGACCGTCCCGATGCCGCAAGCGAGGATGTAGACCAGCCTGTAGCTCGCAATTCCTTTGGAACCGGCCAAATACTCGAAGCATTTTTCTCCGTAAACATACCAGCCGACAATTGTAGAGAACCCAAAGAAAATCACCGACAGCGACACAATATATTCGCCTGCCGCGCCGAGTACTGAGGCAAATGCCGCGCTCGTCAATGCCCCGCCTTCAAGGCTGGCATTATGGGCCACGCCGGATATCAAGCCGCCAGACGGATCCCAGAAACCGGTAATAATAAGGGTTAAACCGGTCATCGTACACACCACGATCGTAACGATAAATGTCCCGGTCATTGCGACGAGCGCCTGTTTTACCGGATGATCTGCACGCGCATTTCCGGCGATTAGCGCAGCCGTCCCAAGGCCTGCTTCGTTTGAAAAAATGCCGCGGGACACCCCGTTCCGAACGGCTTCAGATACGGCAATTCCAAGGAAACCGCCGGCTGCTGCCACAGGGTGGAAAGCATAATAGAAAATCAGCTCAAAAGCCGGAATAATCTTGTCATAATTCAAAATCAGAATCAAGATCGCCCCGCCCATGTAAAGAAAAGCCATGATCGGCACAAAGAAGCTGGCAACCGTGCTGATCCGCTGGATGCCGCCGAAGATGATGACGCTGACAAGAATGACGAGAATCAGCCCTGTCACCCAGTTTTCGATACCGAAGCTGTTCTTTGTAATATCGGCAATCGTATTGGATTGGACGCTGTTGCCTATCCCCAAAGCGGCAAAAGCTCCAAACAGCGCAAAAGCGATGGCGAGTCCTTTAAATCTGCGTCCGAGTCCGCGTTCGATATAATACATCGGCCCGCTTGAATATTCCCCTTTTTCATTTTTTACGCGGAATTTAACAGCAAGCAAGGCTTCCGCGTATTTCGTTGCCATGCCCAACAGCCCGACAACCCACATCCAGAAGATCGAACCCGGTCCGCCGAGTGTCAATGCCGTCGCGACACCTGCGATATTTCCGTTTCCGATCGTGGCGGCAAGCGCTGTCATTAAAGCTTTAAAATGGCTCACATCCCCTTCGGCAGCTGCGTCTTTGCTGTCTTCCTTGCCAAATCCGATCTTAAACGCATAGATCAGGCGGCGAAATTGCAGTCCTTTTAAAACAAACGTTAAAAATAAGCCTGTCCCAAATAATAAAATTAAACTGGGCGGCCCCCATAATACCTTATT
Source organism: Bacillus sp. PK6-025 (assembly GCF_056530265.1). Taxonomy (NCBI): domain Bacteria; kingdom Bacillati; phylum Bacillota; class Bacilli; order Caryophanales; family Bacillaceae; genus Bacillus; species Bacillus sp. PK6-025. The sequence continues at coordinate 4,281,832 of NZ_CP096509.1, forward strand.
AATCTTGCCTAGTATTTCTAAGATATCCATATGACTCACTCCCAACAAAGATAACGCTTTCATAGCTGCAAGAGATATTCTATCACAACGAAATATGGTTATGTTTGTGAAACGACACAAAATGTAATCGCTTACATTTGTTTTTTTAACAAAACTATTTTTTAAAGAAAAAAATTTTAATAGATAACTCCTCATATCAATCCTTTCACTTCATTCAACGTTCACCAATTTGTTAAATTTCACAAAAAAGCGCTTACATTTTTAATTTTACACACGATGCTCTTGCCGGTTCAGAGATTTATACTAGCGGTAGAATCATATTTCATTTGAGGGGGACGACATCATGATCATTGGAATTCCGAAAGAAATTAAAAACAATGAGAACCGTGTAGCCATTACGCCGGCCGGAGTAGTCGCGCTTAAAAAAAGCGGTCATCAAGTTTTAATCGAACAGGGAGCCGGACTTGGAAGCGGCTTTGAGGATGCTGACTACAAAGCAGCCGGGGCAGACATTTTGGTTGAAGCGAAGGATGTATGGGCAAAAGCGGATATGGTCATGAAGGTGAAAGAGCCGATCAGCTCTGAATACGGCTATTTCCGAAAAGGACTTGTTTTATTTACGTATCTGCACTTAGCAGCTGAGCCTGAGCTTGCGAAAGCGCTTGTGGACAGCGGCGTCACAGCCATCGCCTACGAAACGGTCGAAGTGAACCGGACGCTTCCGCTCCTGACTCCAATGAGTGAAGTCGCCGGACGCATGGCTTCACAGATCGGCGCGCAATTTCTTGAGAAATCAAAAGGCGGCAAAGGCATCCTGTTATCAGGCGTACCCGGCGTAAAACGCGGCAAGGTTACGATCATCGGCGGCGGAGTGGTCGGTACGAACGCTGCCAAAATCGCAGTCGGACTTGGCGCTGACGTCACTTTGATCGATTTGAGCGCTGAGCGCCTCCGCCAGCTCGATGACCAGTTCGGCAAAGACATTCAAACGCTTATGTCCAACCCGCTCAACATTGCGGAAGCCGTAAAAGACTCTGACCTTGTCATCGGCGCCGTCTTAATCCCTGGTGCAAAAGCGCCGAAACTTGTCACAGAAGAGATGATTCAGTCGATGTCCCCAGGCTCAGTTGTTGTAGACGTGGCGATTGACCAGGGCGGCATTATTGAAACGGTTGATAAGATCACTACGCATGACGATCCGACTTATACGAAGCACGGCGTTGTCCATTATGCAGTCGCCAATATGCCGGGAGCCGTTCCCCGTACTTCAACGATCGGCTTAACAAACGTCACTATGCCTTACGCTTTGCAAATCGCAAATAAAGGCGTTGAACAAGCAGTCGCCGAAAATCAGGCGCTCGCTCTCGGCGTCAACGTTGCAAACGGAAGCATTACCTACAAGGCCGTCGCGCGCGACCTTGGATATGAATACGTATCTGTAGAAGATGCATTTCAAACGGTAACCGCTGGTTAAGCGGACCCTATCTTTCTGTCAATTGAATGAAAACATTTTAATTACGCTTTCTGACTGTCCTTTCACGAAAAAAAGCCGGATATCATCCGGCCTTTTTTCATTCTGCTTTAAACCGCTTTCCGGCAAACGGCGTTCGCCTTCATCCAAGAATTCAGCTGCAAGTCAATTTTTGAATGGTGTTCCCGTATCAACATACTTAAATACATTCAGAGACGGCAATGGACGTCCTTTAAAATCAAACAATGCCTGATTGTCTACGGCGCTGCCGCCAAACCACTTTCCTGCGTCTTCCGGGTCGTATTCAGCGGCATAGCTTGTGGCCCAGCCTGATCCGTATGTCTCCCAAAGCGCTTTATTTTTCTCAAGCTGGCGTGCCGGTCCTACTGGAATCCATGCCGGTTCCCAATAGAAAACGCCGATTCCGGCTTCTCCTACATCGCTGACCGCTTGAATCACATCACGGACCGCGTTCGCCTGTCCTTGAACGGTGACCGGGTAATTGAGCGTTTGACCGTTTTTAGGGGCTGTATTTTCGTGTCCGTCTCCGTCTTCAGCCGTATACGTATAAGATGTCTCGGCTACCATGACCTTTTTGCCGTACGTATCCGCGACGGATGTCAGGACGGATGTTAGATTCTTCAGTGTGCCATGCCAAAATGGATAATATGAGCTTGCAAATACATCATAGTCGACATGGTGCCGGTGAAGCGTCTCGGCAATCCAAGCGTACCTGCCGGACGTCTCCGGATTGGTAAAATGCAAGGCGACTAAAATATTCGAATCCGTCTCCCGGACCGCTTGGCTCCCCGCATTGAATAATTGGCTCATCTTCGCCCAGTCCGGTTCACCGGCAAGACCCCCGTTTGTTTCGTTTCCGACCTGCACCATGCCGACGTTGATGCCCGCTGCTTTCATCGCTTCAAGGCTTTGTTTTGTATATTGGTAAAGCGCCGTTTTTTTATCTTCAAAGTTTAGGTTTGCCCATGCTTTTGGCGCTTTCTGTTTCGCCGGGTCCGCCCAGAAATCGGAATAGTGGAAATCCGCCAGCAGCTTCATTCCGTTGGCAGTGGCCCGTTTTCCGATCTGAATCGCTTTTTTCAGATCATTATTGCCCCCTCCATAGCCATTGCCGTTAGCATCATAGGGATCATTCCAGATGCGCACCCGGACATAATTGACGCCTGCTTCCTTCAGCGTTTTGAATATATCCTGTTTCTTTCCGGATTCATTGTAAAAGGCGACGCCGCTCTCTTCCAAAGCGATGATACTCGAAACATCAACCCCTTTTATAAAATCCTTGTGAAGCCCTGAAACCTTTTCGACAAAAAGGCCGCTTTCTGCCGCCTTGGAACCTCTGACGGCTTCCGCCGGACCGCCGGTTCCAAGTGCGCCCAAAACAACAATCAGCACCACAAAAACAGCCACCACGTTTTTCATGAATCTCGCTTCTCCCCTTTCATAATTGACACACGCCAAAACGAAAACGCTTTCATTTTTTTTAAGAGAAACACCCTCATTAAAAAGCGGATGTCCCCCGGGCTTATTTTTTTGTTTTTACCGCTATTCTGGCTTCATATTTTTCCAATGTGATTTCGCCGGTCAGCGTTTCTCCGGTCAGCATATCTTTAACGGCCGACTCCAACACGACGGGCTGGCGTTTTTCTGTGAAATTCATGATGAAAATATAATCATTTTCTTCATCCTGTCTGACTTGAACGGAGACGCCAGGCTGATGTTTCACATCAAAAGCCGGTTGAATCGATAGCTCTTTGATCAATGTTTCATAAAAATCCCGATGAAATTGACTGCTTAAGCGCGCACCGATATAGTACGTCTTCCCCTGTTTGTATGAATGGCTTGTAACAGCCGGCGTGTCCGCATAAAAATCGTCCTCATAGAATCCCACGGGATCTGCCGTATCCAGCTTCAGCACGGTCGCATAATCTTTCAGCTCATAGGACCGGTTTTGATAACGGACCCTATTTTTGTCGCCCGGATAGAGCGTATCGGTTTCAACAGGTTCCATGCCAAACATCTCTTGCAGATCTTGCGGCCATCCGCCTAAATAGGTCAGGTCAGATTCGTTGACGATTCCGCTAATATACGTCATCACCAATGTGCCCCCGTTTGCAGCAAAGGCTTTTAAACGCGCGATTGTTTCTTCACTTGCTAGGTAAAGCATCGGAACGATCAGCAGCCGGTACGGCGAAAAATCCTGTTCCTTCGTAATCACGTCGACTGGAATATCACGCTCCCAAAACGCGCGGTAGTGCTCGTGCAAGGTTTGGGGATACCGCTTGGTTTTCATCCCGAATCCTTGTGCATCTTCGAGCGCCCAATGGGTTTCCCAATCATAGAGGATCGCGACATTCGCGGGCCGGGTCGTTCCGACGACTTCAGACAGTTCATCAAGGGTTTGCCCCACTTTTGCCACTTCTTTAAATACGCGGTTCTCGGAACAATTGTCATGGCCGACAACCGCACCGTGAAATTTTTCCGATGAGCCGCGGGATTTCCGCCATTGAAAATAGAGAATGCTGTCAGATCCGTGGGCGATCATCTGCATAGAAGACAAGAGATGCATCCCCGGCCGTTTCGCTTTATTAAAATTGTGCCAATTGACAGCGCTTGGCGTCGATTCCATTAAAAGAAACGGCTGCTGTTTCAGGCTGCGGTACAAATCATTGATAAAGCCGACTTTCATGGCCAAATCAGCTGTGCTTTCCCAATCATTGTGCCAGGCGGGATACGCGTCCCAGCTGATCACGTCCAGATGCTTGGCAAACTTGCTGTAGTCCAGCCCTTGAAATGGAATGAGATCATGCGTGTCAGCCATAAAGTTGGTCGTAATCGGAATATTTGGCGTGATTTCCTTCAACGGAACGATTTCATTTTGAAAGAAAGAGATCGTCTGATCAGTGACGAAGCGGCGCCAGTCCAAATTCAAGCCGTGTACCGCATTTTCACCGATCGGAGACGGCGATTCAATCTGTGACCAATCGTTGAAGGTATGGCTCCAAAAAGGCGTCCACCATGCATCATTCAAAGATTTAAGATCATTGTTGTACTTCTTTTTCAGCCAGTCTCTAAAAGCGTGCTGGCATTGATGACAATGGCATTCTCCTCCGTATTCGTTGGAGACATGCCACATCAAAAGGGCAGGATGGCTGCCGTACCTTTCAGCCAGCAAGCGGTTGATCTTTCTCGTTTTTTCACGGTATACGTATGAAGTGAAGCAATGATTGTGCCTTCCGCCATGCAGCTGTTTGACACGTTCCGCATTGACGCGCAGCACTTCCGGATATTTTTGCGACAGCCAAGCAGGACGGGCGCCGCTCGGTGTCGCCATTATAATCCGTCCGCCGTTCCGGTGAATGTTCTCAAACATATCATCCAGCCATTCAAACGTATAGACGCCTTCCTCCGGCTCAAGAGCGCTCCATGAAAAAATCCCCACTGAAAATGTATTCGTATGGGCAAGCTTCATCAGCTTGATATCATCTGCAAGAATATCCGGACGGTCAAGCCATTGATCCGGATTGTAGTCTCCCCCGTGAAGCATGTATTTTGCTTGTGTCGTATAAATTTTCGGCATAATACTCTCCTTTTTTAGACCATATTCTTCTCGGACTATCCTTTCGTTCCGCCTGCCGTCAACCCTGATACAAAGTTCTTTTGCAGCATGATAAAGATGACGGCTACCGGAATGCTGATCAAAATGGCGCCGGCGGCAAACGTCGTATAGCTGGCTCCCATGACTTCATTGACTAAATTGTATAAACCGATCGGCAATGTATACGACTCCGGCGTCCGCAATATGGTCGAAGACAAAACGAAATCCCCGAGCGGTCCGGTGAATCCGTTCATGGCGACGACCGCGATCATCGGTTTGGATAGCGGCATAATAATCTGCAGAAAAATCCTTGTATTGCTAGCGCCGTCAATCTTAGCGCTCTCATCCAAATCGATGGGAATGGAATCCATATACCCCTTCATCAAATACGTGTTCATCGGTATAAGCCCGCCGATGTACAGCAAAATCAGCAGCCAATGGCTGTTCATCATTCCGAGCATCTGCGCTAAAACGAAGAGCGCAACCAAAGCCGAAAATTGAGGAATCATTTGCAGCAGCATGAATAAAACTAAAGCGTTTTTTCTACCTTTAAAACGAAACCGTGAAAAAGCATAAGCTGTAAAAGAAACACTGATGATTGATCCGATCATCGTAAAGATGCTGATTTTCAGCGAGTTTATATACCATTGCCCGTATTGAAGGCTCTCTTTTCCTGCAAATAATTCTCTATAGTGATCCAATGTCGGATTTGCCGGAATGATAGAAGTACTGACCAAACTGTTGCCGGGATTAAAGCTGGCTCCCACCGTCCAAAGCAGAGGATATATGATAACGGCTGTCATAAAAACCAACAGAGAATAGGTCAGAAGGAGCCGAAAGAATCTTCTTTTCTTCATATGTTAAGCCCCCTCTTTGAAAGAATTTGTCCGTCTGAACTGCCACAGCGCGATAGAGATGACAAAGACCGACAGCAGGATCGTCAATGCGGCGGCTAAAGAGTACTGGCTCGACTGCATCGTCAATTTGTAAATCCAGGACACCAGAATGTCGGTTCCTCCCGCTGTTGACCCGGGAACAGCCGGACCGCCTCCATTGAATAGATAGATAATGTTGAAGTTATTAAAGTTAAAAGTGAATTGCGTGATGATAATCGGCGCCATTGCGATTAAAATCAGCGGCATTGTGATATGCCTGAATTTCGAAAACGCGGACGCGCCGTCAATTGTCGCCGCTTCATACAGGTCGTCCGGAATCGACTGCAGAACACCGGTCGTCACAATAAACACATAAGGAAAACCGAGCCACCCCTGCATGAGGATAAGCGCCAGCTTCGTCCAATTGGCATTCGTCATCCAAGGAATCGGATCGATGCCGAATGCGGCGAGGATTTGATGATTGAATGCACCGAAGCTGTCATTAAAGAGGCCGGCAAACACAAGAATGGTAACAAAGCCGGGCACGGCCCAAGGCAAAACCAGAATCGTCCGGAAAAATTTCTTGAAGCGGACTTCCTTCTGATTGACGACAACCGCCAACAAAATTCCCAACCCGACTTGGAGCGTGGAAGCGACAAGCGTCCAGACAATGGTCCAAGCTAAAACATCCAAAAAGGTCGACCGCCAAATATCAACGGTGAAAATTTCAGAAAACGTTTTAAGCCCTACCCAATCGACAAGGTGGGCAGGCGGAGAATGGTAGAGGTTATAATTTGTAAAAGCTAATGCAAAGCTGAACAAAATCGGAAAAACAACGGCGAAAATCAAAATGAACAGTGATGGTCCGCTGATGAGATACGGATATCCCTGAGCCATTAAATTATGATATTGTTCCTTGAGTGAACTGAGCTCCTTTTGTTCATCGCGCCGCTTTCCGTTTTGGTAGGCATCCCGCAAATTGGCGTAATAGACAGCCAGCCCAAAACCGGTGACAATCACGGCGATGATGCCTTCTGCCAATAGAAAAATCGAGTTATCGCGCGGCACTTCGGTTCCAAGCGTAAACAGGCCCCACAGCCCCATATTCAGCAAATCGCCAAAAACCGCAAAGAACGAGACGCCTAAAAGAAGGAATAACAGACCCTTTATCCATTGTTTATTGTAGAATTGGCCCAAACCGGGAATGATTGATAATAGTAAAGCTTTTTTGCGATGCTGCACCTTCTCTTTCACCTCTTTATATGGACGTCCTGATCATAAATGGCGCCAAACTTAAGACAAGTTTGACACCAATGCTGCGGCTTATTTGCTGCCGCTGTGCTTCGCTTTGATCTGTCCTTGTATCGTTTCCGCGGCTTGATCAAGCGCTTTTTTCGGTTCCGCTTTTCCGGTTGCGATCGTTTGCAGAGCCGCATCCGCCGGCGTCCATACTTCATTCATCTCAGGAATATTCGGCGTCAACTCTGAGTACTGAGATTGCTCGGCAACAGCTTGAGCCGCTTCGCTTTTTGTGACGGCAGGATCATCCGCCAGTTCTTTGACAGCGGGAACTTCTTTTGTGATCTCATATCTCTTCTTTGAGTTTTCTTTATTGGCGAGAAAGACGGCTAATTCTTCCGCTAGATCGGCATTCTTCGAATAAGCGCTTACATTGTAGCTCTTCACGCCGACAAAAGAACTCATATGTTTGCCGTTGGACAGCTTAGGCAGCTTGGCAACCCCGTAGTCGATGCCCGCTTTTTTGAACGGTTCCAGATTCCACGGACCAGAAATAATCGCTGCTGCTTTTCCTTCCGTAAACAGCGATTCCAGCACATTGATGCCCTGCTCCCCAATAATTCCGGCAGGGAACAGCCCTTCTTGATAAAACTTCTGAATGTACTCGGCTCCTTCAACTGCACCTTTGTTATTCAAGCCGAGATCAGCCGGATCATAAGTGCCGTCTGCATGGCTCTTAAAAATGTAGCCGCCGTATCCTCCCATGACGCTCTGTGCATAATAAATCTGGTCAAACAGCGCCAGGAAGCCAAATTTTTTGCCGTCAGCCGTTTTTTTCGAATACTCATACCATTCATCCAGCGTTTTCGGCAGTTCTTTTTCAGAAATCAAATTTTTATTATAGTAGAGCATCGTCGTTTCGACCGCTTTCGGCAGGCCGTAGACCTTACCGTTTGTCACCTGGGATCTCATTGCCGGTTCCGTATAGATCGATTGGATTTCTTTGTCCACCTTTAATTCCTTGATCAAACCTTCCGTTACCGCTGTTCCGATTTGATCTCCAGGCATCGTTAACACATCAGGCCCCGTTCCTGCCGGTCCATCCATCCGCAAGTCTTCGATCTGCTTTGCGTAAGGCTTTTCGACGATTTTGACAGATACGCCGTGCTCTTTTTCAAACTGGGCAACGGCATCTTTAATGCCTTCGCTTTTTTCTTTATCTTCCCAGACCACGAGTTCCTTTTGCTTCGAGCCTGATGCTTCATTGCTGCTCTCTTTAGGTCCGCAGGCAGTTAAAGACAAACTGAGAGCAATCACACTGCTGATTCCAACATATTTTTTCATATTCATCATTTGTCTCATTCCTTTTATTGGATTGAAAGCGTTTTACAAAAACAATATAGCATGTCTAAGAAAAAGTGTAAACAATTATTTTACTGACTATAGTAAAATGTTTTACGAAAAAGGCGCGGCTTATGAACAGCCCGCGCCTTTTTTAATTGGTGCTTTTCCTGACCACCAGTTCTGCACCGATATATAGCGTTTTTACAGCTTTTCTCTTTTCAAGTATTTGTTCAAGAAGCAATTCAATGGCGTTTTTGCAAAGTTCTTTAATATCGATATGGAATGTCGTCAGCGGCGGAGATACGTATTTCGCCACACTGATGTTGTTGATGCTGATGACGCTCACCCTGCCCGGGATGGCGACCCCTTTTTCATTTAAAGCCTGAAGGCAGCCTACGGCGATCGGATCCGCCGCTGTAAAGAAGGCCGTCGGCAGCTTTTCGCCCAATGTTTCAACCGCTTTATCCATCAGATGGTAGCCGTTTTCCACAGAAAATCCCCTGCGGCAAAAAATAAAGCCTTCCTCCAAGAGCCCTTTTTCCCTCATATAATCGCGAAACGTTCGTTCCCTTACGTCCATTTCGTCTTCATCGGTATTGGGATTGTGGTACGTGCCTCCGATAAAGCCGATCTTTTCATGCCCTTTTTCGATAAGAAAGTCCACCGTTTTCCTCGTCATCTGCTTTAAGTCCGGCCTGACTGAATCAAAATGATTCGGATCCGGCGTCGAATCGATAAATACTCCGTGAGGCGTCATCTGCCTTAACCGGGTTAATTCATCATCTGAAAATGATCCGACCGCAATGAATCCTTCAATGTTTTCGGGGATGGCGTCAATACCCCCCGAAATTTTATACGTCGTCAGTTCAACGTTGAATTGCTTTGCGAGCTTCTCGATTTCCAGCCTCATCGTTTTAAAATACACGTCTTCGAGTTCCTCTTTATCCGTCAGCCAGTACAGAAACGCGATGTTTTTTACCAGTGTTCTGATCGTTTTTTTGCGGTAGTTCAGGCTTTCCGCCACTTCAAATATTTTCTCCCGCGTCTCATCGGGTACGGACAGGCTTTCGTCGTTATTTAATACGCGGGAAACCGTCGAGATGGAATACCCCGCCTTTTCTGCAACATCTTTTATCGTCGCCACGATTGCAAAACCTCCATGAACATCTTTCATATTTTTTAGTAAAATATTTTACTAATTTAACGTTGATTTTTGTAAAAGTCAAGTGCTGATTGCCCTATCCCCGCCAATAAGGATTTTACATGAAAACGTTTCATTTGAAAAAACACTTTTTATTGCACCAATTGAAAACCCGTAGTAAACTGGGGTTAAACTTAATTAAATTAATTTATTAAGTCTGCATGTCAAACGAATGGGAGGATATATGAATACTACAGCCGCTTTATCAAACGACTTTCGCTCTATTTTTAAGACAGAACAGACACCGCGAACCTTTTTTGCTCCGGGAAGAATCAACTTAATCGGCGAACACACGGATTATAATGGAGGGCATGTTTTCCCCGCTTCGATTTCATTTGGCACCTATGCCCTTGGCGTGAAACGAGATGATCAAATGATCCGTTTCTATTCAAAGAACTTCCCTGACAAAGGCATAATTGAATGCAGCTTGAGCGATTTAGCCTTTGACCGGTCTGACGGCTGGGCCAACTATCCGAAAGGAATGTTCCTTTTGATGAAAGCAGCAGGCCATCAAATCGTTCACGGCGCCGATATTTTGTATTACGGAAATATTCCGCACGGGGCGGGCCTCTCTTCTTCCGCATCGATTGAACTTGCGACAGGCGTTCTTTTAAAAGGGCTTTATGGTTTGCAGACAGACACGATCTCCATGGTTAAGCTCGGACAAAAAGTCGAAAACGAATACATCGGCGTAGGCAGCGGCATTATGGACCAATTTGCGATCGGCATGGGGAAAAAGGATCACGCGATTTTGTTAGACTGCCAAACACTTCATTACACATACGCTCCCTTCGTATTGAAGGAACACGATGTGATCATCATCAATACAAACAAACAGCGGACGCTGGCCGGATCTAAATATAATGAAAGGCGGGCCCAATGCGAAGAGGCGCTCCGCGATCTGCAGCAGGAGTTATCGATTGCAAGTCTGGGCGAAATGACGGCGGAAGCATTTGAAGCTCATCAGCACCTCATCCGAGATGAAATTAATCGAAAACGCGCCAAGCATGCGGTGTACGAAAATGCCCGGACGCTGAAAGCGCTGGGGAAACTTCGCGGGGACGATCTCGCCGGGTTCGGCAAGCTGATGAATGAATCTCATATGTCTTTAAGGGATGATTATGAAGTGACAGGGCTGGAGCTTGATACCATTGTCCAGGTGGCTTGGGAACAAGACGGCGTCCTGGGTGCACGCATGACCGGCGCCGGGTTCGGCGGCTGTGCGATTGCGATTGTAGAAAAAGACCGGACAGACAGCTTTAAAGAACGCGTGAATGCCGTCTACCGCGAAACGGTTGGCTATGATGCCGCATTTTATACTGCGGCGATAGGCGACGGCGCCAAAGAAATATAGAAAGGGGAATGGATATGAGTGTGTTGGTTTTGGGCGGTGCCGGCTATATCGGTTCACACGCCGTGTATCAATTATTGGACAGGGGCGAAACCGTCGTTGTCGTTGACAACCTTGAGACCGGCCAAAGACAGGCCGTACATCCTGCGGCAGTCTTTTATGAAGGGGATGTGCGCGATCGCGACTTCCTCCGCACTGTTTTCGAAAAGGAACGTATTGAAGAAGTGATCCACTTCGCCGCCAGTTCACTTGTCGGCGAATCAATGAAAGATCCGCTTAAATACTACGACAACAATGTATCCGGGACACAGGTTTTGCTTCAGACGATGCTTGAGCACGATGTGAAAAAAATCGTATTCTCCTCGACGGCGGCCGTCTACGGAGAGCCTGAATCGGTGCCGATCACAGAAGACATGCCGACGAGGCCGACAAGCACCTACGGGGAAACGAAACTGATCATGGAGAAGCTCATGAAGCGGACTGAAGAAGCCCATGGAGTCAGCTTTGTGTCTCTCAGGTACTTTAATGTCGCAGGAGCAAGGGAAACGGGAGAGATCGGAGAAGACCATCATCCGGAAACACACCTGGTCCCCATCATCCTGCAAACCGCTCTCGGACAAAGACCGCATATTACGATTTTTGGGGATGACTATGATACGCCCGACGGCACGTGCATCCGCGACTATGTTCATGTCGAAGACCTGATTGACGCTCATCTGTCGGCTTTGGACTATTTAAGAGAAGGCGGCAAAAGCGATATATTCAACCTCGGCAGCAGCGAAGGATTTTCGGTGAAAGAAATGATTGATGCGGCGAGAAAGGTCACCGGCAAAGACATTCCCGCCGAGATCGGCAAGCGCAGAGCCGGCGACCCGAGCATCCTGATTGCCGGCTCTGACAAAGCAAAGCAGGTCCTAGGCTGGAGGCCTTCGCGCACTTCTGTAGCAAAGATCATTGAAGACGCCTGGAAGTGGCATTCATCACATCCAAACGGGTACAGGAAGGAAGTGTCAACATGATTGAACAAGACATAGCCGGACTCATTCAAAAAGCGCTTGAAACAGGGTTAATCGAACCGGATGACGTGAACTACGCACGCAACCAAGTGATGAACCTGCTGGGTCTGGACTCGTTTCCCGAAGAAGCCCCTGCGGCTTCCGGCGACTCCATCCCCGACCTTTTGGAAAGACTCGCCGCTTATGCAATTGAACACGGCGTCATAACCGACGACGCAGACGCGAAAGACATGCTGGCGGCAAATGTGATGAATTGCTTTGTTGCAAGACCTTCTGTCATCAATGCCGTGTTTCAGCAAAAATACGAGCAATCGCCGCTGGAGGCGACCGCCTATTTTTATCAGCTCAGCAAAAACAGCAACTATATCCAGACAAAACGAATTGAAAGAAATATTTCGTATCAGGCAGATACACCTTACGGCACAATGGATATTACGATCAATTTGTCAAAGCCGGAAAAAGACCCTGAGCAAATCAAACGGGAGCGCGCCGCTGCAAAACGAGCACGCAGCTATCCGACGTGCCTGCTGTGCAAAGAAAACGAAGGGTATGCAGGACGAATCGGGTATCCCGCCCGGGCGAACCACAGGATTATTAAAGTCCCGCTCGCCGGAGAAAACTGGTATTTTCAATATTCTCCATATGCTTACTATAACGAGCACAGCATTTTATTTTCTGAGCAGCATCGGCCGATGAAAATTGATAAGCTTGCCTTTCACAGGCTGCTTGTTTTTACAGAGCTGTTTCCGCATTATTTTATCGGATCGAATGCCGATTTGCCGATCGTCGGCGGGTCTATTTTAAGCCATGACCATTATCAAGCCGGACGATATGAGTTTGCGATGACGCGCGCAGAAGACGCGTTCTCCTTTCAAATCAAACAGCATCCGGACATCGAAGCCTCTGTTTTAAAATGGCCGATGTCTGTCATCCGCTTGAAAGGAACGGCGATCAACAGCCTTGTCGATGCGGCGGATCATATTTTTCAGACTTGGAAAAACTACTCGGATCAACAAGCGGATATTACGGCTTTTACAGATGAAACGCCTCATAACACGATTACGCCTATTGCAAGAAACGTGAGCGGTGTTTTTGAAATCGACCTTGTGCTCAGAAACAACCGGACATCTGCCGAGCATCCATACGGCATATTCCACCCGCATGCTGACGTTCACCATATTAAGAAAGAAAATATCGGCTTAATCGAAGTGATGGGCCTGGCCGTTCTTCCTCCCCGCTTAAAGACCGAACTGGCAGGTGTCCAAGAATTCCTGCTCGGTCAGTCAGATGCCGTTGAAGCGCATCACCGGGAATGGGCCGAACAGCTCAAAACCGAATACGGAGAGCTGTCCGGGCCGAAGCATGCTGAATCAATTGTACGAAAAGAACTTGGCCGGAAATTTGTTAAAGCCCTTGAGGATGCCGGGGTATTCAAAAACCGCGAAGCTTTCATGCGCTTCATCCACACGGTCAATCGTCAGGGGTAAGGCTTCACCGGTGTTAAAACAGGCGAAAAAAAGGCTTATTTTAACACCGGATCAAACAGCTCCGCCAACAGCAATGAAACGGCTCCGTAAAGCGTCGCTTCATCGCCGAGCTTCGTTATCGTCACCTCTGTCTGCCTCGCTTCGGCTGTTAAGGCTTTCTGCTGTATCGTTTCTCGTATCGCCGGCAATATGAACCTCCCGCCTTTCATCACTCCGCCGCCCAGCACGATTTTGCCCGGATTGACAAGATGAATGAAGTTGGTCAGCCCGATTCCGATGATCACACCGGTTTCCCGAAAGAGTTCGATACACGTTTGGCAGCCGTTCTCGGCCATTTCAAACAAATCTTTGGCTGTCAGGCTGTCCGGACTTTCTTTTAACCGTTTGTTTCCCCGCTTGGCAATCGCTTTACCGCTCACAATCGTCTGCAGGCAGCCCCGGTTGCCGCACTCGCACTTTTCTCCATTAATATCAATGATCATATGGCCCAGTTCCCCTGCGATTCCTTCCGCTCCATGGTACAGTTTTCCGTTGATGACAATCCCCGCACCGACACCGCGGCCGATGTTTACGGCCGCCATACTGCCGCCTGCATCATCGCGGCCGCCGAACCACGATTCGCCAAGCGCCATCGCCCTGGCATCGTTTTCAACTCTGACCGTTAAGTTGAATTCTTGTTCCAGCACATCTTTAATGGGAATATTGGTTAGGTTTAAAATCGGGGCGATGCGTGACATTCCCGTTTCAGCATCGACGACCCCGTGCATTGCGATGCCGATCCCGATGATCTTTTCCTGATTGACATCGGCCCGTCCCAAAATCGCATAAACATTTTCTTTTAAAACATCAATGAACGTCTCGTTTGTCAGCGGTTTTTTCAGCAGGCTGGATGTCCGCTGCAGTATCCCTCCGGCTAAATCGGTTAAGATGCACTCCACCGTCTCAGGCCCGGCATCAATGCCAATGACATAATAGGCACCTGTGTTGATGTGCAGCATTGTCGGCTTCCTTCCGCCGCTCGAATGGCCGAGCGTGCTTTCTTTCACGAGCCCTTGTTCGATCAACTCTTTGACAATGCTTGAGACCGTGGGAGGGGTAATCTTTGTTTCCTTGGCGATCTCGGCTCTCGAAATCGGCTCTGAAGTTCTGATTTTATTAAGAATGATCGATTTGTTCACCGATTTCATTAATTGAAATGTACCGCGTTGCATGTGAAATCCTCCATTTACACCATATCGTAGGTTTTATTGTACCACGGTTAATTAATTAAATTAACAAACGAAAACAAGAAGGCTTGTGTTCAAAAATATAATCAGTTATACTGACTATATAGTTTGGTGATTATTTTAGGTGGTGATGATTTTTGAAACAGTTAAGTCAATTTTACGGATTTTTGCTAGGAAAGGTTCTTCAGCAAATGGAGGATCAATTTGCTGATGTTCTCGCTCCGTATAGCTTGAATGCCAGGCAATTCGGAGTACTTGTATTTATTGAAGAAAACCCTTTTTCTTCTCAAAAACTGATTTCTGAACAACTGCAGATCGACCGTACGACAATGGTGAGCCATGTTGACCATTTAGAAGCTTCAGGCTTTGTGGAAAGGACAAAAAACGCAAGTGATCGCAGGGCATACAGCCTAATCCTTACTGAAAAAGGCAGCGATGTACTGTCATCATGCAAACAGGTTTTAGTACAGACAGAATATGAGGTTTTATCCCCTCTGACTGACAATGAAAAAAAATTATTTAAAGATTTGCTTTTAAAAGTATGGAAAAAGTATAAAAACTAGGAGGCATACCCTATGAATTCACTCGATTTTTTTAATGCACGTTTAGAAGCCACCATTAGTCCAATGGATTATTTTAAATCTTCAAAGAATCACCCTGAAAAATATTTTTTAATAGATGTAAGAAACGGGCCAAGCGAAGTCAGGAGTTTGACGATAAAAGGTGCTCAAGCGATACCTGAACACGATCTCCCTCATCGATTAGAGGATATTCCAAAAGATAAAGAAATCATTGTGTACTGCTGGGATGTCTGGTGCAATACGGCAGCTAAAGCAGCTAAATTTTTATTAGAAAAAGGCTATCAAGTGAAAGAGCTGACCGGAGGGATCGCGGCATGGAGAGAAATGAATTTTCCTGTGTCAGCATGCACCGAAGGGGATACTGACAAGGATGCTTGCGGATGCTGAATGGAATGAAAAGAAGGTATTGGATCGGCGTAGCTTCGCGCGATCACGTCTTGAAAGGTGTATCCGGAGGCTTCGCCCAACTTTGCCACGGAAAAGAGGCGCCTTTAAAAAGAATGAATCCCGATGATTGGATCATTTATTACTCGCCAAAACAAAATCTCAAAGATGATGCGCCCTATCAAAAGTTTACAGCTGTAGGGGAAGTGAGTGATAACAGAGTTTACAAGGTTCATGCGGGAGAAGGATTCTCACCTTACAGAAGGAAGATCAACTTTTTAAAATGCCGGGAAACGCCGATCCACCCATTCATTCCCAACCTCTCTTTCATCAAAAACAAACGGCACTGGGGTTATTCCTTTCGATTTGGGCACATAGAAATTAGCGAACATGACTTCAAACTCATCGTTAAACAAATGGTCAAAATATAAAGGGCAGCTGCTCCCTTTATATTTTTTTGCTTTAGTGGAGTATTTCGAGCGCATTGGCAAAACAAATCGTTTTATAAATGGAAAAAATTTTTCGGAAAATTTGAAATGAAAGTGTTTGCATAATCAAAATAATCGCGTTATCATACTTGTATACAAGTATACTCGTATAACTAGGAAGGTGAGTGTATGAGCCAATCTAAAAATCTTTTATATCCGGAGAAGTGGCTTTCAAGAGCTTCAACAGGTGTTCGCGTCGCATGCGAGCTGAGAATGCGCATTATTTCCGGCTTGATTGAAAGCGGTACCATTTTATCTGAAAATAAATTGGCTGCGGAATTCTCGGTGAGCCGGTCTCCCATCCGCGAGGCTTTAAAAATACTGGCATCGGAAAAAATCATCCGTTTGGAACGGATGGGCGCCGTTGTCATCGGTTTAACCGAAAAAGAAATTGGAGAAATTTATGATGTGCGTCTGGTGATGGAAACATTCGTATTCGAACGGCTTGGACGGGCCAATGTCGACGAACTGGTAACAGACCTCAGCAAAATATTGGAGATGATGAAAGTCTCCATCAAATACAAAGATGCCGACGAGTTCTCATTTCAAGACGTCTTATTTCACGAAACGATTGTCCGCTCCATCAATCATTCTTACATTTTGATGATATGGAACAATCTCAAACCTGTGATGGAAAGCTTTATTCTTTTATCCATGCGGGCCCGCTTAAAAGAAAAATACGAAGACTTTGAACGAATTCTCGATAACCATGAACTTTATATCAAAGCGATCAAAACGAAAGACAGGGATCTGATGCTTAAATCCCTCCATCAAAATTTCGATGACGTGCAAGGTAAAGTTGAAGATCTGTGGCTGTCGCAACAAATGCTGGCGAAAGGGGCCGAACAAGAAAATGACTAGTTATATGTTAGGCATAGATATCGGTACGACAAGCACGAAAGCGGTTTTATTCAGTGAAAAAGGGGACGTGATCCAAAAGGAAAGCATCGGCTACGCGCTTTACACCCCGGACATCTCGACCGCTGAACAAAACCCGGATGAGATTTTTCAGGCCGTCATCCAGTCAACGGCGAAAATCATGCAGCAGCATCCTGACAAACAGCCGTCATTCATTTCATTCAGCAGCGCGATGCACAGCGTGATTGCGATGGACGAAAACGACAAGCCGCTCACCTCCTGCATCACTTGGGCAGACAACAGAAGCGAAGGCTGGGCTCATAAAATCAAAGAAGAAATGAACGGGCACAATGTCTATAAACGGACGGGAACGCCGATTCATCCGATGGCGCCCCTAAGCAAAATCACATGGATTGTAAACGAGCATCCTGAAATCGCTGTCAAAGCAAAAAAATATATCGGAATCAAAGAATATATTTTTAAAAAGTTATTTGATCAATATGTCGTCGATTACTCCTTAGCTTCGGCGATGGGAATGATGAATCTCAAAACATTGGCCTGGGACGAAGAAGCACTGGCCATTGCAGGCATCACACCTGACCACCTATCAAAGCTCGTTCCGACAACAGCCATTTTCCATCACTGCAATCCGGAACTGGCGGCGATGATGGGAATTGATCCGCAAACGCCATTTGTCATCGGTGCCAGCGACGGCGTGCTTTCCAACCTCGGCGTCAACGCGATTAAAAAAGGCGAAATCGCCGTCACTATTGGGACAAGCGGTGCGATTCGCACGATTATCGATAAACCGCAAACCGATGAAAAAGGCAGAATCTTTTGCTATGCCTTAACTGAGAATCATTGGGTCATCGGCGGGCCAGTCAACAACGGCGGGATCGTCCTTCGCTGGATCAGAGATGAATTTGCATCATCAGAAATCGAAACGGCAAAACGTCTCGGCATTGATCCGTACGATGTCTTGACCAAAATTGCCGAACGCGTCAGACCGGGTGCCGACGGACTGCTGTTCCATCCATACCTCGCAGGCGAACGGGCGCCGCTCTGGAATCCGGATGTGCGCGGTTCATTCTTCGGCCTCACCATGTCGCATAAAAAAGAACACATGATTCGCGCGGCATTGGAAGGGGTTATTTACAATCTGTACACCGTCTTCCTGGCGTTGACAGAATGCATGGACGGTCCAGTTGCCCGAATTCAGGCGACCGGAGGTTTCGCAAGGTCTGACGTATGGAGGCAAATGATGGCCGATATTTTCGAATCGGAAGTCGTCGTGCCGGAAAGCTATGAAAGCTCTTGTCTCGGAGCCTGCATTTTGGGGCTGTACGCGACAGGGAAAATCGATTCATTCGATGTCGTCTCCGACATGATCGGAAGCACGCACAGACACGCGCCGAAAGAAGAATCGGCCAAAGAATACAGAAAATTAATGCCGCTTTTTATCAACTTATCTCGAGCACTTGAAAACGAATATACACAAATTGCAAATTATCAAAGAAGCTTATCCAGCAAAAAATAGGGGAGAATTGGAGGCGTTATCATGCCATTACTGATCGTAGCAATCGGGATTGTCGCATTATTGCTTTTGATTATGGGGTTAAAACTGAATACGTTTGTTTCCTTGATTATCGTATCGTTCGGGGTTGCATTGGCGCTTGGAATGCCGCTTGACGACATCGTCAAAACGATTGAAGAAGGCCTTGGCGGAACGCTCGGCCATATCGCATTGATCTTCGGGCTCGGCGCCATGCTGGGCAGGCTGATCGCGGATTCAGGGGGCGCTCAGCGCATTGCGATGACCCTCGTCAACAAATTCGGAGAGAAAAACATCCAATGGGCGGTCGTCATCGCCTCCTTTATCATCGGGGTAGCATTATTCTTCGAAGTCGGATTGGTATTATTGATTCCAATTGTATTCGCCATTTCAAGAGAATTGAAGATATCTATTTTATACCTTGGAATTCCAATGACGGCGGCCTTATCCGTCACACACGGCTTCCTGCCCCCGCATCCGGGACCGACGGCTATCGCGGGAGAGCTCGGCGCCAATATCGGGGAAGTGCTGCTCTACGGTATCATTGTTGCAATTCCAACCGTTCTTTTGGCCGGACCTTTATTTACGAAACTGGCGAAAAAAATCGTCCCGCAATCATTTGAGAAAATGGGCAGCATCGCTTCACTCGGTGAGCAGAAAACGTTCAAGCTTGAAGAAACGCCCGGCTTCGGCATCAGCGTCTTCACAGCTATGCTTCCGGTCATTATCATGTCTATTTCGACTGTTATTACGCTTATTCAAGAAACGATGGGCCTTGCAGACAACAGCCTGCTGGCAGCGGTTCGTTTAATCGGGAATGCCTCGACTTCGATGGTCATCTCCCTGTTGGTCGCGATCTATACGATGGGGATCGCCAGAAAGATCCCGATCAAACAAGTGATGGATTCCTGTTCAACCGCCATTACACAAATCGGAATGATGCTCTTGATCATCGGGGGCGGCGGCGCCTTCAAACAAGTCTTGATCAATGGCGGAGTAGGCGACTATGTAGCTGAATTATTCAAAGGAACAGCCATGTCGCCGATCTTGCTCGCCTGGGTCATCGCCGCAATTCTGCGCATCTCCTTAGGATCCGCGACAGTTGCTGCATTAAGCACAACCGGACTCGTTCTTCCGATGCTCGGACAAAGCGATGTCAATCTTGCGCTGGTTGTGCTTGCAACAGGGGCCGGAAGTGTAATCGCTTCCCATGTCAATGACGCAGGCTTCTGGATGTTCAAAGAGTATTTCGGACTAAGCATGAAAGAAACATTTGCCACCTGGACACTGCTTGAAACCATTATCGCGGTGGCCGGATTAGGATTTACTTTATTGTTAAGCCTATTTGTATAAAAAAGTCTTAAATGAAGGAGCAGGTATTACATGCGCAATACAATCGGTGTCATAGGTCTGGGAGTCATGGGGAGCAATATCGCCCTGAACATGGCAAACAAAGGCGAACAAGTCGCCGTCTATAACTACACAAGGGATTTAACCGATCAACTCGTCCAAAAAACGGGAGGCCAAACAGTCAAGCCGTACTATGAACTTGAAGATTTCGTACAGTCTTTAGAAAAACCGAGAAAAATCTTTCTTATGGTCACAGCAGGCAAACCGGTTGATTCTGTTATCGACTCGCTCGTTCCTCTGCTTGAAGAAGGGGATGTCATCATGGACGGCGGCAACTCCCACTACGAAGATACGGAACGAAGATATGACAGTTTGAAAGCGAAAGGTATCGGCTACTTGGGAATCGGCATTTCCGGCGGCGAAGTCGGCGCTTTAAAAGGCCCATCCATTATGCCCGGCGGAGATCGGGACGTCTACGAAAAAGCAGCTCCGATTCTCACAAAAATCGCCGCCCAAGTAGAAGAAGATCCATGCTGTGTCTACATCGGTCCAAAAGGCGCGGGGCATTTTGTCAAAATGGTGCACAACGGCATCGAATACGCAGACATGCAGCTTATCGCTGAAGCGTATACATTTTTAAGAGAAAAGCTTCTTTTGCCGATAGATGAAATCGCTGACATTTTCGACACGTGGAATCAAGGAGAGCTGAAAAGCTATTTAATCGAAATCACGGCAGAGATCCTGAGGAAAAAGGATGAGCGAACGGGCGCTCCGCTCATCGACGTCATCCTCGACAAAACCGGCCAAAAAGGCACGGGCAAATGGACGAGCCTGCAGGCCATCGACAACGGCATTCCATCATCGATTATCACGGAATCCCTGTTTGCCCGTTACCTGTCATCATTAAAAGACGAACGGACAGCTGCCGAAAACGTATTGGCCGGCCCTGAAACAGAAGAACGGCCCCTGGATCAGAACGTGTGGATCGACCGCGTCAGACAGGCGTTATACATGGGGAAAGTCTGCGCCTATGCCCAAGGCTTCGCTCAATATAAAATGACGTCTGACCTGAACGGATGGAACCTGCCGTTAAAGGACATCGCCCTCATCTTCCGCGGCGGCTGCATCATCCGCGCACAATTTTTAAATCTCATCAGCGAAGCTTTCGACAAACAGCCGGACCTGTCCAACCTGCTGGTCGCACCTGACTTCGCTGAAAAACTAAAAGAATACCAGTCCGGCTTGCGAAAGGTCGTCTGCGAAGGCATCAGCTCAGGCATCTCATTCCCGTGCCTGAGCACCGCCCTCTCCTATTACGACGGCTACCGGACGGGCCACTCAAACGCAAACCTGCTGCAGGCGCAGCGCGATTATTTCGGCGCTCACACGTATGAGCGGACGGATATGGAAGGCGTGTTTCATACGGACTGGTATAAGTGAAAACAAGGAGCCCTATAGTTGTTTTCAGTCAAATAAATGAGGCTGTCGAGAATATCTCGACAGCCCGATTTTTCACTTCAGTAATACCTGTTCATCGTGTTGTTCCTCTTTCAGTTCATCAAAATAATTTGTATATTCCGAAGCCCCCGAATATGAAATATACAGGAATTCCTTTGCACGCGTCATGCCGATATACATGAGTGATACTTCCCGTTCTTGATCTTCTTCAAGTGGAAACGGCATGAGATCAGCTTTGACCAAAAACACAGCCTGAAAATCAAGTCCTTTACTGCTGTCAATCGTACAGATTTTGACTGTCTCTTCCTCAGGGTTAAAACTGCGCTTCGTTTCTTCATTTTCCGCTATCCAATTAAAAGGAATATTTTGCGCTTTGAGCGCTTTTTGTACAGTTTTTACAACATTAAATTTATTCGTCCGTTTCACTCGATAAAGAATGGCGATTTCCGAGTAAGGCACTTTCTTTTCTTCATGAAGATTCATAATTTGTTTTGCAATGACCTGCATTTCTTTGTTAATCGTATCAAATTTCAACAATGCCGGTTCAGGCCCCTTACGTTTTGTACTTTTTGGCGAAATAATCTCAACGCTCTCTGTCTGCCCTAGTTTGACTTTGTCTTGTAAAACCGAATGCTTCTCATAAAAATCCCAAGCAAAGGAAACAATTTGCGATGTATTTCTGTAATTGATGTTTAGAATTTTTGACCTTCCTCTAAAATCAAGTCCTGTATCTTTTATATAGCTCCTTTTCCTGCCGTAAATAGATTGTGCACGGTCTTCCACCAAAAGTAAGGATTTCGTTTCCGGACTCAGGCACAGGCTGATCAAATGAAGCCAATTTCCTTCAAAATCCTGACCTTCATCGATCAGAATGGCATCATACTTCGGAGATATTGCCTCGCCTTTTTCCAGCTGTTCAATATATTGATCAATCATAAACTCATTCGTTTTTATTTTTAGATCTTGCTTAAGCCACTGGTGAAAGTTACGAATTTGGATACTTTCAGGAACTCGAGACTCAACAGCTTTTCCTTCTTCAGTATATTGAAAGTCAAATAAATGATCCGGTTCTGCAAACATTGAACGAACCATTTGAGTAATATTCGATGCTAATGAAATATTGTAACAGAGGATTAATATCTTCCAATCAGGGTGGTTTTTTGCCAGTATCTTTGCACGACTTGCGAGAATTAAGGTTTTTCCGCTTCCTGCTACACCGCGAATTATACGGTGTTGATCACCAATCTGCTTTGCCATATTCTCTTGATGCAAGTCCATCGTTTTAATGTCCCGCAACGATAAAAGAAGCTGGTCACGGTATGGAACAGATTGTTCAAACTCCGCTCCAATGCGCACTTCCGGAAAAAGATAATATCGAATAGTATTAATGTCTTCATATGTAAGAGAGGTTTTCATTTGAAATTGCACATGAAACATTTGAAACAGCTTTTCTATCAACAATTCTTCTGAAAAGTTTACATGATCAGGATCAATTTGATCTCGAGTCAAGATAAACTCTGGATCTATTATTTGATAAACTTGCTTTTCCAACAATTGAATTTCATTTAATCTGGTAAATACAACGCCATATCCATAAGGAAATTTCAGTTTAAATTGATACTTACCCTCCGTTTGAATTAAACTCTTATCCTTTTGGAGTACATCAGCTATTTTAAAAGCATACTCTCTTGCTTGTCTTAACGGATTCTTCACACTGCACATGTCGCCGCTCGCATTTCGAATCTGCCAGTCATCTTTTGTGAACCTATAAAACGAATTTTTCGTATAATCCTTTACTTCAAGCACAAGCAAGCCCATATCCGGCCCTATAATAACAAAATCAGGACAGACACCTTGAATTTCAGGTTCATAGTACACAATATAATCATCAGGCAAATAGTTTTTCAATGTACGAAACAAAATCCGTTCTCCCACTGTTGCTGAACTTCGTATTGATTCGGGTATTGTCATTGCCAATTTAACCAACTCCTTCGATGCCTACTAGCCACGTTTTCCATATATTTATATTATCGGGGGTTAGAAAGGAAAGTAAAGGAAATCTATTTATGTAAGAGATGAAAAATGCACCATTAAACAGGATTTTCTTAGTTTCTGTTGATTTCATACTTTGTTCAACATTTCACAAACTCATACTTCAAATTCGTGATATGATAAATTCAGCCACAGAAAAGGAGGACTGATACCAAAATAAACCAGATATCCGCTTCAGGGATAAAATTTTTTAACTCCACTTGTGAAATGTTTCACAAACAATGTCCGCATCATTCATCCCTGAACATCCTGTTGTAATCAAATTCCTATTCATTCACTGGAGGGTTTACAATGGCAATCGAAGAAAAGGAAATGAAACAAAAGCAAAATGCCTCAACCATGGTTGATCAGCTAGTCGAAAAAGGCCTAAAGGCATTGGAAGAATTCCGCAGCTTTGATCAGGAGCAGATTGATGAGATCGTCAAACAGATGGCGCTTGCCGGCCTTGATCAGCACATGCCTCTCGCCAAACTTGCCGTCGAAGAAACGAAGCGCGGCGTTTATGAAGATAAAATCATTAAAAACATGTTTGCCACAGAGTATGTCTACCATCATATCAAATACGATAAAACAGTGGGCATCATCAATGAAAACGAACACGACGGAGTCATTGAAATCGCGGAGCCTGTCGGTGTCATCGCCGGGGTGACGCCGGTGACCAACCCTACTTCCACTACAATGTTCAAGTCCCTGATAGCGATCAAAACAAGAAACCCTATCGTGTTTGCTTTCCATCCATCGGCCCAAAAATGCAGCCGCGAAGCGGCGAGAATCCTTCGGAACGCAGCCGTCAAAGCAGGAGCACCAGACAACTGTATCCAATGGATTGAAACGCCTTCGCTGAATGCAACTCAAGCCTTAATGACCCACCCGAACGTTTCCCTGATCCTCGCAACAGGGGGCGCCGGCATGGTGAAATCAGCGTACAGCTCCGGAAAACCGGCCCTTGGTGTCGGACCTGGAAACGTTCCGTGCTACATCGAGAAGTCTGCCAACCTGAAGCAAGCCGTCAATGATCTGATCTTATCCAAAACATTTGACAACGGCATGATTTGCGCATCAGAGCAGGCCGTCATCATAGACAAAGACATCTACTCAGACGTCAAAGTCGAAATGACAAGAAACAACTGCTATTTCTTAAATGAAACCGAAAAATCAAAGGTCGAGAAATTGGTCATCAATGAAAATACTTGCGCGGTAAACGCTGATATCGTCGGCATGCCGGCATTCAAAATCGCTGAAATGGCCGGTGTCAAAGTGCCTCAAGATACAAAAATCCTCATCGCCGAATTAGAAGGCGTAGGTCCGGATTACCCGCTTTCCAGGGAAAAACTGAGCCCTGTTTTAGCGTGCTACAAAGTCAGCGGAATTCAAGAGGGATTAAAACGCGCCGAAGACATGCTCGCGTTCGGTGGAACCGGCCACTCGGCGGTAATTCATACGAACGATCAAGAAGCCGTTAAAGAATTCGGATTACGGATGAAAGCCGGGCGGATCATCGTCAATGCACCGTCGTCACAAGGGGCGATCGGCGACATTTACAACGCCTATATGCCTTCTTTAACACTCGGATGCGGCACATATGGCGGAAACTCCGTCTCGTCAAACGTTGGAGCTGTTCATTTAATCAACACGAAAAAAGTGGCGAAAAGGAATGTCAATATGCAGTGGTTTAAAGTTCCTCCAAAAATCTATTTTGAAAAACACGCAACCCAATATTTAGCGAAAATGCCTGACATCTCAAAAGCGTTGATTGTGACTGATCCGGGGATGGTGAAACTCGGATATGTAGACCGCGTCCTACACTACTTAAGAAGGCGCCCGGATTACGTTCATTGTGAAATTTTTTCTGATGTCGAGCCTGATCCTTCAATCGAAACGGTGATGAACGGCGTCGACATGATGGCCAAATTCCAGCCGGATGTCATCATCGCCCTCGGCGGAGGTTCTGCAATGGATGCCGCAAAAGGAATGTGGTTGTTCTATGAGCACCCGGATGCTGAATTCTTTGGATTAAAGCAAAAATTCCTGGACATCCGCAAGCGCATTGTCAAATACCCGAAACTGGGCGAAAAAGCAAAATTCGTCGCGATCCCGACGACATCAGGCACAGGCTCTGAAGTCACGTCATTCTCTGTCATTACAGACAAAGAAACGAATACGAAGTATCCGCTGGCCGACTATGAATTAACGCCGGACGTCGCGATCATTGACCCGCAATTTGTCATGACCGTGCCGAAACATATTACGGCTGACACAGGAATGGACGTATTAACACACGCAATTGAATCATACGTATCGTGCATGGCTAACGACTATACAGACGGCTTGGCCATGAAGGCCATCCAGCTGATCTTCGAATACCTGCCTAGAGCATACAAAAACGGCAGCGACGAGCTGGCCCGCGAAAAAGTGCATAATGCATCAACGATTGCCGGAATGGCGTTTTCCAATGCCTTCCTTGGCATCAACCACAGCTTAGCCCATAAGCTTGGCGCGGAGTTTCACATCGCTCATGGACGGGCAAACGCCATCCTTCTGCCGCACGTGATCCGCTATAATGCAGAAAAGCCGAAAAAGTTCACGGCATTTCCTAAATACAGCCACTTCATAGCCGATCAGCGCTACGCGGAGATTGCCAGAACGCTCGGCCTGCCTGCAAAAACAACTGCAGAAGGCGTTGAAAGCCTGATCCAGGAGATTATCTCGCTCGCCAAAGAGCTTAAAATTCCGATGAGCATTAAACAAAACGGCGTGGATGCTGCCGCATTCGAAAGCAAAGTGGATCTCATGGCCGAACGCGCCTTTGAAGATCAGTGTACGACAGCCAATCCGAAGCTGCCGCTCGTTTCGGAGCTTGCTGAGATTTACCGTTCCGCATATAAAGGAGTTTAGCCAAAGAAGCCGTCATTCCGACGGCTTTTCGTTTTCAATTAGGACTCTTCATTCTCACTACTCTACCATTTGTGCCAATCATACTATATGAAAGTTACGAAACTCCAACTCTTTTCTTTAGCTGAAATACTTAACAAAAAATTAACGGGCTTTCCCCTTGACAAAAAATATTTATTACTTGATAATTTGTATATAATTATAATAATTACAGAGAAATAAAGTTTACAATTTTTATTTCTCTTAAACTACATTCAGGAGGACGATATTATGTCTCTAATCGGAAAAGAAGTACAACCATTCGCAGCGAAAGCTTACAAAAACGGTGAGTTTATCGATGTTACACACGAAGATCTAAAAGGCCAATGGAGCATTTTCTGCTTCTATCCAGCAGATTTCTCATTTGTTTGCCCGACTGAGCTTGAAGACCTTCAAAACGAATATGCTGCCCTAAAAGAACTTGGTGTCGAAGTATACTCTGTTTCTACAGACACTCACTTCGTACATAAAGGATGGCATGATAGCTCTGAGAAAATCGGCAAAATCACTTACGCGATGATCGGCGACCCGTCTCAAACGATCTCCCGCAACTTTGAAGTGCTGAACGAAGAAGAAGGTCTTGCTGACCGCGGAACATTCATCATCGATCCGGACGGTGTGATCCAAGCTGTTGAAATTAACGCAGGCGGTATCGGCCGTGATGCAAGCACCCTGATCAACAAAGTAAAAGCGGCTCAATACGTCCGCCAAAACCCAGGCGAAGTTTGCCCGGCTAAATGGGAAGAAGGTTCTGAAACACTGACACCAAGCCTTGACCTAGTAGGCAAAATCTAAGGAGTGCATTCAATTGGTACTTGAAGCAAATATCAAAGCACAATTAAACCAATACATGCAGATGATTGAAAATGACATCGTCCTTAAAGTCAGTACAGGCGATGACAGTGTCTCTAAGGATATGCTGGCTCTTGTAGAAGAGCTGGCTTCCATGTCATCAAAAATCACTGTTGAAAAGGCGCAGCTCGACAGAACGCCAAGCTTCAGCGTCAATCGTGCCGGAGAAGAAACAGGCGTCACATTCGCCGGAGTTCCGCTCGGTCACGAATTCACATCTTTGGTGCTGGCACTCTTGCAAGTAAGCGGCCGACCGCCGAAAGTCGATCAAAAAATCATCGATCAAATCAAGAACATCAGCGGCGAATACCGCTTCGAATCTTATATCAGCCTCACATGCCACAACTGCCCGGACGTTGTGCAGGCATTGAACATGATGAGCGTGCTCAACCCGAACATCACGCACACGATGATCGATGGTGCGGCATACAAGTCAGAAGTCGAAAGCAAAAACATTATGGCTGTGCCGACCGTATACTTGAACGGCGAATCCTTTGGAAGCGGCCGAATGACGCTTGAAGAAATTCTTGCGAAAATGGGCAGCGGCACAGATGCATCTGAGCTTTCTGATAAAGATCCGTTCGATGTACTCGTTGTCGGAGGCGGACCTGCCGGTGCAAGCGCAGCAATCTATGCGGCGCGCAAAGGCATCCGCACAGGAATCGTTGCCGAACGCTTCGGCGGCCAAGTCCTTGACACGATGAGCATCGAGAACTTCATCAGCGTGAAGCGCACCGAAGGGCCGAAGCTTGCGGCAAGCCTTGAAGAACACGTGAAGGATTACGAGATCGACGTCATGAACCTGCAACGCGCAAAAGGTCTCGAGAAAAAAGATCTTTTCCATCTTGAACTCGAAAACGGCGCTGTTCTGAAAAGCAAAACCGTCATTCTGTCAACTGGCGCACGCTGGCGCAATATCGGCGTACCTGGCGAACAAGAGTTCAAAAACAAAGGTGTCGCATACTGCCCTCACTGTGACGGACCGTTGTTTGAAGGCAAAGACGTCGCCGTCATCGGCGGCGGGAACTCCGGTATCGAAGCAGCGATTGACCTTGCAGGTATCGTCAACCACGTGACTGTTCTTGAGTTCGCACCGGAGCTGAAAGCAGACGAAGTTCTGCAAAAACGTCTCTACAGTCTCCCTAACGTGACTGTCGTGAAAAACGCCCAAACAAAAGAAATCACGGGTGATGAAAACGTAAACGGCATCACTTACGTTGACCGTGAAACAGGAGAAGAAAAACACGTCGAGCTCCAAGGCGTCTTCGTCCAAATCGGTCTTGTGCCGAACACGGAATGGCTCCCTAAAACCGTCGAACGCAACCGCATCGGCGAAATCGCAGTCGACAAACGCGGCGAAACAACCATCCCTGGCCTATTCGCTGCCGGCGACTGCACAGACGGACCATATAACCAAATCATTATTTCAATGGGATCGGGGGCAAATGCCGCATTAGGGGCGTTTGATTATTTGATCCGGAACTAACACGAAAGGCGCTATGCTGCTTAAACGGCAGTATGGCGCTTTTTTATGTTATAACCCATATAAATGGGACTTCACATCATGGCCGACAAACGCTTTCCATATGATCAAATTGTACGGATAGGACCAAGCGGGATATTGCGATTGTCCATTCATGTATGAATTGTATTCCATGACTCCATTCCTCTCGTTCTCATGTCTACATTAAATATAAACCTATAAAAGGAAACGGTTAATCAAAAATAAAGACGGCATACTGCATGCAGTACACCGTCTTTTTCAAGAGATTTAATTTGACTCATCATGTTCTTTTTGTCCTGTTTTTTTTCATCCAAAATAAAATAAACAATACAATAAACCATAGAGGAGTCAGCAGCAAGGCCGGGCGAGTCGCATCCGCATACAGCATAATCATGAGAATGACCGCAAACATCGCCAGGACAACATAATTGATAAACGGCGCGAATGGCGCTTTGAATGTTGATGCTGCGTGTAAGTGCGGACGGGTTTTCCTGTATCTAATATGGCTGACAAGAATCACACCCCACACCCATATGAAACAAATCGCGCTGATGGTTGTCACGATCCCAAAGGCTTGTTCCGGTATCAGTTTGCTTAATAGCGCTCCTGCTGACAGGACAATGGTTGATACCCATAACGCGTGACTCGGCACATGGTTTTTATTCAGCTTCGCAAAATTGGCCGGGCCCTGTTTCATTTTACTTAAATTGTACAGAATCCGGCTTGTTGAAAACATCCCGCTGTTACAAGCAGACGCGGCTGACGTTAATACAACAAAATTAATGATTCCCGCGGCAAGCGGGATGCCGACTAAGCTGAAGGTTTTCACAAAAGGACTTTCCGCTGCATTCAGTTCCATCCAAGGGTTAATACATAATAAGACGATAAGCGCGCCGACGTAGAAAAATAAAATCCGTAAAGGAATTTTATTAATAGCCGATGGAATATTTTTTTTCGGGTTCGACGTTTCCGCCGCCGATACACCTACTAATTCCACACCGACATATGCAAAGATCACCATTTGGAAAGAAAGCAAAAAGCCTGAAAATCCGTTTGGAAACAAACCGCCATGCGCCCAAAGGTTGGTAACCGAAACCGTTCCTGTATGCGTCTTAAACCCGATCACCAGCAAAATAACACCGATGACAATTAACGCAAGAATCGTGATCACCTTTATTAAAGCGAACCAAAATTCCAATTCTCCAAAAAGCTTGACAGTCAACAGATTGAGCCCTAATAAAATGAGTAAACAGATAAGTGCAGGGACCCACTGCGGAATATCAAACCAATATTTCACATAGACACCGACGGCAATCACATCCGCCATAGCCGTCATAATCCAGCAAAACCAATAGGTCCACCCGGTGACAAACGCCGCACGCGGCCCCAGATACTCCTCGGCAATATCGGTTAACGATTGATAACCCGCTTTAGATAACAGCAATTCTCCCAGCGCCCGCATCACGAAAAAAAGCGCAATACCTACAATGAAATACGCAAAGATGATAGAAGGACCCGCCAATTGAATCGCCTTACCGGAGCCTAAAAACAACCCGGTGCCAATCGTCCCGCCAATAGCGATAAGCTGTACGTGCCGATTGGATAAGTCCCTCTTTAATTCCCGCTGTTCCACATCAAACTCCTCCTTACCTCTCTAGTGAACGACGAGCAGTAAAAAAGCCCATAAAAAAAGAGATTGGATGTCCTCCAATCTCGCGGTCATAAGAATATCAAAATATATTTGTGCCGCTGACAATCATCAGCACGACAAATACATATTCGGTACTCTTCTGTCCTTTTGCCTGAGATTGTGAACCCTTCGGCGCCGCAGAATTCCGCGGTCTCTCCAGAAGCTGCTCCTGCTGTAGTGCGACCCACAGCAATCATAGCTTGCATGTATTGAGTTTTTCGATAGAGATAATTACTATCGGATAACTTTTAATTTTAATAGAGGTTGAGTGATTTGTCAATGGTTCTATTTATAGTTAACGCTAGTATTCTTAAACTCACCTATACTAGCGACAATATTTTCACCTGGTTTATAAATCAGCTTCTATTACGGAATCCTTTCGAAAATTGGGGTTTAACTGGCACTGCTCATGGGCAGAATAAGCATAATCTCTCTTGTAAACCTTCTAATACTTCTTCTGGTACTTCCCTGACCTTGATATCTTCACCTAGGAAAAGCAGCCAATTTGTTATTTCGGACAATTCTTCGGGATGATTCACATTGATAAAAGTCTTTAGAATGGCTGCGGTTTGATAAGGATTCGTATAGGAAATTGAAATTTTTAAAGGATGATATTTTTTGAATTGGGCAATCGCCTGTGGACCAAGTTCAAGGACAAGGTTGATTACTTCTTCCTGCTTACCTAGTTTCTCTAAAATCTTTTTCTTACTTATTCTTTTTTTCACAGCGTATGGTTTGACATTGGTAAGATTGTCCACAGGGAAAATCCTCCTCCTTTCATCCTTTAAGTCAAAGCCTTCAATCAGCCAAAGGCCTTTTTCATGATAAAGGTGCAGAAGATAAATGGGATAAGTCTTTATTACCTTCTCTTCTTTGATGGTAATCAATAAATAGCTATCCAAAAGAAGGAGCTGGATGAGTTTTTCTAACATGGGATGGGGGAGATCTGAAAGCTCAAGCAGGTCGGGATTATTGGGGTTTGTCCCTTCAAAAAGCAAGATTCGATTTAAAAAAACCAGGGCCTCTTGCTGGTTTTCTGAGATAAGGCCCAGTAATTTTTCAGCTAAAGACTGACGGCTCTTTAGATAAGGGAGTTGTTGATTTCTTGTAGCCATAAAAGCGATAAAAAGAGCTTTAATCTCATGATCGGTAAAGCGAACAGCAGGCAGGACAGAGTGGTTCATGACAAAATAACCCCCGCTCCTTCCAACTTCAGCAACAAGCGGCATCCCCATAGCTTCAATTTCCCTGATATCCCTGATAGCTGTCGAACGAGAGATGTGAAATTCCTGCATGATTTCAGAAATTGTAAAGTGGGCGCGGTTGTTGATATACCGCATGATGATATTAATCCGTTCAACTTTTTTCATCGGGGCCTCCTAAACAGTATCATTTTTTGACATGATTTAAGGTTATTATAAACGCATCAAGTGAAAAGACAAATCATTTGATTATTTTAAAAAAAGGAAGGTTTTGAATATGAAAAATTACACGCTGGAGGAAAAAGACAGCTTTACCGTTTTTGGTATTGGAACGGAGCTTGAGAGCGATTACACAGATTCTGCTGGCATAAATAAGGAAAAGGCAGACTTTTGGGCGGCCGTCAAACAAGATGGAAGGCTTGACACTTTAAAAGCCATAGCTACAAATGACTATATTTTTGCCGTGAACGAAGCGGTAAACAACAAGATGATGCATTATGCTGGCGTGATGACAGAGGCAGAGGCGTCGGTGGCAGGAGAAACCAGAGTTATCCAATTTCCTAAGGGGGAATACCTGGTTGTTAAAGGGGAAGGGAAGACGGCTGATGAGTTGAGTAATAAGCTTACTGGCATTGCCTTCGGTCAAGTCTTGCCGGAAGCAAAGAATTTTGCCTATGTTGGCGGGCCGAATGCAACGGTTGAGATGGGGCAGCGAAACGGCTTAGTATTCGGTGAAATGTGGATTCCTGTTGTTAAGAAATAAAAAGATAAAGGAGCGCTGGAATTGTCCTATATCGTTGATTTTAAAAATGTCTCTACGGTTGGATTAGAAGCTTCACCTGCAGCAGAAGCACTTGCTGGTTTACGTGCTAATGAAGCCCGTTACTTTATGAACAAATACAAGCATGAATTTACGGTTGTACCAGCCAGCGAGTCCTGCGAGACCCTTGATTATGTGAACCGAATTTTGAAAGAAGAACGTGATATTGAGTTTGCGGCCAAACCTTTAGAAACGTCGCGTTTTCAAGTGGAAAATATCAAAATTGCCTATGTTTTTTATGAGGATGGTCTTGCAGTCAACGTCATGTATACGATTGATGATCCTAAAAAGCGGGCCGTTGGGTTTAAGCTTTCTGAGGGGATGGAGGTACCAAAGGAGTTAGAAGGGAAGTTTAAGTTCGCTAGGCAGAAGTCTAAATTAGCTGGAACCATTAGGGGCTCCTACTTTGTCATTAAAGGAGAATATTAAAGTAAAAAGCGTAAGTGCCGGAATTCAGTCATTTTTCGTATTTGATCATTCTTTTTCTTTATTCGGATAAGAAAAACTTGGTTGAGCAAAAAAGCAAATTCAGCACAAAGCAAAAACAACAACCATTCATGCATTCAAATAACAAAACAGCACCTCTCCATCAAATTTGAAGGTGCTGTTATTTTTTTACCGTAAACCTTATTGACGACTACTGGTACGGCTGGTGCAAATGCAGCTATCCACCCTGCCTGTAAAGGCATCCGCACAGGGATTGCCGCTGAACGCTTCGGTGGTCAAGTTCTTGACGATGATAAAAAGCCCCATAACAAAGAGACCGGATGTCCTCCAATCTCGTGGTCATAAGAATAACAAATCATATTTGTGCCGCTGACAATCATCAGCACGACAAATACTGCTTAAGATTATAAAACCCTTCCGCGGTCTCTTCAGAAGCTTCCCCTGCTATAAGTACGACCCACAGTAATCATGGCCTGCTACGTATTGAGTTTTCATTCCTCTCATTTCTGAAAACGAGACAATCCTGCGATAGAAAAATGACCAAGCCAAAGCCGGGTTACTTCCTAAGCTGAAATGCGGTGTCCGATTAATGTTAAAGAAGCCTTCTCAAGCTTTCTCTCCGCTCATCTCAGCGCCTCTTTCCCTCGTTTTGATTGTCTCAAAAAGGAGTTATGCGGTACTATCATATAAAGGTCAATTATTTAAAAATAATGTCATACTTTTAAAATCACCTTATCATGCAAATGCTCGTACATAGGGGGACAGCTCCTATTCTAAAAAGGGGATGGACGATTTTGGAAACCAAATATTTAGATTTACTCGCACAAAAATACGATTGTGAAGCAAAAGTGGTAACGGAAATCATTAATTTGAAAGCGATACTGAACCTGCCGAAAGGCACCGAGCATTTTGTCAGTGATTTGCACGGGGAATACCAGGCATTCCAGCACGTGCTGCGGAATGGTTCAGGAAGAGTAAAAGAGAAGATACGCGATATTTTCAGCGGTGTCATTTATGATAGAGAAATTGATGAATTAGCAGCATTAGTGTATTATCCGGAAGACAAACTGAAGTTAATAAAACATAATTACGATACGAAAGCATTGTTAAACGATTGGTATAAAGAAACGATTAATCGAATGATTAAGCTTGTATCTTATTGCTCTTCCAAGTATACCCGCTCCAAATTACGCAAAGCACTGCCCTCTCAGTTTGCTTATATTACGGAGGAGCTGCTGTATAAAACAGAAGAAGCTGCCAACAAAGAACAGTATTACTCCAAAATCGTAGATCAGATCATTGCGCTTGGCCAAGCTGATAAGCTGATCACCGGTCTTGCATATAGCACGCAGCGATTGGTTGTCGACCATCTGCATGTTGTCGGCGATATTTACGACCGCGGACCGCAGCCGGATCAGATTATGGAAGAACTAATCAACTATCATTCAGTCGATATTCAGTGGGGAAATCACGATGTCCTTTGGATAGGCGCTTATTCAGGCTCTAAAGTATGCCTGGCAAATATTATCCGCATCTGTGCCCGCTATGACAACTTGGATATTATTGAAGACGTGTACGGCATCAATCTGAGACCGCTCTTGAACCTTGCCGAAAAATATTACGATGATAACCCATCTTTCCGTCCGAAAGCAGACGAAAACAGACCGGAAGATGAGATTAAGCAAATCACAAAAATTCATCAAGCGATTGCGATGATCCAATTCAAGCTTGAAAGCCCGATTATCAAGAGACGGCCGAACTTTAATATGGAAGAGCGGCTGTTATTAGAGAAAATAGATTACGACAAAAACGAAATCACGCTGCACGGAAAAACATATCAGCTGGAAAACACCTGCTTTGCGACAGTGAATCCGGAGCAGCCAGATCAGCTATTAGAAGAAGAAGCAGAAGTCATAGACAAGCTGCTATTCTCTGTCCAGCATTCCGAAAAGCTGGGCCGCCATATGAATTTTATGATGAAAAAAGGCAGCCTTTATTTAAAATATAACGGCAACCTGTTGATTCACGGCTGTATTCCAGTTGATGAAAACGGCAATATGGAAACGATGATGATTGAGGATAAACCGTATGCGGGCCGTGAGCTGCTTGATGTATTTGAACGATTCTTGCGGGAAGCGTTTGCCCACCCGGAAGAAACCGATGATCTGGCGACAGATATGGTCTGGTATTTATGGACAGGCGAGCACTCCTCCCTTTTTGGAAAACGCGCTATGACGACCTTTGAGCGGTATTTCATTAAAGAGAAGGAAACACATAAAGAGAAGAAAAACCCGTATTACTATTTGCGTGAAGACGAGGCAACCTGCCGAAACATCCTGAAAGAATTCGGCCTCAACCCGGATCATGGCCATATCATCAACGGCCATACACCGGTAAAAGAAATCGAAGGAGAAGATCCGATCAAAGCAAACGGAAAAATGATCGTCATCGACGGCGGCTTCTCCAAAGCCTACCAATCGACAACAGGTATCGCCGGCTACACGCTGTTATACAACTCCTACGGCATGCAGCTCGTCGCCCATAAACACTTTAATTCCAAGGCGGAAGTGCTGAGCACCGGAACTGATGTCTTAACGGTGAAGCGATTAGTGGATAAAGAGCTTGAGCGGAAGAAAGTAAAGGAAACGAATGTTGGTGAGGAACTCTTGAAGGAAGTAGCTATTTTGGAGAGATTGCGGGAGTATCGGTATATGAAGTGAGGAAATGTGGAGTTCAGGGATCATTCTCTGGGCTCTTTTTGACGGTTTTCCACTTCGTACAGCAAATTGCTAACAAGGTCTGCTTTTCTGCTCGTTCATAGATAAGTAAGCGGCGATTGATCTCGCAGGCATCGTCAACCATGTCACTGTTCTTGAGTTCGCACCGGAGCTGAAAGCAGAGGAAGTCCTGCAAAAACGCCTCTACAGCCTGTCAAACGCGACTGTAGTGAAACATGTACAAATGAAAGAAATTACAGGTGACCTAAACGTAAACGGCATCACTTACATGGATCGTGAAACAGGCGAAGAACAACACGTTGAACTCCAAGCTGTCTTCGTCAAAATCGGTCTCGTGCCAAACACAGAGTGGTTAGACGGATCAGTCGAGTGCAACCGCATCGGCGAAATCGCAGTCGATAAACGCGGCAAACAAGCACCCCCGGCTTATTCGCGGCCGGCGACTGCACAGACGGCCCGTACAACCAAATCATTATTTCGATGGGATCGAGGGCAAATACCGCATTAGGGGCGTTTGATTACCTGATTCGCAACTAATCTATCAAAAAAGCTATTGCTGAGTTTTCAGCATAGCTTTTCTCTTTCCAAGGGAAGCCATCCTTCCAGCAGCGCGCCTCCTTCAGGATCATTTCCCGCCGTCAGATCGCCTCCGTGCCGTCTCATGATCCTTTGTGAAATCGTCAACCCCACCCCGGCTCCTCCGGTCGACCGGCTTCTTGATGCTTCCCCGCGATACAAGGGCTCAAATACACGGCGAAGCTCCTCCGGGGAGAGTCCCTGCCAAGTATCTCGAACCGTGAAGATGACGTTGTCACGATCCTTATCACACTGAACAACAATCTCGCCAGCGCCGGGTATATGTCTAACCGCATTTTCTTGATTCCTATAAAGTGAAACACCGCTCTTTTCATCAACACTTTGTGACTGTTATTCAACAGAAACAAAGGGTACTTCTCAGGGCCTTTCATAGTCGAAATACAGACGACCGACTTTCCTTTCAAAAGCCCTCCTTGTATAATGATTTTGACCTGACGTCGCACTTAGAAAAAATGAGTATCAATTCTATTTTTTCATTCAATACCCCACTGTTGGATCAACGGTCAATCCATTAACATCCCAAATTATTTTCTACAAATAAACAAGGATTTCCCCGCCAAGTTTCGGCCAATATTCAATTAGCTTCATCTCTCTTAACCCGCTATAAAAGGTTGAATATCATCCTGTTGATTCATCACCGTTCACTCCCAAACATCATTCGTAATTGATTATCAATGATAAGTTATTAAACTTGTTTTCATCATAATTAATTTTTTCTTTCTAAAAGTTTTCACTTTCATGAGGGTACTATGATAAGGACACAATTTTTACATTGACATATTGAAAAATGAAATATATATTTATTGTTGATATTGATAATCATTATCGTTTATTTATTTTCATTCTGCTGTTCATACAGCTATTTACTGAAGAATTAAATACTGGCTCTGGAGGACGTTTAATTGTAAAAAATCTCTGTGTAACGATTCCAGATAAAAAGGAACAACCATATCCTGAGGTCAGCGCCAATGTGTTTGAATTGCTATGGCTCTTGTACGGGAGACGGACATGATTTACATCGAGCTGCTCGTTTTTTTCGGATTATATCATTGCATTAAAGACGGCGAAGTCGTGAAGGCTGGGCTTGTGAAGAGGCGAGTACTGCGGGAAGTCTTTCAAATTGGCCCGAGAACAAATAAACCGAAGTGTGTTACTTACAATTTATTAAGAGGTGAAAATGAGCATGAAGAAACTATTAATCCCGTTTATGCTACTGCTGACGCTTATGATTAGTGCATGCGGCAATGAAGAGTCAGCAACAAAGGATAGCGGCTCAGCAAAAAAAGAATCTAAAACGATTACATACCAAGCGGAAACAGGACCAATCGAAGTTCCAGCCGATCCGCAAAGAGTTGTTATGCTTTCAGGGTATACCGGAAATGTGTTAGATTTAGGAGTCAACGTTGTCGGTGTAGACACTTGGTCTAAAAACAATCCAACCTTTAAAGAAAAGTTAAAAGATGTTCAAGAAGTTTCAGAAGATGACCTAGAAAAAATTATTGAATTAGAGCCAGATTTAATCATCGCGTTATCAACGGTAAAAAATTTAGACAAATTAAATGAGATCGCTCCTACTGTTACTTATACATGGGGTAAAGTAGATTATTTAACTCAGCACGTGGAAATTGGCAAGCTACTAAACAAAGAAAAAGAAGCCCGAGCATGGGTTGACGACTTTAAACAGCGGGCAGAAGAAATCGGAGAAGATATTCGCACAAAAATCGGCAAGGATTCAACTGTATCTGTTATTGAAGCATATGGGAAAGATCTTTATGTTTACGGTAATAACTGGGCGCGCGGTACAGAAATCTTATATCAAACGATGAAACTAAATATGCCTGAAAAAGTAAAGAAAGACGCATTAAAAGCAGGGTATTATACGTTATCAGCTGAAGTGCTTCCAAAATATGCGGGAGATTATGTCATTTTAAGTAAGTACTCTGATGCGAATACATCTTTCCAAGAAACAGACACATACAAGAACATTCCAGCTGTCAAAAATGGACATGTCATTGAAATGCAAGGTGAAGGCGCATCATTCACTGACCCAATCACACTTGAAAAACAACTAGCATTCTTTAAAAAAGCGTTTCTAGGAAACTAAGACTAGAAAAGCAGAGGTCTATTGAAAGGGGTTGGCCAAAGGGCAGCCCCTTTCCCATTCTAAGAAAGGAAAATGATGAGCTTTATGATAAGAAAAACTCAATCTTTTACCTCATTTGCCTTCAAACTCATCTTAGGAATTCTAGTGTTTATTGGTATGTTTTTTATGGCAATGGTATTTGGAGCTGCAGACGTTTCAGTTGAAGATGTATGGTTGGCTCTTTCGTCTTCTGCAACCGGCGATCATATTTCGATTATCCGTGATATTCGGTTACCTCGTGAAATAGCTGCCATTTTTGTTGGCGCAGCTCTTGCTGTCTCTGGTGCAATCATGCAAGGTATAACAAGAAACCCACTTGCTGATCCAGGTTTACTAGGATTATCTGCCGGGGCTTATGCAGCATTGGCTGTTACGATCGCTTTCATTCCATCAGCCAATTACTTTTTGACGATGGTTGCCTGTTTTATTGGAGCCGCACTCGGTGCCTTGTTGGTTTTTGGAATCGGTTCGATGAAAAAAGGCGGATTCTCTCCTTTCCGTATTGTGTTAGCGGGTTCTGCTGTTTCCGCCTTTTTATACGCCATTGCTGAAGGGCTTGGCCTTTATTTTAAAATTTCTAAAGATATCTCGATGTGGACAGCAGGAGGGATGGTTGGAACAACTTGGAATCAACTGCGAATCATCGTACCTTTTATTATCATTGGAATTGTTGTTTCCTTTTTCCTCTCGAGACAACTTACCATTCTCAGCTTAAATGAAGAAGTTGCCGTTGGCTTAGGTCAAAATATCATCAGAATTAAAATCCTTCTATTTATTATCATTATCATTCTCGCGGGAGCATCTGTTGCTCTGGTTGGCAATATGACCTTTATCGGTCTTATGATTCCTCATATTGTTCGGGCAATTGTTGGAACCGATTATCGTTTTATTTTACCAATGTCTGCAACTTGCGGAGCTACTTTTATGCTATTTGCTGATACACTTGGCCGTACCTTAAATGCACCATATGAAACACCTGTTATAGCCATTGTCGCTATGCTTGGTTTACCGTTCTTCCTGATCATTGTCCGAAAGGGAGGAAAAACACTCTCATGATACATTCAACATTAATTAAAAAACAGCGAATGATTTTATCGATTTCTCTCATACTCATCATAGCTACAGCTATTATTGGGATGGGAATAGGGTCTGCTAGTTTATCTTTTGACAGACTCATCCACACTCTATTAGGTCAAGGAACCTTTAAAGAGGAATTTATATTATATTCTATTCGATTGCCTCGAATATTGATTACTTTATTAGCTGGGATGGCACTTGCTATATCAGGTGCTATTTTGCAAGGAATCACAAAAAATGATTTAGCGGATCCAGGCATTATTGGGATTAATTCCGGTGCTGGGGTTGCCATTGCCGTTTTCTTTTTATTTTTCCCGACTGAAGCTGGATCATTTGTTTATATGATTCCAATTGTTGGCTTTATAGGAGCGATTATAACGGGCTTCTTCATTTATCTGTTAGCCTATAACAAAAATAGTGGTATGCAGCCTATAGGCTTAGTCCTCATCGGAGTCGGATTCTCAACTGCACTTTCCGGAGCTATGATTGTCATTATTTCTTCTACTGAACGGACAAAAGTTGATTTCATCGCCAAATGGCTGGCGGGTAATATTTGGGGTACGGATTGGCCATTTATTGGAGCTCTTCTGCCTTGGTTAGTCATCTTGATTCCGTTTACTTTGTACAAAGCAAGTCGACTAAATCTATTAGGATTAAGCGAGCCTGTAACCATTGGAGTTGGGGTTTCCATTGAAAGGGAGCGGATCGTTTTGCTTTTAACAGCTGTCGCATTAGCGGCTGCTGCCGTTTCTGTCACAGGAGGTATTTCCTTTATCGGATTAATGGCCCCACATATCGCCAAAACTTTAGTAGGACCCAGAAATCAACTATTTATCCCTGTTGCTATTCTACTTGGCGGTTGGTTCTTATTATTCGCCGACACAATCGGACGTAATATCATTGAAACCACTATACCGGCTGGAATCATGGTCTCATTAATCGGGGCACCTTATTTTATTTATTTGCTATTGAAAAAGTAAAATCCATAAAAACGAGGCTGTTCCAATGAGTCTCCAAAAATTCATTTCAAAATGGACCCATTAAATCAAACCCTTTGGTAGTCCATTTTGCAGAGGTGGTATGAAAGGAAGGCGTTTTCTCTTTTCAGACGACCTCTTTTATCTATTAGAGTGAAAATCTAAAAAAACCTCATTTACTTATGATACGCTCCCCACCTGATTTCTCCATATCATGATAAATTGTTCTAGCAACACTTCTTCCGCAGCTCACGGTCATGTTTAATTCTTTGATCCAATGCCGTTCTGATCTGATTAACAGCCACCTTCTATCGAGGCTTGGCTACTAAGTTTTATTTCAACAAAAAAACGCTTTGTTATAGCTGCTTACTTGTCATCATAGAGTCCGTGACAACCGCACGCCGCTTTTTCTGACTCTTTCTCCGGAAAATATTTGCATACTTATATCAATAGGCTGCCATAAATATGGTACTATTATTTTAAAAAAAGAGATTCAGAGGCTGAAACAATGAATGAACTTGTGTTTGAAAAGAGAGAATTTACTCCATATCATGCTACTCGAGAAAGGGGAAAATCATCATGAACGATATCCAAAGCCTAATCAACGCAATCAACGAATTCAGAGATGAACGAAACTGGAGACAATACCATAACCCAAAAGACCTCGCCATCTCAATCTCCATCGAAGCAGCAGAGCTGCTCGAAGACTTCCAATGGATCAGCAGTGAAGAAGCACTCAAAGCCAATAAAGAAAACATTCGTGAAGAAATCGCAGATGTTTTAATCTACTCATTCATGTTATGTAACGATCTTGGACTGGATGTAAAAGAGATTGTGGAAGAGAAGATTGTGAAGAATGGGAGGAAGTATCCGGTTAATCATAATGGTTGAGACTCTCCTTTTAAGTAGAGAGAGCTTCTTTCCCAATTGAAGACCGCTCTCTCTATCTCCATGATGCGTTGATTATGA
This sequence comes from Bacillus sp. PK6-025, assembly GCF_056530265.1. NCBI lineage: Bacteria > Bacillati > Bacillota > Bacilli > Caryophanales > Bacillaceae > Bacillus > Bacillus sp. PK6-025. Next base: position 4,323,328 of record NZ_CP096509.1, read on the forward strand.
TGGCGCTCTGCTCGTTTACTTACCGTAATCTCCCCACTTCATTTGCTTTTTAGCACCGTTCGCTAGCTCCCTGTTATTTTTTTAAAAAATGACATTTGTCACCCGATTTTCATGACATCACTTACTAAAATCCGCCTCCCTCAGCTTATACAATGGAATGAGTAAATCAGGAGGTGGTCTGTAAGCCATGAGCGATGTTGTGAGCTTGACGAATGTGACAAAGACATTCCGCCAAAAAACGGCGGTTAATCAGATAGATTTTTCAATTAAAAAAGGAGAAATTATAGCCATTCTAGGGCCAAACGGCGCCGGGAAAACAACAACGATTTCTATGATATTGGGGCTGTTAAAACCGACGGCAGGCAATATCACATTATTCGGTTCCATGCCGCATGAAAAACGGGTGCGTGAAAAAATCGGCACGATGCTGCAGGAAGTCAGCGTCATGCCTGGTTTGCGTGCAGGTGAAATCATCGAACTCGTTAGGAGCTACTACCCAAAGCCTCTATCCTTTCAAAAGCTTAGAGCGTTGACAGGTTTGACAGACAAGGATTTAAAAACACAGGCGGAAAAATTGTCAGGTGGGCAAAAGCGGCGTCTCGGCTTTGCCTTGGCGCTTGCCGGCGATCCAGAACTGATGATCTTTGACGAACCCACGGTCGGAATGGATATCACTTCAAGAAACCGCTTTTGGCAAACGGTTCAAACGCTCGCAGAGCAAGGAAAAACGATCATTTTTTCTACACACTACTTACAGGAAGCAGATGATGCCGCGCAACGAATCTTGCTGTTTAAAGACGGCAGCATAGTAGCTGACGGGACGCCGCTCCAAATAAAATCAAGAATATCGAAGCATTCAGTTTCATTTATAGTCGATCCCGAACAGTCGCTTGAAAAGCTGTATCAGCACCCGGAAATCAAACAGATTTTTCGTAAAAACAACCGGGTTTACATCGACACGGCCAATACGGACAAAATATTGGAACTCATTTTCGCAGAAAAGATCGGCGCTTATGATATTCAAATTGAACGCGGAAACCTTGAAGAGGCGTTTCGCCAGCTGACAGGCAAAGGAGACGATGTAAAATGAATGTATTTCAGATGCAATGCAGAATGGAAATCAAAAGAATGCTTCGAAACCGCTATTTTGTCTTTTGGTCATTGGCCATGCCGATTGCTTTTTATTATATTTTTACAAATGTCGTCAATACGAATGCTCCCGACCCTGCGGCTTGGAATGCGCATTATTTAATGTCAATGACAACATTCAGCGTCATGGGCTCTTCGATCATGACGCTCGGCATCCGCATGGTTCAAGAACGGACCCAAGGCTGGTCGACGTTCATACGCGTAACGCCTCTTCCCGACCACATTTATTTTATCGCTCAAATGGCGGGGCAAAGCGTCATTCATATTCTTTCGATCACAGTCATCTTCTTAGCCGGCGCCTTGATTAACGGCGTTTCTTTATCCCCATTGGAATGGTTCCTGTGCGGATTGTGGGCCCTGCTTGGCTCGCTCCCTTTTCTTGCGATCGGGACACTGATCGGGATGATGAAAAAAGTGGATACAGCAGCCGGAATCAGCAATGTGCTGTATATGGGGCTCGCCGTATGCGGAGGGATGTGGATGCCGCTTGAAATTATGCCAAAAATGATGCAGAATATCGGCCATTGGCTGCCGTCTTATCATTATGGCAGCGGCGCCTGGGAAATCGCTCAAGGTCAAATGCCAAACTGGAAAAGTATTCTCTTTCTATTAGTCTATTCAATCGTTGTTATGCTACTATCTAAATATATAAGAAGAAAACAAGAAGCGGTGTGAACAAGAATGAAAAAAAACTTCAGCATGTTTCCAAAACGGTACGGCTTTTTTCCCTATATCTTTTTAATCTATTTACTGCTGCCTATTTCTTATTTGACGAATCAGACCTCGGGGATCAAACAGCTGATCGGTTTTGGACTCGTGCTGCTTTTCTTAGTGACGTACCGCCAGCTTTTTTTTATTTCGCCGCAAAAAAAATTATTTACTTATTGGCTGGCCATCCAGCTTTCGATCATTTTGATCTACACTGTATTTTATGATATCAATTTAGTCTTTTTAGGCTTTTTTTCAGCGAACTTCATCGGCTATTACAGGGAAAAAAAGATATTTCGGCGCGGGCTTGCCAGCCTGGTTGTTGTATTGGTCGCCCCTTTTATCTATCATCTGCTGAAAGATCCATCCCTGCTAAATCGGCTCTTTTATTTTCTGCCCTTTCTTGTGATTATGCTCATTTCACCATACGGCATCCGCTCCATGAACCGCCGCATGGAACTGGAACAAGAGCTTGATGAGGCAAATCAGCAAATTAAGGAACTGGTCAAACGCGAGGAGCGTGTACGAATTGCCCGTGATCTGCATGATACACTTGGCCATACTCTCTCACTGCTGACATTAAAAAGCCAGCTTGTCCAGCGTACCATCGCCAGCGACCCCGAACGGGCGCGAAAAGAAGCAAGAGAAATGGAAACCACATCAAGAGCAGCTTTAAAACAAGTCCGGGAACTCGTGTCTGATATGAAAACGGCAACGATCGCAGAAGAGCTCATCCACATCCAGCAAATCCTGCGGGCTGCAGACATCACATTCGAATACATGGGAGGTTCCGATTTTTCAAATATCTCTCCTGTCACACAAAACATTGTCAGCATGGGTATACGCGAAGCCGCCACAAATATCGTCAAACACAGCCGCGCCACCCATTGCACCATTTCCATCTCTCAAACAGATGATAAAATAAGCATTACCATCAAAGACGACGGAATGGGGATGGATCAGCAAACACCATTTGGTAACGGCTTGCGCGGAATGAAAGAAAGACTTGCATTAATCGACGGCGCTCTCGACGTTTCAACCCATAACGGTACAGTTTTAAACATCACCGTTCCGATTGTAAAGAAAGCTGAACGAAAGGAAACAATCCAATGATTCGTTTATTTATTGCCGAAGACCAAAGAATGCTGTTAAGCGCGCTGGGGGCCTTGCTTGATCTTGAAGAAGACATGGAAGTGATCGGCCAGGCGACAAACGGCGAAGAAGCGCTCACCGCCATTCTCACACTAGAACCGGACGTCTGCCTCATGGATATCGAAATGCCCATCAAAAGCGGCTTAGAAGTGGCAGAAGAGCTGATGAAACGAGGCTCAAAAAGTAAGGTTATCATATTAACAACATTCGCCCGCCCCGGCTACTTCGAGCGTGCCGTCAAAAGCAATGTCCACGGCTACCTGCTCAAAGACGGAGAAATCGACGACCTTGCAGACGCCATCCGAAAATGCACGGAAGGCAAGCGAATCTTCAGCCCGGAACTCACCTTTGATGCCATCCGCAAGGTAAACCCGCTATCCGAACGCGAGCAGGAAATCCTGCGATTGGCGGCTTTAGGAATGACGACGAAAGAAATTGCCGCCGAGTTATTTTTGTCAGCAGGCACCGTCCGGAATTATATTTCTGAGATTATGCATAAGCTGGATGCGAAGAACCGGACGGAGGCGGCGAAGGTTGCTGAGGGGGAGGGGTGGATTTGAGTGTGCTTGCTACATTATACAAGTAAGGTAGTGGTTCAGATTTCCATAATATCAATAACCGGAGATACTACAAGTTAACATTTGTTTATCAACTGCCCAGCTTATAATGATCTTAGGTTTTAATAGTATAGTTTATGGGCAGAATAACAATAATCTCTTTTTTAAACTTTCTAAGACTTCTTCCGGCACTTCTCTGACCTTTATATCCCTACCTAGAAAAATAATCTAATTTATGAATTCATCAATTTCTTTGAGTATTATTTATATTAATAAAAGTTTTTAAAACAGCTGTAGTTTGGTAAGGATTCGTATAGGAAATTGAAACTTTTAAAGGATGGTATTTTTTGAACTGGGCAATTGCAGTTGGACCAAGTTCAAGGACAAGATTAATTAATTCTTCCTGCTTCCTTAGTTTTTCTAAAATTTTTTTCTTACTTAATCTTTTTTTCGTCAGGTATGGTTTAACATCGGTGAGATTATCTACAGGTAAAATTCTTCTCTCCTCATCCTTTAAATCAAAGCCTTCAATAAGCCAAAAGCCTTTTTCTGCAAGAGATAAATTGAATAAGATTTTATTACCTTTTCTTCTTTGATGGTAATCGAGAAATACCTTTCCACAAGAAGAACTTGGATAAGTTTTTCTAACATGCTATGAGGTATATCTGACAGATCAAGCAGATATGGGTTATTGGGGTTGGTCCCTTCAAAAAGCAAGATTTGATTTAAAAGAACAAGGTCATCCTGCTGATTTTCTGAGATAAGACCTAGTAATTTCTCAGCTAAAGACTGCCGGCTCTTTAAATAAGGGAGTTGTTTATTTCTAGTGGCCATAAAGGCAATAAAAAGAGCTTTAACCTCATTATCGGTAAAGCGAATAGCGGGCAGGACAGAGTTGTTTATGACAACCCCCCCCATACTTTCCAACTTAAGGGACAATTGGCATTCCCATGGCTTCAAATTCTTTGATATCTCTAATTGCTGTTGAACGAGAGATGTTAAATTCTCGCATGATTTCAGAAATTGTAAAGTGGGCGCGGTTGTTGATGTACTTCATGATGACATTAATCCGTATCAATAATTATCTGGTTCGACGATAAGGTTTTAACGTCCACTTGCCAGTCTTTTAAAGCTAAGTGCGGATGATATTCGTCCATATACTTCCTAAATACATCAATAACGCTCATTTTTCTTTCTGCTCCCTTATATATCTCAAATAAAATAGAAATGGGGAGAGAACTCATCTGTAATAGATGAATCCTCTCCCCATTTAAAGGTGAAGTGTTCTGCGACTTCCTTATTTAATTGTAAATGTAGGGTATCTACTTTTCTGTCTTCTCCTATCGTTTTCTTATAGATTCGAAGATGAAGCAATCTCTTTCCCTGTTCCCTAGTCAAAGATTCTTTATATGCACTGAAAGTTTTGCATAGCTCTTACTAACTTGGCTAAAAACTGGTTCTATAAAATATCTACTCCCAGTTTTGCTTGCTTTCATAAATATCTGATATATTGTAATTGAAAATTCCATTTAGTACGGGCGGTTCTATTTGTCTAGATGAGAAAATATAACGTGTAGCGAAAAAAGATGTTCTAAAATTAATAGCTCTTATAAATTCAGGACTAGCCTTAACATATGGTTTTCTTTTCCTCCCCCATGTTGCCCTTAAACACATTGTAGAATTTAAAGGGAACGTTAAGTGAATATTTGGGTTATTCCAACCACTAAAAGACGGAGATATTTTTCTCTGACTAGGATCATTTAATATTACTGGATTGTCTGATGTAAGAAAGTACTTTTGTTGAGGTGCGATATGAAACTGCCAGTTCATATTGTAAATAAACGGTACAAATATTTTAGACGACTCAATCATGAGTTCCAGCGTTGTTAATTCCTCAGCACTAATCGTTTCTTCAACTATTTCTTTTGTCTCCGTGCTTACGTCAAAGAGCGTTTTTAATCTTTCGGTGTTTCTATGAAACCATGTCATGTAATTAAGAAAATTAGGTACTCTGGAAAGAGAAAAGTATATAAAGTGAGAGAATTGAATTCTCTCTTCATCACTTAACAAAGTCTGGTTTAGTATCTTTTTCAAAATTATTGCTGAAGGGGTTTCAATTTTCTTTGCAAAAAATTCTTCAACTTCTGTGGTTATATCTCCCGTAATTAGTTTCAAATCATAATATCCATTTATATTGGCCACGTTTTTTGTACCCTTCTGTTTTAATTTTTTAAGATACTTATCGTAAACCCATAGACTTGGTTCACGAGGAGGAATTATTCTTTCGTCTAAAAAACCTTTTAAATAAAATTGTGATATATAATGATGATTGCGCTTTTCCATTAACTTTCTCTCCAATTCCGGATATTTATTAATAGTTTGTTTAACCTTACCATAATACCTATATCTAGAAATTATTTAGCAATAAACAGCGCTTGTTTTCCTTTTAAATATAAATAACACTAATACACTAGACTTACTACTACACCCATCAATGTTCCTAACAAAAAATACCTTACAACTTCACTCCTTATCTTTAAATTTTTCTTTTATGAATAAACATATTGATACTCCAAAAGCCACACCTGTCTTGAATAGCTCAATAGGCGACACCCAGTTCACCTCCCTCAAGTTATATTATCTCGTTCGAAAATCCATCTGTACAAGCTTTATGAATGGTGTAAAACCAATTAAGGAAACTTTTATGACATATTTAGCTGCTCGTAACTGGCAAGAAGAGTATCGTGTCGACGTCGGTGTTAGTATTACTAGACCAGGTCCAATTGATGCCGTAAAGATTTCAAATAACGATCTTTTTGCTGAGGAATGGGAAACGGGTAATATAGCATTTTCACATAGGGCACTAAATAAGATTACTATAGGTATATTAAACCGACGTTTAATGGGCGGCGTACTAATACTTCATTCCAGAGAGATGTGTACTCATCTAACAGATAGAGTTGGAAATTATCGTGAATTAAGTCCTTATTTGATGTATGGAAAAAGCCCAATTATCCAGTTGATCAAGGATTCTTAGCAGTCATTGAGATTGAACATAATAAGTTGAGTGATGATCAGTCTCTGCAAATAAAAAAAGGTACCGACGGAAGAGCATTAATTTAACAAATAAAAAATCAAGTATTGCATAGCAATACTTGATTTTTTTCTTATTGAGGTAGGGACTTCTCTATTCTTTCTGTAGCAACTAAGTTTTTCAGTTCTTCGATTTTTGCTGGTAAATGCGTATAGTCAGGACCGTATTCTAATGCATAAATATTATAACAATCCTGCCAATATTTTAGCTTCTCTTTCTGTGCTCCCTCTTCAATAACAACGTAATGAGGGCTACTTTTTGAGATTGAATTAGATGCAGTTTCCAATAACAAGTTGATATCTGGATCATTTAAGCTATAACCTAGAAATACTACAGTATGAGTTAGGAAAAGAGCGTTTAGTATTTGATAAAATTCAGGATATCTCGCCTTTGCCTCATAATATTGCTTTTCAGTAAACACAAGATTATCTATATCATCAATTGTGCCATGCGCTTTAATCACAAGATTTTCAGGCGATTTAATGGTTGAAACCATCTTACCAATGGGGTCATTGTAGTTTGCTATAATATATCCATGCTCAGAACAAAGACCATCATATATCTTATCAAAATTTGTTGTAACTACAATTTTGGAATTCAATTCTTTAATCGCTTCATGTACTGATGAAGGAAGAAATCCCGGTCTTTGAAATTTATCCTTTAAGAAGCTGCTGTATCTACCAGGATCTGTATCATCGTAAATAGCTTGCAATGCTGGAAGATAGTTCTGGTGTGCAATCATTTCATCAATGTACTGTAAGGAGTTCCCCCTTGATATAGACTTAATTTCACTTATAAAGCGACCCCAAGTTAAAGGCGAATTACCATCTTTGTTCTTTGCAGTTGCAGAAATACCCGCACCCAGAAAAATTACACACCTCTTATGAGCTAATTCAGTTACTAAGTTATCTGGCCATTCAAATAACATTTAATTCACCTAAATTGTTTACTAATTTTTCACATATACCATGGAGAGTTTCCTTATATTTTTGAACCTGTCCATATTGTAAACCACCAAGACCATCTGAACTTTTCAACTGAAAAATTGGAGTATTATTTGACTGAGCTAGAGGTACTAAACTGTACAAATAAGGAACATCTCCAAGATTAAGGTTATCAATGGTTAACTTTTCCGGAATCACTTTTACTAGGGCCTCCGATATAACGCCGGGCATCTCTTTTATAATCGCATCATATGATTTTATTGGCCGTCTTCCGCCTTTAAAGGTCTTCGTAACATATTGTTGTACGGAATAACCTATTAATAATGATGTATTGTAGATGTCTAAATTCAATGCAAAATCATCAAATTCAACTGCTTCTTTTTTCATTAACTCTATTCCATTTTGATATAAATTTCTCCAGCTATTCATCCATGTAGCAATATTTTTAACGGCCATTAGACTAAAAATATCAGAACCCATAGGAGTTATTATATAATCTGAATTTAATAAAATACTTCTGTTTAATGCCCCTAATGATGGACCAACATCAACAAAAATAAAATCATAATCTTGATTGTAGTGCTCAGTTATTCCACGCAACCAGTTACTCTTTCTGAAACCCTCTAACGTACCAGATTTACATTTATTCCAGGCATCACTTAAAATATCTTCTATTACTGATAACTTAGGATCTCCAGGTATTAAATCCACTTCAAACCTATTAGCTTCCTTACTAATTGGACTTAATCCTTGCGTTCTTATGGTAGAGTCACCTTGTACAAGAGGCCTTAAGTAGGCTTGCAATGTAAATGCTGTTGGTTCATCTCCATATAGATCCCACCAATTTTCTTCGGGAATTATCATCTGAGTTGAGTTAGCTTGTGGATCCCCGTCTATAAACAGAATCCTTTTTTTCATTTCTATAGATAAGTAGGCTGCTATATTGACTGCAAGTGTAGTCTTACCTACACCACCTTTGTTATTAAAGAAAGTTATTACCTTCATAAACCCTATCCTCTCAGGCTTTTCATTAAAGTAAATACATTGTAAATAAATTATGGAATTTTTTCAATAACCTCATTTACTTGTGGTAAGGCTCCCCTCGATTAATCCGAAACGCCCGATAAACCTGCTCCAGCAAAATCAGCCGCATGAGCTGATGCGGGAACGTCATCCTTGAAAACGACAGCTTTTCATCTGCGCGCTTCAGGACGGCGTCGCTCAAGCCGAGCGAGCCGCCGATGACGAAGGTTACCTTGCTCTTTCCATATGTGGCGAGTCTATCCATATTATCGGCTAATTCTTCCGAACTTTTCATTTTTCCCTCGATTGCCAAGGCGATGACGTGGGCGTCGGGGCTGATTTTGGAGAGAATTCGTTCGCCTTCTTTGTCTTTGACGATTTTCATGTCCTGGTCGCTCAGGTTTTCAGGGGCTTTTTCGTCCGGCAGTTCGATGATGTCGACTTTCGCGTATGCCGAAAGCCGTTTGATGTATTCGTCGATTCCTTGTTTTAAATATTTTTCTTTTAGTTTTCCGATTGCTACGATTGATATATTCACAGGTCATCCCCACTTTAAGAACAAGTTATTCAGATGCATTATCCACAATTGTGGATAAAGGTTGTGTATTTAGTGTCCGATCATTCGTTCCCCACTATATATACTGCAGGTTTATCGCACAATTCACAGGTTGTGGATAAACTGTGTGTATGTTCGATTTTTCTGATTTCAGGGGCCAATTCTACTTCATCCACATACATGTCAATGACGGTTTCAATATGCTCTTCGCAAGACTTCATAAAAGTCCCTCCAATATCTGTATCATTAGGCTCTTTTATAAAAAAGCTCCTTATTCAATATACCCTATTTATGCACATGTTAGTAGGTTTTAGCATGACTTCGCGCGGTTATCCACAAGCTTTTATATTCCTCTGGATAACTCTGTTTTCCCTAAATAAAAAACACCAGCTACCCTCGCTGATGCTCTAATCTTTTTCTATACTGCTTCTCTTTTTTCCTGAACAACTAAAGAATGCTGATTCGTGATATGCTGCAAATATGAAACGTTAAGAATGAAAGTCCAAAACCCGTTAACCGGCTTTTTAGAGAACCCCATAAACACTTTTCTAACCTTAAATGCACTAACTAGATTTATCGTCCAAAAAAGGAGAAATGAGAGCTGCGGGAGGAAGCTGTGTCCGGGGCGCAGCGGGAGAAGTAAAATGCTGTTGCTGTATGGCAGCAACTCTTCTCTTTGAAATGTGATTGAGTAAAAAGTCCAAAAAGGCTCCAAAATTGAAAAGACGCTTAACAGCAGCGTCACTTTAATGGCGACATAGGGGAGCTTAATTTGGCATCGTTCTAAATTCTTTCTTCTTGAAAGAAACCAGTACGGGATGTATATGCCAGACGTTATGATTGTTAATAACACCGCAAATATGGCTTTTATTTTCGGAAATTCTTCTAATTCCTTACTCATGCTGAAACACTTCTTTCCTTAAAACTGTTCTTCCAGGTCTTTTTATCCTTGTCATCTATACTTTTCCACTTTCCTTATCAAAATGTACTATATTGAATGCAATAAATCAAAATCCATTGAAGTGTCAAATTGGGATTTTCTTAGGTATATGGATTCTTTTTTTTGACCGGAATAAAAAAATTGTATCTTTTCGCCTGATCCCTATTTCGTATTTACCTGCAGAAATTCGACAATCAATAGGACATTATTCGTCATATTTTTACCTTTGTAATATGCAATCTGTCATTGCGTAACATAAAGGGGTTCATTCGAATCATTTTGTCTTTTTTTCGTTATTTCCCACCTCTCTCAAATAGGAATAATGACATACTGTGTTTCATGTGGAACATTGGACATGAAAAAAGATCAAAGCTTCACAGCCTTGATCTTACAGCCTCTTGCTCATATGCAAATCCGTCGTCTCAAAATTCATTTTTTCATAAAGCCGCTTCGCCTTTTTATTATGGGCGAATACATGTAGGGACAGCTTTTGGACTCCTAATTGCTTTGCCTCTTCTTCTAAGACGGCTAAAGCCTGCTGGCCGATTCCCTGCCCTCGATACGCTTCATAAAGCCCGAAATCGTAAATAAATGCTTCCTTTTGAGGGTGGTGCGGGTCAGCGTAGAGCCAAAGCCAGCCTGCGGCATCCTCGCTGTCGTCCATGATTGACCATAGATGATGGTTGTTCGTTTCAATGCCGTTTGGCAATAGAGCTGCAAATTGCTCTTCTGCTTTCTCCATCGCTTCCGCCACTGTCCATGTGCCCGCTTTTACTTTCTCCATGGCGTAATGCTGGATGGAATAGGCATGGTATGTCTTAAAGTCTTCTTCCGTCATTGGCATTAAACGGATTGCCGGTTTTTTTCTCGGTTTGTTTAAGTCAATTTTAATTTTTGATTTCAACATCAAATTGTGCTTCACTTCCTTGTTTATTGATCATGATGCTTTGCTCAGCCATTCGCTTTTCGGCTCGGAAAGTTTATTGATTCTGTGCTGAATGTAAATGACATTCAAAAGGAACGCAAAAATGGATCCATTCGCAGGTTCTTTGCCTGAGAGCTTGTTTAATGAAGCGGTCACCACCAGTGCGCAGTAAATCAAAACACCTGCGGACAGAATCAAAATCACGCGGTCGAGCAGCATATAAAGGCTGTAATGCATGTCAGGAAAAGCAATTTTTGCTGATATTCTAATTGGAATCGAAAATAAATGATAAAATATGATAGCTTTTAACGTGGTGTAGGGAATATCATGATAAGGCAGCAAATCGAAGCTTTTTTTCCTGGATAGAAACCAGTATGGTATGTAAACCCCCAGTGTGATCAGACATAGCACAAAAACGGACACGATACTTCTGCTCTTTACATTAGACAGCGTTTTCAACGCAGTCTGCACATTGTCGTTCATATCATTCCTCCGGACACTCGTTTTCCAAACAAATGAATTGAATGAATTTTTTCATAGCAGCGGCACACCCCCTCAATATATTCTTTTCTCTTGTTTTAGACAATATGACTTAGGTACCAATATGACAAATGTACTATTTTTTAAAGAGGATTGCCGCCTTCTCGATTAGCTGAAAAACGTGTGACAACCGTTTTTATGTCATAAGAATGAAACAAAAAACAAAGAGCCTGATTGGAATTCAGGCTCTTTTGTTTAACGCTGTATACTTTTTCGAAGAGAAATCTGCCAGTTGATGCCGGTGCCAATATGGTGTGTTTTGGCAAACGATCCTTGATTGAGGGCTATACCCAAGTGGTCTAATGAATTGATATAAACAACCGGCTTACCAACCGGCATATCGGCAAATGACCGTCCAAATGCCATCGTTTGCTGATAGACTTTGGTGTCCTCGTGTTTGATGACCACTTCCACAGGATCTCCGTATTGAACGTCAAGTGACTTGAACAGTTTACGGCTGATATTTGTCCAAAGGTTTCCAAACCGGATATCTAAAATGTCGATCGTTCCGGTTATCCAATCATTTTCGATATAAGCTTCCATGACCGGAAGTTTGACGATGGAATCTGTTGGAACTTCAGGACCGATCCGGTCGAAGCTGACAATCCCGGCTGCCAGTCTTGCCCCGGTGTAAGCGTAAATGTCGCGTCCATGGAAAGTATGTGATTCGCCTGATCTCGGAAGCCTGTTTTGCGCTTCATCAAGATAGCGCACTTCGACAATCCCATTCTGCCGGCTGATATGGGTGAGTGTTCCGTTGTCCGGTGTGATGATATATTGATCGGAAGAGGTTCTGACTGCGACGCTGCGGCGTTCTGAACCGACACCTGGATCGACGACAGACACGAAGACAGTGCCTTCAGGCCAATAAGAAACGGACTGCAGCAGCCGATAGGAAGCCTCCCAAATGTGAAAAACGGGAATGTTGTGCGTCAAATCAAAAATCCGGAGTGAACTGTCAACTGAATAAGCCACGCCGTACATCGCATTTACCGCCCCGTCATCAAGGCCAAAATCAGATTGTAATACAAGTGCATGCTGACTCATCCTATCTCCCTTTCCGCCTTGATTTTCGCAGTGAATCTGCCTTTGCTAAAATGTTTAAATCATCATATCGTACGCGAAATTGAAACGCAATATGATGTTTTGTCCATTTTTTAGAAACTCTCATTTTTATTGAAGCAAAAACTTCGATTTCACACCCTAAAAACCCGATTATTCATCCGGAAAGTCTTATTTTCCTCTCTAACTATCCCATTTTTGATTTTTGACGATCATTCCTCAGACTTGGCATAATAAAAAAACAGCCCGGCCGTACCGGCCAGACTGTCTTTATCAGCTTCCCAATTTGGATCGGGACAGCTTTACTTCTGTTGTTCTTTCTTTTCCGCCCCGCAGGTATTTGATTTTCACCTTATCGCCGACGTTTTTGGTGTAAAGCTTTTTACGCAGATCAACGATATCGTAAACGCGGTCACCGTTGAATTCGACGATGACATCAAGCTCTTTCAAACCGGCTCTGCCTGCAGGAGACACCGGCTGAACGCCCATTACAACAACCCCTGATGTTACGTCTTTCGGCAGTTTAAGCGTTTCCTGCCAGTGGTAGCTTGCAATATCGCCAAGTGATTTCATCTCAATTCCGAAATACGGCCGTCTTACTTCTCCGTACGTTTCCAAATCTTCGATAACCGGAATGGCAAGGTTGGCAGGGATGCTCAGACCGATGCCTTCAACGGCTGATTCAGCGATTTTCATCGAATTAATGCCGATGACTTTTCCATCAATATTAAACAGTCCACCTCCGCTGTTGCCCGGGTTAATGGCAGCATCCGTCTGCAATACTTCGGCATTCCAGTCCGGCTGTCCGTCTCCGTTTGAATCGACCGGAACAGCGCGTTCGGTTCCTGAGATGATTCCTTGTGTAACAGATCCTGAAAACTGCAGGCCGAGCGGGTTTCCAATCGCGATGACGGGCTCGCCTGTCTTCACTTTATCAGAATCTCCGAATTCAGCAGCCGCTTTTATTTTATTGCTGCTGACTTGCAGGACGGCCAGATCCATCAGTTTATCACTGCCGATCAGTTTTGCCGGAATCCGCGTTCCGTCATTCAGACTGACTTCGATTTGGGATGCCCCTTCAATGACATGGTGGTTGGTCACAATGTGGGATGTTTTGCCGTCCTTTTTATAAATAACGCCCGAGCCTGTTCCCGCTTCGCTGTCTCCATCCCATACACCGGTTTTTTGGATGTTGATAACGCCGACAACAGAATCAGAAACCTTAGAGACCACTTGTGTGACTTCATTGTTCACGTTGACGGATACATTGCGGACCGCACCGCCCTGCTGAGCTCCTTGACCTCCGCGCGCTTCAATGACTTGCAGATTGTACGGCAGCCATCCCTGCTGCGAGAGATACGGCAGGGCAAACACTGTTAAAAGAGCGCCGATAACGGCGCCGACCAGGCTTGAAAACAAAAAGCTTCTCCAATTTCTCACCGGCTTTTCCCGAACAAACTTTTCCTCATCATGATTAAACTCCACTATATTCAAATCCTTTCAAGGAACGATATATGTATATAGTGTGGATCATCTGCCCGCAGATTAATCATTCAATCAGTAAAATTTACACCGCTACAAGAGGTGTCGGTTTCTTAGGATCGGTATCATATAAGTCAAACGTTTCTCCCGCTGCAAATCCTTTGGCAGCCAACGTTTGCTGGACGGACATTCTCGCCAGCTCTTTCATGTTGTTGTCCTGGCTTAAATGAGCCAAATAAATTCTCGATGTCTCATCACCGATTACATCAGTCATTGCGAGTGCCGCGTCCTCATTGGATACATGTCCGACGTCGCTTAAGATCCGGCGCTTGATGTTCCACGGATAGCGGCCCATTTGCAGCATGCCGACATCATGATTGCTTTCAAAAACAAAAGCGTTTGCCGAGCGGATAATGCCTTTCATTCTGTCGCTGACATAGCCCGTATCCGTAATCAAAGCGAGCTTTCGGCCATTGTAATGAAAAACATAAAACATCGGCTCTGCGGCGTCGTGGGATACGCCAAACGATTCGACATCGAGGGAGCCGAACGATTTGACGGTTTCCATTGGAAACACGAATTTTTGGCCGTTATCCATTTTGCCGATATGCCCTTCCATCGCCTTCCACGTTTTTTCATTGGCGTAAACGGGCAGCTCATATTTTCTTGCCAGCACACCAAGTCCTTTGATATGATCACTGTGCTCATGTGTAACAAAAATGCCGTCAAGCTGATCAAGCTTTCGATCAATTTGCGCCATCAGCCCTTCCATCGCCTTCCCGCTAAGTCCTGCGTCAACTAAAAAAGCGTGGTCATCGGTTTCCAAATATAAAGCATTACCGGTACTCCCGCTCGCAAGTACGCTAAATTGCAGGCTCATGGTTTCTCACTCCATTATGATTTTTCCTTTTTCTCTTGTGATTGAAGAAGCGCTCCATCCCGTGCATCCACGATAAATTCTTCGTGAATGGTTTTATCGTCCGTTTTGCGCTCCACTTCGATCCGCCAAACGGGCACGAAAATTTGCGCGCTTGCCAGCGGATACTGCGTGAAATAGCCAAGCTCGGCTGATTTAATTTTGCTGTACTTCTTCAAATAATCCGGATAGTACAAAGCTTCAACCGCTCCGACTGCGGAGATCAGACTTTCCGTTTTGACTTCTTTTATATCCTGCAGCATCGACTGCTTATATGAAACAACTTCGTTTTTATTATTCAGGTACAGAACGATTTCGCCCATCTCTGTGTTATCATCGTTTTGCCGATCCTGAAAAATGTAATTTCCATTATAGGTTTGGAAGAAAACGATCTGTTTTCCGGATTTATCGACTTTCCAAAGCTTGTACTTGTTGCCGTCGATAATCTCTTCGTTTACGATTTCCCTTGCTTTTGTCTCCATATCCGCTTTCGGAAGCGCAATGGGTGTTTCAAATTCCATTTCTATTTCCGTCAAAGTGTTCTCTTTTGCGGTATTCATTAACGCCTTCGGCTTTTGCCCTTTTAACGATTTAATCTCGCTTTGCTTAAAGACTCGCTTTTGTGCAGAGATTGAGGAGCCTTTCGATGTCTCTTTAGACAAGTTGCCATATGAAATGTGGTCTGCTTTCATATCTTCCTGCAGCGTTGATTTTTCTAAAATCGGAAACTGATTGTTGCTGCGCTTATCAAAGTATTGAAAGGCCAAAAAGATATCAAGGATGAGGAAGACGATAATGAAGATTGTTTTAGTTCTATTCCACTCCACTCTCAATGCCCTCCTTCACCGCTGAATCTTTCTTTGATACCGGCTTTATCGTACCGTTTATTTTAATGCACCAAGTCGGTACAAGTTTTACAAGAGGGTCTTGTTCCTCTGATACTGAGACCATTTCATAGGCAGGAAAGATTTGCTCAATCTTATCAAAGTCATACTCTTCATTGTCTTGCAGGAACTGAATCAATTCTTCTCCGCTCATGATTTCTTTATCCTTTTTGCTGACCGGATTAGCGTTTGCGCCCAAGACATATGTTGGGTGTTTATAATCCAATATGTCGTTGTTTGCCCAGCGAAGTTCAATCGCTGTCGTTCCGAAAGGCTGGTTTTGGCTGTTAACGACCGGCAGCTGATCCATAAACAGATTAAAGTTGATCTGCTGATTTTCATTCAAGCCGAAAAATTGATAATCATCCGTCCAGCTTCCCGTGTCGTTTAAATATTTAAAGCTTTTATTGATCAGCTCTCCATTTTGATAAGCAGAACTCGGTTCCAGGTTGCGGTGCTGGAACTTAATCTGCCTGTTGTTCGAGTAGACCTCCAAAAGGCTTGTTCCATCCGTATATACCGGTCGGTTTAAGTTGGTTTCCTGCCGGACGGTTTGCGGATCATCAAATAAAGCTTTTTTAAAACGCGTCGGGCTGATCGTTTCTGTAAAATACTCTTTTTCAGACAGCTTCAGCCTATTAACCGGAAGCAAGACATCTCTGCGAGAATTGATTGCAAAGTCCTCGTAAAGAGGCATCTGCGATTTTTCTTTTTCAATGTCTGCAAGGATGTTGCGGTAATTTGCCGATTCAATCACCGCTTCAACAACCGTCTCTTTGCTGAAGGATACAAAGTAGATTTTTTTCATGCCCCGTCCTTCGTTGAAAGGAAGAACGATTCTGTCAAAAGAGTTGTATTCATAAGAGTTGGCGGACCATTTGAAAAGCGGCTGCAGCACATCGATTGGAATATTGTCGCTAAAAACGAGATCCAATTTGGAATCTTTATTTTTAGCGTACAGCCAGTTTTTGAACTGCTGCCTGTCAAATTTGTCCGAGATATCCTTTAACGATTTGACTTCCCATCGGCTCATGTCGTCCCAGAGCTGAGAATAGAGCGTCGTATCATTCAGCAAATAATGCTGTCCATTCTCATGAATGAACATTTGCTGCGGTTTGACGGCTTCATTTAGCAACTTTGTCTGATTTGTAATCGGCTGTTTATCGCTGACCTGAGCCTGTGAATCTTCTACTTTTTCGTAATTCCCCTGAAATCCCCAAATATTAAAAGTAAAAAGAAGACTGATCAAAACCAAAAGGGACAGTATTATCGTTTTAATTGTTTCACGCTTCATCCCAATCATCCTCTTGTTCTTCTTTATATGGCAGGGTAAATGTGATCGTTGTTCCTTTTCCTTCGATACTGTCGGCCCAAATGTCGCCGCCATGGGCTTGTACCATTTCTTTTGCGATCGCAAGACCAAGCCCCGTACCGCCGAGTCTTCTTGTTCTGGCTTTATCGACACGGTAGAAACGCTCGAAGATCTTCTCCATGTCTTTTCTCGGAATGCCGACACCTTCGTCTTTGACACTGATATAAAGAAGCTCTTCTTCTTCATTTACATCAACAGAGAACGTGATATGGCCTCCTTCAGGGGAATATTTCAATGCATTTGAAATGATATTATCCAGCACTTGCGTAATCTTGTCCGGATCGATTTCAACATACAATTCTCTATCCGGCAGATTGCTGATAAACTCAACATGCTGCTCTTTCGTCATTTCAAAGCGCTCAATAATCAATGAGAAGAAACGGATAAAATGAATCCATTCTTTATTGAATTGGTAGTCCTTGCTGTCAAACTTAGAAAGCTGCAGCAAGTCGTTGACAAGTCTGATCATGCGCTCTGTTTCATTCTGTGTCACATTCAAGAAGCGCGGCGCAATGTTTGGATCCTGCCACGCGCCTTCCGCAAGCGCTTCTAAATAGCTGCGCATTGTGGTGAGCGGCGTTCTGAGTTCGTGGGAGACATTTGCCACAAATTCTCTCCGTTCTTGATCGATCTGCTCTTGTTCTGTGACATCGTAAATAACCGCAATCAACCCATCAATCTTTCCGTGCTCTTTTTGGATGACCGAGAAATTGACGCGAAGCACAGACGTCCGTTCTTCCTGTTCAGTTTCAAGAAGGAGCGAGTCCTGCTGTTCAACCAAATCTTCGAACGTGTATTCATCTTCAAGGCCGAGCAGTGAGGTGATCGGCATTTCGAGAGCCGTTTCACGTGAAACATTTAAAAGCTCCAGTGCCGGCGTATTAAGCAAAATAATCGCGCCATTTCGGTTTGTCGCGATAACCCCGTCTGTCATATAGGCAATAACAGAAGATAGTTTTTTTCGTTCGCCTTCTGTCATGGATTGAGCTTCTTTCAGCTCTCTTGTTAAATAATTAAACGTTGTGGCCAGCTGGCCGATTTCGTCGTTTCCGTACTTCCTGACTTTTCTTGAGAAATTTCCTTTCGCCAGTTCAATGGCCTGCTTTCTCATATCTGACAGCGGATGTGTAATCGTTCGCGCGACAAAAATCCCGAGGAATGCAGTGATTCCAAGCGCAATAAAAGTTCCAGACGCTAAAATGGTGTTGATCGTCCGGATTTGATTGTAGACATTATCCATCGATGCCACGACATAAATGGCCCCGATCGTCTCTTGATTCGATTTTTTAATCGGCGTGACTGAAATCCGCACTTTGCTGTCGCGCTCCGGGTCGAAAAATTTGTTTTCGTACGGAATACCGACAAGCAGTGTCCTTTTAATAATGCCCTCTGTTGTCTTTTTCCCCGCCACCTCCCGGTTATAAGGATTGGAGGTCGCGATGACTTCATAGCTTTTATCAATCAGACTGACTTCGAGAATTTCGCCTTCCTTGCTGAAATCATTTAGAATCCGCTCTGCGTCTTCTTTCAAGGTAGTCGAGGAAGACGTGCTTCTATCCTTCGTCATTTCCTGTTCCAGATAATACGAGAGGTTGTTCACCCGCTGGTCAAGAGAGTCATTATATGATTTAAGAAGTGACTTCTCCATCTCATTGACAAAGTAGACGCCGATAATCTGCATGGCAACGATAATCAGCAGAACGTATATTAAGGTAAACTTAAAATGAATCGAGCGGAAAAAACTGACTTTATTCATTTCGGTATTAGTCCTGTTCCGGATTTCTCAAATAGTAGCCGACACCGCGCCTTGTGACGATCCAGCTTGGGTGACTCGGATTATCCTCGATTTTTTCGCGAAGGCGTCTGACCGTAACGTCAACTGTCCGGACATCTCCAAAGTAGTCGTATCCCCACACGGTTTGCAGCAGATGCTCACGCGTCATGACCTGCCCGATATGTTTAGCAAGGTAATGCAGCAGTTCGAATTCCCGATGCGTCAGTTCGATTGTCTCGTCTCGTTTTGAAACGACGTAGGCATCCGGAAAAATGACGAGCGATCCGATTTGAATTTCGTTTGAAGACGATTCTTCTTCGGCAGGAGCCGCTGTGTTCTGTCTTCTCAAGTTCGCTTTGACACGCGCGAGCAGTTCGCGAGTGCTGAACGGTTTTGTCACATAGTCGTCAGCTCCCAGTTCAAGACCGATGACTTTATCGATTTCCGAATCCTTTGCTGTCAGCATAATGATGGGCATATCATATTTTTTGCGGACTTCACGGCACACTTCCACACCATCCTTGTTCGGAAGCATGATGTCGAGCAGAATCATATCAGGGTTGAGATCCTCAACCATCTGAAGCGCTTCATTGCCGTCGTATGCGCAATGGACTTCATAGCCCTCTTTTTTCAGATTAAACTCTAAAATATCAGCAATCGGCTTTTCATCATCTACAACTAGTATCTTTTTTTCCATTATTCGTTCCCCCTGGTTCAGAGTTTGGATACAATACAGCCAGCGGATGGCTGCCTAAGTTTTATATCAAGTACACTGCATGTCTTCATTAAAAAACACTTTCTAGAAAATAGATTTCTTATACATTATAACGTTTATGAAGCAAAAGTTAAAAAAATAGTTCAAAGGAAAACGTTTGGAAATTAAATCCACCTGCTATTTTTCCGCTTTTATCACAACAATTAAATTTTTGTGACTTTTTTTACTGAAAAATGAAACATCTTCCCCTTCAAGACCGTCTATATAGTAACGTCTTCTTCTTCGGCCGGGTTACCGGCCTCCCTTTTTTTCTCCTTTTTATTCCTTCAGCATTTTATTTCCTTGTTTTCAGCTAAAAGAAAACGCATCTGCTTAAAAACAGACGCGCTTTAGAGTGGCTCGGGACGGAATCGAACCGCCGACACACGGATTTTCAGTCCGTTGCTCTACCAACTGAGCTACCGAGCCAGGTATGTAACTTTTTTAAAATGGCGGTCCGGACGGGACTCGAACCCGCGACCTCCTGCGTGACAGGCAGGCATTCTAACCAACTGAACTACCGGACCTTGCATATTTACAGTACCTGCTTCGGAGAAGAATCGTGGTCTCCTCCGGAGCAAGCGGGGATTTAGCAATTACGCTAAAGTAAATCAATGACCCGTACGGGATTCGAACCCGTGTTACCGCCGTGAAAGGGCGGTGTCTTAACCGCTTGACCAACGGGCCAGGGAAATGGTGAGCCATGAAGGACTCGAACCTTCGACCCTCTGATTAAAAGTCAGATGCTCTACCAACTGAGCTAATGGCTCAAGATTAAATTACACCCTTAGATTTAATCTGAAATAACGACGCCCACATCTCAGGAAGCTTTTTCGAGATGTCTCTCGATGTGTACGCTGAAGCGAATTCTCCGAAACTTATTCGGACGTGCTCTACCAACTGAGCTAATGGCTCGTTTCGTTGTTTTCGCAACAACGAGATTTATATTATCATAGAACGAACAGAAGTGGCAATATATTTTTTTATTTTTTTCTATTATTTTTTCCCTTCGTGATGATACTCCGCCCCTTCGCGGTTCAGCCAGTGCATGATTCCGTTCGGATGGAATACAGACAGCAGCCGGTCAGCTTCATGAAGCGGCATCCACTTGGCTTCAACAATGTTCTCGTCAAACGTGATGGCATCCGGACGATCGGTGATCCGGGCTCTAAAGACGATGAAATATACATGCTCGCCGCCGATAATCGCTTCATTTATAGCTAATATATCAAGAGGCTGAATTCCATAGCCTGTTTCTTCCTTCATTTCTCTCGCCGCGGCTTCTGTTAGCGATTCTCCAGCTTCCACCTTGCCGCCCGGCAGCGTCCACGATTGATTTTTCTTATTTTTCACCATCAGGATGTTTCCGTTCTCTTCCACGAATGAATATACAACATCGACACGTTCCACCCGTTTGCCCTCCTTGTCATTGAAAAACAAAGCCCCTGCGAACTGCAGAGGCTCTTCTGGAATTTAGTTCGGACGATAAACGCTTCTCACCACATTTGTTTGAGAGCGGTCAGGACCGACTGAGAAAATAGAAAGCGGAATGCCTGTCAGCTGAGAAACTCGCTCTAGATAATGGCGGGCATTTTCAGGCAGATCGCTCAAGCTTTTGGCTCCTGTGATATCTTCTGTCCAGCCCGGCATTTCTTCATAGACAGGCTCACATTCAGCGAGCGCTTTTAAGCTTGCCGGGAACTCTTCGAGGATCTCGCCGCGGTATTTGTAAGCGACACAGATTTTCAATGTTTCAATCCCGGTCAATACGTCAATTGAATTTAATGAAAGGTCGGTAATTCCGCTGACGCGGCGGGCATGGCGGACAACCACGCTGTCAAACCAGCCGACGCGGCGCGGGCGCCCTGTAGTTGTTCCGTATTCGCGGCCGACCTCACGGATTTGGTCTCCGA
Organism: Bacillus sp. PK6-025; assembly: GCF_056530265.1. Taxonomy (NCBI): domain Bacteria; kingdom Bacillati; phylum Bacillota; class Bacilli; order Caryophanales; family Bacillaceae; genus Bacillus; species Bacillus sp. PK6-025. The sequence continues at coordinate 4,345,073 of NZ_CP096509.1, forward strand.
TCTCATTGTTCAGCTCTGTCGGGAACGGCCCGTCTCCGACACGCGTTGTGTAAGCTTTCGATACACCAACGACATGCTGGATTTTTGTCGGTCCCACACCTGAGCCGATCGTTACGCCGCCGGCGACAGGGTTTGAAGATGTAACAAACGGATATGTCCCTTGGTCGATATCAAGCATAACCCCTTGCGCTCCTTCGAATAAGACGCGGCGGCCGTCATCAAGCGCGTCGTTTAAGACGACGGATGTGTCGCAGACATATTGTTTGATCTGCTGGCCGTACTCATAGTATTCGTCTAAAATGTCTTCTATTTTAAATCCTTCCGCATCGTACATTTTTTCCAGCAGACGGTTTTTTTCTTCTAAATTGCGGGCGAGCTTTTCTTCAAAGACTTCTCTATCCAGCAGATCGGCGATGCGGATTCCGACACGAGCGGCTTTGTCCATATAAGCCGGGCCGATTCCTTTTTTCGTCGTGCCGATTTTATTGGCCCCTTTCCGCTCTTCTTCGACCGCATCAAGCTTTAAATGATACGGCAGAATGACATGGGCCCTGTTGGAGATTCTCAAGTTGTCCGTGCTGACGTTCCGCTCATGAAGATAAGCCAGCTCCGTCACCAATGCTTTCGGATCAACAACCATTCCGTTGCCGATCACACACGTTTTATCCTTATAAAAAATACCGGATGGAATCAAATGCAGTTTGTACGTTACCCCGTTGAATTTAATTGTATGTCCTGCGTTATTTCCGCCTTGGTACCGTGCGATTACCTCTGCGTTTTCGGAAAGAAAATCGGTGATTTTGCCTTTTCCTTCGTCACCCCACTGCGTACCTACAACAACTACTGAAGACATATCCGTGCACCTCCGTTAACCTTTTCAAACGATATCAATATCAAACACATTCAGTTTATCAGTGTCATCCCGCAAAGTCAATCGGAAATCCGAACATTAATTTTAACACCAAACACATTTGTTCGTTATTATAAAGCAAATTTCATATATTTTCTTTTTAATAGACAGTCTGTAAGTCAAATCTTAAAAATAAGCGTTTTTCTTGGACAAAGACACATAAAAAACCGGCAACACAAATATTCAATAAGTAAGGAGGGAGATGCCGATGGAGACGGTATTAATTTTTGCATCTGTTTTATCGCCGATTATTTTGGCGCTGGTCGAATTGGTGAAGAAGACGTTCAAGGTGCCGAAAAACTTGATTCCGCTCGTTTCACTCTTGATAGGTTTGCTGATCGGGGCCGCAGCATATCCTTTTACAGACCTTGAACTCGTGCTCCGTTTATGGTCCGGAGGACTTGCCGGATTAACCGCAACGGGGTTATTTGAAATCGGTAAAAACCGCAATGCAAGAAAAAAGAAAAATCCCTGAGAGCATGTCTCAGGGATTTAAGCACCAGGCGCAACACCCGCGTCATCAAACCGGCGTTCCAGGTTGACGAACTTATTGTATTCTTTTACAAAAGCGAGTGAGACGGTCCCGACCGGGCCGTTCCTTTGTTTTGCAATAATGATTTCAATGATGTTTTTATTCTCAGATTCTTTGTCATAGTAATCATCGCGGTACAGGAACGCAACGATATCGGCGTCCTGCTCGATACTTCCCGATTCCCGGATGTCCGACATCATCGGACGCTTGTCCTGGCGCTGCTCGACGCCCCGGGAAAGCTGTGAAAGGGCGATGACTGGAACTTCAAGCTCCCTCGCCAGCGCTTTCAGTGCACGGGATATTTCCGACACTTCCTGCTGACGGTTGTCACTTGATCTGCCGCTTCCTTGGATGAGCTGCAGGTAGTCGATTAAAATCATGCCGAGGCCGTTCTCCTGCTTTAACCGTCTGCACTTGGAACGGATTTCGCTGACGCGGATCCCCGGTGTATCATCGATGAAAATACCGCTGTTTGATAAGCTTCCCATCGCCATTGTCAGCTTGCCCCAATCTTCTTCCGTCAGGTTTCCGGTCCGGAGATTCTGGGCGTTGATGTTGCCTTCCGCACAGAGCATCCGCATGACCAGCTGTTCGGCGCCCATCTCAAGGCTGAAGATCGCGACGCTTTCATCGGTTTTAGTCGCCACGTTTTGGGCGATGTTTAAGGCAAAAGCAGTTTTACCGACTGACGGACGGGCGGCTACGATGATCAAATCGTTTCTTTGAAAGCCCGCCGTCATTCGGTCAAGCTCGGTAAAACCTGTCGGGATCCCGGTGATGTCCCCTTTTCTGTTGTGGAGCTGTTCGATATTATCGTAAGTTTGAACGAGCACATCTTTAATATTTTGAAAGGCCCCGGAGTTTTTGCGCTGGGCGACTTCCATAATCGTTTTTTCTGCTTCGCTTAAGAGGTCTTCGACTTCATCCTCCCTTGTATATCCGTCTTGAGCAATCGTCGTTGCCGTACGGATCAAGCGGCGGAGAATCGATTTTTCTTCCACGATTTTCGCATAATACTCTATATTAGCCGCAGTCGGCACAGAATTTGCAATATCCGTCAAATAAGAAATACCGCCAACCTCTTCCAAAAGGTCCGTGTTCGCAAGCTCTGATGTCACCGTCACCAGGTCTACAGGCTCGCCGCGGTCTCCAAGAACAAGCATGGCGTTATATATTTTTTGGTGCGACATTCTGTAAAAATCATCTGGAATCAAGACTTCTGACGCCAAAGTTAAAGCTGATGGTTCTAAAAAAACAGCACCTAACACGGCCTGTTCGGCTTCGATATTTTGCGGCGGCAGCCTGTCATTCAGAAGATCTGTCATGTTAAGCACCGTCCTCCCATTTAAAAATAATCCAACGTCTATTTTACCATTTTTACAGAAAAAAAGTAGACTCGCTTTTTGTAGAAATATTTTCATAGAAAGGGAGAACGGCAATGAGGATGTTTGCTCCCCTGATTTATCCGGGAAAACAAATCAATAACATGTTTGGGGAGGTTGTTTTTCATGAAGGTATATATGGTGACACCAAATGCCGAGACGGACGGATGGTTTTTGAAACTGGAAGATACGGCGCCTGTTGAGCTTTATGACACAAGGACAGAGGCCGTAGAAAAAGGAGAAGAGATGGCGAAAGAGAATCGTCCTGCGAAGCTTGTCATCTATGACCGGCAGGACAACAAAGAAGACGAACGGTCTTATTAAACACCTCGGCCGAGGTGTTTTTTTATTCCACTATTAATCCAGCCGGCTGTTCCAATTGTTTTTCAAAAGCATGCTGACCATCAAATCGGTCGCATGTTGGTACAAATCCCATTCTTCATAGGCCGCAAATTTCATCCGCAGCGTTTGCAGCACATTGCGCATATCTTTGTATTCTTCAAATGTGTAAAGCCCTTTCGCTCTGATCTGCTGTTCATACAATTTCTTTTTCAGCACAGATAATGTCGAATTCAAGACGATCACCTCCTCTTTATTTATATCGCTTTTTTCTTTTTCTTCCAACTCACTTGTCATATGATGTTACAATATATATCGGAGTCAATATTCACTGTTGCGTACTCTGTACGCTGGGGTACAATATAAAATGGAGGACTTTATGAAACCTTTACAAATATCTGCCGAAACGGCGCAAAAACTTTCGGAAAGCTTAAATCTTCCTCTTGAACAAATCATGCATATGCCGCAGCATATCCTGCTTGCGAAAATTGCCGAAATTCAGAAGCAAGATCAAAAAAGTAACCTTGGATGATGTTCCGGGTTTCTTTTTCATGTCACTTTTCCACCTGAAAGCAAAGGAGAATACAGCATGCATTACATTGACGCTCGACGCCCCCGTTTGAACAATATCTTATTGATTGCAGGAATCATATTTATCGCTTTTAATTTAAGACCGGCTATTACATCTGTCGGGCCATTGATCAGTTCGATCCGCTCGGATATGGATTTGACGAACGGCATGGCCGGCTTCTTGACGACGCTGCCGCTGTTATCTTTCGCCGTCCTGTCCCCCATCGCCCCTAAGCTCGGACAGAAGCTGGGCAATGAGAGAACCCTCTGGGTCGGATTGGTCATCTTATTGATCGGGATTTTGCTGCGCTCTTACGGAGAAGCTTTCACACTATTTGCGGGAACCGCATTGATCGGAGTCGGCATCGCCATCTCCAATGTGCTCTTGCCCAGCCTGATCAAACATAAATTTCCTGACAAAGCGGGAATTATGACAAGTTACTATACGACAGCCATGTCGATTTTTGCGGCGCTCGCCTCAGGGATCAGCATTCCGCTGTCACACGGTTTAGCGTGGGGATGGAGCGCATCGCTTATGGTCTGGGCCGGTCTCGCGTTTGTTGCGATTTTGATCTGGGTTCCCCAGCTCCGCTATCATGATACGGGAAACCGTACGGTCAGCTTAAAGACGGACGGCCAAACGGTCTGGCGCTCGAAAATCGCCTGGCAGGTCACATTCTTTATGGGCATACAGTCGTTCTTGTTTTACTGCACGATCGCCTGGCTGCCTGAAATTCTCCGTTCGCATGGGATGAGCATGTCACTTGCCGGCTGGATGCTGTCGCTGATGCAGTTTGCCAGCCTCCCGTCGACATTTTTGACTCCGGTTCTTGCCGGGCGGTTCCGAAACCAAAAAAGCATCGTGCTGGCCCTTGGCATCCTATACTTGGCGGGAATGTCAGGGCTATTGTACGGAGGCAATACAGCGATGCTGACGCTGTGGGTCATTTTAATCGGAATCGGACAAGGATCCAGCATCAGTTTAGCCTTGACTTTAATCGGGCTGAGAAGCGAAAATGCCGATCAAGCAGCGGCATTATCAGGAATGTCGCAATCAGCCGGATATTTGCTGGCAGCGATTGGTCCAAGCTTTGTCGGTTTTCTTTACGATCACATGCACTCATGGAACGGACCGATTTTACTGTTCATCGGTGCGCTGGTCGCTTTAATCGGTGCAGGACTCGGTGCGGGAAGAAATCAATATATTTATGCTAAAGCAGCATAACGAAGCCGGCAGATAAGCCGGCTTTTTTTTGGAATATAACCTGACAACACAGCGGCTAAATGAAGTGTGATGCTGTATGATCAGATTTGACAAAAATAATTCTCTTAATGGTCTAGACAACTAGAGTTGTAATGTTCTATACTGATGATAACGTTTTCAAGAAAGGACTTTTGACTGTGAAAACCAACCCATCCCAACGCTATATGTTTAAACATCTTCATATTTACAGTGAAAATGGAATGATAGAAGACGGATTTCTTCTGACGAACGGGGAAAAAATCGAGGCTTACGGACCAATGACTGATATTCCCGCTTCCGCCGCAACAGCAGAACAACTGACATTTCCGGAGAACTTCAAAGTGCTGCCGGGCATGATTGATGTTCATATTCACGGAGCAAACGGAGCAGATGTCATGGACGGAACAGCCGAGGCTTTGGAAACAATGGCCGAAGCCCTGCCGAAAGAAGGAACGACAAGCTTCCTGGCGACGACGATGACCCAGGATAAGGCCACGATCGAGCATGCGCTGGCAAACGTTCACCGCTATAAGGAAGCCGGCGGACAGCCCGGGACAGCCGAAGTATTAGGCGTTCACTTAGAAGGCCCTTTTATTTCAGAAAAGCGGTGCGGCGCCCAGCCGCCGGATGATATTATCCCGCCGGATCTTTCGTTATTTAAAGAATGGCAGCGCATCTCCGGGAATAACATTAAATTAGTCACACTTGCGCCAGAGCTGGAAGGGTCTTTGGAACTAATTTCCTTTTTGAAAGAAACAGGTGTCACGGCTTCCGCCGGCCACTCCGACGCCGGACTCAAAGAAATGGCAGACGGGATTAAGGCCGGCATCTCCCATGTCACCCATTTGTTCAACGGCATGCGGGGGCTGCACCATCGCGAGCCGGGGACGGCCGGAAGTGCCCTTCTGCATGATGAACTGAAGGCCGAAGTCATAGCCGACGGCATTCATGTTCACCCTGCGGTCGTCAAGCTGGCATTTCAGCAAAAACAGAAAGAAGGCATCATTTTAATTACGGATGCGATGCGCGCAAAATGCTTAAAAAATGGAACCTATACATTAGGCGGACAGGAGGTGTTCGTGAAAGGCGAAAAAGCCGTCTTAGAGGATGGTACGCTTGCCGGCAGCATCTTGAAGATGAACCAGGCTGCTCTGAACATGATGGATTTTACAGGATGTTCACTCGAAGATATCGTGTACATGACAGCGGTCAATCCCGCCAAGCAGCTTCATGTGTTTGACCGAAAAGGCAGCATACGAAGCGGGAAAGATGCCGATTTGATCATTTTAAATGAAAAAAATGAAGTTGTGATGACGCTTTGCAAAGGCGTGATTGCTTTCAGCAAAAGGGAGGTTTCACCATGAAAATCATTGAAGCTAAAGATTATCAGGACATGAGCCAAACGGCCGCCCGACTCATCATCGAGAAAGTAAACCGCTTATCTGCGCCTGTTCTCGGCCTTGCAACCGGAGGAACGCCTCTCGGCACATATCAGGTTTTAAGGGAAGATCATGCGCATAACAAAACGACTTACAAGCACGTCTATACCGTTAACTTAGACGAGTATGTCGGCGTTTCTCCGGATCATGAAAACAGCTATACATTCTATATGAAAAAACAGCTTTTCGATCACATTGACATTCCGCTCAGCCATACCCATCTTCCGGACGGAATGGCTTGTGACCTGGACGCTGAATGTAGCCGCTATGAAGCGCTGATCGAGCGGCTTGGAGGCATTGATCTCCAAGTGCTCGGCCTCGGCTTGAACGGCCACATCGGATTTAACGAACCGGGCACCCCATTTTCATCGAAAACGCATACAGTCGAACTGACACAATCAACGAAAGAAGCCAATGCCCGTTATTTTGATTCTTATGACGCCGTCCCGTCGCAAGCCATAACGATGGGCATTTCCACGATCATGAAAAGCAAGCAGATCCTGCTGCTCGTTTCAGGAGAGAAAAAAGCGGGCATCCTGGCGAAGCTTCTCAGTGAAGAACCAAATGAAGACACGCCCGCTTCTGTCTTAAAAACACACCAGAACGTCGTTATCATAGCGGACAGCGATGCTTTATCAATCGTGAAAGAAAGGGGTATGGCCTTTTGATCAAAAAAGATTCCCACATTCCGATTTACTATCAGATTGAGACCGAGATTAAAAAGCTTGCCGAAACAAAAGATTTGAAGCCCGGCGACCTCATTCCTTCTGAAAGAGAGTTTGCAGAAAAATATGAGGTAAGCAGGATGACCGTCCGGCAGGCAGTCAACAATCTCGTCAATGAAGGCATCCTCGTCCGACAGCGGGGAAAAGGAACATTTATTGCCGAGCCTAAAATTGAGCAGCCTCTCAAAGGATTGACAAGCTTTTCCGAGGACATGAAATCAAGAGGCATGAGACCCGGCACAAAAATGCTCGGCTTCGGCGTCATCCCGTGTGACCAGAGCACAGCGCGCAAACTGGAGATACATGAAGGGGCTTCCGTCTATGAAGTCAAACGAATCCGTCTCGCCGATGACATCCCGATGGCTTATGAAATCTCCTATTTGCCCGCCGACCTTATCAACGGCCTGACAGAAGACATTATGAGCGCATCTTTGTATGACTATGTCGAAAATACGCTCTCCCTTACGATTGACCGAGCCGCACAAACACTCGAGCCGGCGATTGCCTCTCCGGCAGAGAGCGAGCCCCTCGACATCGAGGAAGGCGCACCCGTCCTGCTCATCGAACGTTTGAGCTATTTGGACGACGGCAGACCGTTTGAAGTAGTCAAATCCGTTTACAGAGGCGACCGCTATAAATTCGTCATCGATATGAAGAGGGAAGAACAATGAAGAAGACAGAGGACACGAACGACAAAAGCAAAGCACTTGATGAAATGAATGCTTTAGATATCGTCACCTTGATGAATGAGGAAGACTATACAGTCCCTCGCGCCATTACGCCCTGCCTTCCCCTGATCGCTGAGGCGGCGGATACGATTGTCAGCCGTTTTAAGCAAGGCGGAAGAGTGTTTACAGCTGGCGCCGGCACAAGCGGCAGAATCGCAGTCCTTGATGCCGCAGAACTCTCGCCGACATTCTCTATTGACGAAAGCCGTTGGACCGGCCTGATCGCAGGCGGATATGACGCGATGTGGACGCCTCTTGAAGAAAATGAAGATGACCATGAAAAAATCGTCGCCGAACTGAAAGCGCAATCATTCTCGGAAGATGACGTCTTAATCGGCGTCACAGCGAGCGGCTCGACACCTTATGTCCTTGGCGCATTATCCTATGCCAAACAGCTCGGAGCCGCGTCTGTTTCGATTAGCTGCAACGCGGATACAGAAGCGGGCAAATTAAGCGATATCGCAATTGAGGTGCAAACAGGACCGGAAATTATCCGCGGTTCAACGCGGCTGAAAGCAGGAACCGCTCAGAAAATGATCTTGAACATGCTGTCAACAGCTGCAATGGCGAGGCTTGGCCGCGTCTACCAAAACGAGATGGTGAATATGAGACTGCTCAATCAAAAATTGGCCGGGCGAGCTGTCACCATTCTGATGAATACCACCGGATTATCACAGAATGAGGCCCAGCAAGCTTTAAAAGAAAGCGGCAATGACATCAAGGCAGCGATCTTTATGGTGTTGACAAACGGAACACTTGAAGATGCCCGCCGCTGTTTATCCCATGAAAATGGACATTTGAAAAAAGCGATTCAATATTACCGAAAGGGGTTTTAACTATGTTGGGATTTCTTCAAAATATCGGCCGCGCGCTCATGCTGCCGATTGCCGTTCTTCCTGCTGCAGGCCTCCTGCTCGCCTTGGGAAGAGAAGACCTGTTAAACATTCCGTTTATCGCCGCTTCAGGACAATCGATTCTTGACCAACTGCCGATCATCTTTGCGATAGGCGTTGCAATCGGTTTGTCAAAGGATGGCCACGGGGCCGCCGCACTATCCGGAGCCATCGGTTATTTTGTCCTGACAGGCGGCTTAGCAGCCATCAATGAGAACCTGAACATGGGCGTTCTCGGCGGAATTATTTCAGGTGTAGTCGCCGCCGTCATGTATAACCGCTTTAAAGATGCAAAACTGCCTGACTGGCTCGGGTTTTTCGGCGGAAAACGAAGCGTTCCGATTATGACAGCCTTCTGTTCCATTATTCTTGCAGGGATTTTCGGCTTCGTCTGGATTTACGCACAGCAGGCCATTGACGCCATTGGCGGCTGGATTATCCATGCTGGGGCATTGGGAGTCGGCATATTCGGTCTTTTAAACAGACTGCTCCTGCCGCTCGGCCTTCATCACATTTTAAACAATATGGTTTGGATGGTCTTTGGAGAATTTGCAGGCAAAACGGGTGACATGAACCGGTTCTTTGCCGGAGATCCAAGCGCCGGCGCCTTTATGACAGGGTTCTTCCCGATCATGATGTTCGGTCTTCCTGCGGCATGTCTGGCAATGATCGCGGCCGCGAAAAAGCATCGCCGCAAAGCAACGGCCGGATTGCTGATCGGATTGGCGTTCACATCATTTTTAACAGGTATCACGGAGCCGATTGAGTTCACATTCATGTTTTTATCGCCGCTTCTCTTCGGTATTCACGCCTTGTTAACCGCAAGCGCCATGACCGTGACCAATATGCTCGGTATCCACCACGGCTTTACCTTTTCAGCCGGGACGATCGACTACCTTTTAAACTTTGGAATCGCCACAAAGCCGCTGCTTTTGCTGCCGCTCGGTCTTGTATACGGCATTATTTATTTCATCATCTTTTATTTCCTGATTACGAAGCTCAATTTGAAAACGCCTGGACGAGAGGAGGACGATGACCAGGAAAACACACCTGTCAGCCCTGACACAGGATCGTCCAAATACGATACCCTTGCGGACAAATACATCGAAGCGCTTGGAGGAAAAGAAAACATCGAGACGCTGAACAATTGTGTAACCCGCCTCCGTCTCAAGGTCCGCGATGCTTCTAAACTGGATGAAAGCACGATGAAAGCCATGGGAGCGAAAGGATTCGTGAAGCTCAATCAGCACGATGTACAGGTGATCATCGGTACAGACGTTGAATTCTTGGCCAATGAAATGAGAAAACGCACTGAATAAAAGATAAGCCCCTTCTGCACTTTGCATGAAGGGGCTTTGTTATTTTATGATTGCTCTTTCACGTGAACTTTCAGTGTTGCTTGTACTTCTGGATGGAGTTTCACGGGAACATTTGTATATCCCAATGAGCGAATCGCATCGTTTAATTCGATTTTACGTTTGTCGATTTTTAACTGGTGGCTTTTTTGCAGCGCGTCCGCGATTTGTTTGCTTGTCACGGAGCCGAATAGACGGCCGCCTTCTCCGGACTTGGCTGAAAGTTCCACCGTGATGTCCTCAAGTTGTTTTTTCAGCTCTTTCGCATGTTTCAGTTCTTCAGCGGCTTCTTTCTTCTCTTTTTTCTTCTGGCCTTCAAGCGCGCTGATATTGGATGATGTCGCTTCAACAGCCAGCCCTTTTTTGATCAAAAAGTTGTGCGCGTATCCATCCGCTACATTTTTCACTTCGCCTTTTTTCCCTTTGCCTTTAACATCCTGTAAGAAAATTACCTTCATTTCTGAATGCCTCCTTCGAAATACTCGTCAATCGCTTCTTTCAGTCGGCGGAGCGTTTCTTCAACCGTGATATGGGTCAGCTGTGTCGCGGCATTGGTTAAATGACCGCCGCCCTCGAGCGCTTCCATGATGATTTGAACATTCACTTCGCCGAGCGATCTCGCACTGATGCATACCATATTCTCGTCTCTTCTCGCCACAGCAAATGACGCTTCGACATCGCTCATGGACAGAAGAGAATCCGCGGCTTGCGCAATGATAACCTGGTCAAAATATTCGTCCGCCTCATCGTCCGGCAGCGATGCGATGGCGATGCCGTTTTGATAGAAAACGGTATGCTGAATCAGCTTCGCCCTTTTAATATAATGATCGGCGGTTTCTTTTAAAAACTTTTGCACCAATACGGTGTCAGCGCCTTTTGCCCGCAAATATGACGCCGCATCGAACGTACGGGAACCGGTGCGCAGCGAGAAGCTCTTCGTATCGACAATAATCCCGGCCAAAAGGGCTGTTGCTTCGATCATGTTAATTTTTAAACGCTTCGGCTGGTATTCGAGCAGCTCTGTCACAAGCTCCGCTGTAGATGAAGCGTACGGCTCCATATAGACGAGCAGCGGGTCTTTAATAAACTCTTCCCCTCTTCTATGATGATCGATAACGACGATATTTTCAATTTTATTGACCAGCCTTTCTTCAATGACAAAGGAAGGCTTATGTGTATCAACGATCACGAGCAGCGTGTCGTCTTTCGCAATCTCAAGCGCCTCTTCCGGCGTAATAAACCTGGACCACAGTTCTTCGTATTTTTTAATTTCCCCGATCAGTCTTTGAACGCTTGAACCGATCTGATTGGAGTCGATCACGACAAAACCGTCTTTGCCGTTTGCTTGAGCGACCTTCAAAATCCCGATGGCTGATCCGATCGAATCCATATCGGGAAACTTATGACCCATGATAATCACATTGCTGCTTTCAGAGACAATCTCCTTGAGGGCGTGTGAAATGACCCTGGCTCTGACGCGCGTCCGTTTTTCCATCGGATTCGTCTTACCGCCGTAAAACTTCACTTTCCCGTTCGGCTGCTTGATTGCCACCTGATCTCCTCCGCGTCCCAGAGCCAAGTCAAGGCTGGATTGCGCCAAGTCGCCGAGCTCTTTCAATGATGCAACAGATGCACCGATTCCGATGCTTAACGTCAAGGAGATCGTATGAACGGATGTCTTCTCCCGAACTTCATCAAGGATCGAAAACTTTGATGCTTCAAGCTCGCTTAATATGTGTTCGTTTAATACTCCGATAAACCGCTCAGAGGAAACCCGTTTTAAGAAAATGCCGTACTCTTGGGCCCACTGGTTCAAAAGCGATGTCACTTCACTGTTTATCGAGCTTCTTGTCTGGTCATCAAGCCCTTGTGTCACATCATCGTAATTATCGAGAAAGATGTAGGCAAGAACCGTTCTTTCATTTTCGTATTGTCTCTCAATCTGCGTCTGCTCTGTGACATCGAAGAAATAAAGCAGCTTTTCTTCCCGTTTGATAACCACATTAAATTTCCGCTCATTCAGCGTAATCGTTTCTGTGTCCACTTCCTGCTTAATCAAAGGGACGACAGATTCACAAGTATCATAAAGCGACCTGCCGACGAGCGTATTTTCATTAAAGCATGACGCCATAAAAGGATTGGCCCACTCGATATAGTACTGATCGTTAAACAGCATGATCCCGATCGGCATTTCGAGCAGCGCCTCTTCCCCGACTTTTTTCAGACGGTAAGACAGCGTCGATATATAATCGTCCAGCTCTTTTCTGATTTGGGAGTCCGCCCGTCTCAAAAAGTACAATATGACACCCAGAATCAGAACGCCGGCCGCTCCTGCCACCCAATTAAAATAAATGTTGATGAGGACAGAAATGATTGTGACGACGATTAAAGAATATATGGGGTATCGAAATAACGGTTTTTCATAAAAACTTGGCACTCAAATCAACTCCTCACCATTGGAGAACATCGTGGCTACGATTTTTTTACTCTTTCTCTCAAGTTAAAGCCTATGTCAATTATACCTAAGATGCGAACAAGGTACATCAGGGGCGAAAACAACCCGATAATTAAAAAAAGAACCGGCAGGACAGTTGGCAGTTTCTTGGCATGGCAAAAGTAAAACACAAATGAAAACCCTTGAATGATCAAGACAAAGCCCATGATGAGACTCGCATTTAGCAGAATGGAGTAATATATGCTGCCCTCTTCAACGGGAGCCAGCGACAGAAGAATCGTCAATAAATAGATCCAAATCATGCTTTGCGGAAGCCTCATATCCCTGAACGGTTTCAAAGACGGTATTTGGATGATGCGCCGAAGCACCGGCTTGGCGAGCAGGTGATTCAAAAACGCGGTGATTCCGGAAAATATCACAATGGCTGTCGGATATAAATATTGCGCCTGTTTGAATTGTTCATTCAGCAATTCGATCTGTTTAGCCGCTTCTTTATCATTTCCAAACTGTTTGATACTTGATTCAAAGGTTTTGATTGTTTCATTATATGCTTGATTGGCCGTCTCTATTAAGTTTAACCCGAGAAACTGAATGCTGATGAAAAGCAGCAGCACGATCGAAATCATGTATGTAACAGCTGATGCAGCAATCGCTTGGGCTGGCTCTTTTCTTCTGTAGAAAAAGCCCATGATCACACCCGCAGCACTTACTGGAATAGCAAACATCAGCCCGCCTAAGGAACCGGCAATCAACGAAACGGGTAAACTGACCAACCCTACCGAAATCCCGGGCTTTGGACCGTGCCTGATTGTTTGAACCATGGCAGGCAGCGGCAGCGTCAATAAAAGAATGGTTCCGATAAAAGGCATATAGAGGCTGATCATCAGCAAAACGGCAAAAATACTGACCATGATAGCGCCTTCTACTAAAGCTCTTGTTTGTTTCACTTGTTCACCTCGTATGTTTAAATGTCATGAATCAAAAAGAGCAGCATAGACGACTGCTCTTTTCTAACGCCGAAAATTTCATTTTCAAATAAAGACGATGAGATGAGCAGGTCTCGGCCTTCTCTCATTGTTTCTTTATTCTAACATAAGGTCAAATCGCAAGTAAAACGATCATAAGGCTTGAGAAAACGAGTAAATGTTCCATGTGAAACACTGTCAGTCGAGAAACCCCGACTTCTCTTTATTTTTCTTTCTCGCTTTTCTGATCAACAACAATATAATCAAAATTGCGATCAGAAGCGTCACGCGAAGCCCGCCGCTCAAGAATAGAAAAAAGTCCTTCAACACATCCAACACATTGATCACCTCTCATTGTTGTCACTTAGATGCAAAAATCCCGTATTATTTGATTTCCCCTTTCCAAAACGGTCTAAAACGTCCGTCCGATTCTTCTATTAACCTTTTGACGGCAATGGGCATATGCTGACTAAGAAAAAGCAATAAAGGAGAATCTGCATGACAACAAAAACATTGGCTTGGCATGAAACGATGGAGTTGCATGAACTGATCGCGGCCCAGTCTGTCGGATTGGTCAAGATCAAAAAAAGCATGAAAAAAATCAGCGATCCTCAGTTAAGACAGCTTTACAGTGTTTCAGCGAAGGCATTGGAGCAAAATTTAAGGGAGCTTCTTCCCTTTTTGCCAAAAACCCCGGCATTTCATCGGGAGGAAGAACGGGCCGACCTGTATTTTGATGCGGGTGATCTGTTGGTATTGGCGAAAACGACCGTTCGAAACTATGCGATTGCGATCACGGAAACGGCGACGCCTGAACTCAGGAGAGTGTTTGTTAAACAAATCAATGCGGCTATTAAATTGCATGAGCAAATTTTTTATTTTATGTACCAAAAAGGCTTATATCCCGCCTATAATCTCGTTGACCTGCTAAAAGGCGACGCCATGCACGCGCAAAAAGCGATATCGATGAGATAAAAAAGCCAGCAAGGATAGGATCCTTACTGGCTCTGTTTTAGGCTATTTTACAATTAAAACCGGACACTTCACTCTTTTCGCCACTTTATGGCTGACACTTCCCAGCACCATTTCCTGCAAAGTGTTCAGCCCCCTGCTTCCGATAATCACGATATCAACATCATGATGGTTGGCGTACGATACTATCGTCGGGCCCGGCTCCCCGTGCTGCATCGTCATTTGATAGGGAACGGCCGATTGTTTTAATTTATTTTCTATCGACAGCAGCCTGCTGCGCCGTTCACGTTCGAGTTCTGCACGGTTTTCGCTATGCAGAACTTCATGTTTTGCTTTCGCATAATCCAATACATAAATAACGTCAACGACCGCCTGCTTTGACATGGAAGCCAAATGAATCGCATGATCGGCCGCTCTTTCAGAATGCTTTGAGCCGTCAGCAGCCAGCAATATATTTCTATACACCCTTCATCACCCGTTTCTTAGTGATTTGACACTGAACGATGAGGCTGATCATAAGTTGCCAGTTTTTCGACCAGCTTCCAGCTGGACTCATTTAAACCAATTAAGTCAACGTCTATTCCCTGATCTTTCATTTTCAAAACGACTTTATCGATAGCCGCCACAGCGGAATCATCCCATATATGGGCCTCTGAAAAATCAAGAATAACCTTTTTCGTTTGCTCATCCGTTTTAAAAGACTTTACGAAATCTTGAACAGATGCAAAGAAAACTTGTCCTTTGATGATGTACTTGATCGCATGTTCTTCTGACGTTTCTTCAATCTTCAATTTAGAAATTTTCGCCACGAAGAAGATCGCGCTCAAAATAACACCGGCGAAAACCCCTTTTGATAAATCGTGGGTCGCCACAACGGTAATAACGGTCACAAGCATGACAATGGAATCCGTTAGCGGCACCTTTCTTAACATGCTGAACGAAGACCAGTCAAACGTACCGATCGATACCATAATCATCACACCGGCTAAGGCCGCCATCGGAATCTGTACGACCCAGTCGCCCAGCACCATGATCAAAAACATTAAGAAAACGCCGGCAACCAAAGTGGACAAGCGGCCTCTTCCTCCTGATTTCACATTGATCACAGACTGGCCGATCATCGCGCATCCCGCCATGCCTCCGAAAAACCCGGCGACAATGTTGGCGATGCCCTGTCCGCGGCTTTCCTTGTTTTTATCGCTTTCCGTATCCGTCATATCATCAACAATAGAAGAGGTTAATAATGACTCAAGCAAGCCGACGATGGAAAGCGCAAAGGCTGTTGGAAAAATAATGGCCAACGTCTCAAAATTGAAAGGAATATTGGGGATCATAAAAGCAGGCAATGATTGCTTTATTTCTCCCAAATCACCGACAGTGCGCAAATCAAAATGGCCAAAAATAGCAAATGCAGTCATCGCAATAATAGCAACAAGTGCAGATGGAACGGCTTTTGTAAAGCGGGGAAGAACATAGATAATCAACAACGTAATCCCGACCACAACATACGTCATATTCGAAACTCCAACAAAATGAGGAACCTGCGCCATAAAGATTAAAATGGCGAGCGCATTTACGAAACCTACCATAACCGACCGCGGAATAAATTTCATAAAGCGCGCAATCTTCAGCACCCCAAATATCAATTGGATGATTCCCGTTAAAATCGTAGCAGCAAATAAATAATCAAGCCCGTGATCCCTGACCAAAGATCCCATCAAAAGAGCCATCGCCCCGGTCGCGGCTGATATCATCGCCGGACGGCCGCCCGTAAAGGAAATGACAACAGCAATACAAAAAGATGCGTACAAACCGACCATCGGGTCTACACCCGCAATGATGGAAAACGCTATGGCTTCAGGAATGAGAGCAAGCGCTACGACGATACCCGAAAGGATATCCCCCCGTACATTAGAAAACCATTCGCTATTTAATTGTTTAACATTCAAAGATTCAACACCTCGTTCGTAATCATTTGCTTCTAACTCTCATAGAAGCCATCTGTTTTTAACATGTTTCACTTTAGCAGACCTGTATCAAAATGTCTATATGGTTTTTTTTCCGCGGCCGTTTACTCCCCGCAATCCCGTGGAAATGAACACGAAGAAATTAAGAATGTAATTTTGAAAAGAGTCCAATCTAATCATTAGAGGAGGTTTCAATATGGCGCAAGAGCTGGAAAAACGACCGGGGCATACAAGATGGTATATTTCTTCTTTATTAAGCAGCATGATCATTTTAAATTACTTTGACCGTGTTGCTATTTCAGTCGCGGCTCCTGCGATACAGGATTCCTTTCAATTGACGGCAACCCAATTAGGCATTGTCTTTTCCATCTATACCTATTCATACACGCTGATGCAGATTCCGGTCGGGAGTCTCTTGGACAAGTACGGCGTTGCCTGGGTAACAAGGGTCGGAATGACCGTATGGAGTTTTCTAACCATTATATTGGCTTTTTTACAGGGGAAATTGCTTCTTTATATTGTCAGATTTTTAATCGGGCTGACGAGTGCTTCAGCATTTCCTGCCGCTTCCAAAGCCACGGCCTTATGGTTTCCGCAAAATGAGCGCGGTCTTGCCAATTCCCTGTTCGACTCAGCGGCCAAGTTCGCAAATGTCATCGGTGCGCCTCTCGTTGCCTTTTTAGTCACGACATTTGACTGGCGAGCCGCTTTTTTAACGATTGGAATCATCAATGTACTATTTACCGTATTTTTCTGGATGTACTATGAACAACCCGATCGGCACAAACGAATCTCAAAAGAGGAGCTCCATTACATTCAAAAGCATAATGCCGTATCAGAGAAAGACATCTCGGAACGGACGCTCATTGCTTTAAAAGCAATGCTTGCAAACCGCAAAGCATGGGGGCTGATGATCGGATTCACGGGTTATGGCTATACATTCAACCTGCTCTTAACCTGGCTCCCGACTTTCTTTAAAGAAACATACGGAATGGATATTATGTCATCGGGGCTGTTTACTGCGGTTCCCTGGCTGATATCGACGATTTCCGGAATCGTTGTGGGCGGATGGCTCGTCGATTTTTTAATTCAAAAGGGGCATTCGAATACAAAAGTATACCAGACCATCATCGCAATCGGCATGAGCCTTGGATTTGCCTTTTTGGGAGCTGTCTTCACGCACAACATCACGATCGCGATCATCTGCATTTCCGTCGGCTTAGCCGGAATATCTGCGACTGCGCCCGTTGGCTGGTCGATATCAGCTGATATTGCACCGGCTGGTTCCATCTCTCTGCTTAGCTCAATGGTCAATTTGGCAAATAACTTATTCGGAGGGATTATCGCGGTTTCTTTAACGGGTTATCTGGTCGATGTGACCGGTTCATTTACGCTCAGCTTTCTAGTAGCCGGGTTTGTTTTACTGCTTGGACTCGTGTTCTACCTTGCAGTCCTCGGCGACATCAAACGGATACAGATTGACAAGCAGGAAACCTGAATGCTGCAGGAAACGACCCGGTTTTTGATGAATAAAAAAAGAACAAGACCGTATTGGGTCTTGTTCCTTTTATCGGCTTACTCGCCTGCTACGTATGGAAGTAAAGCCATTTGACGAGCGCGTTTGATTGCAACAGTCAATTTACGTTGGTATTTCGCGCTTGTTCCTGTTACACGGCGTGGTAAGATTTTACCGCGCTCAGAGATAAATTTTCTAAGAAGATCTACATCTTTGTAGTCGATGTGCGTAATGCCGTTAGAAGTGAAATAACACACTTTACGGCGTTTCGCACGACCGCCTCTGCGTCCTCCTGCCATCGTTATTTCCCTCCTTTCTATTCTGGTTTTGTTTTATTCGTCCGTCATCCATTAAAATGGCAAGTCGTCATCAGAGATGTCAATCGGCTTTCCATCGTTTGCGAATGGATCGTCATTGAAGCTGTTGCCTTGATTGCGATTCTGATTGTTTTGACTGCCGCCGAATGGAGCCGGTTCATTCTGTCCGCCGCCAAAGTGTTGGCCTCCCTGGCCTCCGCTGTAACCGCCTGAACCAGAACCGCCGCCTTTAGGCTCCAGAAATTGAACACTTTCAGCTTGAACTTCCGTAACGTATACACGCTGTCCTTGCTGATTTTCATAGCTGCGCGTTTGCAAACGTCCATCTACACCCGCAAGACTTCCCTTTTTAAGGAAATTCGCAACGTTTTCGGCTTGTCTTCTCCAGACAACACAGTTGATGAAATCAGCTTCACGTTCACCCTGCTGATTCGTAAACGTACGATTGACAGCAAGCGTAAAGGTGGCAACAGCTGCACCGCTTGGAGTATAACGAAGCTCTGGGTCCTTTGTCAGTCTGCCGACTAAAACAACTCGGTTAAGCATATTGAGAGACCATCCTTTTGCTTTAGAGTATATAATTCAATTCTGTTTATTCTTCTTCTTTAACCACGATGTGGCGAATGATGTCATCACTGATTTTAGCTAAACGGTCAAATTCTTGAACTGCTTCAGCTCCAGCTTGAACGTTTAAGATTTGGTAGAATCCGTCGCGGAAATCGTTGATTTCGTACGCAAGACGGCGTTTTCCCCAATCTTTTGTTTCAGTGACCTCCGCACCGTTAGTTGTTAAAATGTTGTTAAAACGCTCAACAACAGCCTTTTTAGACTCTTCATCAACGTCTGGGCGGATGATGTACATGATTTCGTACTTTCTCATTTGTATTTGCACCTCCTTTTGGACTAAGCGGCCCATTATATTGGGCAAGGAGCAATAATCCTATTACTCACAATTTTATATTATATCAAAGCTCTTGTCCTATTTCAACCGCGTTATACATTAAAACGGAAATGAATGACATCGCCGTCTTTCACAATGTATTCTTTCCCTTCAAGGCGGACTTTTCCGGCCTCTTTTGCTGAGGCCATGCTTCCCGCCTCCAGCAGATCGTCGTAAGCAACCGTTTCCGCACGGATAAATCCGCGTTCAAAGTCTGTATGGATGATGCCCGCACATTCAGGGGCTTTCATTCCTTTTTTAAATGTCCAGGCTCTGACTTCCTGTTCTCCCGCTGTAAAATAAGTGGCTAGTCCAAGGAGGGAGTAAGACGCTTTAATCAGCTGATCCAGACCGGATTCTTCGATGCCGAGTTCTTCAAGGAACATCGCCTTCTCTTCGCCTTCAAGCTCTGCGATTTCGGACTCAATTTTGGCGCAGACGACGATGACTTCCGCGTTTTCAGCAGCAGCAAATTCCCGGACCTTCTGGACGTACTCGTTTCCTGAAGGATCAGCCACTTCATCCTCGCTGACATTCGCTACATATAAGACAGGTTTTGTCGTCAGCAGATGAAGCTGCTTCAACACCTTTTGCTGCTCTTCCGAGAACTCGACAGAACGGGCCGGCTTTTCCTCTTCAAATGCCTCTTTTAACTTTGTCAAAATCTCAAATTCAAACACGGCTTCTTTGTCTTTTTGCTTGGCCATCTTTCCGACCCGGCCGATCCGCTTCTCAACGGTTTCAAGGTCAGCCAGTATCAGCTCAAGGTTGATCGTCTCGATATCCGAAATCGGGTCTACTTTCCCGGACACGTGCGTGATATTGTCGTCGGCAAAACAGCGGACAACATGGCAGATTGCGTCCACTTGGCGGATGTGGGACAGGAACTTGTTTCCGAGCCCTTCTCCTTTTGATGCTCCTTTTACAATGCCGGCGATATCGGTGAATTCAAATGCGGTAGGGACCGTCTTCTTCGGATTGACGAGTTCTGTCAGCTTTTGCAGACGCTCATCAGGAACCTCTACGATTCCGACGTTTGGATCAATCGTACAAAACGGGTAGTTGGCCGATTCTGCCCCGGCCTGAGTAATTGCATTAAATAAGGTTGATTTCCCAACGTTAGGCAAACCAACAATCCCAGCTGTTAAAGCCATTGTTTCATCTCCTCTATAATGAACATCCATGTGTAGTCGTAAATGTTAAACCTGCAACAATTATAAGGATGATTACAGTAAAAGACAAGCTGACAAAACTTGCTTTTCACTCATACAAACTAGGTGAAAATTCATTTTTCGTTGAGATCGAAAAAAAAAGCATGAGGGGGGTCCGCTAAGATTAAGATTCGGACTCCTCATGCTTAACTAATATCTTTTTCAGCTTTCTTTGAAACTCTTTACGCGGGATCATGACACTGTGTGAACAGCCTTCGCACTTAATCCGGATATCCATTCCCATCCGAATGATCTTCCAGCGGTTCGTCCCGCAAGGATGCGGCTTTTTCATTTCGACCACGTCATTCAGGCCAAATTCTTTATCGGCCAACATCGTTCACCTCTTTGCTTCCTTGTTGTGATCTTATTGTACAAAAAACTACAGCGAAAGAGCAATTCTTCATAACCATAAATATATTTATTTCCATTTACTTAAAATTGGATAAAGTAAAATATTTACCAATAAATACAAATTTAATAACCCGTAAATTGGATATAAAAAAGCGATTAAATTTGAAAAGCCGATTGATGTAAAAGGCACCATGATCGACAGGAGCAGGAGGACGATTACCCATCTCGGCCAGTTCACAAGTGACAGAAAGCGGCTGGACAGCCCGAGAATGCTTGAGATCGTCGTTGTGTAGATCGCGACGCAAAGAACAGCCGTCATAAAAATAAAAATCGGAAAAGGCGCGCCCTCCAAAACCGCGAATAAAGGAATTTCATAATGGGCCAGTTCACCGGCAAGCTCTACAAGGGTCTCATTGTACATGTATGAAATAGCGCCAAACACCAGGCCGCTTAATATGCTGGCAATCTTCGCTTCTCCGACTCCCTTCATCTCTTTGCCGACCGCAGACAATACAGCGACAACAGATAATATGTTCAGCGAAGTGAATGCGATCCCGGCAGGCCAGTTGTATTGATGAGTCAAATTGAGCAGCCACGGCTGATGATGAGCGGTTTGAAAAGAAATCAGCGCATACAACAGCCCAGCCACCAAAATCGGGATTAAGTAGCTGTTAACGGACAATATGCCATTAAGCCCCCAGAAAAACAACAACCCTGTGCATAAACAAAATAAGATGACGCCCGTCCAAAACGGGATATGGAAGATTTGCAGCGTTACCCCGCCTCCTGCAATCATCACAATCGTCGTCGTAAACAAATACAGGATAATCAACACATCGTATACTTTAGCCAGCAGCGGACCGATTAATGTTTCGAGCACAGGCAGAAAATGCTCTGATTTTTGTTCGTAGCTGATCTTCATCACAATATAGGTTGACAGGCTGAACATGATCGTAAACAACAGGATAGCCAGTCCGCTTTCATCACCAAAAAACTGCCATATTTCCTGGCCGGACGCATATCCCGCACCTATTAAGCTTCCTAAAATAAGAAGCATCCACTTCATCCCGGCTCTCCACACGATTTGCTCACCCCAGCAATATAGTTTTTAAGCTTGTTTCTCCGCTCATGACACTATATTGCCGGTCCTCTATAAAAATTCATGAAACCCCTTTCGACTTTTCTCATTCAAATGAATAAATTATATCAATATAATAAAGTGAATTATCATATCTTCTTTTAGTAAAGTATTTTTTTCGGCTGACCAAATCGTTTCATCCAAAGCATAAAAAAAGAGACAGCTGGATATACTGTAAACAACCATTCATACTCGAAAAATACACCAAGGCACTGCTGTTACCATGATGACAAGGATGTGAAGCCTATGAATCGAAAAGGCGGAATTTTTTCTCAAGAACCAATAAATGAATATATTTCTCATTCGGATCCGCTAGCTGTGAAACAAATAGAGAAAGTTCTTTCCGTCTATTTAAAGGAAGCCGAAGACCGGCCCATCGTGATCGTTTGCATCGGTACAGACCGCTCCACCGGAGATTCGCTCGGTCCCCTCGTAGGAATGAAACTCTCCGCAAAACAGCTGACACGTTTTCATGTCTATGGAACACTTGCCGACCCGGTTCACGCCGTAAACTTAAATGAAAAGATTGATCATATTCATCAGCAGCATCAAAATCCATTTATAATCGCGATCGATGCCTGTCTTGGACGAACCAAAAGCGTGGGATCTTTTCAAATCGGCAAAGGACCTTTGAAGCCGGGAGCAGGCGTTCAGAAAAGCTTGCCTGAAGTCGGCCACGTGCATATTAACGGAATTGTCAATGTCAGCGGCTTTATGGAGTATTTTGTCCTGCAAAATACAAGACTCAACCTTGTCATGAGCATGGCAAATGTGCTTGCTGACGGGTTGTCGCATCTGGAGAAAGCCGGGTGGCAGCGACGCCATGTGTCACCAATTCAAAAAATGACCGGAAGGATGTCATAAAAAAACCATCTGTACATGATCAGATGGTTTTTAAGCTTATGCGTCTTCTTGGGCTAGCAATTCGAGAATACGCTCCAAGTCTTCATTTGAGTAAAATTCGATTTCGATTCTGCCTTTTTTCTTTTGCTTTTTAATGGTCACCGGTGTTCCAAAATAGTTTCGCAAGTACGACTCTCGTTCTTTGATTACTGCATCTTTTACTTGTTTCGGCTTCTTTGTTTCACGTGGAACATCAGCATTCAACTGTTGAATTAACTTTTCAAGCTGGCGAACGTTCAGCTGTTCGGACACGACCTTTTGAACAAGCGGCTCAAGCTTTTTCTTGTTTTTCAATCCAAGCAATGTTCGGCCATGGCCCATCGATAACGTGCCGTTGTCGATTAACTTTTGAACGTCTTCAGGTAGTGTCAGCAGCCGTAAGTGGTTGGCGATGTGAGGCCTGCTTTTTCCAAGCCTTTTTGCCAGCTGTTCCTGGGTCATATCGAGATGTTTGAGCAAAGATTCATAGGCTTTTGCTTCTTCAAGCGGAGACAGGTCTTCTCGTTGAAGATTTTCCAATAGGGCAATCTCCATCATCAGGGATTCCGACAGCTCGCGCACAATCGCAGGAATGGTTTCCAATCCGGCTTTTTCAGCAGCCCGGTAGCGGCGTTCTCCGGCTACAATATCATAGCCTTTAATTGACTTTCTGACGATGATGGGCTGCAAAACACCGTGTTGCAAAATGGACTCCTTCAAATCTTTTAACGATTGGTCATCAAACGTTTTTCTTGGCTGATAAGGGTTGGGCCGCAAGTCTTGCAGCTTAATTTCCTCAACCGTTTCTTCGGATAAATCAACATTTGAAAACAATGCATTAATCCCTTTTCCGAGACCTTTAGGCATTCGCAGCCACTTCCTTTGCTAATTCTAAATAGACTTCCGCTCCTCTGGAACGCGGATCATATAAAATGATCGGCTTTCCATGGCTCGGCGCTTCACTGAGCCGGACATTCCGTGGGATAACGGTTTGGTATACTTTATCGCGGAAGTACTTTTTCACTTCTTCGATGACCTGTATGCCTAAATTCGTTCTTGCATCAAGCATTGTCAGCAATACACCGTCTATCATCAGATCCGTATTTAAATGTTTTTGTACGAGCCGGACAGAGTTGAGCAGCTGGCTCAGCCCTTCCAGCGCATAATATTCGCACTGAACCGGAATCACGACGGAATCGGACGCCGTAAGCGCATTGATTGTAAGCAGCCCTAATGACGGCGGACAGTCAATAATCATGAAATCATAGTTTTGTTTAACAGATTCCAAAGCCCTTTTCAGCCGGACTTCACGGGAAATGGTCGGAACGAGTTCAATTTCCGCCCCCGCAAGCTGAATCGTTGCAGGAATGACATCCAAGTTTTCTACGGATGTTGTTTTGATGACATCTTTTACATCTGCATCATCTACTAATATATCGTACACACATTGATCAACATCAGCCTTTTCAACGCCGATACCGCTTGTTGCGTTTCCTTGCGGGTCTATGTCGACTAACAAAACCCTTTTCCCGATGTAAGCTAAACAAGCTCCCAGGTTAACAGAGGTTGTCGTTTTACCAACGCCACCTTTTTGGTTTGTGATCGCAATAATTTTCCCCACAATGTCACCTACTTTCACATTGAACAAGTTTCTCTCATTTCTCTATTTTAACAAAAAAAGAATCGGCCGTTTGCTTTTTTTGAATTTTTGTTTTTTCAAAGAGATCCGTTTTTTCTATTTTTCGACATAAAGAAACCATTTTTTTATCTCAGAAAAAAGAGAAGAGATATTCAAGTGAAATGAAAGATAGTTTTATTATTATATTAATATAAAAAAATCCCCCTGTCTTAGGGGGATTTCAATCAATCTGCTGCGGGCATTTTCCGGGTAGCGATGGCAATTCTGTTCCAGGCATTTATTGTGATGGCTGCCATGATCAGTTCGGCTGTTTCAGCTTCTGTAAAATGGGTCCTGACTTCGTTGTATACTTCATCCGGCAGCCCGTGCTCGCCGATTCGCGTAACGGCTTCAGTCAGCGCCAATACCGCCCGCTCTTTTTCCGTGAAAAAAGGCGCTTCCCGCCATGCATTGAGCGCATATATCCGCTGTTCCGTCTCACCGTTCTGCCTTGCATCTTTCGTATGCATATTTAAGCAGAAAGCACATCCGTTCAGCTGTGAAGCCCGGATTTTGATCAGTTCCTTTAAAATGGGATCAATGTTTGAGGAAGCCTGCGCTTTTTCAAGCTCCAGCATTCCTCTGTAGCCCTTAGGGTTTACTTTTTCCATTTGAAATCTCGTTTCCATGTCTATTCCTCCTTTAAGTGTTTCACTTATATAACAAGTGAGGAACGACGTTTGTGACAGAAAACGTTATATTTTAATGTTCTTCAGTTTATCGGGGTTTGACACGATAAACACATTTTTGACGGAATCGCCTTCCGGGTTCCAAGCAAAGCAAACAGCGTAAGCCGGGCGGTTGTTTTTCATGATCAAAACGCCCTTTTGGCCATTGATATCGACAGGCATAAAGCGACCGGAAAAGCTTCCCTTTGAAACAACTCCCGTAAAAAAAGCATAAATGCGGCTCTTTCCATAGATCGGTCTCAACGCGCTGCGTACTTTTCCGCCGCCATCTGTATACAATACGGCATCTTCAATCAATGTTTTGGAAAACTCCTCAAAGTCACCGGTTTTCGCTGATTCGATAAAAAGCCGGGCCAGTTGCTGTTCTTCAACCGGCTGTGATAATACCGAAATATCCCCATTTAGCTTCTGTTTCAGCCGGCTGTGGATTTTACGGCAGTTCGCTTCAGACTTCCCGATTATGGACGATATTTCCTTATAGTGATATCCAAATACTTCTCTAAACAACAAAACGGCTCTTTCCACAGGATTTAATCGGCTCATAACTACCAGAAAAGCGTAGGAAACCTTTTCTTTTTCTTCAACGTATTCCGCCGGACTTTGAGCTGAAAGTGCCACCTGCGGTTCCGGAAGCCATTCCCCGATATATACCTCTCGCTTCTTGCGGGCAGACTGCAGTTCATTTATGCAGCGGTTTGTGATAGATTTCGTCAAATATGCTTGAATATGGTCAATTTGACTGATATCTTTTTCCTGAAGGCCTGCGAACAATTCCTGGACGATGTCCTCTGCATCTTGCAAAGAACCGAGCATACGGTAAGCAATTGAAAAAAGCAATGAATGATATTGTCGATAATATTCCATAGATGCTCCCCCATAGATATTTTGCCTAAAAAAATAAAAGCTCTATAGGGAGCTTTTATTTCGGTATCTTGATCGTAAACTGAATATATTCTTCAAATTCCTCTTCTTCCGTATTCAGTTTGACGCCGCTGTCTTCCACCATTGATAAGGACTGGCGAATCGTATTCATCGCGATTCTTGCGTCTCTGCTGTACGCTTTTCTCTTTGGTTTCGGCTTGCGTTTATCCTGCTCAAGCATTTTGACGACACGGTCTTCGGTTTGCTTTACATTTAAATTCTTTTCAATGACTTCATGTAACAGCTTGACCTGAAGGTCGGGCTGTTTCAACGGTATGAGCGCTCTTGCGTGGCGCTCTGAAATTTCTTTTTTCAAGATCGCTTCCTGCACCTCTTCCGGAAGCTTCAACAGTCTGAGCTTATTGGCGATTGTTGACTGGCCCTTTCCAAGCCTTTGTGCAAGGGCTTCCTGCGTCAAATCGTGAAGCTCTAAAAGCCTTGCATAAGCATGCGCTTCTTCAATCGAAGATAATTCTTCCCTCTGAAGGTTTTCGATAAGAGCGACGGAAGCAGTCTCCGTATCTGAAAAATCCTTAATAATAGCGGGAACCTTCTCCCAATCGAGCGTTTGAACCGCCCGCCAGCGCCGCTCTCCGGCTATGAGTTCATATTGGCCTTCCCGCTCTGTTTTTCTGACGACAATCGGCTGGATAATGCCGTGTGTATGAATGGTTGCAGCTAATTCTTTAATTTTTTCTTCTGAGAAAATGGTGCGCGGCTGAAAACGGTTAGGAATTATATCGCCTACTGGAATCTCTTGAATTTCTTCTTTATTCGTATCATGTTCAGCAATCTCTGCTTCTTCTTCCTTGTCGCCAAGTCCGAAGAGACGAGAGAATGAATGCTTCATGTACCTACACCACCTTTAAACACTGCCATTTTTATAATTCTATTTTCTCATGAATTTTCCTTCTGTGACATCACGAAATTTGAAGAAAACGAATAATTTAACCTTCTATAGGAGATTTATTAGGTGTTCCAGGCTTTCTTGGAAATTTCTTCGGTGTCTGTGATTGTTTTTTGATGACAATGATGTTTCTGTCGCTTTCTTCAATTGGCAGCTGAAAAGAATGCACGGTTTCAATTTTGCCTCCAAGCATTTTGATGGCTTTTTTGCCCGTTTCAATTTCTTCATCAGCCGAAGCTGCTTTTAATGCTACGAATAAACCGTCTTTTTTCACAAGCGGAAGGCAGAGCTCGCTAAGAACCGAAAGGCGGGCGACAGCGCGTGCCGTCACGACGTCATAGCTTTCCCTGTGGTCTTTCGATCTTCCGAATGTTTCCGCGCGATCATGGTAAAAAGCTGTGTTTTCCAGCTTCAAAGCATCTGACAGCTGATTCAAAAA
The DNA here is from genome assembly GCF_056530265.1 of Bacillus sp. PK6-025. Lineage (NCBI taxonomy): Bacteria > Bacillati > Bacillota > Bacilli > Caryophanales > Bacillaceae > Bacillus > Bacillus sp. PK6-025. The sequence continues at coordinate 4,372,537 of NZ_CP096509.1, forward strand.
GTGAATCCGTTTGTTCAGCGAGTCAACGATTGTGACGTGAAGGTGAGGAAAACAGATTTTTATCGGAAGGCTTGGAAATCCGGCGCCCGCTCCAACATCACAGAGACTGTTCATCTTTTTGAAATCAACATAAAAAGAAGCGGCAATGGAGTCGTAAAAATGTTTTAAATACACTTCTTTTTTCTCGGTAATCGAGGTTAAATTCATTTTTTCGTTCCATTCAACAAGCCATTCGTAATAGGTCTCAAATTGCTCCAGCTGGAAGGAAGAGAGGGAGATGCCTTTCTCCTCCAAACCGGCTGTAAATTGCTCAATGTTCATGCCGTCACCCTTTCTATTCCGCAACCTTGGCAATCCGTCCCTGCTCTAAGTAAACGAGCAGAATGGAAATATCAGCAGGATTGACGCCGGAAATCCGTGAGGCCTGTGCGACCGACAGCGGTCTGACCTCTTTCAATTTTTGGCGCGCTTCCGTTGCAATGCCTTTGATCGCGTCATAGTCGATTCTGTCAGGAATCTTTTTGTTTTCCATTTTCTTTAGTTTTTCGACCTGCTGCAAGGACTTTTCAATATATCCTTCATATTTAATTTGAATTTCAACTTGTTCAGCAACGTCGCCGGCGACTTTTTGTTCAGGCGGCGCAAGAGCAGTAACGGTTTCATAATTCATTTCCGGCCGCTTCATCAGGTCGGTCGCGCGTATGCCGTCTTTGAGCTCACTGCCGCCCAATGAACGGATATATTCCTGATTTTCCTTTGTCGGTTTGATAATAACAGAATGAAGGCGTTTTTTCTCTGCTTCAATGGCCGCTTTTTTCTCTTGGAACTTTTGATATCGTTCTTCAGAAATCAAACCGATCTGATAGCCGATCTCGGTCAGGCGCAAGTCTGCATTGTCGTGACGCAGAAGGAGCCTGTACTCCGCACGTGAAGTCAGCAGGCGGTACGGTTCGTTTGTTCCTTTCGTTACAAGGTCGTCGATCAATACGCCGATATAAGCGTCAGAACGGCTGAGAATGACCTCTTCTTTGCCAAGCGCTTTCCGGCCCGCATTGATGCCGGCCATAATTCCCTGTCCGGCCGCTTCTTCATAGCCTGATGTTCCGTTAATCTGTCCGGCTGTGAAGAGTCCCGGAATTTTTTTCGTTTCCAGTGTCGGCCACAGCTGTGTCGGTACGATCGCATCATATTCAATCGCGTATCCTGCCCGCATCATTTGCACATTTTCAAGACCGGGAATAGTTGAAAGCATTTTTCGCTGCACATCTTCAGGAAGGCTTGTCGACAATCCCTGGACATAGACTTCCTGGGTGTTGCGCCCTTCAGGTTCAAGAAAGATCTGGTGTCTCGGTTTGTCGTTAAAGCGGACAACCTTGTCTTCAATTGAAGGACAATATCTTGGCCCCGTTCCTTTAATCATACCGGAATACATCGGTGAGCGATGCAGATTGTTGTCAATGATTTCATGCGTTTCCGGGCTTGTATATGTGAGCCAGCACGGAAGCTGATCTGTAATATATTCCACTGTCTCATACGAAAAGGCCCGCGGCACTTCATCGCCGGGCTGAATTTCCGTTTTGCTGTAGTCAATTGAGTGGCTGTTGACCCGCGGCGGCGTCCCTGTTTTAAAACGGACGAGATCAAAGCCGAGCTCATCAAGATGCTCAGACAGCTTGATGGACGGCTGCTGATTGTTCGGCCCGCTGGAGTATGACAGATCGCCAAGAATAATTTTTCCTCTCAAAAATGTCCCCGTCGTCAGAACCACAGTCTTAGAACGGTACTCCGCCCCTGTTTGGGTTACAACGCCCCGGCATTCCCCGTCTTCAATAAGAAGGCGTTCGACCATTCCTTGCAGCATGGTCAAATTCGGTTCATTCTCAAGTGTCTTTTTCATCTCGTGCTGATATTGGAATTTGTCAGCCTGAGCCCGCAGCGCCCGGACGGCAGGTCCTTTTCCAGTATTTAAAAGCCTCATTTGGATATGAGTTTTATCGATATTTTTAGCCATTTCCCCGCCGAGCGCATCGATTTCGCGGACGACGATTCCTTTTGCAGGTCCGCCGACAGACGGGTTACATGGCATGAAAGCAACCATATCAAGGTTAATCGTTAAGACAAGCGTTTTTGCGCCTTGTCTGGCTGACGCCAGCGCCGCTTCAACACCGGCGTGTCCGGCGCCGACGACAACGACGTCATATTGGCCTGCTTCATAGCCCATATGCTTTGTTCCTCCTTTATTTTCCTAAGCAAAATTGAGAGAAGAGCTGGTCGATCAGGCTTTCGTGTACAGCATCGCCAATGATCTCTCCGAGAACTTCCCAGCATCTTGTTAAATCAATTTGAACCATATCGATCGGGACATCGTTTTCGATGCCCTCCAATGCGTCAGTAATGGCGCGCTTCGCCTCATGCAGCAGTGAGATGTGCCTTGTATTGCTGACATATGTCAAGTCGCCGCTCTCGATCGTTCCTGTGAAAAATAGCGATTGAATGGCTTCCTCCAGCTCATCAATCCCTTCCTCTTTCAATAAGGATGTCGTGACGACAGGCTGGTTCCCCGCCAATTCCCGAACGCGATCAAGATCAAGTCTTTGCTCAAGATCGGTCTTATTGACGATGACGATGATGTCCATGCCCTTCGTTGCTTCAAAGAGCTTGATGTCTTCTTCCGAAAGGGTCTCACTGTAATTGAGGACAAGCAAAATCAAGTCAGCTTCTTTTAATACCTGTCTTGAACGTTCAACGCCGATTCGCTCGACGATGTCTTCGGTCTCGCGGATCCCGGCTGTATCGACAAGACGCAGCGGCACGCCTCTGACATTCACATATTCTTCAATGACATCCCGCGTCGTACCCGGAATGTCCGTTACAATCGCTTTTGTCTCATGGACGAGACTGTTTAAAAGCGAGGACTTGCCGACATTTGGCCGCCCGATGATAACCGTCGAGATGCCTTCTCTTAATATTTTACCCTGCTCTGAAGTCGTCAGCAGCGCCTCGATTTCCTTTTTGACCTTTGTCGCCTTTTCAATCAGCATCTTATGGGTCATTTCTTCGACATCATCGTATTCCGGATAGTCTATATTCACTTCAACATGGGCCAACGTTTCAAGAATCTCGGCTCTCAACCGTTTGATCAGTGAAGACAGCCTTCCTTCCATCTGATTCATGGCCACATTCATAGCGCGGTCTGTTTTGGCCCTGATGAGATCCATGACAGCTTCAGCCTGGGAAAGATCGATTCTTCCGTTCAAAAAGGCTCTTTTCGTAAATTCCCCCGGTTCCGCAAGGCGCGCTCCCTCTCTCAAAACGAGCTGAAGCACCTGGTTGACGGTTACAATTCCGCCGTGGCAGTTGATTTCTACAATATCTTCCCGCGTAAAAGTTTTCGGCGCTTTCAGTACCGAAACCATGACTTCTTCCACGACTTTTTCCGTTTCAGGATCAACGATATGACCGTAGTTAATCGTATGTGAATCGACGGAACTCAGCCTTTTCCCGCGAGGTCCTTTATATACTTTATCGGCGATCGCAAGAGCCTCGGGGCCGCTCATCCGGACGATCGCAATCGCCCCTTCTCCCATCGGCGTTGAAATCGCAGCGATGGTATCCATGGCTTTCACCTCTCTTTTTCATTCCTCTATCTATTATCCCCATTTGTCCGGGTCATCTTCCAAACATCGTATATGGATGAAAAACTTTTATTGTAATCAAAATTTAAAGATATCATAGTTTCAATTGAAGTGGAAGTGACTTGAACCGTTATCCACAACCGTTCTAAGCCATCATTACTTACTTTAACTTATCCACATGTGAATAACAATTAAATTTCATTTTCATCAACAGCTTACACCGAAAAAACTAAAGCTTAAACCGATTTGGTCTGCATTTATCGATTTTGCAACGGCAAAAAACCGAAGCCCCAATTTCGGGAACTTCGGTTTTCATGTTATTTTTTATATGAGATGACAAGGTGCCGGTTATGGTCTTCTCCGGTAGAATAAGTTTCGATATGCTGCGAGTAGCCCGCAAGCGTATCATGGATGACTTTGCGCTCACTGGAAGGCATCGGCTCCAGGTGAATGTCTTTTTTCTGCCTGGCCGCCTGGTCAGCAAGCTTCAATGCAAGCTGAGCGAGTGTTTCCTTCCGCTTTGCGCGGTATCCCTCGGCGTCAACCACCGCTTGGATATATCTGTCGGAATGACGATTGAGCACGAGCTGCGTCAGCGTTTCAAGGGCATTTAAAGTTTGTCCTCTTTTTCCAATTAAAAGGGCTGTTTTATCGCCTTTTAACTGAAAAACCACTCGTTTTGACTCCTCTTCTGCCGTCACCTGGGCTTGTATTCCCATATTCGAAATCACATTTTCCAAATACTGTTTTGCTTCTTTAACCGGGTCTATTTTTTCCCGAATGTTCACGACTGCAGACCGATGACCGAAAATGCCGAATAATCCCTTTTTTCCTTCATCAACTACGTCGACTTCGACATCATCTGCATGAAGGCCCAGCTGTTCAAGCCCGGATTGCACTGCTTCATCGACGGTACGTCCAGTAGCAGTCAGTTCCTTCACTTTTTCTTACCTCCGGATTTTTTTCCTCCGGCTGCCGCTTCCTGCCTCTCTGCCTTTAAATCAGGCCCTTTGATAAAGAAGGTTTGAGCAATCATGAATAAGTTACCGACTACCCAGTACAGGGAAAGAGCCGCCGGGAAACTGACCGCAAATACAACGATCATGATCGGCATCAGCCAAAGCATCATCGCCATCTGCGGATTTTGTTGCGCTGTTCCCGCCATCATCAGCTTTTGCTGAATGAATGTGAACACACCGGCGAGAATCGGCAAAATGAAATACGGATCACGCTCCCCAAGGTCAAACCATAAAAAGCTGTGTTCTGCGATTTCCCGCGTTCTCATAATGGCATGATAGAATCCGATTAAAATCGGCATTTGAATTAAGATCGGGAAACATCCGGCAAGCGGGTTAACCCCGTGCTTCTGCATGAGAGCCATCGTTTCCTGTTGAAGCTTCTGCTGCGTTTTTTGATCTTTAGAACTGTATTTTTCGCGAAGTTTTTGCATTTCAGGCTGGAGAGCCTGCATCGCTTTCGAACTCTTCGTCTGCTTGATCATCAGCGGCAAAATTAAAAGTCTGATTAAGATCGTGACGATGATAATCGCGAGTCCGAAGTTTTCATTCGTTAAATTTGCTACATACGTGATCAGCTGTGACAGCGGGTATACGATATACGTGTTCCAAAACCCTTCGCTTTCTGCAGTGATCGGCTGGTTGATTTCCGTACATCCAGCTAACAGCACGATAACGCCGATCATACTGAACAATAATAAAATTCGCCTCTTCAACAATATTTCCTCCTAAATCTTCATTCTTCAACCGGTGTTATTCGGTTATGACCATTAAAAAGACATACTTTCTCGTATTTTATCATCTTTCTCCCCAAATGGGCGACGACATTTTTCAGGAGCTAAAGGAAGCGCTTAAAAATGAGGGCCATAACATCTTTTTAACCCGGACTATGATGGCTGATTCGGTTTTTTCCGGTAGACAAACGACTTTCTGAAAAGGTGCTGCAAACTTTTTTTCGTCTCTTCATATGACAATTCAGCTGCAGGCTTTCTTGCGATGATAATGTAGTCATTTTCTTGTTTTAATAGATCCCGCTCTTCCTGGATGACCTGGCGAATCAGCCGCTTTACCCGGTTGCGCACGACTGCGTTTCCGATTTTCTTGCTGACCGACAGTCCCACCCGAAACTCTTTCGCCTCAGGCTGGTGAAGCACATATAAAACATATTGCCGGTTTGCCATCGATTTGCCTTTTTTAAATACTTTTTGAAAATCTTCATTTTTCTTTAATCGATTTCGCTTTTTCATATCTTCTTTCACTCCGATAACAAGCTGGCAAATGGGCCTGGTCATTCCTCTATGTAAAAAAGACCACTGACATTATTCAGTGGCCTAAGCTGATAATACTTTTCTTCCTTTGCGGCGACGACGTGCTAATACAAGACGTCCATTTTTAGAACTCATACGGCTGCGAAAGCCATGAACTTTGCTGCGCTTACGGTTATTTGGTTGAAATGTTCTTTTCATGTATGACACCTCCCTCGAGGAATAGCTGTTAAAGACAGTCTAATTTATTATATTGGGATGAGCAGTTCATTGTCAACTTCGCTCACACATTTCTTTTTTGCACCATAATAGGATAACACATATCAATTTTCTTCGAAAGCCTAATTTCACTTTTCCTCAATTTTAGCTTAAAAGATTTTTTTGGAAGCGGGAAAATGGGATGAACGAAGCGAAAAAAAAGCCAATGTGGATATCTTTCGCCTCGTTTTTTCTATCCACAGTCATTATCGACAACATTTTCACAAAACTAACCGTTGTGGACAATATTTCTTCAACAGTTTGTATAGTGTGTGGATAAGTTCCTCGCAACCATTGCAACCACTCGCTTATTCTGATATTATATTTGTGTTTTAACTCTTGATAACAAATTGGCTGCCAATCCATTATCCACAAACTGTGGATAAGTTGTGGAAAGTTTTTTCACAGGGTGTGCAGAAATTTGTCCACATCTTGTGAAGAATGTCGAAAAGACGTTTTTCTACTATATTATATGTTTTCAACATTTCATTAACGAATGGACTCATCCATTTGCTCTTTTTTTTGTGTTCTATAACAGGTTGGACGAGCAAATATTGCTGGTAAAGGAGGGACGAACCGCCATTATGAAAAACATATCGGATCTTTGGAATCAAGCTTTGGGGCAGATCGAAAAAAAATTGAGCAAGCCCAGCTTTGAAACATGGATGAAATCGACAAAGGCCCATTCATTGCAGGGCGATACGCTGATCATCACCGCACCGAACGAGTTCGCCAGAGACTGGCTTGAATCAAGATACCTGCACCTGATCGCCGATACGATCTACGATCTGACAGGAGAAGAATTGAGCATTAAATTTGTCATTCCTCAGAATCAAAATGAAGAAGATTTTATGCCTAAGTCTCCAATCAAAAAAATGTCGAAAGAAGAACCGGCTGATTTTCCGCAAAACATGCTGAACCCCAAATATACATTCGATACGTTCGTTATCGGTTCAGGAAACCGATTCGCCCATGCGGCGTCTTTGGCAGTGGCCGAAGCCCCGGCGAAAGCTTACAATCCGCTGTTTATTTATGGGGGAGTCGGACTTGGAAAGACTCACTTAATGCATGCGATCGGGCACTATGTCATCGATCACAATCCATCTGCAAAAGTGGTTTATTTGTCATCTGAGAAATTTACAAATGAATTCATTAACTCGATCCGTGACAATAAAGCTGTCGATTTTCGCAACCGCTATCGAAATGTTGACGTTCTTTTGATAGATGATATTCAATTTTTAGCCGGAAAAGAACAGACGCAAGAGGAATTTTTCCATACGTTTAATACGCTGCATGAAGAAACAAAGCAGATCGTCATTTCCAGCGACCGGCCTCCAAAAGAGATCCCAACGCTTGAAGACCGTTTGCGCTCCCGTTTTGAATGGGGATTGATCACAGACATCACGCCTCCTGATCTAGAAACAAGAATTGCGATTTTAAGGAAGAAAGCAAAAGCAGAAGGACTTGATATCCCGAATGAAGTCATGCTTTATATTGCCAATCAGATCGACAGCAATATCAGGGAGCTGGAAGGGGCATTAATCAGGGTTGTCGCATATTCTTCCCTGATCAATAAAGACATCAACGCCGATTTGGCTGCTGAAGCTTTGAAAGATATCATTCCGTCTTCAAAGCCGAAAGTCATTACGATCAAAGACATCCAAAGAATCGTCGGCCAGCAGTTCAATATCAAGCTGGAGGATTTCAAGGCGAAGAAACGGACAAAATCGGTGGCTTTTCCGCGGCAAATCGCTATGTATCTATCAAGAGAAATGACAGATTCTTCTCTTCCAAAGATCGGCGAGGAGTTTGGCGGACGCGACCACACGACGGTCATCCATGCCCACGAAAAAATATCAAAACTGCTGAGCGATGATGAACAGCTCCAGCAGCATATTAAAGAAATTAAAGAGCAGCTGAGATAAATGGTGAGCGGGAAAGTGTGAATAACTTGAACATAGCCTTACACAGTCTGTCCACATGTGGATAGGCTGTGTTTCCGTTCGTTTTTAGCACTTATCCACAAATCCACAGCCCCTACTAGTACTTCTGCTATTTTTATAAAACATAATAATTAATAGATTTCCGCAAGGAGGATGATTATGAAGTTTACAATTCAAAAAGACCGCCTAGTCGAAGGTGTCCAAGATGTGTTAAAAGCCGTTTCTTCAAGAACGACGATTCCGATCTTAACCGGTATTAAAATCGTGGCCTCTGATGAAGGTGTCTCTCTGACAGGCAGCGATTCCGATATTTCGATTGAATCGTTTATCCCAAAAGAAGACGGCGATTTAGAGATCGTGACAATTGAACAGCCCGGCAGCATTGTGCTTCAAGCGCGTTTTTTCAGTGAAATTGTCAAAAAGCTGCCGATGTCAACGGTGGAAATCGAGGTTCAAAATCAATACTTAACGATCATCCGCTCCGGCAAAGCAGAGTTTAACTTAAACGGTTTGGATGCAAACGAATATCCGCTTTTGCCGCAAATTGAAGAGCATCACGCTTTTCAAATTCCGACCGATCTGCTGAAAAACCTGATCCGCCAAA
>NZ_CP096510.1:0-42138 GCF_056530265.1 Bacillus sp. PK6-025
GGGGCCATGCCGACACCTAAGTTAACAATCAAGTCCCTTAGTTGTCCGATCAGTGAAAGCACTGTCGGCGTGTTTTGCCGCACGTAATTGATAAATTCTTGGAAACCTTTCGATTCGCTCAGGCTGTTTCCCCATTCTTTAAAGCGCGCTGTAAGATTTACAAGTCCGGTCAGCATGTCCGCGCTCATCGGCGCGAACGCTGTAAACATTCCAATCAAACCCGATCCGATGTTTTTAAGGATCGTCAGGAGCTTAGGGCCGTTTTGCTGAACGTATTGGATAAACGACTTGAATTTATCCGAACTCGACAAACTTGCAGACCATTTCGTGAATGCTTCGGACGATTTCAACATACTTTGAGACATTTGTTGTCCCAACGGCCCGAAAGCAACCATCATATTTAAAAAGCCGCGCAAGTAGTTTCCCATCGTTTTAACTGTCGTGGCGAATTGCGGGCCGGCGTTTTTATTCATGTAATCAAAAAACTTTTTGACATCAGGAGCATTCAAAGAATTTTGAAAGCTTTCGGATAGTTCAAGGCCAGCCGCCGCAACAGATTTAAACATCGGCCGCAGTGTGTTAAGAATGGATTTGAAGCTATTCAAAGAGTTTGTGAACGTCTTCAAGATCGGCTTTTGTGTTTCTTGGGCTATCTCGCGCCAGTTTGCTTTGAAGTCCTCCAAGGTGTCGAGTGCTTTCCGTTCCTCCGCACCAAGGCTTTCCTGAATCGCTTTGATCTTTTCCATGATCTTGGCGCGCTCTTTCAGGTCTGTTGTTTCGTCCAGTTTTTGCTGAAGCTTTGCCAAGTCTGAAGAAGCTTTGAAAACCCCACTAATATTGGAAATGGCTAAAGCTCCAAACGCTCCGGCGCCTGCCGCCGCTGTCCCGAATGAACTCGCCAGCCCCATAAGACCGCCGGAAGCCACGCCGATGACAGGCCCCAACGACCCCAAAGCCGCCGTTAATGACGCTATCGCCGGCACGAGAGCCGGGAATATCGACATTTTCATGCCGCTAAAGGCGTTTCCGAATACAGTCTGAAAGTCGTTTATCACCCTGCTTAGCCGGGCCATCCTACTTTCGAAAACGCCGAGACGACGCTCGGCCTCTTTAAAATTTTCTTTAACAGTCACGGTGATTCTATTCGGTATGCTTCGGGCTAACGCCTTAACTTCACCCATTTTGCGTTTGAATTTGCCTATTTCCGCGTCAACAATCGCCGTGAGGCGTTCTATCATAGGTTACAGCCTCCTTTCTTTAAAACTGCTTGAAATTCGGCGTAAAGCCCTTTAAAGCGTTTTGCAATTTCATAACATGCCTTGTATTAACGCCAAGATCACGCGCTTTTTTCCAGCCGTCCATATCCTTATCAACCATCTTCCGGGCTTTATCGGCGTCGAACATCTTTTTCGGGCTGACTTGGCCTTTTTTATTCAAGGCATAACGGTGGAATAGGGCGTTTTGGGTCAATAACTCTCTTTCGTCGATCTGTCGATACTGCGCGCCTTTTAAAAAGAGCTTATACTCGTGAGGCGTCCACGAAAGTATAAGCTCTGGATCATGTACGTTAAGATAACGGGAGGCATTAATGAAAACCGAATTAAAATTTATTTGCTCATCTCTTTCCTTAGCTTTTCGAGTTCCGTCATCATTTCCTTGGCGTCCTCGCGTTCCTGCTTCCGTTTCAGGAATTCCGCTTCCGTCTCCCCGACTCTCTGCTTGATCTCCTTCTTGAGTACGTCGAAGTCTTGCCAGATTCTTTTCACTTGAATCGCGAAAAAACCGGATTTATCCACCGCCTGAAACGCTTCTTTGTAAAGTCTTTCGGCACCTTTGGCGCCTTCGTCATCGATAACTTTTAAGAGTGCTTCCTCGATTTTTTCAACAGATGGCTTTTTATCTTTCAAGTGAGAAAGCGCACAATCCCAGAACCGGATTAAGTAAAGTGAACTGCGTTGCTCAAGCAGGCCGAGATAAACATTTCGTAAGCCGCCTTGTTTGTTGCCGTTCTCGTCTTTTTCGTTGTATTTTTCTTCCGCTGTCCTTTCGAATTTGAAATCACAGCGCGCTTCGTATTGTTGTCCTTCGATTGTTAAAAATGGCATAATGTTTTCCCCCTATAAAATAGGGCACTCCACGAGTGCCCCGATTTTTGTTTCGAATTAATAGTTTTTATGATCCGCTTGTGTCTGGTTGCGTCCGGGTCGAAATTTCGCTCATTGGCGACTCTCCCGCCTCATTTACGGCCGTAACATTAACGGTTAAAGGCGTATCCGGCGCAATACCTGTGAGTGTGCTTGTCGGTTCTGTAACTTCCTCATAGAAAGTTTTACCCGCTCCTCTGTACACCTTGTATGAAGTCGCCCCATCTACAGGATCCCACGTGACGGTGATAGAATCAGTCGTGCTCGTATACTGTAGATTCTGGGGCGCCTCAGGGTGTGACGGGTTCTTCTGGTTGTAATCTGCCTTCGAAGCCGCCTGTGGATTGTCCCGGCTGTTCGAAGACAACGCGTTGAGCATTTTCGATGAAGTCGTCCGGTAACGGGTCCAATTCGCCGGCGACAGTCCGGACTAAAACCGGTAACGAAGCCGAAATCTCGACGAATCCGTCTGTCGGGTCACTTGTTTCAAGGTTTTCGATAATTGTGTACCCGAAACGGGCGTCGTGCTTGCCGTTGGCGTTCTTGTCCAAATTCACACGCCATACTTTCAACTCTGATTCGTTATCATATGTCCATTGTAGGGCTTTCTGTCCTTCTGATCCGGATTGTTCGTAGAATGTAAGCTCGAAAGTTTCGCTCTTTGCACCGTATCCTACAATACGTCCGGTTTTCGTTTGTTCGTCTGTCATTTCTTGCTCTTGTGTCCATGTGCCTTCTGTTTGGTTAACTACAAGCAGGGCTTCCGCTCCGATAGGTGCGTTGGATGGTTGAACAAGATATACGATTCTTTTACCTGTATTCGGTTTACCTGTATTCGGTTTACCTGACATCGTTTATCCCCCTAATTGTTTATATAAAGCCTAAGCCTCAAAATTCCGTGTTGCGTAATGCCGTCGATATCTGTAATGACTGCCGCGTTCTGTAGCCGCATATCTAAAAAGGTGAATCCCTCAATTTCCAAAGGTGCTTTCGAAAGCGCCTGAAGAACAAGGGAAAGGATCTCTTTCGCTTCTCGTTTGCCATCGGGTGCACGGCTCCAAGCATGAATGACGGTCGTTATATTCTCACCAAATGATGTTTTAGTTTCGAATGGCGTCGATGTGTCTTCCCCGATGACCACATAAGGAAAAGGCGTGTCCTTGTTCGGGTTGTCATAGACACCCGTTATCTTTTCATTTAACGCCGCATCCGTTGAAAGTCTGTCATATAGCGCCTTTTGTAGCTCCCATATCGCAAGTTTCATTTTTTGGGTCATCGTCGGTTCATCTCCCTTGCAAAGTGCCGGGCGCCTGCTTCTACAGCAGGGAAAAAGAATGGCTGTGCGCGCATACCGCGTGTAAACACATAACGGCCTAATTTCTCATTGAAGTAAACCCACGGTGTTTTACGGCCGTTTCCGTCTTCGGCGTATATGCCCGTGCCAAATTCAACATAAATCGCATATGAAGCCCCGACGGTGATTTTTGCCTTGAAACCGCCGTGAGAATAATTGACTTCTATCGAACTTTTAAGGTTTCCGTCGTCTACTGGCGCCGTCAATACTGCTCGCCCGTGAATGATTTCGGCTGTTTCGGTTATGATCCGCTTCACTCGATCGTGAACCCGGTCACTGAACGAATCAACAGCCCGCGTCATCTGCCTCGCAATCCTGTTCATTAGCGAATGTTCTCCCCTGAACGGCATTTGAAACACAAGATTTCACCTTGTCCGCCTTGATCGATAGGCGGAGACTGAATGACTAAAACCCTGTCATTCCGGTCTTTCCAAATGATCCGCATATCGTTTTTGACGTCTTCCCGATAGGGAAAATAGACGTTGTACTCGACTGGATTTTCAAGTTGTTGGGCTTGGTAGTATTCTTTTCCGGTCAATGAGTCGACAAAGGCTTCACAGTCGATAATGACGTCCTTCCATTCCTTCATAAACCCGCCGCCGCCGGTCGGTGTTTCAATAAACGACTGAAATGCGATCGTATGCGGAAATTCTTGATAAAACATCACGGAAACCTCAATTTCTTATGCGGCCTTAGATATTCCCATACGGGACGGGGCAAGTCTGTCACGAATGTATATGACACATCACCCATACTGCGGCTACTTAAATTTGACGGGTTCATATTAAATTCAACCGCCTTCGCGACAAACACCTTAACGCCAGACGGCAGGCTTTCGGCACCATCTTTCATAAAACTGTTATTACAGTAGTCTTTTGCGATGTCGACAAAGAACGGAACGGCTTCCCGTAAATACTCGTCATGTTTGTCTGTTTTGATTTGCAACAGCCTTTTGACCGTTTCAATATCCATCTTTTTCACTCCATAAAGAAAGAGCAGGAGGATTCTCCTGCCCTTTTTTATTTGATATAGATGTTTGAAGTGTAGAATGTACCTTCAGTCTTTACATGGTTGCCTTTTGAATCGTAGCGCTCAACCAAGCATTTAAAGCGATACGTCCCTGCTTTATTCAGATATTCCTTGATTGAAAAGCTGTCATAATCTTTTTGATCCGGGTTTAATGGGTTTGGCGAATTGATGCCAAGGTCAACCCATTTTCCGTCTGCCGTGCGACGTTGAGGAAACAGGTTCGGTCCCGCGATATAATCGTTATCGTTTTTAACGGCGACGACCACCTCTTTATCAGTTGATAGGCTATAATTTGCTTTTGTTGGGTTTGCGCTTACGCCTTTTAAAGATGCCATAACTCAAATTACCTCCGGGTTATTGTTTTTCTTTTTTGGTTTTGGACGTTTTTTTGGTTGCGTTCTTTTTCTTAGCCTTTTGGGTGTCTTCTTTTCCCACGTTTTCAGGATCATCTTTCGGCTCTGCTTCTTTCACTTCCGCCTCTTTTGCCGCTTCTTCAGCTTCTTTTTGGGCTTGAGCCGCCTTCTCCGCTTCTTTTTGCGCCTGAGCCGCTTTTTCAGCTCTCAGGCGCTTTTCCTGTTCTAATAAATAAAACGTTGTCGCTCCCATAAAGTCACCCCTTACGCCGACGGCTTAGTTTGAGTCACAATTTCGCTCATAGGAGACTCGCCGGACTCATTAACAGCCGTTACGTTAATCGTGAGTTTAGTATCCGGACTCATGCCGGTTGTTACATACTTAGGTTGTGTCACGTTTTCAGCGAATTTCTTGTCTGCTCCCCTGTAAACGTTGTATGAAGTCGCCCCATCTACGGGATCCCATTCAACTGTAATAGAATCGGTTGTACTGTCGTACCGTAGATTCTGGGGCGCATTAGGGAGCAGGCGTCACGATTGGAAGTGAATCGTCAACAATGATCGATTTACCCATGTAAGTACCGAAACCGACGTCAGCCCGGTTGTTCGGGATAAATTCGATCAAGTTTTGTTTCTGTAGGTTCGTATGCGTCAGTGAGTGCATGGCGATAGAAGTGAAAACGTCTTTCGCATCGCCTAACAACTGCTGTGCGTCAAGGATGGCCGCGCCTGTAAGGCCGTTTCCGCTCTCTTCGTTTGTGATGATTTTGACGATACGGACTTTTTTCTTGTCGTATACACGATCATAGTTCGCGCCGTTCGCCATTTCTGCAAGTGTTGGCATTTCTTTGGCGACTGCCGCGTCAGTCCATTTAAATCCGCGTGGGTGCATAATGAACTTTTTACGGTTGATTAGGATATCTTCACCTTTAAGTGAATTACGATCGGTTTCAGTCGGTGTTTTCGGCATTCCGCCGGCGTATCCAATGGCACCGGAACCAAAAATATAAGTCGTGTATTTTTTGCCGCTTCCGCTCGACAGGTCAAGGACTAAATCAGCGCCGTCATTTGCCACGTTGTCAGCGAAAACGCCGTCAAGCATACGGAAAATCATTTTTTGATATTGTCTTTCCCAATAATTGTTTACACGTTGAGCGATCGCGCGCATTGGATCAGATCCCGCAAGCTCTGCCGCTAAGTCTTCAGAACTCCACGCCTTCCCATATTCGAAAACACGCGCAACGTCTTTGCCAGATGTGATTTTTTCAGGCGTCAAAGCGAAATCGGATTGAATCGCCTCCGGATCGCCTTCAAGGTCGTTCCAGAAAGGCATATTAATTGTTTCGCCTCCGTTTGGAACAACAATTCCCGGAACCGGCTGAAGAATACCGCTTCGATAGATCGCTGTCTTTTCGACAGTGTTATTCATTGTGTATCGGTTAAATACTTCTGGGATGATAACATCCTGCACTCTTGTTACTGCCATTTATTTACCTCTCCTTTATAGTCCGAAATTCGCAGGGTTGTCGCCTGCTTGGATGATTAATCTTCTTGCTTTGTCGGGATCATTTCGGATCAAACGACCTTGTTCAGTCATGTTGAAATGATCTTCAGAAAACGGGTTGCTATTGGTCGGGAATCCGTTCCCTGTGTTAACATTCGGGATTGGTCCCGGTTGGAGACTGTAGGGATTTTCGTCACCGAAAAGATATTTGTCGCTCTCCTGAATGGCTTTCAATTGCTCATCTAAGCCTAGAAGTTTATCCCCGTCCAATTTTACGTTTTCAAGGTCCAGAAGCGCTTTGACAGCCTTTGGATTTCGCGCTTTTGCATCACGTAAAGCCCTCTCGATAGCGAAATCCTTCTGCTGTTGCTGGATTTTCGCCTCATAATCGGCCGCCGTCTGTTTATTCGCATCCTGAAGATCCTTGATTTTGTTGTGTAAGTCGTCGTGGTCCTTCGCTTGTTTCCTCAAGTCTTCAAGCTGAATGTCACGATCTGCAAGTTGTTTTTTCAGCTCTTTTTTGTCCTCGTTCAGATCGTCAAACTTTTCTTTAGGGATCCAACTGCCGTCAGAAACAACCGCGATTTTTTTATCACCCGCTTTTTCCATGACTTGTGTATATAAATCTTCACCCAACAATTCTTTTAAACTCATTTTCTTGCACTCTCCTTTATGTTTTTTTACGTGTCCACCTCACGCGAAAGGATTTTCGTTTAGTTAAGCCCCAAACCTTTAAAAAGGACAGAAAAAAGGCCCCAGCTATACTGAGGCCTCTAACTATATTTTCCCTTATTCTTCACGGTTCCGCAACGGGTCTAACCCTTTTTGCCGAACTAATGTTCGTTTAAATAGCAAAAAAAGGATTTCGGACATTATTTTCTCCCCTTACACCCTTTAAATCCGCTTAATCGGTATCTGAAATCGTTATACATTGGAATATAAAGTGTTTCTCCGCACTTAATACAGCGATATTTATTCGAATGGTTTACAGGTCTGAAGTTATGTGTTTCTTGGCCTAACATAACCCATATCCATGCCAAAATATTTATCATTTCGACCTCGCATCCTGAACCGGCTTAATTCTCAACCCTTTATACAGCTCTTTGTTTAGCATTTCCTTGTATTTATCGCTTTCCGTATAGAGAATAGGCTCACAAACAGACATTGAATTGCTTTCGGCGCTCAAATTTGAATTACGCATCATCATTTTGACCTCATATCCTGCCGCTTCATCGTGTTATGGAACTCTTCCCAACATGCGCGCGCGACCTCTTTCGGATCGACATGAATAGTAACCGGAATTTTACCGACATTAGACGATTCGGTTTTTCTGATGCTCTCGGCTGGAAGCGTTCCGGCTTGGATTGTCGTTCCGGCGCCCCCTATATCATTGACCTTTCCGGCTGTAATCTTGTCGGCCGATAGGTCTTTGATTTTGGCGGTCTTGACGGGTATGTCGAGTTTCACGCCGCTAAAATCAGCGTTAATTCCGGTGATTGCGCCGGCTGGTATATTATGAATCTTTGCGTTTGTAATTCCAGTATGTTCGATCATTGGTAACGTTTTATCATTTTCGAAAAAATACTCAGCTATTCGCCCGATAATGCTTTGCAGTTCTTCTCGTAAATTGTCATCTAATTCAAAATTGGAGAAAACTCTTTCGGTATGATAACGGGAGCCGTCTTTAATCGTGCTGTATTTAATTTTAGACTTCGTTTTCCCATCAAAATGAAATTCGAATGATTCGACCTTTTCTATTTTCTCTTTTTTATGATGATCGCCTTTCTTGGTGAAATTAACGCCGCTTTTTGTAACCATCTCGGACAGTTTTTTTGCTTTCCGGCCTTTTTCTGCAATATCTACAGGAGCATAAGTTTTCACGAAAATTCTCGGCTTACATGCGTATATTTCGCCCTCAACACCTTTTATGATGTAGTCGCCTTCTCGCGCTGTAATTTCGCCTTTTTGTGTCGTGATCTTTAAAGTTGGTGATCCATTTTCGAATTCGATAATGATTGTTCGTGGGCTTCTTACAAGTTTGCAAACTTCATAGAATGATTGTGCTGTGTACTCAAATTCTACTGCCTCAACCTTTACCGGCTTTTTGATGTACTTTGGCATGTTATTTGTCCCCCTCTTCGAATAGCTCGTTTTCGGTTTCGCTCTCAATTCTTTCAAGCAAGCGTGCAAGTTTCCCCGTTGCGTCTATCGCTTTTTCACGCCAGTTAATTCCGTTGTCATCAACCATGTTATTACCCCTCGTCCGAATGGTCTTCGTCTGTCGTTTCTTCTGTCGTTTCTTCGGGCGATGCCGCCGCTACCTTGTCAGCTTCGATCTTCGCTTCGAGAGCCGCTAAAAAATCGGCGTCGATGTCAATTTCGTCAACGGCAAACGTGATCGTTGCTGTGTTCAGCTCTCCGACTCTCATAGATAGCTTTAATTCGGTCAAAAGCGTCGGCTGATGGCCATCTATCAAAACCTGATAATCCGAGAATTCCAAAGCACCAAACAGTTCTGGCTTCTCCTCTTTCCTTTTCCGCGCTTCTTCCGTCAATTTAATCTCTAATTTAGCCATATTACCCCGCCTTTTTAAGTTGTTCTTTCCATTCTTCGTATGTCGTGTATGGAATCACGACGTTTTTGCCGGCGATTTTGGATCGTCTGACTTCCGGCTTCTGGCCATTGACAATGAAAATGATTGAACAACGGCAATTTATATCATCCTTAGCATTGTGCATGTGGCCGGGAGCCTTCCCGACGCCGCCGTATATCGATTTGAAAACGCCGTCCCGCTCAACAACCTTCCCATCGAGTTTCCGGTGCCCGATCCTCGTCCTGGTATCCAGCGTACTGATCCACATTTTTTTCAGATCGGCCTTTTTTGATGCTTTCTCGGCGCTATCCATGCGGCCGGATACTTGAACCCTATGGGCTTCAGTTCGGGCGATCGTTCGGGACTTTTTGCGGCCAAACTCAAGAGCTTTTTCAATTCTCGCCGCCATTCCGGCGTAATCTTCTCCCACTTCAAGACCTTGCGTGATTTCTATCGCTATTCTTGAAATGATTTGATTGCGTGCCGCTTCCAATCGGGCAGGCAACCGCAATTCAGGGATAGGGTTTTCGATGGCCGCCATGATAACCGCTTCAGACGGGATCGTGAATCCCATTTTCACCTGAGCTTCGAACTCATACACGTATGCAGAACGTAAATAATTCTCAACGTACTGCTTTTCTAGCAATAAATCGATTTCTTTCAGGATGAAACGGAAATCCTTGTCGATCTTTTTCGCGATGAAGTCCAGTTCTTTCCGTAGCCGGTTATACTTGTTCAGATCGGTGTAAGTCAGCTTGCCGCCTGAAGAGTATTTCTGATACATGACCGCGATTTGCTGGTTGATGTCCTTCAGCCGCCTTACGAAAAGTTGATCGATTCTTTTTTCCGCTTGGCTGATCATGTTATCGAGATACAGGTCAATGTCATTCTGGTTCATCTTCTTCGCCGCCTTCCTCATCTTCGGACTGGTCATCCGCCGCCGCTAATGAAGAAAGTGTTTTCCCGTATTCCGCTGTTTCATCCTCGATTCGCTCAAGCTCGGCCTCTACATCGTCAACGAACGGATGGTGAGCAAGGCGCGTTTCTCGGCTTACATCCGGGCTTTGATTGACCATTTGTACTTTTTCAAGTTGATTCGTGATCTTAGTTCGGTTAAAGGTCATCTGTATTTCTTTGTAATTAAAATCGCCCATCTTTTTGATCCGCAGAAATTCGGTGAAAAACCAAAAGAACTCTTGGAGGGCTTTCCGGAACTTTCTTTCTGCCGCGTTCGCTTTCAGATCAAGCAAGGTATAAAGGTTTTCCAGCGCTACGCCGGAAGGTGAATTTCCGAACTTGTCCGGGCTATTGTTCACACCTTGGCCGAATCTGAATATATTGTCTTCCAGACGGTCAAGATGCTTGTCAGCGCTGTCGATCGGAACATCTGAGGAAAGGGTATCGACGCCGCTACCTTCTCCGTCTACTTTGACAGCTCTGTAATATCTCAGATTGTCAACAAATTCGGACAGGTCTTCCCCGTTATATCCTCTCAAAATATAGATCAATTCTTGAATTTCATCGAAACTATTTGCATTGTCTGATACGATCCTGTCATAATTGTCGATCAATCTCTTATAGAACGTTAGATCACTTACGCTTTCCGTGTTGTTTCTGAATGGGATTAGGGGAACCCGGCCCCATCCGTAGCCCTCTTTGGTGTTTTCTTCTTTATTGACCGTGTAAAAATAGCTTACGGGGTTTTCCTCGCCGTAACTGTAATCAAGGACAAGCCCTCCGTTTTCTTCAACGTAGTAATACACCTTATCCGTCGTATACAGCTCGACCTTTTTTTGTTCGTTCCCCTCAAAATCTTCAATTTTGTAATATCTGATTGCGTACAGGAGGCGTCGGCTTTTGGTGTTGTCGTACACCGCGATAATTTCTTCAGCCGGGAAAATCACGTAATCAAATTCGCCTTCCTCATTTATGAACGGATGAAGCCATTCAATCCCCTTGTTACTCGCGTTTTTGACAAGCTCATTCATGGTGTCGTCAAATTCTTCATCCGCAAGCTCATTTACATATTTCAAAAGGGTTTTATTCTTCGAACCGAAGGTTATCGGCTTCCCGACCAAATATTGTGTTTTTTGATCGACCAAGAGCTTGTGCCAGCCATGCGGTATTTTGTTGTTCGGCTTGACACCTTCGCTATCGATTATCTTTTTTCCGTCTTTCCAGTAATACTGCTGACGATTTGTAATATCGCTTTCGTTCAGATAATACCGGACGCCCTCTAACATAAGGCTCGGGTCATGCTTCGAAATTAATTGCATGATTATTTGTGTGTCCGGGTCTTTATCTTCGCCCGGTGCATTCTTCTCAATTAAATCGATTAATTCTTCAGTGTGCGTCGGTGAGTTTGGATAAATGTCCATGTGCCGCCCTCCTTACTTGCTGAGTCGCTCGATAATTTCGTTGTATTCTTCCACCCATTCAAGGGGGATATATTGGCCGTACAAAATCCTATCATTAATGGCCGCCATGATTTCGTGAAATCTTTCTTCATCAAGTAGCCGCCTTGGACGTGGCCCTTTGGTCGGCTTCGTGTATCGTTTAAACGCCGCATAATAAGGATTCATCGTTTGGCCTCCTTGTGCCTTTCTGACTCAAAATAATCATTGAGATGTATCACCCATTGAGCGAAAAGAACCTCTAAAACAGCAACCGCCGCAACTTCAAGCCCGGTAGGATTGAAGAAGTACAAATAACCAAAAAACCAAACCTTTAAAGCGACAAAATATAAAATAACCGAATGAAGCTTTGACATTTTTAGTCCTCCTGTATTGACATTTCTTTATGCGTTGTTCCTGTATGGCGTATTCAAAAACAGTTTACATAATACCACCTATCGGAAGTTGACAAAGAAAAAAACCCTTGAACGCCAAGGGTTTCAGAATTTCACGTTTTACTCGTTTATGCAGGATTTTATACATTCCTGATTTATCAACGATTCCAGCCGCCTTTTTCACGCTTTACTCGGCTAAAATCTTGCATAAATGTTTCGTTATATTTTCTCGTTCATCGCTTGTAATTGGAGCATTGTAATTAAATATTTTCCCATTGCGTTTTCGATTTCCTCTTCGTCTTCCGCTTCAAGCGCTTTAATCATACTGTCGCAAGCGACACGCATCTTCTTGAACATTTCTATCAATTCATCCGTTTTCATGGCTATTCCCCTTTGCAATTGATTATTTATTCCTCATCAAGCGCGTTTTCCACGCAAAAAAGTTCCAGATTGTATGTTAGCTTTTTCATGTCGACAAATTCGATCTCGCTGTGCCCCATGTGCACCATGTCTTCGCCGTCTTCGTCCTTCTCTTTGTAGTGCGCCGCGAAAATAAAGTCTCTCAGTTCCCCTCTTTTGGCCTTTTCAAGTGCCAGCTCCAAAAATCGAATATCTTCAGCTTGTAACGGGTTGTCGATCTGTTGCGCCCCTCTGCGCCAGTCGTTCGGCTTACTTACTTTCTTCGGTGACGTGATTACCTCGTACTCAAATTTTCTCTGTTCCATGTTGCAAGCCCCCTATTTAAGAAATGAAATACCCGATTTCGTCATATCGCTTTCGAAAGCGTATCGCGTAGCGTCTATAGTGTGGTCATCTTTTTCCTCTAATTTAGGCAACGGGTTACCATCTTTATCGGTTTTATAGTCGGCGTTTTCAAACTCGCGCGCTATGTTTGGCGT
Source organism: Bacillus sp. PK6-025 (assembly GCF_056530265.1). Taxonomy (NCBI): domain Bacteria; kingdom Bacillati; phylum Bacillota; class Bacilli; order Caryophanales; family Bacillaceae; genus Bacillus; species Bacillus sp. PK6-025. The sequence goes on from NZ_CP096510.1 coordinate 12,666, forward strand.
GCGCTCTGGATCGATCACTATAGCGTCTAAATCATCAAGCCATTCCTCGCCATATTGCCGTGAGTCCGGCCCCTTCTTGGCTCCCCTGATACGCCTTATACCGTGTTCCTTCTTGAGTTCATCTATAGATTTCGGCTCTGCGCTATCTGTGATAATTTCGTTGCTGTCATAGCCTTTTCCTTTAATCCACTGAGCTAACATCCTGTTTGACATCTTATGGGCGTATAGCTCGTCCATAGCGTATATCGTGTTTTTCTTCTTGTCATAGTGCCAACGGACGAATGCCAATGGGTCGGGACCATATCCGAAGTCATTCCCTTGTCGTATGTTGTCGAACGACTTGATTTCTTCGTCCGTGATCTTCCTGAATTGTAGATTGTTGAACGGTACGACGCCGGAGCCGATCGCCTCTCCGAGATATTCCCATCTGTATTTTAACGGCTTCCGCTCTTTGACGCCTTCAGCCTCTTCGATGAATGCTTTTGATATAAATGGATTTTCGAGATACGTTGAATGATGAACATATGTGTTCTTTGGTACGAATGCAGATTCATATTTTTTGTTTACCCATGATTGCTTTCTCTTCGGTGGGTTGTATGAGTAGTAAAACGCATAGAAAAGACCGTCCGGCAGTTCAGCGCGCAAAACGGAATTTTCAATCATGGACACTTCTTCTTCGAATTTAAACTCGGCCAGCTCTTCAATCCACAGGAAGGCAACCGGGTATTTTGCTATTTTGAGAGATTTTATCTTTGCTGGATCGTCTGCACCCCTGAATATGATACTGTTCCCTCGTGGCGTATAAGTGAGCTTCAGGGGGGATTTATTGACGCGCCAATACGCGCCCACGCCCAACAGCTCGATAGCCTCTTTGAGCTGTTCAAATACAGATTCTCCTAACGTGTTCCCTACTTTCCGGACCACAAGTGTACTGACCGGGTATTGCATCATGTCCTTTATCAGCCGTATACCGATATGCGTTGACTTTGAAGAGCCGCGCCCGCCTTTCAAGACATACCGAAGGTATTCATGACTATTGGCCGCCGCCCAAAATGATCGGAATTTAGGCGTTATGATGTCCGATATACGCTTAACCTTCGCCAATATGATCACTTCCTATATCGTCGACGATCATCACAGCGTCCTCGCGTGCATCTTTCTCGACTTCCGCTTTCGTCTTCTCGATGTTTAAGCGCATTTGCTCAAGTTTAAGACGCCTTTCGTCCTCTTCATGGGCTAATGCGTCAAATTGCTTTATCAAGCTCCTAAGCTCGCCCATAGCCCGCGATTGAGCGTTTAAGAATGTTGCGTGACGGTCCCAAGCGAATTGTAGTTCATATTCCTTTTCCGCTGGGACAGATTCATAACCCGTTTGCGTGCTTCCTCTGACCTCATATTTGATCTTTTTCATTTCCTTGGCCGTGTCGTCCTGATCTCGAACAAACATGATCTTCTGCGCCCGTATAATGGCCGCGTATTGGATCTGAATTTGATCCCATATCATATCAGCCGGTGACCGCTCCTGAAGCTCTTCCATGAGTTCGAGTGTTTCCGCCGGGAGATACTTCGAGAAGAACCCGTGCGTCTTCGCGTTCTGGTTGCCCTTCGGCGCGCCGCCGTTGTTCCCCAGCGCGTTTATATTGCCCTTCGGCGCACCCGGTTTTTTTGTGCGCACACCTTTTTCAATGGGTGCACCCTTTTTCCTCGTCCAGCCGTGCCGCTGTTTCCACGACTTAATGGTGTTCACCGACACGCCGTACTTTTCGGCCAATTCTTTATATTTCATCCCTTTGACATAATCTTTTTGTGCCTGTATGTGTTTTTCAGCCATATTACATTCACCCGCCGCCCCCTTTATGGGTTATGTTGTTTTGAAAATTTTCCTTTGATGTATTTTTGTATTTTTGCTTTTGATCTTTCGATTGTTGTTTGGACGGTTGCTTTTTTCACACCCAAATGTTCCGCGATATTCCCGAGAGAGAACCCCTCTCCGACATGCAGGAGGAACATTTCTCTTTGTCTTTCCGTGAGTATGGCCAGACATTTATTAAGGATTTCCATTTGATCATCCGTCACGCGTTCAGTTGTTCTCGTAATGATCGCGTGTTCATCCGTATAAATAACCATGTGCGCCGGATCTTTAAGCGTTAGCCGCGCCCACTTGTCCCGACGATTGATAGATCGACGTAATCCCGGCGCCCTTCGCTTTTCCATCCATTCAATCGAATATTCCAGATCAGAAATGATACCTTGAACGATTTTCTTTTCTTTTGTTCTCCAATCCTCAATGTTGTTATATCTATCAACTGCTTCGTGTAACGTTTTTTTGTAGCTCGATAACAGCTCTTTCATGTCTTTGCCCCTCTATGTTTTCATAGAAAAAAAGGGCGCCCGTTAGGACACCCCTTTGTCGTGCTGTGTCTGTGACAGCTATCTTGGTAGGAAGATGAAAAAATCCGCGAACAATTTAATCGAAATCAGTTGCCCCTGATCCCGCATCAGAAACAAAGCGACCCCGATCATTATCAGTGCCGCTTCCTCTCAATATTGCCGCCCGTGATAAGGCTGTGACGGGTTCACCCTACAAAGTAGTTAGTAGCAAAGGCCTTATCGGCAATATGTCCGTCCGGGATAACCCCGAACCCTAAAACCCGATGACACTGTGCGTGCTTCGGGATTCTCCTTCTGCACATGGCAGATGAGCTTATAATAGCGAATTGCGACCCTTGACCACTCTTAGCCGCTCGCGTAAGCCATATAGCAACATACGCCACCACAGCTTAAAACGCTTCACACGCTTCAAGAATACTTTTCTACACATGGTAGATAGTCTGTGGACACCCTAACCCATATCTTCAAGTGCCCTGCTCCGCCCCACGATTACTACCTATCCCACCGACCCAATGGTCTATAAAGTGGTTCCAATTGGCTATTCAGTAGCCGGGCGTAAGTTCCCTTTTGATATGCGGGCAAGGATTTGCACCTTGCATGATCAGCATTTCACCACAACGGGCAGCAGCTTACCTGACTTCCCCTTTAACGGTTCCCATGGGTTTTAAAACCTCGCCGAGTCGTATCCGATCTTATGCCTAAGCGTCTACCTATTCCGCCACCGCATACGATTTTATTCACTCTGACCCGCGCCCGTACTAGCAGGAACTCGCCCGCCCTCTTCCGGACACGCGTCACAACAAACAAAATTAACAGACGGCCTCCCCCATTCCCAACCGTTCCGTGACTACACAACCTAAACCGGCAGTCATCCCCATCGTATGTAAAAAACACTATTCAGCGCTTACCCACCTAACCGACCAATCTTTCCGATCCCGGACGGGCGTTTTACAGGTGACGACGGGGCTAACCCCCATCCTGCTACTGAATAGCGTTCTTATAGTTAACTATGATTAAATTATATCACGGGCTTTTCCCCGTGTCTGAAGTGCATCCTTTTTTCATAGCGCATACCAATATACCGATATGCACGCACAAAAAATAGACTTCCCTTGAGCCCGCAAAGTTCGTAGGGAAGTCTATTTACAAAAAGACACTTTGAGCCAGCCCCTTGACGGGCACACTTTGTGTACAATGACTCGACTGTTGGCCGCAGTGTGTTCATTATACCATGCTTCTTTTTTATATTCCATTTATTTCAATGCCGACGCCCGTTTCATCAATTAATATCGGTATCACTTTGAATTCCTCCGCACCCCCTATGAACATTTGATGATGGCGATGATAAACAACCTTGAACATTACTCCGCCGACTCCTCTATGAACTTGGATATATGAACCCGGAACGTCTTTTTTTCGTCCGGCTCTCCGTATTCTTCGAAAGAGCTTTGCGGCCGCGTTTGTTCAATATCCACCACAAAACCTAAATGCCAAGCGTGCTTTGCGTGTTCGATTGCTTCCTGACTACTGTTTGAATAAACTGTCTTGACATGTTCTTTTTTCATTCTGCTTCCTCCGTTTCCGCCCATGAAATTAGGATTTCTTGTTGATCCATAGAAGAGTCAGACGGTAACATTTGAGGTTTCGCGTCGCGAATTAAACACTTAAACCCTTTTTCCTCTAATGCTCGGATTATATCTTCATAATATCCTAAATAACTAGACAAAAACTTATATGTCGCATGATCATACCCGTCCCGCGCCCTGCATTTTATGTGTTCTACTACTGAGCGATACCTTTCAGTATTTTCGACTTTCAAAGACTCTTCAATTCTTTTTTGGGCCTGTTTCATTATTTCTCGTACCGTGTTCGCATCCGCCTTCTCATCGACACCGAAATGACGCTCGAAACGTTCAATGCTAATATTTTCAGCTTTCAACACTTCTCCGATGCTCAATAAAGCCTTTTTCACATCTTCTGACTTAATCCCTTTGAAGAATTTTATACCGATTGCGATTTCATGGTTTTCATATTCATGCGCAATGCTTGCAACTTGTCCAATTTCTTTTGTATCCATACCATTTCCTCCTTATATCGTATACCGCTACAGCGCTACGCCATAGGATCACTCCGTCGCCCCCGTTCGGTCATAAAGCTTTAAAGATTCATCAGTTTCTTTTTTCTCTTCGCTCGTCTCGTACTCAAAGGCTTTTTTATACTCATTTGCAACCTTCAAAGTACGCCTTACCAGCTCCCGCAAGTTTGCTTTATTATATTTTTCACTTATCAATAATTCGTTTAATTCATCATCAGTCAAAGTCATTAAATAATTTACTTCATCAATTATTTTTTCAGGCATCATTCCGCCGCCTCCCGTTTAACAAATTGATAAGATGCCATTTTTAATCCGTCATGCGTGTAACTGTGAGCCTTCACGATTTTTTCGTCCGGGCCAAGTTCTAAAACATGCGTACCGGCACGAAATTCGATTTTAAAATCTTCTTTCATGGCCCCCTCGTCTACGGGATAGCCGAAGAGTGTCCATGGCGTTTCCTCTCTTTCTTCGTCTCCCTCGATGGCTAATAAGTCCAAATGGTCCCGGACTAATCTTTCTTTCACATCCGGACGTAATTTGATTGCCTTAACCTCGAAACCGCGTTCCGAAACCTCGCCAATCCCCCGCCTTACTTCTCTTAGAATATCGGCCATTCGTCATCCTCCTCGTCATCTTCATCCACTTCAAACTGTTCCTTATAGCTATCCCAACCGCAACGGCATTTGAAAGCACACCAGCCGCCTTCCTCAATCGACCTCCGTAATAACTTCCCTGTTCTCGCAGAACGTTCATATTGAAAAGTTTCCTCTCCATATTCGATGATCTGCTTATTTCTGCATTCCGGGCATTCTGTGTAATTCATCCCTCATTCTCCTTCCCGGCTCCGGCCGCCGTTTAAGGTTTTTGATTAATTAACTGCAGGTGGCCTTCTAAAGCATTAATAGCATTTACTAATTCCGCAACTTCTTTATTACTGGAAACGTGCCAATCCGTATCAGCTATATACGTATTATCCCCTAATGTAAACCAATTACAGCCGGCATCATCTTCAACCTGTGTTTCTCTCAAGACAATTTCCCACATTAGTTTCAACAAAATGTCTTTTTCATTTCTTCCCTTAAAAATGCTTCTGTTCATCCCTCATTCTCCTTCCCGGATCCGGCCGTTATTTATTCGAGTTTTTCGTTTCCGAATTTCCGCGTAAAAAATCTATCGCATTTCACGCATTCGAGAAGCTCGAAATCGATGATGCAGTCAATTTCATCAGGTTGCAATGAATCTTTGTGCAGGTTTTCACCGCACGTCGGACATTTTGCATCTGTTATACGTCCCATTTCCTCACCTTCCTGTCTTGACCGATTATTTATCTATAACCATCAGTGTAAATATTGCTGAAAATCCCCCAACGGGGACAGATAGTAACGAAAGTATATCTATGGTGTAGTCATGGCCGACAACTGAATAACAAGCAAAGTACAGCCCTGTCATTACCACTGAAGATAGAACGGTCGCCATAAGTATAAATATGGCCAATTGCTTAATGTTACTGATCATCTGATGAAATTCTCCTTCCCGGTCGCTCACCATTCAAAATCTATATCGTGCATGATTTGCGTCAAAGCGTCGTCCTCTTCTTCTGTCATGCCATGTTCTTCAAGAATTTTTAAATATTCTTCCCGATCTTTGTTCATCTGCCGTGTTTCTCCTTCCATACCCGCAAGCGTTCAGGCTCTTCAGATGCCTTTTTCTCTGCCGCTTCCTCTGCTCTCGGTTCTAAGTATTTATCGATGTCTTTAAAAAACGCCGTGGCCGTGATTGCTACCAACACGATCAGCAGAGTTACAACTTGTGTTTGTGACAGCTCATAAAGCATCCGATGATACAGAAACGCCGATCCGCCAAGCAACAGCAGGCCGATTTTGATAAGAATGTTGTCAAATAGTATACATAAAGCGAACGAAATGAACGCGACAGCTAATAAAAATGATTCGATTAAATCTGGATCGAAATAGTATTGATACCCCGAAAAGAAAATGAAGGCGATTGACAAAAACATGATTTTCAATGTTCTCCCTACCATTCAACACAGCCCCTTTATTCTTTATAGTTTTATTTTATACTCTCGGACTATGAAATACAACAACTTTTTTTAATTTTTCTTTAATTTTCCGGAATCTTCTGACTGATATTTCTGCTATAATGAAATGGCTTCTTTCTTTATCACTGAAGCATCGGGCGGTGGAATGTGCTGTCTTGGTCAGGCTGACACATTCCGCCCCCCTCGCTTAAAATTGATCTTTTCCCCTTATATCGGTTTCCGCTATGCCGCTATGAATACCTATTCCAGACCTCTACTGAACAATAAATAAGTGTTTTCTCTATCGTCAAAGTCTCTCACAAACTCCGCGACACTCAATTCAGGCTTAGATTGAAAAACCGAATCCCCAACAAGCCCAAGCGCATATTGCCGACTAACTTCTTTGATGTTGTATTTCAATGTCCCATCATCATCAGCAACCCACTTGACATACACCTCAGCCGCTTTCTTTTCGTCCTCTGCCGCAAGCAATGCATAAGATGGTTCATGGATTTCATAGTATTTCATGTTCTCCCGCTCCTTTTCCGGTTATATCGTATACCGCTATGCCGCTATGACTATCATTTGATATAAAATGTCTTGGATTCAAACGTCCCGACATAATTGTTTTTCTTTGCGTCTGTGTAGCAATCGATCTGAATGACATATGATCCTTTCCCGGTTCGCTTCCGCATTTCGTTGACGCTGAATGATTTTAACGGCGTTGAGTGTTTGAAGTGTCCCCGCTGTACAAGGTTTGTATCAGTTAAGCCGCCACCAGAACGTTTTTTATAGACGCCCGCTGTATAGTAAAGCGTCCCTGATCCCTTCTTTTCCGCCCGCCAGTCAACCGACTTTGCTCCTGAATAGTAATAGGTATCGTCAGTGAAAATCCTCGCCTTATGGCCGAATAACTCCGTTTGCCAAGGTGACCAGACTGCCGCCGCAGATTGTGAGAATAAAAGCGTTCCAGAAAGCAAGAGTGACAGTGTGACGATTGTTTTGATTAGTTTTTTCATCATCGATTCCCCTTTTAATTATTATTTATCCCTAATAAATAAAGCCCGTTACTCCCTGTGTTCGGGTCATACATAATTTCCCTAACCCCTTTTTCCCCTTCTAATATAAGGAATTGCCTGCCACTACGATGTGTAACTATGTTTTTCAGTTGGTACCATTCCCCGTCAAGGGCAATCTCTCCAAAAGTTATACCGTCCGATGTACCGTTTTTTTTCGATTCGGTCTTCTTCATTTGCTCACTATCATCGTCCACCGCCTCGATTTCAACGGCCGCAATCGCATCGGGATTCACATAAAAGCCCTTTAAACCTTCAACTATTCCGAAATTTTCCTTCAAAGCAGTTTGCATTAATGCCGAGATAGTCATTCCTTTATCTTCTGCTGTTTTCAATTTATCGGGGCTACCGGTTATTTCGTAAGTTTTTTCTATCCCGCTTTTGTATAGCACCTTGATTTTAAATATCGTTCCCATGTTCACCGCTCCTTTTTATCCATATCGCGTACCGCTACACCGCTATATCAAATCACGGTGAATGTTATGACAAGACTGATCATCGCCGCTAAGCACACCGCCGTTATATTAGCCTGTTTCGACTTGCTTTCGTTCTCGCTTATCACACCAATTACCGACAAGAGTAACACAATCATTAATACAACCTGTAAAGCTATTAGCATCATTCGGCCACCTCCCATCCGATCAATCCCTTAAACTCCGCCGCCGTCATCCCCATTTCGAACCAGTCGCCGTTTTTAAAAGACAGCTTGCATCCTTCGTCTGTATCACGAATGCTTTCCACTTCATCGCGATAAAACCGATAAAATTCTATTGGTTTCTCATCTTTTAAACACCGATATAAAATGTAAGGTTTCCCCCTATCCGCTCCCAAGTGTTCTGGGTATTCATGTGTCATTCCGCCGCCTCCTTTATGTTCCATGCTTCCAGCGCCGCTTTTATAATGACGCCGGCCTTTGTGTCGTCAACCTCTTCCGCTATTACGTCATAGCCGCCATTGTTCCAGCTAATGATTTTGAATCTGTAAGGCCCTTTGTAGTCTTTTGTCAGGATAAAGGACCCGAAGCGCTCTTCGATGGCGTCAAGTAAGTATTTGCAATCATCAAGGCTTTTAGAGAAACGGAACTGACTGAAAAACCCCATATGCCGCCCGTTTCTGTTGTACCATTGTTTATTTGATATCCTCCCTTTCGGCGTTTCCCTTGTCCAGCCAAGAACCTTTTCGGCCAGTAGCCTGTCCGTTTTAGGAATCTCATCGTATATCACGGTTTCTCTCCCCTCCCTCATTTATCTGATTTCCTTAACAGCGCCCTTTCGACCTCCTGCTTGTCCCGTAAATCAAACCCGAATATCCGGCCGCACTGATAAATCGCTGATGCTCTTTCCCTGAAGATGTCCGCTTCATAAAGATCATTCAATCTCATCGCTAGTTCTTTGTCTCTGATTGCTTGGTTGTACATTTCATTTAGTTTTTGTTCCATATCATCGAAAAGCAGTAAAACCGATACGAGATAAACGCCCTTGTCGACGGTTTCTTCTAACGCGTGGTTCACCCACCCCCTCAAATCATACGAATCGGTTTTAACCTCGACCCCGTACTTTTTAATCCCCTTTTCTTGTTGCCTTACTGTTGTTTGAAAGAACTCTTTAATGATCGGGTTTTCGATCGAGTCCAACAATTCTTTGCTGACTAGGTTTGTCGCCATGTTCTTTCCCCTTTCACAATTCTATTTTATAGTGTGACACTATGAAATGCAAGTGTTATTTTAACAATTTTTTCTTGGGCAGGGGGGCGCTATGCTTAACGCCCCTCTTTTGCTTCCTTCTTCCCTTGTTCGTATCCCATGTTATAGCCGTATTTAAATCCTGATGTCCATGTGTCGCAATGCTGTTTTTTCAGCTTGGCGCGCTGTTCTTTGTTTGGTTTCTTCTTTCTCATGCAAGCACCGCCTCGTGTCGGGTTTTGTATCGATTTTTCAGGCTGTATCGTATACCGCTATGCCGCTATGCTCTTAGAACGGAAGGTCATCGTCACTAATATCGATCGGCTTTCCATTGCTTGCGAATGGGTCCTCTCCGAACGGGTTGTTATTCGGTGGAGCTTCTGCCCTGCCGGCTCCGTTATATCCGTTCTGCTGTCCGCTTGTTCCCGAATTCTGTCCAAACCCGCCGGAAGATTGATTGTTGTTTTGATTCTGGTTGTAATTTGGGGCACCGCCGTTTCCGCTCCCCTTTGGTTCGAGAAATTGCACATCATTTGCATGTACTTCCGTGACAAATACTCTCTGCCCTTGCTGATTTTCGTAATTCCGTGTCCGGATAGACCCGACTACTCCGGCTAATGATCCTTTTTTCAAGTAGTTCGCCACATTTTCAGCCCTTCTCTTCCAGACAACACAGTTTATAAAATCCGCCTCGCGTTCTCCCTGCTGATTCGTAAATGACCGATTTACCGCTAGTGTGAAAGTTGCGACCGCGTCCCCGTTCGGTGTGTATCTTAACTCCGGATCCCTTGTTAAACGACCCACTAAAACAACATCATTGATCATGCTTGTACACTCTCCCTAAAATAGTTTCTTTTCAATGTATCCGCCTTGATGAAGCAGTCTGTTACATATTCCGCATATTCTGAAATCTCTTCATGTCTTGTCCCGAAAAGTTCGCCGCCGCGTTGTTTCTCGATATTCAGCGTGTGACGGTGGAACACGCACACCCATAAGCCTTTAAGATTTTCCACGCCCACCCCTCCGACTTATCTGTTTTCTTCTTTCTCAAGCGCTGTTCTTACTTCCTGCAAATCGCAAACCCGACCATCAAGTTCGACATGCGTCAAATCTTCGTTTATGAAGCCGTAGCGACGTTTTAAGTCTTTGATGGTATCTAAACCCCTCCAAAGGGTGTCATGCCCCACAGTGCGCCCGTATTGATTCTTGTATCGAATGATTAGGCGTTTGCTTTTTCCCATACTTCCGCCGCCCTTGTAATTCGAACCGTAATTCCTGGATTTTCGCTGTATCTCTTACAGGCTGTGACCTCCGATACCTGATTGTCATCCATCCACGCTATTTGATTGAGGGCGTCAAATACACCTTTGATCAGATTGTCGATGTCCGGTTTAACAGTGTGCCGTTTACCGGGCGCCACTCGCTTTTTCCACTTAGCCCAACTCTTCGGAATCGGCATCAAGAAAAGGATTTCGACCTCGATCGGACCGGTGAAAAACTCCTGTCCCTTTAACTGTTCTTTGGCTTTGAATTTGATGAAATCTTTGTATGAAAGGTACCGTTTCGCGTTAGGCTTTACGAATTTCCCGCGCCCGGTCATCCGGACGGCTCCCATTGGTTCGACTGGTATGTTAAGGGTGATCATTCCGCCGCCTCCAATTCATCAAGCATGATCCACGCTTCTTCATCGTCCGCATTTCGCGCAATGGCACCATTCAAGCAACATTTATGAACCGGCGTGTCGAATTCTATTGAAAAGCCCAAATCATCTCCATCTTTGCCGCCGCAATACCAACACCCGTGCCCTAAATCTAAAGCCGTTTTCAACATCCCCTCCATAATCAGACGCCTCCAAATACCGATCTTAATGAATCACTCAAACTTGTCGGCCGTATGATCATCCATCTTCTTACCGGGATCCCGACATAGTAGATTGATCGTGTTTCCTTCACGAATTGTTTCCCTTCCTCTTCGAATCTTTCAAGTGTGAGAATGTCCTTGATAATGCCGCAATATCGAGAGTTAACTTGCTGTTTTTGAATTTTCATTATTTGATTTCCCCCATCGCTTTTTCTACAATTTTCCCTGCTTGAATAAGCCCGCTTATCTCGCCTTTTTCAAACTCTGTATTGTCCATATGATTTTTTGTGCAATGCTGCGTGTATATGGCTTTTTGGATATAGTCAAACGCTTCTTTGTATGCTTTGTTTTCTTTTTCTGCTCTCATCCCTCTACCTCCCGTCATTTTCAATCCACCGCTGTATTTTCTTCTCTTTATGGACGGCCAGCAGGATAATCCCTGCTAAGGCCGCCGCAGATTGTAAAAGTCGTTTCATGAAACCCCTTCTTTCCACGAATGAGAATCAGGTCGCTTCTTTTTCGCAATGCCTATTCTTCTTTTATGGGCGTAATAAGAACCGGGATTTTTAAAACCGAATATTTTCATGATTTCCTTTTCTTTTTTGCCCTGCTTTTTCTGCTCTTCGTATTGTTCCTGAGTGAATAGTATTTGCCCGTAAGATGTAATTTGGTTTCTTTTTTTCCAGTCAGACAGCTCTCTGGATGTGCAATTTAGAATGTATTCCGCGATTTCCTTGTCTGCGTATCCTTCTTGCTTGTATTCTTCGTATTTCTCTATTGACAGTGAAATTGTTTTTCTTCCCGGATATTTCCCCACCGGATAGCCATGATATATCCTCCACGCCTTCAAGGTTTCATGACTAACGGAGAACATCTTTGCGATTCTTTCATAAGAAAGCCCTTTCGCTCTCAACTCATCAAACTTTTGCTTAGTCAATCCCTTCGCCGTTAAAGAAAGTCCGAACGTCATTTTTCACACCCCGATTTTCCTTTGGCTGTTCAATGCCAGATAATTTTCGTACTGCGATTTTGTTCGGAACACGAAAACCGGTTTCCCGCTCTTCTCCAATCCGATATATCCGCCAGCTTGTCCGAGTCTCCATTGATCGAATTTATCGCCACTGTAAGAAATAATAATTTTTTTCATGTTTTTTCGTCCCCTTTCATACTCCGATACTATGAAATTTATGTCTAAAGTATTAGGCCGTTTCGCCTCAAAATTTAAAGACGAATCCTTTTTTTAAAGGGAAACGGCCCAAACCGTTGTCGGTTTTGTTTCTTTTTTCACGGTAATAAATGATTATTGATATAGTTGTTTTGATGGTGTATATTTAAAGCCTCATAAGCCTTTTGGGTGTTTGAAATGGTACTGGACAACCTATTCAAACACTCTCTCAATTCTTGATTACTCATTGCGTACCAATAGCCGCAGTTACCAGATAAAATCGGATATCCTTCAATTCTGAGTTCATGGACATAATTTCTTAAAGTTCTGCTGTCGCCGAATTGTTTCAGATCGGCCGCACGCTTGGCGTTTTCTTTGCCTCGTCCGAAAAATAACAGATAATCAAGGAGATCATATTTTCTCATTGCTTTTTATCCTCTCTTTCATGTGGTTTTCTTGAGTGTGTCCTGATTTTGTGTTCCATCATCAGCAAGTCAGAATCCCATAAAAGCCTAATGCCCGCCTTGTCTAACGCTTCAACCAATATGCCGCCGATCAATTTCGTAGCCGCTTCCTTCGCATTCACTGTGTAGCTCCCCCTCCACTTTTAAAATTTGTTCGACTGTAGCGATGTGCATTGACGTTTCGAAGCAAATTTCATCCAAAGAATATCCATCAAGGTACATATTAACGATGCGTTCTTTATTTTCGCGTTTTCTGCGCTCCAATGCGTTTTTTCGATCTAATTTCATAAGGTTTAAACGGCCTTTCATGATGCTGATTCGTTCCATCCGGCAACCTAAGATTTCCGCCATATGATAATCGCTGTCACATTCTAAATAAAGCTGAATAAATTCGTTCACGCTTAGCAAGTCAACCGCCGAAAACCCTTTATTCGGAATGTCGTTTTCTCTGAAAAACTCTCGTGCTTTCTCTTGCGTCCATCCCATTTCCCTGATGATGTCCCGGCGATTAAATCCTGTTTCAAATGCAACCCGTTTGAACTCTCTCCATTCGTTTTTATATCCCATTTGTTTGTTACCTCCTCATTTTTTGAAAACGAAATATACGTTTTTAAGCCCGATTCTGTCCCCGTCGTCGATGAAAATTTTCATTTCCTTGGCCGGGTCCTTCTGGATGATCGCCTCTAAATTCATGTCTTTAAAAAGCTGTCTGAAAAGCTTGTCCATCGTGTACCTATTGATTTCCTTCTTTTCGACGAATCCTCTCAACCAGTCTCCCGGATGCGAGTCTATAAATTCGATTCCGCTATAAACAGGGTCATAGTTAACGATTTTGATAGTCGAATTTGAGTAGTTATTTTTGGCGTATGCTGTTAGGGCGGAAAGGTTTGACTTCTTCAGAATGTTTTCCAATTCATCTACAACCTTCTGGACATCCACCATCACTTTTTAACACCTCGTTTTTGCCCTCTCTCGCTTCGATGTGGGCTTTTTAAATCGCTTCAAGTATATTTGGTACCCTTTCGTTCAAACCCTCTCTATCAGCCTGTAAACGGCTCTCGATCTCCTGCATCTTTTTTTCTAAAACTTCGCAACATTCGGATAAGTCTTGAGGCGCTTTCCCCTTGTCTCCAAGGAGAAAAACGCCGGGAAAAACTTTTCTCATAAGCCCGCATCCCTTTAATATATTTTTATGTTTCGCCGCCTTCTTGGCTCTCCGACGATTCGAACACATGTCGCATTTCTGAACATCCTATCGAACGTTTTCGGGTTCATGATGTCTTCTAACACTGTTTTCCCCTCATCCGGGAAGACTCGGTTTGTATTAGGGTCTGGATATCTAAACGGATACAAGTTCCCCGTCATGACATTGTGTTTTCCTTGCCGCATGTTAAATAGTGTGTACTCTTTTTCCTTTCGCCACGCTGATTTCTCAACCTTGTGCCTTTCAGGCCGTGCCGTTATCTCTTCGCCGTCTATTTCTAGTCCAAGCTCATCAATGACCAACAAATCCGCATCTTTCACTATTCGCATAATGTCGTCTTCCGATGTATCCGAGCTTTTTCGATAGGTGGATTTCAGCGCGTCTAAAAACATAGGCATGTTTATAAAAAGTGCGCTGAATCCTTTTTTTATAATTTCCCTTGATATCGAGTAAGCAAGGTGTGTTTTGCCGCATCCGAACACTTCACCGAATAAGTAAAGCGTCTGAGGGTTTTCCAGATCGAAATTATCCGCGTATCGTTTGGCTATCCCGAAACCTCTTTTCTGTTCATCAGTCACAGGATCGAAATTGTCAAAAGAACAGTGCTGTATGTCGTCTGAGAAATACGATAAATCGGCGAATCTTCTGAATGCTACATTTCTTTCGTGTTCCAGTGCTTCTTTTTGCGCTTTCTCCGAAACTTCTTTTTCGATCGGCGCCATCGTTTCGCACCAATGACACTTTTTTTGTCCGAGTTCATCAAGATAGATCGTCATTCTGCTACAGACTGGACAACGTTCGTTAGAAAGGTAGGTCTTCATCTGGGATCTGATTTTCGGTGAAGACTTGGACATCTTCTCTAACAGCCCGTTGAGGGATACGGTTCTGTTCTTCCTTGTATCGTCGAACATTGTTCACCCCTCCTTCTGAAGCACGTTTCAACTTAGCCGCCGCCTCTTCTGACGTTGTGTTCCTGATGATGCCTAACGTGTAATTTTCTTTCCTGCTGTGATAGGCTGGGTTTTCGATGTGTGTTTTCAATCCGTATTCAACGCATATTGCCGGGTGCTTGTCCCAATCTTGATACATTTTGAGAATTACGCTTTTAGCGATTTTCCCGCTAACCCTTGTATGCTTAATCATTTCTAAATAATCATCAATAATCTTCAATTGCTCATCGGAATACCTACGACGCAAATTTTCAATTTGCAAAGAAAAGTCCTTAGTCTCTGTATTAGTAATCTTTGTATTTGAAGTCTCTGTAGTAATCTCTGTATTTGTATTTCCCTGTGGGACATGACCTCCTTCCCTAGAGGGAAACACCCCTCCTTCCCTAGAGGGAAACACCCCTCCTTCCCTAGAGGGAAACAGGTGGTTCCCCGACGGAAAAGTTACGTTCATAAGACCTTCAATATGAAGCTCAATAAACATTACATTGTTGAGTCTGGTTCCTTGTTCTGTTTTGATCGTTTTGAATATTCGAGTTAGAACCTTTCTGTCTTCAAGCCGCTTCAATGCTTCTCGGCATTGTTTTTCTGAAAATCCGAACATCGTTTCCATCTGCTTGTAATTTCTCTGAAGCAAGTCCGCTTTAAATCGTTTTTTTACGCTTGTAAGCATCCCTGTATTTTCATCCCGTACATGATTAGGGCGATACCAATAAACGAAGTCAGCAAGTAAAACGATTGAAACTAAATCCGGTTTTCCGCTTTTGAGTTTCAATGTCTCGAACCAAGTGTGAGGGATGACATTTCCTTCAAAACTCATCTGCCCCACAGCATCAACAATCGGATGACCACTAGAAAATTTTGACATACGTTTTTTCCTTTCTGCGTGGTATAATTCGATAAAAGAATTGTTTACGCGGCCCACTTTCACCGGTGGGTCTTCTTTTTTTCTACCTTAATTACTCTTGTTTTCTTCGATCCACTTTTCGACCTCTTCTTGATTGAAACGAACACTTCTTCCAATCTGCTTGTAAGGCATACCCTCCTTTCTCCATCGGCGCAATGTTTCGATAGACACCTGAAGAATTTCACTAAGCTGTTTTGGCGTTAAAAATTTTTCCATTTCGACTTTTTCCTCCTACATAAAGTAATTTTTCTTGTTGTTTTTCTTGGTGTGTCTTTATATTACCTTATGTGGGGTCATGTGGTCAATGGTTTTTTAGGAATTTTTTTCGTTTTTTTGAATTTGTTCGCTCCATTACCTCGTTACTGAAAATTATACGAACGTATGTTCGATTTTACAAGCCCCTTTTTTAACAAAATTATTAAATTTTTTTCATAAGGATTGCATGTAATTGTAGTTTATCCCTATTATGGAAGTTTGGTATAGCTGAAAAATGTGGTACCGGTTGTAAATTGTGTTAAATATTCAGATAATTAAAAATGTTTACTTTTTATGGGATCGAACAAAAAAGAAAAAAGACCGGATTAAATTGTCCGGTCTCACGCTACAGCGTCTCCCTTGCTCTCTCTTGCCGCCCAAAACAGACGGACTTCGCTCAGGTTGATATATACAAAATCCTCGTCAGCATCTATAAAACTGATATTCTCGCTTTCGTAATTGATAGACTCATCCATAAAAACAGAAATGTCTTTATCTGTTCGCACATAATAATCTTGTTTCCTTTTGTCTACTTCTTCTTTAAATTCAAAATGAATGTGATACAATATCAATATAATCAGCCCTTTCAAGGTTATTTGTTTAGTCGCAAGGTTGCCCCCTCGCGACTTTGTTCTTAATTGCTCGGTAACATGGTTTTCATTATACCGATTGCGGCTGATGCTTGGTGGGAGGTCATGGAACTTATATCCGCAAAGTTTCCGACCTCTTCTTTTTTTCTGAGAGACTGTAAAATTTTCTCTGGTTCGCTATTAAACAATTGCGCTCCTTTTTGAACCAAGTCATTTAATGCTTTCAATTGATTTTGCGTTATTCTAGCGTTGTTTTGATTCTGGTTTGTCTGTTGACCTTGATTCCCCTGCGATCGATGATTACCTTGTTTTCTTTGGTTCCCCTCAGTGTTCGACGCCGCGTTCCCGTCGTCATCGTCTCCCGTACTCAATCCCAAAAATGAAGTTATGCTGTATCTTTTGGCGTATGTTGTGACCGATCCCATGCTTTGAGGGTCGTTTTTTACCGGGCGCAATGTATATTCATCTGAGGATATATATTCCCCTGATTCGTGGAAGATTGTTGTGATAACTTTGACATTCTGCCCGTCGCTTGATGCGTCTTGAACAAGGAATAAACCATTTTGTGCTAATATAGGTTTTACTGCGTCTAAAATATTGTCTAATGACGCATAATTGTTTTTTAAAAATGGGTTTTTTGCATCTTTGTTAATCTTTCCAACTTCTGAAGAAAATTTAACCATCGCTTTCGACACTTCGCTTATTGTTTCGCTTCGTTGCATTTTTAACCCTCCTTATGAATAACGGACCGATTCGCCCTGATGAATTTCGATTCCGAAAGCTCTTTCGTTCTCATCCGTGATTTTGCCTTCTTTCCAAGCCGCTAAAATTGCCTTGGCGTCAACCTTGTCAGGCTGTTTAATTTTAAAATGTTCCGGGATCAAATCGGGATCAAGAACCTTCGCAGAAGGTGGGTTTTTTTGAATATAAATCTTAGATATATGAGGATTCCCCTTGATTTTTACGCCAAAGCTTTTCCCCATTGGCTGGCCGACCGATTCCACATGATCTTTTAGCATGTCTTTCAGCCTTTTAATATGGTTTTCTGTTGTTTTTCTTTTTTTAGAAAGGCGCGCCTCTTCATCCTTGATTAGCTGGACATTACCCTCAAGAGATCGGATAAGGTACACGATGTTCGTCAATTTCTCTTGTATTGGCTCCTGAATCGCTTCTAACGTGTCTTTCAGCGTTTCGGGATCTAAAGTATCCGCCATGTCTAAAACGGCTTTATACTGGTCTGTAAGCTCGTACAAATTCATTGGACATCACATCCCATAGGTGCGTTATTAAAAAAGGTTCTCATAAGCCTTTTTTCATTCCCTTCCTGTTAGTTTTTGGACCTTTCTTTGAAATTCTTCACGATTCTTTCAACCTGTTCAGGGGTCCATGCTTTCGTGACGAATTGTTCTGTACTTCCGTAGACAACAAATTCCGGCTCCTCCATATCGCCGTCGCGCACAAGTTTATTTACATATGACTGTGTACGGCTGATTTTCTTGGCGATCATTGAAGAATTGTATAACGGTTTCCTTTTCATTTCTTTAGTCTCCTTTTTGGCTTCATCTATATTTTACATTGAGAGAGTATGAAACAAGGGGATGGCATCCTCTTTCTCAGTCATTCCCAAAATTTCAAACCCTTCCACCATTTTTTCTCTTTTTTTCTTTCCTCCAAAAGAAGGCGCTTTGTCTCTTGTGTTTCGCGCAAGGCGGCCAGAAGTTTTTC
The DNA here is from genome assembly GCF_056530265.1 of Bacillus sp. PK6-025. Classification (NCBI taxonomy): domain Bacteria; kingdom Bacillati; phylum Bacillota; class Bacilli; order Caryophanales; family Bacillaceae; genus Bacillus; species Bacillus sp. PK6-025. Next base: position 31,064 of record NZ_CP096510.1, read on the forward strand.
GTCTCTTTGAGCCTGCCGCCGCTCGAATTCTTCCATTCTTCTTATCATTCGGTTGTTAAACTCTTCTTGATGTTCAAGGATCATCTTCAAAGGGTTTTCATCCTCTTGTTGTGGCGCTGTATCGGGTGTCGATATGTTCAAATTTGAACGATATAGGCTTGCGATATGGTCGGCCGCCTCCTCTAATGTTTGGCCGTTTGTCTTGGTCATGGTATAGAGATATTCAAAGGCCTTCATATCGTCTTCCTTGTATATGCGCCAGTCCTTTTCATCGCGATCGAATTTATAGCCCCGATCCTCAAGCATTTGCGAATATTTCCGGACAGTGACGGGCTTGATTTTCAAACGCTCCGCTACGTCCTTGGTTGAATATGTTTTTTCTTCTTTCACCATACACACACCCTTCATACTACTTGGAGGGCGGCCGGAGCCGCCCCTTTAATTCTGTAATCGTGCTTTCATGCTGTGAATCTCCCTTTCGATTTCGGCGAACTTTTTGTCTGTATAGCTTTGATCTTCCGCCTGCTTTTTGTTGATGTGATTCATCATTGCCAAAACACCTAAAGGATCATCTTTTTCCAGACGGTCGAAACGCTCATTTACTGTCGCTTTTAATTCATTTGTCGCCGCCTTGTTTTTGTTTACTTCATAAGCTAAGTTCTGTATGCTTTTTTCTATTTTCTCCAAACGCTCGCCAACATCTTTCGATAGCGCCTGAACCGCTTGTAAAATTGGATCGTTCATGTTCATAGCTCCTTTGCTTTTCAATCGATTTCCGGATATACTCGTTTTAAGACTTCATCTGAAATGCCGAATCTTTCGGCCTCATCAAGCAGGGCGTTGATCTTGATTAGAATGTCGGTTACATCAAGCACGCCCTTTTTCTGCTTCGCTTCTTTTTCCTCAAAGAGTCGGTTTATTTTTGAGGATATTTCCGCAACTTTCCGCGAATTATTCAAGGTTGTCCTCCTTTCCCTGAGTTTATTATATAGTATGAGGGTATGAAATGAAAGAGAAAATTTAAAGGGCTGCAGCCCTCGTGTTTAATGAAATTCGACTGCGCCGTTTTCCGATGCCATTTCAAACGCTTTTTTCCATATCTTATATAAATCGATCCAGTATTCTCCATATTGACCTAACGTCCTAGCGAACAACTCCGCCGCTTTCTTGTGATCATTAAAATCCTTCGCCAATTTTTTAGATACGACGGGGCCGATTACACCTTCATTATCAGCGAAATTAATTAGTTCGCTAAATCCATGATCAATCCTAAATTTATCCCTAAATTTATCAAGCTGGGAACGCCACAAGCCATAACCGCTGTAGCTCCCGGCACGGAATGAGAAACTATCTTCCCAAGTATAGACCGTGTCCGGGTCTATTCCTTCGCCACGTCCCGGAAAGTGCTTTTCTGACCATTTCATGCTATCACCCGGCATCCATTCCGATTCCCAATTCACTAGACCTTCCTCATCAAACTGAGGATTTTCAACAACCTTCAAATTTTTATAAGCCCTAATATCTAAACCCATTTTCATTCCCCTTTCGAATCTTCTGAAATTGAATAACAATTCGCTTTACCGCCTACACCTTTATCGAAATAAATCCATGTTCCGGCGGCCCCTCTGCCGAGAATCCGCTTTACTTTTTTTCTTTCTCCGGTCGGTTCGCCTGAAAGATCAAGCTCAACTACTGTTGATCCGACACAACCCTTTTTTCCGTTGTAGTCTTTGAAAGACTTCCGTTCCATTTTTCATTCTCCTTTCCGGATCCCGCCGATGTTTATTTGTCTGCTTTGTTATTAATCACCCTTTTTAGAAACTTTCTCAAGGTCTTTTACAAGTTGTTTTAAGAATGGAAGGTGATCTTCCGTGAGAAAAATCCCCCTTCCTTCCTGTGGGGCGTCGCTTTTCTTGGCAGTATAAAGGAAAACATTCTCCTCGCCTTTGGAAAAATCCACGATGTAATTCAATTTATCGTCGCCGCTAACTATTGTGTCAGATTCACCGACAACCACGTCAGTATACGGACATTCAGTAATCCAAAGATGATCGTTCATTTTTTTCATTTTTCATTTCCCCTTTCGGTTATCTTGTAATTTTATTTTATAGTGTCACACTATGAAATGCAAGTGGTTTTTTATTTTTTTTGATAGGGGATAGAATCACTTTTAAAACGCCGTTCAAATCTCTCTTTTTTTAGCCATGTAAGGGCTTTTGGTGCGTTCGGGATAAATTAGTCATAGTTTATATAAAAACCACTGAGAAGGCTGTCCAAACGAATATTTTGAGGGTTCATGATAGGAGTAATGAAAAAAGCCCCGCGACTGAAGTAGTCACAGGGCCAAAAATGGGTATTGTGTGATCGGTGATATTGAATCAAAAGGAAGATACCAAGACCGGGCAAGAGTTCGTTACCCTTTTTGTCAAAGGCGTTTCCGCGCCTTAAATCAATTATACAACACAAAAAAAGTTTTTTGTGAAGCCCGTCCCTTTTTAACGAGTCAAATTGTTCTTCTTCAGAACGTGCTTTTGCTCTTGGCCTTTAGATGTTACATAGTTGTTTTTGTACCAAGCGATAAGAGACGTGACAATAGTGAACGCCGCTGATCCGGCCAAATATAAAGCGTCTGCCAACGTGTTGACCTGGTCTTCACTGATCGGCAGAACCGGCTTTCCGAACATAATCAAAGTCTGGTTTACTAAAGCAATGAAAAGAAGCACCGTCCGAACGACCGTACCTTTGTCGATATTCTTCATATTGTTTTCCTCCTTATGCGAACAATGCCGCAAATGTATTTTTACCGGCTTTTGCGTCCTGCGCCAAGCCGTTTCGACCTTGCAGAACCTTAACAGCCGCCGCGCATCCGTTACCGAAAATTCCGTCAAAGCCTTTCGGGTCGATACCCAAACAATACAACATGCCTTGAAGGATTCTCGTGATATTGCCGCGTGCACCTTTGGCGACCGTTCTTGTGGCCGCTTTTGTCTTCGGTCCCCAATAGCCGTCAGCAGTTAAACCGGCTTTAAACTGTCTGTTTAGCTCTGTCTGGTATGCCTTGATGGCCGCCCGTTTCGTTTTTGGACCGTTGTATCCATCGACAGTCAAACCGGCATTGTAATGAACATTAAGCCATTTCTGGAATGCCTTAATCTTGCTGTTTCCACCTGAAGATGTGGAGCTTGTCGTCTTTTTGCTTCCGGATGACTTGGCCGGACTTGCACCTTTGCCGAATGTATCCGTTCCGTACCCTTTGTAGTTATATTGTAAATGTGGCTTGTCGACAAATCCTTTCCAGTCGCCGCCCCATTCGAAACCGATAGACTTAGCGTAATTGATAGCCTTTTTGATTTCCGATTTGCCATATCCATTCCATAAAGTATCGGCGCCGCTGTATCCGTTTGTCGGAACAAAATCGAGAGCTTGTCCTACCAAATGATAAGATCTCATTGTCTGTGACTTTTTCTGTTGCACATATTGCCGCTGTTGTTCCGTCGTCCTGATCGTTTCATAAATCAGTATCCCGATCTTGTTTTTCTCGCAGTAATCAAGGAACTTTTTCGCCGCCGCTTTCGTGTTGTCGGCCAGTTTGTTGATATTGTTTAAATTCCTGTCGTAATAGTGCATTGTCATGACTAGAACCTCCTTATTTTTGCAAAAGGTTATAAAAAAGAGCGATTGCGCCGCCAATAATGCCGGTGCTTATCGCTACAAAGATCGCATTTACAATTGTTCTTTTTAACCATGTGATATTCTCGTCGATTTTGTTTAGTTTTTCGTTCAAAGTATCGAACCGTTGGTCAAGTCGGTCCTGAGAACGTTCCACCTTATCGACGCGCTTATCTAAATTGCTAAGTTCTTTTTTAAAGTATTTTATCTCGTGTTGAATATTGCTTTCGAAAGAACCTTCAGCCTGCGGCATGTCCTGCCCCCCTCGTTTACATCTAAAATGGACAAAAAGGAAAACGGAAATTTCTTCCCGTTCTCATTTTATCCGATTCCGCCGGCGCTTTGTTGGCGCCATCCTCTTTCCTCGTTACTTCTCTGGCATTCTGGTTGTTTCGATTATTTCGGTGGTTTCCTCTGCATCTTCCGCCTGCGAATTGCCGATCCGCTCTTCTTGAAGCTCTTTTTTGAGCTTTTCGACTTCCTGCTCCAAGTTTTTCCGCTTTTGCTTTTCTCGCATATAAAAAGCTTTGATCTCTGCTAAATCATTATGCGCTTTGTCCAAAGTCTCTTTGTATGAGGCTGATTTCAAAACGGTCAGCTCGTACTGTTCCTGTAATTGTTCATATGTCGGTTTGTTTGTCACTTTAATTTCCTCCTTATACTTCGTCCGGGAAAGCGCCGCCCCGTGGGTTCTTCATGATTTCTGCGCGCTCATCTTCGGTTATCATTCCGTTTTCGGCATGGATGTACAGCTCTTTTGTTGTCACACTTCCGTTTAGCCAGCAGTAATAAAAGTGCCCGTAGTAGCGACTTTTACCTTCGAACATATCGACCGCCTCCATCACGATTGTGTTCCCTCAAGCTTCATTATCAAGTCATTAGCAAGGCGCTGAGTGTATACCAACTGCTCTCGCGACATTTCTTCTTTGGTTTTCTGGCCGGATCTCTCTTTCGCTTCGATATTCTGTTCAATGGGTTCAAGTTTCATCGTTTGCCTCCTACTCGTGGTAATTGCGTATTGTGCCGCTTCGGTTGCCGGCAGTGTCAACCTCTATTGTTAACAGCGTATGAATGAGACGCTTCTCCCCTCTGTAACCGGGATAATAGCCGTCGGGTTCTATATAGGTACGGACTAACATGTAGTCCATTTTGTTTGTCTCTTGATCCAAAACGACGTATAGATCATACGCGACCTTCACTTTATCGTCAGGAATCAAATCGAATGAAACCTCTTCAAACGGGTAAATATCGTCTCTATGTTTAAGAACGCAGGCGCTTATCTCTATGCCTGTGTCCGTCTCTGTCACTTCCATACCTTCAAAGTACCATGCGGCCGGAACGTCTTTTCTTTGAATCATTTTTTACACCTCTCTAAACTACTTCATAGAAAATTGCCAACCTTACAGTCATAGACCTGTATTCTATATTGGATGTTGCGCCGGTTCCTCTTATATATATTGTGAATCCGCTTGACGATTGTTTTTCAATCCCGACCGTAACGGCGTTTGAATACGCTCCGTAAGCCTGAGCGAAAACAGCAAAACAGTTCTCGATTTTGTTATAAGATCCATCGCCGGCCAAAGAATAATCGAAGCTTGTATATCCATAGGCTCCGCCGTTCATTGGCATAGTAAGGGTAAGTTCATCAAGCAAAACACCCAAACAGTGCTGTAATCCTCCGTGAATGTCAGTAAGTTTTTTTGTAATGCTTCCAAAAACAGCAGGATAAGGCGTATATGTGCCGTCGCCACCTTTAATTTTTGTTTTAGGAGGAAGTATTAATTGTTTGGCGGCATCAAATAACATCTTATCGGCTTTTAGTCGGACGCCGCCCTCTGCCACAACATCAAAACTAAAAGGCTTAAATCTAAACATTGATGACGAACCATCGAATCGGGAGAGATAAGAATTTCCGTTGCCATTTACAACGTCAAAAGTCCCGTATTTATCTTCTTTTAGGCGATCAAGCAGGTTATAATCGCCTGTTGTGGCGGAAAATATATTTCTATAATCTTCCCCTAGATTGCTCCCCATTCTAAAACGCGAAACGTCATTGTCTTCAAATTCCCATTCGGTGTTGTCCTGTAAATCATATTCGGAGAACATGGAAATTAAAGGCGCTGTCCCATAATCTTTTTCGCCCGCAATGCCTTGTACATCTAGTTTTCCGTTGCCTATTTTGATTGTTGTATGTCGATCTCTTGAGTCATCGTAATGCCAATGTTTTCCGGTTTCTTGTTTGAACATTCCTGACGTGATCGTTAATTCGTTGTATTCTCTGGTGTCTGCGTCTTTTGTCCATTGATAGAACGTCCCGTCTTGTATCCATGATTTAAAATTGTCGTTTTCTCCTGCCGATTCAAACCTCGCCCCGCGAATCAATGAGCCTTCAATCGTGATACCTTTAATCGTCCCGGCGTTGATCTTGTCAGCTGAAATACTGCCGATTTTCGCGTTTGTGATGGCCGCGTCCTCGATCTGAGCCGTCCCGATGATCGCCGTTTCTAAGTGCGCCCTTTTTATAGCTGCGTTTTGGATTGCCGCTGAACCGATGGCCGCGTTTGCGATTTTAGCCTCTGTGATGGCCGCTTCTGCGATTTTAGCCGAAACAATGGCCGCATCTTGAATATATTGGCTTGTGATTACGCCGTCCGTTAGCTGTGTATCATAAGGGCTGAATCCAAACTCTTTCCGGACGTCTCCCCGCCGAATTTGCAGTTTCCTTAAAACAAATTCGGCTGAATCTCCGTTTGTTGCTGTCCTGCCGCCAATGACAAGACGACCGTTATTAAATGTAGCTGGAGCCGTAAATACAACATCAAAACGAACAAATTCATCAGTAGGATAACTCGAAATGTCTGAAAGGGTGTTCGGTATTTCGTATGTTGCTCCGCTTTCTGTTCTTAATTGCAAAAATGAAAAGTTATTAGTTGTTAGCCGCTTCAGCTCGAATGAAAGAGTATATACCTGATCTTTTGTAAGTGATAAAGTCGGCCGCCCTCTTGTTGTTATTCCGAAATGACTGTATGACGTGCTATTCTTTGTCACCGTTACCTCATTGAATCCGTTCACTTGTGTTACGGTTCGGTTAGCACGATCGACGAATAAATCAGGCGCATTTAAAATTGAACCCGGCAAGATGTTCGCGTCTTCAAAGTCCCGTGAAATCTTATCAGCTTTTACCGCTAAATCTGCCAATAAATCGGATGTGATCGCGCCGAAAAGAATATCCTTGGTCATAATCCGGTTTGTCGTGCCTGTGAACTCTTGTGTAAATGCGCTTGGCGTGCCGTGTGTGTTGATAGTCCGCAGGCGGTAATACCAAACTTGATCGACACCCGGCGTGTGTTCGCATTTGCTTTGTTTACCCCAAAAGATACGATTTTCACGTAAAGGCGTAAAGCCTTTGTTTGGTGATGCGTAAACCTCATAAGCCGCTATATATGAACTTGGATCATAGTCCCATGAGATAGCCACGCCTTGGAATAAGGATTCAACTTTTACATTTGACGGTACAGGCGGCACCCTATCCGGAAAGCTCCCGTCACCGATTACCGGATCGCCACCGTTGTCCCATTTGCCGCGATTCGTGTCGATCGTCGTTTCAACCTCTTTGAGTCGCTTTTCGGTTGAATACAGGTCTAAAAATTGCCCCATTTCTACCTGTGCCGTGTTCGCGGGATCTGACAGATCGTATTCTATCGCAATAACTCTCGTTTGAACCTCAATAGGGTGTCGAAAATTGTCGTCAATCGCGATCATTGTATCGCCAAGATCAACCGCCTCATGCTCATAACCCGAGATTTCTTCGAGAAGTTCTAGCTTTAGAGAATAATTGACTTGCACCATTTCATGATTGATAAGCGCTTCATAGGTTTTCCTGAGCAGTTCGGCTGGGTCTTCGATGCTGTCGTCTTGCCATTTCTGGAACCGGTGCCGCTTAGTCTTGCCGTCGTACATAATCCGGCCGAACTTTTCCAAAAGCTCAGGGTCGCCGACCCATTCTTGCCCTTTCGGCTTGTCTACCGGGTCTCCGTTTGCTTTGACCCATTCGACATCCGAGAAATCAATATAACGGGTGTTGCCGCCGCCTTCAGTTTCAAGGCTTGCGCCGTAACCGTACAGGGCTGTTACCGGGTAACTAAGTACCGTTCTGGTGATTTCCTGAATGTCTTTATCGATTTCCGCACGCTTCCCGGTATCTTGGCCGCGTTGGGGCAGAATATGAATCACTCGATCGACGATATTATCGTTTTCATCAAAAACAACCTCGTCATAAAATTCTCCGCCCCATATCTGCAATATCTGGTTGATCGCTTCCATGACGTTGATACGATAAAAATTCGTAGAATGCAAACCAAGGTCAACCGGGACATTCGCGCGCCACCTTGTACCCTCAAGGATACGGTCCAGAACGTACTGAGCTGTTCTATTTTGCGGCCTGATGTCGGTCACGAACTCATCGTATAGCTCAGCTATGGCCGGTTCGCAATAGGCCCTAATGCGGGCGTTTGCGCCGTCGTCAGCGTCCTCCAGCTCTTTTATAACGAAATTGCGTTTTCTGCCTCTCCTGTCCTCGAAAACGACCTGATTCTCCGGTTTTATATGGACGCTATCCTCGTGATCTGCGTCCGCGACAAAAGAAAAAGAAGAACCGACATTCAGTTCTTCTCGAAATGGCGCATCATAGAAACGGCATGTTCCTTTTGCTTCGCTTGATATGATTGTTTGTTTTTTGTCCTTGTCGTCAAAAATCCACATATCAGCCATAGACGCACCCCCTATATATACTTTTTCCGGAATTTAATAGTGCTTTTATGCGTTGTTTTTATGGTGCAATCTCCCACGGGTATATCAAACCATCTTGACAGCATCAAAATGGCATTCATGTTTACTTTTTCATTGATCATAGCTTTTCTTTTATCAAAATCAATAACAAGAGTATCCCCTTCAATAAAATTATAAGCCAATTTGACCCGCTTAGTGATGGCGCCATCCTCTTTTAACAACTGGACTTCATATTCAGATTGAGCTGATTCGAAAATACATGTAACGGTTGGCGTAGAAGGTCTTTTCCCGGCGTTTGTAATAACTGTCGGGACATCGGTTTCAGTTGTGAAAACAGCCTCCGCCCCATCTTTTTCGGGATCCGGGCAAACGAAGGTGATCGTCGCCTTATACATGCCGTTCTTTTCTTCTCCGGGCTGAACACCACTAAAAACAGCGTAATAGGTTCGGTCAAGCTCATCAGAAAAGACCAACGGTTCCGGCTTATCTGTTGAAAGTTTGAAATTGATTTCCTCCAAAATCTTACGCAGTTCCTGATCACTCCCGGCCATGAACAAAACGTCTATATCAATATACCGTTCGGGGTATCTTGAACCCTTGTACTTTGCGCCATCGACGCCCGGCAAGGAAACAAGGTTTATCTCCCTGCCGAAGATGCCGCGCCCTTTGACGTCAATTACAAAGAAATCATCAGTTAGGGTGAATCCATTGAACATGACGGAAAAATTGACTTGCTGAATAGTTTGGCCGAATGTGTCTTCTGTTGCTGTTGTCAGTATTTTTTTGTAATCGATCATCGATTTATCGTTGTCCTCCTTCCGTCCTCCCGACTTTGGAAGTTCTTGACGTGCTTATAGACGCCGCGCCCGACTTCCTTGCCGCTCATTTCAATAATGATCGGTTGGTCTGGAATTTCGAAATTAGAAACCTCCGTTTCGATCTGATGACTCATCGCGCCTAAATCCGTTCCTGTTAAGGACGCATCATAGGCAAATTGTGTCTGATCAGGCGAAAACATAGCTAGTTCAGCGACTTTTTGCGTCGCTTTTTCGACTAATGATCCAGCTTTTCCAATACCGACAGCAATCCCGGCCGGGATCATTTTTCCGACATGATCGCGCATCCATCGTGAAGGCGAGTGAATGTTGAGTAATCCGGTGATTTTCTTCTTAACCCCGTCCGCGATGTCGCCGACTTTCCGCCAGACGGCATTTGCCATGCTTCCGATACCGTTAATCAATCCTTGAATGATGTTCTTTCCGATCTGTTTCAGATCGACCCCCTTCAAGAATTTAACGGCGTTATTCCAGAGATTCTGGATCGTGGTTTTGACATTCTTCATGACAGTCGATACAACATTTTTCATGTTGTTAAAGTTATTTTTAACGCTCGACCAAATGTTTTTTGCCGCATTTACAACAGCCGACTTCGCCGCATTCCAGACGGTTGTCAGGACGGTTTTGACCGCATTAAAAATTGTTGTCGTTACAGTCTTGAATGTGTTCCAAGTGGTTTTTACTGCGTTCCACAGGCCTTTTGCAAGATTCACCACGGTATTTTTGATCCCGGTCCAAATTGAGCTAAGGAAGCTTTTGACCCCGTTAAAGATCGTTGTTGTCACTTTCTTGGTTGTATTCCACTGATTTTGCACAGCGCTGACCAAACCCTTAACGAGTGACGAAACCACCGTTTTGATGCCGTTCCAGATTTGCTTTGCCCCGTTGCTGATGTTTGTCCAGATTTGCTTTAAGTGGCTGGCGAACCCTTTAAAATCACCTTGTACAAGGTCGATGACAAGCAGAACCGGGCCGAGAATCGCATTTTTTAAAACTTGCCATGCGCCTTTTGCAATATTAGTGATACCGTTCCAGATGCCGGAAAGGGTTTGGGACATAATCGAAAAGTGATTTTTTACACCGTCCACAATGCTCGTGACGACGCCGATCAACGTGGTTTTGATCGTATTCCACACGGATGATACCGTGCTGGAAACCGTATTCCAGATGTTTGACAGCGTTGTGACTATGACGTTAAAAGTCGGGCCGAAAACCGCGACAATTCCGTCCCAAATCGGCTTTACTAAATTCAGGAAACCAGACCATGCCGTTTGTGCTGTCGTGGTGATTCCTGACCATAAAGTTGAGAAGAATGTAGACAGGCCGCCCCATGCTGTGGACGCAAGCTCGACTATTCCTGACCAAAGGCCGGAAAAGAACTCAGATATCGAGTTCCACGCCGCTATCGCGTTCGTTTTGATCCCTTCCCATAAATCAGAGAAGAATTTTGAAATTGGCCCCCAGTTTGTGATGATCAGATAAGCCGCCGCCGCAATGGCCGCCACAACCATTAGGATAGGGTTGCTCAAAAATGCTTTTCCGACTACCCCGATGACTGATCCTATCCACTTTATTGCCGTCCCTAATTTTTTCACCGTGCTTATTGCATCTTTCCATTTAAAAGCCGCTGAAAACGCGACAGTTAAAGGCGTTAACGCTCTGAAAAGGCCGCCGAATGTTATAAGATAACCGATCATTTGACCGATAATAGGGTTGGTTTCCATCATCGAATTAGTGAATTTCAAGAACCCTGTGACCATTTGCAGGATTTGCGAACCCAAC